>CAVWDU010000004.1:0-1376000 GCA_963753815.1 uncultured Gammaproteobacteria bacterium
AAAGGGTTGCGTTCAGCGTTGAGGCGGGTTTCATTACTTTCAGGGCTCTGGTTCAAGATAGCCTCGATATGCAATCCCAAAGTGCTTGTCCAAGCTGGCTTGGTCATCGCTAAAGTAGTGCATTACCCTGTTTCGTTCTTCTTGTTTAAGGGGTGGCACATCTTTAGTCAACCATCGTTTCACGAAACGTCCCAATTCATTCGGAACAATTCGATCAGCATGACGAAGAATACGATTGTCTAGCATCCTGCGACCAAGCATCGTATACGATTTGCTAGCGTTATCCTGTCTCGCCTTGGCTTGAGTAGTGAGCGCAACGCCCAAGAATTTTTCACACTGATTAAGTGAGTTTAGCTGGTTAGACACCAACGACTCGAATTTAACGACTAAAACGTGCTCCAATGGAAAATAGTCTAGGTATTTCATTAGCTGGCCCGCGTACTCGCTAATATGCACGTACTGTAGATCTCGTTCGACGGCTTCCTGAAAGTGCGCTTTTTCGTAGCCATACTTCACATTGTGCCAATAGTTTGAGTACATGCGCGAAACTGGATCTCTAATGATGTAGATGAACTTTGCATCTGGAAAGTCGCGTGAGATCCTTTCAGGGACACCTACCTGCCTTCGGCGCTCCTCTCTGACCTTCAGAGCTGAATCTGACAAGGGGCACATGCTATAAGTAGTGGAAGCATCAACTCTCAGTACGCCTGTGCTAGCAAAGCGGTCTTTGTACCATTCTCTACCCTTGCTGTAGTGGGTTGAATAGAAGTGTGTTTCTTTTGGTTCAGACAAGCAGATTTCAGGATTTTCGTTGAGTAATCGTGCAAGCGTAGTAGTGCCACATTTCTGTGCTCCAATGATGAAGGCTAGGGGCCTGTTGTCGGCAATTGAAGGTGCACTTTTGGTATCCAAAGCGTCTTTCTTCCTAAGTCGCGAATGCGTGCGGCTTGCTGCAGTTTCAGCGAACTGCGTTTCTCATGATACGGCTAGCGTAGCGTGAAAGAAAGACTAGTCGCCGTGCCATTACCGCTTGGTGAGCGCGTACGCCTATCCGGAAAATCGGGGAGATCACAATTGTGTTTGAACGCATCTGCTGAGCCTTGCAACGACTCGGTGGAGCAGTGATGGCTCGATTCTGGGCTTCTCTCATCGCCATTCGGATTTTGCGGTCCAGTTCAAAAAACGAGGACAAGTAGTTACTAGGCTTCGGGAGTACCGTGGATTTACTGTAAATTATACCCTATGCTGTCTCCTGTTCCAAATCCCCGAGTTAACTTCGCCAACATGCCGGTAGTTTCACAAAAACTTCACCTTATGTACTACGATGTGCCTAAGATAGCCTGCACCAGTCTCAAAAAGTTGTTCTGGGAGATTGAGAACGGAAGGCCGTTTCCCTCGAATACCAAAATGCTGCGTATTTGGAACAGGTTGGTACAAGTTGGTGTTTTTCGGGGTCGCACCGAGCCCACGCGTATTCACGGCGTAGATGGGTATCGGACGCTTAGTTGGCAGAATGCACCCAGGCCTGCGCCAGGGATTGAGACCTTGGTTGTAGTGAGAGACCCAATTGCGAGAATACACTCCGCCTGGAAAAATAAAGTTTTACCCCGGGAAATATTCGCCCCGGCGTGGTGGCTTCGAAGACCTCGCTAACGAGTGCTTAGACAACGATCCGGATTTGAGCAAATTCATCGACGATTTTGAGCATTATCGAGAGGTTTCGCGGCCGGTTAGAATTCATACTCACCCGTACCAATGGCATTTAGGGCCTACGCTGGACTTTTATGACCATGTTTTTAAGCTGGAGGAGGCAAGTAAGTTGGCTGCTTTTTTTGTCGTTGCGGGCTGGAGTTTCGGTGGTAATACCACATAAAAATCGTGGAGCTGACAGTGTGAGGTCCGATCAACTGTGGAAGTTAGCAGATCGATAGACTCGCTAAGATGACCGCGCCAGACTATGAATGGCTCGGCGATCTTGTATTCGCAGCCAAGCTATCGTGAGGTTTTTATGACTTCATCATTCAATAGCCTGTGGAGGGGCAAGAGTGCATGATTGCGCCGGTATTACGGTAGTGATGATGCGGCGCTCTACGTGAACTTCACAGGAAAGCGGTTATCGTAAAATACTTGTTTGACAAGGGTTTTCTTGTCTTAGACGTGATCGATCTGGCAGTCGCTCCGGCTGGGTAGAGGATAACGCGGTTCACCTGGATTTTATTTGAGCCAGATAGGCCCACACAGAATTCGTACGTTGAGAAGCTCAATAGAAACTAAAGAGATGAAATCCTGGCTCTATATTTGTTCAGTTCACTATCTGAGGTACGCTATCTGGCGAGCGAATGGATGAGGAAGTATGTAACGAACAGTGACCTCGTGACTCCCTTTGAGGCCTGACGCCAGTGGAATATCTGGTGGCTGCAAGAGGGCTGAAAAAAAACTCTAGTAATGTGTGGAGCTAATCAGGGGATGCTTACACTTTAGCTTGAGCGCCAGCACCTCCTCTCTGGACCACGCCCGTGATTGATGTCCAGAAAAAAGCAAAACGCATTCGAGCGTAAATTGGCAAGTTGCTAAATGTTTGACAAGCAATGCTAGTAACGATGCGTTTATAGCGGGCTATTGTTGAATATCTTCAGACGATTGGAGAGAATAAGGTGTGAAAAAATCCGGGAAAAATGTGATGAAGAGCCTTCTCCCGCGCGGCGTGTCTAAGGCGTATGCCAGCGAGAGTTGCCCGTGGGAGTAGGCCATTATCGATAATTTGTGTTCTGTATCTTTTAACCTTCGCTTCCCCGCAGGCACACGCCTACAAGTGGTTGAAGAAAGTCACGGTATTTGAGTACCAAGCCTCTTCAGCCATGTGTCAAAGAGCAATAGCTGGCTGGAATCGGAATGCTGGGTATCCGCTTAATTTTATACCGCATAGCGGATTGACCCAATTCACTGATATGGGAAACGGGTGGTTGGCATTTCTGCGGCGGTGCCATAAAGATAGCACGCGGAGAGGCCACTCTGCGTCCATTGCAGAGAAAGCGCTTGTTAGAGGATGGTATCGGTAACTGTAAGTATAGCTACAATCGAATCGATAAATCACATCCTTGGGCTGCCGGAGATGGGAACAATGATTGCTCGTGGCCACCACGGATTGGGCTTGAAATCAAAGGCTTTTGAATATCTAGAAGAAGTGTTGACAGGACACCCCAAAGTACACACCTGCATTAATTCTTTACGGTTTAATTCATTACTCCAATAATAACTATGAGACTGCGCTCGACTTTTTTCAGAAGGCATGGGATATCAGTGATCATACGTCTCCGCAACTGGCTTATAACATCGGGCTGACCAAATTGAAGTTGGGCGATATTGAATCAGCTCAGCAGTTTGCTGATGAAGCTAGACTGGCTACCCGCTTGGAGGGCTGAGAGATCTTATTGCAAACGCTACCGTTCCTGGTGAGCAATAGTTGGTTGGCTTACCGGTTGTGGCGGAAACAAAGCTGTTTTTAGATCGTTCGCTATCTTGGTTGAATCCTGCGATGATTGCTGCAGAGTCGCTCGCCGACCTGTGAGCGGTCCTCCTCTTAAGCGCAAGCTTCAAATTCTTATCTATCACCGCGTCCTCCCGAGAGGAGACCCGCTGGCGCCTGGTGAGCCTACAGTAGACGAGTTCCGCCAGCGGATGATAATCGCGGCTAAGCACTTCAATGTGCTGCCGCTCAGGGAAGTATGCGCAGGTTCGACGACGGAACTTTGCCGCGGAAAGCTTAGCCATAACTTTCGATGACGGCTACGCGGATAACTGTTTGCTTGCGCAGCCAGTGCTGGAGAGTCTGGGATTGCCCGCGACTATTTTTGTAGCGACCGCGTACCTGGATGGCGGGATAATGTTTAATGATATGATTACCGAAAGCATTCGTCAGTATGACGGTTCGAAGTTGCGGCTGCAGATTAGGGGGTTGCGGGGAAGTTACGACTGCGAGAATTCAGCAGCGCGACGCGGCTCTATTTCCAAGATATTGACCCAGATTAAATACCTCCCCCGAAATCAACGCACGGGCATTGCTAGGGAAATTTCTAAGGCCTGCAATGCCAACCTACCCCGGGATTTGATGATGACAACCGCCCAACTAAAACGCATCAGCGCCAAGGGTATTGATATTGGGGGTCATACGCATCACCATCCGATTCTGAAGGGGCTGGAGCGGCAAAGCGCTATCAAAGAAATAGAAACTGGTCGCAAGTATCTGGAGGCGGTTCTCAGCAAGAAGGTCGACTTGTTCGCGTATCCGAATGGGGTGCCGGGAGAGACTACAGTGTCGAGCACTCGGCCCTTCTTGCCGATATGGGGTTTACAGCCGCTGTATCTACAGCCCCAGGGGTTTCTACGGTAGATACTCCTCGCTTCGAGCTGCGACGCTTTACACCTTGGGACAAAACACCCTTGAAGTTCTACTTGCGCCTGCTGAAAAATTATCTAGTCGATTCTGGATGAGCTATCAACACGCAGACCTCTTAGGTAGAATCCTCGTCGAGCGGTGATGAAGCCTCTCGGTAGCACTTTGCGCTAGCTGCTCGAGATTAGCTCGGTTACCTGCCACCCGCGGCCGTGTCGCCGGTGCGCAATTTGAAGATAGAGATGATCTTTCTTCGTGCGGTGTCGATCACTAGCCTCTCGGCGCCTGGGGGTGATCCGGCCATCTTCCAGATAAAGAATAGCAGACAGGGGTAGAGAATCACGCCCGCCACTATCATATAGCTAAGGAGTAGGAGATCACTTGCATATTCACGCTCGCCTAGCCGCGCGCGTATGATTAGATCAAGTATCTGATACATAACACCCGATGCTATCGCAGGGCGGACGTAGATCGTAGCAAACTCGCCGACTCCGATTTTTCGCAGCTTCATGGCAGGCCCATAGGAAAGCGGCACCAACAGGATACTGGTGATTAGCAGACTGAAGGCTGAGCCTTGTATGCCGTTTCATGGCGTACAGATAAAACATTAGTGGGAGATGAACGGTGAGTCGCACCGTGGTGATTCGTGCAGTGATATGCGGCTTGCCCATTGCCAGATAGAGGGCGCGGATATTGACCATGGCTGTCAACAGTCCTGAGAAAGCCAGGATTTGCATCAGAAAGACCGACTCGAGCCACTTTTCTCCAAGTAGTGTCGGTACCATCACCGGGGGAATCACTGAGACGCCTGCGGCAGCGGGGAAAACTATGACTGCGACCAGTCCCAGCGTTGCAAGAAAGCTCTGTTTCAATGCTGCTGGGTCATGCCCCAGCTTGGCGTACCCGGGAAATGCGGCCCGATTTACCGGTAAAACCACATTGGAGGAAGCAGAGTAGGTGATGTCCCTGGATAAGTTGAAAACTCCAAGCCCGGACATGCCGACCATTTTCCCGATAATTAAAGCGGGGGCCCTTCGGGACGCAAACAAGAGAATGTTGTTTATGAAAATCCAAAAAGAAAAACTACCTAACTCGTGTACCTTGTTCAGTGAAAGTGCAGGTCGATAGTGATGTACGATGTAGCTGAGTGCCACAATAAGAAATCTGTGGACACATAACCGATCACCAATGCCCAATAGTTTCTGAGGTAAAATGCCAGCCCGACCGTCACCATGAAACTGGACATCTTTTTGGCTAGCAGGTAGTAAAACTCCTTGTGAAATGTCAATTCCTTTCGGAAAGCGACAATGCCGATGTTCTCGAAGCCCGAGACGAATACGCCTAGCGATAATGCGTAGAGCACCCCTTCCAGTCGAGCATCGTCGAAAAATCCAGCCGCTGAAGGGGCTACAAGAATCAGGCACAGCGATATCAGTGCAGCCAGTATCACGTTGAGCGTCCAGGCCGTATTGTAGTGGACATTGGTTGCGTCTTGGTTGTAATCAGCGCCGCATCAAAGCCAAAGGCGCGCATAAGTTCCAGAAAACCAACGACAATCATTGCCATGGCCACCACGCCAAAATCGTCTGGCATCAGGAGTCGAGCGAGAACGAGTGTGGAGATTACTGACAACACGCGTTCACTGGTCTTGAACAGCATCATCCAGGCCGAGCCTTTGGCCACTTGCCGATTGATCTTGCGTGCGGACTTGTTCACGGAACTCCCTGACCTGGTGGCGAGATTCTTCGACGAGCGCTGCCGCCGAAGTAGTGTCGGAAAAGCACTATGACATGCCAGCTTTCAACGCATACCCGGACGGTCCGAGACCCGACAGGTGTGGTCCTGACGACGAAAGCTAAGCTACGCTAGTAGCCTCTATATAAAAGCAAAGGGGTTCGAAACGGTAGCTGGTTCACAGACCGAGAAGCAAGGTTTACATAGGCGGTCTGAACTGGCCCTGTCCAGTCCAGTTACCCCACTAGTTTCCCGTGTTCTCGCGCTCTACCGCTCCCCTCCAGTCACAACCCAGCGGGGTTGTCAAGGCGCCTTGCGACGGAGATAGCTGGACGCCAATTGTCGGTAATGTCGCCATCAAATCTGTGGCTACCAATGAAATGGACCGGCTTTAACCGGTCGCTGTACCGCTCCACGGAATCATAAAAGGTAAGTGGCAGTACTTCGGTACCGTTCATGTTCGCCAGGAGGAACTTAGTGGCTGCCTGTTCAGACCCCCGACTCGCCACTGATCGCCAAGGCGACTCGCTGCGCCAGAGGAGATTGCCACGAGGTCGTCAAGACCGAAACTGCCCTGCGGGAATCCGGCAAAACCGGCGCACCCTCGAACATAGCGCAAGTCGTGGAAAAACGGGAAAGTACTTAGATTGCATTCAAAAAGGCACTGTACGTGCCTCTCGCCCTGGACATGACACTGCTGCGCGAATCTCTTTGCCTGCTTAGCGGAAACGAGCGAGGTTCCTTCGTCAGTGCCAAGAAAAGGAGTGCTCTCTGTATTGCTCGGACGACTTCTTCAATCGCCGATACGATCATGATGTCGGCGTCCATTTGAACGACGTAGGATTTGGCCACCAGTTCCGCGATAACCTGTATCCTCTGCCAGGAAGAATAGTTGGGTAAACGACAATCCTTGAACCTGGAGCCGGACAAAAAGGTGCATTGTTTTGCACAGTCTCGGATGGACGATCGGTCCAGGTCGGTCAATGTGCCATTATGGACCACGACAAAACGTGCCGGCGGGCAGTAGTCTCTGAGGCATTGTGCAGCGGATGATCAGGTATTGGTCGACGTCGCGGTGACAGAGCATGGTGACCACAGTGTAGTTGCCTTCTTTGTCCACCCGTGCGGTGGGCAATAGACTGGCGTTTCTTGTTGCAAGGTCGAAGGTTCGTCGGGCAAGGTTACGGCGTATTCTATTGAATCCACTGGCGGCAGATTCAATAATCGTTGACCGCTTCGCTCGTCATTGCAACCTGGCTCCAGCTTAGGCGGCTGATAGCCAAATTTTTCGATTAGTAGTTTATCCCTTTGGCCTATCAGAGTGATGGTCTCAGCGTCATAATATTCACTGAGTCGTCGACTACGCTTCGATCTATTGATTCGTGGAGCTGAGAATACCATTCTCTCTCAGCGTCTGTTAGCGGCCGAACTCGGTCCACACCTTCACATAGGCTTGCTTCCAGTCGTTCCTGACGGACGAAATGATCGATGAAACAGTTGTCGCGTTCAAAGCGCACCAGGTCGTCGTATTTGGCGAACTTGCTAGCCTCCTTGAGGAAGCCCGTGTTCGCGCAGCAGAGCCTCAGGTACCGATAAGTCATCAGTCCGCAGAGGCCGGTGATAGCGGTATATCCGTAGCCCACGCCAATATCGCGCGCGTTCTCGGGCGCCTGTATCATTTTTAGCCATGATCTGAAGGCATGTGTGTCTGCTTGAGTGTAGACATCGCGCCATTTTTCCACATCTTTAGTGAGTGTTCGTACTCACCGCGCAGGCACTTCCAGGGGGGATTTGGTCATTGCCGGCAATGATTGCGCAATCCTCCTGGTAGTCAAGCGATTCCTGACCCCGCCACACCCCTGTACCCCATACGCCCAAAGGGACAGGTACCAGTCCCATGGATTGCGTATTGATGAAAAGACTAGTCGCCCGCCACCTGTGTCTGACTTCGGCAAGGTGTTGTGCTTTCCGATTACCTCGCCATCGAAAAGTCGAGCTCAGGAGCGCCTCTATCTCGGTGCGTCTCCGTTTTCTGCATTCGGAAATAAACCAATTGAACTGGTTACTACGGAACATTGAAAAAACCGCCGGACTCACAAATAAGGGAGTGGCCGCCGAGCTTCCTACCCTGTCGGCCACTGACGGGGTCAGTATATACGTGCACTAGAGCTATGCTGATGAGATCTGCAAACTTCACTCCGGGTATGCGACCCCGATCACACCTGGTTCGAGCTACATCCATCGCAGAGTGGCATCATTCCGGCGATCACGGCAGATGGAGCAAGTTATTTAATAGCAGGGGATCTATAACTGCTCGAAGCAATATGCACAGTCTTGGTCTCAGGGTATGAGGCGGATGACGTGAGATCCGCCGGTCACCGTGGCATGACCGGCTTCTTGACTGGCGGCGAGTAGATCGCATTCCGCGCCACTCGAGGGCGAGGTGCACCACGGCCTTGGCCATGGACGCGATCGACAATCTGGTGGCATGACGGCCTTGCTCTACCCTCCCCATTGTGTGCTGAGCGGTGCCCGCAACAAGCCAGTAATTTCGACCAAAGGCCACAGATAATTTCTCCCATTCATTGCCGTTGTTATCCACAGGCATCCGGCTACCTTCAGAGGCAGAAGAGAAATAAGAGAGGGCATGCAGAGCCTCAGCGGCAGGCCCTGGTTGATGGCTCATTCCACGTGAAACCGGGGCAGCCCGATATTCGGGTACACGCTATTCCAAAGGATGGGTTTCGAATAGGGAGTTGCCTCTTTTACACGCCGGTCTATGCCAGAATAGATGAGACTCCATGCGTTTTTCGGACACTGTAGGTTAGGTGAAACGACGGATTCCACGGTTTTCCCGGTTTGTTGGTGCGTTCGCCCAATCTGGGGGTATAAAGGTAGCGATAAGGGGATTAGTGTAGCACAGGCGAGATTGAGCGCGCAGGGGTCAGCAATGCGCCATAATAGCTGTTAGCCGGAAATATCTGCAGGAGGTTGTTACTTTTTGGCTATGGGATGCATGCGGATGAGGAATACTCTGGCGAAAGTGCTGCCTGGACGAGTGAAACTCTGACCAGAGCGGTGAGTCTGAGCCAGACGCAGATACTCACTCGCGTGCAGGTGACAGAGGTAGTGTGCTTCGGTTATTTCCACAATTTCATAGTCTTTGTTGCAGAATCGCCTATTGTTCGTAATCTTGGCATCAAACGAACACGCTTGTGCTCTTGCGTCAGATTGCTTTAAAGCGTCTACGTTCGCACCGGCGCTTTTCGTGTTGACGATCGGTAGGCCGTCGTCGTGAGGCCCCAATGCCAAATTCACGCCCGGCGAGAACCAAACAGCGCTGCAGTGTAAGCGTACTGAGGCATCTTTATGAATCTATTACTCTCCGCAGTTCCTCCGTTGGCAATTTTAGCCATAAGTATGTTGGTGGACGCCGCGCCTTCGAATCTATCCAAATTCGGCGACCTTAGAACTTCTTTGGCGTTCATCGAACTGGATAACAGTCGATCAACCCACTTGGGTACAGAGCCAACGATCGATGACATGGTCCGGCCAAAAGACGAGGTTGCCATCGTGGAATCAGAGCCAGGCCAAGAGCCAAAGGAAGAGCCAGAGCCAAAGGAAAAGCAAGAGCAAGTCGGAGAGGACGGATAAGGCCGAGTGCAGGCCGGGCAAAGGCAGGCCTTGTCGCGAGATACCAGTCGTCCTATAAACCCAGCTACCCGCGATTGGGGCAATACTCCGGTCGAGGGCGTGTGCGCGGCAATTCCGCGAGGCCCAGCTACAGTGACTTTGAATAATGGTGAAAAACTGCAGGACGCATACGCCCGGCTTCGTAAGAAAGGGGGCGGGTGGAGGAGGGACTCTGGTAGTGCCTTGGGATGTCGATACGGTTCAGTGTGACACACTGCGGCTCGTTCGCAGAATGGAAATTTGAGCGGCCCCTTCACGCTGAAAGGCACCGTTGGTCCTAACGGGGAGCAGCCGAGGTTTTATTGTCGGTCAGAGAAGCGCGATGAGTACGATGCCCGGCGGTGGAACTGAGTTCATAATACTTGGCAATAAAGAACAAAGGGGAGCGAATCTCCAGGCCTGCACCAGATGTTGGTAGAGAATTTGCACATTGATGGTTACGGTGTTGCTGTTCAGGCACCACAATCCGGTCATCTTGTGGTCCGCAACAATTATATTCATCACCAAATTCGGAATGGTATCAGCGTCAACGGCGTGTTGGATAGAGATAGCGGAGAAGGGTGGGGAGCGAAGCTAGAGTTTTGCGGGAATGAAATTTCTCATTCAGGTAATGGCAACGCAAAACATGGTTTTTACATGCACCGGTCGAATCGTGACGGTGCCAGCATAGATATCATCCTGGTGGACAACACTCTCCACAGCTGTGCCTGGTCGAGCTGTTTCAAATCAGTCGCGAACAGTAACCTGATAGTCGGAAATAGCTTCTATAAGACTCGGGAGACGGACCCCAGCTACTCCACAATGTATTCACAAATGCTGGTGGACGTGGCTGCGTGCGGTGAAACTACGATTCGAAATAATAAATTTTATCGTTGGCGTCCTGACCCTAAGGTAAATCGCTCACCCGGTGGCGCCCCCATCGGAATTAGAAACCGGAAGGACCTCAATGGCTGTGACTATCCGCGTCCTCGTCCTATCGAGAGAACAAAGACACGGGGGTTTGGGAACCGCAGCTGGACTCCCCGTTCTGGACCGAAGAATATTGGAAGCGGCTTGACGGCAAGAGAACCCTGCCCATTTACGTCCAGAACAATTACTTTGAATTGTCGGGCTGGGAGCGGCGGCCCGGAGAGACCGGCGCGATAGCATCATGGGGTACATATCCCAACCATGTTGCCAGGCAGTTTGGCCCCGCCTGCCTCTTAACCCCACCAGAGTGGTGGTACAACGGAGCATGGTCTACGTCTCAGGAAATCACTATGTTGGTTATAATTCGAAGCATGTTTACAGACCTAAGGTTCCCGGTCACGCGACAGCAGCGTGCGGCAGGCCTGCACCAGACTTGGACTTGCGTGACTTAAATCTTATTGAGGTAGGCGCAGGCGAAGTATTTAGCAGTGCAACAGACAAGTGATCGACCTTCAATAAAACTATCTCGCCCTAATTAGTGCCCGTCCAGAAACACGTCAGATTTCAAAGTGGCCGTGATTTCTGTTTGGGAATTGTGTGTTCGACTGCTGCGCGACGCCTATACTGCGCAGCGATGCCACGTCAGCACAACAAATCGACTGACTTTCCCGTCTTGCGCGCGTGCCTGCCTGCGGGATCGTGTCGCTGACCCCGGATTCGAGACGATGTGGGCGCTGCGCCGGTGTTATCCAGGACAAAGCCGAACCCATCTCATCAGGTTGTAACCCAGTACCGATGACCAAACGTATGCGTCGAAGCCATCGCGACCTTTCCAGGTAGCGCGACGCAGTCCAAAGACGCGTTTGAGCTCGGAGATATTGCCTTCGATGCCAGCGCGAAAGTCCCGCAACGCGGCAAAGGTTTTCCTCTTCACACCCATCTCGTGCAGCCCCAGGCCCACGGGTTTGTTGAAGACCGCGCGCTTCACACCTCGCTCACGTGCCTGGTGGAGGTTGTCACGGCTGGCGTAGCCGCCGTCGGCGACCACGGCGTCGGGCGTTGTCTGATAGGCCGCCTCACACGCATCCAACACGGGACGATATAGCACGGCATCGGCGGGATTACCGTCTTCAATCGCGAAGTAGGTGACAAAGCCGTGCCGTTCGGTGGCGAGGTTCACCTTGTGACCGTACTGCACATCGCGCAAGCCTTTCACGATAATGTCCGTATGGGGCTCGAACAGACTGACCAGCTTCTCCGACACCGGAACCTTCTCGCCGTGAATCACTCGGCGCTCGGTCTGATCGATCACCCGGATCAGCAGCGCTCGGTAGTGCTCGACGTCTCTGATCCAGGCGTCGCCCCGGATGGGTGCGTAAACCGCTGAAGCCTGCCACCCATTCCATCTGAAGGCTGCCACCCGGACCGGGGCAAAGCTGCCACCCATCGGAGCGTAGCGACGCGGGGTTTGCATTGTTACTCGGAACCGGTGGTGGTCGTCAACTTTGATTGCCGTTTTCGCATGGATTCTCCTCTCAGATTGATCTTGTAAGCGTTGTGCACCAGCCGGTCCAGGATGGCGTCAGCCAGGGTCGGATCGCCGATGACGGCGTGCCATTCCTCGATGGGCAGCTGGCTGGTCGCGATGGTGGCGCGGTTGCCGTGCCGGTCTTCCAGTACCTCCAGCAGGTCCCGCCGGTTCTCAGCGTTGAGCTTCATCAGGCCCCAGTCGTCCAGGATCAGGACATCGACCTTGGCGAGGTTGGCCAGCAGCTTGGCGTAGCGTCCGTCGCCCTTGGCGATCATCAGCTCCCGCAGCAGCCGGGTCAGGCGAAGGTACTGGGCGGTGTAGCCTTCCCGGCAGGCCTTGTGCGCCAGGGCACAGGCCAGCCAGGTCTTGCCCACGCCGGTGGGGCCGGTGATGAGGATGTTGAGGTGTTCCTTGGCCCACTGGCAGGCCGCCAGTGACTGGATCAGGCCTTTATCCAGCCCCCGGGGGCTCTGGTAATCGATGTCTTCCAGCGGCCGCATTGTGCTTCAGCTTGGCCCGGCGCAACCGGCTCGTCAGCCGGCGGTTCTCCCGCTCGGTAATCTCCCGGTCCACCAGCAGGCCGAGGCGTTCCTCGAAGGCGAGTTCGTCGATGTCGGGCATGGCCATCTGGTCGGCCAGGGCCGCCGCCATGCCGGTGAACTTGAGGGCCTGGAGTTTATCCAGGGTGGGGTGTTTTAACATGGTGTTCTCCTGTCAGTGGTAGTACGCGGGGCCGCGGATGTTGTCGTGGGCATCGGGCAGCGGCAGTTCCTGCTGCGCCTCCAGGGGCTGCTCGTCCAGTCGGTGCTTGAGGATGGATTCGATGCTCTTGTAGCGGCAGCTGCCCAGGGTCAGGGCCCGCCGGCAGGCGGCTTCCAGGCGCTCATCACCATAGGCCTTGCCCAGGCGCAGAATGCCCAGGCAGGACCGGTACGCCTGCTGCGGGTGCTTGCGTGATCCCAGCACGGTGCTGGATCAGTTTCTCTGTGGCCGGCCCGGTCTGTGCCGCCCACGCACAGCCGCTCCGGCGACCACTCCCCGGCCTGGCGGTGCGACTCCGGCATATGGGCTGGTCACCGTGGTGTGGCTGCCCTTTTGGTGGGAACGGCGGTGGCTGGCCACCCGGTTGCCCTTGTGGAAGCACTCGATGGTATTGCGGGTGATGCGCACCTCGACCTGCTTCTTGATCAGGGCGTAGGGCACCGAGTAGTAGTGCCCCTCGACGGCCACGTGGTAATCGATGTGGACCCGGGCCTTCTTCCATTCGGCGTAGACGTAGGGCTCTGCCGGCAGGGGCTGCAGCGCCGGCCGGTCCAGTTGCTCGAAGTGCTCTCGGCGGCAGCCCGGCAGTTTGCGGAAGGGCCGGTCATTGAGCTTGACCAGCAGCTCGCCGATGGCGGTGTTGAGTTCCGCCAGGGAGAAGAACTGGCGGTGGCGCAGGCGCGGCCAGTATCCAGCGCTCCACAATCAATACACCGCCTTCCACCTTGGCCTTGTCCTGGGGCTTGCGGACCCGGGCCGGCAGGACCGCCACGCCGTAGTGCGAGGCCATGTCCTGGTAGGTGGGGTTGGTGTCAGGCTCGTAGCGGTGAGCCTTGCTCACCCCGGCACTTGAGGTTGTCCGGCACCACCAGTTCCGGCACGCCGCCCAGGAACTGGAAGGCGCGCACATGCGACCCGATCCAGTCCGGCAGGGCCTGGCTCCAGGTCGCTTCGGCATAGGTGTAGTTGGAGGCCCCCAGCACCGCCACAAAGATCTGGGCCTCGCGGATCTCGCCGGTGTTGCGGTCGATGACCGGCACGGTCTGGCCGGCGTAGTCGACAAACAGCTTCTCGCCGGCGCGGTGGTCCTGGCGCATGACCACGTCCAGCTTGCCCCGCCAGGCGCGGTAGTGCTCGCAGAACCAGCTGTACTGGTAGCCCTCGGGGTGGCTCTGGCCGGTACTCCTGCCAGAGCAGGAACAGGGTCACGCCCTTGTGCCTGAGTTCGTTGTGGATGTACGCCCAGTCCGGAATACCGCGAGCCTCGGCCGGCAGGTCCGGCGGTGGCGGGAACAGCAGCCGCTCCAAGCCGGGCATCGTCCAGATCGGCCGGCAGGGGCCAGCTCAGGCCGGCCTCCTCGGCCCGGCGCAGGTACTCGCTGACGGTGGGGCGGCCAATGCCGCAACTGGTGGCAATCTTGCGATTGCTCATGCCCTTGCCCCATTTGAGGCGCAGGACTTCTCTGATTTTACGCATGGATAACCTCTTTGCAGGCATCTGATCCCCTCCTTTTGGCAAGGGGCAGAATACCGGTTAGTTATCCCGCGTCGGGGTGCTCCGCTGGTGGTTCTCAGGCAGGCTGCCGGGGTGGCAGCTTTGCCGTGGAATCAGTGGCAGCTTTCGCGTGGAATGGGTGGCAGGCTTCGTCTGGAATCAGTGGCAGGCTTGGTCTGGAATACGCAGGATGGGGTCGATGCCGTGCAGGCGCAGCTTGTCGATCGCTTTCGCCGTCTGCCTCAAGGTGACTCGGGCACACCCGATCAACTGGGGATATAGCCTATGTTTCTCGTGCTTTTTCGCATGAAAGATCTGGAAAGCCAGGGATTTCGATCGCTTCCTCTGATCCACAAAACGGACCTTCACTCCGGTGCAGGACTTGCTGTTGACCATCAGCCGACTCAGGACCCGTATACCATCCTCAAGTAACCCGCTATCCAGCGGTGGCGCAATGTTGGCGTCAACGACCGTGCTGTCGATGCGTAGCGCATCCAGCGACAGCGCACCCTGAGCCAGCCAGTCCGACATCAAGAGCTGGTGAATCTGCGACAGTGTCTCCGGCCGCACACGCCGCACCGTGGCCTGTAGTGCCGACTTGCTGGGGGACTGCTTCACCTTCAGTCGAGCAAACGTGCGGTACGTGGCGGAATCACACAGGTGGAACGCGAGCTTCTGGCAGCTCAGCTGCGTGATCTGTTTGAGCACAAGACAGCGGAAGATACTCTCAATACTCAATCCACAGGCCCCGGTGCGAGCCACATCGGCTTTATCGAAATCCCGGCCAATCAGTTCGAGGATCTCGGGATGATCATCGAGGAGCAGTGACAGCTGTTCAAGCTGCCGACCGTACTCGTGCTCAGCGTATCGATCGAATATACTCGTCTGAGCGATGCGGGTTTCTCGCATTGCGGAAATCCTCTTGGTTGGTTTTGTTTTTGTCTCGCAACTCAAACATACCAGATCCAAGGGGATTTTTTATTTGCAGTGTCGAAAAAATCAATAAATATCAGCTGGTTGCCGCCACCTGGACGGGCACTAATTAGTGCCCGTCCAGAAACACGTCAGATTTCAAAGTGGCCGTGATTTCTGTTTGGGAATTGTGTGTTCGACTGCTGCGCGACGCCTATACTGCGCAGCGATGCCACGTCAGCACAACAAATCGACTGACTTTCCCGTCTCGCGCGCGTGCCTGCCTGCGGGATCGTGTCGCTGACCCCGGATTCGAGACGATGTGGGCGCTGCGCCGGTGTTATCCAGGACAAAGCCGAACCCATCTCATCAGGTTGTAACCCAGTACCGATGACCAAACGTATGCGTCGAAGCCATCGCGACCTTTCCAGGTGGCGCGACGCAGTCCAAAGACGCGTTTGAGCTCGGAGATATTGCCTTCGATGCTAGCGCGAAAGTCCCGCAACGCGGCAAGGGTTTGCCTCTTCACAACCAGCTCCAGCAGCCCCAGGCCCACGGGTTTGTTGAAAACCGCGCGCTTGACACCTCGCTCACGTCCCTGGTGGACGTTGTCACGGCGGTAGTGTAAATATTTTTTCGCACTTTTTTCTCGGGGGCTTCCCGGTCCTTCATCATGCTACCGAGTAGATGGCCTCCTGATCCATCTCGTTGAGAAGTTTCATGTTCATGTACTTGCGGGTTCCCGGTGCACGTCAAGGTAGTTGTCGCCTGAATCATGAATTATTTTCCTGCGCACCGCGTTCGATAGCACGCTGGTCAATGACATGGTCGCACTCAGGGTTCAATGTCACCGGGCCTATCGGGTTCCAGTTGCGTGTCTGACCAGACCAGCGTCGCGGGTTAGCCGCGCGGGCACAAAAATCCACAGGCCCCGGTGCGAGCCACATCGGCTTTATCGAAATCCCGGCCAATCAGTTCGAGGATCTCGGGATGATCATCGAGGAGCAGTGACAGCTGTTCAAGCTGCCGACCGTACTCGTGCTCAGCGTATCGATCGAATATACTCGCCTGAGCGATGCGGGTTTCTCGCATTGCGGAAATCCTCTTGGTTGGTTTTGTTTTTGTCTCGCAACTCAAACATACCAGATCCAAGAGGATTTTTATTTGCAGTGTCGAAAAATCAATAAATATCAGTTGGTTGCCGCCACGTGGACGGGCACTAATTAGCAGTCGCACGACAGTGATGCAGGTTTTCTGATGTACGTGTTCCTCTGGCAGCTAAATACATGACCGAACGAATCGGTCGATAGATCTTCACGCCTAAACTGGGGGGCGTTGCACTGGACGTTTCCGGCATGAAACTTGCGGTTCCTGAACTCAACCCTCATAACGTACCTGCAGTGATCAGTGGGGCCTATAGTTGTATGGTCCGCTTCTCCAGGCTTGGATCATTACTGAAGCGCCTTCTAGAGGTAGGAAACGACCGCCGTATGTCGCGCAATTCTTGCAGTTGGATTGTGAGGCATGTCACTTTTATCTATCGGCCTGGTTGTTCGGCGAACATGGCCATTGCATAATCCAAGTCTGCGTCCAGGAACTTGACGAATCTACCCTGGGTTTGAACTTGACCCGGAGGTCTCTAGTTGATAGTTGACCCGCTATATCGCCGCGAAAGGCTGATGAGATCGACAGAATGCATCGCCCAACGCGTGTGTCGTCAGGGATTCCCGTTGTTGCCATCTGCCGGGTAGTGCGTCGAATTGGCAACCACGGCCACCAGGAATGGTTTTCAGAAACCTGGAGATGCTGTATCGCCGCATGCTTTTAGCAAGAGCCGACGTGTTTCCATTGTTCCCGCGTGTTCGGTGTTGATGAGAATACGGGGTCCCAGACCAGGATGACGAAGTCGAAAGCCATGTTGATGGGTAGTCCCAGATCCGGCACAACCTGGCTCGCCAAGATTATAGATAGCCATCCTGGGGTCCTCTACCGTCACGAACCCGACAGTGTCAATGTTCGGCCCGAAATCCCCTTCGTGCCGGAAATGAGCGATGTGGCCGCCCATCTGGTTTCGGCGTCAGAGTACGTAGAGGATCTTTGTAGCGAGCGGTCGAGTAAATCCACCGGGTCGCAGCCAATGTTCGAGAAATACTTTCGCGGCGTGCCTAGCTGAAACCATCCATCGCCTTCTCGTCTACGGCGTCAAGGGGGGGAGCGTTTGCTGGGAAACGGCAGCTTCGTGGCAAGCATGCAAATACCGGACCTGGCAGCAAAGGGCGCACGAGCACCTCAGCTGGTCTTCATGAAGTCGGTAAGCTCACTGTGCCGCACCTACCTGCTCTCGCAGGCGTGCCCTGACATGAAGTTTGTACACATCCTCCGTCATCCCTGTGCTTACGTGGCTTCGACTCTGCGTGGGAAGAAGCTGGGTTTACTCAGTGACGACGCCTATATCGAGACCTTGGCAAACATGTCGCATGCGGAGCGATATGGCCTCACGCTCAAGCGGCTACGAGCCATGGGCCGGGAAGAGCAGCTTGCGGCGCGGTGGATGCTTCATAATGAAAAGGTCATGCTGGAGATGCAGGGCAACAGTAACTTTATCCAGGTCATCTATGAAGACCTCTGTAATTCCCCTGAGGCAACGGCTGAAGGGCTGTTTTCGTTTCTCGGCCTGCCCATGCACGAAAACACCCTACGGTTCATTGCCGAGAGTTCCGGGGAAACGCCCAGGAAGTGCGCTATTTTGACGTGAAGCGCGATTCCGCGAGCGCTGCCTCGGGCTGGATGAAAGAACTCAGCACAGGTCAGATTGCGAGTGTCCGGGCCGTAGTTTCAGGCTCGGCGGTCGGCAGGCAGTATTTCGTCGACTAACCAATGGGGACCAAAGTTGAAGTTGATCAAGGCGACCAGCCCGGCCCGGTCCCCAGAGTGATACTCAGGGTTTGCAACCATTGAGCGGGACTCCTCGCAAACGAGTCCTCGTACTCGACGCCGACATGGTGCCGGCGCTCACGATCGCCCGCTCACTGGCCCGGCGTGGTTGCGATATCGCCACGGCTGGCCACGAGCAGCGGCCGATCTGCGGCCGCTCCCGATACGTCCGAGCTGTATTCGTCTATCCCGATCCATTGGCCGATGAAGAGGGATTCCTCCGCTGGCTAGCGGAGCACTGCGCGCAGCGTCACTACGATCTTGTCATCCCCGTGACGGAGCGCAGTCTGGTACCGATCTCAAAGGCCCGGGAACGGTTTGAGCACGTACACATCGCCATGCCGGCCGCGGAAAGCCTCGAGCTGGCCCTGGACAAAGAACAGACCATGGCACTTGCCAGTCGTGTTGGCGTCCCAGTCCCCGGGGGAGTGGCGATCACAACGTTGGAGGACCTGGATCGCGCTGCAGGCGAGATTCATTACCCGGTGGTGCTCAAACCCGCTCGTTCAGTCGGCTCCGATGGAAGGGGCTCAAGCCAATTGAAGGTCAGTTACGCCTTCGACGAAGCCGAGTTGAGGTCTGGCTGTGTGCACGCACTGCGCTTCGGCCCGATCCTGCTGCAGGAGTACTTTCAAGGGCAGGGCGTGGGCATAGAGCTGATCGCACGTCAGGGCGAGATTGCATACGCATTCCAGCACTTGCGCCTGCACGAAGTCCCGCTCACGGGAGGCGGGAGTACGCTGCGAAAAAGTCAACCGATCGAGCCACTGCTGCTTGATGCGGCCGAGCGCCTGGTGTCTGCGCTCGAGTGGAACGGCGTTGCCATGGTGGAGTTCAAGTGGGACCCAGAAACGAGAACGTTTTGCCTTATGGAAATCAACGGCCGATTTTGGGGTTCCTTACCATTGGCGGATGCGGCGGGGGCCGATTTCCCCGCCATGTTGCTCGACCTCGAACTCAAGGATCGAGTCGATTGCTGCAAGCCTTATCGGCCGGACGTTTACTGTCGTAAATTGTCCAGCGACCTATTCTGGTATGAGGCGGTGATCCGCAGTGGTTCCGAATCAGCCATTGTGAACGTGCCTGGTGCCTGGGAAATATTCAAGGAGCTGCAGCTGTTTTTTTACCCGCGCCACCACTACGATGTACAGAGCTGGCGGGATCCCTGGCCGGGTGTGGTGGACCTGGGAATCATAGCCGTTTCCTATTGGCAGAGAGCAATTACCCTGACGCGGGAAAAACTCTTCTTCGCGCGCCAGAAACGAGCCTGGCGGAGCGGGGAGGTGGCTCGTGCCGTCAGTGAAGCCGGGCAGCTCTTATTCATATGTTATGGCAACATCAATCGGAGTGCATTGGCAGATCGACTGGTGCGTGGCTATGCAGAGGACTCCGGCATTGCCGTGGCGTCCGCGGGTTTCCACAGTGAGGCGGGTCGGCCGGCGGACCCGGTCATGGTAGAGGTGGCCGCAGAGCGGGGCACCAGTCTTGGAGGCTCCCGTTCGACGACAGTCGATCGCGAGATGTTGCGCCAGAGTGACGTGATATTCGTCATGGAAAAGGCCCATGTCGATGTCATCAGGGAGATGGACGAGGAGGCAGCGGCGCGGAGTTACCTGTTGGGTGCTCATGGTGGCCGCCCCGAGATCGCTGATCCCTACGGTGGATCCCGCGGAAACTACGAGCACTGCTATCGGCAGATCGCCGACGCGGTCGATCAACTCAAGAGCGTGCTTGCCTGCAGGCAGGTTGAGTAGCAGCGAGCGCAGAAGGAAGCGAACTGACCTTGGCATTTTTCTCGATCATTATCCCCAGTCGCAACCGGCCCGAGTTGTTGTCGTGCGCCCTGCGGTCGGTGCTGGATCAGCATTTTGATGACTTCGAGGTCATCGTGGTCGACGATGGCTCGCAACCGCCGCTGCAGCCTGAGCATCTGGATCTCGCCACACACGGTGACAAGGTGCGTATCGTGAGCCTGGGATACCAGCCCCGGGGGCGAGGGCCGGGGTACGCGCGCAACGTCGGGGTATGGGCGTCAGCGGGAAAGTACTGCGCTTTCCTCGATGATGACGACACGTGGGTCGCGCGCGATCACCTGGGGAATGCATACAGGGCGCTCAACGGCCGGGAGAGTCCTGCTGACCTTTACTTGAGTGACCAGGTCGCTGTCGCCCCGGGCTCGGGAGAAGAGAAGCGCTTGTGGCTGAACCCTCTGGTGAAGAGCCTGGCGGCAGCCCAGAGGCCATTGGTGGACGGGTGTTACGCCGTGAATGTCGACGATCTGCTGACGGCGCGGGGATTCTGTCACCTGAATACGACGATTGTCAGCAGGGCACTGTTCGATGAATTGGCGGGTCTCGATGAATACCTTGGCTACGAGGAGGACCTCGACTTCTTTCTCCGGGCTATAGAGCGCGCAGACCGGATACTGTTTTGCCCCGATACGGTGGCCAGACACAATATTCCTGCTAACGCAGGGCGCGCGAGCGCTTCTAACACCCTGCGGCAGTTACAGCGCCAGCTTATCCGGCTCCACCTGCTGGATCGCAACATGGTGACCACGCGCGATGTGGGTATCCAGAATTACTGCAGGCGATACGCGGGGAACACGATGAAACACGTGGCGGAGGAGTTCGCTCGGTCCGGCCAGTATCGCCAGGCCAGTTACTTCGCGTCCCGGGCACTGGGTATGCAAGTGGGTGTCAAGTGGTCCGGGTATTGTCTTTACCTCTATTCCAGATCCATTTTTGAGCGGGAGGGCGCAAATGACTGATGCGAACACACCCGGACGTATTGTGATAGGTCTCGGCTCGGGGCGCTCTGGGACTGCTTCGCTGGCCGCACTGATCGACCGCCAGCGAGGAGGCTTGTGTTTCCATGAAATGAACCCGTCCTGTGCCGTATTCTCGGGGAACCCGCAATCCCACGTCAACGCCGTACGTGAGTTTCGCTCTATCCTTGATGGTAACGATCGCGCCAGCCTGTCCATCGATTATTCCCGTCCCGCCTCGGTTGAAACCTACGGTAAACTGCAGCAGATGTCCGAGGTCAGGCTGTTGGGAGACATTGCTTACTATTATCTGAACTATGTCGGCGATATCCTCAACGTTGAGCCCGAGTGCAAATTCGTCTGCCTCAAGCGGGAGCGGGAGCAGACCGTCGCCAGCTGGATGAAGAAATCGCAGATCATGCGCTGGAAGTCGCTGTGGGTCGCGGACAGGCTGAAAGCACTGATAACGCGCACACCGTTCCAGTCGGAGTACAACCATTGGCAGGAGCACGATGGCAGTACCTGGAAGCACGACCCGGTCTGGGACAGCTGCTTCCCCAAATTCGAAGCGGAGACCAAGGAAGGCGCGATACGCCAGTACTGGGATTACTACTACGCCGAGGCCGCCAGGCAGGAGCAACGCTTTCCCGAGAGCTTCCGGATTTTCGACATTGCCGACCTCAGCAGCGACGAAGGGCAGCGCCGGATATTGGCTTTCGCAGGGTTGCGCGCACAGGAAATGGATTTTGGCGGCGGGGTACACCTTCACAAGTCGAAATAAGTGCCCCGCAGCTCTCGCAATGGGCGTGAGCGGCATTCAGTATACGAGTAAGGAGATGAGATGGACGCGCTGGACCTGACACGGAAGACCATACGTGATTGCCTGCAGCTGGGCAGTCAGGCGGATTCGTTCGGCCGGGACACCCAGTTACTGGGTGGGTTGCCCGAATTCAACTCGCTGACGATCACGGCAATTGTGGCGGTCGATCGAAGATGAACTGGACGTCGATATCGGACGACAGAAATCACTGCAGAAATTTTCGAGACCATGGATCTCGCGGACTTCGTTGCAGTGAAAATGGAAGAGGCATGAGCGATTCACACACGCTCAGTGCCGGATTTCTCGGTGGGCCGGGAAAGCGGTTTTTATGCCTGCACTACTGTCCGGCCGCTGAGCCCATGGGGCATATCGTCTATCTGCCGCCCTTCGGCGAGGAGATGAATCGTCGCCAGCGTTGGTCGCCAGCCAGGCGCGGCGGTTTGCGGCGGCGGGCTACAGCTGCTCGGTACTGGATTACTTCGGAACCGGTGAGAGTGAAGGGGAACTGGCTGACGCGTCACTTGATGAGTGGTTCGGCAATGTGGTCACTGTCGTCAAGGCGCGGCTCGATGAAGTAGAAGCGCCGGTTAGCCTCTGGGGGGTGGACTCGGAGGTCTACTCGCGCTTGATTTTGCGGCTCGCGCTGATTTTCCTGTGAAATTCCTGCTCTGGCGGCCACGACATCGGGTAAGCGTTACGTGACCCAGATGCTGCGACAGCGGGTAGCCGCGCTGGTGGGGCGCGATGCGCCACCGGAGACCACGGCCGGGATACGGCAGCGCCTGAGCGAGGGGAGCAAGTGGAGATCTCCGGCTATATCGTAGCCGCTCGCCTCGTGGACGATCTGGAACAGATCGGCGTGACGGGTTTGGAAAAGCCCTGCAGCGGCACCATCTACTGGTGCGAAAACGTCAGCGAAGCCGGCGACGAGGCGCCAGCTTCTGTGGAGAAGGCGGCGGATAGGTTGCGACGAGAGGGCAGCGAGGTCGAGGTCGGCGTCTTCGCCGATCCACCGCTGTGGCAACTGCACAAACGCGATACTGCACCTCAGTTGCTACAGCTTACGGCGGAGATGTGGCAATGAGTATGGCGATGAGCGGCACGGAGATCCCCCTGGTATTTGACTGCGAGGGGGAAGAGCTCGTCGGCGTGGTGCACCGGCCGGATTCTCCTGGCGCGATTGGCGTTGTCACCGTGGTAGCAGGAGGACCGCAGTATCGCGGCGGTGTGGGCCGTGGTCTGGTCAGCATGGGTCGCGAGCTCGCTGCTGCGGGTGTACCGGTGATGCGCTTCGATCATCGCGGGCTGGGCGATAGCTCTGGACAGTTCCTTGGCTTCGAGCACCTGCAAAGTGATCTGCGGGCGGCTATCGATGCGTTCCGGGCTGCGGTACCCGAAATCGAGCAGGTCGTGCTCTGGGGAGGGTGCGACGCTGCATCCGGATATTGATTCATGCGCATACGCTGCAGGATGTCACCAGTATCATGGTGGGCAATCCATTTGTCAGCTCCAGCGACACACAGGCGGCGGTGGTCCGAAAGCACTATCTGAAGCGACTCGGTGAATGGTCTTTCTGGCGCAAGTTATTTCGCTTTGAGTACAACGTATTCGACTACGCGCGCAGCGGCATCGACAGGTCACGCCCGGCGCTGGCCAGCACAAAGGCGATCCCAGTGGCGGTAAGGAAAACACACGCTCCGGCGATTTTATCGACCGTATGCTGGAGGGGTTGACCCGATTCCGCGGGCCAGTCCTCTTCATCATGAGCGGCAAGAGCCTTGTCAGCCGCGAGTTCGATGAGCTGGCAACACGTTCCGAGGCCTGGCAGGCGGTGGTGAATCGTCGCGGCTACCGCCGGGTGGAGTTGGCCGATGCTGACCAGGCGTTTTCCAGTGCCAAGGCGAAAGTCGAGGTGAATGAAGCGGTGCTCGGCTGGTTGCAGGACATGGCCTGATAGACTTTACCCCAGCAGTCGCTTCGCCAGCCCGCGGATGCGGTGATTGAACAATCCCATCAGCCCGCTGGCCGTGGCCGGGTTGAATGCCGCTATGCCGATGCGGTTGCGGACAGGCTCATCCAGTCTCTTTGTAGCTGTCGTCGCCTGTCAGGTAGTCCACGGTGTGCACGCGGTCCTGCTCGATGACGTGTTCCATCAGGTGTGCGCTGAGCACGGTGCCCGCTGACATCGAACGATAGGCTTCATCATAGGCAAGCTTGAAGATGACGCGGTACCGCCGTGGACTAACCAGACTTGAGCTGCGATCGGGCGCCCGTCGAGGCTCGCGACACCCAGACGGAGCCAACCACGCCGCGCGGCGAGTTCCATCAAGCCAGGTACGAAGCGGGGAAATGGCTCTTCCTGCTTCCAGCTCCGCTCGTAGACGTCCGTGAACGCTTGCAGGCCCCAATCCAGGTCCTCGCCGGTGCTCAGCACACACAATTCGCCCCCGCTGTTCCCGAGGAATCGGCGCGTTTTGCGCTTGATGGTATTGCGCAAGCGGTGAGGGCCGCGATCGCAGGTAGTCTGCGAACGAGGCGCCGTCCAGTGGGTGATACCAATTGACGAAGCAGACCCAGCGGTGCAGGCCGCGCCAACCGGCCTGCCGGAGGGCCTGTTCCAGCACTCGGGGACGTGATCGTCCAGGGAGAGTGGTGAGATGGCGATGGAAGATGTTTCGGCGGATTGTGCCAGGTGCCTGAACAGCGCGGTGAGCAGGATCAGCGGGCTGGAGGTATGGATAAGCGGCGAATAAAGCGAGGTGTACCAGTTTCCCAGGGAGCCTGCCGGGCCCCCGCCGCTGCGGCACTTCAGAGGCAGTGCCGCGAATTCGCCTGCACCGCGCCGGGCGATGTATAAACGACCTGCCTCGCCGGGCTTGAGGGCAGTTGTGGCGAGATTGGTCAGCCAATCCAGGCCGAATTCCGGGTTGCATAGCTCCAGTTCCTGAAAGGCGGCGCACAGGCCCGGGTCCGGTGTGTCTGCCGGAATGCGTAAACACTTTATCTCGATGTCGGCTAACGACGCTGTCAACGTGGAGGCCTGCTGAGGGTCTGGCGGAACAATATCCGGCAATCCGGCGTTGCTGGCAACTAAAACTGCTGGATTGCCCCCGGGTCACAGATTGACCTTGAGAAGCGACAGGCGCGAAGTTAGCATGGCCGGGTCATGGTTCCGACTCCATCCAGACAATGAAAGAGCCCTTGGCTGATCAGAAATTGCCTACAGAACAACAACTGGCCTCCGATCTCGCTGGATTGCTGGCACTCAACCTGGGATTACCGGTCGATGCCATACCCGCCGATCCCCGGACCAGGGTGCTGGGTGCGATCCCTGAGCTCGATTCCATGTCTGTGGTGACTTTTCTCGTCACTCTGGAGGAAGAGTACGGCATTGAGGTATACGATGATGAGGTCAGCGCGGCGGTGTTCGAGACAGTAGGTAGCCTTACCCGATTCGTGGCGTCGAAGCTAAGCACCTAGATGAGTAACCCCGACTATTCTATCAGCGCTGACTTCCTGCCGATTGCCGACCGCAGACTTTTTTGCATAGGCCTGGAGCCGACTCGCGCCCCGGCGACGAGCTGCGTGCTTTTTCTACACCCTTTTGCCGAGGAAATGCACAAGTCCCGCCGCACGGTGGCCCGCCAGGCGAGAGCTCTGGCCGCATCGGGTTGTCACGTGCTTGTGCCCGACCTCAGCGGTTGCGGCGACAGCAGCGGTGAATTTTCCGATGCAAGCTGGCAGCAGTGGCAAGCCGATGCCGGACACCTGATAGACAGCATGCGCCGGCGGTTTGGCTTGCCTGTCACCCTGTGGGGCCTGCGCCTGGGCGCTTTGCTTGCCTGTGAACTGGCCTCAATGCGGGGAGATGTAGACAACCTGCTGATGTGGCAACCCGCACTCAACGGGGAGCAGCATATCGATCAGTTTCTGCGGTTTGAGCTAGCCGGCCAGAAGTTACGGGGGGAGGCCGGGTTCGATCGTGCGGGGCTCTGGAATGAGTTGCGTAGCGGAAAATCGCTGCTGGTCGCGGGTTATGAGCTCAGCGCGACGCTGGCACTGGAGATATCTCGTGTTCGCCTTGGCGACCTTGCACCGCAGTGTCCGGTGCGTTGGATCGATGTCGGTACGGGTCGTCAACAGCCGAATGTTGCAAGCGCCAACGTGCACCAGCGCTGGCGTGATAGCGGTATCATGGTGGAGTGGGAGGCAATCGAGGGTGAGAGTTTCTGGCGTAACGTTGATGCCGCTGACAGTCCGCAGCTGATCCGTCATACCGTCGAGGCTTTGGCAGACGAATGAGCGCGTACACTGAGCGAGGTTCTGTTTTCTCCAGCGGTGATAACCGTCTGGTGGGCATCACCGCCCTCCCGCAAACGCCCGCAGGAACTGGCGTTCTCTTTCTGGTCGGCGGGCCGCAATACCGGGTCGGAAGTCACCGGCAATTCACTCTGCTCTCCCGCAGCCTGGCAGCGGGCGGGATACCCGCGTTCCGGTTCGACTACTCCGGGATGGGGGACAGTGAGGGCGAGAAGCATGATTTTCAGGACGTGAGGTCGGATATCGTCAACGCGATGGACGAGTTCCAGTCTCTGGTGCCCGGGCTGGAACGCATCGTACTGTGGGGCCTGTGTGATGCTGCCTCGGCCGCAATGATTTACGCATCCCAGGAGCCGCGCGTCCACGGACTGGTTCTCCTGAACCCCTGGGTGCATAGCGGTGATTACTCACCTGAGGTCAAACTGTCGCATTACTATGCGCCGCTGCTGAAGGGGAAAGAGACCTGGCGGCGCTTTTTCAAAGGGGATATTGATGTCCTGCGGGCGCTGAGGGAGTTTGCTGGAGACAGCGTGCTGTTGGTTAGAAAGGCGGCAGGTAAGTCTCTTGGCGTGACCCAGCGACACCCGTTTGTCGACGCGATGCTGGAGGGTCTTCGAGGGCTTCAGCGGCCAGTGCCTGTTCATTCTGAGCGGGCAGGACCTGACGGCTCAGGAGTTCATCAGCCTGACCAGTAATGACAAGCGCTGGCAGCGGGCCATGAATCAGTCGGCGGTAAAGGTGCATGATGTGGCAGGCGCAGACCACACTTTTTCCCGACGTGAATGGCAGGACGAGGTTACCGGCGTAACGATCGATTGGGTCAAGACCCGGACCTGAACTGTCTCAGTGCTCCTTGCTGCCCTCGAGCCAGAGGTCGAATACAGTCATTACCCAGATCAGCTCACCATAGTACGCAGCGTGTTCATCACGGTGTAACTTCAGTAGTTTGTCGATAAATTCCGCCTGGAATAATTTGCGATCCCTTGAGCCGCAGCAGGCTGTCGTGGGCAATCTCGTGCAGCGGTCGATAGCTCTGCATCCAGTTTCCGAAAGGGAGTCCAAACCCCTGCTTCCTCTTGTCTATCGTGGCCTGTGGCAGCCAGCCAGTGAGTGCCTTTTTGTAGAAGTGGCGCAGGTCACCCCGCTGTAGTTTCCACCGGTCGGGCACTTCACACGAAAGGCTGACCAGTTCCTCATCCAGCATGGGGTAGCGTACAGCTATTCCCGCCACGGCGCACATGCGACTGACTTTACGTAGATCATTGTCGGCCAGTGTGTACTGCCAGTCCAGGTAGAGCATCCTGCTGAGATCGCTGGCCTCTCGAGTGACTGGTAGGTATCGCGCTGGAGCTCAAGGGGAAGTGTGTGTCCACCTCGTGGAGCAATTCCTCGGCTGAACATCTCGGTGGGAGACAGGCGATTGAGGAAATTGTAGCTCTGCAGGCGGTCGGGGAGGGGAACCATGCGCCTGGCGGATATAGCTCTTGGCTTTCCCTGCGAGGGGCAGTTGGCCAGGTAATGCGGAAACGAGTGGCTCGATCAAGGCGCCACGGAGCGCTGTCGGGATCCTGGAATAGAGCTCGAAAACCTGTTGTTTTGCATAGCGTTCGTTGCCGGCAAAAATTTCGTCCCCACCGTCACCTGCCAGAAGACAGTCGACGTTGTCCTCGCGAGCGCGTAGGGCGCAGAAGTAGGCGGGTAGGGCGGAGGAATTACCGAACGGTTCGTCGTAGCTGGTGGCTATCCGCGGTAATTCCCGCAGCACGTCTTCCGGTGTCACGTAGTATTCACGCAACTCGACGCCAAAATGCCTGGCGGTATTGCGCGCAAATTCCATCTCGTCGTAACCGGGCTCATCGAAGCCGATGGCGTAGGCCGGGCAGCTACCGCCAGTGTGCTCCGCGAGCATGCCGGTGACAGTGGAGCTGTCCAGGCCGCCGCTGAGAAAGGTGCCCACCGAGCCGCTGCCGTCCAGCGAGCGTTCCACCGCCCCGCGTAGCTGTTGCTTTAATACCTCGCCCATTTTATCGAAGCTCTCGCGCGGTTTCTGGCGGAACTCGGGCGCCCAGTAGCGGGACAACTGCAACTCGCCGCCTTTCAATTCGAGGCAATGAGCTGCCGGCAGTTTCTCCACTCCGCAGTAGACGGAAATGGGGCTGGGAACCATATGGAAGTAGAAATAGTTGTAGATCGCCTGGTCGCACAGATCCCTGTCCACTCCCGGTGGCAGGACTGAACTTGCGGTAGAGCCGAGGTAAAGGCTATCGTCCCGCTTCCGAAAATACAGCGTATGCAGCCCGAGCCGGTCGATGGCTGCCAGCACTGTGTCTCGGCCACCATCGATGATGATAAAGGAAAAAGCCCCTCTCATTGATTCGAGGACCGCGCGTCCATGACGCTGGTAACCCTCGACCAGCGCATTCGCATGTCCGCGGCTGGCTGCTGTGGCAGCAAGTGCCGCGTCCTGCCACCGCGGAATGCCGGCCACCGCGGCGACGGCATTGTCGGAAAAACTACACACGTAATCAGTGCTGCTGACGCTGCCGGCCGGGCAGCTCGCAGACTCGAGGGTACCACTGGTGATGATCCCCGAACGCACGACGCGATCACCGTGATCGGTCGCTAGCTCCGCGAAACAGCCCGTGAGGCCATGGGCGGTGAGGTACGGCCGGGGTGAGGTAGGCGCTTCCATTGCTTCTGCTCGACTCAATTGTGCGACCAGCCCGCGTCAGGATTTCTGTCAGCGGTGGCCATAATAGTCCAGGTACCACTCAACAAAGCGACTCACTCCCGTCGCCACTGGAGTGTGTGGGCGGTAATCGAAGTCCGCCTGCAAGTCTGTAACGTCGGAGTAGGTGTCAGGCACATCACCGGGCTGCATGGGCAGTAGCTCCTTTTGTGCCGTGATGCCCAGGCTTTCCTCGATGGCGTGAATGTAGTCCAGTAACTCTACTGGCTGGCTGTTGCCGATATTGTAAAGGCGCCAGGGGGAAGCACTTGAAGCCAGGTCGGGATCACTGCCCTGCCAGTCCCTGTTTCCTGTCGGCGCGTGATCGATGACGCGCATAACGCCCTGCACGATGTCGTCCACGAAGGTGAAATCCCGCCTGTGCTTGCCGTAGTTGAACACGGGCAGTTTCTCTCCGGCCAGTATGGCGCGGGTAAATTTGTACAGTGCCATGTCAGGGCGCCCCCATGGGCCGTACACAGTGAAGAAACGCAGGCCGGTGCAGGGCAGTTGATACAGGTGGCTGTAGGAATGGGCCATTAACTCATTGGCGCGCTTGGTGGCCGCGTAAAAACTGAAGGGGTGGTCGGCGCTGTGGTGGGTAGAAAAAGGCATGACTGAATTCGCGCCGTAGACCGAACTGGATGAAGCGTACACGAGGTGCGCCACCCCGGCGTGCCTGCTGGCCTCGAGAATATTGGTGAATCCCACCAGGTTACTCTGCGCGTAAGCACCGGGATTTTCTATGGAGTAGCGCACGCCTGCCTGCGCGGCGAGGTTCACCACATGACTGGGATGGTGCTCGGCGAAACAGCGGTCGAGAAGCGTTCGATCGGCGATGTCACCACGAATGTGGGTGTAGCATGGGTGGTCCAGGTGGCGTTGCAGCCGGTCTTCCTTGAGCTGGGGGTCGTAATAGTCGTTGTGATTGTCGATGCCCACGACATGGTCGCCGCGCTCCAACAACTTGATTGCAAGAGCAGAACCGATGAAACCGGCGGATCCGGTCACCAGAATCTTCATGGGTCTAGTGTCGGGCTCAGGCATTCGGTCCCGCCAGCCTCGCTATCGCGGCGCGGGCAGAGTGCAGGTAGCGATTCCTGTGGTATCGGTAGGTGCCGAAGAAGTGCACCAGCGAGGCCTCGTCGACTTCGATTTTCGGCGTCTGGTTGACATAGTCAGGAAACTCGAGGAAATGAAGGCTGGGCGCATTCCCGATAACATAGTTGGTTGTTGTCTGTTCGGATCCCCACTGGCGCCACTGATCGCCGATTTGCTCCTCGACGGCGCGGCTGAAGGCCTCAATCTGGTCGAAAGAGGTGCAGCCCTGCGGAAAGCCGACGAAGGCGGCAGAACCCCTCACGTAGTGATCCGTGCTGCCCATGACTGTCCGCGCGAAAGCTCGCTCGGCGTTCATCTGCAGCGATCGATCGTTGTTCCAACCGCGGTCGTCGAGCCAGGCCCCCATTTTTTCCATCAGTATCCGACCTGGATGCTGTCGGTTTACAAGAATAAAGGCTTCCTTTTTCTCGATCGCTCGCAGTGCGTCTTCGAGATCGTCCTGTGCAACGATGTCAGAATCTACCTGCACGATGTAACTGTCCTGGCAGAGGCGGGCTATAAGCAGCAGACGTTTCCAGCAGATGTAGGAGGGGCACTCACCGGTCGGGACGTCGTCGAGCCCATAGAATTCGGGGTTCCTCAGATGATGATCGAGAATTTTGCGATCTTCGGAGGTCAGGCTGCCGTCGTCGAGTATGACCACGTCGCCGCGGCCGATCTTCTGGTATACCGACTTGATGGCGATGAGGTAGCGATTGAGGTCGCGGTGGCAGACAAGGCTGACGAAGCGAACGTCTCCAGGCTTCTTATCCAATGGCGGCGTATCGCGAATATCACGGGTGCCCAGGTCGAAAAGCTTCTGGCGGAGCTTGGTGGCTATTTTATCAATCACGGTTCAGGTGGTCCCGGTCATCAAACGTATTAGCGGCCAACACAGGAGTATTCGAAGCCATGGGCCTCCACGAGATCCCTTTCGTACACATTACGCAGGTCCACGAAGACATTGCCACGCATCTTTTCCCGCAACTGTTCGAGGTCCAGCCCGCGATATTGGTTCCATTCAGTCATCAACACCAGCGCATCCGCACCAGTGATGGCTTCGTCGATACTGTCGACATAGTCTATCGACTCCGGCAGCAATTTACGTGCCTCGTCCATGCCCTCGGGGTCATGGGCCGTGATGTGCGCGCCCTTGTCCGCGAGGGCGGGAAGTATTGCCAGCGATGGCGCGTCGCGCATGTCGTCTGTTTCCGGTTTGAAGGTCAGTCCCAGCACCGCGATGGTCTTGTCGGCCTCCGAGCCGCCCAGCGCGGTGCGAATCTTGGCGACCATCCGCGCTTTCTGTGACGAATTGACTTCGACCACGCGCTTCAACGATGCGGCTGGAGACACCGTGTTCCTGGGCCATGCGGACCAAAGCCAGGGTATCCTTGGGGAAACAGGAGCCGCCGTAACCGGGGCCGGCGTGCAGGAATTTCCGGCCTATACGCCCATCCAGCCCCATGCCTTTGGCGATGGAGTGCACATCGGCACCTACCTTCTCACACAGCTGTGAAATTTCGTTGATGAAGCTGATCTTGGTGGCAAGGAAGGCGTTGGACGGCGTACTTGATGACCTCTGCACTCTCGAGGTTGGTCACGTGAATCGGCGCCTCGATAAGGTTGAGGGGGCGATACAGCTCGCGAAGCAGGGCCTCTGCGCGTTCGGATTCCGCGCCGATGACTACACGGTCCGGGCGCATGAAATCGCCGATGGCGGAACCCTCGCGCAGGAACTCGGGATTGGAGGCCATGTCGAAATCGGCGTTCGGGATTGGTTTTGCTGATGATGCGCTGTACTTCGCGGGCGGTACCAACGGGCACGGTGGACTTGTTGACAATGACTGTGTAGCCCTGCAGGTTGCGGGCAACCTGTTCAGCGGCGGCGTAGACGTACTGCAGGTCGGCGTGGCCGTCTCCCCGGCGGGTCGGCGTGCCGACGGTGATGAAGACCAGGTCCGCGTTCGGCACTGACGCGGCGATGTCGCCACTGAATCGCAGGCGGCCGGCCTCCGTATTACGTTCAACCAGGCTTTTCAGTCCTGGCTCGTAGATGGGTATCTCGCCCTCGTGCAGGGCGCCGAGTTTACCCGCGTCCGACTCAACGCAAGTCACGTTGGCGCCAAATTCGGCGAAACATGCCCCGGACACCAGGCCTACGTATCCTGCGCCGATCATTACAACATCCATGAAAACTTCCCAGTGTCAGCCCTTGGGTTGTTGGCTACATTGGCAGGACATTGCCAATGTAAGCCTTGGAGCGTGCCTAGAGATGACACTCTCGCCCGTGGGCATAGTCTAACGTTGAGCGCCTCAGAATTGTAGGCGGCGCTGTGATTGAGGTCACGAATTGTGTACACCCCGTTTGAAACGGCTGCAGAGTTATAGGGAGATATGAAAGCCCGGCGAGGGAGCATACCCTCATATTGGGACGGCATTTTTACTTTATTCCGGCATGGCCGGGCAGCGCATTGGTTGTGAGGGACTGGCATGTCGCCGGTGGGCCCGATATCCGCGATTTCGCACCGCTGCGCGGCCGCCGACAATGGCAACGGAGCGGTGCGATCCGGGCTTGGTCGGTATCTGCACTGAGAGTGGCTAGCGCTGTGTGATCAGCAGGTCGGTGACACCCCAGATAAGAGTTGGGTTCCCTGTGCGATGCCTGATGACGAGGTCGTTAGTTCCCGAACGTTGGCAGTAGCCTCGATCGCAAAACTGTATTCCCGCATTGAACGCGTTGTCTGGCCGCGCCCCAACATTCCCAGCAAGGCTCCATTGAGCCACACTTCAACTTCCCGTTTGTGATCGATATCGTAGCCCACTACGCTGAATTCCAGGCCTGCACCTGTAGATTCAAACGTTGTGCGCAGTTCCCCGCCGACAGCGTTTTCCCCCCAGTTGTTGCCGTAGGTGGTGGTGACAAGGTTATCGATGACCAGCTCGATATCATTCGGCTGGGGGTCGTCACCCGGGTCGTCGCCCGGAGCAGGATCATCGCCCGGGTCTTCGCCGGCGACGCCCGCCAGCAACACTCGGCAACACCCCAGATCACTGAGTTCCTTCCCCGTGCGATGCCTGATGACAAGTTCGTTGGTTCCCTGCAGCTGCAGATTCGCCGGGATCGCAAATTGTCGCCGCCGTTGTAGGCGTCGTCGGGGCCGGCTGCCAATTTCCCAATCGAGCGCCATTCAGCCAGACCTCAACCTCCTTGTTACTGTCGATGTCGTAACCCAGGAGACTGAACTCCAGATCCGAGCCTGTGCTTTCAAAGGTGGCGCTCAGGCTGCCCCCAACGCGGTAGTCGCCCCAGTTGTTGCCGTATGTGCCGGGAACCTGGGTATTGAGGTCAAGGGTGATGTCCCCGGGAGGCGGCTCATCTCCGGGCGGAGGTTCGTCTCCCGGAGGTGGTTCGTCTCCCGGAGGAGGCTCGTCTCCCGGTGGTGGTTCTTCGCCCGGAGGAGGCGCCACGTTGATGCCCGTGAGGTCCTCGAGTGCGGCGTCGACCTGGATTCTCGGTGTGGTGACATTGTTGCGGGAATCCGTGATCGGCTTGCCTGTTGCTGCAAGACTGGCCAGCATCTGGTCCGGCGTGGCTTCATTAGCTGCGCTTTTCATCAGTGCCAGGGTGCCCGCGAGGTGCGGCGCCGCCATGGAGGTGCCATTCCAGCTCTCGAACCCCGTGCCCGGAACTGCGGAGCGGATTGCCGAGCCGGGCGCCAGGAAGTCGAGAAATGATGCGCTGTTTGAGTATCCCGCCACGCCGTCGCCGCTGCCGACCGAGCCGACACTAACGACCTCGTCGATGCAGGCTGGAAAAATCAGTCCGTTCGAGTAACGGTTATTGCCTGACGCGGCAATGGTAGTGATGCCAGCACTCCTGAGCAGCTCAACGGCGTTAGTGAACGGTGTATAGTAACTGTCGCATGTCTCGGTATATTTGCCGGAACCGAAGCTCATGTTAACACTGGTGATGTTGTAGCTCTGACGTTGGTCATAAATCCAGTCCAGGGCCCTGACAACGTCGGAGTATGAGGTGAGCAGGCTACCGTTATCCATTCGTGAAAATGTCTGGATCGCCATCAGGTTTGCACCTGGAGCAACGCCGCTGTAGGTCGTATGACTGCCCACCGCTATACCCGCCACGTGAGTGCCGTGCTTGCAGGACGAGTTACCGGAACAGTTAGCCGCCGCTCCCTGTCCAGTCTGGGAACTCTGCCCATTGGGACACAGGCTGCTTTGGCTGGAAGAATTGCTGGAAAAGCAGGCTTCGGCGACCGTTTTCCCAGTCAGTGCTGGGTGGTCGGTGTCGAAGCCGGTGTCCAGAACAGCGACCGTCTGGCCGGCGCCGGTGTAGCCCGCAGCCCAGACGTTGTCCGCACCGATCTGCGGTGCACTGACGTCGAGGCTGGGTTCCATCAGTATGTCCTCCTGGATGCTGACGACCTCGTCGAGTTGCAGAAGTGTCTGCAGCTCGGACTCAGAGACCTCCATTGCTAGTGCAGCCACGTTCCGGAACTGCTTGAGGCCGCGCCGGGTGCCCGCCTTGTTGACGACCCGGGTCTGCAGGCGCGCGATCGCTTCGCGATATTTCTCCAGCCCTTCCCCGTTTCCGTTCGCGCGCAACAGTCCCGTGGGCAAGCTCGCGTCTGGCTCGGAATCCGAGGCGAGTTGGAGTACAACGCGCGACGTGCCGCTCTGTCTGATCTGTTCCTGTATAGCACTGCTGGCGTGCGCAGAGAGTTTATTGCTACCGACCGCCATCTCCGCTGCCATCAGCTGGCAGCTGCTGGCCGCGACCAGCGCACTGATAATGGCGACGGCAAGCGGGCGCTTCTTTACATTGGTCATGTTGTTCCTCCTGGACCAGCTTGTCCTCTTGCAACGTCGGACGTTGGTGGGACCTGGCGTTTTAAACGAAATAAAGCTAATTATTACTATTATTAAAGATATAATTCAGAGTTATAGTGTGTAGTGGAGACCTTCGGTGTTCAAATGCTTTATAAAGAAAAGTAGAGAAATTGCCGGGCGGGTGTTGACGCCCCAGGCTGGCGGCCCGTGGGGGTCTCCTGGCGCTCGAGTCGGGGTTCGCGGCCAGCGTAGCGGGATGTGTTACACGGAGGTACCAGAACCCTGTGCGACGGGGTACGGGACAGGGTTTTCTCGGGGATGCGCACGAAAATCACGCCGTGGTGGGTTGCGAGTGCGCGCAAAGGTAACCAATTCAGGGTAGGGTGTAAAAGGTTATTTTGTACTTTGTTAAAGATTTCACTTTTGCACGCCGGGGTGGTGGTTTCAACGTGTGCAGTGTGGGCAGCCCAAATTGTCCACGTTCCCGAACTGCCTGCGGTGGCAAGCGGTCCGGTCAGCGCGGCGCGCGCGCAGGACGGTGAGGCAGAGATGGTACCGGAGGCCGGACTTGAACCGGCACGCTATCGCTAGCACCGGATTTTGAATCCGGCGTGTCTACCAATTTCACCACTCCGGCTGGAGGCGGGGCGATCAATGTGTACCGGGGCCACGTGCCCCTGGTCGCCGTCGAATCGAGGCGCGGATTATAGCAACAGCGCAACAAACTACAATATTTATCCTTAACCACCCGGGGCTTAGCGAGTAGAATTCGCGGCTTTGCGGCGGCGAGCGCACGAGACCGTGCGCGCCGCAGTCGATTACCCTGAAGAAGGATACGCACCCATGAAAGTCGTCAAGAAAACCGATGAATACACTGTCTACCTCCGCCGTGACGGCCGCCACGCCGTTACCGGTGCCGACAAGGGGCCGATCAACGGCGACGAGAAAGTGCGCATTCTCGCCGAAGCGGGACTGGTGAGCGCGCCCCCCGCGGCCGCGGCAGAGCCGGAAACACCCGCCGAACCGGAAGCAGCCGATGCCAGCGCGGACGCGGGCGAAGCGGGCGAAGGAGAGACCGGGGCAGACGATGAGCCGGCTGCTGAGGACGACGACGCCACCGGGTAGATCCATCGGATGGGCGCTTTGTTTCACCTGTCCGCGTGCGTGGCGCCAGGCGGGCGTTCATGAAGCGCAGCGATTTTGCCTACGTCCTGCCCCCGGAATTGATCGCCCAGCACCCGCTGTCCGAGCGTGATGCCAGCCGCTTGTTGTGTCTGGACGGCGATAGCGGGGAAGTGGCTCACCGGCAGTTTCGCGACATCCTCGAGATGCTGCACCCTGATGACCTGCTTGTTTTTAATGACACCCGGGTGATACCGGCCCGGTTATGGGGGCGTAAGGCATCGGGCGGCAAGGTGGAAATTCTTATCGAACGGCTCACCGGGGATCGCACCGCGCTGGCGCACATCCGCAGCAGCAAGTCGCCGCGGGCTGGCACGGTTATTCAATTGAGCGAGCGCGCCGGCGATGCGCCGGCGGGGCACGAAGTCATTGTCACCGGGCGGCGGGGTGACCTGTTCGCACTTGAGACGCCCGCGCCCGCGCTGTCGCTCCCTGCGGTGCTACAGGCTATAGGCCACATGCCCCTGCCTCCCTACATCGAGCGCCCGGACGATCAGAATGACCAGTCTCGCTACCAGACGGTTTACGCCGAGAGCGACGGCGCCGTTGCCGCGCCGACCGCCGGCCTGCACTTCACCCAGGCCCTGCTCCGGGAGATCGATGCGCTCGGGGTTCGCCACGCCACCGTGACCCTGCACGTGGGTGCCGGCACGTTCCAGCCGGTGCGCGCGGATACGATTGAGGAGCACCGCATGCACAGCGAGTTCGCTGTTGTCGACGACGATGTATGCGAGGCGGTGCGAGAGACCCGGCAGCGGGCCGGACGCGTCATTGCGGTGGGCACCACGGCAGTCCGCTCGCTCGAATCTGCCACTGCCGAAGACGGCACGATAGGCCCGTTTGAGGGCGACACGGATATTTTCATTTATCCCGGATACCGGTTCCGTACCGTGGACGCGCTGATCACCAATTTCCACCTGCCTGAATCGACGTTGATGATGCTGGTCTGCGCGCTGGCGGGCAGGGAGGCGATCATGGCCGCCTACCGGGAGGCCATAGAGCGGCGCTACCGGTTTTTCAGTTACGGCGACGCCATGTTCATCACCGCCGCCGGTGAGGACCGGGATGGTGACCCCCAGTGAGACGCGATTGCCGAATGCAATTCCGACTCCTGGCGAGCGATGGCGAAGCCCGCCGTGGCCGGCTGGAGTTTCCCCGGGGAACGGTGCAGACCCCGGCATTTATGCCTGTCGGCACCTATGGCACCGTGAAGGGCATGTCACCCCGGGATATTCGCGATAGCGGCGCCGAAATACTGCTTGGTAATACCTTTCATTTGTGGCTGCGTCCGGGAACGGATGTGATCGAGCGTCACGGTGGCCTGCACGGATTCATGGGTTGGGATGGCCCGATACTCACGGACTCCGGTGGCTTCCAGGTTTTCAGCCTCGGGGACCGGCGCAGGGTATCCGAGGCAGGCGTGGAATTCCGGTCCCCCGTAGATGGCGCCAGGGTGTTTCTCGACCCCGAGCGTTCGATGGCGATTCAACGCAGCCTGGATGCGGACGTGGTGATGATTTTCGACGAATGCACGCCCTACCCGGCGACGGAGGCGGAAGCACGGCAATCGATGGAGTTGTCGCTGCGCTGGGCGCGCCGCAGCCGCGCTGCGCACGGCGACAGTGACGCGGCGCTGTTCGGCATCATTCAGGGTGGTATGTACTCCACGCTGCGTGACGCATCACTGGCCGGCCTGGAGGAGATCGGGTTCGACGGTTATGCCATCGGCGGACTCTCGGTGGGTGAGCCGAAGGAAGCCATGCTGGGCGTGCTGGATGGGCTGCGCGGGCGACTGCCCGTCGATCATCCGCGCTACCTGATGGGCGTCGGCACGCCGGCGGACCTGTTGGAGGGCGTGCGCAGGGGCGTCGATATGTTCGATTGCGTGATGCCGACCCGTCACGCCCGCAATGGCTACCTGTTCACGTCCACGGGCAACCTGAAGATTCGCAACGCCCGCCATAAAACCAGTACCGCGCCCGTGGAAGAGGGCTGTGGCTGCTACACATGTCGCCACTTCAGTCGCGCCTATTTGCATCACCTCGATAAGTGCAACGAGATTCTCGGCTCGCAGCTCAACACCATCCACAACCTGCATTACTACCAGCAGCACATGGCGGCTATCCGGGCTGCTATCGAAGCCGGCACCCTGGCGGCTTATGCGGACGAGTTCTATGCGCGCCAGGCGCTCGGCGCATGACACCGTGTGAACCCGGGGTTGTCCATCGTCTCGAGCAGGCCCTGCCATTGAACGCTTCAGCCTGGCAGGGGGGAGGATTGCAGGCAGCGGTCCTGGTCGCGGTGACTATCGAAGCGGAACCCAGGGTTCTGCTGGGCCGCCGAAACCGCGACTTGCGGCTGCATCCGGGTGAAATAGCCTTTCCCGGTGGCAAGCGAGAAGCTGCCGACGCGACTCCCTGGGCAACGGCGCGGCGGGAGGCGGAGGAAGAGGTGGGGTTGGTTGCCCCGTTGATTCATCCGATTGGTGAACTCGATCCACTTGTCACCCGCACCGGATACGAGGTTTGGCCGTGCATTGCCGGTATCCCTTCAGCACACCGCCTGCAGGTGGACAGCCGGGAATTCGATCACGTTTTTCTCGAATACCTGAGCTTTTTCGCGGAGAAGAAACGGTTCCGCGTGGAAACTCACTATCATTGCGGTCGGAAACGCATGGTGCCGCACTACGCGCTGGGCTCGGATGCCGTCCATGGTGTCACGGCGGCAATTCTGGCGCAGCTCGCTAATGTCGCTTACGATGCCGGTCTTGAATGGAGTGGCGAGCAGATGGAGGAACGATGAAGTACAGTCTCGGGGACAAGCATGTCCGGTTGCGTGGCGAGGGGCACTTCATCGCTCCCAATGCCGCTGTGATCGGCGATGTCACGCTGGGCGAGAACAGCAGCGTATGGTTCAGCTGTGTACTCCGGGGCGATGCGGAGCGTATTGAAGTCGGCGCGGGGAGCAACATCCAGGACGGCGCGGTACTGCATGCGGATCCGGGTTACCCCATGGTTGTCGGCCGCAATGTCACCGTGGGCCACAATGCCATGCTTCATGGCTGCACCATCGGCGATGGTTCGCTGGTCGGTATCAACGCGGTGGTGCTGAATGGGGCCCGGGTCGGCAAGGGCTGCCTGATCGGGGCCAATGCGTTGGTCACCGAGGGAACGGAAGTGCCCGACGGTTCACTGGTGCTGGGCTCTCCCGGCAAGGTGCGGTCCAGCCTGATCGGCAGAGCAGCAACTGGGGTTGATGCACAACGCCGACCACTACGTCGGTAACGCCCGACGCTTCAACGAGACGCTGGAGGAGCAGCCATGAGCGTGCCTGACGAGCCTGCATCACCGTGCATCTCGGTCTGTCTCCTGGATGATGCGGATGTGTGTGTAGGCTGTTATCGCTCCGCGGATGAAATCACCGAGTGGTTCAGCGCGTCGCCGGACGAGAAGCGTGCCATCCTGCGGCGAACGGCGCAAAGACGGGCCGCAGCCGAGCCTGTGCGGTTGCGTTGAGCGATAAACGTGCCTGTCACAAGGCGGGTTGAGCCATCGCCCGTGCCCGTACCGCCTGGACGACGTTTCCCTCCAGTTCAAGAATCTCGAGTCGGTAGTTTTCGATCGCCAGGCCGGCGTTGCCGTCGGGGAACGATTCCAGATACTCAAGGACCAGCCCGCTCAAGGTGCGCGGGCCGTCCGTTGGCAGTTCCCAGTGCAGTGATCTGTTGATATCCCTGACGGAGGTCGCGCCAGCGATGATGTAACTGCCATCACGCTGGGGGAAAATGGTGCTCTGGTTTTCGGCGAGGTTCGACGTGAATTCACCGACGATCTCCTCGAGGATGTCTTCGAGAGCCACCAGGCCCAGCACTTCCCCGTACTCGTCGACGACCACTCCGAGGCGCAGTTTCTTCTTCTGGAAATTCAGCAGCTGCGTGTGCAGCGGTGTGCTCTCGGGGATGAAGTAGGGCCGGTCCATCTCCCTTTCCAGTGCCGCGCGATCGAGGCCATTGTGGTCGATCACACGGCTCAGCTTGCGCATGTGCATCACGCCGGCAATGTTGTTGATGTCCTCCCGCCACACCGGGAGGCGCGTCACGTTGCTTTCCTGGATGCGCGCCATGATCTCTTCGTCGCTGTCGTCGAGGTCGATACCGTAGACGTCGTTGCGCGGAATCATGATGTCGTCCACCGACATCTCCTCGAGACTGAGTATATTGAGCAGCATGCGCCGGTGTCGGGTGGGTATGAGCTGCCCGGCTTCGGTGACGATCGTGCGTAATTCATCCGAGGATACGTGCTCATCGTTGGCGCCTGCCGGATCGAAGCCCAGCAGGCGCAACAGGCCGTTGGTGATGCTGTTGACCAGCCAGACCGCGGGATACATGAGCTTCATCAGGGGTTGAAGCACCAGGCTGAAGGGAAAGGCGACCTTTTCCGGTGCCAGCGCCGCGATCGTTTTCGGTGTGATCTCGGCAAAGATCAGGATGACCAGCGTCAGCACCAGGGTTGCGACGAAGATGCCGGCATCGCCCCATAGTCGTATGGCGATGACCGTAGCCACAGCGGAGGCGAAAATGTTGACCAGGTTGTTGCCGATCAGGATCAGGCCGATAAGCCGGTCAGGCCGCTCCAGCAGCTTGCTGGCCCGCTCGGCGCCCTTGTTCCCGTTCTGCTTGAGATGCTTCAACCGGTAGCGGTTGAGAGACATCATGCTGGTTTCCGAGCTGGAGAAGAAACCCGAAAGGAGAACAAGTACTGCGAGAACGAGGAAAAGGATGCCCAGCGGTGCTTCGTTCAAGTTGAGTGTTGGTCTCGTGCGGGTATCGAGCCGGTATCTTGACCAAAAACCCCTAGCGCTGCAACACCAGCTCCAGCACCAGCTTGGAGCCCAGGAACCCGAGCACCAGCAGGGCAAATCCTGCCAGGGTGAAGCGCACGGCCGTCTGGCTGCGCCAGCCGAGGTGATAGTGCCCCCACAGCAGTATCGAGAACAGCAGCCACGCGAACAGTGTGAGCACGGTTTTATGCACCAGGTGCTGGGCGAAAATGTCCTCGATGAAGACCAGTCCGGATACGATCGAGATGCTCAGCAGGATGATACCCACCCAGATCAGTTCGAAGAGCATGTTTTCCATGAGTTGCAGCGGCGGCAACACCTGGATGATGCCGCGGGTGTGGCGGTGCCTGAGCTGGTGATCCTGCACCGCGACCAGCGCCGCCTGCACGGCGGCGAGGCTGAGGATCGCATAAGCGAGAATCGAACTGATGACGTGGATGAGTACACCACCGTCGAGATTAGTGCTGATACCCGTGGTATCCGGTGCAAAGGTGGAGATCAGCACGGCGAGAGCCGAGAGGGGGAACAACAGCACCAGCAGGTTTTGCAAGGGACGTCGGATCAGGGCGATCAGGCAGGCCAGGTTGATGACCAGGAATATCAGCGCCAGAATCTTGTAAAACCCCAGGGTGATGCCATGGTCTGCCGTGATGCTTTCCCAGGCGATCACGGCATGGCAGCACAACGCGGCGAGGCCGAGGAGGAATACCGTGCGGTTCAGCGCCTTGCGGTGCTGTGAAATGTGAACGAGCTGCAGCGCGGTTGCTCCAAGGTAGAGCAGGGAAGTCAGCGGCGCGAGTAGGGTGGCGGGCATCGGTTTTGGGCTGGGCCTTGGCTGCAGTATACTGCGCACCTTTGTACCGATTTGTCCCGGCTTAAGCAATAGCCGTCTGATTCCTGCGAGACCCGCCGATGTTCGAGAGCCTGACAGACCGACTTTCCACCAGCCTGCGTTCGATAACCGGCAAGGCCCGGTTGAGTGAAGACAATATCCAGGACACGCTGCGCGAAGTCCGCATGGCGCTGCTGGAGGCGGACGTCGCCCTGCCGGTTGTCAAGCAGTTTGTCGAGTCCGTAAAGCAGCGGGCGCTGGGCCAGGAAGTCATGAAGAGCCTGAGCCCCGGCCAGGCGTTTCTGAAGGTCGTCCAGGCAGAGCTGGAGTCTGTCATGGGCAGCGCCAACGAAGGGCTCGATCTGTCGGTCCAGCCGCCTGCCGTTATTCTCATGGCCGGTCTCCAGGGCGCAGGGAAGACCACGACCGTTGCCAAGCTTGCGCGCCTGTTGAAAGAGCGCGACAAAAAATCCGTGACGGTGGTGAGCGCCGACGTTTACCGCCCGGCAGCGATCAAGCAGCTGGAGACCCTGGCTGCCGAGGTTGGCGTGGAATTCTTTCCCAGCAATATCGAGCAGAAGCCGGTGGAGATCGCCCGTTCCGCCATAGACTACGCCCGTATTCGGTTCAGCGATGTGCTGATCATCGATACCGCGGGCCGCCTGGCCATCGATGAGGCGATGATGGCTGAGATTGCCGAGCTGCACGCAGCGACGAAGCCTGTTGAGACGCTGTTCGTGGTCGATGCAATGACCGGCCAGGATGCCGCCAACACGGCCCGTGCGTTCGGTGAGGCCCTGCCGCTGACCGGGGTTATCCTGACCAAAGTGGATGCCGACACCCGCGGCGGAGCGGCGCTCTCGGTGCGTTCCGTCACCGGCAAGCCCATCAAGTTTCTGGGCGTCGGCGAGAAGACCGCAGCCCTGGATCCGTTTCACCCTGACCGCCTCGCCTCGCGCATCCTCGGCATGGGTGATGTGCTGTCGCTGATCGAGGAGGCCGAGCAGAAGGTCGATCGGCAGAAAGCCGAAAAACTGGCACGCAAGGTCAAAAAGGGGCAGAAGTTCGATCTGGAGGATTTTCGCGACCAGTTGCAGCAGATGAGCAACATGGGCGGCATTACCGGCATGCTGGACAAGCTGCCCGGCATGGGCAACATGGCGCAGATGGCGCAGCAGAACCTGGACGTCAAAATGTTCGCGCGCATGGAAGCGATGATCAACTCGATGACGCCGGGTGAGCGGCGCCGGCCCGAGTCGATCCAGGGTTCGCGTAAACGTCGCATCACCCAGGGCTCCGGCACCCAGGTTCAGGACCTCAACCGCCTGCTGAAGCAACACAAGCAGATGCAGAAGATGATGAAGAAGATGAAGGGCGGCGGCATGGAGAAAATGATGCGGGGTCTCGGGGGTATGATGCCTCCGGGTGGTGGTGGTGGCGGTGGCGGCGGATTCCCGTTCCGCTAGGGGGCCTGAGCGAACACCTGAGTCCGGCTGGCCGCCGCTCGCGTCGCTGCCGGCCCGGGCGCGACGACGCGGCGCGGTCAAAATGGGGCGGCGCGGTCAAATGCGCGCCGGCTCCTTCCGCTGGTGTTGATGCTCCGTGTTACCGCTCTTCGGGTGCCCGCCCGCCCCGAAATAATTGTCTATCCAGGCTTTAAAACCGGGCCCGGATTCCGTATGATACGCCACCTTTGCGGGCAGGGTGCCGGTGTTCGTCGTGGGCGAAGTAAAGTTTTCGCCGCATTTACCGACTTGATAGTAGGAATTTAAAGAAAATGGTAACGATTCGTCTGTCTCGAGGAGGCGCCAAGAAGCGTCCCTTCTACCACCTCACGGTCACCGATAGCCGCAATGCGCGGGACGGCCGGTTCATTGAGCGTGTCGGGTTTTTCAACCCGGTTGCACGCGGGCAGGAAGAGCGGCTGCGGGTAGATGCGGACCGCATCGCCTACTGGCAGGAGCGGGGTGCGCAGCTTTCACCGCGGGTCAGGCGGCTCGTCCGGGACGCCGCTGCGGCCTGACCGCTGCTGCACGACCGGCCTGGTCGCGATCGGTCCGGGGGTGAGTGAGCCGCCCACAGGCTGGTTGAAGGTGGGGAAAGTCACCGGAGCCCACGGCATCCGGGGCTGGGTTAAGGTGTATGCCTTTACCGACCCGGTCGAGAACTTCCTCAGTCTGGGGCAATGGTGTCTCGAGGGGGGAGAGCGACTCACGTTCGATGGGGGCAAGCGCCAGGGCAAGGGTCTTGTTGCCCATATCACAGGAGTGGACGATCGCAGTTCTGCCGAACGATTCAGGGGAGCTGAGATTCTGGCTCCGGCGGCGGCGCTGCCCGGGCTGGACGCCGGAGAGTACTACTGGCGGGAGTTGGTGGGATTGGAAGTCTGGTGTCGTGACCGCGATGTGGCGGCCCCAGAAGGCGCGGAACAAAGCGGGACAGCGCCACAACAGGCGGTGTTGCTGGGAATTGTCAGCCACCTGATCGAGACCGGTGCCAATGACGTGCTCGTGATCAAGCCGTGCGCCGGCAGCGTCGACGAGCGCGAGAGACTGGTGCCGTATCTGCCTGACGATGTGGTGTCGGCAGTCGACCCGGCGGCGGGCAGGATAGAGGTTGACTGGTACGTCGACGAATGAAGGTTGGCGCCAGCCTCGCAGCCGCGGGAGGCCAGGTCGGCACGAGGCTGTCACGAGGCGTGAGAGGAATGCGAATCGCAGTTGTCAGCCTCTTTCCGGAGATGTTTACAGCCGTCACCGAGCATGGAATAACCGGGCGGGCTGTAGCGCAGGGTCAGATCGATGTGGTTCATCATAACCCGCGTGACTTTGCCACAGACCGCCATCGTACGGTGGACGATCGTCCCTACGGGGGCGGGCCGGGTATGGTGATGAAGGTTGAGCCACTGCGTCAGGCGGTGGCGGCAGCCAAACGGGGTATACAGGGGCCGGCCCGGGTGATTTACCTGTCTCCGCAGGGGAGGCTGCTGGATCACCGAAAAGTTGTCGAACTCGCAACCGAGCAGGCCCTGGTGCTGGTATCGGGACGCTACGAGGGTGTGGACGAGCGCTTTCTCGAAGCGGAGGTCGATGAAGAGCTGTCGATCGGTGATTATGTGCTCAGCGGAGGAGAACTCGCCGCGATGGTGCTGATCGACGCTGTCAGCCGGCAGTTGCCCGGCGTGTTGGGGCATGCGGAGTCCGCCGGGCAGGACTCTTTTGCGAACGGTTTGCTTGACTGTCCGCACTACACCCGCCCGGAGCACTACGAGGGCAGGGCCGTTCCGGCGGTTCTGTTGAGCGGAGACCACGAGCGGATTCGCCGCTGGCGCCTGCAGCAGGCACTAAGCCGCACCCGGGAGCGTCGTCCGGACCTGCTTACGGCGCGGTCGATGTCGCCGGAAGAGGTCGAGTTGCTGGAACGGGACGGCCGGGAAAACGAGTTGTAAACGCGGGCTGGCTGACCGGCCCGGATAGATTATTGACAGGAGTGTGCCATGAGCGCCAACAAAATCATCGCCGAGCTCGAAGCCGAGCAGATGCAGAAAAGCCTCCCCGAATTCGGCCCCGGTGATACGGTGGCCGTGCAGGTAAAGGTGAAAGAAGGTAACCGGGAGCGACTCCAGGCGTTCGAGGGTGTTGTGATCGGCAAGCGCAACCGGGGCCTGAATTCGGCGTTCACGGTGCGCAAGATTTCCCACGGCGTGGGTGTCGAGCGAACCTTCCAGACGTTCAGCCCGCTGGTAGAGAGCATTGCCGTCAAGCGCCGGGGTGACGTGCGCCAGGCCAAGCTCTACTACCTGCGTGAACTCAGCGGCCGCGCCGCGCGCATCAAGGAAAAGCTGTCCAGTCAGTAGCCTTGCGAGCGGTTCCGGCAGTGTGTCCTGCGCCACAGCTGTGATCGACGCTCCGGTTGCGCTGAGACGGCGGCTCGTCTCCGGGCTGTGCCGTGACGACGGCATGGCCGTAAGCTCGCCGCTGGCGTAGCCGTCATGGCCGGACGTCCCGTTCACCCGGAAATCGAACGTTTCATCGATGCGATGTGGATGGAGAAGGGCCTGGGGGAAAACACGCTGGCGGCATATCGGCGTGATCTGCGGCAGTTCGATGAGTGGCTGGCGGACGAGCACGGCCAGCGAATCGTCGATGCCGACGCCGCATTGCTGCAGGCATTCCTTGCATCCCGACTGCGACGAGGCACGTCTCCTCGTTCCTCGGCACGTTTCGTCTCCAGCGCCAGGGGCTTCTTCCGCTACCGCGTGCGTGAGGGTCTGGCCACCCTCGACCCCTGCACCGATATTGACAGTCCACAGCTGGGCAGGCCATTGCCGAAATCGCTGTCGGAACACGACGTGACAAGGCTGCTGAGCGAACCCGACTGCAACCAGCCGCTGGAGTTTCGCGATCGCACCATGCTGGAGCTGCTCTACGCCTGTGGCCTCAGGGTGAGCGAACTGATTTCGCTGCGCGTGGATGAGGTGAGCTTCAACCAGGGCGTCGTGCGGGTGGTGGGCAAGGGCTCCAAGGAGCGCCTGGTTCCTGTGGGGGAAGAGGCGCTGGACTGGCTGCAACGGTTTGTCGCCGGGCCGCGGCGGGAACTGCTGCGCGGTCTGCCGGGAGAGGTACTTTTCCCCAGTCTGCGGGGCAGGATGATGACCCGCCAGGCTTTCTGGCACCGGATCAAGCTGTATGGCGCCAGAGCCGGGATCGAGAAACCGCTCTCGCCTCACACGCTGCGTCACGCGTTTGCCACGCACCTGTTGAACCATGGGGCTGATTTGCGCGTGGTGCAGATGCTGCTGGGGCACAGCGACCTGAGCACCACGCAGATTTATACCCACGTGGCAAGGCAGCGGATGCAGGATCTGCACGCCCGTCACCATCCCAGGGCCTGAGGAACTAAACGCGGGCCGGTTGCTCCAAGCAGGGCAGGCAGTGTGCCGGAGCCGTCGCCAACCGCTCGACCAATGAAGGAGAGATAATGATCATCAAATTTGCCGCCATCGCAATGGCTGCGCTGGCCCTGGGATCGTCCCCGATGGGCCTGGCCGGAGAACCTGTTCCGGAGGCAAAGGCCGCCGCAATTCGCAAGGCGCTCGAGGTAGGTGAGCAGGGGCTGAAAGTCGAGAGCGTCACCACCAGCGAGATTCCGGGTCTTTATACCGTGCAGTTTCAGCGTGGCCCGCTGGTGTATGCGACGCCGTCCGGGGAGTATTTCATCGTCGGCGATGTCTTCACCACCGGCCCCTCCGGGTACGTCAATCTGACCGAAAAACGCCGGGACGAGCAGCGTGTGCGCCAACTGGCGGCGCTAGACCCGGGAGATATGATCGTGTTTCCGCCCAAGGGGGAGCGGCGGGCAACGGTAACCGTATTCACCGACGTGACCTGCTTTTATTGCCAGAAGCTGCACCGCGAGGTGCCCGAACTCAATAAGCGCGGTGTCGAGGTCCGCTACCTGGCCTACCCGCGCGCCGGCGTCGGTTCCGACGGCTATCGTCAACTCGCGAGCGCCTGGTGTGCGAAAAATCCGCAGGACGCCCTGACCCGGTTGAAGAGCAAGCAGGACGTCCCGGAGAATGTGTGCGCCGGGAACCCGGTCGCGTCGCAGTATTCGCTGGGGCAGGAAATGGGCGTGCGCGGAACGCCTGCCATCATTACTGACAAGGGGCAGATGATTCCGGGCTACCAGAGCGCCGACCAGTTGATGGCGACACTCGGCCTGTAACCCGAGGCCGCATCCGCTAGCGGCCGTCCTCGCCGGGTTGGGGTTCGCCGCGCGCAGCGGCCGTGCAGCGGTTCAATTGCCGCCTGTGCTCCGTGCGGGTTTCCCGCGTTCGGGGATTAGCGCCAGTGCCGCGTTGACACTTCCCCGTTGACTCAGTACTGTCTGTGCCTTTTTCACAGCACACGCCTGCCCGGGCGTGCAGCCGGATTGCTTACCGTGGACGACAAGTTCCAGCGTATTTCACGCCTCCCGCCGTACGTTTTCAACATCATCGGCGACCTGAAGCAGCGGGCCCGCGCGGACGGCGAGGACATCATCGACTTCGGGATGGGTAATCCCGACCAGGCCACGCCGGCCCACATCGTCGACAAGCTCGTGGAGACCGCGCGACGGGGTGATACCCACCGCTACTCCCAGTCCAAGGGCATTCCCCGCCTGCGCAAGGCCATTTGTGACTGGTACAGGCGCCGCTACCAGGTCGAGCTTGACCCGGAAAGCGAGGCGATTGTAACCCTCGGCTCCAAAGAGGGGTTGGCCCACCTGGCCCTGGCCACCACGGGCCCGGGTGATGCGATACTGGTTCCGAACCCGTCCTATCCCATCCATCCTTACGGGTTTGTCATCTCCGGGGCCGATATCCGCCACGTGCCCATGGCCGATGAAGCGAACTTTTTTGCCGAGCTGGAGAAGGCCATCCGCACCAGCTGGCCGCAGCCGAAGATGCTGGTGCTGAATTTTCCGTCCAATCCCACCACCCATTGTGTGGAGCTGGATTTTTTCGAGAAGGTCATCGCAATTGCCAGAGAGCACGGCATCTGGGTGGTCCAGGATCTGGCCTATGCCGACCTGTGCTACGACGGATACGTCGCCCCGAGCATTCTCCAGGTGGACGGTGCCCGCGAGGTCGCGGTAGAGTTTTTCAGCATGTCGAAGAGCTACAACATGCCCGGCTGGCGGGTCGGATTCTGTTGTGGCTGTCGCGAGCTCGTCGGGGCGCTGGCGCGAATAAAGTCGTACCTCGACTACGGCATGTTCACGCCGATCCAGGTCGCGGCCATCGCCGCACTGGAAGGAGACCAGGGTTGCGTGAATGAGATCAACGCCATGTATCGGTCTCGTCGCGATGTGCTCTGCGCGGGGCTCAACGCCGCGGGCTGGCCGGTAACACCGCCGCAAGCCACCATGTTTGTATGGGCCGAGATCCCGGCGCACTATCGACAGATGGGCTCGGTGGAGTTCAGCAAAATTTTACTGCAGGAAGCCAAGGTTGCCGTCTCCCCGGGTATTGGATTCGGTGAATTCGGCGAGGGCTTTGTGCGCTTTGGCCTGATAGAGAACGAGCACCGCACGCGTCAGGCCATCCGCAACATTCGTCGCATGTTCAAGGCACATGGAGCCACGACCGGGGAGTAATCAGCAGGTGAAGGATTGAAAATGATAAAAATAGGGTTGTGTGGCCTGGGCACGGTGGGCGGCAGCACGTTCAGGCTGCTGGCCGATAATGGCGATCTGGTCACCCGCCGCGGTCTCGCGCCCGTCGAGGTCACCCATGTCGGTGCGCGCCGGGATAACGCCGCGTGCGACACCAGCGGAGTGCGCGTCAGTCGGGACATTTTTGAGGTGGCCCGGGACCCGGAGGTGCAGGTACTGGTGGAGCTGATCGGTGGCACCACCGTTGCCAGGGAATTGCTGGAGATTGCGATCACCTCGGGTAAACACGTGGTTACCGCCAACAAGGCGTTGATCGCAGAGCATGGTAACGAGATTTTCGCCCTGGCAGAGCAGCACGGGGTGACCGTCCGCTATGAAGCTGCCGTGGCCGGTGGTATCCCCATCATCAAGGCCCTGCGCGAGGGGCTGGCGGGCAATCGCATCAAATGGCTTGCCGGCATCATTAATGGAACCGGTAACTACATTCTCACCGCCATGCACGACCAGGGCAGGGCATTTGACGACGTCCTGGCGGAGGCGCAGGCCCTGGGTTACGCGGAGGCCGATCCGACCTTCGATGTCGAGGGCATCGACGCAGCCCATAAGCTGATGATCCTTGCATCGCTCGCCTTTGGCATGCCCCTCTGTTTCGATCGGGTCTACACCGAGGGTATAGCCCTGCTGACACCCGACGATCTCAATTATGCTCGGGAACTCGGTTACCGCATCAAACACCTCGGCGTGGCCAAGCAGCAAGGCGACAACGTGGAACTGCGCGTCCACCCGACGCTGATACCCGAGAGTGAACTCCTGGCGAGCGTCGATGGTGTGAAGAACGCGGTGCTGGTGGAGGGCGATGCGGTGGGCCCCACGCTCTACTGCGGAGCAGGCGCGGGTGGCGACGCGACCGCTTCCGCCGTGGTCGCAGACCTGGTTGACCTGGCCCGGGACCTGAGCGGTGAGCAGCGGCCCCGGGTGCCCGCGCTGGGCGTCCCTGGCAACGAACTGGCCGAGCTGCCGGTACTGCCCATGGGGGACGTGCTCACCCCGTGGTACCTGCGCATGGAGGTCGACGACCGGGCCGGCGTCATGTCGGCCATTGCGGGTGTCTTCAGTGACAGGGGTATCAGTATCGAGGCGTTGATCCAGAAACCACCCGTGGCGGGGGAGAGCCGGGTGCCGCTCATCGTGCTGACGGATACGGAGCTGCAGAGCCGGATCGATTCTGCGGTCCTGGCGCTGCAGTCACTGGAGGCCGTGCGCAGCGGCGTGACCCGTATCCGGGTGGAGACACTGGATGGCTAGCCACCGCTTTATCATCAACCCCACGTCGCTGGGGTCACGGCGAGAGTTGGAGGGGCCGCAGTGATGAAATACATCAGTACCCGGGGTAGTGCCCCCGCACTGGACTTCGAACAGGTCCTGCTGACCGGTCTGGCCCCCGACGGCGGCCTCTATGTTCCTGAATACCTGCCGACATTCACAGCTGAGGAAATCGCGGCGATGGCAGGCCTGTCTTACGCGGAGCTGGCGAGGCGGATTATCGCGCCTTTCGTTGCCGGCACGATACCGGATGAGGACCTGGCGACGATTACCGCGGAGACCTATGCACAGTTCCGTCACCCCGCGGTAGCCCCTCTCACACAGGTCGACTGCAATCAGTGGATACTTGAACTGTTCCACGGACCGACCCTGGCATTCAAGGACTTTGCCCTGCAATTGCTGGGACGGCTGCTCGATTACGTGCTGGAACGACGGCAGCAGAAAGTCGTGATCATGGGAGCGACGTCCGGAGATACCGGGTCGGCGGCGATCGAGGGCTGCCGACGCTGCCGTAATATCGACATTTTTATCCTTCACCCGCACGGGCGCGTATCGGACGTGCAGCGGCGGCAGATGACGACCGTGATGGCCGACAACATCCATAACCTGGCCATCGAGGGCAATTTCGACGATTGCCAGGCAATGGTGAAAGCGAGTTTCAGGGACCAGTCTTTCCTGCCGTCCGGTCGCTCGCTGGTGGCAGTCAATTCCATCAACTGGGCGCGGATCATGGCCCAGATTGTCTACTATTTCTACGCCGCCGTGGCCCTGGGCGCCCCCTCGCGCGGCGTCGCGTTCTCCGTGCCGACCGGCAATTTCGGCGATATCTTCGCGGGCTATCTCGCGCAGGGCATGGGTCTGCCCGTGGAGCGGCTCATCATTGCCACCAACGCCAACGATGTGCTTCACAAGGCACTCAGCGAGGGTATCTACGGCCGGCAGGAACTCGTGCACAGCCTGTCGCCGAGTATGGATATTTCGGTGTCCAGTAACTTCGAGCGACTGCTGTTCGATCTGTATGATCGCGACGGGGCCGCAATTGCCGGGCTGATGGGGCAATTCGAGGCTGGCGACGTGAGTTTTTCTCCCACAGCCATGACCCGGGCTCGCTCGCTGTTCAGCAGCTGCCGGGTCGATGACACTGCGACGCGTGAGCAGATTGCAAGGACCTGGGAGGACTGCGAATACCTGCTGGATCCACACACTGCCATCGGGTTGCACGCGGCATTGGCTGAGGCACTCCCGGGGTCGCTTCCGGTCGTTACCCTGGCGACGGCGCATCCCGCCAAGTTTCCCGCAGCTGTGGCCGCGGCCGGCGTGGGCCTCGAGCCCGCGCTGCCGCTTCACCTCGGCGATCTCTTCCAGAGGGAAGAGCGGTTTGAGGTCCTGGCCAACGAACTGGTGGCGGTGCAGGCGCACATGGCTGCCCGTCTGCAAGGCTGACGCTGTCATCGTGGCGGGGCCCAGACCCGTGCGCCGGCGCGAGACTGCCAGCACCGAGTGCCTGCAGGCCGCGGGAGTCCACCCTCTGCTGGCCAGGGTCTACGCCGCTCGCGGCGTGAACCGGGCAGAAGACCTCGCGCTCGATTTTTCCAGGCTGGCACCCCCCTCCGGTTTGAAGAACGCGGAGTCTGCCGGAGTGCGACTCGCCGACGCGCTTGCCGAGGATGCCTGCATCGTGGTCGTGGGTGACTTTGATGCCGATGGGGCAACCAGTACCGCCTTACTGGTATCCATGCTGCGCGCCTGTGGCGCCTCCCGTGCCGAGTACCTGGTGCCGAATCGCTTCGAGTACGGTTACGGGCTGACACCGGAGATCGTAGCCCTCGCGGAGCGCTACGAGCCGCAGATGATCGTGACCGTCGATAACGGTATCTCCAGTGTGGAGGGGGTCGCTGCCGCCCGTGCAGCGGGAATCGCCACGTTGATTACTGATCACCACCTGCCCGGTGATACCCTCCCCGACGCCGACCTCATCGTCAACCCTTCGCAGCGCGGGTGTGGGTTTCCCAGCAAATGCCTCGCCGGTGTCGGCGTCATCTTTTACGTGATGATGGCATTGCGGGCCGAGCTGCGACGCCGCGGGTGGTTCGCGCGGCGCGGCGTACCCGAGCCGCGCCTGGCTGATTACCTGGACCTGGTAGCGCTCGGCACCGTCGCCGATGTCGTACCGCTTGATCTGAACAACCGCATCCTCGTCGCCGGTGGACTGCAGCGAATCCGGGCCGGTCGCAGTCGCCCCGGTGTGCGCGCCCTTCTGGAAGTCGCGTCCCGCAATCCATCGACCGCTGTCGCCACCGACCTGGGCTTTGGTGCCGCGCCCCGGCTCAATGCCGCCGGCAGGCTGGCTGATATGTCCCTGGGTATAGAATGCCTGCTCAGCAGCGACGCGGGAACCGCGCGGTCCCTGGCCGAGCAATTGCACCAGTTGAATGGACAGCGGAGAGAGATCGAGAGCACGATGCGCCAGGAGGCTGATGCCGCGTTGGAGCAACTGGATGTTGACAATACCTCCACACAATCCCCGGCGGTGGTGCTGTATCAGCCCGGATGGCACCAGGGCGTGATCGGTATACTGGCATCGCGGATCAAGGACAGCCGACACCGGCCTACCGTCGCTTTCGCTGACGGTGACCCCGGGCAGCTCAAGGGCTCCGCGCGCTCCATTCCCGGTGTTCATATCCGCGATGCGCTGGACAGCGTCGCGGCGCTGCATCCCGGTCTTCTGCACAAGTTCGGCGGGCACGCGATGGCCGCTGGCCTGACCCTGGAACGAGACCGCCTGGCCGAATTCGAGCGGGCTTTTATCGAGGTCGTGAGCCGACAGATGGGGGCCGGCGATCCGAAGCCGGTATTCGAATCCGATGGTGAACTTGACGCGACCGACCTCGAACTCGAGGTGGCCCGGACGCTGCGTTACGCCGGGCCCTGGGGCCAGCAGTTTCCCGAGCCCCTCTTCGATGGGCGTTTCGACCTCCTGGAGCAACGCCTGGTGGGCGAGTGCCACCTTAAAATGCGGCTGCGCCCGGAAGGAGCTGTGGATGCGGTCGATGCCATCGCCTTCAATATCGATCCGCAGCGATGGCCAGACGCCAGCGTGCTGCTGGTGGACGCGGTTTACCGGCTCGACGTCAACGACTACCGGGGCAGGCAATCGGTACAGCTGCTGGTGGAGCAACTGGCGCCGGTTCGCTGATCGCGGCCCGACATTGTAATGACATTCCAGCAACGGTAATGTTGGAGACTATGCATTCAGCCGATCGACCGGAGGGGTGGTGATGAACCTCTCGCGAGCCGCGCGCCACCAGAACCGGCACCTGCCCCCTGTTCGCCTGGCGGCATACCGCTTGCCGGTTGAACGGCCATGGCACGGTTGTGGCTGCAGACCCGATTGGGCGGGGGTGTCACCTTGAACCACCCTGTCACGCCCGCGGGGCAAGGTGCCCCTGAGTCGGCATCGCACTGTTGCCCGAGTGAGACTGCCACAGCCGACAGCTGCTGTGAGACCCCGGCGCGTCGCGACTATTTGCTACTTATCTCCCTGGTCATCGTTACCACGGCCTATCTCTGGGGCAGTCTGCTGCCGCACGACCACGGCTCGCCTGTCGACGTGTTTACGAGTGGTATCGTGGAGTTGTTCAACCGCATGTGGTGGGGTATCGCCATCGGGGTGGTTTTCGTCGGTTTGCTGGCGCGGGTTCCCAGGGAACTGGTCATGGGCGTCCTGGGTCGCGACGGCGGTATGGGAGGCCTCTTTCGGGCGACGCTTGCGGGTGTGTTTCTCGACCTTTGCAGCCACGGTATCCTGGCGGTGGGTATGAAACTCTACGAGCGTGGGGCCAGCGCGGGCCAGGTCATGGCTTTTCTGCTGGCCAGCCCCTGGAACTCTCTCTCACTGACCTTGATCCTGGTCGGCCTGATCGGCCTGGGCTGGACGCTGGCCTTCATCGGGCTGTCGCTTGTCATCGGCATCCTGACCGGATTGGTTTTCGAAGCACTGGTCGCCAGAGGGAAGCTGCCCGACAACCCCTGGCGCGCCCAGCTGGCAGAGCCGCGCCCGCTGCCGGAATTGTGGCGAGAGTTCCGCGAAACGGTGTCGGTCTCCGCCGCCGGCGTCGGGGCCGTGGCCCGGGACGGTCTGGCTGGCTCGCGGGTGGTGATTCGCTGGGCCCTGTTCGGGCTGATTCTGGCGGCCCTGATCAGGGCGCTGGTGCCGGAGGAGTCGTTCGCGGTGTGGTTTGGCGCCACCGCGGCGGGTCTCTGGCTGACTCTGCTCGCGACCACCGTTATCGAGGTCTGTTCGGAGGGCTCCACGCCGATCGCCGCAGACCTGATGAACCGGGCCGGCGCTCCTGGCAACAGCTTCACGTTTCTCATGGCGGGCGTTGCGACTGACTATACCGAGGTGATGTCGATCCGTGATACGACCTCGTCATGGCGGATCGCGCTGGCACTGCCCGTTGTTGCCGTTCCCCAGGTCATGCTGATCGGTTATCTGCTCAACCAGCTGTGAGAGTCGTGCCTTTTCAGTCGCAGCTGGGGTAAAATGCGCGCCTTTCTTCAGGCCGCGACGACATCATGCTAGAAATCAACCCGTTACTGCAGACACTCAAGGATATCGAGGCGCGCACCGACGTGCTGAGGGGGTATCTTTGACTTCGACCAGCGCAAGGAACGCCTCTCCGAGGTAGAGCTCGAACTGGCCGAGCCCGGCGTCTGGGATGACCCGGACCGCGCCCAGGAACTGGGACGCGAGCGGGCATCACTCGAGGCTATCGTCCATACCATCGAGAAGCTCGATACGGGTAGCGCCGACACCCGGGACCTGCTGGAAATGGCCGCGGAGGAAGATGATGAAGCCGCCGCCAGCGAACTGGCCCGCGACATCGACGGCATGCTGGCCCAGCTGGAGCAACTGGAATTCCGGCGCATGTTCGACGGCGAGATGGATGCCAATAACGCGTTTCTGGATATCCAGGCCGGCTCGGGCGGCACGGAGGCGCAGGACTGGGCCGAGATGATGCTGCGGATGTACCTGCGCTGGGGCGAGGCCCGTGACTTCAAGACCGAGTTGATCGAGGTCTCGGCCGGTGACGTGGCAGGGATCAAGAGCGCGACGATAAAATTCGAGGGCGAATATGCCTTTGGCTGGCTGCGCACCGAGACCGGCGTGCATCGGCTGGTGCGCAAGTCCCCCTTTGATTCGGGTAATCGCCGGCACACGTCCTTCGCCTCGGTGTTCGTGGCCCCGGAGATAGACGACAATATCGAGATCGACATCAATCCGGCTGACCTCCGGGTGGATACCTACCGTGCCAGTGGTGCCGGTGGCCAGCACGTCAACAAGACGGACTCCGCGGTGCGGCTCACGCATAACCCCAGCGGTATCGTGGTTCAGTGCCAGACCGAGCGCTCGCAGCACCAGAATCGCGACAATGCGATGAAACTGCTGCGCGCCAAGCTCTACGAAATGGAGATACTGAAGCGCAGCGAGGAGAAGCAGGCCATGGAAGACAGCAAGGCCGATATTGGATGGGGCAGCCAGATCCGCTCCTACGTGCTGGACTCCTCCCGGATCAAGGACCTTCGAACCGGCGTGGAGACGAGCAACACCCAGGCGGTACTGGACGGCGCGATCGACCCGTTTATCGAAGCCTCGCTGAAGAAAGGCCTGTAGCCCCCGTGTTATCAATCCGGCGCAAGGAGCCACTATGACCGATCGCGGTGCCGAACCTCAGGAAGAGAACAAGCTGATTGCTGAGCGTCGTGCCAAGCTGGACTTGCTGCGCGAGAGCGGTGGCGCGTTTCCCAACGATTTCCGTCGCTCGGCGGTGGCCGGCGCGCTGCAGGCTGAGTTCGCCGACGCCTCAAAGGCGGAGCTGGAGGCCGCCGGCAAACGCTACGCCGTGGCCGGTCGCCTGATACGCAATCGGGGCGCTTTCCTGCTGATCCAGGACGCGTCCGGCGAGATTCAGCTCTATATCGACCGCAAGGGCCTGGATGAACAGACACTCGCTCTGATCAAGAGCTGGGACCTCGGCGACATCGTCGCCGCCGAGGGCGTTCTCCATAAATCCGGGAAAGGTGACCTCTACATCAACATGTCAGAGGCGCGACTCCTGACCAAGGCTTTGCGGCCATTGCCGGACAAGTACCACGGGCTTGCGGACCAGGAACTGCGTTACCGGAGGCGCTATGTCGACCTGATCGTCAATGCGGAGTCCCGGGCTGTATTCCGGACTCGATCCCGGGTCATCGATTTTATCCGCGCGTACATGAATGGCCGGGAGTTCATGGAGGTCGAGACGCCGATGATGCAGGTGATACCCGGCGGGGCGGCTGCGAGACCCTTCGTAACCCACCACAATGCGCTCTCCCAGGACATGTACCTGCGCATCGCGCCGGAGCTTTACCTCAAGCGCCTGGTGGTCGGTGGCTTCGAACGGGTATTCGAGATCAATCGAAGCTTTCGCAACGAGGGTCTCTCCACCCGTCACAACCCGGAATTCACCATGCTCGAGTACTACTGGGCGTATGCTGATTACCAGGACGCCATGGACCTCACCGAGGACATGCTGCGCAAACTGACCGCGGCGGTGCTCGGAACCCAGACGGTGACCTGCCAGGGATCGGAGTACGATTTTTCGAAGCCGTTTGCGCGGATGACCGTCTTCGATGCCATTCTGCAGTTTAATCCCGGGATCGACGCAGAGGCGCTTCGCGACCCCGGTTCCGCCCGCGACGTGGCCCGCAATCTCGAGATTCCAGTCAAGGACAACTGGGGTCTCGGCAAGATCCAGATCGAGATCTTCGAAAAAACAGTCGAGCACCACCTCGACCAGCCGACGTTTATTACCGCCTATCCGACCGAGGTGTCCCCACTTGCCAGGCGCAGTGACGCGGATCCGTTTGTGACTGATCGCTTTGAATTCTTCGTCGGCGGCCGCGAGCTGGCCAATGGATTCTCGGAGCTCAACGACTCCGAGGATCAGGCCGCGCGTTTCCGTGAACAGGTGGCCGAGCTGGAGGCCGGGGACGAGGAGGCCATGCACTTCGACCACGACTACATCAGGGCGCTGGAATATGGGTTGCCGCCCACCGCGGGTGAGGGCATCGGGATCGACCGGCTGGTTATGTTGCTCACCGATTCGGCATCGATTCGAGATGTTATCCTGTTCCCGCATATGCGCCCCGAATAACGACTGCCGGGCCGCCCGTGCCGTGATCAGCGGTACGACGGGCCCGGCTTCGGCCTGACTCCGAGGTTTTTAGTGTCCGTGAAATCTGTTGCCACCGCCATCGGAATGTTCGTGCTGCTGCAGGGATGTGCGACCTCGCAAAATGACGACGCCGTCATGCGTGAGGTCACGTCCGGGGCCGAGCCACCACGCGCGCCTCCCGCGGAAGTTGCGGACGCGCAGGATATCCCGGAGTTGACCCTGAACCTGACCCAGCCTGAGTGCGAGTGCGGGACGGGGCCGGAGGGGAAGACCGGGAGGGATACCACGTTTCTCGACCGGGGTTTTGCAGCGCTTGCCGCTGGCGATCATATCGAGGCCGTTGACTATTTCCAGCGCTATGAGCGCCTTGAAAAGTCACCGCTCAGCACCTGGGAAGCCAACATGGCGATCACCTATATCGGCACGCTGCAGCACAGCCCCTTCTATGATCCGAATGCCTCGAAGAAGTCCTACCGCCGGCTGCAGAAACAGTTTCGTGACAGCTGGGAGGTCGACGAGCGTGTACTGCTGGTCGCCATGTCACTGGAAAGCTTTCGGGTGATGTACCGCCACGTCGATGACCTGGAAGACAGTAATGCCACGTTGCGGGAAGACCTCCAGAAGCGGGAGGAGGCGCTCAAGCGGCTGCGCGAGCTGACTCTGGGGCAGGGGGCAGGGCGACAGTAAACGTCGAGCCTTTCCCGGGCTCACTCTCAACACGGATAGTGCCGCCCATCAACTGACAGAAGTCCTGGCAGATGGCGAGACCCAGACCGGTGCCACCGTAAGTCGAGCTGGTGGCATTTTCGGCCTGTTCAAAGGCATCGAACACCCGGGTTTGTTGTTCCTCGTTCATCCCGATGCCGGTATCCGTGACCTTGAACTCCAGCCACCCGGGTTTGTCATCCAGGGTACTGGCGGCGAGTGTGATCAGGCCCTGGTCGGTAAATTTGCAGGCGTTGCTAAGCAGGTTGACAAAGATCTGCCGAAACTTGGTGGCATCGTTGTGCAGGGCCGGGAGTCCGGTGATGCCCTCGAGTATCAGGCGATTGCCTTTCGCCTGCAGCAGCGGTGACAGCGCGTCGCAGACTTCGGTAATGATGTCGCCCGGCATGAAGTTTTCGCAGTGCAGCGCCATTTTGCCGGTTTCTATTTTTGACAGGTCGAGGATGTCGTTTATCAGGCTGAGCAGCTGACGCCCGGAAACGATGATCTTGTCCAGGTCGGACTGGAACTGCCCGTGGCTGATCGGTTGTTCGTCGTCGAGTTCGTCGTGCAGCATCTCGCTGTAGCCTATGATCGCATTCAGCGGCGTGCGCAGCTCGTGGCTCACGTTGGCAAGGAAGATGCTCTTGGCTGCATTGGCCTGGTCTGCCGCGTCCCGTGCCTGGCGAACGTCGGTGATTGCATTCCGCAATTTGTCCGACATCGCATTGAAGGCGCCCGCGAGGTCGCCCAGTTCACCGCTGTCGTCGATATTGTCGATACGGTAGTTCAGGTCGCCACTGCCGAACCGCTCGGTGCCGGTTTTGAGGCGTTTCAGTGAGCTGTTGGTGTGTCGAACGAGAAAAAAACCCAGGGTCGAGGTGAGAAATATCGACGCCAGGAATCCAATCACGGTGATGCGGTCCGTCAGGGTGATGGTACGGTCGATGATCGCGGCGCGCTGTTCCGCGATAAAAGTCTGGCGCTGTTCCAGTACTTTCAGTCGCTCGCTGGTTTCGAAGAAGGGGAAGGGGTCACTGATATCGACCACGACTTCGGGATCATTGTAGTTACGGTAGAAACCCCTCCATCCATCGAGCAGGGTCTTGCCGCTTTGCCACAGCTGATCGTACTGCTGTTGTGTTGTGTCGTGACTGAGGTCGCCCAACTCGCGGATCATCGCGCTGATGGCGTCCAGGCTCGCCTCCGCCTGACCCAGCTCACTCGCATCCAGTTTGTCGTCGGTATTTTCCCTCAGCGTGTCCAGAATGAGGATCTGCTGGCGCTGGTCGTTGAGGGATTGCTCCAGTTCTATGGACAGCTGTGCGGCCTGCACCGAGTTGCGGTAGGCGACCATGCTCTCCGTACGCGCGAAGCTGCCCCAGAAATGCGTGCCGACGTTGAACCCGAACAGGATCAGGATGGCGAACAGCGAGAGTGTCAAGCGGCGGCGAAGACTCATGAGGCAAGCAGGTGTTCGATCTTGGTCAGCAGGTCCGGGAAATCGATGGGTTTGGTGGCGAAGTCGTCACAGCCGGCATCGAGCGCCTGCTGCCTGTCGGCATCCATGGCGTGAGCGGTGAGGGCCAGAATCGGAATGCCGCGCGTATCCTCTGACTTCCGGGCCTGCCGGCAGGCAGTCCAGCCATCCATGACCGGCAGGTTCATATCCATCAGCACCAGTGCGGGGCGTTCTCTATGCATGATCGCCAGGGCTTTTTCGCCATCTCCGGCGGTCAGCACCCCGTAGCCGGCGCGGGTGAGTCGCCGCCGCAGCATATCCCGGTTGAGTTCGTTATCCTCCACCAGCAGAAGCGTGGCTGGGTCGCCGTTGTTCCGGCCCGCCGTGGCGCCGGCATTCACGAAGCCACCCCCTTGATCTGGTGCACCAGCACCTGCTCATCAATGCCGCGAACCTTCAGGGTGCGGCTGCCACCGATACAGTAGTCCTGGCGTAGTTTCCGCAGCGTGCTGTCGGATATCGAAATCTCCCCGCGCCGGGTCTTGCTCTCGATGCGTGCCGTCAGGTTCATGTGGTGCCCGACAAAACCGTACTTGCTCCGCCGTTCGGAGCCAATGTTTCCCGCGATCACATCGCCCGTATTGATCGCTATGCCCATACTCAGTGCAGGCAGTCCCTCACTCTCGTTTACGCGGTTGATCTCTTGCATAGCCGCCTGCATCGCCAGTGCGCAACTGACCGCACGGTCGGCATCATCGTCCCGGCGTTGCGGCGCGCCGAATACGGCCAGGATGGCGTCACCCACAAACTCGTCGATGGTGCCGTTATGCGCCATGATGATGTCGGTCATGACCCCGAGATAGCGATTGAGCAGTTTCACCACCTGGTCGGGCGCGAGTCGCTCGCAGAGTGTCGAAAAGCCGCGGATGTCCGACATCATGATGCTGACTTCCCTGAGGTCGCCCCCGAGCTCCAGGCCTTCCGGGCGCTCGAGTATGTCGGCGACGATCTCGTCGGTCAGGTAGCGCCCGAAGGTGGCGCGAATGAATTTTTCGTTGCGCTCCAGTTGCTGCCGGTACTGGGCCTCCCGGTCATGCCAGCGTTTGCGCTCTATACCGGCCTTGATCCTGGCCTGCAGCAGCACCGGGTTGAAAGGCTTGAACAGGTAGTCTTCGGCGCCGGCCTCGATGCAGTCGATGATCCCGTCCATGTCCTGGCGCCCGGAGATCACGATCACCGGCGTTGCCCGCCATTCGGGGTGATCCTTGATTCTGCGCAGTACCTCGCGTCCATCCATGCCCGGCATCACGAGGTCCAGCAGGACCACGTCGACATCGGCCTGCGCCAGCGTTTTCAGGGCCTCCTCCCCACCGGAGGCGGTAACCACGATGTGTCCCGAGCGAGACAGGTAGCGCGCGATCAACTCGCGGTTCTCTTTCAGATCGTCCACTGCCAGGATAAACCCTGGCTCGGCGGCGAGCACCGGTGCTTCGCGTGGCGCAGCGCTTATCTCTCCGGTGTGCGCGGTCTGTACCGCCATCAGCAGCCGCGCGAGAGTATCGTCCAGTGCGGGTGCGGTGATTCCCAGATCCTCACGCAGCATCTCTGCATACCCGCGGATAGCCGAGAGGGTGTTCCTGATGTCGTGGGCGCTGTCGGGTGAGGGGTCCGCCTGGAGCAGGTTTTCCAGGCGATTGCCGGCAGCGAACAGGTGTGAGAGGTCGTCCCGGGCATCGTCGCCCAGGGCCGTGCCGGCGTCTTCCACTTGTTGCCGCAATTCCACCAGTGACCACAGAAGCAGGTCGCTCCATTGGCCCGGGGATTGAACTGGAGATGTGGTCACAATCCGGAATAATTCCTGGCTGCCGCACGTCAGTAGAGTATAGCGAGGGACCGCGGATTGAGGGAACGGCTATTTAACCCGTTTATACACTGCAGATCAGCGAATTTTGCTGCAGTTTTGGTGCGTATTGGTCTCACTTTGGGGTACCATTGTCCGGGATTCCGGGGATCGAGCTGAACGCGTAGAGGACAGGATCACAGATGTTGCAGCAGGTCGAGATATTTCAGGGTCTTTCGCAGGAAGAACTGGACGCCTTGGCCGCGAGCAGCACCAGCCGGGCTTTCCCCAAGAACACCGTTGTCATTCACGAGAATGACCCCGCCGATTCGCTGTTCGTGATCGAGAGCGGCAAGGTCAAGGTGTACTGCAGTGACAAGAACGGGAAGGAATTCATCATGAACACCCAGGGGGCCGGGGACTACTTCGGCGAATTGGCCCTGTTGGATGATTCGACCCGTTCAGCCTCAGTGCGCACTGTCGAGAAGTCCAGTTTTTGCATCATTTATAAAGACGATTTCAACCGGGTCCTCGACCAGTACCCGAATATCGGACGCAAGCTGGTTCGCAACCTCGCACAACGGGTGCGCAAACTCACGGCGGATGTCAAGAGCCTGGCGCTGCAGGATGTCTACGGTCGGGTTGCCAACGTGTTGATGGATCTGTCCGAGGAGCGGGGTGACGGCACGCTCTACATTCCCGAGAAACTGACCCAGCAGGACATCGCCGACCGGGTGGGCGCATCGCGGGAGATGGTGGCCCGTATTCTCAAGGACCTCACCATCGGCGAATATATTCGCTTCGAAGGCCGCCACATCATCATCAATACCCGGTTGCCTGCCAAGTATTGATACGGCGGTGGTTGCCGCTGTAGCCATACAGGCGCCTGCAGCGGTTCATGCTTTGCTTCAAACCGTCCCGCAATCTCTCAGGCTTTGGTGGCTGGCTCTGCGTCGTGCATGAGCCGTCGCAGTAACGCCCACAACGTGTCGTATACAACGACACTCTCCGCCCCCCCCCCCCGCAGCCCCGCAGCCCCGCAGCCCCGCAGCCCCGAATCGCGTCTACCGCTGGAGCCGGCGCCACGCGTGCGATAGGGAGGTGTCAACCGGCGGGAGGTTGTAATTATGCGGATGGTGGACGCGAAATAGTCACCGTATTCATGACCCCCGCCCCGTACCGTCCTGCTACTCTGGTCGCCGGTATCAAGATCGAAGAGAGGGGTGGGCCATGTCGGAAAAAATGACCCCGGATGAACGTGTCTTACTGGGCACGGCGTCTGTCGCGCTCCTGCTGTCGATCGGGTTGGGTATCGCGATCGTCGTTGGTTGAGGACAGTCCCCCGGGCCGTCCCTGATAGTTCTCTCGGCAGTTTTTCGGCAGGCACCTTTTTCAGGGTTCTGTTTTCAGGGTGATGTTTGCGACGTGCAGCACGGTACCCGCTATCCTGAGCAGGCCAGGCGAGACTCTGACGCAATGCTTGGTCTTATTCGGCTTTGTGCACGGTGTTGACGGTCAGATCGAGGCTGCCACGGGCCAGCCTTGCCTGCACCCGGTCGCCGCTCTGCAACTGGTCTGAGTCCTGTATTACCCCCAGTTCACCATGGGATACGATGGCATAGCCGCGCTCCAGTACTCGCAGCGGACTCAGCGATCCCAACACCCGGTCGAGCTGCGTCAGCCGGGCCCGGGCTCCCACGAGGCGATTGCCGATAGCTTGCTGCAGCCGCTGTTCAAGATCGCGGTAGCGGCGGTCGAGCTGTTGGACGCGCAGTCCCGGCGCATGTGTTTTCAGCTGGCGCTCCAGCAGCGCCAGGTGCTGACGCTGCTGGCGCAAACGCCCCTGCTGGGACCTGTGCAGGCGCTGTTCGAGATCGTCCAGGCGCTGAGCGCGCTCACGCAGCTGGAAGCCCGGGTGCTTGAGGCGTTTGCGCAACTGAATGATCCCGGTATTCAGGATAGACAGCCTGGCCAGAATCCGTCTCTGCAGCATGGTCTCCAGCGCAACGAGGCGTCGTTTCGTCTCCTCCTGGTCGGGGCTGAGTAATTCAGCCGCCGCCGATGGCGTCGGCGCACGCTGGTCAGCCACCATATCGGCGATGGTAAAGTCCACCTCGTGTCCTACCGCACTCACTATCGGTAACTCGCTTGCGGCGATTGCCCGGGCAACCACTTCCTCGTTGAAGGCCCACAGGTCTTCCAGTGAACCGCCGCCGCGGGTCACCAGCAGGGCATCAAGCGGGATTTTCCCGTCACGATGCCACCGGTTGGCCTGGGCGATAGCCGCACTGATCTGCTCTCCTGCCGCGTCTCCCTGCACCGCCACAGGCAGGATGTCGATCGCGATCGAGGGGCAGCGGCGTGCCAGCACCGTCAGCACGTCGTGGATGGCTGCGCCTCGCGCTGAGGTGATTATGCCCAGCCGCCGGATCGTTGGTGGTAGCGGCTGCTTGCGCTCCGGTGCGAACAAGCCTTCGGCGAGGAGCTTTGCCTTCAACGCCTCGAACCTGGCCTGGAGAGCCCCCGCGCCGGCGGCCTCCAGGTGCTCGATCACGAGCTGGAATTCCCCGCGGGCCTCGTAGAGTGTCACCCGGCATCGCAGCCTGACGGCATCGCCGTTGGCCGGACGCTGTCGGACCCGCTGGTTACGGTTGCGGAACATGGCGCAGCGAACCTGCGCCCCGCCGTCCTTCAGGGAGAAATACCAGTGGCCGGAGGCCGCTGCCATGAAATTGGAAACTTCGCCCTCCACCCGGACAAAGCCAAAATGCCCTTCCAGGAGCTGGCGTGCCTGCCGGTTGAGCTGGCTGACGGATAACACCGGTATCGGGGCGGCTGGTTCGGGGTTTTGGAGCCGGGACAAGCGGATGTTTACCCATGCGCGCGAGACGCCGTATAATGGCATGTTTAGCTTTTAGTCGCCAGCGGCGGCCCCAATGCCACCAGGAGTCCATGCCCAGATGTTGCGTATTGCCGAGGAAGCCTTCACCTTCGACGATGTCCTGCTGCTGCCGGGGTATTCGGAGGTCGTAGCAACCGATGTGGACCTCAGGACCCGTCTGACGCGGGAAATCAGCCTGAACATCCCACTGGTCTCCGCCGCCATGGACACGGTTACCGAGTCGGGGCTCGCGATTGCCATGGCCCAGGAGGGCGGCATTGGCATCATTCACAAGAGCATGGGCGTCAGGGAGCAGGCGGAGCAGGTGCGGCGCGTCAAGAAATTCGAGAGCGGCGTGGTCAAGGACCCGATCACGATCCAGCAGGACGCCACGGTGGCAGAGCTGATCCAGCTGACCAGTGCGCACGGGATTTCGGGAGTGCCTGTATTGAAAGGGGATGATCTCGTGGGAATCGTTACCCGGCGCGACCTGCGGTTCGAATCCGACCTCCAGAAGCTTGTCTCCACCATCATGACACCCCGCGAGAAGCTGGTGACCGTCAGGGAGGGCGCCAGTTCGGAGGAAGTGCAGCGGTTGCTGCACCAGCACCGTATCGAGAAGATTCTGGTGGTTAACGATGCCTTCGACCTGCGGGGAATGATTACCGTCAAGGACTTCGACAAGGCCGAAAGCTTCCCCCACGCCTGTAAGGATTCGCAGGGGCAGTTGCGAGCAGGTGCATCAGTGGGCACCAGTGTCGATACCGACGAGCGTGTCGCTGCGCTGGTCAAAGCCGGGGTGGACGTCCTGGTGGTAGATACCGCCCACGGGCATTCGCGCAACGTGATCGACCGGGTACGCTGGATCAAGGCGACTTATCCCGATATACAGGTCATCGCCGGTAACGTAGCCACCGCCGCTGCCGCGATCGCCCTCGTGGAGGCCGGCGCCGATGGTGTCAAAGTGGGAATCGGCCCGGGTTCGATCTGCACCACTCGCGTGGTGACAGGCATCGGCGTGCCGCAGATCAGCGCCGTGGCCAATGTCTGCGCTGCCCTCGCTCAACACGGAGTACCGGTGATTGCCGACGGCGGCATCCGCTTTTCCGGCGATCTCGCCAAGGCGATCGTCGCCGGGGCCCACTCGGTGATGATGGGCAGTATGTTTGCCGGTACGGAAGAGGCTCCCGGCGAGGTGGAGCTCTATCAGGGCCGCACGTACAAGTCGTATCGGGGGATGGGCTCCCTCGGGGCGATGTCCCGCAACGAGGGTTCCTCGGACCGCTACTTCCAGGATGCGAGCAAAGGCACCGAGAAGCTGGTGCCGGAAGGGATCGAGGGCCGCGTCCCCTACAAGGGCCCGGTGTCGGCGATCGTGCATCAGCTGATGGGAGGGTTGCGCTCCGCGATGGGCTACACCGGCAGCGTGGATATCGAGACGATGCGGTCCAAGCCGGAGTTCGTCCGGGTCACCGCGGCGGGGATGTCGGAAAGCCATGTTCACGACGTGTCGATCACCAAGGAAGCGCCGAACTACCCGGTGCGCTGACCAACTCAACTGCAACGACGCGCTGCATCCTGTGTTCCATGCGACACACTGAACCGCACCATGGGCGCCGGGCCTGTGCCGCTCCGTGTGCTTTTCTGCAGCCAGCGGGGACAGGCACAGCTGAAGACCATTTCCTGGAACAATCCATGACCTTAGATATTCATGCCCAGAAGATACTCATCCTCGATTTCGGCTCCCAATACACCCAGCTGATCGCTCGCCGCGTCCGCGAGGTCGGTGTCTACAGCGAGATTCGCGGCTGGGACATGAGCGAGTCCGAGATACGGGAGTTCGACCCGCGCGGCGTCATCCTCTCTGGTGGTCCCGAGTCGGTGCCGACAATGGATTCCCCCCGAGCCCCGGCCTGCGTGTTCGAACTCGGTGTGCCGGTGCTGGGCATCTGTTACGGCATGCAGACCATGGCCGCACAATTTGGCGGCGAGGTGGCGGGTTCGGACGTGAGTGAGTTCGGTTACGCCCAGATCCGCCAGGTCGGCAACGGCGGCCTGTTACACGATATTCGTGATCACATCGACCACGAAGGGCGCGGCCTGCTGGATGTGTGGATGAGTCACGGCGACAAGGTGGTGGTCCTTCCCGAGAGCTTCGAACTGATCGCCGAGACCGACAGTTGCCCGATCGCGGGTATGGCCCACCGCGAAAAACCGTTCTATGGCATCCAGTTTCATCCGGAGGTGACGCACACCCTGCAGGGCAAGCGTATCGTCGAGCACTTCGTACTGGAGCAGTGTGGCTGCGAGGTGTTGTGGACCCCGGCGAACATCGTCGAGGATGCGGTCGCCCGTGTGCGCGATACCGTGGGGGATGACAAGGTTCTGCTGGGCCTCTCGGGTGGCGTGGATTCCTCGGTGGTCGCCGCGTTGCTGCACCGCGCCATCGGTGAACAACTCACCTGTGTGTTCGTCGACAACGGCCTGCTGCGTCTCAACGAGGGCGACCAGGTCATGGATATGTTCGCCCGCAACATGGGTGTGCGGGTGATCCGCGTCGATGCCGAGGCCCTGTTTCTTGGCAAGCTCGAAGGCGTGGCGGACCCGGAGCAGAAGCGTAAGATTATCGGCAATACCTTCATCGAGGTATTCGACGACGAGGCGGCCAGGCTCAAAGACGTCAACTGGCTGGCACAGGGCACCATCTACCCCGATGTGATCGAGTCCGCGGGTGCCAAGACGGGCAAGGCTCACGTGATCAAGTCCCACCACAACGTCGGGGGGCTGCCGGAAGACATGAACCTTGAACTGGTGGAGCCCTTGCGGGAACTGTTCAAGGACGAGGTGCGCCAGATCGGTCTCGAGCTGGGCCTGCCGCGCGATATGGTCTACCGCCACCCGTTCCCCGGGCCCGGCCTGGGCGTGCGCATTCTCGGTGAGGTGAAAAAGACCTACGCCGACCTGCTGCGCCAGGCGGACGACATCTTTATCACCGAGCTGCGACGGGAGGGTTGGTACGAGAAAACCAGCCAGGCCTTCGCGGTCTTCCTGCCGGTGAAATCAGTGGGGGTCGTGGGCGACGGCCGGCGCTACGAATACGTCATTGCCCTGCGGGCGGTGGAAACGGTGGATTTCATGACCGCGCGCTGGGCGCACCTGCCCTACGAGCTGCTGGAACGGGTGTCTAACCGGATCATCAACGAAATCAGCGGTGTGTCGCGCGTGACCTACGATGTGAGCAGCAAGCCACCCGCGACCATTGAGTGGGAGTAGTTCTGGCGTGGCTCGGTCAGGGGTTTGTTGTACGGCGCAGTAGCGTTTGCTGAGGCCGGTCATGCGGGTCTCGTTCACTATTGTTAAGGCCGCCCTCGGGGCGCCGTCAAGAGAACGCGATAGTTCAGATGAGACTGTAACCGAACCGTTCCATCAGTGCCGGGTCAAGATAACGATTAATAATTTCAACGGAGTCGCCGGTAATGACTCTTTCCAGCGCTCATTGGCGTAGTAATCCTGATAGTAGTGACTGTCTTTGCTTTCGTACTTGGTCGATTCGTCGAAATTGATGAACGTGTCCGAGCTGTATTCAAGACCAAAAGTCTGGCTGATTTCGCAATCACACCCGGCGGATTATCCAGAATTTCTTCTGCCGTCAGGTTGATAACATCGAGTTCTGACAGCTGCAGGTAGGCCTGGTTTTTTATATTCCATAGCTGTATCGGGTTGTATGGGCCGCCCTCGAGGTTCTCCCTGCCTACCTGGCTACAAGGCAATTCGAGAAATGCATTGAAGTCAGGTCGCGCGTGCTTTGGTTCGTAGTCCTGGTGATACGGTCGCTTGTAGAATGATACAAGCCAGGCGTAGGGGTTCTTGGTGATGGTCAGGAATCCGACATCACGTTTTTTCACCAGCGAATAGCGCAGCAGCTCGTCAGCGGACTTTACTTTGGCGTGTTTCCAGCCGAGGTTTTGGCTGAACGTCAGCTGAAAGTAGAGGTCGCGCATCCTGTTCTTGGCCGGCAGGCGTGTCTGTATCTGCCGCATGCGCCGGGGCACCACGCCAGGAATTTCGTCCACGTCGAGATTCAGTCGTATGATCTCGCCAAGATAGTTGGTGTTGGTATTCCGCTCTCCGTAAATTTTGACGTACTTCAACCGTGGGATCTCCCCCGCCGCACTGGTTGCAGGCCAACGGCGCAATCTTAGGTAGTTTGGGCGTTCCGCGCAATTGGGACATCCTCAAGTTGCGTTGTGGCGCACAACCGTGCGTGCCGCATGTAAGCGACGTGCACGTAGCGGCCATGACGGCTGCACCGTCAGCGTCTTCCTGACCACAGGCGACCCGGCCTGACAACGTCGTCATCACCGTCAGGATCACACTGACAGCAATGCGTATCCGTAACATCAGCTAGCTCTCGCTAAACATGCGAATGATTGGCTGTGAACTATGCAGGATGTCTGGAGTCGGGCCACATGCAGGCGAATTGGGCTGCGTGGAGCCAGTCGCAGCGCTGACTGCCAGAATAAAGCCGTGGATAGGCCGCGTTCCCCGGCTTGTTCACGTCCACAGAAGAGACAATGCTGGTCGGTTGGCTGCGCCGCTGTGGGGTATATGCGCGACGGACGCGTGGCGATCGGGGAACCGGTTGGGTGGGCTTGCCAACCCCGAATCGAGCTGGTCCGTAACCGGGTGACGGCTAAGCTGACAATGCAAGCTCAATCATCGTCATCGTCATCGTCATCGTCATGACTGTCGCTAAACGAGCCGAGGACCCTGAACGCGCGCCTCGAAAGAATCTTGTGCAATTCGGTCGTCGGGTGTTGTTCGTCCCATAGCCTGGTACGCAAATCCTGGTCAAAGTCCGGCGGCATGGTGGGGTCGCAGGGCGGGTTGGGGAAAAGCGGCGGCAGCAGGCAGCCACTCGCCGGGCCGGCATCCTTGCGTCCGGGGCGGAAAAGCTTGAGTTTGAACAGGGTGAACGCGTCCAGTAGTTCGATGTCCCGGCCGATTGAATCCCCCCGACGATTCAGTCGCCTCACTGCGCGGGCGAGTTTCCGGTTGTGTATCAGTGATTGAGAGCGAAGTGTGTCCCGGACGTCCGGGTCCACGAACGCCGCCAGTTCCGGGGCCGTCAGCGGTGCATCGCCAAGGTCCGGGAGGTTCACGACAAGAAACTTCCGTGCGCCCAGGGCGGTCAGGTTTTCGATTGCCGCGCGGATATCAGCAACTGCGTCCGACGGCGAGTCCGGCGGCAGGATCGGGCCAAAAATGGAGCCGCCTGCGAGTGGGCCAAAAATGGCATTAAAGGCGGGAAACAGGTAATTGTTGGCCCCGGACCAGACCACATAGAGCGTCTCCGGGTCGGCGGCGAAGCCGCGCAGTTCGCCGGCGAACAGCCCCACCTGTGTCAGGAGGCCAGGGACGATTCCTGTGGGTGTCTGGGCGTCCTGGGTACCGGAGCCGCCGAAGGCGTAGGAGCAACTGAGGCCGGACAAAGGGCAGGTGGTCGCGCCGCCGCTCCCGGCAACGATACCGATGGAGGGGGCCAGAGCGAAGCCGTCAGCAGGTGCCGGGGGTGATAACCTCCCCGCGAGGTAGTCGACCCAGACCGGACCGTTGGAGAAGCGGCCTTCATTATAGTGCGACGGGAAGGGCACTGGCACTGGCGAGGTTTGGCTGCTGGCTATCAGAGAATTGCCGGTGTCGGAGAGGCTATCCCCGAAAACGATGATCGTATCGGGCAGATCGTCATGGGTGGAGGCTGTTGCCTGGCCAGGTATTACCAGCCCTAGCGCGAGCAGCAGAATCGCGATTGGCCCCCAGTAATTGAAATCCATTCTCGTCTTCATACATCGCTCCTGTATGAAGGACGCGATCAGCGTAGCCGGTTCAAACAGTGTCTTCCATGGCATGGCGATATCCCTTTGTTTCAGCCGGTCTCCCTCGTGGGGGCCGAGCCGGTGGCGCGTTTGACTTCAGCTGTTGTGATCCGCGCAGACAGGCCGTGTGCACGAACACTTGAGCCGCCCACAACAGAGCATAGTATGGGTGCCAGGCGATTGACAGGCAGTGAAGATAAAAAACGACGTCATTTCTGTATTCTCGTCCCTGGTTTCCGATCTCTTTGCCAGCGCTGGCTTGACTCCCGTCGGAGGCGTTCAGGCTGTCGCAGGTGTGCTTCGGTGTGCTCCGATGACCCGTCGTGCACAGCCGTGGCGCAGGATTACTCAGCTGGCACCGGGGGCGATGAAGTCCTCCAGGAACCATGCGGCGAGAGCGTGGCGGCCTTCGAGCCCGGATTTTCCGTAGATGCGCGATGCCTGCTGACGCACGGTCTTTTCCCGGGTTTCACGTACGGTGGCAATTTCCTTGAAGCTGAGGCCCTTGAGCATCAGCATGGCGACCTGCTGCTCGCTCCGGGTGAGCTGCCAGTCCGTAAACTGCCGTTGTATGGTCTCACCATAGTGCCTGCGCTCGCTACGCATTTCTTCGGTGATGTCGCTGAGCTGCTGGTCTGCCGCTGACAGCGTGTGTGCCAGTTGCTTCATCTCGCGGGTCCGCTGCCGCATTTCCCAGAGGATGTAGACGAAGCCCGCTGCGGCGGCAATGACAATCAGCGATTCTTCTATGATATGTGCTCTTGGGACGCCCAGCCTGATATCATGCAGGACGTCGAGAAAATTCAGTGCCGTGATGGTGGCGAGTACCGCGGCTATCAGTGAATCTTTCATTTTTTGATATAAAACAAGCAATTAACGTCCATATGACAAGTGTACCACAGGTGCATTACGGGCATTTGCCCGATGCATTTTCCGCCGGTTCCCGGCATTCTTGGCTATCCGAATCCGCATTTCGCCGAAAAGTCCACCGACAACATGAAACCACCCTGGTCTGAATTGGTGCTGGCCACGCAGCTGCTGATTGCGGTGCCCTGCCTTGCCTCGACCGCAAGTGAGCTCGGGCTCGGGGACATCCTCGACGTCGCGGTGCTGCGTAGCCAACCCGCCGGCGACACGGCGATACCGTACACTTCGTCGACCTGGCTCGCCTCGCTCCCCAGCGTCAGTCTTACCTACCTCGACAGTGACGAGCGCCAGGGTACAAACGAAACCGAGTTGAGCCTCAATCTGCCACTGAAGTCCCCCGGCGGTCGCCAGCGTGATCGCGAGCTGGTTGAACTCTCCGGCCGGCTCCAGGCCACAGACCTGCAAAGACGACGGCTGTATTTTTCAGGACTGTTGCGCGAGGCGCTCTGGTCGCGGCGGCTCTCGGTGACCCGAGAGCGCTTTCTCAGTCGCAAGATCGACCTGCTCAACGACCTGGAAGCGCGGCAGCGGGAGCTCATGGCTGCCCAGGCTGTCTCATTGTACGGGGTGCTGGCCGTGCAGCAGGAACGTCTGCGTGCGCAGATCGAGCAGCGGGATCAGCAGCGGGAGACGAAACGCTGGTACGAGCGCTACCGCCAGCTGACCGGGCTCGGTCGCGTTCCCGACGATGGCGATATCGGAGAAGTTGCGCCTCCCGGGCGGTTCGAGCCGGGGCAGCATCCCGACATGCAGATGCTGACGCTGTCCTGGGAGCGGAGTAAGCGCCTGCTCGCTGTCGGGGCCGGTCGCAACACACCGTGGAATCTTGCCCTTACTGCGAGGCAGTTTGACAACCCGTTTTTGGATGAAAACCAGTATGGGGTGACGGTAGAGATACCGCTCTCTTTCCTCGACCTGGTTCCGGAAGCCAGCCGGGGCGAGTGGCGCCAGTCGGCCCAGAGCTACTGGCAGGCTCACGACGAACTGCAGGCCTCGCTCAACGACAGCTGGCAGCGCCTGGTAAGTGAGCGGGAATTCCTGGTCGAGAAACAGGCGCTGCTGGAGGAGGCGGCGGAGATTGGCAGCAAACTTGTCGAGCAACTCCGGCAGCTGCGGACGTCCAATGAAATTGGTGCCGAAATCTGGCTGCGTCGGGCCATGGAGGCTGTCGATACCCAGGCGGCCGCGGCGATCAACGGCGTGTTGATAGGGCAGAACCGGGCGATGCTTCGCCAGGCGTCGGGAATCCCGCTGTGAAAAAACTCTACACAAACACTGTTTTCGTGCTCGTTTGCGTCTGCAATGCTGCTGCGGGCGCCGAGCTGATCGACGCGACGGCGCTTGGGCGGTTGGCCCTCGAGTACAGCGCGATTGTCGAGATCGATACCTACCCCGGCCAACCCCTGGCCGCGGCGGTAAGCTTTCGCCAGGGTGAGGCTTTCAGCGTGGTCACACCCTACCGGGTGCAACGTCTCAGCTACCTGTTACCGCCGGGGGCGGAGGTCACGGCACGCCAGCCGATAGCGGTTCTCGAGGGGCCGGAGATACACCATTTCCTGGCCGAATTCGGCGTCAAGCAGCAGCTGCTGGAAGACGCGGAACGGCGGTTTACCAACAATCGCGAGCTCTATGCGAAGAAAGCGATCAAGTCCAGCCAGTGGCTGCAGATCAGCGAGGATTACTACAGGCTGAAACTCGAGTTCGAACACATGCGCCACTTTCACGCGCTGTTGATCGAGGACGACGGTGAGGACGACTCGGTCACCATCACAGCGCCGGTTGCGGGCGTGATCAAGTACAGCCAGACCGCGCCCGGGGTTTCTGCCGGGGAGGAGCTGGCCGTTATCATACCGCGCTCGGCCATTCGCCTCGGGGTGGCATTGCCCAGCGGTCAGCGGGACCAGGTTGTGGGCTTCGACACGGGCGCATGCAGGCTGGGCGTGGCCGTCGTCGGCGCCATCGCGCGGAACTTTTTTATCGACGCCTGGAGCACGCCGTTGCAGCCCGAGTGCCGGCTTTTGCCGGGAGAGCAGGTCATGGTGGCGCCGCTTTACAGCGTCGACGGTTACAGGGTCGATCGGGAGAGCGTATTCCAATGGCAGGGCCGGGCCCATGTGTTTGTTCGTGACGGAGACCGGTTGGAAGCCGTACCGGTGGAGGTAGTGTCCACCATCGAAGGCGACTACGTGGTCTCCAGCCAACGCGCTTTGGCCGGGCGAGAGGTGTTGGTGACATCGGTCAGTGCAGCCCAGGGCGTGCTGCTGGGTCTGGGAGGTGAGTAAGTGCTGGAGGCGCTGATTCGCTTCTCCCTCACCCAGCGCCTCTTCGTGGCTTTTCTCGTGGTGGTGGTCGCCGCCCTGGGGCTGCGGGCATGGCTGAATCTGCCTATCGATGCATTTCCGGACATCGCACCTACCCAGGTGAAAATCATTCTGAAAGCGCCTGGTATGACCGCCGAGGAAATTGAGCTGCAGGTCACCCGACGCATTGAAACAGAGCTGCTCGGGATTCCACGACAGGAGATGCTGCGTTCGACGACCAAGTACGCCATTACCGACATTACTCTGGATTTCAAGAACGGTACCGATATCTATTGGGCCCGCCAGCAGGTCAGTGAGCGCCTCGCCAGCATACGCGACAGCCTGCCTCAGGGTATTACCGGCGGTATCGCCGCGATGAGCACGCCCCTGAGCGAGATGTTCATGTTTACTCTCGAGAACCCCAGGCTCTCACTGATGGAGCGACGGGAACTGCTGGACTGGGAGATACGGCCGCTACTGCGCACGGTAGCGGGCGTTGCCGATGTTAATGTGCTCGGTGGCTATGCCAGGACCTACCAGATTACACCGCGCAGCGCCTACATGGCCAAGCTGGGCATTACCCTGGATGAACTGATCGCAGCGGTTCGCGACAATAACCTGAACATGGGCGCCGGGAAACTGGAGCAGGGCAATGATGCATTGATCGTCCGTACCGAGGGCAGGCCGGGCGATATGCGCGAACTGGCGAACCTGGTAGTCGCGGTCCGCGATGGCGCCAGTTACCGGCTCGCGGATCTCGCCGACGTCGGCGAAGGGTACCTGACGCGTTACGGGTCTGTAACTCGCAACATGGAAGAAACCACGGAGGGCCTGGTCATTGCGCTCAAGGACAGCAATACCGGCGAGGTCGTGGCCGGCGTCAAGCGCAAGCTGAGCGAGATCGAAGCCACCCTGCCCGCGGGGACCGAGATCAATGTCTTCTACGACCGTTCCAATCTCATCGATACAGCGGTGAATACCATCTCGAATGCGTTGCTGCAGGCGGTGATTCTGGTCATCCTGCTGCTCGCGGTTTTCCTCGGTAACCTGCGTGCGGCTCTCGTGGTGTCACTTTCACTGCCACTGGCTGCGCTGGCCACGTTTTTTTTCATGGAACTCTACGGTCTGTCGGCCAACCTGATGAGCCTGGGTGGGCTGGTGATCGCTATCGGGATGATCGTCGACTCGTCCGTGGTGGTGGTGGAGAATATTGCGACCCACCTCGCGGGCACCCGGGGTCTGCCTCCACTGCACCGGGTCTTCCGCGCCAGCAAGGACGTCGCGGTGCCGGTGGTGTCGGGAACGCTGATCGTAATCATCGTCTTCTCGCCGCTGCTCACGCTGACGGGACTCGAGGGAAAACTGTTCAAGCCGGTGGCGCTGACGATAGTCTTTGCCATGCTGTCAGCCCTGGCGATCTCGCTTACCGTGATCCCCAGCCTGGCATCACTTCTGCTCGACGCAAAGTCAGCCAGGGTGCCGGGATACGTAGTAGCGCTGCAGACGATGTACCGGAGTAGCCTGGCGCGGGTCATGGAGGCTCCACTGCTACTGATTGTTGCGCTCTCAGTCGCACTGCCGCTCAGTGTGGCCATCTTTTTATTGACCGGCAAAACCTTCATGCCGACACTCGACGAAGGCGATGTCATCGTGCAATTGGAAAAGTCTCCCAGTATCTCTTTGCAGGCATCGACGGAGCTGACCAAACAGGTGGAGGCGGCCCTTTTCGAGCAAATCCCGGAGATCCGGCAGATTGTTTCCCGCACTGGCTCCGACGAGCTGGGACTGGACCCCATGACCTTGAACGAGACCGACATCTTCATGGAGCTGCAGCCTGCCTCCGAGTGGCGAGCCGCCGACAAGCTCGCGCTCATCGATAGCATGCGATCGGTTTTGTTGCAGTTTCCCGGGATTAACTTCAATTTTACCCAACCAATTCAGATGCGCGTTTCCGAAATGCTGACTGGCAGTACTGGTGACATCGCGATAAAGGTCTTTGGCAACAACGTGGCGACCCTGGCCAGGCTTACCGATGAGATCAGTGGTATCGCGCGGGGTCTCGAAGGTACTGTCGACGTGCAGAGCGCGGTGCTCGAGGGAGGACAGTTTCTCAACATCAGCCTGAAGCCTGCCATTGCTCGTCGCTACGGTATGAGTGTGGCGGATTTCGCCGTGTACGTTAAATCCAGGCTGGAGGGGGTCCGGATTTCGGAACTGATCGAAGGCAAGAAGCGCATCCCCATCGTCGTGGCCAGCATCGGCGACGACGACGCCGCGCCGGCCAGCGTCAGTAACCTGCGTTCGCAGATGATCCTGATGCCCGACGGATCGCTCGCTCCGTTGGCGGAGGTTGCCGACATCGACCTGAAGTACGGGCCGTTGCTCATCGAGCGTGAGCGGGGCAATCGCTTTGGCGTCGTCACGACGAATGTGGTCGGGCGGGATATCGTCGGTGTCGTCGAGGAACTGGATCGTAACATCCAGAGCCAGGTGGAGCTGCCTACGGGCTATTATGTGGACTACGGCGGGGAGTTTGAAAATCAGCAGCGCGCGATGCGTAACCTGACGATGGTAGTGCCGGTAGCGCTGGTGTTGATTATGGTTATCCTGTTTACCACCTTTCAATCCATGCGGAAGGCGCTGCTGATCCTGGGCAACATACCCTTCGCGCTGGTCGGCGGGGTGATTGCGCTGTTTATCAGCGGAGAGTATGTATCGGTGCCGGCGTCGGTGGGCTTTATTGCACTGCTTGGCGTTTCGGTACTCAACGGCGTGGTCATGCTGAGCCACTTCGAACAGACCCGGGACCTTGTCGGTGACCTGAAGGCGCGGGTGCAGGGCGGTGCCGTCGACCGTCTGCGGCCCATCCTCATGACTGCGACGACGGCCATGTTCGGCCTGTTCCCGCTGGTGTTTGCCAGCGGCCCCGGGGCCGAGATCCAGAAGCCGCTGGCCATCGTCGTGATCGGTGGGCTGATTTCGTCCACGCTCACCACACTCTACGTACTGCCCCTGGGTTATTTGTACCTGGAAAGGAGACTCTCTTGAGTCAGGAACAGCTGCTGGTGCTGGTTGTCGCCAATGAACTCAAGGAGAGGATTGTCGATGCCCTGATTGAGCTGGACGAGATCTCGGGCTTCAGCTTGTCAAACATCGAGGGCTACAGTCGTGAGCACCACCAACTGAGTGTCGCTGAACAGGTTGCCGGGCATCGGGGCATGGCGCGATTTGAAGTGATTCACGAGCGGGCGCTGGAGCGGGCGCTGCTCGCCGCCCTTAAAACGGCCTGTGCTCTGGGTGAGGCGCGTTACTGGATCATTCCCCTGGCGGTGAGTGGACGCCTGTGACATCTCAATGGCCCCAGCGGCCCGTCTGACCCGGATGCAATCGACGAGTTGACTTCCACCGCGACGCGATGCAACTCTTGGTTGCGTTGGTGATACGTCCCGGGGAGCCGGAGCTGCGAACTGGAAGCGTGATTCGTGGTTACCACAGTACAGGACAATACAATGAGGACGAGTTGATGACGACTGATGCAGTACGTATCAAGACTGACCCGGACCCCTACGCGGCCTTCAATATCTCCCAGGGATTCAGAGTCGGTGACCTTGTGTTCGTATCCGGGCAGGCGGCACTGGACGACGGGGGCGAGTTGGTAGGCCCCGGGGACTTCGATGCGCAGGCGGTCCAGGCTTTCGAGAACCTGCGGTCTGTATTGCGCGCCGCGGGCTCGGACCTGAACAAGCTCATCAAGGTCACAATTTACCTCACGGACATGTCGAAGTTTGAGCGGATCGTAGGCCTGCGCGAACGTTATTTTTCCCGCCCGTGGCCGGCCGACACGCTGGTGGAAGTCTCGGCTCTTGCCCTGCCGGAACTCATGATCGAGATCGAAGGCATCGCCCTCGCTGAAGGTGAGGTTGTCGACTAGGGCACGACCAGCAATGGTTCCGGAGGTGGAACTGAATGGGGATACAGATAGAAACCGAACGCCTGATATTGCGGCCGCTGGCGACGCAGGACTGCGAGCCGCATATCGAGATGATGGCCGACCCGCAAGTCGCTGCATTTCTCGCCCCGGGCAAGGCAACGCAGCCGCGCATGGACCGTTGGCGGCAATTCGCGAGCTACCTGGGCCACTGGCAGATTCGCGGGTTCGGCTTCTTCTCTGTTGACGAAAAGGCAACCGGCAAATGGGTAGGGCGTGTCGGTCCGTGGATGCCGGAAGGGTGGCCCGGGCTGGAGTGCGGCTGGGCCATCAGGAGTGAGCACTGGGGCAAGGGCTACGCGCCCGAGGCGGCGGTAGCATCCATTCGCTGGACCTTCGAACAGTTCCAGGATCTGGCGCGAATCATTTCAGTGATCGACGCCGATAATGCGAACAGTCAGGCAGTCGCCCGCAAGATCGGGGAGCACTACACGGGAGAAAAATTCGAGTTCTGGTCATACAAGCTCGATGTGTGGGCAGCGGAGCGGGAGGAGTGGCTACGTCGATTTGGCGTTGATACCTCGCCGCAGCAATGAACCTCGCCATTCGCACGTGGCCGGCCACACCTCGTCGGCTGCGCCTTGCCGGTCGCACCTCGTCGGCTCAATAGGAAGGTATGAGAGCTTCGCAGGCTAGTGTATTCCTTGTCGGCGAATACGCTCTATGTACTCCAGAGAGGTCTCCGGGTGAATCACGGGTTCGGGGTTGAGCGTCCACTGGTCGTAGTGAGGGAACACGTCCAGGTAGGGCTGGTAGATGGGTCTGAAAAGTTCGACATCCTCCTCGGTAAACCAGTTCTTCCATTCCCCGGCACCCTTGCTGCGCGCCACGCGCTATAGCGCTCATCAACCTCAACATCCGTCACTATGTCGAAGCCGAGATATTCAGCCAGGGCGCGCAGTTGCCGGAGACCATGTCCTCATAGTGGAACATGAACCATTCTCCAGCCCGCCGGCCGAGCTGGTCGGCGGCCAGACGGTAGCGCGTCCTGTCGTCCTCGATAAAGCTGTCGACCTCGCGGGTGACCGGCTGGTATACACGATGGAAGGGCAGTGATGCGGGTGCGCCCACCTTCTGCTCGATGAGTGCATACACTTCTTTTTCGCGCTCGTTTTTCCGGTGCCCGCCCCAGAATTGGTACAGGCACCGGCTCACCGCCACGTCCCTGGGGTCGCGGGCGATCCAGACGACGCGATCGAAGTGGACTCCGCTGTCAACGGTAACCCACTGCAGTGGTCCGGCCAGCATCTTGGTGACCCGCGTTGTATCGTCTGCCTGTTCCAACTGGCCGGTAGTGAAGGGCTCGAAGTGGATGCGCTGTTCATGGCTTTGGCGATGCGGGAAGCCAGGATGGTGGTCCCGGATTTGGGAAGGCCGAAAATGAGTACGCGCACGGCGTGAGTCCTCGAGTAACGGGCGAGGGTGTTGGTTGCCGGCGTGCAGCTTCATCGAGGCGGCACCCGCGGGTATGTCCGATTGCGAGGGTCGCAAGTGGGCATACTGTGCGAAGTCCACCCGGTTGCGCCACCGCAGCCCTGGCGCGGGTGAACGACCGCTGTTCGAGCGCGACTGAATGACGAGCGGGATTATAGAGCAGATTATTGCGCTGAAGCAGTGCTCTTAGTGGCGGCGTCCAGGGCACACGGACAAGCCGCAGCCACCCCGGTATAATTCCGGTGAACCAGCGGGAGCAATAGATGAACCACTCAGGAAATTCCAGCTCTGGGATTTGCGGTTTCGCAGCCCCAGGGTTCGAATCCGTTCAACAGTTGTTCGAGCACGAGATGCGCACCCTGGCGGAGCGGGAAGCGCAGCTGTGCGTCTATCATCGCGGTGTGCGCGTCGTCGATCTGTGGGCCGATATGACCGGCGCGGGCACATACTCAGCGGATTCACTGGCCAATGTCTTCAGCAGCGGTAAAAGCCTGGAGGCGATTGCCGTGGCCTCGTTAGTCGGCAGGGGCCTGCTGGACTATGACGCAAAAATTGTCGACTACTGGCCGGAGTTCGGCGCCAACGGCAAGGAAGGCGTGACCGTGGCCGACCTGATGCGGCACGAGGCGGGTCTGGCCAACTTCGACACTGCTCTCGACATGGAAGATCTTTTCACCGAAAACATCAAGCAGAACGCCGTCGGCCGCGTGATCGAGGGGCATGCGCTCAACTACACCCTGGCCGGCGACGGCCGGCGCGAGTATCACGCGCTGACCCGGGGCTGGATCGTCAACGAGCTGTTCCGGCGTGTCGACCCCGCCCGCCGAACCATTGGTGAGTATCTTCGTGAGGAGGTCAGTGGCCCTCTGACCGCCGACGTGTTTGTCGGTGTACGGGAAGAGGAGCGGCCGCGTGTTACAAAAGTGCGTTCCCTCGGTCTTGGTTACCAGTTGCTCCAGGGTCTGGTGCCGCGGGTGCTGGGTCGGCGGATCGTGCACAATGTCTTCCAGATACTCGGCCGGCTGCTGCGCGTTGTGCCGGGCGTCCGCAAGGCACGCAAGCTGGGCGCACCACCTCCTTTTGCAGGGCAGACACTCCTTGGCTACTTCAACAACCCGGCGTTTGCCAGGGGCGAGACCCCCTCGGCCAACGCCACCTGCTCGGCCCGGGGGCTGGCGAAAGTGGCCGCCATGATGTCGGCCGGCGGTACCCTGGAGGGCAGGCAGATACTGGCCCCCTCGGCCTGGAAGGCCCTGCATGAAAAGCCGGTGGAAGCTCCGCTGGGCTCACTGCTTACCACCCGATTCACCCAGGGTGGGGTGGACAGCTTTAAACCCTGCACTGCCGACAACACCCGGCTGGAGCGTGAATTCAACGAGGGCAGGGAAGGATTTTACGGGTGGATGGGGTTCGGGGGGTCGATTTTCCAGTGGCACCCGGACCTGGACATCGGATTCGCCTTCGTGCCTACTTCCCTGCACGTGCTGGACCTGCTCAATGAGCGTGGCAAGCGCTACCAGGCAGAAGTATTGCGCTGTGTGCGCAACCTGCCTGAGCGGTTGAACCACCTGGCAGATAACGCAACACGGCTCCACGAAAACAAGCCACGCATCGTCGAACCGCGAGAGTAGGACGGGCACCTGTCGATAGGATAGTGGACCTGTTGCGCCAGCTGTAGGAACCCATTCGTCTCGCGCTATCGCGGCCCTGCAGTTCACCCGGAGATCTACTACTCGTTTCGCGTCGCGACCCCGCCTGGCCGCCAACTCTCACCAGTATTTGGAACTATTGGCGAAAAATGGCGGCCAGCGCTCGGTCTGTCGATGCAGCCCCTCTGTCGGTCGCATGCCGATTGTGTCGATCGGCGGGTTCTGTTCCACTCTTACGCATTCTGCAGAAGGAGTAATTGTGATGACCCGCATCGTATATTTTGTCGTTGCCGCACTGTTCATGTCGCCGCTGGCAGCCGCCGGCGACCGGGTGAGTGAAGCGCTGGCCAGGCCGGATCGGCTCCCCGCCGACCTGGAGCGGGACGCCAGAAGTCGTCCGGAGCGCGTTTTGCCGCTGCTGCAGTTGAAGCCAGGTGACCGGGTGGCGGACATCTGGGCGGGTGGCGGCTATTACAGCGAATTGATCGCCCGTGTCGTGGGTGAGGGAGGCGAGGTTTTGCTGGTTAATAACGCCGCTTATGCCGCATTTGCCGATGAGGCCCTGACCAGGCGACGTGACGGTCGAGACCTGGGGCCGGTCGTGGTGCACACGCGCGAGGCTGAGAATCTCGAGCTGGGAGAGAACTCGCTCGATGCGGCGCTTATTATCATGTCTTACCACGACCTGTATCACGTGGATGAAGCGAATGGTTGGCGTGCTATCGATGCCTCGAGGTTTCTAGATCAGATTTACCGGGCACTCAAGTCCGGCGGTCGCTTTCTGGTTGTGGATCACAGCGCCCAGGCGGGTAGCGGCAAGACCGCAGCACAGGAGTTGCACCGCATCGACGTGGCATTCGCCAGGTCCGACATCGGCGCCCATGGATTCAAGCTGGTCGAAGAGTCAGACGCTCTCCGCAACCCGGCTGACGACTACTCGGTCATGGTGTTTGATCCCCGGGTGCGTGGCAAGACTGACCGCTTCGTGCTGGTATTCGAGAAACCCTGAATACTGCGCTGCAGAAAGTAGTCACAGCTAGCGATGAAGCCGTCCAGGGTCGGCGGCGCTGTCAATCCCCAGGATTCCGGCTAGACTTACAGACGTACATGTCGCGTCTGCGGCACAGGTCAGCTCCGGGATACACAGGATGAGAACTTTGCTGCGAAACACGCTGGCAGTGGCTGCGGGCATTGCCGCGGGGAGTGCTTTGAACATGGGTTTGGTGCTGATCGGGCACCAGCTGGTTCCGTTGCCCGCCGGTGTCGATGCCACGACCATGGAGGGGCTGGCCCGTTCGATACACCTGTTTGAACCCAGGCATTTTCTTTTCCCTTTCCTGGCCCATGCGGGCGGGACTTTTGTCGGTGCCCTTGTGGCCGCGGCGATTGCGTGCAGCCACAAGCTCAAACTCGCCCTGCTGGTAGGGCTGTTCTTCATGGCGGGTGGACTGGTGAATGCGTTGGTACTGCCCGGCCCTGCCTGGTTCACAGCCGTCGATCTGCTGCTGGCGTACCTGCCTACAGCCTGGCTTGCCGGCAGGCTGGCCGAGAAGCGGCAACCAGGGGAAGCCTGAACCAAGCCGCCTGTTGTGTGACACAATCGGCGCAAGCTTTGTGATCAGGCAGTGGCTTGCAGCGCTGCTGTAATCGAGGCCTGCGAAGCGGAGGCGACTGTACCTCCGGCTTTCCAGGAGCGGAGCACAGAGCCGGTTGGGGATGCAAACACGCCGGTGATGGCCGAATCAGCGCTTCATTGCAGCGAAAGAGCGTCAAGCGCGTCTTCGACAATCAGCTCGCCGCTGCGAATCAATTCCGTGGCTGCGGCGATGTCGGGCGCGAAGAACCGGTCCTCCGCGTAGTAGGGGACCTGCCCACGAAGGTGCTGGTGCACGCGCTGCAGCGGCCCTGAGGTCTTGAGGGGAGCCCTCATGTCGATACCCTGGCAGGCGGCTAGCAGTTCCACCGCGAGGATTCCCGCCGTGTTCTCTGCCATGACTCTGCAGTCGCCTGGCGGCGAAGGTCGCCATGCTGACGTGGTCCTCCTGGTTGGCCGAGGTCGGCAGGCTGTCCACGCTGGCGGGGTGGGCCAGGCTTTTGTTCTCACTGGCGAGCGCGGCGGCGGTCACCTGGGCAATCATGAAACCGGAATTGACCCCCCCGTTTTCCACCAGGAAAGCCGGCAACTCGCTGAGATGACTGTCGATCAACAGGGCGATCCTGCGTTCGGATAACGCGCCTATCTCCGCCAGGCAGATGGCCGTCAGGTCAGCGACCAGTGCCACGGGCTCGGCATGAAAATTGCCACCGGACACCACGTCTCCGGCATCACTGAATACCAGTGGATTGTCCGACACCGCGTTGGCCTCGGTCACCAACACCTTCGCCGCGTGCCGCAGGTTATCCAGGCAGGCACCCATCACCTGTGGCTGGCATCTAAGTGAATAGGGGTCCTGTACCCGGTCGCAATCGTGGTGCGAGCCGCGGATTTCGCTCCCAGCCAGGATCTGGCGGTATGCGGCAGCCACTTCCTGTTGCCCACGGTGGCCGCGTACGGCGTGAATTCTGGCGTCGAAGGGCGCATCGCTGCCCAGGGCGGCGTCTACGGACAGGCTGCCCGTAGTGACGGCATTCTTGAACAGCATTTCTGCGGCGAACAGTCCCGATAGCGCGAGCGCCGTGGAAGTCTGGGTGCCATTGAGGAGGGCGAGGCCTTCCTTGGGTCCCAGTTCGAGGGGTGCGAGTCCGGCCAGCGCGAGCCCCTCGGTTGCAGCCATGACATTGCCGGCATGCCGGACTTCGCCGACACCGAGTAGCGCGGCGCTGAGATGGGCCAGGGGAGCGAGGTCGCCTGAAGCACCCACCGACCCTTTAGCCGGAATGCAGGGATATACCTCTGCGTTGATCAGCGCCACCAACGCCTGCACTACCTGACGGCGTACCCCGGAGTAGCCGCGTGCGAGGCTGTTGATCTTCAACAGCAGGATCAACCTGACCTGGACGTCGCTGAGCAACTCGCCGGTACCGCAGGCGTGTGAGAGCACCAGTTTGCGCTGCAATTCCTGTAACTGCTGATCCGGGATGCGTTTGCGCGCGAGTAAGCCGAAGCCGGTGTTGATGCCGTATACGGGCTTGCCCTGGGCGACCACGTCGGAGACCGTCGCCGCAGCCGCATTTATCGCGTCATAGCAGGTTTCGGGCAACCGCACTTGTGTCGGCTCACTGTAGACCCGGCGTAGTGTCTGCAGGGATAACTCGCCTGGCGTCAGTGTCAGCGTGAACATCTATTGTGCTGGCCCCGTGTCGATCATGGGCAGGTTGAGATGGTTTTCCCGTGCACACTCGATTGCCGCTTCATAACCGGCGTCAGCGTGCCGCATCACGCCGGTCGCCGGGTCGTTGAAGAGAACACGTTCCAGTCGCCGGCCCGCGGCCTCGCTGCCATCGCACACGATGACCACGCCGGCATGCTGGGAAAAGCCCATGCCGACGCCTCCGCCGTGGTGAATACTCACCCAGGTGGCACCGCTCGCGGTGTTCAGCAGCGCATTGAGGAGTGGCCAGTCCGAGACTGCATCCGAGCCATCCTGCATGCTCTCGGTCTCACGGTTGGGGCTCGCCACTGATCCGCTGTCGAGATGGTCCCTGCCGATGACGATCGGTGCTTTCAGCTCGCCGCTGCGCACCATCTCGTTGAAGGCCATGCCCAGTCGATGCCGGTCCCCCAGCCCCACCCAGCAGATGCGGGCGGGCAGCCCCTGGAAGGCGATACGCTCCCGTGCCATATCCAGCCAGTGGTGCAGGTGCGGGTCATCGGGAATGAGTTCTTTCACCTTCGCGTCTGTCTTGTAGATATCCTCGGGGTCGCCCGACAGCGCCACCCATCGAAACGGTCCGATTCCACGGCAGAAAAGAGGGCGGATGTAGGCGGGCACGAACCCGGGAAAATCGAAGGCATGGGTCACGCCCTGCTGTAGTGCTTCCTGGCGTATGTTATTGCCGTAATCGAATGTGGGAATACCCTGTTGCTGAAAACCCAGCATAGCCTGCACGTGAACCGCCATGGATTTGCGCGCGGCCTCGATCACCTCTGCCGGGTCCGAAGTACGCTTTGCCGCCGCGTCCTCCATGCTCCAGCCGATCGGCAGGTAGCCATTGAGTGGGTCGTGAGCCGAGGTCTGGTCGGTGACGGCGTGCGGACGAACACCGCGTTCGAGCAGTTCCGGCAATATCGCAGCCGCGTTACCCAGCAGGCCAACCGACACGGCGTTGCCTGCGGAGGTCGCCTCCTCGATGATAGCCAGCGCCTCGTCCACCTCAGTGGCCTTGCGGTCGAGGTAGGCCGTCTCTATGCGCTTGTCGATACGCGTTTCGTCACATTCCACCGCGAGCATGGAAGCACCGGCCAGCGTTGCGGCCAGGGGCTGGGCGCCGCCCATGCCGCCGAGCCCCGCAGTCAGAATCCACTTCCCCTGGAGATTGCCCGCGTAGTGTTGTCGCCCCATTTCGACGAAGGTTTCGTAGGTGCCCTGGACGATGCCCTGACTGCCGATGTATATCCACGACCCGGCCGTCATCTGGCCGTACATCATCAGCCCCTGGCGGTCCAGCGCGTTGAAGTGTTCCCAGGTGGCCCAGTTCGGCACCAGGTTCGAGTTGGCTATCAGGACACGCGGTGCATCCGCGTGGGTGCGGAACACGCCCACCGGTTTGCCGGACTGCACCAACAGCGTCTCGTCCTCCCGCAGCGACTTCAGGGTTTCCACGATGCTGTCGTAGGCCGCCCAGTCCCTCGCCGCTCGCCCGATGCCGCCGTACACCACCAGCGATTGCGGGTGCTCGGCAACGTCGGGATCGAGGTTATTCATAAGCATGCGCAGCGCGGCTTCGGTGAGCCAGCTGCGGGTGCTCAGTGTGGTGCCGTGGGGTGCGCGGATTACGCGTGTCGGGTCTGATCGCCTGTCTCGCATGGTGGTATCTCCCCTGCCTTGTTGGTTTGCGTGCGCACACCCTGTCGCGCGTGCCGCGTCTCCCGACGCTGTCGGCAATCACTATACCTGTCTATACTGATGCAGTGAATATCAATCCCCGTCCCTGACCTGCAACGATGCAGACCTTTCAGCTCACCAGGGGGGCAAGACCCCTGTTGATCAGTATGCCCCACGTGGGCCTCGCATTGTCGCCCGGGCTCGCCGGGCAGTTGACGCCGGAAGCCCGATTGCTGCCCGACACCGATTGGCATCTCGACAGGCTCTATGAGTTCGCCAATGACCTTGGGGTAAGCGTGATCATTCCCCGATTTTCCCGTTACGTGATCGACCTCAACCGCCCCGCGAACGACACGCCGCTGTATCCCGGCGCGGAGGGTACCGGGTTGATTCCGATGTCGACGTTTGCCGGTCAGCCGCTCTATCGTCCGGGTTGCGACCCCGGCGACAGCCAACAACGACTGCTGCATTACTGGCACCCTTACCACGATGCAGTGCGGGAGGAACTGGCTCGCCTGGTGGCGCTCGCGGGCGCAGCGGCATTGTTCGAGGCCCACAGCATCTGTTCCGAGGTACCACGACTGTTTGATGGCCGTCTCCCTGACCTGAATCTCGGCACGGCGAACGGGCAGAGTTGCGCGCCGGAACTGCGCGACCGGGTCAGTGCCGCGCTGCGCGAACAGGGGGAGTACAGCGTGGTCGTGGATGGTCGTTTCAAGGGAGGGTATCTGACCCGTGCATACGGCCGGCCGAACGAGGGTATTCACGCACTGCAACTGGAGCTATCACAGGCTACCTACATGCAGGAGCAGGCCCCATTCACCTACCTGCCGGCGCTGGCTGCAAAGATCCAGCCTGTGTTGCAGCACCTGCTGGAAACGATAGTCGAATGGGTAGAGGAACGATGAAGCAGGCCTGCGACTGGGATCAGCTCTGGCTGGGGATGGATGTCGCCAGCATGGACCCCACACGTCCCGGGCCCTACGGTGCTATCCGGGCGGGCGCAATCGCGGTCACTGCCGGCCGCATCAGCTGGGTTGGTGAACAGCACCAGTTGCCTCACAGTCCGGAAGCAGCGCGCCAGGCCGGCGCCACAGTGTGCGATACGGGGGGTGGCTGGGTGACGCCAGGGCTTATCGACTGCCATACCCATCTGGTGTACGGCGGTAACCGTGCCGGAGAGTTCGAGGCGCGCCTCAATGGCGAGAGCTATGAGGCGATTGCGCTTCGTGGCGGCGGCATCCTGTCAACCGTCTCGGCCACCCGGAGAGCTTCTGAAGAGCAGCTGTTTACCGCCGCGGCTGCGCGCCTACAGTCTTTTCTCCATGAGGGGGTAACCGGTATCGAGATCAAATCCGGTTACGGGCTGGATCGCGATACCGAGCTGAAAATGCTGGCCGCGGCCCGCCGTCTTGGCGCTGTCTATCCCGTCGATGTCGCCACGACGTTCCTGGGCGCGCATACCGTGCCTCCTGAATTCAGCGACCCGGATGCATACATCGACTGGCTCTGCGCAGCGCTGATGCCGGAGCTGGCCCAGCTCGGCGTCATTGATGCGGTCGACGTGTTTTGCGAATCAATCGCCTTCGATCTCAAACAGGCGGAGCGCGTACTGGTGGCTGCCGGCATTCTCGGACTGCCGGTAAAAGCGCACGTCGAGCAGCTCTCGAACCTCGGTGGTTCCGGGATGGCCGCCCGGCACGGGGCGCTGTCCGTGGATCACCTGGAATACCTGGACAATTCCGGCGTCGACGCCCTGGCGAACTCAGGTACGGTGGCGGTGTTGCTACCGGGTGCGTTTTACTACCTGCGCGAAACACGCCTCCCACCGGTGGAACCGTTGCGCCGCGCCGGCGTGCCCATCGCGGTTGCCAGCGATCACAACCCGGGGAGTTCCCCGCTCTATAGCCTCCTGGCGGCAATGAATCTCGGCTGTACCCTGTTCGGTCTCACCCCGGAGGAGGTGCTGGCCGGCGGCACCAGGAATGCGGCGCGAGCCCTTGGCTGGCAGAACGACAAGGGGATTCTCCGCGAGGGCTACGCAGCCGACTTCGTGGTCTGGGACGTGGGCGCACCGGCCGAAATCGTCTACGGGATGGGGCACAACCCCTGCGTGACCGTGGTCAAGGATGGCGAGCGGGTGCTCGACAGAGGCCGGTAGCGCGGTGAGCTCGTCGCTTTTCGCTCCCACCGCTTTGCTGCCTGACGGCTGGGCGGACAACGTACTCGTGACCATCGATGATGATGGCTGCATAGACTCTATCGGCACAAACTGCGTCGAGCCTCCTGCGGGTGCGCGCCGACTCAACGGTGCGCTTGTTCCCGGGATAGGCAACTGTCACTCACACGCCTTCCAGCGGGCCATGGTTGGACTGGCCGAGACGCGCGGTAGTGCCGTTGACGATTTCTGGAGCTGGCGCGATCTCATGTACCGCCTCTCCGCCCGCGTCACACCCGATCACGTCATCGCCATCGCGGCACAGCTGTATGTCGAGATGATGAAAGCGGGGTACACCGGCGTGGGGGAGTTCCACTACCTGCACCATGCGCCGGGTGGCGTTGCTTACAGCGATCCCGCGCAAATGTCCCACAGCGTGGTCGAGGCGGCAGCCGAAACCGGTATCTACTTGACCCTCCTCCCGGTGCTCTATAGCTACAGTGATTTCGGCAGGCAGCCCGTGGAGCCTCACCAGGCCCGCTTTGCTCATGACCTCGAATCCTTCGTCAGCCTGCTGGACGCACTTGCCGGCGCTTACCGCAATAAGCGGGGAGTTCGACTGGGGCTGGCGTTTCATTCCCTGCGTGCAGTGGATGATGGTCAGCTCTCAAGCGCCGAGTCGCTGTGCGATTCACTCGGGGCCTTCGGCCCGATTCACATCCATATCGCCGAACAGCAGAGAGAGGTGGATGCCTGCCTGCAGCATCAGGGCTGCCGGCCGGTCGAATGGCTGTTCGATCACGTCAATGTGAACCATCGCTGGTGTCTTGTCCACGCCACCCATCTCAGTGACGCCGAGTGCGACGGACTGGCCCGTAGCGGCGCCGTGGTCGGCCTGTGCCCGACGACAGAGGCCAATCTTGGTGACGGCATCTTTCCCGCGACGCGGTATCAGGGGCTTGGCGGCGCTTATGCGATAGGATCAGACAGTCATGTCTGTATCGATCCTGCGCAGGAATTGCGCCTGCTCGAGTACGGTCAACGCCTGTTACTTAACCGCCGGGTGACACTGACTGATGAAGAGTGCCGGTCCAATGGTGCAAGTCTCCTGCGCAGGGTGCTGCCGGGAGGCGCAAGGGCGCTGGGTATCGAATCAGGCGCGATAGCGCCTGGCTGCCGGGCCGACCTTCTGGTTCTGGATACCGCAGATCCGGTTATGTACGGAAAATGCGGCGACGGCTTGCTGGACGCCTGGATTTTCGCATCGCAGGGCCGGGTGGTGAAAGATGTCATGGTGGGCGGGGAATGGCGTATCCTCGATTGGCGTCATGCTCGAGAGGAGGCGATCAGGCGGCGCTTCCTCGCTGTCATTGATGAGCTGGCGCTCTCGGACTGAGGTGCACGGGAAGCTTATAAACCGGGATAATGGCGGCGCGGTTCAACGCACCCGGTGCCAGACCCCGTCGCTGAAAAACGCATCTTCTTTCAGTCCGCTCGCGGCCTGCAGTTCCTCGAGGTGTTTGAGCAGCTTGCCGAGCCGCTCGCCGAGAACGTCGAGGTGCAGGCTTCGCAGTTGCCGGTCGGTGAGTCGCGCCTCTCGCAGGGCAGTGGTGACCGAGTCGCGCCGCCAGGCGCGCAATCCCTGCATGAAAGTGAGGCTCACCGGCCGGGAATCCAGACGCTCGAGTCGGCAGCCCGCGCGATCGATTCGGGTATCGCGGTGGAACGCTTTCGAGTGATCAATCGCCCACAGCTTGCCCAGCAGCGGTGGGGTTCGGCTACCTGAGTCGGGGTAGCGTGGGTTCAGGTCGATCAGGATGTTGCCCGCGTGCCGGTCGAGGTTGCCGATGATGCAGTCGAAGGCCAGGATTTCGCTCATCTGCTGGTTTTTCAGTACCGGGTCCCCGGGATACGTCACGTCACCTTTCTTGAGGTCGTACTCCACGACGGTGTTCTCCACCCACAGCTGTAGTGCACCCGGACGGGCACGCTGGCTCTCGCGCAGTCCGGTTGTGGCAATGTGAAGAGGGCGCATGACAGTCGGCGGAATGATATTCAGCCCCAGCTCCCGGGCAACAACGTAGGCTGCGACCTCGTGGTACCAGGCATCGCGGTAGCGCATGCCAAAATCACGGGATGCCGGAACCCGCCGGGTCTTGTCGCGGAACGCGGCGCGGATGCTGTGGCCCTCGCCACTCAAACCCACACGGCGGATGCGCAGCTGGCTCTCCTTGGCCGGCAGTTCCCTGGCGACGGGCGGATTGAGGTCCAGTTCGCCGTGCTGCAGCAACTGCAGTATGAGGGCTTCGTCCCTGAGCAATTCGGCCGCCAGGATCGCCGACCAGGGGAGAGCGCAAAAAATCGCTGCCGCCAGGCTCAGCCCGGTCGCCCACCGATGACATCGACGGGTCGCTTGATCCCTAACCCCGGTCGATATTGGTGTGCCGCCGGCCACAAATCGGCCGGGCGACAGCCGCATCTGGAGATACGCTGATCGCCAATGGCCGCTACAAACCGTTAAGCCCTCTTGCCGCTGTGCTACGCCACGCCAGTTGTCCAAACCCAGTGAAACGAGCGCTTTGGCCTCAAGTCTATTCACAACACTCGCAGTTCACCGGAACCGTTGTGCAACAGGATATCCGCATAGTCGCACCGACCCTCCCGGCGCTGGAAAATGCTGTTGGCGATAAGCCAGACCCTGACAATCCGGTCCGGTGGGTCGCCCATGTAGCGACGGTAGTCGCTGTGCAGGTTGCGCCGTTCCTGCTGCCATTGCCCCAGGCCGTCCTGCCCGCTGCGCACCACGACGTGGTATTCCACACCGTGCCAGTTCGGGAGCGGGCAGTCGTAGCCGGTATCCACGGCCAGTTCGCTGCTCCAGTAATAGGTGATGTCCCGACCGTTGTCGAATTCGACCGCGATGCTGAGGTAATCGTGGCTGGGTACGCTGTCTTCGCGCAGCGTCGATGGCAATTGGTCCACGCACCACTGCCAGCTGAGTTCACTGCTCGCATCCAGTGGCAGGTCGACGTCGTACTGCAGGATACCCACGTCGCGGCTCGTGGCGCAGTGTATGCAGGGTTTCCCGTCATGCGAGTTTCCCTCCCGGTATATCTCAGCAGGACCGAGGTGCCACAGGTATCGCCACCCAGGGGGTGTGGTGTCGCCTTCGGTGATGCGCTCAGTTCATTCGCTACCCGCTCGTTGGGCGCGACCCGCAGCAGCGCCTTTACCCCGTCAAGGGCTGAGCCCTCCCAGCAGATGACCATGATGCCGACCCGGCCGCTCACCGTCTGGTAGACGGAATCGCTCTGTTTCCGGCTGCCCTGGCGGTCTTTCCAGTCGTTGGGAAAGTAATTGCCGAATTGCACGGCACCTGCATTTTCAGCGCAAAAACTATGGCTCGCGCGCGTGCCACGAAATACCTCGCCGGCCGCACCGATCTTGCACCAGACCTGCGCTGCCGGCGCAAGATAGATGTCCAGTGCGCGACTGGCGTAGGTGCGACCTTCGCTGAAATAGCTGAACTCATCACCAGCGTCGGCCTCCAGCCCGGAATCCAGCCAGGGTGGTTGCCGGGCGTCCATCTCCAGCCAGCGGCAGGCCTTCACCACACCATCGGGCAACCCCGCTACCAGGGTTTCCATCTCTCGCCTGAAGCTGTCGATATCGGGGGATGGCTCAGATTGAGCGCGCAGCCGGCGCGCAAGGGACCGCGCGGCGAGCCGGGAGCCCACGCTGAGGTCAGTCAGAAAACCGGTCATCGCTGTTTTCCCATGATGTAGTGCCTCACCCGCACTATAGCAGCCGTGCCTCTTGATGCGACTGGCTGTCGGATTGATAAACGCTGCTGGCGTCAAGTGACCCGGTCTCGCTTTACTGGTACGTCCGGTTCAACAGCAGTTTACAGGGCCTGCTGCCAGCGCACATACTGGCGTAGCGCCGCAGTTGCGCCGGTCCGGGAGCATGATATGTATAAACGGCGCGCTGAGTCCCCGGTGAGTCCTCACGACAAGTGACCCGGTGCTGCGCTGATGACCGGGCCTTTTGAAAATGGGAGAAACCAGAACTATGCAGCAGGTAGAAACAGCGGTTCACGACGGCATTCTCGAGATCAGGATCAACCGGCCGGCGAAGCTCAATGCGCTCAGTGTGCAGATGTATCACGAACTGTGTAGCGCACTTGGCGAGCTGGACAGTAACCCGGAGCTGCGGGTGGCGGTCCTGCATGCCGAGGGCAAGCACTTTACCGCCGGTGTGGAGCTGGACGAGTGGTCGCCACATTTCAGTTCCGGGCGCGGGTTCCCGTTGCAGGAGGGCGGCGTTGACGTGTTCGGCCTCTCCGGGCCAAAACGGCGCAAGCCCGTGGTTCAGGCTGTTCAGGGTTACTGTTTCACCTGGGGCGTCGAAATGATGCTCAACATGGACATTCGGGTCGCAGCTGAAGACACCCAGTTCGCTATGCTCGAAGTACAGCGCGGCCTGTATCCCTGCGGAGGTGCGACCATCCGCCTGCCGCAGCAAATGGGCCGTGCCAACGCCCAGCGTTACCTGCTCACCGGTGAACGCTGGTCGGCGTCTGAATCCTATCGCCTCGGTCTGGTGCAGGAACTCGTTGCTCCCGGCAAGCAGTTAGAGGCTGCGATGACGATAGCCGAGAGTATCGCCAGGGCGGCGCCACTCGCAGTGCTGGGGGTGATCAAGGCGGTTGATTATGCGGCTCACAACCCGGAGCAACAGGCGGTGAAGCAGATGTTTGAGGACCTGGTGCCGGTGATGCAGAGTGAGGATGCCGCGGAGGGTTTACAATCCTTCATTGAGCGCAGGGAAGCCCGTTTCACCGGTCGTTGAAGGCTACCCTCTCCCGGGGGGCCTGTAAGCGCCGTCGCCTGGAGCCCTGGTAAGCCCGGCAGATCGGCGCTAAGTCAGGTGCTCCCTGGCGGCCGGCGTCGGTTTCACTTCTTGCCGGCGTAAATCGTGTAGCGCCTGAGCCAGGTCGCTGCCTGCTTGCTTTTGCATCCCTTGGTTTCTATTTGTTTCTTCGTTGCCTCCCGAATCGCTCGAACACGGCGCTCCAGGTTGTCCGCCGATGGTGGTGATGCACTGTCTGTTACCCCGTTGTCGCGTGCTTCCTGTTCTCGTCTGTAGCGCACCAGCAATCGGTCGAACTTCTCCTGAAACTGGTCCTGCTGGGAAATCGTGGGCTCCCCGCACAGGCGAGCAGTTTCCTCGGCCGAAATCATCTGCTCCAGTATGTGATCGGCTTCCATGCGGTACCCCAATCGGTGCAGCATCGACAGTTCGAAGAGGATGTACCCTCCGGCAAAAACGGCGAACAGCCACGCGCCCTTGTTCATTGGCGATCCCCTGGTCGGTAGTCTTCCCGGCAGGCGTCGACCGTTTCATCTACCTCCGGCGGTATCAGCCGGTGAAACACGCTACCTGCACTGCGCTGCCTAATAATAGTCCAGCGAGGCGGTAGGGCGAATTGCATTTGAGCACTGGACGCCCGTCAGTCTCTCGCCTGGCCTGCGGCATGCAGCACCCCGGGTGTCGTGCTGCCGTTTTTGGCCGGTTCGGGTACCCTGGCGCCAGTACAATGACCTGCCCGCCCCTGTAACGAGGCACACTGTCGCTGGTGAGACCGGTTGGGTTAAACTGCCGCCAGCGGCGACCGCCCCGGACGGTCCCTCCGGGCGTGGATAAACCGGGATTAGCGGCCAACCCGTGGTGCGCCCGATGCGGGCGATGTTTTCCACCCGATAGGGATGTTCACAGCGAATGGAAACCCACCCGTCAGGGGATCTCGATGAACACTGGATGCGCCGTGCATTGGCCCTGGCGGACCGGGCGGCAGATGAGGGGGAGGTGCCGGTGGGAGCGGTCGTTGTGCGCGGTGACCGGCTGCTTGGCGAGGGGTGGAACCAGACCATCGGCAATTGCGACCCGACGGCCCATGCCGAGATCAATGCGCTCCGCGATGCAGCACAGTCGGAAGGTAACCACCGGTTGCCCGGTGCTTGTCTCTACGTCACGCTGGAACCCTGCACCATGTGCGCCGGCGCCCTGGTGCACGCACGCGTCAATGAGCTCGTTTTTGGCGCGGCCGAACCGCGGGCCGGCGTGGTCTGCAGCCAGCATCACTTGCTCGACGAGGGCTGGTATAATCACCGGGTCCGCTGGCGGCGCGGCGTGCTGGCAGGGGCGAGCAGCGAGCGTCTGAAGGCGTTTTTCAGTGCGCGGCGCCAGTAACGCCTCGCCGGTATCGGCAATCACGCGGTACTTTCAGGCGCGTTTGCGCAAGCGCTCAACGTCACCGCCCGCGGTAGCTTTGACGTGTCCCGTTGGGCGCCTTCATCCCAGAACGTAATCGACAGGAAACCGATATGATCATTCTGCGTGGCGCACCGGCTTTGTCTGCGTTCCGCCTGGACAAACTGCGTGAACGGTTGGCTGCGCATCGGCTTCCGGCCACGTTGTTGACCAGTGAGTACGTGCACTTTGTACATACGCTGCGTGACCTCACGGACGCCGAACACGCACTGCTGATAAGACTTCTGGAATATGGCGCGCCGCGGCCCACGGATGCGGGTGCCAGTGGCGCTGTGCTGGCCGTGGTGCCGCGGCCGGGGACTATCTCCCCGTGGTCGAGTAAGGCCACTGACATCGCACATAACTGCGGTCTCGACGCGGTGGCCCGCATAGAGCGCGGCACCGTTTATTACCTGGAGTTCAGTGAGCCGGTTGCCGATGCGACCCGAAAGACGGTTGCCGCTCTGGTGTGTGATCGCATGACCGAGTCGGTTCTGTGGGACCTCGCCGATGCCAGCGTCCTGTTTGACGAGGCGGAATCCCGGCCGATGCAGGTCGTCGACATTCTTGGCGGAGGTCGCGAAGCACTGGCCACCGCCGATCGCGAACTTGGACTGGCGCTCGCGTCTGACGAGATCGACTATCTGGTCGAGGCGTTCGGGGGGTTGCGTCGCAACCCGACTGACGTGGAACTGATGATGTTTGCCCAGGCCAACTCGGAGCACTGCCGCCACAAGATTTTCAATGCCCATTGGACCATAGATGGCATCGAGCAGCCGTCCTCCCTGTTCGACATGATCCGCAACACGTACCGGCAAGGCGGTGAAAACGTGCTTTCCGCCTATTCGGACAACGCGGCGGTCATTGCCGGCCACGAGGCGGGGCGTTTTTTCCCATGGCCGGACAGCGGGGAGTACGTGTACTGCCAGGAGCCGATCCACCTGTTGATGAAGGTGGAGACCCACAATCACCCCACCGCGATCGCTCCGTTCCCCGGCGCCGGCACCGGCGCTGGCGGCGAGATTCGCGACGAGGGCGCGGTTGGGCGCGGCTCCAGGCCGAAGGCGGGCCTGACCGGCTTTACCGTGTCGAATCTCAACATTCCCGGCTACGGACAGCCGTGGGAGATGCCCTACGGCAAACCCGACCGTATCGTCTCGGCGCTCGATATCATGCTGGAAGGACCGATTGGGAGTGCCGCGTTCAACAACGAGTTCGGGCGTCCGAACCTGTGCGGTTACTTCCGTAGCTTTGAGGTGCAGACCCAGGGCACGCAGGGTGATGAATGCCGCGGCTACCACAAGCCGATCATGATCGCGGGTGGTTACGGCAACATACGGGAAGCGCACATTGAGAAGGCGACCTACAATCCGGGTGCCTGCCTTATCGTGCTGGGTGGGCCGGCTATGTTGATCGGCCTTGGCGGTGGTGCCGCCTCTTCGATGACCAGCGGCGAGAGTTGTGAGGATCTCGATTTCGCCTCAGTACAACGCCAGAATCCCGAGATCGAGCGCCGCTGCCAGGAGGTCATAGACCGGTGCTGGCAACTGGGCGAAGACAATCCGATAGCTTTCATACACGATGTAGGAGCCGGTGGTTTATCCAACGCCCTGCCTGAACTGGTCAAGGATGGCGGCCGCGGCGGGCAGTTCCAGTTGCGCCGGATTCCCAGTGACGAGCCTGGCATGTCGCCGCTTGAACTCTGGTGTAACGAATCACAGGAGCGCTATGTACTGGCGGTGGAGCCCGTGGACCTCGATCGCTTCGAGGCCATTTGCGCCCGGGAACGTTGTCCGTTCGCCGTCGTGGGCCATGCCACAAAAGAACTGCATCTCACCGTCAGCGATGATGTGTTCGGTAACGAGCCGGTCGATCTGCCGATGTCCGTGCTGTTCGGGAAACCGCCCAAAATGCACCGTGATATTACCCGTCGGCCGGGTCGTCACTCACCGCTCAAGCTGTCGCTGGGATTGTCAGAGGCATTGGAGCGGGTGTTGCAGCTGCCCGCCGTGGCCAGCAAGAGTTTTCTGATCACCATCGGTGATCGCACGGTGACCGGCCAGGTGGTGCGGGACCAGATGGTCGGGCCCTGGCAGGTGCCGGTAGCAGACTGTGCCATCACGACCGTGTCGTACGACAGTGTTGCGGGCGAGGCGATGGCGATGGGTGAGCGCACCCCGCTGGCCCTGGTGAGTGGGCCGGCCTCTGGCCGGATGGCGGTCGCCGAGGCGATCACCAACATCGCGGCGGCACCCATTGCCCGGCTCAGTGATGTCAAGCTGTCTGCTAACTGGATGTGCGCCGCGGGCCATGGCACCGAGGACGCGGTGCTGTTTGACACGGTGCGGGCCGTAGGCATGGATTTCTGTCCGGCGCTGGGACTGACCATTCCGGTGGGCAAGGACTCGATGTCCATGCGCACGGCCTGGAGCGAGGACGGTGAGGAAAAAGCCGTGACCGCACCGATGTCGCTGATCGTATCGGCGTTCGCCCCGGTGACCGACGTTCGCCGGGCCGTTACGCCCGAATTGCAGGCGGGCGGCGACAGTGTGCTGGTACTGCTGGATCTCGGCCGGGGTCGCGATCGCCTCGGTGGTTCGGCTCTGGCACAGGTCGCCGGGCAGGTCGGTGACACGGTGCCCGACGCAGACAGCGCCGACGATGTCGCCGCGCTGTTCCGGATGGTGCAGGAGCTGATCGGTCGCGAACTATTGCTGGCCTATCACGACCGTTCGGACGGCGGCCTTATGGTGGCGCTGCTGGAAATGGCCTTTGCCGGTCACTGTGGCGTAGACGTGAGCATGCCCGAGTCTGCCAGCGGTGATCTCGACGTCCTGTTCAGCGAGGAACTGGGCTGTGTACTGCAGCTGCGGCGGTCCGACCTGCAGCGCGTGCGTGAGCTGGCCGGTACACTGGGCCTTGCGGCCTGTTTCCACGTGCTGGGGGCGCCGGTAGCGGGCGACGGTATCCAGGTGACCCGCGGCGGCCAGATCCTGTTGCAGGACAGCCGGGCGCGGTTGCAGCGGCTGTGGGCACGCACCAGTTACGAGATGCAGGCGTTGCGTGACAATCCCGATTGCGCGCGGGAGGAGTTCGATCGCCTGGCTGTCGAGGATCCTGGGCTGTCGGTGTCGCTGAGCTTCGACCCGAGTGAAAATATCGCCGCACCGTTCATTGCCACCGGATCGAGACCGGCGATCGCGGTACTGCGCGAGCAGGGCGTCAACGGCCAGGTCGAGATGGCTGCCGCCTTCGACCGGGTCGGGTTTGCGGCCGTGGACGTCCACATGAGCGACATACTGGAGGGTCGCCGCGACCTCAGGGAATTCAAGGGACTTGTCGCCTGCGGCGGGTTTTCCTACGGTGATGTGCTCGGTGCCGGTGAAGGTTGGGCGAAGAGTATTCTGTTCAACACGGCTGCACGCGACCAGTTCGAGACATTTTTCGCACGTGAAGACACGTTTTCCCTCGGTGTCTGCAATGGCTGCCAGATGCTGGCGACCCTGCGGGAGTTGATACCCGGGGCCGGGCACTGGCCGCGCTTCGTGCGCAATCGCTCTGAGCAGTTCGAGGCCCGCCTGTCGCTGGTACGCGTCGATGAAACCCCGTCCGTACTGTTTGCGGGCATGGCGGGTTCCCATCTCCCGATTGCGGTCGCGCATGGAGAGGGGCGGGCGGAATTCAGCGACGATGCCGGACAGGCGGCCTGTGAGGCCAGCGGCACGATCGCCCTGAGGTACCTAGAGAACACGCTGGAGCCCGCGACGCGCTACCCCGCCAACCCCAACGGGTCGCCGGGCGGCATTACCGGGGTCACCAGTCTCGATGGACGCGCAACGATCATGATGCCCCACCCCGAGCGCGTGTTCCGCACCGTGCAGTGTTCATGGGCGCCGCCCGAGTGGTGTGAGGAGGGGGGCTGGCTGCGCCTTTTCCGCAACGCGCGGCGGTGGCTTGGCTGATAGCGGGCAGGGCCCGGCGTGAGGCCTGGCTGTGTGATCCGTCGACGCGTGGTCAGACCTGTTTCAATGGGGCGCTGGTTCGCCAATCGCCTTCGTGCCGGGTGCCGTGGCGGCCGGCAGTCCGTGCAGCAGCCTGCCTAGTGCCAGGTAGAATCTTTGATAGTCATGGCGTGTCTGTTGCCCCACCAGGTCGAGATGGTCCCAGCCCTGCTTGACGCCCATGAAGTGCCACACACCCGGCTGCCACTGTTGCGTCTCCGCAGGCTTGACCACGGTCACGATACGATCCCCGGATCCCAGCCTTGGCCCGGACATGGACACGGTGTTGACCACGCCGTCATTGGGCCACCAGACATCATCAAATTCAGGCAGACCGGGTGGTGGATCGGCTTGCACGTACCGTGAGATTGCGAGTGAGGGTGCGACCAGTGCGAGATTCATGCCGAGGGCGGGCTGGAAGCTCTTACCGCTATGCCCTGGCTTGTTGCCCTGCGCTGCCCAGCTGAAGTGGTAAACGGAGTGTACGGCCGGGTACCGGCGGTTGAGCTCGGCGGCGCCCTCGGGCTTCAGGTCGTGGAGAGCAATATCAGGCTGTCGCCAGATTCCGCTGCTGGACAGTCGGTGGCGATACTGCCTGTCGGATTCTCCGGGCTTGCGCGAAATAGCCCACTGGTCGAGCTTGAAATCGTAGGGCGGTGCGGCGTAACCCCGCAGGGTCAGGTGGCTGGCGATGGCCAGCAGCCAGTTGAGCAGGTAGTCAGAACCACTGTCGAGAACATTGGCCAGTGTGGTCCCGTTGTGCGGGCTGGCGAGGGTCGAGATGCTGTGCACCCAGCTCGCGCGACCGCCGGCAAACAGCGGGTGCACCGGTTCTTCGGCGGTCGCCGCGGCGCGCTCCGCCGGATCTCCCTCGGCGAGCAGGGAGGCGAGCACCCGGACGGTCTGGCCACCCTGGCTGTGGCCGACGAGATGGACGCTGGCATGTTCGACAGTTTGCCCCCAGTCCCGCAAGCGGCCCTGGTAGGTCCTGCCGAACCGGGCGTGACCAAACCGTGATGAATGGGCTTTGCCGTAATCGACACGGCCACCTCGAATGTAGGCGTACAACTCGCAGGCACGGTCCCAGTTGCTGGACAATGGCCCCACCGCGGCCACCCCGGTTTCATAGCCGGCATCGTTGAGCATGGCGGCGATATTGTCCGTACCACCCCAGTAGTGATAGCCACCCATTTCCTCCGGCCCCCACCCGGTGAAGCCGTGGACCAGGACCAGCGGGTAACGATTGCCGTCGGCAGAGACAAGGCCTGCCGCCAGGCACAGGCTGGCCATCACTGACCACAGGAACCACGGCCGTCTGGCACTACACCTGACACCGGATACAGCACCGGTTGGCCGGGATGGACCTGCTGGGCAGGCACCTTTCGCGGCAAGCTCAGATTGTTGATTGCATGGGGGCAGCGTGAAACTCCTTGGTCAACACTGGTGCGCCGGCCGATTGGACCGGCCGCTGCAAACGGCCGTGCCGGCTTGAATAGCTGCATTGTGACCGCGGCCAGTGTACCGCGCTGCGGCACCGGTGGCACAGATCGCGACTGGGCAAGCTGGCACAGTGGGCCCTGGCTCATGGCTCACTGGCAGCGCGCGCAGGTTTTGTGTCAGACTGCCGCACGGCGGCGCCAAAGCCAACCGGTACGGCGCCGTCCTCCATCGACAGGCCTCAGCGCAATGACAGCTTACTCCCAGTCGCAGATCATGTTGAGCCTCTCGCTCTTGTCCTACCGGGGTTTCTGGAACCCGGGCAGGGAGAACCATGCCTCAATGGCGCGGGCTATAGTAGCCGGCCTGGAGAAACTGGAGCCGCTGGCTGGCGACTGGAGACTGGTGTGGGGCCCCGGGACCTACCGTTACCTCGGTTCGGTGTTCGACAGTTCCATGATGTACGTGGTGCAGCATACCCGTGAGCGCGGCCGTCACGCGATTGTTGTCAGGGGTACCAACCCGCTGGCTTTGCTGGACTGGCTGTTGGGTGACTTCCTGCACCACCGTCAGGTGCCGTGGTACCAATGGAATTCGGGGGCCGAGACGGAGGCCGCCCTGTCCCTGAGCAGCGCGCTGGGCTTGAATATTTTGCTGGATATGCGTGACGAGCAGTTGGCCGGGAGCCTCGGGGCAGTCCGGGGAGGTGCGACACCGGAGCGCGACACGGCTGCGGTGGGTATTCGGGATCGGCTGGTTCGGCAATTGCAGCGTTACCAACAGCACTGGAGCTTTGCCGGACAGGTCGCGGGTGGACTGATGTCGACGCTGGGCAACCTGCGGCGGCTGGACCACCTGGAGCAGAGGCTGACGGCCCGCGAGCAATTGACGCAGGTACTCGATGAGTCTTTCGACGCCGTGGGGGGCGAGGAGCCCGGGGCGATACTCATGCAGAGTGGCGTCGAGCGCGGGGAAGATGTCACTGGGGGAGCTGGACTCCTGGATTTTCTGCGGACGCGGGCGGATCGGTTCGGCGATTCGCTCGATGTGTGCGTGACCGGGCATAGCAAGGGGGGCGCGCTGGCCCCCGTCCTGGCGCTTTTCCTGTCGGACACCCAGAGTGCCCTGACCGGGCTGGTGCCGCCTCACTACCGATGGAACTTGGGCAGTCCGGCATCGATCAGCTGCTACGCCTTCGCCGGCCCGACACCCGGTAACTCTGCATTCTCCCGGTACTTTCAGCAACGCCTCGGCAGGTTTTTTTACCGCTATGCCAACACGCTGGACCCCGTAACTTATGCGTGGCAGAGTGAGGGGATACAAAAGATAAACGCGTTGTATGGTGAGGCTTCACCGCCGCCGGAAGGTTTGCAGCGACTGCTGCGGCAGATGGGCTCCGAAGTCGCGCACCTCGATTACTGCCAGCTGGGCGAGGATGTGCGAGAACCGGGTTTCATCCGCGACCAGTCGGAGCGACATGTTATCGAGTTCACGCCGTCTCTGGGTAGCGAAAAACGGCCCTTCGCGCTGCAGGCAGCGTACCAGCATATCGGCGGCTACCTGGATGTACTGGGGCTGGACCGGTTTTTTACCGTGCCCGAAGTGATGGGACTGCACTAGCAGTCTGTCAGACTAACGAAACAGCAGGAGATGACGAGCTGATGATGAAACCTGTATTGCGAAGCTGCCTCGCGGGGCTGTCGATGGTGTTTGCATTGGGCGGCTGGGCCGCACCGGAGCAACCCGGGCCTGGTCTCAATGCGGAGACATTCACGGGGCTGGAGCTGCGGAACATCGGCCCGGCGCTGCAATCGGGGCGGATCGCGGATATCGCGCTGCACCCGGAAAATCGCAATCTCTGGTACGTGGCGGTCGGTAGCGGCGGTGTCTGGAAAACCCGCAATGCAGGCACCACCTGGACACCGCTATTCGACGAGCAGCCCTCTTACTCAATCGGGGCCGTGGCGCTGGACCCGCAGCGGCCTGACACGGTCTGGGTAGGCACCGGCGAGAACGTTTCTGGGCGCCACGTCGGCTATGGCGACGGTGTCTACAGGAGTTTCGATGGCGGTGCCACCTGGGAGAACATGGGGCTGAAGGCATCCGAGCACATCGGCATGATCCGCGTCCACCCGCAAGACTCCAACACCGTGTACGTGGCCGCACAGGGGCCGCTTTGGTCTGCGGGTGGCGATCGCGGGCTTTATAAGACCACCGACGGCGGGCAGACGTGGAACAAGATCCTGGGCGGCGGCGACTACACCGGGGTTTCGGAGGTCCACCTCGATCCCCGCGACCCGGACGTATTGTTTGCGGTGACCTGGCAGCGCTTGCGCAATGTGGCCGTACTGCTGGACGGTGGTCCCGAAACCGCCATCCACAAATCAACGGATGGCGGCGCGACCTGGCGCAAGCTGACCGGGGGTCTGCCGGAGGAGGTGATGGGCAAGACCGGCCTGGCAATATCGCCGGTCGACCCGGACGTGGTCTACGCAACGATTGAATTGGCGCGCCGCACGGGTGGCTTCTGGCGTTCGACCGACGGCGGGGAGAGCTGGGAAAAGCGCAATGACTACCTGTCTGGCGGAACCGGCCCCCACTACTACCAGGAATTGTTCGCCAGTCCCCACGACAGGGACCTCGTCTACCAGGCAGACGTCTTCCTGCACTACACCCCGGATGGCGGCAAGACTTTCGTCCGGATGGGGTCCCAGGACAAGCACGTGGATCACCACGCCGTGGCCTTCGATCCCCGCGACCCGCAATACCTGTTGGTGGGCAATGACGGAGGTCTGTACGAAAGCCTGGACGGCGGCGAGAACTGGCGCTTCATCGAGAATCTTCCGGTCACCCAGTTCTACAAGGTGACGGCCGACAATGACAAACCGTTTTACAACGTCTACGGCGGTACGCAGGACAACAACTCCATGGGCGGGCCCTCACGCACTGACACCACCAGCGGGGTTCGCAATTCGGACTGGTTTATCACTCTGAGTGGTGATGGCCACCAGTCGTTTGCCGACCCGGAGAACCCGGACCTGGTGTACGTGCAGTGGCAGCGAGGCAACCTGAACCGGTTCGACCGGCGCACCGGTGAGACGGTCTACATCAAACCCCAGCCGGAGGCGGGGGAGAACGCCGAGCGATTCAACTGGGACGCACCTATCCTGATCAGCCCCCACGATACACGCCGGCTTTATTTTGCCAGTCACCGGCTCTGGCGCAGCGATGACCGCGGCGATTCATGGCAGGCCGTGAGTGGCGATCTCACCCGGAACATAGACCGGTTACAGGAGCCGGTGATGGGGCGACGCTGGAGTTTTGATTCTCCCTGGGACATGTTCGCAATGTCCACCTACAGCACAATCACGTCCGTGGCTGAGTCGCCGCTGCAGGAAGGGCTGCTGTACGCAGGGACCGATGACGGGCTGATACAGGTCAGTGAAGATGGGGGCGCCAACTGGCGCAGTGTCGACAACCTGCCCGGCGTGGCCAGCCACTTCTTTGTCAATGACATCAAGGCCGACCTGCACGATCGCGACACCGTGTACGTTGCTGTCGACCAGCACAAGAATGGCGATTTCGCGCCCTACCTGTTCAAAAGCGTGGATCGCGGTATCACCTGGACGAGCATTGCCGGGGACCTCCCGTCGCGGCACCTGGTGTGGCGTTTAGTGCAGGATCACGAAAAGCCGGAGCTGCTGTTCGCGGGCACCGAGTTCGGCCTGTTCTTCACGATCGACGGCGGCAGCCGTTGGGTGGAGCTCTCCGGCAACAGTCCGACGATTCCCTGGCGGGACGTCGTGATCCAGCGCCGGGAGAACGATGTCGTGGGAGCGACATTCGGCAGGGGGATCACGATTTTCGACGACTACACCCCGTTACGGCACGTCACCATCGATGCGCTGAAGAATGATACGATGCTGTTCCCGGTGCGCAGCGCGCCCTGGTATGTACCCCGCCAGCCACTGGGCTGTGCGCCGGAAAATTGCCGGTCGGACCTCGGCGCCAATTTCTACGTTGCCCCGAATCCGCCATTTGGCGCGCAGTTCACCTATTACCTGCCGGAGGCAGTGCTCTCCCGGCAGCAGCGACGCCGTGAGGCGGAGAAGCCGCTGGAAGCGCAGGGCAAGGATACCCTGTTCCCCGGCTGGGAAGCGGTGGAGGCCGAAGCACTCGAGGATGCCCCGGCGATAGTCCTGACCGTACGCGATGCAGCCGGCGAGATCGTGCGGCATATCGACGGGCCTGCAACCGCCGGCTTTCACCGTGTTGCCTGGGATCTTCGCTACCCCATTACTGACCCCTGGCTGCCACCGGAGGAGCGCGAGGCCCAGTGGCGACTTCCGGCCGGCGTGTTGGCGGCGCCCGGTACCTATTCGGTCTCCCTGGGCCGGCGGGTGGGCGGAAAAGTTGAAGATCTCGGCCAGCGCCAGAGTTTCGAGGTTTACTCCATCCGCGAACCGACGCTCCCGGGCAGTGACCAGGCGCGACGGGTGGAGTTTGCCCTGGCGGTGGATGAACTCAAGCGCCGTACCAGTGGCGCCATCAAGGCGGTCGAGGAGTTCGGACGGTCCGCCGATGCCATCCGCGAGACGCTGGCCAGCTCGAACGCCCCACCCGGACTGTACACGCGGACAGACAAGCTTGCTGATCGGGCGACACGACTGCTGGACCGGCTGCGTCAGAACGAGGAGCGGGACAAGCTCGGTGATTCCGGCCCGGTGCCCGTCGCCAGCCGGCTGAGTTTTGCCGGTGCGGGTGCGCGATCACAGGCCTATGGTCCGACCCCCGCCCAGGCGCGCGCTTTCGAAATCGCTGACGCCGAGTTTACCGAAATCAGCGCCGAACTCGGGAAACTGATGGGTCGGGAATATCGCCAGCTCATCCGGGCGCTGGATGCCGCCGGCGTGCCCTGGACGCCTGGACGGGGTATTCCCTCCTCTGGTGCGGCGCCCGGTGACAAGGGCAAGGCAGCCAGGCGGGACAGGAGCGCGAAGCCCGGAGATTCCTGAGCAGCGACACGCCACTCTCAGCGTCCCGGGGCCGACAGGCTGCCAGAGCGCTGCCCGCGGGTCCCGCGGCGGAACCCTTCGGCTGGTGCCGGCCCCGCCCGCGGGCTGGCGTCATCGGGATTTTTCTGTAGAATGTCGCGTTTTCCTGACCGGGGCCACCCGGGTCTGCGTTTCCTGAATCCCTTCCGCCTGAGCAAGATATGCTGAATAAGTACCCGCTTTGGAAATACCTGATGGTCTTGACGGTCCTTTTGGTGGGCCTGATTTATGCGGCCCCCAACCTGTTTGCGCCCGACCCCGCGCTGCAGGTAGCTCCCGAGAGCAGTGGACAGAAAATGGATCGGGGAACGCTCGATCGTGCGCTCAAGGCGCTGGATGCGGCCGGGGTTGTACATTTTGGAGAAGTCATCGAGCCGTCTGGTCGCAATGCCCTGATTCGGCTCGAGGCGGTAGAGGACCAGCTGAGGGCCAAGTCGCTGATTTCACGGGCATTGGGAGACGGCTATATCGTGGCCCTCAACCTGGCGCCCACCACGCCGGACTGGCTGAGCGATATTGGCGCCCAGCCAATGAAACTGGGCCTCGACCTTTCGGGCGGTGTGCACTTCAAGCTGGAAGTCGACGTCGAGGCAGCGGTTGCGCGCAAGATGGAGGTCTATTTCCAGTCCATCAAGCGGGCCCTGCGCGAGGAACGGGTGCGCGGTTATGTCACCCTCGACGGGGACGGGCGGCGCGTCGAGACGCGCTTCGCCTCCGAAGAATTGCGCGAGCGCGCCCGGGAAATCATCAGCGACAAGCACCCCGAGTTGCTGCTGGACCGGGTGGATACCGGCGACAGCTGGAATCTCTTCGCCGCCATGACCGAAGCCACGGTCAATGAAACTGTGGACTACGCGGTGAGCCAGAACCTGACCACCCTGCGTAATCGTGTCAACGAACTGGGTGTTTCAGAACCCCTGGTACAGCGGCAGGGGCAGAACCGCATCGTGGTGGAATTGCCCGGTATCCAGGACACCGCCGAGGCCAAGCGCATCCTGGGCAAGGTGGCCAACCTGGAGTTCAGGCTGGTGGCCAACCTCGATGCCCCGGCATCCGAGAAACAGCGCTTCGATTATCGCAGCGCGGACCGCGCCGGTGCCAGCGAGTGGCTGGAGCGCGATGTCATCATCACTGGCGAGCGGGTATCAAACGCCCAGGCCAGCTTTGACCAGAACGGCCAGCCCAACGTCCAGATCAGCCTGGATGGCGAGGGCGGCACGCTGATGTCCCGGGCCACCCGCAATAACATCAAGCGCCGCATGGGTGTGTTGTTCATCGAACGCAAGTACCGCACGCGCTACGAAACCAACGATGAGGGTGAAGAAGTGGTGGTGCGCCAGCCCTATGACGAGAAAAAGCTGCTCACCGCCCCCGTGATCCAGTCTGCGCTGGGTGCACAATTCCAGATCACGGGCCTGGACAGCCCGATGGAGTCCTCCGAACTGGCATTGATGCTGCGGGCGGGTGCGCTGGCCGCGCCCATCACCTTTGTTGAAGAGCGTACCGTCGGGCCGTCACTGGGGGCGGAGAATATCCGCATGGGCGTGAAGTCGGTGCAGATGGGCCTCGCTCTCGTGGTGCTGTTCATGGTCCTCTACTACCGGGTGTTCGGCGTTGCGGCGGTCATCGCGCTCACCTGTAACCTGGTGCTGCTGATAGCCTTCATGTCGATGATAGGCGCGACGCTGACGCTGCCGGGCATTGCCGGTATCGTGCTTACTGTGGGCATGGCGGTGGACGCGAACGTGTTGATTTTCTCGAGAATCCGCGAAGAAATCGCCAGCGGACTCTCGCCCCAGATGGCCATTCACGCGGGGTTCGAGCGTGCGGTGGGAACGATCCTCGACGCCAACATCACCACGCTCATCGTGGCAGTCATTCTCTACGCGGTAGGTACCGGGCCGATCAAGGGGTTCGCGGTGACCCTGTCCGTGGGCATCGTCACGTCCATGTTTACTGCGATTGTGGGAACCCGGGCACTGGTCAATCTTTTTTACGGTGGCCGACGGGTTGATCATCTCGCGATCGGGAGGGTACCGGCATGAAAGTGATTCATTTCATGGCGTGGCGCAAGGCGGCCACCATATTCTCCGCCGTGCTGCTTCTGGTCGCCATCGGTTCGCTGGCGGTGCGCCAGCTCAACTGGGGGCTCGATTTCACCGGCGGAACGCTGTTGGAGGTACATTACAGCGAAACGGCAGATCTCAATGCGATTCGCGAAATCCTCGAGACCGAAGGATACCCGGGCGCCGTGGTGGTCAGTTTTGGCAGCGACCAGGATGTCATGATCCGGCTCCCTGACGGTTACTCGGATGCGGAAGGTGCAGTGCTGCTGCGCACTCTGCAGGACAGTTTCGACGGCTCGGTAGAGCTGCGTCGGATAGAATTCGTCGGGCCCCAGGTCGGGGACGAACTCCGCGAGCAGGGTGGTCTCGCCATGTTGCTGGCCCTCGGGCTGGTCATGCTCTACGTGGCGTTCCGCTTCCAGTTCAAATTCGCAGTGGGTGCTGTGGCGGCGCTTATTCACGACGTGTTGATCACGCTGGGATTTTTCTCGATCACGGGCATGGAATTCGACCTCACGGTGCTGGCAGCTCTGCTGGCGGTGATCGGCTATTCCCTGAACGACACTATTGTCGTCTCGGACCGGATTCGCGAGAATTTCCGCAAGCTGCGGCGCGCCGAGCCGGCGGAAGTGATCGATATCTCCCTGTCGGAAACGCTGGGCAGAACCCTGGTCACCTCGTTGACCACTTTGCTGGTGTTGATTTCCCTGGCGTTGTTCGGGGGCGAGATGATAAACGGGTTTGCGATCGCCCTCATCGTCGGTGTGATGATCGGAACCTACTCCTCCATCTACGTGGCATCCAACGTGCTGCTGGCTCTGGGAGTGAACAAGGAAGACCTGATGATCCCGGTGCGTGAAGGAGCGGAGCAGGACGACCTGACGCCCTGACGGCGGTCCTGCCGCGCGCCGGACGTCCGCCGCGGCCGCGACCGCAGCGGACGTGTCGGGTTATTTGCTGCCGACCCCCTGGCCGAGCAGAGGCTTCACGGCCTGCAGCACCGGCTTGAAGCACTTGGGAGTGCCGCAGACAATGTTGCCCGACGCCAGGTAGCGGTCGCTACCATCGATATCTGTCACCAGTCCACCGGCTTCCCTGACCAGCAACGCGCCCGCGGCGAGGTCCCACTCGGACAGTCCGATCTCCCAGAAGGCGTCGAGACGGCCCGCGGCCACGTAGGCCAGATCCAGCGATGCCGCCCCCGCGCGGCGAATGCCTGCACACTGTCCTGCCAGCACCTGCAGGGTGCGAGCGTAGGGTTCCAGCTGGTCGTCACAATGATTTTTGAAGGGGATGCCGGTTCCCAGCAGAGCGCCATCCAGGCTCGTAATACTGCTGACCCGTATCCGCCGGCCGTTGAGCTGGGCCCCGCGACCGCGCGATGCGGTGAATTCCTCGCGTCTCACCGGGTCGAGTACGACCGCATGCTCGACCCGCCCACGGTGAAAGCAGGCGATGGATACCGCGTAGTGTGGAATGCCGCGAACGAAGTTGGTAGTGCCGTCGAGCGGGTCGAGAACCCACCGGTACTCGGCTTCCACGTCTCCGGTCAGCCCGGTTTCCTCGCCGAGTATCGCGTGCCCGGGATACGCCTTGTGCAAGTGGTAGATGATCTCTTTCTCGGCAGCGATATCGACCTCGGTCACGAAGTCGTTGACCCCTTTCGCCCTCACTTCGACCCGGTCGAGTTGATCGGACGCGCGCACGATATTTTCACCCGCCCGGCGGGCTGCGCGCAGTGCGATATTGATCATCGGTTCCATGTGAACGGTTCCTGGGGGTGGCGGTCGGCGCGCGATTATAGCAGGAAAAGTCTGCTATAATCCTGCGCCCTGCAGCGCCCGCCGGAATCCGCATGAACCCCGAGAATGTCCGTATTGTACTGGTGCATACCAGCCACCCCGGCAATATCGGGGGTACGGCGCGGGCAATGAAAAACATGGGCCTGTCACGGCTCTACCTCGTCGAGCCGCGATTGTTTCCGCACGAGGAGGCGCGCTGGCGGGCGGCGGCGGCATTGGATGTGCTCGAGTCCGCGGTGGTCGTGGGTTCCGTGGCCGAGGCGGTGGCTGACTGCCAGTTCGTGGTGGGAACCAGCGCGCGCGAGCGGCGCATTCCCTGGCCGTTGCTCGATCCGCGCAGTTGTGCTGCACAGATCGCAAACCTGTCCCGTTCAGAGCAGGTTGCCGTGTTGTTCGGACGCGAGGACCGCGGGCTGACCAACGAGGAGTTACAGCTCTGCAACCTGCACCTGCATATCCCTTCGTCGGCCGATTACAGCTCCCTGAACCTGGCCATGGCGGTGCAGATCGTCTGCTACGAGTTGCGCATGGCGATGACGGAGCTGCCCGAGAGCGCCGACGAACAATGGGACAGCCCGTTCAGCACGGCCGAGAATATGGAGCGTTTCTACCAGCATCTCGAGGAAACTCTGGTCGAGATAGAGTTTCTCGATCCGGCGGCGCCGAGGCAGCTCATGCCGCGTCTGCGGCGCCTTTACAATCGGCTGCGGCTGGATGAGATGGAGCTGAACATTCTCCGCGGCATTCTCACCGAGACCCAGAAGCGGGTGCGGGGTGATCGCTGAGCGGGCGCCGTTACGCCGGCGACCCTGTTCCAGGCCGGCCCCGGGGCAGGCTCCGGAACCAGGCGGCAGTGCACAATTGGCCATGACAGGGGTTATAAAACTTGACCAGTTTGGTTGGTTATTGCACACTGGGTTCAGGTACAGAAACAGGAGCCGGACATGCGCCTGACGACGAAAGGACGGTATGCAGTAACCGCGATGCTGGACCTCGCACTGAATGGTGAGAAGGGGCCGATCAGTCTCGCTGATATTTCCGGACGCCAGGATATTTCCCTGTCTTACCTGGAGCAGTTGTTCGCCAAGTTACGGCGCAACGACCTGGTGAGCAGCGTGCGGGGGCCGGGTGGCGGCTACAGGCTCAGCCGCGGCGGTCACCAGATATTCGTTGCCGAGATTATCGATGCTGTCAACGAAACGGTTGATGCAACAGGGTGCCGCGGGGAGGCCGACTGCCAGCAGGGGGAGACCTGTCTGACGCACCATCTGTGGTGCGACCTGAGCGAGCAGATTCACGGCTTCCTGAGCCAGATAAGTCTTGCTAACCTCGTTGAGCGGCGCGAGGTGCAACATATTGCCCGTCGCCAGAATTCACGTGTTGTCCGGGAGGAAGTCCTCCCAGTGACGCAGGTATAGCCGCTTTACGCATCGATCCGGCGTCTTGCAGGCGCGCGGTCGAAAAGGTCCCAGGCGTGCGGGACAAGGTAACAGCTGGTAACCGAGCGGAATAGACTTGCCGGCCAGCAGGCCTATAATACGACGTCCGGCACCGTACCGCCAAGCGGGAGACTGTGCGAGCGCGCTGCGGGTGTTTCAGCGGCGCATTGCCACGATACCAGTAGGCCCGATTGGTTTTCGACGCCAGCCGGGCCACTGACGGCGCCAGGGCGTCGCGAGACTACCATGCCAAAACCCATCTACCTCGACTATCTTGCCACCACACCGGTGGACCCGCGCGTGGCGGAAAAGATGTCCGGCTGCCTGACGGCCGAGGGTAATTTCGGCAACCCGGCGTCCCGGACGCATTTCTACGGCTGGCAGGCCGAGGCAGCGGTGGAGGAGGCGCGGCGTCAGGTTGCCGACCTCATCCACGCCGATCCCCGGGAGATCGTCTGGACCTCTGGCGCCACCGAGGCTGACAATCTCGCCATCAAGGGCGTGGCGCGGTTTTACCGGGAGCAGGGCAGGCACATCGTCACCTCCAGTATCGAGCACAAGGCCGTGCTGGATTCGTGTAAAGCGCTCGAGGGGGAGGGCTTCGAGGTCACCTACCTGGCGCCTGATGGCGACGGCCTGATAGCACCCCATGCTGTGGCTGGCGCACTCCGCGACGACACGGTGCTGGTATCGATCATGCACGCCAATAATGAAATAGGTACCGTCAATGACATCGCAGCCATCGCCGAGCTGACGCGCGGCGCGGGCGTGCTGTTTCATTCCGACGCCGCGCAGTCGGTGGGCAAGGTGCCGATCGATCTCGGCGTCATGAAGGTCGACCTGATGTCTATCTCCGGCCACAAAATGTACGGTCCCAAGGGTATCGGGGCCCTGTTCGTCCGGCGTCAGCCGCGCGTGCGCCTGGAGGCCCAGATTCACGGTGGTGGCCACGAGCGGGGTATGCGCTCGGGCACGCTGGCTACCCATCAGATCGTCGGCATGGGCGAGGCTGCACGCATCGCTGCCGAGGAAATGCCCGGGGAGCGGGCCAGGTTGGAAGCCCTTCGCCAGCGTTTCCGGGACGGCATCGAGAATCTCGGGGGCGTGCGTATCAACGGTGACACGGACTCGCATCTCCCGGGCGCAATCAATGTGAGTTTCGCCTGTGTCGATGGCGAGTCGCTGATCATGTCACTCAGGGAACTGGCGGTGTCCAGCGGGTCGGCGTGCTCCTCCGCCAGCCTCGAGCCTTCCTACGTGTTGCGCGCGCTGGGTCTCTCGGACGAACTCGCGCTCAGCTCGCTGCGATTCAGCTTCGGGCGCTACACGACCGAGGCCGAGATCGACCTGGCCATTGCCCGATTACGCAACGCCGTTGCAAAGTTAAGGGAAGCATCCCCGCAATGGGCGCGGTACAGGGAGGAAGACGGGCCTGATACCGGCGGGCGTGTCGCTCAACGGTAAATGTTTCCCGGCTGCGACGTCGCGGCTCCCGACCGAACAATACCGGCGCTGTCAGCGACGTCATGGCGGGCCTGTGCGCAACGGCCCGCGGGCCGCTCGTCACCGAAAAATTCCGGTCACCGCCGGCGTTTTGTAACGCCCTGATTATCAAGGGGAAAAATAACGCTGTTCGCCCGCTCTTAGGGTGAAACCTGCGACCAAAATCCGTATAATGCCGCGGCTTTACTCACGCGCCTGTTGCAGGCCCCGCCGTCGGCGGCCGTGCCTCTGTTCGCGCCACCCCAACCACAGTGCCCGGAGATGAACCCATGGCAATCGAGCGCACCCTGTCTATCATCAAGCCCGACGCGGTCGGCAAGGATATCATCGGGAAGATTTATTCCCGCTTCGAGAGCAACGGCCTGCGTATCGTTGCCGCAAAAATGCTGCGCCTGAGTGACGACATGGCTGGCGGTTTCTATGCGGAGCATCGTGAACGTCCGTTTTTCCCCGCGTTGATCGAGTTCATGACCTCGGGTCCTGTGGTCGTGCAGGTGCTGGAGGGCGAGAACGCCATCGCCCTGAACCGGGAGCTGATGGGTGCCACCAATCCTCAGGAAGCGGCTGAGGGGACGATTCGAGCAGATTTCGCCACCAGCATCGATGCCAATGCCGTGCACGGTTCGGACTCGGCGACGTCGGCGGCCCGCGAGATTGCGTATTTTTTCGCAGCGTCCGAAATTTGTGAGCGGTAGTCGCCCGCATCGCCCAGGGAGCTGTTCGTGAGCGCTTTGATCGCCACTGACCCACCACCGGATAAGGTGAACCTGCTTGGTCTGACGCGCGACGAGATGGAGGCGTTTTTCCTGCAGCTGGGTGAAAAACGCTTTCGCGCGCAGCAGGTGCTGAAGTGGATACACCATGCCGGGATCACCGACATCGACGCCATGACCAACCTCGGCAAAGCCTTGCGCAACAAGCTTGCCGGGGTCGCGGAAGTTCGCCCGCCGGAGATCGTCAGCCAGCAGGACTCGGATGATGGCACACGGAAGTGGGCCATCCGGGTTGATGGCGGTGGCCTGATCGAGACAGTCCTGATTCCCGAAGCCAACCGGGCCACGCTTTGCGTCTCGTCCCAGGTCGGCTGTAGCCTTGACTGCAGTTTCTGTTCCACCGGCAAACAGGGTTTTCAGAAAGATCTCAGCGCCGCCGAGATCATCGGCCAGGTCTGGCTGGCGATCAAATCCTACGACGCGTTCCAGGCGGGCAATGGTCGCATCGTCAGCAATGTGGTGATGATGGGGATGGGTGAGCCCCTGTTGAATTTCGACAATGTCGTGGCGGCCATGAACCTGATGATGGACGATCTGGGCTATGGGCTGTCCAAGCGGCGGGTCACACTCAGCACGTCGGGCGTGGTGCCCGCGCTGGATCGCCTGGCGAAGGTGAGTGAAGTGTCGCTGGCGGTCTCGCTGCACGCGCCCAATGACGCGCTGCGCAGCGAGCTGGTGCCGATCAATCGACGCTACCCCATTGCCGAGTTGCTGCGCAGCGCGCGCGCCTACATCGATGCCCAGAGTGACACCAAGCGGGTGGTCACCATCGAGTACACCCTGATAAAGGGTATTAATGACCAGCTCGAGCACGCCCGTGAACTGGCCGAACTCCTGCACGATTTTCCGTGCAAGATCAATCTGATACCGTTCAATACGTTTGAATTGTCTGACTATGAGCGACCCAGTGGCAACGCCGTATCGCGTTTCTGGCAGGTGCTGGTAGACGCCGGCTTCATCGTCACCGTGCGAACCACCCGGGGCGACGACATCGATGCCGCCTGTGGGCAATTGGTCGGTCAGGTGGTGGATCGTACCCGCAGGAGCGAACGCTATCGCGTCGCAGGGATAAGCGCATGAGTAGAGTCTTCCGGCATGGCCTGTCAGCGACCGCGTTGTTGGCGTGCTTGCTGCTTAGCGCCTGCATAACCCATACCGAGACCGTTTTCACCGAGGAGGCCTCGCCCGAGAAAGCGCTGGAGCGTCGGGTTGAACTGGCGCGCCAGTACATCGGAGAGGGGAATTGGGATTACGCCAAACGCAATCTGAAGCTGGCCGCTGAGATCGATCCGGACAACGCCGAGGTGCATGAGGCCTTCGCACTGGTCTACCAGAGCACGGGCGAATACGAACTGGCGGAAGAGAGCTTCAAGCGGGCAATCAAACTGGACAAGTCGTTTTCCAGGGCACGAAACAACTACGCCGCGTTTTTGTTTTCCCGCGGGCGTTATGGAGAGGCGGAGAAACAGCTGGAATACGTGGTCAAAGACACCCTGTACGAAGCGCGCCCGCGCGCGTTTCTCAACCTGGGCCTGTGCCGGTTGCAGCTATTCGACTATCCCGGCGCGGAGGAAGCCTTCATGCGTTCCCTGTCGATGAACCGCACTAACACCGTGGCCCTGCTCGAACTGGCCCAGTTGCGTTTCGAAGCGGGCGACTTGTCGACCGCCAGCGAGTATTATCAGCGCTACGTCAGCCTGGTGCGGCAGCAGTCGGCGAGGGGATTGTGGTTGGGTGTGCGCCTGGCAAAAGCCAAGGGTGACCTGAACGCGGAGGGGAGTTATGCCCTTGCCTTGCGTAACCGATATCCGGATTCGCCTGAGTACCAGGCCATGTTAAAGGAGCAGGCGGGTGAGTGACGCCGTGTTGGTACCGTCGGCTACGGGCGAACGGCAGACTGGTTCGACCGCCGTTGTGCTCCACGGAGTGGCTTTATAGTGCGGGTGGGTTAGCTATGAAGAGTGAGAGTCCGATCAAGCGCCGGCACAGCCGGCAGATCATGGTAGGCAACGTGCCGGTTGGAGGCGACGCCCCGATCAGCGTGCAGAGCATGACCAACACCGAGACCTGTGACGTCGAGGCCACGGTATCGCAGGTACAGGCGATCGCCGGTGCCGGTGCGGACATTGTTCGCGTTTCCGTGCCAACGATGGATGCTGCGGAGGCGTTCCGGGAAATTCGCGGTCGCGTCCAGGTACCTCTGGTCGCCGATATCCACTTTGATCACAATATCGCGCTGAAGGTCCTCGACTACGGGGTGGACTGCCTGCGCATCAATCCCGGGAACATCGGCCGGGACGAGAAGGTCAGGGCCGTGGTTGACAGTGCCCGGGACAAGGGTATCCCGATTCGCATCGGGGTCAACGCCGGGTCTCTCGGCAAAGACCTGCAGCGCAAGTACGGGGAGCCCAACGCCGAGGCGCTGGTGGAGTCGGCGCTTCGCCACGTGGATATACTCGACAAGCTGGATTACCCGGACTTCAAGGTGAGTGTGAAGGCGTCCGGAGTGTTCATGGCGGTGGAGGCATACCGGCTGCTCGCGAAGCAGATCGAGCAACCACTGCACCTGGGTATCACCGAGGCCGGCGGCCTGCGCGGCGGCACGGTAAAGTCGGCTGTCGGGCTGGGCATGCTGCTCATGGAGGGTATCGGGGACACTATTCGCATTTCCCTGGCGGCGGATCCGGTCGAGGAGGTGAAGGTAGGCTTCGAGATTCTCAAGAGTCTCAAGTTGCGCACTAACGGGATCAACTTTATCGCCTGCCCGAGCTGCTCACGCCAGAATTTTGACGTGATCGGTACCATGAACCAACTCGAGCAACGGTTGGAGGACATACGCACGCCCATGGATGTCGCCGTTATCGGCTGCATCGTGAACGGCCCCGGTGAAGCCCGCGAAGCTGATGTGGGGCTGACTGGCGCCACGCCGAGCAACCTCATCTATGTATCTGGAGAGCCTGATCACAAGGTGAGCAACCAGGATTTTGTCGACCACCTCGAATCGGTGATCCGACAGCGTGCGAGCGAACTCGAACAAGAACGCACCGCTTCGGCTGATGACCTGATTTGTAAGTCTCCGGACTGAAGCGCGTCACAGGAGTCCACGTGAGTCACATTCGATCGGTCCGGGGAATGAACGACGTCCTCCCGGACCAGACACCTTGCTGGCGGTCGCTCGAGAGCACCGTGGAAGCCGTGCTGTCGAGTTACGGCTACGGTGAGATCCGGCTGCCGCTGGTGGAACACACCGAGCTGTTCAGTCGCTCTATCGGCGAGGTGACCGATATCGTCGAGAAGGAGATGTACAGCTTTGACGACCGCAACGGCGAAAGCCTGACGTTGCGCCCGGAAGGTACCGCGGGCTGTGTGCGCGCGGCAATACAGCAGGGATTGCTGAATACGCCACAGCGCCTCTGGTATGCCGGTCCGATGTTTCGCTACGAGCGCCCGCAGAAGGGGCGTCAACGGCAGTTCCACCAGGTCGGCGCGGAGGCATTCGGGATTCCGGGGGCGGATATCGATGCCGAGCTGATCCTGCTCGGCGCCAGGCTGTGGCGACGCCTGGGGATCAGCGACGGCGTGGGCCTGCAGCTCAACAGCATCGGCAGTCTCGAGGCTCGCGGTCGCTACCGAGAGGGTCTGGTGGAGTACCTGCGTCGTTACGAGCAGGACCTGGATCCGGATAGCCAGCGCCGTCTCCTCACCAACCCCTTGCGCATTCTGGACAGCAAGAATGCCGCTACCCAGGACGTACTGGCCGGCGCGCCTGTGCTCATGGACTATCTCGATCCCGGTTCGCGAGATCACTTCGACCAGCTCTGCGGCATGCTCGAAGCGGCTGGCCAGCGATTCGACGTGAACCCGCGATTGGTGAGAGGATTGGACTATTACAACAGGACTGTCTTTGAATGGGTCACGGACAGGCTCGGTGCCCAGGGCACGGTCTGTGCCGGTGGACGCTACGACGGCCTGGTCGAACAACTGGGCGGTAAACCGGTCCCCGGTGTCGGCTTTGCCATGGGTATGGAGCGTCTGTTGCTGTTGTTTCTGGAAACTCAGGCAGCCGCAGAGATCAATTCGGCAGCGGATATTTACGCTGTCGCCGTCGGCGAGGGCGCCTACCCTGTTGCCCTCGCAGCAGTTGAGGCGCTGCGTGATACGCGGCCCGACCTGCGAATCGTGCAACATGCCGGCGGTGGCAGTTTCAAGAGCCAGTTGAAGAAGGCCGACAAGAGCGGTGCCCGCATGGCGCTGATCTGGGGTGGTGACGAACTGGCGGCAGGTACCGTCACCATTAAAGCGTTACGCGGGCAGCTCACCGCTGACTCAAGTCAGGTGACGGTGCCGAGGTCCGAGCTCGCGGCAACCGTATCTGCCGCGCTCAACACATACTGAAACAAGGAAAACTACGTGGAAGAGTTCCGCACCGAAGAAGAACAGGTAGAAGCGCTGCGGCGCTGGTGGGATGAGAATGGCCGTTCGACGCTGATCGGCATTGGTCTCGCGGTAGCGGCTGTGTTCGGCTGGCAGTGGTACGGCGAACACGCTGAAAACCAGCAGGAAGCGGCTTCGAACATCTACCAGGCGATGCTCAATAGCGTGCAGGGTGCCGAGCCCGACGAAGAACAGCGATTGACCTTTCGCAGTTATGGGGGGCGGCTGAAAGAGGAGTTCCCGGGGTCGACCTATGCACAGTTCGCCGCGCTTCAACTCGCCCGGGATGCCGTCCGGTCTGACGACCTGGAGACAGCGGAGGCCGAATTGCGCTGGGTGCTCGCCAAGGCCGACACTGGCAGCGACGTCGCGCTGGTGGCCCAGCTACGCCTGGCCCGGGTTGTCGCTGCCCGGGGCGATGCCGATGCCGCGCTGGCGCTGTTGGACGGGGATCAGGCTGGCGCCTACGCCGCAGCCTACGCGACGGCGCGGGGCGATGTGCTGCTGGCGCAGGGCAGGGAAGCGGAAGCACGGGAGGCGTACATGACAGCGCAGTCACTGGCGCTGGCCGCGGGAGAGCCACTGCGCGGGGGTACGCTGAGCCAGAAAATCGACAGTGTGGCAAGGGTTGCCAGTCCCGGCCCGGCCACCGGTGGCGCAGCGACGGAAGCGGCACCGAAGGCCGAAACCACTGCGGATCAGGAGTAGCGACGTGAAGCAGGCTGTCCGGCTAACGCTACTTGCTGCCTGCCTGGTCGCATCCAGCGGTTGCAGTACCATCAAATCGTGGTTTGAGATCGACGAGGACGATGAGCAGAACCAGCCTGCGGAGCTGGTGGATTTCGAGCCCTCCGTCGATATCCGCAAACTCTGGTCCACAGGCGTGGGCGACGGCCAGGGCGACGGACTGTACCGTCTCCAGCCGGTGTTGCAGGGAGAGGTCATCTATGCTGCCGGTGCCGATGGCGAGGTCGATGCGATAGACCGGCGCACGGGCAAGCGACTGTGGAAGATTGAGCTGGATTATCCGATTTCCGGTGGCGTGGGCATATTCGAAGATTCGCTGTTCGTTGGCACCAGCGATGGCTTTGCGGTCAGGCTTGATCGCGAGTCCGGTGAAGAGATCTGGTCCACCCGGCTGCGGGGGGAAATCCTTGCACCCCCTCAGTCTGACGGCAGCATCGTCGTCGTCCAGAGCTACGACGGCAGGGTGCAGGGTCTGGATTTTGAGACCGGCGAGGTAAAGTGGGCCCACGACAGCAATGTGCCGGTACTGACGATCCGGGGCACCAGTACACCCATTTTCGATAGCGGCAGGGTGTTCGCCGGTTTCGCCAATGGTCGGGTGGTGGCGCTGCGGGCAGATACCGGGGACCTGATCTGGGAAGTCAGGGTCGCCATTTCCCAGGGACGTTCCGAGATCGAAAGGATCGTCGACATCGACGGGACGATGGTGCTGGTTGGCAACGAGCTGTACGCCGCCAGCTACAACGGCCGCATTGTGGGCATCGACGTGGCCAGTGGCCGCAAGGTGTGGCAACAGGACGTTTCATCCTTTTCAGGCGTCGCCCAGGGCTTTGGCAATGTTTACGTCGCCGATGCCGATGGAACCGTGATCGCCTACCTGCGGTCGGGGCAGGGTGAGCGCTGGTCCCAGGGCGCATTGACGTACCGGGAACTGTCCCATCCCACGGTCGTCAGCAGTTACGTGGCGGTGGCCGATTTCGAAGGTATCGTGCACCTGCTGTCGCAGGTCGATGGTGAATTCGTCGGCCGGGTCAAGGTGGATGGCAACGGTGTCCACGGCGATATGCTCAGTGACGGCAATCTTCTCTATGTCTTCGGTGACAGCGGCAAGCTGGTCGCCTACGAGATCACGCCCAAGGATGACGGCTGAGCCATGCTGCCGGTCATCGCCCTGGTCGGGCGTCCCAACGTCGGCAAGTCCACACTGTTCAACCAGCTCACGCGGAGCCGCGACGCACTGGTGGCGGATCTACCGGGCCTGACCCGCGATCGCCAGTACGGCGAGGGCCGTGTCGGCGGTCACCCGTTCATCGTCATTGACACTGGGGGCATAACCGGCGACGAGACCGGGATCGATGCGGCAATGGCCGGTCAGTCGATGCAGGCCGTCGCCGAGTCGGACGCGGTGCTGCTGCTGGTCGACGCCCGTGAAGGTTTGAACGCCGCCGACGAGGCGCTGGCGATGCAGCTGCGCGCGACAGGCAAGCCGTTCCACGTCGTGGTCAATAAAGTGGACGGCCTGAACGAGGACGTCGCCGTCGGCGACTTTTACCGACTGGGCGGGCCCTCGATGTTTCCTATTGCCGCCGCGCACGGTCGCGGGGTCAGTGCCATGATCGGCGATATTCTCGACCCCCTGGTAGCAGACTCCGCAGAAGACGATCAGCAACCGGAAGCCGCTGACCACAGTATCCGCGTCGCAATCGTGGGCAGGCCGAACGTCGGCAAGTCCACACTGGTGAACCGTCTGCTGGGTGAAGAGCGGGTGGTGGTTTTCGATCAGCCCGGCACGACCCGCGACAGCGTCTACATCCGCTTCGAGCGAGGCGGCGAGCTTTACACCCTGATCGACACGGCAGGGGTTCGGCGTCGCAAGAACGTGCGCGAGGTAATCGAGAAATTCTCGATCGTGAAAACCCTCAAGGCGATCAGCGATGCCCACGTCGTGGTGCTGGTGATGAACGCGCACGAAGGCCTGGTCGACCAGGACCTGCACCTGTTGGGGCACTGTATCGACGCGGGACGGGGCCTGGTGCTGGCGATCAACAAGTGGGACGGCCTGTATGGCGATCAGCGACTGAGAATCAAGGCCGAACTGGAGCGCCGGCTGGTCTTCGCCGACTATGCCGATGTTCACTTTGTCTCCGCACTGCACGGTACCGGTGTAGGGCATCTGTATCGGTCAATCGATGCGGCCTATGGCTCGGCGACCCGCAAGCTGAGCACCAACGCGCTCACCCGTATTCTCGAGGGAGCGGTGTATGACCACCCCCCGCCGATGATCAACGGTCGGCGCATCAAGCTGCGCTACGCGCACGCCGGCGGGCAGAATCCGCCGCTGATCGTGATCCATGGAAATCAGACCGGCAAGGTCCCCAACAGCTATCAGCGTTACCTTGAAAAGGTCTACCGGCGGGAGCTCAAGCTGGCCGGCACGCCGGTGCGGATAGAGTTCCGCAGCGGCACAAATCCCTACGCCGAAAAGCGCAATCAGCTGACCCAGCGCCAGGTACAGCGCAAACGCCGACTGATGGCACACGTAAAGAAGAACAAGAAAAAGCGATGATCCTCCGCCGGGCCCTCGCTGGATCAACGCCGCGGGTATCTTGTCGCGTCCGGCTGAAGAGAGACCCCGTTATCGAAAAAACGGCAGCCGACCGGTAGTTGCGATCACGCGTCAACTCGATGTCGATAGGCAATGGGCCGGGTTACCCCTGCCGGGGGCGTCTGGCGGCAGGGACGCCGCCAGCCGAGCCCGCACAGGGATGTGCGCTTTTTGGCGTCCCCCCGGCAGGGGTAACCCGGCCCGTTGCCCAGGCACCGCCGCACCTCGCCGGCCGCACCTGGCCGGCCGCACCTCGCTGGCAGCCATTGGCAATCGTTGTGCTGGGTAGGTCGCCGATCGCGCCCGTCAAAAAACGGCATTCGCAGCGCGATCAGTGGTAATCAATTGAGCGGGTGGCTTCGAGATTTCAGTCTTTGTCTGACAGAGGTACCGGCTTGCAGCGCTTTACAAGGTTGCCGTCGTCATCGACGGTCTCTGTGCACTTCCTGGTGCTGCGGGACGACGGTGGCTCGGCGGGCGCCTGCCAGTCTTTCTTCAGAAAGGTCGCTGGTTTTTCGTCGACTGCCGCAGACGCTTCGGGCAGACCCGGCTCCGCCGGTTCGGGCATCAGGGTCGCGCTGCCGGAATCGGCAGACGTGGAACTTTCCTGAGTCGCCGCGGGCTGTGCGAGCCACCCACTCAGGGTGAGGATGAGCACGAACCGCCATCTGCTGACCATGATCTGCCTTCCCGATAGTAAGCTGCGCACAGCATACCAGCTATTCAGTCGCTGTGGCGAAGCGTGTCCTGCGCGCGCACCCTGGTCAACGGCGGAGAGCGGTGGATGCGTGTATTATCCGCGCCGTTTCATCCGAGACGCCCAGCGTCTGCAAGTCGTCCGCTTCAGCCCACGTGACCGCCTCTGCATCGTCAGCGGCCACCGGTACGCCCGCGTGGGCTTCTGCGGCCACTTCTATCAGCGTGTAGTGGTACTCGATTCCGTCATCCGGTCCGGGCAGGATGATGTCGACCACGTCGATAAGGCCCAGCACGGTGATGTCGAGCCCGGTTTCCTCGCGCACCTCGCGTTTGGCGGCATCGAAAACGGTTTCGCCCAGTTCCTGGCCGCCGCCCGGGAGGCTCCAGAGGCCCGCGCGGGGCGGTTTGGCACGACGCACGAGCAATACGGCGCTCTCGCGCCAGACGACCACGCCGACGCCGACGACAGGGCGGGAGGGGTACGCCCGCGTCTCGGCGGTGACATCGTCCCCGGATGGTGTCTGCATCGCGATACCCTTTTCCAGGCTTCCTGTCCGGTAGCCTGTCTCTGCCACAATTATAGGCGCGGTGCGGTCGGAGCGCCGCGTCACTGGACGTGCCCACTACAACTTGTTACACCTTAAGACACATTCCCCCTTGAGGAGTTGATGATCTACGCAATCCTGCCCGATCTGGACTCGCGCCGACACGTGGAGCACTTCGTGGATTGCTTCTACGAGCGCCTGCTCGCTGACCCTGTGCTCGCACCGCTCTTCCTCCAGGTCGCCGCCATCGATCTCCAGGTGCACCTGCCCCATATCAAGGATTACTGGTGCAAGCTGCTGCTTGGCGACGTAACCTACCGCCGCCATACCATGGCAATCCACCGCCGCCTGCACGCCAGGCAGCCGCTTACCGCCGGCGACTTTGAGTGCTGGCTAAGCTGCTTCTGCCTGACGATCGACGAGCATTTTGCGGGACCACAGGCAGAGAGGGCCAAACGACTGGCGCGTGCCATTGCCGGGAACATGCGGAAGACGTTGCCGGCGCCCGACTCACCGGCCGGCGACCAGCTTCTTCCCGATGTCGGCGATACGACGGACCCGGGCGGAAATGACTGAGCCCCGTCGCGTCTCCAAAAGCTTTTCGTCACCGCCGACGGTCTTTCCGGGGCCTAGGGCACCTGTCGGTCAGGCCGATGCGGCTGAGTGTGCGCCTGGGTCCCGGCCGCTGTGTGCAGCCGGTCTTTCCCTGCCCTGGAGTGGTTAGGCAGAAGAGCTTGCAATTCAAAAATATGGTGTTATAGTTATGTATAACACTATAGCAAGAGAAGCGCTCAGCAAGAGCCCGGAGGTGTGAGATGAGAGTACAACGTTTGAAGTTCAGTCAGGGAGGGTCGGGTCGTCGACTCCTTCTCCCGGCTGGCCTTTTTCTGGCCTGCGCGGTACTGGTCACCGTCGGCACAGCGGTATGGGTACCTCTGGCCGTGGTCGCTGCGGGGGCCGTCTACCCGGGTCTGGCACCACGATCCGGACGCGAATCATGCAGGGAGGTAGCATAGCCATGTGGAAATCTCTGGTACTTCTCGGTGCAATCGGATTGACTCTCCCGGTCTACGGCGAGTCTCAGCGAGTGTCCGGACTGACGTTTGAGAAAGTGCTTGTGGTCGGCCCTGTCGAGGTAGAGATTGAGCAGGGGACCGAATCGCAGCTCGTGTTGAGGGGAGGCGAAGCCGATCTCGAGAAGCAGCCTTTTTTTCTCAAAGGCGATGTGCTGGTGCTGGGGCGGAGCAAGGCACATCGCGCGGAGTCGTTCGACGACGTTCAATACAAGGTGACGGCCAGTTCTCTCCGGCAGCTGCAGGTAGACGGCTCTGGAACCGTGTACGTCAAGCCGCTGATCGTTCGCGACTTCTTGGCATCAATCGCCGGATCTGGTGAGCTGAAAATGTTTGGCCTCGAAGGGGAGACGGTGCACCTCGCCGTCGAAGGATCGGGTGACCTGCAGCTGGTGAACCTGTCTGCCAGGGATTTACGGGTAGTACTGTCCGGGTCCGGTGATATCGCGATCGGTCAACTGGTCGGGTCGGATGTCGAGGTGTCTCTACGAGGTTCCGGCGACATCACGGTCAGCGAGCCGGGTGAAGTTGAGACATTGGAAGTCAATGTCGTGGGTTCAGGTGATATCGACCTGAGTTCGGTAAACGCCGCGTTGGCCGAAGTGAACATCATGGGCTCCGGTGATGCCAGCGTTGGCACTGTCGTGGAACTGGAGGTGAATATCGTCGGCAGTGGAGACGTGGCGTATCGCGGTGATCCCGAACTCGATCGTAACGTGCTCGGCTCCGGCGATCTGCACCGGGCGGACTGAGGTCAGTCCTCATGGGACCCCGGGAGGCAACCTGTGACTGTTGAATGGAACGACAATCAGCCGATTTATCGGCAGCTGCGCGACCTGGTGGTCGAGCGCATCATGGACGGCAGTTTCCCCGAGGGAGAGGCCGTTCCATCGGTGCGCCAGGTGGCTGCTGATTACCAGATCAACCATCTGACGGTGGGTAAGGCCTATCAGGAGCTGGTCGACCTCGGCCTGCTGGAGAAGCGCCGGGGGCTGGGCATGTTTGTCCGCGGCGGTGCTCGGGAAACGCTCATCGATGATGAGCAGCAGCGTTTCCTCGATGAGGAGGTGCCCGCTTTCGCGGGAAGGGTCCGGATGTTGGGGCTGAACATGAACAAGGTCGTGGAACAGCTGCTTTCAGGGGGAGTACAGTAATGGAAAGCGTCGTCAGGGGCAGGGGCCTCGTCCGCAGTTTCGGTAAAGTCCGTGCCGTGGACAATGTTGACCTGGATATTCCCGCCGGCTCTGTAGTAGGGCTGATCGGTCCGAACGGCGCGGGTAAAACCACATTATTGCGCGCCTTGCTGGGGTTGACCGAGTACAGCGGGGAACTGTCGGTCCTGGACGCCAGTCCGCTGAAGGACAGGGCGACCTTGATGGAGCGTGTCTGTTTCATAGCCGATACGGCCGTCCTGCCGCGCTGGATGAAGGTGGGGCAGGTGCTCGATTACGTCAGCGGCGTCCATCCGCGCTTCAATCGCCAGCAGGCCGAGGCGTTTCTCGCCACTACTGATGTCGATGTAGCGCGCAAAATCCGCAACCTGTCCAAAGGCATGATGGTGCAACTGCACCTGGCGTTGGTGATGGCAATCGATGCCAGATTACTGCTGTTGGATGAACCGACCCTGGGGCTGGATATCCTGTTTCGCAAGCGGTTCTTCGAGCAGCTACTCAACGACTACTTCGACGGAGAGCGGACTATTATCATCTCGACCCATCAGGTGGAGGAGGTGCAGAATATTCTCACCCACGTCATATTTATGGATCGCGGTCGCCTGGTCATGCAGAAACCGATGTCTGCGCTGGACGAGGAGTTCGTCGAGTTGCATGCCGTTGGCGAGGCGGTCGGCAGGGCGATGGAGATACCGCATATCGGCGCGCGCAGTATCCTGGGGGGTAAGGCGATCATCTACGAAGACACGCCCAGGGCGTCGCTCAGCGCGCTCGGGGAACTGCGAACACCCTCTGTCTCTGACCTTTTTGTCGCGAAGATCGGCGAGGAGCACACCCATGGCCAGTGAGCAGTCCAGCCGCCTGTTGTCGTTACTGCGACGGGAGTTACAGGAGTACCGCACATCATTGGTCTGGACGCCGGTGGTCGTCGCCGGGGCCCTGGTCCTGTTTATGTTGGCGAGTGTGCTGCTCTCCGACAGGATAACCCTGCTCGGCGACGCCATGATGAAGGTCGTTATGCAGGAAGAGTCCGTCAGCGGGCTCAGTATCCGCATCCGCATCGATGATGACGATGAAACCGCCGACCTCACATCTGTGCTGGTCGAGGACACGGTCTCGAATGGTGGAGCCGCGGACGCCAATCCGTCCTGGCAGATAGAAGAGTTGCCGGCGCCTGTCGACGAGCAGGAGTGGAACTTTTCCAGGGACTGGGATTTCAGCCCGAAGCAGAAGATCGATTCCGGCAACGGGGAGCCGGACACGCCCCAGAGCTTCAATCCGGTGCTCAGCATGTTGCACAACCTGCTCATGCTGGTGTTGTTCCTGGTGAGTTTCAATTACCTGTTGGGCAGCCTGTTCAACGACCGCAAGGATCGCAGCATCCTGTTCTGGAAGTCGATGCCGGTTGCGGAGTGGCAGGAGGTGCTGTCGAAGCTGATCGTTGCGCTGCTGGTTGCCCCGGTGATTTACATCGCCGTGTCGCTGTTGCTGCAGCTGGCTTACGTACTGCTCGGTGCGCTTCTGGTGTACAGGCTTGATTACTCGCCGGCAGAGGTATTGTTCAGCAAGATCGAATTTGCGCCACTGGTTCTCGGTCAGGTCGGTGGCTGGGTGTTGACCGCCCTGTGGATAGCGCCGCTTTATGCCTGGCTGTTGTTTGCATCGGCGGCGTCGCGTCGCTCACCGTTTCTGTTCGCGGTGGCGCCGCCGTTGGCAATCCTGGTGCTGGAACAGTTGTTCTTCGGCAGCAGTGTGTTCGGCAATCTGATCCAGAACCACATACCTCACTACGAGCACGCGGAAAGTGCCATGGGGTTTTACTTCAATGGGCCGGCGTGGTCGCAGCAGAACTGGTGGGCGCTCATCGCGGGCCTGGCAGTCGCGGGCGGCCTCATCGCGGCCACCATCTACTTCCGGCGCTACCGCTTCGAGCTGTAAATCCCGGGCAGGCCTGTCCGTGGACGGCCCGCCCGCCCGTTCAGCCTTGCGCCTGATCTCCAGGTGCCGGGCGACGCGGCGCGCTGGTCCGCACGCCTGGTGCGCGACCGCGCTACTTCTATCTTAGAAGTGGACGCCCTTCATCAGCGCCGCCATTGCAACCTGTTCGTTTGAAGCCTGAATCTTTTCGGTTTGCTTCTGTCCCCGCGCCGCCGCGGAGTCGTTGAACATCCGAAACACCGTATTCATCACCACTTCCGACAGCTTGGGCGCCAGGGCGGACATGACCTGCAGCGATACACCGAGCCTGGTGGCGATGCGCTTGGGCTTCTTGATCACGGCTTCGACGACCATATCCACCGCCTCGTCGGGTGTCAGCACCGGCATCGAGTCGTAGACCGTCGTCGCTTCGATCATGGGTGTGCGCACGAGCGGCATATTGATGGTCGTAAGTCGAACATTGCGATCCGAGAATTCGACTGCGGCCGCGCGGCTCCAGGCATCCAGCGCCGATTTTGATGCGACGTAGGCGGAGAATCGGGGGCTGGGTCCGAGGCAGGCGATGGAAGAGATGTTGATGATGTGCCCCTTTTTCTCCGCCAGCATGCTGGGCGCGAGACCCATGATCAGGCGGATCGCGCCAAAGTAGTTGATCTGCATGGTGCGCTCGAAGTCGTGAAAGCGGTCAAACGACAGTTCCAGCGACCGGCGGATGGACCGGCCCGCATTGTTGATCAGGAGGTCGACGAATCCATGGTCTTCCAGGACCTTGGCGATGAGCCGGTCGCAGTCTTCCATGTTGGACACATCGGCCTGGTACAGTGAGGACTTGCCTCCCAGAGCGCTGATTTCCGCCGCGGTTTGTTCCAGTTTCTCCGCTGTCCTGGCGACGAGCAGTACGTGGGCACCGGCCGCCGCAAGGCGTTCCGCAGTGGCCTTGCCTATGCCTGATGAGGCGCCTGTGATAAGCACAGTCTTGCCACTGACGTTGCCCTCGAGCGAGTGGTCGACGAACAGGTCCGGGTCGAGGTGGCGCTCCCAGTAGTCCCAGATCACTGCCGCGTAGTCCTCGAGTGGCGGGCAGCTGATGCCACTACCTTTGAGAGCGCGCTCCGCATCCCGATTGTCGTAGCGGGTGGGGTAGTTGACGAACATGGTGATGGATTCCGGGAGGCCGAGATCGTCGAGCACGGCGCGGGACATCCGCTTCACGGGGGGCAGGCCCGCGAGCGTATCGCGAACCACGCGGGGAATGAAGCCGAACATCCTGGTATCGAGGCGCATACTGAATCGGGGCGCATGTCCCGCTGTTGCGAAAATGTTGATCAGGTTCCCCATGCTGTGGTGTTCGGTATCGGTGAGATGGAAGCAGTGCCCGTCGAGGTTCTTCTTGTGGGCGATGTGGTCCATCGCATCGACCACGTAGTCCACCGGGACGACATTGAACTTGCCGCCCTCGATTCCGATCAAGGGGACCCATGGCGGCAGCATGTTGCGCAGTTTCTGCAGCGCCTTAAAGAAGTAGTAGACCCCGTCCACCTTGTCGATTTCGCCGGTCTTGGAGTCGCCGACCACCATGGCCGGGCGGTAGATACGCCAGGGCACGCTGCATTCGTTACGCACCACGCCCTCTGAGTCGTGCTTGGTGGCGAAGTAGGGATGTGACACGTTCTCCGCTTCCTCGAACATGTCCTCCCTGAACACACCGTGGTACAGACCCCCGGCGGCAATGGAACTCACGTGCTGGAAACAGCCGGCTTGCAGCGCTTCCGCAAGCGCCACCGCATTCCGTGTGCCTTCGATGTTGACGCTTATCTGGGCATCGGCATCCGCGTTCAGGTCGTAGATGGCGGCGAAGTGGCAAAAGTGATCGATCTTACCCTTCAGATCGGACAGCGCCTGTTTCTTGAGTCCCAGCAGCGGCTTGCGCAGGTCGCCTTCGACCGGGATCAGGCGCTTGCCCTTATGACCGCAACTGGACTTCAGGGCGGCAAACTTGTCCTTGGATCCCTTGCGGGTGAGAACGTAGATGTCGCCCTTGCGCTCCAGCAATCGGTGGATAAAGTTTCCGCCGATGAAACCGGTGCCGCCAGTGATGAAATAAGCCATGTTGAAACTCCCGTCGGTGGTTGAATACTGCAAGGAGTCTAGTCCATTCGCGTGGCGCGACAATGTTTCTCCGGGATTGATGACGGTGTCGGCGGGTTTGGAGTAAAGGTCGCGGCTTGCGGACCCTGCTGTCCTGCATGGAAGCCTGGCATCGCGTGGGTCACTGTTCGGGTGTCATGGTTCCTGAATGTCCCGGCAGGGGGTTTGCGGGTGTCCAGGCCGGGGCTGACAAGGTCTTCGGGTGGGTGTCCAGGCAAGAGGACCGGTGGGTGTCCACGCAAGAGGACCGGTGGGTGTCCAGGCAAGAGGACCGGGGGTGTCCAGGCAAGGGCTGTCCAGGCAAGAGGACCGGTGGGTGTCCAGGCAAGAGGACCGGTGGGTGTCCAGGCAAGGGCTGATGCAAGGGTTTCCAGGTGGTGCCCGGCCTGGGTCGGGGCAGGGGTACGGTCACCAAAATTCATGGGGGGAATATCAGACATACTTTGTATTTATTAGATTTATAGTGAGCCGGTCGCTAAGGTAGTCATCAGACTATGACGGCACCCCCGCTCAGTGTGGGTAGCCGGCCGTTAGCGGGTTCCGATTTTTGAGTATTGCGAGGCTTGATTATGTCAGACTATCAGAACGATATGGCCCAGGTGGCCGGGCTGTGTGAACAGCATGGCAGTAGCTGGGACGGCATCAGCCCCGAGTACGCAGCGCGGATGAAGGCGCAGAACCGTTTCGCACGGGGCTCGACATCGCCAGGTACACCGCCGAGATCATGCGCCGGGACATGGCGGACTATGACGCCGACACCAGCAAGTACACCCAGTCCCTGGGCTGCTGGCACGGCTTCATCGGCCAGCAGAAGATGATCTCCATCAAGAAGCATTTCCACTCGACCGACAAGCGCTACCTCTACCTGTCGGGCTGGATGGTGGCTGCCCTGCGCTCCGAGTTCGGGCCACTGCCCGACCAGTCGATGCACGAGAAGACCACCGTGCCCGCGCTGATCGAGGAGCTTTACACCTTCCTTCGCCAGGCCGACGCCCGCGAGCTGGGCGGGATGTTCCGCGAGCTCGACGCGGCCCGCAAGGCAGGCGACGAGGTCGCCGCCAAGCGTTACAGGCGAAGATCGACAACTACGAGACCCACGTCGTTCCGATCATCGCCGACATCGATGCCGGTTTCGGCAATGCCGAGGCGACCTATCTGCTGGCCAAGAAGATGATCGAGGCGGGCGCCTGCGCCATCCAGATCGAGAACCAGGTCTCGGACGAAAAGCAGTGCGGCCACCAGGACGGCAAGGTGACCGTGCCCCACGAGGACTTCCTGGCGAAGATCCGCGCCGTGCGCTACGCCTTCCTGGAACTGGGTGTCGACGACGGGGTCATCGTTGCCCGCACCGACTCGCTGGGTGCCGGCCTGACCAAGCAGATCGCCGTGACAAACGAGCCGGGCGATCTGGTGACCAGTACAACAGCTTCCTCGACTTCGAGGAACTGGACGTCGCCGAGATGAACCACGGCGATGTGCTGATCAAGCACGACGGCAAGCTCGTTCGCCCCAAGCGACTGCCGTCAAACCTCTACCAGTTCCGCGAGGGCACCGGCGAGGACCGCTGTGTGCTGGATTGCATCACCTCGCTGCAGAACGGCGCGGACCTGCTATGGATCGAGACCGAGAAGCCGCACATCGGCCAGATCGGCGGCATGGTAAACCGTATTCGCGAGGTCATGCCGAACGCCAAGCTGGTCTACAACAACTCGCCGTCGTTCAACTGGACCCTGAACTTCCGCCAGCAGGTGTTCGACGCCATGAGTGAGGCAGGCAAGGACATGTCAGCCTACGACCGCGACGACCTGATGAACCAGGCCTACGACGACAGCGAGCTGGCGGCGGAGGCCGATGAGCGGATCCGGACCTTCCAGGCCGACGCTTCCCGGGAAGCCGGCATCTTCCACCACCTCATCACGCTGCCGACCTACCACACGGCGGCGCTGTCGACGGACAACCTCGCCAAGGACTACTTCGGCGAACAGGGCATGCTCGGCTACGTGCTCGGCGTCCAGCGCCAGGAGATCCGCCAGGGCATCGCCTGCGTCAAGCACCAGAACATGGCCGGTTCCGACATGGGCGACGACCACAAGGAGTACTTTGCCGGTGAAGCGGCCCTCAAGGCTGCCGGTGAGGACAACACGATGAACCAGTTCGGCTGATCCGGCTGGCACCGGTTGTCAAATCCGGAATTGGGGCGGTTGATACCGCCCCTTTTTTTTTGTCCTGGCGTAAAATACCGGCCTGGACGTGAACCAACCTAGCGGGGCGGAATGTGGGCTGGATAATTTTTGCGGGAGTCATTGTTGCCCTGGCCGTGCTGGTCACGGTGTTTTTTCTCCGGGGAGAGAGCCTGGCGCAATTCGACTCCCCGGCGGGACAGCGTTTCGACCTGGGGCCGGAACCCAGTGATGCGCACGATGCCGTCGTGGCTGCGCTGCAGGTCGGCATGGCGCCGATGCAGCGCGCACCCATGAGTCAGCGACTCACGCTGATCCGGGAATACCTGGATAACATGTCTGCGGGGCTCGCGTTTTCCGGCACGATCACGCCCTGTGATGCGAACGGTGTGCCCGCGGAGTGGGTTCAGGCGCCCGGCAGCGACCCGGGCCGCAGGGTGCTCTATATTCACGGGGGAGCTTTCACCGCGGGCAGTCCACGCAGTCATAGGAACATCACCCAGCGGTTTTCTGAGGTCAGCGGTGCCGCCGTATTGGCTATAGATTACCGGCTGATGCCGGAAAACAGCCGCATGGCCGGGGTAGAGGACTGCCGCACGGCCTATCGATGGCTGCTCGGCAACGGTCCGGAGGGTGCTGGCGAGCCTGACCGGGTCTACGTGGCCGGTGATTCCGCGGGGGGTAACCTGACTCTCAGCCTGATCGCCTGGGTGCGCGACGAGGGGTTGCGCGCACCGGACGCGGCAGTCGCTCTCTCACCGGCGACTGACCTGACACTGGGTTCGCCGAGCCTGAAGGCCAATTTCGACACGGACCCGATGCTGGCTCCCATGTTCAAGGGGCTGGCGCGGGTGCCCCGGCCGCTGCTCTGGTGGTTCTTCTGGTTGCAGTCGAGGATATCGCCGAAAAGCCCGGTGATATCGCCCGTGTACGGTGACCTGTCCCGGCTGCCGCCAACCCTGGTGCATGCCAGCGAAGCGGAGCTGCTCTTCGACGACGCCAGGCGCTATGTCAATCGGGCCGTGGCCGCCGGTTCTCCGGCCCGGTTGCAGAGCTGGACACACATGGTCCATGTCTGGCATATGTTCTATCCGCAGCTCCAGGAGGCCAGTGACGCATGGGATGAGATCGGCCGTTTCATCGGGGAAGTCGGCTAGGGCACCTCGCTGCTGATTCCCAAGGCCTGCGGACTGTCAGTCGCGATGTCTCACCGATATCCGTAGTACTCATCGACAGCCCCTGACATCCGCCGGGCGACGCGGCCGCGTTCGCGCGCAATGGTACGGTCGGTGGAATTTTTGTACACTCTCGGCCACCTGCAGCTGCCGAGCGCCCGAGCATGAATCCCAATTACCTGGATTTTGAACAGCCCATCGCCGACCTCGAGGTAAAGATCGAGGAGCTGCAGCACGTCGGCTCTGACGCCGACATCAACATCAGCGAAGAGATCGATACCCTTCGTGAAAAAAGCAGCAAGCTCACCGAGAAGATCTACTCCAACCTGAGCGCCTGGGACATCGTCCGGGTAGCCAGGCACCCACTGCGCCCCTATACCATGGATTACATCCAGCGGGTGTTCACCGAGTTCGACGAGCTGCACGGCGACCGTCACTTCGGCGATGACAACGCGATTGTCGGTGGGGTGGCACGGCTGGACGGCAAGCCGGTTATGGTGATCGGCCAGGAGAAGGGTCGATCGGTCAAGGACAAGGTCTATCGTAACTTCGGCATGCCCAAACCCGAGGGCTACCGCAAGGCCCTGCGGCTGATGGAGCTAGCCGAACGGTTCAAATTGCCGGTGATCACCCTGATCGATACCCCGGGGGCGTATCCCGGGATCGATTCGGAGGAAAGGGGTATCAGTGAGTCGATCGCCCAGAATCTGGCGGTCATGTCCCGTCTGGCTACACCGGTGGTCTGCGTCGTAATCGGTGAAGGCAGTTCGGGCGGGGCCCTGGGGATCGGCGTGGGTGATCACCTGGCGATGCTGCAGTACTCGACCTATTTCGTCATCTCCCCGGAAGGCTGTGCCAATATTATCTGGAAGGATTCTGCCAGGGCGCCGGACGCGGCCGAGGCGATGGGTGTGACGTCCTCGGTGCTGGAGGAACTGGGTATCGTCGATGCCACGATTAAAGAGCCGATGGGTGGTGCGCACCGGGATGTGGATCTGATGTCTGAGCGCATCAAGGCCCATGTCATCACCGAGATCGACCAGCTTGAGCAGCTGCCCCTCGAGGACCTGCTGGCGAAACGCTATCAGCGGCTGATGTCCTACGGCAATTGACAGGGCCTGGGTCGCCCGGGCGCGGTGACGGTGCTGTGGTCGAAACATCGGGCCTTGCGATCCGCCCTTGAGGACGCCATGACCTGCAGTCGCTGGTGGGTTGCATTGAGCGGCGGCCTGGATTCCTCGGTACTGCTGCACACGGTGGGCGACTGGCGCCGCGCCAACCCCTTGACGCCGGCGGTTCAAGCCATCCACGTCAATCATGAGCTCTCGCCGGAGGCCGATGAGTGGCAGCGCCACTGCGAGACGATCTGCCGCGATCTCGGTATTCCCCTGGCGATTGAAACGGTCGCAGTGCAGCCGGATGGAGGTGGCCTCGAGGAGGCTGCCCGGCGAGCGCGCTATGCTGTGTTCGAGCGTCTGCTGGGGCCGGGTGACTGCCTTTTCATGGGACATCACCTCGACGACCAGGTTGAAACATTTTTCCTGCGGCTGCTGCGCGGTGCCGGCCTGCGGGGCCTGGCCGCGATGCCGCCGCAACGCACGTTGGGGCAGGCCCACCTGGTGCGGCCACTGCTGGGTGTGTCGCGTGTGGAGCTCGAAAACGTCGCCCGTGAGCGCGGGTTCACCTGGGTGGATGATCCGTCCAACAGCGATCTGGAACTGGATCGCAATTACATCCGCCATGAGCTGCTGCCGGTCATTGCCGCGCGCTGGCCCGGCTACCGGCAAACGATCGGCCGCGCCATCGGGCATGTCGACCGGGCTGCCGCCCTGGAGTCGCACCCCCCCGACACGGTCTGGACGATTACCGGTGACCCGGGCGTGCGCCTGACCGATCTGGCAGGGCTCGATTCCAACCACATCATGCGGGCGCTACGCGCCTGGCTGGCGGGCCGTGGACTGCCAATGCCGGCACAGGCGCCGCTGGCCGAATTCACCCGCCAGCTCCAGCGCCTCTCGGCTCAAAGCCAGCCCCGGATGCAGTGGGGCGGGCATGTATTGCAGCGCTACCGGGAGGGTATCTTCCTGTTGCCGGCCCCGGCGGTGTTTGCGCCCCCGGCCGAAGGGCTTTCCGTCTCGCCCGGCACCCCCGTGCGTATTGCCGGCGTCGGCGACTTTCGCCTCGTGTCCGAGCCCGACGGCGGAATCTCGCTGGACGAGGGTGAATCGCTGCGACTGGGGTGGCGTCGCGGCGGGGAGCGCTGCCGGCCGCAGGGCCATCGCCACCGGCGAAGCCTGAAGAAACTGCTGCAGAATGCGGGGGTGCCGCCGTGGTGGCGCGAGCGATTGCCGCTGTTCTACCGTGGAAACCGCCTGGTGGCGGTGGCCGACCTGTGGTGCTGCGACTCGTCAGCTGCGACGGGGACGCAGGCCCGCACCGGGGCCCGCTGGCGGCTGGACTGGCGTCGGCCAAGCCCTCCTGGCGGTAGTCCATCGCCACGGCGAGATTGAGGTGGGCCGGGCTTTCTGATAGTGTGGCCTCCCATCTCCGGCAGGTCTCGTACCAACCCCAGCGCAGGGTCGCCTGTGAGCCCGGCGTACGTTTTTCTATGTCCTGGGTACAGCGTTTAAAAGGCTTTTCATGACGCGTTACGTTTTCGTCACTGGTGGTGTGGTTTCGTCCCTGGGCAAGGGAATTGCTGCAGCCTCCCTCGCTGCCGTGCTCGAGGCGCGCGGGTTGAAGGTCACTCTGCTCAAACTCGACCCCTACATCAACGTCGACCCCGGCACCATGAGCCCGTTCCAGCACGGAGAGGTTTTCGTCACCGAGGATGGCGCGGAAACCGACCTCGACCTGGGTCATTACGAACGCTTCACGCACGCCACGATGCGGCGCACCAATAATTTCACTACCGGCCGGGTGTACAACGCTGTATTGCGTAAGGAGCGCCGCGGCGACTACCTGGGCGGCACGGTGCAGGTTATCCCCCACATCACCGACGAGATCAAGCGGCGTGTTGTGCTCGGCGCCCGGGGGGCCGACGTGGCCGTGGTCGAAATCGGCGGCACCGTCGGCGACATCGAAAGCCTGCCTTTCCTCGAAGCGGCCCGCCAGCTCAAAGTGGAACTGGGCGCGGCCAATGCCCTGCTGATGCACCTCACACTGGTGCCTTATATCGCCACCGCAGGCGAGATCAAGACCAAGCCCACCCAGCACTCGGTCAAGGAACTGCGTTCGATCGGCCTGCAACCGGACGTGCTCTTGTGCCGCTGCGCGGTAGAGATCGAAGAGAGCGCCTGCAAGAAGATCTCCCTGTTTACCAACGTCGAGGAGCGAGCGGTGATCCCGCTGCTCGACGCGGATTCCATCTACCGCATCCCGGGTATGCTGCACGCCTACGGACTCGACGATTTCGTCGTCGAGCGCTTCGGCATCGAGTGCCCCGCCGCCGACCTGTCCGAGTGGGAAGAAGTGCTCGAGCGGGAGTTTGCGCAGACCCGCGGCCGGGTGCGGGTGGCCATGGTGGGAAAGTACATGGACCTGCTCGACGCCTACAAGTCGCTCAATGAGGCGTTGAACCATGCTGGCCTGCAGACCCTGACCGAGGTCGTGGTCGACCACATCGACGCCGAGGATCTCGAACGGGAGGGCACCTCACTGCTCGAGGGTGTCGACGCCATACTCGTTCCGGGCGGGTTCGGGGATCGCGGGGTGGAGGGAAAGATCAGTGCCGTGCGGTATGCCCGAGAAAACGGCATTCCTTTTCTCGGCATCTGCCTCGGGATGCATGTGGCCCTGATCGAGTACGCACGCAATGTCTGCGGCCTGGCGGATGCGCATTCCAGCGAGATGGAACCGGGTACACCGCACCCGGTGGTGGCGCTGATCACAGAGTGGATGAATGCCGACGGATCGACCGAGCAACGCGACGAGGCCTCGGACCTCGGCGGAACCATGCGCCTCGGGGCACAGTGCTGTCATCTGGAGCCGGGGAGCCAGGTGCGTGAGATCTATGGCAAGGATGAAGTCATGGAGCGACACCGGCATCGCTACGAGGTCAACAATCGCTACGTCGACCGGCTTCGCGACGCGGGCATGAGAATGGCTGGCTGGTCGGAGGACCGCAGCCTGGTCGAGATAGTCGAGTTGCCGTCACACCCCTGGTTCATCGCCTGCCAGTTTCACCCGGAATTCACGTCCCGTCCACGGGGCGGCCACCCGCTCTTTACGAGCTACATCGAAGCGGCGCTCGCGCATGCGGGCGCGGAGCGGTCCGCGAACGGCTGACACCCCGGGGCATCGGGCCGTCCGGGCGGGATTGCAGGGGAGTAGACGCAGTGACCAGAGACACTGTCGAAGTCGGGAATATCCAGATTGCCAACACCGCGCCGCTGGTACTCCTCGGTGGCGTCAACGTGCTGGAGAGTCGGGCGTTTGCCCTGGAGGTGGCGGAGCACTACGTCGAGGTCTGCGGCCGGTTGGGGATTCCCTACGTATTCAAGGCCTCTTTCGACAAGGCCAATCGCTCCTCAATCCATTCCTTTCGCGGCCCGGGCCTGGACTCGGGGCTGGCTATTCTCGCTGAGATCAGGGACAACTTTGGCGTGCCGGTTATGACCGATGTCCACATACCGGAACAGGCAGCGCCTGCGGCCGCGGTGTGCGACATTATCCAGCTGCCGGCATTCCTTGCCCGCCAGACCGACCTGGTCGCCGCGATGGCCGCAACGGGTGCCGTGGTCAACATCAAGAAGCCGCAGTTTCTCAGCCCGTCACAAATGGCCAACGTGGCGGAGAAATTCCGCGAATGCGGCAATGACAGGATCCTCCTGTGCGAGCGCGGCAGCAATTTCGGTTATGACAACCTGGTGGTCGATATGCTGGGCTTTGGTGTTATGAAGGAGGCCTGCAGCAACGCCCCACTGGTCTTCGATGTCACCCACGCACTGCAATGCCGGGATCCCATGGGGGCGGCGTCCGGGGGGCGCCGGGGGCAGATCGTGGAGCTGGCCCGGGCCGGCGTGGCCACCGGACTCGCGGGCCTTTTCCTCGAGGCGCACCCGGACCCGGACAGCGCGCTGTGCGACGGACCCAGCGCCCTGCCGCTGGCGCAGCTGGAGCCTTTCCTGTGCCAGGTCAAGGCGGTGGACGACCTGGTGAAGGGTCTGCCGACGCTGTCGATCCGTTAATGACTGACAGGGCGGTGGGGCAGTCGGCCCCGGCAATACATACTTGAATTGGGAGCGAGAACGATGAGCGATATCGCAACGGTACAGGGTTTTGAGGTCATGGATTCGCGGGGTAACCCGACGGTCATGGCGGAAGTCACGCTCAGCAGTGGGGAGCGTGGCGCGGCCTGCGCGCCCTCGGGAGCTTCTACCGGCTCCCGCGAAGCGCTCGAACTGCGTGACGGTGACACGGGTCGCTACCTCGGTAAAGGTGTGCTCAAGGCTGTCGCTAATGTCAATGGCCCTATCCGCGAGCTGTTGATGGGGCGCGATGCGCGTGCACAGCGGGAACTGGACAGGGCAATGATCGAGGCCGACGGGACCGAGAACAAGGCAGCTTTTGGCGCCAATGCCATTCTTGCGGTATCGCTGGCAGCCGCCAAGGCGGCCGCCCTGGCCCGCAAGGTGCCGCTCTATGAACACATCGCCGAGCTTAACGGTACGGATGAGTTGTCGATGCCTGTGCCCATGATGAATATCCTCAATGGTGGTGAGCATGCCGATAACAACGTCGACATCCAGGAGTTCATGGTCCAGCCGGTGGCCGCGCCGACCTTTGCGGAGGGCCTCAGAGCGGGCGCCGAGATTTTTCATCACCTCAAGAAGGTACTGTCGGCCGGCGGCCTGAACACCGCGGTGGGTGACGAAGGCGGCTTCGCGCCCGACCTGCCCTCCAATGAGGCCGCCCTGGACGTCATCGGGGAGGCCGTCGGTAAGGCTGGTTATACGCTGGGCCGCGACGTTACCCTGGCGCTGGACTGCGCGGCATCGGAGTTCTACCGGGACGGGGTGTACGCCCTCGCCGGAGAAGACAAGCAGTTCAACGCCGAAGAATTCTCCGATTACCTGGCCAAGCTGGCAGGAGATCACCCCATCCTGTCCATCGAAGACGGGCTCGATGAATCGGATTGGGACGGCTGGCAGTACCTCACCGCAAAGATCGGCGATCGGGTGCAGCTGGTCGGTGACGACCTCTTCGTGACCAACACGAAAATACTCAAACAGGGTATAGAACGTGGCGTCGCGAACTCGATCCTGATCAAGTTCAACCAGATCGGCAGCCTCACAGAGACACTGGAGGCCATCTCCATGGCGCGGGAGGCGGGGTACACTGCGGTGATCTCGCATCGTTCCGGGGAAACCGAGGATACCACCATCGCCGATCTCGCGGTGGCGACGGCGGCGGGCCAGATCAAAACCGGCTCGCTGTGCCGCTCAGACCGGGTCGCCAAGTACAACCGCCTGCTGCGCATCGAGGCGGAACTGGGTGCTCGTGCCCCCTATCGCGGACTGGCCGAGCTGAAGCGCCAGGGGTAGCCGGGTCTCCTCGTGCGTTGGTGGCTGGGTTTACTGGTTCTGCTGCTGGCCGGGTTGCAGTACCGGCTTTGGTTCGCTGAGGGCAGCCTGGCCGAGCGCGCGCGCCTGCGGGAACAGCTGGAAGTTCAGACGCAGGTCAACGAGGCATTGAACGAACGCAACGCGGTGCTCGAGCGCGAGGTGCTCGAGTTGCAGACCGGTAACAGCACCGTGGAGCAGCGGGCCCGGGAGCAGCTCGGACTGGTTCGCGAGGATGAAGTCTTTTTCCAGATCGTGCCCGGCGGGCAGGGCAAAGCGGAGGGGGTCTCGGTAGGCCCCGCGCCGGCAGCCGCCGCGGTTGAGCGTGCACCGGGCGACACGCAGGATCCGGAGGGGGAGCGCTAATGGCGGGTGGGCAGCAATGCTGGGGGCTCATACCCGCCGCGGGGACTGGCTCGCGTATGGGTGGCGGCATCCCTAAACAGTACCTGCCGCTGTGCGGTGCCACCGTACTGGAGCACAGCCTGGCGGCACTGCTCGACTGCGATGAAGTCGTCGAGGTGGTGGTCGCCGTGCACCCGGATGACCCGCACCCTGCGCACCTCGCCTGTTTCGAGCAGGCGCGGGTCGGGACCGTCACGGGTGGCGCGGAGCGCTGCGATTCGGTGCTGGCGGGGCTCGATGCCCTGTCCGGGCGTGCCGGTGACCAGGACTGGGTGCTGGTTCACGACGCGGCCAGGCCCTGCGTTGCCGTGGCGGACATCCAGCGACTGATTCGCCGCGTTCGCGAGTGTGGCATCGGTGCCCTGTTGGCGACACCCATGGTCGACACGATCAAGCAGACTGTCGCCGGCGACAGCCACCGGGTAATCGATACACTCGATCGCTCCAGGCTGTGGCGCGCCCAGACACCGCAGATGTTCCGGCTGGGCCAGCTGCGGACAGCCCTGTTGCAGGCGCGAGAGCGCGACCTCGTGGTCACTGATGAGGCCTCCGCGATGGAGCTGGCCGGACACGCTGTCGAACTCCTGCCCGCCAGCGCCGACAACCTCAAGGTGACGGTGCCTGCAGATCTTGCGCTCGCGGAATGGTTACTGAGTCACCCCGACCGGCCCCGGGCGGGCGGCAACTGATGCGTATCGGCCACGGTTACGATGTCCATCGCCTGGGTCCTGGCGACGGCATCGTTCTGGGCGGTGTGTGGATTCCCCATCACAGTGGCCTGGTCGCTCACTCCGATGGCGATGTTCTCATACACGCAGTCTGCGATGCGTTGCTCGGCGCCATCGGGCAGGGCGATATCGGCAGGCACTTTCCCGACACGGATCCGCGCTATGCCGGTATCGACAGTCGCACTCTGCTCTGTGAAGTGGTGTCAGGGGTTGCCCGGGCCGGCTGGCAGCTGGGGAATCTCGATGCGACGGTGATTGCTCAGGCACCGCGCCTGGCGCCGCACGTTGCTGACATGCAGGCCAACCTCGCAGCCGACCTTCGCGCCATGGTGGGCCAGGTCAATGTCAAGGCCACAACGACGGAAAGACTCGGGTTTGTCGGCCGCGAAGAGGGGATTGCCGCCCACGCCGTGGTGCTGCTTGCGCCGGCATGAGCTCCGACTATCCGCGGGCCTACGGCGAACCCCGCGTCAGCGCGACGATACGCAGTTCGCATGGGGATTTCCTGGTCACGGAGCGGCTTGGTTTCGAGCTTTCCGGCGCTGGCGAACATGTCTGCCTGTACCTGGAGAAAGAGGGTCTGAACACGGGGGAGCTGGCCCAGCGGCTGTCGCGGCTCGCCGCGGTTGCACCGGTTGATGTGGGTTACAGCGGTATCAAGGATCGGGATGCCGTCACCCGGCAGTGGCTCTCTGTTCGCCTGCCTGGCCGCGCAGAGCCCGATTGGTCACGGCTGGAGACACAGGGCGACGTCCGGGTACTGGCGGTAGCCCGCCATCGACGCAAGCTGAAACGCGGGGTCCACCGGGCCAATGATTTCGTGCTTCGCTTGCGCGATCTACAGGGCGTACGCGACGACCTCGAGCAGCGCTTGCTGAAGGTGCGGTCCGGGGGAGTGCCCAACTACTTCGGTGAGCAGCGATTCGGTCGCGACGGCCAGACGCTAGTGCAAGCCCGGGCGTGGGCGCAGCGTGGCGGGCCCTCCGTGTCGAGAACCCGGCGCAGTTTTTATTTCTCGGCCCTGCGCAGCGCGCTGTTCAATGCGATGCTTGCCGAGCGGGTGGACGCGGGCGACTGGGACCGGCTCGCGGAAGATGACGCCTGCATGCTGCGGGGCACACGCAGTGTTTTCACCTGCAGCGGAACCGACCCGGCGGTCGCCACCCGGGTTGCCGATGGCGATGTCCACCCCGCACTTCCGCTGTGGGGCAAGGGGCATTCTGTCGCCGGTCCGGCGGCGCGCCGGCGGGTGGACGTGGTTGCCGCCGCCGACCCTGCGGCAGACTTCCTGGTGCGATGTGGCTTGACGCTCGCGCACCGTCCCACTCGCGTGTTCGCTGATGACTTTTGCTGGAAGTTTTGTGATGATGGTACCCTGCAGCTTGAGCTTTCCCTGCCCGCCGGCAGCTATGCCACCACGGTGCTGAAAGAACTGGTGCAGTACAGATAAAAGCGCATAGGGGAGTTACAGGGGAGTGAACAGGGTCGACCTGCACGGTATCGGTATGACCTCGCAGCGCACGCGTGAACGGCTGATACAGCGCCTGATGGAGCAAGGTATAGCCGATACGGAGGTGCTGGACGTCATCAGGACCACGCCGCGTCACCTGTTTCTCGACGAGGCCATGGCGCATCGAGCCTACGAGGACGTGTCGTTGCCAATCGGTTTCCAGCAGACCCTGTCGCAACCGTATATCGTTGCCCGTATGACGGAACTGCTGCTGGCGGACGGACCGCGCAGGCGGGTGCTGGAGATCGGCACCGGCTCCGGTTATCAGACGGCGGTCCTGGCCCAGTTAGTCACCGAGGTTTACAGCGTCGAGCGGATCAAGCCGCTGCTGTCACAGGCTCGTCGACGCATGCGCCAGTTGCGGCTGCGTAACGTTCACATGGCCCACGCAGACGGTTCGCTGGGCTGGCCCGAACGGGGTCCGTTCGACGGCGTGCTGGCCGCAGCCGCGCCGGAGGTCGTGCCTGCTGAACTGCTCGATCAACTCGCACCCGGCGGGCGCCTGGTGATACCTGTCGGTGCGGCCAGCCAGCGGCTCAAGGTGATCGTGCGGACGGCAGATGGTTTTGAAACCGAGTCTGTGGAGCCCGTGCGTTTTGTGCCGTTGCTGCGGGGTACCGTTCGCTGATGACGCCGATCGGGATATTTCTACGCGGGGTTTTGATGGGCGCAGCGGATATTGTTCCCGGTGTGTCCGGCGGCACTATCGCATTCATCACGGGTATCTATGACACCCTCATTGACAGTATTCGCGCAGTGGATGCAACGTTTCTGCGGAAGGCGTTGAGCTTGGATTTCTCGGGGGCCTGGAAGCATGTCAATGGCGGCTTTCTGCTGTTATTGCTGGCCGGCATCGCGACCAGCATTTTTTCGCTGGCCCGGCTGATTTCCTGGATACTGGAACACTACCCGGTGCCGCTGTGGGCATTTTTCTTCGGGCTGATCCTGGCTTCGGCGCTGCTGTTGCTGCGGGAGGTGGACCGTTGGACGCTGGCGCCTGCAACTTGCCTGGTCACCGGGGCCGCTGTCGCCCTGGGTATCGCGTTCTCGCCGGCCGGAAATGTCGACGTCGGTCTGGCGGGTGTTTTCCTGTCGGGGTTCATCGCGATATGCGCGATGATCCTCCCCGGCATCTCGGGCAGCTTTATCCTTGTACTGCTGGGTATGTATTCCACGGTACTCTCGGCAATCAAGTCCCTCGACCTTGTGTTTATCGCCGTGTTTGCAGTCGGTGCGGCGAGCGGGCTGATGTGTTTTTCGCGGCTGCTTCACTGGCTACTGCAGCGTTATCACCAATCGACCATGGCGCTGCTGACCGGATTTCTATTCGGGTCCCTGGCGATCGTCTGGCCCTGGAAACAGGTGCTGTCATGGGTCACGGGTAGCGACGGCGAGCCGAAACCGGTGCAGCAGCTGCCCGTGCTTCCCACGGCGTTCGAGTCGCTCACCGGCCAGGATCCCAGGCTGGTGTTATGCCTTGCGCTGATGGCACTGGGCCTGCTTGCCGTGTGGGTGGTAGATGCCCACTGGGGTGCTGCCCGCCGCGAGGCATGAGCGACACAGGCGTGATGTCGGTTGGTGGTCACGCGAATCACGGGTTTGCGCGCATCACCCACTGTGCCCTGATCTGCATAGCTCTGCTTTGCGGCTGCGGTGGCAATGATCGCCGCGCCCCGGTGGAAGAGCGCACCGGTTCCGGGCATGGCGCTACCCGGATCTACACGGTGCGGCCGGGAGATACCATGTACTCCATCGCATTCCGCTACGGGATGGACTATCGCCGTCTCGGCGCGGCGAACGGCCTCGGACCGCCTTACACCATCTACCCGGGCCAGCGCATCTCACTGCGTGAGGCCAGTCCGGCATCGTCCCGCAGTGCCACGGCGCGCAAACCGGCGTCTGGCAATTCGTCTGGTCCGGGCAGCAGTGGGAAGTCCCGGACAACAGCCGCGACCCCGAAGCCCTCCGGCAGCCAGGCCGAGCCGCGTTGGCGCTGGCCCACCCGGGGTACGGTCGTGCGCCGTTACTCCTCGTCGGTGCACAAGGGTATCGATATCGGCGGCGACCGCGGCGATCCGGTCCACGCGGTGGCAGCCGGACGAGTCGTGTACGCCGGTACCGGCATTGTCGGTTTCGGTGAACTGCTGATCGTCAAGCACAACGACGTGTACCTGAGCGCTTACGGCCACAACGGGCGCCTGCTGGTCGAGGAAGGCGAGTCTGTGAAGGCCGGCCAGCGGATCGCGCTCAAGGGCAGTAGCGGCACCGATAAGGTGAAGCTGCATTTTGAAATCCGCCGCAAAGGTCAGCCGGTCGATCCACTGAAGCATCTGCCGGCGCGCTGAGTGTCAGGCGATGTCTCCGCTCCACTGCCGTCGCCGTAACGCCGGGGTTCAGTCGGTCCTTGTCGATTTACTGGCACGCCCTCCGACGTGCCTGCTACTGCTGCTTGTGAATCCCGGTTTAATTTTTTGTGGTCTGCTTGAAATATCGCGCGAGTGTGGGTTACTCTGTTCAGCCCGCGAGGAAAACTCTCATAATTCGAATTAGAACGGATGGAGAGGTGACCATGGAGGTGGCGATTTGACGACCAGCCCCAAACGGATTGCGAAGGCGAGTAGCAGGGCGCGCAAATCTGTAGCAGCAAAGCAGTCAGTACCTTCAACAAGTGACGTGGTAGTGGCGGAAAAGAAAAAAATTCCCAGCGCCACGGCGACGAAAAGGCGGGGCAACCGACCTTCCACGATTTCCGTTGAGACGGACGCCACTCGGGATAACGCCGGGGAAGAGGAGTTCCAGCGCGCCAAGGCCGCTCGACGGGGAGACAAGTCTCTGGACGCCACCCAGCTCTATCTCAACGAGATCGGGTTCTCCCCCCTGCTGACGGCCGAGCAGGAAAAATATTTTGCCCGACTTGCTCGCGATGGTGACGAGTCCGGGCGCAAACGCATGATCGAGAGCAACCTCCGTCTCGTCGTGAAGATATCCCGCCGCTATATCAACCGTGGCCTGACGCTCCTGGACCTTATCGAAGAAGGCAACCTGGGCCTGATCAGGGCGGTGGAAAAATTCGACCCGGAGCGTGGCTTCCGCTTTTCCACCTACGCCACCTGGTGGATTCGGCAGACGATCGAGCGGGCGATCATGAACCAGACCCGGACGATCCGCTTGCCGATTCATGTCGTCAAGGAGTTGAACGTCTACCTCCGCGCAGCGCGGGAACTGACCCAGAAGCTGGATCACGAGCCGACGGCGGATGAGATCGCGGATATGCTCGATAAGCCCGTGCAGGAAGTAAAGCGCCTGCTACGCCTCAACGAGCGGGTCACTTCGGTCGATGTGCCGGTGGGGCCGGACTCCGATAAAGCCGTACTCGACACGATACCCGACGCGCGCGTCTGCGACCCTTCCGAACTGTTACAGGACAACGACATCACCGAGAGCATTGCCTCGTGGCTGGACGAGTTGTCCGAGAAGCAGCGTGAGGTGGTGTCACGCCGGTTCGGCCTGCGCGGCTACGAGAGCAGCACGCTGGAAGAAGTCGGCCGGGAAATCGGCCTGACGCGTGAGCGCGTGCGACAGATTCAGGTCGAGGCCTTGAAGCGGCTGCGTATCATCATGGAGACGCAGGGGCTGAGCGGCGAGTCACTGTTCGACTGATCGGGTGTGCTTCGTTGTGGCCGGCGAGGTGCGGCCGGCGAGGGTGCGGCCGGCGAGGTACGCCTGATGAAGATACCTTCTCTGAACAGGGCCTAAGGCCTGTCTCGCACTGTACGTCGCGCGCGCTGTATTCTGTAGCAGGGCGAGCGGCTAGCGCTCCAGCAGGGCCAGTTTATTGGGTTTGCCCGCCCATTCCTCGGCGTCGGGCAGCGCCTCTTTCATCTCGGTAATACAAGGCCAGATCTCGGCGAGTTCGGCGTTGAGTTCCAGGAATACCTGCTGGTCCTGGGGCAGCTCGTCTTCTGAGAAGATGGCGTCCACGGGGCATTCCGGCTCGCACAGTGCGCAGTCGATGCACTCATCGGGATGGATGACCAGGAAATTGGGCCCCTCGTAGAAGCAATCCACGGGGCATACCTCCACACAATCTGTGTGCTTGCACTTGATGCAATCTTCGCCGACCACAAACGTCATTCCGATTTTGCCTCCTGAACCGGGTGTTTTCTGTGCGCCCCGACGCCGGGGGCCGCTAGTTTAACCGCCTGTGCGGCGTAAATGAAGGACTTTCCCGGCGTCGTAGATGGGCGTTACTCGAGCATCGACTGCAGGCGATAGAGAGCGTCGAGCGCCTGGCGCGGGCTCAGGTCATCGGCATCTATCGCTGCCAGGGCTTCAATCGCCGGATGGGCGTCGGGCTCGCTGAACAGTTCGACCTGCGCGAGTGCGGCGGGGTCCGGTCGATGGTCGCCGCGTTCGAGGGCAGCCAGTTTCTCCCGCGCCGCAGCCAGCACCGGGCCCGGGACGCCGGCCAGTTTGGCGACTTCCAGCCCGAAGCTGCGGTTGGCGGGCCCCTCCTGGATATGATGGAGGAAAACCACGTGATCCTGGTGCTCGGTTGCATCGAGATGCACGTTGGCCATCGTGGAACACTGCTCGGGCAGAACCGTCAGCTCGAAGTAGTGGGTGGCGAACAGGGTGAAAGCTTTTACCGACCGGGCCAGCTCAACCGCCGTCGCCCAGGCCAGGCTGAGTCCATCGAAGGTGCTGGTTCCGCGGCCGACTTCGTCCATCAGCACCAGGCTGTTGCGGGTGGCGTTGTGCAGGATATTGGCGGTTTCGGTCATTTCCACCATGAAGGTCGAACGGCCTGAGGCCAGATCGTCGGATGACCCGATGCGGGTGAATATCCGGTCCAGCCGCGTCAGCCGGGCCGCCCGGGCAGGCACGTAACTGCCCACGTGAGCCAGCAGGGCAATGATTGCGTTCTGGCGCATGTAGGTGGATTTCCCCCCCATGTTGGGGCCGGTGATGAGCAGCATGCGGCGGGTTTCGTTGAGCAGTGTATCGTTGGCGATGAAGGGGTCCTCAAGGGCCTGTTCCACCACGAGATGACGCCCGCCCTCAACCTCGAAGGTGTGTTCGTCGACAAACTCAGGGCAGCACAGGTCGAGTTGATCAGCGCGCTCGGCGAGGCAGGCCAGCAGGTCGATCTCGGCCACAGCCGCCGCGGTGTCCTGCAGCGCGACGAGGTCGAGATTGAGCTGTTCGAGTAACTCGTCATAGAGCGCCTTCTCCCGGGCCAGCGCGCGGCTCTTGCTGGACAGGGCCTCGTCTTCGAAGGTCTTGAGTTCCGGGGTGATAAAGCGCTCAGCGTTCTTCAGCGTCTGCCGGCGCTGGTAGTCCGCGGGAGGGTCGAGAGCCTGGCTGCGACTGACCTCGATGTAGTAACCGTGCACCCGGTTATACCCTACCTTCAACGTGCTGATACCGGTTCGCTCCCGCTCCCGCTGTTCGATTTCGAGCAGGAACTCTCCCGCGTTGGTGCTGATCTTGCGCAGTGCATCGAGCTGTTCGTCGTACCCCTCGGCGATGACACCCCCGTCGCGGATGACCACCGGTGGATTGTCGATGATGGCGCGATCCAGCAATTCGCACAGGGCCGGGTAGACGCCGGCGCGGTTCGCGAGCGAGTCCAGGTGGCCACTGCCGCTGCCGGCCAGGCACGCTTGCAGCGCTGGCAGTGCCTGCAGCGACGAGAGCAGACGGGTGAGGTCCCGGGGGCGCGCGGAGCGCAGCGCCAATCTGCTGAGAATCCGCTCCATGTCGGCGATGGGCGAGAGTTCGGTGCGCACGCGCTCATAGGTATAGGCGCTGCGCAGTGCCCCCACAGCCTCCTGCCGCGCCCGAATAGTATCGATCGCGGTCAGCGGGCGGTGCAACCAGCGCCGCAGCAGTCGGCTTCCCATGCTGGTAACGGCCACATCCAGAACGGCGAACAGGGTGTGGTCCTCGCCGCCCGAGAGGTTGCGATCGATCTCCAGGTTGCGCCGGGTAGCGGCATCGAGCATGACGCTCTCAGCGCGGTTTTCGTGGCTGATGCTGCGGATGTGGGGAACGGTGCTGCGCTGGGTTTCGCGCACGTAGGCCAGCAGGCAGCCGGCCGCTCCGATAGCGAGATCCAGGGTTTCGCAACCGAAGCCGCGCAGGTCGTGACTTTCGAACTGTGCATTCAGCGCGCGGCGGGCGGCCTCGCTATCGAATTCCCACTCCGGTTGCGATCGTGCCCCGCTGCGTTGCGAAACGACGGGCAGGGTGATCGTGTCGCTGTACAGGGTTTCCGCCGGGTCGAGCCGCTCGAGCTCACTCTGAAGTGCCTCTTCGTCCTCGACTTCGAGTACCCTGAAGCGGCCGCTGCTGACATCCATATAGGCGAGGCCGTAGCGTGACCGGTCCCGGTTTACGGCCAGCAGCAGGTTGTCGACGCGTTCGTCCAGCAGTGCTTCGTCCGACAGCGTGCCGGGGGTGACTACCCGCACGACCCGGCGCTCCACCGGCCCCTTGCTGGTATTGGGGTCGCCGACCTGTTCAACGATGGCGACGGATACGCCGGCGCGCACCAGCCGAGCGAGATAGGCTTCGGCCGCATGGAAGGGTACGCCAGCCATCGGTATCGGCTCGCCGGCTGATTTGCCCCGCGCTGTCAGGGTGATATCCAGTAGCTCGGCGGCCCGGCGGGCATCGTCAAAGAACAGCTCGTAGAAGTCGCCCATCCGGTAGAACACCAGGTCGTGCGGGTGCTGGGCCTTGATGTGCAGGTATTGCTGCATCATCGGCGTGTGCCTGGCGGACGTGGGTTCGTTTGCTCTACGGTTCACACTGGAAAGTTTCGGCCGGGCGCGATGCAGGGGATGATCAAGATGGATAACTGTAACGGGTTCGCGCCGTCTAATACACCCCTTTGTTCTCCCCTCGCCGCGGCGCTGGGTGGCCGCGTTCGAGTGCGACGGGTATCTCCCTGTCGCGCGGGTGCAGACGGTCGCTATTCCCGTTGTGTGACGCTATCATCACGCCCTTGGAGCGGGTTATCGCCGCAGTGCTGCCGTCTGTGTCGTCCCGCGTGATGCCGGAGCACTCCAGAGTCCTTCCGTTCGCCGGGATTGCCATCGTGTTGAGTACATCGTCAACGAGTGGGTCGTCAACGAGTGGATCCCGGCATCGCGCTCATCAACAAGGAATGAGTTATGTCTGCACAGCAAACGGGTTCTGATCCCGTGGTCAGCGTTATCATGGGTTCGCAGTCCGACTGGCCAACCCTTTGTGAAGCAGTAGCCTTGCTGGAGGGGCTGCAGATTCCCCACGAAAAACGCATTGTCTCGGCGCACCGGACGCCGCAGCGCATGTACGAGTTTGCGACCGGCGCCCAGGCCCGGGGAGTTCGCGTCATCATTGCCGGGGCGGGTGGATCTGCACACCTTCCGGGCATGGTGGCCGCACTCACCCTGTTGCCGGTGATTGCGGTGCCGGTCAGCAGTAAGGCGCTGAGTGGCATGGACAGCCTGCTGTCGATTGTGCAGATGCCGCGCGGTGTCGCCGTGGCGACCCAGGCTATCGGACCTGGCGGTGCCGCCAACGCGGGTCTGATGGCTGCCCAGATTCTCGCCCTGGCTGATCCCGAACTGGCCGCCAGGCTCGCGGGCTACCGTGAGCAGATGACCGCCAGTGTCGCCGAGGCAGTGGATGACAGCATCGGGGGAGAGCGTCAGTGAGAGTCGGAATTATCGGCTGCGGCCAGCTCGCCCGCATGCTGGCGCTCGCGGGTCGCAACGCGGGCATAGGCTTTGCGATGGTGGCACTCGATGGCGAGTCGTCGGAGTGTGTGCAGGGGCTGGGCACTGTCGTGCCCTGGCAGAGTGACGTCACGGCTGATACAGGGGCACTTTACCAGTCGATGGGGCAGCCCGACGTGATTACCGTGGAACGTGAGAATATCAGCACCCGGCTGCTGCAGGCGCTACAGGCCCACTGCCCGGTGCACCCCAATCCGGATGCAGTCAGCCACTGCCAGAATCGTCTTCGGGAGCGTCGCCTGCTGCGCTCTCTGGACATCGACGTGGCACCCTTTGCCGAGGCCTACAACCGTGAAGACGTCATCCGTGGCCTGGCCTCACTCGGACTGCCGGCAGTGGTCAAGCATGCCAGCGAGGGTTATGACGGCAAGGCGCAATGGCGCATTCGATCGGACCGGGACCTGGATGGATTTCGGCCTGATGGGGCGGGCGAGTGGCTGGTAGAAAAGTGGGTCGACTTTCAGTGCGAGGCCTCTTTGATTGCCGTGCGATCCACCAGCGGCGAGGTGGCGGTATATCCGCCGGTGCTGAACACGCATCGTGACGGCATCCTGTTGCGCTCGCTGGTGCCGGCCCAGTCTCTTTCCCAGGAGCAGGCTTCGCGGGCGGCGGACTATATCCGGCGGTTGCTGGATGCCATGGATTACGTGGGCGTGCTCACCATGGAGTGCTTCGTGCTGGAGGAGTCGGTGCTGGTCAACGAGCTGGCTCCCCGGGTTCATAACAGCGGCCACTGGACCCAGCAGGCGGATGTCTGCTCGCAATTCGAAAACCACCTGCGCGCGATTCTCGGCCTGCCTCTGGGTAATACCCGGCTGCGCGGTTGCGCCGGTCTGGTTAACATCCTGGGGGAGCCGCCGGGGGCGGCCTGCTACGGCGAGCTCGGTGGCAGCGCCTCCCTGCACTGGTACGAGAAGCAGCCACGTCCGGGCAGGAAGTTGGGGCATGTGGCCATTTCCGGGCCCGATATGGCCGGGGTCGTTGATCACCTCGACCGTGTGCAGCGCGCGCTCTACGACAGCGACGGAGCCTGAGCGCCGCCTGCGTCAGCGTCCGGGCATCTGCCCCCGGCGCAGGGAAAAAACGCTTGCCAGCAGTGTCATAGTCACGCTCGCCATCATTGCCAGTCTTACGGTCTGCAGCAGGGCCGGGTACTTGTCGGCGGTGATGACTTCGTTGCCCAGCAACTGTTGCACCAGCAGGTTGACCAGGCTGATGCCCACCAGGTTGCCGCTGACGCGGGCCAGGTTGACCGAGGCGGAGGCCACGCCCACGTCCTCACTGGGAACAGCGCCCATCACGGCGTTGTTGTTGGGCGTGGAGAACAAACCGAATCCAATGCCCATGAAACACTGTGATATAACGATGTAGGTGACGGGTGTGTCAAACCCCACCCGGCTCAGCATGACGAACGCCGCGGAGCAGCACAGGCAGCCCGCGGTAGAGAGAAGACGGGGCTCTATGCGGTCGGACAGACGGCCGGCGAAGGGCGCGATGACCGCCATCGTCATGGCCTGTACCAGGATGACCTGGCCTGCTTCGAGCGCCTCCAGACCCCGCGCGTACTGCAGGTAGAGGCTCAATAGAAACGCCAGCGAATACGTGCTCGCGTACATCAACGCAGACGTCGCCAGTGAAAACGAAAACAGTTTGTTCTCCCGAAACATCTGCACCCTGATCAGTGGTTCCGGGTGGCGTGACTGCTGCACAATAAAAAGTGTGAAGAACCCGGCGGCGAGAGCGACGGCGATAAATCCCGCGGGTTCGGGCAGACCCTTCAGTCCCACTACGAGGGCGACGGACCAACAGGCGAAAATCGCGGCGCCGGACCAGTCGAAGGCGGAGCGCCGGGTATGTCGCCATTCACCGCGCAGCCCGACGGCGACGACCGTCAGCAGCAGGGTGGCTGCGGGAACCGGCAGCAGGAAAACCCAACGCCAGCCCAGGGTGTCCGTGATCAGGCCGCCCAGCGCCGGTGCGACGGTGAGGCCGATGTAGACGGCGGCGGTATTGAGGCCCAGCGGCAGCCCGCGCTCACTGGCGGGGAACACGGAAGTGATGATGGCGAGGCTGGTGCTGAATACCATCGCCGAGCCTGCGCCCTGGGCGAAGCGCAGTGCCAGCACCCATTCGATGGTGGGCGCCCAGTAGGCGAGAAGCGATGCGCAGGCGTTGAGTGCGACGCCGGTGGCGAAGACGCGTTTTCTGCCGATGTTGTCCGCCACCTTGGCGGCGGGCAGCATGAACATCACGTTGCTGAGCAGGAACAGCGTAGGCAGCAGGGAAACCGATACCGCGTCGGCGGACAGCGCCTCGGCCATGGCTGGAATCGCCATCGTCACCGAGGCCATACTGAGCGGTGACAGGAAAGAGCCGAGGCAAATGACCGCAACGACCAGGTAGCGATCCCGGGCGGTTACCGGCTCAGTCACGCCGCTGTCCCGGTGCCCGCGTGCCCAGTGCTGGCGATGTCTGCCGATCGCGCCTTCCAGTACGTTGCACAGGCTCAATCATCGAGTTTTTCGACGAGCTCGTCGAGCAGCTCATAGAGTAACTCCAGTTTGCCGTAACCGAAGCGCTCGGTGATATGGGCGTAGCGTGCTTCGTTCACCGGGGAGAGCGCCTCGAACAGCTTTCGACCCTCCGGAGTAATCGAGATCATCGACCTGCGCTGGTCGTCGTCCGGGGCCCGCCGTCTGACCAGACCGCGCTGCTCAAGGTTCTGCAGGATTCTGGAAAGGCTTGGCAATAACAGGGAGGATGACTCCGCGAGTTCGGTCGCGTCCAGTTCCTGGACTTCCACCAGCACCCGGATGACCCGCCACTGCTGGGGTGACAGTCCGTGCTCGCGAAGGGCTGGCGTGAATTTCTTCATCACGGCTTCCCTGGCGCGCAGCAGGGCCATTGGCAGGGAGCGGTCAAACTGTCGCATCGGCAGTCGTTGCCTGGCCGGCCTCTCTGCATCCCGCTTTCGAGTCGGCATCGTTCAGGCTGTCGTCGGGTCGTCGGCCACGCCGTTGCTGAGCAGGCCGATTCCCGGTACCTCCACCTCGACTTCGTCCCCGGGAACCAGGAACCGTGGCGGGTCGAACCGCGCACCGGCACCCAGTGGGGTACCGGTCGAGATCAGGTCGCCGGGCTTGAGAATGAAAAATGTAGACAGGTAGCTGATCAGGAAATCGAAGGGAAACATGAGGTTCGCGGTGCTGTCCTGTTGCCGTACTTCACCGTTGACGCGAGTGGTCAGTTGCAGGTCGTCGTAACCCGCGAACTCGTCGGCTGTCACCATCCATGGCCCGATGCTTCCCGAACGGACAAAGTTCTTGCCCTGGGTGACGTTGAATTTTGCATGACGCACCCAGTCCCGCACGGTACCCTCGTTCATCAGCGTGAGGCCGGCGATGTGTTCGAGCGCCCGCTCGCGTGCAATGCGGTGCCCGCCGCGTCCGACGACGATGACGATTTCCCCCTCATAGTCCAGTTGCTCCGATTCGGGTGGGCGCCACAGCGCCTGGCGATGGCCGGTGAATGAATCGGAGGTACGCATGAACAGGCTCGGCCACTCGGGGTCGTCCGAACCATCCCGGTACTCGGCGTTGCGGTTGGCGTAATTGACACCGATGCAGGCGATCTTTTCCGGTGAGAGCACCGGCGGCAGAAACGTGACAGACGCCAGGTCGTGATCCACATCCCGCCCGGCGGCCTGTATCAGTGCCGCGGCGAGTTCCTCACGTTGCAGCGTCTCCAGCAGCGTGGTCCCGAGTACCCGCCCGAGGTCCACCAGTCCGTCGTCGGACTGTACACCCCAGGAAGCTCCCTGGTTGGTAGCGAAGCTCAAAACGCGCATGTCTGCTCTCTTTTAGTTAACGTGTTAAAGTATAATAGGGAGATGATAGCTGCTCCGCAAGGCAAAAATCGCCCCTTTCGGTCGGTAGTTTGACAGTAAATAGTTAACGCGTTATATTTATTGGGAGACCGAGGAACATGCCATGACGGACTTTGACGCCAACCTGAAAGCAGTGGAGCCGCTGCTTGCCCGCTACCGCGAGCAGGTGACAGGCCATGCGATTGCCGGCGAGATGGTCGTACCCCCCGGAGCGCGCCTGTTTGAGAACCTGTCGCCGGTGGACAACACGTCGCTGGGCAGCGTCGTGGAGGGCAGCGCCGCGGATGTCGATGCCGCCTGTGCCGCGGCCGAGTCGGCGTTCCCCGCCTGGCGCGACCTGCCGGGCACCGAGCGCCGGGCGCGCCTGCACTGCCTCGCCGACCTGCTGGAGGAGCGGGCGCTGGAAATCGCGCTGGTAGAAAGCATGGACTGCGGCCAGCCCATCCGTTTCATGCGTCAGGCGGCTGTCCGCGGTGCCGCAAACTTTCGTTTCTTCGCCGACAAGGCGCCCGAGGCACAGAACGGCCTCGCCCTTACACCAGCCGCATCATACCAACTACACCCTGCGTTCACCCATCGGGCCTGTCGGGGTGATCACGCCGTGGAACACGCCCTTTATGTTGTCCACCTGGAAAATCGCGCCGGCGCTCGCCGCGGGCTGTACCGTGGTCCACAAGCCGGCCGAGCTGAGCCCCCTGACGGCGATGATCCTCGCCGAAGTCAGTCGCAAGGCCGGTATCCCGGACGGCGTCTGGAACACTGTTAACGGGCTGGGTGAGGTGGCGGGCAGGCGACTCACCGAACACCCCGCCATCAAGGCCGTAGCGCTGGTGGGAGAGGGCACTACGGGCAGCCATATCATGCGCCAGGGTGCCGACACACTGAAGCGTATTCATTTTGAACTGGGCGGGAAGAATCCGGTGCTGGTCTTCGACGATGCAGACTTCGACCGGGCCCTGGATGCGGTCGTCTTCATGATCTACAGTCTCAACGGTCAGCGCTGCACGTCCAGTTCCCGGCTGCTGGTGCAGAGCGGCATCCGTGCCCGCTTTCTCGACGCACTGGCCTCCCGTGTACGCAACCTGCGCGTGGGTCACCCGCTGGACCCGGCGACGGAGGTCGGCCCGCTGGTGAACCGTTCGCATTTCGACAAGGTGATGGGGTTTATGGACGCGGCGCGACAGGATGGCGCGACCATCGCTGTTGGCGGCGAGGCGCTGGATAACCTGGGACCCGGCAACTACTTCACCCCGACGCTGTTCACCGATGCCGACAACAGTATGCGCATCGCCCGTGAAGAGATATTCGGGCCGGTGCTCACCGCCATCAGTTTCGATACCGAAGAGGAGGGAGTCGCGATTGCGAATGACACGCCCTACGGTCTGGCGGCGTATGCCTGGACCGGCGACGCCGGCCGCGCGATGCGCCTGGGTCGGGCGCTGGAAGCGGGGATGGTGTGGGTCAATTCGGAAAACAATCGCAACCTGCCATCGCCGTTCGGCGGCATGAAGATGAGCGGTATCGGACGCGACGGGGGTGACTACAGCTTCGACTTCTACATGGAGACCCGTAATGTCTGTATCGCCCACGACGAACACCGGGTGCCGGTGCTCGGCGCGGCGGGGGAGGGCTAGCGGTGGGACGCCTGGCGCTGGCAGCGAAGATCACTCACGTGCCGTCCATGTATCTCTCGGAACAGGACGGGCCGCACAAGGGCTGCCGGGACGCGGCCATTGCGGGGCACCGGGAAATCGCCCGTCGCTGCGACGATGCCGGCGTGGATACGATTGTGGTTTTCGATACCCACTGGCTGGTGAACTCCGGTTATCACGTCAATAATGCGCCGCGTTTCAAGGGCATCTATACCAGCCCGGAATTGCCCCATTTCATCAAGAACATGCCGTTCGACTACCCGGGAAACCCGGCGCTGGGACACCTGATTGCAGCCGCAGCCACCGCCGCCGGCGTCCATACCCGTGCCCACGATGCCACCAGCCTGCCGCTCGAATACGGTACCCTGGTGCCAATGCGATATATGAATGCGGATCGCCGATTCAAGGTCGTATCCGTGGCCGCCCTGTGTAACGCCCACGACCTCGCTGACAGTGTTACGCTGGGTGCGGCGCTACGGGAGGCGGTCGAACAGGACTATGACGGCACGGTGGCGATATTTGCCTCCGGATCACTGTCACACCGGTTTGCCCAGAACGGCACCGCCGAACAATTCCTGCACCGGATCTGGTCACCGTTCCTCGAACAGATGGACCAGCAGGTGCTGCGGTTGTGGGAAGAGGGAGACTGGGATGAGTTCACGGGCCTGTTGCCCGAATACGCGGTCAAGTGCCACGGGGAGGGCCACATGCATGACACGGCGATGCTGCTGGGCGCCCTCGGCTGGAGTGACTACCGCGGCAAGGTCGAGATTGTGACACCCTATTTCGGCAGCTCGGGAACCGGGCAGATCAACGCCATATTCCCGGTGTGAGCTGATGGCCCATCTTATCTACGACTACTCCGCCAATATCCCCCCGGCGTTGCTGGACATGCCGGAACTGATGCGCAAACTGCACCGTGCGTCGATCGACAGCGGCGTGTTTCCCGAGGCGGGTTTGCGCAGCCGGGCGCTGTGCTGTGAGGAATTCCTGGTCGCTGCGGGTGATCCGGGTCACGGCTTCGTCAATCTCAGTATGCGGGTTGGCCCGGGCCGCCCGCAGGACGAGAGGCTGCAGCTGGGCCGGCATCTCTTCGATCTCATGGTGGAGCACCTGCAGCCGGTCATGGCGCAACAGGGGCTTGCAATATCGTTTGAGATGCGCGAACTGGAAGCCGAGCTCAGGTTCAACGGCGGCAACATCCGGGAGCACCTGTGCTGAGCCCGGACGCGATAGAATCGGCCGCCATGGCGCTGCACGAGGCCGAGTGCAGCGGTCAGCAGATTGCAGCGCTGACCCGCTCGTATCCTGCCATGGATATGAACGATGCCTACGCCGTGCAGCGTCGCTGGGTCGAGCACAAGCTGTCCCTCGGGCAGCGGATCGTGGGCTACAAGATCGGCCTGACCTCCCGGGCCATGCAGATGGCCATGAATATCGACACACCGGATTACGGCGTGCTGCTGGATGACATGGTCATCGCCAACGGCAGCGCGGTGCGCGCCGCACAATACACCGACCCGCGGCTCGAGGTTGAGTTCGCCTTCGTGCTCAAGGAGCCTCTCGCCGGGAGTAACGTGACGATCGAGCAGGTGCTGCAGGCAACCGAGTACATCGCGCCCGCGTTCGAGCTCATCGCCGCACGCAGCTATCGAATCGACCCCGAAACCGGGTACACGCGCACAGTGTTCGACACCATCGCGGACAACGCCGCCAACGCCGGTGTCGTGTTGGGTGATCGCCGCATTGCGCCGGGCGCGGTCGACCTGCGCTGGGCGGGCGCCATGCTGTACCTGAACGGTGCTATCGAGGAGACCGGTCTCGGCGCGGGCGTAATGGACCACCCGGCGCACGGAGTGCGCTGGGTCTGCAAGCGCTTCGCGGCCCACGGCGTCGGCCTGGAACCCGGGCAGGTGATCCTGTCGGGCTCGTTTACGCGTCCGGTCAAAGTGTCCGCGGGGGATAGCGTCAAGGCCGATTTCGGCGACCTGGGCAGCGTCGCGCTGGAGTTCACATGAAGTTACCCACCAATGGATTCAGGCAGGCGATGCAGGGCGACGAGGTCACCTACGGGCTCTGGCTTGGCCTGCCGGATGCGTCGGTGGCCGAGATTGCCGCCGGGGCCGGCTTCGACTGGCTGCTGATTGACCACGAGCACTCGCCGCTGGAGGTCTCGGATGTTCTCAAACTGCTTCGCGCCGTCGCCCCCTATCCGGTGGCACCCATCGTGCGCCCGGTAAACGATGACCCGGCACTGTTGAAGAAGCTGCTGGATATCGGCGTGCTGACATTCCTCGTGCCCATGGTGGATTCAGCCGCCCAGGCGGAGGCTGTCGTCAAGGCCCTGCGGTACCCGCCGGCCGGGCGTCGTGGCGTGGGGGCCGCGCTGGCGCGTGCCGCCCGCTGGGGTCAGGTACCCGGGTACCTGCAGCAGGCCAATGACGAGATCTGCCTGATCGTGCAGGTCGAGACGGTTGCCGCGCTTGAGAATCTCGAGGCGATCGTAAACGTCGCCGGCGTGGATGGCGTATTTATCGGCCCATCTGACCTCTCGGCGTCCATGGGGCACCTTGGAGACCCGGGCCACGCCGCGGTGACAACAGCCATCCACGATGCCCTCGGGGCGATCGCGCGCGCGGGCAAGTACGCCGGTGTGCTTTGCACAGACCCCGACATGGCCCCGGGCTATATCGGCCGCGGTGCCCGGTTCCTCGGCGTGGGAACCGATACCCTGGTTCTGGCCCGCGGCAGCCGTAAACTGCTGGCCAGCTATCGTGAACCGGGTCCGACCGGGTCCCCCGGCTCATCGGGGGGTCGTTGAAGAAGCAGCCGTCGGTGCGTACGGTGCCTGTGCTGGATTCACCGCCACTCATGGTCACCGTGGTGATAGAGATTCCGCGCGGCAGTTTTCTCAAGCGCGGAAGCAACGGCCACGTCGATTTTCTCTCACCGCTGCCGTGCCCGTTCAATTACGGCGCGGTGCCCGACTACATCGGCGGAGAGGGGGACCTGCTGGATGCGCTGGTGATCGGGCCGCGCCTGCCCTGTGGCAGTGAGGTCACGCTGCCTGCCTGGGGCGCTGTCGGGCTCAGCGAACGTTATATGTACGACGACAAGCTCGTGTGCGCGACAAACCCGCCCAGCGCCCGTCAATGTGAATGGATACTGCGTTTTTTCCATTTCTATGCCGGCTGCAAGCATCTCCTCAATACGTTGCGCGGGCAGTCCGGAGCCGCGCGCTGCGAAGGCTGGGGCTCGGCGGCGGATGCCATCGATCGCGCCGTGCCGGTCAGCGCCGGCCGCATTTCCCCGCGTATCCATTTCTGACCATTTTCAGCCGGTCCTTCTTTGGTTGAATGCCGGCGACCACGCTTTGCAGTCCGGGTCGCGAGTGACCCGCAGGGGGTCGCCTGCCGGCATTGCAATCCATGACCAGATCGCCGATATTCAATAGTTGAAAGGCGAGCCCGGTGCCTGCATCGGACTCACCCCCCGCCACCTATCAATCGCAGCCCACCAGCGCTGCCTCGACACCGGGAATCACACGCGTCATGGGCATCGAAATCGACAGGACCGAGTTTTCCGCTGACGATCACCGGCGGTTTCGCGACCGGCTGGAAGACAACCTCGCAGCGCTGCACGATTGTCTTGCGGACTCGGGCTTCGGTACCGGGCCGGGGTCCCTGGGCGCCGAACTGGAAATGTACCTCGTGGACGCACAGGGAAATCCGCTGCACGCCAACCAGGAGATTCTCGAAGACGCCGGCGACCCCCAGCTGACTTTGGAGCTCAATCGCTACAACCTCGAATACAACCTGTCGCCGTTCGCGCTGTCGGACGCGCCTTTCGTTGCCACGGAAAACGAGATACTGGACAAGCTGCGCTTCCTGCGCACGGTGGCGGATCGGCGTGGGGGCCGGGTTGTGCCGATCGGTATCCTGCCCACATTACGGGAGTCGGACTTCGGCGATAACTGCATCACCCAGCGCAAGCGTTATTACGCACTGGTGGGGCAACTCATCAAGCGCCGCGGCAGTGAGTTTCCCATCGACATCAATGGCGACGATCCGCTGCACCTCGAGATGAGCGATATCACCCTGGAGGGCGCCAATACGTCATTCCAGGTGCACTACCGCGTCGAGCCCCACGCGTATGCCGATACCTTCAATGCGATTCAGCTCGTCACGCCGCTGGCGCTTGCAATCGGGGCGAATTCGCCCAGCCTGTTCGGCCACTCACTGTGGCATGAAACGCGGATTCCGCTGTTCAAGCAGTCTATCGATACCCGGCGCCCGGACCGCTATGACTGGCGCGAACCGGCGCGGGTCAACTTCGGCCAGGGCTGGGCCCGGCTGGGCGCCGAGGAACTGTTCGCGGAGGTGGCCCGGATCTACCCACCGTTGCTGCCGATCTGCGCCGATCTTTCGCCGGCGGAAGAACTGGCCGCGGGCGCCGAAGCGCCGTCGCTTATCGGAGCTCAAGCTCCACCAGAGTACGGTCTGGTTGTGGAATCGCCCGATTTACGACGACGCCGATGGCGGCCACTTGAGAATCGAGATGCGCGCCCTGCCCGCCGGACCCACGCCGGTCGACATGGTCGCCAATGCGGCGTTCCTGATCGGGCTGGCGGAGGGGCTGAGGCCGCAAATCAACACACTGCTCACGGCATTGCCGTTCTCCATGGCCGAGTATAATTTCTACCGCGCCGCGCAGCACGGGCTGACCGCCGAGCTGGTCTGGCCTCACACGGGTCAGACGGGTTACAGTGGGCGGCCTGTCGTCGACATCATCCGGTCGCTGCTTCCCTGCGCTCGCGAGGGTCTGGATGCCATTGGTATCGATCGCGCCGAGTCAGCGCGCTACCTCGGGGTGATCGAACAACGGATCGATACCGGACAGAACGGCTCGACCTGGCAACAGCAGATGCTGGACGAACTGGATACGCACATGCCCCGGGAGGCCGCCCTGCACGAACTCCTGGAACGCTTTCTCGCCAACAGTACCGCCAACCTGCCGGTGGCGGAGTGGAGTCTATGAGACGGTTCAACTTTATACGCAATCCCGACGCCGCTGAAATCGGTCGCACCGTGGAGGAGTTTCTACACGCTCTCGGTGGGCCGGCCGCCCTGTTTATCGACGGCGAGGATACCAGCCGGACGCGGGCGCTGGTGACACTGCTGCACGGCAATGAGCCGTCCGGTGTGATGGGCCTGTTTCGCTGGCTGCAGCTGCAACGCAAGCCAGCGGTAAATGTTCTCTGTATTGTCGCCTCGGTGACCGCCGCGCTGGAGCCGCCCCTGTTCTCACACCGGATGCTGCCGCGGGCCCGCGACCTCAACCGCTGTTTCCGGCCGCCGTTCGATGACGCCCAGGGCGCGCTGGCGGAGGAAATTCTCGAGATTCTCCATCTGCACCGCCCCGAGTCCATCGTCGATATGCACAACACGTCCGGCTCCGGCCCCGCGTTCGGCGTCTGCACCTTCATGGACAAAGAGCATGATGCGCTGGTGTCGCTGTTCACCCAACGGCTGATTATCTCCAACCTCAGGCTCGGTGCTTTGATGGAAATCAGCGAGCGGGAATGCCCCACCGTCACCATCGAAGTCGGGGGACGACTTGACTACGAAGCCCACGCGCTGGCCCTGGAAGGTATCGATCGCTACTTCATGGCCGACACCGTGCTCTCGCAGGGCGAGACCGACTGGGGGCTCGAGTTGCTCCGCGATCCGATCAGGCTGGAGCTCAACCAGGGTGTCACCCTGACCTATGCAGAACAGGCCAGCGACAGCTATGACATCACTCTGAAGCCGGATATCGAGCACCACAACTTCGGCACGGTCGACCCGGGGGTACACCTGGGCTGGGTGGCCAGCGAGGCGCGTCAGCTGTTCTCCGCCCAGGATGCGGGCGGCCGCTGTCTCGTCGGTGAACTGGTCAGGGTCGAGGAGGGCAGGCTTTATCCCGCCCAACCGCTCAAGCTGTTCATGATCACCAACAACGCCACCATTGCCGAGTCGGATTGCCTGTTCTACGCAGTCGCCGATAGCGCCCCCGACTGTCATTGAGCCGGGATAGAGCCAGGCCGTAAGCCGAGCCCGCTCCACCCGTCGTCGCAACAGGATCACCCCCGGGGGCCGACGGGCTGCGCCAGCGCGCAGGCCTGTCGCTACCCGGCGGGTCAGTTCAGGGGACACATGCGGGCTCGGCCCACCGCAACTCCCCCTCTCTTGTACACGTATATGAAAGCTACATATGTTGCCCGCATCCGTCCTCGTGGTCGAATTAAGCCGTACGAGGGACTTGCAATTGCCGTTTCGAACACTGAGTATATGTACAGTAGTTATGGCCGTGGTCCAGGGTCGGCGACAGAGCCGATGACAGGGCCGACGGGAGGGCTGGGAAGCAGCCCGGCAATAGCGGGCAGCTGCCACCGGGCCAAGTGGCCTGAACGGGTCCGACAACCCATCCGCACTGTCATTATCGATCATCGTCAGGGGAGAGAAACCATGGATGCCAACAAGGAAAAAGCACTGGAAGCGGCGCTCAGCCAGATTGAACGACAGTTCGGGCGCGGCACAGTTATGCGCATGGGAGACCGGGAGCGGGTTGCCATACCGGCTATATCCACGGGCTCGCTCGGGCTTGATATCGCGCTCGGGATCGGCGGGTTGCCGAAAGGCCGGATCTGTGAAATTTACGGCCCGGAATCCTCCGGCAAGACGACCCTGACACTGCAGGTCATCGCCGAAGCACAGAAGAGCGGCGGCACGGCGGCTTTCATCGATGCAGAACACGCCCTCGACCCGATCTACGCCGAAAAGCTGGGCGTTCAGATGGACGAGCTGATCATGTCCCAGCCCGATACCGGCGAACAGGCACTGGAAGTGGCGGAGATGCTGGTGCGGTCCGGCGCGGTGGATGTCCTGGTCGTGGATTCCGTTGCCGCGCTGACCCCCAAAGCTGAAATCGAGGGCGAGATGGGTGATTCACATGTGGGGCTCCAGGCCCGGTTGATGAGTCAGGCCATGCGCAAGCTGACCGGTGCGATCAAGCACACCAATTGCCTGGTTATTTTCATCAACCAGATCCGCATGAAAATCGGTGTCATGTTCGGCAGCCCGGAAACGACGACCGGGGGCAACGCACTCAAGTTCTACTCTTCCGTGCGCCTGGATATCCGCCGCATCGGGGCGGTAAAAGACGGTGATGAAGTCGTCGGCAACGAGACCCGCGTGAAGGTCGTCAAGAACAAGGTCTCCCCCCCGTTCAAGCAGGCCGAGTTCCAGATCATGTATGGCAGGGGCATCTATCACATGGGCGAGGTGATCGACTGGGGCGTCAAACAGAGTCTGATCAACAAGTCGGGAGCCTGGTATTCCTACAAAGGTGACAAGATAGGGCAGGGCAAGGCGAATGCGGCCAAGTTCCTCGAGGACAACCCGGCGCTCGCAAGCGAGATTGAAACCGAGATTCGCGCCCAACTGATGGACACAACGGAAGCAGCAGCTGACGAGGTGGCAGCAGAAGCGGCCTCCACTGAGGAGGACTGAGAGAACTACCGGGGTACATCGCATTCTGACTTTCCAGGTATGGCGTCGGGGAGTATCCCACTCTCCCCCCAGCTCTCCGGCGCCTTTTTTATAACGTATGGGTATCAGCACGGAAGAAAAAGCCGACTACGAGGAGCCTCCGGAGGCGGCCGCGCCCGTGAATCCGGTGGATATCCGCATTGCGGCGATGAACCTCCTCGCCCGCCGGGAGCACTCGCGGCTTGAACTCGAGCGGAAACTGAAGAAGCGTTTTGGCGACCACGAGCTTTTGCACCAACAACTGGACCGGCTGGCAGCCGAGCGCCTGCAATGTGATCAACGTTATGCAGAAAGCCTGCTGCGGCAGCGAATCAGTCGCGGCCACGGTCCGCTAAGAATCCGCCAGGAGATGCGACAGAAAGGGCTGTCCGAGGCCGCGGTCAGTGCCGCCTTTGAAGCAGAGGCGCCGGAATGGCATGGCCTCGCTGCCGAGGCCTATCGCCGTAAGTTCGGCGACCTGCCACCCGACGACATCAGGGACAAGGCCCGGCGCAGCCGCTTCATGCAGTACCGCGGATTCGCGTTGGAGCATTTCCAGCGCTTGCTCGAATAACGCTTCCGTCACAGGTTTCAGTCTCGACCAGGTGATGGAGAAGCTGACCACTTCAAAACAGTAGCTCTTACCGTCACTGAAGCCGCGGATAACACCGTGGCTTGAGTGGCATTGCCATTCTCAGTGCTCTGAAGGGGGGGCTGTCAGAACCCCTTGCCAAAGGTCAGGCCGAAGACCCACACGTGGTCGCCGTCCACGAAGTCCACATCGATCTGGGGCGACACTTCCCAGCCGCCGCCGAGTTCAAAAGCGTATTCGGCGCCCAGTCGAATCATTCCTTCGCTACCGTGCTTGCCGTCTTCGATTCCGGGCGCGATATAAAACTTCCATTCACGGTGATGGACGGCGAAGGGGACCGCGTACACCGAAAAACTGTCGTCACCGAAGGTGTGCTCCACCATCGCGCCGACACCGAACTTCTCGCTGATTCGACGCTCGTATTCGATCCCCAGTGCCGGTTCGTTATTGCGTCGACCGTGATGGGTTACCCCGGCAAAAACCGCGAGCAGGTTGCGATGGTAGTCGCCGTGACTGCCGTCGGGATGGTGAGAACTGTCCTCAGTCGTGGCGTACGCCGCATACAACGTCAGGGGCACAGCGGACAGTAATACGTTGCGCATTTTCACTTTTTATTCTCCCAGGGCACTCACCGCTCACCGCAATACAGGTTCTATTGTCACGCGGGACCATACTGAACCAGCAGTAATGCGCTGGCACTGTTGCGCTACGAGCCCGGCCCGTGTGTGTTGCCAGTATAGGCGGGTTTTATGAAGCAGGTTACAAACAAGCGAGAGTAACCGCGGATTGATTGGTCCCCGGTTGTACCCGTGCCATAGCCTGCCAGGCTGCGTCAGCCGGGTATGCGAGAGCCAGCGACCCTAAGGCACGCGCAAGTTGAAGTGTGGTCATGCCGGCTATCTGGCGCAACTGTGGTGAGCCTTTACTGTATCAATCCTCCCTAGCCCGCTAACATGCGCTCAGCTAACCTTCAGGAAACCACGCCCATGCCCGCCCGATCGATCGTCTGTTCCCTGCTGTACTTCACGCTGGTGCTTTCAGTGGCAGGACCGGCCCGGGCACAGACGGTCGCACTCGCCCATGCCAATATCGTCGATGTGGTCGGTCTCTCTGTGCTCGAGGACCAGACAGTTGTCATAGACGGTGAACGGATAGCCGCGATTTTACCGTCGGCGCAGTGGCAGCAGTCCGCCGGGCAGGTCACCATTGACCTGAGCGGCAAATACCTGATCCCCGGCCTGATCGATGCCCATGTTCACCTGGCAACTGACCCGGAAAAGGAGGACAGGGAAACACTGACCCTGCAGCGGTTGCGCGGGCTGTTGCGCGGTGGTGTTACCGCCGTGCGTGATATGGGCGGGGATGCAAGGGTCCTGGCGGGTCTCAAACGGCGCGCGGAAATCGACCTGATCACGGCGCCAGATATTTACTATTCAGCGATCGTCGCGGGACGGTCTTTTTTCTCCGACCCCAGGACGGTCAGCTCGTCGAAAGGGCGGGTCTCAGGCGATGTGGACTGGATGCGGGCCGTGGACGATGCCACCGACTACGACAAGCTCGCGATCCGGGCCCAGGGTGCGGGCGCCACCGGGCTGAAAGTGTACGCGGATGTTACGCCCGGCCAGCTCGAAAAAACCGTCGCCGCCGCGCGGAAGCAGGGGATGCCGGTCTGGAGTCATGCCTACCACCGTCAGGTCAGTCCGTCGCAGGTTGCCGCCGCGGGCGTCGATGTCCTGTCACACGCCGCTTACCTGGCTGCGGATGGCGTCGATGATTTTGCGCGCCTGCACCGCGGCGGGGAGCCCCTGTCGGCGGAAGCGCTGTCCGCATCATTCGAGCGTTCCCGTTACGATGGACTGTTTGACCGGCTGCGTGAGAGCGGTGCCTTGCTGGATACGACCCTGAGCGTGTTCGAACTCACCCGCAAGGCGGAGCAACCGCTGTCAGCGCGGGAAATTCTTTTTCGTTATTCGGTACAGTTTGCGCGCTGGGCCAACGAGGCCGGCATCCCGCTGGTTGCGGGTACAGATGCGGCCAGCGATATAGCGGGCCTGCCATTCCCGGTCGTCCATTACGAGTTGCAGTTGTTGGTGGAGGCGGTGGACCTGACCCCGCTGCAGGCCCTGCAAACAGCCACATTGAACGCGGCCCGGGCGTTGGCGCTGGAGGCGGACCTGGGGAGTGTTACGACGGGCAAGATCGCTAACCTGGTGGTGCTCGATGACAACCCGGTGGAATCGATTGCCCATACCCGATCAGTGGCACACGTGATCAAGCACGGCCGCTTCGTGTACCGGGGTGAGGATCCCCGCCTGCCGTTCAGTACAGTCCGTGCTGGCGGCGGGATGTTGTGGCTATCGGGCCAGATCGGCAATTTGCCGGGTACCATGACCCTGGCCGATGACTCCACAGTTGGCCAGATGCACCAGGCCATGCGCAATATCGGCCAGGTGCTCGAAGATTATGGCCTCCAGCACGACGACCTGGTGAAATGCACGTTGATGCTGGCCGATATCGACGAATGGGGCGCGGTCAGCGAGGTCTACAAGCAGTACTTCAACCCCCCGTTGCCCGCTCGCAGCGCCTTCGCTGCCAGCGGCCTCGCGCTGGGCGCCGGCGTCGAAGTCGAGTGCATGGCCCCCTGGGCGGGCACAGACCGTTAACACGAGGCTCGCAGTCTTGTGCTGACCCAGCCCTAAGCTGATCCCAGGATATCCCAATGAAAAAATCGATACTCGTAACAGCGGCCTTTCTTCTTGGCCTCATCGCTATCGCAGTCTTCAGGGCCGCCACGGTTTTCGACGACGTCCAGCTCGAGCCGGCCCAGGACCTTGCCCAGGTCGAGCTGAACCAGGAACAGGTCGTCGCGCGCATGGCCGGCGCGATCCGCTTCCGCACTATCTCCCACGACGACCGTTCCAACTTCGATGCGGGGGCATTTCTGGCTTTCCATGACTACCTGCGCGAATCATTCCCGCGGGTGCACGAACGCGCCGAGCTCACCCTGATCAATGATTACAGCCTGCTGTTCCACATTGCGGGTTCGGATCGATCGCGCAAGCCAATCATGTTGATGGGTCATATGGATGTGGTGCCGGTCGACGATGTCACGCTCGCCGAATGGACGCACGACCCCTTTGCCGGCGAGGTCGTCGGCGGTGAGATATGGGGTCGCGGCACGCTGGATGACAAACTCTCCGTCATGTCATTCCTGGAAGCCACCGAAGCGTTACTCAGGGACGGCTTCGAGCCCGCGCGGTCGCTGTACCTGTCCTTTGGTCACGACGAGGAGGTGGGTGGCCGGGACGGGGCCAAAGCGGTTGCCGCATACCTGGAAAAGCAGGGCGTCGAGTTTGAATTTGTGGTCGATGAGGGCGGCGTCGTCCTTGACGGTGTGTTCGAATCGGTCGCCCGTCCGGTCGCTTTGATCGGGGTCGCCGAAAAGGGCTACCTGAACCTGAGGCTGAGGGTGGACGCGCCGGGCGGGCACTCGTCCACGCCGCCGCCGCAGTCGGGCCTCGGGATCATCAGCCGCGCCATCGTCAAGCTGGAGGAAAACCCGTTTCCCGCCGAGCTGACCCATGTCCAGAACACGTTCGCCGCGATCGCGCCGCACGCGCCGTTCACCAATCGGTTGGCCATGGCCAATACCTGGTTGTTCAAGCCCTTGATAAAGTCCGCTCTACTCGAAGATAAGGCCAAAGCTGCGTCCATGCGAACCACAACAGCAGCCACCATGGCCTCCGGCAGCTCGAAATCAAACATTCTGCCCACGCGTGCCGAGGCGGTCGTGAACTTTCGTATTTTGCCGGGTGAAACCGCGGAGTCGGTCAGGCAGCGGGTCGTTGAGATCATCGATGACGCGCGGGTCGAGGTGATTATGGAAACGAACATCGACCCTTCACCGGTGTCGCCCACCGACTCGATGGGCTACGAGCTCCTGGCCCAAACCATCCGCGGTTTCGATGACGACATCCTCATCGCGCCCAACCTGCTCTCCGGCGGGACCGATGCCCGTTACTTTTATACCGTCTCCCCGAATGTCTACCGCTTCGTCATGGTCAGGGCGACGACCGATACGCTCAAGATCGTCCACGGTATTGATGAACGCATCGCAATCGACGATTACCTGACGGCGATCCGGTTTTACTACGCGCTGATCCGGCGAGCGACGGGATAAACCCGTCCCGATTTCCCCGGCCAGGGCTCTGCCGCTAAAGTGGGGAAAGGGTACGGTAGCAGGTTCCTGTTCCGGTCTGGCAGCCTGCAGGAACAACCTCAGCCGGCCCGCTTCGCAAGTGCCGCCGAACTTCTCATTGCGCACTGTTTCAACTGACTGCGATCGTGCCTGAAAGGATACGTACAGGGCTTACTGCTTGTTGACCGTCAGCTGTTTCCGTGCCGACGCTGCTCGCGCCAGGCTGAAGGAGATATGCCGCTCTGGCGGCGGAACGCGCGCGCGAAGGCAGCTGGTGTCCGCGTAGTCCAGAAAAGCCGCAATTTCAGTCAAGTTCATCGAAGAGTCCTCCAGCAGTTGCCTGGCGATATCATAGCGGCTTTCGTTCAATAGGTTCGCGAAAGCAGGTATCAAAGGCTCTTAGGCGACGGTTGAGGGTTCGTTGATGGATGGAAAAAAGACTGGCGACATGCTCTGCGGACGCACGGTGCGTGAGTACCGCGGAGCGCAGTACTCGCCTGACCTGTTCGGCAAAATCTTCGGGGTGGTCACTCTCCAATAGGCTTATCTGGTGTTGCAGTAGGTCGTGTAAAGCCGGGTCTGCATTCACCAGCGGCTCTTTCAACCAGGCGGCCGAAAATTCCACACCATTCCGCCCGTCGTCAAAAAACAGAGGTGCGTCGAAATAGTGCTTGAACGGCCGGATATTACCGGGCCTGCGGTGGGCGAAGCACACTTTCGTCGGTCGCCATTTGTCGCCGCAGAGTGCGCGCAAGATATTGTAGGCCGCCGTCACGGCGGCATCGGCAAGCTGTTCACATGCGCCTGTTCCAGGCTCGAGAATGCTGTATCCAAGGAATGCCGACCCGGGTTCGTCATCCAGATAGACCACCGCACCGCGCACATGCAAATGTGAATATCGCACAAACGACCGGAGTGCGGTCAACACATCAGGAGACTGTTGCATCAGGAATCCGGCGATGCCGAAAGAAGAAAGACCGGTATTCCTGCCTATCAAGTGCCCGAAATGTCGGCAACCCGTTCTTTCCGCACATCGCTCCAGTAGCCGGGTGCGAACGGGATAGGGAATAACCGTTTCCGGGTTGTCAAACAGCCGAGTATCGAAGTTGAGCTCCGCTAATATGGCGGCCGGCTCAAAACCCAGTTGTTGAAGAGTCCTTGGAATGGAAGCTATGGGGGCTATGCGTACGGTGCCGACTGCGGATGGACGTGTTGCGCGAGAGGCTGTCACCAGCAGTTTTCACCCCAATTGATGCAAATCATGCTATCCAAAAAGTGTTGTCCAAAAATGTATGGCCGCTGTCTGATTATGTCTGATGTGGAAAATTGGTCAACCTTATACTGGAGTTATCATCGTTGTAATTTCTCTGCCCGGGATCGTCGGAGTGAGTAACAGACTCCTGGGCGTAAAGCTTAGACTCTAGGGGGTAATCATGGACAGCAAAGAAAAGAACCACACAGTGATGGGCAGCACAAGGGATGACGAATTCGATGTGGGATCCCGTCGCAGTTTCATGGTCAATGCCGGGCTCGCCGCAGGCGGTATAGCGGCGCTGGGGGCAGGTGTTGGATCGACCTCTGCCGCGGCCGCCGCAGGCGCAGGCAGCCGTGCCGTGAAAAAAGAGGTCGACGGCAAAATGACCACCACGATAAGTCTCGACTGGAGCGAGGTTTACTACACCAACTGCCCTCTTATTTCAGCCAGCAACGTAGACCAGGAGCTGGGCTGGACCGCTGAGGAATTTGCGAAAATCGGTGTGGACTTTGCCTACTTCCGCTCGCGCCCCGAGACCGACTGGTATCCGCACTATATTCACAACCAGGAGAACCTGATTCGTTTCGGTGGCCTGTTCCCGCCCATTCATGTTCATGCAGATTACCGCAGGACACGGATGCTGGGATTGACACACGTGCCGTATGAAGGCGGCTGCATGATGGTGCGCGCGAAGGACAAGATATTCCGGATGAGTGATCTCAAAGGCAAGAAAATCGGGATCACCAAGAGTATGAACACGCTCAAGAACGACTGGTGGCGGATCCAGGAGCACCAGGGCATCCTGTTGATGCTACAGATGAACGGCATGACGGAAAAGGACATACAACTCGTCGATTTCCCCTATCCGGACGACTGGTATGACGACCCCGAGATGCTGACACCTATGGTCAATCCCAGCTGGTGGCAGTTGAAACGCGATCACAAGCACGATCTCGCTTTCCGTCCCCTCGAAACCGCGCTGCTCGAGGGCAAGGTTGACGCAATCTACACGCAGAGCAATGTCTTCCAGCATATCCAGGAGGCGACGGGTGAGATGGCTGCGATCGAAGACCTGTCCCGTTACCCTGACTGGAGGCTGCAGGTGGCCAATATCCCCGCTATCATCACCTGCACCGACGTGATGGCCGAGGAGCACCCGGAACTGGCGGTTGCGTTCATGAAGGGCATGATCCGGGTGGGACGCTGGTCAAACGAACACAAGCGCGCGGCCGCGGCCATACTCAACAAGCAAACCTACTACCTCGACGAGGACGATACCTACGCGGGTATCAAGCATGTCGACATGGTGCCCAACCTGTCGGCCCAGAATATGGCAATGGTGGACATCGGCAAGGAATTCATGCGCAAACACGGCTACATCAAGAACGACTTTGATGTAGAGGAGTGGGCCGCTCCCGAGTTTCTGGCGCAGGCAGCTAAGGAGCTTCTCGAAGACGAAGTCAAACAGCGGAAGATGGAGAAGATTCCCACCATGCAAGGGAGGGTAGGGTAGCCTGGCAACGCCTTGGCGGAGAGGCAGGGCGGCAACTGAGACTGTAGCTAGCGACTGTAAGTCGAGGAGATTATAGAATCGGGGTTCTCGCTGTTAAAGCGCAATACGGCAAGTCATTATAGGGTAAGGATGTTGTTATGAGGGTTCGATCCATTGCTGTCGTTGCAGCGTTTGCCCTGCTCGTTGTGCCCCATTCATACCCTGATGTACCCGTAGTAGCACAGGTTGAAAAGATCGAAGTGAGCGGAATAGACAACTTTTCACAGATCGAACAATCGTCCGGGTTCGCCGGGACGCGGATCGGCTTTGGCGGGGCAACCCAGGCTGAGGCAATGCCCGCGCTGAAAAAACAGGGCTTTGCGACCGTGATCAACCTTCGCCTCGCTAGCGAAGAGAGTGTCGATCTCGAGAATAGCATCGACAGCGCGAGGGCGGCCGGGTTGAACTATATCCACCTGCCGTTCGATACAGCAGCGCCTGCCAGCGAGGTCGTCGAGAAGTTTCTGGCAGCAGTTGGCAATGAGGCGAACCAGCCGGTCTACGTTCATTGCGGTTCCGCGACGCGTGCTGCGGCGCTGTGGATGATCAGTCGTGTGCTGGCGGACGGCTGGGAGATCAGCGCTGCCAGTGCAGAGGCCGGCCAGATTGCGCGCAAGCCGACCGTGGCGATTGGATTTGCCACGACGTACCTGGAGTCGCTTGGAGAGTGAAATCTCAGATCAATACCCGATTCGATAAAACATCGTGGAAAACCAGTTTGCATGGTCTGACTGGCTACCATCCAGCGCCTGGCTCGCCGGAACTTTTATGCACTAGAGGGAAGACAGGTTCTGTCCGCGGTACCCGCGCGCTGTAATCAGTCCGAGTATCTCAGCAGTAGTGTCGAACGAGCTCTGGACTACGTGCAGCTGAGATCGGTGGGAACGTGCGGCGAATGAACCCGTGGCGATGCTTTCGGGTTCTCAACATGCTTAAGGTTACCTTAAGCAAAAATAGCTGTAATAACGGAAGTTGATTCTGGATGTTTGCGCGCATCCAAATACGCTGATCACTGGTGAATGCGGGATTGCTTATTTCCCCCAGTAGCGAAGCTCGAGCGCTCTGGATTCCAGTGACTGAGGAGTGTACTGATCGTATGCGCCGGGATGAGGAGCAGGACTGGATGACGATGAATGCCAGGTTAGACATGGCAAAGACCGGGGTAGGGATTCAGTATTGCGATGATCTGACGCAAGGAGGAGAGATGCCGTATGAGAATGTCGCTTCTCCGTCGGATAGACCGCTGGCTCGGAATTCCCATGACGGTTGCGCTCACCCTGGTGAGGAAGATATCCGACTGGTTCGTCCCTGTACCGACAGACGCGGCTCGAAGTATCCTGTTCGTAAAGTTGGCCGAACAGGGCTCGACCGTGCTCGCCTACAGTGCGATTGGTCGGGCGTTCGAGATGGTGGGTCGGGAAAATGTCTACTTCCTGGCATTCGACAACAATCGATTTATCGTTGATGCGCTGGACCTCATTCCAGGTGAAAACGTGATTACCATCAACGAGTCCTCGCTGGGCATCGCCATGGTCTCTTCCCTCAAGGCCGTGGCCTGCATGCGTAAGATAGCCGTGGACGCGGCCATTGACATGGAGTTTTTCGCCCTCGCCTCGGCGGTATTCACGTTTCTCAGCGGCGCCCGTCGACGTGTGGGCCTGCATCGTTACGCGGGTGGCGGGGCCTATCGTGGCGATCTGATGACCCACCGGCTGGTCTACAACCCCCACCTGCATACCAGCCAGGTTTTCTACACCATGGTGGAGGCGCTGAACCGTGCGCCCGACACATTTCCCCGTCTTGACCTGGTGGTGCCGCCACTTGACACATTTCCCGTACCGAAACACGATTCCCGGCCAGCGGAGATAGCGGCCACCAAGAGCAATCATCCGCGAGGCAGTGGGCCGTGAAGACGTCCCGCCGCTCGTCCTTCTCAACATCAATTGCAGCGATCTTCTGCCCTTGCGAAAGTGGGAAACCGAAAACTATGTCGAACTGGCCCGGCGCCTCCTTGAGCAATACGATGATGTGTACATCGGCTTTACCGGCGCTCCCGACGAAGCTGAAGAGGCGGAACGTGTCGCGCGCCGGGTGGCTTCGCCGCGGTGTGTGAGTTTTGCAGGGAAAACGTCCATGGACGAATTGCTGGTTCTTTATTCGCTGTCGCGAATACTTGTGACCAATGACAGCGGCCCCGCACATTTTGCCACTCTCACCCCTATCCAGACAATCACCCTGTTCGGGCCGGAGACCCCATTGCTCTTTGCCGCCCACTCTCCGCGGAGTCACCCGCTCTGGGCCGGGATTGCCTGCAGCCCCTGCGTCAGCGCCTACAACAACCGCGTTTCCTGTTGTCGCGACAACGTCTGTATGCAGCGTATTACCGTGGACGAGGTGTTCGCCAAGACCTGTGAGCTCTATGATCAGAACCGGGTGGAATTGGTGAATGCCTGACCCCGGAACGAATCTATCAGACCCGGCGAGGGGCGCCGGGGAGCGGCGATCGTCCGTCGATCCGGCGCGCCATTCCCTTCGTTCCTGCGATGGGAGACGCTTTTAAGCCTGGTGGTCACCGTGGCCTTGCTAGGTGCCCTGGCCACGCAGATCGATTTTGACCAGGTTTGGTCCGATCTGGCAAAGTGCAGTCCGGGGGCTCGTGCTGCTGGGCGCACTGGCCCACTATGCCACCTACCCGGTGCGTGGATTGCGGTGGCGCCGGTCGCTGGGCGAACGGGGCAGGGTGCATCGATCGCCAGATTCGGCCTGATCGTCTTTTTCTACAACGCCGTCGACAATGTCGTGCCTGCCAAACTGGGAGATCTCTACGCGGCCCACCTGGCCCGTCTCAACTTCCGTGTTCGCCGCTCTGCCGCCCTGGGTTCCATCGTTTTTCTACGCCTGGTCGACGCCTGGTGCGTGTTTGTACTGGCGGGGATCAGCTCCTGGTTCGTCTTTCACGCACAACTGCCAGACAGCGTGGCCTGGGTACTTGGCGGTGGGCTGGTGCTGGCCCTGTTGGTTACCGGGGTCCTCATTTCCATGGTATCTGTTGAAGAACGCCACGCCCGCCTGGGTTCCAGCCGCAGTCGTAGAGATGATCGAAGCCTTTCACGACACCATGTGGCCCGCAAGCAAAGACCGCTTCGCTATCGCGGTTTTGACCATCGTCATCTGGACCCTGGAAACCCTGTGGATGCTCTGCCTGGCCCTGGCGCTGGGTGTGGATTTGTCATTGGCGGGGCTGATTTTCCTGACCCAAGTCCCGCTGCTGGCCTCAGCCTTTCCGCTGACACCCGCAGGCGCCGGCGCGGTCGAGATTACGCTGTACGGTTGTCTGAGATTACTTTCCGTCTCACATCCGCTGGCCGTATCATTCACGGTGTTGAACCGGCTGATTGACTACTGGCTGCACATCGTATTAGGTGTCCTGGTGTGGTTTTTCCGACACCCGCTGGGGCTGCACACCGTTCGCGAAGAAACCCCGTTGTTTCCAGGGAACGCCTGATTGGATTCGTTAACCCACATGGAATGCAAAGCATGGTCCCCTTCAGCACTGTACCCCGTCGCTGCGTAAACCTGCCTCCGGGGTCGTTGTGGATTCTGCTGAAGTCGCTCACCTCTGGCAGGCTGCAGCGCGGACCCGCCGTCGATGAGTTCACCAAACGCTTCGGGGAATACCTTGGCAGCGATAGCGTTCTGGGCGTGGCGCAGGGGCGATCTGCTTTCGACCTGGCGCTGCGAGCGCTGGATCTGCCTAAGGGCAGCGAGATAATATTCCCGGTCTTCACCTTTCCCGTGATGCCGCTGGTGGCCAAGCTTCTCGGATACAAGCCCGTGTTTTGTGATGTAGACCTGCAGTCGTTCAACGCCCGGGCCAGTGACATCGAGGCTTGCATTACGGAGCGGACATCGGCGGTCCTGGCAACCCACCTGTTCGGCCAGCCCTGCGATATCGTTGAGATCGAGGCCCTGACCGGCAAGCACGGCTTGCGACTGCTGGAGGATTGCGCCCACTCCTGTGGGGTGCGCGTGGACGGTCAACAGACAGGCACTTTCGGTGATATCGGGGTGTTCAGCTTTGCCGAGGGCAAGAATATGCCCTGCTTCGGCGGCGGCGCGATAGCGGTGAAAGACGCCGATGTGGCCAGACGTGCCCACGATATTCTGGCAGGCGCAACCGAGCAGGGTGCAGGGGAAGTCCGCAGCAAGGCAATCTCCACCTGGATCAAGTGGCTGGTTACCCGTCCCCTGGTGTTCGGCTTTACCGCGTACCCGGTTTTGCGCCTCAAACTGGCGCTGGGTAAACCCTTGATGGACTCGGCGATCGGCAATGAATTGCTCGCGGGTTACGCTGCGTCCAACCCCGGCGTGGTAAAAATGGCCAATCTGCAGGGTGAGATCGGCCTGCGGCAACTCGATCACATCGACGCGTTCAATGAGGGGGCCCGACAAAACGCCACCTTGCTCTCGCGCGAGCTGGGCGTGGTGCCGGGTATTTGGTTTCCCCCCGCTGAGGCCAACCACATCTATGTTTACTACCCGATTGCGGTGGACCCGGACAAGCGTGATGGGCTGCGCCGCTACCTGCTGCGACAGGGCATCGATGGCAAGATCACAGACATGTCGGACTGTTCCCAGCTCGATGCATTTCGCGATCGCGACGCTGAAAGTATTGATAGGAAGGTGCCGACACGGGAGGCCGCCTTGCTGGAAATCTGTGTCTATCCCGTCATTTCCACTGCCAAGATAAGACGAATTGCCCGGGCAGTCCGGGCCTGGGCAGGCCAGTCAGTCTAACGAGGAACGGAATGTCTCAATCCCTTGATGCCGAAGCGATGCAACGGCGTTTCTATGGTATGGACGAAGGCGCCATATCGAGGATGGTGCGCGATACGCTTGCCCAGGAGCTTTCCGTGGTCGATGGCGGGTTGCTGGAACAGTTTGAAGAGAGCGCCGCCGCATTTTTGGGAGCGCGCCACGCGGTCGCCGTCTGTAACGGTACCGCTGCGATCCATCTCGCCCTGTTCGCGATGGACCTGCAACCCGGGGAACAGGTGCTGATTCCATGTAATGCCTACTACGCTGCCGCTCTGCCCGTATTGATGTCAGGTGGCATTCCCGTGTTCTGCGATGTGCGTGCGGATGATCTCTGTATCGACCTGGATGACGCCGACGCCATGCGAACCTCCCGCACCCGGGCGATCATTGTTCACCAGCCCTTCGGTATCCCGGCGGACGCAGAGCGCCTGCGCGCATACGCCGACAAGCACGGTCTGCAGTTGATCTGCGATGCTGCCCACGCCCACGGTGCACTATGGGACGGCCGCCCACTGGGCCACTATTACGACTACGTATGTTCTTCTCTCGGCAAGGGCAAGTTGATCTCCGCCGGGGAGCTGGGCGTGGTGACGGCGCCGACGGATCGCTGCCGGGACCGGATGATGCTGTACGGTCACGTAAACCGGGTGCCCAACGCGTTGCTGACCGACGAGTACCGCCATATCGACAATGCGGTGGGGGTAAAGTACCGCCCCCATACCTTCGCCCTGGCGCTCGCTCTCGAACAGATGAAAACCTATGACGCAAGGTTGCGGCAGCTGGTCCGCAATGTGCAGGTCTTCGAGCAGGGGTTGCGCTCGATCGCCGGGTTTGCGCCCTACGAAACACACCCGAAAGCCAGTCGGGTGTACTGGCGCTTCCCTGTCCGGGTTGACGACGCTTCGATTGACCTGGACGCCGTTGCCGGGAAACTGCGGGAGCGGGATTGTCCGGTGGAGAGAAACCGCAGGGCTCTGCTGCACCGGCATACCGTCATCACTGAATATTATGGTATCGAGACGGACCGGGCATTTCCGGTACGCGGAACACGCGCGGGATATCAGCCTGCACGTGGATGCCTTTCCCTTATACCAGGACGGGGTTGCCGAGCAGATGATCGCTGCATTTGCCGAGGTTGCCTGCTAGTCGCCAACTGTCGGGGATCTCGGGGAAACGTCACACCGCGCTTTTTGCGCCAACCGCGTTGCGGCAACCGCGTTGCGCCAACCGCGTTGCGGTCATCGCAGGTTTACACAGCTAATTCACGCAGGGAACATCATGAACACATTCCTTGACAGGACCGGGAAAGCCGTACCGATTGTGCTGACGGCCATTGGCGGCATTCTGTTTCTCTATTATCTTGGAGACCGCGACCTTTGGCCCACCGACGAAGACGAGTACGCCCAGATCAGCCGCGAGATGCTGCGCAGCGGCAACTGGCTGATTCCCACCTGCAACGGCCTGCCCTGGACCATCAAGCCGGTGCTCTTGAACTGGATGATCTCAGCGATTTCTCTGCCCTGGGGTGATGTCACTGAGTTCCGGGCGAGACTGCCTTCCGCCCTGGGTGCCATCGGCAGCGTTCTGCTGACCTATGCCCTGGGCAGGCAGATGTTCTCGACCCGGGCCGGGATTCTGGCCGCGCTGGTGTTGGGCACCAACGTTTTGTACATCCAGCAGGGCCGGTGGGCCCAGACCTACATGCTCTCGGCCTTCTTCTCGACCCTGGCAATAGCCTGTTTTTACTGGGGTTATACCACCCCGGCACGACGCACCGTGGCCTATCTGCTGATGGCCGCCGCTGCTGGCCTCGGCGTCTTGACGATGGGCCCCGTGAACCTGGCGATGCCGGGCCTGGTGTGTCTTGCGTTTCTCGTTTTCAACCGCGACCTCTGGCATATCAAGGAGATGCGCCTGGTGAGGGGCCTACTGCTTTTCCTGGCCATTGCCGCGCCCTGGTACGTGATGATGGCACAGCAGGAAGACTATGGCTTCGATCTGCTGATCAAGACCAATTTCGTCCGCTACGTGGACGCCTGGACCCATGCGCAACCCTTTTACTATTATTTGCGCGACCTGGTCTGGACGTTCGCGCCCTGGTCCTTCTTTCTGCCTGGGGCCCTGATACTGGCGATTTCCCAGCGGTCGGGTGAGCAAAGACAGGGTATCCTGCTGGCCCTCGTGTGGCTGTTCAGCCTGCTTCTTTTCTTCTCGATCGCTTCCGGAAAACGGCCTCAGTACCTGCTTGGCGCCTATCCAGCCATGGCCTTGCTGGTCGGGTACCTTTTCGATCGTGCGCTGCACTTCTGGCCGGAATCCTTCTATCGCAAGGCGATAGTCATTCCCAGCGTTATACTCATCGTCCTGTTTGCATTACTGGCAGTGGGAGCCCCGATCGCGGCCCTGGTCTCGGCGCCAGAGCACCTCGTTCCCGCGCTGGGTTTTTCGTTAATCGCTGCAGTATTTTCGGTCCTGGCTTACAGGGCATGGCAAGGGGATCGCCCGGACAGGTTGATGGTGCTTCCGGTCGGCCTGGTGCTGGTGCTGGTGGTCTACGGCGTACACGCGATTATTCCCGCGGTAGAACCCTACAAGTCGATCAGGCCTTATGCTGAGTACGTTCGCGACCAGCTCGACCTCGAACCGAACACGGCCTGGGGAATGTATAGGACCTACCGCGCCAGGTATATTTACTATGCCGACCGCTTCACCAGTGATCTCAGGGAGGAGGACGAACTGCAGGCGTTCCTGGCTCAGCCAAACCGGGCCCTCGTTATTCTCCGGAACAGGGACTACGAGGCATTGAAGACTACCGTGCTGGCAGACACCGAGGTGATCGACAAGCGCCAGATTGGCAGCAGAACCCGGAATTTCGTGCTCGTCTCCAATCGCCCCTCCCGTGCCATCACGACACCAGACCAACCCGCCGTGCAAGGTCGGAGGTAAACAGCCCTTCCGGATCAACGCTGCGCTTCATCTCCAGCAATTCCCGGCCGCGCGGGTAGATTTTCGAAAACTGGTTCGGTGTGAGAACCTGGTCTTTGGCCAGGTGAATCTTGCCGCCGTACTTCGCGGTGGCTTCCATCAGGCGATCGGTGGCCGCGCGACAGCCCGCCTCCGTGTGTTTCTTCGGGTGAAACTCGAAGTTCAGGCTGTAGCCATTCTCCGAGAAGGAAAGCAGGCCATCGTCCAGTGGATGTGCACGCAGCACGCTGGTGACAGGCGGGCAGGGCGATGACCGGCAAATCTCCAGTAGCTCGATGATCGCCGCTCGCGCGTGAGGGCGGGGGAAGCTGAGTTGTACCGTATAGCCAAGGGGGCCACAAACCAGGTGCGCGGGCGGCACGGTGAAACTGGCCGCAAAGCTGAAATTGAGAAAGAGCTCGCTTTTGGGGGCCGGGAACCACCGGGACTTCAACACATGCATGCCGTAGTACAGGGCGTTAAACAGCCGCAATAGCGGCCGTTGGCCGTACAGCATGAGTGAGAGCAACGGCCCGAAGACCTCGTGTATCTTAAGTCCGAGGCGGCGATGATTATCGAGTTGGCCGACAAACATGCGCAGAATGGCATCGCGCTCTCCCTGGCTGGCGGGGTGTTCGGTCCAGTGACCGGCATGGACCACGGACCGCCCCGTTCGTTCGCCGCCGGCGTAGGCGTCGACCCAGGCGACCATGACGTCGCTGGATGGCTCTACCTTATCGAGGGTTGCCAGCAGAGCATCGACATTGGCGGCCGGGTAGGCGCGAACTGCGAGGTAAGGCGACGGGATCGGCTTCAGCTGGAGGGTTGCATCCAGCACCACGCCCAGCATGCCGATACCGCTGACAACGCCTTTGAACAGCGGGTGTGAGCGGTCTATTTCCAGAACTTCTCCACCGGCGGTCAGCAAGCTCAGACGAACGACCTGGTGATAAAAGCTGCCGAGTTTCGCACCATCCTTGCCGTTTACATTGGCCGATAAGGCACCGGCCACGCAGGAGTGTGACTCTGTGGGGCTGGAGGGAAGCGTCAGCAACCGACCGTGCACGTGCGCAAAAATGTCGATCAGACGTACGCCGGCCTCGACGGTAATCTGTGCCTTGTCTTCGTCGAAGGCCAGTATGCGGTTCATGCCGCTGACATCGAGCAGTACCTGCTCATCGCAAAGGGCTTCGTCGCCATAACTGCGACCGGCACCACGTGGGCAGATTTTGAGCCCGTGCTCGCGACAATAGGCCAGCGTCTCGCGGCAGTCGTCAATCGTCCGGGGTCGTGATACCAGGGAGCGGGTCTGGATCGAACCGACCAGGGAGTGCAGTTTCTCCCATGCCATGAAGCTGGGTGTTGCAGACATTGGCGTGTCCATTCCTCGTGTCAGCTTGCTTGGGCCGCTCGGTTATTCCGAATCGGGGGAAACCAGAAGCCTGTTTTGCAAGCGCAGGAATATACCAGCCCGATCCGGTTCGCTGTAAGTGTTATCGCTGCCGGTGAACCCGCTATCCATGTCGAAGTTACCGTCCGGTTTGGCCTGTCCGGCCACCGGTAGTGGCAGAGGCAGTGTGTAGCTGCTCTAATCAGGATTAGCCGCCAGGTCGATAAAATCTTCTTCCATAACTTCGATAAGGGTCGGCACGTTCCGGGCGGTCGCATCTCGGAGTGCTCTTTGCAGCTGGCCTGTATCCTTAACCCTCTCGCCGGGGCACCCGTAGCCGGCGGCGATGGCGAGAAAGTCCGGCGTGTGAATGTCGCAGGCGATGGGTTCCATGCCGGCGCTGCGGAAGTTCTGGGCGATCATTTCGTAGCCGCGATTATTCCAGATGACCACGGCCACCCCGATGCCCGCTTCGACCGCCGTCGACAGCTCGTTGATCGAAAACTGCAGCCCGCCATCACCGATCAGGCAGATCACCGGCCGCTCCGGGCAGGCGAGTTTGGCGCCGAAAGCGGCCGGCAAACCGTAGCCCAGGGTGCCGAAACCGGTGGCCGAGTTGGCAAAGGAGCGCGGTGAGGCGGGGTGGTACTGACCGGCCGCGAAATACACCGGTTGGGTGGAGTCCCCGATGACGATGGCGTCGGGCAGGGCGGTTTGCAGCGCATCGAGAAAAGCCTGGTAACCGGGATGATCCAGTGATCGCAGGGCACGGTTGACGGCAAGGGTGCGCTGAGCACCCTCCAGTTTGCGCTGCTCGCAGAGTGGCAGCAGGGCCGTGAGCGCGAGCCGGGCATCGGCGGCGATAGCAACGGTGGCGGGCGTATTGCGCACCAGCTGAGCCGGGTCGATATCGATCCGCACCAGCGGCGCCGTACCGAGGTCGAAGCCCCCGTCGAACAGGAAGTCGTAGTCGGTTTCAGAAAACTCGGTGCCGATGCCGATCAGCAGGTCGGCATCCCGGTACAACTGCCTGACCGGCCCGAACGACGGGCTGCCGGCCACGTAAAGCGGATGCGCCGGGGGCAGTATGCCCTTGGCGTTCTGGGTAAGGGTGGTGGGCGCGTCCAGCCGCTCGGCGAGGGAGCGGGCGACATCGGCCGCGCCGACGGCACCGCCGCCCAGTGCGATCACCGGGCGCTGCGAACCGCTGATCAGTGCGGCCGCTGCCGCCAGAGCGTCGGGGCAGGGGGCCGGGGGAGACGGCAGGCCCCAGTCCGGCAACTCGACGCTGGCGGCGTCGGCGGTAATCACGTCCTGGGGAATGATCAGGTGCACCGGGCCGGGTCGCTCACTGCGGAAAATGGCAAAGGCGCGCGCGAGCACCCGCGGCAACTCGGCGGGCCTCATGAGGGTATGAGACCAGCGACTCCATTGCCGGGTGGCCAGCTCCAGGTCTTGCACTTCGTGCAACCGCCCCTCGCCGAGGCCCAGTGAGTGAGTTGCGTTGTCGGCTGAGATTACCAGTACGGGTACGCTGTCGACCAGCGCCTGTCCCATCGCGGTACCGATGTTCAATGCACCCGGGCCCGAGACGGTGATGCATGCGGCGGGACGGCCACAGGCCCGTGCAAAGCCATCGGCCATGAAGCCGGCGCCCTGCTCGTGACGGGGGGTGACGTGACGAATACCGGTGCCCGGCAGGCCCCGGTACAATTCGATGGTGTGGGTGCCCGGGATACCGAACGCAGTGTCGATCCCGTGCTTTTCCAGCAATCTGGCGAGCAGCTCACCGCAGGTCATGACGTACACTCCTTCCTCGGCCGTTCCCGCCAGGCGCTATCGGGTATGCGCCACCCTTTATCGGTGGTATTGGCAGCGGCTACACGATCACAGTGGTGGCCGCCACGGGCGCCCGCAGAGGTTAAGCGCGGGACCCTTCGGGTGCAAGTGCTGATCTTCGCGTAGCGGCGCTCTTAAGGCTTGACCTGGATCACTCGGGCGGCCGCGGCGCCTGCTAGACTGCAGGCATTACTTGGCAACGGGGCGCGTCCCATGGCGACATTGACTTTTCACGGTGCGGCGCAGGAGGTGACCGGGTCCTGCCACCTGCTGGAATCGCCCGCGTGCGGGCGGGTACTCCTCGACTGTGGCATGCACCAGGGCGGAGACGCGGTGGAACGCATCGGTGAGGAGTCGTTCGGTTTCGATCCCGCATCGATCGACGCCGTGCTGCTTTCCCATGCCCACCTCGATCACGCGGGCCTGCTGCCGAAGCTGGTCAGGGAGGGTTTCGCCGGACCGGTGATCTGTACCCGTGCCACGCTGTCATTGCTGGAGATCATGTTGAAGGATGCGGTGGGTCTCTACCTCCGCGACCTCGAGCGCAACAACCGCCGCAATGCGCGGCGCGGGGCGCCGGCGGAGGAGCCGGTGTATGACGAAACAGATGTGGCCCGCGTGCTTGAGCAGGGCCGGGGATACGGCTTCGGCGAGACCATCCCGCTCGGCGAGGGGGCTTCTGTGCGCTTCCTCGACGCCGGCCACATTCTGGGCTCGGCGATTGTCGAAGTGTGTCTCTCCGAGCGCGGCCGCGACAAGACCCTGGTGTTCTCCGGTGACCTGGGAAAGCGCGACTCTGTGTTGATGAACGATCCGGTGACGCTGGAGCACGCAGATATCGTGCTGATGGAAAGCACTTACGGCGACCGGGAGCATCGCACCGAAGACGATTCCGTGACGCAGCTCAGGGATGTTCTGCACGACACCTGGAAGGCGGGCGGCAGTGCCATGATTCCGGCCTTCGCCGTGGGCAGGACACAGGAACTGTTGTTTCATCTCGGCTGCCTGCACCACGCGGGCGAACTCGACCCCTGGCAGGTGTTTCTCGACAGCCCGATGGCAATCGCGGTGACGCGCGTTTACGACCACTGGCTGGGCCTGCTCGACAGCGGTGACGTCCGGCAACTCGGCGAGGCTCACCGCACCTCGCTGGAGAATTTTCTACCCACGCTCAAGCTCACGCCCGAAACCGAGTCCTCGATGGCGATCAACCGTATCAGGGGCGGCGCCATCATCATAGCGGGCAGCGGGATGTGCACCGGCGGCCGCATCCGTCATCACCTGAAGCAGCGCATCTGGGACGACCGTAACACCCTGTTGTTTACCGGCTTCCAGGCGTTTGGCACGCCGGGCCGGACTATCGTCGATGGGGCCCGCAGTATCCGCCTGTTTGGTGAAGACTACGTGGTCAAGGCGCGGGTCGAGACCCTGGGCGGCTTCTCCGCGCACGCCGGACAGACCGGGTTGATCGACTGGCTGACGGCCTTCCAGCCATCGCCACGGGTCGTGTTGGTACACGGGGAACCCCGGGCGCAGGACGCTCTCGCCGATCGGTTGTACCAGCTACACGAGCTGGCTGTAGAGATTCCGGCTCGCGGTGAGAGCCTGGTGTTTTAGCGGCGAACGCGCGCGGCGCTGTCGAAGCCTAAAGCCTATGACTTCGCCCGGGTTTACGGGCTGCAAGTCAGGCTGACACCCGGGTACCTGATAGGACCCTCGCGGTGATTGCTCGGCGGCGGCCAGCGACCTCGGCAGTCGTCTGTCGCGACGAATCCGGAAACTGCTCCGGAACTCTGCCGCGGCCTCACAGTCTATCGAAGGTCACTCTAGCCCGGATATCCATATGAAACGCCTTTTGCTTGCCCTTGTCTTTTTCATTGCGCCGCCCGCCATGGCCGGCGAAGCGTCGGCGATGTTCGCCGGCGGCTGCTTCTGGTGCATGGAATCCGCCTATCAGGAGCAGCCCGGTGTGCTCGATGTGGTCTCGGGCTTTACCGGCGGTACCATGAAGAACCCGACCTATTCGGGCGATCACCGGGGGCACTTCGAGGCGGTAAAGGTAATTTACGATACCGATGTCCTCAGTTATCAAGACCTCGTCGACCTGTTCTGGGTCAATGTCGACCCCTTCGACAATAAAGGCCAGTTCTGTGACAAGGGGTTCAGTTACCGTACCGCGCTGTTTCCGGCGACGGCCGAGGAGCGCGCGGTCGCCGAGGCGAGCCTGGCGGCGGTGGCGGAGCGATTTCCCGAGGAGACCGTGCATACCGAGATTCGCGATGCCAATGCCTTCTGGCCGGTCGAGGACTACCACCAGGACTATTACCTGAAAAATCCGGTACGCTATAAATTCTACCGCTGGAATTGCGGTCGCGACCAGCGTCTCGATGCGATCTGGGGTGACGAGGCCCGCGGGGGGGCAGAGCCGCACTGATCCTGCTGCGGCGCCGCACGCACAGGAGCTGCTGGCCTGTGACTTTTGCGACAGACTGCTAGACTAGGCCGCAGACGTCACGCCAGAGGAAGCCACCATGTTCGACCGCCACCGGTTGTCCCCCGTCATCGTCGTTATTGCCTGTCTGCTGGGGTGGGCATCGTGCGTGTCCGGTAGCGATAACCCGCGCTACGGAATCTACGAGCCGGTGACGCTGTCGGCGGACCTGGGTCACCTGAGTGCGGACCAGCGCAAAATGATCGGCGTGTTGATCGACGCCAGCGACATTATGAACAAACTGTTCTGGCGGCAGGCTTATGGTGATCCGGGCGCGTTACTGGCGCGCCTGAAGGATCCAGCCCAACGGCGTTTTGCCCAGATCAATTTCGGGCCCTGGGACAGACTGGACGGGGACAAGCCTTTCGCAGAGGGTGTCGGGCTTAAACCTGCGGGTGCGCAGTTTTACCCTGTCGACATGACCCCTGCGGAATTTGAAGCCTGGAATGAGCCGGGCAAACGCGGCCTGTATTCCCTGGTGCGTCGCGATGAGAGTGGTTCACTGACCCTGGTGCCGTATCGCATCGCTTTCGCCGCGCCGCTCGTCGAGGTATCGAAAAAGCTGCGCGAGGCCAGCCGGCTTGCGGAAAATGCCGCCTTTGCCCGCTACCTCGAGCTGCGCGCGGACGCGTTGCTGACAGATGACTACCGGCCATCGGACATGCAGTGGATGTCGATGAAAGACAATCCCATCGACGTGGTGATCGGCCCGATAGAGACCTACGAGGACAAGCTGTTCGGCTACCGGGCGGCGTTCGAGGCCTACGTACTGGTGAAGGACCAGGCCTGGAGCGAGCGTCTAAGCCGGTTTGCGGCCTTTTTGCCGGAGCTGCAACGCGGCCTGCCGGTTCCGGAGAAGTACAAGCGGGAATCGCCGGGTGCGGACTCCGAACTCAACGCCTACGACGTCGTCTACTACGCCGGCGATGCCAATGCGGGCGCCAAGACCATCGCCATCAACCTGCCCAACGATGAGGAGGTGCAGCTGGCCAAGGGCACCCGCCGGTTGCAGCTGAAGAATGCCATGCGCGCCAAGTTCGACAAGACGCTGCTCCCGATCGCAGAAACGCTGATTGCTCCCGAGCAGCTGAAACACATCACCTTCGATGCATTCTTTGCCAACACCATGTTTCACGAGGTCGCCCACGGTCTCGGAATCAAGAAGACGGTGGATAGCGGTGAATACGTTCGCCAGGCGATGAAAGATACCGCGTCTGCGCTGGAGGAGGGCAAGGCGGATATTCTCGGGCTGTACATGATCACCCGGCTCACCGAGATGGGAGAGCTGGACAAAGCCGCGCTGCGGGACAACTACGTCACGTTCCTGGCCGGCATCTTCCGCAGTGTGCGGTTCGGTGCCACCAGCGCCCACGGCAGGGCCAATATGGTCCGGTTTAACTTTTTTCGCGAGCAGGGTGCCTTCAGGCGCGACCCCGGGACCGGGCGCTACAGCGTCGACTTCGATCGCATGCAGGCGGCAATGACGGCGTTGTCTCGCAAGCTCCTGATGCTACAGGGCGATGGTGATTACACGGGAGCCAGGCAGTTGTTGGCCGACTATGGGCAGATCGGCGAACAGCTGCAGGACGATCTCGACCGGCTCGCCAGCGCCGACATTCCGGTCGATATCGTGTTCAACCAGGGCCGCGAGGTGCTCGGGCTCTGAGCCTCGCGGGCGACCTGTTCCACGGCGACTGGCAGCGTTTCGACCTGCCGGATGCCGATCTGCGTTTCTGCGGTTCGGTCAAACTGGGCAGCCTCGAAGGTGCGCATGAAGACGCCGGCCCGGATACCTGGTTGACATGGCTTGTTCGCAATATCCCCTGGCGTAGCGAGGAGATCAGTCTTTTTGGCAAGCGTTACCTTCAGCCTCGCCTCACAGCCTGGTTCGGCGATCCGGGCTGCGGCTACCGTTACTCCGGCCTGGACATGGAGCCGCTGCCCTGGGTTGCGCCCCTGATGCAACTGCGGCGACGGGTCGAGTCACTGTCTGACAGTCGTTTCAATTCGGTTTTGCTCAATTATTACCGAGACCAGAATGACAGCATGGGCCTGCACAGCGACGACGAGCGCGAGCTGGGAGCGGAGCCGGTCATCGCTTCCCTGAGCTTCGGTGCAACGCGCACGCTTCAGTTCAAGCACAAGACCCGTCGCGACCTCGGCACCCTGAAACTGCCGCTGACATCCGGCAGTCTGCTGGTGATGCGCGGTGGTACCCAGGCCCACTGGAAGCACGGTATCGGTAAAGAGCGCGGACCGGTGGGGCCGCGGGTCAACCTCACCTTCCGGCGGATCATCGCCAGCGCCTGACGCCTAGTAGGTATACGAGGCCTGCAAGCCCAGCGGAATTCCCAGCGTCCAGTAGGCGAGGAGGTACAGCGTCCACAGCACGATGAAGGTCAGGCTGAAGGGCAACATCATAGCCGTGACCGTGCCGATACCTGTGGTTTTGATGTATCGCTGGCAGTAGACGACGACCAGCGGGAAGTAGGGCATCAACGGCGTTATGATGTTGGTGGTGGAGTCGCCGACTCGGTAGGCGGCCTGAGTCAGGTCTGGCGAGATGCCGAGTTCCATCAGCATCGGGACAAAGATCGGCGACAGCAGCGCCCACTTTGCCGACGCGGAACCGACGAACAGGTTCAGCAGGCCGGTGAGTAGAACGATACCGGTGATGGTGAGCGCGCCGGACAGGCCCAGCGCCTTCAGGCCAGCGGCCCCTTTGAGGGCCAGCAGAACGCCGAGGTTCGACTGGCCGAAAGCGAAAATAAACTGGGCGATGAAGAACATGATCACCAGGTAGTAGGCCATGCTCTCCATGGACTTGGTCATACCGTTGATCACATCCTTGGAACTGGTGACCGTGCCGGCCTTGACACCGTAGACCACGCCCGGCAACAGGAAGAGCACGAAGATCAGCGAAACGATGGATGACATCAGCGGGGCGCCGAGTTCGGTGAGCGAACCGCCACTGCCTCGCCAGGCGGAGCTTTCCGGCCAGGCGGTGATCACCAGTACCAGCACGCCGCCCAGCATCGCCCATAGCGCTGCACGCAGGGCGCTGCGTTCGCGGTCCCCCAGCGATTCCATCGACGGGAGGTCGGTCAGGTTGTCATCCAGCGGGCTGTGGGAGAGACGCGGCTCCACCACCCGGTCAGTGAGAAACCAGCCGACGAGAATGATCAGGATCGACGAGGAGGCGGTGAAGAAGTAATTGTTCAGCGGGTTCAGGGTGATCTCGGGGTCCATGATCTGGGCGCCGGACTGGGAGATACCCTGCAGCATCGGGTCGATCGCTGACGGGATGAAATTAGCCGAAAAGCCGCCTGACACCCCGGCAAACGCGGCGGCTATGCCGGCGAGCGGGTGACGCCCGGCCGCGTAAAAAATCACGCCCCCCAGCGGAATGACCAGCACGTAGCCGGCGTCGGCCGCGGTGTGGCTGATGATACCCACCATGATCAGCATGGGAGTCAGGAGCCACCGGGCGGTGACGCTCATCAGCGAGCGCAGACCCGCATTGATGAAGCCGGTGTGCTCGGCAACGCCTATCCCCAGCATGGCGACCAGCACAACCCCGATCGGGTGAAAATGGGCGAAGTTCTGTACCATCGAAGAAAAAAACAGGGCCATCGCCTCGCCGGATAACTGGTTGACCACCACCAGCGGTTCACCGGTACGGGGGTCGGTCACCCCCCAGTCGAACCAGGAAAACACGAACGACAGGACCCAGACGATCACCAGCAGGGCAATGAATAGAATAGCGGGATCCGGCAGCTTGTTGCCGACCCGCTCGACGGTGGCGAGAACGCGCTCGGTTAAGCCTGTCTCTGCGCTGGAAGTGCCGGTCATGAATCGAACCCCTGTTTATTGTCTTGTGTTTCGGTCCGGTTGCCGCACCATCACCCGGCTGCGCGTGGCCCGTTAGGAGGTGGCGCCAACAGGCGCGGGCGTCGCCACCGTGCTCGGCCTCCACCGGAGTCTACTGGGGCGCCGATCACGGGACAAGCGCCGGCATGGCCGCCCCGGCTCCGCGGCTGTCATGAACCCGGGGTGAAGCGCTGCCAGAACGCGTCCGCAGCCGGGGGCAGCCTGCCTTCTCCATTCTCCAGTACTGTACTGATGTACTCGGCCGATGGCTCGGCCAGGCGGGCATAAGCCGCGGCCGTTGCGCGCAGGGCTTTCGCGCCCGGCCACGCGGGCGGCAGCAGTTCTTCGGGAAGCGGGGGATCTTTCAGCAGGATGCGCCGGTAATCGTGGATCAGCAGCGTGCGGGCCACGAACGCCGTTTTCGGCCTGACATCCGGCTCCCTGGCCAGCCAGCGAAACAGCGGTGCATAGCGGCGCTGGAATTCCCGATAGTGGCGCGCCACCACCGCCAGTTGCCAGTTCTCGTGCACCAGCGCCCGGACGGCGCGCCGGGATCCCGGCGTGGGCATTTCTGCCTGCATGCTGATGACCCGCTCGTCGGCATCGAATTCATCGAGGATGTCGCGCAGTTCCGGCCCGGCGGAACCGGGTCTGGCGTAGGTGCCCGCGGCGATGTTGCGGTAGCCCTGCCAGTAAAGGCTGCGGCGGAAGAGCTCTCGATTTTCGTCGGCCAGATCCCAGGGAATGATCAGCTGCCAGCGACCGTCCCACGGCTGCGTCTCCAGGCTGTAGATTCGCCGTGCTGCGCGGGCATATTCGTGGCTGCCGTAGGGCGTGAAGCGGTAATAGCTGCGCCGGCCGACCCGCTCCGAGACCAGCCAGCCTTCCTTTACCAGCCTGAAAACAGATGTCCTCACCAGGCGCTCGCTCACCCCCAGTGGTTCCAGGCAGCGCACCAGGCTGCCGAGCCAGAGCGTATCGCCATGCTGGGAGACAGTGTCCCCGAATACGGTGATGATAAGCGATGTGGTCCTGAGCGGTCGGCGCTGTGCGAAGTTATCTATCAGCCGGCTGACGGCAGCGGGGTGGGACACGAAAATTGCCTTTTTTATTAGGGGGCCGGTGACGCCTCCGTCTGCCGCTGCGGCATGGCGGCTGTCCTGATGACGCGTCGCTATTCTACACCCGCAGGGTCACTTTTCCACCCGCTCGGGTTGAACCACGGCGGCGTGAATGGGGGCTTACAAGATGATACAAAAAACTTGATTTGCCGTGAAATTTGGTATTACATTTAGCGGCCGGTTGAGACTTACAGTTCACGGGAGCGTGTATGGCCAAGATGAAAAGTCCCTGTATGGAGCCCCTTCACGCCATCGAGACCGCCAGCGTGGACGAACTCCGCGACCTGCAGCTGCAGCGACTGCGCAGCACACTCCGGCACAGTTTCGACGACTCGCCGGTATACCGCCGGAAATTCGAGAAGCACGGCGTACATCCGGACGACCTCGGCAGCCTCGATGACCTGGCAAAGTTTCCATTTACCACCAAGCAGGATCTCCGCGACAACTACCCCTTCGGCATGTTCGCGGTACCGATGGACCAGGTCATTCGGATTCACGCTTCCAGCGGCACCACGGGCAAGCCCACCGTCGTCGGCTACACCCGCGGCGATATAGACATCTGGTCTGATGTGGTCGCACGCTCGATCCGGGCAGCGGGCGGGCAGGCTGGCGACAAATTGCATGTCGCCTACGGTTACGGGCTGTTCACCGGCGGGCTCGGCGCCCATTACGGCGGCGAGCGCCTCGGCTGCACCGTCATCCCCATGTCGGGGGGGCAGACCGAGAAGCAGGTGCAGTTGCTGCGGGATTTCGATCCCGACCTGATCATGGTGACGCCATCCTACATGCTCAACATCGCCGACGAAATGGAACGGCAGGGCGTGGATCCCGCCGCACTGTCCCTGCGCGCCGGCATCTTTGGCGCCGAGCCCTGGACAGATGCGATGCGGCGCGAAATGGAGCAGCGGCTGCATATTGACGCCGTCGACATCTACGGGCTCTCTGAGGTAATGGGCCCGGGGGTGGCACAGGAGTGCCTCGCCAGCAAGGACGGGCCCACCGTATGGGAGGATCACTTCTACCCCGAGATCATCGACCCCGAGACGGGAAAAGTCCTGCCCGACGGCGAGGAGGGAGAACTGGTTTTCACCAGCTTGACCAAGGAGGCGATGCCGGTCGTCCGCTACCGCACACGCGATCTTACCCGCCTGTTGCCTGGAACCAGCCGTACCATGCGGCGTATGGACAAGATCACCGGGCGCAGTGACGACATGTTGATCATCCGCGGTGTCAATGTGTTCCCCTCCCAAATAGAGGAACAGTTGCTGGCCGTGGAAGCCCTTGCGCCCCACTACCTGATTGAAGTCAGCAAACAAGGTCACCTCGATGCCGTGTTGGTACAGGTTGAGGCCCAGCCCTCGGCCGACGGTGAACAGCAGGCCGAAGCCGCCCGCAGCCTGCAGCAGCGAATCAAGTCCTATATCGGCATCTCTGCCGAGGTGGCGGTGATGCCGACCGGCGGGGTACCGCGCTCCGAGGGCAAGGCGAAACGGGTGATCGACAAGCGCCAGGATTGACTGCGGGGCCGCAGAACTCGCGCCCACCGCCGGTGAGTCGGCTCCCGGGCCTGCTCTGCCGGGCACTCGCGAAGCGTGCACGCAGTGACCCACTGCGAGAGATTGCAGTGCACCGTGCCGTTGAAATCGTAACGAAGGGCTGTCTCCAGAATGGCCCTTGAATAACAGTGAAATCTGAAAACAGGGAGAAACCGATGTACCCGCACATCCGCAAAACGCTATTTTCCGCCTGCCGACACGCCAGCCTCGTTGCTATCGGCGCCGGATTGGCATCGTCGTACCCGCTGATGGCCCAGGCACAGGGCGGGGGTAAACTCGAGGAGGTGGTGGTCACTGCCCAGCATCGCGAGGAAAACCTGCAGGACGTGCCCATCTCGGTCAGCGCTCTCAGTGCGCAGGACCTGAGCGAGGCGCAGGTATTCGGGGCAACGGAGATTGCCTACCGGGTCCCCGGCATGGCCTACGCCGAGTTCGCGCCCGGGCAGGCGATTATTTCCATGCGCGGTATCAGCTCCGCCGACGATGGCGCGGGCATGGACAATTCCGTGGTCCTGTTTCTCGATGGCGTCTACATCGGTCGCAACGCCAGCATCAACTTCGAGATGTTCGATCTCGAACGGATCGAAGTCCTGCGGGGGCCACAGGGTACCCTGTTCGGTCGCAACGCCATCGGTGGCGCCATCAACGTCACCACGGCAAAGCCCAACAATGAGGCCCTGACGGCCAAGGCGGAAGTGGCCGTTGGCAACCTGGGCCAGTTGCGTTACCAGGGCTATGTGAGCGGGCCGCTCGGCGAGCACTTCGCCGCCAAGCTCACCTACAATCACCGCGAGCACGATGGCTGGGTCGATAATATTGTCCTCAACAAGGAGCAGCAGGATGAGGACAACGATTCCGTTCGCGGGCAACTGTCCTACACCTCCGACAATGCCTACTGGCTGCTCAGCGCCGACTACATGGAGGATGACCGTGAGGACATGGGCCGGGTGCCGATCTTCCCGGGCGCCGATCCCAATACGGTGGAGCTGTGGCGGGACGCGGGCGGCCGTGAGGGCAAGGTTACCGCGCCGGTGGACGGGTCCTCCTACCGCGAGGCCGGCGGCATCAGTCTGCAGGGTGACATCGAGTTCGATTCCGGGACGTTCACCACCATCACCGCCGTGCGGAGCGCGGAGACCGATTGGGGCATGGCTTCGATCGGTGTCGGCTGGCGTGGCGGGGTCGAAATCCTTGACGATATCGATGAGGAGATCGATACCTTCAGCCAGGAATTCCGCTGGACGTCGAGCCTGGATGGCAACTTCAACTATGTCGCCGGTCTCTATTATCTGCGCGAGGAAACCGACCGGACAGAAGCATTCCGATTGTTGGCGCCCGCCGGTGCCAACGGCAGCTACATCGACGTGGGCAACGAGATTTCGCGGCAGGAAAACGAGACCAACAGCTACGCCGCCTACATCCAGGGCGACTGGGACTTTGCCGAGGACTGGACCCTGACCCTGGGGGGGCGCTATACCTACGACGAAAAGGAGACCGACAGTACCTCGGTCAACTGCGGCGCATTGCCGCCCGGGTTTGAAAACTACCCCGGTTGCGACGGCGTCGGCGGCAGCCTGAATATCATCGCCCAGACCTTCCGCGTCAAGGCCGACGACAACTGGAGCGATTTTTCGCCGAAAGTGTCTCTGCAGTGGCGGCAGACGGACGACGTGATGTGGTTCGCCACCGTCGCCAAGGGCTTCAAGAGTGGCGGTTTCGGCGGCGCCCCCGGCACGCCGGAGCAGGCGCAGGTGCCCGTGGATGAAGAGATCGCCTGGAACTATGAGCTGGGCATGAAGGGCGATTTCATCGACAACACCCTGAGGCTCAACGTCACCGGATTCTACACCGACTACGAGGACCTGCAGGTTGTTCGTTTCGGCCCGACCGAGGCCAATCCTGATTTCGGCTCTTTCATTACCGACAACCTGGGTGAGGCCGAGATCAAGGGCATCGAGCTTGAGTTCACCTGGCTGGCGACCGAAAACCTGACCCTGTCCGGCAACTACGCCTACCTCGACACCGAAGTGGATGACCTGGTACTGCAGGTTGCCAGTGGCGGGCTCGATGTCTCGGGTTCGGATCTGCGCCAGGCGCCCGAGAACAAGACCTCGCTCACGGCGAGCTACGATGTGCCGCTCAGCGGTGGTTCGTTCCTCAACTTCCGCGGCGATTACACCTACGTGGACGAGCAGATCAACGACTACGCCAACCAGAACACCATCATCGAGGAACTGGAACTCTGGGACGCGCGGGTATCCTGGACCTCGGCCGAAGGTCGCTGGCAGGCGGCCCTGTGGGGTAAAAACCTGACCGACGAGCGGGTGATCAGCCATTCCTACGTGATCGGGCCCGGGGTGATAGGCGTGTGGAACGCGCCGCGCACCTACGGTGTCAGTCTTAGCTGGTCCATGTAGCCAGTAACCGGAACATCGCGAGATGGGGTGTAAGCTGGGTGTGCGGTAAAGTGTGGGGTAAGGTGTGGAGTAGGGCGGGGAGTATTGTGGGGATAAGGGTGGCGGCCGTTGCCCTGCTGCTGGCCCAGTGGCCCGCAGTGAGCAACGCGGGCCAGGTCGTCGCACAGGCCGCCGATGTCGGATCCGCCGCCCGGGATGCGGAGACGGTCACCGTCTACCGCGATGCGTACGGTACGCCCCACGTCGTGGCCGGGAGTAACCGCGGCGTGTTCTACGGCTATGGTTATGCGGTGGCCACTGACCGTCTCTTCCAGATGGAGATGCTGCGTCGCACGACCCAGGGCAGGGTCGCGGAGGTGCTCGGCGAGGAATTTCTCCCGCTGGACGTGAGTCTCCGCACCGGTTACGACCACCGTGCCATCGCGTCGCAGCTGGCCGCCTTGCCGAATGCAGAGCGGGAGATACTGGCCGCTTACGCCGGTGGGTTCAGCGCCCGGGTCGAAGAGGTGCTGGCCGACCGGGCGCTGCTGCCCGCTGAATTCCGCGACCACGGTTTCCTGCCCTCAGCGTGGAGCGCCTACGATGTGGCCATGCTGTTCGTCGGCTCCATCGCCCATCGCTATTCCGACTTCAACTCCGAGCGCGACAACCTGCGCCTGTTGCGCGCCCTGGAATCGCGGCATGGCCGGGATACGGCTTGGCGTCTATTCAATGCCAGCAAGTGGCTGCTTGATGATGCCTCGCCGACGACGGTCCCCCGGGACGAAAACTGGGAATCACCACCGGCACCCGGGCGTCCGGCCTACCTCGATACGCTACCGGCAGCTGAGTCCCAGCCCCGGGTGGCACTGACCGCGCGCGGCCGCTTCGCCGGCTACGCGCAGGTTGGTGAGGCGGCGGCGCGCTGGCGGGAGCAGGTGGCGCGGGAAGGTTTCGGCGGCGTGCCGGGCTTTACCGGGGCGAGTAACTACTGGGCGGTCCGCAAGCTCGAGGATGCGTCAGCCGTGCTGCTCAACGGCCCCCAGTTCGGTTTCAGCGTACCGTCCTACGTATACGGCATCGGGCTGCACGGCGGTGACTTTCATGCGGTGGGCAATACCTTGTTGGCGCTGCCAGCGCTGCTGTTCGCGCACAACAATCACATCGCCTGGGGCAGCACTGCCGGCATCAGCGACCAGGGTGACGAGTTTCTGCTGACCCTCGACCCGGCCAACCCCGAGCGTTACCGCTACCGGGACGGGTGGCGCGATCTGGAGCGCTGGACCGAAACGATCCGCGTCAAGGGCGCAGCCGATGTGTCGGTAACGGCCCGCCGTTCGCACCTCGGAATGATTCTGGACCACGACCCCAAGGCCGGCGTGGCGTGGGCACGTGCCCGCACCTGGGAGGGTGCCGAATTGTCCTCGCTGATGGCCTGGGTGTGGCTCGCCACCGATCGCGATCTCGATGCCGCGCACCGGCGCATCGCGGGCCTCGCGACCAACATCAACATGTATACAATGGACCGCGAGGGGCACCTGGGTTACGTCCATGCCGGCCGCTACCCACGGCGCGCCGAGGGGCACGATCCGCGCCTGCCGGCGCCGGGTGACGGCGCCTGGGACTGGCATGGCATGCGACCCTACACCGACAATCCCACGGTGCGGGACCCCGGGCAGGGCTATATTGCCAACTGGAACAACCGCCCCCGGGCCGACTGGATCAGCTCAGACCTGTGGACCTATACCTGGGGGCGCGCGGATCGCGCGTCCATCTTGTTCAACGCGCTGGAATCCCTGCCTGAGCGCACCGTGCGCGCAGTGGAGGGGCTCAATCGCACCGCCAGCTTTGCCGATGTCAGTGCGCCAACGCTGCTGCCGGCGCTGCTGGCGGCGGCAGAGCGGCGGCCGGCCATGGACGCCCGGGTTGCCCGCGCAGTCGCTGCGCTGTCGGATTGGAACGGGCAGTGGCATGTCGACGCGCAACGCCGCTACGGGCTTGCGCCGACCCTGATGGCGACCTGGTCGCGCGTGCTGCTGCGGGAAGTACTGGCCGATGATATCGGGCCGGACTTTTTTCACCTGTATGCCGCCACCAATCACCCGGACCGGCCGCTGGGGCCATCGGTCCCGAACCCGGTGGGGATCAAGATTCTTGTCCGCAACCTCGACCGGCTGGGCTCAGACGCCTGGGGCGATGACGACTACGACTTTTTCAACGGCGGGAATCCGGATGACGCACTGCTGCGCAGCCTTGATCTTGCCCTCGATGAGTTGACCCGGGAACAGGGCGCGGACATGAGCGGCTGGCACCTGCAGGCGCACCCCATGCAGTGGCGACCCTACAACTTCCGCGGCGTACCCCAGGCCCGGGAATCTGCGCTCGTGGAGCTTGATGCCTATATGAATCGCGGCAGCGAGAATAACCTGTTCATCGCGACCGGCAAGGGAATTGAGGCTCGCGATGTGTTGCCACCGGGACAATCAGGCTTTACCGGCGCAGCGCCTGTGGGCCCGAACACCCATGACCAGATGGCTCTGTACTCGGGCTTCGGTTACAAGACGGTCCCGTTCACGGTCGAGGCAGTGAAAGCGTCCGCAAAGACCAGGACGGTGCTCGCCGTGCCATCGAACCGAGCAGCCGTCGAACGCGAATCAGTCCCCGGCGCGGTCGGGTCCCGTTGACCCACAGTCGTCCGTCTTCAGCAGTTGCTCTATCGCGAGCGCAATGCCGAGCAGGCGGTCATCGCTACCCGCTGGCCCGTCGAGTTCTACACCGACAGGCAGTCCATCCGCGCTGCAGCCGGCCGGCAGGCTGATACCGGGGATGCCGGCATTACTGCCGGGGTCGGTATTGCGTATATAGGTGGGGAAGGTAGGCACCTGCGCGCCGCCCAACTCGACGGTCGAGAGGTCCGCCTGGATGGGCCTGGCCGGCAGCGGCGTGGAGGGAAAGATAATTGCGGCGACACCGTGGCGCTCGAAGTAGTCGGCATACGCCGCCTGCAGTTTGGGTCGATCGATTTCCAGGGCCTGTTGGTAGGCGTCTCTTTCGATCGCACCGCCGAGCGCACTGCCGACAACCTCGCGCACATCCGGACTGGCGATGGCCTGCAGCAGCGCCGTTACGTCGCCGCCCGGTACATTGGCCTCAATGTAGGCCGGCAGCAGCGTGGCGGTTTCGTGCAGCACCACCGGGAAGCTGACCCGGTCGTTCAGCCCGGCCAGGCCGGGAATTGCGGCTGTTACCAGTTCCACGCCGGCATCCTTCAACTGGTCGAGGGTGCGTGACATCACCTGCTCGGTTGCCGGGTCGAGGGAGTCATAGAAATAGGCGTGAGGTACACCGAGGCGCAATCCCTTGAGTGGCGATGCTCCATTGTTGCCGCGCAGGACCCCGCGCAGGACCGCGTCTATCCGCCGGGCATCTGTGACCGTGCGGGTGATAGGGCCTGCCGTGTCGCGGGTATTGGAAATCAGCGTCATCCCGTCTGTCGGATAACGGCCAGTGCTGGGGCGAAAACCGACCAGTCCGTTGAGTGCGGCGGGAATGCGTACTGAGCCCCCGGTGTCCGTGCCGATACCCGCATCGGCCATACCCAGCGCCACCGCTACCGCGGTGCCGCCGCTGCTGCCACCGGCGATGTAGTCAGGGTTCACGGCGTTACGCACCGTGCCAAAGGCTTTATTGTCGCTGGTGATACCGTAGGCGAGTTCGTGCAGGTTGTTCTTGCCGATGATAAATGCGCCGGCCGCTTTCAGGCGGCGGATCAATGCCGCGTCCTGCGCCGGGGTGAAGTCCGCCAGGTAGGGCGTACCCGCCGTGTTGGGCAGGCCCGCCACGTGGATATTGTCCTTTACGGCGATCACCATCCCACTCAGCGGCAGTCCCGCGGCCAGCTGGCCTGGCAGCGGTCGCGGCGCGACGCTGATAAACGCGTTGTAGTCGGCGCCCCGTTGGATACGCTCGTAATAGGCGTCGAGCGGAGTGGCATCGTCGGCGTGGGCGATTGCGCCGGTTAGCCACGCTGCTGCCACGATCAATGCCTCGCCTATACGGCTCGCTGCGAGCGGCAGCCAGGCCCGTGGCGAAGACTGTTGTAACGACGCGGCCGCTTGTGCCGCGACGGTATTGACGAGCGATGCACTGCCCATGCGGGATAGTGGACCTCCCATGCGGTTGTGTCTGCGTCGTGCCGTCATTTCAGTTCAGTGCTCCCAATAGATAATGAATGCAGCGCCTGACTTCACTGCGCGATAACCGTTGAGCTGAGAAGCTTCCTCAATTCCTCTTTCGGATAGCGCACGATTCTACGTGCAGGTGTCCGCTACCGTCGAGGCCCGTCGGGGAAGAGACCCCCCCAGCGCCGGGATATTGTCACTGGCACATCCTCGAGACTCGCCTACAATTTGCAAGCGTGACAGGGCCTCGATTGCCCTCTCGTCGACGGGGGTTGCAGTGATCACGTGTTATTGAGAAGGAGCGCCCCGATCAGAAACCCTACAGGAGATAACCAATGAACCTACCAAAGATTTTGACGATGGCAATCGCGCTGTGTTTTGCGACCACTTTCAACCACGCCATTGCCGAGACCATGACCTGGGCCGAAACAGTACAGTCCAAGATCAAGGCCCTGGACCTGTCTGATGTGCAGAAGACAGACATCAACAAGGCATTTGCGATGGCTGATGAGGCTTACGATGACGCCTTCGCCACAGCCCGCAAGGCGATCAGCGAGACGCTGACAGATGAACAGAAGCAAAAGCTGGGGGATATGGCCAACGCGGAAATACAGCGTCGGATGGAAGGCAATGCCAGCGCGCGCAGTAAATCCATTGCCGAAATCGGCGAAATGATCGGCATCACCAGCGACCAGTCAGACACCCTGAAAAAGTCCATGGGTATGCTGGGTGATTCCCTGGACAGCATAGACGCAAAGCTGATGTCGCAGATCAAGTCTATCCTCAACGACAAACAGCTGGCCCAGATCGCCTCCTGGCTGAGCTGAGACACTCTACCACTTGGGCCGCGCCGGCTGGCCGGCCCGCATGCCCGGGCCATCGGTCCCCGCTAGACTCGAGCGCGTGAAGGTGTGGTATGCTCGCCGAAAAATCCTCGGGGGAACACGCGTTGGAGCCAACAACGCCTGATACCAGGCCCTACCCTGAACTGACATGGGTCGCGGTAATCGTCGGCTGGATACTCGGTGTCATCATCGCCGTCTCCATCGGCTATGCGGCCCTTATCCTCGGCTTCTCGATCGAGGGTTCGGAACTCGCCGCCATTCTCGGTTTTGGCATCCTGCGCGGGATATTGCGCCGCAGGAGCATCATCGAGAACAATATCGTGCAGACGATCGCCTCCGGCGTGAACGGCGCCTCCTCGGGGATGATGTTTTCGATCCCGGCGATTTTCCTGCTCGGTTATGGCGATCGTTTCGACCCGGTCATCCTGACCTTCGGCTGTATTGCCGGTGCATTCCTCGGAATCGCCTTCATCGTCCCGCTCAGAAAGCACATGATCGACTACGAGCGCCTTACCTACCCGGGCGGCGTGGCGGTGGCAACCATCCTGAAGTCGCCCGGCGCCGGTGTGCGCAAAGCGATTATCCTCGTCGCGGCGGCGCTGATCAGCGCGGGTGTGCACGCGATGACGATCAGGACCGGTGTGTCCAATTGGGATGTCGGCGCCCTGATCGGCATGCCGGAGTTCATGAACGGTATCTGGTACCTGTCCCTGATGACGATCGGTGTCGGTTTCATAGCCGGCCGCGGCGGAATCGCGTTCATCGTTGGCGGCTTCGTTGCCTATTGGTTCCTGTCGCCCATGCTGGCGGCAACCGGAAGTTTTCCGCTCGACGAGGCGGGCCAGGTCATCAGCTCACCGGAACCACTGCGGCTGATGCTGTACCGCCCGCTCGGCATCGGTATGCTGATCGGCGGCGCGATCATGGGCGTGATACTCGCCGCGCCGTTGATCCTGAGCGCCGTCAGGTCAATGCAAAAAGCCGCAGAGGTGGAGACCCGCGCGGCCGGCGATGAGATGCCGATCAAGCTGCTCTACATCGCCGTGGCCGGTGCGTTCGTCCTCCTGGTGTTCATGGCGGTTACCGCGGTCGAGTCCATGTCGCTGGCCGGCGGCATCGCGCTGGCCCTGCTCGGTACGCTGTGGATCTGGATGGCAGGGATCATCCTGTCAGAGGCGATTGGCCGGACCAACTGGTCGCCGCTGTCCGGCATGACACTGGTCGGTATCACGCTCCTGATCGTATTGACCCAGGCGCTTGGCATGGACCGCGCAGACTCCATCGTCGCCGCAATCATGGTGGGCGCCGCCATGTGCGTGGCCATGTCACAAGCCACCGACCTGATGCTGGACCTGAAGACGGGTTACCTCGTCGGCGCCACGCCGCGCATGCAGCAGTTCGGCCAGTTCATCGGCGCGTGGCTGGGTCCGATCGTGGTTATCTTCGTTATCTTTGCGCTGCATGAGGCCTATGAGCTTGGCAGCGCCCGCCTGCCGGCGCCGCAGGCGCAGGCGCTGGCCAGTACCATAGACGGCATCATGGGCGGTGACGTGCCGGCACAGAAGTATGCCGCCGGGGCGATCCTGGGCGGTGTTCTCTCCGCGCTGATGGGTGGCCTGGGCATCACCGTCGGTCTCGGCTTCTATCTCCCGTTTAACATTGTCCTGACCTATTCGCTCGGCACCTTGAGCAGGGAACTCGCTGACCGTATCAAGGGCAGCGGCTGGTCGGACGACGTTGGCATACCCGTTGCCGCCGGTTTCATCGTGGGTGAGGCGCTTGTTGGCGTCGGGGACGCGATATCCAAGGTCCTTGCCGGGGCCATGGGTTGATGAGGGCGTCAATATGAAAAAAATTGCCCTGTTGATGCTCGCCTGTGGCTTCCTCGGCGGCGCCTACATAACCGCACTCGATATCAAGGATGTCGACTGGCTGGGTTTCAGCATTGCAGCGAGTCTCGCGATCGCCGGTGTCATCCTGGTCAAGCGTTCCGACCGGGCCGCGGCCACGTCGGGTGGGTTGCTTGAAACCAACCGCAACGAACTGAACGAGTCGCTCGGCAACGTCGTCCGTGAGCTGGGGCAGATCATCGCCACCCCTGCCATGAAGGGAGAGGCGCTGCGCAACCGGATCGACGAAGAACTTCGCCCCGACCTGCGACGCTTCGCCGATGCCCGTGAAAGTATGGTGCATCTCTACGGGTTGCAGACCTACGCAGACATCATGAGTGAGTTCGCGGCTGGCGAGCGCTACATCAATCGAGTGTGGTCTACCGCGGCTGACGGCTACGACGAGGAAGCTGAAATCTACCTGAAGCGGGCAAGCCAGCAGTTCCAGGACGCGCTGGCACAGCTGGCTGCAGCCTCCTGAACTCTTCGCCGCTGGCAAGCACCGATTATCCGCGGTGGCGGTCCTGTCAGTTCAGTGATCCCAGCGCCTCGCCCTTGTCCGCGAGCTCCTCAAGCAGCGGTGAAGGCGTCCAGCAGTCGTCTCCGGTCAATTCAGCGAGCCTGGCGAGTTTGTCCAGGACCGTGATCACGCCCAGCGTGTCGGCGTAAAACATCGGGCCGCCGCGCCACGCCGGGAATCCGTAGCCGTTGAGGTAGACGATATCGATATCCGATGGCCGTGCGGCGATGCCCTCCCGAAGAATCTCCGCGCCTTCATTGATCAGGGCGAGGGTCAGTCGGTCGATGATCTCTTCGTCGTCGATCTCGCGCCGGGCCACGCCCCACTCATCCGCCAGGGTGGCGATCAGCTCGTCGACGGCGGGGTCGGGTTCGCGACGGCGGGTTTCCGGGTCATACCGATAGAAACCGGCGCCGCTTTTCTGCCCCAGCCGCTCCATCTCGACCAGGGTGTCGGCAACCGCCGATTCCCTGACGGCGCGCGACTCGATCCCCTGGTCGCGGCGCGATCGATAGCCGATATCCAGGCCGGCGAGGTCACCGACGGCAATTGGCCCCATCGCCATACCCCACTGCTCCATCACCGAGTCGACCTGTGCCGGGCTCGCACCCTCCAGTAACAGCAACTGGGCCTGGCGGCCGTAGCCACGCAGCATGCGATTGCCCACGAAACCGTGGCAGACGCCGACCGCGACCGGAATCTTGCCGATGGTCCTGGCCAGCGCCATGAACGTTTGCACGACGTCGGCTGCGGTCTTCTCCGCTCTCACCACCTCCAGCAGCTTCATGACGTTGGCCGGGCTGAAAAAGTGCGCGCCGATGACGTCGCCCGGTCGCGCGGTCGCATCCGCGATCTCATTGACGTCGAGGTACGAAGTATTGGTTGCCAGTATGCAGCCCGGCTTGCAGTGGGCGTCCAGTTTGGCGAAAACCTCCTTTTTGACCGCCATGTTTTCGAATACCGCTTCGATGACCACGTCGACCCGGGCCAGGTCCGTGTACTCGGTGGTGCCGGTGAAGTTCGCAAGAAATCCTTCCATCTGCGCCTCGCTGAAGCGCCCGCGCTTTACCGAGGTGGCGTAGTTTTTGCGGATCGTGTCCATGCCCCGTTCAAGATTGTCTGCGCTGGTCTCGACCAGGGTGACCGGGATGCCTGCGTTGGCGAAGCACATGGCAATGCCGCCACCCATGGTGCCGGCGCCAATAATACCCACGGCATCGACCGGTCTCATCGGGGTCTCCCGGGGTATATCGGGCAGCCGCGCGGTGGCGCGCTCGGCGAAGAAAACATGTCGCAGTGCCGCGGATTGGGGCGAGTCGCGGCATTCCAGGAATCGCTCACGCTCCCGCGCCTGACCGCTCTCCACGTCCAGCTGCGTTGCCAGTTCCACCAGTTCCACGATGTATCCCGGCGCGATCTGCCCCCGGGTCTTGCGGGCGATCTTCTCCCGGTAACGAGTGTAGAAATCCGCTGCTTCAGGCGAGGCCGCAGTGCCGCTGCCGGTGGGGCGCGGCGGCGCGCCCTTGAGCCCGAGCTGGCGCGCGTAGTCCATAGCGCCCTGTTCCAGGTCGCCCTCCAGGAGTCGGTCGATCAGACCGAGTTCCAGTGCCTTTTCGGCGAGAATCGGCGCGCCGCCGACCATCATGTCCAGGGCCGGTTCCACGCCGATCACTCGCGGCAGTCGCTGGGTGCCACCCGCGCCCGGTAGCAGTCCGAGTTTAACCTCTGGCAACCCCAGTCGGGTGCCCGGCAGGGCACACCGGTAGTGTGCGGCGAGGGCGACTTCCAGACCGCCGCCAAGCGCGTTGCCGTGCAGCGCGGCCACCACAGGTTTCGACGAGGCCTCGATGCGGTTGATCAGGTCTGGCAGGTGTGGCGGTCGGGGTGGCTTTCCGAACTCAGTGATGTCAGCGCCGGCAATGAATGTGCGCCCGCTGCACAGCAGCAGCAGGCTCTTGCTCTCGTCCCGTTCGGCTTCGTCCAGTGCGCTATCGATGCCCGCCCGCACCGCCTGCGACAGCGCGTTGACCGGTGGGTTGTCGATGCGGATGACGCCGAGGCCGTCGAGCAGCTGGTAGGTTACGGGTTGTTCGCTCATAGTATTCGTCCGGTTGGCGGTGGCGGGTTGCCTGGCCCGCGTTTCAGGTCGTATTCGGGAGACAGTGTAGCAGTCCCTGCAGTCCCTGCCCGGGGGGCGAGGGCGGGAATTAAAGCGTTACAAAAGAATTTACATAAAGCGACTTTTATGTATCATAATATATCGGCTCTTCGCGGTCCCACGACTGCGCCAGGGCCTCTGACGGGAGGAAACGGATGAAGCTCAGCAGCTATGTTACCGGCCAGTGGCGAGAAGGAGAGAGCGCTGGCGTTGTGGTTCGCGATGCTGTTACCGGGGCCCCGGTCTGTGAGGTCAGCAGTGACGGCATAGACTTCGATGCCGTGGTCCGGCACGCTCGCGAGGTGGGTGGGGTCGCGCTGCGGTCGATGACGTTCCACGAGCGCGCCGCCGGGCTCAAGGCCATGGCCAGGCACCTGATGGAGCAAAAGGAAGCGTTTTACGCGGTGTCCGCGAAGACCGGGGCGACGCGCGCCGATGGCTGGGTCGACATCGAGGGTGGTATCGGCACGGTTTTCAGCTACGCCAGCCTGGTTACACGCGAGTTCCCCAACGACACCGTCATGGTCGAGGGCGAGATGGAAAGGCTGTCCAAGGGCGGTACTTTCGTCGGCCGACACATCCTTACCCCCAAGCAGGGGGTGGCAGTACACATCAACGCCTTCAACTTTCCCTGCTGGGGCATGCTCGAGAAAATCGCGCCGTCGATCGCGGCTGGTATGCCGGTGATCGTCAAGCCCGCCACGCCCACGGCCTATCTTACAGAAGCCATGGTACGGGAAATGGTGGGTGGCGGTTTTCTCCCCGAGGGCTCGATCCAACTCATCTGTGGCAGCGTCGGCGACCTGCTCGACCACCTGTCTGAGCAGGACGTGGTGACCTTCACCGGCTCGGCGCACACGGGCCGCAAGCTGCGCACACACCCTAACATCGTGGCGAATTCTGTTCCCTTCAACATGGAGGCCGATTCCCTCAACTGCGCCATCCTCGGCCAGTCCGTGCAGCCGGGTGACGAGGAGTTCGATCTTTTCGTCCGCGAGGTGGTGCGCGAGATGACGGTCAAGACCGGACAGAAGTGCACCGCCATTCGCCGGGTCATCGTGCCGGCTGGGCAGATCGACGCCGTGGAGGAGGCATTGAAGGCGCGGCTCGATACGATCGTGGTCGGTGACCCGGCCCATGAGGGCGTGCGCATGGGACCCCTGGTAGGCAGCGACCAGGCGCGCGATGTGCGCGCCGCCATGGAGCAGCTGGCCGAGGAATCCGAGATCGTGTACGGCGGCAGCGAGGAATTCGCCATCGCCGGCGCCGATAACGAAAGCGGTGCATTCTTTCCCGCCACCCTGCTTCGCTGCAACGATCCACACAACCGGCATCGGGTACACGAAGTCGAGGCTTTCGGGCCGGTGAGCACCCTTATGCCTTACAGCGACCTGGACGATGCGGTCAACATCGCCCGCCTGGGCCGCGGCAGCCTGGTCGGCTCGCTGTTCACCTACGATGACCAGGAAGCCCGCGAGGTCATTCTCGGCGCGGCCGCCTGGCACGGCCGCATGCTGGTGATCAACCGCGACTGCGCCGGTGAATCGACCGGTCACGGGTCACCGCTGGCCAACCTGGTGCACGGGGGCCCGGGGCGGGCTGGCGGTGGCGAGGAACTGGGCGGCGCGCGCGCGGTAAAGCATTACCTGCAGCGGACGGCGTTGCAGGGGTCGCCGACCACATTGATGGCGATTACCTCGGAATACCACCCCGGTGCCAGGACCAGCGGTGACGATGTGCACCCGTTCAAAAAGTGGTTCGAGGACCTCCGGGTCGGGGAGACGCTGGTCACTCACCGACGCACGGTCACCGAGGCCGACATCGTCAATTTCGGCTGCATCAGCGGTGATCATTTCTATGCCCATTTCGATGAGATTGCTGCCCGGGATTCCTTTTTCGGCAAGCGTGTTGCCCACGGCTACTTTGTCATATCGGCCGCTGCAGGCATGTTTGTCGAACCGTCGCCGGGCCCGGTCATCGCCAACTACGGGCTCGAAAACCTGCGCTTTGTCGAGCCGGTGGCGCCGGGCGACACTATCCGCGTCAAGCTCTCGGTCAAGCGCAAGATCAAGAAAACCCCGCGCGGTGACGAAAAACCCAACGGGGTCGTGGTTTGGGCGGTCGAGGTGACCAACCAGGACGAGGCGCTCGTGGCGGTCTACGATATCATGACCCTGGTGGCGCGACGCGAGCCGTGAGGAGCTGCCCCACGGGGGTCTCGGAGCAAAAAATATGAGCCACAAGCACATCGAATTCAGGGTTGAAAGCGGCGTCGCGCTGCTCACACTCGACCGCCCCGAGTCGCTCAACAGCTTCACCGCCGACATGCACGGCGAGGTGCGCGAGGTGCTCACCGACGCGGCGGCGGACCCGGCCGTAAGGGCGGTGCTGATCACCGGCAGCGGTCGTGGTTTTTGCGCCGGCCAGGACCTCAACGACCGTTCGGTCTCGGCTGGCGAGGAGATGCCCGATCTCGGCGACTCGGTCGAGAAGTACTACAACCCCCTTATCCGCCTTATCACCGGGATGCCCAAGCCGGTCATTTGTGCTGTGAACGGCGTTGCCGCCGGTGCCGGGGCCAACATCGCGCTCGCCTGCGATATCGTCATCGCCGGACGGTCTGCCAGCTTCATCGAATCCTTCAGCAGGCTGGGCCTCATCCCGGATTCCGGCGGGACCTGGATTCTGCCCCGGCTGGTGGGCATGGCGCGCGCCCGCGGCCTGGCCATGCTGGGGCCGAAAGTATCCGCGGAGCAGGCGGAGGCGTGGGGCATGATCTGGCAGGTCGTTGACGACGAGGAATTGATGCCGACAGCACTGGGGCTGGCCCGGCGCATGGCGACCCAACCGACCCGCGGGTTCGGCTTTACCAAGCGGGCGCTGGCGGCTTCGGCGGCCAATACGCTCAGCGAGCAGCTGGAACTGGAGAAGGAGTTGATGCGCGCAGCAGGCAAGACCGCTGATTACAGGGAGGGCGTTGCCGCCTTCCTGGAGAAGCGCGAGCCCGAGTACCGGGGCGAATAGTGTCACTGGACCCGGTTCAACTCGCGCGTGCCTGTGCCGATACCATGTGGGCCAATGACAAGGCCTCGCCGGAGCTGGGCATGCAAATCGAGGCCGTCGAGCCCGGCCGGTCGGTGCTGTTGATGAGCGTGCGCGACGACATGGTCAACGGCCACGATATCTGTCACGGTGGCATGATTTTTACGCTCGCCGACAGCGCCTTCGCCTTCGCCTGCAACAGCCACAACCTGAATGCTGTGGCCGCGGGTGCCCGCATCGAATTTCTCGCCCCCGGTCGTCTCGGTGACAAACTCACCGCGGTGGCGGAACAGGTCGCCCAGGGCCGGCGCAGTGGGGTCTACGACGTGACAGTGACAAATCAGGATGGGCAGGTAATTGCCCTGTTCCGGGGTAACTCGCAACGCATTGGCGGCGAGCTCGTGGATGCGCAAACTGGAGAGCCGATGTAATGCCGGACAGTTTCATCTGTGATGCGATAAGAACACCCATAGGGCGCTACGGTGGTGGCCTGGCCCCGGTGCGGGCCGATGATCTCGGGGCGGTCCCGATCGCCGCACTGATGGCGCGTAACCAGCAGGTGGACTGGGCCGCCGTGGATGATCTCTGGTACGGCTGTGCCAACCAGGCCGGCGAGGACAATCGCAACGTGGCCCGGATGAGCGCTCTGCTGGCGGGATTGCCGGTGACTGTCCCGGCGGCGACCATCAACCGGCTCTGCGGTTCCGGGATGGACGCCGTGGGCACCGCCGCCCGGGCGATCAAGGCCGGCGAAATCGCGCTCGCGATAGCCGGGGGTGTCGAGTCGATGTCGCGCGCCCCGTTTGTGATGGGCAAGGCTGACAAAGCCTTCAGCCGTGACGCCAGGGTCTATGACACGACCATGGGCTGGCGTTTTGTGAACAAGTTGATGCAGGCGCAGTACGGCATAGATTCAATGCCGGAGACGGCTGAGAACGTCGCCGAGCAGTACGCTATCAGCAGGGAGGATCAGGACGCATTCGCCCTGCGCAGCCAGCAGCGCGCAGCGGTGGCGATGGAGGCCGGTGTGTTCGAGGAGGAGATCGTACCGGTCAGCATTCCGCGGCGCCGTGGCGAGCCGACCATCGTCGCGCGCGACGAACACCCTAGGGCCGATACCACCGCCGAGGGGCTCGCGGCCCTGCCGGCGCCGTTTCGAGACGGCGGTACGGTGACCGCGGGTAACGCCTCGGGGATCAACGATGGTGCCTGCGCGCTACTGCTGGCTTCGGAAGAGGCAGCGACCCGGGCGGGCCTGACCCCGAAAGCCCGCGTCGTTGCCATGGCCTGCAGTGGACTCGAGCCGCGGGTCATGGGTTACGGCCCCGTCGAGGCGACCCGTCGGGTGCTTTCCCTGGCGGGCCTGGCACTGGACGATATGGACGTCATCGAATTGAACGAGGCATTCGCGGCCCAGGGGCTGGCGGTGCTGCGCGGCCTCGGCCTGGCCGATGACGCCGCCAGCGTCAACCCCAATGGCGGCGCGATTGCGCTGGGCCACCCGCTGGGCATGAGTGGCGCCCGCCTGGTGAGCACCGCCATGTACCAGCTACATCGAAGCGGGGGGCGTTACGCCCTCTGCACCATGTGTATCGGAGTGGGGCAGGGGATTGCCCTGGTTATTGAACGTGTCTGAGCCAACGTCTCGGACCTACCGCCCAACAGGAGGCAGACTATGACCACGAAAGCCGCGCAGGCAGAGCCGCAGCAGCTGGAAGACCGGTTTCAGGCGCGTATCGACGCCGAGGAGAAGATCGAACCCAAGGACTGGATGCCCGAGAAGTATCGCAAGAACCTGATCCGGCAGATATCCCAGCACGCGCACTCGGAGGTGGTTGGCATGCAGCCCGAGGGCAACTGGATCACCCGCGCCCCCACGCTGCATCGCAAGTGTGTGCTGCTGGCCAAGGTGCAGGACGAGGGCGGCCACGGGCTCTACCTCTACAGCGCCGCGGAGACATTGGGCACCAGCCGCGAGGAGATGCTGGACGCGCTCCACGAGGGGCGGGCCAAGTACGCCTCGATCTTCAATTACCCGGCGATCACCTGGGCGGATATCGGCGCCATTGGCTGGCTGGTCGACGGAGCGGCCATCGTCAACCAGGTCTCCCTGCAGCGCACGTCCTACGGGCCTTACTCGCGCGGCATGGTGCGTATCTGCAAGGAAGAGAGTTTTCACCAGCGCCAGGGTTACCACATCATGATGGTGCTCGCGCGTGGCAGCGAGATGCAAAAGCAAATGGCCCAGGATGCGCTCAACCGTTTCTGGTGGCCAGTACTGATGATGTTCGGGCCACACGACGGCGAGTCCGCGAACTCAGCCCAGTCCATGAAATGGAAGGTCAAGCGGCAGAGCAACGACGAGCTGCGGCAGAAATTTGTCGACCAGACGGTGCGCCAGGCCGAAGTGATCGGGCTCACGATCCCCGACCCTGATCTCAAGTGGAACGAGGAACGGGGTCATTACGATTTCGGCGAAATCGACTGGGAGGAGTTTGCCCGGGTCGTCAGTGGCGACGGCCCCTGTAACCGGCAGCGCCTGCAACACCACAAGGCGGCACACGACGAGGGCGCCTGGGTGCGCGATGCCATCGCTGCCTACGAAGACAAGAAACGGGCACGCGCCAACGAGGCGGCCTGAGGAGACTGGTCATGTCAGAGTCTATGAAACTGTTCGAGGTATTCATCCGCTCCCGGCGGGGCCTGGATCACAAACACGTTGGCAGCCTGCATGCGGAGGATCCCGCCCAGGCGCTGGAATATGCCCGCGATGTCTACACGCGTCGCAGCGAGGGGGTCAGTATCTGGGTTGTCAACTCATCGGATATCGTCGCCTCCCAGGAGTCGGACTGCGAGAGTTTTTACGACCCGCTGGACGACAAACCCTACCGGCACGCGACCCATTACCAGTTGCCGGAAGAAGTGAACAACATGTGAGGGTGATGCGATGTCGGTAACTACGATGAGCGAGGCCGGTGGGCAGACCGAGGCTGTAAAAACATACGCCGTCCGCCTGGGCGATGACGCCCTGGTGCTGGGTCACCGCCTGTCTGAATGGTGCAGTCAGGGGCCGTTTCTCGAGGAGGACCTGGCGCTCACCAATGTCGCGCTCGATTTCATCGGCAGGGCGCGCATGTTCTATGCTTACGCGGCCGAGCTGGAAGGCGGCGACGCCACCGAGGATACCTATGCTTACACGCGCGACTGTCGCGAGTTCAGCAACCTGCTGATCCACGAACTGCCGCGGGGCGATTTTGCGTTTACCATGGCGCGCCAGTTCCTGGTGGACCAGTTCAACCTCGCTTTCATGCAGCAGCTGACTGAATCCGCTGACGACACGCTCGCGGCGATCGCCGCCAAGGCCGTCAAGGAGTGCCAGTACCACCTGCGGCGCAGCCGTGACTGGGTGCTGCGCCTCGGCGACGGCACCGGGGAGAGTCATGCGCGGTTGCAAAAGGCTTTCGACGATCTCTGGGGCTACACGCCGGAACTGTTCGAGCTCGACGAACTGGAGCAGGGGCTGGCTGCCGCGGGAATCGCGGTCGACAGTACCGTGCTGCGGGAAGACTGGGAACGTGCGGTCAGGGCCACGCTCGAGGAAGCGACGGTAGCGATCAGCGACGACAGCTGGTCGGTGCGCGGCGGCCGCAGCGGTATGCACACTGAACACCTGGGACACCTGTTGAGCGACCTGCAGTTCATGCAGCGCGCCTATCCCGGCCTGGAATGGTAGCGCGGATCATGAACGTCGAGCGTATTCCCCTGTTACCTGTCGAAGAGCTGGAGAGGCGTGAACGCCGCGAGCGGTCACCGGTCCCGGAGCTATGGACCCTGCTGGACGAGGTCAAGGATCCCGAGATTCCCGTCATCAGTATCTGGGAGCTGGGGGTCCTGCAGGATGTAGAGCGCGATGGCGATACGGTGCGGGTTACGATAACTCCCACCTATTCGGGCTGCCCGGCGATGCAGGTCATGGCGGAAGATGTTGCCGCAGTGCTGGCCGCTGCGGGCTACAACAGCGCCGAGGTCGTGCAGCGACTCTCTCCCGCGTGGTCGACGAGCTGGATCGCTGAGTCGGCGCAGGAGGCGCTGCGCGCCTATGGTATCGCCCCGCCCGGGGGCGGTCGCGACGGGCGGGTCGAAGCGATTCACTGTCCGCACTGCGGTTCGGCGGAGGTGAGGGAGGTCAGCGAGTTCGGCTCCACCGCCTGCAAGGCGCTTTACCAGTGCAAGGATTGCGCTGAACCCTTCGACTTTTTTAAACCGATCTAGGAGGAGCGCATGGCGGCGACAGATTTTTACCCACTCACCGTTTCCGCGGTAGAGCCGGAAACCGAAGACGCGATCAAGGTCAGTTTCGACGTGCCTGCATCGATGCGCGAGGTTTTCGATTACCGGCAGGGGCAGTACCTGACCTTACAGGCCCAGGTCGGCGACGATACGGTCAGGCGCTCCTACTCCATCTGTTCCGGCATCAACGACCCGGCGATGCAGGTCGCCATCAAACGCGTGGACGGCGGTGTTTTCTCGAATTTCGCCAACGACACACTGGGCCCGGGTGATACCCTCGAGGTGATGCCGCCCCAGGGCAATTTCTTCACCGAACTCGATTCGGCGGCGCAACGGAATTACCTCTTCATTGCCGCCGGTAGTGGCATCACGCCGGTGGTCTCCAATATCAAAAGCATCCTGGAGCAGGAACCCGATAGCCGGGTGACGCTGCTGTTCGGCAACCAGCGGACCCGCACCATCATGTTCCGCGAAACCCTCAGCTTTCTGAAAAACCGCTACATGAGCCGGTTTCACTGGGTCAACATCCTCAGTCGGGAAGACCAGGGCGCCGAGGTGCTCAACGGTCGGCTGAACAATCGCAAGGGCGGCGAACTCAATCGCCAGCTCATCAGCCTCGGCAGCTATGACGAGTATTTCATCTGCGGGCCTGAATCAATGATCTCCGAGGTATCCCGCGGGTTGCGCGGCGTCGGCGTGGCCGAGGAAAATATACACTACGAGCTGTTTGCCAGTTCGGCGGAGGATGCCCGCGCGGTGGTCGAAAAACATCACGCCCGGGCGCTGGAGTACGGCGGTAAACTCAGCCGTGTCACCGTGGTGGTCGATGGCCGTGGCAGCGAGTTCGAGTTGTCCGCGGACGGGGAGAACGTGCTGGATGCGGGGCTGAACTACGGTCTCGATCTGCCATATTCCTGCAAGGGCGGCGTCTGCTCGACCTGCAAGGCGAAGTTGGTGGAAGGGCAGGTCGACATGGACATCACCCATGGTCTCGAGGCCGGCGAACAGGACGCCGGTTTTATCCTCACCTGCCAGGCGCACCCGATCAGTGAACGGGTGGTCGTGGACTTCGACCAGAAGTAACGACGCCCGTCAGTGACAGGAACAACCGAGGCGGTGAGTCCTGGAGCCCGGGCTTTCCACTTCGGGCTGTCGTTTACCGCACTGCTGGCTTTGCCTGCGGCATTGGCGCTGGTGGCCGGCCCGCCGGTGGCAGGATTCCTCTGGGACTGGGCCAACCTGGTGGGATTTGTCGCCTTCGGTTGCATGCTGCTGCCCCTTTTCTACACCGGTCGACCGCGCGCCTTCCCACCGTTCAGTGGTCGCTTTTTCGCCAACCTCCATCGCGATATCGGCTATCTTGCCCTGGGCCTGGTCCTGCTGCACGTGGGCGTACTGCTGTACGCTGAACCGTTGCTGCTCGAGCACCTCAAACCGGCAGCGCCGTTGTATATGTTGGCCGGGCTGGTCGCGGCGCTGCTCTGCCTGTTGCTGGTGGTGCCGTCCATTACGTCACTGCGTCGCCGTCTGTGGCGCGATTACCATGCCTTTCGACGCTTGCACGGCTGGCTGGCACTGCTGATGCTGGTGATGGCGCTGTGGCATGTGGGCGCCAGTGGTTTTTACCTCAATCATCGGTTCAAGTTCGCACTGCTGCTCTATGCCTGCGTGTTGCTGGTCTTCGCCTATCGTGCTGGCCGCTCCCGGCCCACCGGGCCTCTCGGCGAGCGCGACAGGGTGCGAGGCAGTGCCGTTTATTCGCACCGGGTGAGCGTCGGTGCCTGCCTCATTCTGGTTGCCAGCCTGTCGGTGCTGGTCTGGGCCCGGCACCTCGAATGAGATCACGCAAACTGGCGATGGGCGCGTTCGCTGCCATGTTGCTGGCGCTCCTGGTCGCGGCCGGGCTCGGGTATCGGGATACGGCGCTGGCCGCACGCGGGCAATTGCCCGTTGCGTTTGAGCACAGCGACCACGCCGGCACGCCCTGTGCCGACTGCCATCACAACTTCGTCGATGGCAGCGGCGGTGGCGCCTGCTATTACTGCCATAAAATGGAACCGGAGATAAACCGACATATCGAGGACATGTTCCACGGGTTATGCCGTGGATGCCACCTGCAAACGCGAGAAGCAGGCGAGGACGCCGGACCGCTGCGTTCCTGTTCACAGTGCCACGTGCATGACCGGGGCGCCGGGACTTGACCTGCCATCGTTCAGTGGTGCCCTTGTTCCTGCCGGGTCCCGATTGTTGTATTCTCCGAACAGCGGCGGACCGGCGATGCAGCGTCATGGGAGAGGTGAGTGAGTCAGGATCGGAAACTTCATGCCATAGCCCGCAGGACCCGCAGACGGCTGCTGTTCTCGCTGGTGACACTGCTGCTTTACTTCAGCTATGTCCTCAACTACACGGCCGGGGCCGATCGCCTGGGCGCGCGTCTGGGTAACTCGTATGTTACCGGCTCGCTGCTGATGTTCGTCTGCCTCATCCTGTCGTTCATCGCACTGGAACTGCTGTTCCTGGCACTCTCGCGCCGCCAGGAGCGGGGCGAATGATATCGACCCTCCGGCGCACCCGGTCATTGGCAATCGCGGCTTCGACAGGCGCCGGTAGCGGTTCAGCGCGGCGCTTGCAGTCGTGCGGCGGTGGGCCGGCGGTCTGCACGCGCGCTGCCTGCCTGCTGCTGATGGCGGCCGTGTTGTTATCCCTGCCGACACTGGCGTTCAGCGCCGGTTCGATCGACGGCGAGGTGACGCGACGCCCCCTGAACGTGACCGCCATCACCCTGTTTCTCGTTTTCGTGGCATCGACCCTTGTTGTCAGCTTCTGGGCCTCACGCAGGACCCGCGACAGCAAGGACTTCTACACCGCCGGCGGGCAGATTACCGGACTGCAGAACGGTACCGCTATCGCCGGCGACTTCATGTCGGCTGCCTCCTTCCTCGGGATCACCGGGCTGGTTTTTCTCGGTGGTTTTGACGGCCTGGTGCTCGCACTGGGTGCGTTTTCAGCATGGCCGTTGATGCTGTTCCTGCTGGCCCGGCGGGTGCGCAATCTCGGCAAGTTCACCTTCGTCGACGTGGTCTCCATGCGACTGGAACGTACGCGTATCCGTATCATTGCGATACTCGGCACCATCGTCGTCGTGATCCTCTACCTGATCGCACAGATGGTCGGTGCGGGAAAGTTGATCGAGTTACTGTTCGGCCTGCCCTACGAACTCGCGGTGGTCACGGTCAGCCTGCTGGTGCTGGCCTACGTGACTTTCGGGGGCATGCTGGCAACCACCTGGGTGCAGATCATCAAGGCGGTACTGCTCATCACCGGTGTCACCATCACCGCCTTCCTGGTCATGCGGGCCTGCGGCTTCAGTCTCGATGCCCTGCTGGCGGGTGCGGTGGCCAAGCACCCGAGTGGCGAGGCAATTCTCGGCCCTGGACTCCTGTTTGACGATCCGGTACAGATCGCCACGATCCTGGTGTCGATGCTGTTCGGGACCCTGGGATTGCCGCACATCCTGATGCGGCTGTTCACCGTGCCTGACATGTACGAGGCGAAGAAGTCGGCCTTTTATGCCTCGCTGTTCATGGGCTACTTCTACCTCATGCTGGTCATCCTTGGTTTCGGCACGGTCTGGTTACTGTACGGGGACCCGCAGTTCTTTGGCGCCGACGGCAAGCTGATCGGCGGCAGCAACATGGCAGCAATCCACCTGGCCAGCGCGCTGGGCGGCGACTGGTTGACCGGATTCATGTCGGCGGTCACCTTTGCGACGATTCTTGCGGTAGTAGCCGGGCTCACCGTCTCCGGGGCGGCTGCGATATCCCATGACCTCTACGCCGAAGTCCTTTGCCAAGGTAAGCCGAACATCCGCACCGAGTTGATCGCGACACGGGTCACCGTGGTTGTGATCGGCATTATCGCCGTGGTCCTGGGTATCCTGTTTGAAAACGAGAACGTGGCGTTCATTGCGACCATGCCAATGGTGGTCGCCGCTTCGGTCAACTTCCCGATCCTGTTCCTGTCACTGTACTGGCCCGGCCTGACCACGCGTGGCTCTATCCTCGGCGCCGTGGTGGGTCTGGTTTCCTCGATCGTACTGATTGTTATCGGACCCCAGGTCTGGGTGTCGGTGCTGGGGCACGAGCACGCGTTGTTCCCCTACAATTACCCCGCATTGTTTACGTTGCCGCTGGCGCTGGCGGTAACCTGGATCGTGTCGGTCACCGACCGGTCCGCGCGCGGCCACATCGACCGCAGCAACTACCATGAACTGCTGGTGCGCTCGGAGTTCGGGCCCGAGTCCGGCGTGCTGGAGGTAGCAAATCATTAGCAGCCTGTTGAAAAAGCCTCATTCCACCGACAGGGTGGACGCTTTCACCGAGCTGGTGAGCGAAACCTTTTTCCCCATGTCGGTAGAGGCGCGGGGAGAAAGCGGGGTCGGTTTCGCCGGCGAACTGCGCCGGCACCAGCTTGGCAACGTCGGCTTCGCGACAGTCAGTAGCTCGCCGCTCGATGTCTATCGCAGGCGCCAGCACATCGGCCGGGCCTCGGATGCCGCCTATCTGGTCAAGGTCCAGGTTCAGGGTGAGGGCCGGGTGCGCCACCGCGGGCGCGAGGCGCACCTGCGCCCGGGGGACTTCACCCTGTGTCTCAGCTCGGAGCCCTACGAACTGCATTTTGAGCACGAGTATTCACAGGTCGTGCTGGCTATACCCGAACCCTTGATGGAGGAGTGTGTTCACCAGCCCGCTCGGCACCTGGGGGTAACGATGGAGTCCAGGGTGGGTGCCAACGGGCTCTTCGCCCAGTTCGTCACCTCGATCGCGCTGCGCCTGGATACCCTCGACGGCGTGCTCGCCCGCCGGTTGGAGGCCAACGTGATCGACCTGCTGTCGACGACGTTGGGGTATGCGCGCGAGGCGCAGCGGCAGGAGCTGTTCAACAGCGGCGTGAAGCGCGAGTACCTGCAGCGCATCAAGCAGTTTATTCGGCGCAATCTCGACGATGAGCGGCTCGGGCCGGAGTGGATTGCTGAGGCCCATGACATCTCGGCACGCTACCTGCACCGCCTGTTCGAAGGCGAGTGTGAATCCGTTTCACGCTATATCCAGCGGTTGCGCCTGGAAGGGTGCCGGGACGCGCTCGGCGACGGCGCCTTCGCGGCCTACCCGGTGTCGGAGATCGCCTACCGGGCCGGGTTCAAGGATGCGTCGCACTTCAGCCGCGCATTCAAGAAGGAATTCGGCGTCACGCCCGCACGCTACCGGCGGGGCCACTGACGCCGTCGGTCAGCCGGCGTCGGCGAGATCCAGTGAGTCCTGCAACTCCCGCTTGACGAACTTGCCGCTGGCATTGCGTGGCAGGGGGTCGTTCAGTACCCAGATGTAGCGCGGAATCTTGTAGGCGGCGAGGTGCTCCTTGCAGAAGTCCCGCAGTTCGCTGGCGCTCACCTCGACGCCCGGCGCGGGATAGACGGCGGCGCCCACTTCCTCTCCCAGGCGTTCGTCTGGCACCGAGAATACGCTGCATTCCGCGATGCCCGGGTGGCGGTGAATCACCCACTCGACCTCTGAGCAGTAAACATTCTCCCCGCCCCGCAGCACCATATCCTTGGCGCGGTCGACCAGGTAGATGAAATTATCGCTGTCGATATAGCCGATGTCGCCGGTTCGCAGCCAGCCGTCCACGATAGCTTCGGCGGTGGCCTCCGGCCGGTTGAGGTAGCCCTTGATCACCTGCGCGCCGCGAACGCATATTTCACCGGTTTCACCGGTTGGCAGGTCGTTGCCGTCGCCGTCGATCACCTTGAGGTCGAAGACCGGGAGCAGTCGCCCGGCGCTTGTGGGTTTATCAGTGAGAAAGAACCCGGTGGAGGTGCTGATGACCCCGCAGGTCTCGGTCATGCCATAGCCCTGCCCCGGCTGGGTGCCCCGACCGGCCCCCTTGATCTTGCCGACCAGGTCCGGCTGCACAGCCGCGCCGCCGCCGTTGAGGGCGCTGAGCGAGGAGGTGTCCCGGGTCGCGAAATCCGGATGGTTGATGATTTCCCGGCTCATTACCGGCACGCCGCTGAAAACCGTGATTTTTTCCTCCTCGATGAGCCGCAGGGCCTCGCCCGCATCCCACTTGTGCATGTGGACGAGTTTGCCACCGGCAATGGTCGCGGTCTGGGCGAGACAGTTGTTTGCGGTGACGTGAAACAACGGTGTGGCGACGATGGAGGCCATCTGGGAACCGCCCGCCGCCAGCGGGTTGGGGGGCTCCTTGCCCTGCAGCCTGGCCTGCGTACCGGCCTGGGACAGGGAGCCGAACATGACACTGAACAGGTTATTGACGCAACCCCGGTGGGTGAGCTGTGCCCCCTTCGGCCGGCCCGTCGTGCCCGAGGTGTAGAAAATACAGGCGTCGTCGTCGGGGTCGATGGTGGCGGGGGGCATCACCGGTTCGGCGGCGAGCACATCGCTCCAGGGCGTCGCCCACTCCGGGACATCATCCACCCTCACAGCGACAATCCGCAGGTCTGGCAGCGCGCCGCGAATTTCGGCGACGCGCGCCAGACGCTCGCTGTCGCAGATGATCATCCTGGCGCCGGAATCACTGAGGCCGTACTCGAGTTCCTCGGGGACCCACCAGGCGTTGATACCGACTGAAACGGCGCCGATGCAACTGATGGCCCAGTAGCAGAGCATCCACTCGGGGTAGTTGCGCATCGCGATGGCGACCCGGTCGTTCGGCCCGATGCCGTTGGCGACCAGCCAGTTGGCGATCCTCGCAACTTCCTCGTGGGCCTGGGTGTAGGTCCAGCGTTCGTCACGGTAGACCAGGTAGTCAGCCTCGCCGTGTCCGGCTGTGTTGAGCCACACATCGCGAAGGGAATCGGGTGCCATCGCCCAGGCCTTGACTGTCTGCCCGCCGACGTTCACCTCGGTCACATTGAACATTTGTCCCGGTGCCGTCATTCCGGCAATGGTTTCCTGAAGTTCTTTGTACACGCATGATCTCCTGCGGGCTGGTGCCTCGATGGACGGTGGGCGCATTGTACTGAGGTTTCGGATTTCTTGGCCAGTGGCCGGTCATCCTGCAGCGCTCAGACCAGGAGCTTCAGGCTGAGCTGCCGCTGCAGTGCCGTGAGCGAACGCGCCGTCGGCCAGGCCAGTCGGCGCAGGGCCAGCTCGCCGCGCCCGATCGCCGCCAGTACAGGTGATGGCCCGCGGCGCGCGTCAAGTTGAGCCATCACCGCTTCGAAGACCAGTTCCTTGCCCGCCGCCAATGCCGGCCCGGCCAGCGCGCATTGCCCGGCGACCAGCATCGCGCTCAGGTCTCCGAACGAGACCAGCACCGGTTTGGCCGCGGGCCGGTAATCGACGGGGCGGCGGCCGCGTTGTTCACGGCGCAGGTTCCTCGCCACACAGGCGCCCATGTCCAGTGAGTGATACGCCTGGCGCGCCTGGGGCCTGGGCAAACCGGCCGCATCACCGGCGACGTAGACACCCTCGCACAGCGCGCTGCGCAGCGTGCTATCGACCGCTGCCCACGCCCCCTCTCGCGCCAGGCCGCAGCGGGCCAGCCATTCCGGGGGCGCGGGGCCGCCGGTCCAGATCGTCAGGTCGCTGCGCAGTGAGTGACCGGATGCGAGGGAGACGGTGCGCGGTGACACCCGCTGCACCGGGTCACCGCAGATCAGGGTTACGGCGTGTGATTTACAGACGTCGCGGATGTGCCCGTCCAGTGGCGCAGGCTGCTGGGGTAACAGCCGTTCCTGAGCCTCCACCAGGGTGATGGCGAGGCCGCAGTCCGGGCTGCGGTAACGTCGCAGGATTTCGCCGAGGGCCTCCACGCCCGACAGTCCGCCACCGATGATCACCACCTGTGCCGGGTTGCGACGCTGTGCGAGGGAGGCCAGTCGTTTGCGAATACGGTCGCAGTCCGCCGCGGATTTGAACGGCAGGCTGTTGCGGGTCACCCCCGGGATGCCGAAAGTGGCGTCCGCGGCGCCGGCAGCCACGACCAGTGAATCGTAGGGGAGCGGCCGGCCGCGCTCCAGGAGCACCTGTTTCCTCTCCGGGTCTAGGGATTGCACCCGTGCATGGCGGAACCGGTGGCCGAGTGATTCCAGCAGCGGTCGCAGGGGCAGCTGAACCGCCGGAACGGTTTTTATTCCGGAGATCAGTTCGTGGATATTCGGCAGGAATTCGAAGGCGGACTTCTGGTCGACCAGGGTCACATCAAAGTGACGGCGGTCGAGACCCGCACACAGGCGATGCCGGCGAAACCGCCCCCGACCACAACCACGCGCTGCGCGCGGGCGGCCATCAGTCGCTGTCCCGCAGCAGTTCTAGCACGGGTTCGCCCCCCACACCACTGCGGACCCTCACCTCTATCGGTTGGCAGCAGACCTGGCAGTCTTCGATATAGTCCTGGTCGATGTCGCCGTCGTCGACCACCAGTTCGATAGGCTCGCCGCAGTACGGGCAGTTTTCGGTCAGGGACGTGAGGGTCACGGGATCAGGGTTCCGGTGGCAGGTGGGAGTCGTTAAGGATACGGCCGTTGTCAGTCCCCAGATTGCCTCCCTACCCGGCAGGAAACGACCGCCGCTCGCCTCGTGGGCGTGGGTAAAGAGGCGTTTCAGAGGCAATCTCGCAGGGCCTGGATATCGCGGTAACGACTGGGAATGTCATCCCGCGGAGCCGCACAGCGCAGGTCGGCCAGCTTGCGCAGCGACTTCAACAAAACCGGCAGCGGTGGGCCGCTGGCAGTGATGCCGGGGGCGTCGATCAGGCCGCGTCGGCGCGCTGGGTTCTCGATGAATCGGGCCACCAGCTGCTCGTGATGCTGCACCGCCGTTCTGCCATGGGCTTCGCAGGCGTCGAGAAACAGGGCGACGTTGGTCTTGAACCAGCCGGCGTCGCCATGGCTCTCGCGCTGGGACAGGAAGCTGTCCAGCAGGCTCTGGCGGCGCATGCAGTCGCGCAGTACGAGCTGGTCTTCCGGCGTCATGAACAGGAACTTGTCCACCAGCAGCTGTGAGTAGTAGGCGTCGTCCGCCCGGCACAGGCCAAGCAGCAGGTCGATGACGTTGATGCCGGCAAAATCGCCGGCGTTGGCGCCGCGGTATTCGTGCAGGCCGACCCGGTGGGGCTTGTAGTAAGGCCGCACGCAATAGAAAAATCGATCGACGTCCAGCTGATCGAACAGACCGGTGTTGGAAGCCACCACGGCCTTGAGTGCCTCCGTGGCGACTGCCAGCAGATCCGCTGTGACAGGGTGTGACACCCCCAGGGGAAGGGTGCGCCGCAGCGCCTCGGCCGCCCGGATGTAGTGGAGCGCGGCGCGGGTATTGTAGGTGATGAACAGGTCTTCGTCGGCCAGTGAGGTGAAGGTCCGGAAAACGCCGGCCCGGGCCAGGTTGTGGGTTTCCAGGTGGGCCGAGGCGAAGCGTGGCACCACGCCCAGCGACGCGCCGAGTTGCATGGCCAGCGCCGAGGCCTCCGTGAGCGGGGACCGGGTTTCGCGCGACGGCTCGGTGAGGCCATGGCGCCGGCAGGCCGCCATGTAAAAGCCGACGTTACCGAGCAGCTCGAATCCCGCCTCGAAGCCTTCGTCGGTATTGCCCTCCCTGAGCAACTCCACGATGTAACTCCGGCCACTCTCCAGCAGCTCCTGTTTCAGGTCCTCGCCGACGCCGTCGACGAGTTCCGGGTTCTCCCGGGCAAAGTACAGCGCCTCCAGCTCAGTATTCAGGGTGACGAAGTCTCCCCGTATCCAGTGGTCGAATTGCTCCGTGTTAGCGGTCATCGCTGCCTCCTGTGGGCACCCGGCCGGCGCCATCGACAGTCTCCCGCGTCGTCGCCTCGATTTCACCCTACGGTGATTGACAGGCTCTGACAAGCGTTTCAGTGCGCGTGCAACCGCTGAGGTAGCGAGCACGACGGCGGCAGATAAGCGCTCGGTGCGGCGGGCCGACAGACAGCCGGCCTCGCGGGCAGTAGTGCCGGCGCGGTGGCTGCTGGCGAGGAGCGGAGCGGCTGCAATCAGGGCACCGCCTGCGATGCCGACAGGGCCTTCAGCCGTTCCCGTTTTATCGCCCGGTGGTGGGCGATGAGCGGGATGAGTACGAACAGATAAGAGGCGATGAACAGTGCCATACCGGCATGAATGACACGGGCGTAGTCTCCCTCGGTGAGCAGTGACGCGGCAAACGCGGGACCGACGGCGAGTCCCAGCATCTGTGCGGCCACCGCATACACCACGACCCTGCCATGGCGGTCGAAGCTGGCCATGGCGGCGAGCAGAAACGGGTGGGTCATGTTCCAGGCGAAGTTATAGACGCAAACGGTCACCGTGTACACCAGGGCCGAAAACGGGTTGAGCAGCCAGGCCAGTACCGCGCTGCCGCCGAGGATGCCCAGGGCCAGTGGCACGGACCTACCGAGACGCCGTCCCGCGATGGCGGCCGTAAACGCACCGGCAATACCGAGTAACTGTGACAGCATAAGGCCGTTTGCGACGGACTGCTCGGCCACGCCGCCGTCTAGCCCGATCAGGAAAAGGTACGCCCAGATCACCCCCTGCCCGAAGAAGTAGGTGAACATCGCGGCAATCGCAAGCCCGCGCATGCCCGCACCGAGGTCCACCGCATCGGCCTCCACCTGCAGGTGCTCTTCTCCGGAAGCTGGGAGGTACGGCACACAGAACCAGCCGCTGGCTCCCAGCGCGGCAAAAAACAGCAGTACCCCGACCATGCCCACCTGTTCGAGCGCGGTCGGCATGACCCACAGTCCCAGCGCCCCGTAAGTCAGCACACCCATGATCAGCAAGCCGAAGTTGCGGTCGGTGAGTCGGGTCAGGCCGATGATGGTAAACGTGAGGGAAATCAGTCCGCCCGACCCCAGGCCCACCAGGAACCGGGTTACGGTGAAGGGGATCAGTGAGTCGGTGGCCAGCGATGCCAGATTGCCGGCGGCAAAACCAGCCAGCGACCAGCGCAGGATGCGCTGCCAGTCGAAGTGGTGGCCGCCCAGTGCGAGCAGTACCGTGGTAATGGCGATGCCCCAGACCTCGGCGGAGGCGATGTAACCTGCCTGCTGTTCGCTGAACCCATAGAATTCAACCAGGCCCTGGATGAACCCGGGTTGGACGATGAACACGGCTGCGCCGATTACCGAGAGGTAAATGGTCGCCGATAGCGTGGCCCGGCTGTTGACATCTATCGCACCGGACGCCCGGGGTGTTTGCATGGTAGAACCCGCCTGCTATCGTGCACTGTAGTATGGGCCAGCACGGTTGGCGCGACCATCCGCCGAAAGTATGACAGACTCCAGCAACCGGGAAAGCTTCCCCGATCACTTTCAGCGTGAAAGCCTGGAGCTTGTCAACAGGCTGCTGCCGCTGAGTTCGTCCGGTTTTTTTACCTGGTGGGCGCTGACATGCGGCACCGGGGTGTGGTCATGCGTGACCTCTCGCCGTTGGTGGATCGGGATTACAGCGAAAATTACCGCCACCTAGACCCGGCCCGTTTCGCAGGTGAGCAAACTCTGGACGCGGTGCTGGACGAGCAGGTCTCGGAACCCGACCTGTTGCGGTCGCAATACTACCAGGAATTCATGCATCCATTAGGGCAGAGGCAGCACCATGTTGGGAGATCTCTCGGGTAAGGTAGCCATTGTCACCGGGGCCGGCCAGGGCATCGGCGAGGGCATAGCGACGGTCTTTGCGGCCGCCGGCGCCTGCGTCGTCGTGGCCACGCGCACAGCGGCGAACGGGCAGGAAACCGTGGACCGGATCGTGGACGCGGGTGGCGATGCGCTGCTGGTACAGTGCGATGTCGGCACTCGAGCCGCGGTGGAATCCATGGTCGCGGACACCGTCGAGCACTTCGGCCGCGTCGATATCGGTGTCCATAACGCGGCCGTCTATCCGCTGCACACGGTGGAAGCACTGTCTGACGAGGTGCTCGATACCACGCTGGCGGTCAACCTCAAGGCCGCGTTCTGGTTGACCCAGGCCTGCCTGCCGCATTTGCGCGCCCGGGGTGGCGGCCGTTGCTGTTTACCTCCTCGGTCACCGGGCCGCGGGTGGCGATGCCGGGCACGGCGCATTACGCCATGTCCAAGGGCGGGATGAACGGTTTCATCCGCACGGCGGCGCTGGAATATGCCCGTGAAAACATCACCGTCAATGGTGTCGAACCTGGCTACATTCTGACCCAGGCGATGGCCGCGCTGGGAGACGAGGCCGAACTGGCGGCGATGGCCCGATGTATTCCCCAGGGCCACCTCGGTGTGCCGGAAGACATTGCCAACACCATGCTCTTCCTGGCGTCTGATGAGGCGCGCTACATCACCGGCCAGACGATCGTCGTGGACGGCGGCTCAACGCTCCCGGAGAGCCAGGTGGTGATGGATGGCTTCTATGACTGAAACCGACCAGCTGCTCGAGCGACGCTTCAAGGTCCTCGGCACGCACTCACCGCTGTTTTACGACGAGCCGCTACAACTGGTGCGCGGGCAGGGCGTCTGGGTCTTTGATGTGGACGGCAACCGTTATCTCGATGTCTACAATAACGTGCCGCACGTCGGGCACTGTCACCCCCGGGTGGTCGAGGCATTGTGCCGGCAGGCCGCCACGCTCAACACCCATACCCGTTACCTGCACGAGAATATCGTGCGGTATGCCGAGCGGCTCACCGGCAAGTTCGACGCGTCCCTGTCGAACGTGATGCTGGCCTGTACCGGCAGTGAGGCCAACGAGATCGCGCTGCGCATGGCGCGCCACCAGACCGGCGCACAGGGCATCATCGTGACCGATTTTGCCTACCACGGGAATACCGAGGCGGTCGCCGAGCTGGGTACCGGTTTCATGCCGGAGGCAGCTGGCTCGAAACGGGTGCGCGGTGTTCCTGTCCCCGACGCCTATCGCGGTTTGCCCGGGGTGGCGGAGCCGGAGCTTGCAGGCGTGCTGGCAGATCACGTGAAGGCAGCGTGCGATGCGTTCGAAGCCGATGGCAACGGCGTCGCGGGCTTGCTGGTGTGCCCCGGTTTTGCCAACGAGGGGCTGGTGACGGTCCCGCCCGGTTACCTGGACGAGGCGATCGCGCATGTCCGGCGTGCGGGTGGCCTGTACATCGCCGATGAGGTGCAGATGGGCTTTGGCCGCACCGGTCGTCACTGGTTTGCTCACCAGTGGTATGACACCACACCGGATATCGTGACGCTGGGCAAGCCGATGGGCAATGGCCACCCGGTGTCCGCTGTCGTCGCCAGCGCTGACCTGGTCGATGCGTTCGGCGAATGGGGCATGTACTTCAACACCTTCGGCGGTAATCCGGTCTCCTGTGCAGTGGCTCTCGCGGTGCTGGATGTCATCGAGGAGGAGGATCTGCTAGACAACGCGGTCACGGTGGGTGGCCATGTTGCGGGTGGGCTGCGCGAGTTACAGGCCCGCCATGACGTCATCGGTGACGTGCGCGATATGGGGCTGTTTTTCGCCCTCGAGCTGGTACTCGACCGTGAAACAAAGGCGCCGGCCACCGCAGCTGCCGCCGAAGTGGTGAACGCCATGCGCCGTCGCGGCGTGCTGATCAGCAAGATCGGGCGCCATGACAATGTCCTCAAAATGCGGCCGCCCATGCCGTTTGGGCGCGAGCACGGAGACCTGCTGCTGGCCGCGCTCGACGACTGCCTGGCGGCGTGGGAGGCGGGCAGGAATGAGTGATTTCTATCGGCTCGATGCCGCCGGCCAGGCGGCGCGGATGGCGGCACTGGCGGCGAGCGCCGCTGCCCGGTGGGGGCTGGGTGATCCGGAAGTGGAATTGATCAAGTACCGGGAGAATGGTGTCTTCAAGCTGACCACCGCCGACGGCCGGCGCTTTGCCCTGCGTATTCACCGGGCGGGGTACCACTCGGACGCATCTCTTCGCTCGGAGCTGCAATGGATGGCGGCGCTCAAGGCCAGTGGCATCGAGGTGCCCGAGGTACTGCCCACTCCCGACGGCGCCAGATTTGCCGTCGTCACCAGCCCCGGGGTGCCGGAGGCGCGGCAGGTGGACATTTTTTGCTGGGTCGATGGTCAGCAGCTGGGTTCGGTGGAGCAGGGCATCGAGGATACGACGGCGATAGAGCATGTGTACGGGCTGCTCGGCGAGCAGGCGGCGCGGGTGCACAACCAGGCGGTCGACTGGCCATTACCTGAGGGTTTTACCCGTCATGCCTGGGATATCGACGGGCTGGTTGGCGACCACCCGTTCTGGGGGCGCTTCTGGGAACTGGCGGCGCTGACCGCGAATGAGCGCGAGCTCCTGCAGACGGCGCGCCGGCGGGTGCGGGATGACCTGCTGCGCTACCAGCAGAATCCTGCCAACCGGGGCCGCTACAGCATGATTCACGCCGACCTGGTCGCCGAGAACCTGCTGCTGGACAACAGCGCCGTCCGGCTCATCGATTTTGATGATGCGGGCTTTGGCTGGCACCTGTTCGAACTGGCGACCGCGCTCTATTTCGAAATGGAGCAGGACTACTACCCGGCGGCCAGGGCGGCATTGATCGAGGGGTATCGGCGCCTTCGCGACCTGCCCGACGAGCAACTGCGGCAACTGCCGCTGTTTCTGCTGGCCCGGTCTTTCACCTACCTGGGCTGGGTGCACACGCGACACGAGACGGAAACCGCCCGGGAACTCACCCCGATGCTGGTCGAGAAGGCGTGTCGACTGGCGGCAGACTATCTGGAAATGTGAGGCGTGTGGTCTCGCCTGACAGGCCGGCGCCTGACGCCCCTGTTCCCGCGTGGTTTTCTCCCGCAGTCAATTTTGTAGTTCGCTGGGGGTCAATCGAAGCGGCCGCATCACTGGCTCACGTCGGATTATGATGGTAAATCTGTAACAGCGACGAACCACCCGACAAGAACGCAGGTCGCACAGCGAGAGGGAATCAAAATGCAGCAGGCCAACAAACTGGCGCGCGCCGTGACCGCGGTGTCCGCGATGCTGGTAGGACTCGAGGCCGCGCAGGCGGCGGTGCTCGAGGAAATCATGGTCACGGCCAGCAAGCGCGAGCAGAGTATGCAGGATGTAGGCATCTCGGTGACGTCTTACTCCGGCGACCAGATGAAAGCCCTGGGTGTCACCAACACGGTGGAGATCACCGAACAGGTTCCGGGGCTGCAGATGGTGACCTTCTCCCCACACCTGACGATCTTCAATATCCGCGGTGTCTCCCAGAACAACTTTACCGATAACCTGGAGGCGCCCGTCGCGGTCTATGTCGACGACGTCTACATGGCGACGATGAACGGGATCAACTCGCAGTTGTTTGATATAGAGCGGGTCGAGGTCTTGCGCGGGCCCCAGGGCACGCTGTTCGGTCGCAACGCCACGGGCGGCGTCATCCACTACCTGACGGTGGGCGCCGATGACGATGAGTTCAACGGCTACATCGAGGGCACCGTGGGTGATTACGATCGCCAGGCACTGGAGTTCGCTCTGGGTGGGGGTCTCACTGACTCGATCCGCGGGCGAATCGCAGGACGCACCGAGGAAGTGGATGGTTACATGGAGTCCAAGGCCTTCCCCGAGGGTAATCCACTTCCGCCCAGCGGCGTGGATATCGGCGGCCTGGACGGCTGGACCATGCGTGGCGAATTGCAATTCGACCTCGGGGACCGGGCGGTGCTCACCCTGCAGTACAAGCACACCGAGGACGACGAGGTTCCCACCGGTGCCTACAGCTTCCTGCCTTACGGGAACTCAAACGATGCCTACATCCCGCCTGAATTCCAGCAGTTTACCAACGACGTCATCCTGGAGGGCAACCCACCGCCCGGCGGGCTGACCCTGGAGGAATTTACGGCCGAGGTGTTCTTCTGCCCCAGCCAGCTCGACTGTTTTGCCCCGGTGGACACGGCGGGTCGTACGATCTTCGACGGTGATCATCCGGAGCCGTTCGAACACTACTCGGATTACGCGGGCTTCATGGATCGCGAGACCGACAGCTACACGGCCAAGCTGGACCTCGAGATTGGCGAGACCATGAACCTGGTGTCAATCACCAATTATTACGAGCTCGACAAGTTCTACACCGAGGACGGTGACGGCATCCCGGTACCGATCATTGAATTCACGACCGTGGCCGATTTCACTCAGTTCTCCCAGGAACTGCGTCTGTCCGGCTCCACCGAGCGCTTTCGCTGGGTCGTGGGCGGTTACTATCTCGATATGGAAACCGAGGCCGACGTGACAACCCGTGGTGCGCCGATTGCGGGTGTGGCCGTTGACCTTGGTTTTGACCCGGCGGCGCTGACCGATCCCGCGGTGGTGCAGGATTACACGCTGGACTCGAGCAACTGGTCGGTGTTTGGCCAGGGGGAATGGGATTTCACCGACAACCTGACCTTGATTCTCGGGTTGCGCTGGTCCGACGACGACAAGGAGATGGACTTCCGCACCAGCTTTGTCTCGCCGGAAGAGGGCATTGTGGTGCCCGATATCTTCGACCTGCAGAGCGCCGCGGCCGCCGCCGGTGTCGACAACGACGAGGTCGACTACAGCGACTGGGCCGGGCGCCTGCAGCTGGACTGGCGCATCGGCGACGACACGCTGACCTATATCGCCTACAACCGGGGCATCAAGGGCGGTAACTTCGCGCCCTCTGCCAACGTGGGTCTGGACAACATCCGCCATGATGAGGAAACGCTGCACGCCTACGAGGTCGGTTTCAAAACCGAATTTGCGAACGGCCTGGCGCGACTGAACGGCGCGGTGTTTTACTACGATTATGATGACTACCAGGCGTTTACGTTCTCTGATGGGACGCCCAGCGTGGCCAACGCGGACGCCACCAACCTCGGTGCCGAGGTCGAGTTAACCTGGTCGCCCAATGTCCACTGGGACATGCTGCTCGGCGTTTCCCTTCAGGATTCCGAGGTCGATGGCGTGGAAACACCCCAGCAACAGGTCACACCGGTCGGCTTCCCGGTCGATTGGCCGATCGATTTCCTCAATGGCGTCGAGTTGCCCAACACGCCCGACTACAGCGCCAACTACCTGGTTCGTTACAATTTGGATGCACTCGGAGGTAACATTGCTCTGCAGCTTGACGGCGTCTATTACGACGACCAGTTCCTGGAGGTCAGTAACGGCGCCGGTACCCGGCAGAAGGCGTACGGCGTGCACAACGCCCGCCTGACCTGGCAGGGCGTGAACGAAAAATTGCGGCTCTCGGCCTGGGTCCGCAATCTCGCCGACGAGGAGTACAAGGCCTACTCGCTGGACCTCGGCATCCTCGGCGCCACGGCGACGTACGCACCTCCGCGCATGTACGGGCTGACCGCCGCCTATCATTTCTAGGCGGGGTGAGAGACTGCCATTGTTCAGAGGTGCGCTGGTGTCGTTGCGGCAGCTGATCCGGGTATTACTCCCGTGTCTGCTGCTCGCTGCCCTGATGCCGGCCTGGGCCGCCACCGCTGCGTCCAAGATGGCCGCCAGGCCCAATATTCTCCTCGTGGTCCTCGATGACGTCGGGTTCAGCGACCTGGGTTTCCTGGGCAGCGAGATCAGGACGCCGACACTGGACAAACTGGCGGCGTCCGGGATAGTTCTCACCGAGTTTCACGCCACCCCGAACTGCTCGCCGACACGGGCGATGCTGCTGAGCGGCACCGACAGTCATATCGCCGGGCTCGGCAATATGGCAGAGGAACTGGCGCCGAACCAGAAGGGCCGCCCCGGCTACGAGGGCTACCTGAACCGGCGGGTAGCGGCGCTGCCGGAAGTCCTTCGCGACGCGGGCTACCGCACCTACATGACGGGGAAATGGCACCTCGGGCTGGAGCGGGAGACCGGTCCGGCGGCGCGAGGATTCCAGCGTTCTTTCGCGATGCTGGAGGGCGGGGCGGGCGCGTTCGGGAACATGTTGCCGCTGGTCGGACCCGGCAAGGCGCGTTACCGGGAGGACGGTGAAAGCCTGTCGGCACTCCCGCGCGGATTCTACTCCAGCGCATTTTATACCGAGCGGATGATCGACTACATCGAATCCGGGCGTGACAGTGAACAGCCGTTCTTTGCCTACCTTGCCTACACGGCGCCCCACTGGCCGCTGCAGGCACCGAGCGAAAGCATCGCCCGCTATGCCGGTGCCTATGACGGGGGATATGACGCTCTGCGCGCAACCCGCCTCGCCAGCCTGCAGACGCTAGGGCTGGTAAAGTCCGGCATCCGTCCTTTTTCGCGGATGCCCGGTGAACCCCCGTGGTCCTCGCTGACCCCCGAACAGCAACGCGTCGAAGCCCGTAAAATGGAGATTTACGCCGCGATGGTCGACGACGTCGACCGTTACCTGGGCCGCCTGCTGACCTACCTGCGAGAGAGCGACCAATACCGCAATACAGTGGTGGTGGTTCTCTCGGACAACGGGCCGGAGGCACATCACCTCGAGCAGGGCTGGGATGCACTGCGCGACTGGGTGGCGGCCTGCTGCGATAACAGCTACGACAACATGGGCGCCGCTGACTCCTACCTCTGGTACGGGCCCAACTGGGGTCTTGCGGGAAACACCCCGGCACGCATGTTCAAGGGCTTCACCTCGCAGGGGGGCGTGCGGGTGCCGGCGCTGTTTCACTACCCTGCAGGTCTGGCCAGCGGTCTGCGCAGCGACGCCATCATCAGCGTGATGGATGTGATGCCGACCCTGCTGGAGCTCGCCGGGGTAGACCGACCCGGCCCGGTGTTTCGGGGCCGTCCGGTCGCTGCCATGCAGGGTCGTTCACTGCTGCCGGTACTTACCGGCACGGCGGACGACGTGCGCGGTCCGGCGGATTACCTCGGTTGGGAACTGTTCGGAAAACGCGGGTTGCGCCAGGGTTCGTGGAAGATCATCTACGAGCCCTACCACGAAATACTCGAGCCGCGGCCAGCGGGTGTGTTGACCAATCGCTGGCAGCTGTACAATCTAGCCGATGACCCCGCCGAGATGAATGACCTGGCGGCCTCGGAGCCGGAGCGGCTGGCCCGGATGGTAGGCCTCTGGGAAGCCTACCGCGAACGCAATGGCGTTATCCTGCCGGATTGGGCCAGCGGGTACTGACCCGCGACAGCGCACCGCGCGGACGAGTGCATCTCAGCCCTGTTACCCGCCCGCGGTTCCCGCTATACTCCTCGCTCAATTCGTCCTACCACCCCTCCCGGGTGGCTATAACGCGCGATTCAGCAGCCAGATCAATGACAGAGTCACCTTCGAACTTGAAAGTAAGGGTCGTGATGAGCCCGGAGCTCGCAGGTGGCCCGTCTTTCTGGGCCCGCTATCGCTGGGACCGGATAGTCATGGCCCTCGCCCTGGCCATTGGGCTCGCGCTGGTGATCTACGGTCTCTTTGCCCCCGAATCGGAGCCTGATGCCGGGGTGGCATCGACGTCATCCCCGGAAGACACAGTGGCCACGCTTGCGAAGGGTAGTGGGCAGGTCGACGCACCGGCAAGCGAGCGTTCTATCGCCCTGCCTGACACCGAGCCCGGTCCTTCCGTGCAGTTCCCCAACGCGGCCACTGAGCAAAGGCGCCAGGGCGACCTGCTTGATTACGCCGGACCCGATGCCGGAAGCGGCGAGTCCGCTGAGGCACCGGCGATTGCGGAATCCGCGACCGACGGTGACGCCAGGGCAACCGCCGCGACCATTAGCGCCGCGCCGCCGGTTGCATCATCCAACGATCGGGAAGCAGGAGCCGCCCCGGCGGCGGCAACGCGCGCTGAGAGCGGCGCTGAATACGAAGCCGAAGCGGAACCAGTGGTTGAGGCTGTCGCACCCGAGGCGGCGCCCGCTGATCCACCACCGACTCCTGCCCCGCGCCCTCGCGATGACAGGCGGTCCGGTGCGGCCCCGGCTGGTCAGCCGCTGACGCTGTTGGCCAACGAGGTCATCTCGTCGCAGGTATCCCGGTTTCGGCTGACCGACCGGATTCGCCGTCGGGAGCCGGTGGGCACTATCGCCGACATCAGGGAGGACCCCAAGGTCGAGGGGCTGGTGCGGGTGATCGCATTTTCCTCTGTCCGTGGCATGGCCGGACAACAGATTGTTTACCGCTGGCGGCGGGGCGATACAGTATTCGCGGAAGTACCCGTGCAGATCGGTGCGGATACCTGGCGCAGTTATAGCAGCAAATACCTGAGCAGGGACCTTCGCGGTCGCTGGCGCGTAGACCTGGTCGACGGCAATGGCGCAGTGCTTGCCTACACGGAGTTTGACTATTGAATCATGTGGCGGTCTCGCCGGATTGCGGCTTTCACCTGAAAGGCAGCATGGTCACTGTGATGGTGCTGGAATTGTACGGCGACGTGACGGCGACCTTCGACGAGCAGCTCGCCGCAACAGTCGAGCAGGCCCCGCAGCTGCTGCGACAATCTCCTGTCGTGCTGAATCTGGAGAAATACACGGGGCCCGCCGGTCCGGCGGAGCTGGCGAATCTGTTGTCTGCCTGCCGGCACCAGGGACTGCAGCCGATCGGCTTTCGTGGGCCGGCACTTCTCGCGGAGGCGATAGCGGCAACGGGATTGGCTCTGCTGCCGGCTTCGTCGGGCCGGGGCAGGGCAGCGCGTGAACCGCGAGCCGCCGACCGGGCGGGCGAGAGTGCATCGAAAATCGTGCCGGAAACGCAGTCCCCGCGGCGCAGCAAGCTGGTCACCCAGCCCGTGCGATCGGGCCAGCAGGTGTACGCTCGCGACGCCGATCTCATTGTAATGGCGCCGGTGAGCGAGGGGGCGGAAATACTCGCGGACGGCAATATCCATATTTACGGTGGCCTGCGCGGGCGCGCGCTCGCCGGTGTCCAGGGCGACACGGCCGCACGCATTTTCTGTCAGCAGATGGAGGCGCAATTGCTTTCAGTGGCCGGAAATTTCATCCTCAGTGAAGATATGCGGGACGACCTTCGCAAGCAGCCGGTCCAGGTCTACCTCGATGGTGAGAAGCTGTGCATGGAGCCGCTGTAGGCAAGCACCGGCCCAACAGTGCGCATGTTTCTCTGGCACCACACCCCGGGCGGAGTGTGGGCAGTGTTCAACAGTTAGGAGAATGTAGTGGCAAAAATCATCGTCGTCACCTCGGGCAAGGGCGGGGTTGGCAAAACGACCAGCAGTGCTGCAATCGGGACCGGGCTGGCGCTCCGGGGCCTGAAGACAGCAATTATCGACTTTGATGTCGGTCTGCGAAATCTCGACCTGATCATGGGCTGCGAGCGCCGCGTCGTCTACGATTTCGTCAACGTGATCAACGGCGAGTCTTCGTTGCGCCAGGCCCTGATCAAGGACAAGCGCACGGAGAACCTGTCCATCCTGCCCGCGTCCCAGACCCGGGACAAAGACGCGCTGACTCGCGAGGGTGTGCGTAAAGTGCTGGAGGAGCTGTCCGAGGATTACGACTACATCGTCTGTGACTCACCCGCGGGCATCGAGAAAGGCGCGATGATGGCGCTCTACTTTGCCGACGAGGCGATTGTGGTGACCAACCCGGAGGTGTCATCTGTGCGCGACTCCGACCGCATTCTGGGCATTCTGCACAGCAAGTCCCTGCGCGCGGAAGAGGGCAGGGACCCGGTGAAGGAGCATCTGTTGATCACCCGCTACGATCCACAGCGGGTTGCCGCCGGCGAGATGTTGAGCATCGCCGATGTCGAGGAGATACTGGCGATCAAATTGCTTGGCGTTATCCCCGAGTCGGAGGCGGTATTGAAAGCGTCCAACCAGGGCCAGCCGGTGATCCATGATGACAAGGCGCCGGCCGGACTCGCCTACATGGACGCCGTCGCCCGTCTCACCGGTGAAGACGTCCCGCACCGGTTTACCGAGGCGCGCAAGAAGGGCTTCTTCAAGCGCGTAATGGGGGGCAAATGATGAGTTTCCTGGACTACTTCCGCAGGGATAACAGTGCCCAATCCGCCGCCGTGGCCAAGGACCGGTTACAGATCGTGGTGGCCCATCAACGCGCGGCGCGCAACCAGCCCGATTTCCTGGCGGATATGCAGGAGGAAATCATCGCGGTGATCCAGAAATACGTCGACATCGAGCACGACCAGGTGTCGGTGCAGATGGACAGCGTGGATGACTGCTCTGTGCTGGAGTTGAACGTGACCCTGCCGCCGGAAGCGGAATAAGGCGGGCGGCTGACGACGCCCGCGCCGTTCCCCTGTATCCCGGTCTGGCAGTTTGTTCTTATCCTGATTCGCGCTGGAATTTGAGGCCGGCGTTGGCCTGCAGGCGATCGACCAGCGGCATCCCGAGGGCTGCCGCCGGCGTCCAGATACCCCCGCTGGCCAGGCCCGGGTTCAGCAACAGGCAGACGGCCGACTCGGCGATCATTTTGCTGGTTGATCCGTAGCCGGGGTCCATGTCGCCCTGTACGCTGGTGCGTATCGTCTTTCCGTCCGCGCCTTCGCCGACGAACAGCACATCGTAGAGCCCGTTTTCCCGCTCTTCCCGCGACGGCCCCTCACCCGGTGCGGTGGTGTCGCTGGCCATGGACTTGTCGGCTGCGATAGCCCGGGCCGCTGCTTCTCCCTCGTCACCCGGACCCGTCAACATCATTTCGTCATAGACGAAGTCCGTGCCATAGGGGTGACCCATCAGCAGGTTGGAGCGGTGGATATTCTTGGTGTTGATGGTAGCCATGACGAAGGGTGCCGACCAGCTGCCCAGCAATTCCTCGTAGACGGGCTTCGTTCCAGGCGGCTGTTCGGCGCCGGTGAATCCCGGTGTCAATGCAAACGGGCTGGTGAGCGTGGCAATCAGGTCGGGGTTTTCGGCGACAGCCGCCATGGTGGCCCGGAAACTGGCCAGCGTGCCTCCCGACCAGGTGCCCTTCATTTTTCGAACCCGTCCCCGCACCCGTTGGCACGGCGCACCCAGGGCTTCACTGGCGGCCTGCTGGAGGTAGTAGACACCGAGATCGAAAGGGATGGAATCGAACCCGCAGGAAAACACGATCCTGGCGCCGCTGTCTGTCGCCGTTGCACCGTGTTGCTCGATCATCTGGTGCATCCAGGCGGGCTCGCCGCAGAGATCCACGTAGTCGGTGCCGGCCGCGGCGCAGGCTGCCAGCAACTCGTTACCGTAGAGCTGGTAGGGTCCCACGGTGGTCAGTATGACTCCCGCACGTGACACCATTGCAGCGACGGAGTCGGAGTCACCGGCATCCGCCACCACCAGGGGAATCGCGCTGTCTATCCCGAGTTCGTCCCGAACCGCCGTCAACTTGTCGAGGCTGCGGCCGGCCATTGCCCAGGATACCTCGCCACCCACTCCGTACTGGCGGTTGAGGTATTCCGCGACGAGTTTGCCGGTATAACCCGTCGCCCCGTAAACGATGATGCCGATTTCCCTGCCTGGCTGCATGCTCGGTGTCCCCTTCTCGCAGTGGGTGGCGTTGGTGCCGGCAACGCCAGGCGTTACCGGCGGATGACGCTAGAGCACCCTTATACGCGGATCCAGCGGTTTTGACGCACATTCGTCGCCGACGATAGTGTACTTGTACGAGGCCAGTGGCACGTGGTCGTGGAGCTTCTGTGAAAGTATCTGGTCCTTATGCCGGCCACCGCCACTTTTCAGCGGTGGACCGCTCTTGAACGGGTCGAAATAGATTTTGTAACCGCCGCTGTAGGGTTGGCCGTCTTGAATGGCCGACCACAGTATTCGGTCCCCCCGGCCTTTCGACACGGTGACGTCATCGCTTGAGACTGACTGCGGACAATTTTCCACAAACGTAATCGTAACGCCGATGTCGTCCGCCTGGCCTGTCAGCGGCGTTGTGGCGAGTAGAACCGCCAGCAGCTTGGCGTGCGTCATCAGAGGCTTTTCTGGTGTCATTTCGGGCTCCTTCGAAAATAATCGGAACGCTTCGCGCGCACCTCTTGGGAGTGTGCCGAAGCGCCGGCTTCTTGCCATCAGTGGCCGCAGCCACTGCAACAACTATAGACGTAATTTCAGGGACCGTCGTGATGGCTGGCGGATGTGAGGAGGATGCCGGGTGTAAAGAACCACGGTGGAAGGCCGTTTTGTTGATTGCTGCGGCTTGGTGAATGATGCCCGGAGAAGAAACGAACTGGCCAGGCGTCATCGCCCGGCCGGAACTTTAGTGAAGACGCCGTCCTGGCGGCAGCGAGGCTGCCGCCAGTCAGCGATCAGTCAGGCTCGCTCAGGCGGCCTTGTCGTCCTGCTTTTCGACGCTATCGTGCTCAAGCACGTTGCTGTCTGCGTTGATCGCGATCGAACGCGGCTTCATCGCTTCGGGTATTTCCTTTTGCAGGTTGACCGTCAGCAGGCCGTTGTTGAGATCGGCGCTTTTGACCTCCACATACTCTGCGAGCGTGAACTTGCGCTCGAAAGTGCGGTTGGCAATGCCCTGGTACAGGTACTTGCGATCGCTGTCGCCGGCCTTGCTGCCACGAACGGTCAGCACGCCTTTTTCGACGTTGATCTCAAGCTCACCGCGGTCGAAACCGGCCACGGCCAGGGTCACGGCATAGCGGTTGTCGTCGATCATTTCGATGTTGTAGGGCGGGTAGCTCGGAGCCACCGAGTCGCCGCGCAGGGTGCTGTCCAGCAGTGATGCCAGACGGTCGTAACCGACGGTGCTGCGGTACAGCGGGCTCAGGTCGATTGTCTTCATGATAAATCCTCCATTGAGAAGCAATTTTTTCGTTACATGGGTGTCGTTGGCACTCCCTGGGGGACCTACCTCCGACGTACTTGAAAATTGGGTCTGAACGGGGTTTTTCAAGGGTTTGGGTTAAAAAATTCTTTACTGGTTTCCCTGCTGACTTCCATGCTGGTGCGGCCGGCCAGGTGCGGCCGGCCAGGTGCGTGCCGGCCGGTGCGGCCGGCCAGGTGCTTGCCGGCTGAGTGCGACCCGTGATGTGACTTTCGAGTAGACAACGAGCGGGAGCACGCTGCCCGGGGGACGCCAAAAAGCGCACATCCTTGTGCAAGCTCGCTGGCGGCATCCATGCCGCCAGACGCCCCCGGACAGCGTGCTCCCGCTCATTGTCCACCGACATTGGTTCAACTTGCTGTCGCCTCCACAGTCAAATAGAGCCGCGCTGGACAGCGTTTACACTGAGCCTATACTTGGAATCGCTCAATAGACGACTGAATGCCGACCGGGGTATCGCAACACTATGATAAAAAACGAACGTGGGTTTTTACTATCGCGTGCCATGTTGTTCTGTGTGGCTACTCTCACGGGGCTGCTTTGCAACGCCGCGCTGGCACTGGAATGGCCGCAGGAGGTCTGGCGAAAGAGGGTACGATCATCGTGTATCAGCCGCAACCGGAAGAGCTGAAGGGTAACACTCTGAGCGGACGCGCGGCGATGTCCCTGGAGTTGAAAGACTCTTCCGACCCTATCTTCGGCACGTTCTGGTTCGATGCCAGGATCGATACCGATCGCGACGCCGGAACCGCCCTTGTGCGCGACTTCAAAGTCACCAACGTGCGCTGGCCGGATTCTAAAGATGCGGGGGAGCAGCGTTTTACGGCGGTGGTCGAGGCAGCCATCCCCACAGCCGGGTTCGAGATTTCCATGGAACGTCTGTCATCGAGCCTGGCGACAGCCGAACTGGAGCAGGAGAGTCTCGACCAACTCAAAAACGATCCCCCGAAAATTATTTTCCGCGAGCAGCTGGCCGTGCTGCTTTTATACGACGGTGAACCGCGCTTACGAGAAGATCGAAAACAGCGGCTACGAACGCGTGATCAACACGCCATTCGTGGTTGTGCGGGAGGGAGCCAGGTACTACCTGTCCAGCGGCCGCTGTGGTACAAGGCTGGGGATGCGCTCGGTCCATGGAAACCGACCACTTCGCCCCCGGCAGACCTCGCCGCCAGATGCCCGAGCCGGACCCGGATGTACCCCGCCGCCGAAATGCCGCCGGAGATCGTTGTGGCCACTGAACCCTCGGAACTGATCGCGACCGACGGCAAGCCCAATTGGGAGTCGCTTCCCGGGGGCGAGATTCTCTACGTCAGCAATACCGAGTCACCCTGGCTGCGTGACCTGGGCACGGGCAATATGTATCTGCTGCTTTCCGGACGCTGGTACCGCGCAAAGAAGGCGGCCGGCCCGTGGACATTCGTGCGCTCGGACGAGTTGCCGCCCGCCTTCGCCCAGATTCCGCCGGCCTCGGATATCGGCGGGTTGAGAACCTCCGTCGCCGGCACGCCGGAAGCCGAAGATGCGGTGCTGGACGCCCAGATACCCCAAACGGCGGCGATCAACCGCAGCAGCGCCAGCCTCGAGGTCGAGTACGACGGCTAGCCCACCTTCCAGAAGGTGACCGGCACCCAGGTGTCCTACGCGGTGAACACAGCGACCCAGGTACTGAAGATCGAGAATAGCTATTATGCTGTCGACAACGGCGTGTGGTTTACCTCCGCGTCTGCCGACGGGGCCCTGGGTGGTAGCGGACTCCGTGCCTGAGGAGGAGATCGCGAAGATTCCTCCCAGCTCACCTGTTTATAACACGACCCACATGCATGTGTACGAGTCCACACCTCAAGTCGTCTATGTGGGTTATACGCCGGGTTACATGTGGTCTTTCCCTTACTACGGTGTGCCGGTGTACGGCACGGGCTGGCGTTATCCGCCCTATGGCCCCTATTACTACCCGCGGCCACCGACCTGGGGATTCAATGTCGGCTATAACCCCTGGACAGGGTGGAACTTCGGTTTGAGCTGGAGTAACGGCTTTTTCAACTTCGGCGTCAGTTGGGGCGGCGGCTACAACCGCCGCTATGGCTGCTGCGGCAACGGCTGGTACGGCGGAGGCGGTTACCGCGGCCCAACGATAATCAATACCGGCGACATCAACATCGGCAACAACATCAACTCCGGCAATCGGACCGAATGGTCAATAACTTCGAGAACAACCGAATTTCAATCGCAATGAGTTGACCCGCAACAACATCTACAACCGGCCGGAGAACCGCAACCGCCGCGCAGAGCAGTCACTGGTCAAACGCGACCTGCAGCAGGCGCGGGAGACCCGCGGGGTGGCCAACAATGTCTTTGCCGATCGCGACGGTAACGTGTCCCGCGTCCAGGATGGCAAATGGCAGTCGCGGGAAAACGGCGCCTGGAAAGACGATCCACGCCTGAACCAGCCGGTCACGGCCGAGCAGCGCGACCGCGCCCGGGAGGCCAGCCAGAACGTGACACCCGAGCAGCGTGACAAGCTGGCGCAGGCGGGCAGCAAGGCAACACCCCAGCAGCGGGAAAAGGCGGCTGCGGCGGCGAAAGATCGCGGGTTGACCCAGGGCCAGCCAGCATCCAGGCCTGCCACCAAGCCGGTCTCGAAGCCCGCTACCACGCCGACCACAAGACCGGCCAGTAAACCGGCATCACGGCCGACCTCCAAGCCCTCCACCTACAATCGGAGTACCGACCTCAACCGTGCGCATCAAGCGCGGCAGTCGGGCGCGGCGAGAGAGCACAGGGCAGCACCGGCGCGGGGGCGGGGCGGGCGGCGCCGCTGAGAGTCGCCCGCCGGCGAAAGAGCGTTGACGCGCCGTTTCAGGACTTGCAGTCTGTAGGGCCTGGGGTGATCCTGCTGTGCCGGACACCCGAGTCCCACAGGCTGCTAGCGCGGGTGCAGTACGACCGGCAGGCTGGTGAAGCCGCGAACGAAGTTGGAGCGGGTGCGCTGCGGCTCACCGACCACTTCCACCCGTGCGAAACGCTCGAGAATTCCTTCCCACAGTATTTTAAGCTGCAGTTCGGCGAGGCGGTTGCCCATGCACCGGTGAATGCCGAAACCGAATGACAGATGGCTGCGCACGTCGGCGCGGTCGATAATGTAGTCGTCGGGCCGGTCAAAATGCCGCTCGTCCCGGTTCCCGGACACATACCACATCACCACCTTTTCACCGGCCCGGATGGTCTGGCCGCCGAGTTCGGTGTCCGTCTTGGCTGTTCTGCGCATGTAGGCCAGCGGCGTCTGCATCCTGATGGTCTCGGCGACCATGCTCGGTATCAGTTCCGGCTGGGCGAGCAGCTTTTCATATTCCCCGGGATTTTCATGCAGGGCCAGCGTGCTGGCAGACATGGTATTGCGCGTGGTGTCGTTGCCACCCACGATCAGCAGGATGAGATTGCCCAGATACTCCTGGGGACTCATGTTGCGCGTCGCCTCGCCGTGACACAGCATCGAGATGAAATCATTGCCGGGCGGTGCCGCGGCGCGCTCATTCCAGAGCCGGGTGAAATACTCGAGGCAGCCCAACAGTTCCTGCTGCATTTCTTCTTCGCTCTCGATCAGCCCCATGCCCGGGGTCGTCGTCGACACGTCGGACCAGTACGTCAGTTTCGCCCGGTCGGCAAACGGGAAATCGAACAGGGTCGCCAGCATGCGTGTGGTCAGCTCGATAGACACGTTCGGAACCCAGTCGAACGTCTCGCCCACCGGGAGGTTGTCGAGGACCTCGCCCGTGCGCTCGCGGATGATCGGTTCGAAATTGCGCAGGTTCTGCGGTCCCACGGCCGGATTGACGGCCTTGCGCTGGTCGTCATGCCGGGGCGGGTCCATGGCGATGAACATGGGCAGCGCGAAGTCTTCCATTGGGTCGCGGATCACGATGATCGGCTCGGAGGAAAAAACGTCATGCGAGGTATCGACATGGCGGATATCCTCGTACCGGGTCACCGACCAGAAGGGCCCGAGTTGGCTGTCGGAACAGTAGTGGACCGGCGCTTCATCGCGCAGGCGTTTGAACCAGTTCCAGTGGGCGTTGGCCTCGAACAGGTAGGGATTGGAAACGTCCAGGTCGGCAAGTGGGAGGGAGTAGGGGTCCTGGTCCACCTGGCCCGGCCAGTACTGGGGTATTGGAGCATTCACAAGCGGCCGCCAATTGACTGTGGTGATTTCGAGTGTAAGCCAAGCCCCAGGCGCGCGCCAGCCCCTGCCTGGCACACGGGCCTTGGCCCGTGTGGGTTTGCCTGAAAGACCCTCAGGGCGGGCCCTGAAGCGTCCAGCGCAGGGGGACGTCCCATCCGCTTGCGCCGCTGGCTAAGGACGGCGGCCATTACCTCTACACGGCAGTAAATGAGGATTTTGAACCGACTTTTAACACCGCATCTTGCCGGCTGGGGCTATTGCAACAGGCTGCTAGAGGTCTGCCGCCCCCTGTTGTATGCTCCCGTTCCGTGGTCTTTGCGGCAGCGGTCAGCAGAGCGTGTGGGCATCCAGTGACGTGGATGCGGGTTGGTAGCCGCGTCCGGATGAGACACGCCAGGGCTTGCCTTGCTACAGGGTACATTCCTGCAGGGCCGATACGGCGCCTATGGCGGCCAGGGGCTGCGCATGGACGAGCAGCGATGCCCTTATGATAACTAGATGGAAATGGGAGTTACCCTATGAGTACCGAGACCTCCAAGCTACTGCTCGATGCCGCTTACGAATGGGAGCGCAAGTCCCCGGATCGTGTCTACCTCACCCAGCCGGTCGGGGATGGCAAGGTCGTCGAGTACACCTGGGCGCAGACCATGGACCAGGCGAGACGGATGGCTGCACACCTGCGTTCGCTGGATATTCCCGCCAACAGCAATATCGCCCTGATCTCCAAGAACTGTGCCCATTTCGTCATCTGTGACCTGGCGATCTGGATGGCCGGGCATGCCACGGTGGCCCTGTATCCGACGCTCAACACTGAGAGCGTGGCTTACATCCTCGATCACTCCGACTCCCGACTGGTGTTTATCGGCAAGCTGGACGACTGGGAAGACATCGAGGCCGGCATTCCCGAGGGCATGCCCCGGATCGCCTTACCGCTGTCCCCGGAGACGGGCTTTGAGCACGAGCAGTGGGACGATATCATCGCGCGCACCGAACCGCTGGCCGAGGACGTACACCGCAAACCGGACGAAATGTGCCTGATCTGTTACACCTCCGGCAGCACCGGTCGCCCCAAAGGCGTGATGCACTCGTTTGCCTCCGCCTCCATCCCGGCGCAACACTTCGCCGAGGGGTTGGGCGTGAATGAGGACGACCGGGTACTGTCCTACCTCCCCCTGGCTCACGTGATGGAGCGGGCGACGGTGGAGTTCGCGTCGTTCTACAGTGGCACCCGGATCTACTTTTCCGACAGCCTGAAGACGTTCGTGCAGGACCTGCGCCGCGCGCGGCCGACGCTGTTCATCTCGGTGCCTCGTCTGTGGCTGAAATTCCAGTTGGGGGTTCTGGAGAAGTTCCCCCAGGCCAAACTCGACCGCTTACTGAAGATACCCATCGTGCGCGGCATCGTCAGCAAGAAGATCCGGGAAGGTCTCGGTCTCGGTGCTGTGCGACTGGCCGGCAGCGGTTCAGCACCGCTGCCAGCGGACCTGATCAGCTGGTATGACAAGATCGGCCTGCCCATTGTCGAGGGTTACGGCATGAGCGAGGATTTCGCCTATTCGCACATGTCGACACTGGACAAGCGCAAACCCGGTTACGTGGGGGTTGCCTGGGATAACGTGGAAACCCGGATCAGCGAGGAGGGCGAGGTCCAGCTCAAGTCGCCGGGCAACATGGTCGGCTATTACAAAGACCCGGAGAAAACCGCCGAGTGCTACACCGAGGACGGCTTTTTCAAGACCGGCGATCGGGGCGAGTACTCGCCAGAGGGGCTGTTGCGCATCACCGGTCGCACCAAGGAGTTGTTCAAGACCAGCAAAGGCAAGTACGTGGCGCCGGTGCCCATCGAAAACCTGTTGAACTCGGGGCCGGGTATCGAGTTGTCCTGCGTCTCCGGACTCGGCCGGCCCGCCTGTTTCGCGCTGGTGCAGCTGTCCGAGGAACTGCGCCCGAAACTGGCCGACCCGGCCGTTCGGGCCTCTGTCGAAGCGGACATGGAAAAGTTGCTGGAATCCGTCAATCAGGAAGTGGAGGAGTTCGAGCGGGTCCAGTTCATCGCCATCGTAAAGGACGAGTGGCAGACCGCCAATAACTTCCTCACCCCGACCCTCAAGATCAAGCGCGAGGTGATCGAGTCTACCTACACGCCGTTCCTCGACGACTGGTATGACTCCGGTAAGAAGGTGATCTGGCAGGAGTAGGTAATCGAGAGCAGCACGGGCGGGCGTCGCGCCGGCCGCGTTTCGCTTCCTGTGATACCCGCCAGGCCTGTCACGGCCCGGCGGGTCGTTAGTTCGGTATCAGGTCAGAAGTGCACGATAAGGCCGATTATGGGCCCGCTCTCGGTCATATCCCAGGTGTAGGGATCTGACGAACTGCCGTTGTCATAATCCTGCTCAAGGTAGCGGTAGCCGAACTCCACCGCGCCCCAGTCGTTGAAGCGCCAGTCGACCATCACTTCCACCATCCACATCTCGTTGGTGTCGCCTTCGCTGCCATAGCCATAATCGAAGCGGCCCCGCAGGCGCCAGTTGTCGGTCACGTGGGTGGCGAACCGGGCACCCAGGAAGGGTTGCACCCAGTCGTCGGCGATATTGGTCTCGCGCCGATCGAGCTCGATCTCGCCGATGGGTGGCGGCAGCGTCACGGTCGGGTTTTTCAGTTTCAGTTCGAGGTCGTAGTCGTAGTACCTGATACCGCCGTGGAGGGTGATATCGAAGTTCTCGCTATCGAGCACCTTATAGCCGGCCCCCAGTTCCACCATATGCTGCGGGTCGGTGGCATCCAGTGAGCCGCGCACGGTGGCTGGAATCGTGCCCCCACCAGGGCCCACCGGCACTTCCGCGGTGACCTCGAGATCCTGGTCATCGACACCGATCTTGGTGTACTCGTAGGCGCCGAACAACAGCCAGTGGCCGTATTCGGCCTCGATTCTGAACATGGCAGCCATATCGAGCATATCGAGAATATCGTCCTTGAAATTAAGGTCGACGTCCCGACCCCTACTGTTGCCGTCGATACTTTTCAGCCAGCCGTAAAACGACCCCTCGAAGCGCCAACCCTTGACCAGCTCATCGCCGGTGACAATGGCGGGCTGGCGGGGTTCGTCGCCAACGATCGTACCGTCGGCGTTGGTGACGTCCGCCTGCGCGGCTGCTGTTCCCGAGTTAAGCGCGAGGCCGGCGGCGCTCGCCACCGTGCACATCCGTAGTGTCCGCTTGAGTTTATGGTTCATTGCGAGATTTCCCTATTCGTGACGCCAGCTGAAGTATGGTCAAGATCGGCAAAACGTCCAGCTTTTCGCCAGCGCGACATGCACCCGGCTCAATTGGCGTGAGCACGATGCCGGCGGACCAGTTCGTAGGCGGACTGGATTTCCTGTGATTTCTCCGTAGCGAGCCTGATCATCGATTCGGGCACGCCTTGTGCGATCAACTTGTCCGGGTGGTGCTGGCTCATCAGTTTGCGGTAAGCGCGCTTTAGCGTCTTCTCGTCGCAATCTGCATCCACGCCGAGGGCTCGGTAAGCGGCGGCGATCGCGTCTTCTCCACCTGATTGCTCGCGGTCCTGGTCGTGAAACTGCTCCTGGGCCTGCATCATCTGCAGCAGTCGCGCCAGCTGTGCGGGGTCGACGCCCATGAATCCGGCAACCCGCTGCAGCGCCGCGCGCTCGGCATCCTGTAATTGATGGCCGTCGGCCAGGGCCAGCGCGATCAGTGAGGTCAGCAGGGTCTGCCGCAGCAGGGGGTGGGCGCCGCAAATTTCATTGAAGCCCGATACGGCAGCAGCGGGGTCGAATTCCGCTGCCGCGCCCTCGCGAAACAGGTCAATGGCGCGCTGGCGTTGATCCGCACCCAATCCCATCTGGCGGATAACCGCCTCGGTGTGATCGACCTCCTGCTGTGAGATACGACCGTCGGCTTTCGCGAGGTAACCCAGCAACCGGAAGGTCGTCTCGAAAAAGCGCGCCTGGATCAACGCCAGGTTTTCGGGACTGCCCGCGCCCAGCGTCCGGGATAATCCCCGATCGAAAGCGTGTCCGATGATAAGGCCGATAAGCAGGCCGGGAATACCGCCGGCCAGCAGACCGATCGCTCCCGCGATCAGCTTGCCGAATACCATCATGCCTGCTCGTCTCCCCTTTCGTGATTATCCCCGGGCTTCGAAGTAGCGACGGACTGCAGGTCGCGGCTCACCCGGATCGTGTTCTCGAGGCGATCGGCCGGCGTATCCACGACCGGACGGAAACCGAGGCTCTCGGCCAGTTTGAGCATCGGTTTGTTCCCCCGCAGTATCATGCCTTCCAGTTGACGGAAACCGGCAATAGAGGCCGAGAGTATGATCCCCCGCATGAGTTGTTTGCCGATGCCCAGCCCGTGCCAGTCGTCGGCGACCACGACAGCGAATTCGGCGACCTCCGGATCGTGGGTGGCGGCGTAACGGGCGACACCGATCTCCTGCTCCACACCGTCGACCTCGACCGTGCCGATGATAGCGTGGCTGGAGGGAAAGTCCGGGCTGATCAGTTCCTTCAGGAACGCCGTCGGCAATGCGCGTATCCCCGAGAAGAAGCGCAGGTAGCGAGATTCCTCGGAGAGGTCGGTGACGAAATGCTGGTGCATGTCCGCGTCCTCCGGGTCTATTATCCTGACCGTCATCCCGGTTCCGTCCTCGAGCGCCACGGTGGTAGGAATGTTTTCAGGCATGGTCAGGGAGCCGGGGATCAACCGGTTGAGGCGGCTGAACAGGTACGGGTAGACAATGGCTTTCTCCACCACGTCGGTGGCGCCGGCAGCAAGGGCGGACGCGCGGATTGCGTCCCCGTTCCCGTTGCTGAGCAGGATGATCGGAAAACGATAACCGAGTTGTCGCAGCTGTCTGACCAGGTCGAAGCAGGTTTCTTCGGCGGGCTCGAGGCCCATCAGCAAACAGAATGTCTGGCTGACGGCGCCTTCCAGTGCGTTTACGAACTGGTCGGCTTCATGCCAGCTGTGAACCTGGATGCCATAGCGCCTGAGCAGAATCGACAGGGCCTTGCTGATTGTGTCATCGCTATCGACGATGCAAACAGCCTGCGGGGCGACCATCCTGAGTGCCTCCTGGGCAGCCGTGTGAGGTTCCCCGGCAGCCGTATTGTCAAGGGCCGGGGTCAGCCAGCGCAGTGTACCAGCCCTGTGCTGGCTTTGCTTTGCTCCGTGCCTTCGTCGGCGCGCAACGGGCGGTGGTGTCGCTGGTATACTATTGCCTTCCCGCCGGAGGCTCCGGCGGGGTATTTTGGCGGATGCAGGAGCCCGTTATGCTAAGCGCACCCCTGGCGTTGGTGGAAATAAATCCCGATGCGCCGCCCAGTGCTGTGGTTATCTGGTTACACGGTCTGGGTGCCGACGGGCACGATTTCGAACCGATTGTGCCGCAGCTGCATCTGCCGGCTGAACTGCCTGTGCGCTTCGTCTTTCCACACGCGCCGGAAATGGCCGTCACCGCGTTTGGCGGCCAGCGTGTCCGCGCCTGGTTCGATTTCGATCCCGGTGGCGAGGTCGACGTCAAGGGCCTGCGGCGATCGGTGCGGCAGGTTCGCGATCTCATCCAGAACGAAATCGATGATGGCGTCGCCTCGAACAGGATCGTTCTCGCCGGCTTTTCACAGGGCGGTGCCGTCGCCCTGCATACGGCGCTGACCTATGAAAAACCGCTGGCCGGGCTGCTGGCCCTGTCGACGTTCCTGCCCGAGCCGCAGCAGCTGTCTGGCGACGCCACCACCGCCAATGCCCAGACCCCGGTGTTCATGGCTCACGGCCAACATGACCCGGTGCTGCCCATGGCGTTGGGGGCTGCGGCCCGCGACAGCCTGCTGGGCGCCGGCCATGCGGTGCAATGGCACGACTACCCCATGGGCCACGAGGTCTGTCTTCAGGAGATCAACGATATCGGCCGTTGGTTCGAGCGTGTTCTGGGCTAGCACCTCGCCGGTATTTGGAATGCTCGGCGAGAGAGGGTGCGCGGGCGGAGACTTTCTGACGCAGGACTCAGTTTTGCCATGGCCATGAGACGGATCGATCTACAGGAGTCGTCGCGATGATTTCGAGACGGACGGTGGTGTGGGGCGGCCTTGGTTTGCTGGCGGGTCTGGCCTGGGCGCGGCCCGCGGACCGCGGCGGCGCCTATTCGCCGTACTTTGCCGCCATGAACCGAAGCCTGCGCGACGCCGGCGTGGATACACCGGCACTGGTGATAGACCTCGATCGTTTGGACAGGAACATCGACAGGGTGGCGGCTTCGGTAGGGGTAGCCCCGGCCAAGACCTACCGGGTGGTCGCCAAGTCGATCCCCAGCCCGGCCCTGGTGGATTATGTTGCCCGGCGCGCCGGCACGCGGGCCATGATGCTGTTTCACCGACCTTTCCTGCAGAGCATGGCGCGGCTGCAACCGCAGGCCGACATCCTCCTGGGTAAGCCGATGCCGGTTGCCGCGGCCAGGCATTTTTATACGGAATACGGCGGCAGCTTCGATCCGCGGGAACAACTGCAGTGGCTGATCGATACCGAGGCCCGCCTGCAACAATATTTGTCGCTGGCCCGGTCTCTCGGCACCCGAATGCGTATCAACCTGGAGATCGACGTGGGCCTGCACCGTGGCGGATTCACGGCGGACGATGCGCTGCGCGGAGCACTGCGGGTAATCCGGGACAATCCCGAACACCTGGTCTTCGCCGGCTTCATGGGCTACGACGCACACCTGATGGGACTGCCGGCAATGCTGGCGCGCGCCGAATTGCCGCGGGTCAAGGGCCGCTACGCAGACTGTGTCGGCTTGCTGCGAGCAGAGTTTCCTGGTTTGGACGATGGCCGCCTGTGTTTCAACGGCGCCGGCAGCCCCACACTGCACCACTACGAGGGTGACCCCCTGCTCAATGATATCTCTGCCGGCACCTGCCTGGTGAAGCCCACCCACTACGACCTCGACAGTCTGGCAGACTTCGAGCCGGCCGGATTTATCGCCACACCGGTACTGAAGCGACTGCAGGGCGCGCGCCTGCCGGCGCTGGGCTGGACCGGTCCGTTCATCCGGGCCTGGGACCGCAACCAGATGCAGACCTATTTTGGTTACAGTGGCAAATGGATGGCGGATTGCGAGTCTCCACCGGGGCTCAGCCTGCACTTTGCTTACGTCAGTTCGAACCAGCAGGGGTACAACGCGTCTTCCTCCGTGGACATCGACGTCGACGATTTCATTTTTCTCCGGCCGCACCAGTCCGAGGCGGTGCTGCTGCAGTTCGGCGATCTGCTGGCGATGCGGGGTGATGCTATCGTCGAGCGCTGGCCGGTATTGTCCGCCGGCCAACCGGTTGTTGCCGGGCCCTGAACCGGTCAGCGCTGTTGCCCCGGCCTTTGCGGTCAACACGTTCGGACGGGTAGAGGCTGGTCTGAACAGGGCGCGTGCAGCGCAATGTGTACGTTCGACGTTCTGGACGCCATCCTCTGCCGCAGCTGTGTGTAGCGTGAGTCCCGGTTGGTGGATAAACAGGCCAGGCTGGCACGCTTGCATATGTTGGACTATTAAAGGTAGTGACGTCAGGCGATAGCTGGAGCCGGCAGCCGATGGTCCGCGCTGTTCCTGTCTTCGCGAATAGCGGTGACCTTCGGCACTTGCTGCTTTCGCACCCTCGCCAGGATCGGCGGCGTTGACCGCAGTCTCACCCGATCGCAGGAGGCGCGTCTGAATCTCAAGCCACTCAAGGCACTGGTGCCCCACTGGAGCGTGGTGCTGGTATTTATCCTGATCTCGGCGTTGGGCTTTCTGTACTATGCCACCGTGCAACGGTCGACTGACCACCTGATCGCACGAAATTTTGTTTACCTCAACGAAGTTTCCGCGGTGCTTACGGAAACGGCGGAGGTCGCTCTTCAACTGACCCGCTTTGCAGACTATTACCAGTGCGGGAAAACAGCCTCGATCGGCAGCAACGAAGCAGTCGCCTGCCTGCGGCGGCGCCTCGTCGGCAACAGTCCCTACGTCACCGCGGATGAACAGGTCACTGTCACTGCTGAAACCGTGACCGATGCGACGAACGCTGAGAGTGCAAAGAGTGGTCTCAAGACGAATATCAGGGTCGAGCCGCGTGGCGGCTCAGTGACCTGGACGCTACGGTGCGACGGAGGGAAGGGCGAGGATAATTCCAGGACCTTCACCTGCCAGCGCGCAAAACTTGTAGTGCCGTTCGCTAACATCGACGGCCTGGTTGACGCCAAGGCGTACTTCGACACCCTGCTGATCGCCGACAGTGATTCGGGTGCAGTCCTGTTCGATAGCGCGACCCTGTCGCAGCGGGAGCGGCGCCTGGGGACAGAGAGCGAGGTGTTCCAGAGTGGGTCCTATGCCCGCTACAATTCCATTGCCGGGATGCTGGAGCAGTGGCGTCGGCTGGAGACAGTCGCGGCCACGCCGGCCGGAACCAAGAGCGAAGACAGGCCCGAACCGAGTACCGCGGTTTTCAACCAGTCGACGATCGTTCCCACCCCGGTGGGCGGCGTCGATTATCTCAGTTTCGTGCAGCCCCTGAGCACCTCCCGCCTGACTGACCAGACGCTGCTGGTGATCGGCATGACCCGCGAGTCTGACTTCGATGGGGCGCGCTACGCCCTGCCTTTATCCACCAGCGCGATCAGCCTGCTTCTGCTGGTCTTGCTGGCCCTGTCACTCAGCCTCATCCGTATCATCCTCATCGAGGAAAACGGCGTGGTGGGGCGCTGGACGCTCTACACGCTGATCGGCTCGGCACTCGGCCTGGTGGTGCTGCTGACCCTCGTGCTCTCGGCCTGCAGCACCTGGTTTACGCTGGAGAAGTGGCAGGACGAGGACCTCGAACGTGTCGCCGATCGCCTGGTGACCAATTTTCACAGCGAGGTGTCCGAAAAAGTCGCTGCCATGCGCAGGGCGGAAGATGCTTTCAACGGCAATTGTTATCCGGACAAGGCAAAGGGCGACGGAAAAAACGCCTGGAAGACTGCCTGTGAGGCTTCCGGTGCCCTGCCCGCTGCTCGCCAATGCGAGGCCAAAAATCTCAACTGCCCCGAATCCGACCCGTATTGTGCCGGTTCCAGTCGCAAACTGGTCTGCACTATCGATCGCGTGCCACAAGTCGCCACCTTGTTCACCCTCGATACAACGGGAAGGCAGCGCGGCCTGTACACGACGGTGAACCGGTCGCCCTTCGACGCGCCCATCAATGTATCCAGCCGCGAGTATTTCCAGCGCGTTCAGCGCAACCAGCTATGGTCCCTGGGGCCGACGCCCGGTACCAACGCTGGCGACGCCACCGACACGGTGGATCTGTTCATCGACCGGATCAAGTCGCGAAGCACCGGCCATCTCGAAACGGTGCTGTCAGTGCGGGCCAGTGAACAGGTCAATTGGTGGCTGGATGGACCTGGTGCGCATGCAACCGATACCAAAGAGGAGGATTCCAGCGCCGATGGAAGCATGCCGGGTTCGGCAGGTGATAGGGCCCTGGAGACTGGGATAGCCAGGGCGCCGTTCGATAAGATAAGGCCTACCGCTCTCGTCGCGATCACCCGCTTGAACGCGCTGGAAAATACGGTTCTGCCGGCAGGTTTCGGTTTCGCCGTGGTTGCCAACCAGACCGGTGAGGTGCTGTTTCACCACCAGGCAGGCCGCAGCCTGTTGGAAAACTTCTATGACGTTACCGGTCACGACCTCGAACTGAAAACACACATCGCTACCGGGCTGCCCGGGCTGATGGACCTGACCTACAAGGGCGAATCCGTCAGGGCGGCTGTACGCAGCCTCAACTCGCTTCCGCTGAGTGTGGTCACGTTTTACCGCTACCAGCCGATCCGGACACTTATCTTTCAGTTCAGCGTGTCGGCTTTCATTGTCTCCATGCTGTTTCTTGCTTACCAGTTCGCGGTGGTCGGCTTGTTACGCTGGGCTGACCTCGCCCTGTTCGAACCACCCATGCGCAATATGGAAACGCCCGTGCGGCCCATGTGGATTCTCAATACCTCGCTGGCGGCTCTGGCGGTAGCTTACCTGGTCGCGATCTGGCTGGCGGAAGGATGGCCGCGATTGTTGTTGGTGCTCGGCGGGCCGTGGATAGTTTACGCGGTGGCGCGTACCCTCGGCGCGCGGTTTCTCGCCTGGGTCGTGGGTGGTCCCTCCAGGGCTGAGACATCCTGGCGTGCCAGCGTGGTCCTTGGCGCCCGCTGGTCTGCTTTCCTGATGGCGATACTGCTGGGTGTACTGCCAACCCTGGCCATTTTTTACGAGTCGATCTCCCTGCATGAATACGGCTGGCGGCAGTTGAATAACTGGTCGGAGAGCCGCGCAATGGCGGGCCGGCTGCGAGACTACGAGCATGACGTCGGTCGCTACAAGACAGTAAAACCAGCGCCGTCTGCCACTGCCGTCAACCAGGCGCTCGCAACGGAATCGGGATTCTACCTGCCGCATGCCGCACTGCAGGTGCGTCCTGCGGCTGGCCCGGGTCTGCTGGCCGACAGCGGCTGCCGCGACGGATTCGGCATCAAGGCAGCGAGCCATCGCTGGCTGGTCGAGGATGTCCCGCGCGCCCGCCTGTCGGGCAGGAGTGTGCACTGCGCACCGGCGCCACGCAGTGTAGCCACCGACAGGGACGGCCTCCACCCCATACAGGCGGTGCTCAAGTGGCTGCCAGACATGACCCGGACGCGCTCGATGCTCGAGCGTTTTGCCGCTTCGCGCGAGCTTTATGGAGTTGAGGCTGCCTGCACGGAGGCCCCCGGTAGCGGCGCGGACTTCATTCAGTCCGGATGGGTTCCCGAAATGCCCTTCAACAGCTGTTGGCGCTTCCACGATACCCGGTACGGGCTGGTTTATGACACACACTTTTTCTTTCCTCATTACAAGTTCGCGGGCGGCGGCCACTACCTGGTGGTGTTCGGCTTGCTGGTAAGCCTGCTGCTTTTCCTGTGGTTTGCCACGCTGGGGTTTCTCAACCTGATTGCGCCCATACATCTCATCCAGGTAATCCGGGAGCGAGGCCGGCAGGAACTCTCGCTTGTGCCACTGCGGCCGCGCACGTTCTACTCCGTGGTCCCGGCCTCGGTCGGTGACTCTGAAAAGCAGCGCCTGCACAACAGGCTCGTAGAGCAACTTGAGTTATCCTGGCTGGATGATAATGAACTGGGCCGGTTCCTCGCGGTCCGCGAGATGGGGGACCGCAGCCTGGTGCTGTTGCGCGATTTTGAAACCCTCATGGACGGTGACCCGGCCGAGGAGTCCGTGCGCGGCTGGCTGCGTGAGCGGGAACAAAGCGGCGTGTTGTGCCTGCTGGTGGTATCCCGCCTCGACCTGCGCTACCTGCGCACCCGGCAATTCCGCGGCGAAGAGCCCCCGGGTAGCGATGAGGACGACTGGGAGCACCTGTTAACCGACGCCACTTACGTGCCGTTCTACAAGCTGTCGGGTGAGATCGAGGCCGCGATGCGTTCAGGGCCACCTGCCGGCGACGGGGTAAACGATGACACGCTCTACATCACCAGTGTCGGCACCGGCATGGAGCCGCGGGACTACTTCCGCCAGTGGGAGCTGTCATCGCCTGACGAGCGCATCGCGCTGGCCAGCCTTGCCCACAACGGGGTGGCGAACATTTCCAACGTACCGAGCCTGTTCAGCTTGTATAGCCGCGGCCTGATCGCAGTCGCACCGCTGGGTCTCAAATTCCGCCTGCCGTCCTTCGCCAACTATGTGCGTCGGAAAATGCCCCGGGACCTGTTCAAGCAGGAGACCGCGCATTACCACGATGAAAAATGGCGTATCTTTCGCGCGCCCCTTTATATACTGCTCGGCGCGGTGACTTTGTTCCTGGCTTACTCGGTACAGGACGAACTGGCCAACGTGATCAAGGTGTTCGGCGGTTTCGGGGCGACCCTTGGCCTGCTCAAGTCGATTGGGGATCGCTACCAGTTTTCCGTCGACGACGGCGAATGATCACCACAGTCAGCAAACATCGCGTTCAGGCGTTACGCCCCAGCACAGTGTCCAGCGCCGCGACGATGCGTTCGGCGTCAGCAACGTCGTTGTAGTGCAACAGTGAGAGCCTGACCACGCCATCGTCGCGGTCGATGCCGAGGTGGTCCAGCGCCCGGGGCGCGTAGAAGTCACCGTGCTCGGTGCCGATCCCCAGGGCCTGCAGTGCGCGGGTGACCTCTGCCGCCGTCTTCCCGCGCGGCTGGAACGCAATCGTGGGCGCCCGGTCGTCGTCCGCGCAATCGGCCTTACCCAGCAGCCTGACGTTCCCGCGCCCGCGCAGGTTGTCCAGCAGCAGGGCGGCGAGCCGCGACTCGTGGCGGTGGATGAGGCCGTGCAGGCGTTCCAGCCTCAGCCTGACGGGATCTTCAGGGCTGCCGCCATGGTGCCGGTACAGCGCTTCAAAGTAGTCCAGCACCCCGGCCGACGCCGCCACCTGGCTGTGTTGCGGGCCCGCCGGGTTATAGCGCTTGGCGTTCTGGTCGCGATTGAAGTAGTGGCTCTGTCCCTCGAGTTCGGATGACAGCTCCCGCCGCACGTAGAGTATGCCCTGGTGCGGGCCGTAGACCTTGTACAGGCTGAACACGTAGAGGTCGACATCCAGCGCGCGCAGGTCAGCGATGTGGTGGGGAGCATAGGCGACGGCGTCGACACCGACCCGGGCCGGGCTCTGCCGCCGGATACGACGCACTAGTTCGGCGACCGGGTTTGCTGTGCCCATCAGATTGGAGCAATGGGTGAAAAACACCCAGCGCGTGTTCTCGTTCAGGAGGCCGTCGAGGTCGGCCGGGTCCAGCAGCCCCGTCTCGGGATCGATCGCCCACTCGCGCACCGTGGCGCCACGTTCCTCGGCCTTGCGTCGCCAGACACCGATATTGGTCTCGTGGTCCTGCTGCGTGACGATGATTTCATCCCCCGGCGCCCAGCGCGAGCCGATCGCTTGGGCCATGACGTAGGTGTTGGCCGACGTCGACGGGCCGATCGTCAGCTCTTCACGCGCGATGTTGAGTGCCTCCGCCCAGCCGTTGTAGGCCCGGTCCATAGCCTCGCCGGCTTCCCGCGATGGCGAAAACGCGGAGTAGGGCTGCACACGCATCGAGCGGTCGTAGGCCTCCGAAAGCGCCAGCACCTGTCGCGCGACGTAGCTGCCACCGGCATTGGAGCAGAAGACCTGGTCGGGATAGGCCCCGTACTGGGGAAACTGCTGCTGCACAAAGGCGACATCGAGTTCCGGCAGTAGGTCGGATGTCGAGCCGTTCGCGGATGCTGGCTCGGTGTTGGTTGCAGTTGTCATAGGGTCGTCGCCTGTTTTCTGTGCCGTTCGATGGGCTCTCGTCGGCCCGGGGGCGGATAGCCAGGCTTTGCCCGCACTTTTGTAGAGAGGGTTATGCCGCCGGCTTGCCGTGCTCGCAGGCCATTGTGCCGTCGCGGGTCGTACAGGGTCAATTTCACCCGTACACCGCTGGTCTGGGGGGCCGCGTGCCAGGAACACGGTGAAGCCCGTCGCCGGTGCTGGTAGAGTAACGGTATCGCTGGTGGAAAAGAGGTCTGCACCCTTATGCCTGTTGCCCGGCACTTGAGCATTGCCTGGGGCGTAACTCTTGCGGTGCTTGCCGTGCTCGAATGGAACAGTCTCGAGCGCGAGCCCTTGCGTGAGCCTTTGCTGTCGCCGTTCATCGAACGCTCGATCAGCCTTGCCCCCGCCGCCGTAAACGGCCCCGCGGACCCGTCACCGCGGGTCGCAGCTACAGACCGTGGTGGAATTGCACTTCAACGGGCCACTGTTTCTCATCTGCTTTTTTGGCCCGGTAATCCTGTTTAACGGGCTGGGACTCGTGTTCGATAAACTGCGGGAGAACCGTCGATGACTGCGCGCCCCTGTGGTCTGGCGCTGCTGCTCGGCATACTGGCGATGCCGGTGTCTGGAGCCGACCTGTTCAGCGTATTTCTGGTACGCCACGCCGAGAAACAGGTCGACGGGTCGCAATCACATGACCCCGAACTGACGCCCTGCGGCCGGCAGCGTGCGGAATATCTTGCCCGCGGGTTGGCGTCCGTACCTGTACGGCGAGTGTACAGCTCTGATTACCGCCGCACGGTAGCGACGGCCATGCCGGTGGTGACCCGCGGCGTGGAACTCGAACACTACGACCCGAGGCAGCTGCCGGCGGTCGCCGAGCGGCTTTTGCGCCGCGGCGAGGATGCCCTGGTGGTTGGTCACAGCAATACCACCGCGGTGCTGGCCGGGCTGCTTGCGGGCACCCCCGGCGACGCCTATGACGAGTCGATCTACGACCGGGTCTACCAGGTCGTCATAGCGGGTGAACACAAGCGGCTCTACCTGTTCCACCAGGGTTTCGATTGTGATCTGCCCTGAGTCGCGAGCAACCCGTGGTCGATGTGGCGCGCACCGGTACCGTTCTCGTCGTGATTGGGCTAGGCTGTTACCCGGGCTAGGCTACTGCGCGGGCCAGGCGATGGCTTGGGCCAGGTCGTAACGTCCGTCGCTAGCGCTATGGCGTCAGCGGTGGTTTAGGCCCAGAATACCGTGCCGCCTCCGGTTACTGCGCAAGCAGCGGCGGGGTCGGCCAACATCGACTTGAAAACAGGCCGGTAAGGCAGTAACCCTTTCGGCGCTTAATGGTAATTTACTATCACTCCCAAAGAGGTCTGACTCAATGATTGGATATGTCACCATCGGTGTCCGCGATATGGACGCGGCCAAAGCCTACTATTCTGAACTGCTGTCCGATCTCGGGGCATCCGTGCTCATGGATATGGAACGGATTGCGTTCATCGGCACGGGCATGGACGCACCCATGCTGGCGGTGTGTGTGCCCCACAACGAAGGTGACCCCGAGCCCGGAAACGGCAATATGGTGGCGATCAGCGCAGGCAGCAAGGAGCAGGTTGATGCGCTGTACAAGAAAGCCATCGAGCTGGGCGCCACCTGTGACGGCGAGCCCGGCCAGCGCATTCCGGACATGTTCTACGGCGCCTACGTCCGTGACCCCGACGGCAACAAGTCAGCGTTCTACGTGTTCGGCTGACAGGCCCTCATGCTCAGGGCAGTGTCCCGACTCGCTGGCGGGTCCCCCGCCGGCGGTCACCACCGGGCTTCCCGGTGAAAAAATACGACGCGATTGTCATCGGCGCCGGCCACAACGGGCTGGCCAATGCCGCGTACCTCGCGCGGGCCGGGCTCGACGTGGCCGTGCTGGAGCGCAACGCCTACATCGGCGGTGCCACCGTCAGCCGGGAGTTGTACCCCGACTGGACCTACTCCAACTGCTCCTACGTCTGTTGGCTGCTGCGCCCGGAGATCATCCGCGACCTGGAACTGCCGCGTCACGGGCTGCAGGTCGTGCCCTATGGCGGTGGCGTGACCTTCATGCGCAACGGCGACTACTTCGGCAACTACTACGATCACGAGCGCCAGTACCGCGAAATGGCCCGGCACTCGCGCCGTGACGCCAACGCCTACGAGCGCTACAAAACCGATGTGATGAAGCAGACGCGGTTGATCCGCCCGTTCCTGCTCAAACGCCCGCCCGATCCCACCTCACTCAAGCCCGGAGACCTGCGTGAACTCGCCGGCTTCGCCCGCGCTTTCACCGCGATGGGGGAGGAGGGTCTCGCCGACACCATGAAGTTCTGGACCAAGAGCGTCGGTGATTTCCTGTGCGAGTATTTTGAGTCTGAGGTGATCCGGGCTCACCTCGCGGGCAGCGGCATCATCGGCACTGCGCTGGGGGTGTTCTCCCCCGGCACAGCCTACGTGTTGCTGCACCATTACATGGGGGATGTCGACGGCAGCGTCGGCTCCTGGGGTTTCGCGCGCGGTGGCATGGGGGCGGTGGCTACCGCGTTGTCGCGCTCGGTGCAGGCGTTCGGCGGCTCGATCATCTGCGATGCGGAGGTGTCCCGGGTCATCGTCAAAGACGGGGCGGTGAGCGGCGTGGCGCTCGCCAACGGCGACGAACTGTACGCCGATACCGTGGTCTCCAACCTGGACCCGAAGCGTACCTTCCTCGGCATTGTCGATCCGTCCGACCTGCCTGAATCGGTGCTGCGCCGGGCGAAGAACTTCAAGATCCGGGGCTCATCGGGCAAGCTCAATATCGCGCTCGATGGCCTGCCCACCTTCCATGGGCTGGACCCGCGCAGCCCGCTCATGTGCGGTGACATGCATTTCACCGACTCGCTGGAGCGGCTCGAGCGCGCCTACGATGACTGGAAAGCCGGCACCTGGTCCCGCGACCCCTACCTCGACATGCTCATGCCCAGCCAGGCGGACCCCACCATGGCGCCGCCGGGCAAACACATGATGTCGGTGTTCGTGCAGTACGTGCCGCCCAAGGTAAACGGACGCGAGTGGACCGACGAGGACAAGGCCGGCTTCGAGAAAACGGTGCTGGACCAGATTGCCGAGTACAGCCCGGACTTCAAGGACCTCATCCTCCATTGCGAAACCCGCACACCCCGGGAGCTGGAAGCGGAGGTGGGGCTGACCGAGGGCAATATCTTCCAGGGCGAGCTGACCTTCGACCAGTTGCTGTTCAACCGGCCCTTCCCCGGTTATGCGCAGTACCGCGGGCCGCTGCCGGGTCTCTACCTGTGCAGCGCAGCCACCCATCCGGGTGGCGGGGTGATGGCGGCTCCCGGTGCGAACGCGGCCCGGGAGATTCTGCGCGACCTGCGCCGGCCAGACACGGTGCCCGAGGCCTACCCCGATGACTGAGTACGACGTGATTATGATCGGGGCCGGCCACAACGGCCTGACCTGTGCGAATCACCTCGGGCGCGCCGGCAAGCGTGTACTGGTGCTCGAGGCCGCCGCCGAGCCCGGTGGCTGCGCTGCCACCCGTGAGTTCGCGCCCGGGTTCTCGGCGTCGTCCTGTGCCCAGTGGCTGACCCAGTTGTCGCCACGGGTGGTGAGAGATTTTGAGTTGGAAAACCACGGGCTGCGCTGGGCGGCCCGGGACCTCGCCACGGTAGGCCTGGCGGAGGATGGCAACCACCTGGTGCTGCGGACCGCTGGCGTGGAGGGTGGCGGGCTGAGCAATGCTGACCGGGAAGCCTACCGCGCATTCCACAGCCGCATGTTGCGTTATGCCGGGGTACTCGCGGGGCTGCTGGCTACGCGCCCGCCGAAACTGGTGGACGGCGGCGTGACCGATCGGCTGAACCTGTTCAAAACGGCGCTGGGCATCAGGCGGCTGGGCGTGGACGAGATGCGCGAGTTCATGCGCATCGTGTTGATGAACATGTACGACCTGATGCACGAGCACTTCGAGCACCCGGCGCTGCAGGCGATGTTGAGCCTCGACGGCGTCATCGGCGCACGCATGGGCCCGCGCTCGCCCGGCAGTGTGTTTGGCTACCTGTACCGGCTGACGGGCGAGGTGGCCGGTTGTGACGGCCCGGCGCAGTTGCACGGTGGTATGGGGTCTCTCGGTGCGGCGATGGCGGCGAGTGCCCGCGCCGCCGGCGTGGCCATCCGCACCGGCGCCAGGGTGGCGCGCATCGACACACACGCGGGGCGGGCGACCGGTGTGACACTGGAGGATGGCGAGCAGCTGCGCGCGGGGGTGGTCGTCTCCAACGCGGACCCGGTGACCACCTTCGAACGCCTGGTCGGCTATGACCAGGTGGAGACCGGCGTCGCACGGCGAGTCAGCCAGATTCGCAACGCCGGGGCGGTGGCCAAGCTGCACCTGGGCCTGGGCGGCCCGCCTCAGTTCACCGGCCTGCCGGATGCGCTGCTCGGCCATCGCCTGCTGGTGGCGCCCGACATGGACACCATCGAGCGCGCGTTCAACCCGGTCAAGTACAACGAATACGCCGCCGACCCCGTACTCGACATCAGCGTGGCCAGTGTCAATGACCCCGGCCTCGCGCCGCAGGGGCAGCACGTGCTCTCCGCCATCGTCCCCTTCGTCCCGCAGGCCCCCGAGGGTGGCTGGGATAGTCATCGCCAGCCGGTCATCGACGGGCTCCTGGCCTGCCTGGAGCGCTATGCGCCGGGCATCTCGGGCCAGGTGGTTGCGGCGGAACTGCTCACACCAACGGACCTCGAGCGCGACTACGGCATGCGCGGTGGTCACTGGCACCACGGCGAACTGGCGCTGGACCAGTTCCTGACTATGCGACCCTTCCCGGGCGCCAGCCAGTACGCCATGCCAGTGGACGGGCTGTTTCTCTGCGGGGCCGGCGCCCACCCGGGCGGCGGGCTCAACGGGCTCGCAGGCGGCAATGCGGCCCGGGAAATTCTGCGGCGGGAGCGGGGGCGATGAGCAGCAACGACCGGATGATGCTGACTTCGCCGTTCCACACGCGGGTGGCGGAGGCCTGCGAGCTCAACAGCTGGGGTAACTGGAAGGGGTACACGACGCCGGACGCCTATATCGACGTAGAGCTGGAATATTTCGCCGTTCGCAGCACCGCCGGTGTGTTCGACCTCTCGCCAATGAACAAATACCGGGTGCGCGGCCCTGACGCCGCGGCCTACCTCAATCGTCTGGTCACCCGGGATATCAGTAAGGTCGGTGTGGGGCGCGTGGCGTACAGCGTGTGGTGCAACGATGCCGGCCAGGTGATGGATGACGGCACGATCTTCCACCTGGCCGAGAACGACTACCGGATCTGCGCCTACGCCCGCGCCATCGACTGGCTGCACTGGTCGGCGCTGGGGTTCGACGTGGAGATCGAGGATGAGACCGACCGGGTGGCCGCGCTCGCGGTGCAGGGGCCCACGTCCTGTGCCGCCCTCACGGCGATGGGGCTGGAGGGGCTGGATGCGCTCAAGCCCTTTGGCATGGCCGAGTTCGAATTCGAGGGCGAGACCCTGCTGGTGAGCCGTACCGGCTTTACCGGCGACCTCGGTTATGAGCTGTTCATCGACCCCGGGATGGCGGAAACCCTGTGGGATCGCCTGTTCGAGGCCGGTCGCCCTTACCTGATCAAACCCTTCGGCAGCCTGGCGCTGGACCTGGCCCGCATCGAGGCCGGCTTCCTGCAGGCCGGGGTGGATTTCGTGCCGGCCGAGTCGGCCGTGCGCCGGGGGCGCTCTCGCTCACCCTTCGAGCTGGGGTTCGACTGGCTGGTGAATCTCGACAAGCCCGTGTTCAACGGCCGCCGGGCGCTGCTGGAGGAACGCAAGCGCGGCTCCCGCTACCGCTTCGCCTACCTGGACGTGGCCGGCAACAAACCTGCCCATCATTCGTTCATCCTCCGTGGCGGTAAACAGGTCGGCACCGTCACCTCGGCGGCCTGGTGCCCCACAGCCAAGGTGAACCTGGCGATGGCGCAACTGGAGATGCCGCACGGGAAGGTGGGAGAGGAGCTGGTGGTCGAGATCTACCACCAGCGGGAACTGCAATGGCACCGAACGCTCGCGCCCTGCCGGGTGATGGAAGCGGCGCCGTTCAACCCGCCGCGTCGCCGGCAGACGCCCGCCGCGCCGTTCTAGTCATCCGCCTGGCGGGATTGTAGGAAGAGGGGTTTTGCCTTGAATACGATTGCCACCGACACCGGAGACTCGGCGACAACCCTGAGGCGCAAGCTGGACGAGCAGGCCGGCCGGCCCGGGCATGCGCTGGCCAACTACTTCTACCGCTCGCAACAGGTGTACCGGCGCGAACTGGACAGCCTGGTATTCCGCAGCTGGATCTACGCCGCGCACACGTCGGAACTCCCGGAACCGGGCGACTACCTGCTCCTCGCCATCGGCGAGGACTCCCTGATCATCACCCGCGACGACGGCGGCGAGCTGCGCGCGCTGCACAACATCTGCCGTCACCGCGGCGCCCGGGTCTGCGAGGAGGTACAGGGCCGGCGCAAAACGTTTGTCTGCCCCTACCATGGCTGGACCTACCGTCTCGACGGTAACCTGAAGGCGGCGCGCGACATGGATCGTTTACCGGGCTTCGACGAGAGCACCTACAGCCTCAAGCGCGCGCGGCTGGTGGAGTACATGGGGCTGGTTTTTATTAACTGCGACCCGGATGCCGCGGATTTTCTACCGCCATTGCAACGCCTGGAACCGTCGCTCTCCGCCTACGATCTGGCGAACGCGAAGGTGGCTCACAAGGCGACCTACCGGGTAGACGCCAACTGGAAACTGGCGCTGGAGAACTACCTGGAGTGCTACCACTGTGCCAACGCGCACCGGGCCTACGCGCGCATGCACACGTTGAAGGACCTGGAACACCGCGTCAAACCGGTACTGGAGGCGATGCTCGGGCGCACCGAGGCGGTGACCGGCGTGCCGGGTATGGGCCAGGAACTTTCGGCGACCTATGCGGAAGCGGATGGATTCGGCGCCTGCGTCAGCACCCAGCGCTACGGCCTGTTCGACGGTTACCAGACCGGCAGTGAGGACGGTCAGCCGGTCGCCCCGCTGATGGGCAGGATCAAGGGCTACGATGGCGGCGCCGGTGATTACCAGATGGGTCCGCTGAGCTTCATGCTCAATTACCCCGATCACTGCGTGCTTTACCGGTTCCTGCCCCGCGGTATCGACGCGACCGATATGGAATTGGTCTGGTTCGTCAACGGCGATGCGGTGGAAGGCCGTGACTACGATCTCGACAAACTCACCTGGCTCTGGCACCACACCACGCTGGAGGACAAGTACATCATCGCGCGCAACAGCGAGGGCGTGAACTCACGGTTCTTCGAGCCGGGGCCGCTGCATCCGGATTTCGAGGCGGTGTTGCGGGGGTTTATTACGTGGTATCTGGAGACGTTGGGTGGGGGTGGTGGGCGATGACTGATCGGGTTGAACCGCAGCGTGCACTACCGTTTTTTCAATTGAACGGAAGCCGGTTTAACGAGAACTGGATGCTATTGGCGAATTGCAGAATCGAATCCAATACACGGCCGGCTAGCAACGCCCGACTGTGCTTTTCGTAGCGGGTGCTTGGTATCTCCGGTACGCTCGGCATATCCAGATTGCTGCTTATAACCGAAAAGCGTTCCCGCGGGAACGTCGAGGATTCATTGTGTTCAGCGGTGGCCTGGAACGAAAAGTATGCAGGAACAGAAACCTGACGGGAACATTTCCTGTGAGCGTGGATTACCGGTCCATGGGTGGCTTTCGACGGCTGGGCTAAATGATACCCTGACTGGTACGCATGGTTTACGGTGGAGTCCTCGGGACCGCTGAGACTTGAAGTTCAATTGGCTTTAGTTTGGTCGATCACTGTGAGCAAGACTGTACCCTTTGGCGGAATCACCATGAGTAGCACTGGTATCCACGGTTTTTGCGCTCCCTACACAGTTCGCATGACGCCACACAAAGGGCGGGGAGTTTTTGCTGAAGCCGCGATACCCAGAGGCGCTACGATATGGCGATATGTGGCAGGGCAGTTCGAGGTGTACGGTGAGCAGGAATTCATCCTACTCCTCTCGAAATTGCCCGACGAAGAAGCAGTCTATCTGCTGACCCACGTTGTCTGCATGCCCGAATTCCCTGATCACGTTATCCGAGTGTTTGATGATGGCGAGTTGATCAACCACTCGAACGACCCCACATTGATACCGCTTACAGCGTCCGGATACGATATGGAGCCATCAGTGGCCTCCACAGCCGAAGTGGCCCATGCAATGATGGGCGATCACTTCACGCTTGTGGCTGCCCGCGATATCGAGCGCGGCGAGGAACTGACTCTTGACTATAATGACGACCCTGACGGTCCGCCCTTTTACGACAGGCTGTGCGAACAGTACGGCGTAACCTGGGATTGGTTGTAATCGAGCCCGTGGCCACTTCTCCGCGATTACGGATAGACTATGAGTCGCGAACCGCACAGCTCAATACAGCCAGATGCCCTTCGCCGGCTATAGGTCGATCCGCCGGCGGCCTCAATGCCAGGAGGCCTTAAGATGACGCTCCAGGAGCTGGGTAATCTGGGTGAATTCATTGCGGCTATCGCCGTACTGGTCACGCTGGTTTATCTTGCCATTCAGGTCCGTCATGCCAATACACTGGCGCGGGCGCAGACTCGCGAGCGGATGGTGGAGCAGGCGCAACAGGAGGTCTACAAGGGCTTCGTCGACAACCCCGCTATTGTCCGTTCACTCTACAAACCGGAGGCGCTCGATGAGACCGAGTGGATTCAGCTTTCCGGCTGGATATTGGCCGCCATGCGCCAGCGGGAATACGAGTATTTCCAGATGCGGGCGGGCGTTATTGAAAAGGAAATCTGGGAGGCTTACCGGGGGTTGATTGCCATCCACCTCGGCAGTGAGAGAATGCGGAAGTGGTGGGACGAGTGGGGCGGCGAGCCGTTTGACCCCGAATTCCGACGGATGGTGGCGGAGTTTCTGGCAGAGCGTGCCAACCCGCACTATTTCGATGCGCTGACGAAAATCGTCGACGACAGACACCCAGGGCCGGGGGCGGATGCAGCCACCGCAAGCGATGAACCCGAGGCACGCGCGTGAGAGACAAGAGAGCAGGCCTGTTCCTTCCGGTGGGCCAATCAACTGTATGCTGCTGGAACAGGACTACTGCCGCCGATTTACGCGCTCACGGCGCCAGACCAACGAGGTAAGCCATGTCGCGCCAGGCCATCAACTTTAATGACAAATTCAGCCGGATAGCGGAGCACTGGTCACCGCGGGTGATTGCCGAGATGAACGACTACCAGTTCAAGCTCGCGAAAGTGCAGGGTGATTTCGTCTGGCACAGTCACGCGGATACCGACGAGACGTTTATCGTGCTGGAGGGTGAGCTCGATATCGAATTTCGGGATGGCCGGGTGACGCTGGCCGCGGGCGAGATGTTGGTGGTGCCCAGGGGCGTCGAACACCGGCCGGTGGCGCATTCGGAGTGCCGGATCATGTTGGTGGAACCCAGGGGCGTGGTGAACACCGGTGATGCCGGCGGCAGCCTGACGGCCGAGAGCGACCAGTGGATCTAGCGCAGGCTGGAGGCAGATCGTGTGCCGGGGGCGGCATTGGACATCACTGCCGCGGGCCTGTTCTTTGCATCGACCGTGGCGCGGCGCCGCAGCCCGTTTTCTTCATGGTTCTCCGGCTTCAAGCCGAAAAGCGGCCGGACACGATACCAGCGGCTGGTGGCGACCGGCGCTGGCACTGCTTGACGGTTATCGCGATGATCGCTGCGGCAGGGTGGTGGTTCAGGACACCACCCCCTCTGCCTGTCCAGACCCGCGTCGCGGTGCTGCCGCTGATTGACCGGACGGGCGATAATAAACTGAGCTGGACCCGGCTGGGGTTGATGAGCTACGTCAGCAACCTGTTCGAATCCGACGGCAAACTGCGTGTGGTTGCAGATGTGCGCGTTATCACTCTGGCCGACACATTGCACTGGCCCGACGGCAGTGACGATCTTGCGCGGTCGCGGCTGGTCGAGCGCCTGCGGGATGTATACGGAGCAACGCACATCCTCGCCATGAAGCTGAGCCCGGAAGGGGCCGCGCTGCGCATGGATTACGAGTTGGTCGATCTCGGCGGCGAGCGCCACCGCGGTACCCTCGTCGGGGAGGAAGGTCCCGATCTCGCCCAGGGCGTGGTGCAGGGCGTGTATGGCACATTGCTGGGGATAACCCGGGAACGCGACCAGCCTGCAGGCCTCCAGTGACCCGTTCAACAACGAGGCGTTCGCACGCGGCATGGACATGAGCCTGCAGGGTCGCTGCGCGGAGGCGGTTGCGTTTTTCCGGTTGATCATGGAGCAGGAGCCCGACCTGTTCGCACCGCGTTTCCAGTTCGCCGCCTGCCAGCGTGTACTCGGGGAGAACGCCGAGGCGGAGACGCTGCTGGATGAGCTGGTCGCACAGCTTCGCGCACAGGGGGCCAACAGGGACCTCGCCCAGGTGCTGATGACCCGCGGGGTTCTCTACAACCGCACAGGCCGGCTGGACCTCGCCAAAGCCGATCACGAGGCAGCCCTGGCCATCCTCGAGCACTTCGAAGACCCCGAACTCAGGGCGCGCGTGCTGCAGAATCTCTCTATCGTCGAGGAGGACCAGGGCAATTTCGACCGGGCCGAGGAACTGCTGGACCTCGCCGTCCTGGCCTACCAGGAGGCCGGCCGCGAAACCCTGCCAGGGCACCTGTATTCGGGGCGGGCGAACCTGCAGATGGACCGCGGCGAGCTGGTGACGGCCCGGGACTACCTGGAGCAGGCATTGCGAGCCTTCCGCGAGGCCGGTGACCGGCGCAACGAGGCGATGATGCTCAACAACACCGGTTACCTGCTCCGGGAGATGGGCAAACTGGAAGAAGCCGAGGGTTATCACCTGCGCTCTCTGGAAATGCGCGAGGCCATCGGCGACCAGGTCGGCGTGGGCCGCGTATACGGCCAGCTCGCCGCCCTGTACACAGCCCAGGGCAGGCACCGGGAAGCGGCCGATGCGGGACGGTCAGCCCTGGCGATCGCGCAGGAGCGTGGTGACCGGCTCTACGAGGGAACAGCGCTGGCGCAGATTGCGGCAGCGGAGTCTGCCTCCGGCAATAACGCAGAGGCACGCTCAACCTATGAGGACAGCCGGGCTGTTTTCACCGACATCGGAGACCAGATGCGTGTACTCCAGGTTGACCTGGAGCTGGCCAGGCTGGATGTGGGTGAAGGCCGGCTTGATGCCGCCGAACATACCGGCCTGCGGGTGGCGGAGGCCGCGGCGGCACTTTCCCTGGTGCAGCCGGAAGTCGAGGCGCTGCAATTGCAGGGTGAGGTGGCTGCGGCCCGCGGGGACGTCCCGGCGGCGGTGGTGGCATTCCGCCGGGCGCTGGACCGGGTGCGGGAGGCCAGCTGGGACGGGAAGCAAGCTGAAATCACCGTGCAGCTGATCCATGCCTATCTCGACACCGACGACACCCGGGCGGCGGCGCCGCTGGTGGGGGCGCTGCAGGGTTTCCCGGCCTCGGTGGTTTCACTGCGGGCAGGGCCCGCTTCGCCTGGGCCGATGGCGAACCGGAACAGGCCCGTCGCCTGATGCTGGAGGCGCGCGCAATGGCCGGTGAGCACTGGGACGCGGACAGCGAACAGCAACTGGCGAAGTACCGAGTCCGGCCAATAGCGACCCATTGTCAGCCCCTGTCGTGACCGTTCTGGTCGCATTACGAACTCCGCGAGCCGCTGTCAGCAGCCCCGCGCGGCCTGAAAGACGCAAGTTCCCATTCCGAAAAATCTCATAAGTATCTGTTTTTGTTTAAATATATCGATGGTCATCAAATGGTCAGCCGGTAGTCAGCGAACGATCAGGACCGGTCACCCGTCCCGTTGCATAGTCACGCCTCGCCGGCGCTGCTGCCGGCCCCATCAGCCCCTGGAGGTGACATCATGCAACGGTTTCTGGTCCTCGCGTATGGCATTCTGGCCTACGCTATATTTTTCGGCACTTTTCTCTACATGATCGGGTTCATTGGCAACCTGTTCGTACCAAAGAGCGTTGACTCGGCGCCCCAGGTGCCCCTGGCGACTGCCGCTCTCGTCAATGTCGCTCTGCTGGCCATTTTTGCCTTGCAGCACAGCGCCATGGCCCGGCCGGCGTTCAAGCGCTGGGTCACCCGGTTCATCCCCGCCTCGATGGAGCGCAGCACCTATGTGCTCGCCACCAGCGCGGTCCTGATCCTGCTGTTCGCGGCCTGGCAGCCCATGGGCGGCGTGATCTGGTACGTCGAAAACACCGGCCTGCGCGCTTTGCTCTACGCGGTATTTGGCCTGGGCTGGTTGATAGTCCTGTCCAGCACCTTCCTGATCAACCACTTCGACCTGTTCGGCCTGCGCCAGGTCTGGCTCAATCTGCGCAACAAGCCCTACACGCCGCTCACGTTCGGTACGCCGTTGCTGTATCGCCTCGTGCGCCACCCGCTTTACCTGGGCTTCCTGTTGGCCATCTGGGCGACCCCGGTGATGACCGCGGCCCACCTGCTGCTCGCCATCGGCCTGACTGCCTATATCTTCATGGGCATCCGGCTCGAGGAGAAGGACCTGGTCGACGCCCTGCCCGAGTACGAGGAGTACCGGAAGCAGGTGCCGATGATCCTGCCGGTTCCGAAGCGCAAGGGGCGCGCCGCGAATGCACACCAGGCCCAGGCGGGTGCTGTCTGAGGTATCACAATGGCGGGCTGGCCATGGGCCACGCCGCCCGGCCTGCGGCGGCGAAACGGGCAACTATCGTCCGCGGCCGCCGGTCAATAACGACAACAACCACGCGGCGCATCAGCACCGCCTTCAAAACATAGAGATGAGGTTAGTGACATGCAATTGACATCCCATACATACAAGCCCGGATTCAGGCTTCGCTTCGGCCAACTGGGCGCTGCCGGGTTTACCTTTTTCCTGGTCAAGGGCCTGCTCTGGCTCACGCTGCCCTACCTGTTCGCGGTCGCGCTACCCTGACCGACGCGGCTTGCGACCCCGGATCAAAGTAGACAGTGGCGCGGCCGCACCTCCGGTTCCAGCTAGCCTGAGGCTGTCCCACTGCCGGCGGCCGCAGTGCGCACCACTGCCGCCGGCCTGTTCGATGCCTCGACCTTGCCACGGCCCTGGTGCGTGCTGCTTTCGGCTCGGTCCAGCTTCAAACCAAACAGAGGCGGGTAAGCCGGGTGCGTCGCACCAGCTCGTAGCCCAGCGCACAGCCACCCACGGTGCCCGCAACCAGCAGTGCCGCCTCCACGCCTACTGGCAGAGCCAGTTTCGCGAGCGCGAATGCCAGTACCACCGTCAGTGTCTGGTGCAAGATGTACCAGGGCAGAATGGCATCGTTCATGTACCGCAATACCCGGCCTGGCCGGTTCAGGTAATGATGGCCGAGGCCCAATACGGCGAGCAGCCACAGCCAGGCATTGGCGGCCAGCCAGAGCTGTCGCAGGTAAAAAGCGGCCGTCTCCCCCGGCCACGCCGTGGCGGGGATCAGCTGGTGGAAAATCAGCAGCAGGCCGGCGTAAGTCACCGTCGCGGCCGCGAGCAATGACCAGCGCCGGCGGGCGAGCAGCAGCCACAAACTGCTGGACCCGGCCAGCACGTAGCCCAGGCACAGCGCGGTCAGGTAGCGGGCATGGTTGTACCAGTCCCCCACCAGGGCATTGTTCGGTTCCCAGTGGGGCAGCAGTAAGCAGCGGTAGGCCAGCAGTGCAATAACCGGCAGGCCGACAATGGCAACAAGCGACAGCTCCCTGTGCGCGAAACGGTTGGCGACGTGATCGAGAGCGGGCTTCAGGGCGATAAAGATAAACGTGTAGAGCCACAGGTAGGCCAGGAACCACAAGTGATTCCAGGTCCACAGCCCCAGCGGGCCGTGCTGATGTTCCGGGTAGGCCGTCGTTGTCCGGTCCAGGTAGAGTGCGTAGAAGGTGGCATAGTCCAGCCCCGGGTCCCCAGACCCGATAATCTCGACGTACAACTGGGGTGGCACGATCACGGCCATTGCGAACACCAGCGGCAGGAACAGCCGCCAGAAGCGCAGGCGCAACAATGTCGGCGGGGAAATCTTGCGACTGGCGAAGTAAAGCGCTGCGCCCGACAGAAAAAACAGCAGGGACATTCGCCACGGGCTGGTGAGCAGCATCAGGTTCTGCAGCCCGTCGCTCTGCCGCGGGCTCTTGATGTGCCAGCCCCAGTCCGCCACGTAATACATGCCCACGTGGTAGAGAATCAACAGGCCGAAAGCCAGTACCCGCAGCCAGTCCAGGTCGTATCGTCGACGATGGTCGTTCATGCTGGTCTCCCTGTTCGGTAGGTGGTCATAGTGAGGGCGTGGTTGCCGGGTGGCTAATGCAAGTCTCTGAATTGGCTGGTTTTAGTGACAAGCGGTGGAATGCTGGGACGAAATAAGCCGGGCCGGATTGTGTTGCTGGAATGATGCTCTGATAATGAAATCATGTTGACTCTCGAGCGCTACCTCAAGCACGAACACGTGTACGTCGCCTTGATGCTGTTCACCTACCTGTTCACCAACAACACCATCAACGCGACCAGCATCATCATGGAGGCACGCCGCAGCGGCGGGCTGGAACGATGGACTGATCCTTTCGTGACCGAGTACACCAGTGCAGTAGCTTTTTTTCTACTGTTCCCCACCGTGCTCTGGATGGTCAGGCGCTTTCCGCTGGAGTGGGGCCGGCTGCGCCGCAATACCCTCTGCCACGTTGGCTTCTCCCTGCTGTTCTGCGTGGCGCATGTCGCCCTGTTCGTGGCCCTGCGCAGGCTGATTTTTGCCTGGCAGGGCCTGGACTATCGTTTCACCGACGATTGGCTGATCAGTTTTGTCTACGAGTACCGCAAGGATGCCTGGGCCTACCTGTTCATGGTCGTGTGTATTTACACCTACCAGTTCGTACTCAGTCGCCTGCGGGGTGAGGCGGTGGCGCTGGACAATGCCGAAGACAGCCGCCCCGACGAGGCCCCGGAGCGCTTCCTGGTGCGCAAGCTGGGCAAGGAATTTGTGGTCAGGGCGGACGAAGTGGAATGGCTGGAGGCGGCGGGCAACTACGTCAACCTGCACGTGGGTGACCGCACCTATCCGTTACGGTCCACCATGGTCGGCCTCATCGACGCGCTGGATGGCCGCGGGTTTGTCCGCATCCACCGCTCCCGCGGCGTCAACATGGACTTCGTAGAGTCGATCACGCCCCTGGACAGTGGCGACTGCACCGTTACGCTCAAGGGTGGCAAGACGCTCAACCTGTCTCGCCGCTACCGGGATGCCCTCCGGCAACAGTTGCACCACTGAACGGTGCGCGCCGGCTCCGACGCCGCTTGACCCCTCGCGAATCCGCGCGTTAACGTGAGCGGCGACCCGGACTACTAAGGAGCGGCGATGCAGGTCACGGTGGCGGCGACGCAGATGGCGTGCAGTTGGGATATCGAGGCGAACATCGAGCGGGCCGAGGCGCTGGTGCGGGAGGCGGCCGATGGCGGCGCCAATATCGTGTTGCTGCAGGAACTGTTCGAGACGCCGTACTTCTGCATCTCGGCGAGGAACGAGCATTTCTCGCTGGCTCGCCCCCTCAAGGACAACCCGCTGCTCGCCCGCATGGGGGCGCTGGCGCGGGAACTGGGCGTGGTGCTGCCTGTGTCATTTTTCGAGAAGGCCGGGCTCGCCTTCTACAACAGCATCGCAATCATCGACGCGGATGGGACCGTGCTGGGTCATTACCGCAAGAGCCACATCCCGGACTTTCCCCTTTACCAGGAGAAGTTCTACTTCTCCCCGGGCGATACCGGCTTCCGCGTGTTTCCCACCCGCTTCGGTCACCTCGGTGTGGGCATCTGCTGGGACCAGTGGTTTCCGGAAGCGGCGAGGGCCATGACCCTGCTGGGTGCCGAACTGCTGCTTTACCCGACCGCCATCGGTAGCGAACTGGACCGGCCAGAATTCGACAGCGCCTATCACTGGCAGATGACCATGCGGGGCCATGCCGCCGCCAACATGCTGCCGGTGATTGCGTCGAACCGCATCGGGATGGAATCAGATGGCCCCCTCAACCTCGAGTTTTATGGCTCGTCGTTCATTGCCGACCATACCGGGCGCAAGATCGCCGAGGCGGACCGGTCGACCCAATCGGTGTTGATCCATCGCTTCGACCTCGATGAGATCGCGCAATACCGGCGCGAGTGGGGTGTGTTCCGCGACCGGCGCACCGACCTTTACCAGCCGCTGTCGACACTGGATGGCCGCACCAGGCCGGGCACCGTTTAGCCGTCTGTTGGAAAAGCTTCGGGCGGGTAAGATACGGGCGGGAGAGTAGGACCTTGCTTCGTCAGGGTGCTGGATGACAATACCCTCGCCATTCCTGACCGACCCGGTAACCAGCGCTTCGACACAAGGCTCACCCGCCGGGGATAATCCCCTGTGAGCACTGAATAACTGACCACGCCAGTGCTCCCTCTGGACGTCTGTACACTGGCCGACTACGCTTAGCCCACCACATGTCCAATTGGAGTGAACGCTATGCTTGAGCGTCGAGACACTGGTAACCGCAAGACCCGCCTCCCTTTCATCCTCCTGCTTTCCCTCGCTGTGATCACCGCCTGCAGTGATGACAGCGACCGCAGGCAGGGCGACGACGGCGATGTGCTACTCGGCGAATTCGCGCTGTCAGTGCTCTCCAGTTCGCCGGAGCAGGTCAGTGGTGGCGCGGCTCGTATCGACATCGGTCTGCCCGAGGGGCTGGCGCCGGAGAACGTGGAAGTCGCCCTGGACGGCACCGACGTTACACCGCAGTTCAGCCCGCAGGGAGATGGCCGCAGCCTCCAGGGTGTCGTCACCGGTCTGGACGAGGGGGACAATCGCCTGACGGTCAACAGCACCGGCGGCGAAGCGCCTGAAGCTGCGGTGGTGCTCACCAACTATCCGTCCTCTGGCCCTGTATTCTCAGGCCCGCAGCAGCAGCCGTTCCTGTGCTCCACAGACAGCCACCGTGGCGGGCTGGAACTGGGCCCGGTGATTGACGAAGACTGCAGCATCGAGACCGTGGTCAGCCACAAGTACCGCACGATCGACGGTGCCTGGGCGGATTATTCACCCGGCCAGGACCGACCCGCCGATATCGCTTCCACCACGACCAGCGGCGGCGAAGAAGTGGATTTTATCGTGCGCTGGGAACGCGGCACCATCAACCGTTTCCTGTATTCCATCGCCGTGCTGGCCCCAGCTGACGATGGCTCGGAGACGCCGGACCTGACCTCGTGGAACCGCCGGCTGGTTTACTACTTCCAGGGCGGTGTCGCGATCGGTCACTACCAGGGTAGCCCCAGCCGCAGCCGAGCACTCTACACGGACGCGCTGGCGGAGGGCTATGCGGTTGCCTACTCCACCGGCACCAAGACAGGTACGCACTACAACCTTCAGGTGGGCGGGGAAACCGCCATCATGGTCAAGGACCGTTTTATCACTGCCTACGGCGTCCCCGACTACACGGTGGGTGTCGGCGGGTCCGGTGGAGGTATACAACAGTATGTTTACGCACAAAATCATCCCGGCCTGATCGACGCCGGCGTCCCCCAATACTCCTACCCGGATATGGTCACGCAGACCATTCACATCGGTGACTGTGAACTCATCGAACGATGGATCGACCTTCAGCTCCAGATCGATCCGAATTCCAAGTGGGCCGACTGGAACAAGCGCACCTGGTTGCTGGGGCTCAATGCCAGCAACGATGTACCTAACGATGTGGTCAACGCCGGGCTTACGCCCTGGGTGCCTCCCGGCTCCAGTGAATGCACCGCCTCCTGGCGTGGTCTGTCGCCGCTGGCGCTGAACCCCAACTTCGGCGACGCGCCCGGGATCACACCGGAGGAGCGCGACGAGGTTGAGTGGACCCACTTCGCTGACCTGATCAACATCTACGGCCGTGCCGAAGATGGCTTTGCCCGCAGCACCTGGGATAACGTGGGCGTGCAATATGGCCTGCAGGCCCTGCGCGACGGCAACATCACGCCCGAGGAGTTCCTCGACCTGAATTTCAATATCGGTTCGTGGAAGCCGGAAGCAGAGATGGTGCAGGAGGGATGCCCGTTCATCTTCCAACTGTGTGGTGCGCTCGATTTCAACGAACCCCTTTATCCGCAACAGATCGACCCCTGGAGCTGGCGCAACATGGCGCTGTCAGACGGTACCAATCCGGCTCCACGCCGAGCCGCCGACGAGGGCGCGATCGACGCGGCGATCGATTCCGGGATGGTGAACCGCGGCGACGTGGAGATTCCTCTGATCGACGTGCGCCACTATCTGGAAGAACAGCTGGACATGCACAATACCCACCAATCCTTTGCCGCGCGCCAGCGATTGCTGAATCACGACGGCGATGCCCATTACCCAAAGACTTGACGGTTCCGATTGCCGATAAACCGGCGGCTGGAGCGGGCAGTGGCTCAGCGCGGGCACGCTATTGTGGCCTGGCCTGGGTCCCGAGCCAGCACGGGGGAAGAAGAGGCAGCGGCATTTGCTATGGCCCAATACGAATAAACCCGGGCCGGTGTGCCCTTAACGCAGCAGTAGTGTCGGCATGCCCGAGGACCGTAGCAGGTCGGCTGTCTTGCTGCCGAACAGCAGTGTCCGCAGGGGTGAGTGACTGAAGGCGCCCATGATCAGCAGGTCGATGGATTCCTCCCGGGCGGTCCTGGCGATCACGGATTCGGCGTCGCCGGGGACGAAGCGGGTGCTGACGTCGTGGCCGGCAGCCGTCAGCGTCTCCCCGGCCTGGGCGAGCCGCCGGGAACTGTCGTTGCTGACTTTTCCCGACATCACCAGCAGTATCGGCAGGCCCTTGAACAGCGACCCGCCGGCAATCATGTCGACACCGCGCCGGGTGACGGCACCACCGTCGAAAGCGAACATGACCCGCTCGGGTTCGCGAAAGCCCTCGGTCACCGTCAGGATCGGCTTGCGCAAGGCGCGCACGACACGCTCGACGTTGCGACCGAGATCTCGCTGGGTGATCTCCGCCGACTCGCCCCGACGCCCGAGTACCATCAGCTGTACACCCTGTTCCTGTTCATGCAGGGTCTCGACGAGCTCGCCGTAGCGCTGGCGCATATCGACCTGCTCCGCGCCGGCTGCGCTGGCCCGCTCCCGCAGCCGGTTGAGAAACAGGCGCCCGCGTTCCCGCGCGGCCCGGGTGCGGGCCTCGTCCTCGGATGAGAGTTTGTTGAGCAGCTGTTCCTGCGCGTCTATCCCGATCGCACCGCTGTGATCTTCGCCTGACGGCGGTTCGAGGTGGCGGTCGATGATGTGCAGGAACTCCAGTGGCGCGCCAATACGCCTCGCGGCCCAGGCTGCGCAGTCGGCAACGTAATCGGCGAATTGCGACTGGTCGACACAGGCGAGGATTTTTTCTTCGTCTTCGATACCCATAGTCTCAGTGCCCCAGCAGCAGGTCTTCCGAACTGTCCTTGTCGTGAACCGCGAAACGGTCGACCATGGTGGCGCTGGCCTCATTGAGGCCGACGACCTCGACTTCTGTGCCCTCTCGCCGGAACTTCAGAATCGCCTTGTCGAGTGCACTGATGGCCGTGATATCCCAGAAGTGGGCCCGGCTCACGTCGATGCAGACACGCTCGATCACTTCCCGGTAGTCAAAGGAGGCGACGAAGCGGTCGGCACTGGCAAAAAAGACCTGCCCGAACACGCGGTAGGTCCGGGTGCGGCCATCATCATCCACCAGCGAGCGCACGTAGAGAATCTGGCCGACCTTGTGGGCGAAGAAGAAGCCGGATAACAGCACGCCGGTGAGAACGCCGCGGGCGAGGTCGTGGGTCGCGACCGTCACAGCCACGGTAGCCAGCATCACCACGCTGGAACTGCGGGGGTTGTCTTTGAGGTCGCGCAAGGATGACCAGCTGAAGGTGCCGATCGATACCATGATCATCACCGCGACCAACGCCGCCATCGGGATCTGGCTCACCCAGGCGTCGGCGAATACGACCATCACCAGCAGGAAAATACCGGCAGACAGCGTCGAAAGGCGGCCGCGACCACCGGACTTCACGTTGATGACCGACTGGCCGATCATGGCGCAGCCGGCCATGCCGCCAATGCAGCCGCTGGCGATATTGGCGATGCCCTGGCCGATGCACTCGCGGTTCTTGTTGCTTTTGGTGTCGGTGAGGTCGTCGACGATGGTTGCGGTCATCAGCGATTCGAGCAGGCCGACCACGGTCAGGGTCATCGCGTAGGGCAGGATGATCGTCAGTGTTTCCAGGTTGAACGGTACGTCCGGCAACAGGAATACCGGGAGACTGTCCGGCAGCTCGCCCATGTCGCCGACGGTGCGAATATCCAGGTCCAGCCAGATGGCGATTCCGGTCAGCACGACAATGGTGACAAGCGGGGAGGGCACCGCCCGAGTGAGGTACGGGAGCCCGTAGATGATACCCAGGCCGGCGGCAGTCATCGCATAGACGTGCCAGGTCACATCGATGAGTTCGGGAAGCTGTGCCATGAAAATGAGTATCGCCAGTGCATTGACGAACCCCGTCACCACCGAGCGTGAGACAAATCGCATCAGGCTGCCGAGCCGCACCCAGCCGGCCACGATCTGGAGCAGGCCGGTGAGCAACGTCGCCGCCAGTAGATATTGCAGGCCGTGTTCCCGCACCAGCATCACCATGACCAATGCCATGGCGCCGGTGGCGGCCGAGATCATGCCCGGCCGTCCGCCGGCGAACGCGATCACCACGGCGATACAGAAAGAGGCATACAGGCCCACCTTGGGGTCGACGCCGGCAATGATCGAAAAGGCGATCGCTTCGGGAATGAGCGCCAGGGCCACGACCATGCCGGCGAGCAGGTCGTTGCGTACGTTGGCGAGCCAATCCTGTCGCAGGGTAGCCAGCACGGAAAACTCCTTGTCTTGGGTCGAATTGGACGGGCCGTGAAGGATACACAGTTGAACGCGTGATGACACGGGACAAGCAGTGGTTAAAGTTGCGTTGCTCCGCGCGTTTGGCCCGGCGGAGCACGGCCGGGGAAGCCTCGATCGAGGTGGGTGAGATACCACCGGCTGCACCCCCGGCGCGAAGCGGTGGCGCACTGGAGTGGTGCGCCGATGTGACCTAAGCTATTACTACGGTAGCAGCCCGAGGTGTGAGTATGGCCTACACAGTCAGCCAGGACGAGATTGAAGCCTATCGTCGGGATGGGGCAGTGCCGCTGCGCGGGGTGATCGACGAGGCGACCCGGGCTAGACTCGAGGCAGCCATAGAGGATGATATCCGGGAGCCCGGTCCGTTTTTCCACGGGTACGAATCGGAGGAGGGGCGTTTTCACGGCAACCTGCGCCTGTGGGAAAGCCACGAATCGTTCCGGGCGCTCTGCCTCGAATCCGAGCTGCCGGATATCGCCAGGCAGTTTTTCGATTCCCGGAAGATCAACCTCCTGTACGACCAGCTGTTCGTGAAGGAGGCTGCGATGGGCCAGCGGACCCGCTGGCATAACGACCAGCCGTACTGGCCGATACGCGGTGATCAGATACTGTCGGTGTGGATCGCGCTGGATGAGACCACGGCAGACAACGGGCGGCTGGAGTTCATCCGCGGTTCCCACCGCTGGAATCGCTGGTTTCAGCCGGAGGTGTTCGGCAAGACGGGCTCGATAGCCCAGTACGAGCGCAATCCGGACTTCGAGGACATCCCCGACATCGAAGCGCACCGGGAGGAGTACGATATCATCGCCTGGGACCTGCAGCCAGGCGACGCTTACGTGTTTCATGGCATGACGGTGCACGGCGCCGGCGGCAACGCCAGCAGTGTCCGACGCCGTCGTGGCTACACGGTGCGCTACACCGGTGACGACATCGTCTACGACCTGCGCAGGGGCCTCAGCCAACCGATTCTCAATCCCGAACTCGAGTCCGGCGACGCCCTCGACTCGGAGCGGTTTCCGGTGATCATCGGGCTCTGATTGTGACTTGACCGGGCGCTGGCTCCGCGGGTTTGAGAGTGGGGCGTTGCCAGCGTTTACCCGGGCGTTTACCCGGGACACCCACCGCAGAAGGGGCGTTTACCCGGGACACCCACCGCAGAAGTGGCCGGTCAAGACGTTTACCCGGGACACCCACCGCAGAAGTGGCCGGTCAAAGCGTTTACCCGGGACACCCACCGCAGAAGTGGCCGGTCAATGGCCCGCGGGCGCGGTTTCTGGTTAAATTCGGGTTCTCCGATTTCCCGAGAAACCAGTTATGTCTCGAATGTTTGCCGCTACGATAGTCTTTGCCTGTCTGGTGGGGTTCAATCAGGCTGCGGGTGCGGAAAGGGATGACCCCGTGTTCGACGCGACGACGCTGCAGACGGCCGCTGAGCTTCGCGATACTGCACTCGCCGGCTCGGGCGCGTACGGCCTGCTTGAAGACCTGGTTGCCACCGCGCCCAGCCGTCTGCCCGGTGGGCCGGACGACCTCAAAGCGGTACGCTGGACGGAGGCGACATTCCGACGCCTGGGCTTCGACCGTGTCTGGACCCAGCCGGTCACACTGCCCGGTTGGCGGCGCATCTCCGCCGAGGCGCGGGTGCCGGGCCATGATGACCTGGACCTCAATATCGTTTCTCTCGGCAAATCGGCTTCCACGCCCAAGGGAGGCGTGACCGCGCCCCTGGTGCACTACGCCACGCTCGAAGCACTGGAAGCGGCCGATCCCGCGGACGTTGCGGGCCGCATCGTGTTCATTTCCAATCGCATGGCCGGTGACGGGGCTCTGGGTGCCTATAGCGCGGCTGTGGTGGCGCGTGCCCGTGGCCACAGCGTCGCGGCCGCGAAGGGCGCCGTTGCGCTCCTGATTCGATCAATTGGTACCGCTGATTCAGACCGGGCCCACACCGGCGCCATGAGTTTCAAGAGCGAAGCGGGTCGGGGCATGGATTTTGAACCCGCCACCAACGGCCGCGCCTGGTCGCTGCAGTACGGAGTGAAGACGGTGGGAGCCGCGGCGCTGTCGAACCGGGACGCAGACGCCCTGGTGTCTCTGTTGGAGAGCGGTAACGCGATCGAGCTGTTTATCGACATCCAGAACGAGAACCTCGGCGAAATCACCACTTACAATATTATCGGGGAAATCACCGGCTCCACCCGACCCGATGAAATCGTCATCACCGGCGGACACATTGACGCCTGGGACCTGGGTGTCGGCGCCATGGACGACGGCATGGGTGTGGTCGTGACGACGTCAGCGGTGGGACTTATCGCCGGCTTGCCCGAGCGCCCTGCCCGCACCATTCGCGTGGTGGCTTTCGGGGCCGAGGAAGTCGGCATCCACGGCGGCCGCACCTATGCTGACAAGTACGGGGAGCTGAACCACGTATTCGGCTCCGAGCTGGATTTCGGCCTGGGCAAGGTCAAGATGCTGGTACCCAACGTGGCAGAACCCGCCATTCCCGTGTTGAAGGAAGTCTGGCAGTTGCTGGAGCCCATGGGCATCGAGTGGTTCACCGGGTTTCAGGGATTTCTGGGCGCCGACCTTGGTCCGCTTGCGGCGAAGGGGCTGCGGGGAGCGACCGTGGCGGTGGACTGGTCGCGGTACTTCGATTACCACCACACGGTGGCCGATACCCTGGCGCTGATCGAGGCCGAAGACCTGGACTTCAATGCCGCGGCTTACGCGGTCCTGTTGTACCTGGTGGCGGAGCACGACGGCCGCTTCGACTGAGTTTCAGGATCATCAGAAAGATGCCGGGATAACCGGCCGTTCCTCCTGGGCGAGGCGCTGCATCACTTCGTCCCGCAGGCGATTCAGTTCCGGATCCCGCGGCGCCAGCAGGAGTGCTGCCTGGGCCAGCTCGTCTGCCTGTTGGTAATCGCCGGCCGCCACGCTGTCTTCGATTGCCGTCGCGTACAGGTCGGGCATCTGCGCCAGCAATTCGCCGATCCCTGCCAGGCCGCTGCCCAGGCCCTGTGCCTGTAACAGGTGGGCATGAGCCTGTTGCAGGTTTGCCACCTCGTGGGGGCGTCGCGCCAGCAATGCGCGGGCCTGGGCCAACAGGGCTCCGGCCTCACGCTGTACCTGTTCTGTTTGGCTGGCGATTTCGTCCCGGGTCCGGCGCAGACCGGCCCGCGCCGATGCGTTCCCCGGCTCGATACTCAGCACTTCCAGGTAGACATCCCGTCGTTCCTCGAGCTGCTCTTCGCCCGTGAGACCGGCTGCGCGGGCAAGCATTGACTGCACCAGCTCCGCCCGCTGCCGCTGCAGCGCAACTGCCTGCTGGTAATCCGTTCGCAGGCGTGCCAGGTTCGGGTCGTCCGGCGCCAGCGAGGCGAGGTCGTCCAGTCCATCCCCCGCTGCCTCCAGGCGACCCGAGCGCAGGGCGCTCGCCACAGCGTCGACCTGCAGTCGTACCAGCCGCACCAGTGCGCGCCTCGCCTCCGGGTTGCCCGGTTCCAGTTCGATGATCTCCCGGTACGCCTCGTAGGCGCTGTTCTCCCTCGGCCTCACCAGCCTGCCCTCTGCTATGCCCTGGTCGACGGCTGCCAGCAGCCGCTCGATTTCAGAGCGGGTGGACGCCGTCGCCTGGCGCTGCTGCTCGTTGGCAAGGCGGGCCGCTGCCAATACACCCTGCAAGTCGGCCAGGCGCGGGTGATCCGGCGCCACATCCTGCACCCGCTCGAGGAAAACGTCGGCCTCGTCGAATTGCCGGGACTCGATCAGCCGGGCTGCGGCGTCGAGGTACTCCCCGTTGACGCGATCGAGTTCCGCCCGGGCCTGCTTCGTGACCTGTTCCCGCTCCTCCCTCAGGCGCTGCTGAGATTCGGCCAGGGACTGCTGCCGGGCAGCCAGTTGCGCTTCTGACGCGCGCTTTCCGTCCAGGGCCTGGTAGGTTTGCCAGGCGGCTGTGACCGCAAGCGCGAGAATCACGCCGGCCGCGATGCCGAGATACCGGTTGGCGGTACGGGACCGTGGCATGAAGTCGTCGAGGAATTCCTCCACGCCCGCGTAGCGCTCCTCACGTGAAACCGCCATGGCCTTCTGCAGGGCATGCCATTGCCGGCGCGGCAGCTTGTCTATCCGCCGTGGCTGAAGGTTTTGCTGGGCCGCTTCCCTGATGGTGCGGTATCGGGTGGGGTGTTCGCCGGAGAGCAACTCGTAGATGATACAACCGAGGCCGTAGATGTCGTCGGCGGGAACAGGTTCCTCACCGTCCAGGCGCTGCAGGCTCGCATAGCCGGGGGTCAGTCCACCGAGACTGGCGGGATTGAAGACTGTACCGTCGGAGGAGGATTCACCGGTGTCCGCATCAACCATTGCCTGGGCGATACCGAAGTCGAGCACTTTCGCGGTGCCTTCGCTGGTCAGGAAGACATTTCTCGGGGTGAAATCCGCGTGCACGATGCCGGCCTCGTGCGCGTGCTGCAGCGCATCCCCCATCTGCCCCGCCAGTCGCCGTGCCTCACTCAGGCCGACGCCGGTCGGGTTGGCGCTGATGTACTGGTAGAGGTCCCGGCCGCGCAGCAATTCCATCGTCAGGTAGACCCGGTCGCCATCCCGGTCGAAGTCGAATACCTTGACGATGTTGGGATGGGTGAGGGTCTGCGATTTGCGCGCTTCGCGCTGTAATGCGATGAGTGCCGACGGGTGTTCCCGGAATCCCTCGTTGAGGAGTTTTATCGCTACCCAGGGATCGCGGTCCCTGGCCTCGACCTTGCGCAGGTCCCTGGCCTTGTAGACGGTACCCATGCCGCCCGCGCCCAGCATCGACTCGAGCTGAAACCGTTCCTTGATCACGGTCCGGGCAGAGAGCAGCGTCGCCGCCGCCTCGACCGCCACCTCGCGGTGCGGGCGAGGGGCTTCGGGCGCCTGTGTCGTGGCCTGATCCACAATAGCGGTGGCATCGTCAGGCCCGGTCGACACATTCTGCTGCGGCGCGCGCGCCTCGGTGTGTTCCTGGTCGTCCGTCATAGCAAGTTCAGAGATTCGTGCCTGCGGCGGCGTGTCATTGCGTACCTGCCCTTTGCGACTGCATTTTCAACAAGACAGTTATCCCTGATCGCGCGTATCATGCTGTCGCGATTCATTGCGTGACGCGGGCAGGGCGCCCGTGCGACCGAGGATACACCATGAACACCGTAAGCCGACTCTTTATCTGCTTCCCAGTATACATATGCGTTAGCCAGCTTGCGCTCGCACAGGAGCAGCCCCGCGATCTGCGTTTCATCGTCGGCGCCGCGGCGGGCTACACCGTACTGTCGTTCCCGGCGAAGCTGGACCAGGATCTCGGTTTCGTTTCGGCGAATTTGCTCGCCGGCGCAACCTACGGGGCCTGGCAGTTTTCGCTGAATGGCACTTTCTCGCTTGAGGACGCCGACATCTCCGAAGAAGAGGACATCGGCGAGGCCAGTCGCGAGGACATCGACTTCACAGTGGGTTACCAGATCAACCGCAACTGGTCAGTGTTCGGCGGCTACAAATACGGTGAAACCGAGATGGACTTCGTGTCCCGTGAAGCCCAGGATGACGGCCTGTTCAGCCGCGTCAGTGAGAGCTACGAGCAGGAGGGACCTTACCTGGGAGCGAGCTTCTCCTGGGATTTCGAAACCGCCGGGCGCCTGACCCTGGCGATCGCCTACGCGGACCTGGATGCCACCAACACCTTCGGCGCCAACACGGATGACGACGACGAAGATGAGGACGAAGCACCCGAGTTCGATGACCTGACCGGGCGGGTGAAGGGCGACACTACGGGCCTCAGCTATGGGGTCACGTGGACCATGCCCCTCTCTCCCCAACTCCTGTTCCAGGCGCGCCTGAAGGTGAACGATTACCAGCAGGACATCCGTTTCGAGGGCGAGCGTTTCAAGGATATCGACGAGACCCTGAGCAGCCTGCACATCGGACTGGCGTACGTGTTTTAACACCCGCGGCGTTACTTCAGGCGCCACCCGAAGACCAGCGACACCCCTTCAACGTCACGGCCGACATTGATCTGCCCGCCGAGGCTGAAATCCCGGAAGAAGCGATTGCGCTCCGAAACGTCGATGCCGACCGCGTAGCCCAGTTCGTAGAAATGGCTGAAACCCAGCGCCTTGCGGGTGGGGCCGGTGAAGGCGGTGGCGCCGAGGTGGACCACGCCGAACAGGGGCAGTTTGAACATCGATGCACCCAGGGAATGCTCCAGGTCTGCCTTGAAAGCCAGTGTGCCCGTGTCGGCTTCGAACGATGGCAGGTCGCGGGATTCCGAGTAGCTGGTTATGTGGCTGAAGGTGTAGCGACCGACGAGCCGCAGGTCGTAGCGATCATATACCCGCCGCCGGTAATCCAGCCCGCCGGTGATGCTGGCGATTCCGGCATTGGTCTCCCAGTTGAACAGGATGCCATCGAGGATCGGGGCGAGAAACTCCTCCGTTAAGCCCCCGTTGTAGTCCGCTGTGTTTTCCATACGACTGATGCCGTACTGCCCGGCCACCAGCCAGGACAGGTGTTCCCCGATCGGTGCCAGCACACCCAGGCCGAGCTGGCCGCTTACCGCTTTCCAGGTGCCATCGACGGTTTCGTCATCCAGTAGCTCGAAGGTGTTGTTGGTACTGGCGTGACTTAGGGTGCCGCGCACCACGAGCTGCCAGGTTCTCTCCTCGAGCGGGATTTCAAACTGCAGCGGGGCCTTGAAAACGTCGTATTCCGCGCCGTCATCGTCCTCAAGGCGTGAGGCACTGATGCTCGGGTCCAGAAACAGATGGAGCATCTGGGCATAGCCCGCACCGATGTCGCTGTTGCTCACGCTGTCCCGCAACTGGTCGCGAACTTCGCCCGGGTCGAATTGGGCGTGCACGTAGCCTGCTGTCAGCAACGAGGTTGCGAGCGGGACCAGCCGTTTCAGCCGCATGGTACCTCCACGTTCGGGTTCGGGGACAAGCCAGTGTACGCGGAGTGGCGGGGCCCGGATGAGAGGCGGTGCGAACCGGGCCCGTGCCTCACGGGCGCGTTGGCCGCCCCTACCGGGACGAAGACAGCACTATCGACCCCGATTACCATGTGCGGCACCCACGTGCGTGACCCGGAGAAGCGACTGCGCGCGTGGGTTCGCGCGCCGCCGGTTAAAGGCTACAATGCGACCGTCGGCTGAGCGGCCCCGTGACGTGCGCCCCCGACACACCTGATCATTCAGGGCAACGGAGACAGTAAACATGTTGAATAAAAACAATTCCCGTCAGCGTGGTTGCAACGGCGTCGTATCCGCCGGCGCGGTTTGTTTTCTGTCGCTTCTGTTATCGGCTGGTTTCCTTGCCGGTTGTTCCTCCTCCTCAGGCCTCAAGACGGAGGTGGTGTCTTCCGTCATCAGCTATGCACAACCTCCGGCAACGGAGGGGGTGCTCGCCGGATTGGCCAGCGAGATCACCACCAGGCATGGCGAGGAATACTCCGGTTTCAGAATCCTGGACTCCAGCCGTTCGGGGCTGTACTGGCGGCTGGCGTTGATTGATTCGGCAGTCTCTTCCCTGGATATCCAGACCTACCTTTGGTACCCCGACGTCAGCGGCAAGTTAGTGCTCGAGCGTGCTGTATTGGCTGCACAGCGCGGCGTGAAGGTCCGTATGATTGTCGATGACCTGATTCTCCAGGGGCACGACCAGTTGATCGCCAATCTCAATGCCCAGCCGAATATCGAGTTCCGCATCTTCAATCCGTGGACTGATCGCGGCAGTATTCTGGACCGGGCGGGTCAGATGGTGGCCGAGATGGAGCGGCTCAATACCCGTATGCACGACAAGCTTCTGATTGCCGACGGGCGGGCGGCCGTCGTCGGTGGCCGCAATGTCGGCGACCACTACTTCGGCCTGCACGAGGTCTACAACTTCCACGATACCGACCTGCTGGGCATCGGTGAGATCGCCCTGCAGGCGAATGGCATGTTCGACGAATTCTGGAACAGCGAGTGGGTGGCCTCGGCGGATAACCTCACCACGCAACCGGATGCTGACGTTGCCGCCCAGCAGTGGCAGGCGATCCGGGCCAATGCCTCTTCCCCGCTGTTGAGCGAATTTCCCGCCGCACCGCGGGACTGGACCGAGGAGTTGACGCGTGAAGCGGCCGGCCTGCGCATCGGGCGCAGCAAGATGATCTACGATCGCACCGCAGAGGAACAGATAGACCAGAGCGTCGCATCGAATATGTTCAACTTCTTTGGCATGGCCAAAGAGGAGTTGCTGATCATGAACGCCTACGTCATACCCGCCGAGCCTGCGATCGAGTTCGTCCAGGGGCTCGCCGATAAGGGTGTGGACGTGAAGATCCTGACCAATTCGCTGGAGTCTCACGATGTCCCGGCCGTGAACAGTCACTACGAGCCCTGGCGCGACGACCTTATCAAGGCGGGCGTGGACCTCTACGAGTTTCAGGCGCATCCGGCCATCCAGCGGGGTGTCGTCGACGTACCTCCGGTTGAAGCCGAATTCAGCGGTTTGCACAGCAAGACCGCGGTGGTGGACAGGCGCTACGTGTTTGTCGGTTCGATGAACCTCGACCCCCGGTCCGCCAATATCAATACCGAAATGGGCGTCATGGTCGACTCACCCGAGTTGGCAGAAGACCTCGCCCGGGTCATCCTGAGAGATATGAGTGGCGAGAATGCCTGGCATGTCACCATGGATGAAGACGGTGAGCTCGCCTGGACCAACAGCGAGGAGACGGTGACCAAACAGCCTGCTCGCGATGGCATGCAGCGGGTCATGAACGTCATCATGAAAGTGGGTCCGAAGGAACAGTACTAAGCGGCTTAAACCCACACAAGGCGGACCGTAGGCCGCCCCCAGTCGATGATTCGGCGGGGCGGCTCGGACCTGCCCGGTCGGTTGCCTCCGGGCCTCACCGCCGCCGATTCATCGCGATCACCGCGGGGCCCCGTACAGGGTTGCCCCACGAAGCGCCCCGCTCAGCGATTGCGCCCGAGTTTTTCGTGCGCGTCCACCCACTCGTTCTTGCGGGTCTTGTCATCGATACGAGACGCGGCACCCAGGGACAGTTCGCCGGCCACGGTCAGCGCGGCGGCGATTTCGGCGAGTTTGAGCGCCTTGCCGGGACCGAAGCAATCCATGATTTCGAGGCATTCCCGCTGGGTGGGCAGTCCGGTACCGCCGCCGTAGGTAGCCACGATGAGGGCCGGGAAGGTGATCGAGAAGTAGTAATCCCCTTCGCGGGTCACCTTGTTATATGTGGTGCACTGGTTTGACTCGCCGATGTTGGCGATGTCCTGACCGGTGGCGAGATAGAGGGCGGCCAGTCCGTTGGCAGGGTGTGCCGCGTTGTTCGATGAGTTGGTGAGAAACGCGCTCATGGTACTGATACCCTGCCCGTAGTGCATTTGCTGCGGGGTGATGCGCAGGTTCTCGATCATGACATCCCGCGGGATGGTAAGTTCGGCGGTGACCCGGCGACCCCTGCCCTTGAGGAGGTTGACCGAGGAGGTTTTCTTCTCGGTATCGAAGTTACCCGAGAGCAGGTAGTGAGCGATTTTGTCGTACTGCTTGCGAATCCATTCACAGGCGACGAAGGTGGCCTTGCTGGTCATGTTCTGGCCGGCGGCATCGCCTGTGCTGTAGTCGAAGCGCGTAAAAACCATGTTGTGAGCGAGGTAGGCCTCGATTTCCAGCAACTTGCCTACCGAGGTTGTACTTTCGGCCACTTCGCGGACCCGGTCGAAGTTGTCCCGCAGCCAGGCTTTGAAGTCCCTGGCCTCCCGGGCGTTATCAAAAACGAACACGGGCGCCCGTTGCATGGCCTCGCCCGCGACCGTGGTCATTACACCGCCGCTTTCCCGAATGACTTTCATGCCCCGGTTGTAGCTGGCGAGCATGGTGCCCTCGACGGTAGCCATGGGCACGTAAAACTCGCCTTTCGCATACTCGCCGTCAACCAGCAGCGGGCCGGCAAGGCCGATCGGGACCTGGGCCACGCCGAACAGGTTCTCGATATTGCCCGCCATGACTTGCGGGTCGAAGGAGTACTTCCGCGTATGGTCCAGTCGGGCGGGCGTGTTCTCTTCGATAAAGGCCTGACGGCTGGAAATGGTTTCCTCGCTGTAGTCGTCAGCGGGAGAACGGGGAATCTTCTTGCTCATGGCGGGCTCCATGTTGGCGTGATCGGCCACGTTACGCGCGCGCGGATTCGGAGTCAAATCAGCCCTCGAAATGGGCGCCGATTACCTGCAGAAAGCCCTCGCCGTACTTGTTGAGCTTGCGTTCGCCGACGCCGCTGAGGCGTGAAAACTCCGCCAGCGTGCGCGGCAGGGACTCGCACATCTCCAGGAGCGTGCGATCGTGAAAAACGACGTAGGGCGGCAGGCCCTGTTCTTCCGCCAGCTCCCTGCGGTGTTCGCGCAGTTTTTCCCACAACGCAGTATCAGTGTCGACAGGCAGGCGCTTTTTGGTCTGCTGCTTGACTACTTTCTGCACGGGGTCGCGTCGCAGGTCGACCTGCTGCTCACCGCGCAACAGGGGGCGGCATTTCGCTTCCAGGCGCAGGGCGCCGAAACCCTCGATGTCGACGCTGAAGCAGCCCCGCGCGACCAGCTGCCTGAACACCGAGCGCCACTGGTTGGCATCCAGGTCCTTGCCGACACCGAAGGTGGGCAGCAGGTGATGGTCGACACTGGAAGATCTTGTCGCTGTCGACGCCGCGCAGCACATCAATCAGGTGGTTGACGCCAAAGCGCTGTCCGGTGCGCTAGGCCGCGGACAGCGCCTTTCGTGCGGCCTCGGTGCCGTCCCAGGTCGCCACGGGTTCCAGGCAGGTGTCGCAGTTGCCGCAGGGCTGCGCCAGCGTCTCGTCGAAGTAGCGCCAGCAGGGCCTGGCGGCGGCAGCTGGTGATCTCGCACAGCCCGAGCATGGCATTGAGCCGGTGCTGCTCGGCCCGCTTGTGTGCCTCGCTGCCATCCGACGAGGCCATCATCTGGCGCAGCTTGATCACGTCCTGCAGCCCGTAGACCATCCAGGCGTCCGCGGCCGCCCCGTCGCGACCGGCGCGCCCGGTTTCCTGGTAGTAGGACTCGACGGTCTTGGGCATGTCCAGGTGGGCGACAAAGCGCACGTCGGGCTTGTCGATGCCCATGCCAAAGGCAATGGTCGCGACGATGATGACGGCCTCCTCGCGCAGGAACCGCGCCTGGTATCGCCGCCCGCAACGCGGCGTCGAGGCCGGCGTGGTAGGGCAGGGCCGTGCAGCCCCTGGTCGCTGCAGCCAGGCTGGCGGTCTCCTCGGTTCTTGCGACGCGACAGGCAGTAGACGATACCCGCGTCCCGCTCGTGCTCGTCGCGCAGAAAGCGCAGCAGTTGCTGGCGCGGGTTGTGTCTTCAGCGCGATGCGGTAGCGGATATTGGGCCGGTCGAAGCCGGCGATGAACTTGTCGCGCTCCGCCCAGGTCGCAGGCGCTCGACGATCTCGTGCCCGGGTGCGGGCATCGGCGGTGGCGGTCAGGGCGATGCGCGGAACAGCCGGGAAAGCGCTGTGCAAGCAGCGCCAGCTGCAGGTAGTCGGCGCGAAAGTCGTGGCCCCACTGCGACACGCAGTGGGCCTCGTCGATGGCGAACAGCGCCAGCCGGGCCTGCTCCAGCAGGTCCAGGGTGCGCTCCTGGGTCAGTCTTTCGGGGGCGACATAGAGCAGGTCGAGTGCGCCGTGCCAGCAGCGCGGCCTCAACCTCGCCTGGCCGTCGCGGCGTCCAGCGTGGAGTTGAGGAAACTGGCCTGCACGCCCAGCTGCGCGCAGGGCGCTGACCTGGTCCTGCATCAGGGCGATCAGCGGTGAAATCACGACGCCGCACCCGGGTCTGCAGCAGGGCCGGAATCTGGTAGCACAGCGATTTGCCGCCACCGGTGGGCATCAGCACCAGGGCATCGCCGCCGGTGGACAGGGTCTCTACGATCGCGTCCTGGGGCGGCCGGAACGCGTCGAAGCCAAACGTGGACTGGAGAATGTCTGTGGCCGAGGTCATGGCCGCAGATTCTACCCGAGTAGAGAGCACAGAGGACAGAAAAAGCCGCAGGGTCAGGTGGCGGGAGTGCCGGCGAGCCGGGTCAGGGGGGGTGCTCGGTGCGCCGTACCGTGTGTAAACATCGCGCAGTTCTGCCAGCGATTGAAGATGATTTCTGTGAACCCTGTCTGTTGTGGGCCTCTACCGCTTCCGCGTATCCTGTGATACCTCGAGCACAGGCGACCCGGATCGCTCAATGATTGACCAGATAATTATATCGGTGCTCTTCTGCGGACTGCTTTTCGGCCTCATTTTTACTGACTGGCCGGCGGTTCGCGTGTTCACGGGCACCATGCTGATTACCTATTTCCTGGGGCTCGTTGGCACCGAAGAGATACTCGACAAGGCGACCAACACGGGCCTGATGACCCTCGTTATGTTGCTGCTGGTTTCCATCGGCCTGGAAAAACTTTCCTGGCTGAGTCACCTGTCCGGCAAGCTGATAACGCCGAGCTACGGCGCCAGTCTGCTCCGCCTGGGCGCAGTAACGGCCTTTTTTTCTGCCTTCGTCAACAACACCGCGGTCGTGGCAACCCTCGCCCATTCGGTCCGCAGTAACAAGCACCATCCAGCTTCCCGGTTGCTGATACCACTGTCTTACGCCGCGATTCTCGGCGGCACCATGACGTTGATCGGCACCTCTACCAACCTGATCGTGAGCAGCTTTCTAGAGGATGCCACCGGCGAGAGTCTGGCGTTCTTCGACTTCCTGCTGGTAGGGGGTGTTGCCACTGTGCTTTGCCTGTTGGTCCTGCTGGTCAGCGCGCGCACCTTGCCTGTGGACAGTGCCGAGCAGATCGATATCAATGAATACGTCATCGAGGCCGAGGTGATGGCGAGTTCACCGCTGGTAGGTAATACCGTCGCCGCCAACGGCCTGCGGGAACTGGACAACCTCTTCCTGGTGGAGATCGTACGCGGCGACCACCTGATCTCGCCCGTGGCGCCCGGGGATTACGTGGAGGCCAATGACAAGCTGATTTTCTCCGGCGACATCAACCAGGTCGACACATTGGAAACATTCCCGGGACTGCAGCTGTTCGCCGTTGAGGAAGGCCTGTTGCGGGCCAACATGATCGAGGTCATCGTCATGCCCAACGCGTCGATCGAGGGCAGGACGGTGAAAGAGAGTGCCTTCAGGTCGGTTTTCGATGCCGCCGTTGTCGGTATCCGCCGCGGTGGCAAGCGGCTGTCGGGGAAACTCGGCAACATCACCATCCAGGCCGGAGACAACATGGTTCTGGCGGTAGGCCCCGACTTCAATGCACGCAAGAATCTCGGCAAGAATTTTGTCATCATCGACGAGGAGGTCGGCAACGGCAAGACCACCCCGTTCCAGAACTACTTCATCACTTTCACTGCGGTCGTGGTCATCGCCCTGTCCGTCGCGGGCATGGTGCCATTGATCAAGGGGCTCGCGTTCCTGTTGCTCTGCATGCTGTTGTTCCGGGTGGTGAGATCCTCGGAGCTGCGACGGCGCTTTCCCTTCCAGATATGGCTGATCATCACCTCCGCCTTGACCCTGTCACAGGCGCTGACCAACTCCGGCCTGGTGGGCATGTTGACAGATACACTGCACCAGCACCTGGCGGCGCTGGGGCCCTATGCCGCGCTCGCGGGTATCTACTTCGGCACGCTGCTGCTGACCGAAGCGATGACGAACAACGCCGCGGCGGCGCTGAGTTTTCCGGTGGCGTTCGCGCTGGCAGACAGCTACGGACTCAATCATATGCCGTTCGTGCTGGCGGTGGCCTACGGTGCCAGTGCCAGCTTTCTGACCCCCTACGGCTATACCACTAACCTGATGGTGCAGAACCTCGGCGGGTATTCGCTACAGGACTACTTCCGTGCTGGACTGCCGCTGTCTATCGTCTATTCCGTGGTGGTGATCCTGTTGCTGCCCCTGGTGTTTCCATTCCAGTGAGTGACCCCGGCGAGATTTCGGCGAGCGGCTGATTAACGCCGATTCAGTCGAACAGCCAGCGCTCGAGCGCGTCGCGGTTTTCCACCACGATCTGCTGGGCGGTCGGGTCCGGTTGTTGGGCGGTAGGGTCGATGTGCAGGAGCTTCAGCGCATAGGGAACCAGCTTGCCCCGGGTTGTGATCTGCAGCGCGCCCGATTGCATACCGTAATCGACCTCGACGACCTGCCGCTGCTCGGCGCTCAGGCGCGGGTCGGGAATAATCCGGACCGTAACCAGCGTGTTCCAGTCGGCGTCGCCTTCGACGCCGTGTTCCGAGTTGTCCAGTATTTCCGGTGTATCGCGGAACCGGCTGAGAACGAAATCGCGATACTCGAGATTCTTCTCGCACCAGGCGCGCACGTGCCAACGCAGCCCGTTGTAGACCAGCGTGTGGGGGACGATGATCCGGCCCTCGCGGTCTGGATTGTTGATCGACACGTAGTCTACTTCCAGTCGTTTCTGCAGGCGGGCGGCCTGCATGATCGGGCGCAGGGTCTGCGGCCTGACATCCCGTACCGGCACGGCCAGGACCTCGACGTTCGCCGGGGTGAGCGCCAGCGAATCGAACATGGTGGTCAATTCGCTGTTGCGGGCCATGAGGTGGAGGTACTCATCGGCCAGGCCGCGGGTCAGCCTGGGCTCGAACTCGTCGGTCGGCTTGTAGCCCTTCAGGTATTTGTCGTAGACGAGGTTGCCGGGGCCGATATTGCGGATGTAGTGGTTGATGTCCTTGCTGGCCTGCTGCCTGCCGATACCGAAGCTGTCACACAGGTGGCGCGTGGTCAGCCTGCCCTCCCACAGCGCGATCGTTTCGATGTAGCGGTAACGCAGCAGGAGCTCCCAGCGAATCGGCCATTTGTTGTCGGAGCCGTTCATGATGCCCCGTTCGTCACCCCGGGTCGTTCGCCCGCCGGGAGTCTGCCAGGGCATTGATCCTGGACGCAGTTAAACAGGCGCGGCCGCATCGTCAGCCCTGCCACTCGCCCACTCCGGCGAAGGGTTCGTCGATCGAGGGCGACGGCTGGGTGAACCATTGCGGGCCCTGGGCAGTCATGTAGAAGTGATCTTCCAGCCGCACGCCGAACTCGCCCGGCACGCACAGCATCGGCTCGTTACTGAAACACATGCCCGGCGCCAGTGCGGTCGGGTTGCCGCGCACGAGATACGGCCATTCATGGATATCCAAACCGATCCCGTGGCCGGTGCGGTGCGGGAGTCCGGGCAGGGCGTAGTCCGGACCAAAGCCGTGGCTCTCGATGACGGCCCGGGCGGCGTCGTCGACCTCACCGCAGGGTGTGCCGGGTCGGGCGGCCGCAAACGCAGCTCCCTGGGCTTCATGTTCCACGTTCCAGATCTGCCTGTGCCTGTCGCTGGGCTCGCCGAACACATAGCTGCGGGTGATATCAGAGTTGTAACCCTGCAACTGACAGCCGGTATCGATGAGCACCATGTCGCCTTCTTCGAGGCGCTTGGGAGTGGCGACGCCGTGAGGGTAGGCGGTGTCCTCTCCGAACAATACGATACAGAAGTAAGAGCCCGCCGGTGCGCCCACTGCCAGGTGAGCCTGGTGGATAAACTCGGTGACCTCGTCGGTGGTGATGCCCGGGCGCAGCACCCGCGCAGCGCGCCTGTGCACCTGCAGCGTCATCTCTTTGGCGCGTTGCAGCAACGCCAGCTCGCTCGCGGACTTGTGCATCCTGCAGCCCGCGGTCACCGCTGTCGCCGTTCGGTAGCGGTGGCTCGCGGCGGCCTCGCGCAGTCCGTCAAACACAAAATACGGCGTGGATTCGTCAATCCCGATCTCGCCGCCGCCAATACCGAGCTCCTCCAGCAGGCGACCGACCAGGCGGTAGGGGCTGTCGTGCTCCTCCCAGGTGTGCACGGGACCTTCGACCTGGAGATAATCCTCTAGGGTGCCGAGCTCAAAGGCCGGTGCCACGTAGTGCAGTTCGCCGGTGGCGGTCAGTACGGCGCCCACCAATCGCTCGCTGGGTGACCAGCGCGTACCGGTAAAGTAGTAGAGGTTGGTGCCGGCGTAGAGGAAGACCGCGTCCAGCCCGCCAGCTGTCATCAGAGTGCAGGCCCGGGCGATTCTGGACTGGAATTCTGCGAGCGTGATCGCCGTCACGCCGGCGCTCATATTGGTCAGTGCCGCGAGTTCCTCCGCGGTGGACGAACCACCAATGCCGATTGTCATATGCTTTTGCTCCCCCGGCGTCCGCCTTGGCCTATACTGAACACCTGGATGCCTATCCGCAGTGCAGCCCGCTGTAGGCGAGTTTACCCCATCTCGGCGACTCGATCTGCATCGGCATCCGCCTGGCGACCATTTTCCAGCAAGGAGTGACCGCATCATGCGTTGGGAAGATATTGACCAGCAGACCTGTTCCGTGGCCCGGGCGCTTGCCATCGTCGGCGAGCGCTGGACGCTGCTGATTTTGCGGGATGCGTTTCTCGGTGTGCGGCGTTTCGACCAGTTCCAGCACAGTCTCGGTATTACCCGACACCGCCTCTCCGAGCGACTGGGCAAGCTGGTGCAGCAGGGTGTCATGGTCAAGGTGCCTTACCACGAGCGGCCCCTCCGTCATGAGTATCGGCTGACCCGGATGGGGCTGGGCCTCTACCCCGTGCTGATGAGTCTTGCACGCTGGGGTGACGAGTGGCTGGACCGCGGTGAAGGCCCGCCGCTGGAGTACACGCACCAGCGCTGTGGCGTCAAAACGCAGCCGGTGCTGGCCTGCAGCGAGTGTGGCGAGCCGCTCAGACCCGAGGAAGTTACCCCGCAGGCCGGGCCGGTGCTCAGGGAAATAGCCGCCGATCTGGACGAGGAGTGTTCGCACCTGGCGACTCTCGCGCCGCTGTTGGCCCGGAGCCGGCAGGGATAGTCATGGCCGTCGCCACCAGACCCGGGAGTCACGCCAGGTGATCCGATTCAGCGAACTCGGCCTCGTGCCCCGCATCCTCATCGGCGTTGTTGCGGGGGCGGTACTCGGAAGCCTCGCGCCCGGGGTTGCAGAGCCGCTGGGGCTTCTCGGGCAACTTTTCGTCGGTATGCTCAAGGCGGTTGCCCCCCTGTTGGTGATGGTGCTGGTCATGTCGGCCATCGCTAATCGCAGGGAGTCGGGTGACGACAGCCGTAAAACCCTGGCGGTCATTCTGTTGTACCTGGTCGGGACCGTGAGTGCGGCCTTCGTGGCGCTGACCCTGAGCCAGTTGTTTCCGCAGAATATCGCCCTGACGGCTGTCGCGGAGGGCAGCCCGCCGGTGTCGGTGTCTGACGTGTTGGCCGACGTGCTGTTCAAGCTCATCGACAACCCGGTCAATGCCTTGCTCACCGCTAATTTCCTGGGTTGCCTGACCTGGGCGATATTGCTCGGAATCAGTTTCCGTCGCGCCCCTGACAGCTTCAAGCTGCACCTGCAGACACTTGCGGACGGGGTCAGCGACATCGTCCGTTATGTCATTCAACTGGCGCCGATCGGCATCTTCGGCCTCGTGTGTTACACGGTGTCCACGATCGGGTTGTCGGCGCTGGCCAGCTACGGCAGCCTGGCCCTGGTGCTGATTATTGCGATGCTCATCATGGCGCTGGTCATCAACCCCCTGATCGTCTACCTGCTGACCCGGCGCAATCCCTATCCGGTGGTTCTCAAGTGCCTGGAAGTGTCGGGCATTACGGCATTTTTCACCCGCAGCTCGGCCGCCAACATCCCGGTCAATCTGTCCTTGTGTAAAGAGCTTGGCGTGAGCGAAGAGTTGTACACGGTGACGATTCCGGTGGGTGCGACGGTCAATATGGCGGGGGCTGCGATAACCATCACAACCCTGACACTCGCCGCCGCCAACACGCTCGGGGTGGAGGTCTCTTTCCTGACCGCGCTCATGTTGTGCCTGATTTCGGCGCTCTCCGCCTGTGGGGCCAGTGGCGTACCCTCTGGCAGCCTGCTGCTGATCCCGCTGGCCTGTTCACTGTTTGGCATTTCCGTGGACGTGGCCATGCAGGTTGTGGCCGTGGGGTTTATCATCAGCGTTGTCCAGGACTCCGCGGAAACCGCCCTCAACTCCAGTACAGATGTCGTCTATACCTATGCGGTGGATGAGTGGGGCAAGCGACTGGAACAGCCCGCCTGATTCCGGCACACTTACCGGGTCCGATTTTATTGGTGTGAACAGGCGCTATGCCGGGGGTGATTTCTTCGCAACCGCCATCTGAAAATAATGTGCAGGCAGCGGTACGCGGGGATCAACGAGTGGAGATTACACCTCAGCTGAGGCTGGAGATAGCCCGCCTGCTCGGACGCGAACCCCGTGGCCTCGAAGCCGTAGCCGCAGCCCATCCCGACGGACGCCCGCGGGTCATCCGGGTAGCCTCGCTGGTTGATGACAAACCTTTCCCGACGCTGTTCTGGCTGGTTGACCCGGAGCTTAATTACCGGATCGATGCCGAAGAGGCCGGCGGCCTGATCGCGCGCCTGCAGGCCAGGGTCGATAGCGACCCGGGTTTGCGACAGGCGATGCGGCGTGATCACCGGGACCATATTGCCCTGCGCGCCGGGTACCTGCCGGTCTCGATGCGAGCCCGGCTCGATGCCCTGGGTTTCACCGACGTGCTGGCGCGCCGCGGTGTCGGGGGCATCGCCGATTTTTCACGTATCCGGTGCCTGCACACCTGGTACGCGGCCCACCTCGTGGCGCCCAACACCATCGGCCGACTGCTGGACGAATACTGGCAGGCGCCGGATCTACAATGAAGACTCGCCGTTTCATTGCCGAACTGAAGCAACGCGGTGTCTATCGCGCCGCTGCCCTGTATGCCGCCGCCGCCTGGGGTTTGCTGCAGGTCGCCGACGTGCTTTTCCCGGTCATCGGTCTGCCGGACTGGTCGATCAAGGCAGTACTGCTGCTGGGCGCTGTCGGGTTTCCGGTCGTACTGGTGCTTGCATGGATGTTCGACCTGACACCCGGTGGGCTCGTCGATGCCTCGGCAACAAACGCTGATCTCCCGCTACCACGGTTGTCGCCGGTGCGGATGCTGGAGTTGCTGCTGATCCTGACGCTGGCCCTGCTTGTGGGTCAGCTCTACTATGAACGGCTCGCACCGGCGAGTACCCAACCGGCGTTGGCTGTTCCTCCGGAAGATGTGTCCCAGGCCTCCATCGCGGTGTTGCCTTTCGTCAACCTCAGCGGGGCAGAGGAGGTGGAGTACTTCGGTGACGGCCTCGCCGAGGAGATTCTCAACCTGCTGGCCCAACTCGACGAGCTGAGCGTGGCCGCCCGAACGTCTTCATTTTATTACAAGGGCAAAAATGTCGACGTGCCCACCATGGGGCGGCAGCTGGGTGTGGCGCATGTCCTCGAGGGCAGCGTTCGTCACCAGGGCGACCGGATCCGGGTCACCGCCCAGCTGATAGCCGTTGACCGCGGCTACCACCTCTGGTCCAAGACCTACGACCGGGACCTCGACGACATCTTCACCCTGCAGGATGACATCGCCGGGCAGGTGGTCAGCAGCCTGGAAGTGCTGTTGTCCAGCGAATCCCGGCGTGTGCTGGACCGGGAGCTGAACATCGATACACGAGCCTACGATTTTTATCTGCAGGGGCGCGCGTACCTGCGGCGGCCACTCAGCCCGAACGATCTGGGCGTCGCCGTGCAGATGTTCGCGCGCGCGCTCGACATGGCGCCGGACTTTGCCGGTGCGCATGCGGGGCTATGCGATGCCGAACTGGCGCTGTACCGCATCACCCGCAGTGCCGACGAGTACAATCGCGCCGAAGCAGCCTGCCAGCGTGCGTTGGCGCTGGATACGGCAGCGGCGCCGGTGCATGTCGCTCTCGGTAATCTCTACCGTGAGTCGGGGGAGTACGGGGACTCGCTGGCCCAGTTCGACCGGGCGCTGGCACTGGACACCGATGCCGTAGCCGCCTGGTTGGGAAAGGCCGAAACCTTTGCCCGTGAGGGTCGCGATCGCCCGGCGGAAGAGGCCTACCGCCGGGCGATTGCTCTGCAGCCGAACTACTGGTCGGCATACACCGGCATGGGCAACTTCCTGTTCTCGCGCGGCCGCGCCGCCGAGGCGATTCCCTATTACGAGCGAATCTGCGATTTGATGCCAGACAGCGCAACGGCGCTCAATGATCTCGGTGCGGCGTATTATATAACCGGTAACTTCGAAGCCGCGGTTGCGGCGTTCGAACAGTCACTCGCGGTGGAGCCCACCGCCGTTGCCTACTCCAACCTGGCGGCAAACCTGTATTTCCTCAGAAAATTCGACGAATCGGTCGAGATGTATCACCGCGCCGTAGAGCAATCGCCCGACGACTACGAACTCTGGGGCGGCCTCGCGGATGCCTACAGTCACACCCCCGATCAGAAGGATCTGGCAGCCCCCATGTACCGGAATGCCGCCCGGCTCGCCGCCCGACAACTGGCGGTGAACCCGTCCAACGCCGATACATTGGCAGCTCTCGGGCACTACCATGCCGGCCTCGGTGAGCGTGAACGTGCGCTCGACTACACGCGGCAAGCGGTGGATGTTGCGCCCGGGGACATGTACGTACACTACTTCGCCGCCCTCACACTGAGCCAGCTTGGCATGGAGGCGAACGCCATTGACGCGCTGCAACGGGCGCTGGATAGTGGCTACCCGGCTGGCCTGATCGCCGTCGATGCCGGGTTCGACTCACTTGCCGGCAGCGAGTTGTTCCGTTCCCTGCTGCCCGTCGCAGACGCTGAACCCACGACAGACGAATGACAGATCAGGCGCCCGCAGACGATGGCGCGCCAGGCCGGCGAACGGTACGGGAACAACGCCTGCCCGTGGCACCCACGACATTCCATGACCGGGGATTCCCGGTGCTATACTGGCGCGCGAGAGCGGGGCACCGGGGACCTTACGTACAGGGCGCAAGCGAGAGTTCATGAGCACTAACCTACATACAGACGATTTGCGGATTCAGCGGATCAATGAACTGGTATCGCCGCACCGGTTGATCGACGACATCGCACCCAGCGAGCGCGCGTTGCGCACCGTCAGTCAGGCGAGACTCGCCATTCACCATATTCTCGCCGGCGATGACGACCGCCTGCTGGTGATTGTCGGCCCCTGCTCGATACACGACCCCGATGCGGCGCGCGAATACGCGCGCGGCCTGCAGGCCGCCGCCGCACAAACGGCCGACGACTTACTGGTCGTCATGCGGGTGTACTTCGAGAAGCCACGCACTACCGTGGGCTGGAAGGGCCTCATCAATGACCCGGACCTCAACAACACGTTTCATATCAACAAGGGGCTGCACCTGGCCCGGCAGCTGCTGGCAGATCTCGCCGATCTCGGCCTGCCGGCCGGCACAGAATACCTTGACCTGATCAGCCCGCAGTACTACGCCGACCTGGTGTCCTGGGGAGCCATCGGTGCGCGAACGACGGAGAGCCAGACTCACCGGGAGCTCGCATCCGGCCTGTCCTGTCCTGTGGGTTTCAAGAACGCGACGGATGGTGACATCCAGGTTGCCATCGATGCGATCAAGTCGGCGTCCCAGCCGCACCATTTCCTGTCCGTGACCAAGCAGGGGCGGTCAGCCATTTTCCAGACCGCGGGCAACGCCGATTGCCACATTATCCTGCGCGGCGGCAAACATCCCAACTACGACATGTTCTCCGTCGACGACGCCAGCGCCATGCTGGTCCGCGCCGGCCTGCCCGCACGGATCATGATCGATGCCAGCCACGCCAACAGCCGCAAGATTCCCGCCCGGCAGGTGGATGTTGCCACCGACATTGCCACCCAGGTTGCCCGCGGGAGCCGGAGTATCTTCGGGGTTATGCTGGAGAGCAACCTGGTCGCCGGCCGTCAGGACGTGGTGGACGGGCAGGCGCTGACGCGCGGGCAGAGCATCACCGACCCGTGCGTCGGCTGGCCGGAAACCGAATCCCTGCTCGCGGAGCTGGCTACCGCCGTCAAGCGCCGCCGACGGGCTGTTTAGTATTTCCAGCCCAGCCCGGTGGTGATGCCATAGTCGGACGTGTTGTTGGTTTCGGAGTCATTGTCGAAAGTACCGAAGGCGGTGATGTCCCAGAACAGGTCCTTATAAATCTCCCAGCTCAGTCGCAGGTCCGTGTCGCCGCGGATGCGTTGGAAATTGGAAAAATTCGGGTAGAGCCGGACGATGAAACTCAGGTCGAGTTTCGGTGTATTGAGCTGCCACATCTTGAAGTCACTGACCAGCCTGCCTTCCAGCGCCTGGTCTTCGTCGCCGCTTTCGTTTTCCTGTTCCGTCAGCACCTGCAGGCCGGCCGTTCCCGTCCAGCGCAGCTGCGGGGTGTCGCGAAACACCCTGCCCAGGCCGATGCCAGCGGCATAGCGGTGTTGCAGGCCCAGTTCGTCGTTGCTCTCATAGCTGCTCCACACCGAGCGGAATCGGCCGGTCTTGTCGGTCCAGACATCACGGGTGAAATCCAGCCTGGAAGACCGGGTCACCTCCTCGTTCGTCACCGTGTGGGTCTGGCGGGCGGTGAGTGTATTGTTGGCATCCTCATCGATGTAGCTCACCTCTGTATTGAACGTGGTCTGGGTCACCGAACTCGCCTTGGTGTAAGAGTAGCCAAGAGAGAAGTAGGCATCGATACGCTCTTTCCATTCGTCCTCGATCGGCCGCAGCTCGACGACCTCGATGCTCTGCACACCCTGCACATCGCCCAGTTCTATAATCTGGATCTCACCCGCCAGCTCAGCCTTGGTCAGTGAGCCGAACAGGCGGGTACCGTCCGTCAACCGGATGTCGTAGTTGTAGTTACTTTCGAGAAAGGCGATGTCCTGCCATTCCACGTTGATGGTACCCAGGGAATCCGTCTTCACCTCCAGCAGGCCGTTTTCGAGGTGCCGAATCTCCCCGGTCAAACGGTCGCCGTTGTAGAAGTGCAGGATGTCGGTTTTACGGTGGGCATTGGCGTGGACACAGGCCAGGGCCAGCAGCACCAGCAGTGTTCTCAGGATTCGAATTCTCGTCATCGCGCTTTCCCGGATAGGCGGCAAGCTCGCCGGAGCTGAAATCACCGGGCATATAGTAGCGGATTTGTCGAGAGTGACGATAGGCGCAGTACACAATTCACGGGGGATGGGGGGTGCTCGCGGGGTCTTGTGCGAACCGGCGAATCGGGTATGGTGAATACTGGCCGCCAATAATTATGCACTATGGTCTCAGCCTCCAACCTGCTCAGCCTGGCACTGCTCTACATCGGTGGATTGTTCGCCGTCGCCTGGTATGCCGACAGGAATGGCGAGCGGGGAAATCGCGGTAGCGCCGCGTGGCGGGGCATCATCTACGCACTCTCCCTCGCCGTTTACTGCAGCTCGTGGACATTTTACGGCGCTGTCGGCAGCGCCACAGCGTCGCCCTGGGCCCACGCCCCGGTCTACCTGGGCCCCATCCTGATGCTGCTGCTGGGCTGGCCGGTGATCAGGCGCCTGCTCGCGGTCGGGGCACGCCACCGGGTGACGTCGATTGCCGACTATATCAGCGCCCGCTACGGCAAGCGCCAGGCGCTTGCGATCCTGGTGACGCTGGTGGCGACCGCCGCGGTCCTGCCCTACATCGCACTCCAGTTCAAAGCACTGGCCCAGGCCTGGATCATCGTCGGAGGCAGGGTAGCGGAGGTAGAGTCCATTGGCGGCGACACGGCGCTGTTCGCCGCCATTATCCTGTCCGTCTTCACTATTCTCTTCGGTACCCGCCGGCTCGATGGCCGCGAGCGCCACCGGGGCCTGATGACGGCCATCGCCTTCGAGTCGTTGGTGAAACTCGTCGCCTTCATGCTGGTTGCCTGGCTTGCCATCAGCTATCTCGCAAGGCTTCCCGGCCCGCCCGGAGTCGGCTCGCACGCGCTGGCGGATGTCGATTTCTCGGTGGATTTCGTCGCGCGCACACTGCTCAGCGGGCTGGCCATACTCTGCCTGCCGCGCCAGTTTCACGTGATGGTGGTGGAGGCTCAAGAGGGCACGGACACGCGGCTGGCGCGCTGGTTGCTCCCGGTCTACCTGTCGATCTTCATGCTGCTGGTGGTGCCTATCAGCATTGCCGGGGCCAGTATCTTCGCACCGACCACGGGCATCAACCCGGACACCTATGTACAGTTGCTGCCGATCGCCGTTGAATCCCGCTGGGGCGTCGTTGCAGCCTTTATCGGCGGGATTTCAGCGGCGACCAGCATGGTGATCGTGGCGACGGTCGCGCTGGCGATCATGATTACCAACGAGATCATCGCGCCGCTGGTGATGCGTATCAATGCGGATTCGCCCGGGGCGGTCCTGCGGCTCGGCGACAGCCTGCGGCGCATACGCCAGTTCACCATCGCCGGGATTCTGCTTGCGGCGTGGCTGGTCACGCGGCAACTCATGGGCATCAACTGGCTGGCGGAGATCGGGTTCATCTCGTTCCTTGCCGCCGCGCAACTGGCGCCGGCGCTGCTGGCGGGCCTGTACTGGCGACGCGCGCACGGCCTGGCCGCCATCGTCGGGTTGCTGGCAGGTATCGCCCTGTGGTTTTACTGTGGTCTGCTGCCCGCCGTGCTGGCGGCTGATAATGCGTTGCTGACAGAGGGCCCCTTCGGCCTGGCCTGGTTGCGCCCCATGGGGTTGCTCGGCATCGAGGGCGAATTCCGGCTCGCCTACGCCACCCTCTGGAGTCTCGGGGTGAATACCGCGGCGTTGCTGCTGCTGTCCAAACTGCTCAAGCCCTCCCGGGCGGACGCGCGCCAGGCGCGCATCTTCATGGATGTCTGGGGCAAGCCGGCCGGCCCCGATGACCGTGATTTTCAGCTGAGCCTGATCCGGGTCAGCCAGCTGCAGGCGCTGTTGCCGCCGTTCATGGAGTCTGTCCGGCTCGAAAAAATGTGGGCTGAGTTCGAAGATACCTACCAGCAGCGTCTGCTACCCGGGGACCGTGCCCCGCGATTCGTGGTCGATCGCGTGGAGTCGGTCCTCGCACGTATCATTGGCGCCACCTCCGCTCACCAGGCGATGGAACAGCTCGAGAGCAGCCAGCAGCTGGCGTACAGCGACCTGGCCGGCATGGTGAGCGATGCCAGCAAGCTGCACACGTTCAACCAGGAACTGCTGCAAACAACCGTGGAAAGTCTGCAGCAGGGTGTTTCGGTAGTGGACGAGGAACTGCGCCTGGTCGCATGGAACAAGCGCTACGAGGAGATGTTCGATTATCCGGAACGTTTCCTCTACGTCGGCTGCCCGATCGAACGGGTCTACCGGTTCAACGCCGAGCGCGGGATTCTCGACGTGCGCGCGGATTCTGCCGAAGTCGAAATCGAAAAGCGGCTGCACTGGCTGCGCAACGGTCACGGGCACCGTTTCGAACGAACCCTGCCCAACGGCTCGGTCATCGATATCCTGGGCAATCCGATGCCCCATGGCGGCTTCGTGACCACGTACATCGATATCACCGACTACCGCGAGGTGGTAACACAATTGGAGGAGGCAAAGCTGGAAATGGAGGCCCGCCTCGCCTCGGGCAGCCAGACCCTGAGCGAAACCAATGCCCGTCTGCGGCAGGAGAATCGCTTGCGCGCGCAGGTCGAGGCGCGCCTGCGCAAGGCACACCAGAGCAAGAGCCGCTTCATGTCGGCCACCAGTCACGACCTGCTGCAACCCATCAACGCAGCGCGCCTGTTTACGGCGGCACTGAAACCGCGATTGGCGAAACACGCGGATGACAGTGTGCTGGAAACTGTCTCCCAGATCGATCAATCCCTGCATCGCGCCGAACAGTTGATCGCTGAACTCCGGGAAATATCCCGGCTGGACTCCGGCCGGCAGCAGATCAACCCGGGGAATTTTTCCGCGGCTGAGATGCTGCAGGCAATTGCGGCTGAGTTCGGCCCTGCGGCCCGTGGTCGTGGTCTGTCGCTTAGACAGCAACCCAGCAGTATCTGGTTACACTCGGACCAGGCGCTGGTGTACCGCATCATGCAGAACCTTGTCGCCAACGCCATCAAGTACACCGACACGGGTAGCGTTCTTATTGGCGTGCGCAGGCGTGAGAAAGGCGCCGAACTCCAGGTTCTCGATACGGGCCCCGGCATCGTGGAGCAGGATCGGGCGCGGATGTTCGACGAGTTCGAGCGCTTACAGCGCCAGAACCGGCACGAGGACGAGGGCCTCGGCCTCGGCCTGTCGATCGTCAGGCGCTATGCCGAGCTGCTGGATCACCGCCTCCGGGTCGAATCGACGCCGGGCAGCGGCAGCCTGTTTTCCCTGCTGGTGCCGTATGGTCAGGCCCAGGCACCTGAGCGCGTGCGCGCCGCGATGCCGGCAGGTGATCTCCATGGTTGCAACGTGCTGTGCCTGGATAATGAACCGTTGATTCTGGCTGGCATGGTGGAGCTGCTGGAGAGTCTGGGGGCAACCGTAGCGACTGCCGTTGACTACGACTCCCTGGCGCGGGAGTTTGCGGCTTCGAAGCGCTGGGATGTCATCCTTGCCGATTATCAACTCGACCACCAGCAGACCGGCGTAGATGCTGTTACCAGGCTACTCGCGCAGCGCAACGCAACAACGCCCTGCGTGATCGTCAGTGCGGACGACGGCGATGCGGTTCGCAATGAGGCGCGGGCGGCGGGGTTCAGGTTCCTGTCCAAGCCGGTCAACATCGGCCGGTTACGGGCGTTGATCATCGCGCTGTCAAGGGAGACCAGTGAAGCGGCGCAGAACTGAGCGCGCGTGCGTTTCTCAGGCCGGGGGTGGCTGGGCAAGGTCGACGGGGAGTTCCACGGCAAGCGACCCCAGTGCCAGCACCGCCTGGGTGCGTGAGTGTACACCCAGTTTGCGGAATATCTCCGTCATGTGTGCCTTGATCGTCGCCTCCTTGACCGAAAGTTCGTAGGCAATCTGCTTGTTCAACAGGCCCTCTACCAACATGGAGGCAACCCGGAACTGCTGTGGCGTCAGACTGGCGAGGGCATCAGCTACATCCAGCGACTGCAGGCTGGCACCGCTGCTGGCGGCCTCGAGTCCGGGGTGCAGCCCTCTCTCGCCCGCCAGCACGGCGGCAAGACAGTCCGTCATCACCGGTATCTCGGCCGACTTGGCGAGGAAAGCGGCCGCGCCGTGATCGAGTGCCCGGCGCACGGTCTCCGGGTGTACGTTGGCCGAGATGACCACGACCGGCGTTTTCGGGTGTTGCCCCACAAACCAGGATAGCGCCGAATAACCCAGCGCGCCGGGCATGTGTAGATCCAGCAGGAGGAGGTCAACCCCCCGGGCTGCGTCAACCCTCGCCTGTAACCCGGCTACGTCGGCAGCGAGGTGCAGGTTTGCCTGCGGATAAATCTGACCGAGCACTTGCTCCAGTGCGGCACGAAAGAGGGGGTGATCATCCGCGATCAGTATGTCCGACGCTTTCAAGTCCAAATCAGGTTCCTTTCATGTTCTGTCTGGCGCGTTCTCTGTTAATCCTCGCCGTCTGGAAAATTCGGAAACCGCCCGTTTTCGCCATGGAATCGGCGCCAGAGTGTAAGACCTTGGTCCAGGTCAGGGCCTGAGTTTGATCGAAGTCTAATGGGTTAATCTGGCCTTGGCGAGTACTACCTTCCGCGAATAGCCTATCAAGGCCCCGTTTCACTGGCACGATCAGGAGGCCGAATACGGGCGGGCAATCGATCCGGCCGACTGAAATCAAATTTCTTGCCAACGATGAGGAGTTCATACGGAGGGGAGGAGCATTCATCGGTGATAAAGACATTTCTGCAAGCCCACTGGCCTGAGTGTGAGCGCATCGATGCGTCCGCGTTTTGCCAATCAACGGTCGAGCGTGCAGTTTTAGCTGGGTGATTTCAACTCGCGGCTGGCATCCCGTCACTCCACTCGCCAGCCACCGGTGCCCGCCGTAGAAGTCCTCGTGAGTGTCGCTGGCCGGTGCGGGGGTTCGGGAGGATGAAGGTGGCAGCAATACTAAAGCCGCACCTATTGTCATCCGTTCGACGCCGCCCCCCACCGCGACGGCGCGCAGTTCGCGATTGATTCGGTAGCCACCACCCTCGTCGCTACCGACTTTCGGGGGCAGGTAGGCGAGTTGCTGACGAAATATCTGCTCCAGACCAGAGCCGGTGTTCTTGTAACCTCGAGCAACAGTAGACTTTCGTCTAAGGGTAGGCGCTTCTTCGACCAAAGCCCAATGGTCCAGGTCGGTCGTTTCTTCCACCATCGCCGGGTGATTATCGTTGCACGGAAGGGGAGACATCAATGAAGGATAAGACACAGATCAAAAACTGCGCCCTCGCTCTGGCAAGTGCGGTGGCACTCGGCACCGGTCCTGCCACCGCCGATGGTGAGGAGGTTCAGGAGCTCCGTGAGCGCGTTCAGCAGTTGGAAGCGATGGTTCAGACGCTCATCGACCAGCGCGCCGATACGGAGAGCCAGCTCCGCGAGATCGAAGTTGAGGCTAGAAGCATGGTGGACGAGCGGGTAGACGAGCGGGTTGCTGCTGTTATGGCGCAACCTGAGATGTCCAGCGCACCCCCCGGATTCAAGTTCCGCTACCACGGTATGATCAAACCTGAATACGTATATTCTGACTCAGGCGTCGCCAGCTTCGGTAATAGCTACAGCCACGTAGCGCCCACCCATGCCCTGAGAACAGATGTATTCGGCGGGGCGCCGGCAACTCCCCAGCAGAGCAAGTCCCTGGAAGCCTCTGCCGGATCGTTCCAGATCTCCCAATCTCGCTTCTCTCTGAATATGGATTATAAGAAGGTCCGAAGCGTTCTGGAATTCGACTTCATTGACGGCGACGACGGATTCTCAAACCAGACAGCCCTTCAGGCCCAGGGAGCTCGTCTGCGCCTGGCAACGCTCTACTACGATTTCAACGAGAATCTGACCTTCTTTGGTGGTCAGAAATGGACGACTGCGGCGGGGATCAAATCCAGCGGCAGTTTCAACTGGGTAGGCAATGGCTACCGCGCCGGCAACTCAGGCTTCCTCGCTGTGGAGGCGGGCGCCAGCTTCAAAACTAACGGTTGGTCCTTCACTGGCGCCCTGACCAACCGAGGTCGTAACAATACTGCCGCGGGAATCAATGCCAACGAGTTGGGCGCGACACCCGGAATCGCATTCGATGCCAACTACAGCTTCTCCGGCCACAAGCTGGGTGTCGCTGGACATATGGCGGAGGTCGAGTTCGAAAAAGAGTCAGGCTTCGTGAGTGGTGAAGATCAGGATGCCAATCTCTTCAAAATCTACGGCACCTTGAATCTTGGCGCGATCAAACTTAACGGCGAGTACTATACGGGCGAGGCTCTGAACAACCAGAATGCCCTGGGGGTGGCGCCAGCGGCAAGCCTCAACAGTGCCGGCGTCGTGAGAGAGAGCTTCGGTGAGAGCGGTTTCTTCACCTATGCAAGCTGGGACTTCATGCCCGGCCACAACCTCAGGCTTGGCTATGGGAGTGCCGAGGTGGATTCAGGTGATCGTGATCGCCTCGGGCTGACGGAGCTTTCGAAGAACACAACCGCCTATATCAACTACAACTTGAGTACGGCGGGGGGCGTGACGGCCTTCACTCAGCTTACTTACTTCAATACTGAATTCGGCGTTGATTCTAAGGATTTTTCAGCGCTGGTGGCTCGTACCGGTGTTGTATATAAGTTTTAGCGCCTGTTCACACTACCCGGAACGGCCCTGTTGCACCCAAAAAAGCGCTAATCGAGTGGTCCGGCACGCCGGCGCGAGAAGAGAAGTTTGGTGATTCCAAATCAGCCAGAGGCTGCCCCGCCTTTGGCGTTCGCGACCTTCTGGCAACCGGACGCCCCTGGCCCCGGTCGACCAAGGTCTAACAGTAACCCGCGGCCGCATCCCCTATAGTCGGACGTGTCGCACTGATAACAACACCTGAGGAGGTGTGCTATGTCTCCATTGTCGGAAGCGCAGGCAAAAGCGTATTGGAAGCGAAATCTATCGCTGATGATCCGCTGCCTGGTGGTCTGGTTCGTGGTCAGTTATGGCTTCGGGATAATTCTCTTCGACCAGCTCAACCAGATACAGCTCGGCGGGTACAAACTGGGATTCTGGTTTGCCCAGCAGGGATCGATTTACGTGTTCGTGATACTGATTTTTTACTACGCCCGCAAGATGGGCCAGTTGGACCGCGAGTTCAACGTCGAAGAAGAATAGGGAGGCTTCAACGTGGAACTTCAAACACTGACATATATTGTCGTTGGCATCACCTTTGCCATCTATATCGGCATCGCCTTCTGGGCGCGTGCCGGCAGCACCAAGGATTTTTACGTCGCCGGCGGTGGCATTCATCCGATTCAGAACGGAATGGCCACGGCCGCGGACTGGATGTCAGCAGCGTCCTTCATTTCCATGGCCGGCCTCATCGCCTTTATGGGCTATGGCGGTTCGGTCTTTCTCATGGGCTGGACCGGCGGTTACGTGATTCTCGCCATGTTGCTGGCGCCTTACCTGCGCAAATACGGCAAGTTCACGGTACCTGAGTTCATCGGCGACCGGTTCTACTCAAAAACCGCGCGAGCAGTGGCGGTAATCTGCCTGATTATCTGTTCCGTGACCTACGTTATCGGCCAGATGAAGGGTGTGGGAGTCGCATTCTCCCGGTTCCTGGAAGTGGATTACGACACCGGGCTCTACGTCGGCATGATCATCGTATTTTTCTATGCCGTGCTCGGTGGCATGAAGGGTATCACCTACACTCAGATCGCGCAGTACTGCATCCTCATCCTGGCCTACACGATACCGGCGATCTTTATCAGCCTGCAATTGACCGGAAATCCGATTCCGCAACTCGGGCTGGGCAGCACCATGTCGGGAACCGACGTGTACCTGCTGGACCGTCTCGACCAGGTGGTGACCGACCTGGGCTTCAACCAATACACCACCGACGTGCGCATCAGCAAGCTCAACATGTTTGCCTACACCATGTCGCTGATGATCGGCACCGCGGGACTGCCGCACGTGATCATCCGTTTCTTCACTGTACCCAAGGTGCGCGATGCCCGCTCCTCCGCCGGATGGGCACTGGTGTTTATCGCCATTCTCTACACGACTGCACCGGCAGTCGCCGGCATGGCGCGGCTCAACCTGATGCAGACTGTGGAGCCTGCGCCCGGCCAGTACCTGGCCTATGAAGAGCGGCCAGACTGGTTCAAGAACTGGGAGAAGACCGGTCTGCTCGGCTTCGAGGACAAGAACGGTGACGGCCTTATTCAGTACAGCGCCGATACGGAAACCAGCGAGATGACCACGCTCGACCAGGACATCATCGTGCTCGCCAACCCGGAAATCGCCAGGCTGCCCAACTGGGTCATCGCACTGGTGGCCGCCGGAGGCCTGGCGGCGGCGCTGTCAACCGCCGCGGGCCTCTTGCTGGCGATCTCCTCGGCCATCTCTCATGACCTCCTCAAGGGCATGATGATGCCGAACATCACCGAGAAGCAGGAGTTGATGGCCAGCAGGATCGCCATGGCGTTTGCCATCTGCGGCGCGGGTTATCTGGGCCTTAATCCGCCGGGTTTTGCGGCCGGCACCGTGGCGCTGGCTTTCGGCCTCGCGGCCTCCTCGATCTTCCCGGCGCTGATGATGGGTATCTTTTCCAAGACGAGTCACCAAGGAGGGCGCTATCGCCGGCATGATTGCGGGTATCAGCGTGACCCTGTTCTATGTGTTCCAGCACAAGGGCATCATGTTCATTCCGGGCACCGAGTTCCTAGGCGATACGCCGGCGAACTGGTTCCTTGGTATTGAACCCAATGCCTTCGGCGTTGTGGGTGCGATCGTCAACTTTGCTGTCGCCTACGGGGTCTCCGCGCTCACCGCGGCACCGCCGGAGCGCATTCAGGAGTTGGTTGAGCACATCCGCGTGCCCGTCGGCTCGGGCGAGGCGAGCGCTCACTGAGGGCCCTCGACAGGTCTCCGGGAGGCATCGCTCGCGATGTCTCCCGTTTTTCGTTTACTGGGGTCCGAATCCCCTGTGGCAGGTACAGGGTTCGGATTCGCTACCGCCCTCGATGCGCAGACGTTGCGCGCATGATGGACAGGGCAGGGCAGAGATAAATGTTTACCAACAAGCATGTCGTCATTGCGATGATCGTGACACCGGTCCTGGCCGTGCTGGCCTGGTTTGCGGTTGGCCAACTGGTCGGTGAAAAACCCCAGCCGGCGGTTGCCGGTCAATCCTATCCACTGGTGGAAAAAAGCAACTGCCGCTATCCCAGCGGCGCCTGTGATCTTGAGAATGCCGAGTTTCGACTTCGACTCAGCCTCGAGCGCATGCCTTCCGGCGTCAATCTGTTACTGACGGCGTCGCACCCCTTGCAGGGTGTGCTGTTTTCGGTCGGCGAGACCGGCGCTGAAAAGGCGCCCACCATGATGCGCGCCTCGGACGGCCAGGGGCTTGAGTGGCGCCTGGCCATGGCCCGACTGCCCGGTTCGAGTGAGCGGATTCGGGTGGTGGCGCGGGCGTCCGGGAGTTCCTACTTTGCAGAGGCATCGACCGACTTCATGGTTGAGCGCGAGGAGGTGGCGAGATGATGGAGGGTGGCCACACGGGTGATGCGCCAGTCCGCGGTCCCGGAGAGGATGAGGGCGAGGGTGCGCCAGTGCTTGCGGTGCCCGAATTGCTCCCGATTGCTGAGTTCCTGGGTCAGACCCTGCCCTTCGACGGTCTGGCGCGAGCAGAGCTCTACGGGTGTGTGGACAAGATCATCGTACAGTACCACTGCCGCGGTGAGAGTTTCAGCCGCGAGACCGTGGAGAAGGGCCTGCGTATCGTCCGCAGCGGCGCGGTTGAACTCCGGGACAGTGAAAACAAGCTACTGGACCGCCTGGGGGAGGGGGAAAGCTTTCACATCGACGGGCTGAACGCGGAGAAGGGGGAGGTCAAGGCCAGTGTGATCGAGGACGCCCTGATCTATCTTTTGCCCGACGTCAGCTATCGCGCCCTGCGCGAGTCCAACCGGGATTTCGATCGCTATTTCAGCAGCCAGCGCAATCGGCGCCTGCGTCGCGCTGCGCGCTACCAGCCCGCGCCCAACAGCATGATGCAGGAGGTGCGAACGGTGATGAGTACCGACCTGCTCTCCGTGTCGCCCACGACCAGTATTCAGCAGACGGCCAACGCGATGACCGAACGGCGGGTATCCTCCGCGTTCGTGGTCGCGGATGAAGCCCTGCTGGGTATCGTCACCGACCGCGATCTCCGGGTGCGCTGCGTCGCCAGGGCGCTACCGCCCGACACGGCCGTACTGGAGATCATGACACCGGAACCCGAAACCATCGACGGCAGCGCCTCGGTGTTCTCGACCACCTTGCTGATGACCCAGCGTGGCTATCACCACCTCCCTGTGATGGTGGACGGTCTACTGACCGGTATTGTAACCACATCGGACCTGATCCTTGCCAAGCAGGATGATCCGGTTTACCTGGTACAGCATATTTCGCGCCAGCAGGACCTCGCCGGCATCCGCGAGCTCGTAGCGGGCATGGCCAACCTGATGGTGCAGTGGGTCAACGCGGGCATGCGTGCCCAGCAGGTGAGCCAGATACTCACGGCAATATCCGATGCCATCACGGTGCGTCTCATCCAATTGGCCGAAGAGGAGCTCGGTCCAGCACCGGCGCCCTGGTGCTGGTTGGGATTCGGTTCGCAGGCGCGATCGGAACAGCTGATCGGTGCCGACCAGGACAATGGAATCCTGATTGACGACAGCGTGCAGGCCGACCAACTGGATTGGTACCGGGGGCTGGCCACCCGGGTCTGTGACGGTCTGAACAGCTGTGGCTACGTATACTGCCCCGGTGGGATCATGGCGACCACCGATGAATGGCGTCAGCCGCTCGCCAACTGGCAACGCACCGTGCGCCGCTGGGCATCGACACCCACCCCTGATGCGGTTATGCGGGTGAGTATCTTTTTTGATATCCGGTGCATTTATGGAGTCAGCAGAATCGCCGCCAGCCTGCAGCAAACCATGTTGGAGCAGGCCTCCGGGAATTCGATTTTTCTCGCCGCCCTGGCTGCCAACGCGCTCGATAGCCGGCCACCGCTGGGCATCTTCCGACGCTTCGTCGTCGATCGTGACGGTGAACACCGTGACCGCCTCGACCTGAAGAAACGCGGCGTTCTGCCGGTGACTGAAATTGTCCGTCTCCACGCCCTGGCCCACAAGCTCACGGCGGTCAACACGGGAGAGAGACTGGAGTCGCTGGCGAAGAACAAGCACATGACGATTGTCGACAGTCGCAACCTCGCCGATGCGCTCAATTTTATCCAGCAGGTTCGGATTCGGAACCAGTGCGAGCAGATTCTGCGCGGCGAAAAACCGAACAATTTCGTCAATCCAAGGGATCTGCCCAAAATGGCAAAGGAGCAACTTCGGGATGCATTCACCATTATCGACGAGGCCCAGTCCGCCGTGCGACAGACCTACCGGGCGGGAATGGGTTGATGTTGTCGCTGTCGCTGCGACGCCTGCGGTACAGACGGCGGGTGGCGGGTACAGCCCTGGAGCGATGCTGGCATACGCCCTTGCCATCCACTGGAACCGACTGGCGCCAGGTGTCGTTTCTGGTCGTCGACGCGGAGATGTCGTCGCTGGATGTAAACGAGGGTGAGCTACTCAGTGTCGGCTGGGTGTGTGTCGACGGAGGCGGCATTGCACTCCAGACGGCCCGGCACTACCTGGTGAAACCGCAACGCTCGGTGGGCCAGAGCGCCGCCATTCACAGCCTCAGGGACTGCGAGCTGGGCGATGCGCTACCGGGTGAAGAGGTGTTCGGTTTATTCCTCGAGGCTTTGGCAGGCAGAGTGCTGGTCGCGCACAATGCCGACCTGGACCTGGCTTACCTGAACCGGGTCAGTTGCGCGGCCTTCAATGCGCCGGTACTGATGCCTGTCGTCGATACCCTCCGCCAGGAACAGGGCTTGCTGAATCGGCACGAACAGCCGATCAAACCGGGCGACCTGCGTCTCCAGGCGTGTCGGGAGCGCTATAACCTGCCGTCATTTCATGGCCACAATGCCCTGCTGGACGCACTGGCAACGGCGGAGCTGCTCATCGCCATGGCTGCGCAGCGCAGTGCTGGCCAGAGATTTCCGCTGCGCCAATTGATGTAGGCCTCAGGCGACGTCCACCAGTCGCCGCTTTGCGGCCTGGTATTCGGTGTAGAGGCGGTCGACCAGTTCGCCGGCACCCAACACCGCGTCGATCGCGCCGATGCCCTGGCCGCAGCCCCAGATGTCTTTCCACGCCTTGGCACTCGACTCGCCGCCGCTGCCGAAGTTCATCTTTGACGGGTCGCTTTCCGGGAGATCGTTCGGGTCGAGACCCGCGGCTTCGATAGAGGGGCGCAGATAGTTCCCGTGTACACCGGTGAACAGGTTGGTGTAGACGATGTCGGAGGAGGCGTGATCGACGATGCTCTGCTTGTAGTTATCCGCCGCGTTGGCTTCTCGGGTCGCGATGAACGCCGAACCGATGTAGGCGAGGTCCGCGCCCATCGCCTCGGCCGCCAGTACGGCACTGCCAGTGGCGATCGAACCGGAGAGCAGCAACGGGCCATCGAACCACTCCCTGATCTCCTGCACCAGGGCGAAGGGTGAGGTCGTACCCGCGTGCCCGCCAGCGCCGGCGGCAACTGCGATCAGGCCGTCGGCGCCTTTCTCGATGGCCTTCCTGGCGAAGCGATTATTAATGATGTCGTGGAGTACGATACCACCGTAGGAGTGCACCGCCTCGTTGACCATTTCGCGGGCGCCCAGCGACGTGATCACGATGGGGACCTTGAACTTCACGCACATCTCCAGGTCGTGCTGCAACCGGTCGTTGGAGCCGTGCACAATCTGGTTGACCGCGAAGGGTGCGGCGGGACGGTCAGGGTGGGCGGCGTCGTGCGCTGCGAGTTCCTCGGTAATGCGCCGCAGCCAGACCTCGAGTTCGTCTGCGGGCCGGGCATTCAGTGACGGGAATGATCCGACGATGCCCGCCTTGCACTGCGCGATCACGAGGTCGGGATTGGAGACGATGAACAGGGGTGCGCCCACGACGGGCAGGCGCAGGGCATTGGCGAGTGAATCGGGCAGGGCCATGTTGATATTCCTGAATACTGTAAGCGTGCGCGGAGTTTATTGTGCAACAACTTGCATATCAAGTGCCTTATGCAATAAATTGCATTCAACGGGGCGGGAGCGTTATCCTGCCTCCCGGGTAAACGGCGGGTCAAGGTAACGGCAGCGGTCCGCCCCCGGTTCCCGGGTGACCGGGGCGGCAAACGTCCCGCCGGCCAACGCCAGTTGCCGTCGTATGTGTCTCACGAACAATGCTCGAAGAGGTGCCATGGCTCTCGCCCACGCCATTATGACCGCGTTGATAGAGGACGATATGTCCGGCTATGAGCTGGCGCGTTCTTTCGAGACCTCGCTGGGCTTTTTCTGGCAGGCATCTCACCAGCAAATTTACCAGGAACTCCACAAGCTGGCCGAGAGGAAGTGGCTCAACAGGCGCGAGGTCCGGCAGCGTGGCAAACCCAACAAGATCGTTTATGGCCTGACCCGGTCGGGGCGCGGTGCACTGGCGGACTGGGTGTTCCAGGCATCGCGTAACCAGGCGGGTAAAGATGAACTGCTGATCAAGCTCTACAACGTCAGTGAGGACAATGTCGCCCACCTCAGCGCCGAATTGCAGCAGCGCCGCGAAGAGATGATGCAGCGCCTGTATCTCTACGAGAAAATCCGGCGCGCACATTATGCCGATGTCGACGCGCTGCCCACACGGCGCAAGGGCGTCTATCTCGCGCTACTGGCCGGTATCCGCTCCGGGGAACAGTATCTGCGCTGGTGTGACGATGCTCTGGCCGTGCTGGCGACCGTCGAGACCGCGGGAGAGGGCGCGTAGCGCCACTGCTGCGTGCGGGAGATCTTGGAGCAGCGCACCGGATGCGCGCGCAGACAATGTCTCCGCCTGAAGGTAATACTGCGATTTTCATCGATGGCAATGCTATCGCCTTGGCGGCATAATTGGGCCCGCCGACGGACCAGTCGCGTAGCTGTTCCGCTAAGAGTCACACAGGCGCCTGCATGTATTACCAGTATTTCGGGTTGAATGAGGCCCCGTTTTCCATCGCGGTGAACCCGCGCTACCTCTTCATGAGCGCGCGTCACCGGGATGCGCTCGCTCACCTCCTTTACGGGGTGGGGAGCGGCGGCGGGTTCATTCTGCTGACCGGTGAGGTCGGGACCGGCAAGACCACCATTAACCGCTGCCTGCTGGAACAACTGCCGGAAAATACCGATATCGCCATCATCCTCAATCCTGCGCTGAATGCAATGGAGCTGTTGGCCAGTGCCTGCGATGAGTTCGGCATCGAGTACGGGCCCGACAACCACACGCTGAAAACACTGACCGACAAGCTGCACGCGTTCCTGCTTGCCAACCACGAGCGTGGGCGCAACACGGTCCTCATGATAGATGAGGCACAACACCTCAATTTCGAAGTGTTGGAGCAGATAAGGCTGCTGACCAACCTCGAGACCAACCATGAGAAACTGCTGCAGATCATTCTCATCGGGCAGCCGGAACTGGCGCAGATGCTGCAGCGCCCGGAACTTCGCCAGCTCAACCAGCGCATCACCGCGCGCTATAACCTGGAGCCGCTGGACCTCCGCGAGACCGCTGCATACATTCGCCATCGTTTACAGGTCGCCGGGTTGCCGGCGGATCGCGAGCTGTTTCCGCCCACGGTGGTGCGCGGCGTCTACCGCCTTACGCGCGGTATACCCCGGCTGATCAATCTGCTCTGTGACAGAGTGCTGCTGGGTGCTTACGGCCGCAGTCGCGGGCGGGCCGATACCGACATGCTCAAGCAGGCGGCGCGGGAAGTCATGGGCGAAGACGCGCCGGGCGCCGGGCGCGCGAGTCGTGTTGCTGTCGCGCTCGGGCTGGTTGTTGTCGCCGGGCTGGGCTGGCTGTTGTGGCAGCAGTGGGGTCGGGAGTCACCCGAGCTGCCATCTGCCTCGGTACCGGCGAGTGAGCCCGGCGCCGCGGTCCGCGCGGACGCGGTCGCTCGGGAACCCATGGTGGATGTCGCAGCGGGTCCGGCGGTGACGGCGCAGGCGGGAGAGCCCGACGCCGGCGTCGATTCCACGGCCTCGCTCACACCGCCTGGCGGTCAGGCAGCTGCGTGGATGTTGACGCCTGAGGCCGGTGAAGCCGCACTGTGGAAGCTGACCACCGCGCGGCCTCTTCCGGAGCAGCCCTGTGCGGCAGGCGCGGCGGCGGAGGATCGCGGGCCCGTTTGCGTCACGGTCGGCGACGGTACCTGGGACGGGCTCAAGGGATATGATCGACCGATTTTGCTGCACCTGGTAACCCCGGGGCGATTTGCGCGGGCGGCTGTATTCCTGGGTCGGCTGGGTGACGATGCCGTGGTCTGGCAGCAGGACCGCGCCGTAAGTGTCGAGCTGGCCACGCTGGCGTCGCTGTGGGAGGGCCGGTTCAGCTATCTCTGGCACCCGCCCGAGGCATTTACCGCGCCCCTCGGACTTTGGGACGAAAGTCCTGCGGTAGCCGAGGTGGCCGAGCTCTTTGCCGAGCTGGACGGCCAGGCGCGACCGCTGACGGGCAGCGTGTTCAACAGTGACCTGCAGGCCCGGGTGCGGTTGTTCCAGCGCCGTTACGGCCTGACGCCGGATGGCCAGATCGACCGGCGCACCCTGCTCAAACTCAACGAACTGCTCGGCATCGACCCCACCCGGGCAGAGGTGCTCGATCGCCTGGGTGCCAGCGCACAGGAGAGTCCGCAGTGAGCCGGGTAGTCGCTGGGTTCGATCCAGGAGGTAGCATGCGATGTCCCTGATTCTAGATGCCCTGCAGCGGGCCCAACGGGAACCCCGATCACGCGATGGCGTACCCGGCGTAGACAGCCTGCATCTCCCTGGGCAGCGTGAAACCGGTGGCTGGCGCCGGGCCCTGCCCTGGATCGCACTCGCCGTCGCGCTCATCGCGGTGGCCGGGTTGTTGTGGGAGCGCCGCTCCGCGACGGCTCCGGTTGATGCCCGCCCGGCGGTGCGCGAGCAACCGGCGGGCCCGGGAGCGGCCAGTGCCGCTGTCCCGGAAGCGACTTCGCGACCCGGCAACCCGGCGGATGAACCGGCGGTCGGGGCGGTGCCGTCGACTGGTGCAAACAAACGACCGGCGCCCATCGAATCGTCACCCGCGGTGGAGTCTGCCGTCGACGCACCGCGGGTATCCGGGCCTTCGTCGACCGGGCTGCCGCTTCCCGAGCCGGCTGTTACCGCGCTCTATCAGCGCTCCAGTAGCGCAACGCGCAGCCCGGCCGCTGCCGAGACGCCCGTTGCGGAGGAACCGGTTGCCGCCGCGCCGCCCGATGGTGGCGATGCCCCGGTGCGGCAAACGCAGCGGGTGGCTGACGCCGTCGCGGAGGCGACACCCCCGAGTAAACCGGATATCGAAGCGCTGGTAGCAAAGGCGGAGTCTGCGCTAGCGCAGAGCAAACTCAGCGAGCACCCGTCGCCGTTCCTGTCCGAACTGTCGCAGGTCGACAAGGACGCCGTGCCGACGATTTACTACAGCCGGCACGAGTACAACGCACAGGGTGGGGCGACGGTCGTTTTGAACGGCCAGTCCCTGGCAGCAGGCGAGGCGGTCGGCGGTGGCGTCAGGGTGGAGGAAATCCTCGAGGATTCCGTGGTGTTGAGCCACCACGGAGTGGAGTTTCGGCTCAAGGCGTTGAACAGCTGGGTGAATCTCTAACTGCCGGCCCGTTCCGCTTACCTGATCTCAGCCAGCCCGAGGTAGTCGCGCATCAAGTCGAACAGCTCCGGTTGTCGCAGGAAGCTCGGTACCCATTCCCGGCCGACGGCATTGGCGTAGAGCGGTACGCTGGCTCCCGTATGTTCCTCGTAGGGAAAGTTGTTGGTCGCGTAGTTAATCCCCATGATCCCGCCCTCGGGCGTGATAACCCTCGCCAGATGGCCCGGCGTATAGACAGGCACGGGGTAGGCAGCATAGTGAGTGGTTTCCGGGACGAGTTGCGCGGCGTGGGTATGATCCGCGGTCACCAGGATCAACGTGTCGGGGTTGTCGCGTGCGAAGTCGAGTGCACTGACGAGTGCTTCCTGCAATTGCGCGACCTCGCCGATGGAGCCACAGGGCCTGCGCTCGTGTGACTGTTTGTCGATCGAGGCAGACTCCACCATGAGGAAGAAGCCACGCTGATTCCCACGCGACAGGTGTGCCAGCGCGGTCTCCGTCATCGCCTTGAGCGAGGGTGTGTTTCCGTAGGCGGGATTCGCCTCACAGCTCATCGGTTCGGGGAGGGTGACCTTGCCCAGATGATCGCTGACCTGGTTGAGCAGGTCGGGCCTGGGGCGCTCGGCCACGCGGTCCCCGCTGCCTCGCAGGCGCACCGGCAGAGTACCTGGCGCGAACAGGCCAAGCACGCGCGGCGGTGAGTCGGCGTCCAGCTCATTGAGCTGCCCGACCACGTGAAACCCGTTTTTGCTGGCCAGATCCAGCACGGTTCCATGGCCAGTTTCCGCCGGGTGGAGAAAGTGCTTCCTGCCTCCGCCGAGGAGAATGTCCATCCCCGATTCGGCCAGCTGCTCGGCGATCGAGCCGGCGCCGCCATTGGCCTTGAGGTGCTGACGGCATTCGCCGAGGTAAATCGTCTTGTAGATCACGCTGTTCATCTGCGAGGGGTTTTCGCAGCGCCTGAAGTTGATGTGTGCCGCGAACGCAGCGGGGGTGGCGTCTGTCACGCTGGCGGTGGTGACCAGACCGGTCCTGTAACCCCGCGCTGTGGCCAGCTCGACGATATTCGGTAGCACATTCCCTGAGCCCGCGGCGGTACCGATTCTGCCCCGGCTTGTCACTTCCCCCGTAGCCATGGCTGTTGCCGTGTTGGCCGAATCGGCCACATAGTCGGGCCCGCCATCGACGCTATCCTCCACACCGAGTACCTGCACCGTAGCCCGCACCGGCAGTGTGTCGAGCCGCAGCTTGCCGGCTGCGCCCGCGAGGTAGTTGCGCGCGATGGTGATCTGGTGTTCTCCCATGCCATCGCCGATCAGCAGGATGACGTGGCGGGGCCCCGCGTCCTGGGCGGGCAGCGTAGCGGCAGCGTCGGCCCGCAGTGGTGCGGTCACCACTGCGCAGAGGGTGACACACAGGACGAGCAGTGGCACCGGGGTGATGAGACGGGCAGGGTGCAGGGACATAGGGCTCCACGGGGTCAAATGCTGTCCGGTATTTAGCACAGCCGCCGGGGTGCTGCAAATACTGGCGAAGGCGACGTGGCGCCCTGGGCTCAACTGACGCGCAGCTTGATGCCGAGTCGGCCCAACACCTGTTGCTCCTGCTTGAGCTCCCTCGCTGTCAACGGATGCTCCTCCAGCCACCCTTCTGGAAAGTTGAGGGTCAGCGCGGCAGCTTTGGCATTGATGGAAAAGTCAGGCAGTTTCTGCAGCTGCTCGACATACTTGAAGCTCGTTGCGAGGCGAAACAGGGTAAGGAGATAGACCACGCGTTGCTGCTCGGCGGCAGGTATCGCCGTCAGCGGTTCATCGGGCAGTTTGCCCCTGTGCCCGTTGGCGAGCACGGCCAGGTGCTCCTGTTCCTCCTGGGAAAAACCCGGGAGGTCCGCGTTCCGCAGCAGGTAGGCGGAGTGCCGGTTGAAGTGTTTGTGCGCGATGGCCATGCCAATCTCGTGCGTACAGGCGGCCCAGTGCAGCAGTTCCCAATCGGCGGCGCTCAGCTCCCAACGCTTGCGGCAGCCGTCGAACAGCGTACGTGCCCGCCGTTCGACGATGCCGGCGGTATCGGTATCGACCGAATAGCGCTGCATCAGCGCATTCACGGTGCGCTCGCGCACGTCCTCATGGCTGAGCCGTCCCATGAGGTCGTAGATTACACCTTCCCGAAGCGCTCCTGGCGAGCAGCGCATGTGTTCGATATCGAGGATGTCGAACAGCGCCCGGGTGATGGCTACGCCGGGAACAATGACGTTGCGCCGCTGATCGCTCAGGCCATCGAGACGAATGTCTTCCATGCGCTTGAATTTGAGCAGCTTCTTTTCCAGCTTTTCCAATCCTTCCGGCGTGATGCCCTTGCCGCCCAGTTCGTGCAGCTCGAGCAGGCCTTCGATAGAGCGCAGCGTGCCGGAGGAACCGACACACTCGGCCCAGTGTTTCGAGTGAAAATCCCGTCTGATGGACGAGAGTTCGAGGCAGGCGCGTTCATAGGCCTGGCGGAAGTTTGCCTTGCTGATCCTGCCCTTGGCGAAGTAGGCCTGTCCGTATGACACACAGCCCATCTGCAGGCTTTCCAGGCTTTGCGGCTCAAAGCGCTGGCCGATGATCAGCTCTGTGCTGCCGCCACCGATGTCGATAACCAGGCGCGAATGGGCATCATCCGCAAGCGTGTGGGCCACCCCCAGATAGACGAGCCGGGCCTCTTCCCGCCCGTAGATCACATCGATCCTGGTGCCGAGAATGCGCTTGGCCGGGCCGATGAAGTCACTGCGATTACCGGCCTGGCGCAGGGCGTTGGTCCCCACAGCCCTCACCCGCTCGGGTTCGACGCTGCCCAGCAGCTGGGCAAAGCGGGCCAGACAATCGAGGCCGCGCTGGATGGCCTCCTGACTGAGGCGGTCATTCTCGAGCCCTGCGCCCAGCTGAACTTTTTCGGCCAGCGCTTCCACCGGCCGCATTTCACCGTGCTCAACCTTGGCAATGAGCAGGTGGAAGGAGTTGCTGCCAAGGTCCAGCGCCGCGAGCAGGCTGCCGTCTGAAAGTGGGGTCGCGTCTTTGTCCAATGTCGGGCGGAATCCTGCGGGTTTAGTAGCGGCTATGGTAAATCATTGTCGGCGGTCGCGCACACCATCGGGAAAGGCAGGATCCGTCTGTGGCTGTGCTGCGAGCACAACCGGCCTGGCGCTGTGGCGTCGATGCCGATCACCCGTATATTCAAGCAGCATCGGCGCGGCGGCGCCCGTGGTGACCGGGCGGAGCGATTCAGGCAACAACCCTGGGGGTTCTCATCGGCATGCGGGTGGTGAGTTCATAGCCGATGGTGCCGGCGCTCGCAGCGACCTCGTTCAATGGCAGACCGTCACCCCAGGCCACCACCGGGTCGCCGATGTTGACCGGGGGCAGGTCGGTCACATCGATCGTGATCATGTCCATTGAGACACGCCCTGCCAGTGGCGCCCGCTGGCCGTTGACCAGCACCGGTGTTCCGTTCGCCGCGAGCCGCGGGTAGCCGTCGCCGTAGCCGATCGTCGCCGTGGCGATCACTGATTCACGCTCGGCCCGCCAGGTGGCCCCGTAACCGACGGTTTCACCGGCCGCGACCCCGGTGGTGGAAATGATGGCAGAACACAGGGTCATCACCGGTCGCAGGGCCGTGTCTACGGGGGAGGGGCATGCCAGCGGCGAGTTGCCATAAAGCATATAGCCGGGTCTGACCCAATCGTAGTGCGCCTCTGGCCAGGCCATCACTGCGGCGGAGTTGGCGGCACTGCGCGGGGTGTCGAAGGGCCGGGTCGCTGTCTCGAAGCGGGCTATCTGGACCCGGGTCTGCTCACTATCGAGATCGTCAGCCGAAGCAAAGTGGGTGCTCAGTACCGGCGAACCCGCCGCGGCCCGGCTGGCCGTAATGCGGCTGTGGAATTCGGAGACCTGCCGGGGATCAATGCCGAGTCGATGCATTCCGGTGTCAATTTTCAACCAGCAGGACAATGGCGTGGACGTCCTCGCCGCCTCCAGCCAGCGCAGCTGGGTTTCGTTGTCTATGGTGATCCAGAATCCGGCGCGCGCGGCAGTATGCAGCTCATCTGCCTCGAAGACGCCTTCCATCAGCAGGACGGGTTTGGTCACGCCCGACTCCCGCAGTTCCAGCGCCTCCTCGATGCTGGCTACCGCCAGGGCATCCACGCACGGTTCCAGCGCCCGAGCGACGGTGACCGCACCGTGACCATAGGCGTTCGCCTTGACCACGCCCATTATCCGCGCGCCGGGTGCGAGCCCGCGGACAGTGGCGGCGTTCTCCGCGAGTGCCCCGAGGTTCAGCCTGGCCTGGTTCGGTCTCGCCATCAGTAATCGAACTTGTGGGCACTGTACAACTTTTGCGCCGCCAGCCACACGTCGCCCACCTCGCCATCACCGACCGGCGCGCCGTCGATTTCGATGACCGGCGCCAGTTCCTTGCTCGAACTGCTGATCCAGACTTCATCGGCGCGGCGCAGTTCGTCGAGGGAAATCTCCCGCTCATCGACGGGAATGTCGCCGTGCTGGCGCAGGATCGAGAGTATCAGCTGGCGGGTAATCCCGGGCAGTTTCTGGTTGTCCAGCGGAGGCGTTGCCACGACACCGTTGCTGACCACGAACACGTTACACGCCGCGGCCTCGGTAATCTCGCCCCGGGCGTTGTATAGAATGGTTTCACTGTTGCCGCGCGCGTGCCCGAACTGGTAGTGCATCACGTTGCCCAACAGCGCCGTCGACTTGATATGGCAGCGCTTCCAACGCAGGTCCTCGCTCGTCGACACCTTGAAGCAGGTAGCAGCATTTTTGTCGGCAACCTGGCCCGGTGGTATCTCGAAAGTGAATGCGTAAACAGTGGGCCGCAACCCGACGGGATAGGCATGGGCGCGCTGTGTGTCCGCGCCCCGGCTGACGTGAAGATAGATGGCGAGATTGCCGCTGCCGTTGCGCCGGACCAGCTGCTCGGCAATGTTGAGCCAGCCCGCCGGATCGAAGGGTGCGGGAATCTCCAGCGCGCTGAGGCCGTCCCGCATACGCTGGATGTGGGGGGCGAAGCCCACCATGCGACCCTGGTAGGAAGGGATCACCTCATAGATGCCGTCGCCGAAGAGAAAGCCGCGGTCCATCGGTGAAATCCGTGCCTCGCCCATCGGCAGGTAATCGCCGTTCAAATAGACAATGCTCATGGCGTGTGTTGGTCCTGGTCGGGTGAAAGTTTGCTGGCGAATCCTGTCAGGCAACGAAGTTCCTGTATCAGGCCGCTGCACTCAGAGAGTGGCAGCCCGTCCTCGGTCAGCGTGTTTTCGCGGGTGACGCCGTCCACGCTGCCGCGTGCCGAGAGAAACGCGAGGAGGGAGGCCGGGGAGACGTCTGCGAGCAGGTCGCGTTTGACCAGCCAGCCAAGCAGGCTGATGAGGCCATACGCTCCCCAGTTGGATACATCGGCAACCAGTAGCTCATCGCAACCGGTGCGTGATCCCCGGATGTCGAGTTGCCGGGTCACCTCGGCAATCCTGCCCATGCCGATTTCATTGCCCCCGTCACCGATCGCGATCGTGGGGCAGTCTGCCATAGACAGGAAAGGGTCGAAGATCGCACAGGCATCGCTGATATCCTCGCCGCGCATATTGTAGTAGTGGCCGTCATCGTGCATGCCGGGATGCTCGATTGCAACGACCGCGGTAGGTCGGAGTTTACCGAGCGTTGCGGCGGCTTCCGCTTCGGCTTCGGCCAGGTCGTTGGCGACAAGCGGCAAGACCCGGTAGTGGTTTTCCAGGGCCTGGTACAGCGGGGGTCCACAGGCAAGCCAGGGTTCGCCGCCCAGTGCAGAGAGTGCGTCGTACAGCGCGATCGCACCGGGCGGGCCGTCGGTCTCGAAGGTACCTGCCACCGGGAACCCGGTGCCGACCAGCACGCGCTCCCCGTTGTCGAGCAGGTGTCGTGCCGCGCGCAGATAATAGCCCGGGGCGAGCGCCGCGCTGGCGAGCTGCATCTGCCGCGGGTTACGCGATACCAGCAGCGATTCTATGGTGCGACTGAGCGCCAGTTCGTTCATCGGTGACGCTCGAGCAGGGTTTGGCGGGTGCGAAATCCAGCGGCCAGGTGAAGGGTATTATGTGCTGCATGCGGCGTGATCGGGGCGAAGTGCACCACGCCCCCGGGGCGCATCTGTGCCAGGCGTGCGGCATCCAGCGAGAGTGCCGAACCGATCTTGGGATAGCCGCCGATCGTCTGGCGATCGTTGAGCAATACGATGGGTTGCCCGTCAGCGGGGATCTGGATTGCGCCGTGGCAGATACCCTCGGAGAGAATTCCGTCCAGCTCGCACCGGATCGGTGTGCCCTCGAGGCGATAACCCATGCGGTCGCAGCGTTCGCTCACGGTAAAGGCCTGGCTGAAAAACCGGCGTTGGTCCAGTCGGCTGAAGGCGTGCTGTTGGTAGCCCGGCACAACCCGGACCGTGATCTGTTCCTGGTAGCGGGGTTGGCAATAAGGGGGGAGGTAGAGCGCGCGCCGCCGGGAGACCGTAGCGCATTCGATCACGTCGGCTGGGTGCAGCCTGTCACCGCCAAGGCCGCCGATCTTTTCGCGCACCACAGTGGCGGTGCTGCCAAAACTCGGCGGTACCTGGAAACCCTCGGCCACGCCGAGGTACGCGCGGCAACCCCGGCTCGCGTAGCCCAGAGCGAGAGTCTGGCCGGCCTGCAGTCGGTGCACTTCCCAACGCGTGTGCTCCCTGCCATCGATGGCCAATGGCATGTCGGCACCCGTCAGGCAGATGAATGTGTCGTCCAGCGCGGTGAGTTCCAGCCCGCCGAAGCTGATCTCGATACAGGTCGCGCCGACAGGGTTGGACAGCAGGCGGTTGCAGTAGTCGAAGGCTTCGCCGTCCAACGGCCCGCCATTGGTCAGGCCAATGCGGTGCCGCCCATAGCGTCCCCTGTCCTGCAACAGGCTGAGAATGCCGGGCTGCTCGATGCGCAGCGTCACGACAGCTCCCCGCCCAGTTCCAGGTATCGGGTCTTGTCGATGGGTTCGAAACGCACCTGGTCACCCACCGCGACCGGCATGGCAGGTTCCCGGTCCGGGTCGAACATCTTGACGGGGCAGCGGCCGATGAGGTTCCAGCCGCCGGGCGATGTCGCCGGGTACACGGCGGTCTGGCGATCGGCAATCGCGACAGAACCCCTGGGTACACGGAGTCTCGGTGTGGAGAGCCGCGGCCGGGCAATACGCTCATCGACCTCACCGAGGTAGGCGAAGCCCGGCGCGAAGCCAATCGCATAGACGCGGTAGGTCGTGGCAGCGTGCAACTCGACCACCTGTTCGGTACTTAATTCACAGCTCGAAGCCAGAGACTCGAGATCGGCGCCCGCTTCCGCGGCGTAGTAAACCGGCAGCACGATTTCGCGCCCGGTGTCGGTCGTTGACGAGCCAAGTGCGGCTACGGCCGCGCGCACCCGGTGACTCACGCTCATGTGATCGGTGCGCAGTGCATCGTAGACAATCAACACCGATGCATAGGATGGGACGAGGTCGATGAGGTCATCGCCCAGGACGGTCTCGATGGCGGCCGCCGCGGCCTGCACGGTCGCCGAGAGCTCCGGGTCAACCTCGCTGCCCAGCCACAGCATAAGCGCGTTCTCCCCGACACTGTGCAGTTCCATCACCGTTCAGGCACCGTCGACCAGGGCCCGGATACTCGCGATGGCATTCACGCCCTCGAGATTATCTCCGTGCACGCAGAGACTGTCCGCGTGGATGGACAGTCGTTTGCCGGACGCTGTGGTCAGGCTGGCCGTATTCACCAGTTCACTGACCTGCTCGAGCATCCGCTCGCGGTCATGCACCGCTCCAGGCTGGCTGCGTGCCACCAGGCGGCCGCTGTCGTCGTAGCAGCGATCCGCGAAGGCCTCGAAGAGGAGGGCGATGCCCTTGTGTTCCGCCTCCTGTCGATGTGACCCGGCATCGGCGGTGGCCTGTAGCATCAGCGCCAGTGGCCGGTGGTACTCGGCAACCGCCCGCATGACGGTATCCCGCACGGTCTGTTTCGCCATCATGTCATTGTAAAGTGCGCCATGGGGTTTGACGTAGGTGATGCCGATGTCCTGGGCCAGGGCCATGCCGTCCAGTGCGGCAATCTGGTAGTGCAGCGCGGCGACCAGTTCATCGGCGCTCAGGTTCATCGATCGACGGCCGAAACCCACGAGGTCCGGGTAGGCGGGATGGGCGCCGACCCGGACGTTGTGCTCACGCGCCAGGGACAGGGTGCGCTGGATCGTCAGCGGGCAGCCGGCGTGAAAGCCGCAGGCGATGTTGGCCTGGTCGATGTGTGGCATGACAGCTTCATCGAGCCCCATGGTCCAGCTGCCGTAGCTCTCACCCAGATCGCAATTGAGCAACATCGTCTATTCCCTCAGAGTACAGCCAGTCGGCTGTTACGCAGGTCGGTGACCAGCATACACCCCGGGCTGTGGGTAATCGCCAGCGGCGGCCTGGCTTCAGCGAGGGCCACCTGCGGGGTCACACCGCAGGCCCAGAACACCGGCACCTCGTGATCGCGAATCTCAACCGGGTCGCCGTATTCAGGTCGTGCCAGGTCTTCGATACCGATCAGTCCCGGATCACCAAAATGTATCGGCGCGCCGTGCACCGACGGAAACCGCGAGCAGATCTGGATCGCCCTGATCGCATCCGCCGCCAGAAACGGCCGCATGCTGACCACCATCCGTCCGCTGAAGCGACCGGCGGTAGCGCATGGCAGGCTGGTCCGGTACATGGGTACATTGACGCCGCTGCTGATATTGCGCACATCCAGGCCGTCGGCGAGCAGGGCCTCCTCGAAGGAAAACGAGCAGCCCAACGCAAACGTGACCAGGTCGTCGCGCCAGAGCGTGCGGATATCGTGGTGTTCACCCACCAATTCGCCGTCGATGAATTGGCGGTACGCCGGGACGTCGCTGCGGATGTCCACATCGCCAAGTCCGGGCAGCTCGAAGCTGCCGGGTTGGTCTGACATTGCGATCAGCGGACAGGGCTTGGGGTTGAGCTGACAGAATCGCAGGAAATCGTCGGCCCAGGCGTGCGGGAGAATAACCACGTTGCATTGCACGTAGCCAGCGGCAAGCCCCGAGGTGTTGCCCCGGTGCTCACCGGCGCGGATGCGGGCACGCAGCGCGGCGGGCTCACTGGATTCCTGCATGCTGTCTCCCCGGTGCACGTGCACGGTGGTTGATGGTCGCTGACGCGCCGGGTCTCTGGCTCGACGCATTCCGCTGCCGTGGGCACCTTCGGCCCTGTTGCGGCAACATCGGTGATTACACCCGAAATCCGTCAATTGACGCAAGCGCCACGGCCGGGTTGCCCGGGCGCGACCGTGACAGATCGCAGTAAGGTAAAACCCTGTTATAGTTGTGGCAAAGCCAACGAATTCGGTATCAAGAGGAAACCGTCATGCCTCACCCCAGCGTTACCGCCGAGACCTACCCCCACAAACCCGCCATCATCATGGGCGGCAGCAAGGAGATGGTCACCTACCAGGAACTCGATGACCGCTCCAACCAGGGCGCGCAGCTGTTTCGCTCACTCGGACTGGCGAAGGGAGATCACATTGCGCTTCTAATGGAGAACACGCGGCAGTTCCTGGAGATCTGCTGGGCCGCGCAGCGGGCCGGGTTGACCTACACCCCGATCAGCACTCACCTGAAACGCGACGAGGTGCTTTACATCGTCAAAAACTGCGGTGCACGCCTGTTTATCGGTTCGCTGAAGCTCGCTGCCGTGGCCGAGGAGATGGTCGCGGCAGCGGAACAGGTCGAACATTGCTACATGGTCGGGGGTGTAAAGCCGGGCTTTGACTCCTGGGAGGAGGCGACCGACGCCCAGCCGGCCGCGCCGATCGATGACCAGGCCAACGGTACACCCATGTTGTATTCCTCGGGAACCACGGGGCAGCCCAAGGGTGTGTTGCTGCCGCCGACCAGCGATGACGTGCACGCGCCCCATCCCCTCGTCGGTTCCCTGGGACAGGCTTTCGGTTTCGGCGAGGAGACGGTCTACCTGTCGCCCGCACCGCTGTACCACGCGGCCCCCCTGCATTTCTGCATGATGGCACTCTACCAGGGCGGGACCGTCGTGGTGATGGAGCAGTTCGATGCCGAGCAGTCGCTGGCGTTGATCGAGGAACACCGGGTTACGCACAGCCAGTGGGTCCCGATCATGTTTATCCGGATGCTGAAACTGCCCGAGGGCGTGCGTGAACGCTATGACATCAGTTCAATGCAGTTCGCGATACATGCCGCCGCGCCATGCCCCATCGAGGTCAAGGAAAAGATGATCGAGTGGTGGGGGCCGGTGATCGTGGAGTACTACGCGGCCAGTGAAGGTATCGGGGCGACCATTATCGACTCGGCGGGCTGGCTGAGCCACAAGGGTTCCGTCGGTCCTGCGATGGCGGGGGAGATACACGTGGTAGGCGACGATGGCGAGGAGTTGCCGCCGGGTGAGATCGGGACCATCTATTTCAGCGGGGAGCAGGCCACCTTTCAGTACCATGGCGAGCCGGATAAAACAGCACAGGCCTTCAATGACAAGGGTTGGGCGACGACCGGCGATGTCGGCTACCTCGATGAAGACCGCTATCTTTATCTTACGGATCGAAAGCACTTCATGATTATCAGCGGCGGAGTCAACATCTATCCCCAGGAGATCGAGAACATTCTGATCACCCACGACAAGGTCGCCGACGTCGCGGTGTTCGGGGTCCCCAATGAAGAGTTCGGCGAGGAGGTGAAGGCCGTCGTCGAACCGCTGAACTGGGTCGACGCCACCGACGAGGTTGCCATTGAGATCATGGAGTGGTTGCGGGAGCGCCTGTCGCATATCAAGGTCCCGCGTACCGTGCACTTTTCCCGCAAGCTGCCGCGCCTGGATAACGGCAAACTGTACAAGCGGGAGTTGGCGGAGGAATTCAGGGGTGCGACACGGGACGATGTTCCAACGCTCAAGAGCGACGAGGACTGACCCCGGGCCCCCCGGAGGGTGCGCGCTGCGCGTGGGGCGAGCCTGGCGGCGCGTGGGTAGGTGGGCGTTGACATGCCGTGACGGACTGCACGACTATGCCCAACACGGTTGGGACTGGGCTGGTGTTGGGTTAAGCTGAGGCGAATTCGCGAGCATCGCATCGAGAGGGCGTAACCAGTGCTGAAATCTCGCAAGCTTAAGCAGCTTGAAAAGGCTATGGACCAGGCTGATAGCTACGCCCAGTGGTGTGAGGCTGCGCAGCTGCATGACGAGCTTTCCGGGGCAAAACGCTGGCGGGAAGTCGACCAGACACGACAATACGACTATGCCCAGATCAGGCTGCGGCTCGACCGTCTGCGCAGTCTGCGGGCGCGCAACGACCACGCCGGCCTGCTGTATGCGCTCAACGAGGGCATACACGGCAACATGGGCGGTATGGGCCGCAGCAGCCTCTACCGGCGGGCGATGTTCGGCACCAAACGCCTCATTGAACAGTACATCGACGAAATCGACGACTCGCTGCGCTTCCTGGCGGAACTGGACAGTCCGGATATCGATATCCAGCAGAAACTGGATTTTTTCTACCGGGCCAATGTCTGTTACGGCCGGTCGGCGCTGATGCTGAGTGGCGGTGGGGTGCTGGGCTTCTATCACCTCGGCGTGGTGAAAACGATGCTTGAAGAGGGCCTGCTGCCGCGGGTGATTTCCGGGTCCAGCGCCGGCGCACTGGTCGCGGGTGTGCTGGGTACCCACACGGATGAGGAACTCGAGCACTTTTACGATCCCGCGAACGTCCATTTCGAGGCCGAGCGCGAGGCCAACGTGTTCTCCCGTATGTTTTTCGGCGCCAACCCGCAGATCGACGTGGGCGATCTCGAGCGCATCGTCGCACGCCTGATCCCCGACATGACGTTCCAGGAGGCTTACCAGAAAACCGGCCGCCAGATCAGCATATCGGTAGCGCCGGCGGAACCTCACCAGCGATCACGCCTGTTGAACGCCATTACCTCACCCAATGTGTACATCCGGTCAGCGACGATGGCGTCATGCGCCGTGCCCGGCGTGTTCCCTCCGGTGATGCTGATGGCAAAGAACGCCCACGGTGAGGCCCAGCCCTATCTGCCGGCCCGTCGCTGGGTAGACGGGTCGATCGCCGATGACCTGCCGGCCAAGCGGCTGTCGCGGCTGTTCAGCACCAACCACTATATCGTGAGCATGGTGAACCCGTTGGTGACCCCGTTTCTGCGCACCCGCGAGACGCGCAGTACGCTGGGCAAGGCTTTGGGTAGCCTGGGTGTCGGAGTCAGTCGAGAGGTGCTGAATTTCTATCGCGGCGTGGTGCAGAAGCAGGGTGACAACTGGCCGCGATTCAACATGCTCATGAACGGCGTACACACGCTGATCGATCAGGAGTACAGCGGCGACATCAATATCGTCCCCAGCTTCCGCTGGTACAACCCGGCCAAGCTTCTGTCACACCTCACAGAGAATGAACTGGTGGCGCTGATGGAGGGTGGTGAACATTCCTGCTATCCGAATATCGAGTCCATCCGGCTGTGCACCAAAATCAGCCGAACCATGGAAGAGATATTGAGCCGGTTCGAATATGGCGACCTGCGACCTGATGACGCCGAATATCACCGGCCGCGATCATCCCGGCGACGACCGCCCGCAACCCGGCGGGACCTGGAAGCGATCAAGAGCGGGTCGCACGCCGGGCGTGAGACCGCCGCGCGCTCGACTGACAAAAAGAGCGGCCGTGCCAAATCAAAGTCCCACGGTTCCGCGCGGACGGCGAAGGCACGCAAAGCGGGCGGTAAGACGCCGGCGACGGGGCGTGCCCCCAAAGGCGCGGCCGCCTGACACACATAAAAAAAGGCAGGATTGTAACAACCCTGCCTTCATTCGGAACAGCGGCGGGCCCTGTATTGAGCCAGCCAGTCTGAACTAGACTTACACTGCGACGATGTTCTCGGCCTGCAGACCTTTCTGGCCCTGCGTAACGTCGAACTCCACCGGTTGGCCTTCAGCCAGGGTCTTGAAGCCGCTGCCTGAGATGGCGCTGAAGTGGGCGAACACGTCCGGTCCGGATTCCTGTTCGATGAAGCCGAAGCCCTTGGAGTCGTTGAACCACTTGACGGTTCCCTTTACTTTGCTTGACATACAAATTTCCTGAAATAACTAATAAAACTCGGCCCACCAGGGACAGAGGTGATAGCAGAAAAGATCGACTGAGGTTTAAATACTGCGATGTATCGCGGATTAACTGAAGACTTTCTTTCGAGCTGAGCGCAGTGTACGGGCTTTAACGGCCCTGTCAAGCGGATATGACTGCCACGCGTGCTCGAGCTGCGCCAACACGGCAGGTTAGCGCAGCCGTTTCCAGCTCTCGGTCGGTGCGTCTCTCTGGTTCAGGCCGTGGTAGGGGTGCCGATTGACCAGTTCCGGATCGCGAAACACCAGTATCAGGGCCGCACCGGCGGCAAAACCACCGATATGGGCCCAGAAAGCGGTGCCGCCGCCCTCCTGACCGATCGAGCCAAAGCCTCCCAGCAGCTGGATGAGCAGCCAGTAACCCAGCATGAAGACGGCCGGCACCGCGATTACGGTGATAAAAAAACCGAGAAAGATCAACATGTGCACGTGGACCCGGGGATAGAGCACGATGTAAGCGCCCATTACCCCGCCTATGGCACCGGACGCGCCAACCATGGGGATGGCGGAATCAGTATCGGCAATGATCTGCGCCGCCGCTGCAGCCAGACCGCAGAGCAGGTAGAAAGCCAGGAAGCGCCCGTGCCCCATGGAATCCTCGACGTTGTTACCGAACACCCAGAGGAACCACATATTGCCGATGATATGCATCCAGCCCCCGTGCATGAACATCGAGGTCACGATGGTGTACAGGCTGCCCGCATCGTCGAGTTCACACCAGCTCTGCGGGCCGATCTGGAAACTGCTGCCCGGGGGCAGGGTGCCCAGTACTTCACCCGGTACCAGCCCCAGATTGCACACCGATTGTGACAGGGTCGGCTCCGCACCCATGCCCTGCAGCACCAGCCAGCAGAACGCATTCACCGCGATCAACCCGTAGGTGACGTAGGGGGTCAGGAAATGCGGGTTGTCATCTCGAATCGGGAACATGGTTGGGGCGACCGTTGCGTCGATTGAGCATAGGGGAGCATCGACAGGTTGTCTGTCGGGCGCGCGCCAGGGCGCCCGGGACGGGCGGTGGCAGAAGGATCACAGCAGTTCCAACGCCATCTCGGCCAGCGGTGAGACCAGCTCTCCGCGGGAGTCCGCGTCTGCACTCGAGGCCGTACCCAGCTCCGCGCGCTTGACGATGCCCTGTACGATCGCGGCGAGCCGAAACAGGGAGAACACGATGTAGAAATTCCAGTTGGCGATGCCGTCACGCCCCGTGCGCTCGCAGTAGCGCGCGATGTATTCCTCGTCACTGGGGATGCCGAGTGCGGCACGGTCGACGCCGCCGAGGCCTTTCATACTGCCCTGGCGCGGCAGTCGCCAGGCCATGCACTGGTTGGCGAGATCAGCGAGCGGATGACCCAGCGTCGACAGTTCCCAGTCAAGCACGGCCACTACCCGTGGCTCGGTCGGGTGAAACATCATGTTGTCCAGCCGGTAGTCGCCGTGTACCAGGCTCACGTTGCCATCGTCTGCCGGCATGTTCGCCGGCAGCCAGGTCAGCAGCGTTTCCATGGCTTCGACACGACGCGTTTCCGAGGCGCGATACTGCTTTGTCCAGCGCTCCAATTGCCGTTCGAAATAGTTGCCCGGTCGGCCATAGTCGGCGAGCCCGACCGCATTGATGTCGACGTTGTGCAGCGCCGCCAGCGTCCGGTTCATGTCATCGTAAATGGCACTGCGCTCCGCATTGTCGGCGGCGTCTTCCAGCACCGGGTCCCACAAAATCCGACCGTCAACGCACTCCATGATATAGAACATGGAGCCGATGACGTCGGTATCCTCGCAGAGCAGGTAGGCTTCCGGTACCGGCACTTCGGTGTCACGGAGGGCGCTGATCACCCGGTATTCCCTGTCTACCGCATGAGCCGATTTCAGCAGCTCACCGGGTGGTTTCCGCCGCAGTACATAGTGCTGATTACCCGCGGTGAGCTTGAATGTCGGGTTGGACTGGCCGCCGGGAAATTTCTCCGCCGACAGTTCACCGGCGAAGCCGGGGAGGTGTTTCTCGAGGTAGGTGTTCAGGCTCGTGATATCCAGCTGCTGCGTGCTCATGCGTCACCGTCCGGTCGTGGCATCGGGGTCTGCGTGCTCCGTCGTCCATGCGATCGGAGTTGCGCGCGGAGAATGTACCGCAATTGACCGGGTCAGGCAAAAGCGACGCCAGTGGCGTGTATCAGCTCTCCACGAACGCGCGCTCGATCACATAATGTGCCTGCTCGCCGTGCCGTGATTCGCGAAAGCCGCGGTCGTTGAGCATCAAACAGATGTCCTTGAGCATGCTCGGGCTGCCGCAGATCATGAATCTGTCGTGCGCCGGGTCGATGGGGTCCAGGCCGATATCAGTGGGCAGTTTGTCGTTGCTCAACAGGTCGCTGAGCCGGCCGTTGTTGCGGAACTTCTCGCGGGTGACGGTCGGGTAATAGACCAGCTTGGCGCTGATTTCTTCGCCGAGGTACTCATGGTGGGGCAGGTCACGGGTGATCTCATGTTTGTAGGCGAGGTCCTCGATGTATCGGCAGCCGTGGGTGAGAACGACCCGGTCGAAACGCTCGTAGAGTTCAGGATCCCTGACGATACTGAGAAAGGGCGCCAGCCCGGTGCCTGTGGCCAGCAGGTAGAGGTTGCGCCCGGGGAGCAGGTTATCGAGCACCAGCGTCCCGGTCGCTTTGCTGTTGACCAGTAGCTCATCGCCCACCTGAATGTTCTGCAGCCTGGACGTCAGTGGGCCGTCGGGGACCTTGATGCTGAAAAATTCGAGTTGGTCCTCGTAATTCGCACTCGCCATGCTGTAGGCCCGAAGCAGGGGCTTACCCTCGCGTTCGATGCCGATCATGGTGAAGTGACCGTTCTTGAAACGGAACCCGGGGTTACGGGTGGTCTTGAAGCTGAACAGGCGGTCTGTCCAGTGGTGCACGGCGGTCACTTCCTCGCGTAACAGGGTAGCCATGGCTATGTCTCCAGTTTTGATGCCGCCAGATTACGGGGTTTTTGTTAATTGGTAAAACAGGTAATATTAATATACATAATCGGAAAAACAGATATAAAATCGTATGCGATATACGTTGCGTCAATTGGAAGTCTTCCTCGAGACGGCCCGTCTGCAGAATATCACCCGGGCGGCCGAGGCGCTGTCGATGTCGCAGTCGGCGGCAAGTGGCGCCCTGAGAGACCTGGAATCTCAATTCGACGTGCGCCTGTTCGACCGCAAGGGCAAGCGGCTGCACCTCAGTGAACTCGGCCGGCAATTGCGGCCCCGGGCCGAGGACCTGCTGAGCCGGGCATTGGCAGTCGAGGACGTACTGGCCGGGCAGGAGGTGTCCGGACGTCTGGCGATCGGCGCGACCCTTACCATCGGCAATTACCTGGCGGTAGGCATGATTGCCGCCTTTCGGCGACAGTACCCGGACGTCTCGGTATCGCTGAGTGTGGCCAATACCGCCACAATTGCCGAGAGGGTGGCGAGTTTTGAGTTCGGAATGGGGCTCGTCGAAGGTGAGATTCATCACCCGGACCTCGAGGTGGAACACTGGCGAGGGGATGAACTCCAGGTTTTTGCCGCACCGGGACACCCGCTTGCCGGCCGCCGGGCGGTGGATGACGAGGCCCTGCTGGGAGAGAACTGGATCGTTCGAGAGCCGGGATCGGGGACTCGCCAGACGTTTGAGCGGGCGATGCGCGGCCTGTTGGGCGAGTTGCGAATCGGCATGGAGCTGCAGCATACCGAGGCCATAAAGCGGGCCGTCGAGGCGGGGTTGGGTGTGGGCTGCCTGTCCCGCATCAGTCTGCAGGATGCCTTCGCGCGTGGCAGCCTGGTGCCGATAGACGTACCCGGTCGTCAGTTTGACCGCGAATTGTTTATCATTGTGCACCGGGACAAATACTTGAGCGAAGCCATGCAGTGCTGGATGACACTGTGCAGGGAAAACGGAGCGGGGCATGATTGAGCCGATTGGCGAAACCCGGCGCGAGCGGGTCAGGGAAGAGACAGAGCGCTTCATCGGGATGGCCGAGGAGCTGCTGGGCCGAGCTTTCGACCGCATCCCGGTGGTTTTCGACCTGCGCGGCACCGCGGCCGGCATGTTCAAGGCCCAGGGCGGTGATTGCGTCATCCGCTACAACCCCTGGATTTTCGCCAAATATTTTGACGAGAACCTGCGCGACACCGTGCCGCACGAGGTGGCCCATTACATTGTGCACGAGGTGCACGACCTGCGCCGGGTCAAGCCTCATGGCGCGGAGTGGCGGGCACTGATGCGGGCCTTCGACGCCGATCCCCAGGCGACCTTCAAGCTTGATCTCGACGGCATTCCGCGACGCCGCCAGCGTACTCACGTCTATCAGTGCCAGTGTCGCACCCACGCGGTGTCCACCACCCGGCACAATCGCGCGATGGCGGGAAAGGGCAGCTATTGCTGTCGCTACTGCCGCGGTCCGCTCCGCTACGCGGGCTAGCCGTCTGTCAGGCGTCGACGTCGAGCTCGGCGCCGCTGAAGTTATTTTCCCCGGGTGAGATGTTCGCCTGTTCGATGACGGCCCGGTCGGCGGCGAGGCCACCCTCGTTGACGAGAACCTGCTTCACCGCCACCGCGCGATCTGCGGCCAGTTTCAGCAGTGCATCATCGGCCACCGGCACGTTCGCGACCAGGGCGTCGTATTGGCTGGTTATCGGCACGTCTGCGACCGACTCAGTGCCCGAGAGGGCCGCGTAGCGCGCGCTGACGGCCGCTGCCCAGGTTTCGTCCCCTTCATCGATGGCCTGGCGGGAAATGCCCGCGTCCAACAGTTCAGCCCGCAAGGCATCGCGCTGCAGCCGTTCCCGGTCGCTGGCGAGGTTGAGACGACCGAATATAACCAGCTTGAGTGCGGGCCGCTGCGCCATGGCCTTGGCAAGATCTGCCAGCTTGCCGCGGGCGATGTCGTCCGGCTCCGCGCTCCCCAGCGGGAAATTGATCCGTTGCAGGTCTTCTTCCGCGGATACCAGGCTCGCCAGCAGTTTGAAAGGCGCTGTCGCGGCCTTGGTGATCAGGTTGCCGATAGCTTTGAAGACGATCCCGGCAATGGAAAATTCAGGGTTGTCGACATCCCCGCTCACCGGCACCTCGAGATCGATGACGCCGTTGATGTCGGTTAACAGTGCAAGCCCGAGCTTGAGGGGTATGTCCATGGCCCTGTCACTGTCGATCTTATTGCCGAGCTTCAGCTGATCGATCAAGAGGGCGTTGTCGCCCTGCAGGCGAGAACCCTGCAGGCTGTATTGGACGTCCACATTGAGCGTGCCGCGGTCTATGGCATAACCGGCATAGGTCCCGGAGTAGGGTGTCAGGCGCACCAGGTCCAGCCCCTCGAAACTGAGACTGAGGTCCACCTCCGTCGACTCGCCCAGGACATTGGCCGTGCCATCGAGTCGCACCGGTGCATATCCGTCCACGGAGCCGCGCAACTCTACCTCCGCAGTGTCATCCGTACTCAGGTCTGCGACGTAGCCGCGTACGTCGCCAATCTGGGTCCTGAACACCAGGGGCATCGACTCGTCCATGAAGTCCACGCGACTGTTGTCGAGGGTGATCATATCGACCGCATAGCGCCAGGCGTCCATGGCCTCCTCGTCCAGGGTACCCTCCTCGGCAGCCTGCTCGACCTCGGCCTGCATCACCCGCTGGGTGTTGATGGTCCCGTCCTCATAGATATGCACGCGGCCGGACCAGCCGTTGACCGCCAGCTTCTGCAGGTTCAGCCTGCGGTTTTCAAGGTCGACCACCAGGCGACGCCAGTCCACTCGATCCCAACCCTGGAAGCTGTTTTCCTCGCCCCTGATCACGCCTTCGACATCTCGTGAGCTGCCGTCCAGTTGCACCTGCGCGGGCGCGAATCCCTTAAGTGCCACCGTGCCGGTGGTGCTGATCCATCCCGCGTTGAGTTCGGCGTTGAACGCCTCCGGTATATTTGGAGAAAACCAGGCCATGGGCAGCTCGCTCAGTTCGACGTCGATGGCGCCATCGCCTGTTGCCAGACCCAGCGACCCGGCTATTGTCAGGCGGGCCTCGTCGTTGATCGCGAGGTCGATGTCGAGCCCGGTGTCCCCAGCTAGCGGCCACTGCAGGTTCTCGAGCCGCAGGTCAAGCGGCGCAATTGTCAGCAACGGCGGATCGGTGTACTCCGAGCGCCACCGAACCGTGCTGCCGCTGAGTTCCACCTCGTCGAGATGTAACGTCCACGGTTTCGTTTCTTCATCCACCGGATCCTCATCGCTGGCCGGCAGGTCCACGGCGAAGAGGTCGGCCAGACTGACCTGCTCGCCTTCACTGAATCCCGCCAGTTGAATCCCGTCCAGCGCCAGTTTGTCCACGCCCACCTGCTGCGCCGCGCCGTCGACCTCGATGCCGGACAACTGCAATTCTGCCAGCTCTACCCCGGTCTCGGGAATGTCCACGCCCTCCCTGGCCGCGATGGTAAGTCCGGTGATACCGGCTTCGCCCCCGGTAATGGCGTAGTCGAGTTCCCCGCCCCAGTTGACCCGATAAGCGCCGCCGGCATTGAATTGGCCGCTACCGAGCTCGAATTTCAGCCAGGGTTCGGCAAAACGCCATAAGGGTACGAGGTCTAGGCCGTTGAGCTCCAGTGAGCCCTGGCTGCTGGCCGCCGGAATCGATACTTCACCCTCCCAGACCAGCGAGCCTCCGGATTCGTCCTCCAACTGCAGGCGATACGGTTTGCCCGCCTCGGCGACGGTGGTCAGGCCGTTGGCGTTCAGGCCCAACTCGTCCCAATGCGTATTGAATGGTGTCTGGCGCTGCCTGTCGGTGAATTCGAGGCGGTGGGCGCCCAGGCGCAATGTGTCTATAGTGAGCGCCATGATGCCAGACTCTGCCGTCTCTGCGGCGGGCGTTTCCTCTGGAGGGTCCCCGGCGGGCTCCGGTGGCAGCATGTCACTGAAGTTGAAATCACCGGAATCCAGTCGCTGCACGTGCAGGTACAGGCCATCGAGTGAGGCCTCGTCGAGCACGATGCCGGGTTGCCACAGGCTGGCGACTGAGAGGTCGACCCGGGCCTTGTCGAAGGCCGTGAAAGGCTCACCGTTTTTCTCCGGTAGCGCCGCATTGCGCACCTCGACGGCCAGGGTGAAGGGGTTGAAGAGGATGATATCTGTGGTCAGTTTACGGCCGGTGTACTTCTCCACCGCCCAGGGAGCGAGAAAATTCAGCGCGGGCAGTATGACCACGAGGCTCAGTGCCAGATAGGCGAGATAGCCGTAACCCAGTACCCGCAGCGGCGTTTTCCAGCTCATCTCATGCTTCTCCGAATCATAGGCCTTTGCGATAAGTATAGGGCGTGATTCCGGTCCAGCCCTTGAAAGCGCGGATAAAAGCACTGGACTCGGAAAACCCGGCCCTGTGCGCTATCTCCTCGATACCGATACCGTGTTTACCGAGGAAGTGCAGGGCGGTATCCCTGCGTACCTGGTTCTTGATGTCCTTGAACGTCGCTCCCTCGGCGGACAACCTGCGTCGCAGGGTCTGTGGGTGCATGCCGAGTTCTCCGGCGACGGCCGTCAGCGCCGGCACGTCAGCGAGGTTGCGACGGACGATCTGGCGCACCTGTGCGGTCCAGCTGTTGCGGGCATAATCCTGGGTCAGCAGCATGAGTGCGGGGTGGCGAAGAAAGTGACGCAGCGATTGTTCACCCTGGACCACACGTTTATCCAGCAGCGTTGCCGATAGAGTCAGGGCGGTATCGGGTTGCTCGAAACCGACCGGGTTGCCCCGGAACATCTGGCGATAATCGTCGCCTTCGGCCTGCTGGGGATAGGCCAGTTCAACGCGGAGCAGGGGCAGGTGTTCCTGCACCAGCCAACTGCCAAAGCGGTGTATGTTGAACAGGAGCAGCTCGCACCAGTAAGGCGGTCTCGGTTCTCCGCTGCGCGTGGGGGGAAGCGAAATGGTCGCGATCTCGTTGTCGATGACAAGGACGGGGTGTGCGTCGGCGTCGAACAACTGGTAAAACCGGCAGTAACGGCTCAGCGCCTGACCCAGGGTCTCACAGGCGATTACCGCGTGACACATCATTGCCCAGCTACCCGGGGGCAGCCGTCGGGAGGCGTAGCCCAGCGCCTCGTCGCCCATCGCTAGCATGGTGCTTACCTGGAGGTCGGCGAAGCGCTCGAGCGATATGCGTGCCTGCCGCTCGAGCAGCAGCCGGTGTGATATGCGGTTCTGTTTCAACAGCGCCAGCGGGTCCTGCCCCTCGCGCACGGCGTGATGCAATACAGCCCGGGCATAGCGGACGGAGATGGACATGTCGCGCACGGTCAGCGCCCGGTGCCGGGTGTGCTCAGATGCACCGGCGAACGCTGGACCGACGAGACGCGGTTGCGACCGCCGCGCTTGGCCAGCGCCATCGCCCGGTTTGCCTGGCGCCTCAGCTCGTCGAGATTGATATCGCCCTGGCCGCCGGACACCCCGAGACTCACAGTGACCGGGATTGGCTGGTCGTCCACGAGCAGCGCTTCCTCTCCGACGGCATCGCGAATCCGCTCGGCAACCGCCCTGGCGGCGGCGAGATCCGTATCCGGCAGCACCATCAGGAAGTCGTCACCGCCGATCCGTGCGATCACATCGGTGGCCCGGCTGTGCAGTTGCATGATCCGGGCAACCAGTTGCAGGACGCGATCGCCCGTCTCGTGCCCGAAACTGTCATTCACCTGCCGGAAACCGTCGATATCCAGCAGTAGTGCAGAGACTGGCAGCTGCCCGCGGGAGGCAGCTGCCAGGGATACGCGCAGGGCCTCCTCCTGCCCGCGCTGGTTCAGCAGGCGCGTCAGCGGGTCCTCGGTCGCCAGGTGAGAGAGTTGCTGCTGGTAGTCCGTCAGCACACCCGCCAGGAAGCCGATAGCAACCAGCGCGTAGGCGACACCGTGCAGTCCCAGCGCGAATGCCTCCGCGCGCCCCAGATCGCCGGCCGACAGGTAGCGGTAGTTTATCCAGGCCACGCCAGTCAGCATCACCAGGCCCGCCAGGGCCACGATGGCGTCGCCGACGTTGCGCTGGCGCCAGGCGCGTCCGCCGGCCAGTACGGCCGTGCCGGCGAACAGAAGGGCCAGCGTCGCAGTGTGCACCACGAACATCGTCCCGCGGGAGAGAAAAAACGCACTCAGGCAGGCGCCCAGGCCCAGTATGCCGAACAATAGCCTGCCGTTAACGACCCCGGCGCGCTGGGCCTCGGCCAGCAACAAAATGTAGGTGCTGATAATTGCCGCGACCGACGCCACGTCCAATGCCAGGGGCACGTTGTAGCCATTCTGCAGCGCCACCGAAACCCAGCCGAGCAGGGAGGCCATGAAGTAGACGGTGTACATGCCGAGCCCCGCCGGCGGGTTCCGCGAGTCGCTCAGTACGTAGACCACGAGCATCAGCGCCAGCGAAATTGCCAGCACCAGACCGTAGTGCATTCCAGTGCCGCCCACTGCCAGCAACTGCGTTATCTCCAAGTGCCTACCGCCGCTCCGCTGCTGTCATGTCCTGTCTATAAATTTGTCCGGGGCAGTCATTGTTGTCCGCGGTTGCCGCTTCCATACTGCGGCGCTGATTTCAGTTTTCCGGAGGACCCCCAATGTTGCCCCGCGATTTCACCGATGAGCAGACCATGTTCCGCGATGCCTATCGACGGTTCCTCGCTGCCGAGATTGTGCCACAGATGGAAGCCTGGCGTGAGGCGGGAATTGTCGACCGCGCCGCATTCAGGAAGGCCGGCGAGCAGGGATTTCTGATGGTGTGGCCCGAAGAACGCTACGGTGGCATGGGTGATGGAGATTTTCGCTTCGAACAGGTGATCATCGAGGAGACGACCTACGCCCGTGCCGGCGACTGGTTCAACACGCTGCACAGTCGGTTGGTGGGGCCCTACCTTACCCGGTTCGGCAGCGAGGAACAGTGCGAGCGCTGGCTCCCGGCGTGCGTCAGCGGAGAGCTCATCCTCGCGATCGCCATGACGGAACCGGATGCCGGCAGTGACCTGGCGGGAATGCGCTCGACCGCAGTCGAAAAGGATGACCACTGGGTACTGAATGGGTCCAAGACCTACATCTCCAACGGCATCAACGCCGACCTGGTCGTCGTGGCGGCCAAAACCGATCCGGATAACAACCCTCATCACATGACACTGTTCCTGGTTGAGCGGGGTATGCCCGGATTCGAGCGTGGCCGCAATCTTAAAAAGATGGGACTCAAGGCCCAGGACACCGCTGAGTTGTTCTTCAATGACGTGAAAGTCCCGAAGACTCATGTGCTCGGTGAGCCCGGGAAGGGGTTCATCTACCTCATGGAGGGCCTCGCCGAGGAGCGCCTGATAGGAGCGGTGGGTTACCTCTCCGCCGCCCAGTTGTCCTGGAACCTGACTGCGGACTACGTGCGTGAGAGGAAGGCCTTTGGCAAGCCGCTGGCGGCTTTCCAGAATACCCAGTTCAAGCTTGCGGAAAAGCGCACCGAAATCGACCTGGCTCAGGTTTACGTGGATCAGTGCGTCGCCGCATTCAACGCCGGAGCACTGACCGCTGTCGACGCGGCGAAGGCCAAGCTGGTGACCAGTGAACTCCAGGTTGCCGTCGCCGATCTCGGTGTACAGTTGCACGGCGGTGCCGGCTACATGGACGAGTACCCCATCAGCAGGCAGTTCACGGACGCCAGGATCGCCACGATTTATGCCGGGAGCTCCGAGGTGATGAAAATTATTATCAGTCGTGACTGCCTCTCGGACGAGTATACTCCCTTCAACACGCGCAACTTCTGAAGGACATCATCATGGGTCCGCTCAACGGTTACACCATTATCGAACTGGCGGGGATCGGTCCCGCGCCCATGGGCGGCATGATGCTGGCCGATATGGGGGCCGAGCTGATACGCATTGACCGCGCCGGCGCTGACCCGAGGCTCACCGAAAAAGTGAGTGGACGGGGCAAGAAGTCGGTCGTGCTGGACCTCAAGCAACCGCGCGGCGTCGAGACGCTGCTGCGCATGGTGGAGAATGCCGATGTCCTGATCGATCCCTTCCGGCCGGGTGTCTGTGAGAAGCTGGGCATCGGCCCGGACGTCTGTCAGCAGCGAAATCCGCGCCTGGTCTTCGCGCGGATGACCGGCTGGGGCCAGGAGGGACCGCTGGCCAGGGCGGCCGGTCACGATATCAACTACATCGCCATCACCGGGGCGCTCTACGCGATGGGGCGCCGCGGCGACAAGCCGGTTCCTCCGCTCAACCTGGTGGGTGACATGGGTGGCGGCGGCATGCTGCTGGTCACCGGAATTCTAGCGGCCCTCCTGGAAGCCGCGAATTCCGGAAGAGGGCAGGTTATCGACGTGGCCATGGTGGATGGGGCCGCGCAGCTGATGTGGATGTTCCACGGCCTCGAGGCGATGGGTGTCTGGGATGCCACCCAGCGTGGATCCAACATGCTCGACGGTGGTGCCCACTTCTACGACACCTACGAATGCGCTGACGGCGAGTACATTGCCCTGGGCTCGATCGAACCGCAGTTCTACGCCCAATTGCTCCAGCTTGCCGGCCTTCCGGAGGCGGATTTTGTTGACCAGAACAACCGCGACAGGTGGCCCGATATGAAGCAGAAGCTGGCGGCGGTCATTCGCGAGAAGACCCAGGCCCAGTGGTGCGAGTTGATGGAGGGCACCGATGTCTGTTTTGCCCCGGTGCTGTCTTTCCTGGATGCACCGTCACATCCGGCGAATGTCGCCCGCCAAACGTACATCGAAGTGGATGGACTGGTGCAGCCGGCCCCGGCGCCGCGCTTTGCCCGCACACCATCGGCCGTGGCGCACGGCGTCCATGGCGCCGGCGAAGACACCGCTGCAACACTGCGCGCGATGGGTTTTGCCGAGCGTGAGATCGGCGAACTGACCGAGGCCGGGGTGATCAAGTGAGACTACAGGGAGAACACTGCCGTGGCTGACTACGAGACTGTAACCGTCGAGCACGAGGACGGTATCGCGGTGGTTACCATGAACCGCCCCGAGGCCCTGAATGCATTCAACGCGGCGCTGCGCCGTGAGCTCCTGTATGCCGTCCGTGAGGTCAACGACGACCCGGCGGTGAAGATCGCGGTACTCACCGGGGCGGGACGCTGCTTCGGTGCTGGAGCCGATCTTCGCGAGGACACGGCGGCCGCTGATCCGCATTTTCGGGTCGAGGACCAGCTCAATGGCGAATACAAGCCCATCATGGCGGCGATCAGCGATGCGCCACAGCCATGGATCAGCGCTGTTGCCGGTGCCGCCGCCGGGATTTCCAGCGCCTTTGCCATGGTCTGCGACCTCACTGTCATGGCCGGGAACGCCTACCTGTACCAGGCGTTTACCGCTATCGGCCTGATCCCGGACGGTGGTGCGACCTGGCACCTCACCCGCACCCTCGGTAGAAAGCGGGCCTACGAGATGATCGTGAGCGGTGAGAAGGTGCCGGCGGAACGCTGCCTGCAACTGGGCCTGTGTAACCGTGTTGTGCCGCTGGATGACCTGATGCCGGCTACCCTGGACTGGGCGCGCGAGCTTGCCGCGAAGTCGCCGCTGTCGCTGCGTTATGCCAAGCATGCGGTGAATCTTGCCATGGAGATCAGCCAGGCTGACACGATCACCGAAGAGGCGCGCCTGCAACATATCTGCCTGACCAGCGAGGACGCCAGCGAGGGATTGGCGGCTTTCCTCGAAAAACGTGAGCCGCGCTGGCGTGGCCGCTGAGGCGCGCCGGCGCCCGTGGTCACAGCGCGTCTGTCGCGGGTAGCGCAGCGTGGATTCCGATCACCGGCCTGAACTGGCCGCACTGTGGGAACGGCTCGCCAGGACGCTGGATGAGCAGCGCCAGGCGGCGGTGGCGAAACGTCACTCGCGGGGCTACCGAACCGCGCGTGAAAACCTCACTGACCTGGTAGACGAGGGCTCGTTCCAGGAATACGGGCAGCTCGCCGTGGCTGCCCAACGCCTGCGCAGGGACTACGGCGAGCTGCAGTCCGCGACCGCCGCCGACGGTATCATCACGGGTACCTGCACCATCAATGCAGCGACGGTTGGCACGGCGGCGGCCCAGGCCGCGGTCATTATCAACGACTACACCGTACTCGCAGGCACCCAGGGCTTCTTCCATCACCGCAAGCTGGATCGTATCTGTGAACTGGCCCGCGACCTGGGTCTGCCGGTTGTGATGTATACCGAAGGCGGTGGCGGACGACCCGGGGACGATGACGTCAAGACACAGATCGCGGGCCTCAACGTCAGTTCTTTTGTCACCTGGGCAGCGCTGAGCGGGCGTGTACCGAGGATTGCGGTCAACAACGGTTACTGTTTCGCCGGCAACGCCGCCCTCTTCGGTTGTGCCGACTTCAGGATCGCGACGCGCACTTCCTGGATCGGCATGGCTGGTCCCGCGATGATCGAGGGCGGTGGCCTGGGCAGCTATTCCCCCGAGGAAATCGGCCCGGTGGACGTGCACGTGGAGAACGGAGTGGTCGACCTCGTGGCGGATGACGAGGCGCACGCAACCGCCCTGGCCAGGCAGCTCCTGGGTTACTTCCAGGGCCCGGTGCGGCGCTGGCGCGCCCTCGACCAGCAATCGCTGCGGACTGTTGTCCCACTCGAGCGGCGACTGGCTTACCCGGTGCGAAAAGTGCTCGAAACCGTTGCCGACGAGGGGTCTTACCTGGAACTTCGCCCGCGGTTCGGCCGCAGCGTCATCACCGGGTTCATGCGTCTCGAAGGCAGGGCGGTGGGAGTTATTGCCAGTGACTGCCAGCAGCTCGGCGGCGCCGTGGATTCAGAGGCGGCCGAAAAAGCCGCGTGGTTTATCGACCGCTGTGACGTTTTTGGATTACCTGTTGTTTCCTTTACCGATACGCCGGGCTTCATGGTCGGTCCCGACAACGAGCGCGAGGGCGCCGTGCGGCGGATGTCCACGCTGTTCCTGGTCGGCGCGAGGCTGCGGGTACCGGTGGTGGCGATCTTCCTGCGCCGGGGTTACGGGTTGGGTGCCATGGCGCTGGTGGGCGGCAGTTTCCTGCGCCCGGTCTATGCCGCATCGTGGCCCGCGGGAGAGTTCGGCGGCATGGGCCTGGAAGGTGCTGTCCGGCTGGGATACCGCAAGGAGCTGGCGGCGGTGGAAGATCCCGTTGAGAGAGAGCGCCTCTTCGACCGGTTGGTAGCCCACGCGTACGAGATCGGTCAGGCCACCGAGGCGGCCAGCCACCTGGAGATCGACGCGGTGATTGATCCGGCAGACACGCGGGCGGTGCTGGTGCGGGCGCTGGCCAGTGCCGGCATTTGAAACCTGGTGTTGGCGCCGCGCGCCGGGCGAACACGAGTTCAGGTGGTGATGATCAGTCGCAGGGCCTGTAATTGCAGCTTGGCGTGGCGTATGTGCAGGGCACATTCCTCGATGCGGTGTTGCAGGTAGGCGATCTCTTCGTCGCGAATCGACGGGTTGATACGCTGCAACTGGCGCAGGCGCTCCAGCTCCGCCGTGAGCGATGCCCGCATATCGCTTTCGGCGCGGTCGATCACCTCGTCGAGCCTCTGCCCGGCTTGTTTCCCCGCCAGGGTCATCTTGGCCTCCACCTCATCGTGAACCTGTTTGATGATAGCCACTGCAGTGGATTTCTGGACGCGCTCGACCAGGTCGTTCAAGCGTTGGTGCGGTACCAGTTCCGCCAGGTTCTTGCCGCGGGCATCCACCAGCAGTCGCATCGGCGAGAGCGGCAGGAATCGCTCCACCTCCAGTGCCCGGGGCGCGACGCAATTCACGGTATACAGGGTTTCCAGCAGCATCGTCCCCGGCGCGATGCCGCGCAGGCGGATGGTGCCGATGGCGGCGTTACCGAGTTCGGTCGAATGCACCATGTCCATCGCCTCGGCGATCATGGGGTGTTCCCAGGTGAGAAAGGCCATGTCTTCGCGGGCGAGTGCCTGTTCCCGGCTGAAGGTCACGGTTGTCCCCTCACTGTCGACGTGGGGGAAATGGCCTGTGAGCATATGGTCGGACGGGCGTAACACCAACGCCTGTTCCGAGTGAAATTCCGTGTCCACGCCATAGGCCTCGCAGAGTGCTTCCAGGTAATCCTGCAGCGTGTCCTGCAGCTCTCCCGCGTGAATGCGGGCAATGATCTCCGCGGCCACTTCCGGCTTGCAGGAGTTGCGCTCCAGCAGCCGATCACGACCCTCCCGCAGTTCGGCGCGGGTGCGCGCCGTGAACTCGGCGGTATCCACGAGCAGTGCGTCGAAGTCTTCGTCACGCAGCTGCAGCTGCCGGTCGAGGCGTTCGCGGAAATACTCGAAAATCACCGTGCCGGCCGAACAGCTCGTCTGGAACAGGTCCATGCCGCGGTGATACCAGTCGAGCAGGGTTTCCTGTGCAGTTCCCGCGAGGTAGGGCACGTGGATGTGCACTTCGCTGCCCTGTCCTATGCGGTCGAGCCGGCCGATGCGCTGTTCCAGCAGGTCGGGATTCAGCGGCAGGTCAAACAGCACGAGGTGACGGGCGAACTGGAAATTGCGCCCCTCGCTGCCGATTTCCGAGCAGACCAGGGTCTGGGCGCCGCTGACCTCATCGGCGAAGTAGGCGGCGGCCCGGTCGCGCTCGATGATGGAAAGCCCCTCGTAGAAGGCCGCCGAGCGAATTCCCGCGCGCAGGTGCAGGTAATGCTCCAGCGCCACCGCAGTAGCTGCATGCGCGCAAATCACGAGTACTTTGTCCGGTCGCAGGCCTTTCAGTGTCTGCTCCAGCCAGTCGACCCTGGGGTCGACTTCCAGCCAGTCCTCGCCGGGACTGGCGAGCTCCGGGCAGAGCCTTACAGCAATAGCCGCGGAAGCCTTGGCATCGGTGGCAGGCGGCTCCAGCGGGTAGCGATGAAGTATCCTCGCCGGAAAACCACCGACGGCGGCGCGGGTGTTGCGAAACAGGACCCTGCCGGTGCCGTGCCGGTCGAGAATCTGGTCGATGATGTCACCGGCCGGCAATTCCGGGTCGATATCGCCCGGCAGCGTGTCCGGCTTTTGCCCTGATTCCAGCGCATCGGCGAGGTCACTCCACTGGCGGTATTGTGCCTCCTCGCGAATGAATTCATCGAGGCTGTGAAAGCGGTGCGAATCCAGCAGGCGCAGCCGCGCAAAGTGGCTCGCCTGGCCCACCTGCTCCGGCGTCGCTGTAATCAGCATCAGCCCCCGGGCGGCTTCGCCGAGCTGTTCAACCAGTCGGTAAGCCTCGCTGGCCGCGTCCTCGGTCCAGTACAGGTGGTGCGCTTCATCGACCACCACGAGATCCCAGTCGGCGGCCAGCGCAAGGCTGCCCAGTGCGCGGTCCTCGACCAGCAGGTCAGTACTGCACAGTACCAGCTGCTCTGTTTCAAAAGGATTATCGGCGGCTTCCGGCGGATCGGTACCGGGCTCGTCGGCGTCCTCGCCGGCACCTGTCATGGCCGCCAGCCGTTCGGCAGAAAAGAGCGCGAAGGCCAGGTTGAACCGGCGCAACATTTCTACCAGCCACTGGTGCAGCAGGCTGGGAGGAACGAGGACAAGCACCCGGCTGGCGCGACCGGTCAGCAATTGCTGGTGAATGATCATCCCCGCCTCGATCGTCTTGCCAAGGCCGACCTCGTCGGCGAGTAGCACGCGAGGTGCGTGGCGCTTCCCCACTTCACTGGCGATGTACACCTGGTGCGGCAGCAGGTCGGTCCGGGTTCCCAGCAGGCCCCGGGTCGATGAACGCTGCAGTCGGTCGGCGTGCTCGAAGGTTGCCACGCGCAGGGCGAAATCACTGTTGCTGTCGAACTGACCGTTGAGCAGCCGTTGCTGGGGCGTGGTCAGTTGCACGAAGGCGTCGAGCTCGAGCTCGGATATCGTCACTTCGCGCTCGTGGTGATCTATCCCTGTGTAAAGGAGCAGGCCCTGTTGCTCGGTGACACGATCTACCTTGAACTCGATACCGGCCACGGTCGCGACCAGGTCACCGGGCTTGAACCGCAGGCGTGTGAGCGGGGCATTGGCGGTGGCATAGGTGCGTTCCTCGCCAACCGCGGGGAAACTGACGGTCACCCTCCGTGGCTCGACTTCGACAATGACGCCCAGGCCCAGTTGCGCGTCTGCGTGGCTGACCCAGCGTTGTCCAATCAGGTATTCCATTGCGTAGCGTTCACTGTCCTGGTCAGCGCGCCCGGCCGGCGCAGGCTAGCCGCCTGCTGGAAAACTCCCAGCCGGCAGGATTTGGCGCGAAAAAGCGGCTCAAAATCCTCATATGCAGCCGTGTACACTGCGGTCTTTCGCCTGGTTTGCCTTGTCTCGCACTCGCCAGCGCCTCGTTCGACGGGCTACGGGTCGGGTGGGGCAGTTTAGCACCTAAAATGCACGCGGTCCCGGCGACCGGGACGCCCATGCCGGCGACGATCATGCGTGCCCGTGGAAAAAAAGCTGCTGGCTGTTCCGGTAGGCGGCCTTCAGTAAAATCTCGACGTCGATGGCCTTGACCTCAGCGATTTTCTCCGCGATGAAGGGCAGGTAGTACGGTGCGTTGGGCCTGCCGCGGTAGGGCACCGGCGTAAGATAGGGCGCATCAGTCTCCAGCAGCAGCTGCTCAACCGGTGTGGCCGCGACGACGTCGCGGACGTTATCGGCCCGGTTGAATGTCGTGATCCCGTTGAAGCCCAGCGCAAACCCCTCCGCGAGGCAGAATTCGGCCAGGGCCATGCCGGAGGTGAAGCTGTGGATCACGCCTTTCCTGGAGAGCCCGCTACTGAAGTTTGCCAGGATACTACGGGTGTCCTCGTCGGCGTCGCGGGTGTGAATAACGACCGGCATTTCAAGGTCCGTGGCCAGCTGTAGCTGTTGTTCGAACGCCCTTCGCTGGGCAGAGCGCTGGGCATGGTCGTAGTAGTAGTCGAGGCCGATCTCGCCGATGGCAACGATTCGCGGGTCGGCGGCATGCGTACGAATCTGGCTGGCCACGCCCGTGTCGAAGGTCTCTGCTTCGTGGGGATGCACGCCCTGTGTTCCCCAGATCGTGTCGCTGCACCGGGTAAGTCGCATGACCTTGTCGAGATTGCCGGGCGAAACGGCGATGGTGATGATCTGCTCGACCCCCACCTCCGCCGAGCGGGCGAGAGTGGCCGCAAGCGTATCCTCGTCGAGGTAGTCCAGGTGACAGTGGGTTTCGATGATGGGTGTCTGAAACCTGGGGATGTCGCGTTTTTTGTTGCCGCTCATTGATTCAGCCCGACTAACGGGGAGGGTTTTTGCCGTTGGTGCTGGCACCTTTGCCGACATAGGGTGAGCGGCGCAGGCAGTCGTTATATCATTGAAGCCAGGAGTAAGCCAGAGTGGGTAAACGGATGGTGTATGACGGTAAGGCTGATAGTCCGCGGGAGCGCGGGGCGCACCGTGTTTCGCGGACACTGGCCCTGTGGGTGGCTGTTGGCCTGCTGGCCCTGCAACCCGGTACAGGACAGACTGCAGGGGCGGCCTACGGAGAGCAATACGTCCGCCTGGGCCAGGTGTGGGCCGACGGGCGCCCGGGCGGCGAGCGCCAGGGTGCCGGCGGCGACCAGCGTGAAGCGGCGGGAACACCGCCGGCCGAACGGGCCGCCTACGGGCAGCTGATCGAGAGCCTTGAAGTGGATGAGGGACCCTATGCCGCCGCTCTCGCCGAGCCGCTGACGGGCCTCGCGCGTCACTTCCGTGACCAGGGTGATTTCGAGCAGGCGGAGCGCCTGTACCAGAGAGCCCTGCACGTGGTCAGGGTCAACGACGGCCTCACCCACACCCGGCAACTGCCTCTGGTGCGAGAACTGCTGGACACCTATCGCGCGGCGGGCGATATGCAGAAACTCGACGATCGCTACGATTATTTCTTTCGACTTTACGGTCAGGGCCGGCCACCTTTCACCGAGACGCGTCTGCGCGCGGCGGTGGAATACCTGCGGTGGCAGCGCGAGGCCCTGCGCAGCGATTTCGCGCGAGATGACAACCGCCGCCTGTTATCGCTGTATACCCTCAATGAAGAGTTGCTGGAAGCGGTGGAACTCGACGCCGGCGTCGACTACACCTGGTATCGCCAGCTGGTGCTCAGCCAGGTACGCAACCTCTACCTCGTGCAGGCGCGCATCGCCCCCAAAATCGAGGAGATCGGGCTGGTCCACTACAACCCCATGGCATCACCGGGCACGGGCATGTTCGGAGCGGAAAATTTCGAGGAAACCCGCCTGGAGACGATCCAGCGCAATGTTGTTGCACGCGGCGCCACACTGTTGGAGACGCTGATCGACAGGGCGGCCCCCGAGGGTGTCGTGGCGCAGGGCAATGCGCGCCTCGAACTGGCTGACTGGTATCAGTGGAATGGTTCGACGACCAGGGCCCGTGGTCTCTACGCGGAGGTGGCGGCATCGTTGTCCGAGGCGGGCGAGTACAGGTTGCTGGATTTCTGGCTGGGCAGCCCGGTCGAGCTGCCGGATAACGGCGCATTCTGGCAACCCCGTCGCCTTGCGGAAAAGGAGCAGCGGGTGGCTCTGGTCGCGCGCTTTGATGTAACCGCTTCCGGTAGGGCGCGTCAGGTGGCGGCCCTGGCGGATAAGGAGGCAGACGAGTCGGCGGCCAGGAGGCTGCGTCGGGAAATCTCCGACACCGTTTTCAGGCCGCGTTTCCGCAGCGGGGTGGCCGAAGCGGTCAGCAACCTGGAAGTCACCTACGAGGTGATGGACTAGGCGTTTTCCAACACCATGATGGCGCCACTTGCCTTGACGCCTCGCCGGGTACTCCAGTCGACGATTTCCGCGCAGTGCCGGTCGACGCAGCGCTCGGCCATTTCCTGGAATGTGGGTCGTCCAGGATCGGCAATCAGGATTTTTTTTACGCCGGCTTTGACGGCGCGGTTGACCAGGTTGTAGACGGGATTGACCAGCTCGTCCCAGAAGCAGATGTCGGCCGCGATCAGCATGTCGTAGTTCGACAGCTGTTTTTTGCTGATTTTTTCGAAGCGGGTCACCAACGGCTCGGTTGCCACTTTGTTCAGGTCGGCAACGACGTCGAGGAAGGGGAACACGTCCGGGTCGGCGTCAGCGGATGTCACCCTGGCGTCGTAGCGCTGTGCACACCAGATGCCTGCGATACCCCAGCCGCAGCCAACGTCGAGTACGGTGCCTGCGTGTTCCGGTGGATTGCGTTTGAGATAGTCGATCAGCAGGCAACTGGATTTCCACAGTTTGGTGCCGTGGATGGAGGGCTGGGCACCGTTTCGCTTTGCCTTGCGAATGTCGGGGTGGGCGCTGGTCGGCATGATGACGCCCCGGAATTTGTGCGTGGTCGGGCTTTTGGCCATAGACGGCGATGTCCTCGGATGTTGGGTGGATTTTCATGTTCCGACGCCGCCGCAGGGGCTCGCCGGCTGCGCCCGGCGCAAGCATGCACTGTCTGTGCATCTCAGGCAAGTTTAACCGCTTTTTCGACGACAAACGGCGCAGAATCCGGCCCCGGGACTCTCTACGGCCCGATGATAACTGACGACCAGAGATGTTATTTTTCCCGTGCAAGGGCCAGGGGAATGTGCGACGCTGTAGCGGGTGGCTGCAGGGCGTTTGCAGCGGTGACTCCGGTCCTGCTCCCCGCTTTCGCATTCCGGCTATGCGTCGATGAGTGGTACGGAGGAAGTCATGGTTGCAATCAGGCGTCAGGTTGAATTGCTCGAAAAAAACCGGCCGCGTCAGGCTCGGGCCAAGCGTACTTACGAAGGCATTCTTGCCGCGGCCGCCGAGTTGTTATTGGAAGTCGGCGTCGAGCGGATTTCGACCAACCTGATTGCCGAACGGGCGGGAGTGACTGTTCCGCGCTCTACCGCTACTTTCCCAACAAATACTCTGTTCTGCACGCCCTGGGCACATTGCTGATGGATCGCCAGAATGAGGTGTTCAGTGACTGGTTTGCGGCGCAGTCCGCCACCGGACAGCTGCTGGACAGCGTCTACGACGTGTTGAAGAGCACCTACGATGTGACACGTGAACAGACTGCGGGTCTGGAGATTGTCCAGTCGCTGCGCGCGGTGGCACCGCTGCAGCAATTGCGCCTGGAATCCCACGAGGTCGTCTCCCGGCAGTTCGCAACTGCCGCCGCCGAGCTGCTCGGCGATCCGGTCGACGATCTGCTGGTATTGCGGGCGCGGGTGTCCGTAGAGACCGGGTACTCGGTGGTCGAAATGGCTCTTGAGGAGAACGCCTCGATGGCACACGGGATTCTCTCCGAGGGCGCCAGCATGATCCGCAGTTACTGGCTGAACATCCTCACCAGCAAGGACTAGACCTAATCGATGCTCTCGACCTCTTCGGCCTGGGGGCCTTTGTCGGTCTGCGAAACGCGAAAAGTCACCCGCTCCCCGTCGCGCAGGGTGCGGCGGCCCTCGCCGAGTATATTTCGGTAGTGAACAAAGATCTCATCACCGCTGTCCCTGATGATAAATCCGAAGCCCTTTTTCTGGCTGAACCATTTCACGGCGCCCTGTTCACGACCGCGTCCCGGAGCGGCGTCGCGAGGCGCTGCCGCGGGTGAGCCGGGCGCCCGGCCCGAGCTGGAGTCTCGCCCGGCATTCGCAGCGCTTCCCGGAAAATGTGTCAGCACCGCGGTGACTAGCGTGGCGCAGGCCATCAGGGCGAACAGGCCGGCTGTTGTCAGACCGTTGTCTAACAACAGGGTGATGCCGGTAGCGGCGGCGGCGACCAACAGGGCGATGAGCAGCTTGATAGCGATATTCATTGATTTTGTCTCCCGCGAAGATTCGGTGTGAGGGCGGCAACGCCGGGCCGGTGGCAAAGCCCGAACGCCTGGTCCCCATGTTGATACCCTGTTTGGGCTAGACTTTGGAGACGTCCTCGGCCTGCCACCCCTTGGGGCCCTCGACCAGTCGAAAGGCGACCTCCTGGCCCTCGCTCAAGGTGCGATAGCCGTCCCCCTGGATTGAGCGAAAGTGAACAAACACGTCGGGTTCCTGCTCCCCACGGCTGATAAAACCAAAACCTTTCGCGTTGTTGAACCATTTTACCGTGCCATGCACGCGGTCTTCCATGCGGGTGTCCTTGCCTGTAACTTTGCCGTTGTGTTGTTGCCTTAGAGCAGATTTGGCCCCGATGCGGAGTGGTAGCCGGCGATTTACATCGCCTGCAGACGCAGCCGTTGTTCGTGCAGCTTTTCCAGTGCCTGGACATGCTCCTCGACCTTGAGCCGCTCCCTCTCCACGACTTCCGCCGGTGCGCGATCGACGAACGAGGGATTTTCCAGTTTCTTCTTGAGCCGGACACAGGAGGCATCGAGTTTGTCGATCTCCCGGTTGAGCCGCGCAAGTTCAGCCTCGGTATCGATCAGTCCGGCCATCGGCACCAGGAGCTCGAGTTGCCCAACCAGGGCTGTGGCGGAAGGTGGAGAATCCTCGTCACTGGCCAGCCAGCTGATGCTTTCAAGTTTGGCCAGTTTGGTCAGGAAAGGGGCATTGTCAGTGAGCCGGGTACGATCCGTCTCGCTGCCGTTGCGGGCCAGCAGGCGGACTTGCTTTCCCGGGGGAATATTCATCTCCCCACGAATGTTCCTGACACCCACAATCACCCCTTTAAGCCATTCTATTTCGGCATTGGCAGCCTCGTCCACGGCCTTTTCGTTACAGACGGGGTAGGGCTGCAGCATGATGGTGTCACCGTTCCTGCCCGCGAGCGGCCCCGCGGTCTGCCAGATTTCCTCGGTGATAAAGGGCATGAACGGGTGCAGCAGCCGCAGCCACGCTTCGAGTACCCGGATCAGCGTGCGACGCGTTCCGCGCTTGAGGGCGGGGGCGGCGTTGTCATCCCACAGAACGGGTTTCGACAGCTCCAGGTACCAGTCGCAGTATTCGTTCCAGATGAAATCATAGAGCGCCTGGCTCGCCAGGTCGAACCGATAGCTCTCCAGCGCCGCCACGGTTGCGGCTTCGGTCTCCTGCAGCCGGCTGACAATCCACCGGTCAGCCAGGCTGAGTTCGACGGTCGTATCCGAGTCCAGGCCGCAGTCCTCGTCTTCGCAGTTCATGAGTACGTAACGCGCCGCGTTCCATATCTTGTTGCAGAAGTTGCGATGCCCCTCGATGCGCCCTATATCGAACTTGATGTCACGACCGGTCGAGGCGAGCGAGTAGTAACTGAAACGCAGGGCGTCGGTGCCATAGGCTGCAATACCCTCGGGAAACTGCTTGCGGGTGGCTTTTTCAATTTGCTGCGCAAGTTTTGGCTGCATCATTCCGGCGGTGCGCTTGGCGACCAGGCTTTCGAGATCAATCCCGTCGATGAGATCGATAGGATCGATAACGTTACCCTTGGACTTGGACATCTTCTGGCCCTGCGCATCGCGCACGAGGCCGTGTACGTAGACCGTGTGGAACGGTACCTCGTTGCGCAGGTGCAGCGTCATCATGATCATTCTGGCGACCCAGAAAAAGATGATGTCGAACCCGGTCACCAAAACCGAGCTGGGATGGAATGTGGCCAGCTCATCGGTCTCCTCCGGCCAGCCAAGGGTGGAGAATGTCCACAGCGCGGAAGAAAACCAGGTGTCGAGAACATCGTCGTCCTGGTGCAGTTCAACTGCGTCGTCGAGGTTGTTGGCGGCCCTGACCGCCGCTTCACTCTCGCCTACGTAGATGGTTCCAGCCTGGTCGTACCAGGCGGGTATACGATGTCCCCACCACAGCTGTCTGCTGATACACCAGTCCTGGATGTCCCTCATCCAGGCAAAATAGGTATTTTCCCATTGCCTGGGCACGAATTTGATATCGCCATTTTCGACGGCTTCGATGGCCGGTTTTGCCAGCGCCCTCGCATCCACGTACCACTGATTGGTGAGGTACGGTTCTATGACCACGCCGGAGCGGTCGCCCCGCGGTACCTTCAGGGTGTGGTCTTCGACCTTGTCGAGCAGGCCGAGGCCATCGAGATCCTGTATTACGCGCTCACGCGCGTCGAACCGGTCCATTCCCTGGTAGGCCTGCGGTCCCTGTTCGCCGATTGCGGCATCGTCGTCGAAGATATTGATGACCGGCAGGCCGTGGCGTTTGCCGACCTCATAGTCGTTGAAATCATGGGCCGGCGTGATTTTCAAACAGCCGGTGCCGAACTCCCGGTCGACATAATCGTCGGCAATGATTGGGATCTGTCTGCCTGTGAGTGGCAGGTCGACCATGCGGCCGATGAGATGGGTGTAGCGTTCGTCTTCGGGGTGCACCGCGATCGCGGTATCCCCCAGCATGGTCTCGGGCCGGGTGGTGGCGACGACCAGGTGGCCCTCGCCCCCCGCCAGGGGATATCGCAGGTGCCAGAGGTGTCCCTGTTCCTCTTCGCTGATGACTTCGAGATCGGAAATGGCCGTGTGCAGCGCCGGATCCCAGTTGACCAGACGCTGGCCGCGATAGATGAGTCCCTCCTGATACAGCTGGATGAACACGTCCCGCACCGCGGTGCTCAGGCCCGGGTCCATGGTGAAGCGCTCACGCGACCAGTCGAGGGACGACCCGAGACGGCGCAGCTGACGCGTTATGGTGTTGCCGGACTCTTCCTTCCACTCCCAGACCTTTTCGATAAATTTATCCCGGCCCAGTTCGTGCCGGTTGGTGCCCGTGGCCTCGAGTTGCCGCTCCACGACCATCTGGGTCGCGATGCCGGCGTGGTCGGTTCCCACCTGCCAGAGGGTGTTGTATCCAGCCATGCGGTGGTAGCGAATCAGGGCGTCCATGATTGCTTCCTGGAACCCGTGCCCCATGTGCAGGCGTCCGGTCACGTTCGGTGGCGGGATCATGATGCTGTACGCAGGCGTGCCGCCGCGCGGCGCAAAATAGCCTTTCTCCTCCCACTCGGCATACCAGCGTGTTTCGATGCTGGCAGGTTGGAATGTCTTCTCCATGGCGTGTTTCCAGTACTGGCTACGGGGGCGTGTGGGGGCGGATTATACGCAAAAATTGCCTGCCGAGTGACGCGGGATGGTGTTGCCCTGGCTGTGAACGCCCGCGCCCGGGCGATGCCGCCAGGGCGTCACAAGGGCACCTCTGAACGCTTCAGGGCTCGATTGCCATTATTCAGAGGTGCCCAAGGTATGCTTGTCCAGCTGGTAGCCGCGGTCGCGATAGAATTGCCACGACTTTCGCAGTGCTTCCAGGCTGCGGGGTTCCTGGCTCACGAGTTCAGCTACCCGATGGAAACGGCTGAAAAACCGCGGTATTTCCAGCTGCAGGTTAATCAGCAGGTCATCGTGGTTTTCAGGGTCCTGGCCCCAACCGATGACTACCGGCTCGTCGCTCTCGCTGCCCTTCATTGCGTGTGGAAGAAAGCTCGTTGCCCGAAACTGCCATAGCAGCTCGTCGAGCTCGCGAGCCTCGGCCTCTCCCGAGGCGTTGATGAACACCCGGTGACCCTGCTGGAACGCCTTGTCGGCAAGCCGTGCCGATACCTGCAGGCGCTGCCCGGGATCAGCAGTCTTCAGCACGTAGAATCCTATCCGGGTCATCGCGTTCAGCCAGCCTGGTCGATCAGGTACTGCATCAGCATCGCCACGGGTCGCCCGGTAGCTCCCTTGGGGCTGCTGTCCCAGGCGGCACCGGCGATATCCAGGTGCGCCCAGTGGTATTTCTCGGTAAACCTCGCCAGGAAGCAGGCGGCCGTGATACTGCCGGCCTCGGGGCCGCCGATGTTGGCAACATCGGCGAAGTTGGTTTTCAACTGCTTCTGGTAGTCATCCCAGAGGGGCATACGCCAGACCCGGTCGTGGCTTTCGACCCCGGCATCCAGTAGCTGGTCCGCCAGCTTGTCGTTATTCGCATAGAGCGCCGCGGCATGCGAACCCAGCGCGACTACACAGGCGCCTGTAAGGGTGGCCAGGTCGATCACAGCCTTGGGCTTGTAACGCTCGGCGTAGGTGAGCGCGTCACACAGCACCAGCCGCCCTTCGGCGTCGGTGTTGAGTATCTCGATGGTTTTTCCGGACATGCTGGTGACCACGTCACCCGGCTTGGTGGCCCCACCGCTGGGCATATTCTCCGCTGCGGCGATGATTGCGACCACGTTGATGGGCAGCTTCATCGCAAGGACTGCGTGAACAGTGCCAAAAACACCGGCAGCGCCACCCATGTCGAACTTCATCTCGTCCATCTTTGCCCCGGGCTTCAGCGAAATTCCCCCGGTGTCGAAGGTGATGCCCTTGCCCACCAGTACGTGGGGTTTCTGTTTTGCCCCGGCGCCCCGGTATTCCATCACGATCAGCTTCGCCGGCTGATCGGATCCGGCGGTTACCGAAAGCAGCGAGCCCATACCGAGCTCTGCCATCTGCTTCTCGCTGAGTACGCGCGTCGTGAGCTGGCGCTGCCCGCGGGCTAGTTTACGGGCCTGGTCGGCGAGATAGCTGGGGGTGCAGATATTACCCGGCAGGTTGGCCAGGTTGCGGGCAAAGTTGACTCCGTTACCGGTGTGAACACCGCGGTCGAGCTGGCTCTGCGCCGATTTGGGCGAGCACAAGCCGTCAACGTTGACCACGAAGCGCTTGAGCTTGATGGGGGGCTTCGGTTTGCTAACGGTCTCGGTGTAGCGATAAGCCGCCGCTGTTATCGCCCGGGCGAGGTACTCGAGAAACCAGGCGGTTTCCTCCCCTTCGAGAGGCAGCTCCGCAGCGTGCAGCGTAGCGTCGGTTGCGCTGCTGCCGTTCAGGGCCGTGTACAGGGCGCTCACGGCTTTGCGCGCCGCCGCTCGGTCAAACTTGCCACTGGGGCCGCAGCCCAGCAACAGCACGCGCTTGGCGGGGCCGCTGGCGGGTATGAGCAGTGTTTCGCCGAGGTCCCCCGAGATGTCCCCGGTCGCCATGGCGCCGGAAATGGCCTTGCCGCTGACGGCATCGAGGGCCTTGGCAGTCGCCGACAGGCGTTTGCGGCTGAACACCGGCAATATGGCGCACTGACAGCCGGCGCTGGCGATGTCAGCCAGTTTGCGGGCGCTGAAGTTGATCGCAGTCATGTGAAGTCCTCAATTTTTGGCTGGCATGCCCTGGTGCATCGGGGGCCACTGCTACCCCCGCTCGCAGCGGGCGCCAGGTTTGTTGGAAGGGCGGGCCTGTGAAAGCTAGTGTATGATGACGGGCGTCCAGATTGAAGGAATCTGTCGCCCCTATCGCCATGAAAATTCTCGGCTACCTCTCCCGGGAAGTACTTACCCATATGTTCGCGGTGAGTTTCGTCCTGTTGGTGATCATCATCAGTGGACGCTTCGTGAAATATCTCGCCGAGGCCGCCACCGGTGGTCTGGCTGCCAATATACTGCTGCCCGTGATGTTCTATCGCCTGCCGGGATTCCTCGAAATGATCCTGCCACTCGGGCTTTTTATCGGTATTCTCATGTCCTACGGTCGCCTCTACGTCGAGAGCGAGATGGTGATTCTTTCCGCCTGTGGCGTCAGCCCCAGCCGTCTCGCCCTGTATACCCTGATACCCTCGCTGCTGGTCATGTTGCTGGTGGCGACGCTGAGCTTCTTTGTCACCCCGCTGGGTGCGGCGCGGTCCGAGGCGTTGCTCGACGATCCCAGCTCATCATCGGGACTGCACACGCTGGGCGCCGGCAGATTCCAGTCCCGTCGCGGGAGTGACACGGTGAGCTACACCTCCAGCGTGGACGAGGCTACTGGTGTCAGGCGGCTGGTATTTCTTTCCCAGCGCGGGGAGGACAACGATGGCTACCCGACCATGAGCGTCACCGTGGCCAAAGAGGGCGAGTTGCAGATCGATCCGGCGTCCGGCGCCCGCTATCTCGAGCTGCGCGACGGCTACCGCTATGATGGTCTGCCCGGCTCCCTGGCCTACAGGGTGATCAGCTTTGCCCGTTTCGGTCAGCTTATCCCGGAGCCGGAGGGCGGAATCCGCACGGCGGACCCGGTCGATGGCCGCTCGACGCGGGCACTCCTTGCCTCGGATGCCTACGAGGACAAGGCTGCGCTCTACTGGCGCATCTCCTTACCCCTGATGGTACCGGTGGTGGCGATTATTGCGCTGTGCCTGAGCCGGACGGATCATCGTCGGGGTCGCTTTCTGAAGATGGCGCCGGCCTTCGTGATCTACATTGCCTATCTCATGTTGCTCGCCAATGCCAGGTCTGCAATGGAGGAGGGTGCGTCACCGGCCGGGAGCGGGCTGTGGTACGTGCACCTGGCGTTTTTCCTGCTCGCACTGCTGATGCTGTATGGGCGACGTCTTTGGTCACTGTTCAGGTCTGGTGGAGGGCGGCGTGCGCAGGCTTGACCGCTATGTCGGCAAGACGGTACTCGGCGCCATCGGCATCGTGTTGCTCGTCATCGTCGGTCTCGATGCCGTCGGTGCCTTTGTCGACGAGGTCGGCAACGTGTCGGAAACCTATACGTTCGGGCAGGTGCTGCTGTATGTCGCGCTAACCCTGCCAGGTCGCTTCTACGAATACATGCCCTTTGCTGCCCTGGTCGGATGCCTGATCGGCCTGGGGCAGCTGGCCAGTTCCAGTGAACTGGTGGTCATGCGTTCGGCCGGTGTGTCGACCGGGCGCCTGGTCTGGCTGACCATGAAGCCGGCGCTGTTGATGGCGGTGCTCGGCTTCGTCGTCGGAGAAACAGTCGCCCCGGCGACCGACAGGACTGCCGAGCAGCGCAGGGCGCTGGCCCAGGACCCGGAATCATTGAAAACCAGTGCTGGCGGTATGTGGAACCGTGAGGGTGATACGTTCATTCACGTCAACACCCTTGACGCCGACGGGGTCATTTACGGGGTCCAGTTGTTGCAGTTCAGTGAAGACCTTGAACTGCTGTCGGCACTGCGTGCCTCGCGTGCCAGCTATCGTGGCAGCCACTGGATGCTGGAGGACGTCAAAAAGACCGATTTTTCGAGCTGGGAAACGACGCGCTCCAGCCATCAAAAACTGCGCTGGGACACGGCAATAACCCCGGATGTATTGACGCTCGAAGTGGTTTCACCGTCCCAGCTTTCCATCGGTAACCTGTATCGTTACAGCCATTATCTCGCCCAGCAGGGCCTGGACTCCGACGATTACCAGCTCGCGCTGTGGAACAAGCTACTGCAGCCCTTTGCCGTCGGGGCGCTGGTGCTGATCGCCATATCCTTTATTTTTGGGCCGCTGCGGGAGGGCACGATGGGGTTTCGTATCTTCGCCGGCGTTATCATCGGCATCGTGTTCAGCACCAGTCAGGATTTGCTGGGACCGGCAAGCCTGGTATTCGGCTTCCCGCCGGTGTACGCGGCCTCCATTCCCATCGTGCTGTGTTTCGCTGCCGGGATACTTCTGCTGCGGCGGGCGCGGTAGGGAGGCCTGGACCGTCAGGCCTGCTTGTTTTTGGCCGGCACCATGATCAACCGCGTGCCGGACGCGTAGTCGTGCCAGTAACACCGTTCGCGGTTCAGCAGGCTCCACCAGTATCCCGCGCCCAGACATACGGCGGAGACCGTTGCGCCAAGGCTGCGAACACACACCTGCCGAAACGTTGGCGCGCCGCCGCCCACGTCGACCAGCCTGATTCGCCATGCCTGCATGCCCAGTGTCTGGCCGCCCTTCAGCCAGAAGCTCCAGAAGAAAGCCGCGCCGGTAATCCAGGCGACCGCCTGCACCAGGGTGGCTGGGAGGAGGGAGTCGCCGAGGTCGCCCGCTGTCTCGCCGGTGACGAGGTTGCTCACGCCCATGCAGACGAATACCGCGAGCATGATGAGGGGCAGCACCAGCAGCAGGTCGTAGAGCAGTGCCATCAGTCGCCGGGGCAGCGCCGGGGACGCAGGCGTGGTCATTCGCTGAGGCTCAGGTGACCTGTGTCCGGTGGCGCCGCGTTCTCCTGGCGCCGGTATTGCGCTTCGAGGACATCGGCGCCGGCAGGCCCGAGTTCAAGCCCGGTCAAATCCAGCACCGGCGCGGGCGGCTGCGACCCGGCACAGTCGGAAAAATCTGTGCCAGCCGGGCTGAGGTCAAGATGCCCGACGTCAGGCGATTCGACAGTGGGCCGGTCGAGACCGGGAATAGTGTCGCCCGCCGGACCCAGCGCAAGTGCGCTGGTGTCGGGCGGCGGGGGAGGCTCCGGCCGTGGTGGCGACAGCCGGTCCGCCGGTGGTTCCACGCTCAGCGACGTCGTATCGATATTCGCCGGTACCGGGTCCACGCGTTCCGCAGCGTTGAGGACGGGGCTGCCGGGTGCTGCCACCGAGAAATCCGTGTCATCATCACCGCCCGGGTTGCGGACAGGACTCGCTGATAGCTGCGCAGGCGAGCAGTCCGCCGCCGGCACCTCGCCGGTAATGGCCGCCAGTCGCTCGGCCATCGATGGCTTGCCGCCGGTCGCGCCCTGGCTGCTCGTTGCCGGCTCCGCGGGCGGTGTGGGTACAGCCGATTCGCGCCGGATTATCGGCTCCGCTCCCGCCTCCCTCATGGCCTGCTGGTACTTTGCCGCCGTGGCCCGGTCACAACCGCGCTTCACCGCAACCGGGTCGCCGCTGAACAGGCTGTCAAGCTGTGCCTCGCTGGCCTTGAACAGTTGCCCGAGACCGGCCCTGACGGTGTCGCGTTCGCAGCCCGGCAGCAGCTGGCCGGCGTAGAAAATGCTGAATCGTTCTGTCATATCCCGTAAGCCCTGCTCACGTAGTGCTCGCTCCCTCACGGCCAGTATAGGTAGATGGTTCGCGCCGGCCAAGCTGAAACCTTGAAAATAGCCACACCGTAGGCTGACCGATCGGGCCCTGCCGCGCCCGCTAACTTGACCCACCACGGTTCCCGGAGACACCGGCCTCGGCTATACTTGCGCGCCACTATGGAGGCCTTATGAGCGTAAAAGATGACATTGAAAGCCAGCTGATCGAAGCGCTGGCGCCCGAGTATCTCGATGTCAGTAACGAGAGCCACATGCACAGCGTGCCGCCGGATTCAGAAACCCATTTCAGGGTGGTTGCGGTATCACGTGCGTTCGAGGAGCGGCGCAGCGTCGCCCGGCACCAGCAGGTCTATGCGGCACTCCGGCCGCAGCTGGACGGGCCTGTGCACGCCCTGGCTCTGCATACTTATACGCCCGCCGAATGGCTGGCGCGTCAGGGCGATGCGCCGGACTCGCCGGATTGTCTCGGTGGCAGCAAGGGGGAGCGGGCGTGATGACTGGCAGGGAAGATACCGGTGTGGTCGTGGCAGCGCTGTACAAGTTCGTGGCACTCGACGATGTTCACAGCCTCCGGGAGACCGTTCTCGATGTCTGCCTGGACGCCGGCATCAAGGGTACCCTGCTGATTGCCCCGGAGGGGATCAACGGCACCATTGCCGGGTCTCGCCGTGGCATAGACACGGTTCTGGCCTGGCTGCGTGGTGATCCGCGAATGGCCGACCTCGAACACAAGGAGTCTTACGACCGCGAGGTCCCGTTTCATCGCATGAAAGTAAAGTTGAAGCGGGAGATCGTCACCATGGGCGTTTCCGGTGTCGATCCCACCGCGCAGGTCGGCACCTACGTCGACCCGGCTGCCTGGAATGCCCTGGTCAACGATCCGGAGGTGTTGCTGGTGGATACGCGCAACGACTACGAGTGTGAGATTGGTACGTTCCGCGGGGCGCTGGATCCGGGTACAACCAACTTTCGTGATTTCCCAGAGTACGTGCGCGCGCATCTCGACCCCCGGAAACACCGCAAGGTGGCGATGTTCTGCACCGGCGGCATCCGCTGCGAAAAGGCCTCCGCGTTCATGCTGGCGGAAGGATTCGACGAGGTGTTCCACCTACGCGGCGGTATTCTCAACTACCTGGAGCAGGTTCCCGAAGGTGAGAGCACGTGGGAGGGAGAGTGCTTCGTCTTCGACAGTCGGGTCGCCGTGAACCACCGGTTGGAAAAAGGTATCTATGATCAATGCTATGGCTGCCGGCACCCTATCACCGAGGCAGACAAGGCTTCACCTCAATACCGTCTTGGCGTCTGCTGCCCGCGTTGCTGCCAGGAAGTCAGTGACGAGCAGAAACGCCGCTTCGCCGAGCGCCAGAAACAGGTGGAACTGGCAGCGGCGAGAAAACAGCAGCACATCGGTGCGCCGCCACCGGCCCGCCAGCTTGCTGGCCGGGCCGTCGACGGGCATCAATCGGCCAGGTAGGATTCGATCTCGGCAAGGAACACCGCTGTCGGTACGAAGATGCTGACGCCCGCGCCGTCTCCCTCGGAAATTACGCCCAGCAGTGCTGCTGGCGAGTCGGTCCCGGGCTGGATCACGGCGCCGCCTGATGTACCTTTGCGGGCTGCACAATCGCTGGCGGTGGTGCCCGCACGCTGTGCAGTTATGCGACAGCGGGGATGGTGGCTCAGCTGCCTGGCGCCGCGATCCTCGCCGGGATTCCTTGAGAACCCGGCCATTGCGATCGCCAGCTCGGGGTTACCCCTTTCCCGGCTCACGGCCAGCGGCCGGGCCACACCCACAGGCACCGGCGCGGTCAGGCGCAGCAGGGCCCAGTCTGCGTGCATGCCCCCGCCATCGGCGACTCGCACTGCTTCCCGGGTCTGGCTTTGCGCCGAGCCGGGCATCAGAGTAAACGAAATGCGCTGGCTGAGGTCGCGGTAATCTGCGAGGCAGTGCCACGCTGTGAGGATGAACGAGGCCGCCTTGCCGTGGGTTCGACCGACCAGGGTGGCGCTGCAGTCCTCGCGATGATGCCGCGGGTAGCCCTCGCGATAGCGGATGCCGGGGACCTGCAGCATGCCTACCGCAGATAGCCAGGGTGGGCTGTTCGGGTCCGGCGGTCTGAGGGGGTCCGTAACACTTCTAGCCGCGGGGGCGGCCGCCCCTGTCTCTGTCGCGTGTGGCGCGAACGCGACTGTCAACGCCAGCCCCATGGCCAACAGCGCAGCGCTGGGAGGCCTCAGGCATGCTGGTTGGCTGACAATCCTGTTCGCGCGGTGTTGACGGGCTGATCGGCTGGCTGTGTCGAACAACGACAGTTATTCCCTGAGCTTCAGCGTGATGCTGCCGTCTTCGATGTGAAGGTCCTCGACGCCATCGGAGAACGCTCGCCAGAAACCGGCCTGGTTGCCGTAATGCTCCACCAGGTCGATATTCTTCATGCCGCCCAGCCAGGCATTGGGCAACGCCACCCCCATGACCGTCACACCACGCAGCTTCGCGACGGCGTGGCCGTGGTCGTAGGCGAGTTCCATCCCGGCCCGAACTTTCAGTACCTGCCCCCCGAACACAGGAAAATCCTCGTCCACAGGCACCAGCAAGCGGGCGCTGAGCAGGTCATCGGACAGGTCAATGGCCAGTTTCCGGGCCATGTCGGTGTTTTTTGCCAGCAGACCGTTCAGTTCGCGTTCGCTGAGGGTGACGCTGTGGCTTGCCCCGACCTCGGAATAAGGCTCGGGTGTCAGGGGGGTGTCGCCTGGCGCGGTCGCATCCTGCCGGCTGGTGGTGGCGGCAGCCTGCGGCTGATGCAGCGCTTCGATCCGGTTCAGCTTGCTCGTCAGCGCCGACTCCTCCTCAGCCGAGAGAGCGACGGGCTTGAATTCCGTCTGGAAGACCTGAACCCGTACCAACCAGACCGTGACGGCGGCGGTGATGACCACCGTACACAGGATGATAAGAACCAGCCGAAGCGGGCTACGCTTCGGCGGTGTCGGGGTTTCCAAATCTGTCATATCAGGTCGACGGGCACTGGCGGGAGACCGGGTGGTGGTGCTCCCGCGCCGAAGACGCCTGTCCTGCTCAGGAAAAGAATTCCTTGAACTTTTTGCTGACGCTGGCCCAGCCGGCTTCCAGCTTGTCGGAAATCTCGTCCCAGTTGGCCTCGGCGTCCGCGCGCAACTCGTCGAACTTTGCATCCGAAGCCTCGCTCAGCTCGTCGAACTTGGCCTTGCCTTCCTCCCACATCTTTTCGGCTTCCTTCAGTGCCACCTTGGCGTCGTCGGAGGCGTCATCTCCAGCCGCCTCCAGCTTGGCCTTCATTTCGTTGATCTTGTTTTCGCCGGTATTCAAGGCGGATTTCATGCTGGCTTCCAGTTCCTGGCGGCTCTTCATGGGGTGTCTCCTGTGGTTTGGGGTCTAGGGGTCTGCCGGATGCGCGTTGATCGTGGAATCCCGGTGTCCGGCGGACTGCAAGGCCGTTTGGCCGGCGATGAAGTTTACCGTATTTTGCGCCCTTGTACAGGTCCGCCCGCCCGGGCTGTCCCGATGACCGATTTGGTTTATTCTGGGACATTATCGGTGGTTTGGAGGCTCGGTGAACAGTGGGGTCGAAGCGTTGTAACAGGCGCTGGCTGTTGTTGGCTCTGGTCGGGCTGTGCGCATCGGCAAGTGCCCACTTTCCCGGCCTTTACGGGCGCGAGTTTGTCGCCCTGGAGGCCGCTGGGCCGGCCCGACAGCGCGCACAAGAGGGAGCCGACAGCGCCACCGTGCGCACCGTGGTCGACCCCGAGATCGCCGCACCCCTGTTGCAGGCGATTGCCGACCTCCAGCGACGCGACGGACCCTACGCGCCCGCCCTGTACGAACCCCTGACGCAGTTGGGCCGCCTGTACCGGGAAAACGGCGATTACCGACGCGCGGACCAGCTTTACCGTGACGCGGTGCATGCGATCAGGGTCAATGCAGGCCTGGCCAGTGCACAACAGCTGCCGATCCTGCAGGAGTTGATCGCACTGCACCGCACCAGCGGTGATCTGGAGGCCCTGGACCAGGTGCAGGAGGATCACTTCCGGGTGGCTGTGCACGGCGGCGAAGGGACAGCCGGGGAGCGCTCACTTGCGGCGGAGCGCTATGTCGCCTGGCAGCGGGAGGCACTTCGGCGCAGGGTCGGTGGTGATCGCAACGCCAGACTGGTTGCGTTGTATGACACCACGCAGCGGCTGCTGGACGCGGTCATGGCTGAGCCCGCGCCGGATCAGGCACGGCAGCGCCAGTGGACGTTTTCCCAGCTCGATAATCTCTACCTGATCCTGGGTGATCGCCCCATCCACGAGCAGTTGGGCGCTGACATCGGCAGCAGTAGCCGGGTGGGCGGCACCACGCGCTCGCCGGAGTACGTGCGCCAGCGCATCACCCGGTTGCAGGAAACCGGTGTCGCGCGCGGCCGCGACCTGCTGCTGGACTACCGGCAACACTGGCCCGGGATGACGCCGCGGGCAGTGGCGGAGGTCTCCCTGGCGCTGGCGGACTGGTACCAGTGGAACGACAAGCTGCAGAGCGCCGGAAAGCACTACCGGGAGGCGGCCCTCACGCTGGGCGATGCGGGAGAGACGGCCCTGGCTGAGCAGTGGTTCTCCACCGCTCGCGCCCTGCCGACACACCGGGTGTTCTCACCGCGTTTCGACGCCGATGGGCCCGGCAGTATTACCGTGCGCGCGCAGTTCCTGGTTTCCCGACGCGGAAACGTCTCGAATATCCGGATACTGCCTGTCAGCGGGGATGATAGCGCCCGGGCGAACGCGCTGAAATCCATGCTGCGGGAGACGCATTTCCGGCCGCGGCTGCTGGCCGACGGCACCCCGGCAGACGTCCAGGTGACCCGGGAGTACGCGCTTTTCCGCTAGTAGCCTGTGTTGACTCAGGGTGCGTGGCCGGGTGAACGCACCGTTATTCGGGTGCTGGTGTCCGCCCACCGTGGAAGCGTTCCCGCAGGCCCTGCACCAGGCGGAAGAAAATGGGTACCAGGATGGTTCCGCCGATGCTGGCCATGATAGTACCACCGAAGATAGTCAGTCCCAGTGACGCCCGCGACGCAGCCCCGGCACCGCTGGCGATCACCAGCGGGAATACACCGACGACAAACGCCAGACCGGTCATCATCACCGGGCGAAAACGCAGGCGGGCGGCTTGCATCGTGGCTTCATCGAGTTCAAGTTTGTCTTTCTCCCTCAGCATCTTGCCGAACTCGACAATGAGGATCGCCGTTTTCGCCGCCATGCCAACCAGCAGCACCATGCCGATCTGCCCGTAGAGGCTCATGGGTTGCGCGGTAATCATCAGCCCGAGAAGAGCGCCGATCATGGCGATTGGTACCGAGAGAATGATGGCGATGGGCGTCATGAACGACTCGTACAGTGCGACCAGGAAGAGGTAGGCGAACAGCAGCGACAGCCCGAGGGCGATCGGCGCCATATTACCCGACTTGCGTTCCTCGTAACTGGACCCCGTCCACGTGTAGCGATATCCGGCGGGGAGCGCGTTCGCTGACAGGTCGTCCATGGCCGCCATGGCCTGGCTCGAGCTGTATCCGGCCGGCGTATTGGGCACGCCGTTGATGGTTGCCGAATCGTACGTGTTGTAGCGGTAGAGGATATCGGCGCCCCGGGTCGGTACGGGCTTGACCAGGGCGCCCATGGATACCATGTCCCCCGACTGGTTGGCGACGTACAGGTTGCCGAGGTCCTGCTCGGTCTGCCGGAAGGGGGCGTCGGCCTGCACCATCACCCGGAAGGTTTTTCCGTAGAGGTTGAAATCATTGATGTAGGCGCCGCCGAGGTTGGTCTGCAGGGTGGAGAAAATGTCGCTCACCGAGACGCCCAGAGTCTTCGCCCGCACGCGGTCGATTTCCAGCCAGATCTGCGGATAGTCCGCCCGGAAGGTAGTAAATGCGCGCATGATTTCCGGCCGTTGGTTAGCGGCGGGCATCAACCCTGACAGGACATCTGCCATGGCCTCCGCACCCCGGCTCTGGGTGTCCTGGAGAACATATGCAAAGCCGGCGACCGCACCCAGGCCGGGCAGGGCGGGGGCGCCGAAGACAATGGTATTGCCACCCGGCCGGGTGCGAAAGAGCTGCTGGTACTTGGCCTGCAGCGCAAACTGGTGTTGTTCCGGGGACTCGCGCTCGTGCCAGTCCTTCAGCTTGACGATGATCATGCCCGCGTTGGACTGCAGGGCCTTGTTGAGTGCGCTGAAACCATTCACCGCCAGCACGGTCTCGATCGCGGGATCGCCTTCCATCAATTCGTGCAGCTCGTCGATGAATTCGGCGGTCCGGTTGAGGGAAGCGGCTGCCGGCAGTTGGACGTCAACCATGAAAAAGCCCTTGTCTTCCTCCGGTATAAAACTCGAGGGGGTCGCCGCGAAGAGCGCGATTAGCAAGCCGAAAAGGCCCGCAATCACCAGCGCGCTGATGACCAGGTGGCGTGTCATCCAGCCGACGATGGCGAGGTAGCCCCGGGTGATCCAGCTGAACAGCCAGTTGAACCCGCGAATCAGCGGGTTAGGCGTGTGATGGGCCGGTTTCAGTAACAGGGAACACAGCGCAGGGCTGAGGCTCAGGGCGTTGATCATGGAAATCAGTACCGACACCACCAGGGTGACACCGAACTGGTAGAACATCTGGCCGGTTATGCCGGGCAGCAGGGTGGTGGGGCCGAACACGGCCACCAGCACGGTAGAGGTGGCGAAGATCGGCGCGGCCACCTCGCGCATGGCTTTCTCGGTTGCCGGGCGCGGCTCCAGGCCCTCGTCGTGCATCAAGCGTTCGACATTCTCGACCACGATGATTGCGTCATCCACCACCAGCCCGATAGCGAGGATGAGGGCAAACAGGGTCACGGTGTTGATGGTCATGCCCATCAGGTAGATCACGGCCAGCGTGCCGATAATGGACACCGGCACAGCAATTGTAGGCACCAGGGTAGCCCGCAGGTTGCCCAGGAAGAGGTAGGTCACGAAGATCACCAGGAGGATGGTGAACCCGAGGGTGAGGACAGTTTCCTCCAGTGACGCCTCGATGAACAGCGTGGTGTCATGACCGATCTTGTAGGCAACGCCGTCGGGATAGTAGCCGCTCAATTCGGCCATTTTTTCCCTGACCCGCTCCGCGACCTCGAGCGAGTTCGAACCCGAGAGCTTGTAGATCGCCAGCATCACGCCGGGCTGGTTGTTGTATTCGCCGAAACCCTTGTAGGCCTCGGAACCCAGTTCCAGGCGGGCCACATCGCGCAGGCGCAGTACGGAGCCCATGGAATCGGCGCGCAGCACGATGTCGCCGAATTCTTCCTCGGAGACCAGCCGGCCCTTGGTTTTCAGTACGTACTGGAACTGGGTCTCGTCGGGGTTGGGCGGGGCGCCTAATTGCCCCACCGCGGCCTGGAGATTCTGCTCCCGGATCGCCGCAACCACCTGGGCCACGCTGATCTTGTTCACCGCCAGGGCATTGGGGTCCAGCCATACCCGCATCCCATAATTGAGCGCGCCAATGATATTGGCATCGCCCACTCCCTCCAGGCGCGCGAGTTCGGGGAGCACGTTGATGCTTGCATAATTGGACAGGAAGACCCCGTCGAGGCTGTCATCGGGTGAATAGAGGTTGGCTACCATCAGCATGTCCGTGCTGCTCTTGCGCACCTGGACACCCCGGGCGACCACTTCCGGTGGCAGTCGGGGCAGCGCCAGCGCGACGCGGTTCTGCACATCCACCTGTGCCAGGTCGGCATCGGTGCCGAGTTCGAAGGTGAGCGCCAATGCGTAGGTGCCGTCGCTTGCGGAGGAGGACTCCATGTACACCATGCCCTCGGCGCCGTTGACCTGTTCCTCGATGGGCCCCGCTACGGCGTCTATCACGGTCTCGGCGCTGGCACCCGGGTAGTTGGTGGCCACGCGCACCTTGACGGGGGAGATGTCCGGGTACTGGTCGACCGGCATTACGATCATGGCGAGAAGACCGAAAATGGTGATCAGCAGGGAGATCACCAGCGCGAAGCGTGGTCGCTTGATGAAAAATTGTGGGCTCATCCAGGCGCCTCCGCCGGTGTGGGTTTCAGTCTTCGACGATATTCAGCGTTGCACCGGGCCGCAGGGCTTGCAGGCCCTCCGTCAGCACGCGCTGGCCCTCGATCAGTCCGTCGGTCACCGCCCATTCTGCGCCGTCGCGGAGTCCCACCTGGATATTTGTCCGGGTAACCGTGTCCTGGTCATCCAGGGTGTAGACGTAGCGGCCCTGCTGGTCTTGCATTACCGCTTTCTGTGGAATCATGATACGGGTCACCTCTCTTGCCGTGCGCCCCACCAGCATGACGTTCTGTCCGGGCAGCAGCAGCCCTTCGGGATTGGGCATCAGCGTTCTCCCTTTGATCATGCCACTCGAATCCGCCGAGGCATGGGCCCAGTTCTCGAACTTGCCCTTGTGGGGATACTCCCGGCCACCGGACAGCTCGACGCCGATCTCGAGCTCCGGTACGTCGATACCGCGCTCCTCCAGTTCGGACCGCAGCAGTACGAAATTGTTGTACACATGTAGGGCGACTTTAGCGGTGACGTAGATGGGGTCGAGTTGCACCAGCTCGAACAGTGGGCCGGCAATCGGGGTGACGTAATCACCGACCGCATACCGCGGTTTGCTGATGCGGCCGTCAAAGGGTGCGTAAATCTTCGTGTGGGCAAGATTGAGTTCGGCACGCTCCAGCCCGGCTTCGGCCTTGGCGAGCGCTGCCTTGGCCATGTCGACGTTGGCCCTGGCCTGGTCGAAGTCCAGCTCCGAGATGTAGCCATCGGGGCGCAACTTCTGGGCTCGCTGCCAGTTGGATGCGACCTGATCGAGGTTGGCCTGGGCCGACATCAGTTCCGCCCGGGCGCCGTCGACAGCCGCGTTGAATTTTGCCGGGTCCAGTTCCACCAGCAGATCGCCCTTTTTCACCAGTTGTCCGGCGGTGAAGCGGTTGGCAAGGAGGTTGGCCGCCACGTCGGACTTGATCTGCGCCGACTGCACGGCCTCGACCAGGGCCGGTTGGGTGAAGCGCGGCTGGACCGTGCGTTCCGTCGCTATGGCGACGGCGGAGGAGGGCAGTGAGGGTGCCGCTGCCGCCGCGGGCGCTGATTCGCTGTCTTCCTTGCTGCAGCCGGCCAGTACCAGTGTTGCAACCGCGAATACCGTCGCGAGCCTCATTCTGCGCATACCTGCCTCCTGGTCCCTGTCACTGCGGGCAGGCGAGTCCGCCCCGGTGATTACTTATTCGTTACTCGTGAATGATAGCATCTACTGTCGAGAGCGCCCGGGAAAAAAGCCCGAGGAGAGAAGCGAGAGCCGTGACAGCAATACGTACAATCTGGGTCGATGCTGACGCGTGTCCGGTGGTGATCAAGGAAATTCTTTACCGCACCGCTGACCGCCTCGAGGTGCGGGTAGTCCTGGTGGCGAACCAGCACCTCAGCGTGCCGACATCGCGCTGGGTGAACGCGCGCCAGGTCGCCCAGGGCCTGGACGCCGCCGATCACCACATCGTCGCGCAGGTCGCCGAGGGGGACCTGGTGATAACAGCGGACATTCCCCTGGCGGCGGAAGTGCTGGAGAAGGGTGCCAGGGTGATCACACCGCGCGGCGAACGTTACACCGCCAACAACATCCGGCAGCGCCTCAACATGCGCGACTTCATGGACGCGATGCGGGGTTCCGGTGTTGTCACCGGCGGCCCGCCGCCACTCTCGCAGCGAGACCGGCAGGCTTTCGGCAACGCCCTCGATACATTGCTCACCCGTTACGGCACCGGCTGACAAGGCCGTCGCGCGCTCAGGGCGATTCGTCGCGATACACCCGCGGCGCTTCCGCCTTGCCGAGCCAGCTTGCCGCGCTCAGCATCAGGCGCTGTCCCGGCGTCAGTGCGGCGCGTTGTGCCAGCACCTCGCGGGCGAGGGCGGGCTCGTCCGTGATCACCCCGGTAACGCCATGGGATATCCACTCCGACAGCGAGACGGCATCGTTGACCGTCCAGACGAACACCGGTATCCCCGCGCGGCGGGAACGCCGGATGAAACCGCGGCTGGCGATACCGGCACTGACCGCCAGGAAGTCGACGTCGAGCCGGGTCAGGTCGCCCACCGCTGTCGCGGCCAGCAGGCCCACGGTCCAGTCCGGTCGCAACGCCTTGGCCTTCTGCACTGCCGGCAGCTTCAGCGACATGAGCACCACGTCCGCCTCCATCTGCTCGGCTTCGATGATATCGATAACCCGCTGTTCGAGGTTTTCGTCATGACCGTAGTATTTCAGTTCAACCACGAGTTTCGACCGGCCGCGAACCGTGGCGAGGACGTCGCGTAGCGTGGGTACGCGCTGGTCCGAGAACTCTGCGCCAAACCAGCTTCCGACGTCGATCTGCCGGATCTCCTCGAGGCTGCCATCCCAAACCTTCAGGGGCTCGCCGGCGAGCTTCATGAAATCACTGTCATGGATGACCACGACCTCGCCGTCGCGGCGTTTCCTGGACATCGATCTCAACCCAGTCCGCGCCGTCGGCGATTGCCCGCTCGATAGCCGCAAGCGTGTTTTCGGGTGCGGCACCTGCCGCGCCGCGGTGGGCGACGATGACTGTCCGGTCCTCCAGCGGCAGTCCGTGCAGCAGATACAGACCGGTGCCGATGGCCAGGGCTGTAATGGCCAGCGCAGAGGTCACGATGCCCGTCGTGGTCCACCCACGCTGCCCGGCGATATCCTGCGGTGAGGGTTGCGCCACTGGCGTGGCCGGCTCGGCATTCTCGAGGTAGAGCCTGGCGATGACGAAAGCCAGTGCTCCCAGCACGAGCGCCGAGGTAAGCAGGTTCAAGCCCAGCGTCAACACAACGGCAACACCGAGCAGGGGTACCAGGACGCCCAGTGTATCCCCGACCATGTTGATCAACGCGCCGACCCCCGCGGCTAGTAGCAGAGGGGGAAGTGAAGACAACAGCAGGGCAAGCAGCAGCCAGCCGAGTAACCGACGGGCGATGTCAGGTCGATCGCCCGCCTGACCGGTCAGTGCCGAACTGGCGGCGAAGGATGACCGCGGGGCCACGTCCTCGAACAGGGTGATGGGCAGGCCCAGTGACCAGTCCAGCAGCCTGCGACCGAGAAACCAGCACAGCAACAACGCACAGCCCGCGCCCAGTATCACCGCCGCAATGAATTGCGGCGGATGCTCGGCCAGGTAGTAGTTGATGTCGTGGTCCCTCAGCAGCCACGCAGCAATGAGCCAAACGGCCAGCAGAAACGGCGCCAGGTAAACCAGCACCCGCGCTGTCAGAGCGAGTGTAAACAGCAACAGCCGCGGCGCCCGCCGCAACGCCCGGATTATAGCGTCTGCGGGACTCAGCCGTTGGCCCTGCTCCGCCGCCGCCGCGATGAACAGCAGGGCACCCAGTTCCAGCGACACGATGGCCAGGAGCAACGCGGCCAGGAAAACGCCCCCCAGCAAACCGCCCGGTGTGAGCAGAAGTGCGGCGATATCCTGGTCCGCCGCGGCACTGCGGCCGGACAGCGCCAGCAGGGAGCGCAAAGTGAAGCTGAACAGCGGCGTCAGCAATGCCACCCCGGCCAGCGAGAAAAACACATGCACCACCAGTACCGGGCGCCAGTTCTCACGCAGGACGAGCAGCAGTTTGAATCCTGGCATGGGAACGCTTCCATCAATTTGTTGACGGTTTACGATAGCACAGGCCGCAAGCCGCGGGCGGGCTACCTCCTTGGTCTAGTTGCCAGTCGTGGGGGCAGGCGCTAATCTCCGGCTAAGGGTCGATGGCGAGGATAGGCAGATGAGTGACACGGCGCTCTGGGAGCAGGCGGCTAAGGACATTTTCTGGTACCAGCCACCCACCCGGGTACTCGATGATACCGACCCGCCGTTCTACCGGTGGTACCCGGACGGTGTCACCAACGCCTGCTACAACGCGCTGGATCACCAGGTCGAACAGGGCCGCGGCGAACAGCTGGCGCTGATCTACGACAGCCCGGTAACCGACAGCCAGCGGCGTTACACTTTCAGTGAGTTACTCGATGAAGTCTCGCGCTTTGCCGGGCTGTTGGTGTCCCAGGGCGTGGAAAAGGGTGACAGGGTGATTGTTTACATGCCCATGGTACCCGAGGCGCTGATCGCCATGCTCGCCTGTGCCCGGATCGGTGCGGTTCATTCGGTGGTCTTCGGCGGCTTTGCCAGCAACGAATTGGCGGTTCGCATCGATGACGCTCGTCCCAAAGTCGTCGTGAGCGCCTCCTGCGGCATCGAGCCGAATCGCGTCGTCGCCTACAAACCGCTCCTCGACCGGGCGATAGAACTCTCCACCCATAAACCCCTGGCCTGCATTCTCCTGCAGCGCCCGCAGCTGCTGGCGGAACTCGTGCCGGGGCGCGACCTTGACTGGGCGCAGGGCATGGCATCGGCCACCGGCGTCGATTGTGTTCCCGTTGCGGCGAATGATCCGCTGTATATTCTCTATACCTCGGGCACGACAGGACAGCCCAAGGGTGTCGTTCGCGACACCGGTGGTTACATCGTCGCGTTGAAATGGAGCATGGCCAATGTCTATGACGTGGCGCCGGGCGAGGTCTACTGGGCGGCCTCGGACGTGGGTTGGGTCGTGGGCCACTCCTATATCGTCTACGGGCCGCTGTGCAATGGCAACACCACGGTCATCTACGAAGGCAAACCGGTGGGTACGCCGGACCCCGGTGCGTTCTGGCGGGTCATCAGCGAGCACAATGTGAGCGTGATGTTTACCGCCCCGACGGCGTTTCGCGCGATCAAGAAAGAGGACCCCGAGGGAGCGCAGCTTGCGCGCTATGACCTGTCGGGGTTGAATTCCCTGTTTCTCGCCGGCGAGCGCTGTGATCCCCACACGCTGGAGTGGGCGCAGGAGAAGCTCGGTGTACCGGTCATCGATCACTGGTGGCAGACGGAGAGCGGCTGGCCGATTTGCGCCAACTGCCTGGGTATCGAGCAGTTGCCTATCGTTCCGGGTTCGCCGGCACGGCCGGTGCCCGGCTACGATGTCCGTGTGCTCGACGCCGTGGGGAACCCGGTTGCCGCGGGCGACATCGGTGCGCTGGTCATCAAACTGCCGCTGCCGCCAGGAAATTTCATCACCCTGTGGAAGGCGCGACAGCGGTTCATCGATGCTTATTTCACCACCTACCCGGGCTACTACGAAACGGGGGATGCCGGTTACATCGATGACAACGGCTATGTGTATGTCATGGCGCGCACCGACGACGTGATCAACGTTGCCGGGCATCGCCTGTCCACCGGGGCCATGGAGGAGGTGCTGGCTGATCACGACGATGTCGCGGAATGCGCCGTTATCGGGGTCGCCGACCCGATGAAAGGACAACTGCCACTGGGCTTCCTGGTGCTCAATGACGGGGTCACCCGGGAGCCTGGAGAGATCGTTGCAGAGGTGGTCGCCCTGGTCCGTGAGCGCATCGGGCCGGTGGCCGCATTCAAGTCCTGCAGTGTGGTCGACCGCCTGCCGAAGACGCGATCGGGCAAGATTCTGCGCGCCACCATGCGCAGCATCGCCGACGGGCAGCCGTGGAAGATGCCCGCCACGATTGACGATCCGGCTATCCTCGATGAGATCGGGGACGCCCTGGCAGAATTGGGCTACGGCGGCAGGGCGGACTGACAACGGATTGCCATTGTTCATAGTGCCTACGCGGTTCAGGGACTTGTTTTGTGCTCGGGTAGCCCCTTGTCAGTATGCAAGCCATTCCGCACCTCCATGACCTTGTCGGGCCCCTGCCGGCCGACGTGAGAGAGGCTGTCCATACGGGCTCCACGGTCCGGAAAGTCGAGGCCGGCCCGCGCTGCAACGGCTCATGACAACAGTGCGGTAGCAAAAAGCAGCAAGAGGGTGACTGCGACCGGGATGACGACAGTAATCATCGCCACGTCCCGATAGGCCTCCCGGTGGGTCAGGCCGGTAATTGTCAGCATCGCCACCACAGCGCCGCAATGGGGCAGGGAATCAAAACCGCCGCTCGCTATCGTCGCCAGCCGGTGAAGTTTTTCGGCGTCCAGTCCCATCTCAAGGTAAGCCGGTGCCATCGTCTGCATGAAAATCTGCAGCCCCCCGGACGCCGACCCGGTAATCGCGGAGATGATACTGACCGAGGTAAACATGGACATCAGCGGCGGCAGTCCCGACCCCAGCATCAGGCTGGTGAAATCGGTGAATCCCTGGGTGTGGGTCACCACACCACCAAAGCCGATGACAGCCGCCGTGTTGATGAGCGGCATGATCGCATCCTGCGTGCCGTCACCCATGACTTTCAGCGCGTTGGCACGGACGGCGGGGAACACGATGACCGCCACCAGGGAGCCGAAGAAGAGGGCGATGCTGGGCCACACGATCGGGTTGGCCGTGGCGAATGCCACAACATCTGCCAACGATCCGGGATCGCCCGTCGCTGTGGTAGCGAAGGCCGGAGCGATTAGCCTGGGTAAGAGGATTGTGAGCAGAACCAGTGCCAGCGGCAGGCAGGATAGCGCCGCCCCGGGGTAGTCGCTTTCGTCGACCGTGGAGGGGCGGTCATTGGGCCCGGGCCTGAAATGTTCGCCGGCGGCCATTGCCCGCGCGCGCTGGCGCTCCAGGTACCACATTCCACCGCCGAACATCAGCAGGCCACCCACCAGTCCCAGCCAGAAGCCGGCGAACAGGTCCGTGCCCAGGGCGACAGACGAAATTACGTTGTGGATCGACGGCGTGCCGGGCAGGGCGGTCAGTGTGAAAGTGCCGGAGCCCAGCGCCAGGGCGGCGCAGAACAGGCGCTTGGGTATGTCCGCCTGCTCGAGCAGTTTCAGCCCGAGCGGGTACATGGCGAATATCACCACGAACACCACCACCCCGCCGTAGGTCAACAGCGCACAGGCGAGGGTGGTGATCCACAGCGCGCGGTGGGCACCAAGCTTCCGCACCAGTGCCAGGGCGATACTGGACGCCGCGTGGCTGTCGCCCATGATGCGTCCGAATACGGCGCCGGCGACGAACAGCAGGAAGAACTTGCCGGCAAAAGTGAACGCACCGAGCGAGCCGAAGGCATAAAAATCCGTCAGGCCCTCGGCCACGGGCAGCCCGTTGGTGAGGATGATGAGCAGCGAGCACAGCAACGAGGCGAAGATGATGTTGATCCCTCGCAGCGCCAGCCAGATGAGCAGCGCGACACTGCCGAGTAATCCGAGATAGGTCATCCCTTTGCTTCCCTGATCGAGTGCGTAAGCACGGTTAATACGCTACGAGATGTTTCAGTTGCCGGCGCAGTGCGCCCTGGGAGAAGGCAGTGTTGTGGTGCAGTCCTCCCGGACACTGCGCTGCAGCGCAGCCAATTCCGGGTGCGCTCATGCGACTGCCGCTGGATTATGTGACAGCGTCAATCGGCTGTCCATCGGCCAGAAATGCCTGGATGTTGTCCAGTGTGCGCAGCGCCATGTCCGTCCTGCACGTTACCGTGGCGCTGCCGATGTGGGGGAGCAGGGTGACGTTGTCGAATGCGAGCAAGCGGGGTGTCACCTCGGGTTCGAACTCGAACACATCGAGCCCCGCACCGCCCAGGTGGCCGCTCTCCAATGCCTCCACCAAGGCCGCTTCGTGGATCAGGGGGCCGCGCCCGGTGTTGATCACGACCGCTCCCGGCTTGACCCTGGCGAGCGCCCGCGCATCAAGCAGGTGCCGGGTCGTCGGTGTCAGCGCGCAATTCAGTGAAATAATGTCAGCGCTTTCGAGTAGATCATCGAGGTCAGCCATGTAGCGTGTGCCGAGCTCCTGCTCGGCAGCCGTCTTCCGGTTGGGCCCGTGGTAAAGCACGGTCATGCCGAAGCCCATGGCGCGCCGTGCGACCGCCTGCCCTATGGCACCGAAGCCGATGATGCCGAGGGTGGCGCCGTGGACGCGGCACCCGAGGATCGACTGCGCCCGCTGCCATTGGCCCGCCCTCAGTGCCTGCTCGGTGACGTTAAGGCGACGGCAGGTTGCCAGCATCAGGGCGAGTGTCAGGTCGGCGGTGTCCTCTGTCACCACGGGGGTATTGCTGACCATGATGCCGCGCCGCGCCGCGGCCTCGAGATCGATGTTGTCGGTGCCCACCGCGATGTTTGCAATGAGCTTGAGCGATGGCGGAAAGCGGTCGATCAGGTCGGCTGGGACCGGGTCGACGCCGGGCGAGATATACACACTGGCACCCTCGAATACACCCTCTGCCTGGTCGGTGGCGACGCGCAGCTCCCCCAGCTGGGCCAGGCCGGCCATAAAAGCGTCCGGAAGCTGTCGGCTGACGACGAGTACGGGTTGGTGCATGGGTGGTCGCTCCACAACGGGTTGCCGGGGAGATGCAGCCTCGGCGGCCGGGTTGGGCCGCCCTTGCGGCGAGATCTCGTGATGGGCATGTTAGCTCAGATTGCGCCCGCTGAATGTCCGTCAGGTTGCATTGGGACGCTCGAGTATGGAGGTAGTATAGGCGCTGTCAGGACCTGTCGCTGTCAGCCTCGTTAGTGGTACTATCGGCGCCCGGCCCGTTGCCAGGCTGTTCAGCAACTGCCGTCGCACAAGTTCTGGCCGTGCGGGCAAGCGCGGAAACGACGTGGGTGCCGCGTACCCGGCCAGGCATGAGTGCTTCCAGCCACCCATTGGAGCGGAGCGCTCGCCAGAGGCAGAGGGGCGTCTTTGTGCGGCGCCGGCCAACCGATTCAGGAGGACCAGACAGCGATGACAGCGATCCAGGAAAAACTCGATAATCCGACAGCAATGCAGTTGATGGCGACTTTCGAGAAGCAGCGCGCTGCTTACCTCGCCAATCCCTACCCGGATTACAAGCAGCGCAAGGATGACCTGCAGAAGTTGAAACAGCTGCTGATGGACAACCACGAGGCGATTATCGCTGCTATCAGCGAGGACTACGGTAACCGCTCCCGTCACGAGACCCTGTTCGCCGAGGTCATCTCGGTAGCCGACGGCATCAACGACACGATCAAGCACCTCAAGAAATGGATGAAGGTGCAGAAGCGTCACGTGGACCAGGGTATGTTCCCCGGAGGCAAGGCGCGGGTGATACCCCAGCCATTGGGTGTTGCTGGCCTGATCATCCCGTGGAATTTCCCGATCAACCTCAGCTTCTCCCAGCTCGCTGCGGCTTTCGCCGCCGGTAACCGGGCGATGGTGAAGATGTCCGAGAACTCCGTTGCGTTGACCCGATTGCTGATGGAGCTCTCCGGTCGTTACTTCCCGCAGGAGAAACTCGAGTTCTTCGAGGAAACCGGGGGCGTCGGGATCGAGTTCTCACAGATTCCGTTTGACCTGCTGGTCTTCACCGGGTCTGGCCAGACCGGGCGTTCGGTAATGGCCTCGGCGGCCAAAAACCTGACGCCGGTGATTCTCGAACTCGGTGGCAAGGCGCCGGCGGTGATCGATCCCGCCTACGACCTTGAGAAAGCGGTGGGCCGGATCATGTTCGTCAAGCAGTTCAATGCCGGGCAGATCTGCACCAACGTCGACTACGTTTTCGTGCATGAGTCCCAGCGCGAAGCCTTCATCGACCATGCGAAAGCCTACGTCGCCGAACACTGCCCGGACATCGAGAGCGAGGACTACACGTCAGTCATTGACGATCGCTCATTCCAGCGACTGGAGGCCACGCTGCAGGACGCCATCGACAAGGGAGCGACGATTGTCAATCTCAGTCCGAACCAGGGCCCCAACCCGGCCTCCCGCAAGTTTCCGCTGCACCTGGTGCTGGATACCAAAGCCGACATGATCATCCGCAACCGCGAGACATTCGGCCCGCTGCTGATGGTTCTGACCTACAAGGACGCGGAAGAGGTGGTCGACTACGTCAACGCCCACGACCGGCCGCTCGCGCTGTATCCCTTCACCGACGACAAAAAGCTCTCGGACATGTACATCGAGCGCGTAATGTCCGGCGGTGTCACGGTGAACGACGCCCTGTTCCACGTGGCGCAGCACGATATCCCGTTCGGCGGAGTGGGCCCCAGCGGAATGGGTCACTACCACGGCTACGAGGGCTTCACCAGTTTCTCCAAGCTGCGACCGGTCTATTACCAGCCTGGCTTCAGCGCAATGAAGTACCTGCGGCCACCCTACGGCGATTTTGTCAACAAGGCCTATAACTTCATGCTGAAGATGAAGGGCTGAGACGCGCTGTCTGACGCAGGGGCCGCCGTTCAGGCGGCTTCTTCGACGATGCGGTTGAGTACGTAGGTCAGCACCCCTCCGGCGCGGTAGTACTCGACCTCCACCGCGGTATCAAGCCGCGATTGCAGGGTTATCTCGCGGCTCTCTCCCGACGGGTAGTGCACGACCGCATTCAGTGCCTGTTTCGGGGTGAGGGTTCCGTCCAGCCCCAGAATGTCGAAGGTCTCGTCGCCGGTCAGCGCCAGGGTGTCCCGGTTCTCTCCGGGCATGAACTGCAGCGGCAGCACGCCCATGCCCACCAGGTTGGAGCGGTGGATGCGTTCAAAACTCTCCACGATCACCGCCGCCACGCCCAGGAGGAGGGTGCCCTTCGCGGCCCAGTCCCGGCTCGAGCCTGTTCCGTACTCCTTCCCCGCGACGACAACGGTCTGGCGTCCTTCGCGCTGGTAAGCCATCGCCGCGTCATAGATGAACATCGGTTCGGTGTCACCCTGCAGCCGCGTATAGCCACCCTCTACCCCCGGAATCATTTCATTGCGGATGCGGATGTTGCCAAACGTCCCGCGCATCATGACCTCGTGATTGCCGCGCCGGGAGCCGTAGGAGTTGAAGTCTTTCTCGGCAACGCCGGCCGCCCGGAGAAAATCGGCGGCCGGGCTGTCGCCGGGGATCGCACCCGCCGGCGAGATATGATCGGTGGTCACCGAGTCGCCGAGTTTGGCCAGAATGGGAGCACCCAGGATGTCGGATTGGTTGCCCTGGTACTGCGGGGAGAAGAACGGCGGCAGCTGGATGTAGCTCGAGTCGGCGGAGAATGCATAGGTGGCGTCATCGCTGGTGGCAATGGACTGCCAGCTTTCGTCTCCCTCGAAGACCGAGGCGTATTCGCCGGTGAACATCGCCCTGTCGATCGTCTGCATCAGCCTGGCTATCTCTTCATTTCCCGGCCAGATGTCCCTCAGGTAGACCGGCTTTCCCTGTGGGTCATGGCCCAGAGGCTCAGTGGAGAGATCGATCCGGGTGGTGCCGGCCAGTGCGTAGGCGACAACCAGTGGCGGCGACGCCAGCCAGTTGGCCTTCACCAACGGGTGGATACGGCCCTCGAAATTGCGATTGCCGGACAACACCGAGCAGGCTACCAGCTGGTTGTCCTCAATGGCTGCAGCCACATTCACAGGCAATGGCCCCGAGTTGCCGATGCAGGTAGTGCACCCGTAGCCCACGAGATTGAAACCCAGTGCGTCGAGCGAGTCCTGGAGACCTGCTTTTTCGAGGTATTCCGTAACAACTCGTGAACCGGGCGCCAGGGAGGATTTCACCCAGGGCTTGCGCTGCAGTCCGCGCGCCAGGGCCTTTTTGGCCAACAGCCCGGCGCCAATCATGACGGCGGGGTTGGAGGTGTTGGTACACGAGGTAATCGCGGCGATGACGACGTCGCCATGGTGCATGGCCTGGTCGCTGCCCTCGAGCGCGAATCCCTGGTCCAGGCTAGCGGCCTTGCCATCGAGTTCGATGAATTGGTCTATCGCAGATTTCAGCTCTCGCACTGGCACCCTGTCCTGCGGCCGTTTGGGGCCGGCGAGGTTGGGCTCAACGGACGACATGTCGAGATTCAGGCAGGCTGAAAAATCCGGACGCTGGTAGTGTTCATCGCGCCACATACCCTGCGCCTTGCAGTAGGCTTCGACCAGCGCGAGGGTGGATTCATCGCGGCCACTGAGGCGGAGGTAGTGCAGGGTCTGGCTGTCGATCGGGAAAAAGCCGCAGGTCGCTCCGTACTCCGGAGCCATATTGGCAATGGTGGCCCTGTCAGCCAGCGGCAGGTGGTCCAGTCCGTCGCCAAAAAACTCCACCAGTTTGCCGACCACACCGTGCTCGCGCAGCATTTGCACCACCCGCAGCACCAGGTCGGTGGCGGTGATACCGTCGCGGAGGTGACCGGTGAGTTCGAACCCCACGACATCGGGAATCAGCATCGGGATGGGCTGCCCCAGCATCGCCGCCTCGGCCTCGATACCGCCGACGCCCCAGCCCAGCACGCCCAGGCCGTTGATCATGGTGGTGTGGCTATCGGTGCCCACCAGCGTGTCGGGGTAGGCGGTCATGGTATCTCCGTCCACATCGTGCCAGACAGCGCGGGCGAGGTATTCCAGGTTGACCTGGTGGCAGATACCGGTGCCGGGAGGCACCACGCGGAAGTTGTTGAACGCCCCCTGGCCCCACTTAAGAAACTGGTAGCGCTCCCGGTTGCGCTCCATTTCGATCGCCACGTTCTGCGCAAAGGCCTGCCCCGTGGCAAAACTGTCGATGCTCACCGAGTGATCGATCACCAGATCGACAGGGGACAGGGGGTTGATCTTCTGCGGGTCGACGCCGCGCTCGGCCAGCGCAGCCCGCATGGCGGAGAGGTCCACGACCGCGGGGACCCCGGTAAAGTCCTGCATCAGGACCCGAGCCGGGTGGTAGGCGATTTCCTGGTCGCTGCCGCGGCCGGCGCTGGCGGCCAGTGCCTCGATGTCGTCGCGGCTGCACACCAGGCCGTCTTCGTGCCGCAACAGGTTTTCCAAGAGGATTTTGCTGCTCACCGGCAGTCGCGCGACCCCGGGCCTGGCGGCGAGCTCACCGCCATTCACTGCAAAATAGCGGTAGCGTTGTCCGCCGACGTCGAGAACGGATTCGGTGTCAAAGCTGTTAATTGCTGCTGGCATGAACAATCCTCCACTGGAGCACGGGCTGATTAGAGAGGTGATAGTGGACCCCCAAGTCTGGCACACTTGGCGACGGGAAAACAGGCACACGGCCTGTGGCTATTCGCCCACAGCCCCGTTTCCGGCGTCGCCCATCCCGCCGTTGCCCGACGGTCGCAGGCGCTATGCACACGATTGCGGTGTCCACGCTTGCGAGGCCGTTATCCGCGCGTCCAGTTCGGTGGATTTGTGCCGCAGCACACTGTGATACGCTGTGTTTGCCGCGATGCGGATCAGTGGTTTTAGCGAGTGGCGGGCCGGTGATCTGCTGCCGCTTACGTTGAGATGAGGAAGGGACATCAATCGATGTGCAAGAAATTTATCTGTCGCCCTTTGAGCGCGCTCATCGTGATCGCGCTGCTCCAACCGGGCGCCAGCGCCGCCGATTCAGGTTTCGAAGATGCGGTACTGCTTGAGAACGCGCCGCTGGATTATCCCACGGCCGAGTACGAGTCCGGCAGGGAAGGCTGGACACTGCTCAGTTACGTGGTCAACCGTGAGGGTGCTGCCGTGGACGCGCTGGTGGAAGACTCCAGCGGCTCCGCGGCGTTTGACCAGGCCGCACTGGCCGCGGTGGCGCAGCTGCGGTATTCCCCGGCGCGTCTGTCCGGTGAGCCCGTCGAACGCTGCTTCAGCCGGCAAAAAATCACCTTTCAGAAACCGCCGAATCGGTACAGCGTCGCCCGCAAGTTTGAGAATGACCTCGGCGACGTCAACAAGGCCACCCGCGCAGGGCGCTATGATGAGGCCGCCAACCTGCTGACGTCACTCGATGAGCGCTACCCGCGCAATCTCTATGAAGATGTGCGCTTCTGGCTGACCGGTGCGAATCTTGCGCAGGCCCGCGGGGATCTGCCGGGGGAGATTGGCCACCTGCGCAGGGCGGTAGCCTACGAGGGTGTCTACCTTCCCGACGCGCTCTATGCGGCCGCCCTTAAGCGTTTGTACAATGCGGAGATTCAATTTGGCCTGGTGGCCGAGTCCCTGGACACCAGTCAGCGACTGGCTGGGCTCCGCACAGAAGACAGGGACGTGGCGGTTTTGGTCGCCCACTCGGCGGAGCAGCGACGGCAACTGGATGAACTGGAATTCTTCTCCACACCGGTCAACCTGGTCGAGGGAGAGATCGCCCGTCACCGCCTGCTGCGCGCCCGCTTCTCATTTCTGGTAGAGGCGGGCGGCCTGGAAGATTTTGAACTGCGCTGCCGGTCCCATCGCACACGGTTGGCCTTTAAAGCCGATACGGAGTGGTCGGTCCCTGCCGGCTGGGAGGATTGCGCGTTGTACTTTGACGGCGCTCCTGGCACGATGTTTTACGTCAACGAGTCGCGCTGAGCGGCCGCGGGTGGGAGCGGGCAGGGCCGGCCACCATGCGTCGCTACCTGCTCCTGGCCGTGCCGTGGTTGCTGGCGGTCATGGGTCTGTCCCGTTACGGCTGCGTAAACGGTCACCTTTGGCTCGTTGGGAGCGTGGCGCTGCTCATCGCGGCCCCTGTGCTGCTGGCGGCATTGTATACCAGTTCCGTGAAACTGGCGCATCGGGCCGGCCTCTTCAGCCGCCGTGGCCTGCTTCGGCGCCTCACCGTCAGTCGGTTGCTGGTCACCCTCTGGTGGACGCTGTGGTCGCTCGCTTTCGGCCTCCTGTCCGTGTTCTGGCTGAACTCCATGAGCCGGTGGGAATCCCTGGCACTGCTGCTGAGTGCGGCGCTATTGCCGCTGATCTACCTGCGTGTGCTATCAATAGTGCAAGCCGAGGTTCGTCCGTTCTATGCCAGCGCGGCAGCCCTGGCTGCAAGTCGCTGGCTCTATGCGCTGATTCTGACCCCGGTTTTCCTCCTGCTACTGGGCTGGTTCGGTGAACCGGAGGCGCCCGGCCCATTGTCACCCCGGTTGGAGCACCTTGCGCAGTCGGTGATAGCCAGTGACCGCAGCCTGCTGGTTCAGGTCTCTGTGCGTGTGTTCGAGTACCTGCGGGCCGTGCAATCCTACCTTGTCAATGCGCCCGGGGCGGGGTCGCGGTTGCAGTGGATCGTGAGTGGCTTTTCCAGCTTTGCGCTCTTCTACAATGCGGCCCTGCTGCTGTCCGGATTCCTGGTGCCGGGGGGTGAGCTCCGGCGGGTGTTCGCGCCCGTCACCCAGGACGACGAGCCTGGACGGCCCGCAACAGGCACGACCGTGCTGGTAGCGGCGCTGCTGACGATCGCCGTCCTGTTCCTTTACCTGCCGGGCCTGGCGAGTCTCGAGTATTCGCTGCAATACCGGGTCGCCACCCTCGACGTTGTCAGCGATGCACAGCGCATCAGCGTGCAGTACGCGGAACAGATCGATGGCCAGCTTTACCGCGTGGGAACGCTTGCCGAGATCGAGTCGACCGCTGCTGCCCTGCTCACCGAACAGCGGGCGCTGCGCGCCAGCGTTCGGGAACACAGCCGCCATGCGTTTGCGCAGATGCGTCGAAACGTCGACGTCTATCTCGATCACTACTACAGCCTGCCCGCTGAATACCTGCGCATTGCCAGTGCCCTGGGTGGGAATGTGGAGGAACGGATTCGCGAAGAACTGACTGCGACCCTGATGCAGGGTGATGCAGTCGCGCGATTCGATACGGTGGTCCGCGATGCATTGGAGGCCGTGGGCGGCCAGCAGCAGGGGTACTCTGATCGCATCGACGAAATCCTCGAGCGTCAGCGGCTCGAGGCCGGTGAGGAGGCAGTGGTGGTGACGGGCGAGGCCGATCTGCTGCCGCTGCTGAATCCCAGGCCTGATGCGGGACTCCTGTTCCTGGAACAGCGCATGGCGCTCTCGGGGGTTTCTGCAATCGGCGGGCTCATAGCCGCCAAGATCGTCTCCAAGGTGGCGGCGAAGGGCGCCATCAAGATGGCCGCGACCGGCATGAGCAAGATTGCCGCCACCAAGCTGGCCGCCGGGCCCGCCGGCGCTGCGCTGGGGGCGGCCGTCGGGTCGCTGGTCCCTGTGGCGGGCACGCTGGTGGGGTCGGCGATCGGTTTCACCCTGGGTGTCGCGCTGGGAGTTTCTGTGGATGCGCTGCTGCTCGAGCTCGAGGAACTGTATTCGCGCGCCGATTTCAGGGACCAGATTCTCGCCGCGATCGACGACCAGGAAGCGGCGTTCGACCTGCTCCTGGCAGACGGCAGGGCAATCGACGAACCCGATGGAGGGCAGGAACAGTGAGCAGGTCAGGCAATTGGCGGCGCCGCGTGAGCCGGCTGGGCAACGGACTGGTCGCAGTCTTCGTTCTGCTTCTGGCGGGCTGTGTTGCGGTGCCTGGAGATGCCCCCGCAGACTATACGCCCCCGGCCCGGGATGGCGAAGGACTGACCCTTGCCCTGCTGGGAGCGACCGGCCTGGTCGGCGGCCACGTGCTGGACGAGGCACTGGCGCGCGGCTACGCAGTGAAGGTCCTGGCGCGCACGCCGTCGAAGCTCTCGCGCTATACAGGGCAGATTGAGATTGTCGCGGGTGATGCTCGCGACCCCGCGGTGCTCGGGCAATTGCTCCACGGGGCGGATGTCGTGATCAGCGCGATCGGGCCGGTGAAGACTGACGGCGCGGCCGCGAAATCGCTGAGCACTACAGTTGCGGAGCACATGGTCCGGCTGATGCCCGAAGCGGGTGTCTCCCGATACATTGTCGTATCCGGCGGGGCGGTCGAGGTGTCGGGCGATCGGCGCGACCTGCTGGGCCGGGCGATCCGCGCCCTGGCACGGATCGCGTACCCTGCGACCGTTGTGGACAAGCAGAGCGAGTACGGCGTACTGGCGCAGAGTACGCTCGACTGGACGCTGGTGCGATGCCCGGTGATCGATGAGGAGCCTTATCGATCACCGGCATTGTTGCGCCTCGATACGCCTCCTGCGTTCCGGGTGCGGGTGGGTGAACTGTCCGCATTCCTGCTCGACCAGGCGGGCTCATCAGAGTATGTACAGCGGGCACCCTTCATCGGCAGTCGTTGATGGGGCCGGCGCCTGCGTCTCCTAACAATGAGTGCGGATCATTTACGGCGTCCTCTGGCGAGTTATACTGTTTGACCTGTTATCACCGAGGCGTATCGATGTCCAAGATGAGCGAAGACCCGCGGATAGATCCGCGTATCAAGGCAACGATGGATATGATGCCGGCGCCGCCGCTGCCGGATGTGGATTCGCGGGAGGTGCTGCTGGAGGAGGCCAACACACCGGAGTCCATCGCCCAGCGTGAACAGCTCGAGGCATTGTTCGAGATGGTCGACAACGAGGATATCGCCCCGAGCACAGGGCTCGATGTCACCACCCGCGAGTTTGTCTCCAGCCCTGACCGCAATACCGTCAAAGTGCAGTTCATCCGCCCGCAAACCCTCGAGCCTGTGCCCTGTGTGTATTACATCCACGGCGGTGGCATGCAGTCGATGTCCTGCTTCAACGGTTTGTACCGGACGTGGGGCAGGGTAATCGCCGCCCAGGGCGTTGCCGTGGCGATGGTCGATTTTCGTAACTGCCTGACGCCCTCCTCGGCGCCGGAGGTGGCGCCGTTCCCCGCCGGCCTGAACGACTGCGTCTCCGGAATCCGCTGGCTGGTGGGCGAAGCTGCCAATCTCAATATCGACCCGCAGCGCCTGATCATTGCCGGTGAGAGCGGGGGTGGCAACCTGACGCTGGCCACCGCCCTGCGACTGCTGCGCGACGGCGATATCGGCCTGATCAACGGCCTGTATGCGCTGTGCCCCTACATCGCGGGACACTGGCCCCAGGACCGTTACCCCTCGAGCATCGAGAACAACGGCCTGCTGCTGGACCTGCACAACAACCGCGGCGCCATGGCCTATGGCATAGCAGAGCTGGAAAACCGCAATCCGCTGGCCTGGCCTGGGTTTGCTGTCGAGGAGGATGTCAAGGGGCTGCCGCCCTGTGTCATCAGTGTCAACGAATGCGATCCGTTGCGCGACGAGGGCATCGCGTTCTACCGGCTGCTGCTGCGGGCGGAGGTTCCGGCCCGCTGCCGACAGGTCATGGGCACCATCCATGGCACGGAGATATTTGCGCTTGCCTGCCCTGATATCAGCCGCGAAACAGCGGCGAGCATTGCCCAGTTCTGTCGCGACTCACGTTCCCCCGGGTGAGGGTTTTACCGCCGGGGGTTGCGGCTCCTCGTCTATGATCACTGGAAGCTGCCGTTCAACTCCCCGGTCTATCACCAGCGGCGGTTTTTGGCCCCGTAGCGCGGTGTAATCCTGTTTAAGCCTTGCCAGGTAGCCGGCGAGGGCGCCGCCACCAGTCGCCAGGGTAAGCAGGCCCAGAGACAGGAACTGGGTGAAAATCATCAACACACCGGCCCCCATGATACCGGCGAAAGCCGCACCGACCTTGAAATTGGCCTTGGCGTGCGCCCGGTTCGTCTGCCGCGTAATGTGCTCGTGGCTCTCTTTCATCAACTGCGATTTTTCGCGCTCGGCGTCCAGTCGCAGTGACTCCCGCTCCCTGGCGTATTCGTCACGCACTTTTGCGATGGCGTCCTTGCGCGCGTGCCCGGCGATCGAGGCGAACCAGAACGCGGTGACCAGGTTGATGATCAACGCCAGCGCTCCAATCGCCATCAGCAGCTGGGAATCCTCTGATTTCAGGGAAGCAAAGACAAGCGCGGCGGTTGCCGCCTGGACGATAAGAATTCCCGGTAAATACTTCAGCATCTCGGACCCTGGACCGGCTTTCCTCCGCGCGAGTGTTCGACGGCGACCACGCGGGAGTGGTCGCCGATCCCGGTGACCCCGGGATTTTCGCGCAAGGGCTGCCCAATCACAAGGGATTGTGCGGTATCGGGTTGCGGACGCGAAGACACTGCGTCATTCGCTGGCGAGTGCCAGCGCTGCGGCGGCTGCCGCGCGCTGCGGACCGCTCGCCGGGCGCATGATGCGGTCGTGAAGCGATAGCTCTTCACTCTCAGCGGACAAAGCGCTGTATCGCCCGGTTCGGGACGGCAGCAGGCGGTCATAGTCAGGCATACCCCGCAGGGCAGTGTACCGCGCGTACAGGGTGGAGAACACTTCGTTGTCGGCGGCCCGGTCAAACGCTGCCACCAGCGCTTCAGCGCTGCCAGGTTTCGTGTCGGCGAGACAGCAGTGCACGAACTCCGCAATCACGGAATCGAGGCTTTGCCGGTGGTCACCCTGGCTTCGCAGTTCCAGATCCGCTTCAAGAAAATACGCGGCACCGCTCCAGTAAACACGCATGTAAGACCCCGTCTCCCACATCAAGGGACTGAGCTCGCCGAGGCTCATCGCGTTATAGCGGTTGTCAGCCCGGCCGCGTTTGAAGCCCTGCTGCAGTCGCAGCCAGGCTTCGGCCGGAGACAGGACGCCGGCGCGGGCCTGCAGTACGTTCTGGTAGTAGCTCGCCAACCCCTCGGACAGCCAGATCCCCTGATCACCGGGGTAGGGAATGTACAGGTGACTCAGCTCGTGCACTGCCGTCCAGTCGCGGATGAATTCTCCAACCGGGCGGGTGGGATCGAGGTAAAACTTGATCGCCGGCCGTCGACCTCGGATTACCCGGGCAAAAGGCACCGGCTCGCGGGCAGCGGGCACCCTCTCCAGGATCAGGTGAATGTCGTCGCGCGGCAGCTGACCGTAGAGCGTGGCGGCAGCATGCCCGGCGTGACGAAGCCAGCGCCGGGTGTTTTCCTGTTCATTCTGTGTATATTCGCCGCGCCACTCCAGATGCAGCCTGGCGCCGCCAACCGCCAGTGTCTCCGCCTGGACCGCGCTGGCTGTGACTACCAGTTCGAGCAACAACAGGAATACGGTGAAGCTTCTGGAAAGCATAGGCGATCGCTAACGGGAGAAAGTACGTATAGACTCTACGCCACAGACGCTGCAACAGTTTCAGTGATTGCGTTAAAGGCTCGATGGTACCGAATAGCGCGTGCAACCGGGACAATCGGAGCGTGGTGATGTAAGCCTCGTAGTAACTGTGGCGCCGCGGCAGAGCCCGGCACATCGCTGGATCAGGCATTGATGGGAGGCCAAGTTGGCGAAAAGCAAACCCGAGTACGACCTCATTCTCTGGGGGGCCACCGGATTCACCGGTGCCCTGGTAGCGCGGCACCTCGTCACCCATTACGGCGTTGATGGTGAGTTACGGTGGGCGCTCGCCGGCCGCGACCGGTCCAAACTGGAGCGGCTGCGGGCCGAACTGGTGGGTGCCGACGACCTGGAGGCTCTGCCACTGGTCATCGCCGACAGCGAGTCTCCCGACAGCCTCGCGGCGATGGTTGAGGCAACGCGAGTCATCTGCAGCACGGTGGGCCCCTACGCCAGGTACGGTTCCGGTCTCGTGGCTGCCTGTGCCGCCGCCGGCACCGACTACTGCGACCTGACCGGTGAGGTCCCCTGGATGGTCGACATGATAGCCACCTACCAGTCAGAGGCGGAGCGCAGCGGAGCCCGTCTCGTCCATACCTGTGGCTTTGACTCCATTCCATCCGACCTGGGCGTCTGGTTTCTCCAGCAACAGATGATGGCTCACCACGGTGCCTATGCGCAGCAGGTGAAAGGCCGGGTAGGCCGTGTCAGCGGCGGCGCCAGCGGGGGGACTGTGGCCAGCATGCTGGGCATGGTCGAGCAGGCGACCGCGGACAGGGCCGTGCGAGAGGCATTGACCGATCCGTACTCGCTGTACCCGGTCACGGAGCCACCGGGTCGCGATCGCCCGGATCGGATGCTGGCGCAGTACGATCAGGATTTCGAGCAGTGGACGGCACCGTTTGTCATGGCGGCCATCAACACCCGTGTTGTCCGGCGCAGCAATGCGCTCCAGGGCTTTCCCTACGGCCGCGAATTCCGCTACGACGAGGCCATGCTCACCGGCACTGGTGTCGGCGGGCGGGTCAAGGCCAATGCGATCAGCGGCGCTTCCCTGGCCGGCGGGCTGGCGCTCGCCGTGAAACCAGCGCGCAAACTGGCGGCGGCCCTGTTGCCATCGCCGGGCGACGGACCGACACCGGCGCAGCAGGAGAGCGGCCACTTTGAACTGTTCTTTCACGGCCTGTCTCCCGCCGAGAGTGCCAGTCTGCTGGTGCGGGTGAGCGGTGACCGCGACCCCGGTTATGGCGCCACCTCCCGCATGCTGGGTGAGTCCGCCGTCTGCCTGGCCACTGACCAGCTGCCGGCTGACGGAGGCTTTTTCACGCCGGCCGCAGCGATGGCCGCACCGCTGCTGGCGCGCCTGGAACGCTCCGCCGGGATGAGCTTCGAAGTGATCGAGAGTGCCTGATCGAGAACGCGGCATCGAAAATGTACCAGCAAGCCCTGCAGGGCGGGCTCTTTAGCGTCCAGCGCAAGGGGCGGCCCGTCCGTGGGCGCCGCTTGCTAAGGACTTGCAGCCATTACCTGCGCGACGCGCCTTGCTCTCGACGCTTCAGAGCTCCGCTGAGCGCGATTGCCATTGTTCAGAGGTGCCCTGGATGTCGGCCGGCAGCAACTTCACCGCACCGATGCCCATCAGTTTGAGGCTCTTATTGATGGCCAGCAGGTTACCCTCGGCAGTGCTCACCCGGCTGGCCTCAACATAGGCCACGCTGCCGCTGCGAACGTCGGGTGCCCCGGGAAAGAACACTACCACCAGGTCCGTATCGGTGCGTTCCATCTCGAAGCCCAGCTGCATCTGGTCGTCGAGTCTGACTAATACCGGCTTGAACTTTTCGGTCACCTCGCCCGTATCGCCCAGGCTGCTGACCAGGGCCTTGGTCCAGGCATAGCCGGGAATCAGTTCCAGCAACACCCGGTCGAACCGGTTGTATAACCTGCGGGCCGGACGGCTGCGGGCTATCAGCCCTGCGAGCAGGCACAACAGCAGCATGACGGCGATGGCTATCAGGTTCAGGATGCCGACACCGGCGATAGTATCGCTGGGTAGCAGGCGGCTGATCGGTTCGGCAACGCGGAGCATCAACTCGTAGGCCTTGCCGAGGATCAGCACGACAAAAACCAGGGGTACCAGAAACAGTATCCCGCCGAGCGCGGTTGTCGTTAGAAACTTTTTCATGGTCCGGCCGCCTTACTCAAGGGATCAGGGGTGTTCGTCGACGTCGCTGTCCGCGTCGCCACCGACCGCGTGATCATCGCCGTCGTCCAGGCCGCCATCATTGTGCTCACTGCCGTTGTGTTGACTTGACGGCTCTGGTGTGACCGAGCTTGCCAGCGCCGCCTTCGCCTTGTCATCGGCCAGGTACAGGTGGATGTCACGCTGCGGGAACGGAATCCCGATGCCCGCCTCGTCGAAACGCTTCTTCACCGCCCGGGTGATATCCCAGTTGACGTCCCAGTAATCGGCTGTCCTGGCCCACGGCCGCACGATGAAATTCACCGAGGAATCGGCCAGAGCGTGCATACGTATCGTCGGTTCCGGGTCGTCCAGCACTTTTGGGTGCGAGGCGACGATTTCATTGAGAATCTCGGCGGCCCGGTCGACGTCGTCGTCGTAGCCGATTCCAAACTCCATATCCACACGACGCTCTGTCACACCGGTGATATTGGTAATGACGTCATTCCATATTTTGTTATTGGGGACGATCATGCGCTTGTTGTCGAAAGTGAGGATGGTCGTGGATACCAGGTTCATTGACTGCACCTTTCCCGCGACGCCGCCCGCGTCGATACCGTCACCCTCATCGAACGGGCGGAAAAACAGGATCATCAGGCCGCTGGCGAAATTACTGAGACTGTCCTGGAGGGCGAAGGCGACGACGAAGCCGGCGGCGCCTACCAATGCCAGTAGCGGGCCTATACTGACTTCAAGGGCCGAGAGGGCCATGATGAAGCCGATGGCCATGACGATCCAGCGCACTGACGTTACCAGGAACTTCTCCAATAGCCTGGACGTTCCCGGCACCCGGCCCAGGGTGTGGCGTATGGCGCTGCTGACAATGCCCGAGACAACCCACGCGATCAGCAGGATACCCAGTGCCTTGGCGATGTTGATTGCCCAGCGTTTCCCACCCTCGTCAGACAGTACCCAGCCTTTCAGGGCGATCATCATCGAGGCCGTATCCTCGACGTCTACTTCGATACCGCTCACGGCACGCGAATACAGCCGAAAGTCGGTGATGCGTTTCAGGGTGTCGGCGTCTCCCTCGTCGGTCTTTCGCTCCAGCGAGTCGAGTACGGCTTCCAGGCGATCGACCAGTGCTGCGCGTTCCTCGCGCAGCGTTGTAATGTGCTCGAGAAGTGTCACCTTGGCCTCTTTGCCGGCACTGGTGATGGACTCGGCGATGGCAGCGGTCCTGGCCAGGGCCTCGCGCTTTTCCTCGATGGAGTCGGCGTCCTCGTAGGCCGTGCGGGCCTCGTTTTCCGCGTCGGTGTCCAGCGGCACGTCCTCGAGGCGTTGGTCGAGTTCCTGCTCCGTCTCCTCGATCTCCTTCCTGGCGTCCTCGATCTCCGCCGCTGCGTCGGCATCGAGGCCAGGCTTGGTGGCTTCCGTTTCTGGTTCGGCGGCTTCCAGTTCCTCGTTCAGTTCGTCAGTCAGTTCCGAGGCTTCCTCAGCGGCCTCGATCTCACGATTACCGCGCGCTACCTGAATCTCCAGCGCCGAGATCGCCTTGGCTTTCTCCGCCAGCAGGCCCTGCCAGGCGTCGGCCTCCACCAGCAGCTGCTCGCGGGTCAGCGGTTTCAGCAGCAGGGTGAGTTCGTCCACCGGAACCCCAGGATCGTCGATTGTCTGCGCCGGTGGCGCTTCCTCGTTGGCGAAGAGCGGCAGGCATAACGCCGTCAACAGCACCATGAGGGCAGGTGTTAGCCGCGGGTGAACCGATTGCATCATGCGATAACCTCGCTGGTTTTGGGGGTCGGCAGGGGTCGTTGAGTTGAGCGTATGATAATGACCGCGGAGGCGGCTTGCAAAGACTGGCTTGGTCGCGGAAGCACGTGAAATTGTGATCGGCTGCGCGTATCGGCGCTGCGCGCGTTGCCTTCCAGCGCCCCGGCGTTAAATTAGCAGGTTATGTTGATAACGATAAACTGAGCGCAGCGGCATGGATTATCGAAAGGCGCTGAGGCTGTTGCAGCTGCCGGATGATTCATCGGTGCAGTCTGCCGAGGCGCAATTCGAGACCCTGAGCCAGGAGCTGGAGGCGCGGCAGGCCGCGCTGTCGGAGACGTCAGATCAGTGGCGAGCCCTCACCGACGAACTGGCCGAACTCAAAGAGGCAATCGAGGCCGTACGGCAACCGCGTTCGTCCATTGAGCGAGCGGGAGCAGCGCTGCTCGCCGGTTACTCGCGCGAGCTCTCGCGCTCGGAGCTGGAACGGTCTCTCCCGAGCGTGAATGATAGCGCCACGGATATTGTTGAGGCCGATATACCCGCTTCCGGCGGCAGTTCGCCCGAACGCGCCAGTGAGGCGTTGTCAGCCGAATTGGCGCCTGCCCCTGCACCGGGGCTTGAGCCCGAACCTGATCCTGAGCCTCAGCGCGAGACCGGGTACCGGCGCGAACACCAGGCCGAGCTTACGCCCGAGCCCCGGCTCGAATCGGCCGCGGTGTCCGGTGATGTCCCGACAGTTGGAATTGCCGCGGATTCGATCCCGGCCCGCGCGACGGTCGCGGCAAGCCCGGCGACGATGCCTCCGGTGACGGCGATGCGGCGCGGGTGGACATGGGCCTGGCTGCTACTGGCGATTGCGGTTGCCGCACTGGTGTATCGCCTGGTGGCAGACCGAGAGCGCCCCGTGGCGATTGATAAGCCGCCGGTGGAGGCGGGCGAGCTTGCATCGCCTCCGGTCGCCCCACCCGACAAGGCGATGTCTGCGGCCGAGCGTAACCGGCTGGAAGAAGACCGGGTTCGGTTGCAGTCCTGGGCGGCCCAGCTGCTGGCCGCGCTGGCCGGACCGCCGCCCGCGGTATCGGCCGACCAGTGGTCACAATTGACCCGCCGGCATGTCCCGGAATTGGAACGACTCCAGCCGACCGCCGACCTGCTGGCGGCCGCGGCGGCAGAGGCCGTCACCACTGCCAATGTCGAAGGAAGGCGCCGTATGCTCAACGCGGCGGGTGACCTGCTGGATGCACAGTCGAAGGCGCTGACCCGCCTGTTCGAGGCAGTCCGGGCCCGTTCTGTCGCCAGGGAACAGTGGCAGAGGCTCAATGTCGATGGGCTTACGGCGCTCGCAACCGCCGGCGATTCATCTACTGGTGTTGCAAAACGCATGGCTGCACTGGAGGCACTTCGCGAAGACGCCTCCGCCTCATGGGAAGCGGGTGAGCTCTCGCACGCCACCGAACGCTACGGGAAGCTCGCCCTGGAACTCACCGCGATCGAGCCTGACCTCAAGGACCTCGCAGATCGCCGCGAGCGTGAGATCGAGCGGCTCTACACCAGCGGAATGGAAGCGATCTCGCGCTACCACCTGAGCACGCCCGCAGAGGGCAGCGCACTTCAGGCCGCTCGGCGCATGCAGACGCTGTCGCCGGGTCGGCAGGAGACCGCTGCTTTGACGGCGGCGATTCAGGATGCCTATGTCAGGTTGCTGCAGGCGGCTCTAGGGCGCAACGAGGTTGAGAGAGCCGAGCGTTATGCGAACCTTGCCGCACAGCTGGGCGTGTCCAGTGCGATTATCGACGAGGTCTATCGTTCCGCCGGTATGGCGGCGCCTTAACAAAGGGTCAGCCTTTGGCCTTTCCGCATGGCAGTGACTCGCGACAACAACCTTACCAGCTGATCTCGACCTCGATACTGGACTCGCCGCTCTCCATTTCTACTTCCACCTCCACCGTCACCTCACTGGGAACGTTGATGTGGAACTTCAACCCGCTCCGGTTGAAATCGAGCCCGTTATGGCGGGACAGCGAATCGGCGATCTGGTGCAGCAGCGCCGCGGCATCCTCCCTGACCATCCGGCGTTTTTCGGAAATATCCAACAGTTCCATCCTGTGTGCTCCCGTGTGGTTTACGTTTCACTCTATGGACGCATTAGCACGTTTCAGGCCAGCGCCGCGTTGGTTGATCAGTCGTGCTGTACCTCAGCCGCTACCGGGACGATCGTCGCCTCGACGATGTAGTCCAGCAGCGGATAACGTGTGTCCAGGTAGCTGTTCCCGCCATTTACGATGGGACCCTGGCGACCGCCGCGCATGCCACCTCCGGCGTCTTCGCCGTACAGCGGGTAGAGCCTGTCCACGGTCTCCATGCCGCTGACCACGCGCCCGAATGGCGCAAATCCCTCCGCGTCGAGGTGCGCATTCTCCCCGGTATTGATATAAACCTGGGTCGAACGGGTGTCGGGGCCGGTCATGGCAAATGCCACGGTCCCCCGGCTATTGCTGGTTGCTACGGGATCGTCTGCAATGGTCGTATCTTTCCACTGCGCGGTGACAGCTGGATCGCCGTGGAGACCGAACTGGGCGATGTATCCAGCGCGGACGCGGTGAATTCGAATCCCGTTGTAGAAACCGTTGTGGACCAGCTGGAAAAACCGATCGGCGCCCAGCGGGGCCAGTTGACGTTCGACCCGAATGCTGAAGGCGCCTTCCGTCGTTCTGAAGCGTGCGTCAAAAATCGCCGGCGCTTCGACCTGCCAGGCGGGGTCTGCGGGGTCGAGCAGCACGCCGGGTTCCACCGGCACGGGGTCTGCGGTCGCTGCCAGCAAACGAGCCAGGTAAGGCCCCCAGATACCGGGAAGCGAGTGGGTGCCGTGACCGCGCGTCAAAGACGTAATCGGCAGCACTACGGACTGCCCGTTTTTCACCCTCTGGGTTTCCCGCTCCAGGATTCCCAGTTCGGGTGGGTTGACCTGGTCGTCGGCGGAATTGATGGCCAGCAGGGGCGCAACAATCCGTTCCAGGTGGGGCGCGGGATTATAGTTGCGTGATGCATCGAACGCATAAATCAGGTCATTCGCGTCCATCCTCGGCAGGTAGCGCTCCAGCAGCCGGTCCATCATGGCTTCCGCAGACGCCCGGGTGGGTGCGGCCAGCTGGTACTGCAGCGGGCTGGAGACCATGAAAATCAGTCCGTACATGGCTTCCTTGAGCCCGGGGGGTTGTTCCTTGTAGTCGCCGCCGTTCCAGGCAGGGTCGTCGCGCACGGCGTCGATGATCATCTTGCGGGTCATCCGGTTGCGTCCGGCGATCTCTACCGGCAGGCTCGCCAGTGGCAGCAGGGCATCCATGAAGTCGGGATAGCGGTAGCCCCACATCCAGGTGAACATCCCGCCCATCGACGTACCGGTAACCAGCCGCAAATGTTCGATGCCGAGGTGCTCGGTGAGCAATCGGTACTGGGCGCTCACCATGTCGTCGTAGGTGTAGGCGGGAAAGTCCCCCGCCAGACCGAGGCTGGGCTTGCTGGACTGCCCGTGGCCGATGGCGTCCGGCAGGATGATGAAGTAACGGGACGCGTCGAGTAATTGCCCTTCACCAAACAGCACGCCGGCGAACCGTTCGGAAAGAAAGCCGCGGCCCCGGCCGGTGGTTCCGTGCATGATCAACACCGCGTTGGTGACCCGGCCCGCGGCATTGCGGCGCGGCTCGCCGAGAGTGGTGTAGTGCTGGGACAGATCCATGACGCCCCCGTCCTCAAAGCGGAAATCCCTGATCAGGAAAGTCCCCTCGCGCTCTAGTGCCTCGTCATACCGGGCCTCGGCATACCCGGTAATGGGCCCGGAGGACAGCAGGATCATCAGCAATGCGCCGACCAGTGGTGGCGGTGTCCAGTATTGCGCTCGGTTCACAGTCATCCTTTTCTCCCTGCAGGTTCTGGCAAACGCTACCGGTTTCGGGGTCCGCTGGCAATTGTGCGGCCGGCGAGGTGTGGCCGGCGAGGTGTGGCCGGCGAGGTGCGGCCGGCGAGGTGCGGCCGGTGAGGTCAGGTCAGGTTGCGAGGTCCTGGTACCCGCGTTTCCTCGACGCTTGATCGCTGTTACTATCGCGTTGCGTTCAAACTGCTGGATTCGATTTATGAGAGCTATCCTCACCCCCTGCATCCTGGCGTCTATCCTGTTCGCCAGCAGCGCGCCGGCGCCGGCGGAAACCCCTGCTGGATTGCCCGGGGCCGGATCGCCCCCGGCCGGATCGCCCCCGGCTGCTGTCGACGCTGCAAGATTGACGGCAGCGGCCCAGGATAAAGCCAACTGGATGTCCTACGGTCGGACCTACAGTGAGCAGCGCTACAGCCCGTTGAAGGCGATCAACACCGAAACGGTGGACAAGCTCGGGCTGGCCTGGTCTTTCGACCTGAAGACCAAACGGGGAATCGAAGCCACGCCGTTGGTGGTGGACGGCGTGATGTATACGACTTCTTCATGGAGCATCGTGCATGCCCTGGACGCGAGGACCGGAGAGCAGCTCTGGACCTTTGACCCCAACGTGTCCAAAGACAAGGCGCGACACGCCTGCTGCGACGTGGTCAACCGGGGCGTGGCCGTCTGGGGCGGGCAGGTGTTCGTCGGTGTTCTCGACGGGCGCCTGGTGGCTCTCGACGCGGCCACCGGCAAGGTGAACTGGGAAGTCGCCACCGTCGACCCGGCGATGCCTTACACGATCACCGGTGCGCCGCGCGTGATCGACGGCAAGGTAATGATCGGTAACGGCGGTGCCGAATTCGGCGTGCGGGGCTTTCTCGGTGCCTATGCCGCCGAGACCGGCAAGCTGTTGTGGCGCTTCTACACGGTGCCGGGCAATCCGTCCGACGGCTTCGAAAACGACACCATGGCGATGGCGGCCAAGACCTGGACCGGCAAGTGGTGGGAGATCGGCGGCGGGGGCACGGTGTGGGACGCCATGGCCTACGACCCCGAGCTCGACCTGCTTTACATCGGGGTGGGCAACGGCACGCCCTGGAACCGGGACATCCGTTCACCCGGCGGCGGTGACAACCTGTTTCTCAGTTCCATCGTCGCTCTCCGCCCGCAGACCGGGGAATACGTCTGGCATTACCAGACAACCCCGGGGGAAACCTGGGACTACACCGCCACCCAGCACATCATACTTGCCGACCTGATCCTCGATGGCAAGCCGCGCAAGGTGCTGATGCAGGCGCCGAAGAACGGCTTTTTCTACGTGCTTGACCGCACCAACGGCGAACTGATCAGCGCCAACAACTACGTAGACATCACCTGGGCGACCCACGTCGACCTCACTACCGGCCGCCCGGTGGAGGCCGAGGGGGCGCGCTACCGCGACAAGCCCTTCCTGGTGTTTCCCTCCTACCTGGGCGGGCACAACTGGCACCCGATGTCGTTCAATCCGGCCACAGGCCTTGTATACATCCCGGTGCTTGATTTTCCCGCCAACTACAGCCAGCAGGAAGGCTTCCGCTATCGGCCCGGCTGGACCAACACGGGTACCGACGGTGTGGTGGGCAGCCTCCCGGATGCCCAGGCGGAACGCGATGCTCTCGGTGCGATAATCAAGGGCCGGCTGGTGGCCTGGGATCCGATCCGGCAGCGCGAGGCCTGGCGCGTCGAGCATCCCGGCACCTGGAATGGTGGTACGCTCAGCACCGCCGGTAACCTCGTGTTCCAGGGCACAGCCGACGGTAAACTGGTGGCGTTTCGTGCCGACAACGGCGAGCGCCTCTGGGAATTCCCGGCTCAGACAGGCATTGTCGCCCCGGCGATAACCTACGAGCTCGACGGCGAGCAGTACGTGACCGTGAGCGCGGGTTGGGGTGGGGCCTTCGCCCTGGTGTTCGGTGAGTACGTGCAGGCGGAGAGCCTGCCCAACGTCAGCCGTGTGCTGACCTTCAAGCTGGGTTCCAAGCAGCAGTTGCCTGCGGTGGACTGGCGACCCACGGTGGTGTTCAATCCACCCCGCCAGACCGCCGATGAGCAGACGCTGCGCGACGGGTTCGCGCTCTACCAGGATGTGTGCATGGGCTGTCACGGCCTCAACGCGGTTTCCGGCCTGCTGATTCCCGACCTGCGCGGGTCGGCCTACCTGCACGACCCGGAGAGCTGGAACAAGGTGGTACTGGGCGGTGCACTGGCGGAACGGGGCATGCCGGCCATTGGCGGTTTGCTCGACGAGGAGCAGTCGGACGCGATTCGCGCCTACGTGATCCAGCAGGCCTGGCGCGGCGCCGCCCTGAAAGTGAAAAAGAGCTCGTCGTCCGCCGGCGGCAGCGAGTAGCGCGGGGTGTAAGATGTGAGAGTTACGGCAGACTATTCCAGCCCCAGGAACCCGCCCGATTGGTGGGCCCAGAGGCGAGCGTAGATGCCGTCGGTGGCCAACAGCTCGGCGTGAGTGCCCGATTCGACAATGCGCCCCTCGTCCAGTACCAGCAGGCGGTCCATGGCGGCGATCGTCGACAGCCGGTGGGCGATGGCGATAACGGTTTTACCGGCCATCAGTTGATACAGGCTGTCCTGGATAGCCACCTCAATCTCTGAGTCCAGCGCCGACGTTGCCTCGTCGAGTATCAGGATGGGCGCGTCCTTCAGCATCACCCGCGCGATGGCAATGCGCTGGCGCTGACCACCGCTGAGCTTCACTCCACGTTCACCGACCCTGGCGTCGAGGCCACTGCGGCCCTTGTTGTCACGCAGTGCCTCGATGAAGTCACGGGCTTCGGCCCGTTGAATGGCCTGTTCCACTTCGGCTTCCGAGGCGTCCTCGCGACCGTACAGGATGTTTTCCCTGACGCTTCTGTGCAGCAGGGACGTGTCCTGCGTCACCATGCCGATGTTGGCCCTGAGGCTCTCCTGGCTGACTTCGCGTATGTCCTGGCCGTCAATGATGATACGTCCACCCTGCACGTCGTAGAAGCGCAGCAGCAGGTTCACGAGCGTCGATTTGCCGGCGCCCGAGCGACCGACGACACCGACCTTTTCGCCGGCGGCGATTGTCAGATTGAGATCGTCGAATACCCGGATATCGCTGCCGTAGTGAAACCGGACGTGCTCGAAACAGATTTCTCCGTGGGGTACGCGCAGCGCCTGGGCGCCGGGCTGGTCATTCACACTGATTTCGCTGGAGAGTGTCTGGCTGCCGTCCCGGACCGTACCGATGTTCTCGAACAGGTCGGAGACCTCCCACATGATCCACTCCGACGTGCCGTTGAGTCGCAGGCAGAGCGCCACGGCGGCGGCGATCGCCCCGGGTGATATCGCGTCTCCCAGCCAGAGGTAGACCGACGTGGCGACAATAGCGAGCACCATGATCACGTTGTTCACGGTCACCGCGGTTTCCATCCAGGTGACCAGCCGCATCTGTGGATGTACGGTACCCAGAAAATCCTCCATGCCCTCACGGGCGTAGTTGGATTCCCGGTGCGCGTGGGAAAACAGCTTGACCGTTGAGATATTGGTGTAACTGTCGGCGATGCGTCCGGTCATGGTCGCGCGGGCATCGGCCTGCCATTCCGACACGGCCCGCAGCCGCGGCAGAATCAGGTAGAGGATCACGCTGTACGCCGTGATCCAGACCAGCAGAGGCAGGACCAGTCGCGGGTCCAGGCTCGCGAGCAATCCCAGTGTGGTAAGGAAATAAACGCCGACATAGACCAGGATATCCAGCAGTTTCATCACCGTCGTGCGCACTGCCAGCGCAGTCTGCATGACCCGGGTGGCGATGCGGCCGGCGAACTCGTTGTGAAAAAAATTCAGGCTCTGGCGCAACAGGTAACGGTGTGCCTGCCAGCGGACAATCATCGGGAAGTTGCCCATGAGCGTCTGGTGAATGAGCAGTGACTGCAGGCCCACGAGCAGCGGCAGGGCGAATAGCAGGGCGATGCCCCGTACCATTAATCCTCGTGCCTCGCCGGCTTGGAAATCAAGCGGGGTATGCGCGCCCAGCCAATCCACCCAGTTGCCCATCAGGCCGAACAACGCGACCTCCACAATGGCCACGGCGGTGCTCAGCAGCGCCATCAGCAGGAGGTAGGGTTCAAGCCCGCGGGTGTAGTGACGGCAGAACTGGTAGGTCGTGCGCGGGGATATCCCGGGCGGAGTATCCGGGAAAGGGTTGACGAGGCTTTCGAAGAACTTGAATAACATGATGGCGGCGACCGTTCGGTCAGTGATTATGCCTGAGTCGGCCGAGATGTATAGCCCGCCGCGATGGCCGTGGGCTGCAGGGGGACGCGAATTCGCCTATTCTTGTCGATCTTTAATGCAGAGATCGAGAGGACCGATATGACGGGTTACCCGATAGGCGTGGCGGGGCGTAAGTGGGGCGCTGCAGAACGCAGGGCCTGGCGCAGTGCGCAGTCTGCAAAGCGCTCCTACCATGCCGATGTGGTGGCGAACATCGAGAGAATGTCCGCGGGGTTCGATGTACGGTCCTACGGGCGCCTCGAGTACGAGGAGGGCAGCTACCCGTTACTGTCGGTCAGGAGCCCGGTTTGGAGCGACAGCCTGCCGGTGGCGCTGGTGACCGGTGGTGTTCACGGTTACGAAACCAGCGGGGTGCACGGCGCCATTCAGTTTCTGGAAACCCGCGCCGGGGAATACACCGGCGATTTCAACCTGCTGGTAGCGCCCTGTGTCAGCCCATGGGCTTACGAGACGATCAATCGCTGGAATCCGGAAGCGGTGGACCCCAATCGGTCGTTTGTCGACAACAGTCCGGCGCGGGAGTCCGCTGCGCTGATGGCGCTGCTTGCGGACACTCCGGGGAGGTTTGCGGTACATATCGATCTTCACGAGACGACCGATACCGATAACACGGAATTCCGCCCTGCGCTGGCAGCGCGCGACGGCGTGGCCCAGGATAACTGGAATATCCCTGACGGTTTCTATCTCGTCGGGGACACCGACGAACCCGCCCCGGACTTCCAGGCGGCTATTATTGCCGGGGTTGAGGCGGTGACCCATATCGCCCCGCCCGACAATGAGGGCCGATTGATCGGTGTCCCTCTCGCTCAGCCGGGCGTGATCAACTACGCCACTCGGGCACTGGGCCTGTGTGCGGGCGTGACTCCAGCCGCCTATCGCACCACCACGGAGGTTTACCCGGACAGCCCCCGCGTGGATGCCGAGAACTGCACGGCGGCACAGGTCGCCGCCGTAGTAAGCGGGCTCGACTACGTCAGGCGAATTGGGGTTTGATGAGTGTGACCGGCCGCCGGTTGCTGTTGAAATCCCTAACCAGTTCTGTCAGAAGTCGAGGTTTGGGACCGTGGCCTACCGAGGCGCGTAAGCCCGCAGGGCTCCGCTGAGCGCGATTGCCATTACGCCGAGGCGTCCTAGTAAAGAATCAGCGAAACCGGGTCGCCGATGACTTCTTCGAGCAGCTCGGTAAGCTCCTTTCCCTCGGCCTCGGACAGGTCACCGTCGCCGAGTACCTTTTTCAACAGTGTGTGCAGTTCGTTGGCGGGCCACGTCTTGATAACCTCCGGCCGCTCATCCATCCAATTCAGGATGAAGGCTGCTTCAGTCACGTTGATGGTGCCGTCTGCGAGTACGCCACGGCAGAGGCCGATCAGCTCGGGAATGTCGATGCAGTTCGATCGCGCCTCGGCGAGACGCGGACTCATGCCCCGGCCTGGAAATTTGGTAACGGTCATGGATTCTCCGCGGCATGCCGCCGGCTATCCCGGGCTGGACCGAGCGGTCTCATCAGTTCTACGGCACCCGGACTGTCGCGCCGACCGGGGCCTCAGTCGGCTTCAACGCTCGCCGAGGCGGCGACCTTCCACTTGCCATCGTGCTTGCGCCAGACATGCATGCTGGTGTACGTCTCGCCATCCGCCGTCGTCGAGTGCACCATTACCGCTACCTTATCGTCAACTTTCCGCACCGAGTATCCGCCGGCGACATAGGGCTCGTCAGAGGGCTTGGCTTTCTCGAGCTGGTCCATCATGTCCGTGCGGCTGTGGCTTCCGTCTTCGTCCACGAGGATGAAGTTTTCCGTCAGCAGCCCTTTTAATTGTTCGGGCTTGGTGGCTTCCCCCCATTCCCGGTCGAGCTTGATCAACTGTTCCTCGAGGTCGGCGACCGCCCATGGGGCAGAGATCAGCCAGGTGATGGCGAGTGCGGCAGTGACAAATCTTTTCATTGCGGTATCTCCTTCCGGGATGCGCGGGTGTGATCCTCGCCGAGAATAGTCTACCGTGACGCAATTGGCAAAACAGTCTTTCGGCCGCGTCAATGAATAGCTACCCCGAAAGCGACGGCGGGCGAGTCGTTACAGCCTGTGCTACGCTGACATCGGAACGGCACACGCGCCGGTGGAGAAGTGCCATGGCATTCGATTCCAGTCACATAGAAGCGCTTAATCTTTTGCTCCTTTTTGACGGGGCTTCCCAGGAGCAGGGGATCAAGGTGCATTCCAGCGCGCGGCCCGAGGTGGTGGCCGCCTGTCGGGAGCTGTGTGAGAGGGGTCTGGTGAGCCGCCAGGATGGGGGCTACCTCACCGATGCCGGCATCGAGGCGCTCGCCCACGTCGAGGTGCTCGCGGGCCTGCTCACGGACCGCCCCGGCTGAGGAACTGAGCAGTTGCCGCGGCCAGCCTGCCGCGGGATTGCCGCAAGCCTCCAGCTGCTCTCGCGGGCCAGTTCCGGTTACCAGGGCCTGCCGAACATCTGCGTCCAGTAAACACCATAAGTGCTCCCCGGGTCGCTGTACTTGGCTGCTCCGATATTGCTGTAATTACCGCCCATGATATTGGCGCAGTGCCCATCGCTATCCAGCCAACCTTGTACCACGGCAGCAGGTGCGCTGTAGGCTCCTCCGGCAGCGATGTTTTCGGCCAGCGCAGACCAGACGTAACCGGCCCGCGTGGCACGGGTTCCCGCCGACTGACCGTCGGACCCGGTGTGGCTGAAGAAACCGTTACGCGCCATATCCATGGAGTGGCCCAGCGCTGCGGCCTCGAGCGCGCAATTCCACGTGACAGGCGGGGCGGCGGCGAAGTCACCCCGCGAGCCGCAGTTGCGCGCCGTGGCGCGAGCCGCATTCACCGCCAACAGCATGGCCCGGTCTTCTGAGGACATCGGGCAATCGCCGTCGGTCGGGCTGTCGTGCACAGGGTCACAGGCGTCACCGATGCCGTCGCCGTCGCTGTCGTCTTGAGAGGGGTTGGACGTATCCGGACAGTTGTCGCTGTCGTTGTCAAAACCGTCTCCATCCCTGTCGCTATCATTGCTGTCGTCACAGGCGTCTCCCCAGGCATCCCCGTCGCTGTTCGCCTGGCTGGGGTTGTAGTCCAGCGGGCAGTTATCGCGGCTGTCCTCATGCCCGTCGTTGTCGGAGTCGGTGAAGTCATCGCAGGCATCACCCCAGGCGTCGCCATCGGCGTTGTCCTGGCCCGGATTGTAGTCGAGCGGGCAGTTGTCCACGCTGTCCTGATGCCCATCGTCGTCCGAATCGGTGAACTCGTCACAGGCATCACCGATACCGTCGCCGTCGAGATCACTCTGGCTGGCGTTGGCAATTTCGACACAGTTGTCCGTGCCATTGCTGACAAAGCCTGCAGGGGCCTCCCTGGCGACCGCGGTTTCAGCGGGGTCGCCGTAGCCGTCGCCGTCCTGGTCGCGGTAATACGTCCGGTCGAAGAAGCCCTCGTCCACCTCGCCGTTACAGTTGTTGTCCACGCTGTCGTCCCGCTCCTCCGCCCGGGGGGAAACGTCGGCATTGTTGTCGTCACAGTCGTCGTCGTTGTCGACGTAGCCGGGTAACGCCTCCAGGGCGGTCACGGTGTCAGATGCGCTGCCGTAACCGTCACCGTCCACGTCGCGGTAGTAGGTGACAGAGCCTTCATCGATGTCGCCATCGCAGTCGTTGTCGATGCCGTCCATACGCTCCCCGGCGTCCGGGTGCTCGTTGGCATCGTCGTCGTCGCAGTCGAGTTTGTTGCGAACGTAGCCTTCAGGCTGTTCCAGTTGCTTCAGACTGGCGTCGGGGTCGCCGAACCCGTCGCCGTCAGCGTCCTGCCAGAAAAGTACTTCGACAAATCCCTCGTCGATCCGACCGTTGCAATTGTTGTCAAGTTGATCCGGAAGCTCTTTATTCCAGGGAAAAATCGTGGCGTCGTTGTCGTCGCAGTCCTTTTTGTTCACCACGAAGCCGTCCGGGCGCGCAGCCGACCTCAGGCTTTCATTAGCGGCGCCGAAATTATCGCCGTCGCGATCGCGATACCAGGTGCGTTTCCTGTCCGTCCGTTCGAACACCGCGCGCATGGTGACTTCACCATCGAATTCGCTCAGCGTCTCGGGGAGCGGCGCCACCGTGGTGGTGCATGTGTTCGTCGGCTCGCGTCCGCATACACCTTTCCAGCGGACGAAGCGGTAACCTTCGTAGGGCAATGCTGAAAATGTTTCCGTGGTCTCTTCGGTGATCTCGAAGGCGCACTCAGCCTCGTCGCAGTCCATCTGTCCGGAGGCGGTCACAACCTGTCCTTTATCGCCTTCTCCATTGCTGATAATGAGACGGCAGCCGTCGAGGACAGTTACGCAGCAAGCCAGCAATAGTAGACGGGATAAAGGACGTAAAGGGGATTGGTTTCTCACGTTGATACTTCACGGCCGAATGCCGCGCCTGTGTTTTTTCCGGGTGTCGCCATTGAAATTTAACCCACCGGATCGCACCATAGTTTTCCGCGGGTATCTCCAGAAAAGTGGTGATAGCGACCTGGAAATGTGAGCCGGTTCACAGCGTCGGAAAATCGACGTTCCGGGCGCGAGGCGCCAACTGTCGCAGACCCGAATATCTATCACGCACCCACGCACCCACGCACCCACGCACCCCGCACCCACGCACCCACGCACCCCGCACCCACGCACCCACGCACCCACGCACCCACGCACCCACGCGCGGAGGCACGAGCGCAGGCAGGTGCCCGTCGGGTGAGAACCGGGTAGAATGCGGAGAAAACCTTTCACCGGAGACAGAAATTGGAGCAACCTACTGCGCCGCACGGGTTTGCAGCAGCGCTGCCTGTAACGCTGGTAACAACCGGTCCCGGCTGCTCAGAGGCCGCACAGAACGATGACGCTGTCTCACCAAACCATCGGTCCCGCTGAACGTTGACTGTTGCCGTTGGTTCAGTCGTTGCTACCGCGGTGGCAAGATGCCGGGCGACGCTCACTGGCGATGTGTCGGGCACACCGCGCTGATGAATCAGTTGCGTTGGTTGGCTCTTGTTGCACTGCTCCTGCAGTCCGACTGGGCGGCGGCGAAGTGGTGGATCAACCGGTTCGAAATCTTCGACGGCTATCCGCGAACTTCCCCAAGCAGCAACATGACGGAGCTGTACCAAAACGTCGATGGCGCCCTGGATGTGTCCGCAGAGGCGCGTTCGCCCCTGCCGGCGGACGCAACTGAACGCGAGGTGAAAGCCTACCGCCGCGAAGTCGCACTGATGAAGCGCGAGGTGGAAACCTACCTCCACGAGATCGCGCTGTACCTGGAACGTAAAAAGTTCCCTCAGCCCGCTTACGATCCACCGGTAACCGGGTCCGACGGTTCCAAGGTATTGCGGGTGTACTACTACGATTTTCCGCCGGTGGATAACTGCAAAGGTGGCAAGAGCGACAATAAAACACCTGCGAAGTATTCCAGCCCGATTGGCGGCGGCCGGGCCTATATTGAAATCAACGCCGCGCAGTTTGCCACCAATGGCAAGCTGACACCAAAGAACTACGCAGACCTTGCCCACGAGTTGTTTCACGCGGTACAGGCCGCCACGCAGACGGTACAGAAAGGACGCGGTAACCTGGGTGAGTGGATCGTCGAAGGGCAGGCGGAGGCTTTCGGTCATGATATGGCCCGCATCCTCAGAGGAGTTAAGCACAGCAATGATGTCAGCCGCTGGGGGCTTCGGCGTTACAATCAGCCACTCCATGCGATAGACGATAGCGCCTGCGACAAACCGAAAGCGTACGGCAGGCAGCAGTCCTACCAGACCTCCTCATGGTGGCGTTACCTGGCAGAGCGGCACTATCTCCGGCAGCAGCCGCTGAGCAGGGAGGCGGCCATGCCGGGGCCCGACCTGCCGCAGGGTTACGATACCGACTACAGCTATCTCGTGAACATGATGAAGGAGCCTGTCGGCGGCAAGGGCGCGGGCGCCGAACTCGATTGGCTCGATGGGGGGCTGCGGCGACAGTTCAAGCAGGGGCTGCGGCCCACATTTTCAGAGTTCCTCGGCGTCTTCGCAGACTATGGCAAGTACCGTCCCACGGGCAATCAACCTGCCACCGCGCGTGACTGGTTGGCCAGGGCCCTCACGATGAATACTGCTGGCAAACCGAATGATTGTGTCTTCACCCGGATTGACGCCAAAGCCCTGCGCGATGTGTGGGTGCCGGTAAAGCTTGCAGCCAACGCCGGCGCCTGTATCGAACTGGCCGTCGGTAGTACAGGGGGGCCGCAAGACTGGATTATTCAGAGCGAAGCGGGGTCGGTGGCCCTCACCCGCCAACTGGCAATGATCCTGGCGGGCGGGCAGCAATCCGTAACGTCTGCCCTGATCGACACGGGAACGGCTCAAAACCCGCCGGCCAGCTGGTTCTTCACCCTTGAGCCCGACCGCAATCACATCCTGGTGCTCTCCAATGTGGCCGAGACACCCTCACAAACCCAATCACAGGACATCAGGCTTCGCATCACCCTGGACGGCTACGACGGTCCGCAACCGGAACGGCCGCCGCCGAAGCCAAGTGCCAGGCCGAATTCCGGGGAGGTAGCCCCCGGACCGCGGGGTGCCAATGAGGCCCGGGAACGCCGCCGCGCCGCGGCAGAGCCGGGCTATGATGGGCTGGATTCCGTCAGCTGGGAATACAAGCCGGGCGGACAGTGCGGCGAGGGCTGGCGTTTTTATTGCGTCGGCGGCGCGGTGATCAGCATGGGCCAGGCACCCGGCGGGGGTTTTCACGTGGTCAGCCCGGACGCTATGGGCGGGATGTTCACCGAAATGCTCGGCGTGGGCAAGCTCGATCTTGGTTACATCATGCGCTGGGAAGAGTATGTGGACGAAACCGCCTGGACAGCGGTGACACTGGCTGTTCCGGGAGTCGATTACGGGTTCACCGGTACGGTCACGGATGCCATGATCACACTGGCCGGCTCGCGGACGAGAGCGGATCGCAGCTCCATGTCAGCGCGTCCGCAGAGCAAGTGGTCGCCCTGTGCCTACGGACCGCCCCGGGGCAGCGTGACGATTCTCGAGTTTTCCCGCACCCTGATCCGCGGGCGCTACGAGGCGCGCCTGCGAGAGCGACCCAAGCTTCGCCCTAACTACCGGGAGCGATGCCCGAAGCTGCCGGTCGCCCAGGTGATTTCCGGAGAGTTTGTTCTTGCCGCTCCCTGGCTGTACGACGATCGCCACGAGCCTGACACCAGCTGGGTGGAAGAAGACATTATCGGCGACCTCAACCAGATGGTACCGGCGGGGATGACGCTGCCGCCGGTAGAGCAGATGAAAGCATCGCCGCCGTCCCAGGCCGGTAATGGTGGCGGGCGGCGGAGGCAGCGGCGGCGCCGACCCGATGGATGCGCTGGAGCGGATCAAGCCCGATGACTGTGACTGCAGTTGCGCCAGCCAGCGCCGCACCCGGCGGGCGGTTGAATCGATGATGGAGGGGGAGGTCAATATGATGGATCCAGCGCAGATGGCACCGATGCTCTGCCTGCAGGTCTGCGCCATGCAGGGGGTGAGGTGTGACTGATATTATGCTGGTGCGACAATACGCTGGCCCACGCACCTAATCGTCCGCCACGAGCGATCGAAGCGAGCACGTATGCTGTTAGTCAGCCGGCGATAGCTCCGGATAGGGATTCTTGCCTCCGCCTGCGACCCAGGCGTCGAGTTCGCGTTCGAGCACCGGCAGCGGCACCGAACGCAGGCCGAGGATGACATCGTGGAAATAGCGCTGGTCGAAGGCGGTGCCGAGTGCCGTCTCCGCCTCGGCGCGCTTGCGGCGGATCAGCATCTCACCCAGTTTGTAGGCCAGCGCCTGCCCAGGCCATGAAATATAGCGGTCGACTTCGGTGACTACCTCGTGATTGGACAGCGCGGTGTGTTCGCGCAGGTAATCCTGTGCCCGCTCCCGGGTCCAGCCGAAGTGGTGGATACCGGTATCGATGACCAGGCGGCAGGCCCGCCACATCTCGTAGGAGAGGCGACCGAAGTTCTCGTACGGTGTTTCGTAAACCCCCATCGAGCGTGCCCAGCCATTCGGTGTACAGTCCCCAGCCCTCGCCGTAGCCGGAAAAGTAATTGTCGCGGCGGAACTCGGGGATATCCCCCGGCGCCTCGCGGGCGATGGCCGCCTGCAGCGCATGGCCCGGTGCGCATTCGTGCAGGGTGAGGGCGGGAAGGTTGTATAGCGGCCGCGAGGGCAGGTCATGGGTGTTCATCAGGCAACTGTCGAGCCCGCCGCGACCGCTGGTGTAAAAGGGTGCCAGGGCTTCCGGGACCGGCAGGATGGTGAAACGCCTGCGTGGGAGAAAGCCGATGACATCGCCGAGCTTGCCGTCCGCGCGCTTGGCCACGTACGCGGAGTAACTGAGCAGTTCCCGCCCGGTGCGGGCGTAGAATTGCGGGTCGTTGCGCAGAAACTCGAGGAAGGCAGCGAATTCACCATCGAAACCGGTCGCCTCGATCGTCGACAACATCTCCGAGCGGATACGGGCAACTTCGGCCAATCCCTGCTCATGGATGGCCTCCGGTGTCAGGTCGAGGGTTGTGAACCCGTGGATCTGCGCGCGGTAGAACGCCTCGCCATCCGGCAACTCGCTCGCCGCCAGGGTGGTTCGTGCGGAGGGCATGTACTCTTCCCGGAAAAACGTGAGAAGCCGGCGATAGGCGGGCACTACCGATTTGTCGATCGCCTCGGCGACCTTGAGTTGCAGTGCTTCCCGGTCCGCCGGCGAAATGGAGGCGGGCATGTCCGTCATCGGTGTCCAGAACGGGTTCTTCCGTCCCGGTGCAAGGTAGGCCTCGATGGATGCCTCGCGACCGCGCAGGGTGATACGGGGTACGCTGTAGCCGCGTTGCAGGCCTGCCCTCATGTTGACGATGTGCTCGCCGAAGTAACGGTCGAGGTCGTGCAGCCTGGCCGCGTAGCGCCCGTAGGCCGCCAGGTCATCGAATCCGCCCAGACGGGGGTAAAGCCCCGTCCAGAAAAACGTATCCGAATTGAAAGGTGTTTCGTAGCTCCGGAAGCGAACCTCATCGGCCAGGGTCGCGACTATCTGGCGGAAAACATCGGCATTGATGCGGTCTTCCCTGTCCAGTTCTTCCCGGGGTATGTTGCTCAATGCCGCGAGCTTCTTTTCCCAGTAGTCGAGATGTGCGGATTGAGTTGCGGCATCGACGCGTGGCAGGTTTTCGCCATCCACCCATTTCCCGTCGGGGTTCTTGATCTTGCCCTGTTGTTGCTGCCGCCAGGCGTATTCGCTCTCGTACAGGACGCGCAGCGTATCGGATGCACCGGTGGTTGCTGCGGTGGGCGCGGTCGGCTGGGCCCCGGCGAGGCTTGCGAAGGCGGCGCCGCATACGACGCAGGCAGTGAAAAGGGCGCGCGAGAGGCGGGTCATGGCTTCGTTATCTCCAATTGGCGGGTGCGTCGATACTGCGGGAACTGCCGTGTCCCCAGGTCGTTTCCATGGGTGGCTGAACGAGATGGATGGTCTGGACGGCACGCCGCTGAACTAAAACGGGCACTATGACAGCATAAAGACGCGTCGATTGCCACCGGGTCCTGGCCGCCGCAGCTCACCGATCAGGCGGAATGGCGTTCAAGGTGTGTGCGTTTGCAGTGCCTGACGCGTTATCTGGTTTCTCGTCGGAGGAGACGAACACGCTGGGTGTGCGGGCGGGCTGTTGAGCCCGCAATTGCCATCACTCAGAGGTGGCCTAGAGGTCGTCGAGTGCCTTGCGCCAGCGCTGCAATTCCTGCGGTTCGCAATTCTGCAGGTCAATACCGATGAGCCACGAGGGCTGCCTGACTTCGTTGAGATGGCACCAGGCCACGCGGCCGGCAAGGCGGAAAGTCTCTTCTGTCAACGGAATGGTGATCTTCATTTTCAGTACCGTTTCCAGCCGGATCGGCTCATCTACCCCCACCTGGATGCCACCCGCCGACAGGTCCAGCGACTTGAAGGAGGCGATCAGGTCGATACTCTCCGATGTCTGGCTTGCAGGAATGTGCAGCCGCACGTCCGCTTCCGCGATGATGCGGGCGTAAGCTCTCGGTGTTATTTCGCGTTCAGCTTGGTGTGCCAAAGTGATTGTACTCGCCTGTTGTTCCGCCCCTGAGATTACCCCGTTCTGTGATGTCTACGCGGGGTTTGTTTTGCGCCATGCGCCCTTATGATGCTGCCATAATCCAATCCTCGCGGGTACCGCCAGACAGGCTGATCGACATGACGGCCTGCAGATTCTGGAAGCTGGATCACAGTTTTACGGCCCTGCACGCGCGACACGCTAGACCAGGGAGACAACAAAGCGGGTTTGCTGGGTCACTCGTAGACGCGGGCACAGATGCCGCGAGCAAGAAGCCATGCCGGGCAGAGATGGCGACTGCTAGCCCGGGCTGTACTCGTGACGCCTCAGCGTGCAAAATCCTGACCTGACGGCTGAGGGCCGACTTCGCCACGGCGTGCCGCGACATTCACAGGACCCGGGATATCACCAATGAAGCATCGCAGTTGTATCTTTTTGCTGGCCCTTGCTGCCAGCGTATGTCTAGCTGAGGCACCGCCTGTCGAGACGGCGGGTGAGTTTGTAGAGCGAATCAACGCCGAGTTGGAAGACCTGAGTATTGAAAGGGGCGCCACTCGCTGGGTCAGGGCGACTTACCTGACCCATGACACGGCTATCCTCGCCGCACGCTTCGGGGAAAAATACGCCGCCTGGCACAGCAAGTCTGTTGCCGATTCGCTGCGTTACGCGAACAGTGAGATGTCGCCCGCGACCGCCCGCTCGCTCGCCCTGTTGAAACTCGGGGCGTCGAACCCTGCACCGTCTGACGCCGAGAAACGCAAGGAACTCTCGGCTATCACCACGGCGATGCCCGGTGTCTACGGGGCCGGCAAGTATTGCCCGGCGGACGGGGATTGTCTCTCCGGTTCGGAGCTGGAAGAGTTGATGGCGACTACCCGGGATTATGATCAGTTGCTGGAGTACTGGCAGGGCTGGCGCGAGGTCAGCGTACCGATGCGTGACGAGTACAGCCGGTTCGTCGAGCTGGTGAATGAGGGCGCGGGAGAACTTGGTTTTGCCGATCTCGGGGAGATGTGGCGCTCCGCGTACGACATGAGCCCGGACGCGTTTGAGAAGGAGACCGCCCGCCTGTGGAGCCAGGTCGAGCCGCTTTACGAGGCCTTGCACTGCCACGTCAGGGCGGAACTGGCCGCGGAATACGGAGAGGACAAGGTCCCGTTGGGCGCCCCGATACCCGCACACCTGCTGGGGAACATGTGGGCCCAGACCTGGGACCGGATTTATGACCTCGTCGAGCCCTATCCCGATGCTGCATCGCTGGATGTGACCCGCACGCTGGTGGAAAAAAACATGTCCGCCCGGGACATGGTCAGGTCCGCAGAAAGTTTTTACGTTTCGATGGGCCTTGAGCCTCTGCCCGAAACATTCTGGGAGCGCTCGCTGTTTACCAAACCACGGGACCGGGAGGTGCAGTGCCACGCCAGTGCCTGGGGTCTGGACCGCGGCAACGATTTGCGCATCAAAATGTGTATCAAGCAAACCTACGATGAACTCAAGGTGATCTATCACGAACTGGGCCACAACTATTACCAACGTGCCTACCGGGACCAGACGGCACTCTTGCGCGGTGGTGCTCACGGCGGCTTTCACGAGGCCATTGGCGATACCATCGTATTGTCCATGACTCCCGCATACCTTGAACAGGCCGGCCTGGTCGAGGATGCGTCTTCCTCGAGCGAGGCGGTTATCAATGACCAGATGAAGCGGGCGCTGAGGGGCATCGCTGTGCTGCCTTGGGCCAAATTGGTGGATGAATGGCGCTGGGGCGTTTTCTCGGGAGATATTTCCCCGGAGCAGTACAATGCCGGTTGGTGGGAACTGCGAGAGCGCTACCAGGGTGTGGCCGCGCCGCTGAAGCGCGACGAATCCCGGTTTGATCCGGGCGCGAAGTACCACATTCCCGGCAATGTCTCCTACACGCGGTACTTCCTCGCGCGCATCATGCAGTTCCAGTTCCTGGAGGCGCTTTGCGACGCCGCGGGATATCAAGGTCCGCTGCATGCCTGTTCGTTCCATGGCAGCAAGGAGGCCGGTGCAAAGCTGAATGCGATGCTCACTGCCGGGCGCAGTGAGCCCTGGCAGAACATACTTGAGAAGCTCACCGGCACCAGGACGATGGACGCGGCGGCTATCATCCGCTACTTCGAGCCCTTGATGGGCTACCTGGCCGAACAGAACGCCGATCGACAGTGCGGCTGGTGATCCTAAAGATAGCGGCGGGCGGGAGGCGGCCTGACCTGTGTCCGCCGCCCCCATCGGCCACGCGGTCGCTCCAGGCTGCTCCTGCGCCGCTCCTGCGACGGGGCGAAACAACTCTGCGATGAACTGACTGGCTACCGCGACCGCTGTGACCCACACTCCTGATTCCGCGTCGGGAGAATAAAGATGAAAAAATTGATCGCTACCCTCCGTATCCTGGTCCTCGGCGGCTTTGCAGCGACCGGGTTCGCCGAAGAGCCCAAAGAGCCCAAAAGCCTGTTGGACGAAATCCTCACCAGCATGACCGAAGCCTACGGCGGCGAGGCCTTTGAAGGCATTCGCGCCTACCGCATTGCCGAGCGTTACATCGCGCCCGCCACCGGCCAGAGCTGGTCACCCTCATCGGTGGATATCGGTCGCATGAATCAGCTTTTCGTGCACGACCTGGAGAGTGGCGCCGTCTATTTTGAAAATTGGTTCCGTGGCCGCGGTGGTGTGTTTCCCAGCCTGATCCAGGTAGAAAGCGGCGAAGCCCGCAACATCAACCTGGTGGATGCCCGCTACGGTGAGGCCAATTCGGCGGACCCGTACCAGATTGCCGGGGGCACCATGCGCACCACCGATACGCTGCTGGCGCGCGAGTTGCTTGAGTCCCACGAGAGCGCCGAGTACCTCGGTGAGGAAACGTTCATGAACCGTCTGCACTATAAGGTACGGTTCCCGTTTCCCTCGAGTCCCGACCTGACCGTTTTCATCGACACTGATCACGGCCTGATCCACCGTATGACGCGTGAGAACCCGCAGCTGGGACTGCTGGAGTATGTTTTTCTGGACCAAGAAACCCGCAACGGGATAACCCGGGCAACCCGCACTGATTTTTCGGTAGCGGGCGCGCCCAATCTCATCAGTGAGGGCCGGGTGATCGAGTTCAATCCGGAGCTGGACGCGGGACTGTTTGCGCTGCCCGGCGGGTTGACCCAGGAGGGTGATCGCACCGACACCTCCGTAATGATCGTCAATCGCCTGGGCGATCACGCTTACCACATCGGCCAGGGGAACGCGTACTCAATTTTCGTAGATACGGGGACGGAACTCATTGCCAGCGGCGGGTACGCCGGGCTGCGCGAGCGCCTGTCGAAGTACCGGGAGGAGTCCGGGAACTACCGCGCACTCGGCTACCTGGTGGTGTCACACCACCACAGTGATCATCTCGGTGGCCTGGGGGAAGCACTGGAGCTGGGAGCGACACTGGTGACCGTTGCAGGCAATCACGAGGCCATCGCGGAGGCCATCGCGGCTGCCGGTCACGGTGGTGCCGGCAACGGGCGGTTCCTGGACGTGCATGAGCGGCTCAGCTTCGGTACAGGCCAGCGTCGTGTGGAACTGTACGATGTGTCCACGATTCACTCTTACAGCAATTTATTGTTCTTCCTGCCCGGGGAACGGGTGCTGTTCATGGTAGACCATTTCGGCACGCCCTATGCGACAGGTGTTCCCACCGCGAACGAAAACACCGTCAGTAGGGCCAAGGCCCTGGAAGGCCTGGATGGCGAAGTCAGCCGCATTGTCACCGCGCACGGCGCCAGGATTTTCAGCATGCGTGATTTCAAGCAGGCTGTCAGCGACTACCAGATGTTCGAATGCCCGCCGGGTCGGAAGCTCTGCCCGGGCTGAAGCGACGGGCGGCCGGTGTGTCTCCCTGCCTGGTCCGCTATAACGTCTCGAAGACCCGGTAGGTGCGCGTGGGCACTTCCTTCATCCACTTCTGGTAGCCCACCGAATACTTCGCGCCCCTGCCTGGTGGCCAGGGGTCATGAATGCGCAGGGTGGTGCCTCTGCCGCTGCTGTCGTTATCGCCCCGGATTCCCGTTGCCACGATCATGTGTCCGGCGGAACCTGCACCTGATGCATAGTCAGACGCGCTCCACAACATATCGAACATCAGTGGCCCGTGTTTCAGTGCCGCGCGCAGCGAGCTCACAGTCCATGACTGAGGCGCATTGCACCGCAATCCGTGTATCCGGCCGAATCGATTGCCGGCAGCCACCGCGGCACCGGTATCCGACTCATTGAAGAGTCCTGCCGTGAGCGAGTACATATTACCCGGTGTCTTCGAGGTCACACCCCCGATTGTGGTTCGGGTCATCATTGCCGTCGCGGCCGCCCAGCACGTGCTGGAATCCGGTTGTGAAATGAAGGGTACCGACTTGTGCAGTATCGGGGTGTAGGTCTCGTGTCCATACAGGGCGTGATAAGTGCAGGGGCCCATGTCGCCATCAGCGACCAGCCACTCGTTGCGCTGGAATTGCTTCAGCGCCCGGTCGGTTTTGGAACCGAACTTGCCGTCGTCATCCAGTGGTGGGCGCAGTTTAAGTTGATGGTTCAATTTTCGCTGCAGGTCGACGACGAGGTCGCCGCGCGAACCGGTTTTCAGAATAGGGAGCATAGCGAAGTACCTCCATGTCACGCCCCGGGTTACCTGCGGGCGTAGCGTTACTATCCGTCGAGTAGCCGGGACAAGCAACCGGTTCACGTGTTTGTGGGGGTCGTTTTTAATTTGACTTTGGCACGATTAAATTGCCACCAGATCCCCGCGAACAGCTCGCCGAGTCGGAGCGCACATGCCCCCGGGTGGCTGGATTGCAGGTCGCGGTGGCTATATCGCGGCATGCGGCCGCGTGGGCTGCAGAGCGACTCGCGCTTGATCTGTCATGATTGCAGGCACGTAACAAGGCCATGAACAGTCGGGGACATATTGTCACGCTCGTCGGGTTGCTCTGCCTTCTCGGTACAGCGCTGCTACCGCTGGGAGCAGGCGCGGACGCCGGGGCTGAACACTACCGGTTCGGGCCGGCCAGCCGCGATGGCATCGGCAAATTCTACCTGGGGCGTGAAATCTCCCACGTCATGGGTCACCTCGGAGCCGGTTGGCTGGAACGACCCGCGCGCGAGCGCGAGGAGCACACCGGACAGCTGATCCGCAATCTGCCCCTCCACAGCGGCGATACCGTGGTCGACCTTGGCGCCGGCACCGGATATTTCAGCTTCCCCATCGCTGCCAGGGTTGGCGACGGGACCGTACTCGCGGTGGATATTCAGCCCGAAATGCTGTCGATCATTGAAGCGCGCGCGGCGCTTGAAGGTGTGGCCAACATCAAGACCCTGCGGGGCACAGAACAGGATCCGAAAATCCCGCCTGACTCGGCCGATCTCGTGCTGCTGGTAGACGCCTATCATGAATTCTCGCACCCACGGGAGGTCATGGAGGGGGTCATGGCCGGTCTCAAACCCGGTGGCCTGGTGGCGCTGGTGGAGTACCGCGGGGAGGACAACAGTGTACCGATCAAGCCGCTGCACAAGATGACGGAAGATCAGGCGCGACGGGAACTTGAAACCATCGGGTTCGAGTTCGTGGTCAACGAAAGCTACCTGCCGCGTCAGCACGTGCTAATGTTTCGCAAACCCAAAGGACCGTAGAGAAGCCTGGGGCACCTCTGAACGTTTCAGAGCTCTGCTGAGCGCGATTTCCATTAGTCAGAGGTGCCCTGGCTTTTTCCGGGGGCCTTCATTCTCGACTTGAGACTCAGACAATGCCTCACCTCACGCTGGAATATTCTGCCAGCCTTGCATCCAAGTTCGGTCATCGCGAGTTGTTCAGCCGGCTGCATCAAATCCTGGCTGACACCGCCGGCATCCGGCTGGGTAATTGCAAGAGCAGGGCCTGCCCGGCGACCGATGCGATGGTCGGCGACGGTCACGGCGATGCCGTTTTTGTACATCTCGACGTGCGTTTTCTTGCGGGACGCAGTGACGAGGTCAGGCAGGCGGTCGGTCAGCAGATGCGCCAGGCACTGCTTGACTGGTTCGCGCCGAAGGCCGGGCCCGCCGACCTGCAGGTGACCGTGGAACTGCGTGATATTGACCGGGCCGAGTACTTCAAGCATCCCGAGGGGACGCTGAGTCGAGCGTGAGCGACCCCGGCATTAGCCGCCGATCGCCAGCGTCGGGTCGTCTGTTCACAGCATGGTATGCGAATGAATGGCGGTGCGGGCCTCTCGCTAAAATTGTGGGCGCTCGTTAGACTGTCCTCCCATCGTGTGTCATGAGTTCACCGTGTGAAAACATCGTCGCCCCGGAAAGACGGAGAGTTTCTCAGCACGCTCGAGCGGGGGCTGAGCGTGTTGCGGGCGTTCACGCGTGAGCGTCCTGCGATGACCCTCAGCGAAGTCGCGGCCGCGACGCACCTGAGTCCCGCGGTGGCCCGGCGTTGCCTGCACACGCTGGTGGAGCTCGGTTACGTGGGCAGGGACGGCAAGCGTTTCCTGCTGACGCCCGAAGTGATGGGTTTCGCGTCCGCCTTTCTCGAGTCGATGAATCTGGAGCAGGCGGTCCGCCCGCATTTGCAGACGGTTCGCGACCAGACGGGCGACAGCTCCTCGATGGCGGTACTGTCAGACGACGAAATTCTCTATCTCGTGCACGTGTCTACCAATCGTATGGTGCGCCTGGGTGCCGGCATCGGCACCCGCTTTCCGGCGTATGCGACCTCGCTGGGACGCGTTCTGCTGTCCGCATTGTCCGACGCGGACCTGAAGCGGTACCTGGATACCTGTGAGCTCAAGCCACTGACCGACAGGACGGTCACGAGTAAGCGCGAGCTCGAAAAAATCGTGAAGGGGGTGCGCAAGAACGGTTACGCGATGATCCGGGATGAGCTGGACTACGGAATCGTTTCCGTCGCCGTGCCTGTCTGTTATCGCGGCTCCGGGGTCGTCGCTGCTATCAACTGCTCCACCGCGACCTCCAGAATCGATCCTGATGAAATGGTGGATTCCCGGCTGCCGTTTCTGCACTCCGCGGCGCGTGCTATCGAGCTTGAGCTGCAGCGCTACCCCACACTGATACAGTCGATCCGGGCAGACTCTGCGTGACTTTCAGCGGTCGATTTCTTTCCAGAAGCCCGTCACGAGGTTATTGAACCTGGCGGGGTGGGAGAGGTTGACGAGGTGACCTGCGCCCTCGACGATCACATGGCGAGCACGCGGTAGCAGTTCAAGCAGATGCTCCGCTTGCCGCCTCCGCTCTGCGATTTCATATTCACCGGTGATGATCAGCACCGGCAGCGGCTGAGTGGCGAGGCGGGCACCGATGTCGTCGGGCGTTACCGTGGGGGATGAGACGAGGAGATCTCTACCCGTGTAGTCTGCGACCATGGCCCGTAATGCGCTGCGAAGTTCGGCGTCTACTCCCGCACTCATCAATGGATGGCTCATCCAGTCAGCGCGCAGTCGTTCCATTTCCCCGTCAGCGGCCCACCGGGTGTACTTCGCCAGTGGCACGGCCTCGTCGGGATCTTCACCGGCATCGTAGCCATCCAGGGCGGCACCCTGCAGGACCAGGGAGCGCACCTTGCCGGGACGAAGGGCGGCGTACCGCAGGGCGAGTCGGCCTCCCTGGGATACCCCGAGCAGATGAGCGGGTTGACCGCACAGTGTGTTGATGACGGTATCGAGGTCGCTGACCTCTGCGTCGAGATCCGGTTCCCCGGTGGATCGCCCACAGCCTCTCCGATCCAGGGTGACGACGCGCACGCTGCGGGCAAGGGCCGCAACCTGCGGTGAGAACGAGCGGTGGTCCAGTGTCCAGCCATGCAGCAGAAGTGCCGGGTTGCCTTGACCGTATCGCCGGGCGTAGATCTTCGCGTCACCGCATTCCACGATGCGCTCATCGCTCGTCGAGTCCGCGGGTTCAGGGCTCATAACGAACGCGTTCCTGGGCCCCCGCCCACATCGCGGGGGCGGCAGGGTTATTCATTTCCTCGAACAGATGACCGACCAGCCCTGCGCACCGGGCTGTCAGCACGATACCGCGCATCATCCGGGCAGGGACTCCCGCCTCCCCAAGCGCTGCAGCAATCGCTGCGCTGATATTGGTCACCAGTTCGCGGCCCAGTTCATCGCTCAACGTTTTCTCCAGCAGTCGCATGGCCGCGATGAAATGCCCGTCGACTCCCGCAGTGCTGGTGACCTCAAGCAGCCGCCCGACCCGCGGGTCATTGTCCCGGTGTATCGGATGCCCGAAGCCCGGCAGCGGTCGTTTGATTTCCCGGTAGGCGCGCACTTCTCGCAGCGCCTGCTCCCGGGGTTCCTCGGCGGCGACGATGCGTTCCAGCACTTCACCACATTCGCTCGCCGTTCCCGCGTAGCGGTCACCCACCCCTAGCAGGCCTGCGGCAATCGCGCCCTGGTATGATTCGGGAGCGCCGTAGTGGGTCAGCCGGGCAACGATGGCCGACGGCACCAGGCCGTGTTCCATGATAGTGACCAGAACGGCGTCCACGATGGCTACGCGAGTGGGATTGGGCTCTTCGCCAAGTGCCTGAAGCAGCAGGGCTTCGGTGAAACTGCATCGGCCAATGAGGTCCGATACCAGGTCCTTGCCCCGGATGGATACTGAGTCTGCATCGAAACCGCATATGGCAGAGGTCGCGCTTTGCTGTGCTTCGGTCATCTTTCTCTCCAGTATTTCCGACGTAACACGGGGTGAAGTGTTGATCCGCTGTTACTCAAAAATCGTCATTTGGTTATATAAAAAGGCGTACATTAGATTAAATCATTACTAATAATTTCGATATGCGAAGTTGAATTCGGTATGCGAAAAATTTAACATCTTCGCAACCGCTAAACAACTCACTTCAGGATAGAACAATGAACTCACCTGCCCGCCTTTCCCTGACGATGCTTGCCGGCGCTGTAGCGGCCGCGCTCTCTCCTACCGGGGTCTTTGCCCAGGGGGCACTGGAAGAAGTGGTCGTGACAGCGAGGAAGAGAGCGGAGACGCTGGAAGAGAGCCCGCTGTCGGTGCGCGCGTTCACCGCAGGCGAAATCGAATCGGCGGGCATTGAAACCCCGAGAGATTTTGTCAACCTCACACCTAACGTCACCCTGGTGGAGACGCAGAACGCCGGCAATGCATTCATCAACGTGCGCGGGGTGTCGCAGGCACGTAATAGTGAAATGTCCGTGGCAGTGCTGGTCGATGGCGTGCTCATGACCAACCCCGCCCAGTTCACCCAGCAGTTGGTAGATGTCGAGCAGGTGGAGGTACTGCGTGGCCCCCAGGGCGCGCTCTACGGCCGCAACGCGATCGGGGGAGCGATCACGATAGTTACGCGCAAGCCCGGTGATGAGCTGGAGGGGCGGTTGGAGCTGGGAGCAGATTCCGGGCCGGGCTACACGGTGCGCGGTGCGGTGTCGGGTCCCCTGAACGAATCCGGGTCATTGAAGTTCCGGGTGGCGGGGTCTTATGTCGACACGGATGGATTCATCGACAACAAGTACCTGAATGAGAAAGCAGATCCTTACCAGGATACTTCCCTTCGGGGTCGGCTGCTGTATGAGCCCAACGAGACTTTTTCCGCCGATCTCCGTCTCAGCGGTTCCCAGCTCGAGACACAATCCCTGTATTTCCGCATCGACGCCGAGGCTGATGACACCCGTCTCCCGGTCAGGGTCAACAATGCGGGGATCAATGAGCGCGACGTTTACAGCGCCAGCCTGAAACTGGACTGGGACTGGGAATTCGGCACATTGACCTCGATTACCGCTTACGATGACCTCGAGGAGATCCTGACCGGCGATCAGTTCAATTTCGTACCGCGTGAGGAGTCGGTGATAAATTTCTTCCCGATCGGATCGATTATCCGCGACCTGACCGGGGATGAGTTCGCCGACCTGAGCCAGACCCAGTATCTCGAGGTGGAGGCGTGGAGCCAGGAGGTGCGCTTCAGTTCACCGGCCGAGGAGCGATTCAGGTGGATCGTCGGGGCTTACGCGATAGCGACGGATCGTTATATCTCAACGGGCAACCAGGTCGATCGCGGCAACGGGGTGTTCCGGGTCTATAAGACGCCACGCACGTCGCTGTTCGTGGACCCGACCGACCCCAGCCCCCAGCTGAGCCTGCTCGCCGACGACCAGGATAACTTCGCCTGGGCCGTGTTTGGCGATATCGCCTACGACTTTTCCGATGCCCTGGAGGTGAGTTTCTCGCTGCGTTACGACGAAGACGAGCGCGAAAACACGACCCTGACACAGCCGCTCTACGATCCGACTGGCGGTATCGGCATCACCTTCGGTGAAAAGCGCAAGGAAACCTGGGATGCCTGGCAGCCCAAGCTGACCGTCCGTTACCGCTTCAGCGATGACCTCACGGGGTACGCCGGATACAGCCGCGGTTTCCGAAGCGGCGGTTTCAACCAGAGCGGTGTCGGCGCCGCGGTGCCTGAGCCGGGAGTGGAAGACCTCTTCGATGAACAGATCGCCGACACCTACGAGGCCGGGATCAAGGGCGTCTTCGCCGACGGCAAGTACACAACCGCACTCAGCGTTTTCTATACCGATTTCGACAATGCTTACTTCTTCTTTTTCGATCCCACCACCAGCACACAGAATCTCGGTGGCATTCCTGAAGTGGAGTACATCGGCCTGGAACTCGAGGGCAAGGCCCAGTTCTCCGATCACCTCAGCGGCTACTTCGGTCTGGGTTACACCGACAGCGAGATCAAGAAAGCGGCAGACCCCGCCGACAACGGTAATCAGGCACCGCTGGTGACGGAATACACCGTGAATCTCGGGGGAGAGTGGCGATACCCCCTGTCGCTGTTCGGCGGCACGGAGGCGGTGGCGCGGGTGGACTACCAGCGTATGGGTGATACCTGGTGGGACCCGGGCAATATCTCGGTTCGCAGCGAGGTGGACCTGGTGGATCTGCGCATCGGACTCGATGCGCCCGACGACTGGTCGATTACCCTCTGGGCCAAAAACGTGTTCGATGAAGAGTACAATGCCGAGTTTTCACCCGGGCCCGCGCCGGGGGCGAATTTCCTGTGGCCGGCACCACCGCGACGGTGGGGCGCCACGTTTATCAAGAAATTCTAGCGTGTCAGCACGTCGAGGAGGAACAGCATGAATGCACCGCTGAGTATCAACAGTAAACTGCATCACAACGCTCACGTTACCACCGATATGGCGGCTATTCGCCAGTTTTACGAAGAGGTAATCGGCTTTCCGCTGGTGGCGACATGGGCTGAAAAAACAGAGCTGTTCGGCAAGGAACGCACTTACATGCACTGCTTTTTTGATATCGGCGACGGATCGGCACTGGCGTTTTTCCAGTTCGCCGACCCGGAGGACCAGGCCGAGTTCGGGCCGGAACTGCAGCCTTCAGGCTTCAGGCATCTGGCCATGAAGGTCGACCAGAAAACCCAGGATGGTATACGTGACCGCCTGGCTGCAGCCGGCATTGGCGAGCCGACGACGTATATCCTGAACCACGGCTACTGCTACTCCCTGTACGTGTTCGACCCTTCCGGTCTGCTGGTGGAGTTTACCGTCGACCACGACGACGTCGAGCAGATCAACGCCGACAAGAAGAAGACGGCGCGCGCAGACCTCGATAAGTGGCTTGCGGGAGACCACACCCCGAACAATGAACAGTTCCACCGCTAAGATCGCCAGGCAGAAGGAGTCCTGAAAATGACGAAGCAGGTATGTGTTGTCTTCCACAGTGGCTATGGTCACACCGCACGCCAGGCCGATGCCGTGGCGGAGGGTGCGGGTGCGGTAGAGGGTATAGAGTGCCACCTGATCCCCGCGGGCGACCTGTCAGCGGATGCGCCTTCGTGGGAGAAACTGGACCGTGCGGACGCGATCGTCATGGGCTGTCCCACTTATATGGGCTCGGCGTCTGCGGAACTGAAGGCCTTCATGGAACAGTCATCCGGACGCTGGCAGGAACAACGCTGGGCCGACAAGCTCGCCGCCGGATTCACCAACTCCGGCTCCCAGAACGGTGACAAGCAGAACACCCTCGTGCAACTGCTGACGTTCGCTGCGCAGCACGGCATGTTGTGGGTCAACCTCAACCAGTTGCCCGGCAATAACAGCTCCACGGGCTCGGTGGAAGACCTGAATCGCCTGGGCGCAAGCCTCGGTGCGATGGCCCAGTCCAACGTCGACGAGGGGCCCGAAAGCGGACCCACGGCAGCCGATCTCGAATCCGCGCGCGGGCTTGGCCGGCGCGTAGGCGAATGTGTACTGCGCTGGTGTTGATGCGGCGTCTCCCCGATCTCTAATGGAAATCACCTCATGATGTATGATCCAGCGGTTGAAACCCGTCCCGTGGCCGAACAGTACGAAATCGATAAAGGCCGCTACAAACAGCAGTTGCATTACCTCTTCGAGCGGTCCGCGTTTTACCGGGAGAAGTTGCAGTCTGCCGGTTTTGCGTCCTGGCAGGAGGCGGGTGGGCTGGACGACATCGCGCAGTTGCCGTTTACCGAAAAGGATGAGCTGCGCTCGGCACAGGCCTCCGTGCCGCCATTTGGCGCTCACCTCGCCTGCGACACAGACAGCCTGGTACGCGTTTTCAGCACCAGCGGCACTACCGGGGTACCCTGTTACCTGGGGCTCACCGCCAGCGATCTCGACATGTATGCGACCAATGTCGCCAGGGGGTACTCGGCTGCCGGTTTCAGCGCGGGCCAGAAGGTCGTGGTCGGCTTCAATGCGGGCCCGTTCGTCGCCGGCGCGGTGTATTACGGCTTCGACAAGATCGGTTGTACCGTGATACCTGTGGGCACCGGCAATACAGAGCGCATGGTCACGGCTATCCAGAAGTTGAGCGCCACCGGAATCAGCTGTACGCCCAGCTACGGGTTGTACCTGATCGAGTGGTGCCAGCAGCAGGGCATCGAGCCCGGTTCACTGGGGCTCACCCACATGATCACCGCCGGCGAGCCCGGGGGTGGCGATCCGCTGATTCGGGGCAAGATCGAGGACGCCTTCGGCTGCAGGGTCAGGGAGTCCATGGGCATCGGAGACGTCTCACTATCGGTGTGGGCCGAGGACGACGATGGCAACGGCATGAACTTCATGGCCCGGGGCTATGTGCACGTCGAACTGATTGATCCGGCCAGCGGCCAGCCGATAGCCTGGGAGGATGGCGCAGAGGGGGAACTGGTCTACACGGCGCTGCACCGGGAATCGATGCCCCTGTTGCGGTTTCGCAGTCGCGACCACGTGGTGGTCAACATGCAGCCCAACCCGACGGGCCGCACCGGGCCTCGTATACGCTGCATCGGCAGGACCGATGACATGTTGATCGTGCGCGGTGTGAACCTTTTCCCTACGGCTATTCGCAGCATCCTCGAACAATTTACCGGCGAGGTGTCGGGCATGTTCCAGATTCGCCCGCGTACCCGCACGGTGCTGCAGGAGCCGCCGCTGCCCGTCGTTATCGAACTGGCGGAGGGCAGCGCGCAGCCCGCCGACGACCTTGCTCAACGCATGCGCGACGAAATCCGCTCGCGCCTGCTCGTAACGACCGACATACAATTGGCGCCCTTCGGCTCGTTGCCACGGGAAACCTACAAGATACGGCTGGTTGATTTTTCAGATGCAGACGACCAGTTGGCAGCCCAGGGATAAACTCATGAAGGAATTGCCGCTGTTCCCCTGTACGATTGTTGGCAGCTATCCACAGCCGGAATGGCTGATCGATCGCGACAAGCTCAAGGGACGATTTCCACCGCGCACGCGGGCCAGGGAGCTGTGGCGCATCCCGCCCGAACACCTTCTCGAGGCCCAACGCGACGCCACCCGACTGGCTATCCAGGACCAGGAGCGAGCCGGGCTGGATATCGTGACCGACGGCGAGGTGTGCCGGGAGAGTTACTCCAACCATTTTGCCACCGCGCTCGACGGCGTCGATCTCGACAATCCCGGTGAAGCGCTGGACCGCAGCGGCGAGCCAGTATTCGTTCCGCGTATAACGGGGCCGATCCGTCGTCGACATCCGGTAGGGGTCGAGGATGTCAGGTTCCTGCGGGCGCAACACGGACCGCGGGGTGAAAGTTCACGGTGCCGGGTCCGTTCACCATGGCACAACAGGCGCAGAACGATTATTACGGGTCTGATCGCGAGGCTGCGCTCGACTACGCGGCTGCCGTGAACGAGGAAATCCGGGACCTGTTCAGCGCCGGTGCGGACGTGGTGCAACTCGATGAGCCCTACATGCAGGCCCGGCCCGAGGAGGCGAAGGCGTACGGGCTCGAGGTGCTCAATCGGGCACTTCAGGGTGTCGAGGGGAAAACCTGTGTCCACATCTGCTTCGGCTACGCGGCGCTGATTCATGAGCGCCCTGAGGGCTATTCCTATCTCCCCGAACTGGGCAGCGCCTGTTGTGACCAGATCTCCATTGAAACGGCGCAGTCCAATCTCGATTGCAGTGTTCTGGATTCGATCAGCAGGCAGGACGTTCTACTCGGCGTCATCGACCTGTCCACCGAGACCGTGGAATCGGTGGAAGAGATCAAGGCGCGGGTATTGCGGGCAGTCACTCACGTCGATGAGCAGCGCATCATCCTGGCGCCGGATTGCGGCATGAAGTACCTTTCCAGGGCGTCCGCCTTCGGCAAGCTTCGCGCCATGGTGCAGGCTGCCCGTGAGTTGCGCAGGGAGTTTTCACCGGCCACTGCGGCTCAATGAGTTTTCGCCGGGGGGGGATTTACCCACCGTAAAAAGCGGTGATTTTTCCTGTACTGTCATTATAATGTGGGCCTGTTCTTTTTGGGTCGCGTAATGATTCAGGGCGTCAGACAGCGCACTATCGCCGCAGGCAGGGCCAGGGTCCTGGTCCTGTTGGCGACGCTGTTGCTGGCCGGATCACCTGCACTCGAGGCGATTCACGACCATGCCTCGGGTGCAGCCTATGCCGATTGTCTGCTTTGCAAGCAGGCAGATGCGTCCGCGCTTCCCGTTATTTCCCAGCCGGTACTGGAGCGCGAGTCGTCACTGATTGTCGCACCCGCCACACGACCACAGACCCGCCTCCAGCGGTACAGGTCATTCTCCCCAAGAGGGCCTCCCAACCGTTCCCTGATCTGACACACCCATTCATCAGGAGAACTGCAATGAAACGTTATGCACCCCTGGCGCTGGCTGTAGCCAGTGCCTGTACGGTGGCGGAAACGCCGCCCATGGAACATGTACTTGTCACCTACCCCCTGCACAAAAAGACCGCGGAGACAGCACTGCCGGTAACACTGCTGAGCGGTGAAGAGCTGCGTCGCGATGCCGGCGCGTCGATCGGGGATACCCTGGCTAACCTGCCGGGCCTCACCAACGCCTCCTTCGGGCCGGGCGTTGGCCAGCCCGTCATCCGCGGCCAACAGGGCCCCCGCGTCACCGTTCTGCAGAACGGCCTTCGCAGCGCTGATGTCGCCGGCCTCAGTGGCGATCATGCCGTCTCCGTGGAACCGCTGCTGGCAGACAGCATCGAGGTGCTCAGAGGCCCGTCCACGCTGCTGTACGGGGGCGGTGCCATCGGTGGTGTTGTCAACGTGGTCGACAACCGTATACCGACTACCCTCGATCCCGAACTCAACAGCGCGCTCGAGTACCGACACGACTCCGCCTCCGACCTCGATAGCGTGGTCGGACGGATCGAAGGCGCCACGGGACGATTTGCCTGGCATGTCGATGGGCTCTATCGCGACTATGACGACCTGGAGATACCCGGCGAGGCCGCCCGCGAGCACCGCGACGAGGACCACGATGACCGCGGGGAAGAGGGCGAACACGGTGAAGAGGAGACCACCGATGGCTACATCGCCAATACCGGCGGCAGGGCCAAAAGCCTGACGCTGGGCGGCGCCTATCATTTCGAAGACGGCTTTTTCGGGCTAGCGGTCAATCGCCTCGAAAACGAGTACGGCATTCCCGCCGGTGCCCACGAGCACGGCCACGAGGATGAAGACCACGGGGATGAAGACCACGGCGACGAAGACCACGATGAAGGTCACGATGAGGAGGGTCACGGTGAAGAAGAGGGCGGCGTCAGCCTCGACATCGAGCAGACCCGCTACGATGCGGCGCTGCACTGGCACACCCCGATCGCGGCTTTGGATGTGGTGCGCGGATTCGTGAGCTATACGGACTACGAGCACGCCGAAATCGAGGGCGGCGGTGAGGTCGGTACCCGCTTTGATAAGGAGACCTGGGGTGGGCGATTGGAACTGGTGCACCGTCAGATGGGCGCCTTTCACGGGGTGTTTGGCCTGCAGACCTCTTTCGGCGAATTCAGCGCCATTGGCGAGGAGGCCTATATCCCGGCGACCGACTTCACTGAACTCGGTGTGTTCCTGGTCGAGGATTACCACGCCGGCGACTGGCTTTTCGAGCTTGGGCTGCGCTATGACTGGGACGAGAGAGACCCCCAGCGTGGCGTGGCGCGCACGAAAGATTTCGGGGCTTTCAGTGCCTCGGCATCGGCCCTGTGGGAGATGAGCGACAGCTGGCAGCTGGGCCTCGCCCTGTCGCATTCCGAGCGGGCACCGTCCATAGAGGAACTGTATTCCAACGCCGGCAACACGGGCCCGGATTCCTGGGTTGAACATGCTGCCACCGCTTCAATCGAGTTGGGCGATTCTGATCTCGACACCGAGGTGTCCAACAATGCCGACCTCTCCCTGCGTTGGACCGGAGACAACAGCTGGGCCCACCTGACCCTGTTCTACAACGACTTCAGCGACTACATCAACCTGGTGAATACGGGGCTGGAAGTTGACGAAACACCGGTGCTGGCTTACGCACAGAATGATGCCGAGTTTTACGGCTTTGAGTTCGATAGCGACTTCGGCCTGGTTCAATTCGGCGGCGGTGAGCTGCGCGCGGGCCTTTGGGGCGATTACGTGCGCGGTGAGATAGACAGCGGCGACGACGTGCCGCGCCTGCCGCCATTGCGTATTGGTGCCCGCATGAGCTGGTTGTCGGATCGCTGGGAGCTGTGGACCCGGGTGCTGGATGTCGACGAACAGGACCGGCCCGGTGCCAACGAGGAGGCCACCGATGGTTATACCCGCTGGGATGCCGGTGCCGATTACCGGATGGGTTTCGGCGACAGCCAGATGACCTTGTTCCTGGCGCTCAACAACATGAGCGACGAGGAGATACGCCTCAGCACATCGTTCCTGCGTGACGTTGCGCCGGAGGCTGGACGGTCATTCGAGGTCGGTGTGCGTTGGTTGTTGTGAATGTCCGCCCCCGGGTTGTGAAACCCGGGGGCGGGTGAGCTGCTTATTTCTTCGAGGCGCTCTTGGCCACGCTGACGGTGGCGCTGGCGGTCGCGGTATTGCCGGAGCCGTCGGTCACCGCATAGGTCACCGTGTAGATGCGACCATTGCCGCGGCCTGAGCGTTCCGCGCGCAGTGAGAAGCGGTAGTCCTCGGTACCGATCTCGGCGTCCTGGATGTCGTTCTCCGTGTCACCATCGCCGGTCCCGTTGTCGGGCTCGTTGCTGGTGATCGAGGCCAAAACCACGCTCGGGTTCGGGTCGCAGGTATCCCCCACGTCGACTGTCGCCCGGATCTTGCGCAGCTTGTGGTTGGGTGCGGGGAACAGCTGGTCAGGTGTCAGCGAAATGCTGATCGTTGGCGGCGTGGTGTCCACCACGCTGACTGAGGCCGAGCACGAACCGGTGTTGCCCGACGCATCGGTGGTGGAGAAACCCACCGGGTTGTCGCCCAGGGGCAGCAGGTCGGGCGCGTCGTCTGTGGGCGGCGGCAGTGCCGCGTCGCAGGCGTCGGTCGCGGATGCCCCGTTGAAGAACGCGGTCAGCTGCGGGTCGATGCGTTCGATGCCGTTATCACCGGTGCATTCGACCACCACGTCGGTCGGGCAGCTCACGGTCGGCGCCAGTGTGTCCTGGACCGCGATCGGGTCTGAGAGGGCGAAGAACACGTTACCGAGCGCGTTGATGCGCAGCCGCGCATCCGCTGCCAGCGATGCCGGTCCGGCTACGGCCTCTTCGCCGTCGTTGGGGGTGTTAGACGCCAGCACGGTCGGAAAGCTGCCGCCGCCATCTGTCGACAACAAGACATCAACGTTCGTCGCCACGTTGCCCCCGCCCACGTTCCAGATCACGTCACTGGGGGCGTTGCACTCCAGGCCGCCGCCCGCGGAGGGCGAGGTGATGGCGAACGGGTCGCCCACGACCGTGAGGATGACATCGTCATCATCCGCACCGCCGCCGCCGGCCTGGTTGTCACGGGCGGTGGCGCGAAAATTCAGCATGCGATCCTGGCTGGGCAGTTGTTCGCCCAGCTTGTTGGGAAACAGGTTGGGCGATCCGGCCAGCAGGTCCTGGAAGTCGGGAAAGGTGCGGGTCTCCGCCATCGACGGCGGGAAGGAGCGGAACAGCGGGATCATACCGTCGTCAACCGCATTCAGCGGGTCGCGGTTGCCGAGGTCCATCTGCTCCCAGGTATAGGTGAGAGCGTCGCCGTCCGGGTCAGTGGCCGCGGCAGTCAACTCGAACGGTGTACCGCGCGGGATGGTGTAGTCCAGGCCCGCGTCGACCACGGGGATGCCGTTACCGGTGGGGGAGGCGACGCCGCACAGGCTGCCACTGCCCGCCTGTGTATAGGCTGTTATCTCCTGGCGGCTGCCGGCGTGAAAATACAGGTCGCCTACCTGGCTGCCCTGCACGTTGTCTGCACCGCAAATGCTGGAGTAGGACATGATGGTGGTGCCGCTGCCGGGCTCCCAGGCCGTGCTCGAAGACCAGGCGCCGGCGGGACAGGACTGGCCGTTGAACGTGTGCCTGCCGCCGTGCTGGTGACCCATCTCATGGGCAACCAGGAAAATGAAGTTGCCGTTGGTGGGGTTCGGGCCCTGGCTCCAGGCGCTGCCCTTGCTGCCGGTGGTGCACACGCAGCCGATGCAGCCGGCATTGCCGGAGATGCTGTTACCTGCGAGGTGGAACAGGTGGCCGATGTCGTAATTGGCGTCACCGATGTCCGCGTCTATGGCTGCCTGGGTTTCACCGTTTTTGTCCGCCAGTGGGAACGGGTCGGTGTCCGGGTCGTCATAGACGATCTGGTCGTTGTTTGCCACCAGCACCAGGCGCACAGAGACCTCGACCTCGTAGATTGCGTTGATGCCGTTGACGACGGCCGCAATCGCCTCCAGCGCGGCCGCCGGGTCGGCGAAGTTACTGGTATATTCGCCAGTGGCCGCCACTGCAAGCCTATAGGTTCTCAGCGTGTCACCGGCGGGCGCCAGGCCGGCGGCGGCGATCGGGCCTGAGAGTGAGGAGGTGGCCCCACCGAGGCCGGGCGCGAACGCATCCACCAGGCACTGGAAGCGCGTTTCCGGCTGGTCTTCTATCGTCGTCACCGCGTAGTTGTCAACGTCGCCGCGGGTAGCGGGTGAGACGAATGTCACACCCCCCGGACTGACGATCGTGGCCTGAAATCCGTGCACGGTGCGGCTGAAGCGGACGCTGGTGGAGGCATCCCCAACGGCCTGGCCGCTGTAGGTCTCGATGCCCGGATAGCGCGCAGCGAGCTCCGGCGCCATGATCGGTGATCGCTGCACCCGGAAAGACACCATTTTTCCGTCGACGCCGGGCAGGGACAGCAGGGCACCGCTACCGCGGGCGACCGCGCCCTCCGCCGGGGCCCTGGCCAGCAGCCGCTGCAGGGCGCCGTGATTGAGCTGGTAGATACCCTTGCCCGGCGGCAGGTTTTCCCTGGCCGCCAGACCGGGCGGCAATGACGTCCAGAGCCCGTCATCGGCAGGTTGTGCCTGCAAGGGCTGGGTGAAGGAGAGCGCGATGAGCGTGCCCATGGCAAGCACACTGACAAAGTGAGATTTCATGATCGTCTCCCTGGGGCCTGGTCGGCATACACTGCCTGCCCGCAAAAAGGTATTACTCGTTCACTTTTGTTTAGTACACCCGCGGACTTTTCGCAAGTGGGGGGAGCGTAGGTTGGGTGCGTTCGTTACGAACTGTGACACGCTAGCAGCCGCTCGACAGCCACGCGCCCGGTGAACCTGTCGAGACCAGCGAAGCTGCCCGTCAGCGTTGTGCCGGTAATGAGGTGGGCACACAGTTGCGCCATGCCGGGTGCACTCTGCACCCCGTAGCCCCCCTGGCCGGCGAGCCAGAAAAACCCGGTGCAGCGGGGATCGAAACCCACCACAAAGGTTCGATCAGGCGCAAAACTGCGCAGACCTGCCCAGCGATGGTTCACCTTGCGAACGTCGAGGTCGCCGCCGGTGGTGTCTCTCAACGCACAGCAGGGGAAGTCCGGTCGGAAGATGGGCACCATCTCCCGCGCCGCATCTGCACCAATGGACTCGAGCGTGCTGATCTCTCTGCGCATGGCGTCCATAGCCGCGCTCTGATCATTCCGCCCGACAAACAGGCAGTCCCGGGGACGCAACAGGGTGGCGTCGGTAAACGCCGCTGGCGGGCTGCGGAAAAATGACTCGGCTGCGCGAGTGATACCCCGGCAATTCCGCCACCGATGACAACGATGTCTGCGTTGGTGTCTGCCCGTTTTCGTGCCATTGCTGTTGTCCGATGAGGGTTCCAACTGGCAAGTGTACCGCGCCTGATCGAACAGGTGCGGTATCACGGGGGGTTGTGTTCGGATCGTCGACGCCAAGCGACAATGTACCCACGGTCACATCGCGAATAGCAATCGCTACTCTCGGGGCGAAGTGCCGATAGCGTCCTGGAGAATTCCAGCTTTAGGCCGCTGAGTGCAACACCCGGTCGGCAAGGCGGCCGAACAGCGCGCGCTCCAGCTCGAGGATCGCCTGAACCTGCCGGTCTGCCTGTTGCCACAGGGAGGCGTCACCCGCATCGGAGGTGAGCTGTTGCATGGTTGGCGACAGGCCGTTCCAGGCGTCCGCCGCCCTGCCTGCCAGGGTGACGTCAGCCGCGGTTACCAGGTCGGGGCGCTGCACCTTTGCCCACGCCATGAAGGCGTGAAAATGATCGCGGAAAAAGCCGCCCCCGGTGCCGAATTTGACGATGGCGCTGTCGACATAGCGTGCGTGATCCGCCGCGTTCTGCCGCTCGGGCCACAGCTGCATCTGCTCGCGAAATGTCTCCAGCCCCTCAAGGCCTACGGCCAGCACCGAGCCCATTGTGCCCTGGGCTGCGGCCATGAGGTCGCGCTGGGACGTGTCCAGGCCCTGCATTCGCTCCACGGTTTTGCCCAGGGCGCGCCCGCACGCCTCTGGCAGGCTGTGGCGGACTGTTGCGGAATGAAACTTGCCCCACAGGTTGTGGGTCGAGACACTGTCCGGCGGGTTGCGGCTCAGCCCAACGGCTGCCATGGAGCAGGTTTGCGTCTCGACGTCGGTTCGATCGGCAACGTAGACCTCTTCCCGTTCGTCATCGAAACCCAGCAGCACGAAACGATGGGCGGGAAAGTGCACCTTGAACTGCCGGTAGTCCAGGTAGTAGATGTCACCACTGAGCATGGTCGGTCGCCCGGCGATGATTTCCTGCCTGACCGCTTGCCACGCTGCGTCATCGTCCGGGTCGATGATTTCCGAGTAGTCGATGCCCAGCGTGTCGGCGAGGTCGGCCTCCATGCTGGAGCCACGCCCGAACAGCATGAACGGGGGGTTGACCGGGTCTGCGGTGAAGAACACCGTGTCGAGGCCGGCCCCAAGGCCGAACACCACGGCTTCATCCAGGTCCAGTCGACAGTAGTGATAGATGAGATTGCGCATGGCGCCGCTGCCGCAGTGTCCCGCGATCAGGTTGCGGTAATCTTCGATAAGAACGCGCATGGAAGGGCTCCCTGGATCATGGCGTTTGCGGGCTGGCGCTCGGCACGCACTGTTGTTGGTGCGATGACAGTAAACGAGTATGGGTGCGGAGCTGTCAAGCGAGGCGGTGCTTCTGCGGCGGGCCGCCGGCCGATCACCGGCGTGGCGACGCTTTCCTTCGCTCGCTGTGTTTGGTACTTTCTGCCACCGTCGCCCGCCAAGCTGAGCCGCCGCCAGTGCTCGTCACCCCGAGGTGATTCTTGTTTTTCATTCATATCCCCAAAACCGCCGGCACCAGTTTCCGCAAGGCCGCGGAGAGACGCTTCGGCCTGGACAAGGTCTGTTATGACTATGGCCTGCGCTGGCCGGAGACATCGGAGCTGGTGCGCGACCTTATCTACCGCGGGGCTGATGGCTTCGCATTTGCCCGGGCTATTGCCGACGAGGATATCCGGTTTCTCAGCGGTCACGTTACCGCGATGAAATACCTCCACGTCTTCGGGGCCAGAAACGCTGTGACGTTTTTGCGCGACCCTGTGCAAAGGGTTGTCTCCGAGCATCAACACTACTCCCGGTACCTGGGCTTCGAGGGGGACCTGGCCTCGTTCGCCCGTAAGCCGGAATTTCGCAACAAGCAGTTCAAGGCCGTCGGCGGCGTCCCGCTCGAGGCGCTGGGTTTCGTGGGAGTGTGTGAAGACTACCGTGCCGCGCTGGAGCAGTTGAATCAGCGTTACGGCCTGGATCTGCCCGAACTTGCAGTCAATACTATCAGGCCGTCGGGTGTCGATGTCTACGAGCTCACCGACGCCCTGGCTGACGACCTGCTGGAACTCAATCACAAGGATGCCGAACTCTATCAGCGAGCCAGTGAACTATACCGGCGCAGAACCGAACTGGCGCGAACACGCCAGTCTTTCGTACACGGTCAGGTACTCCGAGTGACCGCTGACCGGGTGGTCGGCTGGGCCTGGGGTGAGACCGGTGATGACGCCGTCGACGTGGAGCTCAGCGTCAACGACGAGATATGCGACCGACAGCGCGCCTCGCTGTTGCGGCCCGAAATACTGCGATACGCGCCGCCGCGGGCGGGTCACGTCGGATTCAGGTTCGATCTCGAGCCCGGGACGCCGCTGCATGAGGTCGAGTGCCGAGTGCGCGGCTCGGGCCAGTTGCTGCAACGGTCGCCCGCAACTGGCGCCGGCTAGTTGCAATCAAGGCGCATCTACCGGCGCCTGAATGGTAAAGGCTTCGACTTTGACAACTCGCTGCACCTGGAGAACCGGAAGCATAACCGGGTGCTCTCGGGTTGGGACCGCTCGGCCTACCAGGGTCCCTTGCCGTCATCAAATCCTTACCTCACTGTTCTGGCGGTTGCCTTTACGGCAGGTATATGGCCATACTCCAGGCCATGGTCGATAAACTCGAAGCGCTCGAAAATCAGCTGCCGCGCAAGCGCAATTTTGACACCCCGCCGCTGCACCTGTGGCATCCGCCCCTCTCCGGTGATATTCCTATCGTTATCGAGGCGGACGGCAGCTGGTACCATGATGGCGGCCGGATTCAGCGGGAATCCCTGGTGCGCCTGTTTGCCAGTATCCTGCGGCGCGAGGAGGACGGTGACTACTACCTGGTGACCCCGGCCGAAAAGTGGCGCATATCGGTGGCGCTGCATCCACTGATGGTGACGGACATCGACCGGGTGGAGCAGGACGGCGCGCAATTTCTCGAGGCGACTCTCAATACGGGCAGACGCCTGATCATAGGCAGGGATTACCCCCTGTTTCTGGAGTCCGCGGTCGGAGACATTGCAGGGGTTCGGCTTGACCACGGGCTGACTGCCCTGTTTACGCGTGCCGCCTGGTACCGACTGGTGGAGCTGTCGGATGATGGCGTGATCATGTCCGGAGATTACGAGTTCTCGCTTGCTCCTCGCTAGCAGCCCGTTGAAACAATGGAATCACCTGGCCTTGAACGAACGCATCGCTAACACCATCCTCCTGGCAACCGGTGCACAGGCGATTACCCGCGCCCGTGTCATTCAATCCCTGTGGAGTGGTTACGGCGAAATTGTCCGGCTGGAATTGCAGGGCGGTAAGTTTTCCTCTGTCATCCTCAAGCACATCAAGCTGCCGGAGGCGGGCAACCACCCCCGGGGTTGGAACACGGATCTTTCGCATCAGCGCAAGGTTCGTTCTTATCAGGTTGAGGCCCATTGGTACCAGGGTTATGCGGAGCAGTGCGATATTCACTGCCCCGTCCCCGATTGCCTGTGTGTGTATGCCGCTGACGACGAAACACTGCTGTTATTGACGGACCTGGATGCCACTGGATTCAATCTTCGGAAAACCACCGCGACGCCTGCAGATATACATGCCTGCCTCGATTGGCTGGCGAGTTTCCATGCACTGTTTTTAAACAGCGCAGCCGAGGGTTTGTGGGAGAGCGGTACCTACTGGCATCTCGATACCCGTCCCGACGAGTTGGCAGCCCTCGAAGATAAAGCCCTACAGCAAGCTGCCCCGCTGATCGACCAGCGGTTGCGAGATTGCCGGTACCAGTCCGTGGTGCACGGCGATGCGAAACTCGCCAACTTCTGTTTCACAACGGATGCCGCCGCGCCCAGGGTCGCAGCCGTGGACTTCCAGTATGTGGGGCGTGGCTGCGGTATAAAAGACGTCGCCTACTTTATCGGCAGTTGTGTGCACGAAGAAGATCTGGACGAGGTCACGGCTGCATTGCTCAACCACTACTTTGCCACCCTAAGGGAGCAGGTTGCGCAAAAACATCCCGACATCAGCGTGACCCGACTGGAACAGGAGTGGCGGGCGCTCTACGACATCGCCTGGGCAGACTTTCACCGATTCCTCAAGGGCTGGAGCCCTGGTCACTGGAAGCTCAACAGTTACAGCGAACGGCTGACCCAGGGTGTAATCGAGCGATTGCAGGCATGAAGCTGACTGACCGTACCCTGCAGGTATTGTGTGACACTGCACTCGACGCGGCGCGCGCGGCAGGCGAATACATCGAGGGTGTCGACCGCGAGCGGATACAGCGACAACACAAGGAGACGGGGAATAGCCCGGCGTCTCAGCTTGTGACCGAAGTCGATGTGCGCAGTGAAGCCATCATCCGTGAATTTCTCGATGCGAGCTGCATAAAGTGGAACATCGCTTTCGTGGGGGAGGAATCGGCTCAGAATGCGGTTGATGAACTGCCGGAGCGACTGACCCGTTCGCACTTCTGGTGTGTTGACCCGCTGGATGGGACCTTGCCTTTTGTCGAGGGCATCCCCGGTTACGCGGTGTCCATCGCGCTGGTGGAACAGTCGGGCTCGCCCGTGATCGGCGTCGTTTACGATCCGGCAAGCCGTAGCGTGATGCATGCCATCAGGGGGCAGGGCGCTTACAGAAACGGCGCTGCCCTGGGTCCCACCAATGCAGGACCCGACACGTTCAAGGTGTATGCAGATGCAAGCTTCGCAAAACAGAACGGTTACGAGAAGACTGAGGCTGCACTGAACGCCTGTGCCAAAGCCATCGGCCTCGAGCACATCGATATCATCTACGGCGGCGGGGCGGTGAAGAATGCCTGCCAGGTTCTAGGCCATGCTGCAGCCTGTTATATCAAGCTCCCCAAGACCGAGGAGGGGGGCGGCAGCATCTGGGATTTCGCCGCCACTGCCTGCATCGCCCGCGAGGCTGGCGCCTGGGTCAGCAATATTCAGGGCGAGGTTCTGGACCTCAACCGCGCAGACTCAACATTCATGAATCACCAGGGGGTGTTGTTTGCTTCGAGCGGGCAGATAGCCAGGTATCTGATCGAGGCCTTGTGGGATACGGGGCGTCCTGTTATCTGATCGACCCGAACGCCTGAGCGCATTGCCATTGTTCAGAGGAGCTCCGGATCACGCCTTATGCGAGGCGTGCGTTATGGATGGGGGGTTTCGATAGCCCTTGCGTCGGGCGGGGGCGTGCAGTGTATGCTTGAGTGATGTATGGATTATTTGGACCGGTGTAATGACGGAGTACGAGCGACCAACCTCGCAGAAAGATTCAATGCAGACCGAGACAGCTTCGCCCGATGTCCAGGCCAGTGTTCGCTATTTGAGACCCGGCGTGGAACGGCCTGTCTATGTCGCCTCCGAGGGCGGGGCGGATGCCGCACTCAACATCGGCGCGGAATTCGATGAAAAACTCGTGGCAATCCACAACGCGCGGGTGCTAGATCCGCCGGCGAGCCTTGATCGTCAGGGCTTCTGCCTTGTGAACCACGCCACAGCAGTGGAAGACTTTTACCGGTTTGAATCCCTACGAGAGGGGTACGAGTCGGAGATCGTCCCGCTGGTGCTTGCTGCGAGTGGTGGGAAATCTGCGCAGGTTTTTGACCACACGTTGCGCTCGGACTCGCGCGCCGTCCGCGGTCGGCACGCACTCCGTGAGCCTGCTACCGTCATTCACAATGATTACACCGATGCGTCCGCGGTGAAACGCCTGCGCGATCTCCTGGTGCCGGACGAGGCTGACCGGCGCCTGGAAGCGCGTTTTGCCATCATCAACGTGTGGCGCTCCATCAACGGGCCAGTGATCGACAGCGCCCTGGCAGTGTGTGATTTCAGCTCCGCGAATCCCGAGGATTTCGTCGCCAGTGAACGGCGGGCGAAGGACCGGATCGGGGAGTTGGAACTGGTATCGTACAACCCGGATCATCGCTGGTACTACTTCCCCGAGCAGCAATTCGACGAGGCGCTGCTCTTTAAGACCTTCGACTCCGCAACAGATGGCCGCGCCCGGCGCGTGGCTCACACGGCCTTTGCCAACCCGGAGGCGCCTGCGGACGCACCGCCGCGGGAGAGTATCGAATCCAGGCTGCTGGTCTTTTTCAGCGACTGATCAGTCGTTGCACCGGCTCGGGCTGGTGCGAGGCTTTGTTGATCCACAATAGCCAAGCAGATTTTAACCGACCGGAGCGGTCTGCCGGTCGCCCGTAAGTACAAACAGCCCCATCCCGTGAGCGAATCAGCGCGCGGCGGCGGCAGCTCCTGAGTCTGCGGCAAGGAAGCGCCTGAGCGCTTCTGCCATCGCCTCCCGCGCATACTCTGCGGTCACAATCACGTCTACTGCGGGCACGGACTGGTGTATCTGGCCCTCGCATTGCAGGTGCTCCACGGCGACTCCGGCAGCGGCGAGCGCCTCGGCGAAGGCGTCGCCCTCGTCGCGAAGAGGATCGAACTGGCAGGTGACGACCAGCGCCGGGGGGAGCCCGGACAGGTCCCGGGCACGCAGGGGCGATGCCTTTGGATCGGCGCGATCCTGCGCGTCGCAGTAGTGATTCCAGAACCACTCCATCAGCGTCTTCGTCAGTCCCATGTCCTCGGCATTTTCGTCGTGCGACGGTCGTTGCTCGGCGCCATCGGTTGCAGGGCAGAGTAGCACCTGCCCTGCTATCGGGGTCCGCCCGGCGTCGCGGGCACGCTGAGCGCAGACCGCCGCGATGTTTCCGCCTGCGCTCCAGCCGCGCCACGGCCAGGTGGCCGGGAATACCACCGAGATCGCTGGCGTGCTCGGCGACCCAGGTCACGGCGGCCAGCCCATCATCAGCCGCAGCGGGGAAGCGTGCTTCCGGTGCGTGGCGATAATCAACGGAGATGACGATCGAGTCGAATGCAGGCACAGGTCACCGGCATAGCGGGTCGTCGGAGGTGGCGTTGCCCAGCACCCAACCGCCGCCGTGGAAGTACACGGTGATCGGATGGGGCCCGGCGGTGGGCGGACGGTATAGCCGAAAGGTCGCGATCGCTGCCGTCGGCACCGGGAGGGTCCGCGTCGACCGTCTCGCCGACGTCGGGGCCCGGCGGCATGGAGGCGCCTGATTCCAGCACGAACTGGCGCGGCTCCGTCCACACCCATCTCTTCCAGCGGCGGCAGATCAAGCTCGGCTAACATTTCGAGCATCACCTGCACGTCCGGCTTCAGTTCGCGGATGATGCCGTCGTTGACCTGTGCTCCACCGGGTCCCGTCCAGGGCGAAACCCAGATACCCGCGCTCAACGACTTCCTCGCAGGCCTGCGCGGTAGCGTGTCGACGCCGCCGATGTACGGCAGGAATACCCGTGGTTTACCCGGCACGTTTGCACCCATATACCAGGAGTCTGCCAGCGGCATGAGCGTGATATCGGCGAATTCGTTGGTGTGCTGAACCCAACGTGTCTGGGCGAGGGGGGTCGGTTCGATGCGGTCGAAATCGCGATCGCGAAGCATGATCAGGGTGTCGGAAATCCAGTCGACGTGCTGCTCGATCGACACCATCATGTTCGACATCACGGACGGGCTGCCGGGCCCGGTGATCATGAACAGGTTGGGGAAATTCACTGCCATCAGGCCGAGGTAGGTCTGCGGTCCATCCTTCCAGACGTCCGCCAGTGTCCTGCCATCACATCCCTTGATGTCAACGCTCACAATCGCGCCGGTCATCGCGTCAAAGCCGGTGGCGAAGACGATCGAATCGAACTCGAAGGTTTTTTTTGCAGTGGCAATACCCGTTTCCGTTATGGCGTCGATGGGGTCGGTGCGCAGATCGACAAGCCGGACGTTGGGTCGGTTGAAGGTCTCGTAGTAGTTCGTGTCGAGGCAGGGACGTTTCGTTCCAACATAGTGGTTTGTGGGGCAGAGCGCTTCGGAAACCGCAGTGTCCTCGACCGTGGCGCGGATTTTGTCCTGGAGGAACTGCCGCATGGTGTCGTTGGCCGCGGCGTTGGTCAGGATATCGTTAAAGGTCGCTCCGATGCTGCGCAGTTCGCTCTCCTGCCACATAGTCTCGTAGCGCGCCGCACGTTCCTCCTGTGAAACCTCCAATGCGCTCAGCTGAGGCTTTTCGCGCGGTACCCCCAGCTCGGACCAGCGCGCCGCCTCGCGGTAGGCGGCCGGGTCGGCTCGATAAGCTGCGAGCCGTTCATCCGAGATAGGGCCGTTGCGCGCGGGAATGGAGAAGTTCGGCGTTCGCTGGAACACCGTGAGCTGCTCGGCCTGCTCTGCGATCAGGGGGATAGACTGCACCCCCGACGATCCGGTGCCGATCACGGCGACACGTTGACCGCTGAAGTCTACGCCGTCGTGCGGCCAGGTGCTTGTGAAGTAGGTCTGGCCCTCGAAGCGGTCCTTGCCGGTGATATCGGGCACCTTAGGCAGGGACAGGCAGCCCGTTGCCATCACGTAGAAGCGGGCACTGAAGGTCTGATCGCTGTCGGTTTCTATGGTCCAGCGGCGACGCTCCTCGTCCCAGCTTGCCGAGCTGACGCGTGTGTTGAAGCGAATATCGCGGCGCAGATCATGCTTGTCTGCGACATGCCGGGCGTAGCGAAGGATTTCCGGCTGCGTGGCATAGCGCTCGGACCAGGTCCATTCCTGCTCCAGGTCCGGGTCCCAGCTATAGGAATAGTCCACGGTGAGAATGTCGCAGCGCGCGCCCGGGTAACGATTCCAGTACCAGGTCCCACCCACGTCATCGGCGACCTCCAGCACGATGACACTGAAGCCCGCCTTGCGCAGCCGGTAGAGCTGGTACATCCCGGCAAAGCCGGCGCCGACGACAACGGCGTCGATTTCTGTCGTGGTGTGTTTATCTGCTTCGCTCATGGCTAGCCTCCATTTTTTTTAGCATAGGAAGGAAATTCGGGTATCCGGAACCGGCTCCCCCGGAGCCTGCGGCTGTCGCTCCATCGACCGGTTTTCACTCCGGTTATGCTCCTTGACCGTCAAGCGGGGCCGGCGTTCTGACGCGGCATGAGTACGTCGTTGTCGCCATCTCCATTGGTTTCGAAGTATAGATACCGTCTTCATTTTCAACCAGTATCCGGGCCTTTTCACATCCGTTGACGAAAGCCTGCCTCCTCGAGCATTGCCGACAAGGTGACGCGGGCGCTTTGCTCTCCCAGCCGTGGCAGTACCGATGTCTGCTCGGGTTTGCCTGCGCCGGGCAGTTTACTATCAAATCTGATAGGCTGAGTCAGGTCCGACCGGCAGGCTGCGGCAGTCGAAACACAAGGGATATAGCGAGATGCACAACGAACAACTCCAGGTCTACTGGGCCCCGGGCTGCTCCAGCTGCCTGCGTACGAAGGAGTTCCTGGCCGGGCACGGGATTGAATTTCAGTCGATCAATATCGTCGAGCATCCGGCCGCTCTGGAGGACCTGGCCCGAATAGGTTTTCGCAGCGTACCGATCGTCCGGCGCGGCGACGACGCCGTGTTTTGTCAGGATCTGCAGGACGTTGCTGATTTCATTGGTGTGCCCCTTCACCCGTCAGAATTGTCTGCCGAAGACCTGGTAAGCAGAATCGATTTTATATTGCGGGCAGCGACCCGTTTTGCCAGGCAGTTGTCGGCGGAGCAACTTGCCGGCCACTTTCCCGGCCGGGATCGGCCCTACAGGGACCTTGCCTATCACATCTACATGGTCGTACAGGGATTCCTCGATTGCGTTCAGGGGGGTTCCCTGGAAATGGAAACCTTTCTGAAGACTGCACCCGAAGGCATGACCCGTGGCGATCAGATAGGGAGCGCGGGTGAAAAAGTCAGGGAATCGTTCATCCGATGGTGGCGAACGCACGGTAACGAACTGCCCACAAGCGTGAAAACCTATTACGGGGACCGGAACACCCTGAGTGTGCTCGAGAGGACCGCCTGGCATTCGGCACAACACGCGAGGCAGTTACAGGCCGTGGTCGAGAACTTCGGGATACAGCCAGATGGCGCACTGGGCGAGCGCGAGCTTGGCGGTCTCCCGCTGCCAGAGAACATCTACGACAACGACATTGATATGAACGACACAACCGTCGAAACGAAACCGATGCAGCTGTAGGCATCGGATGGATGTCGCTGACTATTTAGCACTGCGGCGCACTCTTCAAAAACAGAACGTGGCAGGCGCTAACCGATGCGCAAAAAAAACGGGGCAACGCCCCGTTTTTTTATAGCGTCGATGTTCAGAGGTGTCCTAGAAAACATACTCCAGTTCTACACCGGCAGTCCGAACATTCCCCGGTGTCACAAAACCTCCACCAAACTCTGGTGCAAGGATGACTTCGCCAACATAGTCCTCATCCAGCAGGTTGCGTGCGAACGCGGTAATGCGCCAGTTTTCACTCACAAGGCCGACCCGCAGATTCATAATGCCGTAACCGTCCACCTTGGTCTTCTCGTAGCTGGTGGGCAGACCGAAGCCTTCTCCGGTCAGGTCCTGCAGGTATGCCGGGACCGAGTTGTCGCCGGGAATACCGAGGCCGGGAACACCCGGGTTGGGTGAGTCCAGATCGTTGCCCTGTACCACGTGATAAAAGATATCGCCCTGGTAGGCGTATTCAAGGCGGGCCAGGAGGTCGAGGTTACCCGCCAGAGGCTGGTTCCAGGTCACCGCCACATTGGCTGTGTAATCCGCCAGGTTCGGAATATCGTTACCGGACACATAGGGTCGCACGGTCATCTTGTCGATCTCGCCGTCGAGATTGCTGTAACCCAGGTCGACCCGCAATGAGTCTGTCAGCTGCCAGGTAGCACCCAGCTCGAAGCCCTGAATGGTGGCTTCGTCTATCGCTTCAACCACCCGCAGCAGGCCAAACGGCCCCACGTAGAACTCAAAGAACTGCATGTCATCGACTTCGGTGTAGAAGACCGCACCATTCAACTTCAGATTGCCATCGAGCAGTGTAGTCGTGAAGCCGGCCTCGAAGGCACTTGACGTTTCTTCATCGTAGATCTCAGGCGGAGCGACAGGCAGTCCGTCCGGATTGACCAGGAACAGTTCGATCGTCTCCGTGCCACCCAGGTTGTTAAAGCCCCCGGTCTTGAAGCCTACCCCCCAACTTGCAAAGAGCGTGGTCTCCTCACCGAAATCATAGGTCAGGCTCACCTTTGGCTGAAGCTGGTCAAAGGTCTCTTTCCGCTTGGGTACAGAGGCACTGACCTCACCGGTTTCCAGGTCAATGAACGCGGGGTTCCAGGGCGTGCCGTCGAGCGGTTCACCGTTCAGGGTGCAGCCCCCTTCAAAGAAGGTCGAGCAGTAATCGATGTTGGTCGACAGGAAGCCGTCGGCCGGGCTGGGAACCTTGTTTTCCACCTCGCGTTCCTCCCGGTCATAGCGAAGCGCGAGGGACACCTCCATCCTGTCTGTGAGGTCATAGTTCAGGGAACCAAACACCGCGTAGACCTCGGTGTCGAAGTCATCCAGCACCAACGCATCCGTGAGCTCGTTGACGAAACTCCTGGGCAACCGGCCGCGACCATCATCTTCCAGCTGTGCAACGCCGACCCGCCGATCAATGTTCAGGTAGTAGGCACCCACCTGCCAGCGCAGAGCACCGTCGCCTGACGAGGTCAGCTGGATCTGTGCACTGAAGTCTTCCTGGTTACGTTCCTGGTACTGATAGCCATCACAGGTCGTGGGGCTGTAAGGAGGGAGGAACCTGCCCGCCGCGGTACCGTCCAGGTTAAACGTGGGCTGCTGCATGGGTGTGTTGTCACCGAGGAAGAGGGACCGCGCTGCGGCCGATTCCTGACAGTGTGCCTTGGCATCGTAGAACCCGAAGGCCCCGGATGTTCCATCGGCGACAAAATTCTGTTCCTGGTCGGAGTACAGGGCCCAGGCGGTCAGGGTGCCGATTTCCAGTTCCTTGTCGACCTTGATGGAGAACTCCCAGGTCTCCTGTTCATTCTTGGGGCGAACGTTCGGGGTGAACACGTAGTCGAAGTCGTTGACATCAATCGACGCAGCTTCGTTATCCACCCCGAAGTCCTGCAGACCGTCCAGTGCGCCAACGAAGAACGGCAGCTCGAAGGCAGCGTTAAAGGCGATCGCGGCGGCCTCCACTTCCGAATAGCGCAGTTTGGTATCGATGGACAGGGTATCGGTGGGGTCGAAAACCAGCCGGGCGCTGACGCCGGTCTCCTCGAAATCGTTCACCACGTCATCGTTGAGGAATTCGTTTTCCAGGAACCCATCGGTTCTGCGGTGATCGATGGTCAGGCGACCGGCCATGGTCTCACCCAGGGGGCCGGCGATGGTGCCCATGGCGGTGTAGGTGCCATATTCCGCGGCGGAGACCTTCACTTTACCTTCGAGGACGTCGGAGGGTCTGCTGGTTGACATGATAACGGCCCCGCCAGCGGCTGAGCGGCCGTACAAAGCGCCCTGGGGACCCTTGAGCACCTCGATCTGGGTAAGGTCGGGATACTCCCGGTTGAAGGCGGAAGGATTGGTATACAGAATTCCGTCGACGATAAAGGCGAAGTTCGTCTCACCATCGCGGGCGCCGGAAATCCCGCGGATGCTGAGGGAGCTGTCGCCCACCTCGACGGTATTGACGAAGGTGACGCCCGGCGTCATGTAAACGAAGTCTTCCGCCCTCTGCACGCCCATGTTCTCAATCTGGCCCTCTGAGAAGGCCGTGATCGTGGCGGGTACGTCCTGCAGTGACTCGACCCGCGCCCGGGCTGTCACCACGATTTCTTCAAGCTGGGCCTGCGCGTGATTCGCAAGGGTCAATGACCCGGCGGCCGGAATAGCCATCAAAACTGACAGGTACAGGGGTTTAAGCTGGCGGCTTTGCATGGCAATCTCCTGGAAAGCTTTCTTTCAATAATTGTTAGAAAAGGTGATCTGTCACACAGGATGCCGCATGACCCATTGCTTGGCAATGATCATGCGCTGCATTTCGTTGGTGCCCTCGCCGATACACATCAGCAGCGAGTCGCGGTAAAAGCGCTCGATTTCATATTCTTTCGAGTAACCGTAACCACCATGAACCCGCATCGACTCTTCTGAATTTCGCACCGCGGACTCGGAGGCGAAATATTTGGCCATGCCGGCCTCCATGTCACAGCGTTGCCCGCTGTCGTAGGCGTCTGCCGCATCCAGCGTCAGCAATCTCGCAGCGCGCGCCCGGGTTGCCATTTCACCCAGCTTGAGCTGAATCGCCTGGTGCTCGCAGATGGGCTTTCCCATGGTATGCCGTATCTGTGCGTATTCCGTCGCCAGGCGCAGCGCGCCTTCCGAAAGGCCAACCCCTCTGGCGGCAACGTTGATTCGGCCGAGCTCCAGCCCGCCGGTGGCCTGATAAAATCCCTTGCCCTCTTCGCCGCCGATCAGGTTGGCGGCCGGGACCCGGTAGTCCTCGAACACCAGCTCGGCACTGTCGATCGCATTGTATCCCAGCTTTTTGAGCTTTTTACCCACGGAAAAGCCGGTGTCCTTGGGGGCGATGAACAGGCTCATGCCTTTGTAACGCGGGTCCGCTCCGGGGTCGGTCTTGACGAGTAGCGCGACACAGCTTCCCTGTATGCCGTTGGTAATCCAGGTTTTGGTGCCGTTGATGACGTACTCATCCCCCTCGCGCACCGCAACGGTGCGAATGGCCTGCAGGTCGGTTCCCGCATTGGGCTCAGTCAGTGCGAGGCCACCTCTAATCTCACCACTGGCAAATTTGGGCAGCCAGAGAGACTTCTGCGCGTCAGTGCCGAAGCGTTCCACGGCAGCTGCCATCATCAGGTGGGAGTTGAATATACCGGTGATCGCCATCCAGTAAGAGGAAATGCGCATCACAATCTCTGCGTAGGTTCTTGCTGGCAGGCCCAGCCCGCCATATTCCGGGCTGATGGTTGCGCCGAACAGCCCCATTTCTGTCATCTGTTCCACCAGCTCGGCTGGCCAGACATCGTCATGATCGAATTTCATCGCAACGGGCGCGACTTCCTTTTCGACCCAGCGCTCAATAGCCTCGACCAGGATGCGCTCGTCTTCCTTATCGATGTGCTGTGTCCGTGGTGCAGTTGCTGTCGACATCTCCGTGCTCCGTAGAATCGCTATTGCCGAGTGTGGTGGGTCTGCAAACTCAGTCGTCGGTCGAACCGAAGCCACGCTTCCAGACGAGTACGCTGCGCTCGAACGAGCAGACCACAATGCCGTCCTGATTCCTGCCAATAGTGCTGACCGTGACAATGCCCTGCTGCGGCCGCTTTTTGGATTCGCGCTTGGCCAGGACCTCGCTCTCTGCATACAGGGTATCCCCCGGGAAGAGCGGGTGCGGCAGCTTGATGTCGCCCCAGCCGAGGTTGGCGACGGCTTTCTGGCTGATGTCGGACACGCTCATTCCGACCATCAAGGCGACGGTGAAAGGCGAGCAGACCAGTGGTTTGCCAAACTCGGTTTTCTTGGCGAACTCATAGTCAAAGTGGGCGGGGTGGGTGTTCATCGTGAGCAGGGTAAACCAGACATTGTCCGTATCCGTGATTGTCCTGCCCGGGCGATGCTCATACACATCCCCCACCGTGAAATCCTCCAGGTAACGCCCGAAAGTTTCGCGATACCGTCCTTCTGAAACTTCAATTGCTCCGTCACGCATGGCTTGCCTCGTCGTTTATCGACAAAAGTGATTCGAAGCGGCGAACGATTGGTTCGTCCAGCATCATGCCGTTGTGCATGATGGCGTTTCCGCCCGCTGCCTTGTAGGCCCTGACCGCAGCTGCCGCCTGTTCAATATCCTGGGCGGTGGGTCTCATGGACTTCTTGACCGGTTCGATCTGGCTCGGATGAATCACCGCCTTGGCGGTAAACCCGAGTGCCTTTGCTTTCTGCGTCTCGTCGAGCAGGCCCGCCTCATCCTTTACATTGACGAACGGTACGTCCACCGCTCTCACACCGGCTCTCACGCACTGCATCACGAACTGGCTGCGCGCATAAAAAAGTGGCTCCCAGGCCAGGTCTACACCCATCTGTGCCGACAGGTCGCCGCCGCCGAACATCACATTGGCCACACCGGGCGCACGCCCGATTTCAGCCACTGATGCCAGGCCAGCCGCCGTTTCGACCAACGGGATAATCGATATCGGGTTCGCCCCGAAGGCGGCGCTGACTATCTCTAACTCCACCGGACTCTCTACCATCGGGACCAGGAGGATCCGTGGCGGGCTGGCAGCACCCGACAGCGTCAATAGATCCTGCAATCCGGCACGGGTTCGCAGTCCGTTGATCCTGACCGCTGTCTTCATCGATGCGTCAGAGCCCAGGAACGACATGACGTCGCTCCGGGCCGCATCCTTATCTGCGGCTGGCACCGCATCTTCGAGGTCGATGCAGACGACGTCGGCAGCGCTGCTGTGGGCCTTCGCCACGCGATCCATCCGACTGCCGGGTACGAAGAGCAGGGTCTGGAAACAGTGGCTCAAGGCCAGCGCGTCAATGGGCATCGTAAAAAGCCAGCAGCTCATCTGAAAAGCGCTGACGCATTGGTTTTCCCGCTAACACGTGCGCAGCATCAGGAAACGTAACGCCCTTCGCCGCAGGAAGCGCGTCCTCGATAGGTAGCGTCAGCCGGGGCCCGGTTACCACATCCATGCCGGCATGCAGGATCAGGGCGGGCGCCATCACCTGTTTGAGCGCATCCATCGCGTCCCACACCAGGCTGGCCTCGATGAAGCGACGGTGGGTTTGCAAGTTGCCTCGCAATTCCTTCCAGGGCCCGTTTTCGCCGAGCAAGCGATCCGCGCTGCCGTTGTAAAAGTCCGGCTCAAAAGACATTGCGCAGGCAAAGCGCTGGAAGTCGGCCCAGCCCATCTTCTCGTGGATATCGAGGAATAGCCGTAGATGCTCTGCCAGCAGTGTGTCCACTTTTGCCCAGGCGCCAGTGTTCACCAGAGTGCGGGTAAGGTCCGGTCTCTTTATCGCTATCTGCTGACAGATGCAGGCACCTATCCCAACCATTCCAAGGAGATGAACATTCCTCTGACCAAGCTCATCGAGGATGGCAATGGCGTCGTCCGCGTAGAGTTCGATCGTTGGCGGCGTATCCGGGTTGTCTGTCGATTCAGCTAATCCGCGGTAGTCCATGATGATTACCTGAAACCGATTCACCAGATCAAACGGCAGGCCCTTCAGCTCGCCGTGGCAGAAGGTCCCCCAGCCGCCCAGACACAGGACTGGCTCACCCTCGCCAACGACTTCGTAGTAGATTCTCGCCCCGTCCGGGCGCTCAATGCTCGCCATCAGTATCATCCCCATGAAGTTTGCCCAACACGGCGCGGGCCTCCCCGACAGTAACTACATCAGCGTAGCGTCGGCCAATATCACGCAGATTGGCCTCGTGCGCTTCCTGATCCTGATCTCCACAGCAACCCTCCGGTACCTGGACGAAGTAGCCATGTGAAAATGCGTCTACCACGGTCGCTCGAACGCACCCGCTGGTCGTACAGCCAGTCACGAAGACGGTATCGATGCCCTCGCGCACGAGAAAGGTGTTCAACGGTGTGCCAAAAAACATTGACGGTGCACTTTTCACGAAGTGGAAGTCGCTCTTGCCCGCGATGCGGTGGTCTATCTCGAGTCCGGCATCGCCGTAGAACATCCCCTCGTAGACAGCGTCGACCTTCCAGCGTGACATGTCGCGTTCACTGTGCCATCCCACCGAGCAACTGACGATAGGAACACCCAGAGGCCTTGCAACGTCCAGTAGTGCAGACGTTTGCTCAACAGCGCTCTGTACATGGGCTGAGCGTCCCATCGCATAGCGATCATCTGTGAAGGCGCGTTGCAGGTCTACCACCAGTATGGCCGCTCGTTGACCTGCGCCCATGGGTCGCGCCCCGTAGGAAGCACTGGCAAAAGCATCCTCTGCCGCTGCCGGTTTGTGCGTTGCGGCCGACACTCAACGAACGGCGCCGCTGGCGGATTCGGCCTGGCGCTTCTGTTTGCGCAACCAGGCAGCTGCGATGGGCGCCTGCACCGGCGGCTCAGGCGGCTTGAAACCGGTTTCGTCCAGGCAGGATGCACGAAGTGACTCCAGAGTGCCTCCGAAGTTGAAGGCCGGGATTTCTCCGCGGTCTTCTCGCATCGTTTCGCGGAGCGCCTCACTTGCGTCAATGTCGACGGTAAGATCGTCGTTTACGACGACCCCGTAGCGACCGACGCCATCACGGGTGACCAGCCCCGACTCGAGGTCGTAGGCGATAGCGTCATAGGGCCGTTCGAGTGGGTCTCCCCAGCCGCCGCCACCCCAGGTTTCGAATACGAGGCGATCGCCGGGATGAACGTGCACGTCGTCAATCTTTGACGGAAGATTTTCAGTCGTCTCGTCGGTGCGAAAAAGTGTTTTGCGGCTTCGGGTACCCGGGAGGCCGCCCTTGACACCCCAGGGGTAGGTAAACCACCTGTCGTCGTGGATGGAGATCTTGCCTTCAACCAGGAACGTATATTCGGTTCTGACACCGTTGCCACCGCGATGGAGCCCGGGACCGCCGGTATCGGGTATCGACTCGAAGCGCTCTACGCGAATCGGAAAGTAAGCCTCGGTGTACTCGTTCGGGACGTTGCGCATCTTGGGCCATAGCGAGTGCCCATCGGGTCCGTCTCCACCCGGCTTGCCCGGGATGCCGCCGAACCCGATCTGGAACATCAGGAACCAGTCGTCCCGATCGTTGAATCCCGAGAACATCAGGTGCGGGCTGTCTGAAAATCCGGCAGCAACCAGGAAGTCGGGGTTGGCCGTCCCGAACAGTCCGCTGATGATATCGAAAATCCTGCCCAGTGCATGGGTACGCCCGTTGAGCGCTGCGGGTGCAACAGGATTGAGTAACGTGCCCTTGGGAATCCTGACGTCGATGAGATCGATATAGCCATCGTTGAGCACGATCTGCGGGTCGAAAACATTGACCATGAACTGACCGCAGAACATTTTGAACATGCGGTCATTCAGCAGGAAGTTAATACAGCCTGCGGATTGTGGGGCGGTTCTGGAAAAGTCGAAAACGAGCTTGTCACCCTCGCGCCACATTTCGCAGCCGATCTTGTAGGGGCCATACCCGAGTGCGTCGTCACAGATCCAATCTTCAAAGACGACCTTTTCCTCCGGCATTGTCGATACGATCAACTCGCGCATGGCCTCGCGATTGCGGGCCAGTAACTGTTTCTGCGCGGATACCAGCACATCTGCCCCGAACCTGTCAGCCATCTCGACAAGCCGTGCAGCCCCGGTCCTGCACGCAGAGAGGATTGCGTAAAAATCGGCCTCGTTCCAATCCGGTGTGCGGGAATTTCTCACGGCCATACGCACGATGTCCTGCTGAATCTCGCCCCTGGAAACCACCTTCACGGGCGGAATGACGATGCCCTCCTGCAGGATGTCAGTGGAAGTGACCGGCATGGATGCTGCGGTTGAACCGGATATATCGCTCATGTGGCCGAACATCGCCGTCCATCCCAGCAGGCGCCCCCTGTAAAAAACCGGGGTGCACACCAGCCAGTCGTTGAGGTGGCTGATCGCGCCGTCGCAGGCATACGGGTCGTTGGTCAGCAGGACGTCACCTTCCTCGACCGTGCCATCGTAGTTATCCACAAAGCCATCGACTGGCGACCCGAACTGCCCCGCAAGCATCTGGCCATCGCGGTCCGTCAGAACAGGAAAGCCATCCCGTTGCTCACGGATGATCGTTGAAATTGCGGTTCTGAAGAGGATAGCGTCCATCTGCACGCGGGCGTTCTGGATCGCATTTTCTATCACATCGAGCGTGACGGCGTCGACGTCTACCTCCTGCCAGGGGGTGGTATTTTTTTCAATCAGTGTCGCCATGCCTATGCCTCCTCCTGCTCAGGAGTTGTCTCGAATCAAAAGGTTACCGACGGAATCCACCGTGGCATGACTGCCGGGAAGAATGACAGTGGTAGAGTCAAGCTCCGTAACAATTGCCGGGCCCTCGATACGGTCTCCAGCCAGGAGTTTCGCCCGGTCATAGATGATGCCCTCGTGGTATTCACCCCCGGAATAGATCCGGGTTTTCACTACTTCCGCCCGCGAGACGTTGCCATCACCCTGTTCCAGTTTCAGCTCCACGGCTTCCGCGCCCGGCCCGAGGACAATCACGCGTAAATTGACAACTTCCTTGGCCTTGGACAGCCGGAAGTTGAACATCTGCTCATGCATTTCGTCGAAGCGGCCCGCTGCCAGCGTCAGTCCATTGGCCTTGAACTCTTCGGGGGTAATCGTCACGCTGATATCGGCCGACTGCCCTGCATAACGGAGATCAACCTGATACCTGACTTCCTGCTTCTCCCTGGGCACGCCTTCCTCGTCCAGCGACGAGCATGCTCGCTCTGTCAGCTCGCTGAAGGCATCGGATAATTCTTGAGGTGAAGTTTCGTCAACGAGTTTGATCAGCGACCGGGCGGCCTCGTCCCTCAGGCTGGTCGTGGCATCACCCGCCGCGCAGAGCACGCCCGGGCCTCTGGGTACGATCACCGGCCAGGCTCCCAGCAGTCTCCCCAACGAGTTGGCATGTAAGGGTCCCGCGCCACCGAAGGCCATCAGCGCAAAGCTGCGGGGATCATAGCCCTGTTCTACCGAGACCAGTCGGAGCGCACCAAACATGTTTTCATTGACGATCCTGATCACGCCTTCGGCAGCTTCCTCTTTCGACATACCGAGAGGTTCGCTGATTTTCTCCAACGCCTTCTCCGCCAGGTCTTTCCGGATTTCCATGTCCCCGCCGAGGCGTGCGTCCGAAGGCAGGTACCCCAATACCACGTTGGCATCCGTTACCGTCGGGTCCTCGCCCCCCTTGTCGTAGGCGGCCGGCCCGGGTACTGCGCCCGCCGAGTCGGGACCCACGCGGAGCGCTTTGGTCAGTTCGGGAACATAGGCAATCGAGCCGCCACCGGCACCTACGGTTCGAACATCCACTGAGGATGCCCTCACGACGACGTCATGCACGACGGTCTCCCGCCTCACCTGCGCCTCTCCGCCCTCGACCAGGCAGACATCCGTTGACGTCCCGCCCATGTCAAATGTGATGATGTTTTCAAACCCGGACTGCCTGGCGACCCAGATCGCGCCCGCCACGCCGCCGGCCGGCCCGGACATCAACAGGTTGACCGGATACTCACTAGCAGTCTGGGCCGCGGCGAGGCCTCCGTCGGAGCGGAGAATTGACAGACTCACCGATCCGGTTCGCGCCTCCAGTCCACTTTTCAGGTTGGTGATATAGCGGGAAACAACGGGCTTCACGAAGGCGTTGGCAACGCTGGTGATCGCGCGCTCGTACTCCTGGACTTCGGGCAGGGTGCGGGATGAAACCGAAATCGCCACGTCGGGCATAATCTCACGTACGATGGTTTCGACTTTTTCCTCGTGCTCGCCGTTCACGTAGCTGTTCAGCAGACAGATCGTGACAGACTGGACGTCGCTTGCCTTGAGCTTTTCGACCTCGCGGCGTATCTGCGCCTCGTCGAGGGGGCGAACGACGGCACCGTCTGCCCCGATGCGACCGGATACCTCTACCGTGTTTTTGAGCTCGGCCATCGGCCTGCCCTTGACGAAATTGATCCAGCCCGAGAGCGCACCGGGTACGAATCCGCGCGCGAGGTGCAGTATCTGCCTGTAGCCTTCGGTGACAATGAGCCCGACCCGGGCTCCTTTGCCGGTTAGAACGGCGTTCGTCGCCACCGTAGTGCCGTGCATAACGGCCCTGATCGACGCCGGGTCGACGCCATTCTCTGTACAGACCTTTTCTATGCCATTGATCACCGCAATTGACGGATCTTCCGGCGTTGATGGCACCTTTGCCATCAGTGGTTGACCGCCATCGTCGTCCAGCACAAATACGTCGGTGAACGTCCCCCCGACATCGACTCCTACACTAAAAGCCATTTCATACTCCGCTAGCGTCGCGAAACCACCTCCCCAGAGTAGGCAATTCAATCTTCCCTTGTCAATATAAATTCGAACAAATCAATTTAAAAGTATGATATAACCGGTGTGCATTCGCATTGGCAGAATTACAGGCACAACGGGAGGGATGGTCTTGAGCCAACAACAACAGGTCAACGAATCGACCCAGTGCAAGCTCTATGATCTGTTCAGATCCCGAATAGCAGACGGCTACTACCCGGTCCGGGAGTTGCTTCCCACCGAGAAGCAATTGTGTGAGGAGCTTGGTGCCAGTCGTTACGCCCTCCGGGAGGCCATGGCGCGTCTGGAGTCTGAGGGAATGATCAAGAGAAGGCGAGGGTCCGGTTCCACCGTGCTGCGTCGCTTGCCCTCGGCTATTTCTCGCTCCGGTGTTGCATCGAGGGAAGATCTTCTGAATTATGCCTCCACTACCTCCATGCAATGGAACTCCGGTGAGCTTATCCGCACAGATGGCAAGCTGGCACGCCGCCTCGGGTGTGACGAGGCACGGCAATGGCAGTCTATGAGCGGCCTGCGCCTGGACGAGGACGATGAGCCGTTAGCGCTGGTCAACGTCTATGTCGATGCCGAGTATGCTGCGCTGCCCGAGCCGAAAAAACTCGGTCGTAAACCGATTTATCAATGGCTGGAGAGTGCGCACGGGCTGCGGCCGCACGCCGTTTCACAGGACATACGGGCGACGCGTCTGGCAGCACGTCAGGCCGAGGAGTTGCGGGATGTGGCCGAGGCCTCTGCGCTCGAGGTTATTCGCCGCTACTTTGATGCTGACGGTGCAATCTTTCTCATATCGCAGAGCATCTATCGCTCGCAGGATTTCGTGCTCAACCATGTTTTCTATCTGGGCGATGAATCCTGAAGCGCCACGATCACTGGAGGACTTGGCCCATGACGGTTCGGGATACGGGACATGATCAGGCTGTCGGCGCAGCGGTGCGCGCCATAGAAGAGTTGAATCCCAGCGTGAATGCGGTTCTTCACGCGCAAATGCAGCCTGCCCTGGATGTCGATAGCCCGACGCGACCAGTCCTTATAAAGGATTGTATGCATGTGCGTGGGCTCCCCACTACCTATGGCTCAGAGATTTTTGCGGCCAGTGCTGCCGTTGACCGGGATGCGACTGTTATCGAGAGACTGCGGGCCGCCAACATGACGATTGTCGGCAAGGCCAATCTCACTGAGTTCTGCTTCGGCGCAACCGGGCAGAACGACTGTTTTGGCAACTGTAGAAATCCCTGGGACACAGAGCGCATAACAGGAGGCTCGAGCAGCGGCTCTGCCGCAGCTGTTGCCAGCGGCATGGTGCGGATGGCGCTGGGCACCGATACCGGCGGCTCGGTCAGGGTTCCGGCGGCGCTGTGCGGCGTTGTCGGATTGCGTCCGACGCTCGGGCGGGTTCCCAACACGGGCTGTCTTGAAGTCAGCACCGTTAGCGACACTATCGGTCCGCTGGCTGCTACAGTGGAAGAGGCGGCCTGGTTATTCGACGTGATCCAGGGTTATGACGCAGCAGACCCTCTCTCGGTGGCAACAGGCCCCGGCGCGCTACCGACACTCGAAGAGGGTGTGAGTGGTCTGACCATTGGTCGTCTTGGGGGTTTTTTTGCCGAGAGCCTGGACCGGGCGATCGAACGTGGAATCACCGACGTGTGGACGCTACTCGAGACCCAGGGCGCGCGCCTGACCGACGCGGAGCCCGCTGATGACCGCGCCATCAGGGAGCACCACGCATTCCGCTTCATACTGGCAGACGTTGCCGAGGCGCGCAAAGATCTTATGGAGGACCCGGTGCAGCGATCACGTCTCGGCACCGAAGTAGCACGACGCCTGGAATTGGGTCAGCAGGTCTCGGGCACGGAATATGCGGCGAGCGTGCGTTCATTGCTTGCTCTCAAGAAATGGCTTCGGGACTTATTTGACGGGGGCGTCGATCTGCTGCTGTCACCGACGACCCCCGTCACTGCGCCACTATGGGTAAACTCGCAGGACATGGTGGAGACCACGCGACTCGTTTCCCGTTTCACCTACGATCTGGGTGCGACCGGGGTGCCCTCGATATCGGTGCCGATGGGGCTTGATGAGCGGGGCCTGCCTATGGGGGTCATGCTTGTCGCGCCCTGGGGTAAGGAGGCGGTACTGTTGCGCGCTGCGCGTGCCGTTGAGCGCGGGCTCGCGCTGACGGGCAAGCCGCCAGTCCGGGCAAGGGAATAGACCAATAGATTCGAATACATAAGTAGATAAATCGCATTTATTAATGCACACTCTCTTCGGGCGATTGTTAATCGAGAGGAATAGCTATGGCGACGACCAAACCACTGCAGGGCCTCAGGGTCATCAGTTTCGAGCAATTTGGAGCGGCGCCCTATGCCACCATGTTTCTGGCGGACTTCGGCGCCGAGGTCATCAAGGTGGAGAATGCAAACGGTGACTATGCCAGACAGACGGGGCCGCAAACACTCGAGCCCGGCGACAGCCTGTACTACCAGTGCTTCAACCTGAACAAGAAAAGCATGGTGTTGAATCTAAAGAACAGTGCCGACCGCGAATTATTTGAAACTATGGTCGTCGACTGCGATGCGGTCGTGAACAACCTCCGGGGCAGCCTCCCGGCGAAGCTGGGTATTGATTACCAGTCACTCAAGGCGATAAAACCCGCAATCGTCTGCGGGCACATTTCTGCTTATGGCAGGACTACTTCCCGTGCGGATTGGCCCGGTTACGATTTTTTGATGCAGGCGGAAGCAGGCATCATGGCGCTCACCGGCGACCCTGATTCAGAGCCGACCCGAATCGGCCTGTCCATGATCGACTATATGGCCGGCATGATGCTTGCCTACGGTGTGACCAGCGCAATACATTCCGCGAGCAAAACGGGCGTGGGCATGGATATAGACGCTTCGCTGTTCGATACGGCGGTGCATCAGCTGGCCTACCAGGGCACGTGGTATCTCAACGAGGGCATTGTCACTCCGAGAATGCCCCGTGCAGCTCACCCGTCCTCGGCTCCCGTCCAACTGTACAAGACATCTGACGGGTGGATTTATATCTGCTGTATGAACCAGAATTTCTGGGAACTCTTGCTGAGTCTGGTCAACAGGCCCGAACTTGGTGAAGATCCTCGCTTCGCCACGATGTCCGAGCGTCAGAAAAACCGCGAAGCCCTCGGCGTTATACTCGACGAGGTGCTCAGTGGAAAAACATCGACACAGTGGATGGAGATTCTGAAAGGCAAGATTCCCGCCGCGCCAGTACGGCAACTGGACGAGGCGGTAGATAACCCGTTCCTGGAAGAGGCCGGGATGATCAATCGCGTGAAGCATTCCTCAGGTCGGGACCTTCGTTTTTTCTCCAACCCCGTAAAAATCAATGGAGAGCGCGTGGGGCAACAGGCCGCTCCAGCGCTCGATGAACACGGTGACGCGTTGCGCCGGGAATATACCCCGCACGGAAAAAGGCCAGGCTCCATCGGCAGCAACGCCTGAACACAGGGAGCTAGCCCCTATGAAGCTTGAAGGTGTCAAAGTCATAGATCTCAGCATGTTTCTGCCGGGTCCGGTAGTCACCCAGATGATGGCTGATCACGGTGCGAAGGTGATACGTGTAGAGCCACCGGGGGGAGAGCCAAGTCGTGGTTTCGGTCCGTTTGATGAATCCGGAGAATCCATTTGGTATCGCAACACCCACCGGGGAAAACGCAGCCTTGAGCTTGATTTGAAGAACCCCGAGCACCGCGCAAAGCTGATCGAACTTGCCAGAGATGCCGACGTGTTCATCGAGGGCTTCCGCGCCGGGGTGGTGAAGAAGCTGGGCGTGGATGCAGAAACCCTGTGTGCGCTGAATCCGCGACTTATCTATTGTTCGCTATCCGCCTTCGGCCAGGATGGTCCGCTTTCGGTCAAGGCCAGCCATGACATGGGCGCGCAGGCATTTACCGGGTTTCTCGCGCTGAATGATAACGGTGACGACAAGCCGGTTGTGCCGGGCATGCCGTCCGCGGATATGGCGTCTGCCCTGACGGGATTGAATGCCATACTCATGGCCCTGTACCGCAGGGAGACGACGGGGAAGGGCGATGTCATCGACGCCAATATGTACGACGCATTGATGGCGTGGACGGCGCATCTTTCAGGCCCGGTATTTCACGAGCGAGTGCCGCCAACAACACGAACCCACCGGTCGATTGGTGGCTCTGGCTTCTATAATATCTATGAGACGCGTGATGGGCGCCATATCGCGCTGACAGGCAGGGAGCTGAAATTCGCCGGGGCCCTGCTCAAGGCACTTGATCGTGAAGAACTGTTTGAACTCGCAAAGCAGGACCCGGGCCCGGAGCAACAAAAACTGATTGCTGAATTGCGGGCCGTCTTCCAGGAGAAGACGTTCGACGAGTGGCGGGATTTCCTGGCTGGTGTGGAGGTCAGCTGGGCTCCGGTACTCAACATGGCGGAGGCTTTCGATCACCCCCATGCCAGGGCACGAGAGATGTTGTTCGAGGACAGCACGGGTACAGAGCTTCCTGGCACACCGATCAAGTTCATGCATGAGCCGGGCAGGGTAAGGACCCGTGCGCCGCGATTGAATGAATTTGCCGACGAGGCATCCTCAACCGGCTGGGATTACGAAAGCAGGGATTGAGCGTCAGGCCCGATTCCCCTGGAGTTCAAGGATTTTCAGTATGGAGCCAGATTATTAAAGGGACCGGCCCTGGTTTCGACAGCGTAACGGCTGGACCAGCTTGTCGGCGGCCACGGAAATCAACCGTTTCTGCCATGGATTGAAGAATCTGGCGGAGTATCCTCCACTACAGGCAAAAGGAGAAGTCATGTCAAAGAAAATCAAGATCATCGTCCCCATTCCTATGGACGAAGCCGGTGTCGCCAACCGGGCAGAGCAGATCCCTCCCGAGATGGTCGGCGATGGCTTTGAGGTCGTTTTCGAGGCGGTAAGCTGGGGTGCGGCGTTGGGCGACAGTTACTACGACGCTCTGCTCATGGATATGAGTGTATTCGAGGCCGGCATACGCGCTGAAGAAGAGGGCTTCGATGCTGTCTGCATAGATACTGTCAGTGACTCGGGGATGTATGCGCTGCGCTCTCGCCTCTCCATTCCTGTAGTGGGGCCCGGACAGGCTTCGCTGCACACCGCCTGCATGCTCGGGCACAAATTTTCGGTCGTTACCATGTGGCCCCAGTGGTTTCATTTTTATCGGAAGACCATAGGCGAGTACAAGCTTGAACCGCGCTGCGCTTCCTTGAGGTCCATTGATACCCGGCCGGATCTCCAGGAGCTTCTGGAAGGAAAGGAGGAGGTTGTTTTCCAGGCGCTGGAAGCTGAATCGCGGAAGGCCATCGAGGAAGACGGCGCGGATGTCATCGTGCTTGGCTCAACGACAATGCATCAGTCGCACGCGCACCTTGCCAGCGTGCTGCCCGTGCCGGTAATCAATCCTGGACAAGTGTCATTCGAGCTATGCAAGATGTACCTGAACCTGGGTCTGACCCACAGTAAGACGGCATTCGCTTCACCTGAACAACCCAACGATGCTGGCGTACTGGCCCGCGGAAACCACTGACACCGTAGCAAACCAAACCGGAGGATCAGCCATGAGCGCAAATCCCTATGAGTACTACGTCGATATAGTGACCAAGCGTTACTTTGACGGCGTTGACAACTACAACCTCGACCAGGTGCTCGACTGTTTTCATGAGGACGCAGTGTTACAGGAAGTGACATCAAATACCCTGCACAAGGGTCGTGATGCTGGCATTCGAACGATGTTTGAAGGCCTTTTCGAAGCGCACTCCCGCATCTGGCACGGCAATTTTGTGCACACGGCAGATACGGAAGCAGAAGCGATCTGCTCGCAATTTTCCGTCGAGGTGACACCAAAAGGCGCCGATGAAGAACTTCGATATGAGAACTGCAACCGGTTCTATCTGAAAGACGGGAAGTTTACCCGGGTATTCGTTTATATGAGTGGTGAAAACCTTCTCAAGTAGGCTTCGACGGAATTAGAGGACTGATGCAATGCAATATCAATCTACGCTCGACAAAGATGAACTCATCGATCTCGCCCTGAACAAGTATTTTGCGAATGTCGATGCAAAAAATCTTGAGGCGGTGCTCGACTGTTTTCACGATAATGCGATGATTACGGTGCAGACCGCCTTCACCACACATGTGGGCAAAGATGGAATCAAGCGGATGTTCGTCGATTTCATGGAGAGCTATAAAACGATCGTCCATCGGGACTTCACCTGCACAGTGGACCAGAAAAATGGTCGCATCGCTGCTTGTTTCACGGCGGAGTTGGAAGACCACGACGGAGGCAGCGTGCTGCTGGAGAACACAAACTTCTGGCGCATCCGCGGCGACAAGTTCCAGGAAGTCTACGTCTATATGAGTGGAGCCAATCCACTGGTATAAACCGGAATGATCGGGCCCGGGTACTGACTCAGGCTGACGATTGCAAGCTGGCGGGAGTGAGCCGCGGGTTGTCTACGGTGATGTAGCGAGCGATAGGGATTCGATGATCGCTCCTGATTCGGTCACTTCCGCGTACTTTGCATGCATGTCGTGAAGGTTGGCGGCATGCGCGTCGAGGTTTCTGTCGCCTACCGCATCTGCCGGCACAAGCGTGGGGAAATCGTTCTGCAGCCCATCCACTACCGTGGCACGAACACAACCGCTGGTGGTCAGCCCTGTGACCACCAGCGAATCCGCCTGTGATTCACGCAGGCGCTCGGCGAGATCCGTGCCAAAAAAACTGCTGGCGTATTGTTTCTCGATAACCGGCTCGTTTGGGCGCGGGGCAAGGCGCTTATCTATAGCTACCGCATCGCTGCCCGGTTTCAGCAGCTCGAGTGCGGGCAGGCGGCGCCTGAACACGGGCGCTTGCTCATCATTGTGATAAACGACAGTTGTGAAAAAAACCGGCAGATCGGCCTCGCGGAACGCCGTGAGAAGACGCGCATTGGCGGCGACGACATCGTCGGCGTTACAGCCCAGGGGGCTACTCGGGTCGGTAAAACCGTTCAGCATGTCGACCAGCAGCAGAGCGGGGCGCTGGCCCAGGCTGACAGCGTGGCGTTCGAGATCTGACATCAGGTCGCACCTTGGTGAATTCGACTGGTTGCAGGTTCGATGCCGAAGGCATTGTCGGGCACATCAACCCGGCCGGTATCGACCGTGAAAACGCTTGTCCTGTTCGCCATACACTAGCTCTCTTTTGCCGGTCTGATGATTGTCGCGCTTTCGTAGACCACGCTGCCTCGTGGTTCACTGGCCAGCCACGGGCACGGGCCTGTACCTGGAGTTCGCCTTCGGCGGGCCGACTGCAGCGACTGCCCAAACAGGGCTATCTCCGGACAATAACACGATAATCCGTCCTGTCCATGGCGAGTTCGCAATTCAAGCCGTAACGGGCAATGCAAAGAGCCTGCGTGAGTGCTTTTTCCATCGATAGCCATTGATGTTGATACATTTTCTGCCTGTTGATTCAACAGGTGTGACACCAGCCCGCCCGAAATGAGCCCGGCACTCGTTGCAATAGCACTGCTAATCACAGAGCCTAATTTCAGAGTCATTCGATGTCCAATAGAAGGTGTTATCCAGTCGCTCACGCCGAATGCTGCCAATCAGGGGTTCAACCAACGGATGAGATATAGGAACAGATCGATTCTCCACAGGCAGGCCTTTGCGTGACCCGGTGTCGTAAGCCGGGGCGGATACGCAAGCGTCCCCGCTGATCAGGGTCCGGCTGCGTCCCCACCCCGGCTGAGCGTATGCAGGGTGATCTCCGGCGGGCAGTTGAAACGAGCAGGAACCACCGAACTGCCGGTACCGGCGGAGGTGTAGCCCTGCATCATGTCAAAGCGCCAGGCGCCTGAGCCGGTGAATCGCGGCGCCGAGGAATTCAGCGTCAGGGGTATACCGCCGGGCAGGCAGATCTGGCCGGCGTGGGTGTGGCCGCAGAGCATCACGTCAAAGCCGACGTAGGCCGCACGGCGGTATATCTCCGGGGAGTGGGACAACAGCACCGACGCGGCGCGGTCGGGAATACCGTCGTAGGCTTTTTCGAGGTTATCGGCGGCAAAGTAATGTGGGTCGTCAATCCCCGCCAGGTAGATGCCCGCGCCATCGCGCTCCAGCACGACGTGCTCGTTCAGCAACAGCTGCACACCCAGCGCCTCGATCGCCTGCGCCATGAGAAGGCTGTCGTGATTGCCGAGGATGGCGTAGGTGTCGCCGTGGAGGTCGCAGCACAGGCGCTCGAGCCCGTCGATTGCGGCTCGCCAGCTGCCGTGAGTAAGAAAGCGGTAATCGCCGGTGAGCACACAGAGGTCGTACTCCAGCCCGGCCACTCGCTGTGCCAGGCGCTCCGGGAATGTGTCGAGTACATCGAAGTGAAGATCGCTCAGCTGCAGCAGGGTGTAACCCTCGAAGGCCGCCGGCAGCTGCGGCAGGACCACCGTATTGCGACGGACCGTGAAATTCTCCACGTTCGCCCGGCCCCGCGCAGTGAGTCCGGTGAGCCGCAGGCCAACGCTGAGCAGCACCGCCACCGGGCGCCAGTTCTCGATATTGAAGAATGTCTGGCCCTGGCCGAACCGGTCCGCTGCGTGCTCCGTTTCGATGCCGAGGCGCTGGCGAAGATGCGCTTTACCCACCCTGTGAAGCAGGTAGTCGTACAGCTCCGGATCCTTTTCCAGCACTTCAATAACCGGGGTAGGCGGGGGCATGCAGGGCGGGGTCTCCGCTGGATAAACCGATGTCCAGCTTAGCACAGCCGGCAACTTACCTCAGGTCGGTTTCCGACCTTGTTGCAGGAAGCCGGAGATTCGTGACAGACAGCTTTCCGAACCGAACTTCCGAACCTGATTCGAACTCCGGTGGCACTTCGCTTACGGCCATTTTAACGGAATACCGCGTGGCGCCGCAGGCCCCGCCGGAAGGTTATTTCAGCGGGGTTCTCCAGCGCGGGTAGGGGTAGGTTACCGCGCTGAGCTGTGCCTCAGACGTTCGGTTGAACGTTCGCATTCAAACGGAACAGGTTGGTCGGATCGTAACGATTCTTCAGTTCGACAAGACGGGGAAAATTCCCGAGATAATTCGCATTGATCATTGCCTGCCCCTCCGCAAACACGTCATTGGTATACATGCCTCGCGTGTACGGCTCCATCCGCGCCCAGTGCGACTTTATGTACCGAATGTGCTCAGCGCCATCGTCGCCGAACTTCCAGGAAACAAAGGACAGCATGATGTGCTTCGATTCTCGGTGCGCGAAAGCCGTCGCATCAGCCGCGACGCGGCCGATGGCGCCACCGGATTGCTGGAACACGACGCGCGTCGCGCGATTGGTGCGGTGCTCGAAGTTGTCGACCAGGTCGTCGACGAGTTTCGGCGTAATTGTACCGGTGAAGCCTGACTTCATGTAGCCGGAAAACGCGCGCGGATCGTCGTAATCGCCGGAGCGCTGCAGGGCGACATAATCCATCGGCCGGACGGTCTCGGATACCACGGTACCGGCCTTGCGGATCGGCCCGAAGATCTCATCGGTGCGCCCGGGGTCGCCGCTCCAGACCACGGTGATCATTACGCCCGGATCCTGGCCGGGGCCGCCACCGATGCCGCCGTCCACCTGTAGCTCGTCCGGCGCGCTGTCCGCGTACTCGGCGAAGAAATTCATCACCTGCCTGGCCTCGGAAAACGGAAAAACGAACCGGCCGAAGCCCACCTGGCGCTGCATCGGGTGCAGGCGGAACAGGAAGGACGTGACCACGCCGTAATTGCCGCCGCCCCCGCGCAGCCCCCAGTATAGATCGGGGTTTTCGTCCTGCGATGCATGGCGCAGTGTGCCGTCGGCGGTCACGACGTCGTATTCCAGCGCGTTATCGAGCGTCAGCCCGAATCGGCGCCCCAGGCGCCCGAAACCGCCGCCCAGTGTCAGGCCGCCCACGCCGGTATGTGAAACCGTCCCGGCAGTGGTCACAAGGCCGTAGGCCATCGATTCATGATCGAGTTCGCCCAGCAGGCTGCCGCCCTCGACCCGGGCGGTCCGCGCCACGGGGTCCACGCGCACCCCGCGAAGATTCGAAAGATCGATCTGCATGCCCCCATCGCAGGACGAGGCTCCTGAGGCGCTGTGGCCGCCGCACTTGACCGCCAGCAACAGCCGATTCTCACGCGCAAACGTCACGGCGTTACCGATATCCGCCGCCCCGGTGGGTTGCACCACAAGCGCAGGGAACTTGTTAAAACTGGGGTTCAGCAGCAGGCGCGCCGCGTCGTAGCCTTCACTGCCGGGCAGCAGTAATGTGCCCTTGAGGCTGTCGCTGAGTTCCTGCACCGCCGCTTGCTTCAACGTCCGCTGGTCGCCGTCGCCAGTGATGGCGTTGATGTCGGTCGTCACCTCGGTCGGCATGTGGCGCAGGGACGATGCCCACAGCGTGCTGCCGGGCATTGAGGCGGAGAGTGTCGCGGCGATGGAATTGCGAATGAAGCGGCGTCGGTTCATGGAAACGTTCTCCGTTTTCTGTTTGCTATTTTTAGTGGCGCCGGCCAGCGCTTGTTATCCGTATAGGCGAGTTCCGCCAATATAGCCAAAACTGGTGCGTTCCGTCACGAACCGTTCGCTCCAACAGTCGGAACGGGTCTCGGGTCATTGCGGTGCGGCAGTCTGTCTGAAGAGAGGCCCGCCAGCGCCAGAAGGGTCGGCGCCATCAGGGCTTGTGCCAGTGTTTAGCGCCTTGCAATGGACTGACTACAGCCTGACACACGGGCACGTCATACCCGTTTCCGTAGCAGGTGGCCACGGCTTCCGGTAATTCGGGATGGGCCGGGGCCCGTAACGCTCTGCAGCGGGCCTTCGAATCAAGTGCGAGTTCGGTTCGACCGGCCTCGGGGGAATGTCGGCCTCGCTCAGCAGGTTGAGACCGAAGAAGAACCGGTCCGCTATAGAGTTTCAAGCAGACCGTGGTGCAAGACCGGCCCCGAACTATCTTCGAACGGTATTGCGGCGCCGCACGCGCCTCTCCGGGCCGCTATTTCACGTTCCACAACTCGAACAGGCGACACCAATCACGTCACCCGCGCAGACCGGACGATGTGCACCATCAAGACGCCGCCAGGTCGGCGGCATGACCTGACGGTGCACTTATTCTGGTGTTCAAATTACGGGCTCTATTCCTGATCATGAACAGGCCCGTGGCGTTGCCGCTGACTCGGGGAGCGCTGGCAAACTGGCAGACAATCAATTCGGGGTAAATTTAAATTTCTGTCCGCCCAGGGTGGCTTCATACATCAGGCCGCCTTTGGCGATGGTATAGATTGCCATCCCTTTCCTGTATGCACCGGTAGCGGTGGCGTTATTCTGACCACCGCTGATGCCAGTTGACGCACCCCCACCTCCACCCGCAGACGCAGATACGCCTGCAGTCAGTGCAACCGCAGTGGCCTGTGCGCCGAACTCGAAATCACCAGAGGTGAAGTCGTCGTAGGCCCGCTTGTCCTCAAAGAATATAACCTGGCTGAATACCTGGCCACCGAGCTGAAAGCCCACAGTTACCTGGGTCATGCTGGCAGTACCCGTCATCTTGCCATTGGCAAATACTCGACCTTTACCATGGGCACCGCCAATGCCGACGCCACCCTTGCCAATACTCGGGAAAAGGGCATAGCCGTACGCCGTGTTGAACATCTCCGCAGCGCCCGCATCGATAAAGGCCTGCTTTGCCTTCTGGTAAGGCACGTTTTCTTCAGCACCAGCCAACGCGGAGTGGCTCGTAAATGCCAACGCGAGTGACAGCAGTAATGATTTTATCAAGATAGACATAGTAAAAACTCCGATATCTGCTAAAAGAATCCGCCATGGTTGAGGGCATCGGCCCAGTGTTGCGGTGTTTGAAAGTTAGCCGAGATCACGACCTTTAGCAATCTCGCATTTTAAGGCTACCTGCAAGCGAGTCATATTGCAGTCGGGTTTTCACAATGGGGCAGAGGTCTCCCTGGCGAGGGACTGTAAGTCGAAGCGTTTAAACGGGATGTCCTCGACCGAACCTCGAACTATCTTCGAACCCGTGAAGGGCGGCCCAGCTGTAGAGCTCTTGTCTTCGGGTTCGGCGGGTCAGGCTGTGAGGGCGCGCAGGGCCAGAAACACCCATAGCCGCCCATTTGATTTTAGAAACAGAAAGACTGCTTCCTGCCAGATTCAGACATCAACGAGCAGCGGTGATGAGCTAGACGACTACACATCTAATGAGTCGAGTGCTGCGAACAAAACAGCGAAAAACCCGACGGCGTTATAAGTCCCAGTCGAGTACCAGATCAGCAATACCGAAGGCGATCATACCCGCACCCGCACCCGCAACAAGGGCAAAGGTCAAGCTGGAAAAAACCCTGGCGGGCGAGTCTTGCACTTCAATAGGCCTGTCGGGGTTGAAAAAAACGGTCTTTCGCGCGCCGATTGGAAAAGCCCCCTTCCTTGTCGACTTTCCACTGCCTGGCATCTGGTGTGCATTGCCGTCTTCATCACGATAAGCATAGATCGCGCGGTAGCCCTTGACTGGTTTCGTGTTATCCGTACCTTGAAGGTGGGTGTTCTCGAGCGCCACGATTACAGCCTCGGTTTTCTGTCCGCGCTTGAAGTGTTCACGTGACTCACGCCAGCCGTTTACGCCCGCCCATAAGAAGACCAGACCGAAAACAATTAGGATGATTGACTCGCTCGGTGCCTCCACGCCGATGCACTACTCACCGCGGATCATAGCTAAATGAGCGGTTGTCTGCTAATCAGGGCAAAGACTATTGTGATTAGTCGCCAGCGACGAACGTCTGTTGTGGGGTGGTTGAAAGCTGAAGTCTCCAGGTTACGCCCTGCGTCCAACTACTCCAGCATTGGCGGAAACACAGGGAAAGACTGCACCCAACATGCGCCAAAGCGTATGGGCTCGCCAAAGCTCGCTGCGAGGTCGGCTAAAAAACGAATATAGACATATTGATAGTGGTCCGCCTGGCAGGAGTCGAACCTGCGACCTGCCGCTTAGGAGGCGGCTGCTCTATCCTGCTGAGCTACAGGCGGGAAGGGGAAGCGGGATTATCCCTGTGGTGGGGGTGGGAAGGCAAGTGTCCGGGCGGCGCCGTCAGCTGATCAGCAATGCCCTGACCACCCGGTGCAGCAGGCGCTTCTGCCGGGCGATGTTTTCCGGGTCGGCCAGCTCTCCGGCTACCATCGCCTCGAAGGCTGGCTGGGACATGAAGTAACCGGTGACGAGGTTGAGTAACGCCACAACGTTGATGGCGACGTGAGCGGGATCCTGCACCCGTGCCATTCCCAGGGAGCCGGCGCTGTGCAGGCCCTGCTTGAACAGGTCAGACAGCCAGCGCTGCAGCAATTGAGCCCCGACTGACTCGCGTTCACCGTGAAGTGCTTGCTGTAGCAGCGCCGCAGCCTCAGGTTGCGCCAGCATCATGTCCGTAATCAATGCCGGCAGGTCGGTGTAGTCGCGCAGTGACGTCGCCTCGCTCAGCTGTGCCGAGACCGCCTTGGCGAGCGGCTCGAGCGACCGGTACAGAACCACTTCGTAGAGCGCGTGCTTGCCGGCAAAGTGGTTGTATAGCCCCGGTTCACGTATGCCAGCGCTTTCGGCGACCTGGCGCAGTGTCGTGCCATCGTAACCCTGGCGGGCGAACAAAGTCTGGGCAGAGCCCAGGATGCGCTCACGCGTTCGCTGGCCCTTGGTGGGGTAGGCGGCAGGAGAGAGTTCCATGCGGTTATAAATTATCGCTTGATCGCTAATTTATAACCGTAGCCTAGCAGGAAAGTCTTTGTTCTGCGAGGTAATGCACACTTACGGGCGTTAAAAATGATCGCTAGATAATAAAAACACCTCGTATCCCTCGTAGACACGTCGCTGATAGGTACTGGTTCGCTCGGCGGCTATTGCAGCCACGACAGCGGCAGGTGATCCGTGCCCGAGCGGGGCGTCCGCGGTCGGGCGCAGAGGCCGACCGCTTTTCTCCCGAAGTGTGGAAACGCTATCAACGGTGTTGGGACAACTCGTCGGATGCACCGGTGGCACGGCGCTGGATCGTTTTGAGGCGGCGCCAGAGTGTGGTCTGACTGATCCCCAGGTAGCTGGCAACACGTCGCCTGTCATTGCCAAACCGCGCCATCGCTTCCAGAATAGCCTGTTCCTCCCGTGCCTTGAGATCGCCCTCATCACCGGGATCTGTCGGCAAGCTCATGGCAAGCTCGGGCAGGATGTCTGCAATCTGCCCAGGCGACATGGCGGCCAGGCCGTCCTCCGCGCAGTTGACGACCAGCCGTTCGATGAAATTTTGCAGTTCGCGCACGTTGCCGGGCCAGGGGTAGGCATGGAATCGCACTTCAACAATGGCGTAAAGCGCTGCCGGGTCGAGGGCGACACGATACTGCTGGCTGTAACGGTCGATGTAGTAACGCGCGATCGCAGGGATGTCATCGGCCCTCTCCCGCAGGGGTGGCAGTGACAGGGAGAACACGTTCAGTCGGTAGTAGAGGTCGTCGCGGAATTCGCCGCGCTGCACAGCCGGGTGTAGCGCGCGATTGGTCGCGGCAATGATCTTGAAGTTGAGGTGCACTTCGCGGTTGCTCCCCAGTGGCCTGACGCGCTGTTCCTGCAACACACGCAACAGCTTGACTTGCTGCTGTATCGGCATTTCCCCGACCTCGTCGAGGTAGAGCACGCCGTCGTTGGCCTGTTCGATCAGTCCAACACGGCCACCGCGACGCGAGCTGGTGAAGGCACCGTCCACGTAGCCGAAGAGTTCCGATTCGAACAGTTCGTGAGGGATGCTGCCACAGTTGACAGCGACCAGTGGGCCACCGGCATAGTCACTCAGCCGATGTATTTCATGGGCGATATGCTCTTTGCCCGTTCCGCTCTCCCCCTGCAACAACACGGCGCCCGGCCCGCGGGCATAAGTACGCGCCAGATGGGCAACCCGCTCCATGTGCGCCGAGCGAATGATGAAGCGCGAGGGCGATGCCGTTGTCTTGCTATCGAGGGCGCCGGTGAGGTGAGTTGTCGCGGCGGCCTCAATCGCGCCTTCGATCAGCTGGCGGGCCGATTCCTTGCTGTAAATCAGGATCGCCGGGAGCTGATGTTGCTCGGCTATATGGCAGGTGAACGAGGGTCCGACGACAACCCGGGTGTCCTCCTCCGCCAGCGCCAGCAGCAGCCGCTCTGTCGCCTCGTCCGAGGTACTGTAGTTATGGTGAACGAGGTCGATATCCAGAAGCTGGGGCAGGGTACTGAACAGCCGCTGCGGGGGCGCGTTTTCCGGGTGATAGGTAAACACATGCACCCGCGAGTCAATCCGGCGCGCCTTGGCCAGCGCTTCGATGATATCCGTGTCGGTGACGGGTTGGCTGATCACGGGTAAAGACAGCGTGGCCGCCAGATAAGCAGCGTTCGAGCCGGCGCTGGCGATTACGTCCGGCTGGTGCTGCCTGACAAGCGAAGCGTAATCAACGCTTTTTCTCGCCACGGATTCGACGATAGTGATATCGGCCTGGTCTGCGTAGTCGCCTACGATGGCGTTGATCAGTTCGCTGAACTTGCGGTAGCCCACCACAAGTATGCGCACCCTGTCACCTGACGCCGGGCTCACGGAGAGTCTCTCCTGAGCGCTTCCGACAGTGCCGTGACAAACACTGTGTTGCCCGCCAGGAGGTTGTCACTTGCACGACCCGACCACTGCCCCGGACCGGTGAATCCGATTGCCAGACCGCGCGCCGCCCGCGTTGGCAGGTTGCCGTGCTCCTGCGCTTGCCTTGCCAGGTCTGGCATCGTCAGGCCCTAGGCCGCACCCGTTTCGCGGAAGCTGGGCGCGAGGGGCGCCGGCAGGTGGGTTTCCTCAAGGCAACGCGCTTTCAGCGCCTCGATGCTGCCGCCGCGGTTGAACAGCTCGGGTTCGGCCCGGTTCTCGCGCATGGTGTTCCGCAGGGCTGCGGTCGCCTCGAGGTCGACGTCGCCGTTGTCGCTGATGACCACGCCGTAGCGGCTGGCCCCCTGCACGGTGACCAGTCGCCGCGCTACGTCCTCACGCACGCGCTCCGGGTCGCGTTCCAGGGGATCGCCCCAGCCGCCACCGCCCCAGGTATTGAAGTGCAGCACGTCGCCCGCCTGCACCTCCACGCCCTCGATTTTGGCGGGCAACCACTCTTCGGAGCCATCCGCACGCACCAGACGCTTGGTCGAACGCATGCCGGTGTCACCGCCCAATACACCCCAAGGGAAGGTCAGCCAGCGCTCGTCGTGAATGCCGATGTGCCCGTCGCACAGAAACCGGTAGGCGACCGAGAGTCCGTTGCCGCCGCGGTGCAGGCCGGCCCCGCCGGAATCGGGGATTGTCTGGTAGTGCTCGATGCGCAGCGGGAAGTAGGATTCGATGAACTCATTGGGCACGTTGGTGAAGCCCGGCCAGAGGGAATGCCCATCGGGACCGTCGCCTACGGGTCGACCCGGCACACCGCCGAACCCGATCTGAAACAGCTGGAACCACTCGCCCTTGGCGTCGTACCCCGAGTAGAAGAGGTGAGGCGAATCGGAGAAGCCGGCGGCATTCAGCATCTGTTCCGGCGCGCCCATCCCGAGCAGCGCACCGAGGATATCGAAGATGCGGCCCAGGGCATGGGTGCGCCCGGACAGCGCTGCCGGGAAGTTGGGCTTGAGCAGGGTGCCCTGAGGTATGCGCACATCCACGAGATCGTAGAAGCCGTCGTTGAACACGATCTGCGGGTCGACCACGTTGATAGTAAAAGAGCCGAAAAACATCTTGAACATGTCTTCGTTGAGGAAGAAGTTCACCGAACTCTGCGCCTGCGGGTCGGTACCCGCGAAGTCGAAGATGGCGGTGGAGCCTTCGCGCCAGAGCTTGCATTTGATGCGGTAGGGGCCCTTGCCCATGCCGTCGTCGCAGAGATAGTCCTCGAACTCGCGCGGCTCCTCGGGTATGAACATTTCGATGATGTGCTTCATGGCGTCATGGTTACGCTGCAGCATGATGTCCATGGTGGAGGCCAGGATGTCGTCGCCAAAACGCTCCGCGAGTTCGACACAGCGCCGCGCGGCCGTATTGCAGGCTGCGACCAGCGCGTTGAGGTCGAAGCGGTTCCACTGCGGCGTGCGCACATTGTGGAGGATGAGTTCCAGCAGGTCAGCCTGCAATTCACCTCGCTTGTACAGCTTGGTCGGCGGGATGCGGATGCCCTCCTGGTAAATGCTGGTGGCCTCGATGGGGATCGAGCCCGGCACCATGCCGCCATTATCGGACATGTGCCCGAACATGGCTGACCAGGCGATGTGGCGGCCATCCTTGAAGACCGGCACCAGCACCACCCAGTCCGGGAGGTGCGATACCGCGGCGTTGCACATGTAGGGGTCGTTAGTGAGGATGACATCACCTTCCTCGATCTCGGCATCGTAGGCCTGCAGGAACGGCCCGATGAAGGAACCGAACTGGCCGACCACCATTTTCCCGTCGCGGTTGGCGATCATCGGAAAACAATCGCCCTGTTCGCGAATACCCGGGCTCATGGCCGTGCGGAACAGCACGGCGTCCATTTCCTCGCGGGCATTGCGCAGTGCGTTCTCGATAATGTCGACGGTCACGCCATCGACCTCGACCCGGTTCAGCGGGGACGTGTTGGTCTGTTTGATCGTAGCCGCCATCTCAGTCTCCTTGCCCGTCTACCGGGGTGATCAACAGGTTGCCGACAGCGTCGACCCGCGCTTCATAACCGGGCAGTACCACGGTGGTGGAGTCCATTTCGCTGACAATCGCGGGCCCGGGCACCACCAACCCCTCGTGCAGGCGGTTGCGGTCGTAAAGATAGATATCGTGCCATTCACCCTCGTAGTAGAACCTGCTTTCGTGAATCCGGCACGCCTCAAGGGTCGCATCCGATGTGCCGGCGTTCAGCGCCGGCAGCGCCCGGGTGCGTGCCCTTGCCACTGCCCGGATCATCAGGATCTCGTGGCCATCCCCCAGCTTGAAGGTAAACAGCTGTTCGTGTTCGGCATCGAACTGTTCGGTGAGCAGTGCGACGCCGTGCTCCCTGATATCTGCCTCGGTGAAGTCCACCGTAATCTGGAATGCCTGCCCGGCGTAGCGCAGATCGGCCTGGAAGTCGATTTCATGTTCGTCGGCGGGAATGCCGTCGGCCACCAGGGATTCACCGGCGCGCTGCTGCAGCTCCCGTAAATCGTCCAGCAACTGGGCGTCCGTCAGTTCAGCCGCCATGGTCAGGTAGGTGCGTGCGGCCTCGTCCTGTACCTGCGTCGTTGCGTCGCCGTAGGCGCAGAGGACTCCCGGGCCGGGCGGTACGATGACCGGCCAGGCGTCAGTGAGAATGCCCAGGGCGTTGGCGTGAAGCGGGCCGGCGCCGCCGAAACCGACCAGGGCGAAGTCGCGTGGGTCATAACCCTGTTCCACAGAGACCAGGCGCAGCGCGCCGAACATGGATTCGTTGACGATCTTGATGATGCCCTCGGCGGCGGCCATCAGCTCGATACCCATGGCATCGGCCACCTGCTGCACCGCCTTGACCGAGGCCTCCCGGTCGATTTCCATCTTGCCGCCGAGCTGGACATCGGAGGGCAGGTAGCCCAGCACCACGTTGGCGTCGCAGACGGTGGGCTGCTCACCGCCTTTCATGTAACACGCGGGCCCGGGCACGGCACCGGCGGATTCCGGGCCGACACGCAGGGCGCGCGTCAGTTCTGGCACGAAGGCGATGGAACCGCCGCCCGCGCCGACCGTCCGCACGTCCACAGAGGGTGCGCGCACCCGCACGTCACCGACGACGGTTTCCCGCCGCACCCGGGCCCGCGAGCCCTGGATCAGCGCCACGTCGGTGGATGTGCCGCCCATGTCGAAGGTCAGGATGTCGTCGAAGCCTGCACGGCTGCAGAAGTAGATCGCGCCGGCCACACCACCTGCGGGTCCGGACATCAGCAGGTTGACGGGCGATTCCGCCGCCGCCCGGGCGGATGCGAGACCGCCGTCGGAGCGCAAAATGGACAATTGGGTCTCGTCACCGAGTCGTTCGCTCAGGGCCGCCTGCAGGTTGTTGACGTAGGTTTCCACTTCGGGCCGAACGTAAGAGTTCACCACCGTGGTCTCGGTGCGCTCGTACTCCTGCATCTCCGGGACCACCTCGCTGGAGATCGAGATCGGTGTATCAGTGAAAATCTCCCGGGCAATTTCGCGGGCGCGCCGCTCGTGGCTGTCGTTGAGGTAGGCGTTGATGAAACAGAGGGTCAGGGCTTCGATGTCATGCTGTGCCTTCAACTCTGCCAGGCTCTCCCGAAGTGTGTCTTCGTCCAGCGGCGTTACCACTTCGCCGTCTGCGCCGATCCGTTCGATCGCGCCGCGCGTGAGTTCCAGCGGCGCCAGCAACGGCTTCTTGACGAAGCTGACCCAGCCGCCGAGTCCGCCGGGGCAGAAGGACCGGGCGACCTGCAGGGTGTCCTCGAAACCGCGCGTGGTGACCAGCGCGACCCGGGCGCCCTTGCCCGTCAGCACCGCGTTGGTGGCCACGGTGGTGCCGTGCATCACCAGGCGAATGGATTCCGGCGGTACAGCAGACTGTTCGCAGATCCGGGCAACGCCGTTCAGTACTCCGATGGACGAATCCTCGGGCGTGGACGGCACCTTTGCGGTGTGGGTTTCACCGCTGACTTCGTCCATGAGCAACACGTCGGTGAAGGTTCCACCGACATCGACGCCAAGTCGATAGGCCATATCCTGAATCTCCTGACTGTTATTTGCTGAGGCTGCCGTCGGCGATATGCCGGCTGATCCAGCCGTGAGCGCGTCCGCCCTGTGGTGAGCCGGTCAGCTCGCTGACGAGTGCCACGGCCCGCAGTAGTGCAGCCATGTCGACGCCAGTGGCGAACCCCATCTGCTCGCACATCATAACCACATCCTCGGTGGCGACGTTGCCGCGGGCGCCCGGTGCAAACGGGCAGCCGCCAAGGCCGCCGACCGCGCTGTCGAATCGCCGGACACCGCTTTCGATCGCGGCATAGACGTTGGCAAGGCCCATGGCTCGGGTATCGTGAAAGTGGCAGGCCAGGCGTGCAGAGCCGTGTTCCTCGACCAGTTGTTGTGTCAGTCGGCGCACCTGTGCCGGGTCGGCGCCGCCGATGGTGTCTGCAATGACCACCTCGCGCGCTCCCCAGGCCGCGAGCTGCGCCGCCTGGGCGCGGACCTGCGCGGGGTCGACAGCACCCTCGAACGGGCACTCGAAGGCCACTGCCAGGTACGCCTGCACGGCAACCCCGTCACCGCGCCCGCGATCGATAATCTGGCGCGCGACATCGAGGGTCTGCTCCAGGCCCATGTTGATGTTCTTGCGATTCATTGTCTCCGTCGCCGATACCACCACGGCAACGGTTTTCACGCCGGCTGCCAAAGCATTCTCATAGCCACGAAGGTTGGGGACGAGGGCGCTCAGCGCAGTGCCGGCGGGTACGTCAAGGGCGGCAAACAGGGCATCAGTGCCCGCCATTTGCGGGACTGCCTTCGGCGAGACGAAACTGCCGATTTCAATATGGCGCAGGCCAGCGTCCGCCAGTGCCTCGACCAGTTGCTTTCGCTGTGGCAGATCGAGGTGGCGGCTTTGGCTTTGCAGGCCGTCGCGCGGGCCTACCTCGTTGATGATGATCTGCTCCGTCATGCGATGGCGCCTTTTCCGCGCAGGGCGGTGATGGCGTCCTCGTCGTAACCCAACAGGTCGCTGAGCACCGCGTCCGTGTGCTGGCCGAGCAGTGGCGCGGGGCTGAAGGACTCTTCGTCGGTGCGGGACAGCTTGATGGGGTTGCCCGGCCCGCGCGTGCTGGCGCCGCCGGGGTGTTTCAGATCCACGACCATGTTGCGTGCCAGTACCTGCTCATCCGACAGTGCCTCGCTGAACCGGTTTACGCGGGCGCAGGGAATGCGCCGTTCAGCCAGTTTCTGTAGCCAGTAGTCGCTGGTCTCGGTGGACAGGATTTCATTGAGCTTGTCCTCAATCAGTTCCTTGTCCTCCAGCCGCCCCGGCTGGGTCAGGTACTTCTCATCACGAAACGGTTCGTAGTCGATGACCTCCAGCAGGTTTTCCCAGAAACTGTCGAAGATCACCGCAATGATGATGTGGCCATCGCTGGTGGTGTAGCTGTTATAGGGAACGTGAACAAAGTGGGAGTTGCCGATGGGGTGGGGGTCCTGACCGGACAGGAAGAACATCGTCGCCATATAGTTCAGCATCGAGATCTGGCAATCGAGCATGGAAATGTCGACGTGCTGGCCGCGGCCGCTGCGCTCGCGCTCATAGAGTGCCGACAAGACGCCCATCACCCCGAACATACCGCCGCCGAGGTCACCGATGGGGATGCCGGCGCGGGTTGGATGTTCCGGGTCGGCACCGGTAATCGACATGCCCCCGCCCAGGGCCTGTACCACCTGGTCGAACGCGGGCCGCTGAAAATTGGGACCGGAGGAGCCGAAGCCGCTGATTGAGCAGACCACGATCGCCGGATTGACTTCCGCAAGACGCGGGTAGTCGATTTGAAGCTTGGCCGTTACGCCGGCGCTGAAGTTTTCGATCACCACGTCGGCTTCGCGCACGAGATCGTAGAAAACCTGGCGACCCTCCTCCGATTTGAGGTCCAGGGCGATGCTCTGCTTGTTCCGGTTGAGGGTGATGAAGTAGGCGCCCTGGCCCTCCAGGGAGTTGGCGGGGTCGCTGGCCAGCAGCTTGCGGGTCCCCTCCCCGTGCAGGGGTTCGACCTTGATGGTCTCAGCGCCCAGGTCGGCAAGAATCATCGCCCCGTAGGGCCCGGAGAGCATGTGGGTCAAGTCGAGGACTCGCAGGCCTTGCAGCGGTTTGGACATGAAAACGTGCTCCCGGTACGGTTGTCGGATGGGTGCCCTGTACCTGTCGCCGCTACTGGCCGTCTGCAACTGCTCGCCCGTTGGGTGCAGGGCGATGTCACTGTACGGTCGGCTGCCAGGCCCTGTAGACCATGTATGCATGAACGGTGCCAGCTTGTATGGCGCGGCTGTCAGTGGCACCGTTCAAATTAATAAAAAACAATAAAAACAATGTCTAATAACAGCTACCTCGAAATAGACAGAGGATACGAACGATCGACGCAGGGCGCGGCTTCCTGCCAAAGCATTTCACAATGAAATAATATATTCAATATGAAGCGAAGTAGCCGAGCAGCCGGCACCGGGCTCATGCCTCCTCGCAGCACTGCAATTGCGTCCCGAAGAACTGTTCGCTATCGAGATCGATGACCTGCCAGTTGTCGAGTCCGCTGCGCGGCAAGGCGGACGTGAAGCGTCCACCCCGACCAGCAATGTCTTGCGTCGCCTCGGCCAGCGACTCCACACCGAGTGAGAGCAGGAACAACCCCTCGCCGTGTGCAGCGAGGTGGCGGCCGGGCACGCTGTCGGGATCCGTCGGCTGCACCAGCACCACCCAACTGTCGCCGACCTGGAAGCGGGCGGTGCGCACACCGCGGGACGTCAGGTCGGCCCGGTCGAAGGGGCCGACGCCGAGGAGTTGGTGGTAGCGGGTGACCGCTGATTCCAGGTCCTGGACAAGCAGGTTGACATGGTGAATATGCGTAAACACGAGCGGATCCTTGTGATGACTCAAGAAACGGAGCGCCAACTGCGCCTGTGGTCGGCGTCGTTGGGTGTCAGCATAACCCGGATAGCGCCGATTTTCCCGGGCCGGTCCGGCGCATGCGACGGTTCTGCGGGGTACCCGCCTGAGTGAAAGTCGCGAAGCCGCTTGCAATTCAACACATCCCGTATCACCCTTTCGATGAGTATACGAGGCGTCCCGGCCAGGGGGCGCCCCGGGCGCTTAAGCAAGGCGCCGGGGCCTGGCCCGACACCGCGTGGAGCGGGGGCGCGGCCTTGCCGGCAGGCAAGCAGAGTGGTTGACGAGGTAATAAGATGGCTGAACGCCGCACTACTGACCGGGTGGTCCTTACGCTGTTGCTGTCGGCTGTTGCGCTAGGGGGCGCGCTCGCGTCGGCGGGAGTGGCACCATCCCTGGATCAGGCGCGCGAAAAGTATGAATACGCGGTGGCCGCGATCGATCGGGGCCAATGGACCGAGTATCGGCAACTGCGACCCGGGCTCGACGATTATCCGCTGGCCATTTATCTCGATTATTTCACCATGACCCGCAGGCCCGAGGTGGTGCGCCCGCAAGATGTGCAGCAGTTCCTGGCCGACAGCGCCAATACCCCATTGCCCAATCGCTTTCTCGCGGTGTACCTGCGTTCGGCGGGGCGTGAGCGACGCTGGGATGATTTTCTCGCGGTCATGCCTCGCGAGCCCAACGACATCTCTCTCAAGTGCTACTACTTCCGCGCCCGGCTTGCAGCCGGCGACAAGGCCACGGCCTGGGAGGGGGCCGAGCGGTTGTGGGTACATGGCAAGTCCCGGCCCGATGAGTGCGACCCGCTGTTCGAGGCCTGGCTGGCCTCGGGCGAACTGACCGATAACGCAGTCTGGGCACGGCTGCTCAAGGTATTCGACGCCCGCCAGCGTTCGCTGATGGGCTATGTCGCCCGCCATGGCAGCGCCTCGTTGACGCCCTGGTCAGACAAACTCCAGCTTGTTTATCGCAAGCCGGACAAACTAGCCAGCATCGACCTCCCTGCCAGCAGTCCCTATTCAGCAGATATCGCGGCCCACGGCCTCGCCTACCTGGCCCGGCTTGACCCCGAGAAAGCGCTGCGCCAATGGCAGCGGCTCGGTGGCGGGCTGAGTTTTGATACCGGGCAGGTGCGCAAGGTCGAATACGCGATAGCGCTGCGGTCCCTGTTTGCCCAGAGCGAGGCCAACCAGGACTGGCTTGACGGTGCGCTCGAGCGACTGGCGGACGACAAACTGGTTGAGATCCGGTTGCGTTGGGCACTGGCCGAACAGGACTGGAAAGCACTGGGGGATAATCTCGTTCGCCTCTCGCCCGCCGGTCGGGAGACCAGTGGCTGGCGCTACTGGCAGGCGGTTCTCGATGAGCGCAACGGGAAGGCTGAGGTGGCGCGCGTGGCCTTCCAGAGCCTCGCCGGCGAGCGTGGCTATTATAGCTTCCTGGCCGCTGACAGGCTTGACGAGCCATACGCGTTCAACCATCAGCCGCTGGTGCTTGAAAGCGCTCGCCACGAACCATTGAAGCGCCTGCCCGCGGTGCGGCGGGTGGAGGAACTCTATTACCATCGGGAAGCCAATCTCGCCCATTCCGAATGGTTCAACATGCTGCAGGGCGTCGACGATACGGCCGGGCGGGAACTCGCTTCACTGGCCTACGAACAGGGCTGGCACCGGCTGGCTATCGATGCCGCCAACACATCCAACGCCTGGGATTCACTCGACCTGCGTTTCCCCATCGCCTACCAGGAAACTTTCACGCACTACGCGGCGGAGCAGCGCGTGCCACGCACGGAGTTGATGGCGATAGCACGGCGGGAGAGTGCGTTCTTCCCCGAGGCGCGCTCGCCCGTGGGCGCGCGCGGGCTGATGCAGATCATGCCCGCCACCGGCAAACAGGTGGCCTCCCGGCTGGGCCGCAAGCACCGCAATGCCGATCTGTACGAGGTGGAGAATAACGTACTGTTGGGCAGTGCCTACTATCGACAGCTGCTCGACCGCTTCGACGGCAATCGTGTGTTTGCCCTCGCGGCTTATAATGCCGGTCCTCATCGGGTGGACCGCTGGCGCAAGGAGTCCGCCGAAACCCTGCCTGTGGAATTATGGATCGAAACCATCCCCTTCCGCGAAACACGGAACTATGTCCAGGCCGTACTATCGTATAATGTTGTATTCCAGTACCTCAGTGGCGAACCGCACAGCCTGCTGACCCCGGGGGAGCGTGCCCTGGCTTACTGAGGTTTTCCTCATACCTGCGAGCCAACACGCTGATGCAAGACACCCGACCGCTGCTGCTTGAGACCGATTTCCCCGCCGTGCGCCGCGGCAGTCTGGAGACCCTGCAGGTCAACCTGGGCTACCTCTGCAATCTCAGCTGCGTGCACTGCCACGTCAATGCGGGCCCGACCCGCACCGAGCAGATGGACCGGCAAACCGTGGACGCGGTGCTGGAGCTTGCCATCCGCCGCGGCGTACAGACGCTGGACCTGACCGGTGGCGCCCCGGAGCTCAATCCGAATTTCCGTTACCTGGTGCGACGTGCGGTAGACCGCGGGATCCGGGTGATCGACCGCTGCAACCTGACCGTGCTGCTGGAACCCGGTCAGGAAGACCTGGGGGCGTTTCTCGCTGAGCACGGGGTCGAGATCACCGCATCCCTGCCGTGCTACCTGGAAGACAATGTCGAACAGCAGCGCGGCAAGGGCGTCTACGATGACAGTATCAAGGCGCTGCGTCAGCTCAACAGTCTCGGCTACGGACGCCGGCCCGATCTCGCCCTGAACCTGGTGTACAACCCGGTCGGCCCGGTACTGCCGCCGCCCCAGGGTGCGCTGGAGGCAGACTACAAGCGGGAACTGGCGGAGCGATTCGGGGTGACGTTCAACCAGTTGTTCACGATTACCAACATGCCCATCAGCCGATTTGGTGCGGTGTTGCTGGCACGGGACGAGTACCTGCCGTACATGCAGCTCCTGCGTGACAACTTCAGTGTCGATAACCTCGCCACCCTCATGTGTCGCTCGCTCATCAGTATCGACTGGCGGGGCTACGTCTACGACTGTGATTTCAACCAGATGCTCGACCTGCCGGTGCTCGCGGCTGACCGTCGGCATGTACGCGACCTGCTGGATGCGGCCGAGCCGGCAGGCGACCTGGTCGCAACGGGCGAGCACTGTTACGGGTGCGCGGCGGGGCAGGGCAGCAGTTGCGGCGGTGCGCTGGAGGCGTGATGCCGCCCTACAGCTTTGTGCTGCCGGTACTCGATGAAGCCGAGACGATCGAGCCCCAGCTCCGCTACCTCAGGCAACACCATCCGGCTGCGGAGGTGGTCGTGGTCGATGGTGGCAGCAGCGATGGCACCCCGGACCTCGCCGGTCCGCTGTGCGACCGTGTGCTGACGGGTGCGCGGGGAAGGGGATCACAACTGCGACGGGGCGCCGATGCGGCAAAGGGCGAGTACTTTTTTTTCCTGCATGCTGACAGCCGGCCCAGTGTGACTGCGGGCGAACTGGTCGCCTGCCTGCAGACGCGCCCCGCCTGGGGGTTCTGCCGTGTTCGGCTCAGCGGTCAACGCCGTTCACTGCGGGTGGTCGAGTGGGCCATGAACCAGCGGTCCCGGCTGACTGGCATTGCCACCGGAGACCAGATGCTGTTCGTGCGCGCGGACGTGTATCGCGGCAGCGGTGGCTTCGCAGCGATACCGTTGATGGAGGACGTAGAGTACTGCAAGCGCCTGCGCCGGCTGGCTCCGCCTCTGGTCATTTCGCAGCCGGTTGTCACGTCCAGCCGCCGCTGGGAGTCAGGTGGTGTCAGTGCCACGGTGCTGCGAATGTGGCTGGTGCGCGTGGCCTGGTTCCTGGGAGTCTCCCCACAACGCCTGTACCGTCACTACTACGGGGAAGATGCCCATTGACCGGGGTACCCGACACGCTGTTCATCCAGTTCGCCAGGGCACCGCGCGCAGGGCAGGTGAAAACCCGGATGCTGTCCGCGCTGTCACCGGCGCAGGCCTGCGATCTTCATCGAGAGCTTATGTGCTGGACCTGCGAGCAGTTGCTGGCCACGGGCAATGCCGTGGAGCTGTGGCTTGACCAGCGCTCCGAGGATCAGGCCGTCAGGCACTGCCTCGCCAGCGGCGTCTCCGCCCTGCGGCAGCAGTGTGGGGGGGATCTCGGTGCGCGCATGCATCACGCGCTCAGCGATGGCCTGGCGCGCTGCGGCCAGGTGGTTCTGGTCGGCAGTGACTGCCCGGGTATCGACGGCCCCTACCTCGGTGCTGCGTTAGAACGACTGCGTCATGCGGACATCGTTATTGGCCCGGCGCTGGATGGCGGCTACGTGTTACTGGCGGCCAACCGGATCGATGGCGGGTTGTTCCAGGGCATCGGGTGGGGAGGGCCGTCCGTCTACGGCGATACGCTTGAGCGCGCTGCGCGTCTCGGTCTCAGTTGGGAATCGCTGCCTGCACTGCGCGACATCGACCGGCCGGAGGACCTCACCGCCTGGCGCCGGATTCGCGCCGTCGCAGCAAGCCGCTGACGGGTATCCGGACCGGGGAGGTGCTTACCCCTTTGGTTATCGAATTGCCGCCCGCACTGATGAATCAGCCGCCGGCGATCTTCACCTGGTAGCCGAGCTTCTCCAGTTCGGGCTTGATCACCTGCCGTTGATCGCCCTGAATCTCGATGATCCCATCCTTGATCGAGCCACCGACGCCGCATTTCTGTTTGAGTGCCTTGGCGAGTGTCTTCAATTCGCCGGCCGGCAGCGGCACGCCGGTGATCAGGGTCACTGCCTTGCCGCCGCGCCCCTTGGTCTGCCGCTGCAGGCGCACAATGCCGTCGCCCTGGTCGCTGGCGCCGGGCGCATTGCCACAAACACACCCGGCGACAGGCCGGTGACACTGGGGGCACAGTCGCCCGTTTTCGGTGCTGTAGACCAGGCGACCCGGCTTTTCACGTTTGCCGCTCATCGTGCGTACCCCTCTCCCGCTCTTTCTAAGCGAGTATATTCGGCTGTAGCGTGAAACCCCAGTGGGCCGGCGGGGTTGTCGCCCGCCAGCGGGTTTGCCTGAAAGCCACGCAGGGCGGGCCCAGAAGTGCCCAGCGCAAGGGGGCGGCCCGTGTTCGCGATGCAACTGAGCCGGCGACGAATGCTCCGGCATGGCAGTGCTCCCTGCTATACTTTCCCGAGGGACGTGCCGCCAGGCCGTCCTCACTGTGGAGAAATCGGCCGAGGAGCACGATGGAATACGACAGCGACGTACACAGCATGGCATGCCCCAAGTGTGAACACGGCATGGTGGAATTTACCTACGGTGGTATTGCGATAGACCGCTGCAGCAACTGCATGGGGTTATGGTTCGACACCGGTGAAGCCGAACGGCTGAAGGACCGCTGGATGGGTGATGTTCTGGACCCCGGCGATGCCGGCGAGGGCAAGAAATGGGATGCCGTCGAGGATATTGCCTGCCCCCGTTGCGGCAAGGTGATGCAGAAGACCTCTGATGACGAGCAGCGCCACATCTGGTACGAGCAGTGCGAGGAGCACGGCCTGTTCATGGATGCCGGTGAATTCACCGACTACAAGCACGAAACGCTGATGGACAGGTTCCGCGGGCTGATCAAGGGGGTCAGGGGCTGACCGTCCACGGGCCCCGGCACCCGCGCCACCTTAGCGCAGGATACATTCCTCGAGCCCGGGTACGATTCCGGAGCACAGCTTGGAGCCTCAATGTCGACGCCGGATGATACAGCCCTCCAGCTGATCGACCTGCAGAGTCAGCTCGCCTTCCAGGAGGACGCGCTGCAGGCCCTGCAGCAGGCGCTGGCAGCGCAGCAGCAGGAAATACTGGTGTTGCGCCGGCAGCTGACGCTGTTGAAAGAGCGTCAGGATACCCATTCCGATCAACTGGACGAGCTCACCGATCCGGGCGCACAGAAACCCCCACATTACTAAGAAGGGCTGGCAATAAACACGGACGTTTCCCTGCCAGGCGTTTGACGGGTGATGCGCGAGCGCTAGAATCCTGCCACGAACATTGGAGATACGGGAGACGGCAATGGCCGGCAATGCAGAGAAAGACAGCCCGCAACAGGCGGAGTTCAGGGAGTACTGTCGCGAGTGGTTGCGCGACAACCGTCCGGCCGAGCCGCCGGTCAGGCTGCCCCAGTCGCCGCTTGAGATCATGACCCGTGACCAGCTCGATTATCTGCAGGGCTGGCAGCAAGCGGCCTACGATGCCGGCCTGGTCGGCTGTGACTATCCCGAGGACGTCGGCGGCGGGGGGCGCGACGATTGCCAGCGCGTCGCCAACGAGGAAATGCTGGCGGCGAAAACGCCGTTTTTCCCCAACGTCATCGGGCTCGGTATGGCGGCGCCCACGGTCTTCTATCACGCCCAGCCCGAGCTCAAGCAGCGGCTGCTGCCGCGCCTGTTTTCCGGGGAGGATATCTGGTGCCAGGGCTTCAGCGAGCCGGGGGCGGGCTCGGACCTTGCCAGCGTGCAGACTTTTGCCGAAAAAAAGGGAGACCGCTGGCAGATCAATGGCCACAAAGTCTGGACGTCGCTCGCCCACTTCGCCGAGTGGATGATCATCCTGCTGCGCACAAGCCGGGATCACAAGTACGAGGGGCTATCGTACTTCGTGGTGCCGATACGCTCGGCGATCGGCTCCGGCGTCACCGTCCGGCCGTTGATCAAGATGACGGGCGAAACCGGCTTCAACGAGGTGATCTTCGATGATCTCGAGGTCGGGGACGAGTACCGGCTGGATGAGCTGGGCAAGGGGTGGCAGGTTGCGATGACCACACTCCTTCACGAGCGCGGCGCCGGCGATCTGCAGACCCCGAGGGCCGGCGGAATGCAGGCCCGGGGGCTCACCGCCGCGGGCGCAAGCGGCCTGATCGAACTGGCGCGGCAGACAGCACCGTGGCGACGGTACGGCAGCCGATGATCCGCTGGTACGCGACCGCATCATGCAGCAGCTCATTCGCGAGGAGGGGTTGAAACAGAACCAGCGACGCGCGCGGGTTACCGAGCTCCTCGATCATCCGATGCGACTGCCGCTGCAGAACAAGCTGCTGATGAGCGAGATAGCCCAGGACAACGCGGAACTGGCGCTGGAGATAGAAGGCGCCAGCAGCACGCTATACCTTGGAGATGGCAACGCCCCGGCGGGCGGTCAGTGGCCGCTGGCCTACATGAATTCCTTCGGGTTCACGATTGCGGCAGGCACCAGCGAGGTCCAGCGCAATATTCTCGGCGAGCGCGTGCTCGGCCTGCCCAAGTCAAAATAGGAATCGACCATGAAACAACCCGATAACTTCGGCTTCGGGGAAGAGGCGGCCCTGCTCAAGTCCTCTGCACGGAGGCTACTGGAAGAACACTGTCCAACCGACCAGCTGCACGCTCTCGTCGCCGGCGACCCCACTCCCGAGCGCGCGCCTGCGTGCGCGTGGGACAAGGCAGTCTGGCAGCAGATGGTGGACCTGGGCTGGTCTGCTCTCACTGTGCCGGAAGCCAATGGCGGCGTGGGGATGCCACTGGTCGGTGTGGCTGGCCTGGCAGAGGAGATGGGCCGCGCCGCGTGTCCCTCGCCACTGGTGCCGACCCTGGGCACGAGCCTGGTCCTCGCGGCGCTGGGCGATGGTGCACGGGGCCCGTTGGAAGAGATTGCAGGCGGCTGCTCGGCGACGCTGGCCTGTGTCGGCAGCACCGGTCAGTGGGAGCTTCCCGGCGACGGGGTCGCGTATCGTGACGGCTTGCTCGACGGCACGGCCAGTTTCGTTCAGGACGCTCGCAAGGCGGACAGGCTGCTGGTGGCCGCCGGTGGCGCAACCGGCATCCAGCTGTTCTGGGTGGATCCGACTGCCGCCGGGGTCTCGATTCAGCCGGATGCGACGCTGGACCTGACCCGGGACCAGGCTCACATCAGTTTTGACAAGGTCGCCGCACAGCCCCTGGCGGGGAACGCTGTCGCTGCGATGGCGGCCGCTTTTCCGGGCATCTGGACACTGCTGGCTGCGGACATGGTCGGCGCCGCCGAGTGGCAATTGCAAACCACAGTGGAGTACGTTTCCGCGCGCCAGCAGTTTGATCGTCCCCTGGGTTTTTTCCAGGCGGTCAAGCACCCGCTGGTCAACGTCATGCTGCGCATCGATGAAAGCAAGTCGCTGGTCTACAACGCGGCCTGCGCGTTCGATACCCAACCAGAACGCGCAGCGCGTTACGCCCACATGGCGAAAGCCTCTGCGAGTGATACCGCGGCTTACGCGTCTGCCCGTACGGTGCAATGCCATGGTGGTATCGGGTTTACCTGGGAGTGTTACCTGCACCTCTACTTCAAGCGACAGAAACACAGCCAGGTGCTCTGGGGTGACGGCCCCTGGCACCGCGCCCGGCTCGCCGGGCTGATTCTGTGACGGGCCGGTCACGGGCCGCGCTCGTGTTGCCGGAGGCGGCACGGTGACCTGGCGCACAGCGCTGGTCGTCCTGGTTGCCCTGGCCTCGGGCTTCGCGGTCGTACTCAAAATCGCCCTGCGTGATCCCGAGCCCCCGGCCCACCAGGTGTTCGTCAACGGTGACGTGTTGTCGATGGACGCTCACAATACGGTCGCCCAGGCAATTTCGATACGCGGCGGCACTATCGAAGCGGTCGGAGCTACTGACGACATCATGGCGCTGGTGACCGAAGAGACCGAGGTCAACGACCTCTATGGACGTGCCGTGCTGCCAGGGTTCATCGACGCCCATGGGCACTTCCCGGGCTCGGCGTTACCGGTGATAGCCGCCGATCTCAACAGCCCGCCGGTGGGCGACGTCACGTCCATGCGCGAACTGCTCGCCGCGCTGTCGGAGCGCGCCGCGGCGACACCGCCGGGAGACTGGGTGCGCGGATTCGGCTATGACGACACGCTGCTGGTGGAGCATCGCCATCCCAGTCGCGCGGAGTTGGATGCGGTCTCCAGCCAGCACCCCGTCGCGGTCATGCACGTGTCGGGACACCTGCTGGTTGCCAACAGCATGGCGCTTGAATTGGCCGGTATCGGGTCCGACACACCGGATCCGAAGGGCGGGGTGATCGGCCGGCGCGAGGGCTCGCGGGAACCCAACGGCCTGCTGGAGGAAACGGCTATCCGCGAGGTGGCTGGACGCATGCTGGATCCCGGCCTGTTTGCAGCGTACCGCATGGTGCAATACGCGGGCAGGCAATACGCCGCGGCGGGCGTCACCACGGCCCAAGCCGGCGGCGTGGACCCGCGGACGCTGCGCGGGCTGAGCTGGTTCAGCAGGCTGGGTGTGATTCCGCAGCGCCTCGTTGTATTTGCCATGCAGGCTGACTGGGGCGATGCGTTGTTGCAGGACGATTTCAAGCCGGGGTCGTACCGCACTGATACATTCAGTGTGGCGGCGGTCAAGCTCATTGCCGATGGCAGCATACAGGGGTACACCGCCTACCTCACCGAGCCATACCATACAGTCTACAAGGGCGATGAGAATTACCGGGGATACCCGACGCTCTCCAGGGAAGAGTTGTTCGAACAGGTCGCCTCGTTGCACGGTCGCGGCTATCAACTGGCGGTTCACGGCAACGGCGATGCTGCGATCGATGACATCATCGACGCAATCGAGGCGGCACAGCGGGGGCGGCCTGATGACGATCCCCGGTTCATCCTGATTCATGCGCAAATGGCGCGCAGGGACCAGCTGCAGCGTATGCGGGCGCTGGGCATCACCCCAAGCTTTTTTTCCGCCCATACCTGGTACTGGGGAGACCGCCATCGCGACCTGTTCATCGGCCCGGAGCGCGCCGCGATGATCAGTCCCGCACGCTGGGCGGCGGAGGCAGGCCTCCGGTTCAGTTCTCACCTCGATACGCCGGTCACACCCATGCAGCCTTTACAGGCGGTCTGGAGCATGGTGAAACGCGAAACGACCACCGGTGATGTGCTTGGCCCCGCACAGGCGTTGACCGTAATGGAGGCGCTGCGTGCTGTCACGATCGACGCCGCCTGGCAGGTCAGGGAGGAGGCCAATCGCGGTTCGCTGGAACCCGGTAAGCACGCAGACCTGGTGATTCTCTCTGATAATCCATTGGACGACCCGGACGGGCTGCGTGAGTTGAAGGTGGAGCGAACGCTGGTCGGCGGAGTCACCGTTTACCGTCGACCGTGACACCGAACGCGATGGGTTCAATGCTGCGATCGTGGCTGCGGGAGACGCGCCGGGTGGCGTTGCACGGCACAGTGGCGTGTGAGTATTTGCTATTCTGCTGATTTGACAAAACAAAATTAAACTAGCATCTTACTGAAAAACAACTACAATCCCGGCAGCTTGAGCGTGTCGGGAAGGGATCGTAAGTGGGTAGCGGTCCGGGCAAAGAGACTAACAGGGAATTCGAAACGCGATTTATGCGAGTGCGACCGGGTTTGTTCGCTTTCCGCGCGGGAGAACTGCTGAGCTATACAGCGGGGATCGCGTTGACCGGATTTTTTGCTGTGCAGATGGCCCAGGGCGAAGTTGACAGACGGCAGGGCATCGCAGCCTTCGAGGCCGCGGCTGATGCGGAAACGTTCAGCTCTCCCAACAGGGGTTTGCCGCAGACCGTGAAAGCCGCGGCTCCCGCTATCGCAGCCGACGTCAGCGCGTCAGAGGTGCTGGCGGACGCGAGCCTGGCGATGAAAACCGCGGTCCCCGATTCTTTGAACCCGGCAAATTTCGAGCATCTCCCATCGGCCACAGACGTCGGCGAACCGGATACGACCCTGTGGGCCCCGGCGCGGGTTGCCAGCTATCAACGCAGCCTCGATGCCGATCTTCCCGGGGTATTGGCGGTCCTGGAGGTTCCGGCCGTCGGCCTGAAAGTACCGGTTTACTCCGAGGACACTGACCTGACGATGGACCGTGGTGCCGGCATCATCAACGGCATGGCGTTCCCGCATGAGCCAGGGAACATCGGCATTTCCGGCCACAGGGACGGCTATTTCCGCGCCCTCAAGGACGTGAATGTCGGTGATGACATCATTCTGCAGACCCTCGAAGGTCCCAAGCGCTTCGTGGTCAATGCCACCCAGGTGGTGGAGATTGCCGATACGGCATTACTGCAGGATACGCGGCAACAGACGGTCACCCTGGTCACCTGTTACCCATTTTACTTTGTCGGGCACGCGCCCCAGCGATTTATCGTGACTGCGTCACTCGACACCATCAATGTCAATCACAACTAAGGAGGATTTGACATGAGCAAGAAGCTAGTAATAGCAGCGGGTATGGCGCTGTCCCTGTCTACGGCACAGTCGGCACTGGCACAGGCGATGACGTGCGACGACATTACCTGGGCTGCCAGCGTGCTGGCCGCCAACCCGGATATCGGTGAGAGCTGCCGTGGTGTATACGAGCGTAACGGCGAGCTGTACGCCAAGGCCTCGATCGAGGTGGTCCGTGTTCGCGGTAACAACATGACCTTCCGTCCTATCCATGTCGATGGCACTCGCGGCGACAGCCGCAGCGTCACTGTGCCCTCCGACTGGCGCGCCGAGATCGGTGGTCGCAAGTATCGCGCCAGTGATCTGATGCGCGGCCAGGAACTCAACGTCTACCTGCCGAGCGATCGCTTCGGTTTCTACATGCAAGACGACGATGGCTTGGATGACGCCGATACGGTGATGATGATCGAAGAAGACGTGGTCGATATGCCGGACACGGCCAGTCCGCTGTTCCTGGTCGGCCTCGCCGGTGGTGGTTTCCTCGCCCTCGGTGGTCTGCTGAGCGGTCTGCGTCGCCGTCGTTCCTGAGTCGGGCAGACTCGTTAGTCAAAGGGGCTTCGGCCCCTTTTTTTGTGCCTGTCTGTTTCGTTTGCTGACGTCTCGGCGTGGCTGCCTTTGCAGGCCATTCGCAGATCGCGGCCTATGGGTTCGAAGCACCGGAAGCAGAGATCGGGCAAATGCAGCCAGCCTACGACAGATCGCCGTGCGTTCTGCCGACGGTCGGTAGAGAACTCAGCGAGGGCTCGCAGGGCGTAACGACCGCGGTCGGTGGGTCAGTCGTCGATCCAGACCTGGCGAAGCGGTTCGCCGAAATCGTCGTAAATCACTTTTTTGCGCGGTCTGGGAAGCCGGCTGCGCCTGGGGGAGGGTGTTCGTTTGAGCATCGACTGCCGCCGTTGTTCGATGGCGGCCACCACTTCAGGAACAGGGGTACGGGTGCCCGGTGGTTCGGCGAAAAGGCGTCGATTCAGGAACAACGGCGGCTCTCCCGGGTCCTTGCCGCTGATACCCGTGGGTACCTGCTGCACCTGGCCGCCATCGCGGAGGTAGCGCTGGGTCTCGCGTTCCAGGTGTGCCCGGAGTTCGGCTTTTGACTGTCGCTTTTCCAAGCCTCGTTACCGCGTTTTCAGTTGACCGGCTAGTATAGCTGTATGGAAAGGGATTTGCAGTCAAGCGACCCCGCGTGCTGTGGGCTTACCGAAGCGCTCGTGCCGGTGCTGCGGGGCGTGGTAAAAATACCGCTATGGATTTATGCCATGTACACATTCTGTTTTAATGCCCGGCCGTTGCCTCGGGGAACTTGAGCATGCTGGAAAGGAAATATCGCGACGGTGCACGCGCCCTCGCCAGGATCGCGGGTGGTCAGGCTGCCCGGACCGTTTACGGATGAATGCCGTACGCTCCAGTCTCGTCTTTCTCTGGATGGTCATCTCGATCATTCCCCTGGGCACCGGCCTGCTGGTGTGTTCACTGTTCGTCGACGACAGGAAACTGTGGTGGTGGTTTGCGGTCCCGTACCTCAAGGGGTCTATCGGTGCGGCGCGGCTGATCGGTGGGGTCGATTATCGTCTCCACGGCGAGCAGAACCTTCCCCCGGCGGCGGATATGCGCCGCATCGTCCTGTGTCCCAAGCACCAGTCCACCTGGGAGACGTTCTTTTTTCCCAGCATGATGCCTCACCCCCTGTCTTACGTTTTTAAAAAAGAGCTGTTGCAGATACCTATTTTCGGCTGGTGTATGGCGCGGCTGAAAATGGTCCACATCGATCGCAGCAAACGCTCCGAGGCGTGGACGAAAGTAGCTGAGCAGGGTCGGGTGCTCATGGATCGCGGCAAGTGGATCATCATGTTCCCGGAGGGCACACGCACCGAGCGCGGGAGTCAGGGCGTTTACCGTGCGGGCGCGACGCGGCTGGCGATCGCGACGGGTGCGTCTGTTATCCCTATCGCCGTCACTTCCGGTCGGTGTTGGCCGCGGCGGTCTTTCTGGTTCATCCCCGGAATTATTGATGTGTCTTTCGGCGAGCCGATCTCGTCCGAAGGTCGCTCCGCCGATGAGATGATGCGGGAGGTGGAGGCCTGGATCGAGACCGAGATGCGACGCCTGGACCCGGAGGCCTATCCTGAGGTCGCGGTACCTTCCCAGACAGATAGCGGGAACGCCTGAAGCGCGCGCACGGACGGCGACACCACTAGCGACGAAACTTGGTTGTCAGCACGATGGCAGTCGTGGTCTTTTCGACACCGGGCAGGCCGCCGATACGGTCGAGGACGCGGTCCAGCGCCTCGGTGGTCGTCGCCTCGACCAGCGTCACCAGGTCGTAGACACCACTGACAGTCTGCAGCATCGTCACCGCGTTCATCTCACGAAGGCCATTGACGATGCGCTCGCCGTACTTCGGGTTTATCTGGATCATCACGTGAGCGCTGATGCGGCGCCCGCCGTACTCCGGGTGGTAGCGAATCGTGTAACCCGCGATGATGCGTCGCCGCTCGAGCCGGTTGATGCGATCCTGCACCGTGCTGCGTGAAACGCCGAGCGACCGGGCCAGCTCGCTGGTGCTGGTGCGGCTGTTGGCTCGCAGCAAATTCAGCAGTTTTCGGTCAGTTTCATCCAGCTCGGTCATTTGAAGGAAAAAACCCGTTAAATTGTGGGAAAGTATACGTCAATTCGTAAAATTTGCTATTCAATTGAACGGTGTAGCCTCCTACACTGGGGTCACGCAGGTTTAGCCCGGTTCGCTGCCGGGTTGTGTCCAGGGGGACAGGAATGGTGTCAGCGGTGGTCAGTCACGTGGCGGTAGTTAGTGCCGATCGCGCGTTGCGCAAGCGTTGGGTCGATGCCCTGAACGACTGTGCCCGCCAGTTCGATGGCGGTGACAATGGTTTTTCCCTGCGCTTTCAGGGCGCCGCCGGTCCCGAGGAGGTGTTGTCGCTCGCTTACAGTGACGGCCGCCTGCAGGCGATTGTCATTGACTCCGCAAGCGTAGCCGACCCGGGGGAAATGGTGAGCCGGTGTAAACACCTGCGGCCGGAACTCGACCTGTTTCTCGCGGTATCACGCGGCGCGTCGATGCCCGATTTACCGGTGGAGTTACTGGACCGGGACGACGACAAGCCGAGGCACCTGTTCAGGCAAATCCAGAGGGCGATTCAGCTCCGGGCGAGGACGCCGTTTGCCGACACGCTCAGGGATTATGTCTACAGTGCGCGGGACGCCTGGCATACGCCGGGGCATTCCGGTGGCGACAGCCTGCGCGAGAGCCCCTGGGTGATGGGCTTTTACGAGATGATGGGAGAGCATATTTTCAATACGGACCTGTCCGTATCGGTACAGGAACTGGATTCACTGCTGGAGCCCCACAGCGTGATCCAGGAGTCGCAGGATCTCGCGGCGGCGGCGTTCGGGGCCGATCACAGTTTCTTTGTCACCAACGGCACCAGCACGGCCAACAAGGTCATCATCCAGCACCTGCTGGGGAGCGGCGGCAAGATGATCGTGGACCAGGCGTGCCATAAATCCATACACCACGCCATCATTCTCTACGGTGTCGAGCCGGTCTACCTCGAGGCGTCATTGAAGGCAGAGTACGGCTTCTACGGTCCCGTGACGCAGCAGCGGATTCTCCGGGCTATCGATGACCATGCCGATGCCCGCTTACTGGTGCTCACTTCATGTACCTACGACGGCTTCTATTACGACCTGAGGCCGGTGATCGATTATGCGCATCAACGCGGGATGAAAGTTTTGATCGACGAGGCGTGGTATGCGCACGGGCGGTTTCATCCCGACCTGCGGCCCAACGCCCTGGAGTGCGGTGCGGATTACGTCACCCAGAGCAGCCACAAGATGCTGTCGGCGTTTTCCCAGGCCAGCATGATCCATGTCGGTGATCCCGACTTCGACGAATACCGCTTTCGTGAAGACCTGAACATGCACATGTCGACCAGCCCGCAGTACGCGATGATCGCCAGTCTCGACGTGGCCCGTAAGCAGATGAGCATGGAGGGCTTTGCCCAGCTTTCCCGCTGTTTCGCTATCGCCAATCGGCTCCGGGAGGGCATCGACGCGACCGGTGTATTCCGGGTACTCACGCTGGCCGACATGCTGCCCGGCGAATTGGCGGAGGACGGTATTCGTCTCGATCCCACCAAGCTCAGCATCGACGTGTCGGCCTCCGGTAAATCCGCACGGCGGCTGCAACTCGAGTTGTTTGAGGATCATGGCATCCAGATCGAGAAGGTCACCCACAATGTGTTACTGGTGCTGGTGACGATGGGGGCGACCGAGAGCAAGGTCCTGCGCCTGTTGAGTGCGCTGCGCAAACTCGCTGCCCGCGCGCCGGCTCGCGCGGGTCACCGCCCGAGGCGCGTATCGGCGCTGCCTGCGCTGAGCCCGGTTGAGGTGCTGCCGCGCAGTGCCTACTTCGGGGCGACAGAGGAAGTGCCGCTTATCGCCGAGCACCATGGTGTCAATCCGTCTCTCATCGGGCGCACCAGCGCCAACCTGGTGGTCCCCTATCCTCCGGGTATTCCCGTTCTCGTCCCCGGGCAGCGGATTACCAGCGAAATTGCGACGTTTCTGCTCGATTTACACAATGCGGGTTCCGGGATTGAAATTCACGGCATGCCGTTGCCCGACAACGACCCGGCGCTGCGGGTGGTGCCGCTGTAGCTAGCCCTGTGTCGGGTTTCTTCCTGGCGCTGGCTCAGTCGTCGCCGGCAGCCCTGGCAACAACACTCCCGCGCCGTCGAAGCGGCCGTGCCGCAGGTCCTCCAGCGCTTGGTTGGCCGCTTCGAGGGGGTAGGTCGTAACATTCGTCTGCACCCCGATCTCGGCGGCGAGTGGAAGGAACTCTTCCCCGTCCCGGCGGGTCAGGTTGGCGACCGAGACGATTTCCCGTTCCCCCCAGAGTATCTCGTAGGGGAAAGAGGGAATATCCGACATGTGAATGCCGGCGCAGATCACGCGCCCCCCCTTTCTGACCGCCCGCAGGGCTGCCGGCACCAGCTCGCCGGCCGGTGCGAAAAGAATGGCCGAATCCAGCGGTCGCGGTGGCGTGTCGCCGGATGCGCCCGCCCACGCGGCACCCAGTTTGCGGGCAAAGGCCTGGCTCTGCAGGTCGCCGGGGCGGGTGAAGGCGAAGACCTCGCGTCCGGCGGCCCGGGCGACCTGGACCAGGATATGGGCGGCACTGCCGAAACCGTACATGCCTATGGTTTCGCTGGCGCCGGTCAGGCGATAGGCGCGGTAACCAATCAGCCCGGCGCAGAGCAGGGGAGCCGCCTGGGCGTCCTCGTAGTGTGCCGGGATGGCGAAGCAATAACGGGCGTCGGCGGCAACGTACTCGGCAAACCCGCCGTTGATCTGATAGCCGGTGTAGCGGGCGTCGTCACAGAGATTTTCGCGTTCGGCGAGGCAGTAGCGGCAGTGCCCGCAGCTGCCTCCCAGCCAGGGCACGCCGACCCGCTGACCCACGCTGAACCCGGTTGTGGACGCTCCAGCGGCCTCTACCACGCCGACGATCTGGTGGCCGGGTATGACCGGCAGGCTCGGCTCCGTGAGGTCCCCGTCGACCACGTGGAGATCCGTACGGCAGATGCCACAGGCGGTCACCCGCAGCAGCAGCTGTGTCGGGCTGACCACGGGTTTGTCCAGTTCTCGCAGCAGCAGCGGCTCGCCCACCGATTCCAGTACCATTGCGCGCATTTTTTACCTCCTTACCCTGCCGCACAGGTCGGAACATTTCACCTTTAAACTATGGTAATGTATAGGGGCATTGGACGATAGCGCCGCGTTGCCGGGCCCTGCGGCCCGAGTGGGCTGCGGCCAGTCAACGATAATTGGAGTTCCGGGGGTACACGTGTTGCCGAACCTTAGTACACGGAAGCTGGAGAAAGCACTCGCACAGGCGGAATCCTATAGCGAGTGGCGCTCGCTGGCGAGGGACCTGGACCGCAAGCTCGGCCACGAACGCTGGCGATCGATCGACCAGTCCTCCCAATACGATTACGTCTCCATCCGGCTGCGGCTGGACCAGCTGCGCTCACTGCGGGCGCGCCACGATTACCGCGGCCTGCTGTTCACCCTCAACGAGGGTATTCACGGCAACATGGGCGGCATGGGCAAGTCATCGCTGTACGAGCGCGCCCTGTTCGGCACCAAACAGCTCATCGTCGATTACGTCGAGGAAATCTGCGATGCGCTGGCCCTGCTTGCCAGCCCCGACATCGACGAAATCAGCATCGAGGAGAAGGTCGAGTTCTTCCGGCGAGCGCGTCACTGTTACGGGCGATCCGCACTGATGATGAGCGGGTCCGGAACCCTGCTTTACTTCCATCTTGGGGTCGTGAAAGCGCTGTCCGAGCACGATTTGCTGCCGCTCATCCTGTCCGGGGCCAGTGGCGGTTCGGTGGTGGGGGCGGTGGTCTGTTCCCATACCCGGGAGGAACTGGAAGATGTGTTCGATGCTGAGTTCCTCGCCGAACAAATGAGCCTGTCCCGCGCGCCCGGGCCGGCCTATCGCCCCCTGCGCCCGCGTTTACTGCAGCTCGACGAAGTGGTCGCAATGATCGACCGAATGGTGCCCGACCTGACCTTCCAGGAGGCCTATGAGCGCAGTGGGCGCATGCTGAACGTCTCCGTGGCGCCCGCCGAGACGCACCAGACGTCCCGTCTGCTCAATGCCACCACCTCGCCGAATGTGCTGATTCGCAAGTCTGTTCTCGCCTCGGCGGCGGTGCCGGGAATCTATCCGCCGGTGGTACTGGAGGCGCGCGACAAGTGGGGCGAGCGACAGCCCTATCTGCCGTCCCGGAAGTGGGTCGACGGTTCGGTCAGCGACGATCTGCCCACCAAGCGTCTGGCGCGCCTCTATGGGGTTAATCACTACATCGTCAGTCAGACCAATCCGGCCGTGCTGCCTTTCCTTACCGACAGCCGGCGTAAACGCGGGACACTGGCTATCCTCCAGGATGCCAGCCGCCGCACCGCACGCGAGTGGCTGAACGCCGGCGCCGCTATCCTGCACCGGCCGCTGAGCCGCAACAGCGGGTTTTCGAAGGTCGCCAACACGTTCATCTCGCTGGTGAACCAGGACTACATCGGGGACGTCAATATCATGCCCCGCAATCGCACCCCCAATCCCTTCAAGGTGCTGCACCATCTCGATGTCGATGATATCGCCGGGATGATCACCGAGGGCGAGCGCGCCACCTGGCGCCGGCTTGAGATGATCCGGGTACAAACCAGAATCGCCAGGGTACTGGATGATATCGTCGCCACGCAGCAGCGCCAGTTGATCGAGAGTCAGACACGGTCCGGGCGCCGGGCCGCCTGACGGTCAGCCCGGGGGCGTTCTCCGCTGTAACAGTTTGTCAATTTTCTTTAATGCCCGGGTCATTGCCTCGGGGCATTAGAGCCGCCACTATTTCCGACTTCGCTAACCACACCGAGGGGCCAGCTGATGAGTAACCCAGCTTTTATTTTTGACGCGATCAGAACGCCGCGCAGCAAGGGGAAACCGGGTGGCAGTCTCTACCAGGTAAAGCCGGTGGACCTCGGCGCGGGTCTGCTCCGAGAACTTCAGCAACGCCACGATCTCGATACCGCGCGCGTCGACGACGTCATCATGGGCTGCGTGACACCGGTGGGCGAACAGGGCAGCGATATCGCCAAGATGATTGTGCAGAACGCCGACTGGGATGAGTCCGTCGCCGGCGTGCAGCTCGACCGCTTTTGCGCCTCCGGTCTGGAAGCGGTGAACGGCGCGGCGGCGAAGATCGCCGCGGGCTGGGAGCACCTCGTGGTGGCCGGGGGCATCGAGTGCATGTCCCGCGTGCCGATGGGCTCCAATGGCGGACCCATGGGCGGCGACCCCGGCTTCAGCCTGAAAACGGGCTTTGTTCCCCAGGGTATCGGTGCCGACACCATTGCCAGTCTCGAAGGCTGGACCCGCGCGGATGTAGACGCATTTGCCGTCGAGTCACAGCGGCGAGCAGCCCACGCCCGTGATGCGGGGTACTTCGATCGCTCCGTCGTGCCGGTAAAGGACGCCAATGGCCTGACGGTGCTGGCGCAGGATGATTTCATCAAGCCGGGTACCACGCTGGAAACGCTCGCCGGACTGAATGCATCTTTCGCCGGTATCGGTGAACTCGGCTTCGACGAAATCGTCCTTGGCAAATACAACACGCTGGAAAAAATCAATCACGTCCACACACCGGGGAATTCGTCCGGCATCGTGGACGGCGCCAGCGCGGTGCTCATCGGCAGCGAATCGGCCGGTCTTGACCTCGGCCTGACGCCAAGGGGGCGCATCGTCGCCACGGCTGTGCTGGCGACCGACCCGACCATCATGCTGACCGGCCCCGGTCCCGCGGCGAAGAAATGCCTGCACACGGCCGGGCTGGACAAGGCCGATATCGACCTCTGGGAAATCAACGAGGCCTTTGCCTCGGTGGCGCTGCGGTACATGAAAGACCTCGGTATCGACCCCGAGGTGACCAACGTCAACGGCGGCGCTATCGCCATGGGTCATCCCCTCGGTGCCACTGGCGCCATGCTGGTGAGTACGGTGCTCGATGAACTCGAGCGGCGCAATCTCAAGCGCGCCATGCTGTCACTCTGCGTGGGTGGCGGTATGGGAATCTCGACCATTATCGAGCGCGTCTAGCCACCGGCAACGACACGCGTGGGGTGCCGGGGTGCCCAGTCTGAATTCCCAACGAGGACAAGCAATCATGAGTGTGTTCAAGTACGAGAAAGATGCGGACGGAATCGTCACTATCACGATGGACATGGCCGGGCCTGTCAATGCCATGAATGGCGAATACCGGGCAGCGATGGCGGAAACGGTCGACAGATTAGAGCAGGAAGAGGGTCTGACCGGGGTGGTCCTGACGTCGGCCAAAAAAGTGTTTTTCGCCGGCGGCGACCTCCACGAGTTGTCAGCCGTGGAGCCCGGTAACGAGGGCGAGTTCCTCGATATGGTCATCAGTACCAAGGCCGTTCTGCGGCGCCTGGAAAAACTGCCCGTGCCGGTCGCGGCTGCGATCAATGGTGCGGCACTGGGCGGCGGCCTCGAGATCTGCCTGTGTTGCAATCACCGGGTGGCGTGGAACGATAAATCGGTTCAGCTCGGACTGCCGGAGGTGACGCTGGGTCTGTTGCCGGGCGGCGGTGGCGTTGTTCGAATGGTGAACCTGCTCGGCCTGGAGAAAGCCCTGCCGTACCTGCTCGAGGGTAGACGGGTGGCACCGGAGGCGGCGCTTGCAGACGGCTTCATAGACGCCACTGTAGAGCGCCTGGAAGACCTCGTTTCACAGGCCCGTGCCTGGGTGCTCGAGAATCGGGACAATGCAGACGCTGCGGTGCAGCCCTGGGATCGCAAGGGTTTTCGAATTCCCGGTGGCGCTGCCGGGTCGCCGAAGCTCGCCCAGGTCATCATGCTTGCGCCTGCGATGCTGAGGCAGAAAACCCGGGGCCTGTTGCCGGCACCGGAGAAGATTCTCGACTGTGCCGTTGAAGCCGCCAGGCTCAACTTCGACACGGCACTGGAGATAGAATCCCGGGGCCTGACGTCGCTGGTGGTAACGCCGCAGGCGAAAAATATGATCGGCACCTTTTTCTTCGGCCTGAATGCCGTCAACAGCGGCGCCAGTCGGCCGCAGGGCATCGAGCTGCAGCCCACCCGCAAGCTGGGTGTTCTCGGCGCGGGCATGATGGGGCAGGGCATCGCCTACGTCGCCGCCATGGCGGGCATCGAGGTCGTGCTCAAAGACATCTCCGCGGAAGCGGCCGAGAAAGGCAAGGCCTACTCGGAGGCATTGCTGGCGAAGCGTGTCGCCCGGGGGCGCATGAGTGAGGCACAGAAAGCGGATGTGCTGGGAATGATTCTGGCCACCGACCGGGAGGCGGACCTACAGGGCTGTGACCTGATCGTCGAGGCGGTATTCGAAAACATGGCCCTCAAGCACGAGATCACCCGGGCCAGCGAGCGCTTCCTCGCTGACGGCGGCGTCTGGGGTTCGAACACCTCGACGCTTCCGATCACGCAACTGGCCGAAGCCAGCGCAAAGCCGGAAAACTTCATCGGCATCCACTTTTTCTCGCCGGTGGACAAGATGCCGTTGGTCGAGATCATCTGTGGAGAGCAAACGTCCGACACGGCCCTGGCGAAGGCTTTTGATTTTGCCCGCCAGATTCGCAAGACACCGATCGTGGTCAATGACTCGCTCGGCTTTTTCACCTCCCGGACGTTCGGCACCTATCTTGACGAAGGTGTACGCCTGCTGAGCGAGGGCGCGCACCCGGTGCGCATCGACAATCTCGGCAAGGCGGTCGGCATGCCTGTGGGTCCCCTGGCAGTCTACGACGAAGTCAGCCTGGAGCTGTCTCGCAAGGCGCAGGAAACCTGGCGCGAGATGGGTGTGCTCGACAAGTGGGGTGACGGCAGTGTCGCCCGCCAGGTCATTGACACCATGGTGGTGCAGGAAGGGCGCGGTGGACGCCATCACGGCGGGGGTTTCTACGAGTATCCGGAGGCGGGTGGTAAGTCGATCTGGCCGCCACTGTTGGAGCGTTACTACCGCCCCGATTACGTCATCAGTGACGACGACATCAAGGACCGGCTGCTCTTCAGGCAGGTGATAGAGGCACTGAAATGCCTGGAGAGCGGCGTGCTGCGATCGGTGGCCGACGGCAATATCGGCTCCATCATGGGCATCGGCGCGCCGACCTGGACCGGGGGCTTGATCCAGTTCGTCAATGGCTATGGCCTGCAGGAATTTGTCGATCGCTGCAACACGCTGGCCGCCGCTTTCGGGGACCGCTTCAAGCCCCCGGCCATTGCAGTCGAGCATGCTCGCTCCGGCACATACTTCCGCTAGCGGCCCCGCGTTGTTGCCGGGGCTGCGGCCGCCGGCGTAAAGACACACCGCGAGGCGGTATGAGCACTAACTGAAGAGGATTTAGAGTATGGACATCAACGGAAAGGTAGCCATTGTAACCGGGGGAGCGTCGGGGCTCGGTGAGGCCACGGTGCGGCGCTATGTGGACCACGGCGCCAGAGTCTCCATTTTTGACATGAACGAGGCGCGCGGCAAGGCACTGGTGGAAGAGCTCGGTGATGCCGTCATCTATCACAGTGTCAATGTGGTCGACGAGGAGCAGGTAGCCAGCGCCCTCGCGGCGACCGTCGCAAGCTTCGGTGCAGTGCATATCTGCAACAACTTCGCGGGAGTCGGCGACGCAGCCAAAACGGTGAGCCGGGGAGAACCCGTTGCCCTGGAGAAGTTTCGGCGGGTTATCGACATCAACCTCATCGGCACCTTCAATGTCCTGCGGCTGGCGGCCGCACAGATGGCGAAGCAGGACCCGATCGACCCGGACGGCAGTCGTGGCGTGATCATCAACACCGCCTCCGTGGCGGCCTATGAGGGACAGGTCGGACAGGCGGCCTACAGCGCGTCAAAAGGCGGCGTGGTCGGCATGACACTGCCCATTGCCCGAGACCTCGCCAGCCTGGGCATCCGGGTCAACACGATCGTGCCCGGTCTCATTCACACGCCCCTGTTCGACATGCTGCCGAAAGAGACTTTCGACAGCCTCTCTCAGCAGCCGGTTTATCCCAAGCGGTTGGGCAAGCCCGACGAGATCGCCCACCTCTCCCAGTATATCGTCGAGAACGACTACACCAACGGCGAGTGCATTCGCATGGATGCCGGTATCCGTATGCAACCGCGATAGCGTGAGCGACTGAAGTCCGCCGGCCGCCAGTCCGGACAATACGGTACCCGCGGCAGAGCCACCTCTGCCGCGCGCATGCGGGCGCCGCTTCGCCTGGAGAATGCGTTGGAAATCCGGGGCTTTCTACCTCCCGTGGTGGCCAACGCGGGCGAACTAGGGCACTATCAGCCTCTCCGAATCAGCCCCTTTGGGCACGGGATCTGGAGGCCCGCCGAATGATTTGTCATGTGGTTCACTACCGGTCCGGAGACGAGTCTACCTGGGGCGTCCTTCATGATGGGCGCGTCTTTGCGCTGCCCGACAGCTACCCCGACACGCGGGCGTTCCTCGAGTACGGCCGCGCGCCGGCGCGCGCGCTGCTCTCAGCGGTGTCTTCCGGGGAACACACCGGTGCCGGGGTCGCCCTGGAACACTTAAGCGTATTGAGTCCCGTCACCGCCGACGCCCGCGTGCTGTGCCAGGGAGCCAACTACCGCCAGCACATGATCGAAAGCGGTATGGATCCCGACGCGAAGGACTTCAACATGTTCTTCAACAAGTCCTCTGCCAGTCTCTGCTCAGCCACCGATCCGGTGCGTCGACCGGCGCACGTTCGGCTGCTGGATTACGAGATCGAGCTCGGCCTGCTGATCGGCAACGACCTGCGTGAGGAGAAGACCATCGACGCTGACTCGCTGCACGAACATATCGCCGGGATCGTCATTGCCAATGACGTTTCGGCACGGGATGTACAGTTGCCGCAGAATCAGTTTTTCAAAGGGAAGTCCTATCGCAGTTTCTGCCCGGTCGGCCCGGTGCTGTGCCTGCTCGATCGCGAGGACATGCACTATCTCGACGAGCTCCGACTTGAGCTGCAAGTCAATGGCGAGACCCGGCAGCAGGATCATACCCGCAACATGGTATTCAGGCCGGCTGAGAGCCTCAGCGAACTGTCCGGCGTGTCGGACCTGTCTACGGGTGACCTCGTTCTGACCGGTACGCCCAGCGGTTGTGCCCTGCAAATCCCCCGAGGGCGCCTGGTCCGAGCCCTGATGCAGTTGAAGTCTGAGAAGGCGAAGTGGGCGTTATTCGTGGACCGCCAGTTGAAATCGGGACGCTACCTCGAACCCGGTGACGTTGTTACAGGAACTATCGTCAGCGACGATGGTGTGGTCGACCTCGGTCGGCAGCACAACACAGTGGCGGCGGTCTAGGGGGCATGGCAGCAGCGGGAGATGCGCTCAATCCTGCCCTGATCCAGAGTGAGGCCGTGACCCTGGGCCTCCTGGCGGTGTGTCTGGGCCTGGTGTTCCACACATCAACCCGGCGGGTTGGTTTCTGGCGGCATTTCTACCGCTATGTGCCCGCGCTGCTGATGTGTTACCTGCTGCCAGCCCTGCTCAACTCGATGGGTGTCATCAGCGGTGAACACTCAGCCATATACTATGTCACCTCGCGCTTCCTGCTGCCGGCTGCACTGGTGCTTCTCACGCTCTCCATCGACCTGCAGCGAGTGATAGCGCTGGGCCCCAAGGCCGTGATCATGTTCTTCACCGGCACTGTGGGCATTGTCATCGGCGGGCCTATCGCCATCATGCTGGTATCGCTGGTCAGCCCGGAGACCGTGGGTGGTGCAGCGCCCAACGAAATCTGGCGCGGGCTCAGCACCATCGCCGGCAGCTGGATCGGCGGCGGTGCCAACCAGGCGGCGATGTACGAGATGTGGGAGGTGTCGGACGAGATCTTCCCGGCGATGATCGCGGTGGATATTATCGTCGCCAATATCTGGATGGCGGTGCTGCTGGTGATGGCAGGTCGGGCCCGGGAACTCGACGAGCGTCGCGGGGCCGACAGCTCTGCGATCGAGGAGGTGCGGCGGGCCGTTGAAACCTTTGAGCGCGAAAATGCCCGTATCCCCACCTTGCCCGACCTGATGGCGATCCTCGCCGTGGGTTTCGGGGTGATGGGGCTCTCCCACCTGCTGGCCGATGCACTGGCACCCTGGATCAGTATCAACCTGCCGGCGCTTAACCAGTTCAGTCTCGGCAGCCAGTTTTTCTGGCTGGTCGTTATCGCCACCACGATTGGTCTGAGCCTGTCGTTCACCCGCTTCAAACTGCTGGAGGCCGCGGGTGCCTCGCGGGTGGGCTCGGTGTTTATCTATTTCCTGGTGGCATCGATTGGAATGAAGATGGACATTACCGCGATTGTGCGTCATCCCGGCATTTTCGTCGTCGGACTGATCTGGATATCAGTCCACGCGGGTCTGCTCCTGTTCGTGGCCAGGCTGATCCGCGCGCCGACGTTTTTCATTGCGGTGGGCAGTCAGGCGAACGTTGGTGGGGCGGCATCAGCCCCCGTCGTTGCGTCTGCCTTTCACCCCTCGCTGGCGCCGGTCGGCGTATTGCTCGCGGTCCTGGGCTATGCGCTGGGGACGTATGCGGCGTGGCTCTGTGCCGTGTTGATGAAGCTGGTTGCGCCCGTTTAGTACGCTCAATTCAGCGTCTCGAAGCGGTTTTCGGCGACATTTTTGACCACGTTGTCGGCGTCGAACACCTGTCCGCTCATCGCGATGTAAACGCCCGGCGGTTTGCTCTGTAACGCGCCGATAGCACAGCCGATATTAAATATCGCATCGCTCTGGGCAAAGCGTGCCGGTTGCAGGGCACCGGTGAGCACGATGCACTTGTCTGCGATACCCGCCAGTGCCTGCGCCGTCGATACCATGCCGTCTGTACCATGCGTGACCAGCACGCATTCCTCGTCACACTCCAGAGCGGCCCGTCGGATCAGTTGCCGGTCTTCGGGCGTCATCTCAAGACTGTCCTTGCGCATGGCCGACTCCACCGAGAACTCGAAGCCGACGTGCATCAACCTGAGCAGTTCGCCGATCACCGGGTCACCGACCTGGTAGTCGCTCTTGGCATCGAAGTAGATCTTGTCGATGGTGCCGCCGGTGGTAATGATATGAAGCTTCATGGCGTGGTTGGGGTCCTCAGGATTCAAGCGCTTCACAGAAGCGTTTGAGAATCTCGATCCGGGCGTGACGCTTATTGTTCCCGGCGATGACGTGCCAGGGCGCGTGTGCGGGGCTCGTACGCAAAATCATTTCATTAACTGCGCTCTCATACAGCGGCCACTTTTCGCGGTTACGCCAGTCCTCATCGGTGATTTTGTGCTGTTTATGCGGTTCGTTTTCACGGGCCTTGAAACGCGCATACTGCTCCTCCGGACTGATGTGAATCCAGAACTTCAGCATGGTGGAGCCGTGCGCAACAATCTGGCGCTCGAACTCGTTGATCTCGGCGTAGGCACGCTGCCATTCGTCGGCGGAAGCAAAACCCTCGACGCGCTCTACCAGCACCCTGCCGTACCATGAGCGGTCAAACAGGGTGGCGCTACCGTCCCTTCCCAGTCGTCGCCAGAATCGCCACAGGTAGTGGTGCATCCGCTCCTCGCTTGTCGGGGCGGCATACTGCAATACCCGGTACAGACGCGGATCGATTGCGCCGGTGACCCGACGGATTGCCGAGCCCTTGCCGGCAGCGTCCCAGCCCTCAAACACGGCCACCAGTGAGCGCTGCGTCGAGGCGTGCCGCTTCCATGCGAGGTCCTGCAAGCGCCCCTGGTATTTGGCGAGCTTCTCCCGATAGTGTGATTTTTTCAGCGACTGGTCCAGGTCGACCCGGTCGAGTGGCGCCGTTTTCGGTAACTTGCCCAGCGGAGGTGGCGTCGTCTCCGCGGCTGCATGCCGGCTCGACTGCTGTGCTGTCCGCGCCTCCATCTGCTCGAGGAGAATCCTGCCCAGGGTAATATCACGGTGGAAGCGGTCTTCGGCGTCGATAACGTGCCACGGGCAGCTCGCACTGTCCGTCTGGGCGAGCAGTCGTGACGCCGACTTCATCTGTTTCTTGTAGGGTACTTTGTGGTGGTCAAACGACCGTGGCACGCGCGGGTTCTGTTGCATTCGCGGTGCCTGCTCGGCAAGCTGTAGCTTCTGGGCTTTCTTGCCCACATGCAGCCAGAGCTTGACGATGAGTGCGCCGTCGTCGTAGTGCGCGGATTCAAATCGATTGATCTCTTCGCAGCGTCGGCGCAGCGCCTTGCCGGACAGGTTGCTGGTCAGCAGTGCGGAGCCCGGCCTGGCATACCAGCCGTTGATGTACAGTCCAATCTGCCCCGCCGGTGGCAGCCGGCGCCAGAAACGCCAGAAATAGGGCCTCGATTCCTCTTCGTCGGAATGCAGCCAGAAGCCCTCGGTCTCAATCCCCCTCGGATCCATCCACTCGTTGAGCCTGTGTACGGCCGACCCCTTGCCGGCCCCATCCAGCCCGCCAATGATGACCAGTACCGGGTACTCGGCTTCCTGCACGGCGAACTGTGCGGCGAGCAGTGCCTGTCTCAGGCCGAGGGCGTCCTCGTCGAACTCGGACCTCGACAGCCGGTTACCCAACTGGATGTCCTCCAGTTTGGCGAGTTTTTTGTGGGACTGAGCGGCCATTGTTGTGTGCTCTCGAAAAGGTACCGCAGTTATAATAGACCTTCTACCTGCACGGACTCCAGCGTATGGCATCCAGAGCCCCACAGGCCGCATCCAGATGGGCGGCTCCGATGTCGATCTCCATCGCCGGGCGTTTTTGGGTGCGCTTGGTACAGTACCTTCCCCGGGTGCGGGCAGCTGTGCTGGGCCTGTGTCTGCTTTCGCTGCACGGTGGCGTTGTCGCCGACGGGCTCAGGTACTCGGTTTCGGGAGTCGACGGCGCGCTGAAGGACAACATCGAGGCCTGGCTGGGCGAGCCGCCTGAAACAGCAGCCGGCAGGGAAAACTTCGCCGGCGCCGCGCGAGAACGTGCGCTTAACGCACTGCACGCGATGGGCTACTATGCCGCGGAGGTGGAGGTTACCGTCAACCGCGACCGCAGCACGTGGCGGCTCAAGGTGCGGGCGTCTCCCAACGACCCGGTGCGGATCAGGGACGTGCAGGTGCGGGTTACAGGCGATATTGCCGATACCGATCTCGTATCGGATCTGGTGGGGGATCCGCCGCTGAAGACCGGGGCCGTTTTCAACCACGGCACCTACGAAGCGCTGAAGTCGACACTGGTAGCCACGGCACAGCGTCACGGCTTTTTTGACGGTCGTTTTACCAGCAATCGCGTGGCCGTCAACCTCGCCGAGAAGACTGCGGACATCGACCTGGCTTATGACTCCGGTTCTCGCTACAGGTTCGGCGCACTGCAATTCGACCCCGATCAGATCAGCGACACGCAGGTAGACTCGCTGGCAAGTTTCAGCGATGGAGACCCGTTCGAGTTATCCAGCCTGCAGCGGCTGCAGGCAGACCTGCAGCGCACTGGCTACTACTCCAGCGTTCTGCTGCGACCCGACTTCGACGCTGCTGAAGATGGACGCATCCCGGTGTCGCTATCGCTGACGCCGGCTAAACGCCACAGCTTTAATCTCGGCATTGGGTTTCGCACCGATACCGAGGAACGTGTATCAGTAACCTGGCGCACGCCGAAAATTAACGCGGCCGGGCACAGCCAGGAAACCCGGCTCGAGTACTCACCGATCAATCCCAGTGGCAGGACCACCTATCGAATCCCGCTGACTCACCCCCTGAACGACGTGCTTCATCTGACCGCGCGGGTGGAAGACAACGAGTTCGGCGACCTGGACAGCCGCCAGAGCGAACTCGGGATACGGCGGGAATTCCGGCGCAAGCAGTGGGTAGACAGTTATCTGGTCAGGGCGCTGGATGAACGGTGGGACGTTGCCGGGCAGTCGCAGGAGAATGTTTACGTGTTGCCTGGGTTCACACTGTCCAAACGTTCGCTCAGCGGGCCATTGACCGACCCTTCCCACGGCTTCAGCCAGTTCTACCAGCTGGAAGGGGCCAGTGAAGCGTTGGGATCGGATATCGACCTGGTCCGGGGTTACGTGCGGTTCGGGGCGATCACGACTCTCACTCCCGGACATCGGTTGGTCGGCCGGCTCGAACTCGGCGCGGCGTGGGTCGATGACAGTGACAGAACTGAACTGGCGCCTTCACTCAATTTTTTTGCCGGAGGCGCGCAGAGTATCCGCGGGTTCGCCTACCAGTCGATCGGCAATACTGAGGAGGTCGAAAATGAAGACGGCACGACTCGCCGCATCGTGGTGGGTGGAGACAAACTCGTCGTTGGCAGCGTGGAGTACCAGTACGACTACAACGATAACTGGCGCGCGGCGCTGTTTTCCGATTTCGGGGATGCCTTCGACAGCGGGGAATTCGATAGCCACTACTCGCTGGGTTTCGGAATCCATTACCTGACGGTGGTCGGTGCCATCAAGGCGCAGATCGCCTACCCGTTGAGTGAGGATGATCCCTCGTGGCGATTCCATCTCGATATCGGGGCGCAGTTTTGAGGCGATTCCTGCAAGCAGTCTCTCTTCTCGTATTGCTGGCTCTCGGCGCGATGTTGGCCGCACCCTTTACCGCAACCGGCTCGCGCGCACTGGCCGACCTGGCCAATCGTTTCTTCCCGGTGGATATTCGCTACCAAAGCGGCGCGCTGTTTGGCGAACTGGAACTGGCGTCCGTTTCGGTGTCGCTGGAATCACTGTCGCTGCGCTTGGATGGCGTCCGCAGCGAGATGGACCCGGGGTGTCTGCTCGGTAGTCGGCTGTGCTGGCGGCGGCTGGGTGCAGCAGCGGTGGTGTTGGAAATCTCTGGGGATGATTTGCCGGCGGAGGAGGCACCGCGGCGGCAATTACTCGAGTTGCCATTCGGGCTTTCGGCCGAGGCACTGAAAGTGGACCGCCTGGATATAACCTGGCCCGGGGGCAGTTGGGTGAGTGACCTGGATGCGTCGCTGGTGCTCGCGGGCTCGCAGCTCAGTGTTGCCCGGCTCGCCGTCGCTCATGCGCAGCTTACCCTGATTGATGACGAGAGTGAGCCGGCGTTGACGCCCTCAACGCGGGCTGGTGTTATCGATCCCCCACGGACCGTGCTGCCGGAAGTATTCCTGCCCCTGCATATCGCGGTCGAGACAGCAAGCCTGGACCGGTTGACCCTGGTGACGAGCAGCCTTGAGTCCCGTTTCGAGTCGCTCGAGCTGGTCGCGCAGTGGGAGGGCCACGCGCTGACTGTCGAGCGACTGGCGGTGGTTCACGAGACCTGGGGTGAAGGCGTCGCAGCGTTCACGTTGACATACAGGGATGAGTGGCCCTTGTCGGTGCACGCAGTAGTTGACCTCGCGGGCTCGGGCTATCCTGTCGAGCTGCAACGCTACCGTGCCGAATTGGGCGTGGATGGCAGTCTCGGGGGGTTGGAGGTCAGCCTTCGGGAACCCGATGCGCAGGCGATCGACTTGCAGGCAGATCTCGACATACTGGACAACGAGATGCCATTTCTGGTGCAGGGCATTGTGCGGTGGGAGCGGGCCCCGGCCTTGACCGACTGGGTCGCCCATCGGCTGGAGAATGTCGGCGACATCCAACTGCAGGAACCGCTGGAGCTTCGGGCGCGTGGCAATCGTACGCAGCAGCGTCTCGAACTGACGGGCGGAGCGAGCGGGCTTGGCTACCGGGACATGCGGGTGGACCTCAGGGGTGAACATCGCGCTGGGCAGCTGCGTATCGACAGGCTGCACCTGGAGGATGCCGCGGGTCATAGGGCGTCGGCTTCCGGCACCCTCGAAACGGGGCCCACGCTGACCTGGGATGTGCTGCTCTCGGCAAGGGATTTCACCCTGCCAGACTACCCGGGTGTGCCCCAGGGGATTGTCAGCGGTGAGCTGGCTGTCGCGGGGGAGCGATCGCGCGGGGGCTGGCGCGTCGAGGTCAGCAATGCCGACCTCGCCGGGGAGGTCGGCGGCCAGCCGGCGACAATCCGGGGACGAGCGCAACTGGATTCCGACACGCTGGTCGGCGATGCCGAGCTGCAGGCCGTTATCAACGGCGCGCAACTGGAGTTGCAGAACCCCTCCAAAGCGGGGGCGGAGCTGACACTGGTCATCGATGATCTCTCGCGCTGGGCAGAAGACGCGTACGGGTCCCTGGAGGCGACCGGTCGTCTGGTGGACCAGGGCCGGCAGCTCCGGCTGGAAGGTCGATCATCGGCGCTGGGCTGGAATGACTGGAGCGGCCGTGGGCTTGAGTTCAGCGGGGACCATGCGCTGACCGCTGACCGCCTGCCCGATCTCGATCTGCGGCTGGCAGAGTTCAGCGGTAGCGGTTTAACAGCAAGCAATATCAGTCTTCGCGGCGGCGGTGCCCTGGCGCGTCACCGTTTCCAGTTGTCTTCCAGTGGCGACCTCGACGGGACACTGGCAATCTCCGGCGGTATGACCGCTGGCGGTTGGCATGGCGTGCTTGCGGCTGCGGCGCTCGGCACGCCACTGGGTTCCTGGACACTCCCCGAGAGCGTCGACCTCAGGTGGGTTGCAGAGCAGGAGACGCTGGTCGTCGCCGACCACTGCTGGTTGCAAGCCGGCGCGCGCTTGTGCGCAGGGAACCTTCGCCTCGGTACCGCGACGGGTCAGGCGTCGCTGGCTTACGAAGGCGACGTTGGGCAACTGGTCGGCTCGCTGGCAGATGATTTTTCCGTCAGCTCCCGAATCGATGTGCAGCTCGACCTCGATTGGTCTCCGGGTGGCGGTGTGAGGGTCGCCGGAGCGGCCAGCACTCAATCGGGTCGCCTGATGCGCCTGCAGGGGGGAGAGGAGACGGGCACCTTGCGGTGGGGCCCTTCATCAGCTGACTTCGACTGGGCCGATGGCGCACTGGACTGGCGATCACGGCTGGCGGTGCTTGATGGAACGGTGTCAGCCGTTCTCGCTCTGCCCGATACCGGTGACGGGGAACTGGCCGGCGAGGTCCTGCTCGAGGGATTGCAGTTGCGCGAATTGGCCTCGGCTGTGCCCGGGGTCGCGGCGACCGGCGGTGAGCTCAATGGGGCCATCGATCTCGGCGGTACGGTCGATGCGCCGCTGCTGGAGGGGAGGGTCCTGTTGGCGGATGGTCGGTTTACCAGCGAGCAGTTGCCGACCGAACTTGTATCGCTCAACCTCGCGATCGACTTTGCCGGTGCGACCGCCGGTATCGAAGGCCAGGGCGTGCTTGGCGGGGGTCCTATTGCCTTCGATGGCGTGTCGGAGTGGGCAGATGAACCCGGGATTACGCTGAACATCAGTGGCAGAAAACAAACACTGCGGCGGCCTCCGTCGTTGGAGTTGCAGGTCAGCGAGCAATTGACGCTCACCGCCGACCCCCGGTCATTGTCCGTGCGCGGCGAGATCGAGGTGACCGATGGCCGCTTCGAGTTCGACTCACTGGCGCCCGGCGGGGTTAGCCTGTCCCGAGACGTGGTGGTCGTCGACGCCAAGGTAGAGCCGGAGAACATAGCTCAGGCGCTGAACACCGAGCTCGATATCGACGTCACCATCGACGAGCGCTTCCAGATCATCGGCGATACACTGAACGCAAATATCGGCGGGCAGTTGAACCTCACCCAGCGACCTGGTCTACCCCTGGAACTGTTCGGCAACCTCAACGTTATCGGCGGTGAACTGGACGTGTACGGCCAGCGTCTGTTGGTCAAGCGGGGCTCGGTAAGCTTCACAGGTCCACCGGAGATGCCCGAACTCAACCTGCGCGCCGAGCGCAATATCCGTGCTGAAAACGTGACCGCCGGCGTGTGGGTAAGGGGGCCGGCGGATGCGCTGGAGCTGGAAATCTACGCCGATCCGGCGATGCCACAAACCGAGGCACTGTCCTATCTCACGCGTGGACGCGGCCTCGATTCCGGTGCCGGTAGCGGGGTGGACGCCGCGGCCGTGGCAGTGTCGATGGGCATGGGGGCGCTCAACCGGACAGCAGTGGTGCGTGGCCTGGAACGCCTGCCCGGGGTCAGCAATGTGGAGTTCGGGACCGGCCAGTTGGAGGAGGAGACCACCGCTACGGTCAGCGGTTACCTCGGTGAGCGCATCTACCTGTCCTACGGCATCGGTCTCAACGAACCCGTAAACGTACTCACCGGCCGGCTGTATCTGAAGACCCGGCTATGGCTTGAGATGGTGAGCGCGCTGGAAAACTCCCTGGACATCTACTACAGCTTCGATATCGACTGACAGCCAAGTGCCAGGACGAGCGCTTCAGACTATTGGTGAGCGAAGCGGGCCGGCCCACCTCTGAACAATCGCAATCGCGTTCAGCGGAGCTTTGAAGCGTCCGGAGCAAGGCGCATCACGCCGCACTTGGCCGTGTTAATGGCCGCAGTAGTCCTTAGCAAGCGTGCCCTTGCTGTCAGGCCGTCTTGGGCAGGATATAGAGCTCGACCCGGCGGTTCTGCTCGCGCCCGGTGGGTGTGGCGTTATCCGCGATCGGCTGGGTGAGTCCCGCGCCCTGCACCAGCATGCGGCTGCTTGCCACGTTCTGCGTCACGAGGTAGTTGGCGACACTCTGTGCCCGTCGTTCGGACAGCGTCTGGTTGTAGGAAGCGGCACCGGTGTTGTCGGTATGGCCGGTCACGCGCAGCGCCGTCTCGCCGTATTTCGCCAGCACCTGGCCGACGGAATTGAGCACCGGGTAGAAGTCGCCGCGAAGGTTATAGGAATCGGTCTCGAAGGTGATGTTGCCCGGCATGATCAGGCGGATGCTGTCACCCTCGCGGGCGACGCTTACACCGGTGCCCTGCAGCTCTTCACGCAACTTCGCTTCCTGAGCATCCATGTAGGCGCCGACACCGGCACCGATGACGCCGCAGCCCAGCGCCGCGTTGCGGGCATGTTTGCTGGAATCCATCGAGCCGATGATGCCACAGGCGGCCGCAGCCCCCGCGCCATAGACCGCGGAGCGGCGGGCTTTCTCCTCACCGGTGTAGGGGTCAGAGGTGCACCCGGACATGAGCAAGCCGGCGATAGCCAGGGCGGGGAGGGCGAGGTAGTTCATGGTATTGGCGTCCATCGGTTACAGAGTGGCGGCAGGGCCCGGGACAGACGTCGTCACGGCCGCCTTGTCGGGCGGCCGCCATTGTAATGGAAAGCGTTGCACGCTGGAACCGGTCGCTGTTTTTCGGTAGTTTGGCCCGACGTTGAGCGGCGGGGTGTGGGTATCAGGACGGTGTCAGATACATTGATTGAAAACATCGGGGCCCTCTCGGTCTGGCCTGGTCGAGCAGCGTGCCACCGGTCCGCCGCGCCATCGGGCGCCGCGCCATCGGGCGCCGCATGACTTCCTGTGCCCCGCTGCGGAGGCCGGCCTGTGGACCCGGTAAGCCAGGGGGTGCTCGGGGCCGCGCTGTCCCAGAGCGCGAGTTCTGCGCCGCGGGTGGTCATGGCCGGCCTGCTGGGATGCCTGGCCGGCATGAGCGCGGATCTCGACGTGCTTATCCGCTCCGAAACCGATCCGCTACTGTTCCTGGAGTACCACCGGCAGTTCACCCACTCCCTGGTTTTCATCCCGCTGGGCGGACTGCTCTGCGCATTGGTGTTGCACCTGCCACTGGGTGCCCGGAGCGGGCTGCGATTCTCCCAGACGTTGCTGTTTTGTATCCTCGGCTACGCCACTCATGGGCTGCTCGACGCCTGTACCACCTACGGGACGGTGTTGCTGTGGCCATTCTCCGGGGCTCGCGTCGCCTGGAACACCATCTCCATTATCGACCCACTGTTCACAGTGCCATTGCTGGTGGCTACCGTCGCTGCCGCCGTGATCCGCCAGCCGCGTCTGGCCGTGCTGGGTATGGGCTGGGCACTATGCTATCTCGCATTCGGCTGGCACCAGCGCAATGAGGCGGCGGCGGCGGGGCAGGCACTGGCCGAGCGCCGCGGGCACCAGCCGCTTCGCCTGGAGGCCAAGCCGAGTTTCGGTAACACCCTGTTGTGGAAAATTGTCTACGAGACCCCGGACCGGTATTTCGTTGATGCGGTGAGAGTGTGGCCGGGGCCGCGATTGTACCCGGGCGATAGCGTGCTCAAGCTGGACAGTGACAGAGATTTTCCCTGGTTGAGTCCGGCATCGCAGCAGTCCCGAGACCTGGCGCGGTTTCGCTGGTTCAGCAATGGGTATGTGGCCCGCGACCCGGTTGATGACAACCGGGTCATCGACATCCGTTATTCGATCGTGCCCAACGAGATAGCACCATTGTGGGGGATCGACCTCAAGCCCAATGCCACGCCCGATACGCACGTCGACTACCGGGTCAGTCGCAACGCCTCGTCGGAGCTCCGGCAACGGTTCTGGAACATGCTGACCCACTGAACCGGCGAACGAACGCCAACCCCTGTGTGTGAGTGCGGTACAACAGCATTTACTCGTCGAGTATGGCCTGGGCCGCGGGGATCGCGGCGCCCGGCTTGATGTCACAGGGCTGGCCGGCAAGCACCGCTTCCAGTGCTCCCAGGCAGTACAGTACATTGCGCGGTCGGCTGGCGTGGCCCATCAGGCCGATGCGCCAGGTCTTGCCAGCCAGGGCCCCGAGCCCAGCACCGATTTCGAGGTCGAAGCGGCTCAGCAATTCCCCGCGGACCGTCGCATCATCCGCGCCGGCGGGAATGACAACCGAGTTGAGCTGGGGCAGGCGGTTTCCGGCGCTTACAGCCATGGATAGACCCATCGCCTCCAGCCCGGCCACCAGTGCGTTGTGGTTATGGCGGTGGCGTGCAAAGGACGCCTCCAGGCCCTCTTCCCGGAGAATCAGCAAAGCCTCGTGCAGGGCATACAGGTTATTCACCGGGGCGGTGTGGTGATAGGCGCGCTTGGCGTTACCACCCCAGTATCCCATGACCAGCTGCATGTCGAGGAACCAGCTTTGTACGGGGTGCTCTCTCGCCTCGATGCGCGCGACCGCCCGCTCGCTGAACGTCACCGGGGACAGTCCGGGAACGCAGGACAGGCATTTCTGGGTGCCAGAATAGACCGCATCCGCGCCCCATTCATCGACCCGCAGGTCTATGCCCCCGAGCGATGTGACAGTATCCATGATGCTGAGCGCCCCGTGCTCCCTGGCGAGCGCGCACAGTGCTGCCCCATCGCTGCGAGCACCGGTTGACGTTTCCGCATGGACAAAGGCCAGCACGCTGGCTTCGGGGTGTTCAGCCAGCGCCCGGGCGGCCTTGTCGATGCTGACCGGGTCGCCCCAGCTATCCTCCACCATCACGGCGGTCGCGCCGCAGCGCTCGACGTTCGCTTTCATCCGCCCGCCGAACACGCCATTCTGGCAAACGACCACCGTATCCCCCGGTGACACGAGATTGACGAAGCACGCCTCCATGCCCGCCGACCCGGGTGCAGACAGCGGCAGCGTCAACTCGTTCTCGGTCTGGAAGGCGTATTGCAGCAGCCCCTTGATGTCGTCCATCAGCCCCACGAACAGGGGATCGAGGTGGCCGATCGTAGGCCGGCCTAGCGCCGCCAGCACACGCGGCGAAACGTCCGAGGGGCCAGGACCCATCAGGGTCCGCTGGGGCGGGTGGAATGCGCTGCTCATCGGTCTGTTCTCCGTGATTGAAAGCCGGCAACGGTAACAGGTTTCGGCGGGCCGCTTAAGTGGGTTCCGCGAATACAGTGAATTGATGCCTGAAATATCCAACGCGCCGATGCTTGCTGCTCCCACCGGCCCCCTCCGCACCTCGCCGGCTTCAGCAGTGGGTGACCTACGCTGACAGGCAACACGTGGAACGATGTTTTCCGGGGGCGTCTGGCGGCATGGATGCCGCCAGCGAGCTTGTACAGGGATGTACGCATTTTTGGCGTCCCCCGGAAAACATCGTTCCACGTGTTGCCCGGGCACGATGCGTGTCATCGTTCACTCGCGCGGCTTCTCTGGCCCGACGGTCCCCGGCAGACAAGTCGTTTTCAGTCGCGGCCCGATATCCGCTTGGTGAAAACGACTTCTCAGCCCGGAACCGGGCACCGAGCCACCCGCCGCACCTCGCCGGCCGCACCTCGCCGGCCGCACCTCGCCGGCCGCACCTCAGCCGCCCGGGATCGTCGGACCAGACGTTGCGCCCACGTACCAGGCCCGCTTAAAACCCAGGTTAACGCAGCAGCGAGCCCAGCACGCCGCGAAACAGCTTGCCGCCGAGGCCCTTGCCGGCGGCCGTGCCAAGGCTGCGGGCGAGGCTGTTGACGAAGGCCTCCTGGGGTGTCTGCCGGCGGCTGCGCGACCGGGAACTGGTCTCCCGTTTGCCCGCTTCTTCCGCTTCCAGCATCTGTCGCTGCATTCTCGCTTCGAGAATTTCGTGGGCCGACTGCCGGTCGACCGGCTCGAGGTAGCGTCGCCGGTAGCTGTCGCGCTCGAGCACCGCCTGGCGTTCGGCGGCGGAGGCGGGCCCGATCCGGGAGCATGGCGGTCTGATCAGAACCCGCTCTACCGGCGCGGGAATCCCTTTTTCCTGCAGCGTGGATACCAACGCCTCGCCCACGCCCAGTTCTGAAATGGCGGTGACGGTGTCGAGGGCGGGGTTGACACGGAAAGACTCAGCCGCCACCCGGACGGCTTTTTGCTCCTTCGGCGTGTAGGCTCGCAGGGCGTGCTGCACCCGGTTGCCGAGCTGGGCGAGCACCGGGTCGGGGATATCCCCGGGACTCTGGGTCACGAAATACACGCCGACGCCCTTGGAGCGGATCAGCCGTACCACCTGTTCTATTTTCTCCAGCAGTGCCCTGGGTGCACTCTTGAACAGCAGGTGCGCCTCGTCGAAGAAGAACACCAGCACCGGCTGGTCCGGGTCTCCCAGCTCAGGCAGGGTCTCGAACAGCTCCGACAGCAGCCATAGCAGGAACGTCGAATAGACCCGCGGGTTCATGATCAGCCGATCAGCGGCCAGTACATTGATGACACCGCGCCCGTCCAGGGTCGTGCGCATGAAATCCTCAAGCGCGAGTGCCGGCTCCCCGAAAAATTGATCCCCGCCTTCGCGCTCCAGCATGAGCAACCTGCGCAGTATCGCGTTGACCGAGGCGCGCGAAACCGACAGGCCGGCATCGAGGGATCTGCCGTGCTGCGCGAGGTATTCCAGAGTAGTTCGCAGGTCGGCCAGGTCGAGCAGCAACATGCCCTCATCGTCGGCGAACTCGAAGACGAGGGTGACGATGCTTTCCTGGGTTTCGTTGAGGTCGAGTAGCCGCGAAATCAACTGCGGCCCCATCTCGCTCAGCGTGGTGCGCACCGGTGTGCCACTGGAGCCGAAAAGATCCCAGAAGGCAACGGGGTAGGCCGTTTGCCGGTAGCCCTTGATGCCGATGCGCTCGATGCGTTGGTCGATGGCGGGGTGGGGCTCGCCGGGTTGGCACAGCCCGGAGATGTCTCCTTTCACATCGGCCAGGAAAACCGGTACCCCGCGCTCGGAAAAACTCTCCGCCAGGCACTGCATGGTAACGGTCTTGCCGGTGCCGGTAGCGCCGGCTATCAGGCCGTGGCGATTGGCGTACCGGGGTAGCAGGAAGACCTGGCCCGACTCCGAGCCACCGATCAGAATACGTTCGGCCATTGATGGATTCCGTGGCTGGTTTTGTGTGCTGACGCCGATCGGGACTATACTCCGCTTTTAGGCGCATTTTTGCTTATGGGCGCCGGCGACAGCGGCTCGGAGGATAACACATGCGTTGGAAGGACGGCAGGCGCAGCGACAACGTCGAGGACCGGCGGGGAAAAGCAGCCCGCGTGGGGACAATCGCGGCAGCGCCGCTTCTGCTGCGTTTCCTGCCGGCGATGATACGCTCCAAGACCGGGCGCACCATACTGATCGTCGGCGTGATAGCGGTGTTCGGTAGCAGGATGCTGGGCATTGATATCCTGGGCCTGTTCAGCGGGGGACAGGCACGCCAGGGCGAGTACCAGGCATCGGCGCAGGAAGAAGAGCTCAAGGATTTTCTCACCGTGGTCCTTGGCGAAACGGAAGTCGTCTGGCACCAGCTTTTCGCCGATCAGGGCTGGACCTATCGCGAACCGACACTGGTGTTCTTTACCGACCGGGTCGATTCGCGCTGCGGCCTCGCCGATGCCGCCGTGGGGCCTTTTTACTGCCCTGCAGACCAGAAAGTGTATATCGACATGTCCTTTTTTTACGATCTCGCGCAGCGCCATGGCGCCCCGGGTGATTTTGCCCAGGCCTACGTGCTCGCCCACGAAGTGGGTCACCACGTGCAGACACTGGCCGGCATCAGTGCCCAGGTACAGAAAATGGGGCGCGGCAGGCGCAAGGCGGAGGTCAATGAACTTTCGGTAAGGCAGGAGCTGCAGGCGGATTGTTTCGCCGGCATCTGGGCCCACTACCAGGACAGAAACCTGGAACCGGGGGACCTGCGCGAGGCGCTGCGGGCAGCGTCCGCGATCGGCGATGACCGACTGCAGCGCGAGGCGGGCAGGCGGGTCGTACCCGACAGTTTCACTCACGGCAGTTCGGAGCAGCGTGCCCGCTGGTTCAATGAGGGGCTGCAGTCGGGCCAGTTGGCTTCCTGCGACACCTTCGCAGCGCGTCAGCTGTGAGCTGCTGATTTGGGGCTATCCTTCTCGGGGTCATTCTGTTCGGGGCTGTGCTCGCATCCTTGCGCGTCCGCCCCTTCAGCCAATCGCGATGACAGCGGGCCAACACTTGCGGCACGCCCAGGATTTTTTGAGTCCGTTTTGCCAGCAGCAGGCCGGCAGTAGGGAGTATCCGCACTACCTCCACCTGTCACCTGTCACCTGTCACCTGTCGCCTTCCCGATCGTATCGTCAGGTGTACAGATGGTACCTGCCTTCCTACTCGGCGACGATATTACTCCCAATGGCGGAACAGGGAGCAGCATGATGACACCGACCCGGGCCCTGGAGCGGCGAATCGTCCAACAAATTCTCACTCGGGAGCGAAGCTTGCCCGCGCCGTCCCCGGCGGTGGGTCTGGTCGCATCCCTGGCGGCAACCTGCGCGGGCCTTTTGCTGCTGGCCTGGTTGCCGACTTTACCCTGGATCGCATTGAGCCTGGCCGTGGTGGTCTGCCTGGGGCTGCGGTGACTCCGGCTTGCACACCACGTTTGGTGGCCTGCTTGACTCGCGCGCCCCGACGGGTGAGGCTGCATTCACACGACCGTGATCTCGCTGCCTTGGACCCGCTATGGAAAACCCCGTCCCTGTATTGTCTCTGGGCCAACTCGCGGTCGCCTTCCTGCCGGTTATAGCCACGCTTATCATTCTATGGCGCTGGTCACTCCGTCCCTGGAACGCGGCGTATGCCCTGGGGCGCATGCTGCTGCAGCTCATCCTGATCGGCTATGTGCTGGCCTGGATCTTCGGAGCGCAGAACGGGTTGCTTATCCTGCTGGTCCTGCTGGTCATGATTATCGCCTCCGCCCTCATTGCGGTACGCACTGTACCGGGCGGTCGGTCCGCGCTCATCCTTGCAGCGCTGGTGGCCATTGCGGTCGGTGGTGGTGTTACCCTGCTGATTATCACCCAGGGCGTATTGCGGCTAGAGCCGTGGTACCTGCCGCGCTATACCGTGCCGCTGGCCGGAATGATTTTTGCCAACGCCATGACGGCCATCAGCCTGGCAGCTGAGCGGTACCACGCAGAACTCGGCCATGGAGAAACCGAGGACGCGTCCAGGCATGCGGCGTTCCAGGCCGCGATGATCCCGGTGGTGAACTCGCTGCTGGCGGTCGGCCTGGTCTCCCTGCCCGGTATGATGACCGGGCAGATCCTGTCGGGCGTATCACCGCTGGTGGCCGCGCGTTACCAGATCATGGTGATGTGCATGATCTTCGCAAGTGCCGGCATATCGACGGCTGTCTTTCTTACGCTGGTCAAGCGACACGAGCGCGCCGCGGTCCCTGTCAGCGAGCCTGGCGAGGATGCATCCGTCGCAGGAGAATCGACCTCGGCCGGTTGAAAATGGCCCAGGCGAGTGCAAGGCAAGGCGGTCATCGGATGAAAACCGCCGTGTACGCAGCAGTGCATGAGGATTTTTGCCAGTTTTATTGCCGTATCGTGTCGGCTGACGCATTTTCTACAGGCTGCTACCGGGGCTGGAATCGACGACCCTGTGATACACTGCCAGCGCAGTGACAGCACGGCCAGCCATGAGACCTTTCACCCACACCCGGAGAGTTGATTCTTGATCACCAGTGCGCCCACAGCGGTCGACCTGGTGCGGCTTGCCGAGCAGATGGACCGCGACCGGGATCGCAGCTGGTCCGAGCTACAGACCCGGGACTACGAGTTCGGCCGCCAGTGTCGCGGCGGCAGTGAACAACGACAGGTGCTGTGCTGGCTGGACCAGGTCGAGCAGCAGGCTGCCGTGGAGCGCCCGAAGTCGGCTGCGTGGTTCAGCGAAAGCTCCATCGGCTGGCTCGCGGCCCTGCTCGCCTTCGTGTTCGGATTTCTCGCCATGGTGGGTTTCCTTTTTGCGCATGGCCAGGGCATTGTCAACGTGCTCTGGTTCTTCGCTATTTTCGTCGGCCTGCAGGTGCTGCTCTGGCTCGTATCGGCCATCACCCTGGCGCTGGTTCTGGCCGGTGGCACCCCGGCGACTATCAATCTCAACCCGGCGCGCTGGATGCTCGCCCGTGTCGTTCCGGGGCGACGACACTGGCACCAGTTCCAGGATGTGGTGCAGCTCGTATTTCTGCGTTACGGACAGGGTATGGGGGTCGGATTCCTGCTCGGCTGCATCAGTGCCTTCGTACTGGTTCTCGCCCTGAACGACTTCACCTTTATCTGGAGTTCGACGTTCAACATAAGCGATGAAGTCATGCTCGATAGTGCAAGGGCGGTGGCTGCACCCTGGGCCCAGTGGCTGCCCGCCGCCACGGTTGATGCCGAGATCGTCGCGCAGAGCCGCTACTATCCTTCCGGGGGCAAGTTCTCCCCGGCCCAGGTGCGCAGTATGCACAGCTGGTGGCCTTTGCTGCTCGCCGCGATGGTGGTCTATTGCCTGCTCCCCAGATGTTTGCTCTGGGGCCTGGCCCGCTGGCTGTACCAGCGTCGGATCACCACGAGCTTTCTGCGCTACCCCGGAGTCGACCTGGTCGTGCGGCGCATGAATCAGCCGCTCATAAAAACGCGGAGCTCGCCGGGATCGAAGACGGGTGGTGACGAAGTGATCGCCGTTCCACAGACCGGTGTCTTACTGGTCAACTGGAGCAATGCCATCTCGCCGCGGGAGCTCACCCTGTTTACCGAACTGGAAGGCATCGGCACCGACCAGATGGTAAACGCAGGGCTGTCCTTCGAGGAGGACGAGGCGGCCGCTGCCCGCGCGCGGCAAGCAGACGTCTCGCTGGTGATCCTGGTGGTCAAGTCGTGGGAGCCACCCATGGCTGACCTCGCTGATTTTGTCGAGGGACTGGTCAGTCATGCGTCCTGCCTGGTGTTTCTGCGTCCGCTGGACGGCGAAGACATTCCGGCCGACAAGCTGGAGGACTGGAAGCGGTTTTCCCGCGAAGTCCAGGGCGGTGTCCAGGTGAAGGCACTGAATCGGGTGGCGTCGGAGCCTGCAACGGGGAGCGTCGATGGCCACGCCTAGTTTTGCGGTGGTGGGCCGGCCCAACAAGGGCAAGTCCAGCATCGTCGCCACCCTGTCCCGCGATGACTCTGTGTACATCGACCAGCGCTCCGGTTCAACCCGGCGCACGGCCGAGTTCCCGATGCAGGTCGGCGAAGAAACGCTTTACGTGCTTTACGATACCCCGGGCATGCAGCGCGCGCGGTCCGTGCTGGCCTGGCTCGAGACACACAGCACGGATGCGTCGAGCAGGCCCGCCACCGTTCGCCGTTTTGTGGAGGAGCACGAGAACGATCCGCGATACCTGGATGAGTGCGAGATGTTGCGCCCGATCCTGGATGGCGCCGGGATTATCTATGTGGTCGATGGCTCTTGTCCTTACGGTGCGGAGTACGAGCCGGAGATGGATATTCTGCGCTGGACCGGGAACCCCAGCCTCGCACTGATCAATCCGATCCAGGACGAGGCTTATGTCAACGAGTGGAAAAACGGGCTGAGCCAGTACTTCCGTACCGTGCGCGTTTTCGATGCGCATCACGCGGAATTCCGCAAGCAACTCGACCTGCTGACGCTGTTCGGTCACCTTGACGAGGCGTGGCGGGAACCACTGGACCGGGCTGTCGAAGCCCTCGAGTTGGAGCGGGATCAGCAGCATCGGGCGGCCGCCAACCTGATCGCCGAGTTGATCGTTCTCTGTCTTACCCACAGCGAAAGCCAGGCGGTGGTGGACGGCGTACCCCAGGAACCGGTGCGGGCTGCCCTGCTGGCAAAGTACCGGGCGACGCTGTCGAAAGCAGAGCGTCGCTGTCGCCGCCAGGTGGAGGGGTTGTTCTACCATGACCACCTGCAACGCAATGAGTCGGCCATGCAGCTCGACGAGGAAGACCTGTTCAATGTCGAGAGCTGGTACCTGTGGGGCCTGAGCAAGAACTCGCTCATGATGGTGGCGGCAGCTTCGGGCGCCTTTCTGGGAGGGAGCGCGGGCCTCGCCGTCGACGCCGCCACCGGCGGTCTCCTGGGAGGTATGGGCACCGTGTTCTCCGGTATCGGGGGTGCGTTGATCTCAGGCGCCGGTGCCTGGAAGTACTCCGACAGTATCGGTGACATCACGGTCAAGGGTATCCCGACCGGGGGCGAGAGGTTGATCATGGGCCCCAGTCCCAACCTCAATTTCCCCTTCGTGGTGCTGGGGCGAGCACTCGAGCACCATCGTATGCTGGCGCGTCGTACCCATGCGCACCGGGAAGTGATGCACCTGAATTCAGCGTTGCTGGAGCATGTCAGTGAAAGTGATCGTAAGCAGCTGGGAAAGCTGTTCGCGCAGATGCGCAAGGGTACGCCGCTGCCCCGACAGCAGTCGGAACTGGCCGACATGATCTATGGCTATGCCACTGCGGTCGATCACCCCGCGCCGGGCGAGTAGGCATTCCCGGGCGGCCTCAGTCGTATCGGTCGGGTCAGGTGTCGCATTGGCTCACGGTGTGCGTCCCTGCTTACCGAAGCGCGGCGGCAACCATTCCAGCAGGTGTTCGAAGCGCTCGAATGCGTAATCGGCAAGGTGGGCATACGCCCGGTTATCTGTCTGCAGGTAAAGCCCGGACGCCATGCCGGCGCGTTCCGCCGCCTCCAGGTCGAAACGGAAATCGCCGATGTAGACCAGCGCATCGGGGGAGATGCACCAGCGCTCGGCAAGTAACAGCAGGCCTTCGGGGTCGGGCTTGGGCGCCGCATCTTCGCGGGCGATGATCTCCAGCGAGGGCGCGCCCAGTCGGCCCAGGGTAAGCGCCGTTGCCTCCCGGCTGTTGCGGGTGACGATACCGGTTGGAACCGACCAGGTCTGCAGTGTGGCGAGCACTTCCCGGGCGCCCGGCATCCAGGACGCGGCGGCGGCGCCGGCCATCTCGTGCCGATGAATGATGTCAGCCGTCCTCGCCTGATCGACCGGGTCGGCGAGTCCCGCCTGGTATTCCAGTAGCCCCATCCCGGCGGGACAACCCGTTTCCCTGCGCATCGCCGCAAAGTCGAGCCGGGAATCGACCAGGGTCCCGTCCATGTCGAAAATGACGCCCGAGAGTCGCACGGCCGGATTCTCTCAGGCGTTCAGCAGCCGGCGGAGCAGACCGTCCCGGCTGCGGTTCTGCTCCCGCAGCAGCAGCATGTCAGCCACCTGTTCCTCGACCGCATCCGCCACCTGCTGGCGCAGTTTCTGCAGCTGTGCCTTTGTCACCCGCTTGCCCTCGTAACGGGCGAGGTCTACTGGATCACCGAAACCGATATAGCAGGCCTGCGGTTTCGGCAGCGGGGTGCCGAGTGCTCCCAGAGGCACGGGTGGCAGCATATCTTCGCGGGTGGCGTCGCTGATGATTCCAAATCGGTGCAGCAGTTTTCCCAGCGGCGAGCCCGGCAGGTCGCGGCCCTCGATCAGGTGGCGATAGAATTCATCGGGCCCGACCATGCCAAAGGGCATGATCGTGTAACCGTGCGTGGCAGCCATTTTGACGAAGCCATAGCGCTCCTTCCACTGCAGTGAGTACATTTCGCTGGCCGGTTTGACCGCCTCGTGCGCGCCGCCGGGGAACACCAGGAGGTCGTGTCCGGCCTCCATCAGCGCGCTGCACACGGCGGGGTGACCCAGCACACCCCCGCGTTGGACGACAAACCGGGCCACCCCATCGACTGCAAACAGGAATCGATCGCCCAACCCCCGGACGAAACGCCCCAGCTCTTTCTGCATAACCGGGGCAAGTACCACGCCGTCGAGCGCAAATAGCGAGTGGTTGCCCACGAACAGGCAGGGTTGCTCCGGAATGCGGTCAGCCCCGCTGATGGTTGGACGAAATACACGCTTTACCAGCTGGTAGGTTGTTTCGAACTCGAGGCCCCTGGGCGGACCCACCCTGAGAACCCTTTCGATGTGCTTGTTCAGTGCAGCACTGTCGTCCAGTGGATGGGAGTGATCGTTGGATTGAGGCATCGACAAGTACCGGCGGCGGCATAGGGAAAGGGGGGCGGATTATAGCGGTATCGGGACGGGCGCGCATCGCTGACCGGGCCCCCGGGATCGTCACATCACGGGCATGCCGCTCAGCCACGGGTGCACGGTGACGACCACGGCAACCACGACCACCGTGATCAGGAGATTGACGCCTTCGGCTGCCCACGCCGGTGGCGCGGGCGGGCTGTAGACACCGTCGCGCCGGTTGATCAGGAGCATCTCCGCCAGTGCCCACAGGCCAAGGCCGGTAAACAGCAACACCGATCGGTTATCGCCGTTGAGCGAGAGGTGCGCGATCGCCCAGAGCAGGACCCCCGTTAGCTGCGGGTGCCGCACCCAGCGACGCACGCGCGCCGGCCGGCTGCTGACCACCATCAGCCAGAAGGCCAGCACCAGCACACCCATCGCCGGATGCCTGAGTCCGGCCGGAGGCAGGTAGACGAACTGCGGCTGCGCGCTGCGCCAGCCCAGCACGATCAGTACCATGCCGAGTGCCACCAACAGGGAGAACCCCACCTTGTACACACCTTCGCCCCGGTTGGCCACAATGCCCGCCTTGATGCCGGGCGCGAGGGCCGGGGACAGGTGTACCAGGGTGAAGCATAGAATACCGGCTGCCAGCAGGACCATCGCCGTACCTCCGCCTACATCATCTGCGCTGAGTGTAGGGGTTCGCGCCGGGGCAGTCGAGCCCACCGGCTCCGCGGTATCAGCAGGCCGGGCGCGACCGCCCTACCACAGCGACCCTGCAGGCCGGTGCAAGCCCTGACGCGACGTCCGCCGCCCGCGAAACCGTCGTTCAAGCCGTAGCCAGCGCCCTTGCCGGAAAGGGCAGGGCGGCTTTTGCGGAATGGGTGAGCAGTTGCGTGTACTGTTGCTCCATGTCGGCGCAGGTGTGTCTTACCTTGCGGATACTCCCGGGCTCGATGGGGGGAAGCACGCTGACCCGCACGGTTGCCGGGCGGATCAACAGTCCGCCTTTGGGCAACGCGTCCTTCATGTTGTGCAGCACCAGGGGAATGATGGGCACGCCGGCCTTTTTCGCCAGCCAGAAGGCTCCGTGTCGGAAAGGTTGCAGGTCGCCCAGCGTGCTGCGAGTACCCTCGGGTGCGATGACCAGAGACCGACCCTCCTGGATGACAGCCAGGGCCCGCTTCAACGTGGCCGTCTGGTCCCCCGAGTCGCGGTCCACGAACACGGTGTCCATTTGCCGCAGCAGGCGCCCCAGCAGCGGGGCGTTGGCGGCTTCCTGTTTGCAGAAGCCAACGGCATCGCGCCTCAGCAGGTGGGCGATCACGATCGCATCCAGCAGGCTCTGGTGGTTGAAGATAAACACGGCCGGTCGCGCAGCGGACAGGTAGTCCTCCCCTTCGATTTCGAAGGTCAGGCCCGACAGGCCGCGGCCCATGTCACCCAGAAGACGCGTCTGGACGTTGGAGGTCAGGCGGCGATCCACACGCAGGCGGCTCGCGGCGAAACCCAGCGCTGTGGCCGCCGCCACGGTCTGGGCAGTGAATACGGTACGCGCGATGCTCTCCAGTTCCGGCCGGCCACGGGAGGAAAACTTCAGCTGCTTCCACCCCTTGCGAACGGCGTGCTCGGTGAGCCGACTGGAGGCGTTGACTGCGACCGGCATGCCGACCTGGCCCAGCAGTGGCAGGTCGGCACTGGAGTCGGTGTAGAACCAGCAGTTGGCCAGCGTCGTTCCCAGCCGTTTTGCAACCCGCCTCGCCGCGAGCGCCTTGCCCTCTCCATAGCACAGAGGCGTGACCACCTTGCCGGTGAACCGGCCGTCCTGCACCTCGAGGCGGGTGCAGCAAATGTCGTCGATACCGAGGGTCTGTGCCACCGGTTCGATCTGGTAGCGGCTGGCAGCACTGATGATTACCAGGTGATGGCCGGCCTGTCGATGGGCTTCCACCAGGCTGATGGCCTCGCTGTAGAGGCTCCTGGCGATCGTGTGGTGGTAGGCGGTTTCACCCAGTTCGACCAATGTCGTTTCCGACACGCCGCGCAGGGCGTTGCTCAACTGCCGCACCAGGCGATGGTAACTGGTGCCGCTGTGCTTCTGGCGTTGACGCCAGGCGGCGCGCAGTAGACCGAACGCCTGGCGCAGATCTCCGCGGTTGGCACCATGGCGCGCCGCTTCCAGCGCCAGGGCGACGATGGAGTACCCGGCGATGAGGGTACGGTCGAGATCGAGGAAAACCACCACCGGTTTGTCACCCCCGGCGGACGCCGGGTGGGCGATCGCGTCCAGATGATCATCGGGAATTGTCATGGGTATTACCTCTTGCCGTTTGTGCCGCTCTATCTGGGCCGACCCGGATGACAGGTGCCGGGTGACCACGATCCTGCGGGACGCTTCGGTGGGGGACCCCCACAAAGACGTCACGACGACGGCACCTGAGGTATACCCTGCAATTTTCTTGCCAATGCGCTGTTGCCGCTGAATCAGTATCTCAGCCCGGCATGACAATCAGATTAATCACGGTCCAGGGCCCACGATCCGCGTTCATGCACCCCGGAAGTGCCGTCATGCGACAAAAACGGGCACACTCCCGTATTGCAGAGCGCGTGCAGTCTGTCGGACCCGGGTTGACCCTGCCGCGCCGCTCGCAACCCGGGCCGCCTGTCTGCTTGTCAGTCGCCACCCAAACATCCACCGGCCGTCGATACACCCGGGAGCAGGCACGCAACAGGCAGTCCAGGCATTGCGATCCCCGGCGATATCGTCGATATTTCTCGGAAAACCCGCCCGCCCGCAGTGTGTCATGGACATTCAGCACAGACTGCCAGCCGGCCAGGTCGCCAGGACAGGTGAATGTTCGACGCAATCGCATCCCTCCCCATCGCCGCTGTGCTACCCGACATCGGCCGCGCACTCAACGCCGGCGATGATCTGGTGCTGGAGGCGCCACCCGGCGCCGGCAAGACGACTGCGGTGCCGCTGGCCCTGCTCACTGAACCCTGGCTGGCCGGGCAGACGATACTCTTGCTGGAACCCCGCCGTGTTGCCGCGCGCAACGCTGCCAGTCGCATGGCGAGCCTGCTGGGCGAGCGCGTCGGGGAAACCGTGGGTTACCGCATTCGGCTCGATACGCGGGTAAGCGCACGCACCCGGCTGGAGGTGATTACCGAGGGGGTATTAACCCGGCGCTTGCAGCAGGACCCGGAACTGGGCGGAGTAGGCCTGGTCATCTTCGACGAATTCCACGAGCGCAGTCTCGAGTCCGACCTCGGTCTGGCACTGACGCTGGAGGCGCGCGCGCTGTTTCGCGAAACGGCGGCGCTCAAGCTGTTGGTGATGTCGGCAACGTTAGACGGTGCCAGGGTCTCACAGCTGCTGGGCGGCGCGCCGGTGCTGCGCGCGACAGGCCGCAGTTTCCCGGTCGGGACATCGTATCTGGGCCGCGGTTCATCGGGCGCCGCGGTGGCGACCGCCGCGGTGACGACCGCCGCGGTAACGACCGCCGCGGTGACTGCAGTGAAGCGGGCGCTGGCGGAGCGCAGCGGCAGTATTCTTGTATTCCTGCCCGGCCAGCGAGAGATCGACAGGGTCGCGGCGTCACTTGCGGCAGCGGTCACGGCGGACACTGCGATGATTGCGCCCATGTACGGTCGCCTTTCGCTGCGGCGTCAGCAGCAGGCTATCGAAGCCCCCCCACCGGGAACCCGGAAGATCGTGCTCGCCACCAATATCGCCGAGAGCAGCCTGACCATCAACGGTATCGACACGGTGGTGGATACGGGGCTGGTCCGGGTGGCGCGCTTTGATCCGGTGAGTGGATTGACGCGCCTGGACACCCGGCGCATCGCCCGCGATTCGGCTGAACAACGCCGGGGGAGGGCGGGGCGACTGTCGCCGGGCCACTGCTATCGATTGTGGAGTGAGGAGGAGCATGGCCGCCTCGAGGAGCGGTCGACGCCGGCGGTCCTGCACGAGGACCTGGGCGCGCTCGTGCTCCAGGTACTGGCCTGGGGCTACGACCGCCCCGACGGGCTGGCGTGGCTGGACAGACCACCACAGGCCGCCTGGGAGCAGGGGCTGCAGCTCCTCGTCCGGCTGGGTGGCGCTAAACGCGGTGAAGCCGGAAACTACGGTCTGACGCCGCACGGCGTGAACATGGCTCAGTTGCCGCTATCGCCGAGACTGGCCCACCTGTTGCTGGTTGGCCGGGCGCTGGGTGCCATGGAGGTAGCGAGCCTGTTGGCGGCCCTGGTCACGGAGGGCAGGCCCGGAGTGGGATCGGGTGCCGACCTGCAGCCCCTGCTCGCGATTCTCGAGGGCGGGCGCGACTGTCCATCGGATTGGGTCGAGTGGCGACGGCGAACCCGGGAGCAGGCGCGGCGCTACCGCAAGGCGGCCGCCGCAATCGATCGGGTGAGATCGTTGGCCAGTGACGCCGTCGCCGAAGATGTACCGTCCCTGCTCGTTGCCAGCGCCTGGCCTGACCGCATCGCCCGGCGACGTGATGGTGAAAGCAATGCCTATCAACTCAGCAACGGGCGCGGCGCGACGCTGTCGCCCGATGATCCGCTGCAGGGCGATCCGTGGCTTGCCGCGGTCGATATCGGTGGCCAGCAGGGCACAACCAGCGATCATATACATTCCGCGCTGGCGCTGGACCCGGTGTATTTTGACGAGTTTCTCGCGCCGTTGGTGCACAGTAGCAACCGGCTGGAGTGGGATGAACGGCGCGAGGCGCTGGTGGCGGAGCGCCTGGAGTCGACCGGCGCCATTGTAATTTCCCGCAAACCGCTGCGACCGCTGCCCCCCGGTGCGCTGCAGCAGGCCCTTGTCGACGTGGTGCGCCGCAAAGGGCTGTCGATTCTGGACTGGACGCAACCTGCGCGCCAGTGGCGCGCGCGGGTGCGCCTGCTGGCGGAGCTCCAGCCCGGTGCCTGGCCTGACGTCTCGGATGACAGTCTCCTCGCGCACCTCGATAACTGGTTACTGCCGCACCTCGATGGTGTGCGCAGCAGCGATGACTTTGCCCGTCTCGACCTCTCCCGGATACTGCCGACACTGCTCGACTGGCAGCAGACGAAGGCGCTGGATGAACTGCTGCCGCGATCGGTGACCGTGCCTTCCGGGTCGAAGATAGCGATCGATTACACCCGGTCACCCCCGGTGCTGGCGGTCAAGCTGCAGGAAATGTTCGGGTGCGAGACCACACCGCGGGTCGCCGGAGGCCGGGTGGAACTTCTCGTGCACCTGCTCTCTCCCGCCGGGCGCCCGCTGCAGATCACCCGCGACCTGGCCGGCTTCTGGCGCACCGGCTACCGGGACGTCAGGAAGGAGATGCTGGGGCGTTACCCGCGTCATCCGTGGCCCGATGATCCCATCGGGGCGCAAGCAACGCGGCACACCGCGCGGCGGCTGAAAAAACCACGCACCTGAAATCGCGCTCAATCACATTACCTGGAATCTGCGTAACAAGCCGTCGCGATAAGGACTCAACGGACGACCGGCCGCGCCCTCGGATGGTGACGCATGGCGCTTGTTTTACCTATTGCGGAAGCGGGTGTCGGTGGTCGACGACCCGCGGCGGCGCGACCTGCGCCTGCCTTCGCCGGGCGGGTGGGGGAGCCCCTGGTGCTGAGTGCTGAACGGCTGGTGGTTGCTGCTGGTCGCTGAGACCACCGGGTGTCGTTTGCCGGGCTGCCGTGGCGGCACCAGATGATTTTTCCCGTTGCCGATCAGGTCTGAACGCCCCATTTTCTTCAGCGCCTTGCGCAGAACCGGCCAGTTCTCCGGGTCGTGGTAGCGCAGGAACGCCTTGTGCAGCCGTCGTTGCGACAGGCCTTTCACGGTGGCCAGCGTTTCGCTGTCCCGGGTCACGCGCCGCAGCGGGTTCTTGCCGGTATGGTACATAGCCGTCGCGGTCGCCATTGGCGAGGGGTAGAAGGTCTGCACCTGGTCGGCACGGAAGCGGTTGTGCTTCAGCCAGAGGGCGAGGTTCATCATGTCCTCGTCGCGGGTGCCGGGGTGGGCGGCGATAAAGTAGGGGATCAGGTACTGTTCCTTGCCGGCTTCCCTCGAGTAGCGGTCGAACAGTGCCTTGAAGCGGTCATAGGCGCCCATGCCGGGCTTCATCATCTTCGACAGAGGCCCGGACTCTGTGTGCTCCGGCGCAATCTTGAGATAGCCGCCCACGTGGTGGGTTACCAGTTCGCGAACGTATTCCGGTGTCTCGATGGCGAGGTCATAGCGCAGGCCGGACGCAATCAGCACTTTCTTGACGCCGGGGACACTGCGCGCACGCCGGTACAGGCCGATCAGCGGCGTCTGGTCCGTATCGAGGTTCTTGCAGATACCTGGGAAAACGCAGCTGAGTTTCCGACACCTGGCTTCGATCTCGCGGCTCTTGCACGCGACCCGCCACATATTCGCCGTGGGCCCACCGAGATCCGATATGACACCGGTGAAGGCGGGTGACGTATCGCGAATCCGTTCAACCTCGCGAATGATGGAATCCTCGGAGCGATTCTGGATGATCCGGCCCTCGTGTTCGGTGATCGAACAGAAGGTGCATCCACCGAAACACCCGCGCATGATATTGACCGAGTGCCGGATCATTTCATAGGCAGGTATCTTCGCATCGCCGTAGCTTGAGTGCGGTAAGCGCGTGAACGGAAGCTCGAACACGCCGTCCAGTTCTTCTGTTGTCAGGGGTATGGGCGGTGGGTTCAGCCACACTTCGCGGTCGCCGTGTGATTGAACCAGGGGGCGGGCGTTGTGCGGGTTGGTCTCCTTGTGCAGGACGCGGGATGCATGGGCATAGAGAGCGGCGTCATCTCTTACCTGCTGCCACCCCGGGATACGTATCACCGCGGGTTCTTGCGGTTGCGCGTTCATGATGCGCACCGGCACGAAGTCCGGATCGGGGTCGAACTCGGCCGGCTCTGCGTTTTTCTCGGCACATGCGGTGGTGCGGGTATCGATGTAGGGGTTTACGGGAGGCTCTACCCGCCCGATTTCGTCAATCGTCGACGAATCGATCACCCGCCAGCCATCGGGCAGCCGCTTGCGCACGAACGCCGTGCCCCGGAGGTCGCGGATGGCACTGACCGGCTCGCCGGCCGCCAGCCTGTGGGCGACCTCCACGATAGCGCGCTCGGCATTACCGTACAGCAGCAAATCGGCGCGACTGTCGAGCAGTACAGAACGCCGCACCTTGTCGCTCCAGTAATCGTAGTGGGCGATGCGGCGCAGACTGGCCTCGATGCCACCGACGACGATGGGCACGTCGCGATAGGCCTCGCGTGCTCGCTGGCTGTACACGAGTACCGCGCGGTCTGGGCGCTTGCCGCCGACATTGCCCGGCGTATAGGCATCATCGCTGCGTCGCTTGCGGTCGGCGGTGTAGCGATTGATCATGGAATCCATGTTGCCCGCGGCGATGCCGAAAAACAGGTTGGGACGACCCAGCGCGCGGAACGGTTCTGCGCTGGTCCAGTCCGGTTGTGCGATGATGCCCACCCGAAAGCCCTGGCTCTCCAGCAGCCGGCCGATAACAGCCATCCCGAAGCTCGGGTGGTCGACGTAGGCGTCACCGGTCACGATGATTACGTCGCAACTGTCCCAGCCCAGGGCGTCCATTTCGCTCCGGGTCATCGGCAGCTCACTGGCGACGCCGTAGCACTCGGCCCAGTATTTGCGGTGGGAGAAAAGGGATCTGGTCATGGTCGGGACGGTTTGGGGCGGCTGAGAAGTATACTACAGAGCGGCCTTGAGGTAATGTCTGCCCCGGCTGCATCTAGCCGACCTAGACAGGCTGTCTGGTGATGTTTGACCTGGCCGTGGCCGGACACTGCCTACGATCGTAGGCAGTGTTCACCAGTGACGCCCTCCCGTATCGTGGGGTCAAGCGGGCGCTGGCAACGACCTCAAACCAGTGTTCACAGATCGTCGAGCAGTGCCTTGATGTCACCCCAGACGTTGTCGAGCATGCGCGGCTGGGCCGCGGGCGTAGGATGAAGGTCATCCACCTGGCGCATGGCGGCATCGCCCTTCATGCCGGCGAACATGAACGAGCCCAGCCGCGCCCCGGAGGCGTCGGCGGCGGCGCGATAGGCGTCCTGCACTCTGGCAGAGTAAGCGGGGCCGTAGTTGTCCGGAGGCGCCATCGGCAGTAACAGCACCCCGGCCCCGGATTCGGTGGCCATTTCGGCTATGCGGGCCAGGTTGTCGCCGATCAGTTTCGGGCTGAATCCGCGCAGGAGGTCGTTACCGCCCAGTTCCACCACGACTGCGGCGGGCCGGTGCCTGGCGAGCAGAGGCGGTAAGCGGCGCAGCCCCCCGTCAGTGGTATCACCGCTGATGCTGGCGTTCACCACCTCGACGGTCGGGTAACTGTTCTCGAGTCGTCGCGCCAGCAGGGCCACCCAACCCTGCTCGAGGGACATCCCGTAAGCGGCACTGATACTGTCGCCGAGAATCAGCAGGGTGCCTGAAGGGGTGGCCGCCGGCGAGCGTTGCGGGCAGGCTGCCAGCACCAGCAGCAATCCGAAGAGGCCGGCCAGTCGTAATGGGTGGTAGAGGAAAAAGTACATGATAAAGGCCGATAATCTCCACAAGCGGGTACCCATGGGCGGGTCAGAGCTGGAGATACTGAAAGGTATCGATCTCGAAATCAACAGTGGGGAGTCAGTGGCCATCGTCGGTGCATCCGGTTCCGGCAAGTCGACCTTGCTCGGCTTGCTGGCAGGGCTGGACGAGGCGAGCGAGGGTCGGGTAATCATAGATGGTACCGACCTTACCGCACTCGACGAGGACGGCAGGGCGCTGTTTCGCGCCCGCCACATCGGTTTCGTGTTTCAGTCGTTTCAGTTGCTGCCTGCGCTGACGGCACTGGAAAACGTAATGTTGCCGCTTGAGCTTCAGCGTGACGATAGCGCCTCGCCGCTGGCGCGACAGTTTCTCCAACGTGTCGGGCTGGAGCATCGACTCGATCATTACCCACTGCAGCTATCCGGGGGCGAGCAGCAGCGGGTCGCGCTGGCGAGGGCGTTTGCATCGAGCCCGGATATCCTGTTCGCGGATGAACCCACCGGGAACCTCGACACGGCGACCGGTGGACATGTCATCGACCTGCTGTTTGCGATGAACGCAGAGCAGGGCACGACGCTGGTGCTGGTGACACACGACCAGGGCCTGGCCGATCGCTGCGATCGCAGGCTCGAACTCCGGGCCGGCGAACTTGTGGACGGCTGACCGGTGTCGATGACAGCAGGAAGGATGCTCGCCCGCGACTGGCGGGGTGGCGAACTCGGGGTGCTGCTGGCAGCGCTGGTCCTCGCGGTCGCCGTGGTCAGCGGTATCAGCGCGTTCACCAACCGCCTCCAGAACGCACTGGAGCAGGAAAGCCACCGGTTTCTCGCCGCCGACGCGGTGGTGCGCGGCAGCCGCGAGCTGCCGACAGTCTGGCTCGAACACGCGCGCAACGAGGGCTTGCAGGTTGCGCAGACGCTGACCTTCCCGACCATGGTTGCAGCGGCCGGCGACGCGATGCAGCTTGTCTCGGTCAAGGCAGCAACGTCGGCCTATCCGCTTCGAGGCGAGCTGCGGATGAGTCTCGAACCGTTCGGTGTCGCGCGAACGGCGGCGGCCGGGCCCGCACCCGGTGAGGTCTGGATCGATTCGCGCTTGTTTCCTCTGCTGGGTGTCAGTATCGGGGAGACAGTCACCGTGGGGGAGGCGAGCTTCACGATTGCGGCGGCAGCCCGCACCGAGCCTGACCAGGGTATGTCCTTCTTCGGTTATGGCCCGCGCCTGTTGATGCATTACGACGACATCCCGCGGACCGGCGTCGTGCAGCCAGGCAGCCGGGTACAGTATCGCCAGTTGTACGCGGGTGACTCAGCGGCACTTGAGCGGTTCACCGACTGGCTGCAGCCACGCATAGGTCAGGGACAGCGCCTGCTTGAGGTAGGCCAGGGTCAACCGGGAATCGGCCGCGCCCTGGGGCGGGCCGAGCGGTTCCTGCTGCTGGCCGGGAGTCTGGCCGTGGTGCTGGCCGCGGTGGCCATCGCACTGGCGGCGCGACGCTTCAGCGAGCGTCACACCGACTACGTGGCGATCATGAAGAGCCTGGGAGCGACGTCCGGCGCGGTGAACAGCCTTTACGGTAAAAGCCTCGTGGTGCTGGGGGTGATTGCAACCGCGCTGGGCTGTGCTGCGGGCTGGGGCATACAGGCGCTTTTTTTTGCACTGTTCGCGGACCAGATGCCGGTCGAGCCGGGCCCGAGCGGCATCCGTCCCTACCTGATCGGCGCCGCCACCGCCCTGGTGTGCCTGCTCAGCTTCGCCTGGCCGCCGCTACTGCGTCTCGGCAAAACCAGTCCGCTGAAAGTGCTGCGTCGCGATCTGCCCACCGAGAATCGTCGCATCCTCAGGGATTACCTGCTGGGGTTTGTGTCCGTGGCGCTGCTGATGTGGTGGTACAGCGGCGACTGGCAACTGACGCTTGCCGTCCTGCTGGGGCTCGCACTCACCGTGGCTCTCGGGCTGGTACTGGCTCTCGTTCTGTTGCGCGGTGGTCGGCTGGTGGGCATGAGCGCAGGCAGCATCTGGCGCCTGGCGCTCGCAGGATTGCAGCGACGTGGGGTGGCCAATGCCATGCAGGTGGTGATTTTCGCTATCGCCATCATGCTGTTGCTGAACCTGCTGCTGGTTCGTACGTCACTCATCGAGGACTGGCAGACACAATTGCCAGCCGATGCGCCAAATCATTTCATGATCAATATCGGTCCTGAAAATGTCCAGTCGGTAGACCAGATGCTGCGCCGGGCGGATATTGACAGCGAGGCGCTTTACCCGATGATCCGCGGGCGGGTCATGGCGGTAGCCGGGGAGGCCCTGCCGGCGACATCCGGCGACGGTGAGGGCAGGCGGCAGCGCGAGACAAACTTCACCTGGTCGGAGAGCGTGCCCCCCGGCAACGTGCTGGTGCAGGGCGACTGGTGGCCGGCAGACACTGATTCGGCCGAGGTCTCGGTGGAGCGGGAATTTGCCGAGCGCATGGGTATACGCCTGGGAGATCGCGTCGAGTTTCTCGTCGGATCCCAGCCACTGGCGGCGACGGTCACCAGCCTGCGCTCACTGGAATGGCAGTCCATGCGGCCCAACTTCTTCCTCATCTTCCCGCCGCGGCTGCTGGCGGATTATCCAGCAACGTTCATGACCAGTTTTCACCTGGGCCCCGACGACAAGCGCTTTCTCAATGAATTTATCCGCGAGTTCCCCACGATCACGGTGATCGAGATGGACATCGTCATCGAGCAGATTCGCGGGATCGTCGACAAGGTATCGTCCGCTATCGAACTGGTCCTGCTGGTGATTCTCGCTGCCGGCGGCCTGGTCCTGGTCGCGGGGGTACAGGCCAGCGTCGATGCCCGCATGCGGGAAAGTGCCATCCTGCGCGCGTTGGGTGCGCCGCGACGCCTGATACTGGGCGGGCTGCTGATCGAGTTCCTGGTAATGGGGCTGTTTGCTGGCCTGCTGGCCGCCGCCGCCGCCGAGTGTTCGGTCTACGTCCTGCAGGTTTACGTCCTGGATATGCGCTATGCGCCGTCGCCGTGGGTGTGGCCGTTGGGCGCGGTGGCCGGCATGGTGCTGATTGGCGGGCTCGGTGTATACAGCTGCCGCCGGGTCGTCTCTACACCGCCGGTGGCCGTGCTCAGGGATCTTTGAGCCGCCGGGCCTGTCGGTTGTGTTGGCGCGGCAGCTCAGCCCGCGTCGGGTCGACTCACAGGGGAGACAGATGGCAACGCACCATCGGTATCCCGGGTCGGTGCACGCGGTGTTGATACCGGTGCGGGCTCGCAATTGCTGGCGCGTTCCCAGGGCTTGGCCCCCGTCACCACCGGCGCGATCAGCAGCGCCCCGATGATAAGCGCGACCCGCAGATGAACGCTGCTGTAGCTGTCCCACAGGCGGTGGGTGCGAAAATCCAGGCTCATGACGTTTCGCTCGCTGTTGACTTACCCTGCCGCTGTTTTTGTTTCCAGTCGTTTAGCGCCTGCCACCGACTCCCGGCGATCATGGCGGCCTGCTGCGGCCAGCTCGTCGGGTCCGCGAGGCGGTAGCGCGGCCCTGCACCGTCAAGGATTTCGCGAAGATCAGCACCGCTGGTCGACGCCAGGTGGTGATAGCTCTCGATGCCTGCGTCCAGCAGGAGGGTGCTGATTTTGGGCCCGATCCCCTCGATGTAGGTGAAGTCGGTACGCTCGCCGGGGTCCTTGAACGCGAATCCGACCGCACGGGCTCCGGCCCAGTCGATCTCGATCCGTTCGCCGTTGTTGCTGCCTGTAGCGGGGGCCGCGGCGCTCTGTTCGCTGGTGTCGCGGCCCGCTGCCACCGCAGTTTCGGCAGGCGGCTGTGTCGCTCCGGCCTTGAGGCTGCGCTTTTTCGGCGTTTTGGCCGGGGCTTTCGCAGGCTGGTCGGCAGCGCTGCTTGCAGGGGTCGCTGCGGTGTCGGCGGGCGTTCGGGTGTTGGCGGCCTTGCGGCTGCGTCTCTTGCCGGGGTTCGGCTGGGCCTGCACCGCCGATGCTGCCGCCGAGCCGTTAGGCCGCTCTACCGGTAATGCCAGCTGCGAGGTGTCCGGTGCCACTGGTGCATCGGCTGGCCCCTGGGCGGCAGCCCCGGATTGTTTGCGTTTTGCGGGCTGCTTGCGGGCTTTCTCGGGCCGGGTCGGTTCGGGCCGCGGTGACAGTGTCTCGATTTCGATTTCGGTCGCAGACGGCGGGGCCGAGCGCAGGGCGACCAGCTCGGCGTCGGCTTTCTGCGGCTCGCTCTCCGGGCTGGCGCTCCGGGCTGCCGGATGCGTGCGCGACACGTCCCCCGCTGTCGCGGCTGCAGGTTTCACGGATGCGGCGGACCGCAACCTGTCGCCTTCGGCTCCGTAGTCGGTGACCGTCGACTCGAGTTCAGTCAGCTTTTCGATCAGCTCTTGACGACCGATCTCGCCAGGTTGCTTGGCCGGTGGCCGCCGGGGCGTCGCATTGTCCTGGCGTTGATAGTCCCGCAACCGGGCCTCGGCCTCCGCCAGTCGATCAACCAGTTCCTGTCGGTCCACTTCAACGACTTTCTCAACGACTTTTTCCACCCGGATGGTCTTGGTGGAATCGGTGGCGTACTTGAACCGGTGGGCAAGTCCCCAGCTGGCCATCCAGCCGACCAGCGCGCCCATCAGGTATGGCCATAGCGCCGTCAGCAGATCCATGTCTGTCTCCGTTTAGGCAATCCAAACGTCAAGTATAGATGATATCCGCTGCGGAGAAAGTGTTCGCGCGGTTCGGGATTCATGCAGAGAGCGAACCCGGGCACTAGTGACCGCGCCAGCCTGGTCCCCGCACCACGCGGCCCGGGGTGGCCCCGGTGTGATCTCCCTCAGCCAAAACCTGCACCCCGTTCACGAACACATGGCGCATGCCGGTCGCATAGCGGTGGGGGTCGATGAATGTGGCATGGTCCTGTATTGCGCCGGGGTCGAAAACCGCGATATCGGCATAGTAGCCCGGCTTGAGTTCACCGCGCCGGTCCAGGCCCAGCACACCGGCGGGCAGTGCGGCGAGTTTGCGCACCGCCTCTTCGAGGCTGATCAATTGTTCGTCGCGCACGTATTTCGCCAGCACGCGGGCAAAGCTGCCATAGGCGCGGGGATGGGGGTTGCTGAGCAGGAAGACCCCTGCGGGCGCCAGGGATGCCTCGTCGGAGTTGAAACTGACCCAGGGCAGGGCTACGGCCCTGCGCACGATATCCTCGGACTGGGTGAAATACACGCTGCCGATGCGACTGCCATCCTCCACCAACAGGTCGAGAATGGTCTCCTCAGGGCTGGTACCGCGCATCGCGGCCACCTCCGCCACGGTTTTTCCCGTGAGTGGCTTGAGGGCTTCGTTCCTGAAGCCGACCAGCAGGATATTATCCGGGGAGCCTGCGGCGAGGTAGAGGTTTTCCCACTCCTCAGACGCGGTGCGCATTTCCCGCAGGATGCGAGGTCTCAGCGCCGGGTCGCTCATACGCGCCAGTGAGGCCTCGAAACCGCCTTCCTGGACCCAGGGTGGCACCGCGGCGTTGAGCCCGGTGGAACCGGCCGGATACGTGTAGACGTCGGCGGTAATTGCCAGACCCTCCGCTCTCGCCGCTTCTATCAACGTCACAGCCTCATCGAACAGCGGCCAGTTGTCCTTCCCGGAGGACTTCAGGTGGTAAATTTCCGCGCGAATGCCGGTTTCACGGGCGATCGTGATCACCTCGCCCACAGCGGCGGGCAGCTGGGCGCCCTCGTCGCGCATATGGGAAGCGTAGAGCCCGTCGTACTCGGCCGCCACCCGCGCCAGGGCCACCAGCTCGTCGGTACCGGCAAACAGGCCCGGGGGGTACATAAGTGACGAGGCCACGCCGAGTGCCCCGTCCTCCATCGCGTCTCTCACCAGCGACTGCATCTGCGCCAGTTCGGCAGCGGTGGGCGGGCGGTCCTCGTGCCCGATCACGTATTCGCGGGGTGTGGCGGCGCCGATGAACGAGGCGACGTTGGGGCTGATGCCGTGAGCCTCGAGAAAAACCAGGTATTCGTCGAGCGTCGTCCACTCCACCGGATAGCGGATGTCCGACTGCCGTTCGATCATTTCAGCTTTCATTGCACCCGTGAGTGGCCCCATGGAACTGCCCTCGCCCATGACCTCAAGGGTGACACCCTGGCGGATATTGCTCTGGGAATGCCCGTCCTCGATGAGCGATTCGTTGGCCCATGACATCATGTTGATGAATCCCGGGCTCACCGCGAGCCCGGTGGCGTCGATCTCCCGGGAGGCCGCGGCGTCTGAGAATTCACCGAGTGCCGCTATCGTGGCCCCCTCGACGGCGATGTCGCCGACAATCGGCGGTTGCCCGCTACCGTCGTAGAGCGTCCCGTTGCGGATGATCAGGTCATAGTGCGGTTCGTTGGCGCAGCCAGAGAGCAGGACCAGCAGCAGGGCTCCCACCCAGCGGTATGTGTGGGCAAGCAACGAGTCAGTCAAAGCGATGTCTCCTGGGCGTTAAAGCGCGAGTATAGCAATTTGATGCTTGCCGGGTGGCTTATTGCGATGCCGAGGAAACAGGCGTCACTGGTGTGTTTGCATGGGGCTACACGTACGAGGCGACCCGCCCTGGCTGATCCGGCTGGGGCGATCCCCGGCAGGGGATGAGTCCCGCGAGGCAGATGTTGTCAGCGCTCGGTGCGTTGGGCGCTGATGCCGTTAAGGAAGGTCGTTACCGCCACATCGACCTGAGCCTGCAGTTCGATATAGCGCTGGAACAGCTCGGGCGCATCGACGCGCAGGGTCGCGATGCCGTGGATACCCGCCCAGGCCGCGTTGGCCAGGTAGGCGAGATTGTCTGTAGGTTTGAATACGCCGACCTCGATGCCCTCGCGCAGGATCATCTGCACCAGTTGCAGGGTTTCCCGACTCGCCGCGCGCAGTTCGGGAAACCGGCCCACCGGCTGTACGCTGGGACCGAACATCAGTTTGAACAGGCGCGGATTGTCGGCGGCGTAGTCCACGTAGGCATGGGCGAAGGCGAAGAGCTGTGCCCTGGGGCAGCTGTCCGCCGCGCCACCGGCTTCCCGCAGAGCGGCAAGCAGCTGTCGGTAGCCGTGTGTGGCCATCGCCGCCAGCAGCTCGCTCTTGTCGGTGAAATGGCGGTAGGGCGCAGTCTGGGAAACACCGATGGCGCGGGCGAGGGCTCTGAGGCTGAGCCCCTTGGCGCCGCGCTCGTCCAGCTGCGCAATGGCGGTGTCCAGCAGCTCCGCGCGCAGATTACCGTGGTGGTAGCTTTTGGATGTCACTGGGTGCCCGCAGTCATCTGTTATTGTCGCAGCAATTGTTGTCGCCGCTATTACTATGGCAGCTAGGATCACAGCGGGCTGCCGGCATGTCGGCAGGGCCGCAGTCGGCCGGTAGTACCCATGCGCTGAAAATCAGCTCAGACCCCGCCAGCGACGTCGTCGACTCCGGGCTCTTTCGCCGACCATAGCCCCGTCCCGCACCGGCCGGGGAGTGTTTCTCCGGGCGACCGGCCCGCTGTGCGGGCGCGATCAGGGCGGCGTGCGTCCCGCGGGGCGATACCGACGGGTTGCCGCCCCGGTCAGGGCAGGAGGTGCTGGACCGCGTCGCGCTCCTCGGTCAGTTCGCGTTCGGTGGCCTTCATCTTGCCGGCGCTGAACTCATTCACCTCCAGGCCCTGAACGATCTCCCAGTCACCGCCGGAACAGCGGCAGGGGAACGAATAGATGAGGCCCTCGGCAATGTCGTAGGACCCATCCGAGTACACGCCCATGGAAACCCAGTCGTCGGCCTCGGTGCCCAGCGCCCAGCTGCGCATGTGGTCGATCGCCGCGTTGGCAGCCGATGCGGCTGAGGATGCCCCACGGGCCTTGATGATGGCGGCGCCGCGTTGCTGCACGGTTGGAATAAACTCTTCCTCATACCATGACTGCTCCACCAGTTCCGCAGCCGTGCTGCTGGCGACCCGGGCGTTAAACAGATCGGGGTACTGGGTGGCCGAGTGATTGCCCCATATTGTCATGCGGGTCACATCGTTGACGGTAGTCCCCGTCTTGGCGGCGATCTGGGTCATGGCCCTGTTGTGATCGAGACGGGTCATGGCGGTGAAGTTGCGCGGGTCGATGTCCGGCGCATTGCGCTGCGTGATCAGGGCATTGGTGTTGGCGGGGTTGCCGACGACGAGTACCTTGATGTCGCGCGCGGCGTTGTCGTTGATCGCCTTGCCCTGCGCGGAGAAGATAGCGGCGTTGGCCTCAAGCAGGTCCTTGCGCTCCATACCCGGGCCGCGTGGACGTGCACCCACCAGCAGGGCATAGTTTGTATCCTTGAACGCGACCTCCGCATCGTCCGTGCAGACCACGCCGGCCAGCAACGGAAACGCGCAGTCATCGAGTTCCATGCGCACGCCTTCCAGGGCTTCCATGGCCGGTGTGATGTCGAGCAGTTGCAGGATGACCGGTTGGTCGTCACCCAGCATCGCCCCCGAGGCAATCCGGAAGAGCAGCGCGTAGCCGATCTGGCCCGCCGCGCCGGTAACAGTGACTCGAACAGCGTCTTTCATCGCAAGGGTTTCCTCGTGGGCTTGAAACGTGGATTTCAGGGGCGCACATTGTGGTGCGAAATGCCACAAAAGACAAGCACCGGCGCCTGGTCGCGCGGGTGCCCGCAACGCGCCGGGCGCAGCGCGACCGCTGGACTGGCGGCGGCCCCGGCCTGTAAAATGCGCGGCCTCTACAACACGCCAGGCAAGCCCGTGGAAGCACTGTCCCGCAAGGAAAAGCTCGAGTTCAACAAGCTGCAGAAGCGACTGCGGCGCAACGTTGGCAATGCAATTGTCGACTACGCGATGATCGAGCAGGGCGACCGGGTCATGGTCTGCCTGTCCGGCGGCAAGGATTCCTACGCCATGCTCGATATTCTGATGAGCCTGCAGCGCAACGCGCCGGTGGAGTTCGACCTTGTAGCAGTCAACCTCGACCAGAAACAGCCCGGCTTCCCCGAGGACGTTCTGCCCGGGTACCTCGGCGGCCTTGGCGTGCCCTACTACATACTGGAGCGCGATACCTACAGTATCGTCAAGGAGTTGGTGCCCGAGGGCAAGACAACCTGCGGGCTCTGCTCACGGCTGCGACGGGGTAATCTATACGGCTTTGCCCAGGACGTCGGGGCCAGCAAAATCGCCCTCGGGCACCACCGCGACGACCTGGTGGAGACGCTCTTCCTGAACATGTTTTTCCAGGGCGCGCTCAAGGCGATGCCGCCCAAACTTCTCAGTGACGACGGCAGGAATGTCGTCATCAGGCCGATGGCGTATTGCCGGGAGAAGGATCTCGCTCGCTACGCGCAATACAAGCAGTTTCCGATCATTCCCTGCAATCTGTGCGGGTCCCAGGAAAATCTGCAGCGTGTCCAGGTTAAGCAGATGCTGGCGGAGTGGGAGCGGCGGTATCCCGGCCGCACGGAAACCATCTTCAGAAGCATTCGCAACGTGGCCCCCTCCCAGCTCGCCGATCCCGAACTGTTCGATTTCGCGTCCTTGCGCTGCGAGGTCGATACGGAGCTGCACGCCCGCGGTATCCGGGCTGTAAACGTTTAGTGACGGCGACCTCTCCCGCCGGCTCGTCGGCCGGTGATACGGGCACGACCCTGCTGGCCGCCGAGGGCCTCGCCCTGGAGCGGGGAGGCAGGCTGCTGTTCGAGGGGCTGTCGTTGCAGGTCAATGCGGGCGAATTGATTCAGGTCGGTGGTGCCAACGGTGCCGGTAAGACCAGTCTGTTGAGAATTCTCGCCGGCCTGTCCCGCTACGGGTTCTCCGGTCAGATCGAGCGGCGCGCGGCACTCGTCTACGTGGGGCATCAGCCCGCGGTCAAAGCACTGCTCACGCCCCGTGAAAATCTTGCCTGGCACGCCTCCGGGTCCGGCAGCCACCACCCGGCGGATATCGACCGCGCATTGGCGCGAGTGGGCCTCTACGGGTATGAGGATGTCCCCGCGAACGCTCTGTCGGCCGGGCAGCACCGGCGGGTCAACCTGGCGCGGCTGTACCTGGTCGACTCGCCACTCTGGCTTTTGGACGAACCGTTCACCGCGATCGACCGCGCGGGGGTGGCAGATCTCGAGCAATTACTGGTGGAACACGCGGAGAGGGGTGGTGCAGTGGTGCTGACCTCCCACCAGGCGCTGGCGGTGGACTACCCGCTGCAGACGCTCGATCTCGCCACGGGGAAGGTCAGTTGAAACCGCCCGGCAGCCTGGCTTTCTGTGCGCTGTTGTTGAAACGGCAGCTGGTGCTGGCGGTGCGTCGCCCGCTGGAAATAGGCAATCCACTGTTGTTCTTCGCCATGGTCGTGGCGCTGTTCCCACTCGGGCTGGGCCCGGCGCCGGAGCAGCTCGCCGGCTTCGCTCCGGGTGTCCTCTGGATTGTGGCCCTGTTGTCCAACCTGTTGACCTCTGACGCCGTTTTCCGCAGTGATTTCGATGATGGCAGCCTGGAGCAGCTGCTGCTTTCGCCACAGCCCCTTTACCTGTCCGTCCTGGCGTACACTGGGGCGCACTGGCTGGTTACCGGCCTGCTGCTGGCTATCGTTTCGCCGTTGTTCGGGTTGATGCTGAACCTGCCGACGGCGGCGGTGCCGGCGCTGTTCCTCAGCCTGTTGCTGGGCACCGGCGTCCTCAGCCTGGTGGGCGGGGTGGGGGCGGCGCTGACCGTCGGCCTGAAACGCGGTGGCATGCTGATATCCCTGCTTATATTGCCCTTTTATATGCCGGTGCTGATTTTCGGCAGCGCGGCGGTGCAGGCCGCTGTGAACGGCGCCGCCAGTGCACCGTACCTGGCTATCCTCGCCGCCATGCTGTGCCTTGCTATCGCCCTGGCGCCCCTCGCAATAGCGGCTGGCCTGCGAATCAGTGTGGACGCCTGAGCCCTGTCCAGGCGGGTGAGCCGTGAGCCGCCGGTTTAAGTTGTTCCTACTAGCCCCGCCTGTATAATTGCGGCCGTCATGTGGACCTACTTTCACAAGCTCGGGTCGCCGCCCTGGTTATTTCGAATCGCCGGCAGTGTGCTGCGTTGGCTGTTGCCGCTGACTCTGGTGGCGCTGGCCGTCGGTCTCGTCTGGGGGTTGCTGTTCACGCCGCCCGACTTCCGCCAGGGCAACAGCTACCGGATCATCTATATCCACGTACCCGCCGCGGTGGTGGCGCTCGCCGGCTATTACGTGATGGCGGTCGCGGGGGCGGTGAGCCTGATCTGGCGTATGAAAATGGCGGATATCGCAATGAAGTCAGCGGCACCGGTGGGCGCGGCGTTGACGTTTGTCGCCCTGGTGACGGGCGCCATCTGGGGCAAGCCCACCTGGGGCACCTGGTGGGTCTGGGACGCGCGCATCACCTCCATGCTGATACTCCTGTTCCTCTACCTCGGGGTTGTGGCGCTCTACGAGGCCTACGACAACAAAGAGGCGGCCGCCAAGGCCTGCGCGGTGCTGACCCTGGTGGGCACGGTAAACATCCCGATCATCTACAAGTCAGTGGACTGGTGGTACAGTCTGCACCAGCCCGCGTCGATCAAGTTCACCGGCGAGTCGACTATCGATCCCAGCATGCTGTACCCGTTGCTGTGGATGATCACGGTGTTCTACGCTCTGTTCACCTGTGTCCTGCTGCTGAACATGCGGGCTGAAATCCTGCAGCGTGAATCGCGCACGCGCTGGGTGCGCGCACTGGCCGGCGGGGACGCGGCCTAGTGTACTTTGCGGATCTCAGCGCTGCTCTGCATATGGACGGGCATGGGATCTACGTCTGGTCCGCCTACCTGATCACATTGGTGGTTCTGGGTGTGATGACGGTTATGCCTCTGCGACGGCAGCGACGGCTGCTCAGGCAGGTTTCCGGCGAAATCAAGCGGCAGTCCGTCAGCGGCGAATTAATGGAGGGACGTTGATGCACCCTGTACGCAGGCAACGGTTGGTCCTGGTGCTTTTCGTGGTTGTGTTTTCCAGTGCCGCAGTGGCCCTTGTGGCTTACGCGCTGCGCGGCAACATCAACCTGTTTTTCCCACCGGCGCAGGTAGCGGCCGGCGAGGCCCCGGTCGGTCGACCGATCCGTGTCGGTGGCATGGTAGTCGACGGCAGTGTCCGGCGCAGCCCGGACAGCCTGCGCGTCGAATTCGACGTCACCGATTTCGAGGCTGCCGTTACAGTGCAGTACGAGGGTATCCTTCCCGATCTCTTTGGCGAGGGGCAGGGCGCGGTTGCCTCGGGCGTGCTCAATGAGTCGGGTGTGCTGGTAGCCTCTGAAGTGCTGGCCAAGCACGACGAAAATTACATGCCACCGGAAGTCGCCGACGCGCTACAGGCGTCGGGGCACACACCCACGGGAGACCGGCTATGATCCCTGAGATCGGCCATTTTGCTTTGATCATTGCACTTAGCCTGGCGCTGTTGCTGGCAGTGGTTCCCTCGCTGGGCGCCTGGCGGGGCAACCTGAAAGCCATGGCCCTGGCCCCCAACCTGGCTCTGGGTCTGCTGGTGTTCGTGGCGATCAGCTTCGGTTGCCTTGCGCTTGCGTTTCTGCAGGACGACTTCTCGGTCAAGGTCGTCGCCAGTAACAGCAACAGCCTCCTGCCCCCGATCTACAAGTTTTCGGCCGTATGGGGCAACCACGAGGGCTCCCTGCTGCTCTGGGTGCTGATCCTGAGCCTGTGGGCAGCTGCCGTGGCGATCTTCAGTGAACAGCTGCCGCTGACCGTCCTCTCGCGGGTGCTGGCGGTGATGGGTGCGATAGCCGTGGGCTTCCTGTCATTCTCGCTGTTCACCTCCAACCCCTTTGAGCGACTCCTGCCGGGCATTCCCGCTGATGGCGGTGACCTCAATCCGCTCCTGCAGGACTTCGGGTTGATTATTCATCCGCCGCTGCTGTACATGGGCTACGTGGGTTTCTCGGTGGCTTTTGCTTTTGCAATCGCCGCCTTGCTCGGCGGACGGCTGGACGCGAGTTGGGCGCGCTGGTCCCGACCATGGACGAATGCCGCCTGGGCGTTCCTCAGCCTGGGAATCATGCTGGGGAGCTGGTGGGCGTACTACGAACTCGGCTGGGGTGGCTGGTGGTTCTGGGACCCGGTCGAGAATGCCTCTTTCATGCCGTGGCTGGCGGGTACCGCGCTGCTGCACTCCCTGGCGGTGACCGAGAAGCGGGGGCTGTTCAAGAGCTGGACTGTGCTGCTCGCGATCTTCACGTTCTCGCTGAGCCTGCTGGGGACCTTCCTGGTGCGTTCCGGTGTACTGACATCGGTTCATGCGTTCGCGACGGACCCGGCACGCGGTCTGTTCATTCTCGTGTTTCTCGCCCTGGTGGTGGGGGGCTCCCTGACCCTGTATGCATTGCGCGCACCTGCCGTGAGCAGCCGCGTCCGCTTTTCGTGGGTAGCCAGGGAGTCCCTGCTGCTGGTCAACAACGTGGTGTTTCTGGTTGCCACGCTGACGGTACTGTTCGGGACCCTGTTTCCGCTGATCGTTGACGCGCTGGGTGGCGGCAAATACTCGGTCGGCCCGCCTTATTTCAACGCCGTGTTCGTGCCGTTGATGGCATTGCTGGTGCCTTTCATGGGCGTGGGGCCCCTGTCGCGCTGGAAGAGTGATTCACTGGCGCGGTGGCGCTCAGAGCTTCTGGTTCCGCTGCTGGCGTCAGTTGTTTGCGCCGTGACACTGCCGCTGCTGCACGGCGACTACAACGTCTGGGTGGCCGTTGCGATCCTGCTGGCCGGATGGCTGTGCTTCGGACTGTGGCGGGATTTGTGGCACCGTGTGCGGGGCACGAGCGGTGTCGCCCGGGGTCTGAGGCGCCTGACGCCCAGCTACTGGGGCATGTGGCTCGCGCATCATGGCTTTGCCGCCTGCATCCTCGGCGTCGTGATAACCAGTCAGTTCAGCGTTGAACACGATCTCAAAATGCGTCCCGGTGAGAGCCGCGAACTGGCGGGCTATGAGTTCCGGTTCGTCGAACTGGCCGCCGTGCGCGGGCCGAATTACGTCGCCGACGAGGCTCGCTTTGCCGTATCGCGCGCGGATTCTCTCGTCGCAGAGATGGCCGCGCAGAAGCGTCGGTACCTGGCGACCGGCTCGGTCATGACCGAGGCCGCCATCGACCCGGGCCTGTTTCGCGATCTTTACGTGGCGATGGGTGAGCCGATCGGCGAGGCCGGTGACTGGGCGATTCGACTCCACTACAAGCCGATGGTGCGCTGGATGTGGCTCGGGGCGATCCTGATGGCGGTCGGCGGTTTTGTTACCATCGCCGACCGACGCTATCGTCGCCAGCGTTCGCGTGTCACCGCCCCCGCGCAGGGGGGCGCTCTCCATGGGGCCTAGGGCAAAGCTGTTCCTGCCGCTGGCTCTGTTCGGCGTGCTGGCGCTGTTCCTGTTCCGTGGCCTGTCACTGGACCCGAAGGAACTGCCGTCGGCGCTGATCGACAGGCCCCTGCCCGCGTTTCAGTTGCCCGAGCTCGCCGGCAGCCGGCAACTCGCCCGGGACGATGTCGTCGGCGAGGTGTCCCTGTTCAATGTCTGGGCCACGTGGTGTATCTCCTGCCGCGTCGAGCACGCCTACCTGCAGCAACTGGCGGACGCGGGCGTACCTATTTTCGGTATCAATTACAAGGACGACGATGCCGACGCGCAGCGCTGGCTGGCCGAGCTGGGCAACCCCTACCGGTTGAACATCGCCGACCGGGAGGGCAGCCTGGGTGTGGACCTCGGCGTCTACGGCGCCCCGGAAACCTATCTGGTGGATGCCGAGGGCGTGATTCGCTACCGCCATGTCGGTGTGGTGGACGAACGCGCCTGGACCACCGTGCTGGAACCGCTGTATCGCTCGCTCAGACCGGGTGAGGTATCGCCATGAGACCGCTTGCCGCCGCGCTGCTTGCCGCCTGGTGCCTGCTGGCAACCGCGCTTTCCCAGGCGGTGATCGAAACCTACGAGTTCAGCGACCCCGAGCTGGAGCGGCGTTACCAGGTGCTCAGTGCCGAGCTGCGTTGTCCGAAATGCCAGAACCAGAACATTGCAGATTCCAATGCCCCCATCGCGCAGGACCTGCGCAAACTGTTGTACCAGCAGCTCGAGGCGGGCGCCGATGACGAGGACATCCTGGCGTTCATGGTTTCACGCTATGGTGAGTTCGTGCGCTACCGGCCAGACTTCGAAGGTCCGACGCTGGTGCTGTGGCTGGCTCCCGTCATACTGCTGGTGCTGGCCTGTGTGATTGTGGTGACGAGTCTGCGCTCGCGCCGGGCTGATCGGAGTACGCCCGGGATCACCGCCGAGGAACAGGCGGAACTCGATCGCATCCTCGCCGATACGGAGTCCGGTTCTTGACACTGTTTTACATTGCTTGCGGCACATTGCTGTTATTGAGCATGGTTTTTTACCTGCGCCCGCGGCGGGTGTCCGGGCGGCCGGCCGACGATCCCGAGCGGGCAAATCGTGAATGGTATGAACTGCGCCGCCGTGAGCTGGAGCGGGACGGGGACGAACGGCTGGAGACGGAGGCGAGGATTCGACTGCTCGAGGATTCACAGCAGCCCGGGCCCGGCGCTGCGGCTGCATCTGCGCGGGCAGCGCAGGCGCAGGCGTTTCCGCTTTGGCCGCTGCCTGTATTTGTGATCGTTGCCTCCACACTGTTGTACTACCGCCTGGGCGCCGCCCCCGACGTGATGATCAGCCGCCAGCTGCAGACGCTGGAAACGGCGGCGACGGAAGAGGAGCTCAACGACCTGCTGGCCGGGATAGAATCGCGTGCCGCAGAGCGGCCCGACAACCTCCACTATATCGCGCTGTTGGGCCGCTTTTATATGAGTCGGGAGGAGTATGCGCGGGCGGCGACGGCCTACCGAGCCCTCGCGCAAGAGGCACCCCAGGATGCGCAGGCGCTTGCCTACGCGGCCCAGGCGCAGTATCTCGCCAGCGGCCGTACGCTTACTGACGAGGCCAGAATGCTGGGGGAGCAGGCCCTCGCGGTGGATCCACACCAGCGCACGGCACTCGGGTTGCTGGGTATGGCATCGTTCGAGGAGGGCAGTTACCGCGCTGCCATCGAGTACTGGGAGCGCCTCATCGCGCGGGAACCACCCGGGTCGGAGAGTGCGGCGATGATCGCCGGCGTGATCGAAACAGCGCGCGCGAGACTTGCAGGGAATACTGCAGACGCACAGGCGGCGGGCGGACCTGTCGCGGCGCCGGTGACGAGCGGCCCGGTCGTGTCCCCCGGGCCGGCAGAGCAGCCCGGGGTCACGGTACGGGTCGCCTTTCCCGACGGTGCCCGCATCTCCGCCGGGGATACGGTGTTCGTTCTCGCCCGCAGTGCGGACTCTGACAGCCGCATGCCGGTTGCCGTTCAGCGGCTCCAGGCCGGGCAGCTCCCGGTGACGCTGCGCCTCGACGATCGCAACTCAATGGCAGGGCAGAAGCTCTCTGAGCTGACCGCGGTGATGGTGTTCGTGCAGGTATCGCCTGACGGACGCCCGGGCGAGGCCTCGGCGACGTGGTCGGGCTCGGCGGGACCGCTGGCGCCTTCACTCGCGGGCGAACCCCTGCAGATCACGCTGGAACCGCGCAGCTAGCTGCGCATCCGGGCCCGGGGTGGCCCCCGGCGAATTTCTCGGCACAGGCATAGTGTTGTCCGGCCAAGTTCTATACACTACATCTTGTGTTTGCCGGCGGGTGCTAGAATCCACTTTAAGTACCATAAATGCATATAAAACAATCGGTTGTAAACGATAATTAAAGTCTTATGCGATTAAAGTCGATTAAACTTGCCGGGTTCAAGTCATTCGTCGACCCGACAACCGTCAATTTTCCTGCCAATATGTGTGCCGTGGTGGGCCCCAACGGATGTGGAAAGTCGAATGTTATCGACGCCGTACGCTGGGTGATGGGCGAGAGTTCGGCCAAGAACCTGCGCGGGGAGTCGATGGCCGACGTGATCTTCAACGGCTCCGTCAACCGGCAGCCGGTTGGCCAGGCGTTCATCGAGCTGGTGTTCGACAACAGCGATGGCGGAGTCGGCGGTGAGTACGCCAGTTACGCCGAGATTGCAATCAAGCGGCAGGTCACGCGCGAAGGGCAATCGGAGTACTTCCTCAACGGCACCCGTTGCCGTCGCCGGGATATCACGGATATTTTCCTCGGTACGGGGTTGGGCCCGCGCAGTTACGCCATCATCGAACAGGGCATGATCTCCCGACTTATCGAGTCCAAGCCCGAAGAGCTGCGTGTCTTTATTGAAGAGGCGGCGGGCATCTCCAAGTATAAGGAAAGGCGCAAGGAGACCGAGAGCCGGATGCGCCGCACCCTCGAAAATCTCGAGCGCCTGACGGATCTGCGCGATGAGCTGGAACGCCAGTTGCAGCACCTGCAGCGGCAGGCGCAGGCGGCGGAGAAGTACACGGAGTTGAAGCAGGAAGAAAGGTCACTTAAAGCGCAGCTGCTCGCCCTGCAGTGGCGCAGCCTCGATGCGCAGATCGGTGAATGTGGCCGCCAGATCAGTGAGCTCGAGGTGAAACTCGAATCGGTGCACGCCGAGCACCAGCAGGTCGATACCACGATCGAGCAGCACCGGGTGGATCACGCCGAGCGCAGTGACGTGTTCAATACCGTCCAGGCAACTTTCTACAGTCTTGGGTCGGAGGTTGCGCGGCTGGAGCAGACCATCAAGCACCAGAGCGAGCGCAGCCAGCAGCTGAGTGATGATCTGGCGCAGACCGATGCCAGTCTCGCCGAGGCCGAGGAGCATGTCGCCAAGGATGCCGCTAATCTCGGCAACTGGCGCGAGGAGCTCGAGGCGTTGGCGCCGGAGCTGGATGAACTGCAGCAGGCCGAGAGCGGGTCCGCCGAGGCCCAGTCCGCGGCTGAGGAGTCCATGCAAAACTGGCAGCAGCAGTGGGACGTGTTCAATCAGGAAGCAGCGGAGCCGCGTCAGCAGGCCGAGGTGCAGCAGTCCCGGTTGCGCCACTTCGAATCGGTATTGCAGCGGCTCCAGGCCCGCAGCCGGGCCCTGGAGGAGGAGCAGGCGGCGCTCGCCGACGATCCGCAGGAAGCCGGCTTTGCCGCGTCGGACGAAGAACTGGCCGCGCTGGCGGCCAGCATGGAGGCATCCGAGGCGCGCGGCGAAGAACTGGTGGCGGAGATAGCCGGCGCGCGGGCGGCGGCAGAGAGCCATCGCGAAGAGCTCGACGCGGCGCGCTCCAGTCTGCACCAGTTGCGCGGCCGCCAGGCATCTCTCGAGGCGCTGCAGCAGGCTGCGCTCGATGCCGGGGAAGACGCCGTCTCGGGCTGGCTGGAACAGCGGCAGCTGCGCGATGCGCCCCGCCTGCTGGAGCGCCTGCAGGTGGAAGATGGCTGGCAGCTTGCCGTGGAAACCGTGCTCGCGGCTGATTTAAAGGCGATCTGTGTCTCCGACATCGACAGCCTGGCCGGTGGCATCGAAGATCTCGAACGCGGCCAGCTCACCCTGGTCGATGGTGCTGCGACAGCGGATCCTGCTGACCAGACCCTCGCCTCCAAGGTCGGCAACGCTGGCCCGGCGACAGACCTGCTTGCGGGCATCCGGGTGGCGCCCGACCTGCCCTCCGCGCTGCTGCAGCGCTCAGGACTGGCCCCGCACGAGTCGGTTATTACGCCGGAGGGCGTCTGGGTGGGGCGACACTGGTTGCGGCTCAACCGGTTGGCTGAGGAGCAGGGGGGCGCGATCCGGCGCCAGCAGGAGCTCGATGAGCTGCTGACAGAAATCGACCGCCGCGTCACCGAGCTCTCCCGGCTCGAGTCCGACTACCAGCAGGTCCAGCTGCGCTCAAACGAGCTCGAGGAGAGGCGCCAGCAAAACCAGCGCGACCTGCAGGCCACGACCCGCACCCACGCCGAACTCGGCGCGCGCATTTCGGCTCACCGGGCCCGCCAGGAGCAACTTGCCGCCCGGCGCGAACGGACTGCGGCCGAACTCGACGAGACGCGTGAGCAATTCCAGTCCGAGCAGCAGGCAATGGCCGAGGCTCGCCTGTTGCTGGCGGAGGCCATCGAGCTTATGGAAAGCGACTCGCAGCGGCGTGAGGAACTGCTTGCCGTGCGCGATGAGACCCGCAGCGAGCTGGATGCGGCACGCCAGCGCGCCCGCCACGACAAGGACGCAGCGCATCGGCTGGCGATGCGCCTGCAATCGCTAAAAGCGCAGGTGACATCCCTCGATGACGCTATCGCGCGCACGCGTTCCCAGGCCGAACAGCTGCGCGTGCGGCGGGAGAAACTGCTGGCAGCGCTGGGCGAGAACGACAATCCTCGCGAAGCCCTTCAGGCGCAGTTAGACGAGCGCCTGGCGAAGCGCCTCGCAGTTGAGCGCGAGCTGGCCGACGCGAGGCAAGAGGTCGCCGATTGCGAACACCTGCTGCGTGAGGCCGAAAGCCAGAGAAGCGGTATAGAGCGGCGGGTCGAGTCGGTCAGAGACGAGCTTGAGCAGCGACGGCTCACCAACCAGGGCCTGGGCGTGCAGCGGGAACATATCCGGACGCAGCTGGTCGAAAGCGGGGAGGAGATCGAAACGGTTGTGGCAGCTTTACCCGAGGAGGCCGACGAGCAGGAATGGCGGGCTGCACTGGAACGGGTAGCAGCGCGGATAAACCGGCTGGGGCCGATCAATCTGGCGGCGATCGACGAATACAGTCTGCAGTCGGAGCGCAAGCAGTACCTGGATGCACAGAACGAGGATCTCACCACGGCGCTGGAAACGCTGGAGTCGGCGATTCGCAAGATCGACAAGGAGACACGTAACCGTTTTCGCGAGACTTTCGACAAGGTCAACAGCGGTCTGCAGGAATTGTTTCCGCGGGTGTTCGGCGGCGGCAGTGCCTATCTTGAAATGACCGGTGAGGATTTGCTGGATACCGGGATATCGATCATGGCCCGCCCGCCAGGTAAAAAGAACAGTACCATCCACCTGCTGTCCGGGGGGGAGAAAGCCCTGACCGCGATTGCGCTGGTATTTTCCATTTTCCAGTTGAATCCGGCGCCGTTCTGCATGCTGGATGAGGTGGACGCACCGCTGGATGACGCCAACGTGGGGCGTTACGCGAGGATGGTAAAGGAGATGTCGGAGAAGGTGCAGTTCATCTATATTACACATAACAAGATATCCATGGAGCTGGCCGATCAGCTGATGGGTGTCACCATGCATGAACCGGGCGTTTCCCGACTCGTCTCGGTCGATGTCGACGAGGCTGCTGAGCTGGCGGCAAGTTGACGAAACCCGGGGCAATGCGACACGAGTAAACGTACCAGAACGGCGCGAAGCGATGGATTTAACGATACGGGACTTGATGGTTATTGCAGGAGTGCTGCTCATACTCGGAGTGGCGCTGGACGCGGCTCGCAGAATCAGCAGCGAACGCTACTCGCGGTCGCGACCGCGAACCGCTGCGCCCGGCTCTGGTTACCCCGCCGATGAGGTGGGCGATGATGATGAACTGTTCTGGCCCCGCGAACTGCCCAACGGGCCGGCCCGGGTCGTACATCGTGGCGAGGTGAATCGTGCGACTGAAGGCAGCAGTACGCCGGCCCGTGAAGTCGGCAGCGAGCAGCGCCCTGCACGGGCGACGCACGCCCCCGCCAGCGACGGCGCTAAAGACCATCAATGGAGTGACGTTGTCGCCGCCGGCAGTGATGATGAGGTTGAGCTGGTGAAGGGTGTCCGTGCCGTCGATCGTGACGACGACACGGTGGGGTCCGTTACAGAAGCGCAACAGACGCCGGAGGAGAGCCCGCAGGAACCTGGCGATGGTGGCAACACCGGGACGCCCGCGTCGGCCGCACGCGGCAAGCGTGGGAAGAAGCCGGTGGCGCGTAGCGCTCGCCGCAAGAAGAGTGAGCCTTCGATCGACACGGGAATGGATGCCGGGCCTGCGGATAACGTGGCCGAGGTCACCGCCGGAACGTCGACGCCGCAGAACATCGACTGGCTGGAGGATATGGCCGGAGAGGGCGAGCCGGTGGAGGCTGACATAACTCATCAGGCAGGCCGCCTGCCGCGCGGGGTCGAGCCGGAAATCTTCATGCTCAATGTGGTCTCACGCAGCACCGAGGGATTCCGTGGCGAGGATATACTGCATATCCTGCTGGCCTGTGGTCTTCGATTTGGTGACATGGAGTTCTTTCACCGCCACGAGCTGGGCGCGGGACGCGGGCCTATCCAGTTCAGCGTCGCCAATATGATGCAACCCGGGGTTTTCGATCTCGACGCCATGGACGACTTCCGTACCACGGGGCTGGTTTTCTTCGTCACTCTCCCTGGCCCTGACGATATGATGAAAGCGTTCAATTATATGCTGGAGACGGCCCAGACCGTGGCCCGGAACCTGGATGGTGATGTGCTCGACGAGTCCCGCAGCGTCATCACCCGCCAGACGCTGGAGCATTCCCGCCAGCGTATTCGGGACCTCGAGCGGCGGCTGCTCGCCAGGGCTTCGGGTTAACGGATACTTTCCCTGTGTCCGGCCGGGACGCTGCTGTCGCCGAGCTCGCGCGTGTACGCGAACAGATCGAGCAGTGGAATTACCAGTACTACGTACTCGATGATCCGCAGGTTCCCGATGCCGAATACGATCGGTGGATGCAACGACTGGCGGCTCTCGAAGAGGCGCATCCGGAGCTGCTGACACCGGACTCTCCTTCACAGCGGGTCGGCGGCTCGCCGCTGTCGCATTTCTCCCAGGTGAAGCATGAGTTACCGATGCTGTCGCTGGATAATGCGTTCGACGCACAAACCATGCGGGATTTCGACCGCCGGCTCCTGGAGCGCCTGGGCCGCCCGGAACCTCTCGAATACGTGTGTGAACCCAAACTCGACGGGGTTGCGGTCAGCCTGCTGTACCTCGACGGTGTTCTGCAGCGTGGCGCCACGCGGGGCGACGGGACGACGGGAGAAGACATCACCCACAATGTTCGTACCGTAAGCTCGATACCCCTGCGCCTGCTCGGCAGCGACTACCCGCAGCACCTGGAGGTCCGCGGTGAGGTCTACATGACCCGCAGCGGCTTTGCCGGGCTCAATGAACAGGCCAGGGCCGCTGGTGACAAACCGTTTGTCAATCCCCGCAATGCCGCTGCCGGCACCCTGCGTCAGCTCGATCCCCGGGTTACTGCGGAGCGACCACTGCAGATGTGCTGCTACGGGGTGGGTGTCGTCGAGGGTGGGCGCCTGCCCGACACGCAATGGGACGTGCTGGCCGCGCTAAATGCCTGGGGCCTGCGCATCAATGCAGAGGCGGCATGCGTCGTCGGCGTGGACGCCTGTGACGATTACTACGAGGCGCTCGCCGCGCGCCGGGACCAGCTGGCCTACGAGATCGACGGCATCGTTTACAAAGTCAACGACCTCGGCCTGCAACGCCAATTGGGCACGGTATCCCGGGCGCCCCGTTGGGCGATCGCCCGCAAGTTTCCGGCGCAGGAAGAGATTACCCGGCTGCTCGATGTGGAGTTCCAGGTCGGCCGTACCGGGGCTGTCACTCCGGTGGCCCGCCTGGAACCCGTTTTCGTGGGTGGCGTCACGGTGAGCAATGCCACCCTGCATAACCCCGATGAAGTGGAGAGACTGGGCTTGCGGATTGGCGACAGTGTGATCGTTCGACGCGCAGGAGACGTGATCCCGCAGGTGGTGGCGGTTGTGCCCGGGCGGCGCCCGCGGGCTGCCCGCCCGGTAAACTTTCCGTCGGCCTGCCCGGTCTGCGGCTCGCCGGTGGAGCGCGAGGCCGGTGAGGCGGTGCTGCGCTGTACCGCGGGGCTGATCTGTCCCGCACAGCGAAAGGCCGCAATCAGGCACTTCGTCTCGCGTCGGGCAATGGATATCGATGGGCTGGGCGACAAACTGGTAGATCAGCTGGTCGACGCGTCACTGCTGCGAACAGTCGCCGACCTCTATGCGTTGCGGCGAGAACAGCTGCAGGAGCTTGAGCGTATGGGGGAAAAATCCACCGACAACCTGTTGCGGGCGATCGAAGCCAGCAAGTCCACCAGCCTGCCGCGCTTTATTTTTGCCCTCGGCATTCGAGAAGTGGGTGAGGCCACCGCGCTGGCCCTTGCCAGGCATTTCGGCAGCTGGGAGGCACTGGCCGCAGCGACCGAGGAGCAGCTGCTGGCAGTCGATGATGTCGGCCCGGTCGTGGCCGACCACCTGCGGCAGTTTTTTGATTCATCCGCCAGCATGGAGGTCGTCGATGAGCTGCGGCAGGCGGGCGTGCACTGGCCCGACCTCGAGGTGGTGGGCGCCGCTGCATTGCCATTGTCGGGGCAGACCTGGGTCGTGACCGGTAAGCTCGATGCGTTGACGAGGGCGGAGGCAAAAACCCGGCTGCAGGCAATGGGAGCGAAGGTTGCCGGCAGTGTCTCGGCCAGGACCGATGCGGTGGTGGCTGGCCCCGGGGCTGGCTCCAAACTGACGCGGGCGCAGGCACTCGGCCTGCGGGTACTCGACGAAGAGGGCCTGCTCGAGTTACTGCGTGACGAGGAAGCCGGGCCATGAGGTGGCTCGCGATTGCCCTCGCGGTGCTTCTCGGCGGATGCGCGGCCTCGCAGCCGGCACAGGTAGATAACATCTGCGCGGTGTTCGAGGAAAAGCGGCGCTGGTATGACCAGGCCGCGGAATCCAGCGACGACTGGGGTTCGCCGATTGCCGGTATGATGGCGATCATGCACCAGGAGTCGCGATTCGCGGCCAGAGCCAGGCCTCCGCGGAAGAAATACCTGGGGTTCATCCCGGGCCCCAGGCCGTCAGATTCCTACGGTTACAGCCAGGCACTGGGATCTACATGGGACGGGTATCGGCGCAGTACGGGCAACTACGGCGCCGACCGGGATGACTTTGCCGACGCCGTCGATTTCATCGGCTGGTACAACTACCAGTCCCACCGCCGTAACGGTATCTCGCGCAGTGATGTGTACCGGCTGTACCTTGCCTACCACGAGGGGCATGGAGGATATAGTCGCGCCAGCTACAACCGCAAACCCTGGCTCAAGGACGTCGCCCGCAAGGTCGAACAGCAGGCGGCGAAGTACCAGCGCCAGCTCGATTCCTGTGAGGATAAACTGCGTGACCGGGGCTGGTTCTCGAACTGGTTCTAGCCGGCCGCCGGCGCGCGGCCATGGGTGGAAGCACCCGTCGTGCCGGGTGTGCTGCGGGGATCGACTTTCGCGGCGGGATGAAGTCACTGCAATAATGCAGCTGCGGGTGAAGTTTCACCGTATTGTCATAATTTCACCATCTAATAACGCCTTCTTCAGGATGAACGGCAGTAGAGATCATGACTGAGCGAACGGTTCTGGTAGTCGATGACGAGTTTGCCATCCGTGACATGCTACGGATGGCGCTGGAGATCGCGGATTTTCGCTGTCTAGAGGCCGAGAATATTCAGCAGGCGTTCGCCCTGACCGTCGACGAGCGCCCCGATATCATCCTGCTCGACTGGATGCTGCCCGGTGGTTCGGGTCTGGAGCTGCTGCGCAGGCTCAAGCGCAGTGAATCGAGCAACGAGATTCCCGTGATCATGCTGACGGCGAAAACGGCCGAGGATAACGTGATCCAGGGGCTCGACGCCGGAGCGGATGATTACATCAGCAAACCGTTTGCGCCACGAGAGCTGATCGCCCGGGTGAGGGCCCTGTTGCGACGTACACCCGGCGGGCAGGCCGACGCGCGGCTGGAGGTGGGGGAACTGGTGCTGGATGTCGACAGCAAACGCGTGTTTCTCGGCAGCGACGTCATCGATATGGGGCCAACGGAGTTCAAGCTGTTGCAGTTTTTCATGGCGCATCCGGAGCGCGCGTACACCCGCAGCCAACTGCTCGACCAGGTTTGGGGCGCGAACGTGTACGTCGAGGAACGGACGGTCGACGTGCACATCCGGCGGCTACGTATGGCCCTGCAGAAGGGTCCTCACGACTATTCCGAATTGATCCAGACAGTGCGAGGTACCGGTTATCGATTCTCAGCGCGCGGGCTCGGATAAGCAGTCGGTGGCCGGCTGATGGCAGAGTATGCCGCGTTATCCGGCTTGCTGCTGCTGGCGGGGCTCAGCGTCGGCTGGGTGCTCGGCTATCCCGTTGGCGGGCTCATCGCCGGCCTGGTGGCGCTGGTGGTCTTCCTGCTGCTGCAGGCGCATCGCCTGCATGCGTGGGTAGTGGATTCGGACAGGCCGCCACCCGACCTGCCCGGCTCCTGGGGCCAGATCGTTTCCCGTATCGTGAAACGGGATCAACTCGCGGCGGCCGACCGCAAACGGCTGCAATCACTGGTCGACTATTTGTTGTCCTCCTTCGCCTCGATGCGCGATGCGGTGGTCATTCTCGATCACAACAGCGCCATCAAATGGTGCAATGACTCCGCGACAACACTGCTCGGATTGCGGTATCCGGACGACACGGGCAGGGGTATCAGCAGTCTTGTCAGGCAGCCCGAGTTTACCCGGTACCTCCAGGCGGCGGACTTCGAGCATCCCCTGCGGTTCAGTATCGCGGGTGACGCCGAGCGCCACCTCCAGTTGTCAGTGTCATTGTTCGGGGAGGGTGATCGCCTGCTGTTTCTCCGCGACGTGACCGAGCTGGCGCGAATGGAGCGGATACGCCGCGATTTCGTTGCTAATGTGTCTCATGAGCTGCGCACGCCGTTGACTGTCATTACCGGGTACCTCGACACCTTCCAGGGCGAGGAAAGCGAGCTGCCGCAGGCGTATAAAAAGCCGCTGCGACAGATGGCGCAGCAGGCTGCGCGCATGGAGAGCATGCTGAAAGACCTGTTATGGCTATCGCGTATCGAGAGCGAGGAACAGATCGCCAAGCGGGAAACGGTGGATATGGCGGGTTTACTGGAGGAATTGCGGGACGAACTTCGCAATGTATTTCCGGGTCGGAGCCTCGAGCTGCAGGTGGAGGGCCATTACTGTGTCGTGGGCGATTACCGGGAGCTGTACAGTGCCGTCAGTAATCTGGTGCACAATGCGTTCAAGTACAGCCCGGAGGATACGCCCGTGATCGTTGCCTGGTGGAAACAGGCAGGGGAGTGCCTGCTGACTGTTACCGACAGGGCGTCGGTATTGATCCGGTGCATTTCGAGCGATTGACCGAGCGTTTCTATCGTGTCGACGACAGCCGCAGCTCCAGTACCGGTGGCACCGGACTGGGGTTGGCCATAGTCAAACACGTGGCGGTGGCGCACGGGGCAAGCCTGGAAGTCGAGAGCGCTGCCGGTGCAGGCAGCACCTTTACCCTGCGGTTCCCCGAGGCGGTTCTCCATTCCGCTGTATCGGTGGATACTGCAGGCACGGCGTAACGGCTGCATCTGATGGAGAGCTGAGAGAGACACCATGCTGAAACAGGACGACTACAGGCAACATATCTCCGAGAAGTTCAATAGCGAGCTCGAGGAAATCAAGAATCACCTTCTCGAGATGGGCGGAAAGGTCGAGCAACAACTGCACGCCGCCGTTGAGGCACTGGTGCAACGCGATTCCGGCACGGCCGAGCACATCATCGAAGCTGACCAGGAAGTCAACCAGATGGAGATCGCGATCGATGACGAGTGCGCTACCATACTGGCGCGCCGCCAGCCGGCCGCCAGCGATCTGCGGCTCGTTGTTACTGTCATCAAGATCAACACCGACATCGAGCGCATCGGCGATGAGGCGGCGAAGATTGCACGGCAGGCGATTCGCCTGGCAGAGGAGAGCGCCTCACCGAGCAGTTTCGTCGAGATCAGGCACATCGGGCGTCATGTGGCCAGTCTGCTCAACCGGGCGCTGGACGCCTTTGCACGCCTGGATGTCGACCTTGCGGTTGAGGTCGTCCGGGGAGATGGTGATGTCGATAAGGAATACGGCAGCGCGATGCGCAGCCTGGTGACCTTCATGATGGAAGACCCGCGCGATATCGGCCCCATACTTAACGAGATGTGGGCATTGCGCAGCCTGGAGCGCATCGGCGACCATGCCAGCAACATCGCTGAACACGTGGTCTATCTGGTCAAGGGGCTGGATCTCAGGCACCAGAAGTTCGAAGTCTTCGAAGAACGGGCCCGGGGCCTGAACAGTGACCGGACCTGATTGTCATACCTTGTTCATGAAGTCATCGTAATATGAACGGTTACGTTGCCGATTCGCGACAGCGCATTGCTGAACTGCCATGGGGAGGCCTGTCATTGAGAGCCCTGCTCACTTTTTTCTGCCTGAGTCTCGCTATCCAGTGGGGGCCCGGGCGCGTGCATGCTGCGAGCAGGGAGGCGATCAGTATCGTCGGCTCTTCGACGGTCTACCCCTTCGCGGCCGTCGTTGCCGAGCGTTTCGGTCGAGCCACTGAGTTCAGGGCGCCGACGATTGAATCCACCGGCTCCGGAGGCGGTTTCAAACTCTTCTGCAAGGGGTTGGGAACCAATACACCGGACATCACCAACGCATCGCGGCGCATCGAGTCCGGTGAAATCGAAGACTGCAGGCGTAACGGTGTGCGGGACATTCTGGAGATTCCCCTCGGTTTTGACGGGATTGCGATTGCGAACTCCAAGCAGTCACCGCGCTACCGGCTGCGCCTGATAGATCTCTATCTCGCGCTCGCCAAGTATGTTCCCGGGCCCGACGGCAAGCTGGTTCTCAACACCTACCGTACCTGGAGGGACGTCAACCCCGAACTCCCTGCCACCAGGATCGAGGTGCTCGGGCCGCCGCCCACGTCGGGCACCCGTGATGCGTTCGCCGAGCTTGCCCTGGGCGGGGGCGCGGTAACCATCGACGAACTGCGACAGCTGCAGGGCCTCGGCGCGCAAGACAGGGAAAAGATACTGGAAATTGGCACACGGCTCGGACTGCCGGTTGCGGTGTACGAGGGTCTCGAGCAGCGCATGGGCAGCGCACCGACGGGTGCGGACCTTTTCAGATCGATAGTCTACGCGGTGCGCGAAGATGGCGCGTATGTAGAGGCGGGCGAAAACGACAACCTGATCGTCCAGAAACTGCGCTCAAACCCCGATGCACTGGGTATTTTCGGCTTCAGCTTTCTCGACGAGAACAGCGACCAGGTTCAGGGCGCGCAGGTAGACGGTGTCGAGCCGAGTTTTGAGTCGATTGCTGAAAGCACTTACCCGGTTTCCCGGCCGTTGTATCTGTATGTCAAGGTCGCGCACGTGGGCAGGATTCCCGGGATTGCGCAGTACCTGGCGGAATTTGTCTCGACCCGGGCGATCGGCGAAGACGGTTATCTACCTGACCGCGGCCTGATTCCACTGGCGCAGGGAGAACTGCAGCGGGTGCAGGCCACCGTGAAAAACCTCACGCCGATGGTTCTGTAGACCGCCATGCAGTGACGCCGTGATGCAGAATTCGTCGCTACTGCTGTTGCTGCTCATGCTGGCAGCCATCAGCTTTGTTGCCGCGCAAAAGCGGTCGTTGGCGTTCGCGCGAGATACGACCGGGTCTCGCGTAGCGCTGCATTCCCTGCCCAGGTATTACGGTTACCTGGCCGCGCTGTGGGCGGCACTGCCCGCGCTGGCGCTCATCCTCTGCTGGCTGGTCTTCGAGGATCGCGCCATCGCGGCGATGGTGAAGACCAGCCTGCCGGTGGACATTCAGTCGCTGCCGGAAAGCGAGGTGGGTCTCTACTACAACCAGTTGGTCAGCGTTGCGGATACCGGCGCTCTGGCGCCGGAGCTGCGCGCAGCCGCGGACTATTATCGAGAGCTCCGTGACCGCAGTGCGCGCCTCAAAGCCTTGCTCGCACTGCTGCTGGCAGTGCTCGGCGGCGCCCTCGCCTGGTACCGGATTCGTCCGGAGCTGCGCGCGCGAAACCAGGTCGAGGGTGTTTTCCGCTGGGGGCTGTTCAGCTGCTCCTTAATCGCTGTGCTGACCACCCTGGGCATTGTTCTGTCCGTGCTTTTCGAGGCGATCCGGTTTTTCCAGGCGGTGCCACCCACGGATTTTTTCTTCGGGCTGGACTGGAGCCCCCAGACAGCGATCCGGGCCGACCAGGCGGGTGCATCGGGCGCGTTCGGGTTTGTGCCGCTGTTGGTCGGCACACTGCTCATTTCGGCGGTGGCGATGTTGGTTGCAGTGCCCATAGGCCTTATGTCAGCGATCTATATGGCTGAATATGCGACCCCGCGTTTTCGGGCGATTGCCAAGCCGGCTCTCGAGATTCTGGCCGGTGTGCCCACCGTTGTGTATGGCTTTTTTGCAGCGCTCACGGTGGCTCCGTTCATCCGTCGCCTGGGGGAGAGTCTGGGACTCGAGGTTGCCTCGGAAAGCGCGCTGGCGGCGGGTTTGGTTATGGGCATCATGATTATTCCGTTCGTCATGTCGCTCTCGGACGACATTATCAAGGCGGTGCCGGATAGTATGAGGGAGGCCTCCCTGGGTATGGGCGCTACCTTGAGCGAGACCATTACCCGGGTCGTGATACCCGCGGCGCTGCCGGGTATCGTTGGCGGCATCCTGCTGGCCGTGTCGCGGGCTATCGGCGAGACGATGATCGTGGTCATGGCGGCGGGGCTTGCGGCAAACCTGACGGTCAACCCGCTGGAGGCCGTAACGACGATTACCGTGCAGATCGTGACCCTGCTGGTCGGCGACCAGGAATTCGACAGTCCGAAAACACTGGCGGCCTTCGCGCTTGGCCTGGTGCTGTTTTTCTTAACGCTGATGCTGAACGTGGTTGCGTTGTACGTCGTACGGCGATACCGGGAGCGCTATGAATAAATCGCATGCAGGCGAGCAGTCGGCGCGGGTCGAGGCCTCACTGAGGAAGCGCTATGCAAGGGAACGCCGCTTTCGGTGGTACGGTCGACTGGCGGTGCTGGTTGGTTTCGCCTCCCTGTTTACTCTTCTGGCGGACATCGTCGGCAAGGGTTATCCCGCATTCACCCGGTACGAGCTTCGCCTCACACTCGATTTCGACTCTCAGCGACTGGGGCCGGATACCGGCGCGGATGCAGACGATCTGCGCCGACTGGACCCTGCCGGGATGATCAAGCGCAGCCTGCGCGATCTCTTTTCCGACGTCGCCGGGCGCGACGAAAAGCGGGAGCTTTATCGCCTGGTATCCGCAGGCTCCGAATTTGAGTTGAGGGATTACCTCGAGACAGAAGCCGTCACGCCGGGCGGGGATATCGATCTCTGGGTGCCGGCCCATTCCGATGCAAACCGGTATCTCAAGGGCCAGGTTACACGCGAACTGCCCGAGAGCGACCGCCGGGTGTCCGACCGGCAGATGGACTGGCTGGATGCCATGAGCAAGCAGGGAAGGGTGCGGTCGAGCTTCAACACGACGTTCTTCACTGCCGGCGACTCCCGCGAGCCCGAACTGGCCGGTATCAAGTCGGCCCTCTACGGGTCGTTGTATACACTTATGGTGACATTTCTGCTGGCCTTTCCCGTCGGCCTGTTCGCCGCGGTCTACCTCGAGGAGTTCGCGCCGCGAAACCGGTTCACCGACCTCATCGAGGTCAATATCAACAACCTGGCAGCGGTACCCTCGATCGTGTTCGGTCTGCTCGGCCTGGCGGTGTTCATCAACGTGTTCGAGCTGCCGCGCTCGGCCCCCCTGGTGGGTGGCATCGTGCTGTCCCTGATGACACTCCCGACCATCATCATCACCTCGCGGGCTTCGATACAGGCAGTGCCGCCCAGCATACGGGAGGCGGCGCTGGGGGTAGGCGCCTCACACCTGCAGACCGTGTTTCACCATGTCATTCCGCTTGCCATGCCCGGTATACTGACCGGTTCGATCATCGGCATGGCGCAGGCGCTCGGCGAGTCTGCGCCGCTGTTGATGATTGGCATGGTCGCGTTCATCATGGACGTGCCATCCGGGGTCACTGATCCCGCTACGGTACTTCCGGTCCAGATCTACCTCTGGGCAGACAGCCCCGAACGCGGCTTCACGGAGAAAACGTCAGCGGCGATCATGGTCCTGATGGGGTTCCTGATTCTCATGAATGCGGTTGCGATTTACCTGCGCAAGCGTTTTGAGCGGCAATAACGCCGCAGGTGTGACGGGTCGGCCGGAGGCGATCGATATGACGACACATGCGTTTACTGATGGCGCCAGCCGGGCTCGCGGCGGTGTGTCCGGGGCCGTGGATGACACCAAGGCTTCCGCTTACCAGACGCGGGGCGAGCCGTTTGTCGAAAACCCGAAGATGGCGGCTCGGGACATCGACGTATTCTACGGTGACAATCACGCCATTCAGGACGTGTCGCTCGATATCGGGGCCCATGAGGTCACCGCCATGATCGGGCCGTCAGGCTGCGGTAAATCGACGTTCCTCAAGACGCTCAACCGCATGAACGATATCGTGCCCGGCTGCCGCATACGCGGCCGGGTTCATCTGGACGGCGATGATATCTACGGCCGGAGCCAGGACACGGTCCTGCTGCGGGCCCGGGTGGGCATGGTGTTTCAGAAGCCCAATCCGTTCCCTAAAAGTATCTTTGAGAATGTCGCCTATGGCCCCAGGATTCACGGGCTCGCCCGCAACCGGGCGGAACTTGAGGAGATCGTCGAACAGAGCCTGATGCGCGCGGGGCTGTTCGGTGAAGTCAAGGACCAGTTGGACAAACCCGGCACCAGCCTCTCCGGTGGACAGCAGCAGCGCCTCTGTATCGCTCGCGCAATCGCCGTCAATCCCGAAGTCGTGCTCATGGACGAACCCTGTTCCGCGCTGGACCCGATTGCGACAGCGCGTATCGAAGAGTTGATCGACGAGTTGAAACAGAACTATACGATCGCCATCGTGACCCACTCGATGCAGCAGGCGGCGAGGGTATCGGACAGGACCGCCTATTTCCACCTCGGCAGGTTGATCGAGGTCGGTGCAACCAAGCAGGTGTTTACCGTCCCGAAGCACGAACTCACGGAAAACTACATTACCGGGCGCTTCGGCTAGCAGTTCAGAGGTGCCCCAGGTTACTTACTTGCCTTTGGTGGAGCCCCCTGTCTGTTCGGCTTCGCGGACCGTGCTGGAGATAAGGTGCGTCACCCAGTTCGAGAGGGAGCGACCGTCCGCCTCCGCGAGTTTTTTGGCTTTCTTCTTCAACTCAGGATCGATGCGGAGATTGAGCACCTTGGTCTTTGACATGATTGTGTTCACAAATGCCGCGAAAATCGCAATAGTACCACAGGGATTTCCGTTGTCCTAAGGCTCCACGTCGAGTATCATGTGTATACACAAACGCAACAATTTGCGTTATAGAAACGCATGTAAACCACGAGGATGCCATGAATCTAGGGTCAGCGAGAAACGAGTTGAAAGAGCCTCCCAGGGTTGGGTGGCCAGTCTTGCTGATTGAGGGTGTCGGCCTGGTGGGGTTCAGCTATCTGCTGGTGAGCTGGTTCGCCTGAAAGCCTGAGTGCATTGCCATTGTTCAGAGGTGCCCTGGGGCACCTGCCTGCGTCACGGTGGTTCGTGGCTACCTGCACCCGTTCTCGGACGCCGCGCGTCCCTCGATGCACGCCTGGCAAGCCGCTTCGCAACAAGCCGGCGTGGCCCAGGCCCTATTAATGCATTCGAGATCAGCGGCCCCGCATGGGTTCTCGGTTCACCGGCTCCCGATTACGCGTTTGCCCCGCCCGCCCGGATGCCGCGACAGCCCGACCAGTCCTGTTTGCGAGTAGGCACGGGCCTATCGGGGCGCAGTTGCATCCTCGCCGGCCTGAGGTAGAATGCGCCGACGGTGCTGAACGCGCAGCGTGTCTGTGTCCCCTTCGTCTAGTGGTCCAGGACACCGCCCTTTCACGGCGGTAACAGGGGTTCGAACCCCCTAGGGGACGCCATTCCATTTAGCTTACCCGGCGACCCGGCGACCCGGCGACCTGGCGACCTGGCGACCCGGCAGCCGGTGCCACGGCGCCATCACCCCAGCGCGGGCCAGAGCGCCCGCCGGCGCACCTGCAGGAGAAGTCATGAGCCGCTTCTGGAGTGAGTTGGTACACCGGTTGACACCTTACGTGCCGGGTGAGCAACCGCGGGGCAAACAGCTGCTCAAACTGAATACCAATGAGAGCCCGTACCCGCCGTCACCGCGTGTGCTCGCTGCCCTGGCATCGATCGACGGCGATCAACTCCGCCGTTACCCCGACCCCGAATCCGTGGCGCTGCGCCAGTCCATAGCTCGCCACGAAGGCGTTGAGACACAGGAGGTTTTTCTCGGCAATGGGTCCGATGAGGTTCTGGCTCACGTGTTTCGCGGGCTGTTGCAGCACCCGCATCCGGTACTGTTTCCCGATGTGACCTACAGCTTTTACCCCGTGTGGTGCCGGCTGTATGGTATCGACTATGCGCAGGTGCCGGTGAACGCCGACCTGGCGGTCGACGTCGGCGACTACAGGCGCCCGGCAGGGGGCGTGATTCTGGCGAACCCTAACTCACCCACGGGTAGACTGCTATCGCTGGCGGAGATACGACGATTGCTGGTCGCCAATCCCGATGCCGTGGTGGTAATCGATGAGGCGTACATCCACTTCGGCGGTGAATCGGCCGTACCGCTTATCCATGAATACGACAATCTGCTGGTCGTGCAGACGATGTCGAAGTCGCGGGCCCTCGCCGGCATGCGGATAGGCCTCGCTATAGGGAACGAAAAGCTGATTGAGGCGCTGCAAAGGCTCAAGAACTCATTCAACTCCTATCCCCTCGATGCGGTTGCCCAGGCGATTGCGCTGGCGTCGCTGGACGATGATGACTGGTTCCGGCAGACCTGCCGGCGGGTGATTGCGAGTCGTTCTCAGTTAACGGCGGCACTCGAGTCCATGGGCTTCGACGTTCAGCCGTCGATGGCAAATTTTGTACTCGCCCGCCACCCCGGTCACCGGGCGGAGGCACTTTACGAGGCCTTGCGTGAGCGCGGGATACTGGTTCGCTATTTCAATCTGCCGCGGATTGCGGACTACCTTCGGATATCTATCGGCACCGAGGACGAGTGCGAGCGGTTATCGAATGAATTAAAGCAGCTTGTCTAGCCGGCCTATCTCAACGATATTTGGAGTTTTCGGCGAGAAATGGCGGCGAGGCCGGTTCGCTGAAAAATCCACATACGTACTGGACTATAGCTTCTGCAGCACCACGCTGCCGATGCTGTAGCCGGCGCCAAACGAGCACAAAACGCCGAGATCGCCGACAGTAAAATCTCCCCGGTGCAGGTGGAAGGCGATGACTGAACCGGCCGAGCTGGTGTTCGCATAAGTATCCAGGATCGTCGGCGCCTCCTCCGGCGTGGCGTCTCGACCGAGAACCCGCCTGCCGATGAGTTGGTTCATGCTCAGGTTTGCCTGATGCAACCACATGCGCTTGAGACGAGAGGGCGCAATGTCCAGGTGCTCGAGTTGTGCGGAAATCTGGCTGGCGACAGCGGGGCATACCTCTTTGAATACCTTGCGTCCCTCCTGCACGAACAGCTTGTCCGGTTTCCCGATACCGCTTTCATCGGCGCGGTTGAGGAATCCGAAATTGTTGCGGATGTTGTTTGAGAAAATGGTTTGCAGGCGGGTATCCAGTATCTGGTACTGGTCCTCCGACGTCGCTGTGTCCGCGGACTCGATGATGACGGCAGTGCAGACGTCACCGAAGATGAAGTGGGAGTCGCGGTCCCGGAAGTTCAGGTGGCCGCTGCAAATTTCCGGGTTGACCATGAGTATACGGCGGGCGCTGCCGCTGGTGATGGCATCGCGCGCCTGCTGAATCCCGAACGTGGCCGATGAGCAGGCGACGTTCATGTCAAAACCGAAGCCATCGATGCCAATGGCGTCCTGAACCTCCACCGCCATCGCCGGGTACGCACGTTGCATGTTGGAGGCCGCCACGATGACGGCATCGATATCAGCTGCTGCCTTGTCCGCCTGCTCCATGGCCTCCCTGGCGGCGGCCACCGCCATCTCGCACTGAATGGAAGGATCGGCGTCCCGCCGCTCCGGCAGATAGGGCACCATGCGGTCAGGATCGAGTATGCCTTCTTTATCCATGACGTAGCGTGACTTGATTCCGGAAGCTTTTTCGATGAACTCGGTCGAGGAGTGTTCCAGGCCGACCACTTCTCCTGCCTCGATCGCCCCGGCGTTCGCGCGATTGAAGTTGTCGACGTAGGTATTGAACGAGGCCACGAGTTCCTCGTTACTGATCGACTGCTCCGGTGTATAAAGGCCCGTGCCGCTGATGACTGCTATTGTCATGGACTTACCTGTTCCCCGAATCACTCACTGCGGGTGAGTAAAATAGAAAAGGCCGCAATGCGGCCTTTTTGCTGCTAGTGAACGCGGCGTTCAATTAGCGGTCTTCCAACGGTACATAGTCGCGCTGTGTATGGCCGGTGTAGAGCTGGCGCGGCCGGCCGATGCGGTAGCTGCCACTGATCATCTCGTTCCAGTGGGCAATCCACCCCACGGTGCGCCCGACGGCGAAGATTACCGTAAACATGCTGGTGGGGATCCCGATCGCCTTGAGAATAATGCCGGAATAAAAGTCGACGTTGGGGTACAGCTTTTTCTCTATGAAGTATTCGTCATTGAGCGCGATCTCCTCGAGACGCTTGGCGATGGCCAGCAGCGGATCGTTGATGCCGAGCTCTGCCAGCACTTCATCGGCCGACTCCTTCATGACCTTGGCGCGTGGGTCGAAGTTCTTGTAGACCCGGTGACCGAAGCCCATCAAGCGGAAAGGGTCGTCTTTATCTTTGGCGCGGGCGACGAACTCGTCGATCCGCGAAACGTCGCCGATCTCCTCCAGCATCTCGAGGACGGCTTCATTGGCACCGCCATGAGACGGCCCCCAGAGTGCGGCGATACCGGCTGCTATGCAGGCGAAAGGGTTGGCACCGGAGGAGCCAGCCAGGCGGACCGTCGAGGTGGAGGCATTCTGCTCGTGGTCGGCGTGTAACAGGAATACGCGGTCCATTGCCTTTGCCAGCACCGGGCTGACTTTGCTCTGTTCACAGGGGGTCCCGTACATCATGTGCAGAAAGTTTTCTGCATAGCCGAGGCTGTTGTCGGGATACATGAAGGGTTGGCCAATGCTGAACTTGTAGCTCATCGCGGCCAGCGTCGGCATCTTCGCGATCAGCCGGAATGCGGCGACCTCGCGATGTTGTTCGTCGGAGATATCGAGTGAGTCGTGGTAAAATGCTGACAGTGCGCCGACGACGCCACACATGACCGCCATCGGGTGCGAGTCCCGGCGGAAGCCGTTGAAGAAGTGGACCAGTTGCTCGTGCACCATGGTGTGGTGAGTGACGGTATAGACGAACTTGGCTTTTTCTTCCGCGGTGGGCAGCTCGCCATAGAGCAGCAGGTAGCTGGTTTCGAGATAGTCGGAGTGTTCTGCCAGTTGGTCGATGGGGTAGCCGCGGTGCAAGAGAATGCCTTTGGCGCCATCAATGAAGGTGATCTGGGATTCGCAGGCCGCGGTCGAGACGAAACCCGGGTCGAAGGTGAACATGCCGCGCCCGGTCAGCCCTCCCACGTCCACCACGTCGGGACCGAGAGTGCCAGAGTAAATCGGCAGCTCCATGACCTCATCGATGCCGTCAACCTTCAGGGATGCCTTGCGTTCACTCATTGGTGGTCCTGCCGTAACACGTAGGGTGAGTCACTATAAAGTTTCGTCAGGTTTTGTCAATTGAGGGCGCCCGCCCACGGGGCTCCGTGGGCACTGCGCCAGGGCGCCGAAATCGGCGGCCTTCGGTCCTCTTGCTTCGGTGAGATTGGCGCTGCGGCAGCTGCTTTTTGAGCCAGGTCAATTGCATCCATGGTAACAGTCGCAAAACCTGGTCAGTCTGCCGGGGTCATTTGTAATTGGAGACCTAACTGCCTATAATTTCGCGCGATTCGAGTGACGGCTGCTTGCGTGTTGATTGCCTTTTCAGGGGCTTCCGTCTTTCCTTCTGCTGCACCGGCAGCGTTTACCAACTGGAATCCAACAGTGAATGACAAGCGTCCTGTAAATCTGGATATAGGTACGATGCGGCTCCCCATAACGGCCTGGGTGTCGATCACGCACCGCGTGACCGGCGTTGCCCTTTTTGCGGGAATGGGGGTGCTCATCTGGGCGCTCGACAAGAGCCTGCAGAGCCCCGAGGGTTTCCTGGCTGTCGGCCAGTGGCTGGGTAATCCCCTGGTCAAGCTGATCGTCTGGGGGGTTGTGGCAGCCCTCATCTACCATTCGGTGGCTGGCGTCAGGCACCTCGTCATGGATATGGGCATCGGCGAGAGTATGGAAGGAGGTGTGCTGGGGGCGCGGCTGGTTATCGGCCTGTCGGTGGTGCTGATCGCTCTGGCGGGGGTGTGGATATGGTGATGTCCGTGACGAGCATGGGCCGCTCGGGCCTTTACGACTGGCTGGTGCAGCGTGTGAGCGCTGTCGTACTCCTCGCCTATTTCATGTTGCTCGCCTGGGTGCTGTTGTCGGGTGTCGAGTACGGCGAGTGGAAGGCGCTGTTCTCCCAGACCTGGATGCGCATATTCAGCCTGCTTGCCCTGGTCTCTCTCGGGGTTCATGCCTGGGTCGGGCTGTGGTCGGTGCTGACCGATTATGTCACCCAGCGCCTGATGGGGCCGAAGGGTGATGTGCTTCGGTTCATCCTGCAGGGCGTATGCGCTGTAGCAATGTTTGTTTATGTGGTCTGGGGCATCCAGATCCTCTGGGGTAGCTGAGCGATGGCGGCATACAGGACGATTACATTTGACGGCGTTATTGTCGGCGGCGGCGGTGCCGGGATGCGCGCGGCGCTCCAGCTGGCGCAGTCGGGATACAAGACTGCGGTGATCACCAAGGTGTTCCCGACGCGTTCGCACACCGTGTCCGCCCAGGGCGGTATCACCTGTGCGATTGCCAGTGCCGACCCTAACGACGACTGGCGCTGGCACATGTACGACACGGTCAAGGGTTCCGACTATATCGGCGACCAGGATGCGATAGAGTACATGTGCAGCGTGGGCCCGGAAGCTGTGTTCGAGCTCGAGCACATGGGATTGCCGTTTTCCCGAACGGACGAGGGACGTATTTACCAGCGGCCGTTTGGCGGGCAGTCCAAGGACTTCGGTAAGGGCGGGCAGGCTGCGCGTACCTGTGCCGCCGCGGACCGTACCGGCCATGCGCTGTTGCACACCCTTTACCAGGGCAACCTCAAGAACAACACGGTTTTCTTTAACGAGTGGTATGCGACGGACATCGTCAAGAACCAGGACGGCGACGTCGTAGGGGTCCTCGCTATCTGCATGGAGACCGGTGAGACGGTTTACATCAAGTCCAAGGCCACCGTGTTTGCCACCGGTGGTGCAGGTCGAATCTACGCCTCCACGACCAATGCCCACATCAATACCGGCGACGGGATCGGCATGGCGCTCCGGGCCGGATTCCCGGTGCAGGATATCGAGATGTGGCAATTCCACCCCACGGGCATAGCAGGCGCGGGTGTGCTGGTCACCGAGGGTTGCCGGGGCGAGGGCGGTTATCTCATCAATAATGAAGGCGAGCGCTTCATGGAGCGCTATGCGCCGAATGCCAAGGATCTCGCCGGTCGCGACGTCGTCGCGCGCTCCATGGTGCTCGAGATACTGGAAGGCCGCGGCTGCGGCCCGGAAGGCGACCACGTGTTCCTGAAGCTGGACCATCTGGGCGAGGAGGTTCTTGAAAGCCGGCTGCCGGGCATCTGCGAGTTGTCGCGCACCTTTGCCCACGTCGACCCCGTGAAAGAACCCATTCCCGTGGTGCCGACCTGCCACTATATGATGGGTGGTATTCCAACCAACATTCACGGGCAGGCGCTGATGGTGGATGCCAACGGTGAAGATCAGGTGATACCGGGTCTGTACGCTTGCGGTGAGGTGGCCTGCGTCTCGGTTCACGGCGCCAATCGTCTCGGCGGGAACTCCCTGCTTGACCTCGTGGTCTTCGGGCGGGCTTCAGGCCTGCATATAGAGCAGGCTCTGCGCGAGGGTGTGCAGATGCGCGATGCATCCGACAGTGATCTCGAGGCCGCCGGTGCCCGGCTCGAGGCATTGAACAACTCCTCAGGCGGCGAGAAAGTCGCTGATCTGCGCAGGGAACTGCAGAGCACCATGCAGAACCATTTTGGCGTGTTCCGCAACGGCGAGTACATGCAGGAGGGTATTCGGAAGCTTGCCGACTTGCGCGAGCGCATTACCGGGGCCGAGCTCGAAGACAAGAGCATGGCATTCAATACGGCGCGGATCGAGGCGCTGGAACTACACAATCTTTTCGAGGTGGCTGAGGCGACAGCCATTACCGCAGAGGGGCGCAAGGAGAGTCGCGGAGCGCACGCCAGGGAAGACTTCACCGAGCGCGACGACGAGAATTGGCTCTGCCACTCGGTCTACTTCCCGACCGACAAGCGGGTCGCCAAGCGTGGCGTCAACTTCGAGCCGCATACGGTCGATACCTTCCAGCCGATGGCACGCAGTTACTGATACCGAGGTAAAAATCATGTTAGAAGTCAGTATTTACCGTTATAACCCCGAGCGCGACAGTGAACCCTACATGCAGGACTTCCAGGTCGATACCGGCGGTAAGGATATGATGGTGCTGGATGTACTGGAGATGGTTAAGGGGCAGGACACCACCGTCGCCTATCGCCGCTCCTGTCGCGAGGGCGTGTGCGGATCGGATGGATTGAACATGAACGGCGTCAACGGGCTGGCCTGCATCACGCCGCTGTCGTCGACGATAAAGAAAAACAAGCTGGTCATCCGGCCGTTGCCCGGCCTGCCTGTCGTGCGCGACCTCGTGGTCGACATGAGCATGTTCTACGCACAGTATGAAAAAGTGCAGCCCTACCTGCAGAACAACACACCGGCCCCCGCGATTGAACGCCTCCAGTCGCCGGAGGACCGCGCCAAGCTGGATGGGCTCTACGAATGCATTCTCTGCGCCTGCTGTTCGACAGCCTGCCCGTCGTTCTGGTGGAACCCTGACCGTTTCATCGGGCCGTCAGGCCTGTTGCAGGCCTATCGTTTTCTCGCCGACAGTCGGGACACCGCGACCGACGAGCGCCTGGCCAGGTTGGATGATCCGTTCAGCGTGTTCCGGTGCCATGGAATCCAGAACTGCGTCAATGTGTGTCCGAAAGGGCTGAACCCGACCCGCGCCATCGGTCATATACGTCACATGTTGCTGTCACGCGCGACCTGACAACCCGGCCCGATATGTGTGAGCTAGCTGTAATTTCCTGAAAAATAAGGAAAACAAACGGGATCATTGCGATGGCACCAACTCTGGTAATGGCATCATTCCGGATTGTGGCACTCGGGGAGGGCAGTGAAGGCCCAGCACTGCTAGACTCATGCATTGTCGGTGCGGTGCCGACTTTGTCCCTATTGTTCCCGGAAGGGTAGCCATGCAAGAAAATTCGATGGAGCTTCTCTGGAGAAGCTCTCATATCGCCGGTGGTAACGCCACCTATGTCGAGGACCTGTACGAGTCCTATCTCAAGAACCCCAACGACGTGCCGGAGCAGTGGCGGCAGTATTTCGACCAGCTGCCCCGGGTGGATACCGGTTTTACCCAGATACAGGATGTACCCCACTCGACGATCCGCGACCGGTTTGCGCAGATCAGCAAGATGCGCGTACGCACCGAGGCCACGGTGCAGCACGATTCCCAGGCCACGGAATACGAACGCAAACAGGTCCGGGTAGTACAGCTGATCTCCGCCTACCGGCAACGTGGTCATCAGAAAGCGACGCTGGACCCCCTGGGCATCGCCGAACGCGAGCACGTGCCCGACCTGGAACTCTCCTTTCACCAACTGTCCGAGGCCGATTTCGATACGGTTTTCCAGACCGGCAGCATGCATATCGGCAAGACGGATGCCACGCTCGGCGAGATTGTTGCGGCCATGGAGCGCACCTACTGCCATACGGTGGGGGCCGAGTTCATGCACATCGTCGACACGGAAGAGCGCCACTGGATCATGCAGCGCATGGAGTCGGTACGCTCGGCGCCCGATTACAGCCGGGAGGTGCGCATCGGCCTGCTGGCGGACCTGATCAAGGCCGAAGGGCTGGAGAAATCTCTGGGTTCCAAGTACCCGGGAACCAAGCGATTCGGGCTCGAAGGCGGAGAGAGCCTGATACCTATGCTCTCGGATATGATTCAGCGCTGCGGCGGTTCCGGCGCCCAGGAAATCGTCATCGGCATGGCGCACCGGGGCCGGCTCAACGTCCTGGTCAACATCCTCGGGAAAAACCCGTCCGAACTGTTCGCGGAATTCGAAGGTCGCGTGGAGTATGAAACCTCGGGTGACGTTAAGTATCACCAGGGCTTCTCCTCCAACATGATGACACCCGGTGGCGAAGTGCACCTCGCGCTGTCGTTCAACCCCTCTCACCTGGAGATCGTCGCCCCCGTGGTTGAGGGATCGGTGCGTGCCCGCCAGGAGCGGCGACACGATGAAGAGGGCGACCTCGTGGTTCCCATCGTCATCCACGGCGATGCGGCCTTTGCGGGCCAGGGCGTGGTGATGGAAACCTTCCAGATGTCCCAGACCCGCGCTTACAAGACCGGCGGGACGATCCATATCATCATCAACAATCAGGTCGGCTTCACCACCAACAAGCGGGAGGATGTCCGCTCCACCGAGTATTGCACCGATATCGCCAAAATGGTCCAGGCGCCGATATTCCACGTCAATGCGGACGATCCCGAGGCGGTCCTGTTCGTGACCCAGATGGCCGTGGATTACCGCACCGACTTCAACAAGGATATTGTAATCGACCTTATCTGCTACCGCCGGCGTGGACACAACGAGGCCGATGAGCCCGCCGTGACACAGCCGCTGATGTACGAGGTGATCCGCCGTCACAAGACGACCCGAGACCTCTACGCAGCCCGGCTGATCCAAGACGGCCTGCTGACCGAGGCTGAAGACAAGGCGATGGTTGAGCGCTACCGCGAGTCACTGGACCGCGGCGAACCCCTGGTCAGCAGCCTGGTCTCCGAGCCCAACAAGGGCCTGTTCGTTGATTGGTCGCCCTACATAGGCCACAAGTGGACCTTGCAGGCCGATACCCGCATGGATATCCACGAAATGCAGGCGTTGGGTCATGAAACCAATGTTGCGCCTGACAATTTCCCGCTGCAGCGTCAGGTTGCCAAAATCCTCGAAGACCGCCGCAAGATGGCGGCGGGCGCGCTGCCGGTGAACTGGGGGTTCGCAGAGACCCTGGCATACGCGTCTCTTTTGCAGGCGGGTTATCCTGTTCGGCTCACCGGACAGGACGTCGGTCGGGGCACATTTGCCCACCGCCATGCGGTACTCCACAACCAGAAGGATGGCAGCGTTTACATACCGCTGCAACACATCGCCGAGGACCAGGCCAAGTTCGTTATCTACGACTCGCTCCTCTCGGAGGAAGCGGTGCTCGCTTTTGAGTACGGCTACTCGACCACCATGCCCCAGGGGCTGGTGATCTGGGAAGCCCAGTTTGGTGATTTCGCCAACGGCGCACAGGTAGTGATTGACCAGTTCATCACCAGCGGCGAGCACAAGTGGGCCCGCCTGTCGGGGCTGACGATGTTGCTGCCTCATGGCTACGAGGGGCAGGGCCCGGAGCACTCATCGGCCCGGCTTGAGCGGTTCCTGCAGCTGAGCGCGGAGCACAACATTCAGGTCTGCGTACCGAGCACGCCGGCACAGGTGTTCCACATGCTGCGACGCCAGACCATCAGGCCGCTGCGCAAGCCGCTGGTGGTCATGACCCCGAAGAGCCTGCTGCGGCACAAGGAAGCTATCTCCAGCCTGGAGGATCTCGCCGACGGCCGCTTTCACAATGTTATCGACGAGACCGATACGCTCGACCGCGCGGAGGTCAAGCGCGTGGTCATGTGCAGTGGTAAGGTTTATTACGACCTGCGGGCGGCGCGGCGCGAGCGGGAGATAAAGAATATCGCGATACTGCGCGTGGAACAGCTCTACCCGTTTCCGGAAAGTGAATTGATGGAGATGTTGCAGCGATACCCGAATATCGTTGATGCCGTCTGGTGCCAGGAAGAGCCCATGAACCAGGGCGCCTGGTACTCCAGTCAGCACCATATGCGCCGGGCACTTTACACGCACCACCCCAGGGTCTACCTCTACTATGTCGGGCGGGACCCGTCCGCAGCTCCAGCGGCAGGTTACATGGCTTTGCACCTCGAGCAGCAGGAACGCCTGATCAATGAAGCGCTGACGTTTACCGCGTCAGATATCGGATAGCGAGTCGCATTTCAATAAAGGAAAAGAAATGGCCATTGAAATAAAAGCGCCGGCCTTCCCCGAATCGGTCGCGGACGGTGAAATCGCAGCCTGGCACAAGCAGGAAGGAGAGTCCGTCGCCCGTGATGAACTGATCGTCGAGATTGAGACTGACAAGGTGGTCATGGAGGTTGTGGCACCTGAAGACGGGGTTATAGCCTCTATCGTCGCCGGCGAAGGCGAGACCGTACAAAGCGAACAGGTACTGGCGACACTGGAACCGGGGGCCGCGGCGGCGTCAGCTCCGGCACAGGAAGCCGGGCCCGCCAGCGGCTCCGATGCTCCAGTGCCACCGGCGCCCGCGGCCGATCTGCTGGGGCCCGCGGTAAGGCAGTTACTGCAGGAACATAACCTGGACGCGGGTCAGATCAAGGGAACCGGCAAGGGCGGGCGGGTCACCAAGGAAGATGTGCTGGCCCACCTGGAGAAACCCGCTCCAGCGGCCAAGAGCAGCACCCCGGGCACGGCCCGGCCGGATGCCATCACAGACACCCCGGTCGGGCCCTCCAGCGAGCGGGTCGAAAAGCGCGTTCCCATGACCCGCATGCGGGCCAAAATCGCCGAGCGGCTGCTCGATGCCTCCCAGCAGACGGCGATGCTCACGACCTTCAACGAGGTCAACATGGCGCCGGTCATGGCACTGCGCAGCAAGTACAAGGAGCAATTCGAAAAAATTCACAACGGCACCCGGTTGGGGTTTATGGGATTTTTCGTGAAGGCCGCCTGCGAAGCCCTGAAGCGCTTCCCGGCCGTCAATGCGTCAATCGACGGCAATGACATCGTCTACCATGGCTACCAGGACATCGGCGTTGCAGTCTCCACTGAAGGCGGACTGGTGGTGCCGGTGTTGCGCGATGCCGATTTTATGAGCCTGGCCGACGTCGAGGCCGCCGTGAAGGACCTCGGGGTCCGCGCCAGGGACAACAAGCTGACCATAGACGACATGACCGGTGGCACTTTCACCGTGACCAACGGTGGTGTCTTCGGGTCGCTGCTTTCGACACCGATTCTCAACCCGCCGCAGACCGGTATCCTGGGGATGCACAAGATCCAGGAGCGGCCGATGGTCGTGAAAGGGGAAGTCGTCGTGCTGCCCATGATGTATCTGGCGCTCTCCTACGACCACCGGCTCATCGACGGCAAGACAGCAGTGCAGTTCCTCGTCGCGATCAAGGACCTGGTCGAGGACCCGGCGCGAATTCTGCTGCAGCTATAAACAGTAAACGATACCGGCCGCTCCGGGAGCGGCACCGGGGTCAGTGACTTGGAGCGGACAGACAAATGGCTGAAAAATACGACGTTGTAGTTGTTGGATCCGGGCCGGCGGGGTACGTGGCCGCCATTCGGGCAGCCCAGCTCGGGCTGAAAACGGCTTGTGTTGAACAATGGCAAGATAAGGAAGGCAAGATCCGGCTCGGCGGTACCTGTCTCAACGTGGGCTGTATCCCGTCCAAGGCCCTGCTCGACAGCAGCCAGAGGTTTGCCGAGGCGAGGGATACATTTAGCGTCCACGGCATCGGCGTGGATCCAACGATCGATGTTCCTGTAATGTTGCAGCGCAAGGACAAAATCGTCGATCAGCTTACCGGGGGCATTACCGGCCTGTTCAAGCACAATGGCGTGACCGCAATATCGGGAACCGGCAAGGTGCTGTCGGGCGCCAGGGTGGAAGTGACCGACCACGCGGGTAACGTGGAGACCATCGAGGCCTCCAACGTGATCATCGCCGCCGGATCCGTGCCGGTCCAGATACCGCCGGCTCCTATCGACAATGAATACATCATCGACTCGACCGGGGCACTGGAGCTGACCGAGGTGCCCGGGCGCCTCGGCGTCATCGGTGCGGGCGTGATCGGCCTGGAATTGGGCAGTGTTTGGGCGCGACTCGGCTCGGAGGTGGTCGTGCTGGAAGCGATGGATGAGTTCCTGCCGATGATGGATGCGCAGATAGCCAAGGAAACCGGCAAGATCCTCAAGAAGCAGGGCCTCGATATTCGCCTGGGCACAAGGGTGACCAATGCGGTAGTGAAGGATGGCAGTGTCGAAGTCACCTACAGTACCGCCGACTCGGAACACACCGAAGTGTTCGACAGGCTGATCGTCGCTGTCGGCCGCAGGCCACGCTCGGAAGAGCTGTTTTCTTCAGACAGCGGACTCACCCTGGATGAGCGGGGCTACATTTTTGTCAATGAATACTGTGAGACCGAGGCCCCGCATGTTTTCGCGGTGGGTGACGTCGTCCGCGGGCCGATGCTGGCCCATAAAGGCTCCGAGGAAGGCATCATGGTCGCCGAGCGAATCGCCGGCAAACCGGCGCAGATGAATTACGACTGCATTCCGTCAGTGATCTATACTCATCCGGAGGTTGCGGCCGTCGGCAAGACAGAGCAGGAATTGAAGGCCGATGGCGTGGAGTTCAAGGCGGGCACGTTCCCGTTTGCCGCCAGCGGGCGGGCCCTGGCCTCAAACGACTCCGAGGGACTGGTGAAAATCCTGGCGCATGCGAAGACAGACCGCATTCTGGGCTGTCATGTCGTTGGCCCCTCCGCAGCGGACCTCGTGCAGCAGGTGGTGATTGCCATGGAGTTCGGGTCCAGCGCCGAGGACCTGGCGCTGACGGTGTTCGCCCATCCCACGCTGTCCGAGGCAGTGCATGAGGCGTCGCTGGCGGTCGACGGCCACGCCATTCACGTGGCCAATCGCAAGCGGCGGAAGTAGCGCTTTTTTAACAGTGATAACACAACAGGGACAGGTACTAGCATGAACCTTCACGAGTATCAGGGTAAGCATTTGTTTGCCGAATACGGTTTACCGGTTTCCAAGGGCTACGCGGTAGACAGCCCGCAGGCCGCTATCGAGGCTGCGGACGAAATCGGCGGCGATACCTGGGTGGTCAAGGCGCAGGTGCACGCAGGCGGTCGCGGCAAGGCCGGCGGCGTGAAGCTGGTGAAAACGAAAGATGAGATCAGGGAATTCGCCAGACAGTGGCTGGGTAACAACCTGGTGACCTACCAGACCGACGCCAAGGGCCAACCGGTGAACTGGATACTGGTGGAGTCCTGCACGGATATCGCCGAGGAACTTTACCTGGGTGCAGTGGTAGACCGCTCCAGTCGCCGGGTCGTGTTCATGGCCTCCACGGAAGGGGGTGTGGAGATCGAAAAAGTGGCCGAGGAGACGCCGGAGAAGATTCTTCGCGTCACCGTGGATCCTCTGGTGGGCGCGCAGCCTTACCAGGGGAGGGAGCTTGCCTTCAAGCTGGGTCTGCAGGGAGACCAGATCAAGCAGTTCGTGAAAGTGTTTCTGGGTCTCGCGCAGATGTTCGTTGACAAGGACCTGGCCTTGATTGAAGTCAACCCGCTGGTCATCACCGAACAGGGTAATATCCACTGCCTCGACGCCAAGGTGGGCGTTGATGGCAATGCCCTGTACCGTCAGCCGCAGCTGCAGGAAATGCACGATCCGAGCCAGGAAGATGCCCGTGAGGCGCACGCCGCGAATTGGGAACTGAATTACGTCGCGCTGGACGGAAATATCGGCTGTATGGTGAACGGCGCGGGCCTCGCCATGGGTACCATGGACATCGTCGCTTTACACGGCGGTTTTCCAGCGAATTTTCTCGACGTTGGTGGCGGCGCGACCAAAGAGCGGGTGAGTGAGGCCTTCAAGATCATTCTGTCCGACGAGAAAGTGAAAGCAGTGCTGATCAATATTTTTGGCGGTATCGTTCGCTGTGACCTCATCGCCGAGGGTGTGATCGGCGCGGTCGAGGAGGTGGGTGTCAGCATTCCGGTCGTCGTTCGACTCGAGGGTAATAATGCTGAGCTCGGCAAAAAAACCCTGGAAGACAGTGGCTTGAACATCATTGCGGCAACCAGTTTGACTGATGCCGCCGAACAGGCGGTCAAAGCGGCCGGGGGGGCTGCCCAATGAGCATCTTGATCGACAAGGACACACGCGTGATATGCCAGGGTTTCACCGGCTCGCAGGGCACGTTTCATTCCGAGCAGGCCATCGAGTACGGTACCCGCATGGTCGGGGGTGTGACGCCCGGCAAGGGTGGTCAGGAGCACCTGGGCCTGCCGGTCTTCAACACCGTTGCGGCGGCTGTCGAGGAAACCGGCGCGGAAGCCTCCGTGATCTACGTGCCGGCTCCGTTCTGCAAGGACTCCATTCTCGAGGCGGCCGATGCCGGCATCAAGCTGATCGTATGCATCACGGAGGGCATCCCTACACTCGATATGCTGAACGTCAAGGTCTATTGCGACCAGATGGGTGTGCGGGTTGTCGGCCCCAACTGTCCCGGGGTCATAACGCCTGGCGAGTGCAAGATCGGTATCATGCCCGGCCATATCCACTTACCCGGAAAAGTGGGTATCGTATCGCGGTCCGGCACGCTGACCTACGAAGCGGTGAAGCAAACGACGGATGCCGGTTACGGTCAATCTACGGTCGTGGGCATTGGCGGCGACCCGATTCCCGGCTCGAATTTCATCGATATCCTCACGATGTTCGAAGGCGACCCGGCGACCGAGGCGATCGTCATGATCGGTGAAATCGGCGGCACGGCGGAAGAGGAAGCGGCCGCGTTTATCAAGCAGCACGTGACCAAGCCCGTTGTCTCCTATATCGCGGGTGTCACAGCGCCCAAGGGCAAGCGCATGGGCCATGCCGGTGCCATCATCTCCGGCGGCAAGGGCACGGCGGATGAGAAGTTCGCAGCGCTCGAAGATGCCGGCGTGAAGACCGTACGCAGCCTCGCCGATATCGGCAGCGGTCTCGCCGCCGTTACCGGCTGGTAGCATTCACTACCCGGGTGCGGGGACCGGGCGCTTCGCGGGCTTAGCCCCTTGCACGCCCGATCCGCCCCCGGCGAATTGTTGCCTTTCCCGCGCGGTGGCTGCATAGACGCCGTCCTGCCACACTTGGCTGAACACCGTGATCGTCTTTAATCCATAGATTCTGCCTTGTGCAGAATCCTGCCCGGTGCATGCGGATTAGCGGCCGGCCAGGTGCGGCCGGCCAGGTGCGGCCGGCCAGGTACCGCCGACTTTGTGCGGGCGCCCGGTCCTGGGACAACGAGCGCGATCACGCTGCCCGGGGGACGCCAAAAAGCGCGCGTCCATGCGCAGGCTTGGCTGGCGGCGTCCCTGCCGCCAGACACCCCCGGACAGCGTGATCCCGCTCATTGTCTATCGGCATGGGGGCGTCCTGTTGAGGTGCGGCCGGCGAGGTGCGGCCGGCGAGGTGCGGCCGGCCAGGTGCGGCCGGCGAGATGGGGCCGCAGATCGAAATGTGCGCGGATGATGGGTGGCAGCACCCTTGCCGGGGGCGTCTGGCGGCATGGATGCCGCCAGCGAGTCTATACAGGGACGTATGCTTTTTGGCGTCCCCCGGTAAGGGTGCTGCCACTTGTCATCTGCCTACACTGAGTAAACGGGTTTCCCCTCGGTAAGCTGAATTCGGTCCTTTAGAGTAGGTGCGGCCGGCCAGGTGCGGCCGGCCAGGTGCGGCCGGCTAGCGACGGGTGAACGGTTCCGGGACAACGAGCGCGATCACGCTGTCCGGGGGACGCCAAAAAGCGCGCGTCCATGCGCAGGCTTGGCTGGCGGCGTCCCTGCCGCCAGACACCCCCGGACAGCGTGATCCCGCTCATTGTCTATCGGCATGGGGGCGTCCTGTTGAGGTGCGGCCGGCGAGGTGCGGCCGGCGAGGTGCGGCCGGCGAGGTGCGGCCGGCGAGGTGCGGCCGGCGAGGTGCGGCCGGCAAATCTATTTTGGCTCGTCACCGGAACGTTATGCGATGTCATGCTTGAAAAATCCGGGAACTGCCCCCATATCAGGGGTCATTCGCAAATGCTTTAAAAACAGCAGCTTACACTGTAGGGGGTAGTATGACGACCGATGTAACCAAGGAGACACTGGGTTTTCAGACCGAAGCCAAGCAACTGCTTCACCTGATGATCCACTCGCTGTACAGCAACAAGGAAATTTTCCTGCGCGAGTTGATCTCGAACGCCAGCGACGCCATCGACAAGCTGCGCTTCGCCAGCCTCGCCGATGACAAGCTCCTCGCCGGAGACACTGAGTTCGCTGTCCAGGTCGATGTGGACAAGGACGCGAAAACCATCACGCTCAGCGACAACGGGATCGGTATGACCCGGGAGGAGATTGTAGAAAACCTGGGTACGATCGCGAAGTCTGGGACGGCGGCATTTCTTGAAAACCTGACCGGCGACCAGCAGAAGGACTCCCAGCTGATCGGCCAGTTCGGCGTCGGTTTCTATTCCGCGTTTATCGTTGCTGATCGTGTGGAGGTTCGTTCACGCAAGGCCGGGCATCCCCCGGAAGACGGTGTGCTCTGGGAGTCCCACGGTGAATCGGAGTTCTCGATCGAGGCCCAGGACAAGGACAGCAGGGGCACGCAGATCACGCTGCACCTCAAGGAAGGTTGCGAGGAGTTCGCCGATGACTGGCGCGTGCGCAGTGTCATCAAGAAATACTCCGATCACATCTCCGTGCCGGTGATGATGCTCAAGCCGGCGACGCCTGCTACCGACGAGGAGGGCGAGGAAGCGGCAGACGCAGAAGCTGCGCCGGAGTACGAAGCCGTCAATGAGGCGACCGCGCTGTGGACACGCAGCCGCACAGATATCAGCGATGATGAGTACAAGGCTTTCTACAAGCACGTCTCGCACGACTTTGATGACCCCCTGTGCTGGAGTCATAACCGGGTCGAGGGCAAGCTGGAATACACCAGCCTGGTCTATATACCCTCCCGGGCGCCATTCGATCTCTGGAACCGCGACATGGCGCGCGGTCTCAAACTGTATGTCCAGCGCACGTTCATCATGGATGAGGCGGAGCAGTTTCTTCCCCTCTACCTGCGCTTCGTGCGCGGCATCATCGATTCCAATGACCTCCCACTCAATGTCTCGCGAGAGTTGCTCCAGCAGGACAGCTCGGTAGAGTCTATGCGCAGTGCATTGACCAAGCGCGTTCTCGACATGCTGACAAAGCTCGCCAAGGACGACGGCGAAGCCTACGCGACGTTCTGGACAGAATTCGGGCAAGTGCTGAAAGAAGGGCCGGCAGAGGATTTCGGTAACCGGGAGAAGATTGCCAAGCTGTTGCGGTTTGCGTCTACCCATACCGACAAGGACGCCCAGGACCAGTCGCTGGAGGCCTACGTCTCGCGGATGCAGGAAGGGCAGGACAAGATTTACTATATCGTCGCGGAAAACTTCAACACGGCGAAGAACAGCCCCCACCTCGAAGTATTCCGAAAGAAGGGCATCGAGGTCCTGCTGCTGTCCGACCGGGTGGACGATTGGCTGATGAATCACCTCCAGGAATTCGACGGCAAACAGTTTCAGGATGTCGCCCGCGGCGAACTGGATCTCAGCGCCGACGACGAAGAAGACAAGGAGGTGCGGGAGCAGCTCGAGAAGGACAGTGAGTCGCTGGTGTCACGGCTGAATGAGGTTCTCAAGGACGGGGTTCAAGAGGTCCGCATCACCCATCGCCTGACCGATTCCGCCGCCTGCCTGGTGGTGGGTGAGCACGACATGGGAGCACAGATGCGACGCATCATGGAGGCCGCCGGGCAACCGGTGCCGGACTCCAAGCCCATCCTCGAGGTCAACCCGGGGCACCCCTTGCTCAAGATGCTTGATCAGGAGGCCGACGAAGACCGCTTCGCGGACCTCGGGCGGGTCATCTTCGACCAGGCCAACCTCGCGGAAGGTGGTCATCTCGAGGATCCCGCCGCCTACGTGTCCCGGCTCAACCGGCTGTTGCTGCAGATGAGCAATAACTGAATGAGGACGGTGCCGGGGCGGTCGTTGCATAACCGGTACGGGTTCGGATAGCCACTGATGCTGGTTACTGTCATGCGCCACGGCGAAGCGGGTTCCGCGGTCACCGACCAGCGCCGCGAGCTGACGCAGCGCGGGGCAAGCGACGTGCAGAGTGCCGCTGCGGCACTCCTCGCGGCCTGCTCGCGGCGGTCTTTACGGCCACCGGACGAACTGTACTTCAGTCGCTGGGTCCGGACCACGCAGACGGCCCAACTGGCCGGTGATGCGTTTGGCCTGGATACCCCGCAACGGCTCGAATGCCTGATTCCCGGGAGTAATGCCACCGATACGGACCAGGCACTGCAGGGTATGAATCCGGACCACCACTTGGTGCTCGTTTCGCACCAGCCGCTGGTCTCGAGGCTCATCGACCGCTATAGCGGCGAGCCGGGCCGGGCGCCAGGCCTGAGCCCCGCGGGTTTCGCGACCCTGCGCATGGCGGGCCCCGGGCCGGGCTGCGGTGAACTGCTTTTCTGGGCCCTGCCTCCTCATTACGAGATCAGTCGATGAGGCCTGACGGCGGCGCCACGCAAGCGGCGCGGGAAGTCGCCTGGAGCGTGGACGGTCGGCAGCTGGCCGGCCAATGCTGGGGACAAGAGGGCCAGCGGCCGGTGCTGGCATTGCACGGCTGGCTTGATAATTCTGCGAGCTTCACCGCCTTGGGGCAAGTGCTTGCGGGCTGCCACGTGGTGGCACCGGATTTGTGTGGCCACGGTTGTAGTGACCACCGCTCGCCCGATGGTGGTTACCAGATCTGGGATGACCTGGCCGATCTCCATGCCATCGTCGACGACCTGGGATGGGACCGTTTCAATCTCATCGGCCACTCTCGGGGAGCGATCATTGCCGCGTTACTGGCGAGCGTGCTTGGCTCGAGAGTTTGCAGGCTGGTATTGCTCGATGCGGTTCTTCCCGAACCCGTCGCCGAGGAAGCGGTCGTGGAACAGCTGCGCCGCCACGTTGCGGACCGGCGTCGACTGCTGCATCGGGTCGGGCGGGTTTTCGATACGCCTGACGAGGCGGTTGCGGCACGTCGGCGCCAGGGGTTGTCCGCAGGCGCAGCCGAACTGCTGGCGATGCGCAACCTGCGTGCCGTGGACGGCGGATACACCTGGCGGACGGATCCCCGCTTGCTGGGTGCGTCGGCAATGAAACTGACAGCGGGCCAGGGCGCGGCAATTCTGCGGGCATTGACCATGCCGACCCTGATACTATTGGCCGAGTCGGCTTCAGAGACTCTGGCTCAAGCGGCGTTTGCAGCCTGCCGGGCATTACCAGATGCGCGTGTGGTTACCATTGAGGGCAGCCACCACTTTCATATGGAGAGTGACCTTGGGGGGGTGATGCAACATCTGGAGCCCTTTCTCGACCTTCCCGTATGCGGGAAGGCAGATTGAATTGACGGGAGATCGCATGGAAAAGGGTCGCATTCTGCTGCCCGCAGTGGGTTTGATTATCGCGGTCCTGGTGGCGCCGTTGGCGACTGCGCAGGAAAGCGCGGCGGAGGTCGTCGAGAACGTGGCCGAAACATCGGACTCACCCGAAGAGCTGCTGGCCCGATTTGACGCCTATCCGCACGCGGAGCTGATCGATTCCGCGTCTGAGACCGTTATTGACTACCAGATAGGCCTGGGTGCGATTCAGAAGTCACGCGGCGCGTGGAAACTAAAGCACAGTGAGCGGCTGACGGGTGACCTGCAGACCTATACCTGGCAGATCGTCGACGGCTTCACGTCGCGGGAGGTGGCCGAGGAACTCAGTGACATCGTCGAGGGCACGCCTGGAAGCACACTGTTGTTCGCCTGTGAAAGCCGCGCCTGTGGCCCCGGTGTGCAGTGGGCGAACCGGGTGTTCAAACAGCGCCTGCTGTACGGCCAGGAATCACAGCAACGCTACCGCGTCTACTCACTGGATCGCGAGTCGGGATATCGACTGGTCATTTATAACTCTGCCCGGACGGCAGATCGACAGTATCTTCACGTTGAACTGCTGAAGCTCGACTGAAAGGCTGACAGCTCAATCAGCGGTGCAGGGTGAGCAGCGACAGAAACTCGTCGCGGGTCTTGCGTTCGTCGCGGAAACTGCCGAGCATCGCAGACGTCTTCATGACGGAATTCTGTTTCTCGACCCCCCGCATCATCATGCACATGTGCCTCGCTTCGATAATCACACCGACGCCTTCGGCGTCTGTGACTGCCATAATGGTCTCGGCAATCTGCGTCGTCAGCGCTTCCTGTATCTGCAGCCTGCGGGCGAAGACATCGACGATGCGGGCCACCTTGGAAAGACCCAGCACCTTCCCTGTCGGGATGTAGGCGACGTGGCATTTGCCAATGAACGGCAGCAGGTGGTGCTCACACAGGGAATAAAGCTCGACGTCCTGAACCAGGATCATCTCACTGGAATCCGAGGGGAACAGGGCGTCGTTGACGACCTCGTCAACCGATTGGCTGTACCCCCGTGTCAAAAACTGGAAAGCCGCCGCGGCGCGCTTCGGGGTGTCAATCAGGCCGGGGCGTTGCAGATCCTCGCCGACGGACTCGATGATACTGGCCCAGCTGTCTTCCATAGCTCCAGTTCCGAATGTACAGTGATGAGTGTTGACGATGGTAACAACCGGATACAGGCAAGGCAATGCGATGACCATGGTCCGTCGCGATGCCGCGAGCACACTCAAGAGATGGACGACGACTCTGTGGGACCCGCTGCGAACACCCGGCGCGGGCAGGAAGATCAGCCGATGGAAGCCGCGTCTCACGCTGAGCTGGCAACCCTCGGCGCTGCGCTGCGCCATTGCGAGTCCGCCCTGGCCGGGGCAGATGTGTGTTTCGGGCACGGAACTGACAATCCCTGGGACGAGGCTGTACAACTGGTTCTCGCGGTCGCCGGCCAGCCGCTGGACTGTGACAGCGAGGTTCTCAACCAGAGGCTGACGGCCGCGCAGCAGTCGCGGGTCATCGAACTCCTCAAGCAACGCATTCAGGACAGGGTCCCGCTGCCCTACCTCCTGGGCCGCGCCTGGTTTGCCGGTATCGAGTTCCTCTGTGATCGTCGTGCGCTGGTGCCGCGATCACCGCTGGCCGAGTTGATCCGCAATGGCTTCGCCCCGTGGTATGCAGGGCCGGCACCAGCCCGGCTGCTCGATCTGTGCTGTGGCGGCGGTTGCATCGGCCTCGCGGCAGCGTATCACCATGCGGACCTGCAGGTCGATCTGCTCGATGTCGACCCTGCCGCACTGGCACTGGCCCGTGCGAACGTCGAGTACCTGGGATTGCAGTCGCGAGCCAGGGTTCTGGAGTCCGACCTGTTCAGCCGCCTGGAAGGCGACCGCTACGACATCATTCTCAGCAATCCCCCGTATGTCGATGCCGAAGACCTGGCGGCCATGCCGGAAGAATACCACCACGAACCAACGCTGGCGCTCGGCTCGGGCCGGGACGGGTTATGGCTGACGCGCCGGATTCTGGCTTCCGCCTTGGCCTTTCTCGAACCGCATGGCTTGCTGGTGGTCGAGGTCGGCAACAGCGAGCCTGCGTTGCAGGCGGCTTTTCCTTCGGTGCCCTTTACCTGGCTGGAGTTCGAGCATGGCGGTCACGGTGTGTTTGTACTATCGGCACGGGAGTTGCAGGATTACGCGGTAAGTTTCGACCCGTAGTCGTATACTGGCGCCCGGGAACGCGATGGATCTTCGATGCAGGCCACGCGTCGTCAGGGCGTTCCCTGTGAGTTTCGGATTACTGCGAATCATCCGTACAGGACAATCGATCATGGCTGGCAATACAATCGGTAAGGTCTTCACGGTCACCAGCTTCGGTGAGAGCCATGGCCCGGCCATCGGCTGTGTCGTCGATGGCTGCCCGCCGGGCCTTTCGCTCGCTGCGGCTGACATGCAGCCCGACCTCGACCGCCGTAAACCCGGTACCTCGCGGTTTACGACCCAGCGCCGGGAGGCGGACGAGGTGCGGATTCTGTCCGGGGTGTTCGAAGGCGTGACGACGGGCACCTCGATCGGCCTGCTGATCGAGAACACTGACCAGCGCTCCAAGGATTATTCCAACATCAAGGACACGTTTCGGCCTGCGCACGCGGACTACACCTACGCCCGCAAGTATGGCGTGCGCGACTACCGCGGTGGCGGTCGCTCCTCGGCGCGGGAGACGGCCATGCGGGTCGCGGCTGGTGCGATAGCCAAAAAATACCTGCGCGAGCGGCACGGCATTCTCATCCGTGGCTACCTGTCCCAGCTCGGCCCGATCAGGGCGGAGCGGCTGGACTGGGACACCGTAGAGAGCAACCCGTTCTTCTGCCCCGACCCCGACAAGGTTGCGAGCATGGAGGCGTTCATGATCGACCTGAACAAGCGGGGAGATTCCATCGGGGCGCGCATCAATGTCGTTGCGTCGGGCGTCATGCCCGGCCTCGGCGAGCCGGTGTTCAACCGTCTGGATGCCGATATCGCGGCGGCCATGATGGGCATCAACGCGGTGAAGGGGGTGGAAATCGGTGCCGGGTTTGCTTGTGTCGAGCAACATGGCAGTGAGCACCGTGATCTCCTCACCCCGGAGGGCTTTGTGGGCAACAATGCCGGAGGTGTGCTCGGCGGCATTTCAAGCGGGCAGGACATCACGGTGAGCATGGCGCTGAAACCGACTTCCAGTATCCGCCAGCCCGGTATGAGCATTGATGTGGACGGGCGCGCAGCCGAGGTTGTGACGACGGGCCGTCACGACCCCTGCGTCGGTATACGGGCGACGCCCATCGCCGAGGCGATGCTCGCCATCGTGCTCATGGACCACCTGTTGCTCAATCGAGCTCAGAACCTGGATGTCAATCCCACCACGCCCAGGCTTCCCGCCGAGGCCGGGAGCGAGCCCGGACACCAGCCGTGAGTCGGGCGCAGCGACGTTACCTGCGAACGGTTCTCCTTGGCATTGCGGCCATGGGCACCCTCATCTGGGCGGCCGTGCACCAGTTTGCGATCTCCTGGTCAGAAGTGCGGCAGCTCTTCATTGCCACCGTGATCGGGGTAATCCTGGTCATCGCCCTGGCCGGGGCCGGTGCGATCCTGTGGGCCGGACTCAGGCGGCTGACCCGGCGCGAATAGTGACGCCCGGTCGCGGGCCTCGACGTGCTCAAAATTGAGCAACGCCCTGGCGGCCGGCAAGGTAGGTCGTTCCGGGACAACGAGCAGGATCACGCTGTTCGGGGGACGCCAAAAAGCGTACGTCCATGTACCGTCTCGCTGGCGGCGTCCCTGCCGCCAGACGCCCCCGAACAGCGTGATCCCGCTCATTGTCTATCGGCGTAGGTTCATCCTGGTCGACATGATGGGGTGTGGCCGGCCAGGTGCGGCCGGCCAGGTGCGGCCACAGGCGCTCAGCCCTCCAGATCGATCTCTAGTGTCATCTGTTCGGCGATTTCATCCAGCGTGGCAGACAGGCCTGCGAGATCGGTGGATACCGGTATGTGGGCGTCGATGCGCGCATTGAACAGCTGCTCGCCGCTCATCGGGGCGCCGGCGACATGGCTGTCCATGTCTACCACGTTGATCCGGCGATCGGCGAGAGTGCGCGCCACTTCACGCACGATCCCCGGCCGGTCCGGGCCCATCACGGCGAGGGTTATCTGTCGCGCCCGGGCGCCGGACGCGCCACCCGGTGCGTCAGTCGGCGCCGCGGGCGTGAGTTGGATGTCGAGGCCCCCTGTTCTGAGGTTATCCAGGCTCGATTCCAGCTCCTGCGCGCGGTCGGCGGGGACAGAGACCAGCACGAGCCCTGCGAATTTACCCGCCAGTTGGGACAACCGGCTCTGCAGCCAGTTGCCGCCGCTGGCCTCGATTGCTTCCGAGAGCGACTCCACCAGTCCTGGCCGGTCGTCGCTGGTAAAGGTAAGTACGTACGACTGATCCATCGCTGGGGCTCCACATTGGTTGGCTTTGCCTTTATATTAGCGCGCAATCATCGGAGGCAGAAGCAAGCGCGATGGCGCAAATTATCGAGATACCCCACCGTCGATTGCCGGGCGACGTCCTGCGCGCACTGTTGGAAGACTACGCCAGCCGTGACGGGACGGATTACGGCGAGGTCGAGCATTCGCTGGACGATAAAGTCGGGGAACTCAAGCGGCAGGTCGATCGCGGCGAGCTGCTCGTGCTGTACGATGCCGACAGCGAGCAGTGGGACCTGGTGTACAAGGCAGACGCCGGGTCGTTTACGGATTTGGAAGGGTAGCCTCGTGTCTGGCCCGGAGGAGACTGCAGATCACTACCTGGACGCGCTCGGGCTCTACTGCCCCGAGCCGGTCATGCTGTTGCATAACAAGGTTCGCGATATGGCGTTCGGGGAGACCCTGTTGATCCGGGCGACCGACCCTTCTACCGAGCGGGATATCCCGAAATTCTGCGCTTTTCTGGGCCACGAGCTGCTTGCACAGTGGGTGGAGGGTGACGAATACCGGTATATGTTGCGCAAACAGGACGCTGAGGCGTGAGCCCCGCCGCCACAGCAATCCCCGCGACGCAACCGTTTGATGCCGGTCGACTTGAACGGGTGTTCGCCGACTGTTTTGCCCGTCGGTTCGACACGTTGCTTCTCGGCGGGGCGTCGGAGCCCGTGTACCTTCCCGCCGGGACCAACAGCGGAACCGGGCGTCCGGTCCCCGGTCACCGGCTCTTCTACCGGGAAGATTTTTTCGCCAGCGCGTTACACGAGGTGGCCCACTGGTGCATTGCCGGCCGCGAGCGCCGTTTACAGATAGACTTCGGCTACTGGTACGCGCCGGCGGGGCGCGACGCCCGCGTTCAGCGGCGCTTCGAGGCGGTCGAGGCGGGGCCGCAGGCGCTCGAGTGGCTGTTCTCGCAGGCCTGTGGGTACCGCTTTCAGTTGAGCATGGACAACCCGGGGAACGATGAGCTCGCCCAGCGGGCGGTTTTCGCGAGGGCGGTCCACGGGCGGGCGCGGTGCTGGCAGCAGGCGGGATTGCCCGGCCGGGCGGGCCGCTTTTACGAAGCCCTGGGGCGGGAATTCGGTCATTCCCGCCCGCTCGATTCACTGGCGCTCAACGCCGAGGACCTCGTGTGAAGGTGGTGACACCAGGAGCCCCATCCCGTGGGATGGCGCCCCCGCTCGATAGGCATATCGTGGCCGACAGCAACATCCCCGGATCGGCGGACCTGTTCGGGCAGCTCGGTCATGTGCGGCTGGTCAACGGGCGCGAACTGACCCCGCAGGAACTGGGCGATGCCGACGTCCTGCTGACCCGCTCTGTCACCCGGGTCGATGCCGGCCTGCTCGCCGGCACGGGGGTGAAGTTTGTCGGCTCAGCCACCAGCGGCGTCGATCATATCGACCTGGACTACCTGCGAGAGCATGACATCGGGTTCGCCCATGCGCCCGGATCAAACGCCAACTCGGTCGTCGAATACGTACTGGCCGCTCTCGCCTCGATAGGCGATACCCTCGAACGCCTGCTGGCGGGTGGCGTGGTGGGTATCGTCGGTTACGGGATCATCGGCAAGCGGCTGGCCGCAGCACTCGGGAGTCTCGGAATCGAATACCGGGTGTACGACCCTTGGCTCGTGCAGGCGGACATTCAAAAAGCCAGTACCCTGGAGCGTGTGCTCAAGGCCGACGTCGTTTCCCTGCACTGTTCACTGACTGACCGCAGACCCTGGCCGAGCCGCCACCTGCTGGGAGCGGACGAGCTCGCCGTCATCGGCAGGGAAAGTCTGCTGATCAATGCCAGCCGCGGGCCTGTTATCGACAACCGGGCGCTTCGTAACAGGCTGGCGACGCACTCCGGTCCGGGCGTCGTGCTCGATGTCTGGGAGCGCGAGCCGTGTATCGACGCGGCACTGTTGCAACGGGTGCATTACGGAACACCCCATATTGCCGGTTACAGCCTGGACGGCAAACTGCTGGCCACCCGTATGCTGTACGAGGCTGCCGCGCTGCACTTTGGTGTCGAAGCGGTTGCCGCGTCACACCTGGCCGGGGTGCGGGAGCCGGTCGCGGTGGCTGCGGGCGTTCACGGCGCGGACCTGCTGCGGGCCCTGATCACTCGTTTTTATGATATCGACACTGACGACAGGAACCTGCGGGCAGCGACCCTGTCGCTGGATTCGCGCCTGGCGGCCGGTGGCTTCGATCGCCTGCGCCGTCACTACCCCGAACGGCGAGAATTGCGCGGAGCCCGGGTTCTCGCCGATGAACTCGCCCCGGTCGACGTCCGCATCCTGAGGGCCCTCGGGTGCAGCTACCTGCCCGGTGAGGAGTATGTGTCGTGAGTGACCTGCATATCGGCCTGGTGGTCAATCCGCTCGCGGGGCTTGGCGGCAGCCTGGCCCTCAAGGGCAGCGACGGCGAGACGGTTCGGCAACTGGCCGGCCAGCGTCCGGTCGGTGAATGCACGCGCTCGATGGCGCGCCTGCAACGCGCGCTGACCGCACTGTTACCCCGCCGGTCCGCGCTGCGGTTCAGCTGCTGGGGAGGGCAGATGGGCGCCGACAACCTGGCGGACACCGGTTTCAGGTTTCAGGTGCTTGGCGAACCCGGGGGCACCGGGACCGCTGCGCAAGATACTCGCGCAGCGGCCCGGGCACTGGTTGCCGCCGGTGTCGACATGATCCTCTTTGCCGGTGGCGACGGCACGGCCCGGGACCTGTTCGACGCCGTGGCCGACACCGTGCCCGTGCTCGGGGTACCGGCCGGTGTGAAAATGCATTCCGGCGTGTTTGCGGTGTCCCCTGAGGCCGCCGGGGAGTTGCTGTTGAAACTGGTTGACGGCGGCCTGGTGGGTCTGCTGCGCCGGGAAGTGCGCGACATAGACGAGCAAGCCTTCCGGGAAGATATCGTCAGGAGCCGTTTCTACGGTGAGTTGCTGGTTCCCGGGGACAGCAGCTACCTGCAGCATACCAAGATCGGCGGGCGCGAGAGCCGGGAACTCGTCGCCGCTGATATTGCGGCGTGGCTGGTAGAGCACATGGAGCCCGGTCGCACCTACTGTATCGGACCCGGCTCGACGACGGCCGCCATCATGGAGGCGCTGGACCTGCCCAATACACTGCTCGGGGTAGACATCATTCGCGACGCTCGCCTGCTGCGCGCCGACAGCGACGAAGAGGGCCTTGTGGCCGCCCTGGCCGATGCGCCGGGCCCTGCCGAGATCATCGTCACCGCCATCGGCGGCCAGGGGCATGTTTTCGGGCGGGGCAACCAGCAATTCACCCCGGCGGTGATCCGGGCCGTGGGCGTGGATAACGTCCGCATCGTGGCCGCCAAGTCCAAACTGGCCACGCTGGAAGGCAGGCCGTTACTGGTCGACACCAACGACCCGGAGCTTGATCGGGAATTCTGCGGTTATCGCCCGGTTATTACCGGCTATGATGACCAGGTGCTCTACCGGGTGGGAACAGCGGACTGAAGTCGCTGTCAGCCGGGCCTTGCCAGCAGGGCGCTGACGCAGCGGCGGATGGCGATACTGGAACCGTCTGCGACAGCATCGCGCAGGCAGGCGATCGTTTGCAGAGACGCTTCGCGCACGCTGGGCGGCCGGTCGTCCGCCGGGTTCTCGCGAACCAATTCGGGCTCCGCGCGGGATGAGAGCAGCAGGAAGCCGCGCCGGGTCAGCACGACCTGGTCGAGTGCTTCCTGGCGTATCGTGTCCTCGAAACGGATATAGCCCTCATCCGCCAGCCAGACCATGGCGCTGAAACCCGCTTCGAAGCGCGGGTGATGAAGGCCGTATTCGTCGGGCTCGTCCGGGCCGCTGACCTCGTCGACATAGAGTGTGATCTTGCGCGGGAAACAGGCATACAGGCGCAGGAAGATCGTTGCGACGTCGCGGTAGAAATCCTCGATTTGTAAATCGGCCATGATACGGAGCGGGGCTGGAGCGCGTAATAGCCCTAGTGTAATCTACTCTGGTTGAACTGCGGAGGTAAAACCGGTGAAAGACGACGAATACTGGCGCGAGAAGCTGACCCCCGAGGAGTACCACGTGCTGCGGGAAAAGGGCACCGAGCGGCCTTTCAGCGGCGAATACTGGGATTGCGAGAAGGACGGCGTCTACCACTGCCGTGGCTGTGGCGAGCCCCTGTTCCTCTCCGACACCAAATTCGATGCCGGCTGTGGCTGGCCAAGTTTCTTTGCGCCGGCAACGGCCGATGGCGTCGTGGAGCACCGCGATACCAGCCATGGCATGATCCGGACAGAGGTCACCTGCAGCAACTGCGATGCTCACCTGGGTCACGTATTCACCGACGGGCCGCAGCCAACCGGGCTCCGCTACTGCATCAACAGCCTGTCAGTGTCACTTGAGGAGAAAAATGAAGGCGGGAGCTGACGAGTGGCGTCCCCTAGGGGGTTCGAACCCCTGTTACCGCCGTGAAAGGGCGGTGTCCTAGGCCACTAGACGAAGGGGACGCAGCGAGTCTCGGTCAGACGGCGCGCATTTTAGGAAGCGCCCGCCTGTTCGTCAAGTGCTGACAGCCATATACCACCGATTAGGCGACGACGACAGCGACTGCAGCCGTCAGCCGCCCCCGGGCGGGTCTTATCCATCCGGCCGCTCGAGTCGCGAGCGCGCGGCGTCGTAGTCGAGGATTTCGCCGTTGCGTGCGGCCTCGTACCGCAGTTCATCCAGTGCCTGGTGCTGCGCGATTTCCTCGTCGGGCATGACATGCAGGCAATCGCCACCCAGGAACCAGAGCAGGTCCCGTGGCACCAGGGGCCCAAACTGCGGGTAGGTGGTGAACAGGCGTTGCATCAGCCCGGGACCGTCGCGGTGGAGCAGTGCAGTGTCGTCAGCCGCCCGCCGCAGCGCTTCCAGCCATTCGCGGAAGGGGTCATCCGCGGGTAAGCCTGGTATCTGCGCGTCGATACCGTCGGCGAGCGTCCTCGCCAGCTGCTGATTGTAATGAAGGTACTGTAGATCGTTCATGCGAGTCGTGTGCGGCGCCAAATGCCGCTACAATAGCCGCCCCCAAGCCGCCGGAATATGTAAGCACCTGATGATACCAGCACTGACCATAGAAAATCTCAGCAAGGTCTACGGCAATGGATTCGAGGCTCTCAAGGGGATCAGCCTGACGGTGGAGCAGGGCGATTTTTTTGCGCTGCTGGGGCCCAATGGCGCCGGCAAGTCGACCACCATCGGCATCATCTGTTCCCTTGTGTCCAAGAGCGCGGGCAGGGTCGCCGTGTTCGACGCTGATATCGACCAGGATTTCCCGGCCGCGAAAACCTACATCGGGATCGTGCCCCAGGAGTTCAATTTCAACCAGTTCGAGCGCGTGTTCGACATCCTGGTCAACCAGGCGGGTTTCTATGGGTTACCCGCCAGCCTGGCTCGCGAACGGGCAGAAAAGTACCTGCGGGCGCTGGGGCTTTGGGACAAGCGCGATACCGCCTCGCGGATGCTGTCCGGGGGCATGAAGCGCCGGCTGATGATTGCCCGGGCGCTGGTGCACGAACCGCGCCTGCTGATCCTCGACGAGCCCACCGCCGGTGTCGACATCGAGATGCGGCGGTCGATGTGGGACTTTCTCAAGCAGATCAATGCCGGCGGCACCACTATCATCCTTACCACCCATTACCTGGAGGAGGCCGAGGCGCTGTGCCGCAATATTGCGATCATCAATCACGGTGTGATCGTGGAGAACAGTTCCATGAAGGGCCTGTTGAGAAAGCTGCATCGGGAGGTATTTATCCTTGACTGTGTCGACGAACTGGCGGAGGACATCGCGGTACCCGGGTTTGTCGCGCGCAGAGTGGACCCCCACAGCCTCGAGGTCGAGGTCGAGAAGGGACAGCACCTGAATGACGTGTTTGCAGCCCTGCAGGGCCAGGGTGTGCAGGTGGCCAGCATGCGCAACCGCGCCAATCGGCTGGAAGAAATGTTCGTCAACCTCGTCGAGGGCGCCGCATGACCCCGGGACAGCAGGCCACGGCCTTCATGACGATCTTGCGCAAGGAAGTGCGGCGCTACACCCGTATCTGGGCCCAGACGCTGCTGCCCTCGGCGATAACCATGTCGCTTTATTTTGTCATCTTCGGCCAGTTGATCGGCTCCCGTATCGGCGACATGGGTGGGTTCAGCTACACGCAGTTCGTGGTGCCCGGGCTGATCATGATGGCCATTGTGACCAACTCCTATTCGAACGTGGTGTCGTCATTTTTCGGCTCCAAGTTCAATCACAGTGTCGAGGAGCTGCTGGTCTCTCCAACGCCCAACTACGTCATCCTCATGGGCTATGTGCTGGGGGGTGTCTCCCGCGGCATCTGCGTGGCGGTGATCGTAACGCTGGTATCGTTATTCTTCACCCGTATCGATGTGCACAGCTACACGATAGTCATTGTCACCGTGTTGCTGACCTCCACCCTGTTTGCGCTGGCCGGCTTCATCAATGCGGTGTACGCCAACAATTTCGACGATATTTCTATCGTGCCGACTTTCGTTCTGACACCGCTGATCTATCTCGGTGGCGTGTTCTACTCGATGGACCTGCTGCCGGAATTCTGGGCCAACGTATCGAAGCTGAACCCGCTGGTCTATGTCGTCAATGCATTCCGCTACGGCATGCTGGGAGTATCGGATGTCAGCCTCACGGTCGCCTTCGGTATGATCGCGGTGTTCACGGCCCTCGCCTTCGGTTACAGCATGTACCTGCTCAATTCGGGTACCCGATTGCGGCAGTAGGGGGCCGGGCTCGTGTCTACCCCTCCCGAGATGCTGCTGGGCAAGGCCACCCCACCCGCAGGGCGCTATGCGCCGGAGCTGCTGTTTCCCATATCTCGGAAGCCGGCCCGGGATGGACTGGCAATCGGCAACCGACTGCCGTTTTCTGGGCTCGATATCTGGCATGCTTATGAGTTGTCCTGGCTGGCTGCTGACGGCCGCCCGCTCGCCCGGGTAGGGCGCATCAGCATCGACGCTGCATCGCCGAATATCGTCGAATCCAAGTCACTGAAGCTGTACTTCAATTCGCTCAACAATCACCGTTTCGACAGCGAGGCAGCGGCAGTCGCCACCATAGCCGCGGACATTGGTGCCGTGGTGGGCATGGCGGTGGGTGTCGAGCTACTCACGGTTGACGACGAGCGCCTCTCTGGAACTCGTCCGCCGGGAACCTGCATCGACGATGCGCCGTTCAGGCCTGAGGCGGGAGCACCCTCGGCGACGATGCTGGAAGTTGATACCGGCAGACAGGTGGATGAATCGATACACTCGCACCTGCTGCGCTCCCTGTGCCCGGTGACCGGTCAGCCCGATTGGGCGACGGTGTGGTTGCATTACCGGGGCCCGGCCCTGGAGCACGGTTCGCTCTTGCGGTACATCCTCGCCTACCGCGAGCACCAGGAATTCCACGAGCAGTGCGCAGAACGCATGTTCTGCGACCTGAGCCAGCGACTCAAACCGGAGTCACTGACGCTGCAGGCCTGCTACACGCGACGGGGTGGCCTGGACATCAACCCGCTGCGTTCCAACGACCCGAAAGCTCGAACCGCTGGGCCGCTTGAACCGTCAGTAATTCCGGGTATCGACTGCTGCCCGACCAACGTGGCAACCCGCGTTTCCTGTGCTATCATTCGCGCCCTCACGGTGAGGTGGCCGAGTGGTCGAAGGCGCACGCCTGGAAAGTGTGTATACGGAAACGTATCGAGGGTTCGAATCCCTCCCTCACCGCCATACAGTCTGCCGCTAACGCGACAGTAGCGTGCAGATACCGAGAGAGCCCGCATTCTGCGGGCTTTTTTATGGCGGCGTAAGTATTCGATGTCTCCGGAGGCCGCCAGAATGCTTTCAAACAGAGGTCGAGTCTCCGCGGGCGATTCAGCCAGTCACTGTTTGCACTTGTCCGTCAGACTCAGTACAACTCACCCAAATCGAAATCCGGCGCGGGCCCATAATACGAGAAGTCCTCAGGCTGATTACTGGCGCCAACGTTCTGGGGGTTACTGCCAAGTGAAGTCGCCGTAATTGGTAGAATCTCTCAATGAGTGCCTACAAACGCCACCGATTCCCATCTGAAATCATTTCGTATGCTGTCTGGCTCCGCTATTGCTTCAATTTCAGCCACCGAGATATTGAGGATCTTCTGGCTGAACTAGGCATGACTGTCAGCCGTGAAGCGATCCGGCTCTGCTGTATCAGATGCGGGTTCATTTATACATGCCGATTGAAAACCAAGCGCGGGAGTTACGGTGACACACTCTACATCGATGAAGTCTTCGAGAAGATTAATGGCAAGCAGCATTATCTCTGGCGGGGAGTGGATCAGGATGGCGAGGTGGTTGATATCTACCTCCAAGCAAAATGTGATGGGGCGGCACCGAAACGCTTCTTCAAAAGGTTATTACGCAGTCATAGTGATGAGCCCAGAAATATCGTGACAGACAAACTGCGTAGTTATGGAGTTGCTCGTCGAGAATTGATGCCCGATGTGATCCAAAGTTCTGAGCAGTATGAGAATAACCGGGCAGAACATAAGGCACACCACCGTTGCCGTTCGATCCATGCTAACCCGCGGGAGAAACAATATGGCCTGTGAATTGTGTCTATACTCAGACTGCTGGTAATGCATTGCGTGTCGATGGGGGTCAGGCGAATGCCATCTTTATTGTATCTGATCAGAACGATTTTATTGATCTTGTCCCTGCTGACACCATTGCACGCCTGGTCGCAGACGGGCAAGCCACTGCTGTCTGCGGAGATTGGCGCGGCCATCGAGGCAGGCGGGGCCGAGGCAGCGAAAAAACGCATGGCCGAAATCTACCCGGCACAGAAGGAGGATTACGAAGTCGATACGCAGGGACTTACCGCCCTTGCCATTCGCTATATGCAAGCCGGCAATCATGAGGCAGCCAATGCTGTGATGGAACTGCTGCCCGTGCTGCTCGCCGACATGATGGCCAGTACACCTTACGGGGCGCAGATGCAGCAGATGGCGGCCCGGGAGCAAGGTGAGGCAGCCCGCGAGAGCGTGCCGGTCAGCGCAGCAATAATGCCCACCGCCAAGCCCGGACCAGCAGTCATACCCGGGGACACAAATCGCGGACTGGTGGTGGACAATGCTGTGGTCGAGGCGGACGGGACAAGGTTGCTGTTCCATACGTTCCCGCAACGGGGAGACCCGAATGCGGGCGGTGACTGCCCGCTGAACTTCTATACCACTTCACTGCTGCCGGGCCTGCCAAATGCGACCGCGGAGCCCATCGCTATCGACGTCTGCGGCTTCGCCGGAACCCATGGGAGGCTTTTGGACAATGGCGATTTGCTGCTGGAGATAAATAGGAGATAAATAGGACACCCACCGCAATTCAATAAGATAAATCGGAAAGATAAATCGGACACCCACCGCAATTCAATCACTTTCAATCAACCCGCCGACAACGACGAATTCAGGCTCTATCCTGCAGCACTGAGAGCAGACGCCGAGATCGAACATGACCCTACCACGCCGCGCCCAGGTGGCATTGAACTGCACGCCCTACTATCACTGCATTTCACGCTGTGTGCGGCGGGCGTTTCTCTGCGGCACCGATGCCTACACCGGCAAGGACTTCGACCATCGCAAGCAATGGGTGCTGGATAGAATAGCCCAGCAGGGCGCCGTGTTTGCGATCGATGTCTGCGCCTACGCAATAATGAGCAACCACTTTCATCTGGTGATTCGGGTCGAGCCGTCTCGAGCGCAGAGCTGGAGCGATGAAGAGGTGATCCACCGGTGGACGCAGTTATTCAAAGGGCCGATCCTGGTGCAGCAGTGGCTGCAAGGCGAGGAGCTCTCCCCAGCGCAAAGGGATACAGTGAAAGAGATCGCCGCGGTATGGCGCAGGCGCCTTGCCGATATCAGCTGGTACATGCGCTGCCTCAACGAGCATATTGCCCGTCGAGCCAACGCGGAAGATGAATGCACCGGCAGATTCTGGGAGGGGCGATTTAAAAGCCAGGCCCTGTTGGATGAGGCCGCCCTACTGGCGTGCATGGCCTATGTGGACCTGAATCCGGTTAGGGCGGGCCTGGCGACGTCTCTGGCAGAGTCCGATTTTACGTCGGTGCAACAGCGCTTGCGGGCGCTCGAACGGGAGGAAAGCATGAAAGACGCCGAAGCTGGCCAGCATGCACCTCAGGGTGTATCGCTGGCGTCGTTTTCAGGCGAAAGAACCAGGCCACGCTCCCATGGTCCCGAGTTACCGTTTCGGCTTCCCGACTACATCAAGCTGTTGGAAGACACAGGTCGACTAGTGGCACCCGGAAAACGTGGCGTACTCTCTGAACACTGTGAATCGATTCTACGGCCGTTATCACTGACGGCGGACCAGTGGCAGTTGCTCTCAATAAACGTGCAAGCGGCCAGCCTGACGGCTGTAGGGAGTCTGGGCCGGTTACGCAGCTTCTGCAACGACACAGGACGAAGTCGACTGCCACCGCTGGGGCTACTGAAACAGGTCTACCAACGGTAGCGTTCCTAACCGCGGTCCTGGCTGTCGTCGACCGCCGGGAGCTTGTTCGTGGCGCCGTGATCTCGCAATCTTTTGTGTGAACTGCTTAGCTCACTGTCTCAGTCACTGCTTACGTCAGTGCATCTGCTCGTCGATGGCAGAAATCCTCGACGTTAAAGTAAGGTTGAGATGGATGTCCTGTTTAGTCGTTAAAGTAAGGTTGAGATGGATGTCCTGTTTAGTCGCTCTGTTTAGTCGCTCAGTTCGCGAGATGGGTGTCCTACTTATTCACTACTTATTCACCCGTTTGTCAGCTCCCTTTGAGCAGCGTTCCGAAGCTCGGCATTGCCAGAACTGCCCCTCTCAGATGGCCGATGCTATTGAGTTTTTTCCGTAAAACATGGTCCAGCGACCGCCATCTTTTCGAATATGGAGCGAAATAACGGCGGGCCGCGCGTCAAGGACCGGCCCGGGATCGGTCACGAACTGCTGCAGTGGAGCCCCGGCCTGGTAATTTGCAGGAATCGTCTCCCGGCCCTCACAGTATCCCCGAATGATCTTCTCGCGGGACGGGAGAGTAGGCCCGCCGCATCTTGGACAATTTGTGTCCAGCTAGAAGGTATACCCCACCCCGAAGACCAGGGTCGAGTCGTCCTCGCTGCGGCCCTCAGCCGGCTCGCTTTCGTAGTCGTAGCGAAGCGAAACATTAAAATACAGGTCTGCGATCAGGTCGAAGCTAAGGCCAGTATTGGTTTTGTAGATCGAATTGTCGTTGCCGTAGAACTGCCAGGTGAATGCCTGTGTGTGGAAAAAGTTGACCCAAGTAAGCAATTTGTGCTCGTAGCGCAGGGACCACAGGCCGACTGCACCACCCTCGGTATTGCCCCCCAGCTTTTCCTGCGAGTAGCCCGGGCCGAGACTGATACCAAGGTATTTGGTGGCATCATCGAAGATATCGCGCCCGAAAATAAGGCCGGCCGTATAGCGATAGTCCAGGTCCCTCACCGGGTCTCGCTCGTAAGTGAAGCTGCCACCCATGAACCATGGATCGGCGAAAATCCAGTTGTAGCCGTAGTTCAGCAGAGCCTGTTCCTGCGTGGTTTCACCGTTCACGCTTTCATCACGCAGGGTAAAGTCAGCCCTGTGCCTGTGCTCCCCCCACTTGATACCGCCATCGACGAAAAACAGTGTGTTCTCTGAATCTGTATTGCCGGAGTTATAGCTGGCATTGAGGTCTGCCTTGAGACTCCAGTCGAAGTAGGCCTCGGGCTCTGTCGCCTCCGCCAGTTGACTCAGCAAAACGGGGCGCTCCGTGCCATCCGGCGCGACAATCACCTGCCGGCCGAGCTCATCCAGGGCTAGCCGTCCTTCCAGTCGTGTATCGTTGGCCAATTCTATCTCGAAGGCTTCCTCTAGCTCGATGCTTGCCACCTCTGCTACATCGACGGCAAATGCACCGCTGTAACTGGGCTCTATGACCACCTCCTCATCGGTTATGATGGAGACGTTGCCGGTGATCACGTCGCCATTTTTCATGACGATCTGGTCATCGGCGAGGCCGACCCTGGGGAGCAGTAGCAGCAGGACAACGGCAACAACTGGAAAGTGTGTTTTGCGGGACATCGAGTCTCCTGGCGATATTGGACGGAAAACGGAGCGGTATTATTTCAGAAGCCCGAGTGATGCGGTAGTCTCGCGAATAGTGCTTTTTTTATGGTCCGTGCCCTGGCGTAATCTCCTCCACCCCATCACTGGACGGTCCTTACGAGATCACATTTCGTAAAAGTTTTTACACGAAACCCAGGGCGGTTCAATCATCATATTACTCAGGGCCCAGGCCACAAACAGACGATGAGCATTTTTATCCAACCCACGGTAGCGCACTTCGGAGAAATCGAAATGCCGTTTAATAATACCGAACTAGTGTCAATAGCCTTTACAAAAACGAGAGGCCGCACGATGGGAAAAACGCACACCCCCGGATAACTGTCTGATAAACGGCATGTTATTAAGGTTGGCATGGGGCTTGCTTCTTTCCCGGGAATAAGCATCACTGAATTCCATCGGCCTTGCGGTTGACTGTGCCTTACGATCCACGAAATTTCGGGGATATCTAATGAAGCTATTGCAAGCAAGTATCGTGACGGCCATATTCACATTCGCCTTGCTGCCAGCCGAGAAGGCGTTGGCAATACCTTTCGAGCTGCTCTACCAGTCCGATCCCCAGTTTGGCAACGAGACCTTCCTCCTGAGCTACGACTCGCTCGCCGACTTCGCCAATGCCAGTTTGGCGTCGAACGTGACCACCGCGAACAATTTCGCGACCGGCGGTTACATCGCTGGATTTACCTACGACGGGAGCCAGTATCAATTGCTCTACCAGTCCGATCCCCAGTTCGGCAACGAGACCTTCCTCCTGAGCTACGACTCCCTCACCGATTTCGCCAATGCCAATTTGGCGTCGAACGTGACCACCGCGAACAATTTCGCGACCGGGGGCTACGTCGCTGGATTTACCTACGACGGGAGCCAGTATCAGTTGCTCTACCAGTCCGATCCCCAGTTCGGCAACGAGACCTTCCTCCTGAGCTACGACTCGCTCGCCGACTTCGCCAACGCCAATTTGGCGTCGAACGTGATCACCGCGAACAATTTCGCGACCGGGGGCTACGTCGCTGGATTTACCTACGACGGGAGCCAGTATCAGTTGCTCTACCAGTCCGATCCCCAGTTTGGCAACGAGACCTTCCTCCTGAGCTACGACTCGCTCGCCGACTTCGCCAATGCCAATTTGGCGTCGAACGTGACCACCGCGAACAATTTCGCGACCGGCGGCTACGTCGCTGGATTTAACGCTAGCATCCCGGCATCAGCGGTTCCTGGACCGCCCACACTGGTGATGCTGCTCCTGGGATTGGCCGGTGTCTGTATTTCCAAGCGCCGAGTTGCCGTGACGAAGAACGGTTGCCCAACGTAAGCAGCGCAATCATCAGCGCGCTGGGTCTTCCCGTCGTTTGCGTTCGGTACACGGCGAATTCGCTGAATCTGTAATTCGACGCGGCCCCTCATCTGACTCTTTTTTTGATCGCCCAGTCGCGCGAACACCACCGCCGGGCGAGGAAAGTTGCCCCGATATCTGTCCGCATGGCGCTCAATGCTCCGACCGCCCGGTTCCGCGCCATCGCTAAGCACGTGGCAGCGGCCAAGTAAAATACACACCGGAAAGCTCATAAAAAGCTTACAGTAAAACCATCGGCTGCCGTCGATAGCCAGTAGCTTGTTCGTAGGACCGGAATCGGGCAGTTTACCAGGCGAACCAGTTGGCAGACATTCTCTATCGCTACTCTCGGCAGTGCACTTGCACCTAGATGTGAAAAATCTTCGACGGTGGAGGATGTGAAGGTTGAGGCGGGAGCCCTGGCTGGTCCCTGGTTGCTTGTTTAAGGTGGGTGTCCCTGTTGTCTTGCTGTTATCTTTGCTATACGAGAATCGCTACTCGATGTCATGACGCACGAGCTCACCCATTTCCAGCAGGCGAAAACACAGGGGTTTCAGCACTATCTGGGCCTTTATGCTCAGCCGGATAACATGCTGGGAATAGTGCTGCGCGAGGGAGGCGCCGAGTTCGAGACCTTTGACCTGGTGCGTAAGCGACCGTATGGGCAGTACCGACAATTCGAGGGGCGTGAGGCGGCCCTCTGGCAGCGCTTTCAGGCCGATCTGCAAGCGCAGGATGTGTCTTTCTGGCTCTGGAATAAGGATGACGAGGGCCGTCCCGTGGCGTTGGGCTATACCTTGGGATACCTCATCTGCAAAGCCTACTATGCGCAAGCTGCAGATAAGGACCAGGCGGTACGGGATATCCTGGCAATGGAAGATCCCGAAGCCTTCCTCGCCCAAAGTGGCTATTCACCCACGCCTGATGAGTGACCGAGAGATTTAAAGCCGCGTCATAGTCGTGATACACACCTTGGGTAACACCAGTGCTGTTGCGAGCAGCTTTTTCCGGTGTTTGGGGTAGGGCCTGGTCAGGCACAAAATCTCTGAACCCCGTTGCCCACACCGGATTGTGGGGGTGGTCATCACACGAGCGCTGGCCTCTTTACATGCTTGTCACCGCGCCAACGTCCCGTATGATATCGACCTCAGCGAAGGGAGCCCTCATACGACCCTCATACGACCGCTGTCTCCGGACGGTGAGTCGCCGCTCCCGCGCAGAAACCAGATTCCACCTGACCGGGATTGAAAAGGATGCGGCTCATCATTATCGATAGCGAGTTTACAGCGATGCACTGCCCGGGCGCTGGCCCTTGACGGGCTGCCGTCATGATCGATAACGCCTGGAGGGGGAGGGCAGCGGCTTATCCGACCGCAGGCGCAATGCGCCGCAGGAGCCGGGTAACACCGTGCCGCCGGTGGCTCTTCATCACCTGTTTCGCCGTGCTGCAGTATCCCGCAGCCAACGCAGCCAAGCAGCAGTGCAGCCAGTGCAGCCGACGTCGCGTCGGTCACCGTGCCGGTAACGCTGGATTATCCGCTGGTCCGCCGGGTGCTGCTCGCGCAGTTATTCACCGATGGTAATCTCGAGCTCGCCGGTGAAGCGGGGGGGTGTAACCGTGTGGTGCTCAGTGATCCGCGAGTGGCCGGACGCGAGGGAGAACTGGAGCTGAAAGCGCAGGTCTCGGCGCGGCTCGGTATCGGCTCCGCAGGTGCCTGCAGCACCCTGCTCGACTGGACCGGTGGCGTGGGAGCCCTGGGGTCGCCGGTGATCGAAGCGGGCGCCAGGGTGCTCAGGCTCGACGTGCGTGAAACGTGGCTGGAAGGCACCGCCTCCCAACAGGTCGGCTCGGGTCCATTGTGGGCTGCAGCCAATGATAGGCTGAAGGCCCTGCTGGGTGAGTTTACGCTCGATATTTCTCCCCACCTCGAAAACATCGAGCAGCTGTTGCCGGAAGTCCTGCCACAGCATTCCGCGACGGAGCTGCAGTCGATTCTCCAAAGCCTGCGCCTGGAGCGCGTCGCTGCCAACGACGCCGGGCTGGCGGTGGATGTCGGTTTCGATGTTCCCGAACACCCCGCCGCGGTGCCAGAGCCCGCCCTGTCCGCGGACGAACTGGCGCAGCTGGAGGACCGCTGGCAGCTCATGGACGCGGTGCTGGTGTACGCGGTCAAGCGCTATGCCGCCGCGACCGGGCTCACGGAACTGCGGGGGGCCCTGTTCGACGTCCTGCTGGATAGCCGGTACCGGCTGCGGGAGGTGCTCGACGAAGATCTCGGCGACACGCCGGACCCCGGTGCCCCGGATCGGGTCCGGGCCTGGTTTATCGAAAGCTGGCAGTACCTCACGCCGGTCATCAGGGAGATCGGCTCCCGGCAGGCCGATCAGGGGGACCTCCTCTGGTTCACGGTGATCTCTGCCGCTGATGCCCTGGCGGCGCTGGATCGACTCGGGCCCGGCGTGGGGCTGGAGATCTCAGAGGATGGACTGCGGCGGTTGGCCAGGCTTGTCAGCCAGGATGACGCCGCGGCACTGTTGCGCTACGACAGCGAGCTGGATCCCGAGTTGCAGCAGCTGTTCCGTGAGCAACTGAATCCAGCCGCAGGACGGCCTTCTGCGGCTCGACCGTCCACCTGGCGGCTGGACCTGTCCCTGATCGCGCGGGCTTACGCGTCATCGCCGGAGGATAAACTGAATTCCTGGGTTCCGGAGCGGGACGAGCTGACCGACTACCTGCCCACCGTAGCCGCATTGCTGGACGCCAGCGTCGACAAGACGCTTCAGACCTACGCGCTCGAGTCCAAGTATCGGGAGCTGTATCGAAAGCTCGTTCTGGCCACGGCCTGGCAGGAGAGCTGTTGGCGTCAATATGTCGTCGAGTCCGACAAGCGGGTGCCGCTGCGGTCCGGGACCGGGGACGTCGGCCTGATGCAGATCAATGAGCGGGTCTGGCGCGGTATCTACGATCTTCAGCGGTTGCGCTGGGACATTGCCTACAACGGAGAGGCGGGAGCCGAAGTGCTGCTGGATTATCTCGTCAAGTACGCGCTGCGCAAGGGGGAGCACCAGCACTCCGGGGGCCTGAACAATCTTGCCCGGGCCAGTTACTCGGCCTATAACGGCGGGCCCCGGCAGGTCTCCCGCTATCGCCGGTCCGATGTGAAACCGCATTGGAAAAAAGTTGACGCCGCGTTCTGGGAGAAGTATCAGCAGGTGGATGCGGGTGACGCACTCAGGGTCGTGGAATGCCTGGGTGGCGACTTCAGCCATTTTGCGGACTCTGAACCGGCCCCGGCGAAAAAGCAGAAACCGGCCCCCCGAGCCGCTTCGGCAACACCCACAATACCTTCTGAACCACCCACGACTCCTCCGGCATTACCCACGACACCCTCGGTACCACCCGCGTCACCTTCTGCACCCATGGCGGGCCCTGCGTGGGTCGCTTCACAGCCTCCCGAGGCGTACACCGTGCAGGTGGGCGCGTTCAGTGAGGCGAACCTGGCGACCCGGTTTATCGTCGAAGAACGACTGGCGGCGCCGGTGTACATCCTGCCGCAGCGTCAGGACGGCGTCCTGCGCTACCTGGTGCTCTGCGGCAGTTTCCCAACCCGGGAAGCAGCTCGTTCCCTGCAACAGCGTCTCGGCCATCTCGAGCCGTGGCTGCGACGTTTCGGCGAGGTTCAAACCAGCGGCGGGTTCTGATCCCGGCCTGGCCCAGGCGCTGTGTTATAAGGTGCCTGGATCGAGAGGTAGTCGCAGCGGTGGACTATCGCGGCCTCGGGGCCACGGGCTCAGTCGGCCAGCCCACCCATGAGCATGTACTTGATTTCCACATAGTCGTCGATGCCGTATTTCGAGCCCTCGCGGCCGCTGCCGGATTCCTTGACGCCACCGAAGGGGGCCATCTCGTTGGAGATAATGCCCTCGTTGATGCCGACGATACCGTATTCGAGGGCCTCCGCCACCCGCCAGACGCGGCCGATGTCTCGCGTGTAAAAGTAGGAAGCCAATCCGAACTCCGTATCATTCGCCAGGGCGATAGCTTCCTCCTCGGTGTGAAAGCGCGTCACCGGGGCGACCGGGCCAAAGATTTCGTTGCGGAACACGGCCATGTCTGGGCTCACATCGGTGAGTACGGTCGGCTGGTAAAAACAGCCGCCCAGAGAGTGCGCACCGCCACCCAGTGCGACCTGAGCCCCGGCCTCCACCGACGCGGTGACCAGGCCGTGAACGTCATCCAGAGCACCCGCGTTGACCAGGGGGCCCACGGCGATGCCTTCCTGCATGCCATCGCCCACGGTGAGGGCGGCCGTGGCGCTCACCAGCCGGGCGACGAATTCGTCGTAGATGCCATCCTGCACCAGCAGCCGGTTGGAGCAGACGCAGGTCTGCCCGGCGTTGCGGTACTTGGAGGCTACTGCCCCCTGCACCGCGGCCTCGAGGTGGGCGTCATCAAACACGATGAAGGGTGCATTGCCGCCCAGTTCCATGGAGGTTTTTTTCATGGTGCCGGCGCACTGCTCGACCAGGCGTTTGCCCACCGGCGTCGACCCGGTGAAGGTCAGTTTGCGCACCAGGGGGTTGGATGTGAGCTCGCCACCGATGGCAGCGGAGCTGCCGGCGACCACGTTGACCACCCCCGCCGGGATGCCGGCCCGGGCGGCGAGTTCGGCCATGGCGAATGCAGACAGCGGTGTTTCGCTTGCCGGTTTGATCACGATGGTGCAGCCCGCCGCCAGGGCCGGCGCTGCCTTGCGCGCGATCATCGCATTGGGGAAGTTCCAGGGGGTGATGGCGGCAACCACGCCCACCGGCTGCTTGATGCAAACAATGCGCCTGTCTGCCGACGGGCCGGGAATGACATCGCCGTCGATGCGTTTCGCCTGCTCGCCAAACCACTCGACGAAAGCGGCCCCGTAGGCGACCTCACCCCGGGATTCCGCAAGCGGCTTGCCCTGCTCAGCGGTCATGATCCGCGCCAGGTCCTCCTGGTGATCCATCATCAGGTCGTACCATTTACGCAGGTAGCCGGCCCGCGCCTTGGCCGGGAGCTGGCGCCATGCCTGCATGGCGATGTGGGCCGCTTCCACCGCCCGCGCCGTCTCCGCCGCCCCCATCCTGGCGACCTGGGCCAGCGACGAACCGTCGACCGGGTTGGTCACAGCAAACGTGGCGCCGTCGTCGGCGGCGCACCACTCGCCGTTGATATAGGCCTGATTTCTCAGCAGGGCGGTGTCGTCGAGTTTCAGGCTCATGGCGGTTTCTCCCGGGCGTTGATGTGGTGTGTCGGGGGATAGTGTAGGCAAAGGCGCACCGGTTGCCCACCGAAACGTGGTCGCGAGAACAGCGGGCAGGGCAGGTGGGTCGGGGCAGGGTGCGGGTCTCGTTGCCCCGTGTGTGTCGGCGCGCGCAAGCAACCGCAGCCGGTGACTATTCCTTCGTTGCCCTGCGTCGTCGGCGACTGAGGCCGTGCTTGCGTACCAGTCCCCGCAACTGGTCATAGCTGAGCCCGATCTGCTCGGCGGTGCGTCGCTGGTGGTGGGCATTGGCGGTCAGAGCCTGTCGCAGATAGTTGCGTTCTACCCGCGCCATGTGGGAGGTAAAATCCAGCGGCGCGGGTGACTCCGTTGATACCTGTTCGTCCTCGGATTTCGTGGCCTGGGGCGGGGTGGGCTGCGGTTCATCTCCTGCTGGCAGTGAGTCGAGGTAGGGCGAGACGAATGGGTCGATCACCACCTCCCCGACCGGTGATGTCGGGTCTCCCCAGCGATGTATCGATCGTTCGACTGCATTTTTCAGTTCTCGCACGTTGCCCGGCCAGTGGTAGTCGGCGAGCGCCTTGATTGAGCCTTCAGTGAAGCCTGCAAAGAGCTCCCATCCCAGCTCGGCACACCACTGTACCGCGAAGTGTTCCGCCAACTCCGGGATGTCTTCCGGGCGATGGCGCAGGGCGGGCAGGTGAATGACGTCAAAGCTCAACCGGTCGAGGAGATCGTGACGAAACTCGCCCCGGGCCGCCTGTTGCCGCAGGTCGGTATTGGTGGCCGCCACCACGCGCACATCGACCTGCAGAGTTTTCTGACCGCCGAGGCGCTCGAACTCGCCGTATTCGATCAGGCGCAGCAGTTTTTCCTGCAATCGCAGCGACATCGTGCCGAGTTCATCGAGGAACAGTGTGCCACCGTCGGCGCGCTCGAAGCGGCCCCTCCGTGCTGCCGTTGCCCCGGTAAAGGCGCCGGACTCGTGACCAAAAAGTTCGGATTCCAGCAGCGTCTCAGCCAGGGCGGCACAGTTTACCTTCACCAGGGGCGCATCCCACCGTTGCGAGAGATAGTGCAGGCGGTCTGCGGCCAGCTCTTTCCCGGTGCCCCTCTCGCCCAGAACTAGCACCGGGCGGTTGATCGGCGCGAGGCGCGACACGTCCGCCAGGGCGGCGGCCAGGGCAGCGGATTCCCCGATCATGGCTTCTCGATTTCTCACAAGGTTTATTATACCTAATAATAGAGGGCTAAAAACCTAAATAGAGGCTAAAAAAACCTTAACTGTGTCCCAGTGAATGACCAAGAAGACACAAATTGGTTATATTTCTATGATAAACAGTGAGTTACGAGTTCTGGCACGAAACCTGTATATAACCTGACACGTGCCCGACAGAGGTGCACAGGTTACGAAACGGGCCGGCTGGGCTCGCGAGCAGGGAGTAAAAAGCATGGCAGCTGTGGAGGAGCGATTTCTGATCTATACGGCGTTGCTGGTGTTGTGTGCGACCAGTGGCGCGTTTCTGGGTCCCCGTGCTGCGCTTTGCACGTTTGTGCAGGTGGCGGCGATCATCGAGTTGGTTTACTGGTTCGCGTACCGGGTCGTGGGGTCATACACGACCGGCGGCGAACGTTAGAGGAGAGAGATCATGGGCATTTTTTCCCGAATGAGCGATATTATTAATTCAAATCTCAATGCGCTGCTTGACCAGGCGGAGGATCCCGAAAAGATGATCCGGCTGATCATTCAGGAAATGGAGGACACGTTGGTCGAAGTGCGCAGTTCCTCGGCGCGTGTACTGGCAGACCGGAGAACCGCGGCCCGACGCTTGGAGCGGGTGCGCGGTGAGGCCGAGAAGTGGGAGGACAAGGCGCGCCTGGCGATCAGCAAGGGGCGCGAAGATCTCGCCCGCGGCGCCTTGCAGGAAAAGCGGGCGATCCAGGATGAGGTGGCGGCAGTCGAGGCGGAACTGCAGGCCACCGATGAGCACATCGACCAGCTGAACGAGGAGGTCGGGCAGTTGCAGCAGAAGCTCGATGACGCCCGGGCCAAGCAGAAAGCGATGGTGATGCGCGGCAAGACGGTGGCGTCGCGAATCAAGGTCAAGCGCCAGGTGCAACGCGATGCCCTCGATGACGCGTTCCAGCGGTTCGAGCGTTTTGAGCATAAGATGGATACGATGGAAGGCCAGCTGGAGTCCATGGACATGGGGCGGAACGTTCCCCCGGACCTGGCTGCCGAAATCGACTCGCTGGCGGAAGACGAGCGGATTAATGAGGAACTCGACCGCCTGAAGTCTGAAATGGCGGGCAAAAACTCGGTCAACTGAACACTGTTTACCGATCTTACTGACGACGGGAGTGGCGGTGTGCCGGCGACGGCGGGTGTCACCCAAGGAATGCATTGATGGAAATTTGGGAATTCATGTTCGTCCCGACCATTCTTTTCATGGTCGTGGTTATGCCGATCTGGCTGACGATGCACTACCGTAGCGTCAATCGATCCTCGCGCAGCCTCAACGAGGAAGACCGCGAGACGGTAGAGCAGCTGTTGGAAACCGTGGACAGGCTGACTGAACGGATCGGTGCCCTGGAGTCCATCCTGGAAGCCGACCACCCAGACTGGATGGAGCAAACCCGCCGGCGCGCGCGGGGAGGAGAGTAATCATGGCCTATCGATATCAACGTCAGCGCCATTCAAGACACCAGGACGGCTACGGCGATTTCAAGAAAAGGCGTCGCGCGGGGTGGGGAATGAACCTCTACCGCAACACCCGCAATGGCAAGATCGGCGGTGTTGCAGCGGGTCTTGCCGATCACTGGGACATCGCGCCCTGGGTCGTGAGACTGCTGTGGTTCGGTGCGTTCCTGTTCACCGGGATGTTGGCGGTCTGGGCCTATATCGGCGCCTGGATACTGCTGGCCCCCCGGCCGCGGCGGGTTGCCGATGACGGGCTCGCCTTTACCCAAGAGGACGAGAGCTACGAGGACATCCCGGTCGACATGGAATACGATGAGCGTTACCACGAGTACCGCCCCCGCAAGGTGTTTCGTTACAGCGAGAACAGCAGCGTTCGCTTGCGTCGCGCGCAGGAGCGCCTGAATGCGGCCGTCGCCAGAGTGGAGGCGATGGAATCCTATGTCACCTCGCGCCAGTATCGCCTCAACAAGGAGTTTTCGCGACTTTAGCGTTTTTCACCTCGCCGGCCGCACCTCGGCCGGCCGCACCTAGCCGGCCGCACCTCAACAAAGATGGATCCATGCCGATAGACAATGAGCGGGATCACGTTTCCGGGGGCGTCTGGCGGCATGGATGCCGCCAGCGAGTCTGCATACGGACGTGCGCTTTTTGACGTCCCCCGGACAACGTGATCGCGCTCGTTGTCCCAGAACCATTCACCCGCACCTGGCCGGCCGCACTTGGAAGCGAGCTGTTTTTCTGTCGCGGCCGGTTAGGAGCACCCAAGCTCCGCACGGTGAAAAACAGTACGCTTCGGTGCGTGCAAACAGCAATGCCGGAAGCGTGAATAAGCCGGATTTGCAGGCTTCTGGGGTGTAGAAGTGTGACGCGTCAGACAGCTTGCGGGCAACGAGGGCCGGCGGGGCATGGCCGGCTTTGCCTGCTCATGCAATCTCGGCTATCCTCCCGATACCGTATTATAAATTTCTAACGACGGACGGTATCGCATATGCCCGCGCAAACACGTGAATCGCTCGTCGACGCGATCCCCGAGTACACCGAGCCGTACGTACCTCCGCCCAGTCCATGGCTGGCTCTGACAGAGGCACACCGGGCGCTGGGGGAATTCGTTTCACTGCGGTTCACCGCAGGCTTACTGGATCGGTCCCCGGGCGGTGACGGCCACCCGGTGATGGTGATTCCCGGGTTCATGGGCGGCGATGGTTACAACGCGGCTTTCCGACGTTTTCTTGCGCGGCTGGGCTACGATGTTCACGGGTGGGGGCTGGGCCGCAATCTCGGGCCGAGGGATGGTGTGCTCGAGAACCTGGAGCAACGCATTCTCGAGCTGTCTGAACATTACCAGGGCAAAATGTCACTGGTCGGGCACAGCCTCGGCGGTATCTTTGCGCGTGAAATCGCCCGTCGCTTTCCAGAGCGCATCCGTCAGGTGATCTCGCTGGGCAGCCCGTTCGGCGAAGGCCGGATGACGGGCTCTATTCCCTCACGCCTCTTCGTGGCACTGAATCCGCTGGAGGAACTACCCATCGAGCAGGATGTACTCGCGGTGGCGCCGCCGGTGCCTACCACTGCGATCTATTCCCGCGGAGACGGTGTCGTCAACTGGCAGACCACGGTTCAGGTCAATGGCCACGAGGAAACCCAGTCGATACGCGTCCGCGGGAGTCACTGCGGTATGACGCTCAACCCGACGATCTGGTTCCTGGTGGCAGAGCGACTGTCACAACCGCAGGACCGATGGCGCCCGTTCGAAGCGGAGAGCTGGTCGCGTTTGCTTTATCCCCAGGTGCACTGAGTTCGGCAGCAGTCAATCTCGCCGGCCGTACCTCGCCGGCCGCACCTCGCCGGCCACACCTCGCCGGCCACACCTCGCCGGCCACACCTCAGCGAGACATTCTCATGCCGACAGGCAAGGAGCACGATCACGCTTTCCGGGGGACGCCAAAAAGCGTACATCCTTGTACAGGCTCGCTGGCGGCGTCCCTGCCGCCAGACGCCCCCGGAAAGCGTGATCGTGCTCCTTGTCCCAGAGCTATCCACCAGGCCGGGTCGCACCTCGCCGGCCGCACTTCGCCGGTTCCTCCAATAGACCATCTACACCATCGCGATCGGTGTGGCTCAGCGGTTCCGCTGCAGTTCATGGGCATGGAAACCGATGTGGCTGCCGACGAAGCTGGCGATGAAGAAGTAGCTGTGATCATAGCCGGGGTGCCGGCGGACGGTGATGGGGTAACCGCTCTCCTCGCAGACAGCTTCCAGCAACTCCGGTTTAAGCTGCTGCTCAAGAAATTCGTCGGCGAGGCCCTGATCTATAAGCATCGGCATACGGGTTTTTGCGGCGCGAACTAATTCGCAACTGTCGTAGGCCTGCCAGGCTTCCCGGTCATCCCCGAGGTAATTGGAGAACGCTTTTTCACCCCACGGGCACTGGCTCGGTGCAACGATCGGGGCAAATGCTGAGACCGAGGTGTAGCGTCCGGGGTTCCTGAGTGCGATGGATAGCGCGCCGTGTCCGCCCATGGAATGACCGAAGATAGCCCGCCGGTCGGGGTCAACCGCGAAATGCTCCTCTATCAGGGCGGGCAGCTCCTCGACCACGTAATCGTACATTCGGTAGTGCGTGCTCCAGGGTGCCCGGGTAGCGTTTACATAAAAACCGGCCCCGTGACCGAAATCCCAGGCGCTTTCCGGATCATCCGGCACGTCTTCGCCGCGTGGGCTGGTGTCCGGGCACACCAGGCCGACCCCGAGTTCGGCGGCGTAGCGTTGCGCGCCGGCCTTTTGCACGAAGTTCTCGTCCGTGCAGGTCAGCCCGGACAGCCAGTAAAGCAATGGCACCTGCTCTGAAGCGGCCTGCGGTGGCAGGTACAGCGAGCAGGTCATCTCGCAACTGAGGGTCGAAGACGGGTGGCGCAGGCGCAGCTGACGCCCCTCGAAGCAGCGTGTTTCGGCCAGTGTTTCCAGTGCGGTCGTCGGTTTGCGTTTGCGCATCATTATCTCGCTCGGGTGGTCTCTGCTGGCAATGAGGCCCCGCGGTTTTGCCACCGAGGGGCCTCCCGTCTGCCGGGCGGCAGCGCGAAAGTATAACCCCGGGCAGTGTCGACGCAAACGCAGTGTGTAAGTCCCGGCCGGCGGGGGCAGGTAGCGCTGCGCTCCCCGTATCGCTGCCGCCGGCGCCCCCCACGCGGGCGTTGCGTCTGTGGCTACGCTCGCCGCGGGCGTGCCGGCGGGCGCGTTGCATTCGGCGTGGATATCGTCGATAGTCGCGGCGCAAAGTGCCGCGGTCGGCGTGCCGGTGAGTAGCCTCGGTGCGTCTGTAACTCCGCGTGCGGTATGGGGCGCCAGATCTGAACCGTTCAGGACGGGTAGTTCGCCGGCAACGTCGACGGGGCCATGGATTGATCGTGAGGACACAGCATGCTGCGGCGAATCTGGCTGGGCTTTTTCATGATCGCCTTTATCAGCGGTGCCTACCGCTGGTTGGTGGTGGGCGACGCGGAAGTGTTTCAGCGGATGGTGACCGCGCTCTTCGAGATGGCGGGGCTGTCGGTGGAGCTTGCGATCGGACTGGTCGGGTTGATGGCGCTCTGGCTGGGTGTGGTAGCCGTCGGTGAGGCCAGTGGGCTGGTCGACCGGCTTGCACGGCTGTTGTCACCGCTGTTCACGCGCCTCATGCCCGGTGTGCCGGCCGGCGACCCTGCTATCTCCTCGATGACGCTGAACCTCTCGGCCAATATCCTCGGGCTCGACAATGCGGCGACCCCGCTGGGCATCAAGGCGATGAAAGACCTGCAGCGACTGAATCCGCAGCCTGCAACGGCCACGGATGCACAGATACTGTTCCTGGTGTTGAATACGTCCTCGGTGACGCTTTTCCCCGTGACCATCCTGCTCTACCGCGCGCAGATGGGTGCCCCCGACCCGGCCGCGGTGTTCATCCCCATCCTTATCGCCACGTCCTGTTCCACCCTGGCGGGTTTGCTGGTCACAGCCAGGGTTCAGCGAATCCGCCTGCTGGACAGCGTGGTGCTGGGGTTCCTCGGGTTCGCCATGGCGGCGCTGCTGGCGTTGCTGGCGTGGTTGGGGACTCTCAGTGCAGAGGAATTGCAGCATCAGTCCAGCCTGCTCAGCAATCTGCTGATCTTTTCCCTGATCATCCTGTTTCTCGGGACTGCGCACGTGCGCGGGGTCAATGTCTATGAGTCGTTCATCGGCGGCGCGCGGGAGGGTTTTGAGACGGCTATTGGCATTATTCCCTACCTGTTGGCGATGCTGGTGGCGATCGGCGTGTTCCGCGCCAGCGGCGCGCTGGACCTGCTGCTGGACGCAGTGCGTGGCCTGGTCGAGGTCGTGGGTTGGGACAGCCGCTGGGTGGACGCCCTGCCCACGGCGCTGATGAAACCACTGTCCGGCTCTGGCGCGCGTGCCATGATGATAGACACGATGAACACGTTCGGCGTGGATTCTTTCCAGGGTCGCCTGGCGGCCACGCTGCAGGGCTCAACGGAAACCACTTTTTACGTGCTCGCGGTGTATTTTGGCGCCGTTGGCATCCGTCACTCGAGACACGCGCTGGGCTGCGGGCTTTTTGCGGACCTCTCCGGCATCATCGCCGCCATCGTCGTCGCCTACTGGTTTTACGGCTGACATGCATTACTATGGCCTGTCGAACGCCAACAGCAGGTATCTGTGCCGATGACCGAGCACTCCGTACTCGCCACTTTTCTGTTGCCTGTTGCACAGGCGCTGCGCATTTACGGTATCGATGCGATGTCGGTGCTCGAGGAAGCGGGTGTGGACCCTGCGAGCGCCGTCAATGCCGACCGGCGTATACCGGCCGGCGCGATGCAGTCCCTCTGGGCGCGCTGTGTCGAGCGCAGTGGCGATGAAGCGTTCGGCCTGGTTGCCGCCGAGCAGTTGCAGCCGCAGGTATTGCACGGCCTGGGTCTTGCCTGGCTCTCCAGTGACTCGATTTACGACGGCCTCAAGCGCACCGTTCGTTTTGCCAAGTTTATGAACACGGGGGCTGAACCCCGGCTGCAGGAGACGGCCGATACGGTCGAGTTGATCATCGCGCCACCGGTGCGAGACCCCGAATTTGAGTTTGCGAGCCGCGATTTCTCCGTTGGCATGCTGCTGCGTATGGCCAGGCTCACACTCGGGGAGTACGTCGCGCCACTGCGCGTCGACATGGAGCGCCCTGCGCCGCAGAAGCCGCAGCGGTGGGAATACATGTTGTCATCGCCGGTAAACTTTGCCACCGATACCTGCCGCGTTGTGTTCGTGCGGGCCGACATCACCGAACAACTCGCCACCGGTAATCCGGTCCTGGCGCGGGTGAACGATGAGCAGACCCAGTCTCACCTGGACAGCTTTCTCGCGGACTCCATCACCCGCGACGTGGTCGACCAGATTGTGCAGAAACTTCCCGATGGCCCGCCCAGCCAGCACGAGATTGCAGAGGCACTCCACGTTAGCAACCGCACGCTGCAGAGGCGCCTCAGGAGCGAGGGCACCAGTTTCATGGATCTTCTCCAGGATACGCGCCTGCAACTCGCCAGGAAGTATCTCCGCCAGCGCAACCGTTCGGTCGTGGAAACTGCTTACATGCTGGGTTTTTCCGAGCCGAGCACGTTCTCCCGTGCGTTCAAGCGCTGGACCGGGCGCGCCCCTGCCGAGTACCGCGAGTTGCCGGACTAGCGCTGAAGCGCTGGACGGTGGCGGATGAGGTCATCCGGGTGACGCCGCCAGCCATGTTCGCTTCTCGACAGCGCAGCTACAGTGACGCCTTCTCGTACAGAAGGACGTCGACATGGCCGGCTCAGTTACCGTTATCTCCGACAAGATCATGCGCCTGATGCGATCCATGGTCTATTTTGCACTCAGGGTCCAGCCAGGGCCGGCTCACAGTGCCGAGGAGCTGTCGTTATACATCAACCGCACCGCCGCGCGGGGAGCGGTTCACAGCGGTGTCGTCGAGCTCGCCCTGCAGGGCCTGCTCAGCGAGGGCAGGGTGCGCCGGGAAGGCGCGCGCTGGTGCCTGCAGGGGGCCGCGGCGTGATCCGCTGTCCTCACTGCCAATCGACCCAGGTCGTCTCTCGGCGGCAGTTATTTCTCTGTGACGCGCATCTCGATCGCATGCCGGCAGCTTTCGAGTGGTACGATGCCAGCCTGCCTTCGGCGCTTCCTCCCAAATCACTGTTCATGCAGTTGCTGCTCGCCGTGTCAGCAGGGGCAATCCCGCTGGCGGTGCTGGGGTATTCGCTGTCGTTCACGCTGGAGTCTGCGTTCACGATCGCGGGTATTTTGCTGGTGGCGATCATTGCGTGCCTGCTGGTGGACCTGCTGATCACGCATCGCCGGTATCGCCAGTGGGCGTCAGAGTGCGTATGTGGACGCTGTTGCGCCGTGTTCACCGGTGGATGCGATATATTGGCCGCCAATTGACCTGCGCCCCTTCTTTCCCGCCGGCCAGGCCTTATAATTGTCACTGCACACGGCGCAAGGAAAACAACATATGGGTAAGTTACTGATCATAGCGGACGAGGGTGACAAGAAGTGTTTCGCAACGCCTCGCGGGCTGGAGCTGGCCCACATCCTCGATCACTCGGCGGAAGTGGTCGCATTCGTACACGCGCCGCTCTCCCGCTTGAAAATTACCGCCACCGAACAGACCAAGATAAAGCGTAGACTGCTCGCCGAGCGTGAGACGACAGTGCGGGCGCGCATCGATCGTTACGCCGAAGCCGGCCAGAAAATCACCCTGAAGGTGGTCTGGGAAACAGATATCAGCCAGTGGGTGACCGAGCGCTGCCGGAAAACCGAGTACGAGGCGGTGGTCAAGACCGGCCACCGTACCGAGTCGCTGGTCTACACCCCCACCGACTGGCGCCTGCTGCGGGACTGCCCGGCCCCCGTGCTGTTGGTAGCCGACCGCAAGTGGCACAAGACCAAACCGGTGCTGGCGGCGGTCGATCTGGCCTCTCGCTCTCCGGCCAAGATCAAGCTCAACAACAAGGTGATCGCGACAGCCAAGGTCCTGGCGGCCGCACTCGAGGCCGACCTGAAGGTCATCTGTGCAATCGAGATACCGACGCTACTCGCCGATATGGACCTGGTCGATCCCCGCCAGTATGTACGGGAGGCGAAGGAGGCCATGGCGCCGGCGATTCGCAAGCTTGCGCAGACGCATGATCTTCCCGAGCAGCTGTTCCGAGCCAAGCGCGGGCCTGCAGAAAAGGTGATCACCAGCGAGGCGGCTTCCGTCAAGGCCCAGGTGGTGGTCATGGGTACCGTGGCGCGGCGGGGTGTGAAGGCGAAGCTGATCGGCAACACCGCCGAGGAGGTGCTCTGCCACCTGCGCACCGATGTACTGACGCTGAAGCCCTGAAGCCCTGAAGCCCTGAAGCCCTGAAGCTATGGCCGCCCTGATTCCGGGGCGGTCAAAAAAGCCTGCCAGAAAATTGCTTTTTTTGTCATGCGGTCTACGCTGTAAGATGCACGCCTCTGGCGTGTGCAACACGTCCCCTTGCCGATGTTTCTGCCCCGAAACATCCGGCTGTTTGCCCGCTTCCATTTTGGTTGCGGGCTTTTTTATTTAAAACAATAGGTTGGCTCGGTAACTTCAGTTGAAATCCAGGTGATTGACCGGCGCTAGCGCGGCATGATGGCGCCCTCGGTCATGGGATTGGCCGTTGTAGCTATGGGGTGCACGCACCGCTTTCCGTAAGCTGTTACTGTCTTTTGGAGGGGCGCAATCGGGCGCCCGTCGACAGGCTGATATGGAGGTGGGCGATGCACGAATTAGTCCTCAGGATCAAAGAGCCGGCGTTGTGTTACGTCTTCGCGCGCAACGCAACCCGCCGGGGTCACCCTGAACTGGCCCTGGAGGCTCTGCGGCGGGCAGTCGATCTGCGAGCCGAGCAGCATGGTGTGCAGAGTGAGGTCGAGCTTTCTGCCCTGCGGGCGATCTACGCCTACGAAGAGGCGCTGAGCCACAGCAAGGGCAAGCGGACGCGCGCTACCGGCACCTGGCAGATGGTCAATCGTGATGGCATCGTTGCCGCCATCTCAAGGCGATTGTCGTCGCAGGGAACCCCCGAGGTTGCGGCCGCGCTTGTTGAGCTTGGCCTCTCGGATTACAGTTTTGAATCAGTGCGCGACGCGTTCCCGGAGGCGTTCAAACTCGCTGCCTGAACTTCCGGCAGCGACCGCGCTGGCGCGGCCCACAGCGCCTGGCGCTCTGACCGTCCCCATACCCTCATGAATGTTCCCTGCGTTGGCCCGGCGAATCCCGGGCCTTTTTTTGGCCGCTGATATACTGTTCCACGCGTATCTGGTTTAGATTAGAGACGCTGTCGGGACTGTCCCGCCTCCGTGCCTGATACTGTGGGCGATTTGTACACTCCAGCGGACCAGCAAGCCATGCCCAATCCGATTTCCACCCGCCTTGCCGATCTCCTCGACAAGGAGCTGTTCATGCCCCGTGAACTCAGCTGGTTGTCATTCAACGAGCGGGTTTTGCAGGAGGCGGCAGACGATTCGGTCCCGATCATCGAACGCGTGCGCTACCTGGGCATATTTTCCAACAACTCGGATGAGTTTTTCCGGGTCAGAGTGGCGGAAGTGCGGAGACTGATCTCGGTTTCCTCCGGAGCCAGTCGGCAACAGTCCAAGGAACTGCTGGCTGCCATCAACGATGAGGTCGTCGCTCTGCAGAAAGAATTCGAGCGCATCTACAGGGCCCTGATGGAAGAGCTGGCGTCGCGGCGGATCTACCTGATCAACGAGCGCCAGCTGGATCCGGGGCAGGCGTCTTTCGTTCAGGACTACTTCACCGAAAAGGTGCTGCCGGAACTCGAACCCATCATGCTGCGCGACAGCCAGCCGATACCCAGTCTCAATGACGAGTCGCTCTACCTGGCGGTCGACATCCTGTCAGGCGACAGCTACCACTACGCAGTCGTCGAAGTGCCGACCGATCGGCTGGGGCGGTTTATCGAGATTCCGCACCGTCGCGCCCGCGGCGGCAAGGTCTTCATCGTGCTCGATAACATCATCCGGGCCTGCCTGCCGCAGATGTTCAGGGGCGTCATGAATATTGACGAGGCCGCCGCCTACTGCTTCAAGTTTTCCCGCGACGCGGAACTGGATATCGATACCGGCATCCTGCAGAGCCTGATAGACAAGATGGCCAGTAGCCTCAAGCAGCGTCGGAAGGCCGATGCCGTGCGCATGGTCTACGACCACAGGATGCCAGGGCGGCTGCTCGATTACCTGACCAATCGTTTCGGCTTTGGCAAATACGACAGTCTCATTGCGGGAGGCCGGTACCACAACTCGAAGGACTTCATCGACTTTCCCAACGTGGGGCCCAAGTACCTCGAATTCCCTCCGCTGCCGCCTGTCAGGATCGCGCGCCTCGACCAGCAGGACAGTATCTTCGACGCGATACGGGAAAAGGATGTTTTCCTCTATTACCCCTACCATCCCTTCGATTACATCATCGACCTGCTGAAGACCGCGGCGCTCGATCCGCACGTCACCGACATCAAGATCTGTCTCTATCGGGTTGCGCGCAATTCCCGGGTGATCGATGCACTGGTGAATGCCGTGCACAACGGCAAGCGGGTTCTGGCGGTGGTCGAGTTGGCGGCGCGTTTTGACGAGCAGGCCAACATCGACTGGGCACAGCGACTGACCGAGAGCGGCATCAACGTGATCTTCGGGATCCCCGGGCTGAAGGTGCATGGCAAACTGGTCCTCATTGAGCGCCGCGAGGGCAATGCCAAGCGCTACTACAGTCATATCGGTACCGGCAATTTCAATGAAAAGACCGCCCGTATCTACACTGATTTCACGCTCGTCACCTACGACCAGAATATCGGCACCGATGTCTATAACGTGTTTGATTTCCTGCAGTACAACTACAAGCACTTTCAGTACCGTGTACTGCTGGTTTCACCGCACTCCACAAGGCCTGGCATCCTGCAGATGATCGACCAGGAAATCGCCAATGCACAAGCGGGTTACGAGGCGTCGCTGACCCTGAAGTGCAACAACCTGGTCGACAAGGAGCTGGTCACCCGGCTTTACGAGGCGAGCCAGGCGGGCGTCGAGGTGAAGTTGATCATTCGCGGGATGTGTTCACTCCTGCCCGGCGTCAGTGGTATCTCCGAAAACATCAGGGCAATCAGTATCGTCGACCGGTTTCTGGAGCATCCGCGTGTCTACGTGTTCTATAACCGTGGCAACCCGCGTTACCTGATTGGCTCCGCCGACCTGATGACGCGCAATCTGGACTACCGGGTGGAGGTCCTGTGTCCGGTGTTTGACGTCGACGCCCAGCGCGATATCCAGGCCGTACTGGATATCCAGTGGCACGACAATCAGAAAGCACGCATCATCGATAAAGCGCAAAGCAATGACTTCGTCGAGCACCGACCACGAACCACCCGAATCCGGTCCCAGGAACGGATTCACGAATACTTCAGTACTGGCAAGCTACCGCGCTACCCGAGGATGCCCGAACAGAACACCGCGCGGCCCGGGGTGAGGAGTCGCCGTAAGTCGCGCTGATAGGCGCATTGCTGGCGGCGTGCGTCTGCGGGGCTGGCCAATGCCCCGGTGGGCGGGCATGATTAGGGCCCTGGAACACTAACCCGGACGGACAACGCTTATGGCCGCAGGCAGTCTGCTTCTCCTGCTCGATGATATCGCCGCGGTTCTGGATGACGTCGCGGTCATGAGTAAAGTGGCGGCGAGGAAGACCGCCGGCGTCCTTGGCGACGACCTGGCATTGAACGCGCAGCAGGTTACGGGTGTTCGCGCCGAGCGTGAGTTGCCGGTCGTGTGGGCGGTCGCCAAGGGTTCGTTCCGCAACAAGCTCATACTGGTGCCGGCGGCGCTGCTGATCTCGGCGTTCGTGCCTGGGCTGATTACACCCCTGATGATGCTCGGTGGCCTGTTCCTGTGTTTCGAGGGTGTCGAAAAGATTGCCCACAGCCTGTTCCACGGAGCCCAGGAGTCGGAGCGCCGGGAAGCGATGGTGGCGCAGTTGGCCGATCCCGCCGTGGACCCGGTCGCAGTGGAACGCGACAAGGTCAAGGGGGCCATTCGCACGGATTTCATCCTTTCCGCGGAGATCATCGTGCTGACCCTGGGGATCGTTGCCGATTCCGACTTTGTCACGCAGGTTGCAGTAGTGTCCGTCATGGCCATTGTGATGACGGTCAGCGTCTACGGGCTGGTGGCCGGTATCGTCAAGCTGGATGATGTTGGCATGCACCTGCTGGAAACCGGCGGTGACGGCATGGTGAGCCGGTCACGGCGCTGGTTGGGCGCCCGCCTGCTCGATTTTGCACCCTGGCTGATGAAGGCGCTGTCGGTCGTCGGCACCGCTGCCATGTTCATGGTGGGAGGGGGCATCCTCGTGCACAGCGTACATGCGCTGGATACGCCTATCCAGGCAGTCACCGCCCGTCTTGCCGAGGTCGGCACCGTAGGCCCGGTACTCGCTTTTGTGACGCCCACGGTCCTGACCGTGGGTGTGGGATTGATCGCCGGTGCGATTCTGGTGGCAGCGGTCAGTGCATGGGGCGCAGTGCGGGCCAGGTTCACCGCGTCCGCGTGACGCGGCAGACCGCTTTCTGCCGGTCCCAGACGCGCGCGGGCGGGCTTACTCGTATCCGCCCCTCGCGCGCATACCGCGTTGCTCGTTGACCGTCGGCAGCAGCAAAAGCCCGGCAACAAACATGCCCAGGGTGGAGAGCAGCGCCAGGCGGTGATCGCCCTCGCTGAAATGGCTCAGCAGGCCGTAGCTCACCGGACCGAGAATGGCCGCGGTGCGATTTGCCATACCCCACAGCCCGAAAAACTCTCCTGTGCGACTGACGGGCGTCAGCCGACCGATCAGTGCCCGCCCGCCGGACTGGGTCGCACCCATCGCTGCTCCCATGAGGTTTCCCGCCACCCACAGGTCGGCCGCTTCGTCAGCCAGCAGCGTGGCAAGAATCGCCGCAATCCAGACCAGCAGTGCGACGGCCAGGCTTGGGATGGACCCGTAGCGATCCTGGGCGAAGCCGAACGCAAACGCTCCCGCGGCGGCAGTCAGGTTGACAACCATGATCAACACAATCAACTGTGACTGATCGAAACCCATGACCTCCTGGGCGTAGATGGCAGCGATCACGACAACCGTGCTGACACCGGCCTGGAATAGCACCAGGCAGCCGAGAAACCGGAACAGGTCCGGCAGTCGGAACGCCCGCGACAGGGTGCTGCGGACCTCTCGGTAACCGGCACGGAAATAAGCCATCGGATTCAGCGGCGGTTGCGGCCGTGCCCGCTCCCGTAAAAACAGGAACGTCGGCGTGGCCGCCAATGCAAATACGGCGGCGGTAATCAGCAGTGTCACCGGCACGTAGTCCTGCGCCGAGAGGCCGCGCCCGGAGGCGTGCTGGATGTAGGCAAGGCAGGCGGCGAGTGTCAACAGCCCGCCGAAGTAACCGAGGCTCCAGCCGTAGCCTGATACTCGTCCAATGTTGGCCTCATCGGTGATTTCAGGGAGAAACGCCGCGATCAGGTTCTCCCCGCTGGCGAATGCAATGGCAGACAGGGCCACCAACGGCAGGGCCCAGGCAACCCCGCCGGGGCCGACGAGGCTGAGGAGCGCCGTGCTGGCAACACAGGTCACGGTGGTGACCAGCAGAAAAGCCTTCTTGCTGGCGCGGTAGTCGGCGATTGCACCCAGCACGGGTCCGGAGGCCAGTACCACGAGATTAGCCAGCGCGATGGCCAGGGTCCAGAGGAGGGTGGCGGTGCCACTGTCCAAAGACGCCTCACCGCAGATAACCGAGACGAAATAAGCGCTGTAAACCGTCGTCAGGACAACCGTGGTGTAGCCGGAATTGGCAAAGTCATACAATGCCCAGGACAGGATTTCACGCGCCGTGGCGGTTCCTGCCGCGGTCGCGGCGTCGCGGCTAACGCTCACCGGCCGGCGAACTGGACGGCTGACAATCCCCGGCCCGCCCCGGTAACATGCGCGCGTACCCGACGGACAGGCAGGAGGCCCCATGGGGGTTCGCGATGGGCTGCAGCGCGCAGCGATGGGCGCCGCCGATGCGATGTTTGCGGCGGTGCCGCAGCCGGTGCCGGCAGCGGCCAGACTCAGAAACACCAAGCTCGTCTCCCACCGCGGCGAGCACGATAATGACCGTGTGCTGGAAAATACCCTGTCCGCTTTCGACGCTGCGAGAGCTCACGGTGTCTGGGGCATCGAGTGCGATATTCGCTGGACGGCCGACCAGGTGCCGGTCATCAGCCATGACCCGACCGGGGAGCGGCTGTTTGGCCGGCAGGAATCCTTCGACCGGCTGTCGCTGTCGACACTGCGCCGCCTGATGCCGCAGATTCCCACGCTCGCCGACGTGGTCGGTGAATTTGGCGGCAGCACGCACCTGATGCTGGAGATCAAGGCGCCACCGCCGACCGGCGCCGGGGAGGGCAGCCGGATACTGGGCGAGCACCTTGCTGGCCTCATCCCGGGCGCGGATTTCCACATCCTCACGCTGGTGCCGGAACTGCTGTCGGTTGTCGCCTGGCTTCCGCGAGAGTTTTGCTGCCTGGTGGCCGAGACCAATGTCGGGCGTCTCAGTCAGCGTGCGCTGGAACTCGGTTGCGCAGGCCTGGCGGGACACTACCTTCTCCTCGGGCAATCCACGCTGCAGCGACATCACCTGGCGGGGCAACGACTCGGCACCGGTTTCATCAGTTCCCGCCAGTGCCTTTACCGCGAGATCAATCGCGGTGTCGACTGGATTTTCAGCAACCATGCGGTGCGCCTGCAAAAAATCTGCGACGAGGCAAATTGAAGTTGGGCTAGCCGGCACGCGGCGATGCGGCGAAGATCACCAGCAGCGTCATGTCTTCTTCAATCTCGAAGAAGGAGTGTTCAGTCGCGGCGCCGACATACAGCAGTGCCCCGGGTCCCACGGACTTTTCCTTGTCTCCGAGTCGCATGCGCGCCCTGCCGCTGAGAACGACGTAAACCTCGTCATCATCGTGGGGCGCCTGCATGTCTTTGCTGCCCGCCGGCAGTGAGTACACGCCGCAATTCAGTGCCGGTACACTGAGAAACTCCAGGTATTCCACCGCGTCGCCTTTGAGGTCGCCCCTGATCGCGTCGAGATCGAAAAGCTGCCAGTTGCCGTCTGTCATCTGTATTGCCCGGTGCTACACAAGAGGGTCTAGTGTAGAGCCTATCGGATAGGAATGGTAACGGTTCGCCCGGGCGGCCGTGCTTCGGGGTACCGTCGTTCGCGATGCCGCCGTCTGGTCCAGCTGCATTCGTGCTGGCTACTCCGGAACCGGGCGCGCGACGTTGGCCTGTGCTGCTGCGATTCTCGCGACGGGTACCCGGAAGGGGCTACAGGACACGTAGTCGAGGCCGAGATCATGGAAGAACTTGATGGAGCGGGGGTCCCCGCCATGCTCGCCGCAGATACCGTACTTGATGCCTCCCTTGACGGCGCTGCTCTCCTTGACTGCGATTTCCATCAGCCTGCCCACAGCGCGCTGGTCCAGCGTCACGAAGGGGTCGCTTTCGACCAGCTTCTTGTCCAGATATTGTGGAATAAACTTGCCGACATCGTCCCGGGAGAAGCCGTAGGTCATCTGGGTGAGGTCATTGGTGCCGAAACTCATGAACTCGACTTCCGGCGCCAGCCGGTCGGCGCCCAGCGTGGCGCGGGGCGTTTCCATCATGGTGCCGATTTTGTACGGCACGGACACGGCCTTCCGCTTGAATACGCGGTGGATGCCGCGGTCGATGATCTTGTTGACCAGCCTGATTTCGCGCACGTTCACAACCAGCGGGATCATGATTTCGGGCAGAGGCCTGCAGCCCTGTTCGATGGCGTCCGCTGCGGCCCCGATGATGGCCTCGACCTGCATTTCGGTGATTTCCGGATAGACGACAGAAAGGCGGCAACCCCGGAACCCGAGCATGGGATTCACTTCCTCCAGGCTCTCGGTGATTTCCCGGATTTTCTCTGCCGGTTTGCCGATGTGTTCCGCGAGCGCCGCGATATCTTCATCGGTATGGGGCAGGAACTCGTGCAGTGGCGGGTCCAGCAGGCGGATGGTGACCGGCAGTCCGTCCATGACCTTGAACAGCTCCAGCATATCGGCGTGCTGGAACTTCAGCAGGGTCTTGAGGTGCAGAGCACGCTCTTCAGTGGTCTCGGCAAGTATCATCGCGCGCATCACATCGATGCGATCGGCCTGGAAGAACATGTGCTCAGTGCGACACAGGCCAATGCCCTCCGCGCCCAGTTCGCGCGCCTTGGCGGCGTCTTCGGGCGTTTCGGCATTGGCCCGTACTTTCAGGCGCCGGTGGTTGTCAGCCCACGCAAGCAGTTGCTGGAAGTCATCGCTCGAGCTCGCTTCGGTCTTGGGTATGTCTCCCAGCATGACCTCGCCGTGACTGCCGTCGAGGGTGATCACATCTCCCCGGCTCATTACCAGGCCGTCGGCGGTGGTGGCGGTGCCGCGCTCGTAGTCGATGGCGAGACCGGTGCATCCTGTTATCGCGCAGACACCCATACCGCGAGCGACGACCGCGGCATGGGAGGTCATTCCACCCAGCTCGGTGAGAATGCCCACGGCCACCTTCATGCCGTGGATGTCCTCCGGTGTGGTTTCCCGCCGCACCAGGATTACGCTGGACCCGTCAGCCGCGACGTCCACGGCCTCCTCCGCCGAAAATACGACCTTGCCGGTCGCTCCGCCCGGGCTCGCCGGCAGACCTCGAGCCACCACGTCCGTCTTTGCGTTCGGATCGATCATCGGGTGCAGGAATGCCTCCACGTGTTCGGTTGATACCCGCAGCAGTGCCTCGCTCTCGGTGATCAGGCCCTCCCGGACCATGTCCACTGCGATCTTTACAGAGGCCCGGCCTGTGCGCTTGCCGCTGCGTGTCTGCAGTATGTAGAAGCGCCCCTCCTGGATCGTGAATTCGAGATCCTGCATATCCCGGTAGTGCTTCTCCAGCAGGGACTGGGTCTGGTACAGCTCGTCGTACACGTCGGGCATTCGCACCTTGAGCTCCGCCAGCGGCAGCGGGGTGCGGATACCGGCGACCACGTCCTCGCCGGCGGCATTGAACAGGAGTTCACCGAAGAACTCGGCGTCACCGGTAGACGGGTTGCGGGTGAAGGCGACACCCGAGCCGGAGTCGTCGCCGAAGTTACCGAACACCATGGCCTGAACATTCACCGCGGTTCCCAGTCTTTCCGGGATGTTGTTCATTTCCCGGTACACCGTGGCGCGCGGCGTGTGCCAGGACAGAAACACCGCTTCTACCGACTGTTTCAGCTGTTCGAAGGGGTCTTCGGGGAATTCGACCAGGGTTTTGTAGATGCGTATAACCTCCTGCCAGTCCTCGGCTGTCAGCTCGACATCCTCACGTTTTCCGAGTGACGCCTTGTATTGCTCCAGCTCGTGCTCGAATTTCGAACCCTCGACGCCCATGACGACATCGGCAAACATCTGGATGAACCGGCGGTAACTGTCATAAGCGAAACGCGGATTCCCGGTTTTTCGTGCCAGGCCCTCGGTGATCTCATCATTGAGCCCGAGGTTCAGGATGGTGTTCATCATGCCCGGCATCGACACGGCGGCGCCGGATCGCACTGAAAACAGCAGGGGATTCTCGGGATCGCCGAAGCGTCCCCCCATTTTTTTCTCGACCAGGTCCAGCGCCACCCGGTATTCCTGCTCGAGCAGGGTCGGTAGCTGGTTGCCGTTCTGGAAAAACTCGCGGCAGGTGGGCGCGGTTATCACGAAACCGAACGGCACAGGCAGGCCCAGGGACGTCATCTCGCACAGGTTCGCGCCCTTGCCGCCGAGCAGGTCCCGGTCGTCCTTGCTACCTTCGTTGAACAGATAAACTCGCTTCGCCATGCTCTATTTCCTCTCCGGGCCCGCGGATCGTTGCCGACTGTCGCGGCGAGTATAGCCGTTTACCCTGTGCCTGTGGAATTATGCGACCGGCTCGAGGATTCGGTGTATCATCGCTGTCGCTTCGGTCAGGTCCAACTGTGTCCTGTCCGCAGCGCTCCCTGTAAGCTCTGGAATACCGCGAACTGATCGGACAGGACACCCGGCGTCGTCATGAACAGGATGATTATCTGCAATCGCGCGCGCCTCTCGGCGGGCATGCTGTTGGTCGCGTTGGCAGCGTGCAGCGGCCAGCCGGTGCCCGTTGCCCTGCCGGATGCGGGTCAGCCACCCGGCGCTGATTTCAGCGGTTCCTGGGAGCTGGACCTGGCGCAGAGTGACAATATCCAGCGCGAGCTGGACAGCATTTTCCGCGAGCTGAGGCGGCAGGCGGAGCGCCGTGCGCAGGCGCGCGGTGACGGCCGTTCCGGCCCCGGCTACAGTCTGGGTGTGGACGGAAACGCCATGGTTGACCTGGCCAGGATGGCCGACTACGTGACCCGCTCGCCGCTGCTCGACGTCGATCAGACCGACGCCGGCATCCGGGTCAAGCGCGACGAAAACTTCGCCCTGACCTGCGTGTTCGGCACCGCCGAGCCGGAGGGGGAGAAGAACCCGCTGGGCAGGGAGATCTGTGGCTGGGACGATCATCAACTGGTGTTCTGGGTGTTGCTGCCGGAGGGTGTCAAAATCAACCATCGATTCAGCCTCGGGCCGCGGGGCGAGCGACTGAATATCGCCACCTCGGTGTACTCCGACCGGTCCAGTTACCCGTTTACCATCAACCGCGTTTACCACCGTTTCGATCCCGAGGCGGACGGTATTTCCTGCGAGGTGACCCTGACCCGCGGCAAAGTCTGCACCACGGAGCAGCAATGATCGCCGTGCAGCGCTACGTGAATTGGTGTCTGGCGTTGCTCACTTTCGTCGCGGGTAGCGCCCATGCCCTTGCACCTGAGGAGTGGCCGGCCCCGGTCGGCGAGGTGGTGCTGGTGTCGAGCGAGGCTACCGGCAGTTCGGCGTTATTGGACGTGGGCCTGGTCGTGTTCGACCCCGGCGTCCCCGCGGACGCCACTGAGCCGGGGGAGACAGGGGTTTTCCCCAGGATCCGCCGGGCCGAAGCGCGCTTTATGCCGGTCGTGCTGCGGCAGGTCCTGATTGGCGCCGGTTCGTGGGGTGTGGTCAGGGTACTGCCCGAGCCACAGCCCTCGGCTGAGTTACTGGTGACGGGTGACATCATTCATTCCGATGGGATCGCGCTGGTATTGCGTATCCGCGCGGTCGATGCCACCGGTCGGCAGTGGCTGGATCGTGTCTATCACGACCGCTCCGATGCATCGGATTATCCCGTCAGTGGCGATGGTGACCCCTATGCCGATCTCTACCGGCGCATCGCCAATGATCTCCTGGTCGTGCGCGACCAACTGGAGCCGGAGCAGCGGCGGGAGATACGGCGCGTTGCGATCCTGCGTTACGCGCAGCAGCTCTCGCCCGAGGCGTTTGGTGGTTACCTCGGGGTGGATGATTCCGGTCGCTACCGGGTGCTGCGGTTGCCGGCGGAAGCGGATCCCATGTTTGCCCGGGTCGACCGTATCCGCAACCAGGAACATCTCTTCGTCGATACCATCGACGAACAGTACGCGGAACTGCGCGACGAGATGGCGTCGACCTACAACCTGTGGCGCCAGTACGGGCGCGAGCAGGCCCTCTACAGGGAGGAATACAGGGAGCGCGCGGCATCGCGGGACCGCGACGGGCGCCGCGGCAGTTTCTTTGCGATGCAGCGCGCCTACGATGCCTATAAATGGAGCAAGATTCACGACCAGGACCTCGACGAACTGGCCGCCGGCTTCAATAACGAAGTGCAGCCCACGGTGATGCAGGCCAGTGGCAAGGTGTTCAGGCTCTCGGGTACGCTGGAGAGCCAGTACCAGGAATGGCAGACCATCCTGCGCAAGATATTCGAATTGGAGGCCGGCCTGCAGGCGACCGAGTGAGTGCTGCCAAGGTCCGTTTCCCGCAGCGAGCGATGAACAGCGATCAGCGGAGCGGTGTCCGTCGCCTGCATGGAAGCGGGCGGGTAAACTTGCGGTCGTTGCGCTATGCTTTGGCGGAGGGATGCATCCTCGGCTGATTGATCGGGAAGCGCGATATGAGCGAAGAAGACGACACCAACGCCTCGGGCTCGCTGGTCGACTCGCTGGTCAAGCTCACCAGCCAGGTGGCGGGCAGCACGGTTGACCTGGCCCGCAATACAGCCGCCGTGAGCGCGATGTTCGGCGAGAGCCGCCTGCGGCAGTCGTTGATGAACAAGCTGGAGCCTGAGCGCCTCGAAGCGATGGCCGAGGCAGGCCGTTTCCTGCGTGACGCGCGCGAGACTGCGGGGATGTCGATCAACGACCTGGCAGACAGCCTCGGGCTTACGGATGACGAGATGCTGAAGGAGGTCGAGAGTGGCGAGACCATTCTCCCCCTGGAACTCATGCTGCGGTCAGCTTCCCTGGTTGCGCGACACGATCCCATTCCTTTCCTGATCAAGTTCATGCGCACTTACAATCCGGCACTGGAAAAGCGGCTGGAAGCCTGGGGCATACTGGCGCTGCCCAAGCAATACGAGAGGGAACGGCGCTTCATCAATATCTACCGTCAGCACGACATATTGCGGTCACTGAGTGACGATGAGTTTGAGCGATTCGTCCGTTACATGGACAGTTCAACCAACCTGGTTCTCGAACTGATGCTCAAGGAAAAGGAGGCGAACGCCCCCAGGCCCGCGCCACTGCGGGCCACCGCGGGCGGCAAGGCCAAGCCCAAGACAAAGAGTAAGGCCAAGGCGAAATCCAAGTCAAAAACCAAGCCAAAGTCCAAGTCAAAGTCGGCGACGACCGGGAGCCGGACCACGCGCGCGACAGGCAAGCGTTGAGCAAGCGTTCGGTGCATCGATTGTGATCAGTTCCAGCCGTCTCAGGCGTCCGCTCGCTGCCAATCCCGGCGGCGCCTGAATCGTGCCCGGCAACACCTCACACCGGGTGTCTGGATCCACGCTGGAGCACGAGTGGTTTGCGAACTGCCCCAAGGGCCTGGAATCCCTGCTGCAGGACGAACTGGTCGAACTCGGCGGCGGCGATGTCAGGCAGACGGTGGCAGGGGTCTACTTCCGGGGCCCGCTGGCACTGGGGTACCGGGCCTGTCTTTGGTCTCGACTTGCAAACCGTGTGCTGCTGCCGCTCGCCACCCTCGACACCGACGATGCCGACAGTCTCTACCGTCAATTGAGACAACTCGACTGGGGCCGGTGGTTCACCGCGACGTCGACGATCAGCGTGGATTTTTCCGGTCGCAGTGACACGATCCGCAACACCCGCTACGGCGCACAGCGCTGCAAAGACGCTATCGTCGACTGGTTTGTCGACGCCGAGGGGCGTCGCCCGGGCGTCGATCGCGCCAACCCGGACATCCGGCTCAATGTGCGGCTGGCCGGGGGCAAGGCCCGGTTGGCCATCGATTTCTCCGGCGGCAGTCTGCATCGCCGTGCCTACCGCCTGCGCGCCGGCGAGGCGCCGTTGAAGGAGAATCTGGCCGCCGCGATCCTGCTGCGCGCCGGCTGGCCCGCGATTGCCGGCGACGGGGGAGCGCTGATCGACCCGATGTGCGGGTCCGGCACCCTGCTGCTGGAAGGCGCGATGATGGCGCTGGACATTGCGCCCGGTTTGCGGCGGGAGCGGTTCGGTTTCGAGCGGTGGTCGGGCCACGACGACGCACAGTGGCGGGCGATCTGCAGTGACGCACAGGGCCGCGCCAGGCGCGGCCTGGCAGACAGCGCGCTGGAAATACGCGGCTACGACGCCGATCCGGGAATCGTCCGCGTGGCGCAGCAGAACGCAGCGGCTCTCGATCTAGAAAACCTGGTAAGAATAGCTTGTAAGCCCCTAAATAAATTGAAAAAACCGACTCATAAGCCGTTGCCGAAGGGGCTGCTGGTATGTAACCCGCCCTTCGGCGAGCGGCTGGGTGACAAGAGCGCATTGTCGTACCTGTACCGTGAACTGGGTGCGGTGATGGCGGACGAATTCAGCGGCTGGCAGGCGGCGCTGTTTACCGGGGACGCGGAGTTGGGACATGCAACCGGATTGCGCAGTCACAAACAGTACGCATTCTGGAATGGTGGGCTGCCTGCGACGCTGGTGCTGTTCGACCTCGCCAGGGTAGAGCGCCTGCGTTCGGCCAGTGGCGCTGACCGCGCCACTCGAGAACCGGCGTCAGACGCCCGCGGGGAGGCCGGCGCAGTCGCTGCTCCCGAGACCCCTGTCGACACGGCCGCAGCCGGGCCGACCATGTTCGCCAATCGACTGCGCAAGAATCAGCGGCGTCTGAAGAATTGGTTGAAACAGCATGCCGTGTCTGCCTATCGCCTCTACGACGCCGACCTCCCGGAGTATGCCGTGGCGGTGGATATCTACGGTCAGCATGCCCACGTGGCGGAATACCGGGCACCGGACTCGGTGCCGGCAGCGGTGGCGGCGGCCCGTCTCGATGACGTCAAGGCAGTCCTGCCGGGAGTGCTTGGGCTGGCCCCGGAAGCGATCAGCTACAAACGTCGGCAGCGACAGCGGGGGAGTGACCAGTACCGCAAGCAGGCCGCGCAGGGCGACCTGATCAGTGTGACCGAGGGGCAAGCGCGGTTACTGGTCAATCTCAAGGACTACCTCGATACAGGCCTGTTCCTCGATCATCGGCCGCTGCGGCGCCGCATCGCGGCGGAGGCCGCCGGCGTCGATTTTCTCAACCTGTTCTGCTACACCGGCAGCGCCACCGTGCAGGCGGCGCTCGGCGGGGCGCGGAAGACAACCAGTGTCGATCTGTCCAAGACTTACCTGGCCTGGCTGCGTAAAAATCTTGCCCACAACGGGCTCGGTGAAGCGACCAACCGGGTGGTCCGACAGGATTGCCTCAAGTGGCTGGAGGAGGCGGACGGGGCAGCCTTCGACCTGATCCTGGTGGACCCGCCTTCGTTTTCCAATTCCTCCGCTTTTACCGGCACCTTCGATGTGCTGCGCGACCATCCCGCTCTGCTGCGGGCGGCGATGCGTTGCCTGCGCCCCGGCGGCACGCTGTACTTCTCCTGCAACCGTCGCGGCTTCAGGCTGGCCCCTGACCTGGCCGCCGAGTTCGACACCAGCGACATCACCGCCAGCACCCTGGACCCGGATTTCCGTCGCAATCCCAGGATTCATGTGTGCTGGCAGTTCCGCTTCCCCTGACCGGGTGGGCTTCGATTCGGGGGCGTCTCGCCGCTCTCCATGCGCCAGGCAGGCTTGCACTGGCTTTTCGGGTTAGCGTCCGCACACCCGGCCGGGGAGGCACTATCCACACCTGCGGCAAACTCGCCTGTACATACACTGTTTTACCGCCGTGGTTCCACTTGAAAGATCCATCGTAACGTCTAAGTTACTGATTTCGATTTATAAACATTGCTTTCGTTTTTTCTGGCCTGGTCAGCGCGCGCGGCGGGTCGGCGGGCCTGTGGATAACTCTGTCCCCCAACTTATCCACAGGCCAGTCTGTGGATAAACGCTTGACAAGCGTAACGGAGTCGGCAAGCGTGGCATCGACAAATGTGAGGTGGAGCTGGCCCGGACGCCTGTATGGGGCGGCACTGTCGCTGGCATCCCCCGAGTGCGGGAGCGGGTATGCGTGAATAAACCCCTGACGATCATCTATCACAGCCAGAGCGGGACCAGTGCGCGCCTCGCGGTAGCCGTTCTCGAGGGCGCGCGCAGGGAGCCTGGCATTCCCGCGAACCTGATGCGCGCCTGGGATGCCGACACTCGCAGTGTGGCGGAGGCGTCCGGCCTGGTCCTGGTGGCCGCCGAGAACTCGGGCAGCTTATCCGGGGGTATGAAGGATTTTCTCGATCGGGTTTTCTACCCGGTGATTGCCCGCGGAGTGGTGCTTCCCTACACGCTGGTCCTGAGTGCGGGCAACGACGGTCGGGGTGCAGCAGCCCAGGCCGGGCGCATTCTCTCGGGTATTCCCTTTAAACCGGTGGCCGAGCCTTTGATCCTGCGGGGCGAGTGCCGGGAGGAGCACCTGCTGGCCTGCGCCGATGCCGGGCAGGCCATGGCAGCCGGGTTGGGCATGGGGATTTACTGAACTCCATGAACTCTGGCGCCCTGGCCCGTCGAGTCGGTCTGGTCGCCAAAGCGATGCAGTTCATCGATGAACGCACGCGCGGCGCGCGACAGGCTGCGGTCGCGGTGATGGACGACCCCCAGTCCCCGGTCGAGTGTCAGGCCCGCAACGTCCAGCACCACCAGTGAATCGTCATCGCGCATCGTGTGGGGCAGTACGGTCCAGCCCAGGCCGACGGCTGCCATCATGCGGATGGTTTCGAGATAGTTGGTCGACAGCGATACGCTCAGCGGCAGTTCCCGGTGATCGAACAGGCGCTTGATGATCTGGCCGGTGTAGGTGTTGAGTGCGGGCAGTACTGCAGGCAGGGCGGCGAGTTCAGCCAGCTCGACGACCGGCCTGCAGAGTCCGCCGCCATTCCCGCGGGACCCGAGGGTGGCGCTACCGGTGCCCTGTACCGTCCCATTGAGCGGATGGTTGCAACCCGCCATGAAAAGAAGCTGGTCGCGCCAAAGGGGCAGTGTGACCACCCTGTCGTCAGGCGCAGGGGAAAGCGTGACAACGGCGAGTTCAATGGTACCGCGGTGGACGCGGTCGTAAGCCTGCTCTGAATCCATGAATTCGATCTCGATATCAACCTCGGGCGCTGCCATCTTGAATGCGCTGAGTACCGGGGGAAGCCGGTGCAGGCCGATATGATGACTGGTAGCGAGACGCAGTGGACCGGACACTGCACCGGAGAGATCGCGAACGGATTGCTCGGCCGCTTGCAGTGCCCGGGCAATATGGTGCGCATGGGGCAACAGGGCCTTGCCGGCTTCCGTCAACGAGACCTGGCGACCGATGCGGTCGAACAGGGGTGTGGCGAGTTCCTGTTCGAGGAGGGCGACACGCTTGCTCACCGCCGGCTGGGTCAAGTGCAGGCGCTCGGCCGCGCGGGAGAAGCTGCCGGCTTCAGCGACCTCCGCGAAGGCCCTGAGGTTCTGGGGTTCCATGGGGTGGGTGTCCTGCTTGTATGTAGTGGGTGTCCTGCTTGTATGTATTCTAAATGGGAATCGATAGTATAAAAAGAATAAATTGGAGTTATGGTTACGGCCGGCGTAGGATTCGCCGCTCGATGGAGACTCATGGCGCGAGGCGGGCATGGCAGGACAAACGCTGTACGACAAGTTGTGGCAGAGCCACGTGGTGGAGGAAAGGGATGACGGCAGTTGCCTCATTTACATCGACCGGCACCTGATTCACGAGGTGACCTCGCCGCAGGCGTTCGAGGGCCTGCGGCTTGCCGGGCGCCAGCCCTGGCGTCGGGACGCGAACCTGGCAGTGCCGGACCACAACGTGCCGACCCGGCTGGAGGAACGCCGCGGCGGCGTTTCCGCTATCGCTGATCCGGTTTCCCGATTGCAGGTGGCGACACTCGATGACAACTGCCGTGACTTCGATATCGTCAAATACGAGATCAATGACCGGCGGCAGGGCATCGTCCACGTGGTCGGGCCCGAGCAGGGCGCCACATTGCCCGGCATGACCGTCGTCTGCGGTGACTCGCATACATCGACCCACGGAGCGCTGGGCGCACTTGCCCATGGCATCGGTACCTCCGAGGTCGAGCATGTATTGGCAACACAGTGCCTGGTTCAGCAAAAGATGAAAAACATGCTGGTGCGCGTCGATGGCAGGCTGCAACCCGGCGTAACAGCCAAGGACGTGGCGCTGGCGATCATCGGGGAGATAGGCACTGCCGGCGGCACCGGGCATGCTATCGAGTTCGCTGGCGAGGTCGTGCGCGCCATGAGCATGGAAGGGCGCATGACACTCTGTAACATGTCGATCGAGGCCGGTGCCCGCATGGGTATGATCGCGGTCGACCAGACCACGCTCGATTACGTGCGCGGCCGCCATTACTCGCCGGCCGGCGAGCGCTGGACGGCCGCGGAGAGCGCCTGGGGCCAACTGCACAGCGACGACGATGCACAATTCGACCGGACAGTCATCCTCGACGGTTCGTCGATCAAGCCACAGGTCACCTGGGGAACATCACCGGAAATGGTGTTGCCCGTCGACGGACACCTGCCCGACCCCGCACAGCTCGAAAACCCGGCGGCCAGGGAAGCAACCCGCAGGGCGCTGCAGTATATGGGGCTCGCGCCTGGTATGGCGATCACCGACATCAGGCTCGACCGCGCGTTCATCGGCTCCTGCACCAACTCCCGCATAGAAGACCTGCGGCAAGCTGCTGCCGTGGTCAGGGGGCGCAAGGTGGCCGCATCGATCAAACAGGCACTGGTCGTCCCGGGCTCGGGTGAGGTCAAGCGCCAGGCCGAAGACGAAGGGCTCGATCAGGTCTTTATCGAGGCGGGGCTGGAGTGGCGGGAGCCGGGATGTTCCATGTGCCTCGCCATGAACGCCGACAAGCTGGGCGAGGGAGAGCACTGCGCCTCGACCTCCAACCGCAACTTCGAGGGTCGACAGGGGTTTGGCGGACGCACGCACCTGGTCAGTCCCGCCATGGCTGCAGCAGCAGCGGTGGCGGGGCATTTCGTCGATATTCGCGACTGGCAGGAGAATTGAACATGCAGCGATTCAGCGTGGAGACCGGCCTGGTGGCACCCCTGGACAGGGCCAATGTCGATACCGATGTCATCATTCCCAAGCAGTTCCTCAAGTCCATCAAGCGCAGTGGCTTTGGCCCCAACCTGTTTGATGGACTGCGTTACCTGGACGAGGGACAGCCGGGAGAATCCTGCACCAACAGGCCTCTCAACCCGGAGTTTTCCCTGAACGAGCCGCGCTACGCCGGCGCCAGTGTCCTGCTGACACGGGAAAATTTCGGCTGCGGTTCCAGCCGCGAGCACGCACCATGGGCACTCGCCGACTACGGCTTCCGCGCCATCATCGCGCCCAGCTTTGCCGATATCTTCTACAACAACTGTGTCAAGAACGGGATTCTGCCGGTCATCCTGCCAGGGGAGGAAGTCGAGCAGTTGTTCCGTGAACTCTATGCCGAGCCCGGCTATCAGCTGACGGTCGATCTGGTCGAGCGGCGGGTGCGAACGCCGGACGGGCGCGAGCTCGCGTTCGATATCGATGACTTCCGTCGCCAGTGCCTGCTCGACGGCCTCGATGAAATCGGGCTCAGCCTGCAAAGCGCGGATGCGATCCGGCAGTTTGAAGCCCGGTGGCGGGAGCGTTCGCCCTGGCTGTTTGACGTCATACGGTGAGTGGAGAAGGCTGATTATGAGCAGAAAGATACTGATCCTGCCCGGCGATCACATCGGGCCGGAGATCGTCGCCGAGGCGGTAAAAGTGCTCAGGGTCGTCAATGAGCGTCACCGTCTCGACCTGACACTCGAGTACGGGCTGATCGGCGGTGCCGCACTGGACGAGCATGGCAAACCCCTCCCGGACGCGACGCTGGCGGCGGCGCGCGACAGCGCAGCTATTCTGCTGGGAGCCGTGGGCGGTCCGGAATGGGACGGCGTGGACCGTCACCTGCGTCCGGAGCGCGGCCTGCTCGGTATCCGGTCTGAGCTCGGCCTGTTCGGAAACCTGCGCCCGGCGATTCTCTACCCGCAACTGGCCGACGCCTCCAGCTTGAAGCCGGAGGTGGTCTCGGGGCTGGATATCCTCATTGTGCGCGAGCTGACGGGGGGCATCTATTTCGGTCAACCACGCGGTATCCGCACCCTGCCATCGGGAGAGCGTGAAGGGTTCAATACCTATGTTTATCGCGAGTCCGAGGTCAGCCGGATTGCTCACCTTGCTTTCCAGCTCGCCCGCAAACGGCAGGGTCGGGTCTGCTCTGTCGATAAATCCAACGTGCTGGAGGCCACCGTGCTCTGGCGGGAAGTCGTGCAGGCGCTCAGCGCCGAGTATCCGGAGGTCGAACTGTCGCACCTGTACGTCGATAACGCGGCGATGCAATTGGTCCGGGATCCGAGACAGTTCGACGTGATCGTCACCGGCAACATGTTTGGTGACATACTGTCGGACGCAGCCGCGATGTTGACCGGCTCGATCGGGATGTTGCCCTCCGCGTCGCTGGATCAGCACGGGCGTGGACTGTACGAGCCCTGTCATGGCTCGGCACCCGACATCAGCGGGCAGGATGCAGCTAACCCGCTGGCCACGATTCTCTCGGTGGCCATGATGCTGCGCTACACCCTCGACGCCCCCGATGCCGCCGCGGCGGTGGAGAACGCGGTCTCACAGGTGCTCGATAGTGGGCTGCGCACCGCGGATATTCACCAGGGAACGCACGAGCGGGTTGGCACCCGGGCAATGGGTGACGCGGTGGTCGCGGCACTCGCCGACCTGTCTCATTGATTGCTGCACTGCCCGGTGAGAGACGGGATCGTGAGCCGCCACTGCGCGGGCAACTGATAGCTGGGAGATAGTAGTGATGGAACGGTATGACGTGGCGGTCGTCGGTGCCACCGGTGCGGTCGGGGAAACGATGATTGCCATTCTCGAGGAGCGGGACTTCCCGGTCGGGGAGCTTTACCCGCTCGCCAGTGAACGCTCAACGGGTAAGACGGTCCGTTTTCGCGGAAAATCGCTCGCCGTGACCGATCTCGCCCAATTCGATTTCAGCCGGGTAAGGATCGGGTTGTTTTCCGCCGGCGGCAGTGTGTCGGCGGAGCATGCGCCCCGGGCTGCCGCCGCCGGGTGCGTGGTCATCGACAACACCTCGCACTTTCGCCGTGACGAGCAGATACCGCTGGTGGTTCCGGAGGTCAACGCGGAAGCGCTCGCCGATTATGGCCGCCGCAACATCATCGCCAACCCGAACTGTTCGACGATACAGATGGTGGTGGCATTGAAGCCCATCTACGACGTTGCGGGTATCGAGCGCATCAATGTGGCGACCTACCAGGCAGTGTCCGGCACCGGCAAGGCTGCGATCGAGGAACTCGCCGGGCAAACCGCCCGGCTGCTGAACGGACAGGCCATCGACTGCGCGGTCTACCCCCGGCAGATCGCTTTTAACGCAATCCCCCATATCGACAGCTTCGAGCCCAACGGCTATACCCGCGAAGAAATGAAGATGGTGTGGGAAACACGGCGAATACTCGGTGACCCGGGTATGCAGATCAACCCGACCTGCGTGCGAATACCGGTGTTTTACGGTCACTCCGAAGCGGTTCACATCGAGACCGTCGACAAGCTGACCGCCGAGGACGCGCAGCGGCTGCTCGCCGCTGCTCCGGGTGTTACCCTGCTGGACGAGCGTGCCGACGGCGGCTACCCGACGGCCGTCGGGGAGGGAGCGGGCAGCGACGCCGTCTTCGTCGGCCGGGTGCGAGAGGATATCTCGTGCCCGAATGGGCTGAATCTGTGGATCGTGGCCGATAACGTTCGCAAAGGAGCGGCTTTGAACAGCGTACAAATCGCCGAAAAGCTTATCTCCACTTATCTGGAGTAAAGCCCAGATAGTGTCTTGATTAATAATATCCTATCTCAGATACTCGCTTGCAGACGGAGGCAGTTACCGTGAATTCCGGCCGCCGGGCGTGCGTCTCCTCTCGTGCCCGGCCCCGGCAAAACCTCTTCAGCCGCGAGGCATTGACAGTAACTGCCCGAGGTACATGGCTGGCCGAGGGGAGGCCGGTTCACTTGTCACGATAATAAGGCTTGGCTATGGCTCGCAAGATCGCTGCTGCAGTTTTTTCTCTCGGATGTCTCCATACCCATACCGCCATGGCGCTGGGGCTTGGAGAACTTTCGCTCGATTCTTTTCTCAATGAGCCGCTGAAAGCCAGCGTCGACCTGCTCGACACCGCAGGGCTCAACGAGGAGCAGGTCAAGATACGGCTGGCGACCAAGGAGGATTTCGAGCGCCTCGGGGTTGATCGCGCCTACTTCCTTACCGGCATCAGCTTTGAGGTGGTGATCGATGGCAAGGGACAGGGGAAGATCCTGATCTCGTCGGATGATCCCGTGTTGGAGCCCTACCTGGATTTCATACTCGAGGCGCGCTGGCCAGCGGGCCGCCTGTTGCGGGAATATACGGTTCTGGTCGACCCGCCGGTGTTCGACGAATCGACCACGGTCGTGTCTGCGAACCAGGCCGTGGACGAAACGGCCGGGAGCACACCGCCGCCGGGTCGCCGCGACCCGGCGACCACCGTCACCTCCGGCGGCACGGCAGCCGGTTACCCGGGTTCAACGTCAGGCTCACCGCAGTCCGGCGGGCGTTACCAGATCAGCCGCAACGATACGCTCTGGGAAATAGCCAGTGCCGCTCGTCCCGACGGCGCGTCCGTGCACCAGACGATGCTCGATATTCAACGCCTTAATCCCGATGCGTTCATCGACGGCAACATCAACCGGATCAAGGCCGGTTACGTGATCTACCTGCCCGAGTCCTCCGATATTACATCGGTGGACCAGGCCGAGTTGATTGCGGAAATTCGCGAACAGAACGAACGCTGGCGGGAAACGCTGCCCGAAAAGACAGCGGCGGCAGAGAGCGGGCCGTCACTGCGCATTTCCGCGGAACCGGACGAGGCCGATGCGGAGTCGGAGCAGACCGTCGACGCCGCCGCGGTTGAGCGCCGGGTTGCAGCAGCTACCGCCGCGCTCCAGGAAACTCTTGAGAAGTCGGAGCTGGAGCGTGCGGACGCGGAGGAGCGTCTGGCCTCTGTTCAGGAGCAGGTGACCACGCTGCAGGACATCGTTTCGATCAAGGATAACCAGATTGCCGCGCTGCAGGAGGCGTTGGCCGAGGCGGGCGTCAGCGCCCCGGAGGGAGCGGTACAGGGTTCAGACGCCACAGAAACTGTTGCGCCGACAGGGCAGGCCGAAGCCGAGACCGCTACAGCGGGGCCGACAGTCGACGAGCCTGTTGTTACCGCGCCTGTGCGGCAGGTGCAGGACACGGCCGCGGAGCCCGTCGAGTCCCCACTGATACCCGGCTGGGCGGGTTACGCGGCCGGTGCACTGGTGCTTGGAGGCGGCGTTGCCTGGTGGCTGCGCCGGCGCCGCGACGATCAACGCGAAGGCGATGACTTCATCTCGGGCGATGTCTTCGCGGACGTCGAGCTCCAGCGCGACAACCTGGAACTCGAAGATGCGGTGGCGATGCCTGCGGCAGAGTCGCCGGCCGCTCCGGCTGCCGAGCAGGCGCCATTGGAAACGAGCAACGGGCTGCAGTCACCTCCGGGCGACCCGGCCAGCGTCGACGGTCGCGGCTACGGCGAACGCAAGCACGATGAGTATGCGTCTGATGTCGACGCCGGAGATGCACTGGCCGAGGCCGATATCTATGTGGCCTACGGTCGCTATCCCCAGGCCATTGAACTGCTCAACAATGCAGTCCGCAGCGAGCCCGATAACCCGGCTTTTCGCCTGAAACTGACCGAATTGTTCGCCGAAGTCGGCGATGGCTCGAGGGCCGAGGAACAGCTCGTAGAGCTGCGCCGCATCGGCAGTCCCGACGCCATCCGGCAAGCACAGGCCGCTGTCGACAGAGTCGGCACCAGTAACGTTACCCGCCTTCACCCGGTTGACAACGACCTCGCGTCGGGTGCAGGGCTGGCCGGGGTGGCGCCCCCCGGGCTCGACCTCGACAACTTTGAATCCGACAGCCAACTGGATAATGGCAGCTCGGTACTGCCGGACCTGACGCCGGAGGGCAATGACGCCCTCGGGGAAGACTTCGTCGGTCTTGAGATCGAGAACGGTGCTGGAGAAGCGGGCGCTGATCTCGACCTGACTGTCGATTTTGACGAGAAGAAGGCGGACGACGACCCGGAAAACGAGGATATGGTGTTCGCCGCCGAGGGCAGCGAAATGTCCACCAAGCTCGATCTCGCGCGGGCTTACATGGACATGGGTGACGAGGAAGGGGCCCGCCAGATTCTCGAGGAAGTGGCCAGCGAGGGCAGCGACGACCAGAGGGAACAAGCCAGGCAGCTGCTGCAGCGCGTTGGGTGACACCCGGCTCACGTTCGACCGGGGCTCTACTGGACCCGGGTTGCAGGGTAGCCTGCGGCGTCGAGTACGACGGCAGCGCCTACAACGGCTGGCAGGCACAGCCACATCCCGGTACCCGCACCGTACAGACAGCCATCGAAGACGCCCTGGCCGGGGTTGCCGGTCGCCCCGTCCGGATTCATTGTGCCGGTCGTACAGACACGGGTGTGCACGCCACCGGGCAGGTTATTCACTTCGACCCCGGTGTGGCCCGCAGCCCCAAATCCTGGGTGATGGGCGGCAACGCAGCGCTGGCGCCTGATATCCGTCTGCATTGGGCGCTGGCAGTGAGCAGTGACTTCCACGCGCGTTTTTCAGCGCGGTCCCGCCGCTATGTCTACGCGGTGGCCAATACTCCGGTCCGACCCGCGCTGATGCGTAACCACGTGACGTGGTATCGCTATTCTCTCGATGCGGGGCTGATGCACGCCGAGGCCCGCTGCCTGCTCGGGGAACTGGACTTCAGTGCGTTTCGCGCCGCCGGGTGCCAGTCGCCCAGCCCCATGCGCTGCGTCCACGCTGTGAACATCACCCGTCGCGGCGATCTGGTCCTGCTGGAGATCGAGGCCAACGCGTTTCTGCATCACATGGTGCGCAATATCGCGGGTTCGTTGCTGGCAGTGGGCAGCGGGCGCAAGCCAGCGGGGTGGCTGTCCACCGTGCTGGCATCCCGCGACCGGCGTCAGGCAGCTGACACCGCCCCCGCATCCGGCCTGTACCTGGTGGCTGTCGACTACCCCGAGAGCCTCGGTCTGCCGCGCTCCCCGGGGTTTCCCGCCTGGCTTGGGAATTGGTAGAGGTGCTGCTATCATGCGCCCCTCGACGGCAGGGGGCTCGCGAGCCTTTTGGCTTACACCCGAATCAAAATTTGCGGTATCACCCGACCGGAAGACGCCCGCTGCGCCGCTGACAGTGGCGCCGACGCTATCGGCCTGGTGTTTTATGAACCCAGTTCAAGAGCCGTCGGACTCGGTGAAGCCGAAGCTATCGTGCGAGCCCTGCCACCACTGGTGACGGTTGTAGCCCTGTTCGTCGACGCCCCGTCGGCGTTTGTGGAAGAGATTGTGGCCTCATTGCCTGTCAGCCTGCTGCAGTTCCACGGTGACGAATCCCGCGAGTACTGTGAATCATTTGCGAGACCGTACTTGAAAGCGTTGCGGGTACGCGACGATATCGACCTCGAGGCCAGATGTGACGAGTACCGCACGGCCCGCGGTGTATTGCTGGACAGTTGGGTGGCCGGGTTACCCGGCGGTACAGGCAGGACGTTCGACTGGCAGCTTGCCGCCAGGCAGTTGTCCCGCCCGGTGATACTGGCGGGCGGACTGGACGCGGAAAATGTCTCACAGGCGATACGGCAACTCGCGCCGGCCGCGGTGGACGTCAGTGGCGGGGTCGAAAGTGCGCCGGGCCGCAAAGATGTGCGTAAGATGTATGAATTCGTTGCAGCAGTGCGCCGTGCCGATCGGCGGGGAATCAAAGGGGAAGACAATGACGAGTGATCTGAGCAGCGAGGCATTTACCGCGTTCCCGGACGCCGATGGGCGATTCGGCGACTACGGTGGTAAGTTTGTCGCCGAGACGCTTATGGCGGCACTGGCTGAGCTGGAAGCCCTCTATCGGCGCCTGTCCGCTGACGAGGAATTCCAGCGGGAACTGGACAACGACCTCGCCCACTACGTCGGGCGACCTTCTCCGCTCTATGAGGCTTCCCGCTGGTCGGACCAGATCGGCGGCGCGCGTATTTTCCTGAAGCGCGAAGACCTGAACCACACCGGCGCCCACAAGGTCAACAACACCATCGGCCAGGCGCTGCTGGCGCGACACATGGGCAAACGCCGGGTGATCGCCGAGACCGGTGCCGGGCAGCACGGTGTTGCCAGTGCCACCATCGCCGCGCGGCTCGGCCTGGAATGTCACGTCTTCATGGGCGAGGAGGACGTGAGGCGTCAGGCCCTGAACGTCTATCGCATGAAACTGCTGGGGGCGACCGTGGTGCCGGTCACATCTGGTTCGCGCACCTTGAAGGACGCGATGAACGAAGCCATGCGCGACTGGGTCACCCATGTTGACGACACTTTCTACATTATCGGCACGGTTGCCGGACCGCACCCGTATCCGCTGCTGGTGCGGGATTTCCAGTGCGTGATCGGCCGCGAGGCCCGGGTGCAATCGCTGAATCAGGTCGGGCGCCTGCCCGATGCGCTGGTCGCGTGCGTCGGTGGCGGCTCCAACGCCATCGGCCTGTTTCACCCGTTCCTGGCCGATGAGGGCGTCGCTATGTACGGCGTGGAGGCGGGAGGCCACGGCATTGAAACCAACCAGCATGCGGCGCCGCTGTCGGCCGGCACTCCCGGGGTGCTGCACGGTAATCGCACCTACCTGATGCAGGATGAAAACGGCCAGATCATGCACACGCACTCGGTATCCGCCGGCCTCGACTACCCCGGGGTCGGCCCCGAGCATTCCTGGTTGAAGGATATAGGCCGGGTGAACTACGTGGCCGCGAATGATGATGAGGCGCTGCGGGCATTCCACACCCTGACGCGGGTGGAAGGCATCATGCCGGCCCTGGAAACAGCGCACGCCCTGGCTTACGCCGAGAAGCTGGCTGCGACGATGACGCCTGACCAGTTCATCGTGGTCAACCTGTCCGGGCGCGGTGACAAGGATATCCACACGGTGGCCGGGATCGATGGCATCGAGCTGTAGCGGGGCGCAAAGGCAGAGATGGGGCGAATAGCGACACGATTCAGGGAACTCGCCGAAGGCGGCCGCAAGGCGTTGATTCCCTACCTCGTGGCGGGAGACCCCGCGGCGGAGATTACGGTGCCCTTGATGCACCGACTGGTGGCGGCCGGGGCCGACATCATCGAGCTCGGCGTTCCGTTCTCGGATCCGATGTCCGAAGGGCCGGTCATCCAGCTGGCTCACGAACGCGCCCTGGCCAACCGGGTCAGCCTGCGCGATGCGCTCGCTATGGTCAGTGAATTTCGTGAAGGTGATCAAACGACACCCGTGCTGCTGATGGGTTACGCCAACCCGGTGGAGCGCATGGGCTACGAAGCCTTTGCAGACGCCGCCTCGGAGGCGGGCCTGGACGCGCTGCTGACCGTGGACATTCCCCCGGAAGAGGTAGGGCGGGTCAACCGGGCGTTGAAGCGGGTCGGCCTGGACAACATCTTCCTGGTGGCTCCGACTACACCGGTGGAGCGGGTTGAGCGTATCGTCGATCAGGCCAGCGGCTTCATCTACTACGTCGCCCTCAAAGGCGTGACCGGGGCGGGGCACCTCGATATCGGGGATGTGGCCACCCACCTCGCGCGTATCCGCGAGTTGTCCTCGCTGCCCCTGGCAGTGGGTTTCGGGATCAAGGATGCCGCTGCCGCAGCGGCTGTAGCCACCGTCGCTGATGGCGTGGTTGTCGGCAGTGCGCTGGTAGAATCCATGGCGTCAGCCGGGCCGGAACGGGAGCATGTGATAGCGGCGGCAGAGCGGCTGTTGACCTCCCTGCGGGAGGGTATCGATAGCTCCGCTTCCTAGACGGCATCGGCGGTGTTTATAATGGCCGCTGTTTTCGTCAGGGGCCAGCCATGAGTTGGATCGATAAAATTCTGCCATCCGGCGTCCGCCGGGATGACAGCAAAGACCGCACCAGCGTGCCCGAGGGCCTTTGGACCAAGTGCGTCAAGTGCGATGCCGTTCTCTATCGGCCCGATGTCGAGCGCAACGATGACGTATGCCCCAAGTGCGACCACCACATGCGCATCGGCGCGCGCCGGCGACTCAACCTGTTCCTGGACCCCGAGGGCCGGGAAGAGATCCTGATAGATGTCGAGCCCAGGGACAGGCTCAAATTCAAGGACAAGAAACGATACCGTGACCGGCTGGCCGCGGCGCAGAAAAACACCGGTGAAAAAGATGCCCTGATTGCGATGCGCGGCACTATCCAGGGCCTGCCCGTGGTGGCGCTTGCGTTCGAGTTCGAGTTCCACGGTGGCTCCATGGGTTACGCCGTGGGTGAGAAATTCACGCGCGCGGCCCAGGTCTCGCTCGGGGAAAACATTCCCCTGGTCTGCTTCTCTGCATCGGGAGGCGCGCGCATGCAGGAGGCGCTGATTTCGCTGATGCAGATGGCAAAAACCAGCGCTGTCATCGAGCGGATGAAACTCGAGCGGGTGCCCTATATCTCGGTGATGACAGATCCGATCTACGGTGGCGTGTCGGCGTCGCTGGCGCTGCTCGGTGACGTCAATATCGCCGAACCCGACGCGCGGGCCGGATTCGCGGGCCCCAACATCATCGAGCAGACCATTAGGCAGAAGCTGCCCAAGGGCTTCCAGCGCAGTGAATTCCTGCTGGAACACGGCGCGATCGACATGATTGTGCATCGCAACGATCTCCGCGGCGTAATCGCGCGGCTGCTGTCCAAGTTCAGCCACTTACCGCTGGTGGAGGAACCTGTCAGTGAGGAACAGGTGGCCGCTGAGATTCCGGTTCCACCTGCTGAAACGCCGGCGGAGCCGGAAGCCCCGCCCGAGGAGCCGGTAGAAGACGCAGCCGGCGATGCGCCTGAGTCTATCGAACCCGCCAAATCCGCCAAATCCGCCAAGTCGGCCGAATCTGCCGAGGCCGTCGAATCCGATTCCCCGGCGCCGGAGCAGGATGACGAAGGGACTGAGGACGCCGGGGACGACGCGAAACCGGCGCGACCAGCCCCGGGAGATGAGTAGACGCCCGCTCGACGCGTGGCTGACGCGGCTCGAAACCCTCCATCCGCGGGCGATGGACCTCGGTCTCGACCGGGTTTCTGCAGTCGCCGCCCGCCTGGAACTGATTCCCCCGGCGGCGCCTGTAATCACAGTTGCAGGCACCAATGGCAAGGGCTCCTGCATTGCCGCCATGGAAGCCGTCCTCATCGCCGCGGGGCACCGTCCCGGTGCGTCCGTATCGCCACACCTGCACCGGTTCAATGAGCGTATCAGGGTTGGCGGGCAGCCGGTCCACGACCACGAAATCACGGCCGCTTTCCAACGCATAGACACGGCCCGCGGCGACATCTCGTTGACCTATTTTGAGTTTGCACTGCTGGCGTCGCTGCTGGTTTTCGCCGCGCGAGCGGTGGATATCCTGCTGCTGGAGGTTGGCCTGGGCGGCCGCCTCGATGCTGTCAATATCGTTGATCCGGATGTCGCTGTAATCACCAGCATTGCCCTGGATCACCAGGCCTGGCTGGGTGATACCCGGGATGCCATCAGTCGCGAGAAGGCCGGCATTCTACGCGACGGCATTCCCGCGGTGATCGCCGATCCCGACCCGCCGGCTGCCCTGGTGGATTGTGTCCGGGAGCGGCGCGCCGACGCCGTCTTCATCGGCCGGGACTTTTTCGTGGGGGAGGGTGACGGGGTCTGGACCGGCCGGCTCCGACGATTGCAGGGGGGGCAGCGATGCCTGCCCGCGCTCCCGTCCGGCCCTTTGCTGCCCGCCAATATCGCGGCGGGCCTGCAGGCGCTGCTGCTGCTGGGCCATGACTTTCCCGACGCCACCCTGGAGGCGACCCTGCCGGCGCTGCAGCCCGGCGGACGTCGTGAGCGTCGCAGCCCGGCGGGGCGGGAGATTCTGCTGGACGTCGCGCACAATCCGGCGGCGGCACAGGCGTTGGCCGATCACCTGCGCTCAAACCCGGTTCCCGGCCGCAACCTGGCGCTGTTCTCCGCCATGGCTGACAAGGATATCCGTGCTATTATCCGCGCCTGCGCGGGGGTGTTCGACGGCTGGATAGTGGCCGGCCAGCCCGAACTGGCGCGGGCAGCGACCACCGATTCCATCGTTGCACAGCTCACCGCCACCGACGAGCGGCTGCTTGCGGTCAGCGACACGGTGGCGGAGGGGATGGTCGCGGCGGGCAGCCTGGCTGGCGACGCTGACAGGCTGGTGGTATTCGGCTCTTTTCACACGGTGGCGGCGGCGCTTGCGATACTGGACGACTGATCTGGGAAATCGGCTGGGGTGAAAGAAGATCTCAAGCAACGACTCATCGGCGCACTGATCCTGGTGGCGCTGGGGGTTATTTTCTGGCCCATTATATTCGTGGACCCGCCCGCAGATCCTGTGCAGCCGATGGCGATTCCCCCCAGGCCAGCGGTGGATACCAGTCCGGTGGCGCAGCCATCGGCCGAGTCGCTGCGGGCCTCGCCGGAGCGCGCGGCCGATGCAGAGGACGTCTCAGCGACTGAACCCGCCTCCAGAAGTCCCGCAGCCAGGCCGGACGATACCCCTGAAGCGATGATCGCCGAGCCATCGGTGGACCCGGGTTCGCCTGCGGTGAATACAGCCAGTGATACCGGCGTATCGGTGCCCCGCACGCGACTGGAAGCGCCGGTCTCCCCCGATCTCGACGCCGATGGTGTTCCCATCGCCTGGATCCTGCAGGTCGCCACGGTGAGCAGTGAGTCGAAGGCCGAAGCATTGCGCTCGTCGCTCCTGGCGGTCGACGAAAAGGCCTACGTCAAACGTGTGCGGCGTGGCGGGAAAAGCCTGTACCGTGTCTATGTCGGCCCCAAATTCGAACGCTCCCGACTGGAGTCGCTGAAACCTCGCGTCGATGCGGAATTCAAGGTCGAGTCCCTGATCGTCCGCTATCTGCCGTGAGGATTGCCCGGCTGGACAACGCGGGCGGTAAGTGCGGGCAGACCATCTCTAACCGTCGCCCGGGCGACGCTGCGTGATCGATCCCGGCCTGTTCAACTGGGTGGACTGGGCCATCGTCGCGATTGTCGGTCTGTCGATGTGTCTGAGCCTTTGGCGGGGTTTTGTGCGCGAGGCGATGTCGCTGCTCGGTTGGGTGGCGGCCTTCGTGCTGGCCAATCTCTACTCTGACCTGGTAGCCCGTCAGCTTGTAGCAGGTGATAGACAACGACAGCGCGCGACAACTCGCGGCTTACGTGATCGTATTCATCGCGGTGCTGGTGATGGCAAATCTGGGTAGTTTTTTGCTGAAACAGGTAGTCTGGATGACCGGATTGTCGGTGATCGACCGTATACTGGGTACAGCGTTCGGGCTTGCCCGGGGGGTGCTGCTGGTTCTACTGTTGGTGCTCCTGGGCAGGGAGTTGCTGCCGCCTGGCCAGGTGGCTGCGGCCCAGGACTCGCAGTTGATGCCACACATCGACTACCTCGTGGCCTGGGTGGAGTCGGTGTTCGGTGAGTTCGGCACCGGGTGGGTGCCCGGGCTCTGAACGGGTTCCGGCGGTTTTCAGCACGAACGGAGCCGATTGCCGGTGAGCGCGGTGGGCTGTCGATGATCTGCAGGACAAATCAGCGCAGTGGGGTATTGGGACTATGTGTGGCCTGGTAGGTTTGGTGGGTAAAGCGGATATCGCGCCTGATATCTACGATGCGCTGACGGTACTGCAGCACCGCGGGCAGGATGCGGCCGGTATCGTCACCTGCAGCGGCGGGCGCTTCAATCTCCGCAAGAGCGAAGGCCTGGTGCGCGATGTTTTTCGCCAGCACCAGATGCTGAGACTGCGTGGCAGTGTGGGTATCGGCCATGTCCGTTATCCAACCGCGGGCAGTTCGGGGCCGGCATTGGCCCAGCCTTTCTACGTTAATTCACCCTATGGTATCGCCCTGGCCCATAACGGCAATCTGACCAACTCCGAACAACTGACGCGGGAGCTGTTCGAAGACGACCTCCGCCATCTCAATACCGACTCGGATTCCGAAGTGCTGGTGAACGTCTTCGCCCACGAGCTGCAGGTCCTGGGAAAGCTGAACCCCGAGGCCGAGGATATCTTCACCGCCGTCGAAGCGGTGCACCGTCGTTGTCGCGGGGGATATGCGGCCGTGGCCCTGCTGGTCAACTACGGGGTGGTCGGATTTCGCGACCCGTACGGCATTCGCCCGCTGGTCATCGGATATCGGGACGCCAGTGGCGGCAGGGAATATATGCTCGCGTCCGAGAGTGTTGCGCTCGACGTTCTGGGGTTCACCCTGCTCGGCGATGTCGCGCCGGGTGAGGCCGTGTTTATCGACATGGAGGGGCGTTTGTTGCGCAAGCAGTGCTCGGAGCGCAGCGAACTGAGACCCTGCATCTTCGAGCACGTGTATTTCGCGCGCCCGGATTCACTGATGGACAAAATCTCGGTCTACAAGACCCGCATGCGGCAGGGAGAGACGCTCGGACGCAAGGTACTGCGGCTGAGGCCGGACCTGGAGCTGGACGTTATCATTCCCATTCCCGATACCAGCCGCATCGCAGCCCTCTCCATGGCGACTGCACTCGGCATCAAGTTCCGGGAAGGCTTTATGAAAAACCGCTATATCGGCCGCACTTTCATCATGCCCGGGCAGAGCCAGCGCAAGAAGTCCGTGCGCCAGAAGCTCAATGCCGTGCCCCTGGAATTTGATGGCAAGAATGTCATGCTGGTGGATGACTCGATCGTGCGGGGGACCACCTGCCGGCAGATCATCCAGATGGCCCGGGACGCGGGGGCGAAAAACGTGTATTTCGCTTCGGCGGCGCCGCCTGTGCGCTATCCGAACGTGTACGGTATCGATATGCCCTCGGCCAGTGAACTGATTGCCCACAATCGCACCGAGGAAGAAGTCTGCCGGATGATCGGTGCCGACTGGCTGGTGTACCAGGATCTCGACGACCTTGTCGCCTGTTCCGCGGAGGGCAATCCGGACGTCCAGGGTTTTGACTGCTCCGTATTCGATGGCCGCTACGTGACCGGCGATGTCGACGCCGGTTACCTCGACAGGATAGACACCCTGCGCAATGACAAGGCGCAATCGCGCCAGCGCGACCAGCAACAGGCCGATGGTGCCGTGGTCGGCTTGCACAACGACGTCTCGCCATGAACGGACCCGACGACCCGGCGCTGGAGGGCGCGCATCTCGATACGCTGGCGGTGCGGGCCGGCATCGAGCGGACTGGCGAAGGTGAACACTCGGAACCCATATTTGTCACGTCGAGCTATGTTTTCGCTTCCGCCGCAGAGGCGGCCGCCCGCTTTGCCGGCGAACAGCCGGGCAATGTCTATTCCCGCTATACCAACCCGACGGTGCGGACCTTTGAACGTCGGCTGGCTGCGCTCGAGGGCGGCGAGGACGCGGTGGCCACGGCCTCGGGCATGGCGGCCATACTCAGTACCTGTATGGCACTGCTCACGGCGGGTGATCACGTGGTGTGTTCACGCGACGTCTTCGGCACTACGGGTAACCTGTTCGGCAAGTACCTGAGCAAGTTCGGGATCGAGACCAGCTTCGTGCCGCTGCTCGACCTGGCCCGCTGGCGCGATGCGATCCGTCCCGAGACAGCGCTCATGTTTATGGAGACGCCGTCCAACCCCCTCAGCGAAGTGGCAGATCTCGCCGCGATGTCCGCGCTGGCGAGAGAGCACGGCTGCCTGCTGGTGGTGGACAACTGCTTCTGCACGCCCGCGCTGCAGACACCGCTGTCGATGGGGGCGGACCTGGTGATTCATTCGGCGACTAAATACCTGGATGGACAGGGACGGTGCATCGGTGGCGCCGCAGTCGGGACTGCCACTGCCATGGATGCGGTGCGGGGTTTCCTGCGAACCTGCGGGCCGACTATGAGTCCGTTCAATGCCTGGGTGTTTCTCAAGGGGCTGGAAACCCTGCGCCTGAGAATGGAGGCACACAGCCGTTCGGCCCTCGAACTCGCTCAATGGCTGGAACGCCAGCCGGCGGTTGAGCGGGTGCACTATGCCGGCTTGCCGTCGCACCCGGGTCACGAGCTGGCGAGCGCGCAGCAGCGCGCGTTTGGCGGCGTGCTGTCTTTTCGGGTAACGGGTGGGCGGGAGGCCGCCTGGCGCTGCATAGATGCCACCCGGGTCATGTCGCTGACCGCCAATCTGGGGGATGCCAAGACCACCATCGTGCACCCGGCGACGACCACCCATGGACGCCTGACCGACGAGGAACGCGCGGCAGCGGGCATTGGTGAAAACCTCATTCGCGTGGCAGTCGGGCTGGAGCACGTGGATGACCTGAAAGCGGATCTGCAGCGGGGCTTTGCCGCTCTCGGGTGACGGTCCGCGGTGCACCGGGCGGGCCGCACACATAATAATAAACAGGGAGAGCCATTCATGGGCTATCAGGGCGCAATAGACCAGGCAATTACCGCAGTGGGCAGCGTGCTGCTCGGCAAGGAGGAGCAGATCAGGCTCGCCCTGTGCTGTCTTTTTGCCCGCGGGCACCTGTTGATCGAAGACCTTCCCGGCATGGGGAAGACGACCCTGTCCCACGCGCTGGCACAGGTGCTGGGTCTCGACTACACCCGCGTGCAGTTCACCAGCGACCTGCTGCCGGCGGACATCCTCGGTGTGTCCATCTACGACCGCAACGACGGCAGCTTCACCTTTCACCCGGGACCGGTGTTCACGCAGCTGTTGCTGGCGGACGAGATCAACCGCGCGACGCCCCGGACACAGAGCGCCTTGCTGGAAGCGATGGCCGAGTCGCAGGTGACCGCGGAGGGGCAAACCCGGCCGTTGCCCGACCCGTTTTTCGTCGTTGCCACCCAGAACCCGGTCGAGCAGTCCGGCACCTATCCGCTGCCGGAATCGCAACTGGACCGATTCCTGATGCGCCTGGAACTGGGGTACCCCCACCCGCGCGCCGAGCGCGAGATGTTCACCCGGCGCCAGCAGCCCGGGAGCGGGGGAGGCGAGCTGGACTGCAGCATAGACCGGGAGCAGCTGAACGCGATCCGCACGGCCGTGGCCGAGGTGCACGCTTCGGAGAATGTGCTCGACTACCTGCAGCGCATTGTCGCCTTTACCCGGGAGTCCCCCGAGTTTGCTGTCGGGCTGTCGCCCCGCGGGGCACTGGCGCTGCTCGACAGCGCCAAAACCTGGGCAGTGATGCACAACCGCGGCCACCTCGTGCCCGAGGACCTGCAGGTGGTGCTTCCCGCGGTCGCCGGACATCGCCTCATTCCCGGTGGGGATTACGCCGGTGACAGCAAGGCCCTGGTCGAACTGCTGCTGCGTGGCGTGGACGTCATCAAGTCCTGAGCCGGGTACTGTTACGATGACCACTGCTTTATCCGGGTTGCACGCGCGATTGCAGACTCGCTACCGGGCCTGGATAGCCCGGCGTATTCCGGCCGCACGATCGGTAACGCTGGACCAGAAGCGCATCTTCATTTTTCCGTCGCGAGTGGGGCTGTTCTTCGCACTCTGTCTGGCCCTCATGCTGCTGACTGCGGTCAACTACCAGAACAACATGAGTTACGCGATCACTTTCCTGCTGACGACCCTGTTTATCGTCGCGGTTCTGCACACTTACTCGAACCTGTCGGGACTGCGGGTGCAGGGGGTGCACGCTCAGTCCGGCTTTCCCGGACAGCAGGTGGTGTTCGAGCTGATTCTCGAACGGCGGCGGCGGCAGACGCACTACGCCCTGCTGCTGAAATGGCCGAACAGTTCTGAGGCGCTGGTCAACCTCGTCGACGAAGACAGCGAGCGCATCCAGCTGCACGTACCGCTGGGTTCCCGCGGCTGGTACCACCCCGGGCGACTACTCATCGAATCGCGTTACCCCCTGGGACTGCTGCGTTGCTGGACTCACATCGATCTTGATCTGCAGGCGCTGGTCTACCCGAAGCCGGAGCCCTGCCAGGAGCCGGCGGGCGCGGACAGTGCGCAGCCCGATGGCGCCGCCGGTGTGACCGCCGGCCAGGATGATTTCCACGGTTTCCGTCCCTATCGCGAGGGCGATTCGTTACGACGCCTGTACTGGAAGGGTCTCGCCAGGGGCCAGTCGCTGCAGACCAAGCAGTACACGGCCTATGCCGATCGCAGCCTGTGGCTGGACTGGGAATTGTTTCCCGGCCTGGGTGTCGAGCGACGCCTGTCGCAGCTGTGCTACCTGGCGCTCGAATGCGAGCGCAACCGGGAAGAGTACGGACTGCGTCTGCCCGGTCTCTCCATAGACCCGGGGGCAGGTAACAAGCACCGCGACCGGGTGCTCAAGGCGCTGGCGCTGCACGGTATCGCGGGTGGTAACACGTGAGGGCTGAACAGCAGGTACCGCGCAACGCACTGGTATGGATGATTGTCAGCGTGTTCACCCTGGCTGCTCCGCACCTCGGGCGGATTCCACCGTGGGTGGTGATCGTGTACATCGTTGCCGCCGTCTGGCGGATCATGGTGTACCGCGGTATCTGGTCGTTTCCAGGCAGACTGCTGAAACTGGTCCTGATTGTCGGTGCCGGTGCTGGCACCTACGCGAGCTTCGGCACGCTGATAGGGCTTGAACCCACCGTCGCGTTGCTGCTGACCGCTTTTGCTTTCAAGCTCATCGAACTGGCCAGTCGCAAAGACGCCTATGTGCTGCTCTTCCTCGGTTATTTTATCTGCCTGACCGCCTTCCTGTTCGACCAGAGTCCTCCCATGGTCCTCTACGCACTGGTTAACGTGTGGCTGGTGACGACGGCACTGCTGGCACTGCACCAGCCGGGAGCGCACCGCTTCAACTGGCGCAGTGCACGTCAGGCGGGCGTGATGCTGCTGCAATCACTGCCGCTCATGCTGGTGTTGTTTCTGCTGTTCCCCCGTTTCGGCCCGCTTTGGAAAGTGCCGATGAAAGCCCAGTCGGCGAAGACCGGGGTCAGTGATTTCATGCGTCCGGGTGATATTTCCGATCTTGGTCAGTCGGATGAGGTGGCATTCCGGGCCCAGTTTGACGGCGCCATACCCAACACCGCCTCCCTCTACTGGCGGGGTCTGGTCTTCAGCAAGCTGGAGCAGGGGACCTGGCGCAGCCTGCGTTACCGGGAGATACCCACCGGCCAGCGCCGGCCGCGGCCGGTCACCCTCACCGGCCCGTCGACCGACTACCGTATCATCATGGAGCCCACCCAGCAGAACTGGGTATACAGCCTGCGTTATGCCCGGCCGCTGTCGTCGGGGCTGCTGGAGACCGCCGACTATCGCCTGCACAACCTGGTGGAGATAGAGGACGAGTACCAGTACCGGGCCCGCTCCTGGCCCCAGGTCAAGCTGGAGCCCGAACTGCCCGAGTGGCGCAGACAGCTGGAATCCAGGCTGCCCGGCTCTGATAACCCGCGTACCCGTGAGCTGGCCGCGCGTTTACGCGCGGAGGCGGTCGATGATCGGGCCCTGGTGCGTGCGGCCCTGGGGATGTTCCGCACGGAACCCTACGTCTACACGCTGCAGCCGCCAAGGCTGGAAGGTGGTAATCGGGCGGACCAGTTCCTGTTCGATACGCGCAAGGGCTTTTGTGAACACTTTGCCTCGTCTTTCGTTGTGCTGATGCGTGCCGCGGGCGTGCCCGCGCGGGTCGTCGCCGGCTACCAGGGCGGCGAGGTGAATCCGGTGAACCGCACCGTCATTGTGCACCAGTTCGACGCCCATGCCTGGGCCGAGGTCTGGTTTGCCGGCGAGGGGTGGGTCCGCGTGGACCCCACCGCCCAGGTCGCCCCCGAACGGATCGAATGGGGTCTGGAACAGGCGATGTCGCGGGAGGGTAGCTTTCTCGCCGATTCGCCGCTGTCACCGCTGCGTTTCCGGGGGGTCGGCTGGCTCAATACGGTGCGCCTGCGCTACGACGCCCTGACGTTCCAGTGGCAGAAGTGGGTGATCGGCTTCAACCGGGAACAGCAGTTCGACTTCATACAGCGCTACCTGGGCGGTGCCAATGCGCGGACCTTCGCCCTGGTCATCCTCGGCAGCTTCGCCGCCGTACTGGTTCCGGTGGCGGCGCTATTGCTGCTGCGCAGGCCAACGCACCGGCTGCGGCCCCTGGATCGTGACTACCTCGTCTTCTGCGACCGGCTCGCGCGCCGCGGTGTCAGCCGCGAGCCCGGTGAAACGCCCGCGCAGTTTGCGCAGCGGGCGGCTGGCCTGCTGCCAGCGCACGAGGCGCGCATTCACCAGGTCAATCGTATGTATAACCAATTGGCGTACAGCGAGGGCCTCGATCCGCTGAGGCGGCAGCAATTGCAGCGCGATTTCCGCCACGCTGCCCGCACCGTGGGCCGCCGCGAAGCCCGGCGCATCTTCTGAACGTGACCCTCGGGCCGGGGCCGATCAGGCGCTCAGTTCGGTAATCTCTACCGAGGCAATGCGGGCTCCCTCTTCGGCACTGCGCTGGAAGCTGGCGATCTGGTCGAAGTTCAGGTAGCGGTAGATGTCCGCTGCCATCGAGTCGAGCTTGCCGGCAAACTCCAGGTACTCTTCCGGGGTGGGCAGCCGGCCCAGGATGGCGCCCACCGAGGCCAGCTCGGCCGACGTCAGGTAGACATTGGCGCCGTCGCCCAGGCGGTTGGGAAAGTTCCGGGTCGAGGTCGACAGCACCGTGGAGTTGGCGGCGACCCGTGCCTGGTTACCCATACACAGCGAACAGCCGGGCATTTCCGTGCGCGCACCGGCGGCGCCAAAAATGTTGTAGTAGCCTTCCTCCATGAGCTGGTGTTCATCCATCTTGGTCGGCGGTGCCAGCCAGAGGCGCGTGGAGATACCTCCCTTGTGCGCCTGCAACAGTTTACCCGCGGCCCGGAAATGGCCGATATTGGTCATACAGCTGCCGATGAACACCTCGTCGACCTTATCGCCGGCTACGGCAGAGAGCAGGCGGGCGTCGTCCGGGTCATTGGGGGCGCAGACGATGGGCTCGTTGATCTCCGCCAGGTCGATTTCGATGACGGCGGCATACTCGGCATCGGCATCCGCTTTCATCAGCGACGGGTCGGCCAGCCACTCCTCCATCTTGCGGGCGCGGCGCTCCAGGGTTCGGGCGTCGCCGTAACCCTCGGCGATCATCGAGCGCAACAGGACGACATTGGAGCGGAGGTATTCGCTGATCGATGCCTCGGACAGCTCGATGGTGCAACCCGCTGCCGAGCGCTCAGCGGAGGCGTCCGAGAGTTCGAACGCCTGTTCCACGGTCAGGTCGGGCAGGCCCTCGATCTCGAGGATGCGTCCGGAGAAGATATTTTTCTTGCCCTTCTTTTCGACCGTGAGCAGATCCTGCTGAATCGCGTAGTAGGGGATGGCGTGGACCAGGTCGCGCAGGGTGATGCCCGGCCGCATGTCGCCCTTGAAGCGCACCAGCACCGACTCGGGCATATCGAGCGGCATGACGCCGGTAGCCGCGGCGAAAGCCACCAGCCCCGAACCCGCGGGGAACGAAATACCCATCGGGAACCGCGTGTGCGAATCGCCGCCGGTGCCGACCGTATCCGGAAGCAGCATGCGGTTTAGCCAGGAATGGATGACGCCATCGCCGGGCCGCAGGGAAACCCCGCCCCGGGTCATGATGAAATCGGGGAGTGTGTGCTGGGTATCGATATCCACCGGCTTGGGGTAGGCCGCGGTGTGGCAGAAGGACTGCATGGTGAGATCGGCCGAAAAGCCGAGGCAGGCGAGGTCCTTGAGCTCATCGCGCGTCATCGGGCCAGTGGTGTCCTGGGAGCCGACGGTCGTCATTGCCGGTTCGCAGTAGGTGCCCGGGCGGATACCGTCGGTACCGCAGGCCCGCCCGACCATCTTCTGGCCCAGGGTGAAGCCCTTGCCGGTATCGACGGGTTGTTCCGGTGTGCGAAACAGGTCACTGGGCTCCAGCCCCAGTGCTTCCCTGGCCCGGGTGGTCAGGCCGCGGCCAATGATCAGGTTGATGCGACCGCCGGCCCTGACCTCGTCGAGCAGCACGTCGGATTTCAGGGCGAACTCGCTTAAGACCTCGCCTGTCTCCGACAGGATCTTGCCTTCGTAGGGCCGAATTTCAATGATGTCCCCCATTCCCAGCCCGTCGACCGGTGCTTCGAAGACCAGCGCGCCCGCATCCTCCATGGTGTTGTAGAAGATTGGCGCCACCTTGCCGCCGATGCAAATGCCGCCACCGCGCTTGTTGGGTACACCGCTGATATCGTCGCCGAAAAACCACAACACCGAGTTGGTGGCAGATTTGCGTGACGAACCGGTACCGACCACATCACCAACGAAAGCGACCGGCAGACCCTTGGCCTTGAGCTCGGCGATCTGCTCCATCGGCCCTGTCACCCCGTGCTCCGCGGGCGTCAACCCGTCCCGGGTCATCTTGTACATGGCCAGAGCGTGCAGCGGGATATCGGGCCGCGACCAGGCATCGGGGGCCGGGGAGAGGTCGTCGGTGTTGGTCTCGCCGGTCACCTTGAAGACGGCTACCTTGATCGATTCGGGCACTGCCTCGCGCGCAGTGAACCACTCCCCGTCGGCCCAGGACTGCATCACAGAGCGGGCGTTGTCGTTGCCGGCCTCGGCCAGCTCGGCGACATCGTGAAAGGCGTCGAACATCAGCAGTGTGTGCTTCAGCTCGCGCGCGGCTGCCTCAGCGAATTCGTCATCAGACAGGAGCGCCACGAGCGTTTCGATGTTGTAGCCCCCGTGCATGTTGCCCAGCAACTCGATGGCATGGGCGCGATCTATGACCGGGCAGTCTGTTTCGCCCCTGGCCACCGCGGAGAGGAATCCAGCCTTAACATACGCGGCCTCGTCTACCCCGGGCGGCACCCGCTCGGTCAACAGCTCGAGCAGGAAGCCCTCTTCACCGGCGGGAGGCTCCTTCAGCAGTTCGACCAGTGCCGCCACCTGCTCGGCGTTTAGCGGCTTGGGGGGGATGTTCTGGCTGGCGCGTTCTGCGACGTGTTCGCGGTAGGCTTGAAGCACGATGGGACTCCTCTGGGTATCTGGTCGAACGCCTCCCCAGGCGCGCCCTGCGCACCTGGGGCGGGAATTTTTCGAGCTGCGATTATACCCCGGAGGGCGAATGAGCGAAATGCGCCCCGCTGCTATATCGTGCATTCACGGCGTGGATGCGTGTAGACTGGGACCGCCGCGCCGAGCGCCGCAGGGCACCTGGAAACAGCGTGCCCCGGGCGACCATGGCGTCCCTGGAACCACGGTGCCGCGGAAGCACCGTACACCGAAACCGTCGTGTTACTGCAATGCTGGATCAACCCATAAAAACCCCCTGTATCGGTGTCTGCTCGACCGGTATCGGCGACGCTGTTTGCCGCGGCTGCAAACGCTTTGCCCACGAGGTCATCGACTGGAACAGCTACAGCGTCCGGCAGAAGCGGCTCATCGATCAGCGCCTGGACGCGTTCCTCAGCCAGTGCGTGGGTAACCGCTTGCGCGTCATCGACGCAGGCCTGCTGCGCCGGCAGCTGGAGTTGCAGCAGGTTCGGTTCAACCCCGCGCACAGCGAGTTCAGCTGGGCCTACCATCTTCTCAAGGCCGGTGCGGGTCAGATCGAGGATTGTCGGGCGTTCGGCATCGAAGTGCTGCCGGTGGTTGCCCATATTCCCCTGGCGGAGCTGGTGCAGCAGATCGATCTCGAGTTTTACACGCTTTCAGCGGCTCACCATGAGCGCTATTTTGTCGCGCCTGCCCGGCGCAAGGCCAGGGCATGAGCGGGTTACCCGATGGGCCCGACCTGGCCGCTATCCGCGCATTCCTGCACTGTGAGACCCCGTCGGCGTGGGTGGACTGCGCGCTCGCGAACAAGGCGCTGCTGCTTATCGATCACGCGAACTGTGAGAAGAAGGCGGCCTCCACCGCGCTCAACCTGATGTATCGCTACGTGGATAACTACCCGCTGCTGTCGCGCCTGTCCCGGCTCGCGCGTGAAGAGCTGCGCCACTTCGAGCAGGTGATCGCGATCATGCAGCAACGCGGCATCGATTACCCCCAGCTGACGGCGTCGCGTTATGCCGGTGGCCTGCGGGCCGAGGTGCGCAGCGAGGAGCCCGACCGGCTACTGGATACACTGCTGGTCGGTGCGATCATCGAGGCGCGGTCCTGCGAGCGTTTTGCCAGGCTGGTGCCCGTGCTCGACGATGATCTCGCCGGCTTCTATGCCTCATTGCTCAAATCGGAAGCCCGTCATTACACCGATTATCTGGCACTGGCGCAGCGGGTGGCCGGCGATACCGCGGTCGCAGCGCGTCTGGAACGACTGCTGCACGTGGAACGCGAGCTCATCGAAAGCGAGGATGATGACTTTCGGTTCCATTCCGGGCTGCCATCGGCGGCACTGGCCGGTCACAGACCCTCGCCAGAGCGGGCGCAAGCCGGAACGGCGCAGGGCTGAATCGGCGTGGCCAGGCGCCATAGCGGCCTCGCTCTGTCGCATAGCCTTCTAACCCTTAGCGATATCGCTCGTCACTGAGAGGAGGGGCTCGGCAGTGCGACCCGCGGGCGTCTGGCGGCAGGGACGCCGCCAGCGAGCTTGTGCATGGAAGCACGCTTTTTGGCGTCCCGCGGGGCGCACTGCCGTGCCCCTCATCAGCGCGGGATTGTTCTGTTAGAGAGGAAATTCCATGAGTTCCAGCTCGCCATTTTCAGCCGTGAGCTGCCAGCCGGTGCGGTCCCAGTCGCCCAGTACCCAGCGGGTACCGTGCCGCTGATCGTGCCGGGCCGGGCGGTGGGTATGGCCGTGAATCAGGCGGTCGACGCCGTGCTCCGCCATCACCCTTTCCACCTCGGCGGGTGTGACGTCGAGGATGTCTTCGGCCTTGTTGCTGGTGGCGTCCCGGCTTATCTCGCGTAATTCCCGCGCCAGACTCCGGCGCTCAGCGAGGCTCCTGCCCAGGATATCCGCCTGCCACTGGGGGTCGCGCGCCATCTGCCGGAACCGCTGGTAATCCCGGTCGGCGGTACAGAGGCTGTCGCCGTGCATGAGCAGCGTGGGATTGCCATCGAGTGTGATCACGGTAGGGTCGGGAAGCAGCTGACCACCGGCAGCCGAGCAGAATGCCTCGCCGAGCAGGAAGTCGCGGTTGCCGCGCATGAAGTATAGCCGCGGGCCAAAACCGGCGAAGCGTTCGAACATGGCGCGGACCTCCGCCGCCAGCTGGCTGTCGTCATCATCGCCGACCCAGGCTTCGAACAGGTCGCCGAGCACATAAAGCGCCTGGCAGTCGCGGTTTTGCTCAAGGAACCGGCCCAGTGCTGCAGTGACCCCAGGGCGGGATTGATCCAGGTGCAGATCGGAAATGAAGAGGCAGCGGGTCACGGCACTAACGCGGCGTCGCCGCGCGAGTGATCAGTCGACGACGGTCACGCTTTCGATGATAACCGGGTCGGTCGGCACATCCTGGTGCCCGCCCTGGGTGCCGGTCGGTACGGTGCGGATTTTTTCCAATACGTCGAGCCCGTCGGTCACCTTGCCGAATACCGCATAGCCCCAGCCCTGCATGTTCTTGCCGCTGTGATTGAGGAAGTCGTTGTCTTTCACGTTGATGAAAAACTGCGCGGTGGCAGAGTGTGGCTCCATGGTGCGAGCCATGGCGACGGTACCGAAATCATTTTTCAGTCCGTTATCGGCCTCGTTATCGATGGCCTCCCGGGTCGGCTTTTGCTGCATGCGGGTGTCGAAGCCGCCGCCCTGGATCATGAAATTGTCGATCACACGGTGGAAGATCGTGCCGTCATAGTACCCGTCGCGGGCGTACTGGAGGAAGTTCTCGACAGTCTTGGGCGCCTTTTCGGCATCCAGCTCAAGTGTGATTTCACCAAAAGTGGTGCGTACGATGACCATGCAGGCGTCCTGTGCGTGGGGTTGAGGCCGGTAATAATACGGGCTTTTCCGGTGGAGTAAAGGCGAGCCAGTGCAAAACCTACCGGGAACAAGCGGCTGTGCGTATAATACGCGCCCTTCGGCGGGCGCGGTGCCCGCTCCGCTCACCCACATTACGGGGAGACCATGGAAACCAAAGCGGCGAATAATTTCCTGCGCGCCATCATCGAGGCCGACCTGGCGGCCGGTCGGGTGGATGAAGTGGTGACGCGATTCCCGCCGGAGCCCAACGGGTTCCTCCATGTCGGTCATGCCAAGTCCATCTGCGTCAACTTCGGTCTCGCCGAGGCCTACGGCGGCCGCTGTCGCCTGCGCTTCGACGACACCAATCCGGAGAAGGAGGCGCAGGAATACATCGAATCCATCCAGGAAGATGTTCGCTGGCTCGGTTTTCAATGGGACGGGGAGGTGCGCTATGCCTCCGTTTACTTCGACCAGTTCTACCAGTGGGCGGTGCATCTGGTGGAGCAGGGCGACGCCTATGTCTGCGACCTCACTGCCGATGAAGCGCGTGAATACCGTGGCACCCTGACCGAACCCGGTCGCAACAGCCCGTGGCGTGATCGCGCGGTGGAGGAAAACCTGGACCTGCTGGCGCGGATGAAAGCCGGCGAGTTCGACGAGGGCGCGCGCGTGCTGCGGGCGAAGATCGATATGGGCGCGCCGAACATGAACCTGCGCGACCCGATTCTCTACCGCATTCGCAAGATCAGCCATCACCAGACGGGTGATGACTGGGTGATCTACCCGACCTATGATTTCGCTCACGGCCAGGAGGATGCAATCGAGGGTGTTACGCACTCGATCTGTACCCTGGAATTCGAGGACCACAGGCCACTCTACGACTGGTTGCTGGATCACCTGCCGGTACCCAGCCGACCCCGGCAGTATGAGTTCGGCCGACTCAACCTGAGCTACACCGTCACCAGCAAGCGCAAGCTGCGGCAGCTCGTCGACGAAGGCATCGTGTCGGGCTGGGATGATCCCAGGATGCCGACGCTTGCAGGCATGCGCCGGCGCGGGTATACGCCGCGGGCTATCCGCCAGTTCTGCGATGCCATCGGCACCACCCGTAGTGACGGGGTGGTGGATGTCGCCATGCTGGAACACGCCGTCCGTGACGATCTCAATCAGAATGCGCCGCGCGCCATGTGCGTTCTGGACCCGCTGCGCGTGATTCTGACCAACTACCCCGAGGACCAGGCAGAGCGGATTTCCGCTCCCTGTCACCCCAGCCGGGAAGAGCTCGGGATGCGTGAGCTGCCCTTTGGTCGCGAGTTGTGGATCGACCGCGCCGATTTTCGGGAAAGTGCCAACAAGCGCTACAAGCGCCTGGTGATCGGCAAGCGGGTTCGTCTGCGCAACGCTTATGTCATCGAGGCCGACGAGGCGATCACCGATGACAACGGCGAGATCGTCGCCGTACACGCGCGGGTGATCCCGGATACATTGGGCGAGGACCCTGCCGACGGCGTCAAGCCCAAAGGGGTCATCCACTGGGTGTCTGCGGCCGATGCTGTACCCGCAGAGGTGCGCCTGTACGACCGCCTTTTCAATGACCCGCAACCCGACCGGGGCGATCGCGACTTCCTGGACTGCGTTAATCCACAGTCACTGACCGTGGTGCGGGAGGCGTGGATCGAGCCGTCCCTCGGCGAGGCCATGCCGGAACAGGGGTTCCAGTTCGAGCGCGAGGGCTACTTCGTTGCCGATCGCTGCGATTACAGTCCGGACCACCCCGTATTCAACCGTACCATCGGCTTGCGCGATACCTGGAACGATCAATGAGCCTGGTTCTCTACAATACACTGACCCGCAGCAAACTGCCTTTTGAGCCCCTCAAGCCCGACGTGGTGACGATGTACGTCTGCGGGCCGACGGTCTACAACCTCGCCCACATTGGTAATGCCAGGCCGGTGGTGGTGTTCGATACCCTGTTCCGCCTGCTGCAGACCCAGTTCTCAACGGTGACTTACGCCCGCAACATCACCGATATCGACGACAAGATCATCGCCGCCGCCCGCGAGCGTGATTGCGCTATCGGTGCAGTGACTGAGGAGTTCACCACCTGCTACCGTGAGGATATGGCCGCGCTCAACACGCTCCCGCCGACCCTGGAGCCGCGGGCCACAGATAATATCGAGGCCATGGTTGTGCTCGCGCAGACCCTGCTCGAGAAGGGCCATGCCTATGAATCCGCCGGCCATGTCCTTTTCGCGGTGGAATCGATGGCCGGGTACGGCCAGCTGTCCGGGCGCTCGCTCGACGACATGCTGGCCGGCGCCCGGGTCGAGGTCGCGGACTACAAGCGGCATCCCGGCGACTTCGTGTTGTGGAAACCGGCGGCCGACGACGAGCCCGGGTGGGACAGTCCCTGGGGTCGGGGTCGTCCGGGCTGGCACCTCGAGTGCTCCGCCATGATCTCGGAACATCTCGGCCAGACCATCGATATTCACGGCGGTGGCAGGGACCTGATCTTCCCGCACCACGAAAACGAGATCGCCCAGAGCCGCTGCGCCCACGGGGGCGAGTACGTGCGTTACTGGATGCACAATGCCTACCTCGACATCGACGGTGAGAAGATGTCGAAGTCACTGGGCAATGTGCGTACGGTGCGCGACCTGCTGTCTCGTTATCGCGGCGAGGTGCTGCGCTTCGCGTTGCTGTCGGCCCACTATCGATCGCCGCTTAATTTCTCTTCCGATCTGCTGGACCAGGCCGAGAGCACACTTGCCGGGCTCTACGGTACCCTCAGGGATGTGGCGGAGGTGGACGCGATCGCGCCGGAAAACCTGGATGAAGAGCCGTTCTACCAGGCACTCAACGACGACCTCAACACGCCGGTGGCGATCGCGGGTCTGCATGCGCTGGCCCGCGCGCTGCACAAGGCGGGGCCGGCGAAAAGCCGGTTCTCAAGGGCCGGCTGCTGGCGGCGGGCGGGTTGCTGGGGGTGCTGCAGCAGGAGCCGGCAGCCTGGCTGCAGGGCGGTGCCACGGCGAGCTCGCTCAGCGAGGCGGACATCGAGGCCCTGATCAGTGAGCGGCAGGCAGCCAAGGTCGGGCGCGACTATGCGCGCGCGGACGCCATCCGGGAGCAGTTGGCCGAGGCCGGCGTGGTACTGGAGGATTCCCGGGAGGGGACCCGCTGGCGGCGAGCCTGAGGGAGGATCGTTTGGGTCAGTCAGCCCAGGCTTTTCTCCGCCGACTCGACACTCTGCATGATGAGTGTATTGATCGTCATCGGGCCCACCCCGCCCGGAACCGGGGTATAGGCACCCACCCGGTCGACCAGCGGCCCGAGTTCCACGTCGCCGATGCCACCGGGGTGGTAGCCGGCATCGACCACCACCGCGCCGTCCTTGACCCAGTCGGCGCGAATGAATTCCGGCCTGCCGACGGCACCCACCAGTATGTCCGCCTGACCTACCAGCGCCGGCAAGTCCCGGGTGCGCGAGTGGCAGATGGTCACTGTTGCATTCTGCTGCAGCAGCATCATCGCCATCGGCTTGCCGAGAATCGGGCTGCGGCCGACGACGACCGCGTGCCGGCCCTCGATCGGCACCTCGTAGTGGGCCAGCAGGCGCATGATGCCCTGGGGCGTGGCGCAACCGTAGGCGGGCTCACCCATGGCCATGCGACCGAAACCCAGGCAGGTCACGCCGTCGACGTCCTTGGCCAGGGCGATCGCGTCGAAGCAGGCGCGCTCGTCGATCTGTGACGGCACCGGGTGTTGCAGCAGAATGCCGTGGACGGCCGGGTCTGTATTAAGCGTCTCGATTTTCGCCAGCAGTTCCTCGGTGCTTGTCTCCGCCGGCAGGTGCACCGCGTGGGAGTCCATGCCCACGCGGCGACAGGCATTGCCTTTCATTTTGACGTAGGTGGCGGAGGCCGGGTCGTCGCCCACCAGGATGGTGGCGAGTATCGGCGGCTTGCCCCCGCTGCGCGCCTTCAGCGCGTCCGTGCGGGCCAGCAGTTCGGCTTCGGACTTGGCTGCCAGCGTCTTACCGTCCAGAACCAGTGCTGTCATGGTGGGGGCTTCCTTTTACCTATGGGTGGGTGTCGTTCGGGCGCGCGTATTCTCCCACTGAAGCCGGTGGAGTGGAAGGGCCGGGCTTCGCCCCTCGCACGGTAGAGTTCGGTCGGGGCGGTGCCGCTATGAGGGGGTCGACCCAGTGCGGACGCATCGACGAGACTTGCGCATAGATAGCACTATGCCTGCATTTGACAGGCACTGTGGACATTGACGGTTGCCGGGGCTGTCAGTAGAATGCGGCAACCTGAAAACAGGGGCTGGCCTGCAAGGCGAGCCGATAGTCAGTCTTCATCGGGGTATAGCGCAGTCTGGTAGCGCGCCTGCTTTGGGAGCAGGATGTCGGGAGTTCGAATCTCTCTACCCCGACCACTTTTCGCCGAGCCGGGCGAGTCGAGCCGGCCCAGCTGAGACACGTTTGCAGTGGTGGCCGTAGCTCATCAGGTAGAGCACCGGATTGTGGCTCCGGAGGTAGCGGGTTCGAGACCCGTCGGCCACCCCATCTTTTTCCTTTCCCACGCAATGCGCCCATAGCTCAGCTGGATAGAGCAATGGCCTTCTAAGCCATCGGTCGCAGGTTCGAATCCTGCTGGGCGCGCCATTCGATGCTGGTCTTTTCCGCCGGGGGCAGGGTTCACGCCTCACACGCGACCCGTAGTTTGCCGTGTATCCTGAGTTGACATTGTATTCGGGTCGCGTCAGGTCACGGCCAGACTGAGGTCCGGCCCCAAAAAAACAAAAGCCCCCTGAGTGTACTCAGGGGGCACCAGTTTTATCGATCGATCCCGGTTTAGGGGTGGGGGACCGCAGCAGGAATTGTGACTTGTCTACCTGTATCGCGACCCTCTCGCCTGGCTGTCAGCTGGCACGGTACCGGCGGTGGCGGAACCCCAGCAGGCCGAGGCCTAAGAGGAGCAGGGTACCGGGCACTGGGACGTTCGTCTCACCGCATGCCGGATCGCCGGGTGCACAGGTGACGTTGAACTCGGTGACGTGACTGATCGTCAGGCCACCGAGATTAAACGTGATGTCGCCAGGGAGTTCGGTGATGTCGATGACGCCCCAGCCCAGATTGGACACGTTCTGATACAGCGCCCGGCCCTGGGCGTTTTTGACGATGAAGTAGCCGCCATCGTAGTTGAGTTCGAAGGCGCGAACACCGGCCGCGTCGGTATCGAAGAGGCCAACCGTTCCCACTTCCGGCGGTAGAGAAATCCAGATCTATCGCACCGCCGAGCACGCCTTCTGCCCACGCTTCCTCCCCGGCAGGGTTACCCGAGCCCTCGTCGAAGGCCCTGACTGCGCGTCTTGAACGCGTCCAGGTCGCCGACGTCTGTGCTACCCACCATGTAATTACCAAAGGAGGCGGAGCTGGCGAGAGCCAGACTGCAGGGAAGAACCAGTTTGAGCAAAATGTTTTTCATGCCTTTTTGTGTCCTAGTCAATGTTTCGCCGCTAGTGGGTGGCAACTCAGGGAGTCGGGCCCTCACCACCAGCGACGTTTGCTGATAATATATCGCTCTGTTGTTTGGGGGATCAGCAAATTCCGGCCAGAATTTGAAGTATATTGAATTTAAAAAATTATAGGTTGTCTGGCTTGGGTGCGGTATCACAATTTGTAAGAATTCCTGACAGTGTGGTCGCAGGCGGGCGGAAATTCCGGGAAACGTAACCGCCCGGTTGCCAGTAGGCGGACAACGCGATGGGGCCCTGGTTGGGGCGCACCGCGCCGGATACGTTTGGGATCTATAATAGCGCTGACTCTCGCGGCCCCGGCAGCGGCTCGGGGTGGCCGATTATCCGGGTGGGCTTCTGGCAATCATAATGCGTTAAATGGGTTTGATCTGGGCGCGAGCTCACGTGTTTTTGTGGCATCGGGATGGCGAGTGGCGAACGAATGATGCCGCTGCGAGTAATCCGTTCGCGCTTCTTGTCGTATACTCCCACGGATTGTCGTGTTTTTGTTCAGTCAGTCGTGACTGAGCGGGTTGCAACCGCGCCTGGGTGCCCTTGCTGGGAGCGCTGACGCCGTGTCGGACGACCCTGTTAACGTTGTATCCTTGCGCCGTGAACCGCCGCCGGGTTTTCTAACCGGCGTGAAGAAAATCAAACGCTCACATACCGAATAAGGAGCGCATTGCTTGAACAGTACCGCTGAACAGTATGGTGTGATCCCCTCACAGGGAGAGGAAGAGCAACAACGTCACCGCGCAATTGCGACGCCCGGTGACTACCACGGGGACATTGCTGCGCGCGAACTCCACTGGTTTGATGGCGGGCGCTGGATCACCCTGGACCCGGCGGCCGACCGCTGGTGCGGCTGGGCCGATTCCGGCACCGAGGCCGATAACAGCGACCTTGCGGCTCACTGGCGCCCCTGGTCAACCGCCCTCGACGAGACCGATGCACCTTTCTACCGGTGGTTCACCGGTGCGCTGACCAACGCCTGTTTCAACGAGGTCGACCGCCATGTCCTCGCGGGCGAGGGCGACAGGACGGCGTTGATCTTCGAGGGCGACCGCTGGGATCCGTCGCGCAACGGCGGCCGCGGCGGGCCGGTGTTCGAAGCCCGCATCAGCTACCGCCGGCTGCTGGTCGAGACCGTGCTGCGGGCGGAGGTGCTCGCCGGTCTTGGCCTTGCACGCGGCGATCGCGTCGCGTTCAACCTGCCCAACATTCTCGACCAGATCTACTACACCGAGGCCGCCAAGCGCCTCGGCATCATTTACACCCCGGTATTCGGGGGTTTTTCCGCCAAAACGCTGTCGGACCGGATACTACGACGCCGGCGCCCGGGTCGTGGTCACCGCCGATGGCGGTTATCGCAATGCCGAGGTGGTCCCTTACAAGGAAGCCTACACCGACCCGGCACTGGACAACTATGTCCCCCTGACGGCGGCGCTGGAGGCGTTGCGAGGTGTCTTGGCGGGTTCGACCTCGGCGATGCGCGGGCGCGGATCGAGTCCGCGGTGCGCGACGGCCTGGCGGGCGAAATCACCATCGAGCGCAGCGACCTGATGCGGGAACTGGGGCTCGCGCTGGCCCGGGAGAACGGTATCGCCGCGGAGGATTCCGCCGAGGTGCGCACCGCCGTCGCGCGCACGCTCGCCGGTGTCACCCACGCTGTCGAGACCGTGGTGGTGGTGCGTTACACCGGCCAGGACGTGGTCGAGCAGCCGCGCGACCGCTGGTCGCACGATCTGCTGGAGGCCGCCACCTCGCGCGTGCTCGCCAAAGCGGGCGCCGACAGTCGTGGACGACGCGCTGCTGGCGCTGGACGACATCGACCTCTGGCGCGCTGTGAACGCCAGCCACCCGGCGCTGCCCGTGCCCGCGGACTGGCCGCTGTTCATCATTTATACCTCCGGCTCCACCGGCAAACCCAAGGGCGTGGTGCATACCCACGGCGGCTGGCTGGCCGGCATCACCCACACGCATGCGCACGGTGTTCGATGCCGGGCCCGACGATCGGCTGTACGTCATCGGCGATCCGGGCTGGATCACCGGCCAGGCCTACCTGATGGCGGCGCCCCTGGCGCTGGGCATGACCACGATCATCGCCGAGGGCTCGCCCCTGTTCCCGCACGCGGGGCGGTTTTCTTCGATCATCGAGCGTCACGGCGCCACCATCTTCAAGGCCGGCTCGACGTTCCTCAAGGCGGTAATGACCGACCCGGCGAGCACCGATGACATGTCGGCCTACGACATGTCGGGCCTGAACGCCGGGACCTTCTGCGCCGAACCGGTATCGCCGGCGGTGCAGCAGTTCGCGATGGACCGTATCTGCGAGCACTACATCAATTCCTACTGGGCGACCGAGCACGGCGGCATCGTGTTTTCCTGCCCCTGGGGCGACTACAAGCCGCTGGCCGCGGACGCCAAGACCTGGCCGCTGCCGTGGATTCAGGCCGAGGTGCGGGTGGCGACAGAGGTCGACGCCGACGGCCGGGCCGTGGCCTGGCGGCCGGCGCGAGGACGGGCGAGAAGGGCGAACTGGTGATCACGCGCCCGTATCCCTACCTGGCGCGCACGATCTGGGGCGATCGCCGGGCAGCCTCGGCGAGCGCCGGGTGGCGAGGCGACATCGAGCGGTTCAGCGCGGTGTACTTCGACCGCTGGCCGGACGACCTGGCGTATACCCAGGGCGACTACGCGCGCCGCCACGACGACGGCGCTTTCACCCTGCACGGCCGCTCCGACGACGTCATCAACGTCTCCGGCCACCGCATCGGCACCGAGGAAATCGAAGGCGCGATACTGCGCGACAAAATGCTGCGCACGGATTCGCCGCTCGGCAACGCGGTGGTGGTCGGCGCGCCGCACGACGAAAAGGGCGAGACGCCGGTGGCCTTCCTGATCGCCGCGCCCGGCTCGCGCCTGTCCGACGACGACCTCGACGCGGCTGCAAAGGCCTGGTGCGCAGCGAAAAGGGCGTGACCGCGGTGCCGTCTGATTTCCTCGTGGTCTCCGCGTTTCCCGGAGACCCGCTCCGGGCAAGTACATGCGCCGCACGCTGCGCGCCATGCTGCTGGACGAGCCGCTGGGCGACCTGTCGACCCTGCGCAATCCCGAAGTCGTCGACGAGATCCGCGAGATCGTGGCGCAGTGGAAGTGCGTTCGGCGCGCTGGCCGAGGCGCGTCGCATCGTCCAGAGCTATCGCTACCTGCGCGTGGAGAACTCACGAGATCTGCGCCGGGCCGGAACGTCGCGCTGCTGGTCATCGATCACCCGCCGGTGAACTCGCCTGAACGAGCGCTCGCTGGACGAACTCAACACGGTGCTGCAGCACCTGTCGCAGCAGCGACGATATCGCCGCGGTCGTCGTGACCGGGGCGCGCAGCGCTTTCGTTGCCGGTGCCGACGTCAAGGAACTGCTGGAGGTGGGCGAGGCCGGTGACCTCGACAGCGCCCAGCACGCCGCCCAACGCCGCCCACACGGCGTTCTCCACGCTCGAGAACATCGGCAAGCCGGTGATCGCCGCGGTCAACGGGCCCGCGCTGGGCGGCGGCAACGAACTGGTGCTCGCCTGCGCCTACGTGGTCGCCGACAGCCACGCGCGCTTCGGCCAGCCGGAAATCAACCTCAACCTGCTGCCGGGCTACGGCGGCACGCAGCGCCTGCCGCGGCGATTGCACCATCGCCAGCGGAGAGGCCGGGCTGCTGGAGGCGACCCGGCTGATCGTCGAGCGGTCGCCCGATGGACGCCGAGGAAGCCCTCGCCGCCGGCCTCGTCGACGAGGTGGTCGGCGCCGACGGCAGGGGGCCGGTGACCGTCGCCATGGATCGGTTGCGGCAGTTTTTCGCGGGCCGGGGGGCGCTGGTCGAGGCGATGTCCGACCGGGCGGCCTATCTGGCGGCGCGTGAACAGCCGCTGCCGTTCAACGACGCCCTGCTGGCGGACCCGCGCCTTGCGCCCACTCTTGCGCAGGCGCGCAACAGCGGCCGCGGCAGCGCGGTCGACCGGATACTGCAGGCGATAGCCGAGGGCGCCGCCGAGGGCCAGCAGGCCGGGCTTGCCCTCGAGGCCCAGCTGTTTGCCGAAGCCGTCTGTGACCCGGCCGCCGGGCCGCCCGGCATCCGCGCTTTCCTGGAGCGGCGCAGCGCCGCACTGCCGATCAAGTACACCGAGGTTCCGCCGTATCCCGACGATGACATGCTCGCCGAACTGGTGGACGAGGGGCGGCTGCTGCCCCCGGGCGCCAGTTTCTTTGCCGGGGTGACGCCCGTTCCCGAATACCAGTACGGCATGGGCGTGAGTCGAAGATCCCGAAAACGGCGAGCCAGCCCACGGCGACCCGGTAGACGCGGAGCGGCTGCTGGTGTTCAAAACACCCAGCCCGGGCCCGGACGAGGCGCTGGTCTACGTGCTGGCCTCGGAGGTGAACTTCAATGACATCTGGGCGATTACCGGCATTCCCGTATCGCCGTTCGACGCCCGCGACGCCGACGTGCAGGTGACCGGCTCCGGCGGCGTGGCGATCGTCGCGGCGCTGGGCGAGGAACTGGTGCGCGAAGGCCGGCTGGCGGTGGGCGACCTGGTCACCATCTACTCCGGCCAGAGCGAGCTGCTGTCGCCCGATCAGGGGCTGGACCCGATGGCCGCCGATTTCCGCATCCAGGGCTATGAGCGCAATGACGGCAGCCACGCGCAGTTCCTCGCGGTGCAGGGTCCGCAGCTGCACGGCAAGTTGCCCGGGCTGACCATTGAGGAGGCCGGCTCCTACGGGCTGACGCTGGGCACTATTCACCGGGCACTGTTCACCACCCTCAACATCCAGCCCGGGCAAGCGCCTGTTTGTCGAGGGCGCGGCCACCGGCACCGGGCTCGATTGCCTGCGCTCTGCGCGAAGTCGGGCCTGAGTGCGGTTGGCATGGTGTCGTCCGAGGCGCGTGCCGAACGGGTCCGGGAGCATGGCGGCCAGGCGGTCAACCGCAAGGATTCGCGCTGGTCCGACATCTTCACGCCGGTGCCGGACGCGCCCGGCGAATGGGCGGGCTGGGAAGCGGCCGGGCGCGATTTCGTCGCGGAGACGGAACGCGCTGGCGGGCGGCCCGCTGGACTACGTGGTCTCGCACGCCGGTGAACGGGCCTTCGCGCGTTCTTTCCAGCTGCTCGGTGATGACGGGGTACTGACGTTTTATCGGTGCCTCTTCCGGCTACCGGTTCTCCTTCATGGGCAAGGCCGGCACGGCACGGCCGGGCGAGATGTTCGCGCGTGCCGGTCTGCGGGCGGGCAGCAGCCTGCTGGTGGTCTACGGCCCCGGCGCCGACGATGGCATCGTCGACCCGGTTGCCATCGAGGCGATCGAGGTCGGCTGTACCCTCGGCGCCCGGGTCGCGGTGCTGGCGGACACGATTTCCCAGCGCGAATTCGTAGGCTCGCTCGGCTTCGGCACCCGGCTGACCGGCGTGGTCAGCATCGAGGAAATCGCAGCGCAAGCTGGGTGAGGATTTCGATCCGCCCGGCCCGCTGGCGCCGATGCCCGATCCGTTTACCGATTCGCCGGCGTTCAAGGAGGCGGTGCGCCGTTTCTCCGACCGCACCCTGAAACCGGTCGGCTCGGCCATTGCGCCGCTGCTGCGCAATACGCTGGACCGACGCGGTCTGCCGGACGTCGTGTTCGAGCGACGCGGCCGCGACGGGCTCGCGCTGGCGACTGCGCTGGTCAAGCCCAACGTCGGCAAGGTGGTCTACGCCGAGGACCTCGCCGGCACGCGACTTCAGTTTCTACGCGCCGCAGGTCTGGATGCGCCAGCGGCGCATACTGATGCCCAGCGCTGAAATTCGCGGTACCCACCTGAACACGGCGCGTGAATTCGCCGAGATGCAGGAACGCATCGCCGCCGGCATGATCGATGTCATGGCGCCGGTGCCGGTGCCGCTGGAGGGCGTTGCCGAGGCCCACCAGGCGATGTGGGAAAACCGGCACGCCGGCGCCACTTACGTGGCGGTCCATGCGCTGCCGCGGCGGGTCTGAAAACCCGCGACGAACTGTACCGGGCCTGGGCCATCCGCGATGCGCAGGCCCGGGGTGAGACTTTCGAACGAATCGATACTGGATCTGCAGGAACACTACGATGAACGACATGCAACAGCCGCTTGACGGCGGGGCCACCCAGACCCGGAGCGGTCGCCGTCTGGAGAACAAGACGGTCATACTGACCGGTGCGGCCGGTAATCATCGGCAGCTTCATCTCCCGGCAGCTGCTGCGCGAAGGCGCCCGGGTGGTGATGACGGGGCGCAACGGCGAGAAGCTCGAACAGTTTATCGACGAGCTGTGCGACGAGGGCTTTGACCGGGACGCCATCGCAACCGCGGTCGGCGACAGTGCCGACCCGGAGGTTTGCCGGCAGATCGGTGGCGACCGCGCTGGAATCGTTCGGCGGCATCGACGTACTGATCAACAACGCCGGTGCCGCTGGCCCCAAGCAGCACGCTGCGCGATATTCCTTTCACCGACGCTGAAATGCGTGCGGCCGATGCCGACCAGACCATGTTCGATTCGGCCATGAACCTGCTGGCGGCGCCCTGGAATATGGCGCGGGCAGCGGCCATCACATGAGCGTCGGCGGCGCCATCATCAACGTCTCGACGATTTTTTCCCGCACCCATTATTTCGGGCGTATTCCCTACGTCGTGCCCAAGTCAGGGCTGAACGCGTTGTCCATGGGCCTGGCGCGGGAGCTGGGCGACGGAGACAGGGCATCCGGGTCAACACGCTGTTCCCGGGCCCGATCAAGTCGGAGCGCATCGAAACCGTGTTCGCCCGCATGGACGAACTGCAGAGCAAGTCAGCGGGCAGTACCGGGCAGGAATTCCGGGACCTGATGATCACGACGCCGCGAGGAGGAGGGAAAGCTGGACTACCGCTACCCGACACCTGACGACGTCGCCTCGACCCTGGTATGGCTGTCGTCGGACGAATCGGCGGCGTTTTCCGGGCATGCCTTCGAGGTCACCAACGGCATGCAGGTGCCGGCCCAGAGCCGCTCGAAGCTGGTGTCCTGGCCCGATAAGCGCCTGGTGGACCTCAGTGGCACCGCGGTGCTGGTACTCGGCGGCACAGACTACGAAGAGGCACTGGTGTTCGCCCAGCGGCAATCGACAGCGGGGCCCAGGTAGTGATCGCCTTCCGCACGCTGGAGTCCCTGGGGCATGCCCGGGCTTTGATCCAGGCGCGGGGGCTGGACCATATCCAGCTCGCCCATCTCGACCCCCTGCGCCGCGAGTCGGTGGACCGCGCGATGCAGTTCGTCGCCGATCACTTCGGGCGGCTCGACGGCGTCATGGTGCTGCCACGGGAGCCGAACGGCCAGCACGGCTACTCGCTGTGTACGGCGACCGACGAGGACGTCGAGAACTTCGTTCGCGACGAGATTGTCGCGCCGGTGGCATTCGCGTCCGCACTGGCCAGAAATTTCGACCGCTGGTATGACAATGCGATGCCCCCGCCATCACCTACGTCACCAACCCCAGTGATGAGCACAGCAACCGGCTGAACGACTGATGAGAGCCTCGATCGAGGCCCTGATTCGCGTCTGGCGACACGAGGACGAGGCGCTCTGTGCCCGCCGCGACATCGGCTGGGCCGTGCTGCCCAACCAGCTGGTGCGCTACAACAGTACCGAACCCGACAACCTGGCGTTCTCGGCGGACTGGACAGCCACCCTGACCAACCGTGTGCGTCGCATGGACCATATCAACCTCTGGGTGCCCCAGAGCATTCGGCGCTCCACCGGCAAATCGGCGATGCCGGCAGCGATACAGCGCGTGCTGCCCGGCCTGCACAAGGGCAAGACCGCGGTGATCACGGGGGGCAGCCTGGGCATCGGCCTGCAACTCGGGCGCTACCTGGCAATCGCCGGTGCCCGTGTCCTGCTCAGTGCCCGCAGCGAGAGCAAGCTCGCCGAGGCGCGCGACGAGATTGTCGAGGAGCTGAAAGGCGTGGGGTATGCCAACCCGGGCGACAGGGTGCATATCCTGGCGGACATCGACGTGGGTGATAACGAGGCGTTGGAGCGTTTATTCGAGCATTCCATAGAGCTCTTCGGACGGGTTGATTTCCTGATCAACAACGCCGGTATCTCCGGCGCGGAGGAGATGGTCGTCGACATGACGCTGGACGACTGGAACCGGACCATGCAGGCCAACCTGATCTCGAACTATGGCCTGATCCGCAAGTACGCGCCGCTGATGAAGCAGCAGGGCAGCGGGTCGGTGCTCAACGTGTCTAGCTATTTCGGGGGAGAGAAGTATGTGGCTGTTGCCTACCCCAACCGTGCCGATTACGCGGTGTCCAAGGCGGGCCAGCGGGTTCTCGCCGAAATCCTGTCGCGCCACCTGGGGCCGGAGATCCAGATCAACGCGCTGGCGCCGGGGCCGGTGGACGGTGCCCGCCTGCGCGGCCTGGGCGGCGCACCCGGGCTGTTCGAGCGGCGTGGACGACTGGTACTGGAAAACAAGCGCCTGAACCAGGTGCACGCCGCGATTCTCGCCAGTGTCGAAGGGGGCTTCCCCGTGGACGAGCTGGCCGGCCTGGCGATCAACGAACTGTCGAAGATGCCGCCTGCCAGCCGCATGCCAAAACCGCTGGCGAAACTCTTTGCCCAGGTGGCGGATTCCCGGGGCAGTGCCAGCGCGTCACGCTTCCTGCTCAACGCCGCGCTGGCCGAGAAGCTGATGAACCGGCTGGTGATGGGCGCGCTGTTCAGCGAAGACATGGCGAAGCAGTTCATGGAGCGGTTTGCCAACGCGCCTGAACCCTTCTTTGACCGAGAGGTCATTCGGCGTTCGGCCGAGCAGATCGAGTCTGGCATTCTCAACCGGCTGCACCTGCACAAGATGCCAACCGACGAGCAGGTCGGTCTCTCTACGGTGTTCCACCTGGCCGACGAGATTGTCAGCGGCGAGACCTTCCACCCCTCCGGTGGACTGAAGTTCGATCGCTCGGTGACCGAGGGCGAGCTGCTCCTGCCGCCTGGTAAAGAGGACCTCGCGCGCCTCGAGGGCAAGCGCGTGGTCGTCATCGGTGACGCCATGCGCGCCGAACTGGCCGCCATCGCCGGCGGTTTCATCGGCCAGGGTGTGGCGAGCCTGCGCATGTTGACCCGGAGCGAGGCGGCGGCGTCCGAATTGACCCACTTGATCGAGAAGCCCGATGGGTTCGATCTGACGATAGAGGCGATCGGTGACGATATCGAAGGCGCCCTGGACGCCATCATGCGCTCGGGTGACGGTGTCGATGTGGTGGTCAGCAGCCCCTTCGTGCGCCTGCCGATGAACGCGCTGGCAGCGGAAAGCGGCGGCGACTGGACCCGCGTCCTGTCCGATGAGGACTTCGCAGCGCTGGTCAACGACCAGCTCACCCATCACTTCCGGGTGGCGCAGCGCGCCACACTGGTGCCGCGCTGCCAGGTGGTGTTCCTGACCCCGGACACCTCACAGGCCTCGTCCCGCGAGGAATTTGCGCTGGCCCTGTTCGTGAAAAACTCGCTGCATGCGTTCACTGTCACCCTGGGGGTGGAAACCGAGCGCCTGCCGACGGTCCCGGCGGTCAACCAGGTGCAGCTGACCCGGCGCGCGCGCACCGAGGAACCGGCCAACGACCAGGAACTGAGGGAAGAGATGGAACGCCTGGTCTACGCCGTGTTGCAGTGCTCAGTGCCCGCGCCGAGCCCGTCCGACAGCCGCTACCTGGCGCGGATTTTCCGTGGCAACGCGGTGACCGTGTAGGGCGGCTGTTACTCCCCGCGGCGGTCGCCGATGACCGCCGCGGGGCCGGGGCATCCTCAGCCGGTATACAGAGGCTGCCGGTCAGCCCTGCTGTCAGGTCCGGGCCCGGTTACCAGGCGATCCCGTAGTCCTCGCCGTAGTCACTGGCCCCGCCCCAGAGAGTGCCATTCTCACGGTCGATGTAAATCGCGGTGATGGGACTGTAGGTACGGTCGACCGTCTCGACCTGGTAGCCCATTTTCCCAAGTTCTGCGCGCACCCAGGGAGAGACCCGACGGGTCACGCTAAGCCGCCCGGGTTCCGATTTGTGCGCCCCGAAAGAGCTCTGCATCTGGTAACTGGTGATGTTGTGGGCCTCCGCGGCCTGCTGCACATTCATGCCGAACTCGACCACGTTGATGAAAAACTGCAGCAGGTTCTGGTCCTGTGTGTCGCCGCCCTGGACGGAGAATCCCAGCAGGGGTTCGCCACCCTTCAGGGCGATACTGGGCGTGAGTGTGGCACGCGGCCGCTGCCCCGGCTGCAGCACGTTGAATGGATTCATGGCGTCAGTCAGCACAAAGCTCTGCATACGTTGACTGAGACCGACCCCGGTGCTGCCGGCGACAAAGGCAGGTATCCAGCCACCGCTGGGTGTGACCGAAACGACCCAGCCCTCGGCATCGGCCGCCTGGATCGACGTGGTGCCGGCAGTGAACGCCTCGTCGTCGCTCATCGCGCCGGCCTGCTGGAAGCCTTCGACGCCGTCTCCCTCGGCCGCGGGGGGGAGGGGGCTCCAGTTGTCCAGCTGCTGCTGAAACGGGTTCTCCTCGCCCTGGAACGGGTAGGGATCTCCGGGACGGATGTCTTCACGGTTGCGTTCGGGGTCGATCAGGGCGCGACGTTTTTCCGCATACGCCTTGGATAGCAGGCCCCTGATGGGCTCCTCGGGGGGCACATAGGGGTCGCCGTAGTAGAAATCGCGGTCGGCGAAGGCGAGGTTCATGGCCTGGTAGAGCGTGTGGATATAGCGGGTGCTGTTATAACCCATGCCCTTGAGATCGATGCCCTCGAGTATGTTCAGTGCCTGCAGCATCACCGGGCCCTGTACCCACGTATTCAGCTTGTAGACGTCGATGTCCTTGTAGCGGGTGCTCACCGGCTCCTCGATGTAAACCTGCCACTGGTCGAGATCCTCCAGGGTGATGAGGCCGCCGTACTCCGAGCTGCTGCGCACGATTTCGCGGGCGATGTCGCCGCGGTAGAAGCGGTCGTAAGCGGCGTAGATCGCCTGCTTGCGGTCCTTGCCCGCTGCGAGTGCCGCGGCCTCGGTCTCGACCAGCTTCTGCAAGGTCTGCAGCAGAGCCGGCTGCCGGAACAGTTCGCCCGCAGCGGGACCGGTTCGCGGATCGTCTTCCGTCTTGCCGGCGTGGGGAAGGAAGACCTCGCGGGAATAGCGCCACTGCTCCAGCGTGTCACGGTGACGCTCGATGTTGGCGGCCTGGGCGGCCTCGATGGGATAACCGGCCGCCATGTCCATCGCCGGCGCCAGTACCTCGGCCAGGCTCAGTTTGCCGTACTCGGCCAGCATGACCATCAGACCGCCCGGCGTGCCCGGCGTCACCGCCGCCAACGGCCCGTATTCCGGCGGAAAAACCATCCCCTGGTCGCGGAAAAACGCCGGTGTGGCACCGCTGGGTGCCACTCCCAGCGCATTGATGCCCTTCACCTCGCGGGTGTGCGGGTTGTAGATAAGCGCCTGTGTCTCACCTCCCCAGCCCAGCACATCCCACATGGTGGCGGTGGCGGCGAGCATGGCGCAGGCGGCGTCTACCGCGTTGCCGCCGCGACTGAATGTCATCGCCCCCGCCGTGGCGGCCAGCGGTTTGCCGGTGACCGCAACCCAGTGTTTGCCGTGCAGGACGGGCTTCGCGGTCTTTGCTGCTGCGACTGGTGCCACGGCGGGCCATGCCAGCAGCAGGCCGGCGATAACAGGTAACCAGCGTTGGCGGGCTGAAATGGGGGGTTTCATTCGTGTGTGACTCCTTGCCATTGAAGATTTATTGCGTGGCGCGAGAACGGGAAATAGCGGCTGTCCGCGAACTCTACCGTTTATCGCCGGGCTTGGCGATGACGACCTTGCGGCCGTGCCGGGATTCGTCCACAATACGCGCCCTCCGTCATGCGGGCGGAGAGCACTGGTGGCCCAGGCGGTCCCCTCGCAACGATAGGTAGTGAACCCCGCCAGGCCCGGAAGGGAGCAACGGTAGTTACCGACTCGTGTGCCGGGGTGTGGCTGTCTGGGTCGCCTCCATACCCCCGCTGGTGTATTCTGTCGTCCCGCTCAGATTCAGGTTACTCCGGGTAATGGCTCATCAGGTCTTGGCACGCAAATGGCGACCCCGGAATTTTCGGGAGATGGTCGGCCAGGAACACGTGTTGAAGGCGCTGGTGAACGCGCTTGACCAACAACGTCTGCACCACGCCTACCTGTTTACCGGTACCCGGGGTGTCGGCAAGACCACCCTGGCGCGCATTCTCGCCAAGTGCCTGAACTGTGAGGCGGGCACCGGCTCGGAACCCTGCGGGACCTGCGCTTCCTGCGTCGAGATTGCCGAGGGGCGCAGCGTCGATCTGCTGGAGGTGGATGCGGCGTCGCGCACCAAGGTGGAGGATACCCGCGAGTTACTGGATAACGTGCAGTACGCGCCCACTCGCTCTCGCTATAAGGTGTACCTCATCGACGAGGTGCACATGCTGTCAACTCACAGCTTCAACGCCCTGCTGAAAACCCTGGAGGAGCCACCGGAGCACGTCAAGTTCCTCCTCGCCACCACAGACCCCCAGAAGCTGCCCGCCACGGTGCTGTCGCGGTGCCTGCAGTTCAACCTGAAGAACATGCCACCACAGCAGGTGGTGGAGCACCTCCAGCATGTACTGACGGAGGAGGGTATTGAGTACGACGAGCCGGCGCTCTGGCTGCTGGGGCGCGCGGCGGCGGGCAGTATGCGCGACGCGCTCAGCCTCACTGACCAGGCAATCGGCTTCGGCAGCGGCACGCTGCGAGAAGCCGACGTGCGCAGCATGCTGGGCAGCGTGGACCTCTCGTTTGTGTTCGATCTGCTCGAGGGTGTTGTTGGGGGTGACGCCGAGGCGGTCCTGGCGACTGTGGACAGGATAGCCGGCCACGCGCTCGATTTCGAAAACTGCCTGGAGGAACTCATCACCGCCCTGCATCGCGTTGCGATCGTCCAGGCGGTGCCGGCCGCGGCCGAAAATGGGTGGGGTGACAGTGCCCGTATCCAGGCGCTGGCGGCGGCACTCAGCGCCGAGGATGCGCAGTTGTTCTACCAGGTAGCGATCAATGGCCGCCGGGATATCGGGCTCGCCACCGATCCGCGCAGCGGCCTGGAAATGGTGTTGCTGAGGATGCTGGCGTTTCGCCCGGCGACCCGCGTCGAGACCGGTGGCAGCAGCCCCGCCCCCGGTCCTGGCCCCGACAGTTCCCCAGCTGCAGCTGTCGCCCCGGAGGGCGGCGCAGCGGCAAAAAAGCCCGTTGATGTTCCCCGGGCGGACGCGCCCGGGGCGGCAGTGCCCGCGCAACCGGAAGCTCCCGCGATCGATTCAGCGCTGGGTGGAGCGGCGCCGGCGGTGGACGTCGAACCCCTTGACTGGCCGGCTTTGCTGAACCGGCTGGGGCTCAAGGGATCGCTGGAAAACATCGCGAGTAATTGCGAGTTGCAAAGCGCCTCGGCGGGTGAACTCACATTTGTGCTGGACAGGAAGAATGCCGGGTTGTTCAATCCGCGTCACAGCGACAGCCTGCGGGCGGCCCTGGAGCAGCACTTCGGCGTGCCGTTGAGCGTGACTATAATGGAGGGCGAGGTCGGGCAGACGCCGGCCATGCTGAGGTTGCAGCGCATCAGGGAACGACAGGCTGCGGCGGAGGCCGAACTCGAAGATGACCCACGGCTGCGGCGGCTGATCGAGCGCTTCGACGGCGAACTCGACCGCAGTTCCATTGTCCCACTCGACAATCGGGAATGACCATGAAAGGCAGTATTACAGAGTTGATGCAACAGGCGCAGAAGATGCAGGCCGAAATGCAGAAGGCGCAGGAAGCCCTCGCCAACGTCGAGCTGACCGGGGAGGCCGGCGCTGGTCTCGTCTCGGTGGTGATGACCGGCCGCCACGATGTCAAGCGGGTGTCGGTGGACGACAGCGTGCTGAATGAGGACAAGGCGGTACTCGAGGACCTGCTCGCGGCGGCGGTGAACGACGCTGTGCGCAAGGTCGAAGCCCACAACCGGGAGGCGATGTCGGGGCTGGCGTCGGGACTCAACCTGCCCGCCGGGTTCAAGCTGCCGTTTTGAACGGCGGCCGTACGGTATGACATTCAGTCCCGCACTGGAACGGCTGATCGAGGCCTTGCGCTGCCTTCCCGGCGTGGGCCCCAAGTCGGCCCAGCGCATGAGTCTGCACCTGCTGGAGCGCAACCGGGAGGGGGCAACAGCGCTGGCGCGGGCGCTCGATACCGCGATGGAGCGGATCGGGCACTGCCAGCGTTGCCGGAACCTGAGCGAGACCGACGTGTGTGAGCTTTGTACCGACCCCCGCCGGGATGCCGCCACCATCTGTGTCGTCGAGACACCCGCGGATGTCGTTGCGATCGAACAGAGCGGCAGTTACCGCGGGCGTTATTTTATTCTGATGGGCCACCTCTCTCCGATCGATGGCATCGGGCCGGCGGAAATCGGGTTGGACGATTTTCAGCAGCGAGTCGAGGAGGAGGGCATCCGCGAGGTCATCCTTGCTACCAATCCCACGGTGGAGGGCGAGGCGACCGCGTTCTACCTCACCGAGATGCTGCGGGAGCGCGACGTGCAGGTGACCCGCATCGCCCACGGTGTACCGCTGGGCGGCGAGCTCGAGTTCGTCGACGGGAGCACGCTTGCGCATGCCCTGGCCGGGCGGCGGCGGGTAGAGCCGTGAGCTGGGAACTGGTCGAATCCGACGCGGCCCTGAAGGCAATCGTGGCAGGGCGGGGCGTGCATGAGGCGGTTGCTATCGATACCGAGTTCATGCGCCGTGATACTTTCTACCCCCGGGTAGCGCTGGTGCAGCTGTGTTTCGACGAGATGGCCTATCTCATCGATCCACTTGCCATCGGCGATAGCGCCCCCCTGGTGGGGCTGCTTACCGATCCGGGCATCGTCAAGGTGATGCACTCGGCCAGTGAGGACCTGGAAGTCTTCCAGCATTGGCTGGACGTGCTGCCGACGCCGTTGTTCGATACGCAGCGGGCGGCGGGATTGCTCGATATCGGCTTTGGCATGGGCTATGGCGCCCTGGTGAATGCGTGTCTGGACATCGCGCTTGGGAAGGGAGAGACCCGCTCGGATTGGCTGCGCAGACCGCTGACAGCCTCGCAGTGCGAGTATGCTGCGCAGGATGTGATTCACCTGGCCGCGCTGTGGCGCCAGCTCGGTCCGCGCTGCCGGGAGGCGGGCAAGTATGACTGGGTACTGGAAGACAGCCAGCAGGCCGCCGCAAACCTGTCCAGCGATGGAGCGCAACAGTACCGTCGGATCAAGAACGGCTGGCGCCTCACTTCGCACCAACTGGCGGTGTTGATGGCAGTTTCCGGGTGGCGCGAGGGCAGGGCGCGGGAGCGGGACAAACCGCGTAACTGGATCATCGACGATGCCGCCTGCATCGCACTGGCCACGGCTCAGCCCGCGACCAGGAACGCCCTGTCGCGGCTCGATCTACCCCCGGCGGTGGTGCGCCGGGACGGGCAGGAGCTGGTCGACCTGATATCAGCCGCTGCGGCACTCCCCGAGGACGAGTTGCCCGCCCGGCTGCCCGCGCCGCTGGATAGCCGCCAGCGCTCGACCTTAAAACGACTCAAGGAACGGGCCCGTGCCATTGCGGTCGAGCTACAGGTGGCGCCGGAGATCGTGTTGCCTGGTAAAGATTTCGAGCTGCTCCTCCGCGAGGCCGTCGGTGAACCTGTGCAATCCCCACCGCACTGGTCGGGCTGGCGCGCGGCGAGGGTGATTGCGCCGCTGCGTGCGGAGTTGTCCGGGGAGCTATGATGCTGTGCCGAATTTACCGCAGCCGACGGCGGGCGGAGATGTACCTGTATGTCGCGGCGGATGACGGGCTGGACGCGGTGCCGGCAGCGTTGCTGGAGCGGTTTGGTGCGCCCGAGCCGGTCATGACACTGGTATTGAGTGACGAACGGCGGCTGGCGCGGGCGGATATCAGCGAGGTCATGGCGGCCATCGCCGGTCAGGGCTATTACCTGCAGATGCCGCCGGGGCCGGAACAGTGGCAGTCACGGGCGGGCGCGAATGGATGACTGGTGGCACCGACTCGGCCTCGATCAACTCGATGCCGATCAGTGGGAGGCCCTGTGCGACGGCTGTGGGAAGTGCTGCCTGCACAAAATCGAGGACGCCGACACCGGCTGGATAGAGTACACCGGCGTGCACTGCCGTTACCTGGACGCGGTCACCTGCCGTTGCAGCGATTATCAGAATCGGCTCGCGGTGGTGCCGGATTGCGTGCGCCTGACGCCGGGTAACAGTGCGCGACTGTCGTGGTTGCCCGCGACCTGCGCCTACCGACTGCGCAGTGAAGGTCGGCCACTCCCGGTCTGGCACCCGCTGGTCACTGGTGACGCGGAGTCGGTGCACCTCGCCGGAGCATCGATTCGCGGTCGGACGATCTCGGAGGCATTTGTGCATCCCGACGGGTATGATGAGCACATCGTCAAGTGGGTGGATGGGGAGAGCTGCGGTGCTGAATGAACAATCGTACACCATGGCCGTGTACTGCTATACCGGAGCAGCGGGCATGATGCTGTTGTACCTGGCCTGGTGGCTGGGTCGCCACTGGACCTGGCCGTGGGTGACCGGGACAGTGCTGGTTGTGGCCGCAATCCTGCTCGTGCCCGCCTATCCCCAGCCCGACGCTTCGACGATGGCGCCCGCTGCCATCGTTGCCGGCTTCCAATTCATGCTCGATGGTCCGGACGTGGCCCTGCATACACTGAAGCCCGTCGGGCTGCTTTGCATCACCGCGATCGCGCTGGTGGCGCTGCTGCGGCTCACCGTATTCAGGCCCCGGGCGAGGGTCAGCGCTGTCCCGGGCATGGAAGCACCGACCGAGGGGAGGGCGTAGAAGCGTGTTACCGCCGGCCGCCACCCCCTCGGGCTTCGGGTTGTTGCGCTCGTGGCTGGTGGCGTGTTTGCTGCTCTGGTCGACACAGGCGTGGACCGATGTGGTCAGCGGTGAGCTGCGCCCCGATGTGCGCCTGCTGATCGATATCTCCGGGAGCATGAAGGAGTCCGATCCGGAGAACCTGAGAGCCCCCGCCCTGGACCTGATCGTGCGCCTGTTGCCAGATGGCGCGCGGGCCGGCGTGTGGATTTTTGGCGAGCGCGTGGAGGCCCTGGTGCCCCACGGGGTGGTGGACGCGCAGTGGCGCGCTCAGGCCCAGAACGCGGTGGCTGCTATCGACAACTCGGGGCAGCGCACCAACATTCCCGCCGCGCTCGCCGCCGCGACCTACGACCTCGATGCCATCGACCCGACCTACCGAGTGAGCGTCATCCTGCTGACCGATGGCAAGGTGGACGTATCGCAATCTCCGATGGTGAACGCGAGTGCGGCCCGCAAACTGCTCTCGAACACCGCCCCCGAATTGGGAGCCACCGGCATTCCGGTGCACACGATCGCCCTCTCGGACGAGGCCGACTGGACGTTCCTGCGGTCACTGGCGCGGGAGACAGACGGCATTGCGGAGAAAGCCGTTTCGCCGGCCGAACTGACCACTATCTACCTGCAGTCTCTCGAGATGGTGGCGCCCGCTGCGACCGTGCCACTTGCGGATTCCAGCTTTCAGATCGATGACAGCGTGGAGGAGTTTACCGCGCTGGTTTTCTTCGACACTACGCGCAACGAGGTCGGCCTGGTAAGCCCCGACGGGACCCGTTTCGGGCCAGCGCTGGCGCAGCCGGGCGCGGAGTGGTTCCGCAACCAGCAGTTTGCCCTGGTCACGGTCCGCAACCCCCAGCCGGGCGCCTGGAAACTGCAGGCGCCGGGCAGCAAGCTTGCCCGGATCACCGTCATCGCTGATCTGCAACTGCGGGTGGACCCGTTGCCTAACAATCTGCCCGCGGGGCAGCGCGCGGAGCTGGGGCTCGCGCTGGCCGAAGACAACCGGATCATCACCGATCCCGAAGTGCTGCAGTTGTTCGGCCTGCGGGTCGAGATCACCGGGCCGGGAGATTTCAGTCGTGTCATCGATGTCAGCGCGGACTATCCTCCCCCGGTCAACGGGGAGTACCGGGTGGCGATTCCGGGGATCGATCGCCCCGGCCGCTACCAGGTAAATGCCCGGCTCGAAGGTAAGACGTTGCAGCGCGAGCTGCGTATGTACGTGGAGATAGCGCCGACCGCGGCCAATTCGAGCATCAGCACCCGGGTCGAAGACCTGCCCCCGGTCGATCTGGAAAAGCCGGCCGTTGCGGCCGGGGCTGCGTTGTTGGTCGGCGGCCTGGTGCTCTACCTGGTGTTACGGCGGCGGCGCCAGCGTCGCCTGGAGGTGTGGCGGCGCCGCAATCGGGAGAGTGCTGCCAATGATGGGCCGGGCGACCTGGTCGCCGGCCTGAGTACCGTGGGAGAGGAGCGGCAAGGCGGGCGTGGGAGTCAGTGATCGGGCACGCTTCAGTCGAATAATGCAGCACGATGCCCGGTTCAGTGCGGTCACAGGGCTCGATTTCAGGTGAAATTTGCACGGTGCCCGGCCGGCTTGATTCGGTGAATTCCGTTCTGTAACCTTTCCCGCTTTATTTGCTGAATATGGGCCATCACATGAAATTTGAAGGAACTGAACGCTACGTCGCAACCGATGACCTGCGTCTGGCAGTCAACGCGGCGGTGAGTCTTGAACGGCCACTGTTGATCAAGGGGGAGCCGGGTACGGGCAAGACGATGCTTGCCGAGGAGGTCGCGCTGGGCCTCGACAAGCGCCTGATCCAGTGGCACATCAAGTCGACGACCAAGGCGCAACAGGGCCTGTACGAGTACGATGCGGTGTCCCGGCTGCGCGATTCGCAGCTGGGCGATGAGAAAGTTCATGACATCGCCAACTACATCAAGAAGGGCAAGCTGTGGGAGGCCTTTGGGTCAGAAGAGCAGGTCGTACTGCTCATCGACGAGGTCGACAAGGCCGATATCGAGTTCCCCAATGACCTGTTGGTCGAACTCGATCGCATGGAGTTTTTCGTCTACGAGACGGGTGAGGTTATCAAGGCCAAACACCGCCCGATAATCATCATCACCAGTAACAACGAGAAAGAATTGCCCGACGCGTTCCTGCGCCGCTGCTTCTTCCATTTCATCAATTTCCCGGACCGGGAGACCATGCGGGCTATCGTCGATGTTCACTATCCCGGGATCACGCAGGAGCTGGTGCAGGAGGCGATGGAGGTATTTTTCGATGTGCGCTCGATACCCGGGCTGAAGAAAAAACCGTCCACCTCAGAGTTGATCGACTGGCTCAAGCTGCTGATGGCGGACGATATCCCCGACGAGATCCTCAAGGACCGCGATCCCAGTAAGGCCATACCGCCGCTCTATGGCGCACTGCTGAAGAACGAGCAGGATGTGCATCTGCTGGAACGACTGGCATTCATGCACCGCCGGGAATCGAGGTGAACGTGATGTCGCTTCCCGCGGCCGCGTCCAACGGCAGACAGAACGGGTAGGTCAGTTTCATGTTGATCAATTTTTTCCACGGTTTGCGTGATGCCGGCGTGCCTGTGACCACGCGGGAGCTGCTAGACGTGCTGGAGGGGCTCTCACAGCATATTGCCTTCGCCGACATGGACGAGTTCTACTACTTCAGCCGCGCCTGCATGGTCAAGGACGAGAAGTACTTTGACCGGTTTGACCGGGCCTTCGGTCTGCATTTCCAGGAACTCGAGGCGTTGGATGACGTCATCGAGGCGTTGATCCCGGATGACTGGTTGCGCTCTGAGTTCATGAAGAGCCTGAGTGAGGAGGACAAGGCCAAGATCGAATCACTGGGTGGTCTCGAGAAACTGATAGAAGAGTTCAAGAAGCGGCTGGAGGAACAGAAGAAGCGACACCAGGGCGGCAGCAAGTGGATCGGCACGGGAGGCACTTCACCCTTCGGGCAGGAGGGGTATCACCCCGAGGGGATTCGTGTAGGACCCAACGGTCGCAACCAGAGGGCAGTCAAGGTCTGGGAGAAGCGTGAGTTCAAGAACCTGGACGACGGTGTCGAGATCGGCACGCGCAATATCAAGATGGCGCTGCGCAGGCTGCGAAAATTCGCCCGAACCGGTGCGGCGGACGAACTCGACCTCGATGACACGATTCACTCAACTGCCCGCAATGCCGGATTGCTTGATATCAAGATGGTGCCCGAGCGCCATAATGCCGTGAAGGTGCTGTTGTTTTTTGATGTCGGCGGCTCGATGGACCCCCACGTCCGGGTCTGTGAGGAGCTCTTCTCGGCCGCGCGCACCGAGTTCAAGCACATGGAAAGCTTCTACTTCCACAATTTCATCTACGAGAGCGTCTGGCGCAACAACGTCCGCCGGCACCAGGAGCGCTCGGCGCTGCTGGATGTCCTGCACAAGTACTCGCACGACTACAAGGTCATCTTCATCGGCGATGCATCGATGTCGCCCTACGAGATAGCGCAGCCGGGTGGATCGGTGGAGCACTGGAACGAGGAGTCCGGTGAAGTCTGGATGCGGCGCCTGCTCGGCGTTTACGACAAGGTGATCTGGATCAACCCGGTGCCGGAAGATGAGTGGGAATACACCCATTCCGTCATCATGACCCACCAGCTGCTGGACGGGCATATGTACCCGCTCACGCTCAAGGGGCTCGAAGACGCTATGGCCTACCTGTCGCGGTAGTGAGCGGTCCGTCAGACTTCACGCACCCCGGTCGTAAGGAGCGTCGAATCGGCCCGGTGGGCCGGGGGCGTGGAACAGCGGCCCGGTGACGGACCGCGTCGACAGTGGCGCGATCAGCCTTCGTCGGAGTGTTTCTTCAGTTCGATGGCTACGGCCTCGGTGTAGGTGACAATGATGCTGTCGCCCAGGTTCACACCCTCCATGTCTTCGGGTTCCACGTCGCCGATCATGTGCAGCTTGCCGCGAGGATCGAGGATAGTGACTGTTCCGAGGACGCGGTTCATGCCCTCGATCGTGCACACTGCCTGTATCACCCGGCCCATGCCGACACCCGGCAACTCGTCCAGTTCAGCGATGGCCGCGGCGTCCAGCTCCACCCAGGGATTGGCCTTTTCTTCTTCCGTGGGCTGGCGGAGGTCACCCTCGAGTGAGGCGACATAAGTCGTCACGACCTGGTCGCCCTTTTCAAACTCCTTGAAGCGCTTGATTTCGTCGCTGGCGGTCAGCGTGATGACTTCGCCCATCGCCGTGCGCAGGCTGAGTTCCCGGGTCTCGTAATCGATGTCCACGATCTCGGCCGTCACCTGCAGGGAGGTTTGTCTTACACGCGGCTCATCCTTGGCCTGTGAGCTGAGCTGCCAGGCGCTGAGGGAGAGGGCGAGAAAAAGGGTTAATACGCGTTTGATTGTCATGGGGTCTGCTCCAGAAAGTACAGGATGGCCGACGTCGGCGAGCAGACTATACGTCAGCACGGGACGGGTCGCAATGCGGTTGCATAGGCAATCAGACTCGCGGTCACAGCCACGTTGAGCGATTCCACGCCGTTCGCCATGGGGATGCACAGTGAGGTGTCGGCGAGTTCGCAAACGTCCCCCGAAAGGCCGGTGCTTTCATTGCCGAGAACGTAAATGCAGCGGTCCCGTGGCCGGTGTTCAAACAGGCTCAGGGAGGCGTCGGCACTCAGTCCGCACACCTCAAACCCGTGCTCCCGGCATGCGCTCAATGCGGGGGCGAGCGCCTCGCAGCGGATGATCGGGGCCCGGTAGACGATGCCCGCACTGGCTTTTATGACCAGCGGCCCCAGAGCTGCATTGCCCCGGGCGGACCACAAAATGCCTTCGATGCCAGCGGCCGTGGCCGAGCGCAGCAGCATGCCGAGGTTCTGCGGGTTGGTAATGCCATCGAGCGCCATGAGCCGCTGGCGGCCGCGCGATGGCAGTGAGCCGAGGTAGTGTTCCAGCCCGGTGAATCCCGGGCAGACGACATCGACCGCGACCCCCTGGTCCTGGCGTCCGTTGCGCGAGATCCGCGACAGGGCGGCTCGCGTGTGTCGCCGCACCGGAATCTCCCTGGCCCCGGCCGCGTGCTCGATCTCCGCGATTATGCCGCCGCCGCGGTTACTGTCGGCGAGGTGTACGGCGTGACATTCCAGTGTCGGGTCCCGCAACGTCTCCAGCACCGGCTTGCGGCCGTAGACCGTGATCATCCGCGCGAAGGCCTGCTTCCTGCGCTGGTAGGCGTCGCTATCGTTCATTACAAAAAAGGTCGTTACCGGCGCCCGGTTGGACGACAGCGGTGCTGGCAATCGGGTCTGCAGTCCGGCACACTGCAGGCATTTGGATCGTAGCTTTGCAACGCCTGATTTTATACACCACGTCGGCCTGTCATCTCTGTGAGCAGGCGGAGGCCATGCTTGCCGGCGTGGCGGCGCTGGGTGTGCCGCTGCAATACCGGGCGGTAGATATCAGCGCCAGCGACACGCTTTTTGAATGCTACGGACTGCGCATACCCGTGTTGCGGACGGATGACGATGCCGGGCGCGAACTGGCCTGGCCCTTCGATCCGGAGCAACTGCTGGCGTTCCTGGGCGTGGGCTGAACCGCGAGCGCTATTTTTCTCCCACCCGCACGGCCAGTACGTCGCAGCTGGCCCCGTGCAGCACCCCATTGGCGGTGGAGCCCATCAATAGTGCCAGCCCGTAGCGACCGTGGCTGCCGACGACGATCAGGTCTGCGCCGCACTCCTCGGCCTTGGCATGAATCTCGACCTCGGGCCGACCGAGCACGATGTGCTGGTGGTCTTTCGCCACCGCGTTGGTTTCCCCGAAGCGAGCCAGTTGCTGGGCGGCCTGCTGGTGAATCTCCTCCTGTATGCCGGAGAAATCCATGGGTATGTCGCCACCGTAGGCGAAGCTGAGCGGCTCGATCACGTGGATCAAGTGCAATTCCGCATTATTCTTCGCAGCGATACTGCGGGCGCGTTGCAGAACGCGCACGGACTCTTCACTGAGATCAATTGCCACCAGCACGTGTTGATAGTCTGACATGGTCGCCTCCGCTATCCTCGAATTCAGCTAACATATATAACACATTCTGCCCCGGCCACAGGATTGATCTGGATCAGTGATCCCGGCTCGGCACCCAGGACATCGGCATTATGGAGTACCTGATTATTCTCCTCGTGGTTGCGTTGGCGGCGGCGCCGCTGCTGCACTTCGCGCCCTCCCGGCAGCAGCGGCGCCTGGCGCGTCTGCGCGAGCACGCCGCCCTCAGCGGGCTGTTTGTGGAGTTCCGCAAACTCCCGGGTGATCTGGCCTTGAGACATCCGGGTAAGAACAGTAAGACAATCTACTACGGCTACCGCCTGCCGCCACCGAAGCACGGAGAGAGCCGCTCCGGCGCCTGGTCGTCGATCGACGGCACCTGGCGGAAGCTGGGCTCAGGCGGGGGTTCATCGGCGCCCGCGCCGGCAAGCCTGGCTGATCTCCCGGCCTCCGTACTGGCCGCCAGCGTAGACAACGGCAGTTGCGGGGTATACTGGCTGGAGGCGGGCGAAGAGCAGGAAATCGACACCATCACGGCGGTGCTGAAGGCCTGGGCGGCTGTTTTGTAGTGTGCCGATTTGCGGGTTTTCCTTGACCGACGGCTCTCGTGGTCTTATATATTCGAGGTTTTTGGCGATCGGGAAGACCATCCACCCGGTGTGCCACAGTGCGTAACAGGGGTTTATGGGCAAATCATTAGTGATCGTCGAGTCGCCGGCAAAGGCCAAAACGATCAACAAGTATCTCGGCTCGGATTACGTGGTGAAGTCCAGCGTAGGCCATATCCGGGATTTGCCGACCGCGGGCAGTGGGCCAACCACTGACCCCAAGGAGCGCGCTGCCCAGGCGGCACGCACGCGGAAGATGGACCCGGAGGAAAAGGCCGCCTACCAGAAAAAGAAGGCGCGCGAGCAACTGATCCGCCGCATGGGCATCGACCCCCAGAAGGGGTGGAGTGCGAACTACGAGGTCCTGCCCGGCAAGGAAAAAGTCGTAAAAGAGTTGCGCACGCTCGCGGCCGACAGCGATGCCATCTTTCTCGCCACTGACCTCGACCGTGAGGGAGAGGCCATCGCCTGGCACCTGCGGGAAGCGATCGGTGGAGACGAATCCCGTTTTCAGCGCGTGGTGTTCAATGAGATCACCCGCAAAGCCATCCGGGAGGCCTTCGAGCAGCCCAGCCAGATCGACTACGACCGGGTCAATGCCCAGCAGGCCCGGCGGTTTCTCGACCGTGTGGTCGGGTACATGGTGTCGCCGTTATTGTGGGCGAAGGTGGCGAGAGGGCTCTCCGCCGGACGTGTGCAGTCGGTTGCCGTGCGTTTGATTGTCGAGCGCGAGCGTGAGATCCACGCTTTCATCCCGGAAGAATACTGGGAGATTCACGCCGATCTCGCCACCGGGGAAGAGCAGTCGATACGGTTCCAGGTACGCAAACACGACGGCGAGAACTTTCGGCCGGGCAACGAGGAGGCCGCTCGGCAGGCCGAGTCTGCACTGCAGCAGCAGGATTATGTGGTCAGTCAGCGCGAAGACAAGCCCACACGCTCCAAGCCGCCATCCCCGTTCATTACGTCCACCCTGCAACAGGCGGCGAGCACCCGGCTCGGCTTCAGTGTCAAGAAGACGATGATGCTGGCACAGCGTCTTTACGAAGCAGGCTACATCACCTACATGCGCACGGATTCGCTCAACCTGAGCACTGAGGCCGTGTCGGCCTGCAGGGACTATATCGCGTCCAATTTTCCACCCGCTTACCTGCCGGCTGAGCCGAATTCGTACTCGTCGAAGGAGGGCGCACAGGAGGCCCACGAGGCCATTCGCCCTTCCGATGTCAACGTGCCGCAGACGGCGCTCGCGGGGATGGAGCGCGATGCCGAACGGCTCTACGAATTGATCTGGCGACAGTTTGTCGCCTGCCAGATGCCGCCCGCGGAGTACACCTCGACGGTGGTGACCGTGCGCGCCGGCGACTATGAATTGAATGCCAGGGGCCGAATCATTCGCTTCGACGGTTTCACCCGCGTGCAGCCCCCGGCCGGACGCAAGGGTGATGACACGGTGCTGCCGGAGGTCAAAACAGGTGACCGGCTGGCCCTGCTGAAGCTCGAGCCGGCGCAGCATTTCACCAAACCGGCACCCCGCTACGGTGAGGCGAGCCTGGTCCGGGAGCTTGAGAAGCGGGGTATCGGCCGTCCGTCGACCTACGCCTCGATCATCTCCACGATCCAGGACCGGGGATACGTGCGCCTGGAGAACAAGCGGTTCTACGCCGAAAAAATGGGTGACGTCGTCACCCAGCGTTTGCAGAAAAGCTTCACCGATCTCCTCGACTACGGCTTCACCGCGTCCATGGAGCAGCATCTCGACGAGGTGGCTCGGGGCAATCTGGACTGGCGGACGCTGCTGGACCAGTTCTACGCCGAGTTCAGCGGTCTGCTGGAGAAGGCGGGAGAGCCGGAGCCGGTAGGCATGGAGCCCAACGAGCCGACGCCCACCGATATCGAGTGCAGCCAGTGCGGCCGGCCCATGCAGATCCGCACAGCGAGCACAGGTGTGTTTCTGGGCTGTTCCGGCTATGCACTGCCGCCCAAGGAGCGGTGCAAGCACACCATCAATCTCACACCGGGTGACGAGGCCATCCGTGAAGACGCCGACGACGAGGCGGAGTCACGACAATTGCGCGAACGCCATCGCTGCCCGCTGTGCAATACCGCGATGGACAGTTACCTGATTGACGAGCAGCGCAAGCTCCACGTCTGTGGCAATAACCCGGACTGCCCGGGCTTTGAGGTCGAAGCGGGCAAGTTCAAGATCAAGGGTTACGACGGACCGACCCTCGAATGCGACAAGTGCGGCGCGGAAATGCAGCTCAAGACCGGACGTTTCGGCAAGTACTTCGGCTGTACTGCCGAGGATTGCAAGAACACGCGCAAACTATTGCGCAACGGGCAGGCCGCACCGCCGAAAATGGACCCCGTCCCGATGCCCGAACTGGCCTGTGAGAAGGTCGACGATACCTACGTGCTGCGCGATGGCGCCGCGGGCCTCTTTCTCGCTGCCAGCCAGTTCCCCAAAAACCGGGAGACAAGGGCGCCCTACGTGGACGAGATTCTGCCACACAAGGACGCCATTGATCCGAAGTACACGTTTCTCTTCAGCGCGCCTGCCGCGGACCCTGACGGCAACCGCGCCCAGATTCGCTACAGCCGCAAGACAGCGGAGCAGTACGTGATGACCGAGGTGGAGGGCAAGGCCACCGGCTGGAAGGCCTTTTACCATAACGGCCGCTGGGAGGAAGAGCGGCCGGCACCCCGGACCAGGGCGAAGGCCAAAACCAAAGCCACGAAGTCCAAGCGCAAGGCCCGGTGAGCAGTTATCGTGCGCAGGCCAATCACGCGCTCTATCTGGCGCGGCTCCTGACTGCCGGCTGGCAACGCGAGCTGGCTGCAGCGAACGTGCCGGCAGCCGCACTCGCCCAGGCCTATGAGCCCGCGGTGTGTAACCACCTCGCAAGCGCCTACGGCTGGTTCCTGCTTGAGATTACCCAGCCCGAGCCGGCACCGGAATTCCCGCCCCGGGGCTGCGACCAGTTGCCGCCGCCGCCAGCGGGGCGTGTCTTGCCGGGTGAGGTTCGCGAATTCAGCAGGCTGGAGCGGGAAGGATGGCTGGGCGAGGTACTGCGCGACCGTCGTGGGACGGTCGGTCGCGGCCGCAGCACAGGTAACCTGATCGGTGCCGAGGTCGCCACCGGTCCGGAGGACTGCGCCGCGTGGGCCGACCGGCTGCAGGATCTGTTCGACAGGATGGGCGACTCCCTGGATGAATACTGATGCTGTGTACGACCAGCCGCCCAATGACTGGCGTGAGTGTGATAAGCTATCTTTGCGTATGCCAACAGAGGGATCCGAGTGTCTACATCCTTGCTAGAAATCGTCGATCTGGGCGATGGTGAGATCGTGCTGCAACGCGCAGATGACGGCGCGGAACCACTGGTGATCATCCGCTTTTCGGACGAATCGCGAGCCTACATCATGGATAACGGACTCGAGGTCGCGAAGGCCATGATACAGGCGGGGCTGCAGGCCGCGGCCAGCCTCTCGGAACAGGCCGATATCGAGATAGAAACGGGCGGTGATGTACCCCTGCGAGTGCTTCACTGAAGCCAGTCGCGGGGGCGGTCGGCGACGCTCGTTACCGGCGGGCCGACCGGCCGTAATTACGAGTCCCGACGCAACACCCCGACGCTGAGGCCTTCGATGGTGAAGTCCTGTTCGCGCAGATCGACACGAATCGGTTCATAATCGGGGTTTTCAGGCAGCAATTCGATGATGTTGCGCGCTTTCGTCTTGTGCAGCCGCTTTACTGTGACCTCGTCGTCGATGCGGGCCACAACAATATCTCCCTGGCGCGCCACCGGCGTGCTGTGCACGGCCAGCAGGTCGCCGTCAAAAATCCCCACCGCGGTCATGCTGTCGCCCGCTACCCGCAGAAAAAAGTCGGCCTGTGGGCGGAAGAAGTCGCCGGGCAGGTCACAGTAGTCCTCGATATGTTCCTCCGCAAGAATCGGGTGGCCCGCCGCCACCCGCCCCACGATGGGAATGCCCGCGGAATGCGGTAGCCGAATGCCACGGGACGCGCCCGGCACAATTTCGATGGCGCCCTTGCGGGCCAGTGCTTTCAGATGCTCTTCAGCGGCGTTGGCCGACTTGAAGCCCAGTTGCCGGGAGATGTCGGCGCGGGTGGGGGGGTAGCCGGTCTCGTCAATGTGCTGGCGAATAATACCCAGCACCTCAGCCTGTCGTGCTGTCAGTCGTTCCACAATGCCACCATCTGTTTATACGTACAGTAGCTGTAAGTATATACAGTGGCGGCCGGTCACACAAACAGCGATGACGGAGTGGTCGTCTCAGTACTCCTCGACGCCGTACATGGTGTCCGGTTCGATCATGTTGAGCGGGTTGGTCCAATCTTCCGGATGCATCGGCAGGTCCGGGTCCAGTCCGTCTTCGTCGGAGAGCTCGAAGGCGCTTCGCCAATCCTCTGGCGGTTCGACGCGGGACAGGGTCAGGTCGCGCCACTCGTGAAGATCGTACTCCGTGATTTCGCCATCGAGGTACTGTGCTTCGATGGTGTGCGCCGCGGGGTCCCAGGCCACGACCTCGAATACCGCGTTGGTCTGCATGTCCTTGTACCAGCCACCCACATCAGGGCTTAACATTTTCATTCTCATGCGTCTCTTTCCGAGGGGGTACCGTCAAACTATCACAGCCGCCTTTCATGTCCATTATGCTTAATGGGCCTAAGCGGGCTCCTTTGAAATTACCGTGGCGGCAGCCAGAAAAATATCGCATTCGAGATCAACGCCTTGCGGGTAATTCCGCGAGTTGACTTGAGACGGATTGGGCCTTTATATAGCGGGCAGGATGGCTTTGGGAAAAACTAAATGCAAAATCGATCTAAGGCCTTTCGACCTGACGTGAAACGCATCAAGCCATGAGCGTCCTAGCGATCATCGGTGGCACCGGCGTCGCCGGGCTTCCCGGGATGGAATCCCGGACCACGGAGTTACCGGATACGCCGTGGGGGAGTCCGTCTGCTCGCGTAGAACGCGGTCTGATGGGGCAAGTGGAGCTGGCGTTTCTGCAACGCCATGGCGGTGACGCCGCGATACCGCCACACCGGATCAACTACCGCGCGAACCTGTGGGCACTGCGGGCGCTGGGCGTTCGGGAGGTCGTCGCGATCAATGCCGTCGGCGGTATAACGGCCGCCATGCGGCCGGGGCGGCTGGTGATTCCCGATCAGCTGATCGATTATACCTGGGGCAGGGCGCACACCGTCGACGAGGGCGGCGCGGACGGGTTGATGCACATCGACTTCACTGAGCCTTACACCGCCGGGCTGCGGGCCGCGCTGATACACGCGGCGGAAAGGGAGGGGATCACGCACAGCGCGGGCGGCGTGTACGGCGCTACCCAGGGCCCGCGCCTGGAGACCGCGGCTGAGATACGCCGGCTGGCGCGTGACGGTTGCGATGTCGTCGGGATGACGGGCATGCCGGAGGCGGCACTGGCCCGCGAACTCGGCCTGGATTACGCATCGCTCTGCATGGTGGTGAACCCGGCGCCCGGGCTTTCGGCTGAGCCCCTGACACTGTCGGGCATGCGGGAAACCCTCGCGCGGGAGGCGGCGACCGTACACCGCCTGCTGGCCGCCTTCATTGCCGCCCGTCAGCCGGGCTAACCGGTACCGGGATTGTCGGCTTCCAGGTCTTCAGCCGGCGTGAACTTGATCACCACGCCGAGCAGCGGGTGGTCCAGGTAGTGGACCTCCTTGCTGCGCATCCGGCGCTTTTCCCGGACCAGCACAGCGTGGCGGTACGGCCAGGGCGATTCCAGGGCAGGCATTGCCATGTTTCCCGGCATGCCAGTGGGGGTGGTCACAGGCTGGAATGCGTCGCTGCGGGTCGCGGGCGCCGGACGCGGCGGCTCGAGTTCCGCCCTGGCGACATAAAGCGGTTGGTTGTCCACCAGCACGGACGGCGGAGCGAGGGGCGGCGCCGGCATCCACCAGTTGCCAGGCAGGTAATCGCCGGCGGTGTTAAGCCAGAGGTTGGTCTGTAGATGCAGGTACCGTGAGAGGTAGAGGCGAATGCTGCCCTGCAGTTCCGGCCAGTCGCCGGTGTCACCGGAGCGGTCGAGCACAATTGCCCGGGCACTGGCGCTATCGCCCACTGGCTGAATCCAGGCCTCGTGGAAGAGGATCTTGTAGCGTCCCGAGCGTTGCAACGCGGCCGCGTTGGGGGTGAGTTCCCGGCCGGACTCGTCCAGCAATTCAAACGGGGCAAAGGCGGGCGCTTCAGCATCGGGTTCGGCATCGCCCTCCACTTGCTCCAGGGAGCCGGCGCGTATCAACACGCGGCCAATCGGATCCAGTGTGACCTCGTCGCTGAACTCGGCCGCGAGTGCTTCCGCCTGCCGGGGATCAACCAGGAAACGGGCGTTATCCGGGTAGTTGAGGTCAGGTGTCGGGTCCCAGGCTTCCGCTGCAGTCGCGCCCTGGCCGAGATGGCTGAAGATCAGCAGTTCGACCTTGTAGGCCGGGGGCCCTTCGTCATCCTGCGCCGCCGTCGCGCCGGTTAGCAGGACCAGGAGAAGGGCGGTAGCGTGGGTCGTGAAGCGTGTCATCAGGCGGCGGCTTCCGTAGCGTCGGTGGCAAAAGAAGTCAGCAGCTCGTCGATGAACTGCAGGCGTTGGGTCGTGTCTTCCAGGTCGCTATCAAAGCGCAGTCGGGTCGATCCCTTCAATCGGAAATGCTGTGGATTGGACTGCACCAGCTTGACCAGGCTGAGGGGATTGACCCGGGTCGTCGATTTGAAGTCGATAGTACCACCGCTGGCGCCAACCTCAATGCCGGCGATACCCAGTGCTTGCGCCTTCACCCTGAGTCGGGCGTTATGGAAGAGGTTGTTGATCGGCGCGGGCAGCAAACCGAAGCGATCGATCATTTCCACCTGCAGGTCTTTGAGCGCAGCATCATCCGGCGCCGCGGCTATCCGCTTGTACAGCACGAGCCGCATGTTGATATCCGGCAGGTATTCGTCGGGAATCAGCGCGGGCCAGTGCAGATTGACCTCGGTGTCCTGCTCGAAGGGCGCGTCCACGTCGGGAATCTCACCCCGCTTCAGCGCTTCAACCGCACGCTGCAGAAGGTCCATGTACAGGGAAAAGCCGACCTGGTGAATCTGTCCGCTCTGATCGTCACCCAGCAGTTCCCCCGCGCCCCGGATCTCGAGGTCATGCGTTGCCAGCATGTATCCGGCACCGAGGTCGCCGGCGGCTTCGATCGCGTCCAGCCGTTTGCGCGCATCGGGCGAGATGGCCGACCGCGGAGGGCACAGCAGATAGGCGTAGGCCTGGTGGTGGGAGCGGCCGACCCGCCCGCGGAGCTGGTGCAGCTGGGCGAGACCGAAGCGATCGGCGCGCTCGATGATGATCGTATTGGCGTTGGGTATGTCAATGCCGGTTTCGATGATCGTGGTGCAAAGGAGAATGTTGTGCCGCTGGTGGTAGAAGTCCGACATCACCCGTTCGAGCTGGTGCTCCCGCATCTGGCCGTGGGCAATGGCGATATCGATGTCGGGCAGCAGCTCGCCCAGTTTGCGGGCGGTCTCTGCGATGGTCTTGACCTCGTTGTGCAGGTAGTAGACCTGCCCGCCCCGCTGGGTCTCGCGCAGCACCGCTTCCCGGATGAGGCCGATATTATGCTCCCGCAGGAAGGTCCGTATGGAGAGTCGCCGCGCGGGTGGTGTCGAGATGATCGAGAGGTCGCGCATGCCACCCAGGGCCATGTTAAGCGTCCGCGGGATCGGGGTCGCCGTCAGGGTGAGAATGTCCACCTCCGCCCGCAGCGCTTTAATCGCTTCTTTCTGCTTGACCCCGAAGCGGTGTTCCTCGTCGATGATCAACAGGCCAAGGTCGCTGAAGTCGAAGGCACTCTGCAACAGCTTGTGGGTGCCGATCAGGATATCGACTTTCCCCGACCGGACTCTCTCGGTTACGGACGCTATGTCCTTGGCCGAGCGGAAACGCGATACCACCTCGACCTGCACCGGCCAGTCGGCGAAGCGGTCACTGAACGAGTTGTAGTGTTGCTGTGCGAGCAGCGTGGTCGGCACCAGCACCGCCACCTGTTTGCGGTTCCCGGTGGCGATGAACGCGGCGCGCATCGCGACCTCGGTCTTGCCGAAGCCGACGTCGCCACACACCAGCCTGTCCATGACCCTTCGCCGGCACATGTCTTCGACCACGCTGTCGATCGCGCGCTGCTGGTCCGGTGTCTCCTCGAAGGGAAATCCGGCAGCGAAGCGCTCATAGCGGTCACGGTCCAGTTCAAAGGCGAAGCCCTCCCGCGCCTCCCGGCGCGCGTAGACATCAAGCAGCTGTGCGGCCACGTCATTGGCCTTTTCGCTGGCTTTGCGGCGCGCCTTGTCCCACTGCTCGGAACCGAGGCGATGCAGGGGTGCATGGTCGGCATCGGCACCCGCGTAGCGGCTGATCAGGTGCAGTGATGCCACCGGGACGTAAAGCCTGGCGCCTTCCGCGTACTCGAGGGTCAGGAACTCGGCTTCCTGGCCCTCCACGCTGAGACTCTGCAGGCCGCGGTAACGACCGACCCCGTGCTCGAGGTGCACCACGGCCACGCCGGGGCGCAGTTCATTGATGTCCCGGAACACCGCCGCCTGGTTGGCGTCATCGCTGGTTTTGCGCCGGCGCCTCTGGGCAACCCGCTCGCCGAACAACTGCGATTCACAGACCAGGGTGGGGTATTGCGCGCCCCAGTAGAGACCCCGGTCGAGGGGCGCGGTAACAATCGCGAAGTCCAGTTCCGCGCCCAGGAAGCCAGCCCAGTCGTCGACGCTGGGCGGGTGCAGGCCCTCTCTCTCCAGAGCTTCGAGCAGCAGTTCCCGGCGGCCGGCGGATTCGGCGCAGAGCAGCACCGGCGCGTCGTGTTGGTCCAGGAAGGCGGCCAGCCGGTCGACGGTGGTTCCCTGTTCCCGCTCTGCGTGGAGTGTTGGTGGCGGCAGACAGCGGGTAGCCACGTGCGTCGGCGCGTCCGGGTTGTGTCGCAGCTCGAGCACCGCGTAGCGACCGAGTTGCTGGTAGAGTTCCTCCACCGGCAGGAAACACTGCGCGGGGGGCAGCAGCGGGTGTCTTGGATCGATACCGTATTCGCGGTAGCGCGTGCCTGCGTCGTCCCAGAACCGTTGCGCTGCGTCGTGGTGATCGCCGCTGGTGATGACGGAAACCCGCTCCGGAAGATAATCGAAGAGCGTGTCGCAGCGATCGAAAAAGAGGGGCAGGTAATACTCGCTCCCGGGCGCGGCGCGCCCTGCACTGATCTCCTGAAAAGCGGGGCAGTTGTCGGGGTCGTTATCGAAATTTTCATACCAGTTGAGCTGGAAACGATTGATTGCAGCGCGATCCAGCGGGAATTCCCGCGCCGGTAGCAGTTCGATCCGTTCGACCCGCTCAATCGTGCGCTGGGTTTCCGGATCGAAGGTGCGCAGGCTGTCGACCTGGTCGTCGAAAAGATCGATTCGGAACGGCTGCTGGCTGCCCATCGGGAAAATGTCGAACAGCGAACCCCGCAGGGCGAATTCACCGTGCTCATAGACGGTTTCGACGCTGCGGTAGCCGTTGCGCTCCAGGTTGCGCCGGAAGGCGTCGATATCGAGGGACTCGCCCTGCGCCAGCATCAGGCTGGAGCCCGCGATGTAGGCTGACGGTGGCAGCCGGTGCATCAAAGTGGGCAACGGCACGATCAGCAGGCCGCCGCGGACCGTCGGCAGCCGGTACAGGGTTTTCAGCCGCTCTGAGACGATATCCTGGTGGGGCGAAAAATTGTCGTAGGGCAGCGTTTCCCAGTCGGGGAAAGCCAGCACTTCCACAGCATCGGCGAGGTAGAACGGCAATTCCCGCTCCAGCGTGAGCGCGGTGCTGGTATCGGCGGTGATCACCAGCGTCAGGTGCTCCGGTGATGCGAGTTCGGCGATGTCATGCGCCTCGGCGCTGCCGAAGAAGGGACCGACGGCCGTGCGCGAGCCGGGTTTGGCCGGCCAGGGGGTGCCGGTCAGCAGACGGCTAATACTGGGAGCGTTCATGGCGTGGCGGACCCGCTGGGGCGAGGTGACAAAGCGCGGTATTGTAATGCTTTTGGCGACCGCCCGGCCAGCCGTTAACCGGTCGACAATTTTGTCGGGCCGCTGTTGCGCGCTCAATTACCAACAACGATAATGACGGGCTTCGAGAAGGAGAGTACGCAGGTGCCCCGCCGTGAGCGATAGAAGAAGAGCCCGACCCGACGATTATTTCAAGGACTGGAAGGAGCGCGAGGCACTGGCTGAGGGCATGATACCCCTGGTTGGCAGGTTGGCCCGGGAAAAGAACGTCAAGTGTTACATCTACGGCAAGCCGCTGGTCAATGCCTCTGTGTTGCAGATCATGAAGGATCATCGCTACGTTCGACAGATCGAGGAGAACGAGCTGTCGGAATTCGAGACCTTTCCCGTGGTCAAGGTCCTGGCCGAGCTCGACCTGGGTCCGGCCCATATCGATGTCGGTCGGCTCGCCGTGCGCTACTACGACAAGGGCGAGGGCGCGGGCCTGAGCATCGAGGAGTACGTCCGGGAGCAGGTCGCCAGTCTTATCGGTGCCACCGAAAAGCCGATCGACCAGCCACAAGACGTCGTCCTGTACGGGTTCGGGCGCATCGGCAGGCTCATGGCCCGCATCCTGATCGACAAAACCGACGGTGGCGAGGGGCTGCGCCTGCGCGCGGTGGTCGTGCGCAAGGGCAAGGCGCCCAACGACCTGGTCAAGCGCGCCAGCCTGCTGCGGCGTGACTCGGTCCACGGTGCCTTCGCCGGTACCATACGCGTGGATGAGGAACGCGAGTCTTTCGTTGCCAATGGCAACGAGATCAAGGTGATTTACGCCGACAGCCCCGACGCGATCGACTACACCGCCTATGGCATCGACAATGCGATTATCATCGACAACACCGGCGCCTGGCGCGACGAGGCCGGACTGTCGCAGCACCTGAAGTCCCGCGGTGTCAGTAAAGTTATCCTGACCGCTCCGGGCAAGGGCAATCTCAAGAACGTGGTGATGGGCATCAACCATGACGAGATCACGCCGGAAGACCGCATCATTTCGGCCGCTTCCTGCACCACGAACGCTATCGCCCCGCCGCTCAAGGCCATGGACGAGGGCTTCGGGATCGTCGCCGGTCACGTGGAGACGGTACATGCGTATACCAATGATCAGAATTTGATCGATAACTATCACAAGGCATCCCGGCGTGGCCGCGGGGCGCCCCTGAACATGGTCATCACCGAGACTGGCGCCGCGGTGGCGGTTGCCAAGGTGCTGCCGCAACTGGCGGGCAAGCTCACCGGTAACGCCATCCGGGTTCCCACGCCCAACGTCTCCATGGCCATCCTCAACCTGACCCTCGAGCGTGAGACCACGGCGGAGGAGATCAACGAGTATATGCGTGGGATGGCGCTGCACTCCAGCCTGCACAAGCAGATCGATTACTCAAACTCGCCGGAGGTGGTGTCCACCGACCTGGTCGGTTCCCGGCACGCCTGTGTTTTCGACGCCCAGGCCACCATCGCCAATGGCAACCACGCTGTGCTGTACCTGTGGTACGACAACGAGTTCGGCTACTCCTGCCAGGTGCACCGTATTCTCGAGCAAATGGCGGGCATCCGCTACAAGGTGTACCCCGCCGAGGCGTAACAGCGGCGCGGCCTGGTGGCCGCCGCAGTCTGTCCCGAGGCCGCTACCGCTGTCTCAACAAAAACCACGACACAGCGGGTGGCCTTCTGGCATACCGGGTGGGCATTCCGTTATAATGCGGCCGGCCCGGTCTCCGGTGGCAAGTGCCGCCGTTCCCGCGCGCCCGCATGGGCAAGGGGCAGCGAGCAGAATCAGTTTCTGCGTCCTGGCGACCTCCCCAGTCGACCCACTTAAACCAGACGTATGCAGTAGGGCGATCACATGATCAAACTGAAGCGGGGCATGGATATTCCCATTGCCGGCAGTCCCAGGCAGGAGATCGACACGGCGCCGCCCGCCCGTTCTGTCGGTTTAGTGGGGCCGGACTACATCGGCATGAAGCCCACAATGGAGGTCCAGGAAGGCGACCGGGTGGCGGCGGGGCAGCTGCTTTTTACCGACAAAAAGACCGAGGGGGTGCGCTACACTGCGCCCGCGGGTGGTACGGTGGCGGCCATCAACCGCGGAGCGCGGCGGGTGCTGCAATCCGTGGTCATCGACGTCGACGGCGATGAGGCCGTCGATTTCGGCAGTCTGGACGCCGACGCGGCCAGGGCGCTCGGGGCCGACGCTATCCGGGCGCGGCTGGTGGAGAGCGGCCAGTGGACTGCCCTCAGGACGAGGCCCTACAGCAAGGTACCCGCGATCGACAGCGCGCCCCGCGCCATTTTCGTGAATGCGATGGACAGCCATCCCCTGGCGCCTGACCCTACCTTGTTTATCGCAGAGCAGGCGGAGGCGTTTGCGCTCGGCCAGGACCTGCTTGCGAGGCTGGTCGACGGACCGCTTTACCTGTGTTTTCGCGACGGGGCGGACGTTCCTGCCGGCTCGGCGGCCAACATTGCGCCGCGCGGATTCGACGGCCCCCACCCGGCGGGCCTCACCGGCACCCACATCCACCTGCTGGAGGGTGTGAGTGCGAGCAAGGTCGTGTGGAGCATCGGCTACCAGGATGTCATCGCCATCGGTCGACTGTTTCTTGACGGTCGTATCTATAGCGAGCGCGTCGTGGCTCTCGCCGGCCCCCAGGTCGAGGACCCGCGCCTGGTGCGTACCGCCCTCGGCGCAGACCTGCAGGCCCTGTGCGCGGGCCAGCTCAAGGCGGGTGACAACCGGATCATTTCCGGGTCGGTGCTGGGGGGCCGTGCGGTGCAGGCGGGCACAGCCTACCTGGGGCGATACCATAACCAGGTGGCGGTGTTGCTGGAAGGCCGGGAGCGCGAGTTCATGGGGTGGCTCTCACCCGGCGCACGCAAGCATTCCAGCCTGGGTATTTACCTGAGCAACTGGTTTGGCGGCAAGCCGCTCAACATGACGACGTCGACCAACGGCAGTGAGCGGGCCATGGTGCCGGTGGGCAGCTATGAAAAGGTGGTGCCGATGGACCTGCTGCCGACACAGCTGCTGCGCGCACTCATCGTCGGCGATACTGAATCGGCGCAGGCACTCGGTTGCCTGGAACTCGACGAGGAGGACCTTGCACTGTGCACCTACGTGTGCCCAGGCAAGTATGAGTACGGACCGATTTTGCGGGATAACCTGTCGCGAATCGAGAAAGAGGGGTAAGCCATGGGACTTAGAAGGGCGCTCGACAACATCGAGCATCATTTTCAAGAGGGGGGGCGCTTCCAGAACTTCTACGCGCTCTACGAGGTATTTGATACCTTCTTGTACTCACCGTCTTCAGTGACACGGGCCAGTGCGCATGTGCGCGACGGTATCGATCTGAAGCGCATCATGATCACCGTCTGGATCGCGGCGTTTCCGGCCATGTTCTACGGCATGTACAACCTGGGCGTGCAGGCAACGGACGTGATGCCGGCGGGCTATAGCGTCGAGGGTTGGCGCGGCTGGGTGATCTCGACCCTGGGTGGCTACGAGCCTGGCAATCTCTGGCACTGTCTGTTGTACGGCGCCGTGTTTTTCCTGCCGATCTATGTCGTCACGTTCCTCGTCGGTATCGCCTGGGAAGTCCTGTTCGCAATCAAGCGCGGCCACGAGATCAACGAGGGCTTCTTCGTGACGTCGATCCTGTTCGCCCTGATCTGCCCGCCGGACATTCCCTTGTGGCAGGTAGCGCTGGGCATCAGCTTTGGCGTGGTGATCGGCAAAGAGGTGTTTGGCGGCACCGGCAAGAACTTCCTGAATCCTGCGCTGACCGGGCGCGCATTTCTGTACTTCGCCTATCCGGCACAGATCTCCGGCGATGCGGTGTGGGTCGCGGTGGATGGTTACTCCGGTGCCACCGCACTCGCGGTCGTCGCCGCCGACGGCATGTCGGCCCTGTCCTCCCAGTGGTCCTGGTGGGAAGCCTTTGTGGGCGCGGTGCCGGGGTCCATAGGCGAAACATCCACCCTGGCCATTCTGGTCGGTGGCCTTTTGCTGTTGCTCACCCGGGTGGCGAGCTGGCGCATCATCGCGGGCGTGATGCTCGGCATGGTCGCGCTGTCCTCCCTCTTCAATGTCATCGGCTCCGACAGTAATCCGGCCTTTGCCATGCCCTGGTACTGGCACCTGGTGGCAGGTGGCTTTGCTTTCGGGATGATTTTCATGGCGACCGATCCGGTCTCGGCAGCCATGACCGATACCGGCAAGTGGTGGTACGGCGTGCTCATCGGTGCCATGACGGTGCTGATTCGCGTGGTCAATCCCGCCTTTCCCGAGGGCATTATGTTGGCGATTCTGTTCGCCAACCTTTTCGCCCCGCTGATGGATCACTTTGTGGTGCAGGCCAACGTTAAACGGAGGCTCGCCCGTGTCCAGTAACGACAGTACCGCGAAAACACTCACGGTGGCGGTGCTGCTGTGCATCGTCTGTTCGGTGGTGGTATCAACCGCGGCGGTGATGTTGAAACCGGCGCAGGAGGCCAACAAGACCCTCGACCGGAAGCGCAATATACTGGCTGCGGCCGGCATGCTGGAGCCGGGTAAGAGTATCGATGAGCAGTTTGCCCGGGTGACGCCCCGGATGGTCGACCTGCGCACCGGCACCTTCACCGACGAGGTCGACGCCGACAGCTACGATCCCCGCAAGGCTGCCAAGGACCCGCAGCTTTCGAGCGCACTGGAGCCCGAGGAAAACGTGGCCGGTTTCATCCGCCGGGAGAACTATGCCCCGGTCTACCTGGTGAACGACAGCAGCGGTAACATCGACAAGGTGATCCTCCCGGTGCACGGACCAGGCCTCTGGTCCACACTCTACGGGTTCATGGCCCTGGAGGCAGACGGCAATACGGTGGCGGGCCTGGGTTTCTACGAGCACGGCGAAACGCCAGGCCTGGGCGGCGAGGTCGACAACCCCAGGTGGAAGTCGCTGTGGCCCGGCAAGCAGGTCTACCGGGATGGGGAAGTGGCGCTGGAAGTGATCAAGGGGTCGGTCTATCCCGACAAGCCTGGTGCCGACTGGCAGGTGGACGGCCTGTCCGGCGCGACACTGACGTCCCGTGGCGTCAGCAACCTGGTGCAGTTCTGGCTGGGCGAAGACGGTTTCGCGCCGTTTCTGCAAAACCTGAAGTCAGGAGACGCGTAGTATGGACTCAGTCAAGGATACCCTTTTCGGGCCGGTTTTCCGCAACAACCCGATCGCGCTGCAGATACTCGGGGTCTGCTCTGCTCTCGCGGTGACCTCGTCGCTGCAGGTGACCGCGGTGATGTGCATCGCCCTGACCTTCGTGACCGCCTTTTCCAACCTGTTCGTGGCCTCCATTCGCAACCATATACCCGGCAGCATCCGCATCATCGTGCAGATGATCATCATCGCGTCGCTGGTGATCGTCGTCGACCAGGTGCTCAAGGCGGTGGCTTACAACATCAGCAAACAGCTGTCGGTATTCGTGGGCCTGATCATCACCAACTGCATCGTCATGGGCAGGGCGGAGGCCTTCGCTATGAAGAATCCACCGCTGCCGAGCTTCATCGATGGTATCGGCAACGGCCTGGGTTACAGCGTCGTCCTGTTGGTGGTCGCGTTTTTCCGCGAGTTGTTGGGCGCGGGCAAACTGTTCGGCTTCGAGATTCTGCCGCTGGTCACCGAGGGCGGTTGGTACAACCCCAACGGTCTGTTGTTACTCGCTCCCAGCGCGTTTTTCCTTATCGGCTTCTTCATCTGGGTGCTGCGCAGTTTTCACACGGAGCAGGTCGAGGAGCCGGATTACACGCTGGCGAGACACACGGCGATCGAGGAGGGCGTGTAAATGGAAGCCTACCTGAGCCTCTTCGTCCGGGCCATCTTCATCGAGAACATGGCGTTGGCGTTCTTCCTCGGCATGTGTACGTTCCTGGCGATTTCTAAAAAGATCCAGGCGGCGATAGGCCTGGGTATCGCCGTCGTGGTCGTGCTCACCGTCACCGTGCCGGTCAATAACCTGATCTACAATTATCTGCTCGCGGACGGCGCCCTGGCCTGGGCCGGGCTGCCGGATGTCGATCTCAGCTTTCTGGGCCTGCTGTCCTACATTGGCGTGATCGCGGCGATCGTGCAGATCATGGAGATGTTCCTGGACAAGTACGTGCCTGCCCTTTACAACGCGCTGGGCGTCTTTCTGCCGTTGATCACGGTGAATTGCGCGATCCTGGGTGCGTCGCTGTTCATGGTCGAGCGCGACTACACATTCGGCGAGAGCGTGGTATTCGGCGCCGGCGCCGGGGTCGGCTGGGCGTTGGCCATCGTGGTACTGGCCGGTATCCGCGAGAAGCTCAAGTACTCCGACGTGCCCGATGGGCTGCAGGGGCTGGGTATCACTTTCATCATCGTCGGACTGATGTCGCTGGGGTTCATGTCCTTCGGCGGTATCGATATTTAACGGGGAACAGTCTCAATGGACTTAACGATCATTTATGGGGTGGGGATGTTCACGGCCATCGTGCTGGCCCTGGTTGCTGATTATTCTGTTTGCGCGCTCTCAACTGGTCAGCACCGGCAACGTCACCATCGAGATCAACGGCGAGCGTACCATTACGGTTCCCGCCGGCGGCAAGCTGCTGCAGACGCTGTCGGAGGCGGATCTGTTCCTGCCGTCCGCCTGCGGTGGTGGCGGTACCTGCGCCCAGTGTAAGTGCATTATCACCGAGGGCGGCGGCTCCATGCTGCCCACGGAAGAATCCCACTTCACCCGCCGCGATGCCGCCGAGGGCTGGCGCCTGAGTTGCCAGACCGCGGTCAAGCAGGACATGAAAATCCAGGTGCCGGAGGAGGTGTTCGGTGTCAAGCAGTGGGAGTGCACGGTGGTGTCGAACCCCAACGTGGCCACTTTCATCAAGGAGTTGACGCTCGCGCTGCCCGAGGGGGAAACGGTCGATTTCCGTGCCGGTGGCTACGTGCAGCTGGAATGCCCACCGCATGTCGTCAACTACAGCGATTTCGATGTCGACGAAGAGTACCGCGGCGACTGGGAGCGTTTCGGCTTTTTCAAGCTGCAGTCCACGGTTGAAGAGACCACGATCCGTGCCTACTCGATGGCCAACTACCCGGAAGAGCGCGGTGTGGTCAAGTTCAACATACGTATCGCCACGCCTCCGCCGGGGAGCGAAGGCATCCCTGCTGGAGTGATGTCGTCATGGGTGTTCAACCTCAAACCCGGTGACAAGGTCAGGGTCTACGGCCCGTTCGGTGAGTTTTTCGCCAAGGATACCGACGCCGAGATGATTTTCATTGGTGGTGGCGCGGGCATGGCGCCCATGCGGTCGCATATCTTCGACCAGCTCAAGCGTCTGCACAGCAAGCGCAAGATTTCCTTCTGGTACGGCGCCCGCTCCCTGCGCGAGATGTTCTACCAGGACGAGTACGACGCATTGGCGGCGGAGAACGACAACTTCGACTGGCACGTGGCGCTGTCTGACCCGCAGCCGGAGGACAACTGGACCGGGCTCACCGGCTTCATCCACAATGTGCTCTACGAGGAGTATCTCAAGGACCACCCGGCACCGGAAGACTGCGAGTACTACATGTGCGGACCGCCGATGATGAACGCGGCGGTGATCCAGATGCTCACCGACCTCGGCGTGGAACACGAAAACATCATGCTGGATGATTTTGGCGGCTGAGAACTCTCTCCCACGGGCATTCCGGCAAAGCCACTGCTCGCAGTGGCTTTGTTTTTTATTGCTGGTGCTCCTTGCGGGCTGTGGCCCGGGCACTGTCCCGGTCAAGCTGGCCGGCAACTGTATGGGTACCACGTGGCATGTCAGCTATCTGGAGCCCGGTGGTAGGTCCCTGCCGTCCACGAAAGAAGTGGAGGCCGGGGTGACGGCGCTGCTCGAGGCGGTTGAACAGAGCATGTCGACCTACCGGGACGACTCCGAACTCAGTCGGTTCAACCGGTCACCTCCGGGGGAGTGGTTCCAGGGTTCGCCCGGGTTTGTTCACGTGATGACGGCAGCGCAGGCTGTAGGTAGCCAGAGTGAGGGCGCCTATGACGTCACCGTCGCGCCCCTGGTCGAACGCTGGGGTTTCGGCGCCGACGGACCTGTCGATGCGCCGCCCGGGGCGGACGAGATCGCGGCGCTCAAAGACCGCGTCGGCCAGCAATTGCTGGCCGTGGACGGTGAGCACGGACAGGTCATGAAGCGCGCCGACGTCAGCGTCGACCTGTCTTCGATTGCCAAGGGTTACGGTGTCGATGTCGTCGCCGATTGGTTGCTGGCGCAGGGATTCCGGGATTTCCTGGTGGAGGTCGGCGGGGAGATCCGGGTCGCCGGCAACAGCCACCGCGGCGATGCCTGGCGGGTCGCGATCGAACAGCCGGAGCCGGTCGGCCGCGGGGTGGCGGCAGCGCTTACGCCGGGCGATGCGGCGGTCGCGACCTCCGGTGACTATCGCAATTATTTTGAGATCGATGGCCGGCGATATTCGCACAGTATCGACCCGCGAACCGGCTACCCGGTGGTTCACGACCTGGTGTCGGTGACGGTCGTTCATCCCAGCGCGATGCTTGCCGATGCCTGGGCGACGGCGCTGATCGTGCTGGGTGCCGAGGCCGCAGAGCGGGTGGCGCGGCAGAGGGAATTGGCGGTATATTTCATCCGTCGCACCGATGACGGGTACAGCAGCGGTTATACCGCTGCGCTGGAGCCCTATCTGCTGACCGGCGGGTGAGCGTCGTCAATTGACCCGGCAGGGTTTATGGAGAAACGCAATGACAGTATTTCTGCTTAGTCTGCTCGTCGTCGGCCTGGTGATCGGCGGTATGGCCATCGGCGTCACTCATGGGCCGGGCGCCTATCAAGGGTTCCTGCGGCGGTATCGGTGCACTCGGGATCAATACGGCCTGTGAAATTTGTGGCGGCAACCCGCAACGCTGTGAAGATCAGACCAGGGATCAGCGTCCCACTGTAGCCGGAGCAACGCTGTACGATCCGGCAGGGGATCGATTCGCGCCCGGTGGTGTTGAATCGCTTCGCCCTCCTGGTCGGGGTGCGCTACAGTTTCAGTCGTAAACGCAACCGCTTCACCTCGGTCATCGCGCTGATCTCGATGCTCGGCATGGTTCTCGGTGTCGCCAGCCTGATCACGGTGCTCTCGGTCATGAACGGTTTTGCCAACGAGTTGCGCGGACGCATCTGTCGCTGGTTGCCCACGGCTACGTCGAGGGCAAGGCAGGCAGCGGTGGCCTCGAAGACTGGGAGACGCTACAGAGTGTGGTCGAAGCGCAACCCGGGGTAGTGGCGGTGTCGCCCTATATCGCCGACAAGGTGATCATCAGCGGCGCGAACATGCAGCGCGGCGGGTTGACTGACGGCTATCGATCCCGGGCGCGAGGCGCGGGTCTCCCGCGTTACCGATACGCTGGTCAGCGGCAGCCTCGCGGAGCTCGACGACACGCCTTTCGCGGTCGTGATGGGAGCCGCGCTGGCCCGGATGTTGCGGGTGCAGGTCGGTGACCGCGTCGAGGTGACGGTGCCCCGCCTCACCGTGACCCCGCTGGGGGTTTTCCCGCGCTCGAAACGGCTGATCGTGGTCGGGCTGTTCGAGGTAGGCGCCCAGGCCGATGCCTACCAGCTCTATGTGTCACTGGCGACGGGCCAGAAACTGCTGGGCGAGGCGGGTCGCGTCGATGGACTTCAGGTCCGGACGGTGGACCTGTTCAGCGCCCCGGCGACGATGTCGGCGCTGCGCAAGGCGTTGCCTGCCGGCACCGCGGTGAAAGACTGGAGCCAGACCCAGGGTTCGCTGTTCCGCGCCGTGAAAATGGAGAAGATCATGGTCAGCCTGCTGCTGCTAAGCGTGGTTGCCGTCGCCGCTTTCAACATCGTGTCGACACTGGTCATGTCGGTGGCGGAAAAACGGGGTGACATCGCGGTGCTGCGTACCATGGGAGCCAGGGCGGGTTCCATCCTGGCTGTATTCGTTGCCCACGGGCTGGCGCTGGCGATGGCCGGGATCGGTCTCGGTGCGCTGTTCGGGGTGCTGCTGTCTGTCAATATCGCGACGATCGCCGCTGTTGTCGAGAACGCACTGGGCCTCAAACTGTTCGACCCGTCGGTGTATTTCATCAGCGAACTGCCGGCTGAGCTGCGCTGGCCGGACGTGCTCGCGGTCGTTGCCTGTTCCCTGCTGTTGAGCCTGTTCGCCACCCTGTATCCCGCCTGGCGAGCGTCCCGTATCGCCCCGGCGGAAGTGCTGCGCTATGAGTGAGCCGGTGCTCGAATGCGAGGCCTTGTCCCGCACCTACCGGGACGGGGAGCGGTCGGTGACGGTGTTGCGCGATATCGATCTCGCCCTGACCGCGGGGGAGAAAGTGGCGATCGTCGGGGCATCCGGTTCCGGTAAGTCGACCCTGTTAAACCTGCTGGGAGGTCTGGATACACCCACCAGCGGCTGCGTCCGCATGCTGGGGCATGACCTCGCGCGATTGGCGGAATCCGCACGTTGCCGCCTGCGCAACCAGCAGTTGGGATTCGTCTACCAGTTTCACCATCTGCTGCCGGAGTTCGATGCCCGGGAAAACGTCGCCATGCCGCTGCTGATCGGCGGCATGGCCAGGGCGGAGGCCTGGGAGCGCGCCAGTGCGTTGCTGACACGCGTGGGGCTCTCGCACCGGCTGACGCATCGGCCGGGGCAGCTGTCCGGCGGCGAGCGCCAGCGCGTCGCGATCGCCCGCGCACTGGTCGCCGCTCCGGCGTGCGTGCTGATGGACGAACCCACCGGCAACCTGGACCCGCACTCGGCGGCACAGGTGCTTGAGCTGATCGACGAGTTGCGCCAGCACAGCGCGGCGTTCGTGGTCGTGACCCATGACCCCGCCATCGCGGCGCACATGCACAGGACGCTGGAGCTGACTCCCGAGGGTCTCCACCCGGCGCCGTCACTGCACGCGCCCTCGGGCGCGCAGTCGGGAACGCCATGAGAGCGCTGGAGATCGTCGACCTCGCGCGGCGCAATACGTTTGCGTTGGGACATCGTTACCTGTCGACGTTCCTGTCCTCGCTGTCGATGCTGGGTCTGGTGCTCGCGATCGGGCTGCTGATCACGGTGATGTCTGTGATGAACGGTTTCGACAAGGAGATGCGCGAACGTATTCTGGCCCTGGTGCCACACGTCACCGTCTATTCCTACCTGCCCATGGCAGACTGGCGGGCCACCGCGGCACAGGTCGCCGGACACCCGGATGTCGTTGCCGTGGCGCCGTTTGCCCGGTTCGACGCGCTGTTCATGAACGGCTCACGGATCGAGACCGCCAGCGGAATCGGGCTCGACGTCGACCGCGAGATCGCTAACGGGCAGATCGCCACGGCGTTTTCAGAACCCGATATTCGCCGCTTCGCGAGCCAGCCCGACGGGCTCATTCTCGGTGCTGCGCTCGCGGCGAAACTGGGTGTCAGTCCCGGTGATCGACTCAGTCTTATCGTGCCCTCGCGGGCCGCCGGGCTCGCGCAGGTCGCGCCGCGTTCGGAAACGGTGGTGTTGTCGGCAGTACTGGAGAGTGGCACGGAGCTCGACCAGGAGGCGGCGCTGGTGCACCTGTCACTGGCATCGCGACTGGCCGGACTCGACGGCGCCGTGAGCGGGCTGCGACTGGTCACCCGCGATATCTTCGAGGTACCGCGGATCGGCTGGGAGGTCGTCAATAGGCTGGCCGGTGGACACTACGTGTCCAACTGGATGAACACTCACGGCAACCTCTATGCGGCCATTCAACTGTCGCGTGACCTGATCTCCCTGCTGCTGTTCTCCATCATCGCAGTGGCGGCCTTCAACGTTGTCTCGTCTCTGGTGCTGGTGGTGTTCGATAAACGCGGGGACATCGCGATCCTGCGCACACTGGGAGCCTCGCCCGGCGATATCGCCTGGGTGTTTGTTCTCCAGGGAGCGATGATTGGCCTGGTGGGTGTGGTGATCGGGCTGCTCTGCGGCGCGTTGCTGAGCGTGCTCGTACCGGACCTGGTAGGCTGGCTCGAGCAGGTGCTGAACATCCGCTTTCTCGATACCGACGTCTACCCGGTATCGTTCCTGCCGGTTGACCTCCGGGGTGCCGACCTCGCCCTGGTTGGGAGTGTCGCCTTCCTGATGTGTGTGCTGGCGGCCGTCTACCCGGCGCTCAGGGCGGCGCGTCTGGCGCCTGCGACGGTGCTTCACCAGGATTGACCGACTGGTCGCGTTCGCTCAGTGTCAGGCGATTGCGCGCACGCCGTTCGGCGCGGCGGCGCCAGTGCACACTCACGCGCCAACGCCACAGCATGTTGATCAGGAAGTAACCCAGCGAACCGAACAGGAGACCGCAGATCAGCGAGCCGAGGAGCAGCGGTTGCCAGATCCTGGTAAGGCTGTCCATGAACCAGGCGGTGGTCGGTTCGAAGGCGGGCGGGGTCTCCGGCGCGCCGAGGATGCTGGCACCGACCTTGTAGGCAAGATAGAAGATCGCCGGGATGGTGACCGGGTTGGTAATCCACACCAGGGCGACCGACAGGGGCAGGTTGCAACGCAGCTTGATCGCCATGATGGCAGCCACCACCGTCTGGCCCGGCAGCGGCAGAAAGGCGACGAAGAGCCCGACAAAAAAAGCCATTGATGCAGAGAATCGGTTGATGTGCCAGAGATTGGGCTCGAGCAACCAGTCGCCCAACAGCCGGAGCGCGCCGATCTCCTTCAGTTTGGCCGGGCTGGGCGCCAGTTGCTTGAGGGTTTTGCGAGGCATATCCAGTTGGCCGAATCAGATGTGTCGATCCCCGGTTTCCTGTGATTGACTGAATACGGCACCGGCTATCGTTGCATGACCGTATTATGCCCATAAAACACCGGCACCTCTATATACGCGCCTGGCTTACCGGTATCGCGCTGGGCATGTTGCCGCTCGGGCTCCTGCCGGTTCTGCCACCGCCGTGGTTCACGGTCTGGATGCTGTTGCTGGCTCTGGCGCTGACTGTAATGCCCGGTCGACCGATAGTGTGCGGTTGCGCCGGCCTGCTGTTGGGGTTCGCCGTAGCGCTGCTGCACGGACACGCGCTGCAGTCGCGTCGCCTGCCTTCCGCGTGTGAGGGTTCAAACGCCGTGGCCGTGGGAACGGTTTATTCGTTGCCGCGCTTCTCGCGCATGCCCTCCGGCGACCAGCGACAGCGCTTTGAGCTCCGGGTCGAGGCATTGACCCCGTCGCACTGCAGCGGTCCGCGTCGGCTGTTGCTGTCACACTACGATGCGCTTCCCCTGGTCCCGGGCGAGTACTGGTTACTGCCGGTGAAGCTCCGGCGGCCCTGGGGTCTGTCCAACCCCGGCTCATTCAACATGCAGGCGTGGTACGCCAGCACGGGTATCGACGCGGTAGGCCGGGTCGGCAGGGACGGTGCGCAGAGGCTGGCCGCGGCAGCGGGTGTCGAAACGCTACATCACCGCCTGCGCCAGCAGGTAAGTCGACGCATCGCTGGCGCAGGGCTCTCTGCCGACGGCACCGCGATTATCCAGGCGATCACGGTCGCTGATCGCAGCGGTATGAACCACGCGCTGTGGTCTGTGTTGCAGGGCTTCGGTGTCAGCCACCTCGCGGTCATCTCCGGCCTGCATATCGGCATGGTCGCGGGGCTCGCCTACGGCCTGGGTAACTTTTTCGATCGATTGCGCTGGACCGGCGGCATCCTGCGTGGGACCGGCTTCACCGGGCCCGGTCTTGCGCTCCTGGCGGGCGCAGGCTACGCGCTGCTTGCCGGGTTCAGTGTCTCGACCCAGCGCGCGTTGTTCATGCTGGCCTGCTTCCTGGCTGCGACAGTCTGCCGCCGCGCCGCCAATAGTTGGAACGCGCTGCGCTGGGCGTTCCTGATGGTCCTGCTGATCAATCCACTGGCATCGCTGGCCAGTGGATTCTGGCTGTCATTCGTGGCCGTGGCCTGCCTGCTCTGGTTCAGCAGCGTCCGCGCCGGCGCCGCCCGGTTAGCGGGTATCGGTGGCACGCATCTCTACATGGGCTTGGCCATGCTACCGCTCAGCGCCTGGTGGTTCGGCGGCGCCAGCGTGGCCAGTGCGGTGGCCAATCTGGCCCTGATCCCACTGGTCAGCCTGTACGTGGTTCCGCTCGCACTGCTGGGCGTCGCTTGTGCGCTGCTTGGTTCGGGCCTCGACGCGTGGTTCTGGCGCATGGCCGCCTGGCCACTGGATACGCTGGTCGGTAGCGCACAGTCGCTGCTACAGGAGTCCGGCGCCTGGCTGTATCCGGGTCTCAGCAGCGAGCCCCTGGCACTGGTTCTGGGGATGGCAGCGGTGGCACTGCTCGCGCCCCGGGGTGCGCCCGCGCTCAGGGGGCTGGGCCTGCTCCTGCTCCTGCCCTCGCTGTTGCCGGTGCGTACACCGCCGGACCACGATGAAGGACTGCGGGTGACGTCCCTGGACGTGGGGCAGGGCACTGCCGTTGTGATCAACCACGGCGCCCATGCCCTGTTGTATGACACCGGTGGCGGCGACCCGGCGGGTGCCACCCTCGCGCATAGTGTAGTGCTGCCTTACCTGCGTCGGCAGGGTTTGCGGGAGCTGGATATGCTGGTGCTGAGCCACCCTGATGCCGATCACAGTGCTGGCGCGGGTGCCGTTCTGCAGGCGATGCCGGTCGCGCGGGTCCGTTACAGCAGCGGCAAACCACCGCGGGGCGATTCCCTGCGCTGTGAAGCCGGCGAGGTGTGGCAGTGGCCGGGTGGCGTGATATTCCGATTCCTGGCGCCGGCGGAGGGGGAGGCGCTCGGGTCGAATGACGGCTCCTGTGTACTGCAGGTTAGGTACGCGGGGCACCGGCTCCTGCTGCCCGGCGACATCGAGGCGCCGCGTGAGCGGGATGTTCTCCGCTACTGGGGCCGCGATGTATTGCGCAGCGACTGGCTGCTCGCGGCGCACCACGGCAGCCGCAGCTCCAGCGCGCCCAGTTGGCTGAAGGCCGTGCGTCCGGAACAGGTGGTTTTCAGTCGCGGGTATCAGAATCGCTTCGGTCACCCGCACGCCGAAGTGACCGCGCGCCTCGCGGTGTCGGGTGTGGAAGTACACGACACGGCCCGCGACGGCGCACTGACTTTCACGTTCCGACCCGGGGAGGCGGTGCGCGTCGAGACCTATCGCGCCCGGCAACAACGTTTCTGGAAGTAGGATCGGCGCTTTTTCCACAGTTGACCCGCGCGTATAATGACGGCCCACATCGATAATAAAGGACAGGGGCGTGCTGGAACTGTTGGCGGCAGGCGGGTGGTTAATGGGGTTGATTCTGCTGTGCTCGGTGCTCGTGCTGGCAATCTCCCTCGAACGGTTTCTCGCACTCAACCGTCGCAAGGTGGCGCCGCCGCACCTGCTGGCGACGGTGTGGAAGCAACTGAAGGCAGGCGAGATGGACGCTGCGAGGCTTAAGACCCTGCGGCAGTCTTCGCCGCTGGGGCGGATTCTTGCAGCCGGGCTGGCCAATGCCGCCCAGGGCCGGGACGTGATGAAAGAGAGTATCGAGGAGGCGGCGGGCCACGTCGTTCACGATCTCGAACGCTACCTGAATACGCTGGGCACCATCGCGGCCGTGGCACCCCTGCTGGGTCTGCTGGGCACCGTGATCGGTATGATCAAGGTCTTTGCCGAGATCATGGCGCAGGGCACCGGCAATGCCAGTGCGCTCGCCGGGGGAATCTCCGAGGCGCTGATCACTACCGCGGCCGGCCTGACGGTGGCGATTCCGGCACTGGTGATGCACCGCTATTTCAGTGGCCGTATCGATGGCATCGTCGTCGAACTCGAGCAGGAAACCATCAAACTGGTGGACGCACTCCACAGTGAAGAACAGGGCGGTGCCAGCTCTTGAAATTTCGCCGCCAGCGGCTGGAGGAGGTGAGTATCAATCTCACCCCCCTGATCGATATCGTTTTCCTGCTACTGATTTTTTTCATGGTGTCGACGACGTTCACCCGGGAAACACAGCTCAGCATCGATCTTCCCGAGGCCTCAGGCGAACCCCGTGACCCCGTGGACGAGCAGATCGAAATTCTCATCGACGAAGGCGGCCAGTACCGGGTCAACGGCAAGGGTCTTGTGGACAACGGTGTGCGCACGCTGCAGGCCGCGATCTACAAGATCTCGGCGGGCGACACCACGCTGCCCCTGTCGATTACCGCCGATGCCCAGGCAGAGCACCAGTTCGTGGTCCGCGCCATGGACGCCGCGGGCAGGATGGGCTTCGTCCACCTGAGTATCACCACCCGCCAACCCGACCAGGAGGCGGGCGCACCCGGTGGCTAAATTACAATTGGAGGCGCTGCCAAAGCGTGAGCGCGGGCTGAGCGACTGGCAGCTCTATCGACGCCTCCTGGGCTATGTCGCACCCTACTGGTACCTGTTCGTGGTCAGCCTGTTGGGTTATATCGTCTACTCCGCCGGCAATGTTCTGCTCGCCGACCTCATGCAGTTCCTCCTCGATGCACTCAACGACTCGGGCGAGGACCAGGCCCGCGCCGGGATCATCTCCGGATTCGCCTACCGATTTTACGACCCGGCTGCCCAGACCCAGCTGGAGTTCGCTCGCGTCGCCGTGCCGGTGACGATGGTACTGCTGGCGTCGGTGCGGTCCACCGGCTATTTTTTCGGCACGTACTTCATGAACCACATCGCCCGCAACCTGGTGCACCAGTTACGCTGCGACCTGTTCAACAAAATGCTGGTCGTTCCCAGTGCCTACTACGATAGCCACAGCGGCGGCGTCCTGATATCCAAGGTCACGTTCAACGTGGAGCAGGTAACCGGGGCGGTGACCAAGGCGCTGAAGATATTCGTGCGCGAAGGGCTCACGGTGCTCGGCCTGCTGAGCTACATGCTGTACCTCAACTGGCGCCTGTGCCTGGTGTTCTTCGCGGTGGCACCGGCTATTGCCCTGGTGGTCACCACCGTCGGCAAGCATTTCCGCCGCTACAGCAGGCGCATTCAGTCGTCGATGGGTGACGTCACCCAGGTAACCAGCGAGAGCATCGGGGGCTACCGGGAAGTACGGGTTTTCGGTGGCCAGCAACAGCAACGCGGGCGCTTCCGCGACGCCAGCGCCTATAACCTCACCCAGAGCCTCAAGCTCGCGTTCGCGGATTCGGTAAGCACGCCGGTGATCCAGAGCCTGCTCGCGATCGCCCTGGCGGTGCTGGTCTGGTTCGCCCTCAATCCCGGCATCCTCGCCGGTTTCAGCGCCGGTTCATTGGTGGCATTCCTGGTGGCCGCCGGCCAGTTGGGTAAACCGATCCGCAACCTCAGCGATATCCAGAGCATCATCCAGCGGGGCCTGGCGGCGGCCGAGGACATCTTCGCTCAGCTGGATTCACCGGAAGAGCCGGATTCGGGAACCCACGAGGCCGCGCGCGTGCGCGGCGACATTGAGTTTACCGACGTCAGTTTTGCCTATCCCGGTGCGGGGCAACCGGCGCTGCGGGGCGTTTCCCTCAGTATTGCCGCCGGCCAGACCGTGGCGCTGGTCGGACGGTCGGGGAGTGGCAAGAGCACGCTCATCCAGTTGCTGGCACGCTTCTACGACCCGGACGGGGGTGAGATTCGCCTCGATGGGGTCGCGCTGGCGGATTACCGGCTCGCCAACCTGCGCAGCCAGATGGCGCTGGTTTCCCAGGATGTCACCCTGTTCCACGATACGATTTTCAACAACATCGCCTACGGCAGCCTGGCGGATGTCTCCAGCGAACAGGTGGAGCGGGCGAGTCAGCTCGCGTTTGCGGACAGCTTCATCCAGGCTCTCCCCGAAAGCTACCAGACCCGGTTGGGCGACGACGGCGGGGGCCTGAGTGGCGGCCAGCGCCAGCGACTGGCGATCGCCCGGGCGATCCTCAAGGACGCCCCCGTGCTGATCATGGATGAAGCCACGTCGGCGCTGGACAACGAGTCCGAGCACCGTATACAGCAATCGCTGGATGAGCTGACGGCCGATCGAACCACCATCGTGATCGCCCACCGGCTGTCCACCATCGAACATGCCGACCGCATCGTCGTCATGGACGAGGGCCGTGTGGTCGCGTCGGGAACCCACAGCGAGCTTCTCGAGCAGGACGGTCTCTACGCCCAGCTGTACCACCAGGCGTTCGCCGATTGATGGGTGGTGATCACGGCGGCCTGGTCGAGTCCTGGTACCGCGGTGCACCCTGGTTATGGCTGCTGAGACCGCTGGAATTTTTGTACCGCGGCGTGACTGCGCTGCGGCGTTGGGGGTATTCCAGCGGCCTGTTCAATCGCTATCGCGCCCCCCGTCCGGTCGTTGTGGTGGGCAATATCACGGTGGGTGGAACCGGTAAAACTCCCCTGGTCATTGCCCTGGTAGAGGACCTGCAGCGGGCGGGTCTGCGCCCCGGGGTTGTCAGCCGCGGTTACGGTGCAACCCGTGACCGGTTTCCCTACCGCGTGGGCCGCGATAGCCAGGCCGCTGATTGCGGGGACGAGCCCTTGTTGATCTTTCACCGCACCGGTTGCCCCTGTGTCGTCGACCCGGACCGTCCGGCGGCGGTGCGCGCCCTGCTTGATTCAGACCCGGTCGATATCGTGATCAGCGATGACGGCCTCCAGCATTATGCACTGGAACGCGATCTAGAAATCGCGCTGCTCGATGATCGGGTCGGCGTGGGTAACGGCTTCTGCCTGCCCGCGGGGCCACTGCGGGAACCCGAGGGTCGATTGGGCGAGGTAGACTTTGTGTTGTACCGCGGGGGCGCTGACCCGGCCAGTGGCTTCAGTTACAGCCCGACCGGATTGGTCAACGTCAATACTGACGAGACGCGCGCGCTCGATACGCACAGTGCGGGTTCACGGGTGTACGCTGTCGCTGGAATCGGCCAGCCCGCGCAGTTTTTCACGCTGTTGGGTGAGTTGGGTTTTGTCGCCGATGAGCGCAGCTTTCCCGACCATCATCGCTATACTGAGAGTGATTTTGCCGGTATGGCTGACAGGCCCCTCATCATGACCGAGAAAGACGCGGTAAAATGCCGCGGGCTGGTCGGCGACAATGCCTGGTACCTGCGCATCGATGCCCGGATGCCGGAACCGGTACTGCGGGCCGTCGAGGGACTCGCGCGCCGCCACAGTGAGGCCACCGCATGACCTATACCGTCATTATTCCAGCGCGCCACGCCTCCACCCGGCTGCCGGGCAAGCCGTTGCTGGAGATCGCAGGCAAACCGATGATCCAGTGGGTCTGGGAGCGCGCCCGGCGTTCGTCGGCAGAGCGGGTGATCATTGCCACGGATCATCCCGGCATTGCTGAAGCCTGCGCGGGTTTCGGCGCGACGGCCTGCATGACTGCGGCCGAGCACCCCTCGGGCACTGACCGCCTGCAGGAGGTGGTCCGGCAGTTGGAGTTACCCGACGAGGACGTGGTGGTGAATGTGCAGGGTGACGAACCGCTGATCCCGCCGGACGTGATCGAGCAGGTCGCCGCCAACCTGGCCGCACAGGAACGCGCCAGCATCGCCACCCTTTGTGAGCCGATCGGGGATGCGCAGGAATTGCTGAACCCCAATGCGGTGAAAGTGGTGATCGATGAGGCGGGCATGGCGCTGTATTTCAGCCGTGCGCCCATCCCCTGGCCGCGGGATGCCTTTGCCGACGGCGCCAGGGTACTCCCCGCTGGCGGGCACTGGCGGCGCCATATCGGCATTTATGCCTACCGGGCCGGCTTTCTGCATCGTTTCGTCAGTTGGCCGCCGGCACCACTGGAGCGACTGGAATCACTGGAACAGTTGCGCGCGCTGTATCACGGCGAAGGCATTCACGTGGCTGCGGCGGCCGCACCGGTGCCGGCCGGGGTAGACACGCCCGAGGACCTCGAAGCGGTCAGGCGACATCTCGCCAGTGCTCCGCCTCCCGCGCAGTAACCCGCAGGAGGGTGCGGGGCTGCTGCTTCCGAGCGGTGAGCTGCCGGCTTGCATCAGGGTTTGCCGTGTGCTTCCTGCCTATTGCGCAGGTTAGCCTGTATCTCCTCGAACTGTTCGCGGCTGAAGCTGATACGATAGGCAAAGACCAGGGCGAGCAACATCAGCGGCAGCACACCCAGCATCATCGCAACCATCAGGCCGGTGAGCACCGGTTCCGCGACCTCGCCCGGCAGTTCCTGTCGGTCGAGCCCGATGACATCCAGCGCGATCCCGCCGTAGAGCGGGCCGAAGAGGGTGGCGATCTTGGTAGTGAAGTTCACCACCGAGAAGAACCCGCCTTCCTGCCTCTCGCCGTGTTTCAGCGCTGCCTGATCGGTGATGTCGGCGACGATGGACATGCCCGCCACCGCGCGCAGCAGAAAAAAGAACATGAACAAGCCCATGTAGAGCAGATTCAGCCAGAGAATAACGGGGCTTTCGTTGTCTGGCAGCAGCCCGGCCAGCTTCAGCGGCAACAGCCACAGACTGTTGATCAGCATCATCCACAGGGCGAACCGCAGGATCTGTGGTTTCTGCAGGTGACGTCCCAGGGGGTTCAGCGTTGCCCAGACCAGGGCGACGGCAGCCAGGCTGGGCACCGCCAGCATGAACGCCAGTTCAGCGGCATCCAGCTCAAACACATAGGTGGCAACCAGGATATTCAGTGCGGATGCACAACCCCAGCTCATAGAGGCGGCGACGTCGTAAAACACGACCGCGCGAAACGTGCGGTTGCGCAGCGTGCGCCCGATATCTGACAGAAACTCCCCGGTGCTGGGCAGCCGGTACTGCTCACCGCTGTGATCGGGGCGGCTGGTATTGAACCGGGTCCCGAGGACACAGATGACCGCCAGTATCAGCAGCAGGCCGCCGGACAACAGCCCATAGTCGGGATAGTTCTCGATGACGAAACGTCCGTCGGTCCCCTCGGGCCCGCTGAATACCACGATCAGACCGACCGCAGGCAGCAACACCGCCACCAGGAACATCACCCCCAGGCGCAGGCCGAGCAATTGGCTGCGTTGCTGGTAATCCGCGCTCAGTTCTACCGACAGCGCCAGGTGCGGAATGGAAAACAGGGTGACGAACGTGCGCACCCAAAGCGACCAGAACAGCAACCAGCCACCCAGCAGCACGCTGGATTCCACCACCGCCTGGGGCGGCGAGAACAGGCCGATAAACCCGATTGCGGCGGGCACCGCGCTGTAGGTCATGAAGGGGTGGCGGCGGCCATAGCGACTGTGGAGGCGGTCTGACCAGCTGCCGACCAGCGGGTCTGAGATGCCGTCCCAGAGCAGGCTGATGGCGATGATGAGCCCGGTCGCCGAACCGGACAGGCCGAGGACCTGGGTGTAGAACAACAGGATGAAGATGTTGTACGCCGCTTCCTTGACCGCGTAGACACCGCCGCCCATCCCGTAGGCGATTCTGGCTGTTCTCGTGAGCACCGGCTGCCCTGCGCCTCCCTGCGAGTCCACCGCGGGGCAGCATAACATTGTTATCACTATCCTGTACGCGCCGCAGGGTCGTTACATCCCGCCCTACGGCGAGGACAAGATGCCCGAGTATTTGCGCACCGCTGACCCCAATCAGCCAATCTACATCGGGGCGTGCGCGGGGAAGGCTATCGCCTCGTTCCCGAAGTCAAAATTCAGTCGGCACAGACATCCAGCCGTTCATCCCGGCGAGCCCTGTCTCCACGTTTGCTTATGAGCCTGTTTGTGTTGGCGTTGGCCCTGGGGTACATCGCTTTCGACAAGTTTGTGCCCGACCCTGTCGATAATGAGCAACTTGCTCAATTGTCACGTCAGAAACGCCATACTGCCGCTCGAAACGAATCAGACAATGACAATTCCATTGCACCCTGGCACCAATGCTCTTCTCGGGTGGATCTATTTTTATCTTAACGATACCAGCAATGCCTTGAAGTATGGCGCGGCCGCCTGGGACCTGGGCCATCGCTCGGGGCTGTACTTTCAGGCGTGGATGAATTTGCGTATCGGGTAATTCGACCGAGCCGTTGGTTTCGCCGAGCAGTGGGATGAACGGACAGCAGAAGAACTCGACGACCTCCAAATCCCACTGACGCTAAAATTATTTTTCGAGGCAAAGATTGATGCAGCGAAAAGACCGTTGATTCTCGAGATGCTCTCAGAGCTTGAAACGATCAGGCTGACCAAACTGAGTTTCACGGCGCTTCAGACGCTGTTCACGGGTTATGTCGCTTTCGACCGGATCGATGAAGCCTACCGGGTGGCCACTGCGGTTCTCGAACTGGATGGCTCCAATAGAAATTATGTATGGTATTTCTGGCGATCCGACATGGCGCCATTTCGGCAGGATCCGCGATTTACAGCGCTTGTTACTGAGCTGGGAATGGTGGAATACTGGCGCGAGTATGGTTGGCCGGAGGTCTGCCAACCGGCGGGTGAACGTGTGATTTGCGAATAGGTCTGACCTTACTCCTCCACCCGGGCCGCAGGGACTGTTCAGAACTCTGTGTCACAGTAATTGCTCATTAATTATCTGATCACAGATCCCGTACGCCGTCGGGTCGGCCCTCGAAGAAGATGGTCAACTGGGACAGTGAGAAGTTCCAGTTCTGGATCGGCAGCGTGCCCGGAGCAGCGCCCGTTTTGGTGATATGCAGCGTGGTGACATCCCAACGCTGTATTGGTTTTGCCCCCGCACGCGTGGCGATAAACCCAACTGGCTCGCTCGTCGTCGATGCATGAGAATAGGGCGCGGGAATCGCGTATAGTCTGCTTCGAGCCGCCGCCCGGCGGCCTGGGACTGTGTGTCAAAGACAGCGACATCAGCGGTTTTTCCGGGCCAATCGCTGTTTAAAACAGGATCGTATATCATACGAAATCACAAGAGGGAAAGCGCGTAGGTATATGAATAAATGGATAAAATAAGCCATGAAAAAGGAGTAAAAATCCTATTCATTTGCCTCGGCAACATCTGCCGGTCCCCCACAGCGCACGGAGTGCTGCAGCACCGATTGCAGGAACGCGCGCTCACCGACCGCATAGAGGTGGACTCCTGTGGCACCGGGGGCTGGCACACGGGCGAACCGCCAGACCTGCGGGCAACCGCCGAGGCGCGCCAGCGAGGCTATGACCTCTCGGCACTGCGGGCCCGTCAGCTCGACCCCGACGACTTCTACCGGTTTGATTTCCTGCTCGCGATGGACCGGGCCAATCTGGGCGAGTTGCGTGCTCATTGTCCCGACGATTTCAGTGGGCACCTGGGCCTGTTTCTCGAGTTTGCGCCGAACGCGTCGGTCGACGAGGTACCGGACCCCTACTACGGCGGCGAGCGAGGATTTGCTGATGTCCTGACCCTGGTCGAAGACGCCTGTGATGGCCTGTTGGAGACACTGTTGCGTGAGATTTGAGCGTAACCGGCAGCTGCGCGATTTAAATACCCTGGCACTTCCCGCCAACGCGTCTGCCCTGGCCCTTGCGGACGGTGTCGATGAGTTGAAAGCGGCGCTGGCATGGGCGCTGGAGGAAGGTTTGCAGGTGACGCCACTGGGGGAGGGCAGCAATGTCGTGCTGGCAGGAGACCTCGACGCGCTGGTAGTACGCCAGCAGCCGAGAGCGTTCGAGGTCGTGGCGCAGGATGACGCTGAGGGCCTGATCAGGAGTCACGCCGGCCAGGATTGGCACGAACTGGTGGCGGGGACGCTGGCCAGTGGCTTTTTCGGCCTGGAGAACCTGGCCCTGATACCGGGCACCACCGGGGCCGCCCCGATCCAGAATATCGGCGCCTACGGCGTGGAGCTGGGTGCCTTCGTCGAACGGGTACATGCCGTGGCGGTGGAGACCGGCGAGGCGGTCGAACTCACGCGCGAAGAATGCCAGTTCGGCTACCGGGACAGTGTATTCAAGCACCGGCTGCGCGACCAGCTGGTGATCACCGCGGTGGACCTGCGACTTCCGAGGCACCCGGCCCCGAACACGAGCTACCCGAGCCTCGCTGCCTACCTGGAACAACAGGGTGTCAATAATCCGGACCCCGGACAGGTCTTCAACGCGGTGGTGGCGATTCGCAGCGCTCGCCTGCCGGATCCCGCCCGCTTGCCCAATGCGGGAAGTTTTTTTAAAAACCCGGTGATCCCGGCGGCACAGGCGAGTGCACTGGCACAGCGTTTTCCTGAACTGCCGATCTTCGCACAGGGAGAACAGGGAGGCTCGGCCAGTAAGCTTTCCGCCGCCTGGATGATCGACCGCTGCGGCTGGAAAGGCCGGCGTGTCGGTGGTGCCGGGATTCATGCCGATCATGCCCTGGTGCTGGTCAATCACGGTAGTGCGACCGGCGGGGACGTGGTGGAGTTGGCGGGGCAGGTGGGCCACGCCGTCCTGACTACCTTTGGCGTAAAACTGGAAATAGAACCGCGCATCTACGGTGAGCTTGCTTGAGCGAGTTCGATCACAAGACGTTCCTGAAACACCTGACCACCCGGCCGGGTGTCTACCAGATGTACGGCGCCGATCGCGAGCTACTCTACGTGGGCAAGGCCCGCAACCTGCGCAACCGGGTCAGCAGTTACTTCCGCGCCAGTGGCCTCACCGACAAAACCATGGCGCTGGTGGCGCGTATCCGCGACATCGAGGTGACGGTAACCACGACCGAGGTCGACGCGCTGCTGCTCGAACACAACCTGATCAAGTCCCACCAGCCGCCCTACAACATCCTGCTGCGGGACGATAAATCCTACCCTTATGTTTACCTTTCCGGCGAGGACGAGTTTCCGCGTCTCGCTTTCCACCGGGGCGCGAAGCGACGCAAGGGCAAATACTTCGGCCCCTACCCGAGTGCGGGCGCGGTTCGCGAATCCCTGCACTTCATGCAGAAAGTGTTCCAGGTGCGCCAGTGCGAAGACAGTTTTTTCCGCAATCGCTCGCGCCCCTGCCTGCAATACCAGATTGGCCGCTGTACCGCACCCTGCGTGGGGCTGGTGAGTGAGGAAGACTATGCCAGGCAGGTGGAGAACACGCGCCTGTTTCTACAGGGCAAGTCCCAGTTGCTGATGCAGCAGCTCGCCGACGAGATGGAAAAAGCGGCCGAAGAGTTGGAGTACGAGAAAGCGGCGTCCCTGAGAGACCAGCTCGGCCAGTTGCAGAAGGTGCAGGCCAGCCAGGGCATCGAGGGGGTCAGCGGCGACCTCGATATTCACGCTGCCGCCGTCGATGCCGGCAGGGCCTGTGTACACGTGCTGTTCGTGCGCGGCGCCAGGGTGCTTGGCAGTCGCAGCTATTACCCGCCGCTGAAACTGGAGGAGAGTCCGGCGGAGGTGTTGTCAGCCTTCCTGCCCCAGTACTACCTCAACGGTACCCGCGCGATTCCCGGTGAGATCATCGTCAATGAGGCGCCGGAGGCCTTGGAGACACTGGCCGACGCGTTGCAGATCGCCGCGGGCCACAATGTCAGGGTCAAGCACCGCGTTCGTGGGGCCCGCGCGCGCTGGCTGCGCCTCGCCGACCAGACGGCCAGTAACAACCTGCAGTCTCACCTTGCCGGTCACGAAACCATGGCCGCGCGTGTGCAGGCGCTGCAGGAGGTGTTGGGCCTGCCCCAGGCGCCGGAGCGGATGGAGTGCTTCGATATCAGCCACAGCTCCGGAGAGGCGACGGTTGCGTCCTGCGTGGTGTTCGACGGCAACGGACCCAGGAAATCGGACTACCGCAAGTTCAATATCGAGGGCATCACCCCGGGCGACGACTACGCGGCCATGCAGCAGGCGCTGGAGCGGCGCTACAAGCGCCTGAGCAGCGGCGACGGCGTGCTGCCCGACATCCTGTTCATCGATGGCGGCAAAGGCCAGGTAGCCCAGGCGATGTCCGTGCTGGAGTCACTGCAGGTCGTGGGCGTGGACGTGGTCGGTGTCGCCAAAGGCGTGACCCGCAAGGCGGGATTCGAGACCCTGGTGTTCGGGGAAACCGGCCGCGAGCGCCAGTTGCCCGCGGATAACCCGGCCCTGCACCTGATCCAGTACATTCGCGATGAGGCGCACCGGTTTGCCATCTCCGGGCACCGAGCCCGGCGCGACAAGGCGCGCCAGCGGTCGACCCTGGAAGGCATACCCGGGGTAGGCGCGCGGCGGCGCAGGGAGTTGCTGCGCCACTTTGGCAGTGCCCAGGGTGTGGAGAACGCCAACGTCGAGGAACTGAAGAAAATACCCGGCATAAGTGGCACAATGGCACAGCAGATTTACGACTACCTGCACGACGTGCAACCTTAGCGGCTGATTACACAACGTGAACCTGAACATCCCTAACATGATCACCGTCGCCCGGATCGTTATGATCCCCGTGCTGGTGGTGGTTTTCTACTGGCCCTTCCCTCATCACCTCCTGGTCGCCGCCGGCGTGTTCGGGCTCGCCGCGATCACCGACTGGGTCGATGGCTACCTCGCCCGCAAGCTGGGCCAGATGACCGCATTTGGCGCCTTCCTCGACCCGGTCGCCGATAAATTGATGGTTGCGGTCGCCCTGGTGCTGCTGGTGGAGCGCCATGACAATGTTTTGTTCACCCTGGCCGCCTGCGTGATCATCGGCCGGGAGATCGTTATCTCGGCGCTGCGGGAGTGGATGGCCGAGCTCGGGGAACGTACCTCGGTCGCGGTCTCCTACGTCGGCAAGGTCAAGACAACGCTGCAGATGGTCGCCATTTTCGGGCTGCTGGCCATCGACCCGCGCGACGATACCGGCTGGCTGCTCGCGCTGTCTTATGTCCTGCTGTACATCGCCGCCGCACTGACCCTGTGGTCCATGGTGATCTATTTTCGGGCAGCCTGGGCGGTGGTCAGGACCAGCGACCGGCCAGGCTAGCAGTCGCATCACAATAGCGGGCAATTCAGCTTGACTCTGGGCCATTTGGCAATACAATATCGGCCTTTCAGGAGTGGGGCGGTCCTTTTGCGGTCAGCCACGTACCAACTTCTGAATGGAGGCATCCGTTTCTGCGGGAATAGCTCAGTTGGTAGAGCGCAACCTTGCCAAGGTTGAGGTCGCCGGTTCGAACCCGGTTTCCCGCTCCAATCCCCCCCTTCAACGGCTCGGTGGCAGAGTGGTTATGCAGCGGACTGCAACTCCGTGTACGCCGGTTCGATTCCGACCCGAGCCTCCATTTTCCATCCAGTATTGATACTCGCGCCGCCCGCGGCGAGCCACCGGGACGGTTCTTCGAATCTCCTCGGCGTCAACCCGGGTGCTCCGACAAGCAAGTGAAGTAGCTTTACTGCTCCTACTCCCGCTGCAGCAGCGCTTAGACCGCCATGGAATCGTCCATACGTTCGCCCCGCCAGTTCGGTAGCAGGGATCGCGGCCCGATACCCAGGTCGGCTTGTTGGTGGGTATGCGTCAGTGAGAAGACGTTCCCGCGGGAACGCGTTTCAGGCGCGGCGGCGATGAACTCGCCTTGCGGGCTGGTAAATTCCGGGTTGCCGGCTTCATCCAGTTGCAGCCCGTAGCCACCCTCGTGCACCAGCCGGTGGTGGTGCCGGCATAACAGCAGGAGATTGTCGACACTTGTCTCGCCACCGTCTGCCCAGTGTTTTATGTGATGGGCGTCCACGTGACGATGGGCGGTGCAGCCGGGGAAACGGCAGCCCTGGTCCCGGCGCTCCAGCGCCCGGCGTATCGCCGGGGGTATGCTGCGGGTGCGGCGGCCAACATCCAGGGTGTTGCCCTGGCCGTCCTCCAGCCAGTGCACCACACCGCAGTCACAGCCGAGGCGGCGCGCCGTCTCGGCGCAGACGGTTCCGCCTTCGGCCAGCTCGGCTTCGGCACCGTCGCCGTCGGTTTTGAGCGTTTCGGCATCGGTATGAATATGGAGTGTGGTGCGATCGCCCCCGTTGCGGCTGCTCTCTTCGCTGGCGAGGTATCCCTCCGCCAGGCGCTCCAGTGCATCGGCCCGGCGCGCCGCGATCGGCGTGTCCGCCGGACCCTCCATGGCCTCCGTGAGTGCGGCGGCAAACCGGGCACCCTGTTCCGGGGGCAGGCGGGCCTTCATCACGTAGCTGCCGTCGTCGTCGATGTACCAGCCGAGTTCACGGCACTCATGGGAGCGCTGATCCCGCGCCAATGCCTCGGTGCGCTTCACCCGGCGGTAGTTGCGCACCAGGCGCTCGACATGAGTAGCGGTGCCGTGCTGGGCGATCATCAGCAGGTAGTCCTCGTTATCCGGGGTGGCGACCCGGGTCATGGCGCGGACCTTGGAGAAGCTCACCTGGCCGCGGCGGAAGGCCGCGCTGATCTGCGGCAGTTCGCCCAGCGCGTGGGCCACGCGCACCTTCTCCCTTGCCGCGCCCATCGCAATGCCGCACTTCCAGTTGAGCCAGTGGGCGCAGGATTTCAATCCCGGGCCGTGCCAGCCGCCGCGGCGGTCGAACTCCCGGATCATCTCCAGCAAGCGGAAGGTGGCGGCGCTGAGATGAGCGGCAAGTTCGGTCAGGTTGTCCGCGAGTTCATCGAGATCGAGGGATGGATAAGGCGTGTCAGTGGTGGCGGCGGGCTGCATGGTGTGATCCTCCTTGATCGCGTAGTACTGGTTAAATATACAGTATTCTGTGCAAAAGTTCCACGTCGGAAAGTGTATTGCTGAGGGTCAGGAGGGAGTGGATGGGTTGCCAAACTCGCCACACTGGCCAGAGACAGCGAGGCAGACCAAGTGAGATCAATCACGGTGAGCGCCCCGGGTTATTGATTTCCGGTTATCAGGATTGTTTAAGGTTGGCCGGCAGTAGCCGCCTAATGATTTTCGTTTACCACGGTGACTGCCACTCGACGCCGGTTGAGTTAGAATGCCGTGGACTTCTGATTCGTTCAGGCGCAAGGCGAAACTCTTTTGCTCCAGTGCCAGGTACCCGCATTATGAATAGCGCCAGAATCAATGACTGGCTCACGCTAGTAGCCAATCTCGCTGTGGTGTGTGGCATCGTCTTTCTGGTTGTTGAGCTTCGTCAAAACAACGCGCTCGCTCGATCAGAGTCGCGCCAGGCCCTGGTGACCAATGATGTTGCCTCGCTGGCTGCAAACTTCCAGAACGCAGACGTCTTCGCCAAGTTGGTTTCTGGAGCACAAATGTCAGCGGAAGAACAACTGCGTTTGAGCTTTATGTTCGCTCTTGATCTACGCAATCGCGAATTCGAGTATTTTCAGTACGTCAATGGAATACTGGATGAGCAAACGTGGTTAGCTTACAGACATGTAATTTTGATAAACCATTCTGCCGGCCCTGGTCGAGTGTGGTGGAATGAAGTGGGTCGTGGGATTGTCGACCCGGCATTTGCGAGCCTGGTGGATTCGCTTTTAATGAATGCTGAGGCAGACAATACTTACGAACGTATGGCCACCTGGGCAAACGACTAGCCCGATCGGGGTGGGAGCGCAACGAATCCAGGCGTCCTCTCCTGGTTGACCGTGGTAATGGTTAAGGCGTAGCCAAAAACCTCTAAATGTCGGCTGTGAGATGAGAACGGCCACTCGCAGGCTGCCTTGAGTTGACTCGAGCAAGACGGCTGCTTTCGCCTAATTCGGGCCGTTAGGTCTACACTTGTCAAATAGTCCGCATCCGACCCGTCAGAGACGGTCAGATACTCGCTGTTCGAGGTCAGAGGCGGTCTGCCTTCGCCTTCTTTGAGACCTTAGGAAAAAATTGGAGCGATGGCCGCGGCGTTCAAAATTCCGACAGTTTCGGCGCCGTGTAGGCAAAGAACTCCTACATTGGCCTACGCAAACCCGGGTGAACGGGTCAGGTCAGCCTCTGGCTCTGCGGGTATACGGATGGCGGCAAATCACGGCTCTCACTGCGATTAACCTCTTTGACCGAATTTACTACGTCTCCTGCGTCTTACGAGCGTTCCGAACACCGGCATAATGATCGCAAGGGACGCATAGCTCCACCCACATAGACCCACCCAACGCGGCGGAAGAACAAAAGTTAGGCAAATCGATATCACTCCCATGCTTCCCACCAGGCACCAGACACCGATTTCAGTTCGCGTAAGAAATACTTCTTCAGCACTCAGGCCCAGCCGTACACGGTGTTGGTAGGCGTGCAGGTTAAGCGCGGCAATACAAAGATTGCACAAGATGAAGCCAGTCCCGTAAATGCGAAACAAGCCCTTAAGTTGTCCGACAGAATCAATGGTAAAGCTGGTGGGCAGCCAGCCATTTGTCGCGGCAGCTACCGCTGCGCTTGCCATAGCGCGCAACGGATACACATAGACCAGTATGAGAAAAATCAGCGCCATGCTGATCAACGTAGCGAATGTGGTGTCCAGGCCATAGCGGTTGGACCAGTTTCGGTGCGCGAGCCAAAACATCGTCAGGACAAGGAAGCCCGCCAAAAAAGCCGGGGTAGCGCGCAGCGCAGTAACTAGCTCATCGTAGGTTTGGGGGACTGCATCGAATGAGATCACCAGCAGGGTCAGCGCAAAGGCAAAGGCCGCATCTACGAACGTTTCCAGGCGCGTGGTTTCTCCACCGCGATGCTGGAATGTAGTGTCCTCTTGGGTCGCGGGAGATTCGCTCATACGGGCACCGATTTCTTTATAGAGGCTTCCACTAGGCCAGTAAGTCGTCGCTCGGTCAAATATGTATCGGTCTGGCATCGTCAAATTGACTTCTGGGGATCGCATACTGGCCGGACGACAAGCAAATAACCTCGATCGACCGACGATCTCTGTTCCCTGGGTAAGAGCCATAAACCCCCAGGCTTTCCGATGGCTAATCTTGTGAAGGAGGAAGTGCTGTGGAGTGGGCGAGCGAGCCGGTTTGCTAGGATGTTGCTCTGGACCGAGCGAAGGTTCGCTCTGAGGTGGAGGCGAACTGTCGGAGCAGGACCACCAGAGGACCACTCCCGGCCGGTAGCGGACCCCCAGACTATACAGTTCGGCGATCCACGACAGTCCCTGAGGAGTTGGAAGCAGACCGTTCCGGGCCTTGCGGGGTGAGAACAGGCCAACCGACCCCTTTCGCCTATGTTTAAGCCGGTTCGGCTCGACTGAAGGCGGATGCCGCCGATCACCCTTGTCGGATGCCAGGTTCCGCGGTGTTTCAGTTGTCATTTCTTCGGTTTAAGATTGCGATCGATGGCAAGGCAGTAAATCGAGGTGCGTCAACGATGGATAGTTTCGAGTATCTGATCACTATGGCCAGGCTCACCCTGTGCTAGTGTGAGGTCGTGGTGCCAGTCTGGAGGAAACCGCGTGAAGCGATTTATGGAAGAGTGTCTGGATATGCCGATGTCATCGCTTCTGGAACAGATGCAGAGACGCATACTGAGCCAGACAAGCTATTTCGGCATCAAGACGCTGCAAAGCCCGGTCGACTTCTGGGTGTATCAGGAGTTGATCTATGAGACAAAACCCGACGTTCTGGTTGAGGTTGGCAATTTTTGTGGCGGCAGCACGCTCGCCTTAGCTCATATTCTTGATGCATTGGGCCAAGGCCGAATCATCGGCGTGGACGTCAACCATTCACAGGTACCGGAAACGGTTAAAAATCATCCCAGGATAACGCTGATTGAAGGTGATGCCTGTGAGTCATATGACACCGTGGAGTCATTGATATCGCCGGCCGAGCGGGTGATGGTGATCGAAGACAGCAGTCACACATTCGACAATACCCTGGGCGTCTTGAGGCGCTATTCAACACTTGTGAAGTCGGGCGATTACCTGATCGTTGAAGATGGTATCTGCCATCATGGACTCTCGGTGGGTCCCAGCCCGGGACCCTACGAAGCGGTAGAGGCTTTCGTAACAGAGTGCAGTGATTTTGAAATCGATAGAGACAGGGAGTCCTTCGGGCTTACCTGGAATCCGAAGGGGTACCTGAGACGGAAAAGCTGAGGTTAACGGATACGTCTCTCCGTGACCGGTCGAGGGCATCATCCCGCACCGAGCTGAACAGTCCACTTTCCAATTCAGGAGGGGTCGGCCGCGTCGGCGCGCCGGTTCTCACGGCTCCTGGCCCGGCTAACAGAGCTGCACCCTCTGTGCGCATACATATCACGGCTGGACGGCGTGGCGTATACTGGTCTTTTAGCTGCCGCACGCGACTATGACTGACGACAAGATCCGCCGCACCGCCCGCGAGGAGGCGCTGCGATACCACGCCTTGCCCAAGCCCGGTAAGCTGGAAATCCGTGCCACCAAGCCCCTGGCCAATGGGCTTGATCTCGCTCGCGCTTACTCTCCGGGCGTGGCCGAGGCCTGTCGGGAAATCACCGAGGACCCGCAACGCGCTGCCGACTATACCGCACGCGGCAACCTCGTCGCGGTTGTGACCAACGGCACCGCGGTGCTTGGGCTGGGCAATATCGGGCCTCTGGCCTCGAAGCCGGTCATGGAAGGCAAGGCCGTACTGTTCAAGAAGTTCGCCGGCATCGACTGTTTCGATATCGAACTGAACGAGTCAGACCCGGAACGACTCGCCGATATCGTCTGCGCGCTGGAACCCTCTTTCGGCGCCATCAACCTCGAGGACATAAAGGCGCCGGATTGCTTCGTGGTGGAACAGCGCTGCCGCGAGCGTATGAACATTCCGGTCTTCCACGACGATCAGCATGGTACGGCGATCGTGGTCGGTGCGGCGGTCACTAACGCCCTGCACCTGGTCAAGAAACGCCTGGAGGATATCAAGCTGGTATCCACCGGCGGCGGCGCTGCCGGTATCGCTTGTCTCAATATGCTGCTCAAGCTCGGCGTGCGCCGCGAGAATATCTGGCTGTGTGACCTGCACGGGCTGGTTCACGAGGGCCGCGAGGTCGACATGAATCCGCAGAAGGCGGCGTTCGCCCAGCCCGGTAAAGGGCGCAGCCTCGACGACGTGATCGACGGAGCAGACCTGTTTCTCGGACTCTCCGGACCGGAGGTGTTGAGCCCCGCGATGGTCGCGCGCATGGCCGCGCAGCCGGTGGTATTTGCGCTGGCAAATCCCGTGCCGGAAATCCTGCCGGACCAGGTGCGCGAAGTGGCGCCGGATGCAGTGATCGCCACGGGCCGCTCCGACTATCCCAACCAGGTGAACAACGTCCTGTGCTTTCCCTTCATCTTCCGCGGCGCGCTGGACGTGGGGGCAACGGAAATCAATGACGCCATGCAACTGGCCTGCATCGACGGCATTGCCGCGCTCGCGCGCGCGACCACCAGTGCCGAAGCGGCGGACGCCTATCGCGGCGAGCAGCTCGTGTTCGGGCCCGATTACCTGATCCCGAAACCCTTCGATCCGCGCCTGATGGGTGTGGTCGCGACGGCGGTGGCCAGGGCGGCGATGGATTCCGGCGTGGCGACGCGGCCGGTGGACGATGTCGCCGCTTATAAGGAACGACTCGACGGTTCCGTGTTCCGCTCGGCCATGATGATGCGGCCGGTCTTTGCCGCCGCCGCCCGCTCGGAGCGCCGCATCGTGTTCGCCGAGGGCGAGGACGAGCGCGTACTGCGCGCCGCGCAGGCCATTATAGAGGAGATGACCGACCGCCCGGTATTGGTGGGGCGACCTGAGGTGGTGGCGGCACGATGCCGCCGGGCCGGCCTGACGATCCGTGCCGGTCACGATTTTGAACTGGTGAACCCGGAGGATGATTCTCGCCACCGCCACTACTGGGAAACTTACCTGGACCTGATGGCCCGCCGGGGCGTCACGCCGGACCTCGCCAAGGTAATCATGCGCACCAATACCACAGCGATCGCTGCGATCATGGTGCACTGCGGCGACGCCGACAGCATGATCTGCGGCTCCTTTGGCCAGTACCTCTGGCACCTGAACTACGTGCGTGAAATTCTCGCGCGGGACGGCTTGCAACCCCGCGGAGCCCTGTCGCTGATGGTTATGGAAGACGAGCCGCTGTTCATCGCCGATACCCACGTACACCCCGAGCCCACACCGGAACAGATCGCCGATACGGTGATGGCCGCCGCACGGCACGTGCGCCGTTTCGGCCTCAAGCCGAATGTGGCGCTGTGCTCGCATTCGCAGTTCGGCAATCTCGACATTCACACGGGCCGCTGCATGCGGGCGGCCCTGGAACTGCTCGCGCTGCGCGAGCCGGATTTCGATTACGAAGGTGAGATGCACACCGACAGCGCTCTCGACCCGGAACTGCGGCGGCGCATATTTCCGCATTCTCGCCTGGAGGGGCCGGCCAATGTGCTGGTCTTCGCCAATGGTGACGCCGCCTCGGGCGTGCGCAACATTCTCAAGATGCGTGGCGACGCGTTGGAAGTCGGCCCGATTCTGATGGGCATGGGTAACCGGGCACATATCGTGACGCCGTCGATCACGGCACGGGGATTGCTGAATATCTCCGCGCTGGCCGGCACCGACGTCGGCCACTACCGGTAATGCCGGTAGCAGCCAGGGCACGGCCGCTAACGCACGTAACCGATGACGGCGATGAAATGCGCGACGGAGCCCATCAAGACGAAGAAGTGCCAGATACCGTGGGCATGGTCGAGTAGATTGACCTTGTCCAACACGTAAAATACGACACCTGCCGTATACGCGATGCCGCCGGCCAACACCCACCAGAAACCGGCAGCGGGGAGGGCGGCGCGAAGGCTGTCGATGTCTATCGCAGCGGCCCAGCCCATGGCCAGGTAAAGAATCAGCTGGGTGACCTTGACCGCGCGGCCGCTCAGAAAAATCTCAGAAAGCGTTCCCACCGCGGCCAGCGCCCAGACGGCACCCAGCAACGGGTAGCCGCTGCGGTCCGGCATGCTGATGAGCAGAAACGGGGTGTAGGTGCCGGCGATCAGCAGGTAAATGCAGATGTGGTCCAGCAGCTTGAACAGTTGCTTCAGGTTTGGCGGGTGAAAGCTGTGATAGAGCGTCGAGATCGTATAAAGCAGAACCAGCGTCGCGCCGAACACCGCGAAGCCGACAATGACCAGCGGGTCGCCGGTTTGTATCGCCACGGTCAGCAGGCTGCCCAACCCGACCAGTGCGAGCACGGCTCCTACCAGGTGGCTGATGCTGTTAAGGTACTCGCCGTAGTACATGCAGTTGTCTTGTGCCGGGGTTTCGAACGAAGATTCAAACAGTACACGAAATCAATTGCCACCCGTAGTGCGGGTTATTGTCCTGGCAAGTGCGTGTTTTTCTTCAAGTGTCTCTGTTCGTCAGGGATTGCAGCAGGCTGTCCAGCGTCTCGTTGAGACCCTGTTGGCCGCGGCCTGCGCGCGCCAGCAGTGCTGCTGCGTCTTCCGAGGCCAGTATCCGGTCGAGGCGAGCCGCCAGTTGCCGATGCAGCATTTTTTTCAACAGCCGCTGCCGACGCTCGCGCCGCCTGGCGTCCAGCGCCTCTTCCCGGGTGAGCCGGGTATGCAGAGCCTGTAGCGCTTCCCACAGGTTATCTATTCCTTCGGGCACGGTGGCGATGGTTTCGACGACCGGGGGGAGATGATCGGTCTGCAGCAGCGATAAGGATTCCAGCAGGTCACTGCGCGTCTGCGCCAGCCCAGCTTTGTCGGCCTTGTTGATCACGAAGATGTCGCCGGCTTCGGTCAGCCCCGCCTTGTTGGCCTGGAAGGTATCACCCCAGCCGGGGTTGAGCACCACCACCACGATATCAGCGAGGTCCATGACGTCCAGTTCCACCTGGCCGATGCCCAGCGTCTCGATCAACACCAGTGGCCAGCCGCAGGCGTCGAACAGGCGGACACCGGTGGCAGCGGCTCGGGCAAGCCCGCCGAACTCACCGCGAGAGGCCATCGAACGGATGAAGACATGCTGGTGAGATTCCCGCCCTTGCATGCGTACCCGGTCGCCGAGCAGGGCGCCGCGGGAAAACGGCGAGCTGGGGTCCACGGCCAACACCGCCACCCGGTCCAGGTGTGCTCTTGCCACCGGGAGCAGGGCGTTGATCAGGGTGGATTTACCGGCGCCCGGCGGGCCGGTGATACCGACCACCAGTGCGTCGCCCGTTGCCCCTGCCAGTCGCCGCTCGATCGCCAGCAGCTCATCGCCCTCCCGTTCGGCGAGCGTTAACAGCCGAGCCAGCGCGGGGCGTTCACCGGCAAGAGCGGCATCCAGCAGTGCATCGACGGAAGCCAAGGATACCTTCAGGCCCGTCCGGTCAGCCGCTCGGCGGCATCCACGATGGCGGCGAGCTGGGAGCCGGGCGGGTAGACCTCAACACCCAGAGCTTCCAGCTGGCGCGCAGCGTGCGGCGGTATGGTCCCGCCCGCGAATATCGGCAGGTCGGAACGCGCTGCCTGTACCCCCTTGACGGCGCGAATGGCGACGTCGATGTGCCCGCCAACATTGAGCCCGACCAGGTCGACGTCTTCGTCGACCGAGGCGCTGACGATGTCATCTGTGTTGGCCATACCGATCATGATCACTTCAAACCCGGCATCCCGCAGCGCCCGCGATACGATTGTCGGTCCGCGCCAGTGACCGTCGAGGCCGGTCTTGGCCATCAGGATGCGTTTTTGTTCTGCGCTCATCTCGAACTCCCGGGGCCTCTCAACGCTGAGTCTCAGCCCTCTCTCCACCGTTGTTCGCAACCATTGCGCTCGCGGGCATCGCCACCGGCCTCGAAAGCGCTTGCTCCGCTACGTCTGTATCGGCGTGTTCCAGTCCCCGAACACGTCGCGGTACACGTCGCCGATCTCCCCCAGCGTGACCTCCGCCTCCAGTGCATCCATCATGGCGGGCATGATGTTCTCACTGCTGCGGCAGGTGGCTTCGAGGTTCTTGAGGGCGGCGGATGCGCCCGCTTCGTGACGGCTGCGGAGCACCTCCTGCAGCCGTTGTGTGGCGACGTCGAAGGCGTCGTCGGTGCCCATGAACCCGTCGACCTCGTAGGGTGATTCGTCATCCATGGCGCAGGTGACGCCTACGACGTTCTGTTCCCCGGATTCCATCGCCATGAATTCCCGGTACTGGTTTTCCGCCGCCTGTGCATGCAGCCAGCCCGAATCGAGCGCAGCAAGGTAGCCACCCTCGTTCATGATCTGGCCGAAGAAAGCCCAGGCTTTCTCCACCAGTTGCGCGGTGAGTGTTTCCACGTAGTAGGAGCCGCCCAGCGGGTCGGTGACGGCGCAGATGCCCGTTTCCTCCTGCAGGACCTGCTGGATACGCACCGACATCTGGTGGGCGTGCTCGGAGGGTATCGACAACGCTTCATCGTAACCGGAGACACCCAGGGACTGGACGCCTCCAAGCACCGCGCCCAGCGCCATGAGCGTACCGCGGACGATATTGTTCAACGGTTGCTGGTAGGTCATCCTGGAGCCGGCGGTGACACAGTGGATGCGCAGATTGGCGGTTTTCGGGTCGCTGATATCGTACCGCCGGCGCAGCAGGTCGCTCCACATCAGCCGGGCCGCCCGCATCTTGCAGGCCTCCTCGATGATGTGAATGGAGGCCCGGAAGCTGACACCGCCACAGCCTTTCGCCGCGCGCTCCAGGGGCATGGTGCCGCGGCGCTGTATCTCGTCGAGGTACTCGACCGCGTTCGCGAACAGGGCGCCGAGTTCCTGGTCCGGGGTCAGGCCGGTATCCGCCGCGTTGTAGCCCGCGATGGAAACCGGCACCCAATAGGGCAGGTACCGATCACAGAATTCAATGATGTCGGCATTGAACCTGAGCCCCGCGTCGGTCGGAATCTGTTGCTTGGTGACGCACCCCAGGTAGGTGAGGTTGAAGTCACTCTGTCCGGTGCCGGCGATTTTGGCGAGGTCGAAGCCGCGCTTACGCGCCACCGTCCAGTAGGCGGCGAGTGCGAAGGGTGCGTGCTGGACCACGGCGCCGCCGGCGTGCCCGAAGCTGGTATCTACCGGCAGTCCGTCCATGCAGATGGCGGTATCGCGCACGCTCTGCATCACCGCGCCGGTGAGGCCGACATCTTCCCGGCGGGCCACGACCTCGGGGTGGTCCACGTTGTAGCAGTGGTCGCCGGTGTTGCGATCGTGTTCCATGATAAACCCGGTCTCGCCGCTGTTGAGCAGAAACTTGATGCGCTCATTCTCGTCTTCGGGTTTCCCGAAACCACTCAGCTGGAAGATCCGCCACGGCTTGCTGCGATAACCGGTGGGATGAAAGCCGCGGTGGTAGGGTGCGTCGCCGGGCGCCAGGGCGGCGCGCTCGCGATGCTCTTCGGGGATGTCGTCCGCGGTGTAGTACGATTTCAGGGTAATGCCGGAGGCGGTGGTGGGCTGGCCCGAAGAACCCGAAGAAGAGGTGGTCTGGGTCATGAGGGTGCACCTCCCGAAACCGAGCGTAGGAAAACCTTACTCATAGTATTACCACTTTACTTGCCATAGTTCAATTGCTAACCTTGCTGGAGCATCGGTAGTCATTCGCCCTGACGAGGAGGCCGCCATGTTCTCTCCCAACCCCGCCACACTGGGGCTCACCGCCACGGAGCGGGTACACATGGGCCGACCCGCCGCGGAGGCGCTGGCAGACGAAGTCGAGCTGCTGGGCGCCGGCCGGGTGTTTCTGCTGGTCAGCACCACGCTGCGGGAAAACACGCCGGAGATACGGGATATCGAAGCTGCCCTCGGCGACCGCGTGGCAGCCACTTACGACGGCATTGCACCCCATGCCCCGCGCAGCGATGTACTGCAGGCTATCGGGGCTGCCCGCGCCGTGGACGCAGACCTGATCATCACCGTCGGCGGCGGCTCAGTCACCGATGCCGGCAAGGTCATCGCCCTGGGGCTCAAGCACGATTTCCGCGCTCCCGGCGATTTCGAAGGTTTCTATGTCTACGTCGACGATGACGGGGTCGCGCAGGTGCCGGTCTTCGACGCGCCGGATATTCGCGTCATCTGTTGTCCCACCACGCTCTCCGGCGGCGAGTTCAACACCATGGGCGGCGTCACCGACGACGAGGCCAACAAGAAGCAGGGCTACACCCACCGGATGATGGCGCCGGTCTCCATCGTCCTGGACCCGGCGCTCACCGTGCACACGCCGGAGTGGTTGTGGACATCGACCGGTGTGCGCTCGGTGGATCACGCCCTCGAGGCGCTGGGTTCCCTGCAGTCCAACTATTTTTGCGACGGAATTGCCGAGAGCGCGCTGCGTTTTCTCAGCGCCGGTCTGCCGGCAGTCAACGCCGATCCCGGTGATCTCGATGCGCGATTGCGCTGCCAGGTTGGTGCCTGGCAGTCGATGATCCCGATCATCGGCGGTGTGCCGATGGGCGCCAGCCATGCCATCGGCCACGTTCTCGGCGGCACCGCCGGCGTACCCCACGGCTACTGTTCCTGCGTGATGGCACCCGCCGTGCTGGCGTTCAACAAATCTGTTAACGCCGAGCGCCAGGCACTCATCAGTGCGAGCTTCGGCCGTCCGGGCGAGGATGCCAGCGGTATCGTCGACGCCTTCATACGCGACCTCGGGATGCCGCGCTCGCTCGCTGACGTCGATGTCGGTGACGACCAGCTCGACGTCATCGCCGAGTATACGATGCTGGATTTCTGGGCCCGAACCAACCCGCGCACGATCGAGGGGCCGGACGATGTTCGCCAGATACTGAACATGGTGCGGTGAGCACATGGCTGGCGTAAGAAGAGCCGGCGACAGTGGCCTGAAGGCGGAGATCTCGGATTTCAAGCGGCGCCGCATTCGCGAAGAGGCCAGCCACCTGTTTTTCGAGCAGGGCTATGAAGGCACCACCATCGATGCGATCGCCCAGCGGCTGGATGTCACCAAACCCTTTATCTATTCCTATTACAACAACAAGAGTGAATTGCTCTACGACATCTGCCGCACCGGCATTACGCTGTCACTGGATGCGATCGAGTTAGCCAGCGCCGGCGACAGGCCCGCCAGTGAACGACTGCGGCAGCTGGTGGAGCTGGTGCTGCGCATCATCTTCGACTACCAGGAATACATCGTGGTCTACGAGCGCGAGGAGAAAAACCTGGACCCGCAGCAGGCGCGGGAAATTCGTGAGCTGCGCAACGGCTTTGACCACAAGCTGGCCGCGATTCTCGAGCAGGGCCGCACCGCCGGTGAGTTTGCGCTGCACGACCCGGTACTGACCGCGACCACCATCGGCGGCATGATTACCTGGGTATCTTTCTGGTACAAGCCCACGGGCAGGCGCACGGAGCACGACATCATTACACACATTCTGGACATGGTGGATGCCGTGGTCAGGCGGTCCGGCGGCAGTGGCATCAAGGTCGCCTGAGACGAAAACCGGTGAGGCGATACTGAAGGGAGTAGGGAACCATGGAAAACGTGTCCTCAACCAGTGATCACCGCATACCGCCGCGCGATGCCTGCGTCACCCGCTACCTGCTGGAGCGCTGGGCACGGGAAACGCCCGACAAGGCCTTCGCCGTTTTCCAGGACGGCGTGACCTGGACCTACGCAGCACTGCTACAGCAGGTACAACAGTTGGCCGCGGGGCTGGCCGGCGAGGGCGTCGGGCGCGGCGACCATGTGGCGGTCTGGCTGTTCGACGGCAGGGAGGCGATTCTCACCTTTTTCGCCATCAACTATCTGGGCGGGGTTTTCGTGCCGATGAATACCGCGTTCAAGGGCGGGGTTCTGGAGCACGTACTGGCGGTCTCCGATGCGCATATTCTCGTTGCCCATAGCCAGCTGCTCGAGCGACTGGACAGCATCGAGCCGGCGCAACTCACCAAGGTGATCTCCGTCGGCGACGGGGCGCCGTCGGCGCGCTTCGAGCACGCACGGTATGAAGCGATCGCGACCAGCACGGCACCTGTGCCTGAACTCGAGACTCCCATCGAGCCTTGGGATACCCAGTCCATCATATTCACCTCGGGGACCACCGGGCCGTCCAAAGGCGTGCTGTCGTCCTACCTGCACATTTTCACCAACGCGGGCCCGGAGACCTGGCACTTCGTTCACGGTGAGGATCGCTTCCTCATCAACATGCCGATATTTCATATCGGCGGTATGGGCGTGATTTTTGTCATGCTGTGCCGCGGGGGCTCCATCGCGGTCATGGACGCGTTCAATACCGATACCTTCTGGCCGTTCGTACGGGAGAGCGAAACCACGGCATTCTTCCTGCTCGGCGTGATGGCGACTTTCCTGCTGAAGCAACCGCCTTCCAGCAGGGACCGCGAGCACAGTGTGCGCGTGGCTTTCATGGTGCCGCTGACGGAGACCTGTGTCGAATTCCATCGCCGGTTCGGTATCGACGTGTACACCATCTTCAACATGACCGAGATTTCCTCGCCGATCGTGTCCGAGCCCAACCCCACCCGGCGTGGCACCTGCGGCAAGAAGCGGGACGGTGTCGATGTGCGTCTGGTGGATGTCAACGACTGCGAGGTACCCATCGGCGAGATCGGCGAGATGATCGTTCGCACCGACAGGCCCTGGGGCATGAACAGCGGCTATTACAAGAACGCGGAAGCCACGGCGAAAGCCTGGCGCAATGGCTGGTTCCATACCGGGGACTGCTTTCGGCAGGACGAAGAAGGCTACTTCTACTTTGTCGACCGGATGAAAGATGCCATGCGCCGGCGCGGGGAGAACATCTCGTCCTTCGAAGTGGAGGCGGAGGTCGTCGCCTATGCGGCTGTGCGCGAGGCCGCAGCCTATGCCGTGCCGAGTGAATTCGGTGAGGACGAGGTCATGATCGCGGTCGCCCCGGTGGCCAATGAATCCATCGACGAGCGCGACCTGATCGAGTTCCTGGGCGAGCGTATGGCGTATTTCATGGTGCCGCGCTACGTCCGGGTACTTGAAGAGTTACCGAAAACGCCTTCCGCGAAGGTCATGAAACACGTGCTGCGTGAGCAGGGGGTTACCGCAGACAGCTGGGACCGGGAGGCACACGATGTGCAGTTGAAACGGGAGAGACTCACTTCACGGACATCCTGATATCACCCACACTTCAGCAACAGCGAGGCAGCAAGATGATTAGAATAAGGCGCAGCGCAGCATGGATTGGCACAATCGGCGCAGTGGCGATTATCGGCCAGGCGACGGCACAGGAAAACGCGCTGGAGGAGGTGGTCGTGACCGCCAGCAAGCGTCAGGTCGCACTGGAGGATCTCGCTGCCGCGGCCAACGTGATCGGGGGTGATGCGATCAGGCCGGGCGGCATCCAGGAAATCCGCGACATGCAGGTCGACATCCCCAACCTTTCGCTGGGCGACCAGTTCGGGTTTGCGCGCATATTCATGCGCGGTATCGGTATGACCAGTATCGATATCGGTGGCGAGGGCGCCGTGGCCTTCCTGCAGGACGGCGCGATCGTGCCGCGCCCGGCGGCACAGTTGATGGGCATGTTCGATCTCCAGCAGGTGGAAGTGCTGCGCGGTCCCCAGGGCACCCTGTACGGCCGGGGTGCGACCGCGGGTGCCATCAACATGGTCACGACGAAGCCCGGCGACGAGTTCGGCGGCTACGCCAACCTCTCCCTTGGCAACTACGATCTGACCAATTTCCAGGGGGCGGTTGATCTCCCCATCGGGGACAGCTTCGCCGTGCGCCTGGCAACCAGCATTCAGCAGCGGGACGGCTACGGCGAGAACAGGTTCAGCGGTGACGACGTCAACGACCGCGATGCCCAGGCCTATCGTGTCACCCTGAAGTATGACCCCGGCACCTCCTGGGACGCGCTGCTCTCGGCGCAGTACTATGAGGAGGACGACAACAATTACGCCTTCAATTATTTCGGACAGTCCGAGGGTTCCTCGATCCCGGTACCTTTCGCGGTCCCGATTCTGGGCGGCAGGACAGTCGGCATGGTGGGTGGTGACTTCCAGGACATCAACTCCGACCAGGAGGCGATCAACGATCGCGACGGTTACCTGGTCAATCTGATCTTCAATGTCGATATCAACGACGCGACCAGCCTGCGTTCGATCACCTCCGTGCAGCAGATGGATAGATTCCTGCGCGACGACCTCGACTCCACCGACGCCAACCTGTTCGGCCAGAACAATTACACCGAGGAAAGCGATTCTTTCGGCCAGGAGTTCATCCTGAACTATTCGTCCGGAAATCTCGACGTGGTCGCCGGCGTCATGTATTTCGAGGAGGAGCTGTTCGGTGAAGTGCGTGTGCCGCTGACCAATATCTGCTTCCTGCTGGCTCCCGAAACCTGTGGCACCCCGATAGGTGACGGCCTCAACAACGGCAACTATCTGCAGGACGGCGATGTCGATATCGAGGCCTGGGGCGTCTATGCGGAGGCGACCTACCGGCTCAGCGAGCATTGGTCCATCATCGCCGGCCTGCGTTACAACTACGAGGAGCGAGACGGGACCGGTTCCTTCATCTTCGATGCCATCGGCCTCAACGTACCCACCAATGCCAAGGACGACTGGGATGACTGGACGCCGCGGCTGACCATACAGTGGGAGCCGGGCGATAACCTGATGCTCTACGCGACCTACAACGAGGCGTTCAAATCCGGTGTCATCAACACCGGCAGCACCAGCCCGCCGCTCGACCCGGAAACGGTCACGGCCTACGAGGTGGGCCTCAAAGGCAGCAACGACGACGGCAGCTTCCGCTACTCACTCGCGGCCTTCTACTATGACTACGAGGACCTGCAGATTTCTTTCGTAGACGAAACCAGCACGGTGTCCACGATCAATGCGGCCGAGGCCGAGAACTACGGCGCCGAGCTGGAGGTTTTTGCCGAGCTGGGCGGCGGATTCTCGGTTGATTTTTACCTCACTTACCTCAGTGCGGAATACGAAGAGTTTTTCAACGGCGACTATGCCAACGGCTTTGCGATTGCCGACCTGAGCGGCAACACGCTGCCCAATGCGCCGGAGTATACGGCGAAGCTGGGGCTGGCCTGGGAAACCGCCATCGGCAACGGCCGGCTGCGGATTCGTGGCGACGCCTACTACCAGGATGAAGTCTACTTCACCGAGTGGAATCGCCGGGATGCCTACCAGGGCTCCTACGAGCAGTACAATGCCAGCATCGAATACCTGTACGGCGAAAGCTGGCTGTTCAGCATCTGGGGTCGCAACCTGAGCGACGAAGATGTCATCTCCAACAACATCATCACGGCGCCGCTCTACGACTCACTGCGGGTCGGGTCGGTACTGCCGCCGCGCACCTACGGGGCCACGGTGGGGTTTCAGTTCTGACCGACAACGGTGCAGTTGGCGGGGCGGGACCAGGCTCTGGTCATGACGGGGTGACCGCATCCACCCTCACGCCGATCGCTGCGGCGGATTATCCGGAGGGCCGGCGTGGCAGGTGTTGATCCGCTCGTTTTCTGGGGTTGGACGTTCCTGGCCATGTATACCGGCATGATGCTGCTGTTCGGCGTCGTGGGTCTGCGACGCGTCAGCAACAGTGACGATTACGCCACGGCACGTGGCAGCTACGGGCCGTTGTTTTTGGCCTTTGCGATGACGGCGACAACTGCCAGCGGCGCGACCTTTCTCGGCCTTCCCGGGCTTGCGTATCGCGCAGGATTGTCGGCCCTGTGGTATGCAATTATCTACCCGCTCGGAGTCTACCTGGGCGTCCTCGTCTGCCTGCATGCGGTCCGCCAGGTGGGCGCGCGATTCGGCAGTCGCTCCATACCGGAGTACCTCGGCGACCGCTACGACTCAGAATTGCTGCGTATTGTCGCGGCGTTGTTTTCCATGATGCTGTTGTTTTACCTCGCCGGCCAGCTGCTGGCAGGCGGCGTCATGTTCACCCAGATGCTGGGGCTCGACCTGCTGCCGGCCCTGTGTGTCACTGCGCTGGTGTTGATGATCTACATTGCGCTCGGCGGCGCCCACGCGGATATTCTCACCGACGGTGTGCAGGGGGCGTTGATGCTCTGCCTGGCCTGCCTGGTACTGTGGATGTTCCTCACTGGTTTCGGCATCGAGGGCGGATTCAGCGGCATGCTCGACAGTCTTGAAACACAGGACCCGGCACTGGTGCAGCCACTCAATCCAAATCTGCCCCTGTTCGACTCGGTGTGGGATATGGTCGCGATTTTCTTCGCCCACCTCCCCATCGGTTTGCTGCCCCATGTCGGCAACAAGCTGTGGGCGCTGAGGGATGACAGGGACCAGCGTACGTTCATCATCCTGGCCTTCGTGTTCGGCCTGTTGTTGCCGGCTATCACCTGTGGTGGCGTACTCGCTCGTGCCCTCCTGGGTGATGAGCTGCTGGCCACTGGCAGCAGTCCGAACAATGCTGTCCCCGCCTTGTTCATCGCCACGCTGCCGGCGTGGGCCGCCGCGCTCATCGGCGCTGGCGTGTTGTCGGCGGTGATGTCGACCGCGGACGGGCTGGTGGTCTCAACTGCACAGGTTTTCGCCAACGATATTTTCCGGCGCACGGTGGCGCCGCGCTGGCTCCCGGGTATGTCAGCCGCCGCCGTGGACCGGATCGGCCTAAGAATCGGTCGTATCGCCACTGCCGGCGTGCTCATCGCGGCGATCGCGCTCGCCTGGTCGACGCGGGATAAAAATGTCGCGTTACTGGTGTGGATCGGTGTGGGCGGCATGATGGCGGCCACAGCGGCGCCGATGTTTCTGGGCGTGCTGTGGCAACGGGCCACGCGCGAGGGTGCGCTCGTGGGCTTCGTGGTTGGCGGCGGGGTTTTTTCGGTCTTGCATGCTGGTCTGGTTGACGCCGACTGGTTCACCGGCACGGCGCTGGCGACACCCGGGACCTGGCTCGCTTCCCAGGCGATCAACCCCTATGCCTGCGCCACGATCGGAGCGGGTTGCTCGGTGGTGGCGATGGTTGCCGTATCGCTGTGTACGCGGCCACCCTCGGCTGAACACCTCGAAAAAGTGTTCGGCAGCACTCCTGTCCAGGGCGACATCACCTGATGCGCGAGTCTTCGCTGGCGTTCGAACAGGGGTGCTCGAACAGGGGCACCCAGCGATGACGGCTTCGCTATTGCGGTGTTGGTGGCACACGCTGCGGGCGTCTCCAACGGCACCACGGTTCTGTGCGCCAGCCTGTTCTTCTACGCGCGCCTTGCACACGCCATCGTCTACGGGTTCGGCTGGACGCCACCCGGTTTACTTGCCGACCGCGCCCGTGGTGACAGCCTCCATTACCCGGTCCAGGTTGAAGCTGCCGGGTTTCTGGCGTGGCGGGTACTCGCGGAAGCTCTGCAGCCACTGCGCCACATAGCCGATGGCGGGACCGAAAATGAACATGTGGTCCACGTACCACTCGCCGTAGCCGATCGCCTCATGCTCGGCACGCTCGAATGGGTCCATGCGCAGGTTGCCCAGCATCGGGGCGCGCAGAGTTTCGAACGGCGCGCGCCAGACGTCGAGGCCGTGGGAATTCTGCTTCAGAAAGGTAATTTTCCATGCGTCGTAGCGCAGTGCCGCGACGGAGCCATCGTCTGTCCAGTAGAGGAACTCGTGGCGCGGCCACTCTCCCTTGCCCTGTAACGCAGGCATCAGATTGTAGCCATCGAGGTGTACGTTGTAGGTCGCCTGGCCCACGGTTTTGCCACCGAGCAGGTCGGCCTTGACGTCGGCATCGCCTGCGGCCGCAAGAAGGGTCGGCAGCATGTCTTCGTGGGCACCGATGTCATTGACTACTGTTCCGGGTTTGATGACCCCCGGCCATCGCATAACGGTGGGAACCCGGAAACCGCCTTCCCACTGGGTTGCCTTCTCACCGCGGAACATCGTGGTGCCGCCGTCCGGCCAACTGAACGTTTCAGCGCCGTTGTCGGTGGAGTACATCACGATTGTGTTATCGGCAATACCCAGGCGATCAAGGGTGTCCAGGAGCTGCCCGACCATGCCATCGTGTTCGACCATGCCGTCCGCGTACACGCCCAGGCCGGTCACGCCATCGGACTCCGGCTTGAGATGGGTCCAGATGTGCATACGGGTGCTGTTCCACCAGACGAAAAACGGCTTGTCAGCTTTTACCGCCTTCTCCATGAACTTGATCGCCTCGGCGGTGACGTCTTCGTCGATCGTCTCCATTCGCTTGCGGGTGAGGGGGCCCGTGTCCTCGATCTTGCCGTCGGCATGAACTGCGGATGACGCCACGTGGACCGAATTTTTTCTTCAACTCCGCGTTCTTGAAATAGTCGGGGTGCTCGGGCTCCTCTTCCGCGTTGAGGTGGTACAGATTGCCGTAGAACTCGTCGAAACCGTGGGCCGTGGGTAGCATGTCGTCCCGGTCCCCCAGGTGGTTCTTGCCGAACTGCCCGGTCATGTAGCCGTGCGGCTTGAGCAGACCGGCGATGGTCGGATCTTCTTTTTGCATGCCCTCTGGCGCGCCCGGGAGGCCGACCTTGGTAAGACCGGTGCGCATGGGCGACTGGCCGGTGATGAAGGCTGCGCGACCGGCGGTACAACTCTGCTGCCCGTACCAGTCGGTAAACACGACGCCTTCCCTGGCGATTCGGTCAATGTTGGGTGTTTTGTAGCCCATCATGCCCATGTTGTAGGCGCTGATGTTGAACTGGCCGATATCATCGCCCCAGATCACCAGGATATTGGGTTTATCGGCTGCCTTTGCCCCCATCGCCAGACCGACGAACAGCAGACAGGCGAGCTTGTATCTCAGCGTCTTGTGCATGATTGAATGTCCCATGGTTTGGTTTTCACACCGGCGCTAGAAAGCTAGCAGAGCCCTGGCAGATTGCAAGCGCGTCCTTTTACCCGACGGCAGTGGGCGCCAGCAGCCATGCAACTGGCGCTGCGGGCCATGGGGGGATAAAGCTGGCCAACGTATCCTTTGAGTTGAAGGAGCATCGCGACCAGGGAGAAAAACACCATGCAGATCGAGCTTCGACAACAGCAGGCAGACCGTGTGCGCGAGGCACTGGTGCGTCGGGCACAGCTGCTGCAACTGACCACGCACCAGATGCCCCGGGACTGGCAGGCCGAGATGTGGCAGGTGGAGACCACAATCGCCGCGGCGGTCGCCGATGCTGTAGTGGTATCAGCCCATGAGTGACATGTGCGCGCGAACCCTGTTGTCTGCGCTGCCGGCAGCAAAAAAAGAGCAGATCCTGCGCTGGATGCAGAGCTACGGCATTGTGGAGTCGACCCTGACTCTACCCATGCTGCGCCTGCTGTCCGCAGTGGTTGATATCGACGACGAGGGCGCCAAGCGTGTTATTGCCGCGCTGTTGGAACAGGAGTGCTCCGCACCGCGAGCGGCCGAGGCCTGAGGTTACCCCACAGCTTTCTGTGTCACTGTTACCACGGTAAATTCAGCTGGTTTTGCCAGCGCGCAGCCGATGCGTATGATCACGCGGCCACGGTCGACGTCATGCCGGGTCATGGTTTCCCCCAAGCCCACCTGAACGAACCAGGCGTCCTCGGGTTTTGCACCCTGCAGGGCGCCGGCGCGGTACAGCCCGGTCATGAAGACATCGACGGCAGTGCGCAGCTGGTTCCACAGCCCTGTGTCATTGGGCTCGAAGACCGTCCACCGGGTACCGCGTTCGATGCTGCTGCGAATATGGCCGGCGGTCCTGGCAACAGATATGTAACGCCATTGCATATCTGTTATGCCGCCCAGGGTCCGGGCTCCCCAGATAACCGTCCCTGCGCCGGGCAGCCGTCGCAGGCAGTTAATGCCGAGCGGGTTCAGTTCCGACTGGGTGGCGCGGTCGACGCCAAAGCGCAGGCGGCGTACGCCGATGAGGCTGCTACCGGTGCCAGCGGGTGCTTTCCAGATACCGCGGTTGCGGTCGGTATTGCTCCACACCGCGGCAGCGAGGGCAGAGGCGGGAACAGGCACCGTGCGGGGCACTCGCGGGTCACCGCCGGCGGCCGCAGCGGGGTTGTCGAAGCGCACCCAGGGATAGTAGGTCGCGGCCGCCGGTGACTCCGGTAACGCGAGTCTCCTGACGTTCTCCTGCGATGCCAGCCTCACGCCGGGCGGGAGGTCTATCAACAACAGCCGGTTTCCGAGGCGCTCGCAGTGGCGGACGGCCCAGCGCAGGATTGTCTTGCCGTGGCCCGTCCAGGTGACGCCAGGCAGCAGCACTGCGCTCACGTCGATACCGGCCGTTGCCTGCAGGGCGCGTTGATAGACCAGCAGGCGCTCACCATCGCTGGCATCGTCTGCAATCGGGCAGTGCACGATGTAGGCCGGGTGAGGGCAGTTGAGGAAATACGCATACACCGCGCGGTTTACTGCGAGCTGTATTCCCTGTCTGAAGCCTGCGGTAAACTCGTTCCAACTCGCGACCCGGGTGGGCGTCAGTGGCGGGCCCTGCTCGCAGGTGGCGATGAAAACCGGCAGACCGTAAGCGACGGGTGCAATGTGCCGCGCGGATGGCAGCTGCCTTGTCACGACGCCGGGCGATAACAGTTCGGGCACCTTGACCTCTCTTGCGCGGTGAAACGCCAGGCAGTTTTGCCAAGCATAGGGCAGGACGGGATTCCGCGCCACCGCGAACCGGCGCGTGGCCGACAGACCCGGACCGGCCTGTCGATTGCAGCCCGCGGGACGGATCTACACCGGCCCGCCAGTGGACAAACCCGTGCTAATCGCCTAGCGTCTCGTTATCTATGACAAGCGGACAATAGCGCCGCGGAGGATCAAGCCTGTGGCAGATACTGGTGCGCTCCGTTTTCCATTGGGAGCGGCCTCGCTGTTTCTCATCGCTGCGTTGATAGTGACCGGGTGGCGGCTTTTGACGTACGCGCCCCCGCCGGTGGATCCCGCCTGGGAGCTGCCGGCCGCCGACGATCCCGGCGTCGGCCCGGTGACTGTGAGATTCAGCGGCACCACGACCCTGTTGTTTTCCGATGGCGAAACCAGTTGGATGACCGACGGCTGGTTCAGTCGTCCCGGGTTGCTCTCGGTGGCTTTCGGTCGTATCAAACCCGACACCGAAGCGGTCGAGGCGGGGCTGGCGCGCAATGGCGTTCGAGCGCTGGCGGCCGTTGTGCCGCTGCACTCGCACTACGATCACGCGATGGATGCCCCGGAAGTGGCCAGGCAGACCGGCGCCCAGCTGCTCGGGTCCGAGGCGACGGCCAATATCGGGCGCGGTTGGGGGCTGCCGGAATCGCAGATAAGCATGCTGCGCGACCGCGAGCCCCTTCACCTCGGCGCTTTCACCATCGTGCCTATCGAATCACGCCACATCCCCTACAACAGCGACAGGTTGATTCGCGAACTGATCGACGACTGGCAGATAACAGAACCGCTGGTGCCGCCCGCGAAAGCGCTGGACTACAAGTTGGGTAAAGCGTACGTGCTGCATGTCAGCCACCCCCGGGGCAGCTTCCTGGTCATGGGCAGCGCAGGGTTTGTGCCGGGGCAACTGGCCGGGCTCGATGTAGACGTGCTGTTTCTCGGGGTCGGAGCGCTCGGTTCACAGCCCCCCGAATACCGGGAGGCATTCTGGCGTGAAACCGCGCTGCAGGTGCAGCCGGAACTGATCATTCCCATTCATTGGGACAGCCTGCTGGGCCCGACGGATGAACCTTTCACTGGCGAAATCCGCCTCGCCAGCCTGCTGGCGGGTGACGCGGCTGAACTGAAAGCCTTCATGCTGGAAAAAGCCGCGGCGCACCCGGAGATGGCCTGGCATACGCTGCCGCGTTATCGACCGGTGGTGATCCTGGAATGAATTCGTGGGCAGTTCACTCCAGGCTCACTTCTCACTCAAGGCCCACTTCGCGAGCCAGTTCGGCGTTGGCTTCCTCTCGCTCGAGATAGGCCAACCACTGGCGCGCCAGTTTTTCTGTTTTCGGCGCCTGGCCGGCCTGGGCAAAGGAGCGGCGCGCATCGCGGAAGTGTTTCTGGTTGAACTGCGCCATCCCCATGAGCAGCCGCGCGCCGCCCTCGTCACGCAGGCCGCCCTTCTTGAGGGCCTGGCGCACGCTCTCCTCGGCGGCTTCCCAGTTCAGCAGGCTCATGTGCGTGCGGGCGAGATTCATGTAGCCGCGGCCATCCTCCGATAAGCGGGCTGCTGTTTGCATGGGCCCGACGGCCCGTTCCGGATGACCCGCCAACAGCCAGGCCTGGGCGAGCATATCGAGGTTCCTCTCGGTGCCCTCCAGCTGTTCGGCCTCGAGCTCCTCATCGAGCAGGCGCGCCGCCTTGATCGGGATGTCATGCAGCAGGTAAAGGCTGGCGAGATTGATCATGTGAGTGACATTGACGAGGCTCCCGCGTTCATACAACGGCTCCATCAGCGCCAGCTGCTTCTTGCTGTCACCCAGCTCACCGTAAATGGCAGCCATGTTGAGCAGGTAGCGGTCGCGCGGGTAGAGATCCACCAGCTGTTGGACGACGGCCAGCATGCCGTCGTAGTCGTTGCGGTGGTAGAAGATGGCATTTTTCAGCAGTAACCAGTTTTCCCGTGGCGGCAGATCCCTGGCGGCCTGGAGCTCGATGCCCGTCTCGATCTCGGCCATGGCCGGGTCCATGCGCTCCATCTGGTAGAGAATCTGCGCCTTGAGAATATGGTTGTCCGGGCTGGGCTCGAGCGAATTCTCGATCAGCATGTCCACGTACTTCAGGGCGTTGTCATAATCCTCGGTGACCATGTGCAGCTGGCCGAGGGTGCGCATCACGTTCAGGCGCATGCCTAGAGGTATATCCTCGGTGGCCATCACCTGCTCGTAAGCGGCGAGGGCGCCGTCCATGTCGTCCTTCTGGTAGCGGATGTAGCCCATCAGGAACCAGCTCTGCGCCTTTTCGTAGTCTGAAAGCTTGGTATCCAGCAACTCCCGCAACAGTGTCTCTGCCTCGCCGAGCTTTTCACCGTCGGCCAGTTCCTGGATCACCTGCATCTTGTCGAACACCTCCTGGCGCAGACCCGAGGTGCGGTCGACCTCCCTGGCCTGCAGGGCGACACAGGCCACACAGAGCAGGGCGGCCAGCCAGCGACGACTACTGGACTTCCAATTCATAGATAAACCGGTTGGTGACATTGTGAACCTCGATGGCTTCGCCATCGATGACCCTGGGCTTGTACTTGAACTTTTTCGCCGCCTCGACCGATGAGCGGTAGAATACGGCGTCGGCGCACATATCCTCGACGACCTTCACATCGCGGGTCGAGCCATTGGTGGTGACTGTGTACATCACCACGCAGGTGCCCTCGATCCCCTTCATTGCCGCCCGTTTCGGGTAAATGGGCGCGACCTTGACGATCGGCAGGTACTCGCCGTCGGACCCGGACATGCCCAGCCCGCCAATGGAGAGATTGTCGCCGAAGCCCAGGGGCAGCTGGGCGGAGGACACCGCGATGGTCGTATCGGCCTGGTCGGACTGCGGCGCCGCCGGCGCCGGCGGCGCTTCAGCCGGGGTCGGGCGCATCGGCTTGCGCTCCTTGGCCGCGGACGACTCTTCCCGTTTGAGGCGCACGAAATCCACCAGGTGGGCCCGGTTGGACTCGTCAAGGCGCTGCTGGCTTGACGCGATGAGCTGGTGCATGAACCAGGTCAGCAGCAGCGCACAACACGCGCCCAGCACCGTGACCAGCAGGAGGCGCCAGTAGTAGTGGTGGTCTTCGAGCTGGGTGAGGCTGCGGCGGGCCATGCTCAGTTCTGGGTCGCCAGGGCGATTTCATAGACACCGGCCATCCGCGAGGCATCCATGACCTGCACCAGCATCTCGTTGGTGGAATCCTGGTCCGCCTGAATGACCACGGTTCCCTTGGGGTTTTCGGCGTGCAGGCGCTCGATATTGGCCCTGACCGAGCGCACGTCGACCTCGCGGCGATTGACCCAGATCTTGTTGTGCGCATCGATGGCGACGAGGATGTTGGCCTTCTCCTTGACCACCGCCGTCTGTGCCTTGGGGCGATTGACATCGATGCCCGATTCCTTGACGAACGTGGCGGTGACGATAAAGAAAATCAGCATGATGAACACCACGTCGAGCATCGGCGTGATATCCACACTGGCTTCGCTTTCCTCGGCGCTGCTTCCCAGTATCCTTCGCATCAGGGTGCTTCCTCTTCGGGTTCGCTCTTCCGCCACAGGTCCAGAAGATCGTTGAGCTTGTTACTTTCCGCATTCAACCGCCGGTTGACCGCGCTGGTGATGAGCATACCGGCAATGGCGACGACCATGCCTGCCATCGTGGTGACCGTTGCCTTGGATACCCCCGACGCGGTGGACCGCGGATTGTTCGAGCCGGTCGCGGCGACGGCATCGAACACCTCCAGCATACCCAGTACCGTGCCCAGCAGACCCAGCAGGGGGCACAGCTTGATCAGGGTGCGGGTGAGGTCCATGTTATGGTAGAGGCTGCGGCGCAACCGGGCAATGAGCAGGTGCCGGAAGTGCTGATCATACCAGTTGCTGTGCTCGCCGCGGTATAGCCACATCATCAGGGCCTGGTTACGCTGCTTGGGGTAGACGAGGTAGAGATAGCCCAGCCGCTCCAGTGAGAACGTCCAGATCAACAGCGCCATGAAGATGATGGCCAGCAGGATATTGCCGCCCAGTTCGGTCATATCGCCGAACCAGGGGAAGATATTGTCGATCGCGGTGAGCAAGGCTTAACCCTCGGCCTGAATCGCTACCAGCCCGACCGCTTCCTGCTCCAGCGTTTCCTGGATGTGCTTGGCCCGGGTGTAGACCAGCTGGTGCAGCAGCAGGGTGGGTATGGCGACCGTCAGGCCCAGTACGGTAGTGACCAGCGCCTGGGAGATGCCGCCGGCCATCAGCTTGGGATCGCCGGCGCCGAACAGGGTGATGGCCTGGAAGGTAATGATCATTCCGGTCACCGTGCCCAGCAGTCCCATCAGGGGCGCGACCGCGGCGGCGATCTTGAGGAAGCCGAGCCCGCGGTTGATCTTCGGCAGCTCCCGCAGTACCGCCTCGCCCAGTCGCAGTTCCAGCGTCTCGCTGTTCCAGTTATCCTCTGATTTGTACACACCGACGACGCGCCCGAGCGGGTTGTTGCCGGGCTCATCCATGTGCTGCAGTTGTTTTTCTACCCTGCGGTTGGTGATGGTAAGGCTGATGAACAGGTAGATTGCCAATGCCACCGAAAGCACCCCGAGGCCGATGATCAGGTAGCCGATCACACCACCCTGGGCGACACGGGCCTTCAGGTCGGGCGCCTGCACCAGCAGCGACAGCAACTGGCCGCGGGTGGGATCGATGCTGAACGGCACCATCTCGTTGGCGTCGGCGATGCTCTCTGCCCCCTGCATGTAGCGGGGGGCCGGTTGCCGCCCATACTCCACGACCCGCCCTGTCTCGGGAATGTACTGGTAGTAATTGCCGTCCGATACCAGGTTGAAACTGCCGACACGGATCACTTGCTGCTGCTTTTCCTCGCCCTCACGGGTCAATACCGGCATGGTGACCCTGGCCACCTTGCCCGTCTGCGTCATTTCCCACTGCAGCTCGTACCACAGGCGCTCGATCTCCTCGATGGTCGGCAGGTCGGAGGTCTGGCCCATGCGGGCGGCGAACTCCACCAGGTAGTCGGTACGCTCGGGCTTGTGGATCTGGGTGAGAGAGGATGAGAACTTGCCCTGGGCGTCGCCTGCGACCTGCTGCAGTACGCCGAACAGCTCTTTCAACGAGCCCAGGCGTTCGGCCAGCCGTTCCTGCAGTTCGCCGATCAGCAGGTCGTTTTCCTCGAACTGCGTCTCCCGCTCCTGACTGATGGCCTCCTCGCGCTGCTCCTCGGCGATCAGTTCCTCCAGCCGCTGCCGCTGTTTGCGACTGCTCCCGCTTGAACTCGGCGAGTCGGTTACGGTTATCCTTGTTATCGCTGGCGCGGCCCTGGCGGACCTCCTGCAGCAGTGTGTCCATATCCAGCTCGGGTTCGTCCTCGTCCGCGGCCATCGCCGACATGACCGGGAAGACACAGAGCACACAGAACAGGGCCACCGCTATCAGCTCGCAAAAGTAGCGAAGCCAGCGAACGCGTGGTGAGAATGACTCTTCGTGGCGATGACTCATCACTGCATATCCTCTGCTGGCGGTACGGGGACGGTGAACAGTTCGGGGGCCATTTCAGTGCGGGCGATGCGCAGGCCCTTGTCGACGTTGCGCTGGTACTGGCTTTGCGACATCTCCACCCAGTCCTTGCTCTCGTTATCCCAGTGCCCGAAGCGGTCGTTGCCGACGCTGCGGTAAAGCAGGGCAATCCGGCCGATACGCAGGTAGTCCACATCGAAGCTCTTGTCCGCCAGGTTCAACTTGCCCTTGTAGGCCTCCAGGGTTCTGCCGAAGTCGTTCTCGATCTGGAATGCCTCGAACACCCGGCGCGTTTTCTCGGCAATGGTCAGGTCAGGCCGTTCCATCAACACCCGCAACTTGGCGACGCGCTCCTCGCGCTCCTCTTTCAGGAAGGGGACGTCCAACGCAATGAATTCATCGAGGCTGTCCAGCATGCGCATCAGGAGGGGGATCATCTGTCGCTCGATCACCGTGGCGTTGGCGATGGAGGACCGCAGGGTCTCGATGTCCGCCTCCTGGCCGGAAAGCTGCTTGGCCAGCAGGGCGTTGTACACCTTCAGCCCGTCGACGATTTTAAGCTTGGCCTGAAATTCGTTGACCAGGTCGGTAGTGTCTGAAAACACCTTGTCGACACGCCGCTGCGCCTGCTGGTTATCGCTGATCCGCTTTTCTTCTTCGTTGATCACCGGTGCGGCCGGGTCCTGCCCGAGCACGGGCAGTGCGCCCAGTGCATAGCAGACGCAGATCGCGGTGAAGGGGTGCAAGAGTCTCAAGGTCAGGCCTCCGGGCAGTAGTACGCTGATGAATGCATGATCAGCGGGAGTGCTCACCCTAGTACGAGCCTGTCCAAAAGCCCTTGACTTGGGTCAAGCACTTTTGAGTCTGGCGGGGGGCAGATGCACGTAACTGTCGAGAAACCGTAGAGAAAGTGAGGGTATCGGCCCCCGCCGTGATTCCCGCCGCGTGAGCCAATCGGGTACACTGCGCCGATGGAAGGGGGGTAACAGATGTCCGCAGAGGCCAGGTGGGTGGGCTTGATCATCGCGGCGGCGATGTTCGTTTTCAGCCTGTGGATGTATTCCCGGACCGGGGACTGGGTGGCGGCGGTGTTTGCCGTGGGCAGTGTTGGCTACGGCCTGTTCTTCCTCGATGCCCGGCGCAAGGAGCAAGACGGATGAAACTACTGACGACGCTGTTGCTGGCGGTGTGGTTGCTGGCAGGGTGTGCCACGCTGGACCCGGATTTCGACCCGCCCAAAGTCACGCTGGAAAGCTTCAGGGGACTGCCCGGGCAAACCGAGGGCATGCCGCGCTTCGAGATCAGGCTGCGGGTGGCCAACCCCAACGTCGAGCCCCTCGACATCGCCGGCGTCAGCTACACGGTCGAACTGCTGGGCAGTGAACTGCTCAATGGCGTCAGCAATGATGTGCCCCGAATCGAGGGCTATACCTCGGAGGTCGTTACCCTGGAATCGTCGCTCAGTGTGTTTCAACTCCTGAAGCTGTTGGCCAGCCTCGGTCTGGAGCCCCAGGACGAGATCGATTACAGGCTGTCAGCTAAGATCGATTTCAATGGCCTCATACCGACCCAGCGGGTGCAGGAAGAGGGGGTCTTCGACCTGAGCAAGGCTGTAGGGACGGTGCCGCCGGGTGCCGGCAGGCGCTCATCCCCACAGTGAGTTGGCAAAAATCGCCAATATGACCAGCGGGCAGACCACCCGCACATACCAGGGCCAGATTTTCCAGAACAGGCTGTTCTCCACGTCGGGGTTCCCCTTGCGCAGCTCCTGCAGCAGGCTGTCACGGTGCCACACCCAGCCCGCGAAGATACAGAACATGAAGCCGAGCAGCGGCTGGCTGTAGCGTGTGGTCAGGGCGATCACCAAACCGAACAGCGTCTGGAAGTTGAACAGGATCACCGCACTGACCGCGGCGATGGCGATGCCGATGCCCCAGACTGCGACGTGCCGGCTCAGGCCCTGCTCCTCGATGGTGTAGGCGACGGGCACCTCGAGCATCGAGATAGACGAGGTGAGTGCGGCGATGGCCATCAGGAAGAAAAAGGTCATGGCGACGACAGTCCCCGCGGTACCCATCGAGGCGAACAGCTCCGGCAGTACCTGGAAGATCAGGGTGTCTTCGGAGAGCAATGCTCCGGACTCGGAGAAAATCTCCACACCGTTGTGGGCGGCCACATACATGGCGGGCAGCACCAGGAATCCCGCCGAGACGGCGATGAAGATGTCCACCGCGGTCACCAGCCCGCCGAGCACAGGCAGGTTTTCCTTGTCGCTCACGTAGGAACCGTAGACCAGCATGGTACCGACACCGAGCGAGAGCGAGAAGAACGCCGAGCCCAGGGCGGCGATGATCAATCCGGGCGACAGGGCCGCGTCGACGTCCGGCAGCAGGTAGACTTTCAGGCCCGTCATGGCGCCGGGCAGGGTGAGCACATATCCCACCAGCAGCAGCAGCGTCAGCAACAGCGATGGCATCAGACGCGCCGACCAGCGCTCGATACCCGCCTTCACACCCTCCGAGATAATGCCGATCGTGAGCATCATGAACAGCAGCATGAACACCAGGTTGCGCGACACGCTGAAGGTGGTGAGCCAGCCGGCAATCTCCTCCAGCCCGGCCAGTTGGGCGATGGCGCCCAGGCAGTGGGCGATCATCCAGCCGGCGACGATGGCGTAGAAACTGAGAATCAGGCTGGCGACGATAAAACCGACGATGCCGGTGGTCGCGCCGACGCTTCGCGTCACGGGTCCGTTGGCAACCAGCTTGAGGGCGCTGACGGCGTTGGCGTGGGCGTGCCGGCCGATGATGAGTTCCGCCATCAACGCAGGGTAGGCGAGGGTGAACGCCAGCACCAGGTAGACCAGCAGGAATGCTGCGCCGCCGTTGCTGGCGGCCTGGGTCGGGAAGCCCCAGATATTGCCCAGGCCGACGGCGCTGCCCGCCGCCGCCATGACAAACCCGAACCGTGAGCTGAATTCGCCGCGAGCCGCCGCCATCGCCGTTCCTGTTATCGTCGGTTATGGTCGCGGAGTGTAGCACGAACCCGCCGCCGTGCCGTGGCTGCAGAACCGGCGGCTGCGGCGGAAAACACAGCGAATTCTGTGCTAACATGCGGCCGCGCCGGGCGAGCCCCGACGTCGCTTCTCTCCCGCCCGGGTGGTGAAATTGGTAGACACAGGAGACTTAAAATCTCCCGCCTATTGCAGGCGTGCCGGTTCGATTCCGGCCTCGGGCACCACTTCCAACCGTCATGTGCACGTTGTCTGACCCGGGTATTCGTCAGCCTGACAGCAGACATAAAAAAAGCGGCCCGCAGGCCGCTTTCAGGGTGCTGGAAGCGCTGGCTACTTCAAGCGCACGTTGGTGTAGACGGGCTCTGCCTCGTCGACGGGAACACCGTTGAGCAACAGGGTCATGGTCCAGGTGATGGTGTCTTCCACGAAAGGCGCCGTGAAGGGCACTTTCACCATGGTCTTGTCGCCGGGCAGCAGTTCCTCGAAGGGTTCGACCACCTCGAGGTATTTGTTGCCGGTTTCCCCGATACCGGTGAACAGTACGCTGCCGACACCCGCGGCCTGGGAACTGGCGTCAACGGCAACCCATACTTCGACAGTACTTTCCTTGCCGCCGAAGATGTTGTTCGGGGCCTTGGGCTTGTAAATATCGATGTCGGGTAAGACCGGTGGCAGAATTCCATCACCGTTGATCACCAGCCGGGCGCTGAACAGCGCGGTTGGCTTGCGGTCGCCCTTGATATAGACCGCCAGGTCGAAATCCTCGGTCATGGGCAGGCCGTTGGTGGTGACACCGGGTACGATCCCTTCTTCCACGAAGTCGTTCATCTCCACCCAGCCGGACTGCTGGACAGGGGAGATGGGCCCCCGCGACTCGTCCCAGTCCAGCAGGTTGATGACCGTGGTGACCGGCGTGCCGACTTCGTACTTGATGTTGTCGTTACCGTAGGGCGGCGCGCTGCAGTTGATCGCCGGGATTTCCAGCCCGGGTATGTCCTGGCCGAACTTGTTGGCTTTAAGGCGCCAGCGCGGTCCGGAAACCAGTTCCAGATCCGGGTCCGCGGGATCGGCCAGGGCTGGAAGCCGAACCCCTGGAAGTCATATGTACCCGCCGCCGCCACTGTCGTGTTGACGTAGGACCACTCGAAGGGATCGCGGTCGACGCGTCGTGTAGAACGCGTTGGTGAGTGCCCCCTGCAGGTCAGAGGAGAATGCGTGGGATCGATGTCGGTGTCGATCGAGCGCAAACTGCGGCATTCTTGAACAGTGTGCCGGCCTGGATCGGCGTGCCGGTCGATGCCTTCCAGTGCGATCGCCGTCGCCCTCGTAGCAGTCGTTGAGCGCGCGCCAATCGTCGCCGTCCTCGTAGTAAGACGGTTTGCGGCCGGTGGCCGCCTCGTTTTCGAGGTCCTCCGGGCGAAGCTGGTCATTGGGGTTGTTGGTGATCCAGTGGGTGACGTAGAGCTTGGCGTCGGTAACCGGGAAGTCGTTCACCAGTTCCCCGGGCCGGGTCCCGTTCCTTCCACTCCGCGGGCAGGGGCAGCCTGGCGTACAGCCGTACGTCGTTCGGCCGCTTGATCAGGCTGCCCCAGCGGTACAGTGGCTTGCCGTCGTCCTTCAGGGTGACCGAGTAGTCCGTACTGGTGGCGATGTCACGAACACCGTGGTGTTGTCGTTGGCATCCATCTGCACGCCGGCGTGGCGTCGGTCAGCCGTGGCCGGCAGCACATTGTCGACGATGATGTCCAGTTCGTCGTCCAGCGCTGCGTCGGCGCAATTCAGCGACATCGTCAGCCAAGAGAGATCAGCCCTGCATGCCATCTTCCGTCGGCGAAAAAGTAGGGAATCAGTCTCGTGGCAGGTCAGCACATGCTCCATCACCGTGTAGTGCTCGGTGGAACACTTGATGGAGTTGCCGCCGAGGCCCTGGCACCAGGTGCCCAGCGGCGGCTTGACCTTGTAGGTGTCGGTCTCGGCGTTGGAGACCTTGATACCGACGACCTCGTCGCCGTCCTCGATGTTGCCGACCCAGCCTTCGGCGTAGTATCCGTCCTGCACCTTGGCCTCGGCGCCGAGGAAGTCGACGACGTCTGAACCCGAACGTCGGTGTCGACCGGGTAGAGCATGACACCTTGTTTGTCCACGAAAGGTTGTGGGTCCTCGACCAGGTCGCCGTTTGCATCCTGGGGACAGTCCGGGGAGCCCGGATAGATGGCCGTGTCCAGGCCGCAGATAGCCGACTGGTCACTGGCGACGCCCTCCGGCCCGAAGGTAGTGCCGGCAAAATCGACCTGGAGGTCGTCGATCGTGAATACGTGTTCCGCCTCATGCACGCCCTGGGCGTTGCCAACCGATGCGGAGAGAAGGGTGCCCGCTGCCAGGGCGGCGACGGCCACCGACAAGGGCTTGCGTTTTACTTTCATCGTGTTCTCCTGATTGTTTTTACAGTCGATGTGGGGTTTTTGCTCCCCGGGCGGCCGGCAGTCGCTGCGCGATGGTTGCGATGAGCCATCATCCCCCTCATGACTCAGAACCCGCCTGATGGTGGTCCCGATAATGACATCGCAGGAACCGGCCTTACCGTGCTCCGGAAGGACAACACGTGCTGCCGCCTCATAAGCGACTTAACGCTAGCAATTTAGAACTTGAATAGAATTGAGAATTGTCAATTCCAGCTCGCGGGCGACAAGATCGTTGATCTGGGTCAATACTGCCAGTCCGGGCAACTGGAAACGGGACGATTCCCGTCACTGCCCCTATAATGACGGCATGGAGACTATCGGCCGAGAAAATGCACCCGAACCGGGGTGCGACCACCAGAGGCGGGTTGCAGACGTCGACTGCAGGCACTGTGTCGTCAGGCACCGTATGTTGTTCGCGGACATCGACGTCGAGGCGGCGTCCGCATTGTTGATACCGATCAGGCACCAGTGGTTCAGGCCCGGAGACGTGGTATACCGCGCGGGGAACGCGCGAAAGCTCTCTACTCGGTGCGTCGCGGTGTGATCAAGCTCTCCCTGAGTTCGGCTGATGGTGACCTGCGCATCGTACGCCTGATCGGCCCCGGCGGCGTGATCGGGATGGAATCGCTGGTGGAAGACGCCCTGGAGCATGAGGCGGAAGCGCTGACCGCCGCGGATCTCTGCCGCCTGCCCGTCACGACCATGCGACAGCTGGCAGCAGAGCAGCCGGTGCTATGCAAGGGGCTGATGAAACAGTGGCACGTGCAACTCAGCCAGGCGGATAACCACCTGCTACAACTGTCTATGGGCCCGATACGCGACAGGGTTTCCGCCATGCTGCGGGAGCTGGACGACCTCAGCCGCAAGGGCAGCGTCGATTTCCGCTTGCCGTCTAATTCGGACATCTCCTCCCTCGTCGCTGCCAGGGTCGAAACCGTCAGCCGGGTGATGGCGGAACTCAAGCGTGAGGGCTTCCTGGTCCGGGACGAACAGGGCGAATGGACGCCCGGCCAGGCGTTGAACCCCGTCAATATTTGAACTTTACGGCCTCCAGAGTCAGGCGCCGGGTAGAGAGCAGGGCGCCACGGGCATCGTAGACGCTTTGCTGTGCATCCAGCCCTGTCAACCCCTTGGCCTGTGATATCCACAGTAACTGCTCCCTGGAGATCGACTGGTCCCGCTTGTAATCGGCGTAAGAGACCAGGTAGGTGAACTCGTCGACCACCGTTACCGGGTAAGCCATCAGATCGCCCGCCGGGGACTGCCGGTCGACGGGCTCACCGGTTTCAATCTCCCGGCTTCCGGAGGTGAGCGGGTCGAGGTATGCCCGCCCCACATGGCGGAAAAGGTTAGCTCCTCTGAGGCGAACGGCTCCAGCGGCACCGGCACGGCGGTCAAGCCTGTCGTGTTGGTCGCGGTGTTCAGCAACAGGTTTCCATACTCATCCGTTCGCAGGTGAATGCCGCCGACATCGTCCTGCCAGAATTGTATCGTCCATCGGAGCAGCCGCTCCTCGCCCGGTCCCCACACTACCAGTTCGGCCATGGACACCGGCATCGTTTCCTGCTCCAGCTCGGTAGGGAGAATTTTCAGGCGCGCGGTTACCTCTGTGAGGACCTCCGGAGACATGCCCTGCGTGTCGCTCAGGGCTCCCTCCAGCAGGGCAACATCTCCAGCGACATAGCGCCGTACTTCATCTTCGGGAAGGAACTGCGCTGTCAGGTAGAATTCCTCGTCGGACTCTATCAAGGCTGACAGGGCGGGGTGACCGACGGCGAAGCTGGCGTCGAGTACGCAGGACCCCAGGCTGCCACCGCACAGGCCGCGGTAGCCGCGCTGCCAGCCGCTGAAGAGGTAGCCGGGGTCCGGCACCGCGGTAAATGTTTCCGCGAAATCGAAGCCTTCGACCTCGATACTGCAGTCGCTACCGGCCTCGCACGTCAGGTTGCCGGGGTTGCTGGTGACGAAGCCTCCCTCGGGCACCGCAACGAGAATGCGACACCCGGTGAGGCAGAGGGTAGCAATAAGAAGATGGCAGATGTTTCTAAGAATCATGGCAAACCTCTTGTTAAGCTGTCCAAATACAGAGTCAGTGATCATATGGACGTACTGTAATCTGAGAGTAGAGACTCTCCCGCGTCGACTCAGTGACATTTCTCATTCGTTTGCCCGCGAGTTCACTCATGAGACGGATTATTGTTCTGAATCAATGTATTCAGGGCGTGCTGTAACGGCGCGCCTGCATCGAGCGCGGATTCCGAACCAGGCGTTGACGGTGACAGTTACGTCGAATATTCTCGACATATGGAATTAAGCAGCGCAGGCAGGGCCCTCGGCGCACTCTCCCAGGAAACCCGGCTGGCAGCCTTCCGGCTGCTGGTGCGAGCGGGCAAGGACGGTATAGCAGCGGGTGAGATCGCCCGCGCGCTGTCGGTTCCGCACAATACGCTGTCATCGCACCTGGCTATTCTGGTCAACGCTGGACTGGCCGGCTCACGGCGGGAAGGGCGCTCGGTCATCTACAGGGTTGACCTCGATGGCACGCGGGCCCTGCTGTCGTTCCTGGTCGAGGATTGCTGCCAGGGCCGTCCGGAGGACTGCGCCCCGGCGCTCGAAAGTGTGCTTCCTGCTTGCTGCGCTTGAGATCTACGTATGAATGACAGTCATCCAAAGCGCAGGGTCCTGGTTCTGTGCACCGGCAATTCCTGCCGTTCCGTCATGGCCGAGGCGCTTATCAATCAGCTCGGGCAGGGCCTCTACGATGCGGTCAGTGCCGGGAGTGCACCTGCTGGTTACGTGCACCCCGGCTCGATCGCTGCGCTGGAACGTCACGGCATCGACCCCGGCAGGCCTCACAGCAAGTCCTGGGACGAATTTGCGGATCAGCGTTTCGACCTGGTGATTACCGTGTGTGACCAGGCTGCCCGCGAGACCTGCCCGGTTTTCCCGGGAGGGTACCGCAAGCTCCACTGGAGCACGCCCGACCCGGCGGCCGCTACCGGTGATGAAACAGCCGTCGATGCAGCCTTTGACGAAGCTTTCGAGCTGTTGAAAACACGGGTAACCGAAGAACTACTATGAACGCGAGTGAAAATGCGGTGGATACACCGCCTGCCATGGGGCTCTTCGAGCGCTACCTGTCGGTCTGGGTGGGACTGTGCATCGTCGCGGGTGTGGGGCTCGGCGCTGTCTCCGGGCGCTGTTTCAGTTCTCGCCGGGGTGGAGTACGCCAGCGTCAATCTCGTGGTTGCGGTTCTGATCTGGGTGATGATCTACCCGATGATGGTGAACGTCGATTTTGCCTCACTGCGTGACGTCGGTCAGAAACCCAAGGGACTGTGCATCACCCTGGTGGTCAACTGGTTGATCAAGCCGTTCACGATGGCGGCACTGGGCGTGCTGTTTTTCGAGTACCTGTTTGCCGGCCTGGTCGATCCGCAGGACGGCGCGGCGAATACATCGCCGGCATGATACTGCTGGGCGTGGCGCCCGTGTACCGCAATGGTATTCGTCTGGAGCCAGCTGGTGAGAGGCGATGCCAACTACACGCTGGTGCAGGTGTCGGTCAACGACATCATCATGGTCTTCGCTTTCGCGCCGATTGCCGCATTCCTGCTCGGGGTGACCGATATCGTGGTGCCCTGGGAGACATTGCTGCTGTCTGTGGTGCTGTACGTGGTGATCCCGCTGGTGGCCGGCACGCTCACCCGCAGGTGGCTGGACGCCGCGCGGCAATCACGAAGCGATCGTTAGCATTCACGCGCGGTTAAAGCCCTTCTCGATCATGGGACTGCTGGCGACGGTGGTCCTGTTGTTCGGGTTTCCAGGCCGAGACCATACTCGGCAGACCGATGGTGATCGCTCTGATCGCGGTACCGCTGCTGATCCAGAGCCTATGGCATATTCGTCGCTGGCCTTCGGCTGCGGCCTAGCTGTGGCGGGTTCCGTTCGACATCGCTGCTCCCGCCGCCTTGATCGGCACGTCCAACTTCTTCGAACTGGCGGTCGCCGTCGCCATCAGCCTGTTCGGGCTGAACTCCGGCGCGGCGCTGGCGACCGTCGTCGGCGTGCTGGTGGAGGTGCCGGTCATGCTGTCGCTCGTGAGTCTCGCGAACAGCCTGCGACCGCGTTTCGCCCGGGGCGAGTAACAGGGTTGCCGGGCTCGGCTGTCGCAGGTTCGACATTGGCATCGAACGCGGGGCTGATGGCGTGCCGCGTCATCGCGAATCGCGCTTGAAAGAGGGACGCACCCACCACCAGGTAGCCATCACCAATAGGCCAAAAACTGTATAGCCCGCGGTGAACACCCACTCCGGCAGGTCGTGGTACAGCAGTGTGTCCAGCCAGTGGCCGATAAACGTGCCGGGGTAAGCGGAGTCGCCCGATTGCCGTCGGAGAGCATTTTCCCAGAGTGTCAGCGGGCAGATCTGCCCCGCCCAGGCTTGCAGGGCGACGATAATGATGGCGCCGAGATGAGCGAGCCGGAACCAGGGATTACGGACCCACTGCCACTCGCGCCAGCCTCCCACGATCACGAGTGGCAATCCCAGTGCCACGAAGGCTACAAACAACGCATGCAACACCAGCAGTGCGTCGGCGGCAATGGCGTGGGTGTTCATCCTGTCTCACTTCTGCGCGTACCTCACCTTGTGATGGGCCGTCGGCAGCAATGGCGGCCGATTGTTGGCGAAGCCGACGTCGAGCTTCGCCTCCTGCAATGATTGGTAGGTTGCGGTCGACACGACCAGGGGTTCGGCGACGACCACCCATTCCACCGTCTCGGAGCAGGGTGGCGTGGTCAGCGAGCCCTGGTAGCGCCAGTAGTGGTTCCTGCCCGGGATGAGATCACCGATGCTGGTGTTTACCGGTTGCCCCGGTTTGGTCGCAACGCCTTTGTAATTCTGCACCATGTTGCCGAACAAGCGTTCCGTTACCGGCAATGGGCCGCGCTGATCGGTTACGTCCACGAACACCCCGACCACGGCCAGTCGGTTGCTGTCGACGCTGCCGTCGTCGTTCACCGCGGCGTGTACAAAGTGGATCTCGGCCGGGTAGTTACGGGTACCGGCCCGGTCGCCACCAATTACGTGCTCACTGGGTGTGTGGATATGGAACTGTAACAGCCGGTATTCCTGCCCGGAGATGCGCATGGTGCGAACGGAGCCCTCGGCCATCGTGGCCTGGACGGTATGACAGTTATGCTCTATGACAACCGCGGTTTTTTCATTCCCCGCGAATTCGATGCCTTCGTCGCCGCCAGCGGGGAGGGTATCGCCGGCGGGCAGTTCGATCGGTGACTGGCGGTTCATCGGCGCCAGCGAGCGGCCGCAGGCCGCGTATTCCTGGCCCCAGTCGTTCGGCAGCAGGATTTCCTCGCGATTGCCGTTGAGTTCGCGTGATACCTGGCCGTAATAACCCCAGGTGCTGTCCGAGTGAGACACGCAGGAACGCGTGCTGGTATTGAAATTGAGTATCTCTTCGGCAACGGCGCCGGTGCTCGCCAGAGCGATGGCAGTGAAAATGACGCGGGTGATCATGCTGCGGCTTCTTTTATGCGTTTTATTGGGTGGGGGACTAATTTAACCACGTCGTGTGCCGTGGCACCACAGCCAGAAAGCGACACCTCTGGCAGTCTCGTGCGCGGCCGACTAGACTGAAATGGGGATGCCGGAGAGCCTGGAAAGCCCAGGCCAGACGCCGGCATGCAAAGTAAGACCTGATCATGGTGCGAGCGAAGGGCTGCCGATGTGGAAGCCAGCGACTCCGGCAATAACGACAACCACGCCAGGCGCGCGAAGCTGCCACGCGTAAAGGGGTGGTTCGTCCTGCTGCTGGGTTTCGTGATCGGTGCCGGCTATCTCTATTACCTGCATCTCGAGCATCGCAAGCAGTTCATCAACAGCTACTACTTTCGCACGCTGCAGGAGGCGGCGACTGAGCTCAATAATAATCTCGATCAGGTGGTCAGCCTGCATCGCTATGAGGAAAGTGAGTCGACGATTCTCTCGATTTTCCCCAGTTACCGGGCACTGGGGGGCGAGGACGAGGCGGCAAAGAGCAAGCCAGATGGGGAGGGACCCTGCAAGCCCGGATCGGACAGCCTCGCGAAACTGCTGCGAATATTTTCCCTGCCAAATGAGAGTGACGAAAAAGATGCAGCTGGCAAGGATAAGCCTGCCCCCGTAACGTGTCGAGCAATCCCCCTCCAGCGACACGGACAGCGAGTCGGCTAATCATACCTATTCGCTGGAGGCGAACCGGCTGAAGATTTCCGGACCCAGGGGCGAATTCACGGTCGACATGGCAGAGATCCTGCCGGCGACTCACGAGGACTTCTCCCACTACGTGATAGCCGACACCCGTGACAATGTGCTCGCCACCAGCCTCGGGGCCTCAGGCCTGTCACTGATCAACACCCGGTTCATCAGTCGCGCGATTCAACAGCGCGAAAACGAGGACTGGCTCAAGCTCGCATCCCGCCAGGAAATCGGTACCAGCGACGCGACAGGGTCGATGCCGGGTTACAGCACGCAGATAGAATTGCAACTGAGTACGGGAAAGTCCACGGTGTTCGTGCTGCCGTTCCTGCTGCACCACGACGTGGTGCTATCCGCGCCAGACGCCACTTCCTCTGCCGCCGACCCTGACAGGGGGCGTCGCCAATCTCCGCGGCGCGCCCGTGTATCTTCTCGGCATTCAGCCGGAGTCAGCAAGCGATGCCTACGAAAACAAGCGCTGGAATTTCAGCCTGCTGCTGTTGTCGCTCTCGGCACTGGTGTTTCTCTGGTGCGCCACCCGGCTGCTGATGCTGTCGCGCCACCAACCCATCGGCGATATCTACTACCGGCTTATGGTCACCGCATCCTACCTGACCTTCATCCTGCTCGTTGCGCTGTTACTGGCGTTCGCACAGCGGGATGCCGCAATAGCGGTGAAGCAGGAGCGGGCGCTCACGGTATTAGGGGAGATCCGCGATGGTGTGGCCGACGACCTCAATCACATCCTGACACAGATTGATGCGTTTCACCCGGTTTACGCCGCGCTGCTCAAGGACAACGAAAGGCAATGATTCGGCGTCGCCTGGAGTCGGAACGACAGCAGCGATACAGGCACAGGGAATGTTACGCAAAACTCGCCGACGGTGAGCTCAAAGCACAAACGCGCGAGTGCTGGGAGTCGAATTGCTCGGCAACCACACGCTGGCAGTACCACGTTACTGATCAACGATTGCGGCGTATTGCGAACAGTGCCCCTGCAATCGTTGGTAGAGCTCGCTGGTCCATCGCCTTCGGCGCCGACGCTACCCCTGGCCGGAATCCCTGTCATTTCGTCATGACGGTTTCATGGAGGCAACGTCGGATCTCAAAGCGAACATAACCCAGAACGAATACACACTACCGCGTTTCAGCCTGATCGATATCTTCGGCCCCGAAGCCGATGCCGTGGTCCGAACCACGGAGAACGGGGTAGTCGAGGTGAGCCAATCGTTCGGCAGGAATTCGGAGAGGCCTCCCGGGGGTGGGCGGGTGCTGAGTGTGTTCCTGATGAACGAGGAGGGACACCAGGTACTGCCGACGTTTTATTTCCGCGAATCGAACAAGCCGCCGCAGAGTTACTCCCTGGCCCACCGGCACTACTTTCGCAGAGTACGGGACCAGGCCGGCTGGCTCATCGAGCTGGATTGTCCCGCGGACGCTGGAACGCAAGGCTTGGAAACATCGGACTGGCCCGGCTCCGGTTACCTGGCCTGGGAGTGCGAGAATAACGCGAAATCCCTGACGATAGGCAATGTTTACATCCAGCGCCTGCTCAACATCAACTCGGGAACCCGGGGAAGCACACTCGGTATGCCGCTGCGCTGGATCGAAGGCGGGGAGGAGAAAACCGATGCCCGCTATATCGTGGGTGCGGATATCGTGATACCCGCTCTGTCCTTCGGTAACGCGGGCCGGGCGAGCCTGTTGCAGGATGCGGTAGTCATGGTCATTGACCGCGTATCCGGCCAGGTTCTCTATCACACCGATGCGGATCGCTCGATGGTGGAGAACCTCTACCAGGCGGGGCAGGGTGCCGCCGGCCTAGAGCTGCGGGTCAGCACCGGTCGTCTCGACGGTCGGGCCGTACCGGGTTATTACCACGGCAAACCTGGCGATTATCTCACAGGTCGGCCTGCCGATTGAGCAGTGGGCGACCGTCGCGTTTATTCCCGACAGCAGCACTGACAGCCTGATGACCAACGCTTTTCTGGCCAACGCGGCCGGTATGTCGCTGGCTATCACCCTGCTGGCGCTACTGGTCTATGTTGTTCGGCGCCGCCATGACAGCGAGTCACTGCGCAAGCGCTGGGATATGCCCCCGGCGTTGAACCGGCACAGCCTGATCCTGTTTGCCTCGATCCTCGTGGCCAGCGTCTATGCCGGGTTTCGACTCGGGGGCGCGGTAGGCACCTATCTGTGGCTGGGCAGCAGCGGGCTCTCCGTATCATTCGCCTGTGGCCTGCTGGCGCTGGCCGCGGCGGTTGCCTGGGGGTTGCTGGTGCTGCACCGCCTGCGCCGGCAGCACGGTGATTCGACAGCCACCAGCCATGACGGCCGCAGTGCCGACGTAAAGCTGGCGGGACTTTTCCTGCTGTTCGGTTTCGGGTTGGCCTGCTACCTGCTCCGCGTCGGGGATGAGCCCGTAAACGAGCTGGATCGCTATTACGACTCCGTGTACGAAGCCCGCCTCAACAAGGAGCGGCTTGAACTGCACAAGATTGCGCTCACGCGCTACCCCAATACCGTCAAGCTCGAGGGGCGTGACCCGTTGTCGCTGGTTGCGGTCGGTGACTGCTGGCGGGAAACGCTGGGCCAATCATCTGCAGATGTCAGGCGTCGCAGAAAGGCGTCTGGCGCGAGACCCGGGCAGGGCTCCCGGTACGTGCTGCCGGGCGCCGTCGGCACCTTCAGCCGGTACACGGCCACTACAGAGCCCTATGACTGGGTGCGACGGTATCTGCTGGGGCTGGAACCGCGGGCTTCAATGCGGGGCATGCCATCGAGGTCGGCAGAAGCGACGCGAGATCAGGGGCAAGGCAAAGCACAAGAGCGGGCGTGTGACCGCGCAATCGACGGCACTCACGGTTCAGACGCGTTGACCGTCGCGCGCTTTGTCGGTGTCCACACGGCTCTGTTTTTGCTGCTGTGCGCGCTCTGGTACCTGTTTTACCGCTGGATCCTGAATGCTCGACTGGTTGGCGCGCCCGGATTGTTTGAGCACCTGCGGGTGATCGTCAGCCGCAACGTCCCGGAGAGAACCTACTCACCCCGACCCGGGCTGGTGCTGGACCTGCATTGCAAGCAGGATTCCGGCGAGGACCTGGCGAGCCTGTTACATCGCCACACCCGCGCCGAAGCTGTCGATCGCAGCGGTGGACCTGCGCCCGCCAGCGAGCCTGTATCCTTCGCCACTCCGGGTCTGCGCCTGCTGCTGCGTGAGTGTCCGTGGCTGGCCCCGCAGGGGGAAGAGAACGATTTCTTGCCCGGTGTCAAAATCAGGGTGTTTGAGGCAAAGCGGGGCCCGGAGCGACAGGACGGGGAGCCCCGGCAGCGAGATGGACTGGGGATTCATCTCTCCGCCCTCGATTCCTCGCTGTCACAGTCGGCGTCCCGCGAAGCACTGTTGCGCGTCATCCGGCGACTCAAGGCGGCGCAGGTTCGGGGTGAGCTGGCCGAGCTGCGCATCGGCGTGGACTTTCACAGCTACGAGGCGCTGTTGTTGAAAGCCCATAATATCGAGTCCGAGCGCGAGCCGATGACTGACCTCGAATTCACGCGCTGGGCGGAGACACTGATGGATTTCAGCGTTGACCTGCCCACAGACCTCACCCGCGAGGTGTGCCCGGCGTTCCTGCTGTACGAGTGCGGAACCCTTGGCGCTGGCGATGATGATCGCGTCGGTGAGGATGATAGCGATGGCGATTCGGGCACCGGCCTGCTTCGCGGGCTGGCGGACGAGTTTCCTGAGGCAGCGGCCAGGAGACGCTGTCAGCGCCACCTGGCGTCAGCGACGTCGCTGGCTATCGCTCCGGGATGTGACCAAAACCGGGCGCGAGTGGGCGACCGTTAACTGCATTCTCCTGAAGGCCGGCGCGCTGTTTCGCTACAAGTGGGAGAACTGCTCCAATGCCGAGAAGCTGGCGCTTTACTACCTGGCAAAGCGGTGGCGGATCAACGCCGCTAACGCACAACTTCTGGAGCAACTGGCCCTGCAGGGACTGATCCGCGTGGACCATGGCCGGGTGCGGATCGTCAACAACAGTTTTGCCTATTTCGTGCGTCACGCGGAGGACGCGCCGACCCTCAAGCACCTGGTGGACCTAGGCGAAGACGGCGTCTGGCAGGAGTATCGCCTGCCGGTCACCCTGGTAGTGCTGTTGTTGCTCGGCGGGATCGCGCTGACCTCAGGCAACTCACTCTACGTCGTGGTCGCGAGCCTCCTCGGCTTGCTGGGTACCATAGGCAGCCTCACCAGCAGTGCCCGGTTGATCAGGGAAAACCTGCGGTGACCGGGGTGCCGTCCCTGGGGTAGGGCTCACCCCTCAGCGTCTGCGCCCGCGTCAAAAATCTCCTTGAACAGCGCCTGGGTTTTGGTCCACGAGTCCTTGTCTGCCTCGGCATCGTAGGCGAGCGGCATGTTGAATTTCTTGCCGAAGGCATCCGCGCCCGGGTTGGTGAAGCTGTGCACCGCTCCCGGGTAGTTCACCAGCTCGTACTGTACGCCAGCCGCGTCCATCTCCGCTTTGAACTGGTCAATCTGCTCCGTGCTGACCATCGGGTCTTCCGCACCATTGAACACCAGCACCCGCGCCGTGACGACTCCCGGACGCGCCGGCTCCGGCGTGGCCAGGCTGCCGTGATAGCTGACGACCGCGTCGACATCCACGCCCTGGCGGGCCATGTTCAGCACGATCCCGCCGCCGAAACAGTAACCGATGGCGGCCACTTTGGAAGCGTCCACAGTGGGGTGATCGCGCAGGGCTGCCAGAGCGGCTTCGAAACGCGCCCTGGCGAGGGGCAGGTTGGCACCGACTGCACTGGCAAACTTGCCGGCGTCTTCCGGATGATCGGCGGTCTTGCCGTCGCCGTACATGTCTACGGCGAGTGCGGTGTAGCCCAGCTCCGCCAGCATCTCTGCCCGCCGCCGGGCATAGTCGTTGTGTCCCCACCACTCGTGGACCACGAGGATGCCCGGGCGCTTGCCGTCGACGGCGTCATCCCAGGCCAGCATGCCCTGCATGTTTACACCGTCGGCGGTATAGGCCGCGTCGCGGGTCACGACCTCCGAGGCGGCGGGAAACGCGATGAAGAGGCTGCTCAAAAGCAGTAGTGTTTTTGGGTGCATAACGGTACTCCATGGAAAGGTACTGCCATGGATAGCAATAGCTGCGGTAATCGTCAACCCGACGCCGTGCCTGTCTTGTCTCTGCTGGCCTGTCAGGCGAAGGCTTATTCCGCGTCCGACAGACTGCCAGCCTGGCGTATACTGGCAGGACTATGGCGATTAACGAGGCGTTCGATGCGTGCAACAGTGGCGATTGGTCTGTGTCTGTGGCTGGCCCGTGTTCCTCTCGTTGCGGCCGCCTGTGAGCGCATTGCAGCCGACTCCGCTTACCCCAATCAGATCACCCTGACGGTGCTCGGCTCCGGCGGTCCGGAAATCACCGATGGACTGGCATCTACCAGCTACCTGGTTACGTTGGTGGGCGGGGGCACACTCCTGGTGGATGCCGGGCCGGGGAGTGCGCTGAATTTCGAGCGCAGTGGTGCCCGCTTCGAAGACCTGCAGGCGCTTTTGCTCACGCACCTCCACGTGGACCACAGTGCCGACTTGCCGGCTTACATCAAGGGGAGCTATTTTACCGACCGCGCGGCCGATCTCCCGGTGTACGGCCCTGACGGTAACGATCGCATGCCCTCAACCACGACTTTCATCGACCTGTTGTTCGGCCCGGACGGGGCCTGGCGTTACCTGGAAGATTATCTGCGGGAAGATAGCGGTGAATACCACCTGCGACCGCACAATATACCGCTGGGCAGCGACGCAGTGCGCCGGGTTCCGCTGAACCCCGATGTGCAACTCGGTGCTGTCCCGGTACACCACGGTCCGATTCCCGCCGTTGCCTGGCGTGTCGAGACCGCAGGTTGCACACTGGTTTTCAGTGGCGATACCAGTGATCGCCACGACTCGCTGCTGACCCTGGCGCGCGGGGCGGATGTGTTGGTAGCGCACAACCCGGTCCCCCAGTCCGCGAGCGGGGCGGCGATCAACCTGCACATGCGGCCTGCGAAGATCGGTAAGATCGCCGCTGCCGCGGGCGTTAGTGAGTTGATCCTCTCCCACCGGATGACGCGTTCGCTGGGTCGGGAGGGTGAAACCCTCGCGGCCATTCGGCAGTCGTATGCCGGCCCGGTCACTTTTGCCGGCTCGCTGCAGGTGTTCCGCTTCGCCCGGACCGACCAGGCGCAGCCCGGGTCTCGCAACGAAACCTTTCAAGACTGAAGCAGCGCTTTTAGCCTGTATCGCCCAGGGAGCCTCTACCCTGCGGGCGGGCCGCTGCGCACAGTGTGGCGCGGGTCACAGGCCGCTCCGGCCTTGAGAGCAGTGGGCAACAAACCGTGACCGGGTTCGCAGCGCGGGGGTCGTGGACGCGTTAACCTGATTTTCCAATAACAAGGATACCGGCGACCATGACGCGAGATCGCCCCCACACGCGGCGACTGCTCGATGAGGTCGACCTTCGGCTGGGGTATGCAGGCTGCCCGGAGTACTGGAGCCACGTTTGCCTGCCACGGCGCGCAAGTAGCGAGCAACTCAGCCAGTGGCGTGCGCTGCCCGTCGGTGAGAGGACGCGTATCGAGGCCCAGTACCATCGCCTGCATGCTGCGGTGAGGCACGAGGTTTCGCGTGAACATGAGCGGCGTCAGCGTATCAGGAACGGTATCCGGTCTGCGTCGATAACGATTGCAATCAGCGGCGTGTTGGCGGCCGGTCACTTGACCGGCAGTGTGTCGGGAGCGGGGGGTAGTTACGGCGACGCCGGTTTCCCCGCGGTACAATGGTTGACGGCGATGATACTGACAGCGGCTCTGTATGGCTCCGCGTGCAAGCTGGGCGAGCGCTGGCTGGATATCAGCGACCATCAGGAATTCGGCCTCAGGCCGTAAACGAATAGCGCCTGGCCGGGCGGCAGGTGACAATGCCGCAACACTCCCCGCGGCCAGTGCGCTATCCTCTCCGGGGTACTACCCCGCGTAATCCGGGCCATGTGGCCCGGATTGCGATGCCTTACCGGAACATCCAGCCGAGTTCGATTCGGAAAGTGTCAAACTGGGGGTCGGCCCCCTCGTCGGTATCCACCTCAACCCGGTTGTAGCTCGCCTTTACGAACATAAGGTCGGAAAACTCCCAGCGAATACCGGCGCCATACCCCCACGAAAAATTGGTTTCGTTGTAGGTGGAGTAGAAGTTGCTGCACACATAACCCCACCAGGGGTCCCACCAGCAACCGGTAACCGGCGGGCCATCGGCGATATTGGAATCGATGTAGGTCCAGCCGAGACCTGCCTGCAGATAGGGTGAGATGGGACCGTCCAGCAGGTTCCAGGTGCCGTTGAACTGGCCGTTGAACACGTCCATCTCATGATCCACGGTGACCAGGCCATCCTCTTCGGTGGCGAAAGTCGCTTCGTAATCCGGGCTCACCCAGCCTATGTCCAGCCCCAGAGCGAGGTTGTCGGTAAAGTGGTAGTGGACGCCGCCGCCAAGCCCGATAGAGCTGTCGACATCCAGCGAGGAGCCATTTTCCCCGCTGCTCTTTTCCGAATTGCTGCCGATCAGCTGGACAGTGGCTTCCCAGTTACCCGCCCTGGACCACTGGCCCTGGGCTAGTACTGGTGCGCTGATGATGCCGCCAAGGAGCAGGATAAAGGTCGTTCGCGGAAATGCGAGGTTCATTCTGGATGCCTCCGGTATGTGAGTCGGCGGCGATTCTAGCAGGGTAGGGAACAGGTTTCACAGCCTTTCGATCGGCGGTGTGCGGGCCAGCGAGCGGCGTCGGAGGGCCAGCTTGCGTCGCTGCGTGCGGATATCATTGAACATCAGCACCCATGTATGCACAACGAACCAACCCCCGCAACCCAGGCACAACACCAACCAGTGATTTCGCATCAGCCCCGCCAACCAACCCATACCCTCGCACTCCGCTCCCCGCAATAACGACAGATTATTCCTGTAGGATCCGGATGCGAATGGCCTCGACCGCCAGGCGCATGGCCGCTAGCGACAAGGCAGGCGGGCTGCTATTCTGCCGGATCGTTACGCGGAAACGAGGTGTCGTCTTGCAACAGGCCCTGCTGACCATGCTCACGCTGCAACACCGGATGAATACACGGGTACACCCGGCGTGGATAGACCAGCATTTTGCGTGGTACCGCGCTATCTGGATCGAGTGCGGTGAACTGATCGAGCACTATGGCTACAAGTGGTGGAAGAAGCAGGAAACCGATACGGAGCAGGTACGACTGGAGGTCATCGATATCTGGCACTTCGGTCTCTCCGCACTCCTCGGCGAGGGAGAGCCGGCGGAGTCGATTGCGAGCAGGGTGGCGAGGGAGTGGTCTGCCGCGGCGCCCGGCGGCGTCGACGTGCGGGAGGCGACAGAAGCACTCGCACTGCACGCATTGCAAACCCACCAATTCTCGCCTGCGCTGTTTCACGACCTCATGCGCGCCGTCGACCTCGATTTTGACGCACTTCATGTCGCTTACGTGGGCAAGAACGTGCTGAATTTTTTCCGTCAGGACAACGGTTACCAGGAGGGGACTTACCAGAAAACCTGGGCGGGCCGCGAGGACAACGAACACCTGGTGGAACTGGTCGGCGGGCTGGACCCTCGCGCCGCCGACTTCGCTGATCAGGTGTACCAGGCACTGGCCGGGCGGTATGCCGGGATGAGCTCCGGCTGAATCCATGACGCAGGAACCCGGCAGGCTCTCCACCACCGCTCTGGCGAAAAAGCTGCAGCTGCCCGCCCAGCAGCTGTTCGCCACGCTCAGGGATCACGGCTGGATTCAGCGGGTGGGCGAACAATGGGTCCTGACCAACAAGGGTGAATTCGAGGGTGGTGGCTACCAGGAGAGTCGCCGTTTCGGGCGCTACATCGTCTGGCCCGAGACCCTGGAAAAGCATCCGCTACTGGCCGCCATCGAATCCAATCAGCGCATTACCGCCGCGGGCATGTGTCGATACTACCCGCAGTTGCATCCGCGACAGGTGAACCGGGCCCTGGCGGAAATCGGCCTGCAGCACCACAGCATTCTCGGTTGGGAGCTGTCTGAATTCGGCCGCTCACTCGGGGGAAAGCAGGAAGAAAGTGCCAATAGCGGGGCGTTCTACGTCACCTGGCCGCACGAGATTGTCGATCACCCGGTGATCCACCGCGAGCTGAGTCGCCAGGCGGACCAGTCACAAGCCACCGACGAGCCGGGCGCGACCGGTGGAGAGGCGAGTGAGCCCGACCTGTTTTCAGGCCTGGACGAGCCCGAAAAGCCGCTCTGTGGGATCGATGGCCACACGGTAGAATCCCCGCTGCAATTGCAGGTCTGCAACTGGCTCTACCTCGCCCAGCTACCTCACGCCTACCGTCGGGCGCTGCCGGTGGAGGAACGGGTGATCGCGGATTTTTACCTGCCGGTCGGCAATGTCTACATCGACTGTGCGCGAACCCGGGATACCGCCGAATCGCTGTCTGAGATGATGCGCAGGCGCGTGCTCTACAAGGAGCTGGGGCTGCGTTCGATCGAGATCGAGGCGGCGGACGCCGACCGGCTGGACGAGGTCCTCGGCAGGGGGCTGCTCGCCTGGGGTATCCGTTGCTAGACGAGGCTGTCGATGCACTTGGCGAGCTTGAAATCCCGCTGCGAAATGCCCCCGGCCTCATGCGTGGTGAGATAGATTTCCACCCGGTCATAAGTGTTCGACCACTCGGGATGGTGGTTCTGCGCCTCGGCCAGGAGTGCGACCTGGGAGATAAATCCAAAGGCTTCGATAAAGCTGGTGAACACGAAATGCCGGTAGAGCTTGTGCTGGTCCGAGACCCCAGTCGGGGAGTTTGGCGAGTTCTTCCTCGATGGCGGCGGGACTCAGTTTTTCCACAGACATTGTCACTCCTCCCTTGGCGGCCTCTTCATCATCAGTATAGACAAAGTCGGAATCATTTGCGTCTCAGCAAAACACCGCACTCCATGTGATTCGTATAGGGAAACTGGTCGAACTGTGCGAATGAAGCGATCACATGGGTACGGACAAGCGTGCGCAGGTTATCCGCCAGGGTCGCGGGATTGCAGGAAATGTACAGCACCCGGTCGAAGCCCGTCGCCAGCTCCAGCGTGGCGTCATCCAGGCCCGCTCTGGGCGGGTCGACGAGCAGGGTGCGCAGCCTGTAGTCGGTGAGCGGGCGGGGCAGTGATCGCAGCCGCCGGAACTCCCGATCGGCCCGCATCGCTGCAGTTGTCTCCTCCGCCGACAGCCGAACCAACTGCACATTGCTGATTGCATTGTGCGCTATGTTTTCCTGTGCTGCCCGGATCGACGCCTTGGATACCTCGGTGGCAATCACATGCTCAAACCGTTCTGCCAGCGGCAGGGTGAAATTGCCGTTCCCGCAGTAGAGCTCCAGCAGGTCGTCGCCGAGCCCGGCGGCCTGGTCGCGGGCCCATTCGATCATAGCCACGTTGACAGTCGCATTCGGTTGGGTAAAGGCCTGTTCATACTGACGGTAGTGATAGCGCCTACCGTGGACGACCAGTTGTTCTTCGACGAAATCTCGCCCGATCACACGCTTCTGCCCGCGACTGCGCCCCACCACGGACACACCCAATTCCGCAGCCAGGGCCGTGGCCGCAATGTCCCAGTCCTCGTCGAGCGGACGGTGGTAGACCAGCGTCAGCAGGGTATCGCCGGCGAGGCTGCTCAGAAACTCGATCTGGAACAGCCGCCGACGCAGAGGCACATCGTCCTTCACCCACTCCCTCACTTTTGGCATCAGCGACTGGATGCGTTCGCAGGCGATGGGAAAGCGCGAGACCGGGATGGGCGTCTTCGGCTCGCCGCGACGAAACATCACGTAGTCAAGGTCTTCATCCTGGTGCCAGACCCGGAACTCCGCGCGCATCCGGAATCCGGTAGTGGGCGAGGCAACCACGACGGCAGGCGGTGGCTCGAAAGGCGCAATGAGGGCACTGACCGCGGCGCTTTTTTCCTTCAGCAGGGTGTCGTAAGCAGCGGGCTGTATATGACTCAGGGGCATCAGTCGAGCCGACGCCGATCGCGCGCGTGCCAGAGTCGGAGCGCCCGCTCGCGTGCATCGGGGATAGTGTCCGCCGCACCCAGTAACAGCAGTGCCGCCGCCGTGGTGCCGACTGCGGCATCAAGGCCGTATTGGTCTTCGCTGTCGCCCCGCCATAGCGACCGCAGTGGCAGGACGGACGGCCGTGCCACAGCTTCCGCGCGGGACGACAGCGTCCTGGGGACGCTGACGGTGCTTGTGGATGCCGGCCGCAGCCAGTGCAGCCGGGTATCGGCCGAGGGTTTTAACTCGACCTCGCCACTTTCGCCCTTGAACACCATCGCCGCCGGCTGTTCCAGCATCCGGTCGGCGTCCTGGTGAAGTTTTGCATAGGCGGGATGAAAAATGCTTTGCAGGCTGCAGGGTGCGCGCAGGGGGTTGAGCATGCGTGTCAGCGTGTTGACCGGCGAACGCAGGCCCAGCAGCGGTTTGAGCTGCAGCAACCGCTGTAGCGGCTCGCAGAAATGCTCCAGCGACAGGTAACTGAGCCCTTCCTGCTGCAACTGGTTTTCCACCTGCCCCCAGTCGTGCGCAACGGGCAGGCCGAGCTCGCGCATGGCATGCTCGGTGTAGAGACGCCCCGGTGTGTGTCCGGCACTGCCGTGCAGGAATACACGATAGCCGGCCTGCGCCAGCAGTAGCAGCGCGAGCAGATACCAGGGATGCTGGTGTTTTTTGCCCGCATAGCTGGACCAGTCAAGGTCCGCGGCCAGGTCGGGCGCCGGCGCGACCATGACGTCACGGCAGGCCTCCACGAAACCGGCCAGTTCCGCACCGGTTTCCTCTTTGACCCGCAGCAGCATGAGGAAGGCGCCGAGCTGGAGGGGCTCCACCTCGTCGCGAAGTATCATCGAGAACCCCAGCCGCGCCTCCTCGCGGCTCAGAGAGCGCGAGCCGGATTTGCCGCGGCCGAGGATGCGCACAAAAGGGGCGAAGGCATGTTCGCCGGGCAGGGGATCGAGGCTGCTTTCAGTGGCCATGCGCGCTCACAGGCAGTTATCGGGCTTCGGCAGCCCGGCGATCTTGCTAGCCAGCTTGGCGGGCGAGCCGGGGAACAGCGACAACAGGTAGAGACTGTTCCCCTTGTCGTCGCCCAACCGGTGGCGGCAATATTTTACCAGTGCACGCATGGCCGGCGAGGCGTCGAATTCACGGTAGTACTCCCGCAGGCAATGAATCACCTCCCAGTGGGCATCCACCAGTTCTATGTCCTCAGCGGCGGCGATATCCCTGGCCAGTTGGGGTGACCAGTCGTCAAGCCTGCGCAGAAACCCCTCCCGGTCGAATGCATCGGATGACAGCATGGCCTAATACCAGGACTGTATCTGCTGAAAGCGCTCGGTCAGGTCGACGAAGCCCTCCATGTCCACGAGAGTGTACGGCTCCCGTACCTGATCTGCCAATCCCCTGGCGGCCGCGTCATCGGCCAGGACGTAAAGCGCAGCGTCACAAGCGCCCATCGCTTGCGCATGCACACTGCCCTGGAGGAGACAGTAGGTGGCATCGCCCGTCAACAGCACCGCATCACCCGCTGCTGCAAGGGCCAGGCAATGGGCGACGGCCTCGGTGCCCGGAGCCGCGTTGACAAGGTGCAGGATCATGAGGCCCTAATACCCCAGGATGTGACGGTAGCTGAGAAGCAACGCCCGCTGGGACGACGCGTCGAGCAGGCGCGCCTGCGCGGGCAGCGTGTCGACATCGATGCCGTAGTCGGCGACGGCTGCTGCGTCGACGTAGAGTGTCTCCACGTCATAGTAGGGCAGCGAGGCGAGCATCCGGCCGGGAGAACGCCGACCGATGCATTGACCGTCCTGTTCCGGCAGCGCGGCCAGCACTCCGGCACCCCGCAGCAGCAACGCCACCGGCTGGTCAAAAACGGCACCGGCCATCACGGTCTCCAGCGCCGACCGGGCGAGCGGGCTGCCATAGGGAGAGTGGGAGAGAACGACAAGGGCGCCGGCGGGCGAGTTGCCGGTTGTCTCGAGTGCCCCGGCGGCGGGATTGTCATCCACCGAAGGTCACCACCCGGTCAGAAGCCATCCAGGCATCCACCAGTTGGCCCAGCCCGGACAGGATGAAGGCGGGGTGCGCTGTCGCTGCCGCCTTGTCGTGGCGATTGGCCTCGGTAGCATCCAGGATGCCTTCCCGCAGTGCTGAAGATATGCACAGTACCAGGTCGAGGCCGTGCGCCGCGGCGAGCGTCTGCCAGAGCTGCCTGACGTCGGTTTCATCCTGCGCCGGCACTGCCGCGGCGGCTCCATTGAGCGTTCCGGCGCCGAGGAAGAAAACCCGGTGAATCCGGTGGCCCCGGGCCAGCACGGTCTCCGCGAAGCGAGCCGCGGTGAGGCTGGCATGGCCGCTCTCGGGGGCAGCCGTTACTAACAGGCTGTAGTTCATGTGGCAGTGCTCACAACGAAAAACCCCGGCAGGCGCCGGGGTTTTGAGTATCGGGCGACGGAATCAGTCGTCGCCGCTGAAAGCAGTCAGCAGATGAAGCATGTGAATGAACAGGTTGTAAATGTTCAGGTACAGGCTGACAGTCGCGCGGATGTAGTTGGTTTCTCCGCCGTTGATGATCCTGCTGGTGTCGAAGAGGATCAGGCCGGACATGATCATCACCACCGCGGCCGATATCGTCAGCGACAGGGCGGGAATGCCGAGGAAGATATTGGCAACCATGGCCACCACGGCGACCAGCAACCCGACCATCAGGAAACCGCCCATGTAGGAGAAATCCTTGCGGGTCGTCAGCGCGTAGGCCGACAGACCGAAGAACACCAGTGCGGTTCCGCCCATTGCCTGCATGACCAGTTCCGGACCGTTCGGTAGCTGCAGGTAGTAGTTCAGCATCGGGCCGATAGACGCCCCCATGACACCCGTGAACGCAAAAATGGCCAGCAGCCCCTTGCTGGTGTCCGCGGTCTTGTTGACGACAAACAACAGGCCGAAACCAACCAGGGCCAGTATCAGTCCGGCGCCGTGGCCGAGGCCCACAGCCATGGATATCCCGGCAGTGACGGCGCTGAATAGCAGGGTCATTCCCAGCAACATGTAAGTGTTCTTGAGCACCTTGTTGGTGCTGACCAGAGATTCGGCACCCACGACACGCGGGTTGTACACTCTTTCGTCTTGCATTAACTCGCTCCATTTCAGGCGCACGCAGTCGTGCGTACCGGTGATATGACCGGAATTTCGTCGCCAAGTTCCCCAAATGCGTTGAAAATCAACGGGATGAGGCCTGGCGTGACGAAACCGGTCGGCGGTGCATGGACCACCCCGGGAGTGGTGATTATACAATTGTTCGGGGTTTCTCCAAAGTCTAAACTGAGCCGTTCCGAGAGGGTGGGGCCGAGGCAGGGAAATTCAAGGGCTGTCCCGGGTAGTGTAGTTTCGGGAAGCGCGCGGGCCTTCCGGTCGCGGCGGCAAGGCAGCCCTGCGCCGGGCCGTGTAAGAGGCTTACCCGTCGTGAAAACACCCGCCGTTTGAAGTCAGGCCCCGGGAGGTCACCCTCAAATCCGGATGGCCCGCAACCGCTGACACGGTCCCCGCAGGCCGAAAACTGGAGATTAAAGCCCATGAGACCGTATCTGAAGTTGGTCGTCGCGTTGCTGCCGGCCATGGTGGCCGTCGCCACGCCAAGTCCGGCGGCTCCGGGGCGCGAATCCATTGCACTCGTGCTGGCCGGTGGCGGTGCCCGCGGCCTCGCCCATGCGGGGGTGATCAGGGCACTGGAAGAATTGCGGATCCCCGTGGATTCGATTGCCGGCACCAGCATGGGCGCGCTGGTGGGCGGGCTTTACGCCACCGGTATGGATGCCGACAAGCTGAGAGGCGTGATCGACGCCATGGACTGGCAACTGGCGTTCAAGGACAGCATCGAGCGGAAAGCGCAACCCCCGCGACGCAAGAGTGACGATTACGACTACGCGACACCTTCAACCCTGTCACTGAAGAACGGTCGTGTGAACGTTCCGCTGGGAATCGTGCAGGGGCAACAGGTTCGGCAGATCATCAAGGCGCTGGTTTACAACGCGTCACACGTCACCGACTTCGACCTGCTACCGATCCCCTTCCGGGCCGTGGCCACGGATATAGAAACGGGTGATGCGTACATTTTCGGCCGGGGTGATCTCGTCACCGCCCTGCGCGCCAGTATGTCGCTGCCCGGTATCCTCGCTCCGGTAGAATATGACGGCAAACTGCTGGTGGATGGCGGCATGGCCATGAATATTCCGGTGGAGGTCGGCCGCCAGATGGGGGGACAACAGCTGATCGTCGTCGACATCGGAACGCCGCTCAAATCCCGCGAGGAAATCACCTCGGTGCTGGGCGTCACCGACCAGGTTCTCGGTTTTCTTACCCGCAAGAACTCGGTTCAGCAGCTGTCCACGCTCGGGCCGGACGATGTGCTGATCAGCCCCGACCTGGACGGTATCGGCATGCTCGATTTCGATCGGGCGCAAGAAATCTATCGTCGCGGTTACGAGGCGACCATGGCACTCGCGGACCGGTTGTCACCGCTGGCGCTCGATGCGTCCCCCTGGCAGGCACATCTCGCGCGGCGGACCATGCCGGAGGCTGGAAGCCCGGTTATCGACTATGTGGCGATCCGCAACGACAGCGGCCTCTCCGACGATCTCATCCGGGTGCGGATTTCCCAACCCCTCGGTGAGACGCTCGATCGTCGGCAGCTAAACCGTGACATCGCGTCTGTCTATGCACTCGACTACTGGCAGCTCATCGACTACCAGGTGCAGTCGGGCGAGGAGGGCACCGGGCTGGTAATCAACGCGCGGGCAAAATCCTGGGGCAGCGACAACCTGAAGCTCGGGCTCAGCCTGCTCACTGATCTCGATGGGGTCAACGAGATCGATGTCGGCGCCAGCTACCTGTACAAGGGGGTGAACGAACTGGGGGGTGAGCTGTACTCCCAGGTACAGCTCGGCGACACCCTGTTGTTGCGAGGCGGTCTGTATCAGCCGCTGGACCTGTATTCGCGGTACTTCCTGCAACCTCACCTGGCGTTCCAGGATTATCGTGTGCGTGCTCTCGGCCCCGATTCGGGCGGCCTCACCAATTCTCTCGGGGAGTGGCGGGTTCGCTCGTTGCGGGCCGAACTGGCCGCCGGTATGCACATTGCCGATGAGGTGCAATTGCGGCTGGGACTCTTTCGCACCCTCGGCGAATACCGCGAAACCGAATCGGGCGCGGGCCAACTCGAGGAGGATGATTTCAGTGAAGGCGGGCTGCTCGCGAGCCTGCGCTATGACACCCTGGATGACCCGTTCTTCCCGACCAGTGGCAGTTTCCTGTATGCCGACTACGACCTGCAGCGGGACACCATGGGAGCAGACAGCAATTTCGAGCGCTGGCGGGCCATCGGTCTCACCGCCTTCAGCTTCGGGACGGATGCGAAAAACACCGTGATACTTTCTGCCAAGACCGGCCAGTCCATCGATGCGGTCAATTCGCCGCAAAACTATTTCCAGTTGGGTGGCCTGTTCAACCTGTCAGGCCTGAGCCACAATTTCTTCTCCGGGCGGCAGATGGCCTTTGCCATGGCGCAGTACCAGCGGCGTCTCTCGGAGACCAGTGTTCTGCCACTGGATCTTCCCATCTACGCCGGGGCTTCCATCGAAGGCGGCCAGTTGTGGAGTGACCGCAGTGACATAGGCAGTAGTGACTTCATTACCGCCGGTAGCCTCTACTTTGCGATCGACTCGCCCCTGGGTCCACTCTACCTCGCCTACGGGCGCACCGAGACAGACCAGGACGGCATCTACCTGTCTCTCGGCTGGCCTTTCCTGACCGAGTTCAACCGCGTGGGGCGCTGAGTCCGCGACGGGCGCATCAGGGCCGTTCCCCGCCCAGATATTTGAGCCGCCGGTTCAGGCTGAGGAAGCGGCTTCGATCCTGATCTGGCACGGTCGGAAAGGGAGCGAAGACAGTTTGCGAACGGCCAGACGCTTAAGCGATCAGGTTCACGCTTTTGGCCAATACACCGCACTTTCCGTCGCCGCAAATTCTGGATCAGCAGTGGCGACCGTAGAATAATGCGCTATTGTGATTGAAGGACGTGAATAAAGTGAGGCCGGTGCGGAAACACCGCGCCCCAGGGTTTTTGTCGGTATGGCGGGACACTGACACGCCCGGAGGGACCTTCCAGGAACGTAAGGAGCATCGTCATGAGACGTCTGAAATTGCGATTTTTTAACCACACACCGGCGCGCTCGCTGGCTACCTGGTTTTGCCTGATAGGTTCTTTGGCGTTGTCGGCTATCGTCCACGCGGGCGGGATGAAGCCCATCATCTTCGTACATGGCCAGTCCGGATCGGCACAGCAGTTCGAAACCCAGGCCATGCGTTTCACCAGCAACGGTTATCCGCAGGAGCTTTTATACGCGTTCGAATATGACACCAGCAGCTCTGAGAACCCCATCGGTGATCTCGATAGCTTTATTGATGCGGTGCTGGAAGCTTCGGGTGCAGAGCAGGTATACGCGATTGGACACTCTCGCGGCACTTCGGTCTGGACGACTTACCTGGACGACACGGAGTCCGGGTTCGAGGGGCCAACCAAGGTCGCGAAGTATGTCAATATCGATGGACGCTCTCCGGATGAGTTGCCGGGAGGTGTGCCAACAATCGGGATCTGGGGTGAATGGAACACCGCGGACAGTGGCAACAACATCAGGGGCAACACCAACGCCCAGATCGGCCCTGACGTCAATGACAACTATTATTTCGGCACGAAGGCTCACACCGAAGTCACTACGTCCGCGGAAGCCTTTGGCGTCATGTACGAGTTCCTGACCGGCGAGGCGCCGGAGACCACCGCGGTCATTCCAGAACCACCCGGGCAGGTTCGGATTGCGGGCAGGGCTGTCATCTTTCCACAGAATAATGGTTACGGCGGTGCCGTTGTGCAGTTATGGCGCCTGGATGCAGCCACTGGTCAGCGGGTCGGCAAAAAACCCCGGGCGAGTTTCCCGATCGGCCCGAGCGGTGCCTTCGGGCCGGTGAAGGTCAACGGCCTGAAGTCGTATGAACTTGCCGTTATCAGGCCCGCGGCCGAGGGCGAGCAGGAAACGGTTCACCATTTCTACTTCGAGCCCTTCAGTCGCAGTGATTATTTTCTTCGCCTGAATACCAGCAGGCCAAATGAGGGGCTTGAGAGCTTCCTGCCACGGGACCCGAACTATACGAATCTTGTCATCAGCCGCCAGAGAGAATTCTGGGGAGACCAGGGCGAACGCAATGACGAGCTTGAAATCGATGGCCTCAACGTGATAACCGGCGCCATAAGCCCACGAACGGGCGTGAACCTGGCATTCTTCGCCTATGATGCCGGGCCGACCTTACCGCCGCCGTTCCCGCCATTTCCCGGCCCGCCGGATGGCGTTACCGACCTCAGTCGCGGCGAGTTGTTTCCGTTTAACACGCTGACGTTCCTGACCGCCGCAGATGTCTCCATCCCTGCTTCACCAACAGCGAGTGGAACGGTCACGGTCACGGATCGGGCTCGTGGCAGCGATCGCGTGAGCGCGATCAATGTGCCGAACTGGCCTTCCGATATCAATCGAATCACCGTTCAATTCCGCGATGATGATCCCGACGTACAGTCCTTCACCGATCCACGGCTGGCACCCAAGGGTAAGGGGAAACGGCAAGGACTAAAAGTAAAGACAAGGGATGAATGACCGGGGTTTGGCCGCCGGGGCCGGTGTTGGGCCAGGAATGACTCGAGGCGTCCTCGGCCTGGGGCCTGCGGGCGTTCAAACTGCTCCGGGGTCGCAGTTTGTCGAACGGGGGTTCGAACCAGGTCCTGACACACAACCATAAACAGAAACGCCTCCTTGCGGAGGCGCTTCTGTTTATGGCGGTGGGCCAGGGATATCGAAACAGCCTATAACGGCTGTTTATTTACGATAAAATATGGCTAGTTCGAGCGGTACCCCTGGTGGTACCCCGAGAAAAATATCTGCTATCGGTTCGAATCCCGGCCGGGTAAAAAATATCGCAAGATTTTTTGTGGTCGCACGCTGAAGCCAGGTCATTTGTCGCCTCTCGAGGGCATTTCCGCTATCCTCGGTCGGATGCAAAATCCCCCGAAAAGAGACCGCCCCGACTGTGAGGCCCGCAAGGCGGCTTATGCGGCCCGCCACGCGGCGCTGATAGAGTGTGATCGAGGGAGAGTCGGGCAGAGCGGCGCGTATGCGGCTTTTAGGGGCGGCTGCGGCCTGTTTCTGGCCGGGGGTGGCCGTGGCGGGCAATAAGCAACTAAACAAAAAGTGACAAGGATGGCTATTCCCGACTACCAGACGATAATGCTGCCGCTGCTCAAGCTCGCGGCCGATGGACAAGGTCACAAGAAGCGTGACGCAGTAACCTCACTATCCGACCACTTTCAATTGACTGATGACGAACGCTCGGAATTGCTCCCGAGTGGGAATCAGGCCGTGATGAGTAACCGGGTGGGGTGGGCGAACACCTACCTTAAGAAGGCAGGGTTACTCGAAAGCCCGAAGCGCGGCTATCTTCGCATTACGTCCGACGGCCTCGAGTTGCTGGCAACGAATCCCGGGGCGGTAAATAACTCGACGCTCGAGCGTTATGAATCTTTTCGCAAGTTCAAGTCGTCGAAGAAGGCAAAACCCGAAGAGCCCAGTTCGTCGTTCAGTGTAGAATCCAACTACACGCCCGAGGATGCCCTCAGCGCCGCATACGAGCAATTACGAGCCACCGTCGAGGACGAGGTGCTCTCGACCGTTAAATCGAACTCTCCGGCCTTCTTCGAGCGCGCCGTGGTCGACCTGCTAGTAAAGATGGGCTATGGCGGCAACCGACAGGACGCGGCCCGCGCTGTTGGCAAGTCCGGCGATGAGGGGATTGACGGCATCATTAACGAGGATAAGCTCGGCCTCGACGTTATCTATATTCAGGCGAAACGATGGGAGAACACTGTTGGTCGACCCGAGATTCAGAAGTTTGCGGGAGCGTAACAGGGCAAACGGGCAAAGAAAGGGATATTCATCACGACGTCGAATTTTTCGAAAGAGGCACTCGGGTATGCGTTCGAATATCGACTCGCGAATAATTCTGATTGATGGTGCGCGGCTCGCCGCCTTGATGGTCGACCACAATGTCGGGGTGACTGTTTCCGGAAGCTATGAAATCAAGCAAATCGACTCGGATTACTTCGATGAATAATCTGATTTCGCATAATGCCGGACACGACCTGACTTGAGCCTCTGGCTTCTGGCACTCGGTGCAACAGGCTGAGACAAACAACGGCCCGTATTTTCGCCTGTAATCCCCCCAAAAAGTAATCGAGGTTTTGAGTAGAGACTTTTACAATGATCGCAGAAGGAGCGATAGATGAAGAAGTCTCGATACACCGAAGGCCAGATACTGGCGATTCTGAAACAGCATGAAGCCGGAGTTCCGGTTGCCGACCTGTCCCGCGAACACAATGTCAGTACAGCGCTAATCTATCAGTGGCGCTCGAAGTTCGGTGGTATGGACGCGTCGATGATGAAACGGCTGAAAGAGCTAGAAGCCGAGAATGCCCGCCTGAAGAAGATGTACGCCGAAGAGCGGATCAAAGCCGAGCTGCGGCAGGAAGCCCTTGAGGGAAAGCTGTAAGGCCATCTCAGCGCCGGGAGATGGCCAGGAAGGGCGTGGCCAAACATGGCATCAGCATCCGGCTCGCCTGCGTGGTGTATGGCATAAGCGAGACCTGCTACCGCTATCAGGCCAAGCTCGACGGCGAGAATGCCCTCGTCGCTGACTGGCTGCTAAAGCTTACCCAGACTCACAAGCGCTGGGGCTTTGGTTTGTGTTTTATGTATCTGCGCAACGTGAAGGGCTTTACCTGGAACCATAAACGCGTATATCGCATTTATCGGGAGCTGGAGCTGAATTTGCGAATCAAGCCCAAGCGACGTATCAAGCGGGATTACCCTGGGGAGTTGGATGTTCCGACGGCACCGAACCAGGTCTGGTCGATGGACTTCATGAGTGATCAGCTGGTCAGCGGCAAGACCATCCGGACATTCAATGTGATTGACGACTACAACCGGCAAGGCCTCGGGATTGAAGTTGACCTGTCATTGCCTGCGCCGCGTGTGATTCGTGCGCTGGACCAGATCATTGAATAGGCGCGGCAAGCCTAACTGCAGAATGCCTATATTGAGCGATTCAACCGAACTGCACGGCATGAATGGCTGGATCTGCATGAGTTCAACAGCGTCCCCCACGCCTAGCTATTAGCGACCCAATGGCTTTGGGACTACAATAATGAGCGGCCGAATACGGCGATCGGGGGCGTACCTCCAGCTCGGCTGCTACAAGCTGCATAACCCTCTACTCAAACGGACAGTTAAAAATGGGGGATTACACGCCATTCTACTAAAGCGATTTTTAGACCAATAACCCTGTTTACCGAGGACCATGCCCCCTATACCACCGCACAGTTTCGGTGCGAATCTACAAAGGTAAATTGTCAGAAAAATTTACATCCATCAAGCTTCAGTGATGAACGTAATACGCAAGCTGTTGATTTTTAAGAGGTGGCATGGATTTTGCAGCTCACATTCTAACTTCAACCCCTCGAAAGGATAGGACACTATGCTGCGTCTCGGATTCCGTCGAAAGGCCAAGGTGCCCAGAGCAAGCTTCATAGTCGTTTGCCTCTGGTTCTTTTCTAGCATCGTGCATGCGATCCCCACCGGCTACGGCGTTATTGCCCAGTCGATCTCTGACGGTGGACGAGCCGGGGTCTGGTACCTTACCCGGGGACGGTGGGCGCAAAACTGATACGGAATCGTTCGCAGGCGTAAGCAGTGCGTCAGTGGGAACAACATCTGTGGGCTACAATTTTGCCAGCGTGCCCACCGGGGCTGCCCAAGTCGCCAGTTCGGTTGGCTCTCTAGACTTGGCGACAGGGCTATTAAAAGCACAATCAAGCATGGAGCGCACCGGCACCTCTGATGCTCGGGGTGTGAACGGTGTCACACAGACCAGCCTTCAATTTCTCGACACATTTAGCTTTAGTTCTGGTAGTTCTTCAGGTGCTACCTTCGAGGTGAGTCTTGACATTGACGGCGATCTGGAAGCCTCAGACGCAGGTGGAGTGGCTGCCTTTGCTCGGGCAACATTCCAATTGAGTTTGTACCGCTGCCCCACACTGGACGCATGCGTTACGGCGAGTGACGGCGCAACTGCATTCTCTCTGACCGGTACTCAACAAGAGCTGTTTCGATCAACTGATTCAGTGGAGGCTCGTAATGAACTGCTGTCGTTTGATCGGAGTCTGCAGACCGGCGCGATCGCGTTAGAGGAAGGCGTAAGCTATGCCGTTGCCGTGCTCTTGGGCACGCTCGGAGGGGGAACAGGCATCTGGGATGCTGACGTCAGCAATACGGCTGCCTTGGACATTACGTTGTCGAACCCTTCAGTATCGTTCGTTTCAGAGTCTGGTGTTTTGTTGACACAACAACCGGAGCAACCCCCAAGTGGCATGCCGCTCCCCGGCACCCTGCCCATGTTGCTGGGTGGTTTGTACCTTTTGGGCAGGTACGCGACTCGTCGTCGTCCCCGGTAAGATGTGAGGTGGGCTAGATGTCAGTTCTGTTAAAAGGCTATCTTACGGTCTGTCAAACCCAAGTCGCGCAGGTTTATTGGCGTCGCGGGAGCTAACTCGCGTCGGCATCCACCGACAACCCACCTGAGCGTTGGTTCATCGAGCACCGTTTGGCCGATAAACCACAGGAGTAGAGCGCGCCGCGGCCGCTACGCACGTTGACAGGCAGGGCGTATTCTTTTGACGGCTTGACCGACACGCCAAACATACGCGCCGTCTAACTCCGGCTGAGGTATTACTGAGGGAAATCGCCGTTCCGGAATTTAAGTTCGTGCACAATGCCACCACCACTGACGAAACAACAAACGCCGGTGGAAAAATTCGCAAGTAGTCGAAGCCCGAGCCTCCGCGTCCCCGTATGCCGAGGCGCCGCGAGAACTAAGCGGGACACCCCACGTGAGAACTAAGTAGGACACCTTCCGTAACTCCATCACACTCAGCCGATCCGCCGACAATGACAATCTCAGGCACTATTCTGCTCTTCAGCGACCAACCGCCGGGATCGAATACGACCCTGCGGGCTTCGCCGCATTGCGGCTCGGTGCAAAACACTGGCGCGTTTTGTCGAACGGGGGTTCGAACCAGGTCCTGACACACAACCATAAACGGAAACGCCTCCTTGCGGAGGCGCTTCTGTTTATGGCGGTGGGCCAGGGATTCGAACCCCGGGAGGGGATAAACCCTCAACGGTTTTCAAGACCGCCGCTTTCGACCACTCAGCCAGCCCACCAGAAATCGTTGTTGCCTGCTCCGGTTGCGGAGCAGGCGCGATTATACCGTGAACGCGGTTGCGTACAAGAGGCCGGTCGCCCCTTTAGACACGTCTACGGGTCAACCGTCGGCCGCCTGGTCGGTATGCTGTTCGAGCGGCCCGCGTGGATCGTTGCTGGCGCGGGGTGTCACGCGATCGCCGCTGGCGGCCGGTGCGGCCACCTGCTCGCTGAACAGGGCCGGGTGTGTCGTGGTGATTTCCAACTCCACGACGGGCCTCGCTTCAACCCGCGGGTCGTTGCAGGCTCGCCCTTCCGCCGTGATGCCGGTTTTCTCGGCGACCGCTGCTTCGGGTTTGATGGCGGGAGCAACGGTCTCTGCGGCTTGTACGGGTTCGGGCTGGCTCTGCTCGGGTGCTTCGCCCGGCTCAGCCGGTATAGCCGCTGTATCGCCCGCACTGGATTGTGGGTCAGTGACGGGGTCGTTGACTGCAACAGCCTCATCGGACGCCACTTCCGGCGCCTGGGGTTCGTCTGCTGCGTCTGTCGCAACACCGGTAACGCCAGCGGCTGCCTTGGCATCCGGGGTAGTCTCTTCGGCCGGCTCCGCGTCTGCCGATCGGGTGTCGGAGTCAGCAGCGGCTACCGCCTCGATGGCGGCCGCTGCCGCGCCCAGGAGGTCGGTGCTTTCACTGCTCGCAGCCTCGGCTGCGGGCGGATTGGCAGCCGTCTGATTGACCGCTGGCACCGGCGTCACTTCGCTCTCGTTGGCCGCGCTGTCCGCAGCCGTTGCGCTGCCTTCCCGGGGCTCGTCCGAACGGCGGCCACGGTTGCGCCGTCGCCGCTGGGGCTCGCCGCGCTTGACGTTGCTGGGCCGCTTGCGAGGGCGGTTACGGTTGGAATCATCGGCTTCGGTTTCCGCTTCGGTCGACTCGACGACGTCGGCGACGTCGGCGACGGCTTCCACACTCTCAACCGCGGGAACTGCATCGCGTCCGCCGCGCTCACCGCCGCGACGGCGGTTCTGGCCTCCGCGTCGGCGGCCTTGGCCACCGCGGCTTTCCTCGTTGCTTTTCTGTTCATCTTTCTGGGCGTTGTCCGCGCTGGCGGCTTCGCGTGGCTTGTCATCACCGTTATTGCGCCTGCGATTGCCGCCGCGTCGATCCTGCGACCGCTGACCCCGGTTGCGCTGGCGCTGTCGGCCACCGGATTCACCGCGTGGACGTTCCGGCTTGGTTTCAGGCGCTGCGGCTGCGGGCTCGGGGGTTGCTTCCGATGCCGCATCTGCCGCCTCCGGCGCGCCCGCAATCGCTTTCCAGAAACGGGAGAGCAGCCCCGGCTTTTCTTCGCTTGAGGGACTGGCGACGTGGGTCGCAGCCGGGGAGGCGGGCACGGCATCGCCGGGCTCCTCGGCGGGAGCTGGCGCCGGTGACATGGCCTGCGGTGCGAGCGGCTCCACCTTGGCACGCTGGTTTGGAATATCGGCACTGTGAGTGTCACTGATGGCCTCGGCATCCGGTACCGTGATGTCGACCTTGTAGCTGGTCTCGTGGTCACCCGAGACCTCGTCGTCGCGCAGGCGCTGCACCTCGAAATGCGGTGTTTCCAGGTTGGGGTTGGGAATGACCAGCATCCGTGCCTTGGTGACCTGTTCAATTTCACTGAGCGCGGACCGCTTCTCGTTCAGCAGGTAGGCGGCAACGTCCACCGGGACGATGGCGCGCACCTCCACACTGCGTTCCTTGATCGCCTCTTCCTCGAGCAACCGCAGGATGGAGAGGGCAAGCGACTTGGTATCGCGGATCGTGCCCTGGCCTGTGCACCGGGGGCAGACGATGGCACTGGTTTCTCCCAGGGAGGGGCGCAACCGCTGGCGCGACATCTCCAGCAGGCCGAATCGCGAGATCTTGCCGACCTGCACCCGCGCCCGGTCGATGGCGAGTGCGTCGCGCACGCGGTTTTCAACTGATCGCTGGTTACGCGAGGCGAGCATGTCGATAAAGTCGATGACGATCAGGCCACCCATATCCCGCAGCCGCAGCTGCCTGGCAATCTCGTCGGCCGCCTCGAGGTTGGTGCGCAACGCGGTTTCCTCGATATCAGAGCCCTTGGTGGCGCGGGCCGAGTTGATGTCGATGGAGATCAGCGCTTCCGTGGGGTCGATCACGATGGAACCGCCGGACGGCAGCCTGACTTCACGCGTAAAAGCGGTTTCGATCTGCGTCTCTATCTGGAACCGATTGAACATCGGGATGCTGTCTTCGTAGAGCTTCAGTCGGTTCTTGTACTGGGGCATCACCAGGCTGGTAAAGTCCATCGCCTGCTTGTAGGCGTCCGCCGAGTCGATCAATACCTGATCGATATCATCGCGCAGGTAGTCACGTACCGCGCGGATGATCACGTTACTTTCCTGAAACAGCAGCTCCGGTGCCTTGCTTTCGTCGCTGGCGGTCTTGATCGCTTCCCACAACTGGACCAGGTAGTCGAGGTCCCATTGCAGCTCTTCCGACGTTCGTCCAACGCCCGCGGTGCGGATGATCACGCCCATGCCCTTGGGAATTTCCAGCGCGCTCAGCGCCTCCCGAAGCTCGGTGCGGTCGTCGCCCTCGATGCGCCTCGAGATACCGCCAGCCCGGGGATTATTGGGCATCAGCACCATGTAGCGGCCGGCGAGGCTGATGAACGTGGTAACGGCTGCGCCTTTGGTGCCGCGCTCTTCCTTGTCGACCTGGATGATAATCTCGGTGCCTTCCTTGACGACATCGCGAATCTTGAGTCGGCCGTCACTGTCGCCGGGATTGCGGTAGAAGTATTCCCGGGCGATTTCCTTGAGTGGCAGGAAGCCGTGACGCTCGGCCCCAAAATCGACGAACGCCGCTTCAAGGCTCTGTTCGACGCGGGTGATTTTGCCTTTATAGATGTTGGATTTTTTCTGCAGCCGGGTGCGGTTTTCGATGTCGAGATCGTACAGGCGCTGCCCGTCCACCATTGCTACACGCAATTCTTCCGGTTGCGTCGCGTTTATCAGTATTTTCTTCATAGAGTGCTCTAGGCCTTTCAAGCAAGGGCCTGGCGGGGGAGTCAGTCACACCCGAGAGCCGGGTGGGCAGATGTGAACGTCCAGTGCCCTCGCGTTGGCGTGGGCGCCTTAACTTATCGCTTCTACGCTCAGGTGGTTACTAACGACCCGCCCGCAATAGGGGCGGTCGCTACGGCGTGAGGCGGGGGCCAATGGCACTATGCCCGCGTTTTTGATAGTGTCGCTGCACCTGATACAGCGACCACGCCGTGGTGTCTCTATGACTGATTCTGTTCCCGGCAAGCTCGTTGCGCGGTTGATAAAGAGGGCTCAGTGCCCATTATTGCTCGTGGTTTCCCGGCGCGACGCTGCGATTCATCGGCAGCACCCAATACGGTCGCCAGGTGTTCTCTGGTGTAACCACAACCAGAAACGTTAACACTTAATCGAAGGCGCGGCAATTTATCAATGACGGACTCAACGCCGCCGAGGCAGGCAACAGGGGTCAGGTACCTGGAAGTCGATGCGGATTACGCCGGCCAGCGCCTGGACAATTTTCTGACCCGCGAGCTCAAGGGCGTGCCTCGATCCCGTCTCTACCGTGGACTGCGCAAGGGCGAAATCCGGGTGAACAAACGACGGGTCAAGGCGGATTACCGCCTGGTCAGCGGCGACCGGGTGCGCATCCCGCCGCTGACCCAGCCAGCACCGGGTGCTGCGACCAGGATACCGCGGTACTGGCAATCGGAACTCAGCGCTCGCACCGTCTATGAGGACGACGGCCTGCTGGTCATCGACAAGCCGGCGGGGCTTGCGGTGCACGGCGGTAGCGGCCTGGACTTCGGACTGATCGAGTGCCTGCGGGCGCTGCGCGAGAAGGACCACTACCTCGAACTGGTGCACCGCCTGGATCGCGATACGTCGGGCCTGATCATGGTGGCGCGCAAGCCCGCCGTACTGCGAGCCCTGCACCAGCAGTTGCGTGGCGACCGCGTCGGGAAACGCTATCTGGCGTTGGCGATAGGCCGCTGGCCGCGCGGCCTTAAGCGGGTCGAGGCGCCGCTTGCGAAAAACGTGCTGAGTTCCGGTGAGCGCGTGGTCCGGGTGTCACGCGAGGGCAAGCCATCGGTCACCGAGTTCAGCGTCCTCGAACGATTCCCGGAGGCGACACTGCTCGAAGCCCGGCCGGTGACCGGTCGCACGCACCAGATTCGCGTCCATGCGCTGCATGCCGGCTGCCCCCTGCTGGGCGACGACAAGTACGCCTCTGACACCGCGCGCTCACTCGCCGCGCGCATCGGGCTGAAACGCCTCTTCCTGCACGCCGCGGGACTCTCGATCGAGTTGCCAGAGGCAGGCAAGCTGGAACTGGCGTCGGAGGTGGACGCCACCCTCAGCGGCCCGCTGGCAGCACTGCGCAGCCAGCCTCACTGAGCAAGCGGCACAGTGCGATGAGGGGCAGGCCCTCCAGGGCGGTGGGGTCTGCACCCTCGAGGCGCTCGAACAGGGCAATACCGAGCCCCTCACACTTGAAGCTGCCCGCGCAATCGTAGGGCTCTTCTTTATAGAGGTAAGCCTCCACCTCGGCCGCGCTGAGTGGCCGGAAGTGCACGGTAAAGGGTTCCAGGTGCTGAAGTCTTATACCGTCTGACCGGTGCATTAGTGCAATAGCCGTATAGAATGTGACGCTGCGGCCCGCGCAACGCAACAGTTGTTCCCGGGCGGCCGCGAAGCCGCCGGGTTTGCCGAGAACGGCGTTATCGATGGCCGCTACCTGGTCCGATCCGATGACCAGTGCCCCGGGGTGGCGGGCCGATACCGCCGCGGCTTTTGCCAGCGCCAGCCGGGTGGCCATTGCCCGGGGTGTCTCATTGTTCACGCGCGTCTCGGTGACGTCGGGAGCCTCGCAGCGAAAAGGAATCTGCAGGCGCTGCAACAGGGCCTTGCGGTAGCGGGATGTCGAGCCGAGGATAATTTCCATGCCTTTGTATTATAAGAAAAAATTTTGACAATGCCGCAATGCGCCCCTATTATGCGCGCCCATGGTGACGCGGCCCCTAATCAGGACGCTGGACGCCCGCAAGGCGGCACAGCGCGAACAGTCTGTTGAGGGAGTTTTGCAGCCGCAACAACTTAAGCGATTTTCGCCGCTTTTGGCCAACGATAGCGGGGCGATAATAGCTGAGTTGGGCTTTTTCCTTGATGAGGAGCGGCGTTGCCGGGTGCGGGTTGAGGCCCGGGCGACGGTCAATGTGGTCTGCCAGCGTTGTCTCGAGGACCTCGAGCTTGAGCTCCGCGTAGACAACACGCTGGCGGTAGTTGTGGACGATGAACAGGCCAAGCTGTTGCCGCGCACTATCGACCCGGTGGTGACTGAATCGCCCGACGAGATGCAGCTGTGGGATGTAGTAGAGGAGGAGTTGATACTGGCATTGCCCACGTTCAGCTACCACGATACGCAACAGTGCAACGAGACATTGGCAGCCTACCGGACACCGGATTCGGAGCCGGTAGGAGAAAAGCGACAAAACCCGTTTGATGTGCTGGCGCAATTTCGGCCAGACGATGAAACCAGGAGTTAGACATGGCAGTTCAGAAGAGTAAGAAAACCCGCTCGCGGCGTGGTATGCGACGCTCGCACGACGCGCTTGGCGGCCCCACCCTGTCCGTGGACCAGACGTCTGGCGAGACCCACCGCCGCCATCACATCACAGCCGACGGCTTCTACCGCGGACGCAAGGCGGTTGAAACCGGCGCGGACGACTGAGCTTCACACCGCGGCGCAGGGCACCACACACAACGCCGCGGTCAAGACCCCTCGTGGTGGCAGTCCGCTGCCACCCGCCGGTTTCTGGCGGCGTCCCACGCCCCCGGTGAACCTCTCCGGATACGCTATGCTGTAAGACGACACAACCCGAGGCTTGGGTTGCAGATTGTGATTTGAAGCAGCGATGATCAAGGAGTACTGGCGATGACAGCAGCCGGCACGGCTTTCATGTTCCCCGGCCAGGGGTCGCAACGCAGCGGCATGCTCGCCGCCGCCCACGCCCGATGGCAATCAGTCCGGGACACATTTGCCGAGGCCCGCGAAGCATTAGGGTATGACGCGTGGGACCTGGTGCAAAACGGCGAGCAGGAAGCCCTCAACCTGACCGAGACCACGCAGCCCGTGCTGCTCACAGCCAGTGTGGCACTGTGGCGTGCCTGGCTGGAAGCCGGCGGGGCGCCGCCGGCGGTGATGGCCGGGCACAGTCTGGGAGAGTTTTCTGCGCTGGTCTGTGCCGGCGCGCTGGATTTCGGCGACGCCGTTGGACTGGTGCGACAGCGCGGTGCGTTCATGCAGAGCGCGGTGCCGGTCGGCGAAGGTGCCATGGTCGCTGTCATCGGCCTCGACGATGAGGTAATCAACAAGACCTGTGCCGCGATCAGCGCGGAGGGCGAAGAGCTGGTGGCACCGGTCAATTATAACTCTCCCGGCCAGGTCGTCATCGCCGGGCATCGCAACGCCGTGGCCACTGCCGCTGAGGCATTGAAGGAAGCCGGGGCGCGGCGGGCACTGCCGCTGCCAGTGAGCGCACCTTTTCATACTGTATTGATGCGCTCCGCCGGGGACCAACTCGCCAGGGTTCTCGCGCACATCCCGATCAGCGCGCCGACGATACCGGTCGTTCACAACGTGCACGCCCGCGTCGAGCAGGACCCCGAGCGCATCCGCGAGTTACTGGTGGAACAGATATCAAGCCCGGTGCAGTGGACGCGATGCATGCAAACCATGCTGAAGGCGGGTGTGGATACTGCGCTCGAGTGCGGGCCCGGCAAGGTGTTGAGTGGCCTGGCGCGGCGTATCGACAAGAGCCTGACCTGTCATGCGCTGGAGATGCCGGATGAACTGCTGGCAGCGCAGGGCGCAATGGCCTGAGCCGTTTGCGCCAGAGCTGGCGGCGTGTCACCCACTCCTGCAACCACTCACGAAAAGGATAGGCGTCGATGACGGATGATAAAAAGGTAGCACTGGTAACCGGCGCCAGCCGGGGTATCGGCAAGGCGATCGCCGCACGATTGGCCGCAGACGGCTTTGCGGTGGTTGGCACGGCAACCAGCGACAACGGCGCCGACGGAATCAGTGACTACCTGCAGGAGACGGGCGGGTGTGGCATGACACTCGATGTAACCGACCCGGAGAGTGTGACCGCGGTGCTGAAGGCCATCGGGGAGCGGTACAGCGCACCCCTGGCGCTGGTGAACAATGCCGGCGTCACCCGGGACAATATCCTGATGCGCATGAAACCCGAGGAGTGGAGTAGTGTGATCGAGACCAACCTGTCCTCGCTCTACCGGGTCAGCAAGGCCTGCCTGCGCGGCATGACCAAGGCGCGCTGGGGCAGAATCGTCAACATCACTTCCGTGGTCGGTTCCATGGGCAACATGGGGCAGAGTAACTATGCCGCCACCAAAGCGGGTGCTGAAGGTTTTGCGCGGGCACTGGCGCGGGAGCTCGGCTCCCGATCGATTACCGTCAACTGTGTCGCCCCCGGCTTTATCGACACCGACATGACGCGGGAGCTGACCGATGATCAGCGGGCGGTCATGCTCAACCAGATTCCCCTGGCGAGGCTGGGTGCCGCCGAAGAGGTGGCGGCGCTGGTTGCCTTTTTATGCAGCGACCTCGCAGCCTATATCACCGGCGAGACCATCCACATCAATGGCGGCCTGTATATGGCATAAGCGTCGAAAAGAGCTATACTCCGCTCCTAGGTGACAGCGCCAAAAAAATTATTCCACGCTGTGTAAATCGGAGTAAAATGCGCGTTCGAGGCACCTGTGTCGGTTTGAACTCATACTCAATCTCGGGGGATATACACTATCATGAGCAGCATCGAAGAACGCGTGAAGAAAATCGTCGCAGAGCAGCTGGGCGTCAAGGAAGAGGAGGTGCTGACCGAGGCATCATTTGTCGAGGACCTCGGCGCTGATTCCCTCGACACCGTAGAACTGGTCATGGCGCTCGAAGAGGAATTCGAAACCGAGATACCGGATGAAGAAGCGGAGAAAATCACCACCGTCAAGCTGGCCATGGACTACATCAACGAACACCTCACCTGACGCCCTCGGCCCAATACTCCAGAAGCCGCATCTAGCTACTTAGAGCGGCTTTTTTATTATCGGCAACACAGAAACCGCAGCGCAACAGGAGAACAGCCTTGTTTGGCAGAAGAGTCGTCGTCACCGGAATCGGCATGGTGAGCCCGCTGGGGAATACGGTTGATGAGACCTGGAAAAACCTGCTGGAAGGCAAGAGCGGCGTACGGCATATCGACGCGTTTGACGTGTCTGCCTACACCACCAGGATAAGCGCCTCCGTAAAGGGGTTCGACACCGCCGGTTACCTCGAGCCCAAAGAGGCCCGCAAGATGGACGTTTTCGTGCAGTTCGGGATGGTGGCGGGTATCCAGGCCATGCGCGACTCCGGCCTGGAGGTCACCGAGGCCAGTGCGGGGCGAGTGGGGTGCGCCATTGGTTCCGGTATCGGGGGCATCGGGCAGATAGAAAAAAACGCTGAAATCCTGCGTACGGCGGGCCCTCGAAAAATCTCGCCGTTCTTCGTACCCGGCTCCATCATCAACATGATTGCAGGCAACCTGTCGGTGAAGTACAACCTGCAGGGCCCCAACCTCGCGGTAGTAACCGCCTGTACCACGGGAACCCACAACATTGGTCTGGGTGCCCGGCTCATCGCCCAGGGAGACGCCGACGCCATGCTGGTCGGTGGCGCCGAGATGGCAACCACGCCGGTTGGCCTGGGCGGGTTCGCCGCAGCGCGGGCGCTGTCCAAACGCAACGACGACCCCGAGGCGGCGTCGCGACCGTGGGATCGCGACCGGGACGGATTCGTGCTGGGTGACGGGGCGGGAGTCATGCTGCTGGAAGAACTGGAATCCGCCCGGGCGCGCGGCGCGAACATCTATGCTGAGGTCACGGGTTTCGGTATGAGCGGCGATGCTTACCACATGACGCTGCCGCCTGAAGACGGGCACGGTGCCGCGGCATCCATGCGCAATGCAATCGCTGACGCCGGGATCGACGTGAACAAGATCAACTATGTCAATGCGCACGGAACGTCAACCCAGGCAGGAGACGTCGCCGAGAGCCGAGCCGTCGAAGTCGTGTTGGGTGATGCGGCGTCCCGCGTTGCCGTCAGTTCGACCAAGTCGATGATCGGTCACCTGCTGGGGGCGGCGGGCGCGGTGGAAGCCATATTTTCCGTATTGGCGATTCGCGACCAGGTAGCACCGCCTACCATCAATCTCGACAACCCCGACGAAGGCGCGAACCTCAATTACGTGCCGCACACGGCACAACAGTTGTCGATACACAGCGCCCTGTCCAACTCGTTCGGTTTTGGTGGCACCAACGGTTCCCTCCTGTTCAGCCGTTTCGAGTAGTCACCGGGAACGACAACATGATGCGGCTTGATGGCTGTGAGGTGTCGGCGCTGCCGTTACCTGACCGCGGGCTGGATTTTGGCGACGGCCTCTTTGAAACCCTGTTGGTGCGGGACGGCCAGCCGTTGTTTCTCGATCTCCATTTGCAGCGACTCGAGCGGGGGCTCGCCGTGCTGGGCTTTCCCGACTGCCTGGCTGCGGCCAGAACCCGGATTCTCGAGGCTGCCGCGGCCGGGTCGAGCGATGACCCTGCCACGGGTGCCATCACCTGGGCGTCTCTGCGCCTGACTGTCACCCGGGGTGGCGGGCCGCGGGGGTATGCGCCGCCGCGTGAGCCCGCGCCGAGGCTGCTGACACGCCTGCTGCCGATCGGCCGAAATTGCGAGGAACTGGCGACACCGGCGACCCTGGCGGTAGCGCAAACCCGGTGGCCGACGCAGCCCCTGCTGGCGGGCATCAAGCACCTGAATCGGCTGGAGCAGGTGCTCGCCGCGGCGGAGGCGGGCCGCGCCGGCGTCGATGACGTCGTGATGCTGGACCAGCGCGGCCGGCTGATTTCTGTCAGTTCCGGGAACCTCTTCCTGGTACACGGTGACAGGCTGTCTACTGCCGCACTGGAGGCCTGCGGTATCGCCGGCACCCGGCGCCGGTTGGTCACGAGCCGGTGGGCGCCGGAGCTCGGGCTGGAGACAGTGGAGCGGGAGCTGGGGCTCGACGACCTGCGTCGGGCGGACGAAGTCTTCTACTGCAACAGTCTCACCGGTATGCGCCCGGTGGGGTCATTCGAATCCCGGCAGTGGTCTTCGCATCCGGTCTGTAAAGCGCTTCACGCCCGTTGTCAGGCAGGCCGGTCGTGCTGATACGCCTTTGCCTGGTACTCGTCCTTCTCGCGGGCCTGGGTGCGGCCGTCGGCGCGCAATACCTCCAGCGTCTCTGGGAAGAGCCCCTGGCGATTCCGGAGGAGGGCCACGCACTTTCCATTGCGCCCGGGGAATCGTTGAGCTCGGTCGCCCGCCAACTGCATGAACAGGGCGTGCTGCCGTTTCACCCCCGGTTGTTGCAGGCCTACGGTCGCTGGACCGGGCTGGATGCCCGGATCAAGCGCGGCGAGTATCTGCTGCCAGCGGGGCTGACTCCAGGCGGGCTGCTGCCGTTCCTCAGTGAGGGTAAAGTTATTCAGTACCTGGCTACCCTTCCCGAAGGCATTACCCTGGCGCGCGCCGTGGCCCTGCTCGGCCAGCACGAGACGCTGCAGCGGGAACTCAGCGGTCCCGAAGACCCGCGCATCGTCGATCTGACCGCCGCTTATCCGTCTCCAGAAGGGCTTTTCTTTCCCGACAGCTATGCGTTCGAGCGCGGGGCTTCCGACTGGCAGATACTGCAGCGGGCCTTCGTTCGCATGCAGGAGATACTGACGCAGGAATGGTCCAAGCGGGCACCTGAACTGCCCTATGAATCGGCCTATGAAGCACTGATCATGGCATCGATCGTGGAGCGCGAAACAGGCCAGGCCCACGAGCGCCCCGCCATAGCCGGGGTCTTCGTGCGGCGGCTGCAGAAGCGCATGCGGCTGCAGACCGACCCCACAGTCATCTATGGTCTCGGCGACGGCTTCGACGGCAACCTGCGCCGGCGCCACCTGCAGGACGCGAATAACCGCTACAACACGTACCGGCATGCCGGGCTGCCTCCTTCGCCCATCGCCCTGCCTGGTCGCGCCGCCATCAATGCAGCCCTGCATCCCGCCGGCGGCGATGCGCTCTATTTTGTCGCCCGCGGCGATGGCAGTCATGCCTTCAGCGCCACGCTCGAGGAACACGAGGCCGCCGTGCGGGAGTACCAGCTGCGTCGTCGAAGTGACTATCGTTCCTCACCGGTGAGACAATAATGAGCACGCGGGGGTTGTTCATCACGGTCGAGGGCACCGAAGGTGTGGGCAAAACCACCAACATGGCGTTTCTGGAGCGTCGGCTGGGCGAGCTGGGCATCGAGCTCACCGTTACCCGTGAGCCCGGGGGCACCGATCTCGCGGAGGCGATACGCGACACACTGCTGGCCAGGCGCGAGGAGTCGGTGGGTGCCATGACCGAGCTGCTGCTGATCTTCGCCGCCCGCGCACAGCACATTGCGCAGGTTATCGACCCCGCACTGGCCGCCGGGCGCTGGGTACTGTGTGATCGCTTCACCGACGCCACGTATGCCTACCAGGGCGGTGGCAGGGGGGTCGACGAGGGGATCATAAGGCAGCTCGAACAGCTGACCCAGGGGGACCTGCGTCCGGATTACACGCTACTTCTCGACGCACCGGTCGATGTCGGTATGCTGCGGGCGACGCAGCGCGCTGAACTGGACCGATTCGAAAGCGAAAAACTGGCGTTTTTCGAGCGGGTGCGACAGGCCTATCTCCGACAGGCAAGGGCCAGCAGCGGCCGCTATCGCCTGATCGATGCCAGCCAACCACTCGCCGATGTCCAGGTCCAGCTGGGCAGCTTCTGCGAAGAGTTACTGGCATGCTGGGAGATCAGGCATGAGCGCGGCTGAACCGCTGCCCTGGCAGGACTCGCAATGGCAGCAGGTGCTGGCGACGTTCGAGGCGGGCGCGCTGCCGCATGCGCTGCTGATTACCGGCCCCCGTCACACCGGCAAGAATCGCTTCGCCCGGTCACTCTGTGAACTGCTGCTGTGCGACGCGCCGACCGCGGGGCACAGCTGCGGCGATTGCAGGGCCTGCGCCCTGCTCGCGGCGGGCAGCCACGGCGACTTCCGGCGGCTCGAGCCCGAAAAAAAGAGCCGGTGGATAAAAATCGATCAGGTGAGGGCAGCGCTGGATTTTACTTTCAAGACGGCGGCTTTCGGGCGCCGCAAGGTACTGTTGATCACGCCGGCGGAGACGCTGAACATCAATGCCGCCAACGCGCTGCTGAAATGCCTGGAAGAGCCACCGGCGGAGACCCATATCGTCCTGGTATGCCACCGCCTGCAGGGCTTACCGGCAACGATCCGGTCCCGGTGCCAGTTACTCAAGCTGCCGTCACCGCAGCCGCAGGCTGCGAAAGCCTGGCTGGCAGCGCAGATCGGCGATGTGGAGGCCGAGACAGCGCTGGCCGCCGCGGACGGCCGGCCGCTGCTGGGCCTGCAATTGCATCGCGATGGTCTCGCGGAGCGGGCCGCGCAGCAGTACGCTGTTCTCGACGCATTACTTGCAGGCAGGGTCGGCGCAGCGGAAGCGGCAGGCATTATCGCCTGCGACGACTTCCCGGAGACGCTCGCACTGCTGGCGGCGTACCTGCAACGCCGGGTCCGAGATTGGGTTCAGGCCGATCCGGGCGATGAGCGCGCCCGTCGTGCCTTCAAACTACTGGATGAATTGATGGAACTGCGGGCCGCGACGGCCCGGGGTTCCAACCCCAATCCCGACCTGGTGCTCGATACCGTCCTGGCCCGCATGGCACGGGTGGGGGATGCCTGATTCGGGGCGGCCCGGCCCGCCGGTGTAACTGTGCAAATCTCGTGATACTGCTGGCGTCCGCTGTGGCAGGTGATAGTATCGGGGCCGCACAGGGGGATATCACCATGACTGATTCAGCACATAGTCACCGTAACGGGATACTGTCGCTGACCATCCGAGACAAAGCGGTGCTGTACTCAGCCTACATGCCGTTTCTCGATAATGGCGGACTTTTTGTCCCCACCAACAAGGCATACCGGGTGGGGGATGAGGTGTTCATGTTGCTGACCCTGATGGACGAGCCCGAGAAGATCCCAATCGCGGGCAAGGTTGTCTGGGTGACACCGCGAGCTGCCCAGGGTAATCGCACAGCGGGTATCGGGGTGCAGTTCAGCGAACAGGATGTCGCGGCCAACACCAAGATCGAGAACCATCTGGCGGGCTCACTGGGTTCCGACCGGCCGACGCACACCATGTAGCGTCCCTGGCAGTCGATCCGGGCCTGCATCGGCCACGGGCCACGCGCGCTGACAGTGGGCGGCGCCACCCCTCCGGGCATGCCTCGCCTATCTCTTGAAATTAAGCAAGTTTTACGCAAAAAAAAGGGTCCCAAACGGGACCCAACAAGACCATTAGGAGTGAAACATTCAAGGAATTGCTTCCTTAGCAGGTGCATTGGGTATGCTCCTGGTGGCTGCCCGGTTGAGCTTGGGGATAGGCAGGCACAGTCTAAGTATCGCTAAAAATCGGTAATTTTCCACACCTTATTTTGCTTTTTTTTATGATTGTTTGGAATAAGCGCACAAAAAGCCATGCAAACGGGGCATTTATCCCATGACACACGCTGCTCGTGCCGGCCGGGTATTCCTGACCGGCGTGGTCGAGGGCTACTACGGGCGCCCCTGGCCCGATACCGTTCGCCTTGCCTATGCAGAGTACCTGGTGGCACTGGGGATGAACACCATGGTGTACTGCCCCAAGGCCGACCCGTGCCTGCGCAAGGAATGGCAGGCCGACTGGCCGCCGGAGCGCTGGGCGTATCTTCAGACCGTATCCCGTCACTACCGTGAACGGGGCCTTATCTGGGGGCCGGGCCTGTCGCCATTCGCACTCTACAAGGGCTACGATCGCCCGCAGCGGCGCGCGCTGAGGGATAAGGTGCAGCGCCTGCTCGAACTGCAACCCGGGCTGCTCGCCATCCTTTTCGATGACATGCCGGGCGATGTCAGTGATCTCGCCCAGCGCCAGGCAGAGATTGTCTGTGATGTCTCCGAGTGGGTGGGCGAGCTGCGCATGCTGGTGTGTCCCACCTATTATTCCTTCGACCCGGTGCTGGAACGGCATTTCGGCGCTCGCCCGGGAGACTACTGGCAGCGGCTGGGGGAAGCCCTGCCCGCAGCGGCAGATGTTTTCTGGACCGGTGATGCGGTCTGCTCGGAGACGATCACCACCGCCAGTATCGAGATGATCACGGACAGTCTCGGTCGCCCCCCGTTACTCTGGGACAACTACCCGGTCAATGACGGCGCCGTGCGCAGTCGCTTTCTGTACTGCCACCCACTGTCCGGACGTGACCCGCAACTGCGGGGTGCACTGAGCGGACACCTCTGCAATCCCATGAATCAGCCACTGCTCTCATTGCCGGCGCTGATGGGGCTGGCGGCACTGTATGGGCGACCCGTGGCCAATGATCGCTGGCTGGCGCAGACGCTCGGCGAACAGACCTGGGCGCAACTCAGCATCGACCGCGATGATTTTTGCTCATTGGGGCTGGACGGGTTGGGGGAACAGCGGCGTGCCGAACTGATCCGGCGCTATACGGCCCTGCCGGAGGCGGGGGCGGCCGAAGTGGCGGGCTGGTTGCGCGGGGAATATACTTTCGACCCCGCCTGCCTCACGGATTGATCAGTGCCCGATCTGCAGCCCGCGCCGCACCGCATTGTCCAGTCACCCACGCTCGCCCTCCGGCGGGGTGAGCCCCGGGGTTGCCTGGCGGCATGGCTGGCGGAGGGCAGGGGGGACGACGCCCTGCTGGTGGTGCACTTCCCGTTGAGTGTTTACTGGCTTGACGAGCAGCCCGAGCAGATGCTGACGGCACTGTACTGCCGCACGGGGGATCAGCTCGAAGTCGCCGTTACCGACGCGGCATTGCATACTGACGGCTCTTCCGGCCCACGGCAATTCGCACGCTGGGCGGCGGAGCACGCGTTGGTGATCGCCCGCCCGGGGGTGCCAATGGGGCTTGGGCGAATTCATATTCCGAAGCCCTGGGGGCAGGAAATCTGGTATACCGGCGTCGAAACACGGGGTGTCTGTGAATTTGTCTCTGATGAAGGCGCAACCCCCATACCATGGCTACAGGCGGCCATGCCGGATGATGACTTCGGTCAGCCGGGCAGGGCGCTGGTGCTGCTGAAAATACTCGACCCGGTGGCCGACGCCGTCACCGGGGACCTCTACTTCGAACTGCACGAGGAAAAACGTGAAGTCTACGTGGTGACCGCGGTGGACGCGCGGGCGTGGCCTGACGGGACCGGCGCCATTCGCTATGGATTCTCGACTGAGAAACGTGCCGACTACCGCGACGATGGCGCGTTCCGGGAGGCCTACCTGGAAGCGGTTTCACGCTACGAGGCCGTCCGCCGGGCTATCGACGCCAATCCGGAGGTTGCCGGCCGGGACCTTGTCGAACGCGAGCGGCAGCTGCGGGCAGAGATGGACAGCTTCACCGATCTGAGACCCCTGCGGGTCGGCGACGTTGTCAGGGTGCCACTGCGGCTGCCGCATTCACTGCAGCACGGGGTACGCACTATCGAGTTCCAGACGCCGGTCTACGAGCGGAAGATCCTGTCGTTCTGCCAGCAGGTGCTCACCCAGGACCACTGGGACACCCGGGAAGCTGTAGCCGTGATGTCGTTGGAGCCGGCGCAAGGTGATGATCTTGTGCAGGTACACGACTCACCCGGTCACCGGGTCGAGCGGATCGTCGATTTCGAGGATTTCGAGGTGTTCAGAATCACCCTGGCCGGCGGTCAGGCTCACGCGGTACCGGCCGCCGATAGCTACGCGTTGACCATCACGGTCAAGGGCACGCTGGAGGCGGGTGGGAAGCGGGCAGGCGCCGAGGAAGCGCTGCTGCTGCCGCGGCACTGGCGCGGCCGGCTGGCGCCGGTCGAGCCCGATGGCGAGCTCGTGGTCCTGCTGGCGAGGCCACGCCGGGACGGTAGTTGAACCAGACAGCACTTTATGGCAGACTCTGCGCGCTTATAAATGCCCCCAATGGGTGCCAAGCAGCGCTTTAATGTGTCTTTATTCAGTTCATTAGAGCGATGTTTTAAGAATCTTTCTAGACCACTAGATAGCCGATTAACACACGGGTGCCCGTTACTGCGGAAGTGGCGAAATTGGTATACGCGCTGGATTTAGGTTCCAGTGCCGAAAGGCGTGAGAGTTCGAGTCTCTCCTTCCGCACCACTTTTTTCTTCTCCTGTCGGTCAGCAGCCGCCAGCGATTATGATGTGTGAGGAATACGATGCAGGTTTCCATTGAAACGACTTCGGGACTGGAGCGCCGGTTGACGGTAGGCGTCCCGGCCGAGCGTATCGACAATGAGGTGACGAGCCGACTGCAAAAAGCAGCCAAGGATGTGCGGCTGCCGGGGTTCCGACCCGGCAAGGTGCCCCTGAAGGTGATGCGCCAGCGCTTCGGCCCCGGCGTGCGCCAGGAAGTGCTGGGCGAGGTAATGAGCCAGTCGTTCCAGGAAGCAGTTGTGCAGGAGAAGCTGCGGCCTGCCGGTCAGCCCAGTATCGAGCCGCGCAATCTGGAAGCGGGCAAGGATCTCGAGTATATCGCCACCTTCGAGGTGTTTCCGGATGTCGACATCCAGGACATGGGCGGCTTCGCTGTCGAGCGACTCGTCGCCGACGTCACCGACGCCGACATCGATGACATCATCGAGGTATTCCGCAAACAGCACGGCAGCTGGGAGACAGTGGCGAGACCGGCCGAGAACGGAGACATGGTCACCCTCGATTACAGCGGTACCCGCGACGGCGAGGCGTTCGAGGGTGGCAGTGCCGAGGGCTCCGAGCTCGAGCTGGGTTCAGGTCGCATGATCCCGGGCTTTGAGGACGGCCTTGTCGGTCTGCAGGCGGGCGAGGAAAAAGTCTTGTCCCTCACGTTCCCCGAAAACTATCACAACGAGGAGCTGCAGGGCGCTGACGTCGAGTTCGCCGTGAAGGTGCACGAGGTCAAGGAACGCGTACTGGCGCCGCTTGACGAGGAGCTTTTTGCCAAGTACGGGGTCGAAGAGGGCGGCGAAGAGCAATTTCGCAAAGAAGTTGGTCAGAACATGGAACGTGAGCTCCGGAATGCGCTCGATGCGAGTATCAAGCAGCAGGTGATGGATGCAGTGGTCGAGGCCCACGCCAGCCTGGACGTGCCCACGGCACTGATCAGCCAGGAAGTCGAGGTACTGCGCAACCAGATGTTTCAGCAGTTCGGCGGCGCCGCCGGTGCCCAGGATCTCGACCTGAAGAGCATGTTGCCGGACGACATGTTCAACGAGAATGCGGAACGCAGAGTCAAGCTTGGGCTGCTTCTTTCAGAGATGGTGCAGCGCTTCGAGCTCTCGGCGGACGCCGAGAAGGTGCGGGAGATGATCGAGGATATGGCATCGACCTACGAAGAGCCTGAGGAGGTGGTGAAGTGGTACTACGCCAACCAGGACCAGCTTTCGGCAGTGGAATCTCGGGTATTGGAGGATCAGGTGGTTGAAAAACTGCTGGAGAGTGCCAACATTACCGACAGGACATGCAGTTACAAGGATGCGATCAGCCAGGCCCAGGGCGGCGCAGCCTGAACCCTTTTTCAGTCACGACCACAGGACACCAGCGAATGCCACATCAGCTCGACGGCCTCAGTACTTCCACGATCACCAGCATCGGGTTGATCCCGATGGTCGTGGAGCAGACCGCACGTGGGGAACGTTCCTACGACATATATAGCCGCCTGTTAAAGGAGCGAGTGATTTTTGCGGTTGGCCCGGTCGAAGACCACATGGCGAACCTGATTGTGGCGCAAATGTTGTTCCTGGAATCGGAGAACCCCGACAAGGATATCCATCTCTATATCAATTCACCTGGCGGCGCGGTAACGGCCGGGCTGTCGATCTACGATACCATGCAGTTCATCAAGCCGGATGTCAGCACGATGTGCATCGGCCAGGCGGCGTCGATGGGGGCATTCCTGCTCTGCGGTGGCGCAAAAGGCAAACGGTTTTGCCTGCCGAACGCGCGCACCATGATTCACCAGCCCAGTGGAGGCGCACAGGGCCAGGCGACCGACATCGACATCCAGGCCCGGGAAATACTGATCATTCGCCAGCGCCTCAACCAGCTGATGGCGGCACATACCGGCCAGGACCTCGAGACGATAGAACGCGACACGGAGCGTGATCGCTTCATGGACGCGGAACAGAGCGTCGAATACGGGCTGATCGACGAAGTGGTAAACAGCCGGGTCGGGGCCGCAGTCACTGCGCAATAATCGAATCGGGGCTTGCAAAAGACCCAAAAAAACAGCATCTTGTTGAGTGAGAAGATGAAACTTCAGGATTCGAGCGTAAGGCGGCTTAATGAGTGATGAAACGACCAGCGCGGGCGATGACGGCGGTAAATTGCTGTATTGCTCTTTCTGTGGCAAAAGCCAGCACGAGGTGCGCAAGCTGATAGCGGGCCCGTCGGTGTTCATTTGTGACGAGTGTGTCGATCTGTGCAACGACATCATCCGTGAAGAGGTGCAGGAAAGCGGTGCCGAGAACAAGCAGGACAGCCTGCCAGTGCCGCGGGAAATCAAGAAAATCCTCGATGAGTACGTGATCGGGCAGCAACGCGCCAAAAAGGTGCTCTCGGTGGCGGTTTACAACCACTATAAGCGACTGCGCCACAGCCAGGGGCGCGACGACGTCGAGCTGGGCAAGAGCAATATCCTGCTGGTCGGCCCCACGGGCAGCGGCAAGACGCTGTTGGCCGAGACCCTGGCGCGACTGCTTGACGTTCCGTTCACTATCGCAGACGCCACCACGCTCACAGAAGCCGGTTACGTCGGTGAGGATGTCGAAAACATTATCCAGAAGCTGCTCCAGAAATGCGACTACGACGTCGACAAGGCGCAGGTGGGGATCGTCTACATCGACGAGATCGACAAGATCTCCCGGAAGTCAGACAACCCTTCCATTACCCGGGATGTGTCCGGCGAGGGCGTTCAGCAGGCACTGCTGAAACTGATAGAAGGCACGGTGGCGTCTGTGCCTCCGCAGGGCGGCCGCAAACACCCGCAACAGGAGTTCCTGCAGGTAGATACCTCCAACATCCTGTTCATCTGTGGCGGCGCGTTTGCGGGCCTCGATAAGGTGATTCGAAACCGATCCGAGAAGGGCGGTATCGGGTTTGGTGCCGAGGTCAAAAGCAAGGACGAAAAGCGTAACGTCGGTGAACTGCTCTTCGAGCTCGAGCCTGACGATCTCGTACAGTACGGCCTGATACCCGAATTTGTCGGGCGTTTGCCGGTGATCGCCACCCTCGAGGAACTGGACGTCGACGCGTTGGTCCAAATATTGACGGAGCCAAAGAACTCGCTCACCAAGCAGTACAGCAAGCTGTTTGAAATGGAGGGAGTAGAAGTCGATTTCCGCGAAGACGGCCTGCGAGCGATCGCGGAGAAAGCCATGGAGCGAAAAACCGGCGCGAGAGGCCTGCGGTCTATATTGGAGGGCGTCCTGCTGGATTCCATGTACAACATCCCCTCCAGGGACGATGTCACTAACGTGATCATCGACGAATCGGTGATCCGACAGGATCTGGAACCGTTGCTGGTGTACCAGAACAGCGAGCCCGCGCGGGCAGCGTCTCCCGAAGAGTAGTCCGCGGCGACGTACCTCGCGGTGGTCCGGGCCATGGCGCCCGGGCCCGTGAGTTCGCCAGTGGCGCCATCGGCGGGTACAAGAGGGTTTTGTACCTTGTGATTCGGGTTCCCGACCCCATATCTTCCACCAGTACCAGATTCTTTATGACCCGGAGAGTGCAATGGGTGCTTCCTCAGTGACCACATTACCCCTGCTTCCGCTGCGCGACGTGGTGGTGTACCCGCACATGGTTTTGCCACTGTTTGTGGGCCGCGAAAAGTCGATCGAGGCGCTGGAAGACGCCATGAACGACGACAAGCAGGTCCTCCTGGTAGCCCAGCGCAATGCGGCCGATGACAACCCCGGTGCCGACGATATCTACCAGGTCGGCACCGTCTCCAACATACTTCAACTATTGAAACTGCCCGACGGCACCATCAAAGTGCTGGTCGAGGGGGTATACCGGGCGGTCGTCGACAGCGTCGACGATGACGGGCGTTCAGCCATCGCGGGCGTGCGGGAAATCGAGAGCGAGGAAATCCCCGAAGCGGAAGTCGAGGGACTGCTGCGATCCACAGTCAGCCAATTCGAAAAGTACGTCAACCTCAGCAAAAAGGTGCCTGCGGAAGTACTCACCTCGCTGACAGGCATCGATGATCCCGGTCGCCTTGCCGATACCATTGCTGCGCACATGAGCGTCGATCTCGAGGAAAAGCAACGGATTCTGGAGATCGCGGGCGTGAGGGCCCGGCTCGAGCACCTGATGGGTTTGATGGAGGCCGAAATCGATCTGTTTCAGGTCGAGAAGCGGATTCGCGGCCGGGTCAAGAAGCAAATGGAGAAGAGCCAGCGCGAGTACTATCTCAATGAGCAGATGAAGGCGATTCAGAAAGAGTTGGGCGAGATGGATGAGGCCCCTAACGAACTGGACGATCTGCAGACCCGGATCGCCGAAGCCAAGATGCCCAAGGAAGCGATGGAAAAGTCCATGGCTGAGCTCGGCAAGCTGAAAATGATGTCACCGATGTCGGCGGAAGCCTCCGTCGTACGCAGCTATATCGACTGGATGGTCAGCGTGCCCTGGTCGAAGCGCAGTAAGGTCAAGCATGACCTCAAACGTGCGTCCCAGATTCTCGATGAAGACCACTACGGGCTGGATGAGGTCAAGGAGCGCATCCTTGAGTATCTCGCGGTCCAGAAGCGTGTGCGCAAGGTCAAGGGCCCTGTGCTGTGCCTCGTGGGGCCGCCAGGCGTCGGCAAGACATCGCTGGGGGAATCGCTGGCACGGGCCACCAACCGTAAGTTTGTGCGCATGGCGCTGGGCGGTGTGCGCGACGAGGCTGAGATCCGCGGTCACCGCCGCACTTATATCGGTTCAATGCCGGGCAAGTTGCTGCAGAAAATGGCCAAGGCAGGAGTCCGGAACCCGCTGTTCCTGCTGGACGAAGTCGACAAGATGGGCATGGACCATCGCGGCGACCCGGCGTCGGCGCTGCTCGAGGTGCTGGACCCTGAGCAGAACCACTCGTTCAACGATCATTATCTCGAAGTCGACTACGACCTCTCCGACGTGATGTTTATATGCACCTCCAATACGATGAATATTCCCGGCCCGCTGCTGGACCGGATGGAGGTCATCCGCATTCCCGGTTATACCGAGGATGAAAAACTCAATATTGCCGAGCGCTACCTGATTCCCAAGCAAGTACGCCTCAATGGCCTCAGTGAAGATGAAATCACGATGGCTGATGGCGCACTCGTGGACATCATCCGTTACTACACGCGTGAGGCCGGTGTGCGTTCGCTGGAACGGGAGATCGCCAAGGTCTGCCGCAAGATGGTAAAGCGCTTCGCACTGGAGGATGGTGCAGACCCCGCAGAGGTCACGGCAGACATGCTGCCCGACCTGCTCGGTGTGCGCAAATTCAACTACGGCATTGCGGAAGAGGAAAACAAGATCGGCCAGGTAACCGGCCTGGCCTGGACCTCGGTCGGTGGAGAATTGCTCACGATCGAGGCCGTTGCCGTTGCGGGTAAAGGGCGCTACGTCAAAACCGGCTCGCTCGGTGACGTCATGCAGGAGTCGATTCAGGCCGCCACCACCGTGGTTCGCAGTCGATCGCAGATGCTGGGGATTCCCGCTAACTATTACGACAGGCACGATGTGCATATCCACGTTCCCGAAGGTGCCACGCCCAAAGACGGTCCCAGCGCCGGCGTTGCCATGTGCACGGCTCTGGTTTCGGTCCTGACCAAAATTCCCGTTCGGGCCGACGTGGCCATGACCGGAGAGATCACGCTGAGGGGCGAAGTACTGCCCATAGGCGGGCTCAAGGAAAAACTGCTGGCGGCGCGGCGTGGTGGCATCAAGACCGTCATCATTCCCAAGGAAAACCAGCGTGACCTCAAGGAAGTACCGGATAATATCAAGGCAGATCTGGAAATCTGCGCGGTCAAGTGGATAGACGAAGTGTTGGCGCTTGCCCTGGAAAGAATGCCAGAGCCACTGAGCGATGAAGACTTTTTTGCCGGTGCGGTCACCGCCGGCGCCGATACTGACGAGGACGGCGAGAATCGCGTAAATACACACTGACGCCATTGATTCTATGTTGACCGGAATTACGGCTCTGGTATAAAGTCTCCCCGCCGAGTATCGGGGGCTCCCATGCCTTGTGCAGCCCAGGTGCCATCGTCGAATTATGATTATCCCGAACGTCCCTCCGGAGCCTGCTGCAGGCTTTCGACAGTCAGGTGACGAAAACCGGGGACCTTTTTGCCCACACATCAAAGATCTTTTTAAACAAGGGGACCAAGAGTGAATAAGACTGAACTGATTGATGCTATTGCGGCGTCCGCTGATATTCCCAAGGCGTCTGCGAGCCGAGCACTGGATGCGGTCGTGGACAGCGTTACCGATGCACTCACGAAAGGTGACCAGGTGGCCCTCGTGGGCTTTGGCACCTTCATGGTGAAGCACCGCGCAGCGCGCAATGGCCGCAACCCGCAAACCGGACAAACCATCGAGATCGCAGCCTCCAATGTACCGAGTTTCAAACCAGGTAAGGCGCTCAAAGACGCCGTCAACCCCTGATAGAAAACCTGTGCCCCGGGGGCTCACGGCCCAGGGGTGGAGCGCCGGTAGTACGAGCCCGAGAAGCGCGCTGAAGCGCGCTTTTTCTTTTACGCCCACGCTGGCAATGGCAGCGCACACCATCAGGTGCTTTTTTTTCACTGCACGGTTGGGGACAATGTGCCCCCACCGAGGCCTGTGAACCCTTCCCGGAGTTTCCATGCTTCAAGATATTCGCAAAGGTAGTCAGGGCACCGCAGCCAAGGTTATCGTCGGGTTGATCGTTGTCTCATTCGCCCTGTTCGGGATCGAATCCATTTTGCTCGGCGGTGGCAGTGCCGGCGTCGCCGAAGTCAACGGTGAGGACATCAACCCCCAGGAAGTGCAGCTCGCAGTCAACAACCAGAAACGTCGGCTGATTGCGATGATGGGCGAAAATTTTGACCCGTCCATGATCGATGACGATCAACTTGCTGCCCAGGCGCTGGATGGCCTGATCAATCGCAAGTTGTTGATGCAGGCGGCTGAATCGATGGGACTGGCCGTGTCGGACAGCGAGTTGGCGACTATCGTCGCGGGCATGGAGCAGTTCCAGATCGACGGCGTTTTTTCGCCCGACATGTACAAGAGTACCCTGGCAAGCGCTGGCTACACCCCCGCATCGTTCAAGCAGTCGCTGCGGGAGGATCTCCTGATAGGCCAGTTACGCGCGGGTCTGGCGGGCAGTGATTTTGCGACCTCGGCAGAGATGCGGTTAAACGCCCGTATCGTCGGCGAACTTCGTGACCTGCGCTACGTCACCCTGCCGCTGGACAGGTTCATCGATACCGGCGAGGTCGACGAAGCGTCGATCGTCTCCTATTACGAGGAGCATCAGGCTGAATTCATGCGGCCGGAGTCGGTGGTGCTCGACTATATCGAATTGTCACTCGAAGAGTTCAGGCAGCCGGTGGAGGAATCCGTATTGCGCGAGCAGTATAAACTGCAGTTGAAGGACTACGCGTACCAGACCCGTCACCGCGTGTCTCACATCCTGCTGCAAGAGTCGGACGACACGCCGGTGATCGAGCGCCTCGCGGCGGCTCGCGCCGCGCTGGAGTCCGGGCGTGAGTTTGCTGATGTTGCCCGCGAATATTCCGACGATATCGGCTCGGCCAGCGGCGGTGGCGATCTTGGCTATACCACCGGTGACACCTTCCCGCCTGAAATGGAAACGGCCATCGCTGCGCTAGAGCTCGACACCGTCTCCAAACCGGTAAAGACCGACGCGGGAACCCATCTCATCCTGGTGACCGAGCGGGAAGAGGCTGCCCCTCCAAGCTTCGACGACATGCGCGAGGAACTGGAGGAGAGTGTGCAGGTGGCTGCGGCAAGGACTGAATTATTGCGAACGGTGGAAACGCTGAAGGACCAGGTGTTCAATGCGGAAGATTTGAACGGGCCTGCTGACGAGCTCGAACTGGAAGTACAGCGCAGCGAGCCCGTGCTGCGCGATCAGGCCAGCGGTCGCTTCTCCACACCGACCCTGTTGTCTGCGGCGTTCTCCGAAGACGTGCTGGAAATGGGGCACAACAGCGAGGTACTGGAACTCGCTGACGATAAATGGATTGTCCTGCGGGTTCACCAGCACGATCCCGCCGCCGCCAGGCCGCTCGCTGAAGTACGCGACGAGGTGGCGGAGGCGATTCGGCGCGACCGCGCCGCCGAGGCAGTGGCCGACACCGCCGCGACACTGGCGGAAGGACTGCGCAAAGGCGAGTTGCGTATCGAGGATTTCGCCAACGAAAATGACTATGAGTGGCGGGTTGAGCTGGCGGTGCGCCGCGACAACCCGAGCGTGCCCGCTACCGTGTTGCAGCGGATTTTCCGCCTGCCTGAGCCGGCAGACGGCGAAAACACCGTCGCTACCGTTACCACGCCCGCCGGGGACCTGCAGGTCATAGAACTGATGCGGGTGCAGCCGGGCGAGCTCAGCGGCCTTGAGCCCGCGGGCGAGCAGCGCCTGCGGCAACAGATCACCGGTGAGTTCGCCGGTTTTGTCGACGGTGACTTCCAGCGCAGGCTGCGCGACGGCGCCGACATCAACGTTCTGTAACCGGGGACCCGCCGCGTGGCCAGAAAAATACTGACGCTCAACCAGATATCCGTGGCGGGCCTGGAACGCCTGCCGCGAGAAAATTATGAGATAGCGAGCGAGTTCGCTCATCCAGACGCGATACTGTTGCGCAGTCACAAACTGCAGCCCGAAGAGATTCCCGACACGGTGATCTGTGTTGCCCGGGCGGGCGCGGGGACCAACAACATTCCAGTCGAGGAGTGCACCCGGAGGGGAATTCCCGTGTTCAATTCTCCGGGCGCCAACGCCAACGCGGTAAAGGAACTCGTCGCAGCCGGGCTGCTGCTGGGTTCTCGCGGCGTAGTGGAGGGCATCGGCTACGTCGATACGCTTGCCGGTATCACCGATACGGCTGAACTCAACCGGATCCTTGAAAGCCAGAAGAAACGGTTCAAGGGCAGCGAGATTACCGGCAAGACACTGGGCGTCGTCGGGCTGGGCGCTATCGGATCACTGGTCGCTGAGATGGCACTGACCCTGGGCATGGAGGTGGTCGGCTACGACCCCGCCCTGTCCATAGACGCCGCCTGGCGTCTGTCCAGCAGGGTGGTGAAGGCAGACAGCCTCACGGCACTGTTTTCACGCAGCGACTTCATCACTCTGCATCTTCCGGTGCTGGAATCCACCCGAGGTCTGGTGAATGCCGAACTGCTCGGTACCCTTAGGCCAGGTGCCTGCCTGCTCAATTTTGCACGCCAGGAAATCGTCGACGAAGCCGCACTGCAGCAGGCTCTCGACGACGGTCCACTGCGAAAGTACATTGCGGATTTCCCGTCTCCGGCTCTCATCGGTCGGTCCGACGTGGTGCTGATGCCTCACATCGGCGCCAGCACGGCGGAGGCCGAGGACAACTGTGCGGTGATGGCGGCTGATCAACTCCGGGACTTCCTCGAAAACGGCAACATCCGCAACTCGGTGAATTTTCCCACCCTGCAACTGGAGCGTGTTGCCGGTTGCCGCCTGGCAGTCACCAATGCCAATGTCCCGAAAATACTGGGTAGTGTGCTCGCCATACTAGCGGATGAGAACATCAACGTGATTGATATTCTCAACAAGAGTCGTGGGGACGTGGCTTACAACCTGATCGATCTCGACACCGGGCCCGGCGAGGTGGCATTGACGCGAATGCGGGAGCTGGAAGGCGTTGTCAACGTGCGGATGGTCGGCGACTGCCTGTAATCAGCTCGGGACCCTCTCGCGGAAGTCCAACGGCGCCGCCGTCTGCGAACCCGCAGCCTCCGCTGCCGCTCCAGCACTTTCACTGACCATGTAGAGCTCGCGCTCCTGCTTGGTCAGTGCATCCGCTTCGCCATCCCACAGCGTCAGCCGCTGCCCCTCGTACTGGTCAATTTCCATGTAAGGATACTTGATGATATCGAAGTGGGGGGAATAGTCGAAATCCTTGGGCGTGCATAACTTCGGGTTGCGCATGTACAGCTTCACCCGGTTATCCTCCATCCGCTTCACCAGGGGCAGGACCGGAAACTTGATCCTCCCGAAGGCCTCCGCAATCATGGTCGAGCAAACCGTCTGGGTGCTCGGGCCAGCATTGACCGTGAACAGGCTGGATCGCCAGCGGCGGGGGAGCATAAACCAGGGAAACAGGAAGCGCGCCAGATCAAAAATCTGGCGCACATCATAGGCCGTCCCCAGGCGGGTGATGCAGTAGGCAATGACTTTCTGGCTATCGCTGTAACCGAGGCCTCGCGGGCGACAGATACGCAGGTGCTCCTTCTCGTACACCGTAATCGGGCGAACCACCGTGCCCATCCCCAGCTCGCTTTCTATCAGCAGTTGCTTGTCTGCCGTGCCCATGTAGTAGCGACGGAGGATATCACGCAGCAACGGGTCTTCGATGTCGTGCATCCTGCCTATGTAGAGTGCGGCGTGTGACCAACTGCTCTGTGTGATCAGCTTGATGACGTCGCTCACCCGGGAGCGGCCCTCGATCAGCAGTACATCGCAGGCGCGCAGCTCATGCCGGATTTTTTCGAAATCGCACATGGGTGTAACAGGTAGCGGACGCTGGTATTTCAACCAGCTGATGACACCATTACGAATCCAGTTGAACATAAGGCCCGTCAAACACGTTGGTACCCTTCGGTTATAACGCACCCGGCCGCGGGGGGCCAGCGGTTTCCGTTAATGCCAGGCTAACGGCGGGTGCTCGAAGCGAGAACTGTGACGCGGCGCAAACTGGGGTAACCGCCCCCGGGCGATGACGGTCATGGCCGCACCAGCCCGAGGATGAGTGGCGCGGCCCGTGAAACTCCGCGATCACATGTTGGGGTAATTCGGGCCACCCAGGCCCTCAGGCGTTACCCAGACGATGTTCTGGGACGGGTCCTTGATGTCGCAGGTTTTACAGTGCACGCAGTTCTGTGCATTGATCTGGAAGCGTGGACCACCGGCTTCCTCAACGATCTCGTAAACACCGGCGGGGCAATAGCGCTGGGCCGGTTCGTCCCACACCGGCAGATTCCTGGTGATTGGAATCTCGGGGTCGATCAGCTTGAGGTGGCAGGGCTGGTCTTCCTCGTGATTGGTGTTCGACAGGAAGACCGAAGAGAGCCGATCGAAGCTCAACACGTTGTCCGGCTTCGGGTACTCGATCTTCTTGCACTCCGCCGCCGGCTTCAGCGCGGCGTAGTCAGGTTTGTCGTCGCGCACCGTTATCGGGAACTTCCCGAACAGCAGGTTCTGCTCGAGCCAGACCATACCGGCCCCGACCAGTGTGCCCAGTTTGTGCATGAAACCGGAGAAGTTGCGGGTGCTGTACAACTCCTTGAAAGCCCAGGACTCCTGCCAGCGAGCATCGAATGCCTCGATGTCTGCGGGGGCACCGTCTCCCAAGGCGAGAGACTCGAATACCACCTCGGCCGCCACCATGCCGCTTTTCATGGCAGTGTGGTTGCCCTTGATCTTGACGCTGTTCAGGGTACCCGCGTCGCAACCGATCAGTAACCCGCCCGGGAAATGCATTTTCGGCAGGGCGTTGTAGCCACCCTTGGCGATTGCCCGCGCACCATAGGAGATGCGGGTGCCACCCTCGAGATACTTGCTCGTTTCAGGGTGGTGCTTCCAGCGCTGGAATTCCTCAAACGGGCTGACATAGGGATTGGAATAGTTCAGGTCGACGATCAGGCCGAGGTATACCTGGTTGTTTTCCGCGTGGTAGAGGAACGCACCCCCGCTGGAGCCGCTTTCATTGAGCGGCCAGTTCATGCCGTGCACTACCAGGCCCTCCTGGTGCCGCTCCGCGGGTATCTCCCAGATTTCCTTGAGCCCGATGCCATAGTGCTGCGGGGTCTGACCCTCGTCGAGGTCGAACCGCTCGATCAGCTGTTTGCCGAGATGACCGCGAGCTCCCTCCGCGAACAGGGTGTAGCGCGCGTGCAGTTCCATCCCCGGTGTGTAGCTGCTCTTGTGCTCGCCGTCTGCTCCGACACCCATGTCGCCGGTGGCTACGCCCTTGACCCGGCCATCCTCGTGATACAACACTTCTGCCGCGGCGAATCCCGGATAAACCTCGACGCCCAGCGATTCCGCCTGCTCCCCCAGCCAACGGCAGACATTACCCATGGAAACGATGTAATTGCCCTCGTTGTGCGTGGGCTTCGGAATCAGGAAGTTAGGCAGCTTGAAAGCTCCGGTGGCGCTGGTGTAGTACAAGAAGCGGTCTTCGGTCACCGGGGTCTGCACAGGTGCGCCCCGTTCCTTCCAGTCGGGAAACAGCTCGTTGAGGGCGCGCGGCTCCAGCACGGCCCCGGAAAGGATGTGAGCGCCGACTTCAGAGCCTTTTTCAACCACGCACACGGTGATTTCACGCTCCTGCTCCTGTGCCAGCTGCATGAGCCTGCAGGCGGCGGAGAGGCCCGCGGGGCCAGCGCCCACAATCACCACGTCAACTTCCATTGCTTCTCTTTCCACCGGCGCCCTCTCTAATATCGTCAGAACGTCGCAAGTATATAATTTTCTTGAAGAAAAAACCAATGAATGGATGTTCCGGCCGCGCTCTGAAATTGTCCAGATAGAGGCGCCGCGCGCCCCTGATACTATTGACCCATGCTGCTATTCTCGGCATGATACGGGCCCGAATTTGCGGAGATGCGGCAGCGACAGGGGCCTGCATCTCAAACCCACCCCCGGAAACCGATGGGAGAATCCATGAAGGTTCTTGTAGCCGTTAAGCGCGTGGTTGACTACAACGTCAAGGTGCGGGCGAAAGCCGATGGTAGCGACGTTGATCTCAACAATGTCAAAATGGCGATCAACCCGTTTTGTGAAATCGCAGTGGAAGAGGCGATAAGGCTCAAGGAAAGCGGAGTGGCCACCGAGGTGGTGGCAGTGTCGGTGGGCGCCAAAGCCTGCCAGGAGCAGATCAGGACTGCCCTCGCGCTGGGCGCCGATCGCGGCATCCTGGTCGAGACCGAGAGCGGGGTAGAGCCTCTCGTCGTCGCCAAGCTGCTTAAAGGCGTGATCGACAAGGAGCAGCCGGGACTGGTCATCCTCGGCAAGCAGAGCATCGACGGCGACAACAATCAGACCGGACAGATGCTGGGCGCCTTGACCAACATGGCACAGGGCACGTTCGCGTCGGAAATCGCCGTGGAGGGCGACAGCCTGCAGGTCACCCGTGAGGTCGACGGCGGCCTGCAAACCGTGAAACTCAAGATGCCGGCCATCGTGACAACGGACCTGCGCCTGAACGAGCCGCGATATGCCTCGCTGCCCAACATCATGAAGGCGAAGAAAAAACCGCTGGACGTCTACACCCCCGAGGACCTGGGCGTGACTGTCGGTTCGCATCTCACCCAGGTCAGCGTCGAGCCTCCCGCGGAGCGACAGGCGGGTATCAAGGTGGAAGACGTGGACCAACTCGTCGACAAACTGAAAAACGAGGCAAAGGTAATCTGATGACTACGCTGGTAATTGCAGAACACGACAACGCCGCGCTGAATGCGGCGACCCTGAACACGGTTACCGCGGCGCAGGCACTGGGCGGTGATATCGACATCCTGGTCGCGGGTGCCGGCTGTGGTGCGGTTGCCGAGGCCGCCGCCAAAATCGACGGTGTCCGCGCAGTGAAAGTTGCCGACAACGCGGCCTACGAGCACCAGCTGGCAGAGAACGTCAGCCTGCTGATCGCCGAGGTCGCCGCGGATTACGATAATATCCTGTCCGCCGCCACGACCAACGGCAAAAATATCATGCCGCGCGTGGCCGCCCTGCTCGACGTCGCGCAAATTTCAGAGATCATGTCCGTGGAGTCGGCTGATACCTTCAAGCGCCCGATCTATGCCGGTAACGTCATCGCCACGGTAAAAAGCGGCGATGCCAAAAAGGTCATTACGGTTCGCGGTACCGCCTTCGATGCCGCCAGCACCGGCGGTGGCTCCGCTTCGATCGACACACTCGACGCCGTCCACGATGCCGGCCTCTCCAGCTTCGTCGGTGAGGAAGTTGCCAAGTCGGACCGACCAGACCTCACCGCGGCCTCGGTCGTGATTTCCGGTGGTCGCGGCATGCAGAACGGCGAGAACTTCAAGTTGCTGGACGGCATCGCGGACAAACTCGGCGCGGCAATCGGCGCCAGCCGGGCCGCGGTGGATGCCGGCTTCGTACCGAACGATATGCAGGTGGGCCAGACGGGCAAGATCGTCGCCCCTGACCTGTACATCGCCGTGGGCATATCCGGTGCGATCCAGCACCTCGCCGGGATGAAGGATTCAAAAGTGATCGTCGCGATCAACAAGGACGAGGACGCGCCGATCTTTCAGGTCGCGGATTACGGCCTGGTGGCCGACCTGTTCGAGGCACTGCCCGAACTGGAAGCCAAGCTCTGACCCGCTGAACTCAGCGATCGACAAAACCGGCCTCAACGGCCGGTTTTTTTTTGATTGGTGTCCGCCTTTCGCCCTTCCCCGACACGGAGGCTTACTTACTCGGGGTGGACACGTCGCTGTCGTTTACCGTCGCGTCGGGTAATGGGTTGACTGCGTCGCCATCGGTCGTGCGAGAGACACTGGCTAATCCCTGCGCAGGCGATCCGAAATAGCAATCGGCGTGGGGTAGTTCAAGACAACGATATAGGAGGAGGCGAGCAGGGTGATGATGGTGACCGCCTGAATCAGTATGGACGCCGGCTCACTGATCAGTCCATTGGCCACCGCCACGTAGGCGATCAGCAGGGAAAATTCGCTGGTCTGTCCGAGGCGGAAGCCGATGTCCCAGCTCAACTCGCGTTTCTCACTGACACCCTTGAGCAGAAACCGGTAAACGGTGGGCTTCACTGTCAACACCAGCAATGCCAGCAGCAGCGCGGCAAGCCAGACCTCGCCGAGCAACGCGATGTCAAACAGTGCGCCGACGGAAAAGAAAAACAGGATCAGGAAGAAATCGCGCAGCGGTTTGAGATTGACGGCAATGTACTGCGATATGGGACTGGTGGCAATGGAGATACCCGCGATGAACGCGCCGATTTCGGCAGACAGGCCCAGCAACTGGGCTGATTCCGCGAGGCCCAGGCACCAACCGATCGCGAGCAGGAAGATGTACTCGTGAAAACGGTCGAAGCGGGTGATGAGGTGCAGCAACACGTAACGCACGAAAAGCCAGGCGCCCGCAGCGAGCAGCGGCAGGCTGAGCAGTGACAGGGCCATTGCGCCGCCGGCTTCCGCCGCGCCCTCGCCGGCGCCGGAGTAAAGCGCCATCAGGACGACGATCGCCAGCACGTCCTGGAGCAGCAACAGGCCCACCATCAATTCACCGATATGACGGTGATGCAACACCGTGGTCGGCAGCAGTTTGATCCCGATAATTGTCGACGAGAACATCATCGCGGCGCCGACGATCAGTGCGTCACCCGGCGAGTAACCGAATACGATGGCGACGCTGAAACCCATGCCCATGAATATCGCCGAACTGAACAGCGCGACGACGGTGGATTTGCGCAGGGTCGCGAGCAGTGCTTTCGGCTGCATGTCCAGGCCGAGCAGGAACAGCAGGAAGATGATGCCGATATGCCCGATGTCGGCCAACAGCCGCACATCGCCTACCAGCTTCAAACCATAGGGCCCTATACAGGCGCCCAGTGCGATGTAGGCAATAATCAGCGGCTGGCGGGTGTACAGTGACAGGGTGGCAAAGACGGCCGCTCCGGTAAAAATCAGGAAAAACCAGAAAGTGATGGGGCTGGCATCCATAGCAAGTCCGCCGGTCTGTGGCAGCCCAGTCTACTGCAATTGGTCGACCCGCGGAGGGTTACCGCTCGCAGCGCCTGAACAGTGGTTGGGGTTCGTTGGCCGACGCCTGGTAGTACTCACTGAAGTCTGAGAGGCTTTCCAGGACACCGGGCAGCGCGGACTCGTCCTCGGGTTGAAAGGCGTCGAAGCCGCACCGCGAGAGGTAGTAGACCTGGTCCCTGATGAAGTGACCCACTGCACGGAGTTCGCCACTATAGCCTTGCTCCCGTAACTCGCGCGCGTAAGAAAACCCGCGACCGTCGGTAAAGACCGGGAAGTTGATTGCAATCAGGGCGATCTCGTCGAGGTGGTCCAGCAGGGGCGCACAGGCGTGATCCGGCTCGAGTTGAACCCCCGTGCCCTGTTTGTCTTCCACCGCCTGCCACTGTTCCAGGGTCAGTATCTGCTGTGGGGCATGGCGGCCCTCGGAAGCGTCGGCGGCGATCCAGTCGTCGCCGGTGATCTCGCCGTGCCTAATCAGTTCTGGCATACACTCGCTCCTTGAACGGTTCGATCCCGACCCGCCGGTAGGTGTCCAGGAAGGGTTCCTCGGGCAACCGCAACTCGGTGAAGGTGGTGAGCAGGTTCTCGATCACACCGGGCATGTCCTGCTGGCGAAACGACGGGCCGAGAATCTTGCCGATCGACGCGTCCCGGCTGGCACTGCCACCCAGGCAGACCTGGTAAAACTCCTCGCCCTTTTTGTCGACGCCGAGGATGCCGATGTGGCCTATGTGGTGATGTCCGCAGGCGTTCATGCAACCGCTGATATTGATGTCGATGGGTCCGAGGTCGTAGACATAGTCCATATCGTCGAATCGGGCCTGGATGGCTTCGGCAACGGGGATCGACTTCGCGTTGGCAAGGGAGCAGAAGTCACCGCCCGGGCAACAGATCATATCCGTGAGATAGCCCGAATTGGCCGTGGCCAGGCCTGCCGACTGCAGTGCCTGCCAGAGGGAATAGAGGGCCTGCTGTGGCACGTCCGCCAGCACCATATTCTGCTCGTGGGTCGAGCGGATCTCGCCAAACGAATACTGGTCGCACAGGTCGGCCAGCAATTCCAGCTGGGTATCACTGATGTCTCCCGGCGCGTAGCCGGTGGCCTTCAACGACACATCGACAATCCGGTAGCCTGCGACCCGGTGTTCGCGGGTATTGCGCCGCAGCCAGTTGTCGAACAGGCTGTCCTGCGCCTGTTGGCGCTCGAGGTCCTCGGCACACTTTACCGGGTCGTACGCTCGGTATTCCGGTGCGGTGAAGAAGGAGCGGGCGCGATCGATCTCTGCGTCCGTAAGGGTACTGGGGCCATCCTTGAGCGCCTGCCATTCCCGCTCGACGGCCTGGCTGAAGGCCTCCACACCCATCGCCTTGACCAGGATTTTGATCCTCGCCTTGTACTTGTTGTCGCGCCGGCCGTGCTGGTTATACACGCGCAGCACCGCTTCCAGGTAGGTGATGAGGTGTCTGGGTTCCAGCCACTCGCAAACCACGGGGGCGATCACCGGAGTGCGCCCCAGACCGCCGCCAACCAGCACCCTGAAACCGGTTTCCCCGGCGTCGTTGTGCCGCAGTTCCAGCCCGATGTCATGGGCGCGGATCGCGGCCCGGTCCTCCCGGCTGCCACAGACCGCGATCTTGAACTTGCGCGGCAGAAACGCGAACTCCGGATGCAGGGTGGACCACTGGCGGATGAGTTCGCACCAGGGTCTCGGGTCCTCGATCTCGTCGGTGGCGACGCCCGCGTACTGGTCCGTGGTGGTATTGCGGATGCAGTTACCGCTGGTCTGGATGGCATGCATCTGCACGCTGGCGAGTTCGGCCAGCAGGTCCGGTACCTCTTCCAGCCGGGGCCAGTTCAATTGCACGTTCTGACGGGTGCTGATGTGGGCGTAGCCCTTGTCGTAGTCACGGGTGATGCTGGCGAGCTTCCGCAACTGCCTGCTGCTCAGCAGGCCGTAGGGAACGGCAATGCGCAGCATCGGCGCCAGGCGCTGCAGGTAGAGCCCGTTTTGCAGGCGCAGGGGCAGGAACTCCGCCTCCGTCAGCCTGCCTTCGAGGTAGCGCGCCGTCTGGTCGCGAAACTGGTCAACCCGCTGATCGACGATGGTCTGGTCGTACTGGTCATAAACATACATTGAGAGGGCCCACCGACGGCTTCGAACATGCCACCGTAGCAGAATCAGCGGCGCTTCAAAAAGGCCGGTTTTACATAAGGTTAGAACTTTTCAAACGGGTGTTAGAGCGGCGGACAATACTGCTATAATCCCCCGCTTGACGTCAACCCGACCCGGCCCAGTGGAGTCCACCATGTCCGACGAAATCGAGCGCGAGGAAGACGGTGCCGCCGATGGCATTGCCGCAACGGCGATCATCGCGATCATCGTCTTTTCCCTGTACGTCTGGCTGTCCGGCATGCCCAGCTAGGACTGTCCCGGCCAGGGCTGCTTATACCGGGGGACGCCCCCCAGCCGGGCGCCCCTGAGCCGGGCGCCCCTGAGCCGACCCGGTATCAGCTGGCAGTGCTCAACACGAGCCGCACCACGCCGTACACCACGGCGACAAACAGCACCGTGAAAGAAAGCCCGGCGATGATGAAAACGCCGGCCTTACCCTGTTTGAAATCCCGCTCCCGGTTTTTACTGCTCTGAACCCCGAGTCCCGCCGCGAAGACACTGGCGATCACTTGCAGTGGATTCAGCCGGCCGCGCGGCTGGGTGGCATCGGTGTCTGTGTTGCTCGGCTCGTGCTGTTCCGTCATTTTTCCATGCCCTAGTTGAGGTTGGGGGACAGCCAGCGCGTCATCTCTTCGGTGCTCACGCCCTTGCGCCGTGCCAGGCTGACCACCTGGTCCTCCGCTATCTTGCCCACTGCGAAGTAACGCGCTTCGGGGTGGGAAAAGTAGAAACCGCTCACCGAGGAAGCCGGACTCATGGCGAAATTCTCGCTGAGACTGACACCCGCCGTCGCCGTCGCGTCCAGCAGGTCGAACAGCGTCGTCTTCTCGGTGTGATCAGGGCAGGCGGGATAGCCCGGTGCCGGGCGGATACCACGATACCGTTCCTTGATGAGTTCAGTCGCGGACAGGTCTTCCGAGGGAGCATAACCCCACAGCTCCCTGCGCACCATGCGGTGCAGGTACTCGGCGAACGATTCAGCCAGCCGGTCCGCCAGGGCTTTCAGCATGATACTGCTGTAGTCGTCATGCTCGGCCTCGAATGACGCCGCCAGTTCGTCGACACCATGTCCGGTAGTCACGCAGAACCCACCGATGTAGTCCGCCTTGCCACTCGCCTCGGGTGCGATGTAGTCCGCCAGGCTCAGGTTGGGTTTGCCGCCGGGTTTCTCCACCTGCTGGCGCAGATGGTGCAGGGTGGCGATCACCTGTGAACGCTCCTCATCGGCGTAAACAGCGATATCGTCATCGCCAACGCGGGCGGCAGGCCAGAAGCCGAAGGTGGCATTGGCCGTCAACAGTCTCTCGTCGACGATGCGCTGGAGCATCGCCCTGGCATCGCTGTACAGTTCGCTCGCCTGGGCGCCGACAATGGTGTCTTCGAGTATCGCGGGAAACTTGCCCGCGAGTTCCCAGGTGATGAAAAACGGCGTCCAGTCGATGGTGTCAACCAGCTCCGCGAGGGGGAAATCCGCCAGTACCCGGGTGCCGATAAAGCTGGGCCGTGGCGGTTCATACTCCGCCCAGTCGAGCGTCGGGCGACGCTTGACGGCAGCTTCATACGACAGCGTTCGCGCCCTCGGCTCCCGGTTTTCGATGCGCGTTCGGACCGCCTGGTATTCTTCCCGTCGCGCGCTGACAAAGCCGTCCTTGCCGTCGCCGACCAGCTGCGTGGCGACCGACACACTGCGGGATGCGTCGGGGACGTAGGTGACGATATCGTTGTCGTACCGCGGTTCGATCTTCACCGCCGTATGCGCCTTTGATGTCGTGGCACCACCGATCATGAGGGGAACCTGGTAGTCGAGACGCTGCATTTCGCTGGCAACGTGTGACATTTCGTCGAGTGACGGCGTAATCAGGCCGCTCAGCCCGATGATGTCGACGTTTTCCTCCCGGGCGACGCGAAGGATTTCGTCACAGGCCACCATGACCCCGAGGTCGATGACCTCGAAGTTATTGCACTGCAGCACCACACCGACGATGTTCTTGCCGATATCGTGTACGTCTCCCTTGACCGTTGCCAGCAGGATCTTGCCGTTACTGCTGTCTGCCCCCTCGGCCTTCTCCTCCTCGATGAAGGGTTGCAGGTAGGCGACCGCCTGTTTCATCACCCGGGCGCTCTTCACGACCTGCGGCAGAAACATCTTGCCGTCACCGAACAGGTCGCCGACGACATTCATTCCGTCCATCAACGGCCCTTCGATCACCTGGATCGGCCGCTCGAAGCGCTGTCTCGCTTCCTCGGCATCTTCCACCACCCAGGTGTTGATCCCCTTCACCAGGGCATGTTGAAGGCGCTTCTCCACCGGGGCCTCGCGCCAGCTGAGGTCCTCGACCCGGGCGCTGCCGCCACCGCTGCCGCGAAAACGCTCGGCGAGGTCGAGCAGGCGCTCGGTACTGTCGGACCGACGATTGAGGACCACGTCCTCCACCGCCTCGCGGAGCTCCTCGGGGAGCTCGTCATACACCGCCAACTGGCCCGCGTTGACAATCCCCATATCCATACCCGCACGAATGGCGTGGTACAGGAACACCGAGTGGATCGCCTCGCGCACGGCGTTGTTTCCGCGAAACGAAAACGAGACGTTGGAAACGCCGCCGGATACCAGCGCGCCGGGGAGATTTTCCTTGATGAACCGCGTCGCCTCGATGAAATCCACCGCGTAGTTATTGTGCTCCTCGATGCCAGTGCCGATCGCGAAGATATTCGGGTCGAAAATGATGTCATTGGGGTTGAACCCCACCCGATTCACAAGCAGTTCGTAGCAGCGTGAACAGATGTCCTTGCGCCGCTGCAGGTTGTCGGCCTGGCCGTCCTCGTCAAAGGCCATGACCACGACCGCCGCGCCGTAACGCCGACACAGCCGGGCCTGCTCCAGGAACTCCTCCTCGCCGGCTTTCAGGCTGATGGAATTGACCACGGCCTTGCCCTGTATGCATTTGAGCCCCGCCTCGATGGCCGTCCACTTGGAGGAGTCCACCATGATCGGCACCCGGCTGATATCGGGTTCGGCCGCGAGCAGGTTCAGGAACGTGACCATGGCCGCCTCGGCATCGAGCATGCCTTCGTCCATGTTGATGTCGATAATCTGCGCGCCGTCCTCCACCTGAATCCGCGCCACTTCCAGGGCCGTCTCGTAATCACCCTCGAGGATCAGCCGCTTGAAGCGCGCGGAGCCGGTCACATTACAGCGTTCGCCGACGTTCACGAACAGGCTGTCCGCGGTGATATTGAACGCCTCCAGTCCGCTCAACCGGCAGGCGGGCCGTGGGGGTGACCAACGGCGGGGCGGTACATCGGCCACCGCGTCGGCAATCGCGGCAATATGCTCGGGAGTAGTCCCGCAGCAGCCACCGGCCACGTTGAGGAACCCGCGCCCGGCAAACTCGGCAAAGTCCGCCTGCATGATATCGGGTGTTTCGTCAAATCCGCCGAAGGCGTTGGGAAGCCCGGCGTTGAGGTGTGCGCTGAAGTAACAGTCCGCCACTCCAGCCAGTTCCTCGAGAAAAGGCCTGACTTCCTTGAACCGGCGCCCACAGTTGCTGCCGACAATCAACGGGCGGGCGTGCGCGATGGAGTTCCAGAATGCCTCGGGGTTCTGCCCCGACAGGATGCGGCCGCTGGTATCGGGAAAAGTCACCGAAATCATCACCGGCCATTCACGACCCCGGGCCGCGAATTCGTCCTGTACGGCGAAGATCGCCGCCTTGGCGTTGAGGGTATCGAAGATGGTTTCGATCAGGATGAGGTCGACCCCGCCGTCCAGCAGCGCTGATGCGGCTTCGGCGTAATTATGCCGGAGCGCGTCGAAGTCGATGCTGCGGGCTCCGGGATCGTTGACGTCGGGGGAAATCGACGCCGTTCTGGGTGTCGGGCCGAGCACGCCGGCGACAAACCGGGGTTTTTCAGGTGTCTCGCGGGTCATCTCGTCGGCGACACCGCGAGCCACCCGGGCTGCGGCCAGGTTCAGCTCAGCTGCGATCTCCGAGAGGTCGTAGTCTCCTTGCGCCACCGCGGTCGAATTGAAGCTGTTGGTGGCGATGATGTCCGCGCCCGCCGCCAGGTATTGACGGTGGATGGCAGCAATCAGCTCGGGCCTGGTGAGGGAGAGCAGGTCGTTGTTGCCCTTCAGGTCAGAGGGGTGCCCGGCGAAGCGCTCGCCGCGGAAATCCGCCTCGGTCAGGTTTTCAGCCTGAATCATGGTGCCCATAGCGCCATCGATGACGAGAATGCGCTGGTCCATGAGTGCGCGCAGCTGTTGCTCCGTTGTCATGCTCGGGTTTCCGTATTGACTGCCAGGCCGTGAGGCGTAAGCACTGATTCTATCCAAAAAGCCGCGGATATTATCAGATGCGCCTCACATTTGGTGTATGGCCCGGAAATTTTGGTAGAATACCCGACTAAATCAGTCAGAATGGACGGCAGCGCATGATCACTATCACCGAATCCGCCCAGGGTTACCTCGCGGAGTTACTGGAAAAGCAGGAAGGCGCACTGGGTGTGAGGGTATTTATCAACCAGCCCGGCACACCGCGGGCCGAGACCTGCATCGCCTATTGCCGCGAGGGGGATGTGCAGGAAGGCGATGAAAAACGGCAGTTCGATGCTTTCGAGGCCTGGTTCGATGCGCGCAGCCTGCCGTTCCTGGAGGATGCGCTGGTCGACTACTCCAAGGACCGCATGGGCGGGCAGCTGACCATCAAGGCACCCAACGCGAAAATGCCCCGGGTGGACGAGAGTAGCCCACTGGAGGACCGGATCAACTACCTGCTCTATAACGAGGTGAACCCCGCGCTCGCCGCCCACGGCGGAGAAGTCAGCCTGGTCGAGATAACCGAGGACGACTATGCCGTGCTGCAGTTCGGCGGCGGCTGCCAGGGATGCGGCATGGTGGACCAGACCCTCAAGGGCGGGGTGGAAAAGACGTTGCTTGAGCAACTGCCGCAGTTGAAGGGCGTGCGGGATGTCACCGACCATAGCGACCGATCGCAGGCTTACTATTAAGGCACCTCTGTATTAAGGCGCCTCTGTATTAAGGCGTCTCTGTATTAGGGCACCTCTGAATAGTGGCAATCGCGCTCAACGGAGCGCTGCAGCGTTCAGAGCAAGGCGCGTCGCGCACTCGCCAGAGGCTGTTTATCGCAGCCTGTCGGGGAGCACACTCCGCAGCCGCTCACGCATTTCCAGCAGGCAGTCTTCGGTGGTGGCCCAGTCGATACAGCCGTCAGTCACCGATACACCGTATTCAAGGTCGTCGAGGTCGGCGGGAATAGCCTGGTTCCCGGCATTGATGTGGCTCTCTATCATCAGGCCGATGATGGACCGGTTCCCCTCGACAATCTGGTTGGCAACATTGGCAACCACGAGTGGCTGCAGTTCGGGTTGCTTGTTGGAATTCGCGTGCGAGCAGTCCACCATGATGTTGCGGGGGATGCCTGCTTTTTCCAGCGCCTCTTCACAGAGCTTGATGTGCACCGAGTCGTAGTTCGGCCCATTGCTGCCACCACGCAGCACGATGTGCCCATAATCGTTACCCTTGGTTGTGAACACCGACACCTGGCCCTGACGATTGATACCGAGAAACCGATGTGGGTTGGCTACAGATTGCAGCGCGTTGGTGGCCACCGTCAGTCCGCCATCGGTGCCGTTTTTGAACCCCACCGCCGATGACAGTCCACTCGCCATCTCGCGGTGCGTCTGTGACTCCGTGGTCCGCGCGCCAATCGCGCTCCAGCTGATCAGGTCCTGCAGGTATTGCGGTGATATCGGGTCCAGCGCCTCCGTGGACGTGGGCAGACCGAGTTCCAGGATGTCCAGCAACAACTTGCGACCGATGTGGAGGCCGTCTTCGATCTTGAAGGAGTCGTCCAGGAATGGGTCATTGATCAGCCCCTTCCACCCGACCGTCGTACGCGGTTTCTCAAAATACACTCGCATGACGATGAGCAGTGTGTCGGATACCTGATCGGCGAGAGCTTTCAGGCGATTGGCGTAGTCCATCGCGGCCGCCGGGTCGTGAATCGAGCACGGACCCACCACGACGAACAGTCGGTGGTCCCTGCGGTCGAGGATATCCCGGATGGACTGGCGGCTGGCGGCAACGGTGTCACGTACCGTCGCCGACATCGGCAGTGCCTCCCACAGCTCCTCTGGCGTGACCAGGATTTCCTGGGAGGCCATGTTGACGTTGTGGACGTTAGGGTTACTCATGATAACGTTCCTGCTAAAGTATCGCGCCGACGGTACGACGCCGGCGGCGCCGCATTTTAAAGCAGCTACAAGGGTTTGGGTACCTGGATTGTCGAGGAAACCTCAGAAAGTCAGCCTCGACGCGACAGAAATCGCCCGGTTTGTCGCTGACGGGTACACGATCATCACACCCAACGAGCGCCTGGCCAGGGAGCTACGCAACCGTTGGAATGAGGCGCAGGCCGCAGCCGGCAGGCAGGCCTGGGATACCCTGGCGGTCAGTCCGCTGCCGGGCTGGCTCATGGCACGCTGGCTTGCCGCGGTAGATGCCGGACAGCTGCAACCGCTGGCAGTGCTCAGTAGCGGGCGCTGCCGGGAACTGTGGCGCAGGATAATCGCCGAGGACCCGGCCACTGGCGGGCAACTTGCCTTGCTGCGCCCCGAGGCGACCATCGAGCTTGCCGCACAGGCAAGGGATGCACTCTTGAGATGGCGCATCGATCCCCGCGAGCCAGCGGTGCGCCAGCGCTTTCGCATCGAGGACGACTGCGCTGCTTTCCTGGCGTGGCTGGAGCGGTTCGAAGCGTGCCTCGCTGAACTGGGCGCGACCACGCCGCTGGACTGTATCGGGGCGCTGCAGCCGCTGGCCGATGCCGATGCGCGCGTCGTGCTGGTAGAGCCGGGCGAAATCGCGCCGTTGCTGTGGGAGTGCCTGCACAGCCAGTGCACACGGGTGGAAACCTGGTCAGGCGCAGGACCGGCAGCGGATGTGTCCCTTTCTCGCTACGACAACCGGCGCGCGGAACTCGCGGGGGTCGCCCGGTGGGTCTGCGAACTGCAGCGCGACGCGCCCGCCGCCACTATCGGTGTCGTGCTGCGCGACATGGCCGCCGATCGCTACAGCCTCGAATACCTGCTACGTCGCGAATTCGGCTGTCCCGGCGGCAGTTTCGACAGCCTGCCGGTCAACTTCTCGACCGGGATCACGCTGGACCAGGCACCGCTTGCGCGCGACGCCCTCGGCGTACTGCAACTCGCCAGCAGCGGCCTGCCACTGGCCGAACTGGTCGATCTGCTACAGAGTCGGTTTTTGCATCTGCCGGATACCACCAGCCCGGGGATGATTGCCTTCATAGAGGCTGTGACACTCAATACGCGCGGCAGCACGCTGTCACTGCAGACGCTCGCTGCGCTCGCCCGGCGCTGTGGTGACGCTGCCACAGGGGAGATGCTCGATCGGCGTTTTGCCACCCTCGTCCGCGGCCTTCCCCGGGGTCAGCGACTGCCGCCATCGCGGTGGGCAGACCGCTTCGGCGAGCTCCTGAACAGTTGGGGCTGGCCCGGTACTGGCATGGATTCACTCGAATTCCAGCAACTCGTAGCCTGGGAAGGGGTCCTGGACGAGTTTGCCGCCTGCGATGAGATCAGCGGCAGGCTCGATCTCGGCAAGGCGGTAGCCCTGTTGCGACGCTGCCTGCGCAACCAGGTATCACAGCCCGAGTCCGCCGGGAGTCGAATCCAGGTTCTCGGTCCGCTAGAGGCCGCGGGTCTCGATTTCGACTACCTGTGGGTCGTTGGCCTGCAGGCCGATGAATGGCCGGCACCTGCCCGGCCCAACCCCTTCATCCCATTGGGCCTGCAACGTGAACAGGACATGCCGCATGCCAGCCCCCAGCGGGAATGGATCTACGCGGAAGGATTACTGGCCCAGTACCAGCGGCACGCGCGGGTTCTGCGAGCCAGTTTCAGCGCGCATACAGACGGGCAGCCGGCGCGTCCCAGCGCGCTGGTGAAGTCCTGGCCCCGGGTTGATCCCGTCCCCGCCCGGGAGATCAATCCGGGCTGGCAGGCGGCGCGGGACGAGGTCTCGCTGCAGACTGTCGAGGATCACCTGGCACCCGCTGTCACACCGGCGGACGATCCCCCGGTCACCGGCGGCAGTGGTCTGTTACGGGATCAGTCGCAGTGTCCCTTCCGCGCCTTTGCGCTCCACCGGCTCCGGGCCGAAACCCCGGCCACGCCAGGCGACGTGCCCGGTGCCGCCGAGCGCGGATCTCTGCTGCACCGGGCGTTGCACCATCTTTACGCTGACCTTGGCAACAGTGACGCATTGCAGTCGGCCAGCGACCCGGCGTTGGAGAAACACGTTGCAACGGCGGTGGACCGGGCTCTGGCAGAAGGGCAGCGGACCCCGGCTCCACCTGTCAGTGGGGCCTGGCAGGCGCTTGAGCGGGATCGGCTCCGGCGCCTGTTAGGTGACTGGCTGACGCTGGAGCGCCAGCGACCGGCTTTCGCGATCGCCGGTCTCGAGGAAGCGCGCACGCTGACGCTGGCGGGCTTGACGCTGCAACTGCGCGTGGATCGGATCGACGTGCTACCCGACGGCTCGACCGTGATCATCGACTACAAGTCGGGCAACTGCAGCCCGCGCGACTGGCTGGCGGAGCGGATTGCAGACCCCCAGCTACCGCTGTACGCACTGACAGCGGACGACACGCCTGCGGCGCTGGCCTTCGCCCGGGTCCGCAGCGATGGCAGCGGTTACGCCGGCCTCGGTTCGGTGGCGGCGGCCGAGGGTATCGAAACACGGATCGAGAAGGCGTTGCCGCGGGAAGCGGAGGTGAGGAACTGGACGGATCTCAACCGGCGCTGGTCTGCGCAGTTGTCGGGTCTGGCCGCTGAATTCACGAGTGGTCTGGCGTCTGTGCAACCGCAACGGGGTGCCTGCAAGTGGTGTCCGCTGAAACCCCTCTGCCGCATTCACAGCGCGGAGGGCGGCCCCCAGTGACCCTTGCCGATGCCCCGCAGCGCAGGGCCGCAGTCGACCCATTGCGCAGTTTCTGTGTCAGCGCCCCCGCGGGCTCGGGCAAAACCGAACTGCTGATCCAGCGCTACCTGGTCCTGCTGTCACGGGTGGTCAAGCCCGAGCAGGTGCTCGCAATCACCTTTACCCGCAAGGCGGCTGGGGAAATGCGTGAACGCGTCATGGCTGCGCTTGCAGACGCGGCGTCCGGCGCGCCGGTTGCCGGCGCGCATGAGCAGTCGACCCGTGCTGCGGCTGTGGCCGCGCTGGCGGCAGATGCAGAGCACGGCTGGCAGTTGGCCGGTAACGAAAGCCGACTCAACATCCTGACCATCGACAGCCTTTGTGGCGTCCTCACCCGACAGATGCCGGTGCTGAGTCAGATCGGGGGGGCCGCCGATATCGTCGACGATGCCACTCCGCTCTACCGCGATGCCATCCAGGGCCTCTTCGGCCTGCTCGAGAGCGGCAGCGGGCCGGCCCCCGCGCTGCGGGAACTGCTGGTCCATTTCGACAACGACTGGCAACGTGTCCAGGAACTGCTCATGGCCCTGTTGCAGCGCCGTGACCAGTGGGGCGGCTTCATGGGTCTTCGGCACAATCCCGGGGAGGCCGCGGAAACACTCGTGGCGACCGTGCACGCCCTGGTGGCCGAGACGCTCGCCGACCTCTCGCGAGCGCTGGCACCGTGGTCAGCGGAATTGTCGGGGCCCCTGGGCTTCACCGCTGACCAGCTCGGGCTTGCCGCTGTGGAGGGCTTTCCCTCAGCGAGTCCGGAAGACCTGCCCGGCTGGCGGGCGCTGCACGCGCTTTTGCTGACCCGCGACGGTCGCTGGCGCCGCCAACTGAACAAGCGATCGGGGTTCCCCGCGGGAGATGAAGAGGCCGGGCGCTTGCGCGAGCAGGTCCTCGCAGTAATCGAGGATGTGCAGTCCCGACCGGGACTGCGGGAGGCGCTGTCATCGATCGAATACCTGCCCGACATCGGTACTCTCGACACCGGCTGGCAGCTGACAGTGAACCTCATGCAGGTCTTGCCGCGCCTCAGCGCGGAACTGCTGCTCGTGTTTGCTCGCCGCGGACAGGTCGACCATAACCAGGTGACCCTGGCCGCGCTTGACGCCCTCGGCGAAGACGACGACCCCACCGAGTTGGCGCTGCGGCTCGATTACCGGATCGAGCATATCCTGGTCGACGAATTCCAGGACACGGCCATCAACCAGTTTGAACTGGTGCGCCGGCTCAGCCGAGGTTGGCACGAGCATAACCAGGCCTATCCCTTGTCACCGCGGACGTTGCTGATCGTGGGTGACCCAATGCAGTCCATATACGGGTTTCGCAATGCAAACGTGGGCCTGTTCCTCAAGGCACGCGACCAGGGATTCAATGGCGTCACCCTCGAGCCGCTGCAGTTGCAGGCAAATTTCCGCTCAGATGCGGCGCTTGTAGACTGGTTCAACGCCACCTTCGAGCAGGCGTTTCCGTCGCGCACCGACATTCGCCGCGGCCGGGTCAGTTTCAGTCCCGCCATCGCCACCCGTGCGTGCAGTGAGGCAGACGCGGTGGAGATTCACGGGTTCGAGGGCCAACGGGCGGCGGAGCGTGAAATCGGCTTCATCTGCGACCAGGTCCGACATGGGCTGGACCTGCCGGATCGTCCTTCCATCGCGATTCTCGGCCGCAGCCGCACAACGCTGCGGCCGCTGCTGGCGGAGTTCAATCACCGGGGCATCGCAGCGTCCACGCAGGGCTTGGAGACGCTGGCCGAAGCACCGGAAATCATCGATCTGGTGAGCCTGTGCCGTGCATTGCAGAATCCGGCAGACCGCATTGCCTGGCTGGCCGTGCTCCGGGCGCCATGGTGCGGAATGACGCTCGCAGACCTCCATGCGCTCGCCGGCCGACCCGGTTCATTGCCCCGCCTTATCGACGACCCGGCCAGTGCCGCGCGGCTGTCTGTCGACGGGCAGCAGCGTCTGGCCGTGGTCCGCAGTGCCGTTGCACTCGCCCGTCATACCCGCGACCGGCTGGGGCTGCGAAACTGGCTTGAGCAGGTGTGGCGTGCCCTGGGTGGTGCGGAAACCCTCACCGCGACGGGGGCCGACGACGCGGTGGAACGTTTTTTCCAGCTCGTGGAGCACGTCGACCGTCGCTTCGCGGCGCTGAACCTGGACTGGCTGGTCACGGAACTGGAAAAACTCGCCGTCGACCGCGTCATTCCCGACGCCAGAGTGGAAGTGATGACCCTGCACAAGGCCAAGGGGCTCGAGTTCGACTGGGTTTTCATCCCCGCCCTGGAGCGCACAGTGCGCCGCGGCAGCCGACCGTTGCTGTTGTGGGACGAGGTGACTACCCGTGCCGGCGAACGCGGCTTCCTGCTGGCAGCCGACGATCACAGCGCGGCAAAATCGGCGACCCTGTACAACTTCCTTGACCGGCAAAGGGCGGAGAAGGCGCGGCTGGAAACCGCCAGACTGATGTATGTCGGCGCCACCCGGGCTGCCCGGCGACTGTTTCTCAGTGCGCGTATCCAGCGCGAGCAGAAGTCGGGGGAATGGCGCGCCCCGCCGGGCGATGCCCTGCTCAGCCCCGTGTGGACGGCCTTTGCGGCGAGGATGGCGGTACACTCCGATCCACCTGGTCGCAGTGCGTCCGGCCCGCCTGTCGTGCCCGGGCTTACGCGCGTGGCGCGGCTGCCGAACCGGCGCGCGGAACCCCCGGCGGGGGCCGCCAGTGCGTTGGTCAGCCCACGTACTGACCATCGCGACCGCCGACTCCAGCGCCAGGTCGGTATTGTCGTGCACCGGACGTTGCAGTACCTGTCGCAGCTGGCAGAACTCCCGGGCCAACTGCCAGCGGTCACTGCCGAGGCCTGCGACGCGGCGTTACGGCAGGCGGGATTGGCGGGCGGCGACCTGTTGCGGGCCAGACAGCGAGTGGCGACCGCCGTGCAGCAGACGCTGGCCAGCAGGGACGGACGCTGGCTGCTGAGCAGCAGTCGGCACAGACAGTCCCTTAGCGAGTGGCCGGTAACACACATCGGTGCGGACGGTGTCTGTCGCCAGCTGGTCATCGATCGCAGTTTCGTCACCCGGGATACCGGCGAGCGCTGGCTGGTGGACTACAAGACCGACAGCCCGGTGGCGGGGGAGGACAGGGCGGCATTTACCCGCAGTGCGATCGCGGCCCATTCACCACAGCTGCTGCGCTATCGCGACGCGGTGGCCGCGATGACTGACGAACCCCTGCGCTGCGCACTCTACCTGACCGAGTTGGGGGCGCTGGTGGAACTGGAAGACCTGCGGGGGCCCGCGGGTCAGTAAGCCGTCAGCCGTCGCTGAGGTACAGGGTAAGCCGCTGCCCGGGCTGCAGATAGGCGTTGGGGTCCAGCGAGTTCCAGGCGACGATATCGCTGACCTTGACATTGAACTTGCCCGCGATGCGGTACAGGGAATCGCCCTGGCGCACCCGGTAGCCCTGGGCCTTGCGCCCGGTTTTCCCCTGCGCCATCGCGGCAGGCCAGTCGGGCCCGGCGGGAATCATCAGGCGGTCGCCCGCCCGGATGAGGTTCCCGCGAATGCTGTTGGCCTGGCGCAGCACATCCACCGACGTGTTGAAGTTCCGGGCAATGAGGCTGAGGCTGTCGCCGGGCTGAATCCGGTAGTACTGCCAGGGCAGCCTCTCTTCCGGTGGCAGGCTGGCGAGCTTCTGTCGCAGGCGATCGCTACCGATCAGCGGGAGCAGCAGCTCGGGTTGCCGCGTCGGCGCCGTGGCCCAGCGCCGGTGGCCGGCATTGAGCATACGCAGGTCGAGCAGTGGCACGCCCGCCATGTCGGCCGCCTTGCGCAGCTCGATCTGCCCGCCCGTGTCCACCACGTCAAAGACCGGAGCGTTGGCGATGGCGGGCAGGGTGACACCATACTTGTCCGGTCGGTCCACGATACTGGAGAGCGCCAGCAGGCGGGGCACGTAATTGCGGGTTTCCCTGGGCAGGCGCAACGACCAGAAGTCATCCGGCCGGCCCACTTTCTGGTTGCGGCGCTGGGCGCGACGGACGCGGCTCTTGCCGCCGTTGTAGGCTGCCACCGCCAGCAGCCAGTCTCCCTCGAAATAACGATGAAGTTCCTGCAGGTAGTCGAGCGCCGCCCGGGTCGAGTCGCGAAGGTCCAGCCGACCGTCATACCACCAGCTCTGCTCCAGGCCAAGGTACTTTCCGGTCGATGGAATGATCTGCCACAAGCCCGAGGCGCTCTGGCTGGAGTGGGCAAACGGGTCAAACGCGCTTTCCACCATTGGCAGCAGCGCGAGTTCCAACGGCATGTTGCGCCGCTCCAGTTCCTCCACGATGTAGTAAAGGAACAGTGAACCCCGGCCCGCCACCACGCCCATGTAATCGTTCTGACGCAGGAAATGTCGCCGTGCGCTGCTCAGCTGCTGGTCGTGCACCCGCCCCCAGGTGAGATCACGCCGGATACGCTCCCAGATATCGACCGGGGGCAGTTCGCGGATTTCCTGCGCCACCGGGGGCTCGGGAGCCGGTGCCTGTTGCGGGGCGGGCAGCGGCGCTTTCCCGCCGGCGACGTCACCGGGTATCGATTGACAGCCCGCGAGCGCCAGGAGGCAAGAAACAGTTAGAAGTAACCCACGTAAAGCCATGTTATTGCTTGTTTTCCTGGCTTACTTTCTAGAGATCGTCAAAAGCGGTCTTTCCAGGCCCGGACGGTGGCGAAAACGTCACTGTCCGATCCCGCGCTGTCAACGCCCTGTCGGGCCAGCGACGCCCTCAGGTCCTGTTCGCCACAGCGCAGGAATGGGTTGGTGGCCTGTTCCAGGCCCAGCCGGGAAGGCACCGTCGGTTCACCGCGAGCGCGGCGTGACTCGGCGTCGCGGGTGCGCTCCTGCAGTGCCGGGTTCTCCGGTTCGACCGCCGCAGCGAAGGCCAGGTTGGCGAGCGTATATTCGTGCGCGCAATAAACCCGCGTGTCGGCCGGCAGCGCTGCCAGTGTCGCCAAGGAACGATGCATCATCTGTGGTGTGCCCTCGAACACCCGGCCGCAGCCGCCTGCGAACAGGGTATCACCACAGAACACGCGAGGATCAGCCCCGGCGTGGAAGTAGGCGATGTGATCGAGGGTGTGCCCGGGCACCTCCAACACGTCGTAGTCTTCGGCGAGCACACTGACCCGGTCGCCGGCGCCGACGCGCCTGCTCACGTGATCGATGGCGGGATTTTTCGGCCCGATCACCAGCGGCTCGTAGCGCTTGCACAACGCCTCGACGCCGCCGGTGTGGTCGAAGTGGTGGTGCGTGACCAGGATGCCTTCCAGCCGCAGGGAGAGGCTGGTCAGCGCCTCGATGACAGGCCCGGCGTCGCCGGGATCGACCACCCATGCCGCATCGCCCTGCGCCTGATGAAGCAGCCAGATGTAGTTGTCCGAGAAGGCGGGGACGGGGCGGATAATGGTCATGGTACGGCGTTCCAAATGGCGAAAATTCGAGTAACATTGTCCGCTGGCGTGGAGAGGAGTTAGTGTATCGACATTTTGACGGAACTGGAAACCTGGTACGAGTGTGAAAATGGCCGCTATCTGCTCGCGGAAACGCGCGCAGCACTCAGGGAGCCCCTGTCGCTGTCGTTCGGCTACCACATTCTGCAACTGGGTGTGTCGCGGACCCATTGCCTTCACGATGGTGCGCGAATCAACCACCGCATCTATGCCAGTTCGCGGTCGGGCGGGGACGTGAGCCTGGTCTGCGAGGGCGACGAACTACCGCTGGAATCCGACAGCATCGATGCGGTGGTGGTGCACCACGCGCTGGAGTTTTGCCCCCGGCCACACCACCTCCTGCGTGAGGTACAGCGCGTGCTGACACCCCAGGGGCAGTTATTCGTGATCGGCTTCAATCCCTGGAGCCTGCAGGGCGTGACCAGCCGGTTGCGGGGTTTTTCACGCAGCTCGTTATGGCACAACCACCGGTTCGTCAGTGAGAGTCGACTCACCGACTGGCTGCATCTGCTGGGTTGCGAAGTAGAATCGTGCACACGACTGCACCACCTGCCCCTGTTCGGCGGTGCCCGCTGCCGCGCCCGGCTGGTCGCGGCCAACCAGTGGTGTGATGGTCGCAACCTGCCCAGCGGCAGCATCTACCTGCTGCACGCCATCAAGCAGGTCAACGGACTCCACCGACCCCAGCGTACCCTGGTCAGCGCGCGCGAGCGCCTGATCGGGCTGACCGTGCCGAAACCTGCCGCGGCACCCAGCCCCGTGCCCGCCGCACCGGCACCGCGACACCGCGACGTTGCCGCGTGAAGCGGGTGGAGGTTTTCACCGACGGCGCGTGCCGCGGCAATCCGGGCCCGGGCGGCTGGGGCGTGCTGCTGCGATTCCAGGCCAGGGAGCGTGAGCTGTTTGGCGGGGAGCCGGAAACCACCAACAATAGGATGGAATTGAAGGCGGCGATCGAGGGCCTGCGTGCACTCCGGGAACCCTGTGAAGTGGTTCTCACCACCGACTCCTCCTACGTCAGGAACGGCATCACCAACTGGCTGGCAGGGTGGAAGAAGAACAGCTGGCGCACCTCGTCACGCAAGCCGGTGAAGAACGTCGATCTCTGGCAGGAACTGGACCAGGAGAACGCGCGGCACAAGGTTGAATGGCACTGGGTGAAAGGGCATAGCGGCCACCGGGAGAACGAGATCGCCGACAGGCTGGCCAATCGCGGCATCGACGAGATGGATTGCGGCAGCGCCGCGGGAGGGGCGTAAGCGAATGCGACAAATCGTTCTCGACACGGAAACCACCGGCCTGGAACCCTCGCAGGGTCACCGGGTCATCGAGATTGGCTGTGTTGAGCTGGTCAATCGCAAGCTCACCGGGCAGCATTATCACCAGTACATCAATCCCCGGCGCGAGATCGATCAGGGCGCGATAGAAGTGCACGGTATCACCAACGAATTCCTGGCCGACAAGCCGGTGTTCGAGCGCATAGCGGGCGACTTCCTTGAGTTTGTCGCCGGCGCAGAACTGATCATCCACAATGCACCCTTCGACCTGGGATTTCTCAACAGCGAGCTGCAACGCATCGAACAGGGTCACACCCCACTGGAGGCGACGAGCCCTGTTGTCGACACATTGCTACTCGCCCGCTCGCGGCACCCGGGCCAGCGCAACAGCCTCGACGCACTGTGCGTGCGCTACGGGGTGGACAACTCGCAACGCGAGCTCCACGGTGCACTGCTGGATGCCGAAATACTGGCCGATGTCTACCTGGCCCTCACCGGGGGCCAGACTTCACTGCAACTCTCCGACGCGGTCGACGCCGACGGCACCCGGTCTTCGCGACCGGTCCGGCGACTCCCGGAAGGCCGCAAACCCCTGCCGGTCATCGCGGCGAACGCCGCTGAAATAGCCGCGCACGAGGCCATGCTGACGGTCATTGCCGATGCCTGTGAAGACGCGCCGGTCTGGGCCAGGGCCGAAACAGGCAGTGTGGGCGGCCACTGACCTGTCCCGGTGAAGCGCTATCCGGGAGGGCTGTTCCGGCGTGCGCTGTATCGATCTTGCGTGCCGTATCCGGCGTCGCGTCAGATGAACAACATCACTGCTACCAGTCCAACGCCACCCAGGACCAGGGTATAGGGCAGGGCCATGATCACCATGCGGCCGTAGGATAGCCGGATCAGCGGGGCCAGTGCCGAAGTCAGCAGGAACAGGAAGGCCGCCTGGCCGTTGGGTGTCGCGACACTGGGCAGGTTGGTGCCGGTATTGATTGCCACCGCCAGCTGGTCGAACTCCTGGCGGGTGATGGTGCCGGCATCGTACGCGGCCTTCACCTCGTTGATGTAAACCGTGGCGACGAAGACGTTGTCACTGATCATGGACAACACCCCGTTGGCGACAAAGAACATGGCCGGGCGCACCGCGGAATCCATTGCCAGCACCGCGTCGATGACCGGTGTGAACAGGTGCTGGTCGTGAATGACCGCAACGATGGCGAAAAAGACGACCAACAACGCCGTGAACGGCAGCGCTTCTTCGAAGGCGTGACCGATCTGGTGCTCTTCGACCACGCCGTTGAAGGCAGTGAGAAGCACGATCACCATGAGCCCTATGAGGCCGACCGCGGCCCAGTGCATCGCCAGCGCCACTACCAGCAGTACCGCGACGGTGCCCTGGACAATAAGGCGTGCGTCCATGCGCGGGTTGCGATGGGCTTCGGCCCCTTCCTGGTATTCCATCAAGACCTGACGGACGCTGTCGGGCAGCAGGGTCCCGTAGCCGAAGCGACCGGTGACTTCCAGCAGGTAACAGGTGCAGAGACCGGCCACCAGCACCGGCATCGTAACGGGCGCCATGATCCGGACAAACTTGAGGAAATCCCAGTCGGCGATGGTGGCGATCAGCAGGTTCTGGGGTTCACCGACCAGGGTACACACCCCGCCGAGGGCAGTGCCCACCGCCCCGTGCATCAGCAGGCTGCGCAGAAAGGCGCGGAACTGGTCCAGGTCCTCGCGGTGCAGTTCATGAACGCCGCCGTCGTCGGAGTGATCGTGGTCATCGTGGCTGCTCCCCGAGGCCACCTTGTGGTAAACCGAGTAGAAACCCACCCCCACGCTGATGAGGACTGCCGTCACCGTCAGCGCGTCGAGAAACGCCGACAGGAATGCCGACACCAGGCAGAAGAGCAACGAGAGCATCCGCTTCGACTGCACCTGCAGCAGGATGCGGGTGAACACCCACAACAACAGCTCCTTCATGAAGTAGATACCTGCCACCATGAACATCAGCAGCAGGATGACTTCGAAATTCGCCAGGGTCTCCTCGAACACGGTGTGCGGGGAGGTCATGCCCAGCACCACCGCCTCCAGTGCCAGTAATCCGCCCGGCTGCAACGGATAGCATCGCAACGCGAGGGCCAGGGTAAAGATGAACTCAGCGATCAGTATCCACCCGGTGACGAAGGGCCCCAGAACCAGCAACAGCACCGGATTGACGACCAGAAAGCCAACGATGGTCTGCTTGTACCACTCTGGCGATGAGCCGAGGAAGTTCTTCCAGAAACCATGTGCCAGAGTCTCTTTCATGGGATGCGGGTCCGACCGTAACGAAAGGGATGCATTCTACGCCATTCCGTTCCAATTGCGCACGTGCCGATCGGCACAATAGTGCGCCGGCGGGTAAATGGATGCTTGCCCTCGCCCTGCGCCCCACTTAATATACGCGGCTGATTTTCCCCAGCAGCCTCCATGTTCCGACCACACCCCCAGGCGCCCGGCGCGGTATCAAGCGACCTTTACATCGTTTTTCAGCGCGGTGAACTCGTGACCGACCTGCGCGCCGTCGACGCCTGCCTGTTGCTGCGCGCATCGATCGAGGAGAACGGCTGGAGCGTTGAGCGCGAACACTTCCTCGGCTACTGGCATGACCGCCCCTGCTACACCGCGGAGATCCCGGAAAGCGACGCTGTCGACCCCATGCAGTACCAGCGAGGCAGCCTGTACCGTGTGCTGGGGCGTCTTGAAGAACCCCTGTTCGCACTCGCGGGGCGGGCCGCCCAGGTTCTGGCCTGGGAACGGGATCACCGGTTCTGCGGGCGCTGCGGCGGGCGGATGACACCGGATCCGGCCGAGCACAGCATGCGCTGTGAACCCTGCGGTACCGTCAACTACCCGCGTATTGCGCCCTGTGTGATTGTTCTGGTTACCCGGGGCCCGGAACTTCTGCTGGCGAGGAATGTCAATTTTCCACGACCGATGTTCAGCACGTTGGCGGGTTTCATCGAAGCGGGGGAGACGGCCGAGCAGACCGCGGCGCGGGAGGTGCGCGAGGAGGTCGGTGTGGAGATCACCAACCTGCGCTACTTTCAGTCCCAGTCCTGGCCGTTTCCCAACCAGCTCATGCTCGGTTTTTTTGCCGACTACGCGGGCGGCGAGATCGTCTGCGAACCCTCGGAGATCGCCGAGGCGGGGTGGTTTCATTATCAACAGCTGCCGCCCGTACCACCGGCCGTTTCGATCTCCGGTCAATTGATTCGACACTACATCGATCAACCAACACTGATCCGGGAGCCAGATTTGGAATTTCTGCAGGCATACGGGCTGTTCCTGGCCCAGGCACTCACCCTCGTCGTCGCCGTTCTCGCGGTGGTGGCAGGTATCGTCATGCTGGGCAACCGGCAGCGCACGCCGGCCAAGGGGCACATCGAGATACGGGACCTGAACAAGCGCTACGAGGACATCGGTGAACAGTTGCGGGACGTCATAGACGAGCCCGAGGCGCGCAAGCTCGCGCAGAAGGCCAGGAAGAAGGCCGAAAAACTGAAAGCAAAAACCACCGGGAAGAAGGCCGGTAAATCCGATACCGCGGCGCCCGCGGAGCGCAAGCGCCTTTACGTGCTGGATTTTCACGGTGACCTCAAGGCGAGCGCGACGGACCACCTGAGAGAGGAGATTTCCGCGCTGTTGCCGCTCGCCCGCGAGGGTGATCATGTGCTGGTCCGGCTCGAGAGCCCGGGTGGTATGGTGCATAGCTACGGGCTGGCGGCGAGCCAACTGAGACGCATCCGCGACGCCGGTGTCGAGCTGGTGGTCGCTGTCGACAAGGTCGCCGCCAGCGGCGGATACATGATGGCCTGTGTGGCCAACCGTATACTCGCGGCGCCGTTTGCTGTGATCGGCTCAATAGGGGTGATCGCCCAGCTGCCCAATTTCAACCGCCTGCTGAAAAAACACGACATCGACTTCGAGCTGATGACGGCGGGGGAGTTCAAGCGAACCCTGACCCTGTTCGGTGAGAACACCGACAAGGGGCGGGAAAAATTTATCGAGGAACTCGAGCACACCCACGACCTCTTCAAGGCCCACGTGGGTGAGAATCGCCCCCAACTCGACATCGCCAAGGTTGCGACAGGGGAGGTCTGGTACGGGCGGCGTGCGATCGACCTGGGGCTCATCGACCAGCTGCAAACCAGCGACGCCTATATCCAATCCAGGCTCAAGGACTGCGACGTCTACGAACTCAAATACGTTCTGAAAAAGAACTGGCAGGAAAAGCTGGGCCTGGCTGCCGAAGGTGCACTCGAGTCCGTGTTCCTGAAGATCTGGCAGCGCGGTCTCGATCGCCGCAATTACTGAACGCCGCCGGGTTTACCACTCGGTCAGCGAGGGGCCGAACACGTGCCGTGAGTTACCGATGACGTGCTGACTCTGCCCGACGATCAAGGGATCGGGCTTGCGTACAATGTGCGTATTCTTGTTGGGGTAGTCAAGGCTGTGCAGGAAGTGCGACATGCAGGCAATGCGTGCGCGCTTCTTGTCTGAAGACTTGATGATCGTCCACGGAGCGTCAGCGGTATCGGTGTAGAAAAACATAGCCTCCTTGGCCTCGGTGTACTCGTCCCACTTGTCCAGTGAGGCGCGATCGATGGGGGACAGTTTCCACTGCTTCAGCGGATCCCGCTTCCGGCGGGAAAAACGGTGCATCTGCTCTTCCTGGGTCACCGAAAACCAGTACTTGAACAGGTGGATGCCACTGCGCGCCAGCATGCGTTCGAGCTCCGGGGTCTGGCGCATGAACTCCAGGTATTCTTCCGGCGTGCAAAATTCCATCACACGCTCGACACCCGCCCGGTTGTACCAGGAGCGGTCGAACATGGTGATCTCGCCACGGGTGGGCAGATGGTTGATGTAGCGCTGGAAGTACCACTCACCCTTTTCCTGCTCGTTGGGCTTTTCCAGTGCTACCACACGGGCACCCCGCGGATTGAGGTGCTCCATGAAGCGCTTGATGGTACCCCCCTTACCGGCCGCGTCCCGGCCCTCGAACAGGACGACGATTTTCTGTCCGGTTTCTTTCACCCAGCGCTGGACCTTGAGCAGCTCGACCTGGAGAGCAGCTTTCTTTTCCTCGTAGTCCTTGCGCGCGATCTTGGTATGGTAGGGGTACTTGCCGGTCATGAACAACTCGCGGATCGCCTCCGGGTTGTTGCGCATCTCGGCCAGTTTGTGTCGCAGCTCGCCTGCCCGGGCTTCTGCGGCGGCGTCCTCGTTGGCCAGTTCCTGCGCAGCAGTGTCGCCCGCGTCGGAACCTGGCGCAGCGGCCTTGTCGTTGTCTGTCTTCATCGGTGAAACCTCCATGCAGTAATTTGCACATTCAACCGCGAATGGCGCCTTGCGACCATGATCGTGATCAACAGAACGGCTGGCGAGGGTGGGTCGCTCGCGCTGAACCCCCCCGAACTCGGGCCCATTCGGCTTTTCGAGGCTGACCGCTGGCTCGACATTGCCGGCTATTGCTTGCAAGCGTGATCGGGTACGTCCCGTTACCCGGTCGATGCTGGTATGATTCTCAACGGGGAGCATACCGACGCAAGAGGCGGGGCGTATTTCACTCGACGACGACACAGACCTGCAGGACCTGGGGCGGGGTTTCGCCGCCAACAAGATCAGGGCGGAGCAACTCGAACTCCTGATTGACCAGTCACATCCCGCCGCCTACGTCAGCCTGCTGATCGGCGCAGTGATGGTGGCGGTACTGTGGCCTGCGCAGGATCATCGGGTACTACTGGTGTGGCTCGGGCTGCTGGTCACCGCCGGACTGTCACGGGTGGCAGTGTTTCTCCACTACTGGCGCTGGCCGCCCGGCGAAGAGCAGGTGAAGGCCCGCGAGCGCCTGTACTTCATTACCATGATGCTGTATTTCTCTGTCTGGGGTGTCGGCGCGATCTGGCTCATGCCGGAACAATCCCCGGTCCACCAGGTGGTGATCGCCTATTTCCTGATCGGCATGGCCGGCAGTGCGATAGCGGTTTTTTCGGCCAATCGCTTCATGTTGCTCTGCGCCGTCGCCGTCCTCCTGATTCCCATGCTGGGCTGGTTTTTCAGTCGCGGTGATTTTTTCAATGTCGGTATCGCGCTTGGCGGTTCGGCCTTCCTGCTTTCGGCTGTCCGTTCCTCGCGTATCCTGGCGAAGGCCATGCGCCAGAATCTCAGCCTGAAACACCGCTTGATGCGCGCACGGGCTGAAGCGGAACAACTGGCCCGGGTGGACGAGCTCACCGGACTTGCCAACCGTCGCGCGTTGTATGAGGCCGGCGAGACTCTGGCGGCCCAGAGCCGCCGACTGGGTAACTCGCTGTCGCTGATCGCGCTGGATGTGGATCACTTCAAGCGTATCAACGACACCCACGGTCACCTGTGGGGCGACAACGCCCTCCAGCACCTGGCGGAACTGCTCAACAAATCGCTTCGCTCGACCGACATCTGCGGGCGTATCGGCGGCGAGGAGTTCGCTATTCTGTTGCCCGGCACACCGCTGGAGGATGCCGTTGAAGTGGCGGAATCGCTGCGCCGGCAACTCCAGGATACGCCGCTGCCTATGCCGACCGGTGAACTGAAGGTCACCGCCAGCCTCGGTGTCACTGAGGGCAACGAATCGGTCGCAGAGCTAATCCGCCAGGCCGACGTGGCCCTCTACCGGGCCAAGGCGATGGGTCGCAACCGTGTCGAACGCTTCCGGCCCCCGGAACCCGTGCCGGAGGTGGCCGAGTCGGAAGCCGTCTCTCGCTGAGGGTCAGGCCACTGATCGCGCGCGGTGCCCATCGCGCAAGTGGTCAACCGCACCGGCGGCCAGCCCTCCCCCCGCGAGTTCGAAGGCCTTGCCAAAACCCTTGACATACCTGCCGCGGGTGGGCTCCAGCCGGAACATCTTGAAATCGGCGTGCCGGCCAAGGTTTGCCGGGCGCTCTCCGTGTCGCTTTACCAGTTGCGCCATACCCTTGTGCCAGGCCTCACTCCCGTAGGGCAACAGCTCTGCCTGCACACGGTAGTTCACCCGGCGCCGGGCAAACAATTCGTCTGCGGAGTCCTCGTCCTCGATGACCAGCACCGAGGCTGTCGGATGCCACTGCAGGTTGCGCGCGTGGATTGCGATCTCGCTGAGGATCACATACAGGCAGTCTCCGTCCGCTGCGAACGGCGCGTAGGATGCGTAGGGCGCGCCGTCCTCGCCCAGGGTCGCCAGTTGCAGGCTGCGCCGGCTGTCCAGGAACTCGAGCACTTCGTGGTTGATTCTCGCTTCCATGGCCTTGTTTTTCATGATCCGGTTTCCTCGCTGGTGGGGTGGTTTTTGGCTTCGGCAGTGGCGTCGCTGGCTGACGCCGTATTGCGTAGCTGCTCGAAGTGTTGACGTTGGGCATGGAAAATTTCGCCGCTGGCATCGCGACCCAGGAAGACCTTGAACACGGTTTCGCCCTCGGTGGTCACGAAGACCAGCGCGAGGCTTTCGCGTCCCCGGTGCGGTCGGTCCTGGAAACCCACGGCAGCTAATGTGTCGAGTCGCAGGTGACCATGGAAGCCGGGCACGGGGCCGAGCAGGTTGTAGTAGCCGCCGGCTGTCTCGCCGCGGGGAAAAGCGCCCTTGAATTCAAACACGCAACCGTGGGAGAACACGATCGTCGTCAACGGACCCCAACCGGGTAACGCCTGCAACAGCGGCAGCACATCCTCGCGGGGCAGTTGCCCCGCGGCCTTTATCTCACTGATTCCCATCTGAACCTCTAGAAGCTGTAACGCGCTGACAGGATGACCTCGCGGCCGACCGCGGGCAGCTGGCTCCAGGCCCGCTGGTAAAACTCATCGGTCAGGTTGTTGACGTTCAAATCGAATTTCAGGGCTGGCAAGGCGCCGGGCTCCCAACTCAGGTACAGGTCGGTCAGGCTGTACCCGGCAAATGTCACGCCACCGTCGTTCTCGGGCACATCGGTTCGGCGCTGGTCGCTCGCGTCGGTGTAGCGGACGCCCGCAATCAGGCCATTGGCCGGAAAGTGGTAGCTCACATCGGCGACAAACGTATCCGCCGGGATATTGGTGAGATCCTGGCCGCTGCGGTCGTCTTCACCGCGAGTCATCCCGTAGGCGGCGGTGAGCAACCAGCGCCCCCGCCGGTAACTGCCTTCCAGCTCCACGCCCTCGATCGTCGCCTCGTCGACGTTGACCCACCGGGTCACGCCCGGGTCGGGAATCGGACCGAACGACGGTGCTCCCACGACCTGCTCAATGAAGTTATCGACACTGTTGCGGAACACCGAGACCTGGAAAGTCAGCGCGTCTGCGCCCAGCACATCGCTGAAACCGAACTGGCCCAGCAGTTCGATGTTGGCCGCCTGTTCGGCTTCCAGTCCGGCGTTCGGCAGGAATTGATTGCAAAACCCCGGCCCCAGACAGAAGTGGGTCCCGGACGTATACAGCTCCTCCGCGGTGGGCGCACGGAACGCTTCGTCATAGCGCAGCGCGAGTGTCGCCAGGTTCCACGGTGTCCACACCAGGGCTGCGGACGCCGACGCATCGCTGTCACCGCGGCGGTTATCCAGGTTCTCGGCCTCGGTACTGAAATCGTCGTAACGCAGTCCCAGGTCGACGCGCCAGTCGGCACTGAGCGGCACGGTGGCCTGGCCGTACACACTCCAGACATCGGTCACGGCTTCGGGCGGCAGCGGACGGGACAGGCCCGAGCGTGACGCTTCGAAACGCTCGCGGTAGATATCCGCACCGTACTGCAGTTTGACGCCGAACATTTCGTCCTGGTTGATCAGGTTGAGTCCATACTCGTCGAGACGTGTATTGTCTGCGCGCCGGTCCGCGATACGCGACTCGTCGACTTCGACCTGGTTCCAGTAGAGGAGGGCGCGACCGTTCAACCATGCGGCTGCCGGGTCGAAGTCCCAGCGCAGGCTGGCGTTGCGGGTCTCCGTGTCGCGCTCAAGCAGGAAGTTACTGCTGCCATTGAGCTCGGCGGTGCCGTTGGAAGGGACCGCACCGCTGTTGATTGCTCCACGGATATTGGCCTGGAGCCGGTGTCCGTCGGCGGGCCGCCAGTTGAGCTTGGCAAGCAGCCCACGGTCGCGACTGGCCGATCCGGACAGCGTGTCGCCGTTGCCCAGTTCGAGGTCGTCACTGCTGCGGTAATACCCACTGACGAGCCCGTCTGTCGCACCCCGCGTGCCCGCGATGGCCAGAGTAGTGGTGGACTGCCCGTTGTTGCTGTTGAGGCCGGTGCGCAGAAAGCCGCCGACAGCTCGCGCGCCCAGCAGGTTCCCCGGCTCAATGGTGCTCTGGGCCACAACGCCACCGAGGGCGCCGGAACCCCACAGGCTGCCGGCTGGACCCCGCAGCGCCTCGACACGCTGCAGCAGTTCCGGGTCCAGGAAATAGCTCGGCCGATGGCCGGACTCGAATGACATTCGGGCGCCGTCGATGGTCTGCAGGACCTTGTTGCCGGTGAGACCGCGAATGTTGACCGTCTGCAGGGACGGCCTCGGGCCGCCGCTGATAGATACGTTGGGTTGATAGGCGAGCACACCGGCCACCGACCGGGCCTGAATAGACTCGATCTCCAGTCGGTCGATCACAGACAGGCTGCGTGCCACGTCAGCGAGACTGCGTTCTACCCGCGTGGCCGTAACCACGACGGTTTCCAGTTCGATTTCAGCGCCGTCAGCCTGCACTGCCAGTGCACTCGCTAAGGTAGCCACCGCGAGCGCATTGAAGGCGTGTCTCATCGGCATGTTCCGTTGTGTTGGCATAGCTGTCATTCAAACTCTCCTGGCTCACGATGTAGGGTGTTGGCGATTCCTGGTAAAAAACTACCATCCTGATTTGATAATGTAAATACGAATCATTATCATTTGCATAAAACGCAGCCGGCACAAAGACAAATCGAGAGGAAGGAGGTCAACATGCAGTTCCAATACCGCGACGGGGCAAACCCGGGCCCACGGGCAGACACGGTCTGCGGATGCCCCGGACCAGGCGGCTTGCTGATCGGGTGGCCACCCCTGACGCCATTTAACATCGCAGCGTTGGCTCGAAGGCGGGGACGAGCCGCACTGGGCCTGCTGTGCTCGCTATCACTGACAGCGTTGCTCGCAGGCGCTGCGCAGGCGATGGAAACCCCGCGACGTATTGTCGCCGTGGACGCCGTCGCTACGGAGATCCTGCTGGCATCTGGGTATGGCGACCGCCTGGTCGCCGTGGATGCCAGCAGCCAGCTTGAGGCGGTGGACGCATCACTGCCGCGCCTCGGCTACCACCGCGCGCTGGCGACGGAGGGCATCCTGGGGCTGGCGCCGGACCTCGTGGTGGGTTCGACACACATGGGGCCGCCGCATGTCGTGTCCGCCCTGGAGCGGGCTGACCTGCAGTTGCTGCGCCTGACGCCCGCTTATGGACTCGGCCAGCTGCGTAAAAACATTGATGCCGTGCTCGCTGCCGTTGGTGCGACAGACGAGGGTGCCGCACTCCGCCACCGGGTCGCCGCCGCGGAGCACAGGCTCAGGGCTCAACCCCTGAGCGACCTGCGCGCCGTGTTCGTTTTGTCCGGGGCCGGGGGCAAGCTGCGCCTGGCTGGAGACAGCACGGCGGGCGGTGCGCTCATCGGCCTGATGGGCGCAGGCAATGCGGCACCACACGCCAACTACCGCACGGTGACCGCCGAAACCCTACTCGCCCTCGAGCCTGACGCCATCTTCGTCGCCAGCACCGACGGCGCTGCCGGCGAGACGTTCCTGGCCCGGCACCCGGTGCTGCGATTCGGCAACGCGGCAGCCAGGGGAGCGGTATTTAACGTCGATGCGGATACACTGGTTGCCGGCATCGGGCTGGCGGCCCTGGCCGAGGCGCAACGCCTGCAGCGCCGGGTCGCCAGCGTGCTGGCCCGGCGATGAGGCGCATACCGGCGACCGCCAGTGGCGCGGCACTGGCGGCGCTCCTGCTCTCTTTGTGTGCGGTGTCACTCGCCACCGGAGCGGTAGCGGTACCGGCGACGGAGCTCGCAGCCCATGTAATCACGCTGCTCGGTGGTGATACGGTCTCCGCGCTCGCGCCTCACCAGCATGCCGTGCTGTTTGAACTGCGGCTGCCGAGGACGTTGATGGCGGTCTGCGTCGGCTGCATTCTGGCGCAATGCGGCGCGGTCATGCAGGGCGTCTTCCGCAACCCACTGGCCGACCCCGGGGTCATTGGCGTGGCCGCGGGTGCTGCCGTCGGTGCGGTACTCGCCATTTACCTGCTGCCGGCCGCTGCGGCCGCCTGGGCGGTGCCCGTCGGTGCGTTCATCGCCGGCCTGCTCGCCAGCATCGGTGTATACCGTATCGCCTGTTCCCCCTATGGCACGTCGGTGCTGGTGCTGTTGCTGGCCGGTATCGCAGTGTCCGCACTCGCCGGCAGTGTGATCGGGCTGATCAGCTACCTGGCGGACGACAGCAGGTTGAGAGACATCACCTTGTGGCAAATGGGCTCGGTGGCAGGCGCGAGTATGGCCCAGGTCTCGTTCTGCTTCGGGGTACTGTTGCTGCTTGCCTGGCGCTTCCAGTGCCGTGCGGCCGCACTCAACGCGCTACTGCTCGGTGAAGCGGAGGCGCGTCACCTCGGCATCGATGTCGAGGTACTGAAACGCGAACTTATTGTGCTCGTCGCGCTGGGCATGGGGCTGGCGGTAGCCAGCGCGGGCGTCATCGGTTTTATCGGCCTGGTGGTGCCACATATCGTGCGTACGCTGTTCGGTCCGGACAATGCCCGACTGCTGCCGCTTGCGGGGCTGGCTGGGGGCCTGCTGCTGCTGGTCGCCGATATCGGCAGCCGTCTGCTGATTCAGCCGGCGGAGTTACCGGTCGGTCTGCTCACCGCGTTACTGGGTGCACCATTTTTCATTTTACTGCTGTTGGAACAAAAAGGGAGGGGGTGAATGCTGTCGCTCGAAAACATTCACTGGCAGGGCGGTGCGTTTAAGCTGGCAATCCCGCAGTGGCATGCCCGTGGCGGAGAGTTTCACGTGCTCGCCGGTTGCAACGGCGAAGGCAAGTCGACACTGCTCAGGGCCATGGCGGGCGAACTGTCTGCGCAGGGCAGCGTCTGCTTACATCAGCGGCCACTGTCCGCGTGGCAGGCGGTCGCGCGCGCGCGGCACCTGGCGGTGCTTCCGCAGCACAGCAGCCTCAGCTTCCCGTTCACGGCCGGTGAAGTCGTCGACCTCGGTGCGACGCCGCTGCGGCTTGACTGGCGCGCCCGGCACCGTGCCGTGCGCGATTGCATGACCACCAGCAACTGCGTTCATCTCATCGACCGAGACTACCGGCAGCTTTCCGGTGGTGAACGGCAGCGGGTGCACCTCGCCCGGGTCTTGCTGCAACTGAGCCAGGCCGATCATTCACCCTTCCTGCTGCTGGACGAACCGACGTCCGCCCAGGATCTCGGGCAGCAGCACGCGCTGCTGGATCAGGTAAAAAGCCTGGCTATCGATCGTGGCTACGGGGTGGTCGCGGTACTGCACGACATCAACCAGAGCCTGCGTTACGCCAGCCGGGTAACGCTGATATCCGGTGGCCGCGTGGTCGACACCGACCGGCCGGAGCGGGTGCTGACCGAGGCGACGATCCAGGAATACTGGGGTGTGGCGGTGGGTGAGTACCGCAGTGCGACAGGTCAACGCCTGCTGGCCTGATCGAGCATCGTTTGAGGCCGCCAAACTCGCCCGGCTGACGGCGCCAATTCAGTGAACCCCTTGATGCGTCTACATTCTCAGCGGTTCCGACGCCGCCTCTGCTGCGACGCCTCTTCGACAAGGAAATCAGTAAATCGATCCGTCAGCTCGAAATCGCTGAGACCATCCTGGTAGATGAATTGACCCTGCGGGTTGGCTTCCAGCCACACGAACTCGTTATCAGGTGTGAGCTTCGCATCCATTATCGCCATTCGGATACCGAGCAGTCGCAGAAGCTTTCTCAGTGCCGCGTTGGTGTCTGAGGACAGTGTCACCAGTTCATGGGGCGGTAGCGAGTCGCGTGAATCGAGACTGCTGCTGTGGTACAGCATCGGGTATATCGAATCGCCGAAGCAGTTTATCCGCAAGTGACGCTCACCAGGTATGAATTCCTGGTAGATGGTGGGGGCGAACCGGATGAGTTCGTCATCGAGTTGTTCCGCATTGACCATCACGGGCTGGAGACAGCGTCGGATACCTCGCACCGGTTTCGCCACCGCGACGCCTGCGTGTTGGCCGATGAACCTGCGCACCTGATCGGGCTCCTGGCTTACCAGGGTTGCCGGCACGCGAAGACCGGCCTCTGTCGCCGCCTGCAATTGAACCAGTTTATTCTCTGCCCGCGTGGTTGCGCCCGGCTCACTGATCCAGGTACCCGCAAATCCGTTTTCAAGCGTGCCCCGCAATGAGGCCGACCATTCACGGCAGGCAAACTCAAACTCTTCATCCGCGACGCCCGCTGGTCGGGATTGCGTCGGGTTCGCACGACGCCACCAGACGAGGTCCAGGTCGGCGACGCAAAACCACGTATCAGTCAGATCTCGCACCCGAGTGCCGACAGCACTGTCGAGAGACCAGCTCAGGCCACCGGCCGCAACCAGACTGTCGGTGCCTACCAGGTAGCACCGACAGCCACGTGCCTTCAGCTCATGGGCGATCGCGAGCGCGTGAATATCGGTGGCAAGCGAACATATAGCAATGCCCGGTTTGTCGACCGCCAACACGGCTGGTTTTATTCGTCACACGTATCGATGTATTCCTTGCCCTCAGGATCCCGGCAAAAACCCTGGGTATAGCTCGCACTGGTGTTTTTGGCGAGATCCTTTGCGTTTACCCCCAGGGCTTTCAGGTCGATACCGCAGTTCTTTTTGAGGGTTTTCAGCCACGTTTCCATCTCGGCGGGCTTATTGAGCACCGCGATCCTGGTTGGCTGAAAATGAAACATCACGGTCTTAGGATTTTTCTTCAGGTATTCAGTCGCCCTGTATTTTTTCATCAAACGAATCCTCATTTTCAATTGACGAAAGCGAACGATCCGGGACACCAATCCCTGTGTTCATTCGCAACACTGAACCGCTGGCACGGAGTCGTTTCAACCAGCCAATGAAGCATAGAACCGCTACCTCACTCTGTCCAAGATGCTTGCATGCCACTGCCGTACGTGGCCACGACGCAGCCCAACCCGGGTAGGGTATGAAAGCAATCGGGTCACGGGCGTCCACGCCGGCCGGCCATCCGCGGGGCGGCCACCGGCTTGCGCCGCTTGCCAAGGGCTATGGCCATTACCTGCGCGACGCGCCTTGCTTTGGACGTTTCAGGGCGCGCCCTGTGACGCTTCCAGGTGAAGCCAACTGTCTGTGTGCCGGACCCTGTCGTGTTGTTCAATATCTTCTATACTGGATAGCGATATCGGCGCGATTCAGAACCGAAATCGACGGGGGATAATCATGGTCAAGGGGAACATTGTCTGTCTACTTGCACTGGGGCTCGCTGCCGGTCATGCGTGGCCAGACTCGCATAGAATGAAAGACGGGCGGCAGGTCTACGAGGCCAGTTGCGCCAGCTGCCATGACAGCGGCGAGGACGGAGCTCCCTCCATCCGCAAACCGGAAGACTGGGACACCCGTTCGAGTCTGTGGGAGGGTGTGCTGTTCGAGCATGCCAACAAGGGGTACCTGTCGATGCCGGCGAAAGGCGGCGACGCCGGGCTCACCGAATACGATGTCGATGCGGCCGCAGAGTATATGCTCACGATCGTCCACCCCGAACTCCCACGCGACTAGAAAGCCGACAACGGCGTGGCCGGTGGGACTTCTGCAGTCGCGCCGCTAACTGTGCCCGCACCGCGACAGGGCTGGCACGCAGTACAACCCGGCAGGGTGGCAGGATGCCCGGACCAACATAAATCGATGGGTCGAACAAGGAGATTGCGATGACCGCATACGTGGTAATGATTCGAGAGCAAACCAAAGACGCCGACGCCTTCGCAACCTATGCGAAAACGGCCCCCTCGGCATCCGCCGGCCACGCGGTTACACCGAGGGTTTTTTACGGACAGCAGGAAGTGAAAGAGGGTCAGGATTGCGAGGGAGTGGCAATCCTCGAATTTCCCGACTACGCGCAGGCGAAGGCGTGGTATGAGAGCCCCGAGTACCAGGCAGCGATGCAGCACAGGCTGGAAGGCGCCGACTACCGCGTCATTGTCGTCGAGGGTATGTAGGGGATAACCGGCACGATCCACTACCTCGACGCAGGCACCACGCATCCGTTTCGCGGCACCTGGACACCCCAGCCGGATGGACGCGTCAGGCAGTTTTTTGAGCAGGGCGATGACGAGGGCGACTGGCAGCCTTGGTTCGAGGGTTACTACCGGAAAAAGAATTGAGGTGGTGGATGCGCTTGGCTCAGTACCGCACCGGGTAAACGATTACGGCTGAGTCAAGGCTGCTTACTCCCAATCGTCGCCGTAGTGATGCGTGAGTTCCTCGCCCGGCGCTATATTCCGCAACGCAACGACCGACAGGTCATCATAGTAGCTGACGTTGGGTTTCTTGTGGTGATTGATGTAGCGAAACCGACAGGTGACATCGACGCGCTTGTTCCTGCCGATCCACAGCGTGTAATCCGACTTTTTTTTGGTGGGCACTACCTTGCAGTAACCCAACAATCGGTTTTTCTCGATCGGGACTGCAGTGAACAACCCCTTCCCGTGTATTGCACTGTCTTTCACGACCAGCTTGCGTTTCAATCTTGCGTCCTCTTGTTTCTGTTCAGTGCCATTACTGTTTCACCGCCAGCCCCTTTGGATTCGGTGGCCTGCCAGATGAAGGGCCCCGGTGGGCAGCGTCTGACGCCTGTTCGATCTCTTGCTACCTGTGAGCAACGGAGCGCGAGGCCACATCTGCGCCAGCATTGTTCCGGTTACGCTAACTCTACCTCGGCCGACACGTGATTGCGAAACTTTACTGCCCGTGGTGATATGGGGGTTAACCGTTCTGCAGGACCCCGACTTTTAAATATTGCGTATGGTTTAGCTGAAAGTCGTTTGAATCGCTTCAGGTTGCCGTTGCTGCGGAACTCGTTGACAACGGCAACATCATCAGCAAGGAGTAAGCCTATGTATACTCGACTGGCAGAACTGAAAAACCTGACGGTGGCGGCCCGGGACGGCGAGATCGGACGCTGCCAGGACTTTCTTTTTGACGATGAGCATTGGACGGTCCGTTACATCGATGTGAATACCGGCCGCTGGCTGTTCGGCCGTCGCGTGCTGATATCACCGGCATCGGTGCAAATGCCGGACCTCGCCAATAACCGCCTGCCGGTCGATCTCTCCCGGGAGCAGATAGAATCGGCGCCGGGACTGGACGACCACCAAACCGTGTCACGACGCCACGAGGCGGAGCTGGCGCGCTACTACGGTCAGATTCCGTACTGGAATGGTGTCGGTCTATGGGGCCTCGGCGCTTACCCCAGCGACATCATGCAACAGCAATGGAAGACGCCGGACGGCGCCCCGGCTGCTGATACGGAAGAGGACGACAGTGAGCATCTTCGCTCGGCGTCCGAGGTGACAGGGTACAAGATTCATGCTGTCGATGGCGAACTGGGTGCAGTGGAGGATTTCGTCGTGATGATGGATGACTGGTCCATTGCATTTGCCGTGCTGGATACAGCGCGCTGGCTGCCTGGCAGAACCGTGTTGTTGCCCACTGGCTGGGTGACAGATATTCGCTGGACGGACAGGGCATTCTCGGTAGGCGTAAGCAGAGCGGCGATTGAAACAGCCCCCGAGCTCAAGGAACCGATTTCGGCCGAAGACGTGGCGGCATATTTGCGTCATTTCGGGTGACAAAATCCTCGACGATGGGACAGGGGGAAAATGGCCAGCGATCAGCGCCGGTGTCCGAAATTCACACGAAACAGGACGTTTCGCCTATTCCACACCCTGCATGTCGCCATTACGCTGACTGAAAGCAGCAGCTTTTTGCCGATCTCAATCGCTTCTGTCCCGGGCACACCATCTTTACCACCAATACGTCGACCCTCCCGCCCAGCGCCATCGCACCGGCCACCGGACGACCTGGGCGCTTCCTGGCGTTGCATTACGCCATGGGAATGTGGGATTCTCCGATTGCCGAGGTCATGAAACACCCCGGCACCGATGACACCGTTTTCAACCAGGTCGTCCGATTTGCTGAGGACGCCAAACTGGTACCGATCAAGATCGAAAAAGAGCAGCCCGGCTACCTTATCAACACCATGCTGGTGCCGTGGCTCAACGCCGCACTCTCACTGGTGGTGAATGGCATCAGCAGTCATCAGGACGTCGACAGGACCTGGATGATCTGCACCGGGGGTACGCCCCCGGGACCCATTGGATTACTGGATCAGGTGGGATTCGAAGTGACTCGCAATGTCTTTCGCCTGCTGGCAGCCGCAGAGCCGGACAATCCGCAGTACCAGAAGAGCATCGACTACCTGGAAGAAAACTTCATCAGCAAGGGATACACGGGGGCCCTGAGCGGCCGGGGGTTTTATCGCTACCCCAATCCGGAATACCTGGAACCGGATTTCCTGAAATCGACGCCATTGTGAGGAAAATCGCGCTGGGCATTCACGTCAGTCATGGAGGGTATCGGGGAGAGTACTTCATGCTGAACAGTACACGGTTGATTCCTCGCACTGCACTGCTGCTGGCATGCTGGCATGCTGGGTCGCGGTGCTCTCCACGTTGGCGAAGTCTGGTGTTCAGTACGGGCATTTCGTGGAAAGCCCGGACACGTTCGGGCCGGAGTACCAGATCAGGTTCAGCATCTCGCCAGTTGTTAAATTACCGTGGTAAGCAATGGGAGAAATCGATGAAGGCTAGTATTAACAGGATTATTCCGCAGGCGCGTTACCGAGGAGAGCTATGATGGCCCGGCAAACACCCTCTCGATGGACAATCGGTTTCATCGCCGCTTCGCTGTTGTCGACCCACGCGGGGTTGGCGTCAGCCGCGGAGACGCCACGGCTGGTGTTGCAGATCACGGTCGATGCGCTGCGCGGGGACCTGCCGCAGCGCTACGCCCACCTGTTCGGTAAAGGTGGCTTCCGCTACTTGATGGATGAGGGGGTGCATTACACCAACGCCCACTACCAGCATGCCAACACCGAGACCATCGTCGGCCACGCTTCGCTGGCGACGGGCACCGTACCCGCCGCGCACGGCATGGTCGGCAACGTCTGGTTTGATCGCGAGGATGGGCGACTGGTCTACAACATCGAGGACCCGGATCACCGGCTGCTCACGGCCGGTGCCGACGTCGACGACAGCACGGAAATCGACCCGACCCAGCGGGCGGCAAAAGTAGACGGCCGCTCGCCGGCGGCCATCCTGGCCTCCACCTTCAGTGATGAGCTCGCCGTACACACCAACGGCAAGGCGAAGATCTTTGCGGTGTCGGTGAAAGACCGTGGCGCCGTGTCGCTCGCGGGCCACGCCGGCAAAGCCTTCTGGTTCTCCAAGGCGGGCGGTGAGTTCGTAAGCAGCAGCTACTACTACGATGCCTATCCGGACTGGGTGACGGCCTGGAACGCAAAGAAGCCCGCACTGGCCTATGCCGGCAAGAAATGGGCGCTGATGCAGGACCCTTCAAAGTACCTGTTCGGCGACAGCGACGACCGTGACTACGAGACCGACTTTCCCGGCTTCGGCCGCACCTTTCCGCACCCCTACGGCGCGGCAGACGACAAGTACTTCACCACCCGCCTGACCCTCAGCCCGGCCGGCGACGAACTGACCCTGGATTTCGCCCGGGCCGTGATCGACAACGAGGGGCTCGGCAAAGACGAGGTGCCCGACTTTCTCGCCGTCAGCTTTTCTTCCACCGACTATGTGGGCCACATTTTTGGGGCCTCGAGCCTGGAATCTGAAGACAATCTCGCGCGGCTCGACCGCACGCTGGCGGCACTCATTGACCACGTCGACGATCGCGTCGGCCTCGAAAATACCCTGATCGTGCTCAGCGCCGATCACGGTCAGCCCGAGATGCCTGGCCACCTGCGTGAACTCGGCATGGAGGATGCACGCCATTTCGACACCGACGCGCTCGACCGGGCGCCGGCCATCGCAGCGCTGAAGGCGCGCTTTGGCATTGCAGAAGAGCTCATCGAGGCGTACTTCCAGCCTTACTTATATCTCAACCGCGACCTGATCCGTGAAAAGAACCTGGACCAGGCGGAAGTGGAGCAGGCCGTCGCTGACGAGCTGGCGAAATTCGACGGCGTGGCGGGGGCGGTGTCCAGCATGGCGCTGCGTACCGCCAGTCTGCCCGATACGCTCCTCATGCGGTCCATCCTGAAGAATTTCCATCCCAAGCGTTCCGGTGATGTCTTTATCGTCTTCGAGCCCTATGTCTACATCACCGATTTCGACGGGCTTACCGTGGCCTCGACCCATGGCTCACCCTGGCGTTACGACACCTTCGTGCCGGTGATGTTCGCCGGTGCCGGCCTGAAGGCCGCCACCGTCAGCCGCCCGGTGACGCCCTACGACATAGCGACGACGCTGGCCAATTTCCTCGGGGTGAAGGCGCCGTCGAGCGCGATTGGAGTGCCGTTGGTTGAGGTCGTGGGTGACTGAAACGACGTTGTATACAGGATATTAAATGCCACAAGCAAATAGGGGACGCGCGAGGCCAGCGGTAGCAACGTGGCCGTGGAGGTGAGCGGCAAGCTGCGCGCCGCTTACAGACTGACCGGACGTTTCTGGACTGGAGTAGTACATTGATGAAATTCCGCGGGTTCCTGGTTCTTATCATTGCCCTGCTGCCTGTGCTCGCGCTCGCCGAACCGGGTGACGTCGTCGTTGTTACGAAGGATGCGGAATACAACCGCCCCCTTGCCGGTGTGCGCGTCGACATCATCAGTCGCGAGGGGCGCCAGGCCAGTGCGACGACGGACGCAGCGGGTGAGGTGCGCTTCCAGGGGCTGGAGGAAGGCTTCTACCGCGTGGAGGCGAGCGCCGAGGGGCGAGCTACCATTCAGGAACCGGTGTACCGGGTGATTGCCCTGCGCGCGTCTGTGCTCGAATTGCAGCTGCCCAGGCTGGAACTGCCGGGTCCGGTGCTGGAGGAAGTCCTGGTGGTTGCCCGGGCGCGGCAGGCGGACAGTCTGAGCGGCGTTAGCAGCAGCTTTCGCAACCGCGAGGAACTGCGCAATGCCGTCGGCGCCGGCGCCGACGTGATGCGGGCCCTGGACGGGTTGCCGGGGCTGGCCTCCGATGGTGCGTTTGCCGGCTTCACGGTGCGGGGGCGCGGCCCGCGCAATAACCTGATCTTTGTCGACGACTTTCCCCTCGATAAAATCGTGCACTTCGACCAGACCATCGGTGAGGATGACGACATCTCTGGCGGCGGTCGCTTCTCGATCTTTGCCCCCAATTCTGTCGCCGGCGCCGAATTCTCGCCCGGCGGGTGGGGCGCTGCCTACGGCGGCCGGTCGGGATCGCTGTTGCGTCTCGAACTGGCCGATGGTGGGTTGACGCCGGTAACCAGTCTGCGCCTTGATATCGCAGGCGCTGAATTCACCTATGACGGCCCTTCGGGATTCTCTGAGGATACGTCGGTTTTTTTCACCGCCCGCCGGTTCGACTTCGGCAATATTTTCGAACTCATTGGTCAGGATGACATCGGCACCCCAAAGGTGACGGATATCATCCTCAAGACCACCACGCAGCTGACTGCCAGCGACGAGTTGGAGTTCCTGCTCATCCATGCGCCGGAGGACTACACACGCGACCTGGACAACGTGGAAGAGGACGAGGATTTCGACGACACGTCGCTGATCCGCTCAGAGCAGGACCTGTCGCTCTTCGGTGTAACCTGGCGGCACCTGGTTGGCAGCGAGGGTGAGTGGACCAACCGTCTCTACCTGCGCAGCAGCGACAAGGATTCGACGCAGGGGGAAGCCTTTCCCGATCTTGCGCTGCCGGGCGCCGATGATTCATCTATCCCGGTGCGCGACGATATCTTCACGATTAGCGAGGAAGAACAGGAAATCGGCTGGCGCAGCGATTTCGTCACCTTCAACCGCTTTGGCGAATTCTCCGCCGGGCTGCGTGTCGTCAATATTGATGCGGACTATGAGACCGGGCTTGACGGCCCCTGGATTCGCTACGTCTACGAGAGTGACGATCCCCGGCCGCCCAACCAGCAGTTCATTGTCTGGCTGCCCGAGGTTATCGAATCGCGCTACAGTGAGTCCGGCACCAACGTCGCGGCGTACGTGGAGCAGGTTTTTGATGTTGGCCGTTTCAGCCTGCGCCCGGGCCTGCGCGTGGACCGCGATGCCTTCTCTGATGAGACCTACGTGGCCCCGCGCTTTTCCGTCCTCTACTCAGCCGCACCCGACCTGCGCTTTTCTCTCACCAGTGGACTCTACTACGAGTCGCCTCGACTGTTGGTGCGCGCTGCCAATCCGAACAACTTCGATCTCTCGAATGAGGAGATCGCCCACATCGGCGTAGGCCTCGACTACGACATAAATGAACAGTGGAATATCATTCTCGAGGCTTACTATCAGGAACTCGACGACCTGATCGTCGACCTGAGCCGTGCCAGTGGCCGCGCCTTGAACGCTGGAGACGGTGAGAACAGCGGCATTGATCTTGTGGTGCAGCGCTCATTCGGAAACGGCTGGTCGGCTGATTTTACCTATTCCTGGAACGACAGCAGCCAGGATGACAACGACGGCCGCGGCAGCTACACCCCCGACTTCGCCCGCGAGCATTTCGCATCCATTGGTGCACGCTGGGAGGTAACGGACCGGTTGCAGATCGCCGGCCGGTGGAAGTGGGGCAGCGGACGTCCCGGTGACCGTTTCATTATTCATGAGGACGTGCTGCCGCCATCGCTCGGCTTGACACGCGCCTCCAAGGAAATCACCGAGGTCAACGCCACGACACTGGGCGACTACCAGTCACTCAACGTCCGTGTCGACTACCGACGCCGGTTTTGGGGCACGGATTTTGTGCTTTTCCTGGACGTGATCAACGTTTACGGCGCTGACCGTGGTTCCCCCCAGGACTTCAATCCTATTACCGGCGCAGAGATCGACGAAGACGCAAGCGCGTTCCCGCAGTTTGGCCTGATCCTGGAGCGGGCGTGGTAAAGCGAACGGTAGCGATGAACGTCGTCGGGATGCTCGCAGGTGCTGCGAGTACCATTTACCTGTGCGGGTTAACTGCGGCGCAACCGCTCCGTCAACTTGAATGACATCGCTATTTTAAATCTGGGTTAGGGTACCTCTGAATAATGGCAATCGCGCTCAGCGGAGCTCTGAAACGTTCAGAGCAAGGGGGGCGGCCATCCGTCGCGTCGCGCAGGTAATGGCCATAGTCCTTAGCAAGCGACGCAAACGGATGGCGCAGTCGGCGCGTTGCCACTTTTCGACAGGCAACCAGCCTGCCTTCAAAGCGGCGCCTTGATTGCGAATCTGCCTGAAAGCCTGAGCGCATTGCCATTGTTCAGAGGTGCCTTAGATTTATGCTCTTCAGATCAGTCTCATACACGCGAGGAAATCTGATTAGTTTTGATGTGCACAAGGTTGAGCGATATCCGGATTCACCCGGCCCTGTCCATTCAGCCCTTGGGGCAGGGTAGGGCAGGGTCACCGGGGTAATACCGGTACCAGGGTATTGAGAAGCGGCCGCAGCCTGCGCCCGCAGCCCGGGTGGGCGGATCCCTCTCAGAGGCCTGTAATCACGAAGCGCGAAATCACATCATAAATATCTTGTATATGATTGATTTACAATTATTAAAATCTCGAAATTTCCGTTTATCCGGAATTTTTCGGTAAGTCCTGCTGCCGCTGCGTGAATAGCTTGCATGCTCCGCTCAAAATGCGGCCATGGCGTCATGACACCAAATAGCCGCATTGGATCAGTCGCCCAATGATATGCAGGGCGATTACATTAGCTTCTGTGGCAATCCCGTTGTAGAGCGAGGATCTATACATGAAGTCCTTTAGCCACCCCGGGAGCGAAGCCGCCAGCCGAGCCCTCGGACAAGCAGCAGGAGCGCAGCAACTCAAACAGATCGAGGTGGTCGAGATGACGCCGACGCAAAACAGCTGATCTGACCACCGAACAGGTGCAGAGCCTATTTGCCAGGACCCCGCTGTGCAAAGCGATCGGCATCCTACCTGATGACGACAGGGATCAGTATGCGCTCTTGTTCAAAACGGACAGGGCCAAGCGGCCCGTGGCCAGAGTCTCGGTCAACGACGTCATGGATGCCATCAACTCCCATATCGATAACGACATGCTGGCACCGGAGGGGTGATCAACCCGTGTGCAGGCGCGGAGAGTGGCCTCAAATCGATTCTGGCAGCCCGAACACCCTGATAGGGCCAGGAGAAAACCCGTACCCACCACCGACAGGGTCTAATCCTTTACTGCGCATAATGTATATTATGTTAAATGAAGCATTTGGAAGCATAGCTCCCCACCGTTGCCTTGCCACCTGGGTCGGCGGGCTTCCGATAGGCATCGCCGCAATCGGCGTTGCTGCGATCGTATCGGGGTAAAAATGACATTGCAGGGATGTCCAGGGTACCCCGTCTGTGCGTAAAACCGCTCGCCACACCATCAGGTTCGGAGTTTGTTCAGTGCTCCGACGGCGGTCGCATGGCGTGTCTGCTGACAGCGCCGGTAAGCACGGGCGGGGTTTACCGATGCTGGACTGCGAAATGTTTGTGCCCCATCATTGGCAGTGCCAATCTGGACCCGTTGCAGCAAAAGGAGAAGACCAATGCGCAAACCGTTTCTAGCATGCATCTTTGCGGTGGCGTTCGCTCTGCCCGCGGCCGCCGCCGAGACCGTGGTCGGCAAGCTACTCAATGCCGAGCTGATGCGCAATGAAGCCAGGAAAATGCTCCAGCTCACCATTGTGGTCAGGGTGAACAATGGCAGTTACGTGTTGATCAACTGCGCCGTGGCCGATGACGCCCCTGCCACTGCGGTCGACCTGACGGAAGCCCATGCACTGATGCGCGCGTATATTGCTGGCGGTTCGGGAACAAACGTCGAAGCGACAGTGACGAAGAGCGCGTCATCGACGGGGTTCCCCAGCTACCTTTTGCAGAGCTGGAAGATGCCGATACCCGGCCTGGACGATTACGCTTTTTCCTGCGTTAACGGAACTGGCTGAACTGTGTGGGCTGCATCGGTGACCAGCGACATCAGGGAGGAGCTCCCTCTCGAATTTCAAGGCACCTCTGAACAATGGCGATCACGCTTACTGACGGAGCCGGCCCCATGCCCTACGACTATAATTTATTGACTGTCGCCATCGCCGATGGCGTGGCAACAGTGACCATCGACCATCCGCCCATTAACCTCTTCGATATGCCGCTGATGGATGAAATCGGCCGCATTGGCGAACAACTCGCTGCGGACAACACCGTCAAGGTCATTGTATTCCAGAGCGCCGACCCGGAATTCTTCATCGCACACGCCGACGTGGAACTGATACAGACCCTGCCAACCGATACCCCGGACAGGCCGCAGGAAATCTCCTTCTTCCACAAGATGCTGGAACTCTATCGCACTATGCCCAAGGTCAGCATCGGCAAAATCGAGGGTATTGCCCGCGGTGGCGGCAGTGAGTTCCTGCTCGCGCTCGATATGCGTTTCGCGGCACTGGGGCGCAGCGTACTGTCGCAGCCGGAGGTCGCAATCGGAATCATTCCCGGGGGCGGAGGTTGCGTACGCCTCCCCCGACTGATTGGCCGCGGCCGTGCCCTCGAGGTCATTCTGGGCTGTGAGGACTTCGATGCCGCCACTGCCGAGCGCTACGGCTACGTCAACCGCGCGCTGGACCCGGATGCCCTCGGGCCATTCGTTGACCAACTCGCACGCCGTATCGCCAGTTTTCCCGCGCATGCCATAGCACTCGCCAAGGCGGCAGTGAACAGCGGCGATGCGCTGCCCCTTGAGGCTGCGCTGCTCGAGGAAGAACACTGCTTCAACCTGTCGCTCGCTGAACCCGATGCCCGCGCCCTGATGGAGACGTTCATGGCCAATGGCGGCCAGACTCGGGCGGTGGAAATCCAGGGCATTCCCCTGCCCGATTCGTAACGATCAGGATCTACCAGAAATTTGAACAGGCTGGAGTGATGCACCGGGCCATCGCAGTGCAGCCCGCTCCTGGTCAACCCTGTCCTGTGTTCACCGCTGCGCGCTCGTAGTGGTCGCTGATCACCCGGGCGACACAACTGGTCAGTTTTCGAGCAAAGGGAATATGCAGAAACTCGTTCGGGCCGTGAGCGTTGGAATTGGGTCCCAACACGCCGGTAATGACAAACTGGGCCTCGGGGTAGGCATCCCCCAGCATCGCCATGAAAGGGATGGTGCCTCCTTCACCCATGTACATGACACCGCGACCGAAGGACGCCTGGGACGCCGCTTCCAGAGACGTGTGCAACCACGGTGCGACGGCGGGCGCATTCCAGCCCGAGGCTGATTGATCGGCATCGAATGTCACCTTCGCGCCCTGCGGCGGATCGGCTTCCAGTATGCGCTGCATCTGCCGGGTTGCCTCTTCACCGTCTACCGTGGGTGGCAGGCGCATGGACAATTTGAGTGCCGTGTGGGGCCGCAGCACATTGCCCGCTGAGGAGATTTCCGGCATTCCGCCTGCACCGGTAACCGAAAGCGCCGGTCGCCAGGTGCGGTTCAAAAGTCGTTCCACGTTATCGGTGCCCATGGCCCGGGTATCCCCGACAAACGGGTAGGCCTCGAACACCTCGTCACCCAGCGCCTCGGCCATTTTCCGGGTCTGTTCGAGGCGCTGCGCGGGAATCTCCGTGCGGAAAAAGTCCGGCAGCACCTGGCCGGTTTTCTCGTCTTCCAGGCGACTGAGCAGTTGCCTGAGTACCCGAAAACTGGAGGGCACCACACCCGAGGCGTACCCGGAGTGCACGCCCTCACTGAGCACATCAGCGCGCAGGGTACCCGCCGCCATGCCGCGTAATGATACCGTCAGCCAGAGCTGTTCATAGTTTCCCGCACCGGAATCCAGGCAAATCACCAGGGACGGTGTCCCGATACGCTCCTCGAGATGCGCGATGTAATGCGGCAGATCGTAACTGCCGGATTCTTCGCACGCCTCGATGATGACCACGCAGCGCGCATGCGGTCGCTGTTCGCGCTGCACGGCCATAATCGCCGTGAGTGAGGCATAGGCGGAATACCCGTCGTCGGCGCCACCGCGACCGTACAGTTTCTCGCCCCTGATCACGGGCGTCCATGGCCCGAGTTCCTCTTCCCAACCGGTCATTTCAGGTTGCTTATCGAGATGGCCGTACAACAAGATGGTGTCGTCACTGTCGCCCGGTATCTCCAGGAAAATAATCGGCGTGCGCCCGGGCAAGCGAACTATTTCAGACTGCATGCCGGGAATGGGCTGCTTGCGGCACCAGTTGAATATCTGCTGCACGGCGTCTTCCATGTAGCCGTGCTGCTCCCAGTCGGCGTCGAAGTGCGGCGACTTGTTGGGAATCCTGATGTACTCAACCAGCTCGGGGACGATCTCGTCGTTCCACTTTTCATCGACAAAATGTTGTGTACTCGCCAGGTCCATCGCCCTACCCCCAATTCCCAACCCTAAATCCCATAGCCCGCGTCACCGGATGACGCACTCACTATGGTCGAAAAAACACAAAGCCCCCGGTGGGCACATCGATAATAGCACCCCGCACTCAGGCATGCGCGCCCGCGCGAATACCGATGCGTTCGAGGCGATATTGCCCGTCAGGGAATCTGTCGCGCCGATATACGGTTTCAGCCATCCAGCGTCGTGGCGAGGTAGTCGATCTCCTCGTCGCAGCCGTCCTCGACCTGGCTCAACAGCACTTTCTCCAGCGTCTTTCCGATCAACGGCATGGACACCTTGGGTTTGTGCGTGATCCTGTAAACGCAGCCGGTCTCGGTCGGCAGCAGTTGAAAATCCGCCGCGACCGAGGCGGGTACACCGCTGAATTCGATCAGGTAGTCACCCGACCAGCCATCGCCGTCGGGTTGCCAGGTTTCACGCATGGAAAATGCCTGCACCGCACCGATGACTTTAGCCGCCACTTTGGGAACGTCCCTTCGTGCCGCGCGCTGGTAAAGGATGTCGATCTTCTTGCCTTTTTTCTTCAGCTGGATATCTGGCGGATCCTCGCCCACCGCCTCCAGTCGCTCGCTGAGGAAATCCCAGTCGGTGAGCAACTGGTAAACCGATTCCGCCGGGTGATCAAACGTGTACTCGATAGCCATGGTCTGCTCCAGTGTCAGTTGGGTAGGCGGTTGCGGCGGGCTCTCGTCATCGAGCCGCCGTGACTGAAGCAGTTAAGCCGTTGCCGATAAAAAAATCCAGTGGCATGCTGACAGGAGCCCCGATAGAACCCGGGGCAGCAGTCAACACGATTCTCATGGAGCGAGCTATGCCACGTATGGCCCAAACGGAGCGTGAGTCCTTCCTGAGCGGCGTCCACGTCGCGGTGCTGGCCGTCGCGCGGGAAAACCGCGGCCCACTGGTCACACCCGTCTGGTACTGGTACGAACCCGGCGGAAACCTGTGGTTTGAAACCGAACCGACTTCCCGCAAGGGGCGTCTGTTGAAACTCGGCACCAGGGTGAGCCTGTGTGTCCAGGACGAGTCCCCCCCTATCGGTACGTCACGGTCGAGGGCCCGGTTATCGATATCGCGGACGATGACCGGGAACAGCACGAACTCCCCATGGCCGTCCGCTACCTCGGGAAAGAGCGCGGCCAGGCCTATATCGACAGCCTTCCCGACGCTGACTGGAAGCGCTACGTCGTGCATCCCGAACACTGGACAAGCATGGACGGGGCATCCGGCTGACACCCGGGGCCAGCCGTCACAGTGATATCAGCCCAGCGGCGTGTACCAGATCGGCGAACTGAAGGCCCGCTCCTGGTGAACCAGTGGGACATATCGTCGGGTTCGGCGCTGAAGCGGACCTTGTCATACAGCGTCCATCGCGGTGTCGGGATTTCCAGCACGCGGACATAGTAGAAGGCAGGTTGCGCCGGATTGAAGGTCGGGTCGCTCCACACCGAGACCAACTCGGAGGCGCCGATCGTATTGCTGCAAGTAGCCTTGTCCAGATCGACTGTATTGCCGACGACCGGCAGTTTGCCGGCAGCGTCGGGCTTGCGGGTACCGGCCCAGGCGACGTCAAAAATCTTCTCGCGGGTCTCACCTTCTTCATCAACCCACCCCTTGATTATGGGTGGGAATGATCCAATCGGCGCACCATTACGCGCTGTGCAAAGTAATGACGATTATTGTCTTTAACGGTATATCGAATCGGTCCGGCCAACACGAAAATGAGCGGTTGATGACCGTCCTGCCGATGCGTCGTGGCCGCAATGCCTGAGAGATATTTGGCCCTCGACTCGCTCGGTAATGCTTCACAGTGAGATGTTGAAATAGGCTGGCACTTGTCTATGATTATGGCCCGCAACCAAAATTGTTGGTCGATGTTTTCAGAGCGATCTTGTACCTGTCACTCGACAAAGTACGTTTGGCCGTGACATCCCAGGCGTTCGGGCTGCTCTGATCCTGCTTAGGAAGCGGCCTGGTTTGGCACGCTCATTTCTCAAGGGCAAGTGACAGTAACTCTTTGACGTGAACCTTTAATCCATCAAGATCACTCTCTTGTAGTTGGTCTCTGAGTAGGCTGGCGTTGTATATGATGTAAGCCAATTTTCTGGGAGGTATACCCATGTCACCGTCCTTCTCTGCCATGATCTGGAATACAAGCTCCAGGAAATCAATGTCGTTGTAGTTGATTCGCGCCCCAGGATCTCCTGCCTGGTCGAGCCAGCCGATACGTTTCCCCGAAACAGCCTCTATTCTGCGAGCCATGCGGTCACCAATTCGGTCCCTGGGGGTCTTACCGATGATGGAGGATATCTGGCTCGGGTCGCGCTTCAGTGCGATAGCCAGCGCTTTCTGACCACCCATTTCTCGGGCAATCAGCCTGGCATTTCTGAGCCTTATGCTAAATACTTCACCCTCTTCGGGATGGGATTCCATGGTCATCTCCCGTCAGCTCTGTCATGCCATATAGTCTGGGTGGAACTCTGATACTAGCTGCATGCCGAGTTCGGTCAGATGCATTGGGACAGTCTTGTCAGGGACCATGACTAGCCCTTCTTGCTCCATCCTCATTAATACTTTATCGATTCGGCCTTCCAGTTTTTCATGGATCCGTTCTGCAAACTCCAATGGGGACACAGGTCTTAAGCTCAACCAGGAGAGTAAAAAAGTGTCGTGGCCGGGCCGGGAGCCAGCATCGACCTGATCGCCTCGACCGTGGTGGCCGGCTTTCACGGCTCTGCCCCGGATTACAACGGCCGCCCGCTGCTGGCGGTGGGAGGAACCATTAACCTCTCTGAAACGGCTGTGTACGGTGGCGCGTTTGATTTGCCAGAGGGCGATCTACCTGGCCTTGCCTACTACGCCACGCAGGGTGGGGCCTTCACCGCCGATGGCGATTCGTGGGTCTCGCCCGTGGACGACCAAAGCGCGCAGGACGTGCGGGACCTGTTCCAGAACAAGGACCTGCTGACGGAAGATCCAGGCCTGAGTCGCGACTTCCTACCCTATCCCCAGAGCATCACCCCCCTGCTGGGCGACGCTGCAATGCCGGGTGTCTTGATTGACGTGATTGACGGCGGATTGTCCTTTGGCGGCACCGAGATTACTCTCGACGTGCTGGGCAACGACCGGGTGGACGGCAACGGGAAACGGGATATCGGGGCCGTGCAGCTCAACCTGGCGCCGCATCTGGCGGTGGCATTGACCGGCGACATGGTTGTCGGCCTGAACTGGACCAGGCCGCTGGACTCGATCCCGCCGCTGACCGGCTATGAGATCTGCTATGGCACCGGTGCCGATCCGGACCTGTCGGGCGCGGATGAGTGCCCGGGCACGATGATAGATATCCCTGGAGCGGACACCCTGACGGCCACGGTCGATAATCTCGCGAATGGGACGCCTTACTGGTTCTACGTGCGCGGCGTGAACAGCCCCTGGTCCAATGGTGTCACCGCAACGCCGCTCGGCCCCATCGACACACCGGACGTGACTGCGACCCCGCGCGACAGGGAAGTGAAAGTGTCCTGGACTGAACCTGCGGCTGGCGGTCACCCGGGCCCACTGCTCTACTCTGTGGTGTACAGGCCCGTGGGGACCGATGCCTGGGTCGCCGGCCCGTCGTTCCTTTCCGCTCTAACCACGACCATCCCGGAGCTGAAAAATGGCACCGAGTATAGATTCGGGGTCTACGCGACCGCCACCGATGGCGCGAAAAGTGAGCTGGGCTCTGCCACGGCGACGCCCCACGGCGACATCGGCACGGTGAACAGGAGCCCCGACCAGACCCTGGCAGCCAACAACAAGGCGAACAAGCCGAAGTACTGGGAAAACCTGGGCTATGGAAAGTGCATGAAGCAAGAGGTCGAAGATGGTTTCGGCTCGGTGTGGGACCTCGGCGCTGACGCCACGGCGCTGATACTGAAGTCGGGTCGTGTCAATGATGTGTGGATCGATCCCATGGCCGGACTGTACGGCACGGCCTCGGCGAAGGACATCAGCCACGCCATCGTTTGCGTGGACCAACCCTAGCGCCCTATGTGGGGTGGCGTCGCCTCGACTGCGACGCCACCCCAGCTTCTCCTCATATCACACCGGCTGGTCACTTCCGCTCGCCCATCAGTGCCTCGATTGGCATCACGCCCCCGAATACTTCTCAAAGACGGCCGTGTCGGCTCCTTTTTTCCCTGCCCGCTTGTTTCCCGGCCAGTCGCCGCCATGGCCGTGCCGCTGGCGCCACAGCCCGAACGCGCGACCGAGGCTGGCTTACCTGAGGCTTCCTCCGGGAACTGACGGCTCGCCATCGCATTCCCACCTCCCATGCGGCGCGCCATAGATTTCGGAGAAGCAAAACATTTCGCTCGCGATTCTTCTAAACTTGAGCGACGAGTTAAGCAAGAACGACAGGGGCCTGCAATGTCGACGTTATCCAGCTCCAACCTGGCAGTTTCTTTAAACTTCGTACTGGCACTCACAGCAGTAGCAAAAGCGAGCACTCAGTCGCAGAATCCACCTGGCGGTTACACGGGCTTGCGGCCGAACCGCTCCTGCGCAAGTGAAATTCGCGTGGCGTGATCGTCGGTGCTGTCAGCGATTTCCGCCGCAACCCTGAGGCGATGCAGCAATCCCTCCTGGTTGGCGACCTGGATCGCGAGACCGGGGCGGGCATTGAGCTCCAGCATCATCGGGCCACGCACACGGTCGAGTACGATGTCGGCGCCGAGATAACCCAGACCGGTCATTTCGGCACAACGTGAGGCAAGATCCAGGATCGTGTCCCATTCCGGGATCGCGAGCTGGTCAAATTTCGCGCCGGTATCGGGATGCGTGGTTACCAACTCCCCGTTCTGCACGGCACGCACGGCCCGGCCGCTCGCCATGTCTATGCCGACGCCGACCGCGCCCTGATGCAGGTTGGCCTTGCCGTCAGAGTCATGGGTGGCGCACCGGACCATCGCCATCACCGGCACGCCGCGAAACACGACCACCCGGATGTCGGGCACCCCCTCGTGGCTGTAGACCCGCAGGTAGTCGTCAAAGTCGATCAGTGCCTCGATCATGCCCTGGTCGTTGCGGCCGCCTAGGCTGTACAGTCCCGCCAGGATATTGGACGCGTGCCGCCGAACCTCGGAGGCGTCGATGGTAACACCGGAGGGCTTCACGTACAGCGGGCCCTTACGATCGACAATGACCAGGATTCCCCGTCCGCCGCTGCCCTGTGCCGGCTTGATGACGAAGCGCTCGTGGGCGTCCAGGGCGGCCACCATACGACTGACCTCGAACTGGTGATCGATGGTGCCGTACAGCTCGGGAACGGCAATTTCATGGTCCAGAGCGGCGCGCTTGGTCTTCAGCTTGTCGTCCACCAGCGGATAGAGGCTGCGCTTGTTACTGCTGCCAATGAAGCCCACATTGCGGTTGTTCATGCCCAGAATACCGAGTTCCCGCAGCCGGGATGGCCGGACGAAACGGATCATGATAACTGCCGCATGTCGCGGAACCGGTACAATTCGGATAAGCGGTAGCCGGTGTATTTGCCAAGCAGCAGGATGACGCCAAGCAGACTCAGGGTTAACTCCGGAAAGTTGAACGTCAGGTGCTCGACAAGCGGAATAGACATGACGAGATAGGCCAGAGTTGCCACCACCAGGCTGCCGCCGCCCTGGATAACGACCTGCCGGGGGCCCTCCTCCTCCCAGAGTATCGACATCCGTTCGATGGTCCAGGCCAGGATGATGGTCGGAAAGAAAGTCACCGTCAGCACCTGATCCAGCCCCAGCTTGTAACTGATGATCGCTGTTGCCGCCATCAACAATATGACGACGATGACCACCGCCGACACCCGCGACACCAGCAGCAAGTTCATGTGGCTGAGCCAGAAGCGGATCCACAGGCCAACCGCAACCAGACTGATGAAGATCGCCAGACCCCACAACAGGCTGGTCTGGATGAAGGCCAGCGCAATCAGTATGGGCATGAAAGTACCCGACGTCTTGATTCCCACCAGCAACCGCATGATGACGACGACCAGCGCGGCCACCGGTATGAGCAACAGGCCCTTGAACACACCCTGCTCCTCTACGGGAAGTGCGTAAATCGAGAAATCGAGCAGGGCGAAGCGCTCGGAGCGCTCTTCCATCGCCACGACTGCACGGGCTGGAAGACTGTTGCTGACCAGGGCAAACTCCAGCCGTGAGTTTTCGCCTCCCGCCAGGCGAAGAATGGGATCGGGACCGCGGCGCCAGACAAAAAACGTATCGGAGATACCCAGGTCGCCGGTCTCGGGATCGATCACCTGCCAGTCGCTACCGTCGTGGAATTCAAGCAGGGCACTCATCGTCTGGCGTCGCCGCCCGTCTTCCAGGCGGATGCCGCGCAGAACCTGCGACGGTATTTCCGCCTCGGCCAGTATCGCGCGCATGACTCGCAGCGAATCTTCGGCATTGGTTCCCAGCAGGAACTTCACGTCGGCGTCGGCGGAAACCTGGTTGAACCGACCCAGCATCTGACGCATGAACCCGGTGTCGTTGGTACTTTTCTGGCGTAGATCAGCGATCAGGCGTTTCACCGCGACGCGCTGGTCCGGCTCGAGATCCGCACGCTTTGGTGGTTCGAGCGGGGGGTCCGAGAGTGGCGCCGACCGCGGCCTGAATGTCTGCAGTTTGTAGTACAGCGTTGTCGGCCGGTCGAGGGATTGTTGCGACCAGGTGGCGACCCGCCTGCTCTTGTTTTCTGCGATATCGAAACCGAAGCCGGACGACACAAAGTGCTCATCGATGACCACCCAGCCTGCCTCGCCGGGGGGCAGCGCCAGGGCGACGTTGACCGGACCTCCAGTGGGCTCGAAGTGGATTTTGGATTCGATCGTCCAAACTTCCCGATAAGAATCCGGAAACAGCGGAAAGCCGAGTTGAATCGACTTGTAGAGCGTCAGGCCGACACCAACGGCGATCAGTACGCCGGCGGTGATGCCAATCTGCAAACGGGAATTCACGAATTGAACCCTCTCTGAAAGCCCCTGGGGCCAGGGGCGGGGTAGCGACCGGTTGCGTCATATCCGGTCTGTGCCGTAGCGCGACAGCCTGGTTGGCGCAGCCCCCTGACCGCGAAACGGGCGAACGCGATCACGGCGCCACACTCTCGTTCGGAGCCGGCATCAGGTCCCGCCTGCTGACGTCGACGATCGCCGTATCAACAAGCAGGTTTCGCCCAAGCAATACCTTGTGTTCAAAGTTTGCGCGATCGACCAGAGCCATTTCAACGGGAATTCTGGTCTCGCCCAGAGTGACCGCCATGCGCACAACGTAGCGCCGCTCCGGCTCGCCTTTTGGCTGTTTGAGCAACAGCGTGCGCTTGAGGGGCAACTGCAATTCCCCCGTAGCCTCACCTTCGGCATCCAGCATGAAAAAAGACACGGTCTTGTCGCCGTCGATTTCGAGCAAACGGATATCATCAGCGTGAATGACGGAGGTCTCCAGGCCTGTATCCATCCGTGCTCGCAGCCGCAGCCCCGGTGGTTCGATAGTGACCCATTCCAGTCCGCCCACGATTGGCAGATGCAATTCGCCTGCCGTTGTCGCCATCGGCGGCAGGGGGGCCGGTACTTCTTTCACCACGACTCTCTCGACCACCTTCGGCTCCGGGCAAACCGGTATTTCTACGTCCGGACACTCGGTTCTCGCCGGCAGTTCGAGGTCTGCCCCAGGCTCGTCGGGCGTCTGGGCGCAGCCGGCAAGGTAGGTCACGGCAATCAACGACATAACCTTGAGAACAGCGGGGCCGCTAACGGCAGTTTTTCTCCCGATCAGGAACACGGGCTCCTCCTCATTCTATGTAAGATCAGTGGAAACCAGGTTGACCGGGTCGGCACGCAAAACCGCTGTACGGGTCCAGGCACCGCGCCGTCTCCGCTCACTGTGATAGTTTCGATTGCAGGCGATCGATGGATGGGGCGACATGGGATACCGCAGGCGCATTCACTCCAGTGTAGCAGAGTGAAATCGGGCACGCCTATGGCCGTGAGCCCGTCAGCTCCCGGATAATCGTGGACCAGTGATCCAGCGCGCCGAAAAAGGCCGCCTTCGGCACGCGCTCGTTGAGCCCGTGCGCGTACATCTCGTCGGGATTCATGAAAATACCCGATATCCCCCACGTCGGTATGCCCGCCTTCCTGAAGTGCATCCCGTCGGTGCCACCCGATTCCATCGAAGGAATCAGCGTCAGCCCCGGGAAACGATCGTGCACCGCGCGACTGACAGCCCGGGTGACGTCGTCTCGTAGTTCGGAAATCGGGCTCTCGGTCGGGTCGCCCAGCATCCGGAACTCGATGCCCTCGTTATCCACGACCTGACGCAAGGTAGCCTCGATATCACTGACCGGCACGCCTGGAAAGACCCGGCAGTTCACCGTCGCCGTCGCGCTCTGCGGCAGCGCATTTTCTGCGTGACCGGCTCTCAGCATGGTGACCACACACGTGGTGCGCGTCGTGCCGACGTACGACGACTCCACCGCCAGCCTGTCACTTGCCTCGGTGTCGGTGGGGTCATAGGCAAAGCGCAGCATAACCTCCCCCAATTCGCCACCGATCCGATTGCCGGTCTCCTGGAAATAGGCCAGCGTCATTTCACTCCAGCGCACCGGAAAACGGTAGTCCCTGATCTTCCCGATCGCGTCGGAGAGGTCATAGATGGCATTGTCCGGGCGCGGCCGGGAGCTGTGTCCCCCGGGATTGGTAACCGTAATCTCCCAGGTGACGTAGGTCTTTTCCGCGGACTGCATGATGTACAGCAGCGGCGTGCCGTTGACGTCCAGGTCTCCGCCACCGGCGTCGGAATTGAGCGCGTATTCCGCGGCAGCGATATCGGGGCGCTCATAGGCGAGCTTGCGGGTCGTCTGCATGCCGCTCTCCTCGTCGCCGGTGAAGACGAGCAACAGGTCCCGGTCTGGCTCAAAACCCTCACTCCGCAGCCGGATAAACGTCGAGGTGAGCTGGGCGACCCCGAATTTATTATCGATAGAGCCGCGGGCGTAGAAATAGTTATCGTCTTCGGTGAGTTCGAACGGGGGACGTTCCCAGTCCTCGGCCAGGGCTTCCACCACATCGATGTGCGCCAGCAGGAGGATTGGGCGCTTGTCGGTTTCGCCGCTGCCGCGATACCGGGCCACGAGGCTGCCGAAGTCACCCACCTCCAGCACCTCTACGTCCTTTTCCGGAATGCCACCCGCGATCAATTCGTCGGCGAGGTAGCGCGCCACGGCGATGGTGTTGTTCCTGTTTTTAGAGGTATCCACTTCAACGATACGCCGGTAAATCTCCAGCGTCTTCGCCGCGTGCGGCGACTTCAGCTGTGCTGATGCAATAGCGGGAAGAAGGGCGATGAATGCGACCACGGCACCGATGATACGCAGCATGAATACCTCTGATTTCAAAAAACTACGGGCCTGTATTCTCACCGCATCGAACAAAAACTGCCACAACTTCCGACCGCCGGATTTGCGGAGGCCGGGCTGACAGCGGGGATGATCCCTCTATAATCAGCCCTCCTCCCGGTAACAGTGAGCGGTTATGCCTACTGAATCGTCAGCCGTTCGGCGCGCCATCATCTATTCCCTGCTGATGGTGCTGTGCGCCAGCACGGCAGCTGTCGCGACCAAGTACGCCGCCGCAGGAACGTCGGTCGAGGCCATCGTCACTGTGCAGTTCCTCGTCTGCCTGCTGCTCGGGCTGCCCGTTGTCTGGCGGCACGGCCGCGGCAATCTCCGCACCGGGCGGCCTTTGTTACACTTTTTCAGGGGCGCTGCGGGCGTGTTGGGGTTCTACCTGTTCTACGCGGCACTCGACAATATCCCCATGGTCGACGCGCTGCTCCTGCGCCAGAGCGCGCCGCTGTGCGTTCCCGTGGTCGCCTGGCTATGGAGCAGGGAGCGGGTCTCGCCAGTGCAGTGGCTGCCCATCCTTACTGGCTTTGTTGGAGTCATTCTGATCTTGCGTCCCCAGGCGGGAGGCATCAGCTGGTGGCACGCTGCCGGATTCGGCTCAGCGGTGGCCCTCGCCGCTTCCATGGTCGCCACCCATTCACTGGCCCGGACAGAACCGCCGTTTCGCATTCTTTTCTATTATTTCGTGTTGTCACTGGCCTGTGTCGCACCGTTCAGCGTCGGCGATCTGGCGGCCGTCGGCTGGCGGGAATGGCTGGCGATGGGGTATGTCGGCGTGTCGATGTATATCGCCCTGGAACTGTACACACGTGCCTACGGGCTGGCACCGGCGGCCAGGATCGCGCCGATCACCTACTTCGGGGTCGTTCTCGGCGGTTTCTGGGGGTGGCTGTTCTGGGACCAGGTGCCCGATGCGGTATCGCTGTTCGGCAGTGCGCTGGTGATAGCCGGCGGCCTGCTCACCCTCTACCTGGCAGGCGGGACGACGGTCGAGCGCGAGGCCCTCTCTCCCTAGCAGTCAGCGTCAGCGGACGTTCCCGTAGCGATCATCCCATTTCTTCAGAATGGCCTGGTAGGAGCCGTCCTTGCGGCTCTCGGCGAGGGCCTTGTTAAAGGCGGCAATGATTTCCCGATGCCCCGCCACTTGCCTGCTGGCGGCCAGGTGACGGTCGCGTCCCTGCAGGCGGATAGGCAAGACCTCGAATTTATTGACGTGTTGACCGAGGAACTCGTGCAACTGCTGGTTCATTGTGCGCTGGTCGCCGATCACGAAGTCGACCTTGCCATTGACCAGGTTCAGGAGGTTTTCGATCAACTGGTTGGCACCGACCAGTTGCAGTCCCGGTACCTCGCTGAAATCGATTCCGTAGGCGTAATCCAGTTGCACGCCGAGGCGTTTGCCAGCGAGGTCGGAGAGTGCCGTATAGGGTCGGCGATCGCTGCGGGCCTTGACGATGATCAGGTCGCCGCCGATGTAGGGCTCACTGAACAGCAGGTCGGCGTTGCGCTCTTCGTTATACCAGGCTGCGAGCAGGGCATCGTAGACACCGACGCGGACCCCTTCGATCGCCCGGGACCAGTTATCGAAACCAATCTCCAGCGCGTAGGGCGTGCGGGCGAAGAGATGACGGGCCATTTCGACCGCGAGTCCCTGCTCCGGCAGCGTACGATCCACATACGGTGGCGAGGTGCTCGCCATCACCCGCACCGTCCTTGCCTCCTGCGCCCCTGCCGCAGGGCCGAGTAAAACCAGCAGAGCCAGCCAGATGAATCTGTTCTTCATTGTATTCCCCGGTTTGCGCGAGCACCCGCTGTGCCGCCGCGTCCGCATTCTGCCAGTCAGCTACCTCACTGCGCAACCGGGCTGCGGGCCGCGAGGGCCAGTCACCTACGTCGAACACCGTCCGCCGCGCGGATCAGTGGGCCCGGCCGCGGAGGATGGTTGGGATGCGGAAACACAATACGTCATATATCACTTCATATTTGCCTTCTATAATGCTGTTATTAATTAATTTATTTTATCCAGACCTGGTTTTTCGCGAGCCGCACCCATGGGCTGTGAAGAGCGCTTGCCCGTGCTGGAGCTACACACGGAATAACGCCGTTGTCGCATTCGCCCCCCCTGGGTCAGTCCCGTGGTGATCCGGTGGAACGTTTTTCGACTATCTTGCTCTATAATGTGGCGTCCGTTCGGGGCGCTGGTTGACCCGCCCCGGGGGCGGGTTAAACTGAACCCTGCTGACTCAGAGGTACCGAGACCTTGAACAACCCATACGCGGCCCTGGCGGGGGCGCACCGCCGACCCCACGCCGAAACACTTCCCTCGAATCCTGTATACGTCGTCATCGCGTTCATCGCGGCGCTGCTGCTCAGTACGAGCACACAGGCATCCATTGAGTACACCGACAAGCAGCGTGAGACGATCGTCGAGATGATCGAGCAGCTGGAGAACCGTCACTACGCCAAGCTGGAGTATGACGACGGACTCTCCTCCGAGCACCTGGACAACTATGTAGACAGTCTCGACGGCGGCAAGATGTTTTTCACGGCGGCTGACGTCAGCGAGTTCAACCGTTTCCGGACGGTGATGGACGACCAGCTGGTAAGAGGCAATCTCGACGCCGGCTTCGTCATTTTCAACCGATTCCAGGACCGTTTGACCAGCCGCCTCGAAAACGTCATCGAGACGCTGCCTGAGGCTGTGGCGGCCATGGACTTCAGCGTGGACGAGAGCTACGAGCTGGATGTCGAGGATCGCGATTGGGCCCAGAACACAGCGGAGCTGGACGACCGCTGGCGTCGACAGCTGAAAAACCAGGTGCTCAGCCTGAAACTGGCGAAAAAGGCCGAGGACGAGATCGTACCTACCCTGAGTAAACGTTACAGCAATCAGCTAAAGCGTGTCCGGCAGTACAACAACCAGGACGTATTCCAGATTTACGCCAACGCGCTGACCGAGCTCTACGACCCGCACACCAACTACCTGTCACCGCGGCGCTCGGAAAACTTCAACATCAACATGAGCCTCTCGCTCGAGGGTATCGGTGCCGTCCTGCAGCTGGAAGACGAGTACACCAAGGTCGCGCGACTGGTGGCCAAGGGTCCCGCGGACAAGGGTGGCGAGCTGAAGCCGGCGGACCGTATTGTCGCGGTTGGCCAGGGTGATTCCGGGGCGCTGGAAGACGTGGTCGGCTGGCGCCTGGACGAGGTGGTGGAATTGATCAGGGGGCCGAAGGACTCCGTGGTGCGGCTGCAGGTGATACCGGCAAAAGCCAAGGCTACCGATGAACGCAAGCTCATCAGGATCGTCCGCAACAAGGTCAAGCTGGAGGAGCAGTCCGCCCAGAAGAAGGTACTGGAGATTCCCAACGGTGAAACGAGTGTCAAACTGGGCGTGATCGATATCCCGGCGTTTTACATCGACTTCGACGCCATGCGGCGCAATGAAGAGGATTACAAGAGCACCACCCGGGACGTCAAGCGGCTGCTGGACGAACTTCAGGAAGAAGGCGTGGACGGGATCGTCATCGACCTGCGCAACAACGGTGGTGGTTCGCTGCAGGAGGCCAATGAGCTGACCGGGCTGTTCATCGAGTACGGGCCCACGGTGCAGATCAGGCATTCCTCACGGCGCGTCTGGCGGGACGGCAAGCGCATGCGCAGCCCCTATTACGAAGGCCCGTTGGCCGTGCTGATCAACCGTCTCAGCGCATCGGCCTCGGAAATCTTCGCCGGGGCAATACAGGATTATCAGCGCGGAATCATCGTCGGCGACCGATCCTTCGGCAAAGGCACCGTGCAGACGCTGATCCCACTTACGGAGGGCCAGTTGAAGCTCACCGAGTCCAAGTTTTACCGGATATCGGGCGATTCCACCCAACACCGGGGTGTCGTGCCCGACGTGACATTCCCGTCGCTGTACGACCCCGATGAAATCGGCGAAAGCTCACTGGAACACGCGCTGAGCTGGGATCAGATCAACGAGGTCCGCCATCGCCGTTACAGCGACATCGAGGCGCTCGTGCCCCAGATCACGAGCCTGTTCCAGGCGCGCAGCGGGAACGACCCGGAGTTCCTCTACCTCGAGGACCAGGTCGCGCTGGCGCGAGAGACGCGAGAAATGACATCGCTGCCCCTGAACGAAAAAGAGCGGCTGGCCCTGCGCGAGAGCCGGGAGGCAAAGGCCCTGGCGATTGAAAACAAGCGTCGCAAGGCGCTCGGCGAAGAGCTTCTCACTGCGCTGGACGAGGAAGATACCGAGGATGACAGCGCTGAAGATGCCGCCGAGGACGACGACCCGGAAGCAGACGAGGAGGACAAGGACGTACTGCTGACCGAGGCGGGTAATATCCTGGTAGATGCACTGACACTGCGCCAGCAGGCGTTTGCGCTACGTCAGGGGAAATCCAAGGACTGACAGCGGGGGTGGCCTGCTAGCTGCCGCCAAACCAACGCAGTTCAGTATGCAGCCGGACGACCTCACCGACGATGATAATGGTCGGCGCGCGAGGTTGTTCACGCTCAACGTGTTCGACGATCGTATCCAGGGTACCTGTAAGCACCCTTTGACGGGCGGTAGTCCCCTGTTCCACAACGGCCACCGGGGTTTTCGGGTCGCGACCGTGATCCACCAGGGCCGAACAGATCGCGGGCAGTCCGACCAGCCCCATGTAGAACACGAGTGTTTCATGGCCTGACTGCAACTGGCCCCAATCGTACTCCAGCACACCGTTCACCGTATGTCCCGCCAGGAATCGCACCGACTGGGCGTAATCGCGATGGGTGAGAGGAATACCGGAGTAACACGCGACACCATTCGCAGCACTGACACCGGGCACCACCTGGAAGGGGATCCGGTTGCGGGCAAGCAATTCGATTTCTTCGCCGCCACGGCCAAAAATGAACGGGTCGCCTCCCTTCAAGCGCACCACCCGTTTGCCCTGACGTGCGAGATCAACCAGTAGCTGGTTGATCTCTACCTGCGGCATGCTGTGGTCGGCACGTCGCTTGCCGACATAGATACGCTCCGCGTCACGACGCGCCATATCGATGATTGGCGCGGACACCAGATCGATCGTAGAGCACCACATCCGCGCTTTGCAGCAGGCGCATGGCCTTGAACGTCATGAGGTCCGGATCGCCCGGACCGGCCCCCACGAGGTAGACTTCACCCCGGTGCAAACCGCCACTGTCGTTGAGTTGCTGCTCCAGCAAGGCCTCGGCCCGGACCTCGTTACCCGCGAGCACCTGCTCGCCGACAGCGCCATCGATGACCTGCTCCCAGAACAGGCGCCGTGGCGATTCCTCGCCGATAGCCTCCTTGACCCGCTGCCGCATGCGGCCGGCAAATTCGGCGAGGCGTCCATAGGCCGCTGGTGTGGACGCTTCCAGTTGGCGCCGCAGTTTACGGGCCAGCACGGGACTGCGGCCACTGCTGCTGATGGCGATAGTCAGCGGCGAGCGGTCGACGATCGACGGGAAGATAAAACTGCACAGTGCCGGTGCATCGACCACGTTTACCGGCAGGCTGCGAGTACGGGCGTCCCGGTAGACCTGCTGGTTCACCTGCGGATCGCTGGTGGCGGCGACCACCAGGCGCTGTCCGTCGAGGTCGCTGGCCCGATACCGCGCCTGCCGCCACTGACCCCGCTGCGCTGCGAGCTCCGAAGCCAGGGCCTCAGTGCACTCGGGCGCCACCACCGTGATTCGAGCGCCTGCCAGGAGCAGCAGCCGGGCCTTGCGGGCGGCGATTTCGCCACCGCCGACAAGCAGCACCGGCTCGTCGGTAAGACGCAGGTTGACCGGCAGGTACTCCACTTCAGGCCAGCAATTCCTGCATTCCGCCCATGTAGGGCTGCAATACCGCCGGTATGGCCACGCTGCCGTCCTCGCGCTGGAAATTTTCCAGCACGGCGACGAGCGTCCTGCCCACAGCCAGCGCGGAGCCGTTGAGAGAGTGCAATAGTTCGGGCTTACCGGTTGCCGGGTTGCGCCAACGCGCCTGCATGCGCCGCGCCTGGTAATCTCCAAAATTGCTGCAGCTGGAGATTTCCCGGTAAGCCTGCTGGGCCGGTAGCCAGACCTCGAGATCATAGGTCCTGCGGGCGGAAAACCCGATGTCACCACCACAGAGAATGACCTTCCTGTACGGTAACTCGAGCAGCTCCAGTACCTTTTCCGCGTGTCGGGTCAGCGCCTCCAGGGCGTCGTCCGATTGCTCCGGGCGCACCAGCTGTACCAGTTCCACTTTTTCAAACTGGTGCTGCCTGATCATGCCCCGGGTGTCGCGGCCGTAGCTACCGGCTTCGCTGCGGAAGCACGGTGAATGGCAGACGAAGCGGATACCGGAATCACCCAGTTCCTCATCCTCAAAAATCCGGTCGCGCGCAACATTGGTCACGGGCACTTCCGCAGTGGGGATCAGGTAGTACGGCGACTCGGTGTCGAGCCGGAAAAGATCTTCCTCGAACTTCGGCAACTGGCCGGTACCCTGCAGGGAGTCCCGGTTGACGATGTAGGGAACGTATATCTCCCGGTAGCCGTGCTCGGAGCCGTGCAGGTCGAGCATGAACTGGGTGAGGGCGCGGTGCAAACGGGCCAGCGGACCGTACATAACCGTAAACCGCGTGCCGGTGATCTTGGCGGCGGTTTCGCCATCCAGCTGCCCAAGCCGTTCACCCACTTCAACGTGATCCCTGGGGGTGAAGTCGAATGCTGGCGGTTCTCCCCAGCGGCTCAGCTCAAGGTTGTCGGCATCCGACTGCCCTTCAGGTACGACCTCGTCCGGCACGTTGGGGATGCCAAGCAGCAGTGTCTCGAGCGTTTCCTGGGCTGCTTTCGCGGCGGCCGTCGCCTCCTCGATGCGACCGGAGATGTGTTCCAGCGTTTCGTTCACCCGGGCCTTCGCTTCTTCGACCGGCACGCCCTCCCCGATCAATGCCCCCACCTGTTTGGCGGCTTTTTTGCGCTCCGCAAGCAGGCTCTGGCTCTCCATATCGGCCGTTTTGCGCCGTTGGTCGAGCGCCTTGAATTCCTCTACGTCTAACGCAAAACCGCGCTTCTTCAGCGCCTGCGCGATGGCTTCGGGGTCTTTCCTCACCCCCTTGATGTCAAGCATGAAAATATCCTGCTGGTCGTGTTCATATCAGTTCCGCCTGCGTCCTGCGTTCGAAACACGACGAAACGCGGCGGCGGCAGGGATTCTATCAGAGGAGCCGGCCTGCACCGGTTTTTTTCTTACGCCGTCTGGCTGCCTGTGCCGGCCCACAATTCCTCAAACCGCCGGATAGGACAGCTGGCCCGGTGGCTATCCGCTCCCGTTCCCCCTACGGAGTGACCACTGCGCTTCAAACCAGCCAGCGTGCCAGGTAGATCCCGGCGCCGGCCATGGTCACGCAGGCCAGGGTGCTCACGAGAACGTAGGCCCCGGCATGGCTGTAGAGCCCCTGTTCGATCAGGTTTATGGTTTCCAGCGAGAACGTGGAGAACGTGGTGAAGGCACCGAGAAAACCCACCATCAGCACGCTGCGCCAGTCGGGGTGGATCAACTGCCGCTCCAGCATCACGAAGACAATGCCGATGGCGAAAGACCCGATCACGTTGACCAGCAGCGTCCCGAGGGGAATAGCGCCTTCCCAGAGAGCGTGCACCGTCGACCCCAGGAGGTAACGGAAGATCGCACCGAGCGCACCGCCCAGGCCGACCAGGAGAAGATAATTCATGCGAATGTGCGTTCCGGGATTCGCCCGGGAGTATAGCTCATGGCATTCGCACCAGTGACGTCGCTCAGCGGTGGTAGCGTTTCACAGACGCGTCCTGGTCGAGTTCACGCAGCTGCCGCAAGCGCTCGCCGACTTGACGCTCAAAGCCGCGGTCGGCGGGGTCGTAGTAATGACGATCGCGCAGTGCACTGGGGAAATAGTTCTCGCCGGCGGCGTACCCGCCCGGTTCATCGTGAGCGTAGCGATACTCGCCACCATGCCCCAGCTGTTTCATCAGCCCGGTCGGCGCATTACGCAGGTGCAGCGGCACCTCATCACTGCCACCCTCGGCGACGTCAGCGCCGGCCGCTTTGAAGGCCCGGTAGACCGCGTTGCTCTTGGGTGCACAGGCCAGGTAAACGATAGCCTGGGCAAGCGCCAGTTCCCCCTCGGGACTACCCAGGCGCTCGAGCACCTGCCAGGCGTCGAGGCAGAGACCCAGGGCCCGCGGATCGGCGTTACCGATATCCTCGCTCGCCATGCGGATTACCCGCCGGGCGAGGTAGAGTGGATCACAGCCCCCGTCGAGCATGCGGCAGTACCAGTAAAGCGCCGCGTCGGGCGAGCTGCCTCGCACCGCCTTGTGCAGCGCGCTGATCTGGTCGTAGAACAGGTCACCGCCCTTGTCGAAGCGGCGCCGCGAAGCCGGGATGACCTCCGCCAGCGTCGCCCTGGTGATGGTGCCGCCATCGGCCAGATCGACCGCCAGCTCCAGCAGATTCAGGGCCTTGCGAGCGTCGCCATCCGCCTGCCCGGCGAGCAGTTCGAGGCAGTCCTCTTCCACGCCCGGGGGGGTGTCGAGTGCAGCTAGCCCTCGGTCCAGTATCGACAGCAATTCGTCGGTTTCCAGCGCACGCAGCGTATAGACCCGCGCGCGGGACAGCAGCGCATTATTCAGCTCGAAGGAAGGGTTCTCGGTGGTGGCGCCGACGAAGATCAGCGTGCCGTCCTCCACGTGGGGCAGGAAGGCGTCCTGCTGGGCCTTGTTGAAACGGTGCACCTCATCCACGAACAGCACCGTGTCCCGGCCGCCAGCCCGGCAGGCTCGCGCCTGCTCCACCGCAGCACGGATATCCCTGACCCCCGAAAGCACCGCGGAAATCTGCACGAACGTGGCATCTGCAGCCTCCGCCGCGATGCGGGCCAGTGTCGTCTTGCCGGTACCCGGAGGCCCCCAGAGCACCATCGAGTGCAGTTGGCCCGCTTCGATGGCCCGTCGCAGCGGTTTACCGCTTGCCAGCAGGTGGGACTGGCCGGCAAATTCGTCGAGCGTCTGCGGGCGCAGCCATGCCGCCAGGGGCTGATAGCCCGACGTTTCATCGGGCTTAAGCCCTGAGCGCCTCTGCGGTGTTTCGGCGGCTTCTGAATCGAAGAGCTGTGCCTGGCCGCCCGCAGCGTCGCGGGTGGTATCGTCACTGGTCATAGTAGAACAGGTCCGCGCCGGCGGGCGGATTGAACGTGAAATCCGCAGGGGTCAGGCCCGCGTCGCGCTCCAGTGCCGACAGTTTTATCTCGATGCGATGATCGAGGCGATCGCGGATTTCCATCGCCTGTATGCCGTCCCGGGCCAGCTGCACGATAAGCCACTGGTAGTCAGGATTGTCGGCGGTCGGGGTCAATCTGAAGCGGTCGCCGCCCAGCGACTCCACCCGAAACTCACGCCGCAGGGTCTGCGTATCGCCGCCCAGCACCTGCAGCGGTGAGGCGTGGCGACCCCCGGCGACGGGCCGTCGGGTGACAGTCTCCAGGTCGCGGTCATGGTGCCAGATGTAATCGGGGTCGGCGATGACGAGCTGGCTGTCGGGCTCGCGGATATTCCAGGAAAAGTACCCCGGCCGCAGAAGCTTGAATGTACCGCTGGACGCTGTCAGCAGCCGGCCTGCGACATCGAACTGCCGCTGTTCGAACTCGCCCTGCAACTGGTCAAGACCGGCGAGACGGTCGCCGAGCTTGTCAGCCGCGGTATCATCGGCCATGGCCCACGTCGTGGTCAGCAGCCAGGCGAGCAGCCCTGCCCTCATCACTGTCCGCATCATTGTCAGTCCTCCACCGGCGGTGGCGCCAGTACCTCGCGTTGACCGTTAGTGCCCATTTCCGTTACCACGCCGGCGGCTTCCATCGCCTCGATCAATCGCGCCGCACGGTTGTAGCCGATTCGCAGTTTACGCTGCACGCTGGATATAGAGGCCCGGCGACTCTGGGTGACATAGTGCACCGCCTCGTCATACAACGCGTCGCTCTCATCGTCTTCGTCCGCGGAACCGGCCTGAAGTTCACCGGCGGTCACCGGCGTGCCACTGCCCTCGTCCAGCAGGCCCTCGATATAGGCTGGCGTAGAACGTCGCTTCCAGTCGGCCACTACCCGGTGGACCTCGTCATCAGAGCAGAATGCACCGTGCACGCGATTGGGCACGCCACTGCCCGGGGGCAGGTAGAGCATGTCTCCGTGGCCAAGCAACTGCTCCGCCCCGCCCTGGTCGAGAATGGTCCGGGAGTCAACCTTGGACGACACCTGGAAGGCGATACGAGTCGGTACGTTGGCCTTGATCAGGCCGGTGATGACATCCACGGAGGGCCGCTGGGTGGCAAGGATCAGGTGGATGCCGGCAGCCCGCGCTTTCTGGGCGATACGGGCGATCAACTCTTCCACTTTCTTGCCGACGATCATCATCATGTCGGCAAACTCGTCGATCACCACGACGATGGCCGGCAGGGTCTCGAGATCAGGCGGCGTCTGTTCCTCGTCGGTTTCTGCAAAGATTGGATCGGGGGTCCACAACGGGTCGGGAATGGGTGTACCGGCCTTGCCGGCGTCCGCTACCTTGCGGTTATAGCCGGCCAGATTCCGCACGCCCAGGGCGGCCATCAGCTTATACCGACGCTCCATCTCGGCCACACACCAGCGCAGGCCATTGGCGGCATCCTTCATATCGGTGATGACCGGGGTCAGCAGGTGCGGTATGCCATCGTACACCGACAGTTCAAGCATCTTCGGGTCAACCAGTATCAGGCGCACATCGGCGGGCGAGGACTTGTACAGCAGGCTGATCAGCATGCAGTTCACGCCCACCGATTTACCCGAGCCCGTGGTTCCCGCCACCAGCAGGTGTGGCATCTTCGCCAGGTCTGCGACGACAGGGTGACCGGAAATATCGTGCCCCAGGGCCAGGGTCAGTGGCGATTTCGCCTGGTCGAAGGCCTTCGAGGCGAGTACCTCTCGGAAATTCACGACCTCTCGATCCTCATTGGGTATCTCGATGCCGACCACCGACTTGCCGGGTATCACCTCGACCACACGCACGCTGATCACTGCCAGCGAACGCGCGAGGTCTTTCGCCAGGTTGGAGATTCTGGACACCTTGACACCGGCTGCCGGCTGCAATTCGAAGCGGGTGATGACCGGGCCGGGATAGACCGCGACCACCTCTGCACTGATCCCGAAATCAGCCAGCTTGAGCTCGAGCAATTTGGACAATGCGTCCAGCGCACCTTCGGAATACCCGCGGTCCGGGTCGTGCACTGCGGCGTCCAGCAGATCGAGATGTGGCAGATCGCCGGACACCGGCACGTCGAACAGTGGCTGCTGACGCTCCTTCTCTTCCCGGTCGCTGGGAGCCGGTTTCGGCTCCAGCGATTTGATCTTGGGAGGCCGGCGGCGCTTGCTCTTCTCGACGTGCTCGTCGATGACCTGCTTGCGCGCTTCCTGTACCTTCTCCCGCTCGCGGCGTTCGCTGACGGCTTCCTGTCGCGCCTGCCACCAGCCCACAGCGCGGCGCCAGGAATCGATAACCCGGGCACCCAGCCAGTCCATCAGCCTGAGCCAGCTGAGATCGGTGAATATCGTGATGCCGAACAGAAACACCGCCAGCAGGATGAGCCTGCTGCCGACAGCACTGAAGGCGGCATTGAAGGATCCGCCGATGGCCTGCCCGAGAATGCCCCCAGCCCCCTGCGGCAACCCCGATTGGCCGCTGTCATTCATGGCGATGAGTGCAGTGCCGGAGAGCATGACCAGCACCAGGCCCAGTGTGCGAATCGCCAGCGCCGTGGCGTCGAACGGCCGCATCTGGTGCCGCTCCAGCAGGATCACCAGTGCGCGGTAGGCCAGCAACAGGGGCACGAGGTACGCCGCATAGCCGAGCAGCGAGAAAAACACATCGGCGAGCCACGCACCGGTGGGGCCGCCGGCATTGCTGATCTCGCCGCCGCTGCCCGATGCAGACCAGCCCGGATCGGATGGACTGTAGGTCAACAGTGCGATCAGGGTGTACAGGCAGATCGCGCTGACCCCGATGAACGCACCCTCACGCAATCGAGGCCCGAGAAAACTGTCTGTCTTGGTGATTTCTGTCACACCCATCCATCCCCGGCGGCTGTTGTTACGGGCTCCGGCCCGATGACGACTTCAGCCCACAATTGTGTAGTAATTATCAATTTATTTCAAAGAGTTATAGTGGTTATTTAAAAGTATTCTCTGATATACGCACCCGCTGTACCGCAGCGGATGATCGCCCTGCCCGGCGCCACCTGAACCGCACGCCGGGGCTGTGGTCAAAGGCGCTGCCGTTTCGGGCCTGGACCGGCGCCGGCGCTTGCTATTGCCAGCCCGTATACAGTATGTTCCGCCGTATCCGGCGACCGCGGCCAGACCGCGGCAAACAGATTTTTAGCAGGGAATACGCCATGAGCGCAGCGCAACATCACTCACTGATCATCCTCGGCTCCGGCCCGGCAGGTTACACGGCCGCCGTGTACGCAGCGCGCGCGAACCTGCGCCCCGTGCTGGTTACCGGCATCCAGCAGGGTGGCCAGCTTACCACGACGACCGAGGTGGAGAACTGGCCCGGCGGTGCCGAGGGCCTGCAGGGCCCCGCCCTGATGCAGGAGATGCAGGCCCACGCCGAGCGTTTCGATACGGAAATCATTTTCGACCACATAGAAGAGGTGGACCTCAGCGCGCGACCGTTCCGCCTGCAGGGCAGTAACGCCTACACCTGCGACGCCCTGATCGTCGCCACCGGCGCATCGGCGCAGTATCTCGGCCTCGACAGTGAAACCCGATTCATGGGCAAGGGCGTCAGCGCCTGCGCGACCTGTGACGGTTTCTTCTACCGCGGCCAGAAAGTCGCCGTGATCGGCGGCGGCAATACAGCGGTCGAGGAAGCATTATACCTGTCCAATATCGCGTCCGAGGTGGTCCTGGTGCACCGGCGGGATGAGTTGCGTGCCGAAAAGGTCCTGCAGGATCGCCTGTTCGCCCGGGAGCGCGAGGGCAAGGTACGATTTTTCTGGAGCCACACGCTCGATGAGGTGCTGGGCGACGACAGTGGTGTCACCGGCATTCGCGTGCGCGCGGTTGCCGACGGCGAGCTCACGGAACTGGACCTGGCCGGCGTTTTCATCGCCATCGGCCACAAACCAAACACCGACATTTTCGCCGGGCAACTCGACATGAAAGACGGCTATATCGTCGTCAACAGCGGCACCGCGGGTGATGCCACCGCCACCAGTGTCCCCGGGGTATTCGCTGCGGGCGACGTCGGTGACCACATCTACCGTCAGGCCGTGACGTCCGCCGGTTTCGGTTGTATGGCAGCTCTGGATGCCGAAAAATACCTGGACAGCCAGGCGGCTGCAGGGGCCGACTGAACCGCCGCTGACACCGGCGATCGCAAGCCGCACCGGCATCAGTGGCTCGCCAACGGGACGCTAACGTGGGCAGGAGTGATGGTTTTCCCCCTACCAGCGCCGCGCTGGAGGACCCCAACGGGCTGTTGGCCGTGGGCGGCGACCTGAGCCCCGAGCGCCTCCTGGCCGCCTATCGACGGGGCATTTTTCCCTGGTTCGAGGAGCCACAACCCATTCTGTGGTGGACGCCGGACCCGCGCTCGGTGCTCTTCCCGGAGTGTCTGCACGTATCCCGCAGCCTGCGCAAGACACTGCGCCGCGACCGTTTTCGGCTGGCCGTGGACACCGCGTTCAGGGACGTCATGCTGGCCTGTGCCGAGTCCCGCAGCGGCGGCGCCGGGACGTGGATCGGTTCGTCGATGCTCGATGCCTACTGCCGCCTGCACGAATCCGGGGATGCACACTCAATCGAGATCTACGACGAAGGGGGCGAGCTGGTTGGCGGTTTATACGGTGTGGCAATCGGGGGTGCTTTTTTCGGCGAATCGATGTTCTCGCGGCGCACCGATGCCTCGAAGGTGGCGCTGGTCGCGCTGGTATCGATCGCCCGCCGGGGCGGCATCTGCCTGATCGATTGCCAGGTCGAGAGCGATCACCTCAACAGCATGGGGGCAAAAAATGTACGCAGGCTGGACTTCGAGAAGCGGCTTGAGCAAACTAAGGCGATGACTGTAACCCCCGGCAGTTGGGCCTTGCCGGCGTCCTGTGGAGAGCTCCTTCTTGACCTCGTCTCTGCGTGATCTCAAGGTCTATACGACTTACCCGCACAGTTGCAGCTATCTGGAAGACAGGGAAGCCACCACGCTCTTCGTCGATCCGCGGCACCGCATCGATAAGACGTTGTACAGCAAGCTGTCCCTGCTCGGCTTCAGGCGCAGTGGCAGCCATGTCTACCGGCCCCATTGCCAGAGCTGTGAAGCCTGCCTCCCCGCGCGCATCCCGGTGGCTGATTTCAAACCGAGCCGCGGCCAACGGCGTGTGCTGGCCCGCAACCAGGACCTGCTCGTCGAACAGACCCGGAACATCCGGGATGACGCCGCCTACCGACTGTATCACCGCTATATAGAGGAGCGTCACGCCGACGGGGACATGTACCCGCCCGATCGTGAGCAGTATGAGTCATTCCTCAGCGACGCCTGGTCCTGCACACGCTATTACCGGTTCCATGCCGGCGGCCGGCTGGTGGCTATTGCCGTGGTGGACGAGTTACTGGACGGGCTGTCGGCCATTTATACCTTCTTCGATCCCGACGAGACCCGCCGCAGCCTCGGGCGTTACGTCATTTTGTGGCAGGTACAGCGTGCGCTCGAGCAGCGCCTCGATTATGTCTACCTCGGGTACTGGATCAAGCAGTGCCAGAAAATGGCCTACAAGTCGGACTATCAGCCACTGGAGATTTTCACGGATAACCACTGGCACAGAGAGCTGCCCTGACGCTTTGCCGGCAAGCACAGGAACACCTGTCGGCAGGGTCTCCTTTCCATTATCGATGCGAAAGACAGCCTGCGGCGGTTGACTGGCCCCGGGCCCGACCGACAGGTAGCGGTTTTTCCGTGAATTGTGCGGCCCACAGTGCCGGTCGCGGTGGCACTGCGGCCGAGTTTCAGGCAAACTTCGCAGCTGTTTTTACAGCGGAATACTGCAGGATGGCAAAAGAAGACCAGATCGAAATGGAAGGCGAGGTCATTGACACGCTTCCCAACACCACCTTTAAAGTCAAACTGGAGAATGGGCACGAAGTGATCGCGCACATCTCCGGCAAGATGAGAAAGAACTACATCCGCATTCTCACCGGCGACAAGGTCCGGGTAGAGCTCACACCCTACGACCTGACCAAGGGGCGGATCACCTACCGGGAGCGGTGAGAATACACCCGAAGGATGGGCCGGCCCGGCGCTTCAAACCCGGCGCAGGTCACGTCTCCTGCAATGCCTTCTCGCCTTTCTCGGTCTCCTCGACGGACACTTCCAGCTTGTCCTCGGAGCGGTTCAGACGCACGATCGCAGTTCCACCGGTTTTCGCCAGCGGTCCAAACAGGACCAGCTCTGCAAGCGGCTTCTTGATGTGCTCCTGGATGACCCGCTCCATGGGTCGCGCCCCCATGTGCTGGTCGTAACCCTTCTCCACCAGCCACAGTCTCGCATCTTCGTCCACGTCCAGGGTGACCCGTTTCTCATCGAGCTGACCCTGTAATTCGGTGAGAAACTTGTCCACCACGGTGATGATCACATCCTCGCCAAGCGGGCTGAATTGCACCACGCCGTCTAGGCGGTTGCGGAATTCCGGGGTAAACATACGGTTGATGGCTTCGAGACCGTCCGTGCTGTGATCCTGCGCCGTAAACCCGATAGTGCGGCGGCTGATACTTTCCGCTCCGGCATTGGTCGTCATCACCAGGATCACGTTGCGGAAATCCGCCTGCCGGCCGTTGTTGTCGGTCAATGTGCCGTGATCCATAACCTGTAGCAGCAGGTTGAACACTTCCGGGTGCGCCTTCTCGATTTCATCGAGCAGAACGACCGAGTGGGGATGCTTGGTCACCGCATCCGTCAGCAGCCCGCCCTGGTCGAAACCGACATAACCGGGAGGTGCCCCGATCAGGCGCGACACCGTGTGTCTTTCCATGTATTCGGACATATCGAAGCGAATCAGCTCGAGCCCGAGTTGCATCGCCAGTTGCCGGGTGAGTTCTGTCTTGCCGACGCCAGTGGGCCCGGCCAGCAAAAATGAACCGATCGGCTTATCGCCTGACCGGAGGCCGGCCCGGGCCAACTTGATCGATGTGGTCAGGCTACTGATCGCGTCATCCTGGCCAAAAACCACCAGTTTCAGGTTGGATTCCAGTTTCTCCAGTGTCTCGCGATCATCACTGCTGACGGATTTCGGGGGTATGCGCGCGATCTTGGCAATAACGGATTCGATGTCGCCCACACCAACCAGTTTTTTCCGCTTGGATACCGGCTGTAGCTGCTGGTAGGCTCCCGCTTCATCGATCACGTCGATCGCCTTGTCCGGCAGGAAGCGGTCGGTGATGTAGCGAGCAGACAGGTCGGTTGCGACCCTGAGCGCACGGTCCGTGTAGCGCAGGCCGTGATGATCCTCGAACCGGGACTTCAGCCCCTTGAGAATCTTGTACGTCTCCTCCGGGCTCGGCTCGCTGACGTCGATTTTCTGGAAGCGCCGGCTCAGAGCCTTGTCCTTGTCAAAAATCCCGCGATATTCGTGGAAGGTGGTAGACCCGATACAACGCAATTTGCCTGAGCTCAGCAAAGGCTTCAGCAGGTTGCTTGCATCCATTACCCCGCCGGAAGCGGCGCCGGCGCCGATAATCGTGTGGATCTCATCGATGAAGAGAATCGATTTGTCACGTTTTTTCAGCTCTGCCAGCAGGGCCTTGAAGCGCTTTTCGAAATCGCCACGGTACTTGGTACCGGCCAGTAGCGCGCCCAGGTCCAGGGAATAGACCACACTTCCCTTGAGCAATTCGGGCACCTGGTCGTCGACGATCAGCTTGGCCAGCCCCTCGACGATAGCGGTCTTGCCCACACCCGACTCACCAACGAGCAGGGGATTGTTCTTGCGCCGACGTGCCAGTATCTGTGATACCCGTTCCACCTCGGAGAGACGACCGATCAGTGGATCGATGCGCCCGGCTTTCGCCTCCTCATTGAGGTTGGTGGAAAAATTCTCCAGCGGGCTGTTTTCCTCGTCCTGCGCGGCACCCTCCTCGCCTCCTGTGCTGCCGGGTTCAGCCGGCTCGCCCTCATCGGCGACCTTGGAGATTCCGTGGGTGATGTAGTTGACCACATCGAGGCGCGCGACATTTTGCGTCTTGAGGAAGAAAACGGCCTGGCTTTCCTGCTCGCTGAAGATGGCAACCAGTACATTCGCACCGGTGACCTCGCTCTTGCCGGACGATTGCACGTGGAACACGGCGCGTTGCAGTACACGCTGAAACCCCAGCGTGGGCTGCGTTTCCCGTTCATCCTCGTGCTCGGGAATCAGCGGTGTGGTCGCATCGACGAATTCGACCAGGTCGCCGCGCAGACCGTTGATATCGGCCCCGCAGGACTTCAGCACGCGAACCGCCTCGTTATTGTCCAGCAACGCGAGTAACAGATGCTCGACGGTCATAAACTCGTGGCGCTTGTCGCGTGCCGCGCGAAAGGCGTCGTTGAGTGTTTGTTCCAGGTCCTTACTTAGCATACTTGCTGCTCCAGGTTGGGGGCGCTGTCCCGCTCGATGGGTTTGTAGTCCATCAGAGCTGTCGCGCCGCACCTTCGATAGTATCTACCCCTCGGACGCCTCGATCTCACAGAGGAGAGGATGCTCGTTCTCTCGTGCGTACTGATTGACCTGCGCCGCCTTGGTCTCGGCGATATCACGGGTAAAAATGCCACAAACCCCCTTCCCCTGGGTGTGCACGGTGAGCATAACGTGCGTGGCCTGCTCCCTGTTCATGCGGAAGAAGGTCTCCAGGACCTCAACCACAAACTCCATGGGGGTATAGTCGTCGTTGATGAGGATCACCTTGAACAGGGGCGGGCGCTTCAGTTCGGGCTTTGATTCCTGCAGTGCCAGGCCACCGCCGGAATCATGCTCCTCTTCCTCTGACATACGCCAATCGTTACCCACTCGGATGTAATTCACCTGCTCAGTCTCTTTCCTGCCGTTCGGCACCAACCTGCATAGATGGCACCATTATAAAGAATTTCAAGCGCTCAACCCCACCCTCCCCTGCACGGGCGCTCTGCGGTACCCTCCCCTGATCCCCGCGCTGCCGGTGCAACGGGCAGGTTCCAACAGGATGACGGGTATCAGGTATCACCCGCTGTGCGCGGGCGGGGTTGTCACTGTAGGGCGCGTGTACGCTCAGTGTACCGAGAGGACGGATAGGGGCACAACAGCCGCCGCGTAAACCGCTGGCCTTCAACGGTCTGCCGGCGTCAGTTGGCCACCTGCAGGACGATCTTGCCGATGTGCTCGCTGCTCTCCATCAGGCGGTGGGCCGCCGGGGCTTCGTGCAGGGGGAAACAGCGGTACACCACGGGCTTGATCTCTCCCGCGGCCAGCTTCGGCCAGATCTGCGAGCGCAGGTCGGCGGCTATCACCGCCTTGGCGGCGATGCTCTGGGGCCGCAATGTAGAACCCGTCAGGGTCAATCGTTTTGTCAGCAGGGGCAGGAAGTTCACGGTCGCCTCGAAACCCGCCTGGAAGGCAATATTGACAACCCGGCCATCGGCCGCCGCAAGCGCCAGGTTACGGCCGACGTACTCGCCACCGACCATATCCAGGATCACGTCAACCCCGCCACCATCGGTCGCGTCAAGCAGGGTCGCGACGAAGTCCTGTTCCCGGTAATTGACAGCCAGGTCAGCGCCCAACTCGCGACAGGCGTCGCATTTGGCGGTCGAGCCCGCAGTCGCGTAGACCGTTGCGCCCATCGCCCTGGCCATCTGAATCGCGGCGACCCCGATCCCGGAAGATCCGCCGTGCACAAGAAAAGTCTCGCCGGTCTGGAGGTTGCCTCGCCGGAATACGTTTGACCAGACCGTGAAGAAGGTCTCGGGAAGTGCCGCGGCCTGCACCGCATCCAGCCCCGTCGGCACCGGGAGACACTGGCCGGCCGGCACGGCGACGAACTCTGCATAGCCGCCGCCGTTGGTGAGCGCACAAACGCGGTCACCTGCGGCCCAACCCTGCACGCCCTCGCCCACTGCTGCCACGGTACCGGCGACCTCAAGCCCCGGCAGGTCGGTTGCACCCGGTGGCGGCGGATAGAGCCCCCGGCGCTGGGCGACGTCGGGACGGTTGACACCCGCCGCCTCCACCGCGACCAGCAATTCCCCGCTACCCGGCTGCGGCGGCTCGCGCTCCGCCAACCTGAGGACGTCCGGACCACCGGGCTCACTGATCTCTACAACACGCAACCGCCAATCCTCCCCAGTCTGCGCCACCCAGCCGCCGACCAGCGGCAGCCATCTGGCATTTACATATTGGCCACGATGGCCTGGCCGAACTCGGAGCAGCTCACCAGCGTCGCGTCGTCCATCAACCGTTCGAAATCGTAGGTGACCGTCCCCGCCTGGATAGCACCGTTCATCCCGTCGATAATCAGATCGGCAGCCTCATTCCAGCCCATGTGTCTCAGCATCATCTCCGCTGACAGGATCAGGGAGCCCGGGTTGACCTTGTCCTGCCCGGCGTACTTGGGCGCCGTGCCGTGGGTGGCCTCGAACAGGGCAATCGTGTCCGAGAGATTCGCACCCGGAGCGATACCGATGCCGCCTACCTGGGCAGCCAGCGCGTCAGAGAGGTAGTCGCCATTCAGGTTGAGAGTGGCAACGACGCTGTACTCCGCGGGACGGGTGAGAATCTGCTGCAACATGGCATCGGCGATCACGTCCTTGATCACGATCTCCTTGCCGTTGTTGGGATTCTTGATCGCCACCCAGGGTCCGCCATCCAGCAACTCGCCGCCGAACTCCTCCTGGGCCAGTTCGTAGCCCCAGTCGCGGAATGCGCCTTCGGTGAATTTCATGATGTTACCCTTATGCACCAGGGTCACGGAGGGCAGATCCTGGTCGATTGCGTACTGAATAGCCTTGCGCACCAGCCTTTGGGTTCCCTCTTTCGACACCGGCTTGATCCCGATACCGACATTCTGGGGGAAACGTATCTTGGTCGCGCCCATCTCGTTGATGATGAAGTCGACCACCTTCTGCGCCTCTTCGGTACCGGCCTGGTACTCGATGCCGGCGTATATGTCTTCGGAGTTTTCCCTGAAGATCACCATGTTGCAGGCGCCGGGATCCTTCACCGGCGAGGGCACCCCCTCGAACCAGCGCACCGGGCGGAGACAGGTGTACAGGTCCATCTCCTGGCGCAACGCCACGTTAAGCGAGCGGAATCCACCACCGACCGGGGTGGTCAGCGGCCCCTTGATCGCCACGGCGTACTCGCGGATGGCGTCCAGCGTCTCCTCGGGAAACCAGTCGCCGTCGTAGAGTTCCGCCGCCTTCTCGCCAGTGAAAATTTCCATCCAGGAAATCTTGCGCTGGCCGCCGTAGGCTTTTTCCACCGCGGCGTTGACCACGTCGATCATCACCGGGCTGATGTCGACACCGATACCATCGCCCTCGATGTAGGGAATGATGGGGTTGTCGGGGACGTTCAGGCTGTGATCATCGTTGACGGTGATCTTTTCTCCCGCGGTGGGAACCTGAATATGCTTGTAACCCATGGCAAAACTCCATTGTTCGGTGATCGGACATCAGGACGGGTCAAAACCGGCAGTGACCCGCATAAATAAAGCGGCGCGTAGTATAACATGGCTCCTCTTCCTGTCTTGCGCGCGGGGCTCCGCCAGCGGCGGAAAAACACGCCTGTCCGTCCACGGCCTCGACTGGCGGGACAACTTCCTCCCTGACAGCTAGACTCATCCGCATGGCCGCCCTCATCCTTTTCAACAAGCCCTACCGCGTGCTCAGCCAGTTCACCGACACGGCGGGTCGCCGGACCCTGGCCGACTACCTGGATGCGCCGGGTTTTCGCGTCGCCGGACGCCTCGATTATGACTCTGAGGGGCTGCTCCTGCTCACCGACAACGGCACGCTGCAGCAACGTATCGCCAATCCCCGCCACCACCTGTGGAAAACCTACCTCGTGCAGGTCGAGGGGGAGATTTCCGGCGCGGCGTTGCAGTCACTGACTCGCGGGGTATCACTCAAGGACGGCGGTACCCGGCCGGCCAGAGCCCGGCGGGTTGACCCGCCCGAGGCACTCTGGCGCCGCGATCCACCCGTCCGCCGGCGGCTGAGCGTCGCCGACAGTTGGCTGGAACTGTCACTGCGTGAGGGCCGCAACCGCCAGGTGCGACGGATGACTGCCGCGGTCGGCTTCCCCACCCTGCGCCTGGTGCGCCTGCAGATCGGCGACTGGCGCGTAGACAGGCTCTGCCCGGGCGAAAGCCGGCGGTTGACCGTCCACGTCGGTGGTCGCCAACGAGGGGGGGATCGCGATGACCCAATGGCGGCCGAACGTTACCGTGGCAACAGTCGTCACCCGCGAGCAGAGATACCTGCTGGTGGAAGAGCGTGACAAGCATGCGGGGAAACTCGTCTTCAACCAGCCCGCGGGACACCTGGAGGCGGGAGAAACACTGTGCGCGGCTGCCGTGCGCGAAACACTGGAGGAAACCCGCTGGGAGGTCAGGCTGGTGGGCGTCATCGGTATCGGCCTGTACACTGCCCCCGGCAACGCGATCACTTACTATCGCACGACCTTTCTAGCCGAGCCTGTGCAAGAGCACGCTGATGCTGATCTCGATCCCGATATCCTGCGTTGCCACTGGCTGGACTACGGTGAAATCATCGACCGATCTGATAGAATGCGCAGCCCCCTGGTGCTGCAGGCCATCGAGAAGCACCGGCGCGGCATCTGTTATCCACTGGACCTGATTGACAGCGCATGAATGCAGGCAACGTATCCCCGGCCGGAAGCACCGCCGACGACCGCCACAAAGTCATCGTCGGCATGTCCGGCGGGGTCGACTCATCGGTCGCCGCCCTCCTCCTCAAGCAGCAGGGCTATGAGGTCGAAGGCCTGTTCATGAAGAACTGGGACGAGGACGACGGCACTGAATATTGCACGGCAAAGGCCGACCTGGCTGATGCCGAGGCGGTTGCAAAGGCGCTGGACATACGCCTCCACAGCGCTAATTTCGCCGCCGAATACTGGGACAATGTGTTCGAGCACTTCCTGGAGGAGTACCGCGCCGGGCGCACACCCAACCCCGACATCCTGTGCAACCGCGAGATCAAGTTCAGGGCATTTCTGGACTACGCGCTCATGCTGGGCGCAGACCTCATTGCCACCGGCCACTATGCCCGGCGCGGCGACGGCCGACACAGTGCCCTGCTCAAAGGCACGGATCCGGACAAGGACCAGAGCTACTTCCTGCACGCGGTGGGACACACGGAATTCGAGCGGACGTTGTTTCCGCTCGGCCAGTTGCACAAGAGCGACGTGCGCCGACTCGCGGCCGCACATGGCCTGACAACGCACGACAAGAAAGACTCCACCGGCATCTGCTTCATCGGAGAACGGCGTTTTCGGGACTTCCTGCAGCGCTATCTGCCGGCGCAACCCGGCGAGATACGCAGCCTGGAAGGAGAGCACCTCGGCCAGCACCAGGGGCTCATGTACCACACTATCGGGCAGCGCCAGGGACTCGGGATCGGCGGCCTCGCCGGGCACGGCGACGCGCCGTGGTACGTAGCGGGCAAGGATCTCGACAGCAACACCCTGCTGGTTGTCCAGGGCAATGACAACCCGGCTCTGTTCCATCGCTCGCTGGAGACGGCACCGCCGCTGTGGATAGCGGGCGTCGCCCCGGAATTCCCCCTGCCGTGCCGGGCCAAGGTGCGCTACCGGCAAGCGGATCAGGATTGCGTGGTCAGCGCTGCACCCGGAGGTTGTCGGGTCGACTTCCGTTCCCGGCAACGCGCCGTCACGCCCGGGCAATCGGTGGTTTTCTACGACGGCGACACCTGCCTCGGAGGCGCCGTGATAGAGCGGGTCGCCCAATGACCGACAACGCGGCCCAGGGCAGGCTGGAACAACAGGTCATCGCCCTGGCAGGGGTTGCCCAGGCCGCGCGCCTGGTCGACCAGGTTTCCAGGACCGGCAGTTACCCGATCGAGTTCCTGGAGCCCAGTATCCACAGCCTGTTCGTGTTCGACCCGCAGACCGTCGAAGACATTTACGGCGGTATCGCCGGGGTCAAACTGGGACTGCACAACCTGAGCAGCCTGCTGGCCAATCAGCAGCAGGTGGAGCACCGGGACATGGTGCGCTACGTGTTCGGCATTCTCTACCTGGAACGCAAGTTTGCCGCTGACCAGGGCATGATGTCCGTGGTTCGCTCTCGTCTTGAACACACCAGTTTCCGGGCGGAGCATTTCGCCAATCACGTAAATGAGCTCTGCCATGCCGTTTCCGCCATCTACGAGGACACCCTCAGCAAACAGAAATTCCGCATCAAGGTGACCGGCAGCGCCCAGCACCTGCAGAATCCGCGCAACGCGGAGATCATCCGCGCACTGTTGCTCGCAGGAGTGCGCGCGGCTTTCCTGTGGCGACAACTGGGCGGTCACCGCTGGCGGATGCTGGTGCAACGCAAGCGCATGCTGACTGTCTCACAGAACCTGTCCCGCGGACTGGGCGTGGTGTAGAATCCGGACGTGAACGGGTGGAGAGAACAGCATGGAATTTTCCGCACTCAGCGCGGTTTCACCCATCGACGGCAGGTACGCCGGAAAAACCGCGGCACTGCGCGATGTATTCAGCGAGTACGGGTTGATCAAACGCCGCCTGCTGGTCGAAATACGGTGGTTACAACATCTCTCGGCCAGCGCCGGCATACCAGAGGTGCCGGCATTGTCCGCGGCTGCCGACGCGCGACTGCAGGCGATACTGGATAATTTCACGGCAGCCGAGGCCGAAAGCGTCAAGCAGATCGAAGCGACCACGAATCACGACGTCAAGGCCGTCGAGTACTACATCAAGCAGCAACTGGCGGATACCCCGGAACTTGCCGCCATCTCCGAGTTCGTTCACTTTGCCTGCACCTCCGAGGATATCAACAATCTCGCCCATGCATTGATGCTGAGGGATGGCATGGAGGGCGTGGTCTGTCCGGCCATGGACGCGATCATCGAGGCACTGTCCGAACTCGCCCGCGAGAACGCCGCGGCCCCCATGCTGTCACGTACCCACGGACAGACGGCCAGCCCGACCACCATGGGCAAGGAAGTGGCCAACACCGTTGCCAGACTGCGTCGGCAGAGACGGCTACTGGACAATGTCGACTACCTGGGCAAGATCAACGGCGCCGTCGGGAATTACAACGCCCATCTCGTCGCCTACCCGGATGTCGACTGGCCACACAGTGCCCGGGAGTTCGTGCAGTCGCTGGGGCTTGCGTGGAACCCGTACACGACCCAGATCGAGCCGCACGACTACATGGCCGAATTGTTTGATGCGGTAGCCCGTTTCAATACCGTGCTGATCGATTTTTGCCGTGACTGCTGGGGTTACATATCACTGGGCTATTTTGGTCAGCGAACGGTGGCTGGCGAGGTCGGGTCGTCGACCATGCCCCACAAGGTGAACCCGATCGACTTTGAAAACGCCGAGGGAAACCTGGGTATCGCCAACGCTCTCTTCGACCACCTCGCCGGGAAATTACCCATCTCGCGCTGGCAAAGAGACCTGACGGACAGCACCGTATTGCGCAACACGGGTGTCGGCATGGGTTACAGTCTCATCGCCTACCAGGCCTGCCTCAAGGGCATCGGCAAACTTGAACTCAATCGGGAACGTCTTCAGGACGACCTCGAACAGAGCTGGGAGGTGCTGGCTGAGCCGATCCAGACGGTAATGCGTCGTTACGGGGTGGAACAGCCCTACGAGAAACTCAAGGAACTCACGCGGGGGCGCACGATGACCCGCGAAGTGATACAGGATTTCATCGCCGGGCTGGAGATTCCGGAAACCGCCCGGCAGCAATTGCTTGCATTACGCCCCGATACCTACACGGGCAACGCGGCGGCCCAGGCCGACGCCATCGAACAGTGAACCCGGGCGCCACGCCACTGCAACTGGATTCAGAGACTTTCCTCGCCCGGTACTGGCAGCGTGAACACCTCCTGGTGCGCAACGCTCTGCCGGGCTTCAAACCGGACCTATCGGCGGACGAACTGGCGGGCCTCGCACTGGAAGCGAGCGTGGAGTCTCGTATCGTCGAACTCACTGAATCGGCGTACCGTTTGCAGCACGGGCCGTTCACGGTCGCCGATTATCGTCGGTCCGGCCCCTGGACACTGCTCGTGCAGGGCGTCGACCGCCATGTTCCGGAGGTCGCCGGATTGTTGGCTGAGGTCGACTTTATTCCACGCTGGCGCATGGACGACGTGATGGTCAGCTATGCCGTGGACGGCGGTGGCGTGGGCCCGCATTACGACAACTACGACGTGTTTCTGTTGCAGGGCGATGGCGAGCGGCAGTGGCAGGTCGGCCAGCGGTGCGACAGCTCGACACCGTTGCAAGCGCATGACGAGTTGCGCCTGCTGGCTGAATTCGAGCCTGTTGCGGAGTACCTGCTGCAACCCGGCGATATGCTGTACCTGCCCCCCGGCGTCGCGCATTGGGGCATCGCCCGCGGCGAATGCATGACGTTTTCGATCGGCTTCCGCGCCCCGCGTATCAATGACATGGTATCCCGGTGGGCCGATGACCTGCTGGAACAGATCGACCCCGAAGCCTTTTTCAGCGATCAGGGACTTTCGCCCGCCACGCGGCCTGGCGAGATCCGGCAGGAAGACCAGCAGCGTGCCCATTCACAATTGCGGGCTGCGGTTGACAGCGCCACCGATTGCCACTGGTTCGGTGAACTGGTGACCGAACAAGGCGCCTGCAACCCGGAGGAATACGACCTTGCCGCCGCCCTCGAAGCGAGTGCGACCGAGAGTGTCAGGGTGACGCTGTACCCGGGGGCAAGGCTGGCGTGGCAGGAGGATAACAACGGGATACTGGTGTTCGCCAATGGCGAGCCGCAGCTGCTTCCCGCGTCCATCCTGCCCCCGTTGATCACGCTCTGTAAAGGGCGCGGCCTGGAGTGGTCTGGAACCGGGCCATCAACGTACCCGAAAGGATTACGCGCCTTGCTGGCGCACCTCTTTGCTTGCGGGTGTATCGATGTCGAATAGACGCTTGGACCATGGGACGCCGGAAAGCCACGAGGGCGCCACGACGATGCAGCCGCCTGATTTTGCGCCGGAATCGCTCTCGACCGGGGAATTAACGGTGCGCCAGGTGGATTGGGCCGAGGCGCAGAATGCGTTGCGCAGCATCCGCGAGCAGGTGTTCATCCTCGAACAGGGAGTGCCGCCCGAGATAGAAATCGACGGGCGAGACAAGGACGCCTACCATTTCCTCGGCACGCTCGACGGCGTGCCTGTCGCCTGCGGCCGCCTGCAGCGCGATGGCAAGGTCAGCAGGATGGCAGTGCTCCCGGTACACCGGGGGCGTGACTTCGGCCGCCAGGTCCTGGAGGCGATCATTCAGGCCGCGGGCGGCCTCGGCATGGACCACCTGTACCTCCACGCGCAGGCCCATGCCGGGGGCTTCTATCGCAAGGCGGGGTTCGTCGGCTCCGGGGATATCTTCGACGAGGCTGATATTCCTCACATCGCCATGTCGCTGGACCTCCCCGGGGCGAAGTCTGAGGACGAACGTCGCACAGGTGTGGGTTACCCCAGCCCCTTTGACACGTTGGCGGTCCGCCTCTGCGGCAGGGCGCGGCGGGAACTCCGGATTCTCAGTCCCGATCTCGATTTTCGTGTCTTTGACCGGCCCGAACTGGTGGACGCCGTCGCCGCTTTCGTCCGCGGGGGACACCAGGCCCGATTGCGCATTCTGATCGCCGACTCCCGTTCGCTGGTCGATCGCGGTCACCGACTGCTCGAACTGGCGCGCCGGATACCCAGCAAGGTGGTGATTCAGCGGCTCGCGGAGCATCCTCAGTGGAACGGGGAGACAGCGGTCATTTGCGACCGGGAGGCCGTGCTGGTCAGATCGGGCGACGACGACAATGGGGCGATCTACGAGCCCGATTCCCGCCCGGCCGCGCAGCGCTACAGCGAGCTATTCGAGGAGCTGTGGAAACGCAGCGAGCCCGATCCCGAACTGCGCAGCCTGAGGTTGTAGCTCACGCCCGCTGCCAGGGTCGTTACTCGCCTGCGACCTTTCACAGGCCAGGGCCGCCTGGCAATCAAAAGCCACCGCCGCTGCGGAAACCGCCGCCACCCAGGCCGCCACCGCCCAGGCCGCCGCCAAGTCCTCCTCCGAGGCCGCCGCCGAGACCACCACCCCAGGCGCCGCCCCTGGGAAAGGGTGTGTGCCATGTTCCCGGCCGCCGGCGGAAACCACCGGTGCCGAAGGTGGGGTTGGCCTGGATTTGACGATAGCGCTGGCCGCGCTCGATGGCGCGCCACAATTCCTTGGCAGTGGCCGTGCCCACCAGGAACTGCTCGAGCGTCATGTCGAGCATCTTCTCGTTGCGAAATTCAGAGTGCACACTGTCAAAGCGTTTACGTTTGAACTTGCGCCGGACATTCTCCAACTCTTCCATGCGCTCGGCAAGCCGCTCCCTGGCCCGCTTGCGGTCGGCCAGAAAGTCGCCCGCCTCCCGCAGGCGGGCCCGCGCATCGTCCATCTCCTGCACCAGGAGATCATCTTCCGGGGTCGCCGTGGCGCGGGCATATTCGAACAAGGTGTACAGATTCTCCCGTTCCAGCGCCTGGCGCAGGGTCCGTATCGCCGACTGGAAGTCCTCATCGTCGCCGCTGGCAAAGCGGCTGCGTTCGTGCTCGAGAGCCCGCATCTCGTCCTCGAGGGCTTCGATCTGCTGATCGAGCTCATCCTGCCTGGCCTGCGCGTCGGCCACCGCGTCCCGAAGCGCCGGCAGGCCGTCTGCTTCACCCTCCCGCACCTCGATCGCCGTCAGTTTGATGAACTCGTCGTCGGCAACCGCTCGCAGGCGCTGCGCATGTTCGTCGAGTCTTTCCGGTATCTCCAGCAGGCGGGCGTAATTGGGGCGGGCCCCATCGTAGTCACACAGGCCGGCCACCCAGTCGTCGAGCCAACGGGTCAGCGAGTTGCCGGCGTACGCCGAGGTACCGTAACCGCGCTGCCAGAGGTAGCTGAACAACGGATCGTTCTCGTACGGGCCGCCCTTCTCCGCCCGCACCGCGCGTGCCTGCCGGGTTTTTTCCATGGCGTGCTCGGCGGTCAGCTCCGCCTGCTGGCTTTTCCGTAACTGGGCCTGGTAATCAGGGTTCTTCTTCAGGCGCGACTGCGTCACCGCTTCAGCCGCATCGAGCGCCTCGGTCGCGCTGGCAATGGCCTCGGCCGCCGCCTCGCGTTTTTGCTCGTACTCCAGCTGTTGCTTGGCAAGCCGCTTCACCTGGCGCGTCATTGCCGCCAGCTTCTGGCCCCGCTGCCTGATGATCTCGCCAGCGCGCTTGTCCGCGGCCTCGAGGCTGCCGGAGAGTTCCCCACTAATGACGTTATCGAGCCTGATCTCAGCCATCCGACGAAATCGTTCGCCCTGCTCTTTCTGCAGTGAAACCAGGGATTCACTGCTCTCTTTCACGCGACCGTCGACCCTGAGCACCTCCTCGCGGACGTGCTGAAGGTGTTTGTCGATAGTGGCGAGGGTTTGTCTTCCGCTCTGCATTCAGTTCAGCTCACCAACGGGTGATGGCCCCCCCAGTCGTCGGGATGGAGTACTCGGGTTCCAGGAAGCCGCGCGCCTTGCTGCCAACACGGTTGTCCTGAATGATGCCATCATCCTGTTTGTCCGCGGCGACGCGCTCGAACTCCGCCTGCTCCACGCGCAGGCCCCAGCTGCGTACCGAGTAGGTCTTGCCGTCTTCCTCGTTGACGACGGGCACCTCGTACACCGTGCCGTCGGGGCCCACAGCTTCCACGATAAGGTAGAAATTGCGTGCACTGCTGTTGGCATCAGGTATCCGCCACACGCCGCTGCGTTCTCCAGGCCGGGCCACGATGCGCAGTTCGTATTCGCGTTCGACCACTTCGCGCAGCCGATCCATACGCTCCAGTACGTCTTCCGCCCGGTCGCGGTCGTCCCGCTGCAAAGCAGACTCGCCCTCGGCCAGCAGGGCTCGGGCGCGCTCCCCGGCCGCCTGGCCCTCAATCTGCTGTTCCAGGACGGCGTAACTCGACTCCAGGCGTCCCGGCAACTCGGCCTCGGCACGCCTGGCTGGCCCACTGATCAGGAACACATAGGCCAGCGTGCCGACCAGCAGGGCCGCGAGACCGAGCAGCACCGGCTTTCCCCATGCGGCGCGATCGATGTAGAGCTCCGCAAGGCGGGTCTGCAGACCAGGCTTGGGCGGGGTGTAGACAAACCTGCCCTCCTCCAGCGCCGCGACGCCCTGCTCCAGGATTCGCTCTGGCACGTCTATCCCCTGCGAGGCGTAAATCTCCCGCAGCCGCTCCTTCATTTTTGCCTCGCGATCCTCAGCACCGAGCTCCCGTTCCACCAGCAGCTGCTGGTGGCGCAGGGTATCGACGACGTCCATCGCCAGCATGACGTCGCTGAGCGGCTGGGAGGTCCCGCTGGCGGGCTTGTCGCCCGGGGCAGTTGGCGCAGATGTCTCGGCTTCGCTCATGGCGCTGTCCTGAACCACTCGCGATCAGCCCCTGGCCGCGTCCTCGGGAAAATCCAGCGGCAACGCCTTGCCCTCGTCGACAAGCCGCGCGAGGCGCTGCTTGCCTTCCTCGACGGATTCTCGAATCTGCTTGGCATTCTGTGTACTGAGATCGCGCATTTCCGAGATAATCTCGTGTGAACGCTCCTGGTATCGCACCACTGAATCGACCAGCTTCTGTACCGACTCGGCACGAATTGTGGGCCCGTATCCGGTCCGCAATGCCGCGTCCTGCACCTTGCCGCCGATGTCGGCAAGGTCTTCCATACTCTTGCTTATCCCGTCTTTCATCGCCTCCACTGCCTGGGTGCTCTCGTGTAGGCCGAACAGTCCGGTGAAGGACGCCGACAGGGCGGTGAGAACGGACTCATTGGTGCCGAAGAAACTGATTGCCTGCTGGTACACCCGCTCCTTGGCATTGGTGGTCTGCAGCAACCGCGCCATGATCACTTCTGATGAGTTGTAACCGACCGTCAGGTTGTCGGACAGGTCCTTGGCAATCTGGTAGCGGCGATCATGGAACTGCACGTTGCGCATCTGTTCATCCCGGGCAAGCTCGAGGCGGGCCCGTTCGGCGAGGTCGTCTCCCTGGTGGTTCTCAACTGCCTGCATCGCCGAATCAAGTTCAGCTTTGGCCTGCTCGAGTGCTTTTCCTGCCTTGTCCAGAACCTCCAGCGCCAGTACCTCTGCCTGCTTGGTGGCCGCACGAAAATCCTGGTAGGCCTCCAGGATAATGTGTTCCCGGTTAATCTGGTCCTTGGAGTCCTCCGCAACATCGAGATAGGTCGTCTTTATCTTGTCGAAACGGTCGGGGATGTCGCCGCGGGTGACTTTCATCCACACATTGCCGATGCGCTCGAAGGTATCGAGCTTGCCATCCTCCAGCTGGTCCACCATCGACTTCGCGTCGTCGCGAATACTGTTGAACGCGTTGGTAATATCCTCGTAGCGCTCGCCGAGTGACATCCCGCTCACCTGCTCACGCACGACCTCGTTAAACAACGACGCCTGGTTGAGCGTCCGCGCGATAGCGAGAGTCTTGTCCTCGTCGAGATCGGAAATCTGGTTGATCAGGTCGATAACTGGCGCTTCGTCGGTCTTTTCGGGCACAAGATTGAGATCCCGGAGCCCGTTCATGGCCTTGTCGAGGTACTTGAGAGGTTGGTTGGTCATGTCGTGCTCCTTGATGGCGGAAACGGACGGCCCGGGCCAGCGTTGTGCTCTTTATTAGGATGCTCAGAGTGGCGGAATGCGCAGCGACTGGCCCGGGTATATCTTGTCCGGATCGGTCAGCATCGGCTGGTTGGCATTGAAGATAATCATGTATTTCTGCGCATCACCGTAGTGCGCCTTGGCAATCTTGCTGAGCGAGTCGCCCGACTGCACGGTGTAAAACGTGGACGGCTTCTCCGGGGTCACGGGAGGGGGTGCGTCAGCCGAATCAGGGCTGGCGCTGTCCTGCTGCTTCGGGATGACAACATCACCTGCGGGCATCGCGGGCGGCTCTGACTGGGCGACGTCGATGCGGCAATCCACCTGCGCTATGCCGTGCTGGTTACCCGCACACAGCACCATTTTCTCCATGGCTTCCTGGGACTCGGCGGTGCCCTCGAGGACCACGATCTCGCCCTGCACGTCCACCTGCACCTGCCCCGTGTCGACATCGAGCTTCGCGAAGCTGCGATTGATATTCTGCTCGCGCAGGCTGTCTATGGTGTCCTGGGACACCGCCTGCTGTGCGTCCTTCGCTGCCGGTTCATCACCGGCGTCCTTGAAAAAATCGAATAAACCCATGCTGGTGTCTCCCCGTATTCGCTGGGTGGAAAAGCTCTGGCGGCCGGCTGGCCCTGAACCAATATAGCGTACTTTAAGACCGAGGCAAGTACAGCCGTCGCGACGACAATGCTCAGGGAAGATAACGTGCGACCGGCGGCGATGATGCCGGTTCAGCCCTCCGCGGTGGACGTGACCGGCAGCGAAGCGCGAACTGCCGCCTGTCACCGGCCCGGCTGTCAGTCATCCCTGTCGGTCAGCAACACGCCCACCTCGGCATCGCGGTACACCAGCTCGAACACCCGCAGGGAACGGCAACTTTGACCGTCCGTCGCCAACAGCGCACCGGAGTTCAGGTTGAAACGGTAATGGTGTCGCGGGCACTCAATCACGCCGCCGGCCACGGAAGCCGTGTCCAGAGGGTGGCCCTGATGCGGGCAACCGGCCTCGATGAGGTAGCGCTCGCCTCCCTGTTCGGTCAACAACAGGCTCAGATCATCGATACGAAAGCAGCGCAGGTAACCCTCGCGAAGATTGATCAGTTTCTCCAGTACATGGTAGCGCATGGCACTCCCCCCGGCGCCAGTGTGGCGTTGACGGCTACAGCTCTTCCATGACGCGCTGGGCCGCGGCATACGGTGTCATCGCGGCGTTCTCGACCTCTTGCTCGAGCGACGGAAGCAGTTGGCGCACGGTCGGGTTGCTGTCCAGACGCAACCGCAGCAACTCGTGCACCAGCTGGTGCATCCAGTCACGGTTCTGCTGGCTGCGTTTCCGCTCGAGAGCACCTGCGGCGTCTGCCTGCTCGCGGTACTCAGTGATCATCGTCCAGATGGCATCGATGTTAACATTGTTCAATGCCGAACAGGTCATGACCCGCGGTGTCCAGAAGCTGGTGTGCCGCAGCAGGTGCATGGCACTGGCATATTGTTGCCGTGTCAGCTCTGCCTGACCCTCACTGTCACCATCAGCCTTATTGATGACCAGGGCGTCGGCCAGCTCCATGATACCCTTCTTGATGCCCTGCAACTCGTCACCACCGCCAGGAAGCATCAGCACCAGGAAAAAATCGACCATGCCCGCCACCACGAACTCTGACTGGCCGACGCCGACTGTTTCTACCAGGATAACGTCGTAGCCTGCTGCCTCGCAGAGCAGCATGGACTCGCGGGTTTTCTGCGCGACGCCCCCCAAAGCACCCTCGGCGGGTGACGGCCTGATGAAAGCCGCGCTTGAGCGTGACAGCGCTTCCATGCGCGTCTTGTCGCCCAGTATGGAGCCGCCCGCCACCGGGGAGCTGGGGTCGACTGCAAGCACCGCCACTCGCTTGCCCTGCCCCACAAGGTACAAACCGAAAGATTCTATGAACGTTGATTTACCCACGCCCGGCGGGCCGCTGATACCGATACGGATGCTGTTGCCCGTGTGCGGCAGCACGGCCTGGAGTATTTCCTGGGCGCTGGCGCGATCCAGTTCCCGCCGGCTCTCCACCAGGGTGATGGCCTTGGCCAGCGCCCGCCGTTGACCAGCAAGCAGACTCTGCAGCTCAAACTTGTGCGGCATTCACCGCGTCCAGCACTTCCCGGGCGCAGACGGGAATGGGCGTACCGGGACCGAATATACAGCTCACCCCGGCGTCGCGCAGGAACGGATAATCCTGTCGGGGTATCACACCACCCGCAATGACGATAATGTCATCCGCGCCCTCGTCTCGCAAAGCCTGTACCAACTCCGGGACGAGGGTCTTGTGTCCCGCGGCCAGGGACGAGGCGCCGACAACATGGACATCGTTTTCCACGGCCTGCCGGGCGACCTCGGCGGGCGTTGAAAACATCGGCGAAAGGTCGATATCAAACCCGACATCGGCGAAGGCCGTGGCGATCACCTTGGCGCCCCGGTCGTGCCCATCCTGGCCCATCTTGCACACCAGCATACGCGGCCTGCGACCATGCTCCGCTACAAACCCGTCGATATCCCGGCGGATGGACTGCCAGTCGTCGTCTTCCTCGAAAGCGGCCCCGTAAACGCCGGAAACCGTTTGCGCATGGGCATTGAAGCGACCAAACTCCCGTTCCAGCGCCTGCGAGATTTCGCCCACGGTGGCGCGTCGTCGGATAGCCTCGATGGCGAGTTCCAGCAGATTGCCGTTGCCACCGGCGGCGCACTGGTACAGCGCTTCGAGAATCTCCTCCACGGCCGGCTCGTCCCGCGCGGCTTTCACCGACTGGAGCCGTTGCAGTTGCGCCTTACGCACGGCGGGGTTGTCGATCTCGAGCACGTCGACATCATCCTCGGTATCGACCGGGTACTTGTTGACTCCGACGATGACATCGTCGCCACGGTCAATGCGTGCCTGCTTGCGTGCAGCGGCTTCCTCGATGCGCAGCTTGGGCATCCCCGTCTCGATAGCCTTGGCCATGCCTCCGGCCGCTTCGACCTCCTCGATCAATTCCCAGGCCTTGTCGGCAATGTCCTGGGTGAGGTTCTCCATGAAGTAGGAGCCCCCCCAGGGGTCCACCACCCGGGTGATGCCGGTCTCTTCCTGAATGACCAGCTGGGTGTTGCGGGCAATCCGGGCCGCGAACTCGGACGGCAAGGCAATCGCCTCGTCCAGCGCATTGGTGTGCAGTGACTGGGTGCCGCCGAATACGGCCGCCATCGCCTCGATCGTGGTACGCACCACGTTGTTGTAAGGGTCCTGTTCGGTGAGCGACCAGCCCGACGTCTGGCTGTGGGTACGCAGCATGGAACTCTTGGGATTGGACGGCTCGAACTCGCCGACGATGCGGGCCCACAGCAGCCTTGCGGCGCGCAGCTTGGCGATCTCCATGTAGAAGTTCATGCCGATACCCCAGAAAAACGACAGGCGGGGCGCAAAGGCATCGATGTCCAGTCCGGCGGCAAGGGCGGTGCGAATGTATTCCTTGCCGTCTGCCAGGGTGTAGGCCAGCTCCAGTGCCGCGTTCGCTCCGGCCTCCTGAATGTGGTAGCCGGAAATCGATATCGTGTTGAAGCGCGGCATGTTCCCCGAGCAGTAGGCAATGATGTCACCGATGATCCGCATGCTGGGGGCCGGGGGATAGATGTAGGTGTTGCGAACCATGAACTCTTTGAGGATGTCGTTCTGAATCGTGCCGGACAACTGCTGCTGGTCGACGCCCTGCTCCTCGGCGGCAACGATGTAACCCGCGAGCACCGGCAAAACGGCCCCGTTCATGGTCATGGACACGGAGACCTTATCCAGAGGGATACCGTCGAAGAGTATTTTCATATCCTCGATGGAGTCGATAGCGACGCCCGCCTTGCCGACATCGCCACTGACCCTCGGGTGGTCGGAGTCATACCCTCGATGGGTGGCCAGGTCGAAGGCGACGGAAATTCCCTGCCCACCGGCTGCCAGCGACTTGCGGTAAAACGCGTTAGATTCCTCCGCGGTTGAAAAACCGGCGTACTGTCGTATCGTCCAGGGACGGCCCGCATACATGGTGGCCTGGGGCCCGCGAATATAGGGAGACAAGCCCGGCATGGTATCCGTGTAGGCCAGGTTTTCCAGGTCGGCGGCCGTGTAAAGCGGTTTGACGTCGATCCCCTCGGGAGTGTGCCAAACCAGTTCGTCCGGGCTTCGGCCCTTCATTTGCCGCGTGGCGAGTTCGCGCCAGTGAGCTGGCGTGGCATTGTCCTTGTCGTAAATGCTGTCACTCATAGCATCCGGTCCTGTCCTGATACCGGTGCAACGACGCTAGTGATCGCTGCCCGGTTGATTGAGTTCGATGAGTACCCCGTCACAGCTCTTGGGGTGAATGAATATCACTTTCGAGCCGTGCGCACCCGGTGACGGCTCGTCGGCGAGGAAGCGGTATCCCAGTTGCTTCAGGCGCGCGACATCCTCTTCTATGTTGTCCGAGCGGAAGCAAAGGTGATGCAGGCCGCCGCCCCGCTTCTCGAGGTACCCCGCAATCGGACCCTGACCATCGAGCGGGTGGACCAGCTCGATACTGGTTGGCGGCAACGGAAAGAAGGCCGTCGACGTGCTCGCTGCCGCCACGTCTTCTGTGCCCTCGTAGGACAGGCCGAAGTCATCCATAAACCGCTTGATGGCCCTCTCCAGGTCGGGCACGGCGATCGCGATGTGGTCCAGTGCGGTGATCATCAGTGGCTGCCTCCGGGAATCCAGTCGAGGAATTCAGTGGTCATCTGCCGGCGTTTCGCGACGAGCTCCTCTGCCGACTCCGTCGCCACTTTCTCGTCGGGTGTCACCTTGTAAATCGGCTGGCCCTTGCGGATGATCACCCCATCGGTGTCCACCAGCACCTGATCCACGGTGCCTGCAAACGGGGCGTAGACCTTGTTGAACATCTTCATGACCTCAATGATGAAGAGCGGGTCTCCTGCCTCGAAGTGATCCCCAACCTCCACGTAAGGTGAGTGTTCCGGCGTCTCACGGCAGTAGAACATACCACCGGTCTCAGCCAGAATCTCGTCGGATTTGGCCACAGGCGGAGGGGCGAGCACTTTCGCCATCGCCTCCTGGGCCGCGGGGTCCTGCAGGCGCTCCGGTATGCAGAGACTGAGATCCGGATTCACCGACAGGTCATAATACCCCGTAACGGCGGCAATGAAGGGTAACAGGGCCAGAATCGACGACCCTGCCTGGTACCCCTGGTGGGCACCGCGCACCTGGTTCCACAGTGGCTGTTCGAAACCGGCGGGCGCCTCTGCAGATTCCAACTTCGCCTGCAGTGTGTCCCAGTCATCCTCGCCCAGACGCTCCTCCAGCGTGGCATAAAAGGCCAGTGCAGACTGCAGGATGTCATTATCGTGGCTCCAGATAATAGCGGCGGCGGGATTGCCGGGGACATAATCCATATTGAGGAAGTGATAGGTCTCGGCCAGCAGGCCGATAGGATTGCGGGTCCAGCGAATCTTGCCTTCGTCGATGCGCCAGGCTTCCCGGTTCACGCTCAGCCAACCGGAAAGAATGTGGGGCTCGGCCAGCAGAATCTCAACGGGACGCAACAGCATCGAGTGCTTGAGATCCAGTGTGTGCTTGAGCGCTTCCAGCACGGTGCCCTCGAGACCCGAAGTTGCCGCCTCGCAGATGCTGGACCACGCCCAGTCGAGATCCATGCCGTTGGCACGCTGTTTCAGCGCCCCGACCGCGGTGAGGTAGGGAACAATAAAGCGTGTCGTCGGTCTTGCCAGCACATTCTGGCCCAGGAACCAGTTTACCAACCCGTAATGAAACTCGAGGTTGGTGGCGAGATCCTTGCCCCGCATACCGGTCATGCGGATCGTCTCGGACATCTTCCGGTAAGTGTCCAGGCGGGTCTCGCCGACCGTAAGCAGCAGGGCGATGTTGGAATCGTAAGCACCCGCGAGGGTGTATTTCATGAACACGTCGGTATCGGGATTGTGCAAGCTGATGCCCTGGTCGTCCCGGATCTCTCCCTCCACCGCGTCAGACCAATACTCGATCACGCCCCCGGCGCTGGGTTGGAGGGCCTGGTTGGTCGCATTCAGCCGCGCTTCGACGCTATCGTTGAAACGGACGATGCGATCCGGTCGCGGCAGCCTTGGGCCGTGTGCCGCCAGCAATACCATGGCCTCTACCAGTGACTCGACCACAAAGCTGTCACTGTCATCGTCGGGATTGACGAATTCAAGTGCGTAACACAGTTCCGTCACCCGGTGCTCTACCTGGATGCGGGTATTCATCTCCATGAAAAAATGCTTGTCCCGGTCGACAATGCACTCGAAGGTCGACACCGAGTCGAGACCGACCGCGGCCCCGAACACTGCGGCCTGGTTTTCCATCGACTCCAGGGTGGCGAGATCCTGGCGCAACACGGCCGCCTGCTCGTCCAGCCCGGCGGTTTCGGCCTCCTCGATGCTGCGACGCAGCGATTCGACGGTGATCGACACCTCGAGTAGTTTCTGTTCATGCATCTGCAGCGAACAGTCGCGACCACCCATGCTGATGCACCAGTCACCGTTGCCGATAACCTGGATCTCATTGTGCCGGGTAGTCTCGATGTTGAGCTCCACCAGCACGTTCTTGTTGTCGCCTACGCCGGTGGTCTTGACCTCGTTGAGTATCTCCCGCACCAGCTCCGGCGTGCGCGCCGACTCGCCGATGCCAAGAATCCGCTGTCCCTTGCCACCGCCTCCACTGATGGCCTTCAGCCGGACCCGGTTCCTGGGGTACTCGGCAGCCATCCGGTCGACAGCCTCGGTCAGGGTCGCCGCAAGCTCGTCCACCGTGTACAGGTCGATACCCTTCTCATAGGATGCCGCAAGTACCCAGTCGGCCTTGTCCTCGAGGCTGATGGCGGCGTCATCCATATCGCCGTCGATCGTCAGCGCCTGCTCCCGGCACAGAGCCTTCAGCGCGGCCACATCCGGGTGTTTCTTCAACAGGGTCAGCGCGGTTCCGTTGTCGATGCCCGGCGTCACCGAGACGCCTACACGCAGGGCGGTCCGCTTGGCTTCGTCCTTGAGCCCCGCGTCGTGGACAGTACGGGAGCAGGGGCCGATAAAATTCAGCCCGGCTTTCTCCATGGCCGCCACCATGGTTTCATCTTCGGCCATGAAGCCGTAGCCGGCAAAGATCGCGTTGTAGCCGTTGTCGCTGGCAATGCTGATAATCTGCCCGATGCGCTGCTCCCGCTCCTCCTTTGTGGCGCCGGTGTAGTCAGGAACCCGGTGCACGCGCTCGGGGTGGGTCAGGGATCGCAACTCCGGGGCCAGCGCGTCCTGGTAAACGATGGAATCCTTTTCCGACAGCAGTATCCCGTAGTGGCCGATTCCCATCTCCTCGAACACATCCATGGCCTCTTTGCGGATCGGACCACGGCAGATAATCAGCGGCCTTATATGGGAACAGTCGAACTGGCTAACCCAGGTGCTGTGCCGGCGGCCCAGTCGGCGGTCGCGGTGCACCAGCGGGTTGTGCAGGTAATGTTCGTTGGACACTCGGTTCTCCCTGGATGCAGTCGACCGGCTGCCGGTCAATGGAATTCTCGCTGTACGGCTTGCAACGGTGAGGCCTGGTAGTGGCGCAGACAGAAATCCATGTGTTCCGCGAGTACCTGCCGCAGTTGCGATGGCATGACGATCTGCGATATCGAACCCAGGCTGAGCGCTTCATCAGGGTTCATCAACTCCCGCTCGTAACGCTGTGCGAGAGAGCGCTCCTCGCTCCGGACCCACTCGTCGACGAGCTCCCTGGCCGTAGCTTTTGCCGACGTCGGGTCGAGTCCCGCCTGCAGCTGGGCGTCGGTCTCAGCGGCCAGCCTGCCCGCGGCTGACTGGCGGAGCGTGCGCAATTCCGACTTGTAGACATATTCGACGCCCGCCGGCCCCATGACGGCTACCCTCGTGGTCGGCAGGGCGACGACGAAATCCGCGCCCGTGGGATAGTTGTTATAGGAAGCATAGGCGCCGCCGAAGGCGTTGCGCACCAGGACCAGGAACCGCGGGGTACGCAGGTCTACGATGGCGTCCAGCATGGCGCGTCCGGCCTGTACGATCCCGCCACTCTCCTGCTCGCGACCGGGAAGGAACCCGGTCGTATCCTCGAGGAACACGATCGGGATGTTGTAGAGATTGCAAAAGCGGATGAAACGGGCGTTCTTGTAGGCCGCGCCAATATCGATCTGACCCGAGGCGACGGCCGAATTGTTGGCAACGAAGCCGACGACATTACCCCCCATGCGGCCCAGGGCGGTAATGGTATTGCGCGCCCTGTCCGGCTGGATTTCCAGGAAATCACCGTGATCGCACAATTGTTGTATGAGGATACTGATGTCGATAGGTGTGTTGAAACCGGTGGGAGAATTGAAGGCTTTCTTCAACAGGATGTCGATGTCCCAGGTCTTGCGATCGACCGGGTCTGACGAGGGCTGGTGTGGTGCCAGTTCGGCGTTGTGACTGGGCAGGTACTTCAACAGGGCGCGTACTTTTCGCAGCGCCGCCACCTCGTCGGGCACCACGAAATCAGTGACCCCGCTTTGTGCATGCACCCGCGGGCCACCCAGCTCTTCCGGTGTGACATCCTCGCCGAGGACCGACTTGACGACGCCCGGCCCGGTCAGCCCGAAAAACGTGTCGTTGGGCTGAATCATGAAACTGCCCTGGCGCGGGAGGTAAGAGCCACCCCCCGCGTTGAAACCGAACATACACATGATGCTCGGCACCACCCCGCTGATCTTGCGCAGGGCCGTGAAGGCGTCGGCGTAGCCATCGAGGCCGCCGACCCCGGCGGGTATATAGGCGCCGGCGGAGTCATTCAGACCGACCAGCGGAATACGGCGTTTTGCCGCCAGCTGGAACAGTCTCGCGAGCTTTTCCCCGTTCGTCGCGTCCATGGAACCAGCCCGGACGGTGAAATCATGCCCGTAGATGGCGACGTCGCGGCCATCCACCTGGATCAGGGCGGTCACCAGGGAAGCGCCGTCGAGGTTGGGGCCCCAGTTCTGATAGAGCACGGTCGGCTCGGCATCCGCGAGACAGTTGATACGCTCCCAGATCGTCATCCGCTTTTTCAGGTGCTGGCGCTGAATGTTCTTGACGCCGGCTGCCCGGTAGGGACGCTGCTGCAGCTCCCAGCCATGACGCATGGCGTTCTCGTAAAGACCGGGTGCGCTGGCGAGTTGGCCGGGTACCTTGAACTCCTGCTCGGTCGCGTCGGCGAACGGGTTGTCCACCGTCGCATGCACTGCGTTGTTGCTGGCGTCGCTCATCGTCAGGGGCTCCGACTGGGTCCCAGCGGATGGAGATACCGCGCCGGGGACAAACCCTTGCAGTTGCCCCGGTAAACGGTCACGCTTGTTTCCGGGCAGGGTGTGCCGTGTGCTGGAAATTCGGCGATCAACAGTAATTCCAATGCCGGGGAATGTCAATTTTGCGAGTCGGCGGGCGGTTTGTTTCGTGGCTATATAGGGGTAGAAGGCCGCAGTTCGAGTTATTTTTGCGTAGGTTAACGGAAACAAGGGCCGGCCGGCCGGACCGTTTCAACCCGCTCAGGCCCGCGTGAACGTGCAAGCCCTGCATATCGACGAACTGGCCTACCGGGTTGACTGTACCGTATTGTTCGAGTGCATCAGGGACCTGCCCGGGGCGGCGTTGCTCGATAGCAGCCGGCCCCACTGTGAGCGCGGGCGCTATGACATCATGACGGCCGAACCGCTGTCTCCGGAACCGCCGGCACTGGCACCCGGGGCGAGCGAGGCCAAGTGCCTTCACCATTTCAGTGAACTCGCCGCCTATCTGCGCGATCGATTCGGCGAGCGGCGGCCGGCCTCTGCGGACATACCCTTCAGCGGTGGCCTGCTCGGCGTGCTCGGCTACGACAGCGGATTCGGGCTGAATGCGCTCCCGGCAGGGCCGAGGCCACGCTGCAACGCCATCGGCGGCAGCCACCTGCAGGCCTACGATTGGTGTGTGATTCAGGACCACACATTGCGCCGGTCGGTATTGGTGACACAGCCTGGCGTCACGGCCCGAAAACGTCGCGACCTGCTCGCCCGGTTACGCCGGGCACAGAGCCGCCGCCACGGTACCTTCCAACTGCGAACACCGTTTACCGCCGACATGAGTGCGGACGAATACCGGCGCGCGTTCGCCCGCACCGAAGACTACATCCGTTCGGGGGACTGCTACCAGATCAACCTGGCACAGCGGTTTAGCGCGCACTACGATGGGGATCCGTGGTTTGCCTACCTGGCCCTGCGCCCCGCCGCTGCCGCGCCCTTTGCCGGCTACCTCTCGCTACCGGGCAACGCATCCGTGCTCTCGGTATCCCCCGAGCGCTTTCTCTCGGTCCACGGCCGACGCGTCGAGACGATGCCGATCAAGGGCACACGACCCCGACACCCCGACCCCGAAACAGACCGCCGGATCGCCGCTGAATTGCTGCGGTCCCCGAAGGACCGGGCCGAAAACCTCATGATCGTGGACCTGCTGCGCAATGATCTCGGCCGTTCCTGTGTCCCTGGCAGCATTCAGGTAGACAAGCTGTTCGAATTGCAGAGCTTTGCCACGGTGCACCACCTCGTTAGCGAGATCAGCGGTGAACTGGCGCCGGGGCGTGATGCACTGGACGTGTTGCGTGACAGCTTCCCGGGTGGCTCCATCACCGGCGCCCCGAAACGACGCGCCATGCAGATAATCGACGAGCTCGAACCTCAGGCCCGGCAGATCTACTGCGGTAGCCTGCTGTACCTGAGCACCGATGGACGCATGGACAGCAGCATCGCAATCAGGACCCTGCTCTGCGAGAACGACACCATCCGCTGCTGGGGCGGCGGGGGTATCGTCGCAGATTCGCAGTGCCAGCAGGAATACCAGGAGACCTACGACAAGGTGGGTCGGCTGCTGCAGGTGCTGGAATCTCTGTAATACCCGCAGCGACAAGACCAGCGGCATCTCCTCGGACGCATCTCCTCGGACGCGCCCCGCCAGGCAGACAAATGTCGATAGACAATGAGCCCGATTACGCTTTCCGGGGGCGTCTGGCGGCATGGATGCCGCCAGCGAGCTTGCACAGGGACGCGCGCTGTTTGGCGTCCCCCGGAAAGCGTAATCGGGTTCGTTGTCCAGGTGCGATTCGCGTCAGTATGCCCATCCGACCCGCCGGCCGTACCTCGGCGGCCGTACCTGGCGGCCAAATCCATGACAAGTGAAAGCACGTAGAGTCGATGACGTGACGGCAATTTATGCCGGCGGACAACGGGCGTAGATCCGTGCCAGGGGACGCCAAAAAGCATACATCCCTGTATAGACTCGCTGGCGGCGTCCATGCCGCCAGACGCCCCTGGAACGGATCATACCGCCCGTTATCCGCCTGACTTAGTCCATGCCGGAAGCGTTTGTCGATACCACGGGTTACATGGACTACAGAACCAGGTCTCGTTGGCTGGACTCAACGAGCGCCACCTTCAGCTGTTCCAGGTCGGGTACCGACCGAAACTGGGGAAAGGCTTCCACCACATTGGCCGGCGCGTGAACGAGTATTCCCACGTCAGCCTCGGCCAGCATGGTGGTGTCATTGTACGAGTCTCCGGCGGCAATCACCCGGTAGTTCAGGCTGTGCAGCGCCTTCACGGACGCTCGCTTGGGGTCGGCCTGCCGCAACCTGTAATCCGTCACCCTGCCCTCGGCGTCGGTCACCAGCCGATGACAGAACAGGGTCGGCCAGCCCAGCTGGCGCATCAGCGGCTGCGAGAACTCGTAGAAGGTATCCGACAGAATGATGACCTGGAAACGTTCCCTGGCCCAGTCCAGGAACGCGGCGGCGCCAGGCAGCGGCGCCAGTCCGCCGATGACCTGCTGGATGTCATCGATGCCCAGGTCGTGCTGCCGCAGCAGGTCGAGACGCTGTTTCATCAATACATCGTAGTCGGGAATGTCGCGGGTGGTGGCGCGCAGCGCGTCGATGCCGGTGCTCTGTGCGAATGCGATCCAGATCTCGGGGACGAGCACCCCCTCCAGGTCGAGGCAGACAATTTCCACAGTGTGAGTCCTTCCTGTTCAGCCCATGACAGCCACACTACCTGACCGCGCCGGCGGGCGCCAGACTGTAACGCGGGAAAGCGGGTGACCCCGACAACGGAGGATCGGGCGGCCGACAACTCGGCACTTCGCGAAATACGGCGGCCTGGCTCAGGCCGTCAGTAAACCGGGAGTTCCATGTGCGAGAACAGTTCGTCGATCTCTGCCCGGCTCTGCAGGTTGAAGGCTTCCGTGACGACATCACGGGAGAGGTGAGGGGCAAAGTCGCTGATGAAATCGTACATGTAGCCGCGCAGGAAAGTCCCACGGCGGCAGCCGATCCGGGTAACGCTGCTCGGAAACAGATGGCTCCCATCCAGCGCCACCAGGTCCTGGTCAGCATCCGCGTCGTAGGCCATGTGAGCCACGATGCCGATGCCCAGACCCAGCCTGACGTAGGTCTTGATAACGTCGGCATCTGCCGCAGTAAAGACCACCTTTGGCTGTAGCCCCTTGTGGGTGAAGGCCTCGTCGAGCTTGGAGCGGCCGGTGAAACCGAACACGTAGGTCACGATCGGATGCGCCGCCACGTCCTCCAGGCTCAATTCAGAGAGCTGGGTGAGAGGATGATCCCGCGGCACCAGCACACAGCGGTTCCAGCGGTAACAGGGCATCATGATCAACTCGCTGAACAGCGACAGCGCTTCGGTGGCTATAGCGAAATCGACGGTGCCCTCCACCGCCATTTCAGAAATCTGCATCGGCGTGCCCTGGTGCATATGCAATGACACGTCGGGATAGCGCTGGATAAAAGTGCGAATTGTCTCGGGTAAGGCGTAACGGGCCTGGGTATGCGTGGTGGCGATCGACAGGCTGCCCTTGGTTTCGTTGGAGTACTCCTGGGCGACCTGTTTGATGCTTTCGACCTTGCGCAGCACTTCGCCGGCGGCCTCGAGTATCGCTTCGCCGGCGGGCGTCACCTGGGTCAGGTGCTTGCCGCTGCGGGAGAACACCTCGACGCCCAGCTCATCCTCCAGCAGCCGAATCTGCTTGCTGATGCCGGGTTGCGAGGTGAAGAGGCTCTGGGCAGTCGCGGAGACGTTGAGGTCGTGATGGGCGACTTCCCATATATAACGCAGTTGTTGCAGTTTCATGCCGGCCTCCGCATACCATGCCATCGCACTGCCGTGAAGAAGCCCCCACTTATACCCAGAATAGCTATGGTATGGGGCAATATCCACTTATAAAGGTAATAAACAGATGCTGCACCAGGCCAGCGGCCGGCCGCAACGGCGCCACATGCGGGCGCCACCCCTTTAAGCGATGACAAAGCGCCTGCGGAAATGCCGGCTCAGCCGTTCGCCACCCCGTGGGGTACGTGACCCGTTGCGATGTGGCCGCTGGCGGATTCACAATGTGATTGCTGGTCGTCGAAGAACACGTCCGCGCGGTAGGCCTTTAAAAAAGCGGTTTTGTCCAGTCCGCCCAGGAATATGGATTCATCGATACGGATATTCCAGGCCCTGAGGGTGCGGATAACACGCTCGTGCGCCGGTGCCGAGCGGGCGGTGACGAGCGCGGTCCGGATCGGCGCCTCGGTCGCGGGGAACGCCTGCTGCAGGCGGTGCAAGGCCGCCAGGAAGGGCTTGAAAGGCCCGCCACTCAGCGGCGTTCGCGCAGACGCGCGTTCGCTGGCGGTGAAGGCGTCGAGCCCCTCCGTCTTGTACACACGCTCCGCTTCATCCGAGAACAGGACGGCGTCGCCGTCGAAGGCGAAGCGCAGCTGTGCGTCCTCGGAGGCTGCCGGCCGGCCGCCGATCAAGGTAGCGGCCGCGACCCCGCAGTCGAGGGCGAAGCGCACATCCTCCGGTTCGGTGGACAGGAACAGCTGGCAGCCGAAGGCATTGATGTAACGCCACGGGCTTTCGCCGCCACAGAATGCCGCACGGCTGATCGCCAGGTCATAATGCTCTATCGAATTGAACACCCGCAAGCCGGTGTCGGCGCTGTTGCGCGACAGCAGCACGACCTCAACCTGGGTGGCGCCCGCCAACATTTCGTTCAGTCGCAGCAGTTTGTGTACCAGCGGAAACGCCTCTCCGGGTTCCAGCGGTTCATCCTCATGGGCGATCTGGTACTCGGAGTAAGCGGCAAGCCCCTCCTGTTCGTAAACCCGATGGCTGTCGTCGAGATTGAACAACGCCCTCGAGGAGATCGCGATTACCAGTTTCTGGTCCGATTCTGCTGACATAGGGTCACTATACCCGGCAGCTCTCCCAGGTAGAAGCCCGGTCGACTGGCCGTTATTCAAAGGTGCCCTGGGTTACCCGATCGCGAAAATAGTCCCGGCTGAGGGAGAACACCAGCGGTGCCAGCATCAGCAGCGCCACCAGGTTGGGAATCGCCATGAAAGCGTTGAGGGTATCGGCAACCAGCCATACCACGTCCAGCTTGACCACGGTACCCACCGGAATCGCGATGACCCAGGCCAGTCGGAAAGGGAGAATTGCACGGGTTCCCAGCAGGAAAACGATACAGCGCTCGCCGTAGAACGACCAGCCGATCATGGTGGTAAACGCGAACAGACAAAGGCCAAGGGTAACGATGTACTCTCCGCCCGGGAAAGCACTCCCAAACGCCATGGAGGTCAGGCTGGCGCCACTGATCCCGCTCGGTAGCACATCGGTGATCACGATCACCAGGCCGGTCATGGTACAGACTACCAGGGTATCGATAAACGTACCCAGCATGGCAATCATGCCCTGCTCCACCGGTTCGTTGGTACGCGCGGCCGCGTGTGCGATAGGCGCACTGCCGAGGCCGGCCTCATTGGAGAAGATACCGCGGGCCACCCCGAACCGCAGCGCCGCCCACACCGTGGCACCTGCGAAGCCGCCGGCGGCGGCAGAACCGGTAAAAGCGCTCTCCACAATGGTGACGACCGCGCCCGGGACCGCACTGATGTTGGCCAGGATCACCAGCAGGCTCATCAACAGGTAGCCCGCGGCCATGCCAGGTACCAGCCAGCTGGCCACTGTCGCGATCCGCTTGATGCCCCCCAGGACGACCGCGCCGACCAGACACATCAGCACCAGGCCCGTTGCCAGGGGCGGCACGGAGAACGAATCCGCGAGTACCTGCGACACCGAGTTGGACTGTACCGTATTGGCGATCCCGAAGCCGGCCACGCTGCCGAACAGCGCAAACGCGTAGCCCAACCAGTGCCAGCGCCGATGCAGGCCGTTGCGGATGTAATACATCGGCCCACCGCTGTAGTTCCCATCGCTGTCCTGCTCCCTGAAACGGACTGCACACACCGCCTCGGCGTATTTTGTCGCCATTCCGAAGAGCGCCGTCAGCCACATCCAGAACAGGGCACCCGGACCACCCAGCGCGAGCGCGGTGGCCACGCCGGCGATATTCCCGGTACCGATCGTCGCCGACAGCGACGTCATAAGGGCGCTGAACGGAGAGATATCACCTTTGCCCGTCCCGGCCCGTCCGCGCAGCAGGAACCCGAGCGCGGCAGGAATCCGGCGCAGGGTCAGGAACCTGAGACCGAGCGTCAGATAGAGGCCGGTACCCAGCAGCAGGACCAGCATCGGCGGCCCCCAGGCAATGCCGTTGACGGTCTTGATCATCTCTACCATTGGCTATTACCTGCTGTCGTCAAACGTGAATCCAGCGGCCTGGGGGAACAGTCCGAAGACGCCGCCCGTATGCAGAAAGACGATGTCGCGGCACCCCTCGAAACGACCGTGGGCAATCTCTTCCACCATCCCGTGAAACGCCTTCCCCGAGTACACCGGATCCAGCACGATGCCCTCCAGGGCTGCGAGTTCTGCGATGAGGGCAAAAACCTCCGGCCCGGCAATGCCATAGCCCTCACCCACATACCCGTCGATAACACGGGGCTGGATGTCCACCCGCGGCACCCAGGGATAGCGCTGGTGCCAGTCGGCGGCGTCGGCGGCGATTTTAGCCAGGAAGTACGCCTCGTCGTCGCAGACGTTGACCCCCCAGACAGTCGCCGGCAGGCCGTGCAGCGCAGCCCCGAGGGAGAGGCCCGCCTGGGTGCCGCCTGAACCCGAAGCGCTGACCAGGTGGGCGCGTTCGATGCCGGCCTGTTCGAAATCGGACAATAGTTCTTCACTGGCGGCGATATAGCCCCAGGCCCCCAGCCCATCACTGCCCCCGGTGGGAATGACCAGCGCCTGCCCTCCCTGGGCGGCATAGTGCGCGCGCCAGTGTTCCAGCAGATCGTCCAGCTCCGGAATGTAGCGCTGGGGCGGGTAACAGGCGATGCGGGCACCGGCCAGCTGGTCCAGCAGGTAGTTGCCGCCCGCCCCGGCCTCGCCGCGCAGTACGAGCTGTACCTGCAGGCCCAGCTGGGCGCCGGCCAGTGCGGTCGCGCGGCAGTGGTTGCTCTGCAGGCCACCGCAGGTGATGAGCGTGTCGAATCCCGCTTCCAGTGCATGGGCGCAGATGAATTCCAGCTTGCGCACCTTGTTACCGCTGAGTGCGCAACCGGTGAGGTCGTCCCGCTTGATCCAGAGCCGGTGGTCCCGTCCCCACCGTCGGGTTGCCCGCTCCAATGGTTGCAACGGCGTAGGCCGCAGCGCCAGGTCGATACGTGGCGGGTACTCCAACCCCACTGTTCTGCTCAGACTAGCCGATCGACTTGAGGGTACCCTTCGGCAACACCGCGTGCACGTGCAGCCGCTGCAATTTGACGTCCACCTTGTCGGCGATGGTCAGCGTCACGTAATTGTCATCCAGCGAGGTGATCTTGCCGAGAATACCCGCCGTGGTGACCACCTCGTCGCCCTTGGCCAGGCCTGCGACCAGCTGCTGGTGCTCTTTCTGGCGCTTGCGCTGTGGCCTGACGACAATGTAGTAGAACAACGCAAACAGGCCGACAAGAAACACAATCTGTAAAACCTCGGCGCCCGGTGCGGCCGCTGGTGCTGCCTGTGCATGCGCATTGGCTATGAATAGACTCATGATCGATAATCCCTGCAAAATCCCGGCGGTCGCCGGTCGACAAAGCCGCACAATTTACAGTGATTGGGCGGGGCTGGCAATTGCGGATTCCGCAGAGTCCACCGGTCTCAGGGCGCGATGTCGAGATCGAATTCCATGATCTGCGGGGCATGGTCGGAGAACCGCTGCTCCTTGTAGATGGCCGCGCTGCGCACGCGGTCGGCCAGGCGGGGCGTAATCACCTGGTAGTCCAGGCGCCACCCCACGTTCTTCGCCCACGCCTGGCCGCGATTCGACCACCAGGTGTATTGCTCCGGCTGGTCGTTCACCAGTCGAAACGAGTCGATATAGCCCACCTCATCGTACAGGGTATCAAGCCAGGCACGCTCCTCCGGGAGGAAGCCGGAATTTTTCTGGTTGCTGCGCCAGTTCTTCAGGTCGATTTCCCGGTGGCAGATATTCCAGTCGGCACAGATAATAAACTCTCGGCGCTTTCTCCGCAGCGCCCGGAGATGGTCGAGAAATCGATCCATGAAGGCGTATTTTTTCTCCAGGGCTGCCTCACTGCTGGACCCGGATGGCATATAGAGGCTGATCACGCTGAGCCCGGCGTAATCGGCCTGCAGGTACCGGCCCTCCGAGTCGGCGGGGTCCCAACCGAGCTCAGAGACTATCGACCGGGGTCTTGTGCGGCTGTAAAGGGCCGTTCCACTGTAACCCTTTCGTACCGCATCGTTGTAGTAGCAGTGATATCCCGCCGGTCGAAACACCGGGTCCTCGAGCTGATCAACCTGGGCCTTGGTCTCCTGGATACAGACCACGTCGGCGTCCTGGGCTGCGAGCCAGTCGAAAAAGCCTTTCCGGGACGCAGCGCGGATGCCATTGGTGTTGCAGGTGATGATCTTGGCCATGGAAGCGGGCGCCCTGCGCTAAGGAGGCGGCAGTCTAACCGAATGGCTGTAACGCGGCCAGGCAGCCGCGATCGCCAACGGGAAATTCCGTCACGCTCACCGCCGGAGTTGCTAAACTCATTAGGGGGCAGCGTCGACCCGGAACCCTTGCGCTGCATTGGATCGGTCGACAACCGGAGGTCACCGTGAGCCAGAGCGCGGCAGAACGCAATCGAATGATCGCGGCGGATTTTTCCGACAACTTCCCTCGCCTGGTCCGGGAGTTGTCCCGGGATTACGACGACAGGATCAGCGCCGGGCTGCTCGCGCGCGGCCATCCCGGTGTCCGCAGCGCACACAGTGCTGTGCTCGCCCATCTCGGCACGGGCGCTGTGCGGGTCACGGATCTGGCGGAACGGGGCCGGGTGACCCAGCAGGCGATGGGAAAAATTCTCCGCGAGCTGGAGCGCATGGGCTACGTGTCGCGGGCCGTGGATGCAACCGACAAGCGCGCCCGGGAAATTCGCCTCACGCGCCGCGGCCGACAGCTGGTCGATGATTGCCGGGCAGTCGTGGCAGAAGTGCAGCGGGATTTATGCACCCGTGCGGGCGAGCCGGAAATGGCGCAGCTTGAGGAGTGCCTGCGTCGGGTGGTAGGCCGCCTGGGCCTCACGCTGCAGTCACCCGCCGACCCAGACTGACTGTCGGACTCACGGATATCCTGGCAACCTGCTGCAAAAGTGGCAGGCCACTACCAGTGTTCAGAGGTGCCCTAGCCCGACTCCGGTCGCAATTTACGATACAGGGAGCGGACACTGATGCCGGCAATCGCCGCGGCGGTTTTTCGATCCTGGCCGTGGCGCCGCAGCAGGGCCTCGAGATAGGCGCGCTCCAGTGACTTGAGGTCCACGTCGGGAGCGGAGCTCATCGCCTCGCCCAGCGCGGATGGAGACCCCGCCCTTTCTCCGGGCGTTGCCGTCGTAGGTTGTTCGGTCTCGGCGCTGGTCGTTGCCGGCCTGCGCGACAGGCATTGCTCGATGACCCGGCGGTCGACAACGTTGGTGTTGGCGAGAATGACGGCACGGGCGAGAATATTGCGCAACTCGCGGATGTTGCCCTGGTAGCGGTGCCCGCGGAGGACCTCCATAGCGGATTCGGTCAACTGCCAACGCTGCTCGCCGCCCAGGTCTTCCAGAATCGAGCGCGCCAGCAGGGGCAGATCGGCGACGCGTTCTGCCAGCGCAGGCAGGTGGATCGGGAAGACATTGATGCGGTAGTACAGGTCCCGTCGGAAATCACCGTCCGCTACCATGCGTTCGAGGTTCTTATGGGTGGCGCAGACCAGTCTGAAGTCGGCGTGTCGGACCTCGGTTTCTCCCACCGGCCGGAAGGTCCCGGTTTCGATCAGGCGTAACAGCTTGACCTGCTGGGCCAGCGGGATATCGCCCACCTCGTCGAGGAAGAGAGTACCGCCGTGGGCCGCTTCCACCAGGCCCTGCCGGTGATAGTTGGCCCCGGTGAACGCCCCCTTCCGATGGCCGAACAGTTCGCTCTCGAACAGGGACTCGTTCAGCCCGGCACACTCCAGCGTCACCAGCGCCTTGTGCCGGCGGCTGCTGGCCTCATGGAGGGTCCTCGCGGCCAGTTCCTTGCCCGTGCCGGATTCGCCCAGCAGCAGTACGGCCGCGTCGCTCGGGCCTACCCGTGCGAGCATCCCAAGCATCTCATTGAATGGCGGGCTGGTTCCCACCATCTGACGCTGTTCGGCGCCCGCGCCTGCGACCGGCACCGGCGTCAACAGTTCTACGAAATACTGTATGTCGCCTGAGGGGCCGGGAATCGGCAGCATCTCCACATCGACATGCTCTTCGCCACGGGGTGTCTGGTGGACGTGCAGGACCCGCTCCCGGTGGCCCGAGACGGCCGCCGCAGCCAGCGGGCAACTTTCACCGGACTGATCGCAGGGCCGGTCGTAATCATGAGAAACCCGATAGCAGTAGGCGTGCCGTTCGCCTGCGTCGATGTCACCGAAGGTGTCGATGTAACGATCGTTGGCCGCCAGGATCCGGTAGTCCGGCGTCACCAGGATCGCGGGGCTGCGATAGCCATCCAGCATTCGCGCGATCGTTGTGTCGGTATCAGAGGCAATAAGCTGCATGTGAGTCATTTCTGTCAAGCAAAGTGTCATATCTGTCACAAAATGCCAGCCAATGCAAGTCGCGGTGCATTGATTCTGCCTGTCGCCAGCAAAATAGGTATTAAACTCAATATCTTAGTAATCTTGACATGCCGCAGAATGGGTTGGCACGACCTTTGCTGTAATCGGCTCAGAGGCGCTTCATGCGCCCTATGACAACGACACCGCGTCCTAGCTGCAGGCCAATGTGGACCCCCACCCGTCCCAGCAGCGCGCGACCAGCACACACGGAGTTTGACAATGAGCCAGGCAGCCGCCAACACCGAGCAGGTCTTCCCGGAGGTGGTCCCGTTTTTCGACCACCCCACCAATACCCTCAGCTATGTGGTCAAAGACCCCAGCAGCCCACAATGCGTGGTAGTGGACCCGGTTCTGGACCTCGACTACCCTTCGGGGTCTATCCATTTCGCAGGCGCGGACCGGATTGTCGACTACATCCGCACCCATGGGCTGGAACTCCAGTGGATTCTCGAGACTCACGTCCATGCTGACCACCTGTCCGCCGCCGCCTATATCAAACACCAATTGGGAGGACGGGTCGCGATAGGGAGCCACATAACAGTGGTGCAGGAAACATTCGGCGAGGTGTTCTCTGCGGGCCCCGGGTTTGCCAGCGATGGCTCGCAGTTCGACCGCCTGTTGCAGGACGGCGATACGATCGACTTCGGCAACGTATCCGGATACGCCATGCACACGCCCGGTCATACCCCGGCCTGCATGACGTATGTCCTGGGTGATGCCGTTTTCGTCGGCGATACGCTGTTCATGCCAGACGGGGGCACCGCCAGGGTGGACTTTCCCGGCGGCGATGCCGCTACCCTCTTTCGCTCCATCCGGCGCATACTGTCACTGCCGCCGACGACTCGCGTATTCGTGTGTCACGACTATTTCCCCGATGGCCGGGAACTGGAATATGAAACCAGTGTGGAGGCTCAGCTGAGCTCGAACATCCACGTGCATCAGGGCATCGATGAGGCAGAGTTCATCGCCATGCGCGAAGCACGCGATGCGACGCTTGGCATGCCGACCCTGATCCTGCCGTCGCTGCAGGTGAACATGCGCGGTGGCCACATGCCGCCCGCAGAGACCGACGGCAAGATCTTTCTCAAGCTGCCCGTCAATGCCTTCGGCGGCGACGACCTGTCCTGCCTGTCAGACACCTGAGAGCATCCTACTATGAGCACCGAGATCAAAACGGTCACCGACCATTTCTCCGTATCCTCGCAGATCGCGCCCGAGGATATCGCCCAGCTCGCCGCCAGCGGCGTGCGCTCGATTATCTGCAACCGTCCGGATGGCGAGGCCGGCGATCAACCCAATGTGGCCGAGATCGAGTCGGCGGCAGAGGCCGCAGGTCTCAGGCTGGTCTACCAGCCGGTCGTGTCGGGACAGTTCACGGATGCGGATGTCGATACCTTCAATGCCTACCTGGAAGCGCTACCGGCGCCCACACATGCCTATTGTCGCACCGGCACCCGATCGATCACCCTGTGGGGACTGGCAGCGAAGCACCGCGGGGAGCCTGCCGCCGAGATACTCGACATCACCCGGCGGAACGGGTACGACCTCAGCAGTGCGCTGGGCCTGGCAACGAAAGTACCGGACGCAGCCGAGCGGGCAGCGGGCGATCGACATTTTGCCGTATTGATCGTCGGGGGTGGCGCTGCCGGCATCGCGGTGGCATCGAGCCTGCGCTCCAGGGCGGCAGACGTGTCAGTAGCCATCATCGATCCCGCGCAGGTTCATTACTATCAGCCCGGGTGGACGCTGGTAGGAGCGGGTGTGTTCCAACAGCAGGAAACCGTGAGGACCATGGCGTCTTTGATCCCGCCGGGGGTCGAATGGATCCAGGCGGCAGTCGGCACTTTTGAACCCGAGCAAAACAGGGTGACATTGGAGGACTCTCGACCCGTTTATTATGACCGGCTGATCGTCGCGCCGGGATTGAAACTCGACTGGCATGGCGTAGAGGGCCTGCCTGAGACGCTGGGGCACCACGGCGTCACCTCCAACTACCGCTTCGACCTGGCACCTTACACCTGGCAACTGGTGCAGCGTACCCGCGGCGGACGCGCCGTATTCACCCAGCCGCCCATGCCAATCAAGTGCGCCGGCGCACCGCAGAAAGCGCTGTACCTGTCCTGCGACTACTGGCACCGGAACGGCCTGCTGGATGACATCGAGGTGGAATTCTGCAATGCCGGCGATGTACTTTTCGGTGTCAAGGACTACGTCCCTGCACTCATGCGCTACATGGAGCGCTACGGCGCCCAGCTCAGCTTCGGCCACCGCCTGGTGCGCATCGACGGACCGGCCGGTAAGGCCTGGTTCGAGACGCGCACCAGCGACGGTGAAACCGTCGAGGTGGAGCGCGACTTCGACATGATTCACGTCTGCCCCCCCCAGTGTGCACCCGACTTCGTCCGTTCCAGCCCGCTGGCTGATGCCGCGGGCTGGGTGGATGTAGACCAGAACACGCTGCAACACAAACGCTACTCCAACGTCTGGGGCCTGGGTGACGCAATGAATGCGCCCAACGCCAAGACCGCCGCCGCTGCGCGCATGCAGGCCCCGATTGTCGCCAATAATGTCCTCGTCGACATGGACCGGGAATCCGGGGTCGCCCATTACAACGGCTATGGCTCCTGCCCACTGACCGTGGAGCGCGGCAAAATCGTCCTGGCCGAGTTCGGCTACGGGGGCAAATTGCTGCCGAGCTTTCCCCGCTGGTTGATCAACGGCCAGCAACCATCGCGGCTCGCATGGATGCTGAAAGAGAAAATCCTGCCGCCGGTCTACTGGAAGGCCATGCTCAAAGGGCGCGAATGGATGGTCGACCCGAACCAGAGCAAGCCGGGTTGAGCCGTTTCCCCGGCTCAGTATTCCCGCCCCTGGAATGGGGGCGGGACTACCGCAGCCACGACCTGATCAGTGACCTGCTGGCCGCTCTCATCGTCACGGTGATGCTGATTCCCCAGTCGCTGGCCTACGCCCTGCTGGCGGGGCTGCCGGCGGAAATGGGTCTCTACGCGAGCATGCTGCCGCTGGTGGCATATGCGCTTCTCGGCACCAGTCGCACCCTGTCTGTGGGCCCGGTGGCCGTGGTGTCGTTGATGACCGCCGCCGCGGTGGGCGAGATTGCCCAGCAGGGCACCGTGGATTATGCCGTTGCCGCCATCGCAATGGCCATGATCTCGGGCCTGCTGTTGCTGCTTATGGGAATACTGCGCTTCGGCTTCCTGGCCAACTTTCTTTCGCACCCGGTTGTATCGGGCTTCATCACCGCGTCCGGGATCATTATCGCCGTCAGTCAGCTGAAACATATCCTCGGCATCCCTGGTCACGGGGAGACCCTGCCGACGCTGCTCGTGTCACTGTGGCACGGTCTTTCGCAGTGGAACCCCGTTACGCTGGCCGTCGGCACCGCGGCCATCGCCTTCCTGTTCTGGAGCCGCTCCAGGCTGCAGCCGCTGTTACAGCGCCTGGGCATGGGGGACACGACGGCAGCCGTGGCGGCAAAAGCAGCGCCGGTACTGGTCATCTTTGCCAGTATCGCCGCCAGTTACCTGTTCGACTTCTCGGGCCGCGGCGTCGCCCTGGTGGGACACGTCCCCAGCGGGCTGCCGACCTTGCACCTGCCCGCCTTCGATGCGGGCCTGTGGTCACAACTCGTGGTATCTGCCCTGCTGATCTCTATCATCGGCTTCGTCGAATCTGTGTCCGTGGGCAAGACACTGGCGGCAAAGCGGCGCCAGCGGATCGAACCCAACCAGGAGCTGGTCGCGCTGGGTGCGGCCAACGTGGCCTCGGCAGTCTCCGCCGGCTTTCCCGTCACCGGCGGCTTCTCCCGATCGGTGGTCAACTTTGATGCCGGCGCACGCACGCCCGCGGCCAGCGTTTTTGCCGCGGGGGGGATCGGTCTCGCGGCGCTGCTACTGACGCCAGTGCTCTTCCACCTGCCGCAGGCGACACTGGCGGCCACGATCATCGTCGCCGTCATATCGCTGGTAGACCTGACACTATTGCGCAAGGCGTGGCACTCCTCCCCCGCTGACTTCATCGCAGTCGCACTGACCATAATCACCACCCTCATCCTGGGGGTTGAACTGGGCGTACTGGCCGGAATTGCCGCCTCGATCGCGCTTCATCTCTACAAAACGACGCGTCCCCATATCGCCGTGGTCGGTGCGGTCGCCGGCACCGAACACTTTCGCAACGTGGAACGGCACCGGGTCGTTACCTATCCTAACCTGGTCTCCCTGAGAATCGACGAGAGTCTCTACTTCGCCAACGCCAGTTACCTCGAAGACTATATCTACGGTCTCATCGCCAGGGATACCAACATTGAACACATCATCCTGCAGTGTACGGCGGTGAATGAAATCGATCTCAGTGCGCTGGAAGCACTGGAGGCCATCGATCACCGGTTGCAGGAACTGGGCATCCAACTGCACCTGAGCGAGGTGAAGGGTCCGGTCATGGATGGCCTGAAAAAAACGGACTTTCTCGATCACCTGAGTGGCGAGGTCTTCCTGAGCCACTACCAGGCCGTCGAGGCGCTGAAGCCCCCGACGGTTCTGCCCTACAGTATCTGAGCGTCCCGGGCTAACCCGCCAGCGACCGGGAAAAGGGCCCGGTGCCCGCAGCTACTGGCTCGCATACCGGTAACTCCATCTTGCAGAGCACAGGGAGCGCACGAGCGCTCAAAGCAGGGCGAGAAAAGCCAGTATCGCGGCGAACAGGACCAAACCCGGAATGCAGAACAGCGAGACCGTGGCCAGCAGTATCGACCAGGGATTGATCATTGACCCGATGTTGACGTACGCACCCAGCAAACCACGCGCTTCCAGCGCGAGTGAGCCCAATTGCCGGATGTTGCCAACGGCGTGAGCCAGCCTGCGAGGCGCAGAGGGCTCAGCTGTCCGAATCCTGGCAACACTTTCCTCGACTTCGCCACGGCTATCGCTGATGAGCTCCCCGACCGTCCACGGCAGCTGTCGCAACTCTTCCAGGCCCCACCAGAATCGTAGCAGGATCAAGACGGGAATCAGCGCGGAACAACACCACGACGACTGCAAACCAGGTGTTCAGTCCCGCTACATGGATCATCCAGACAGCAATCCACGCGACGGCTGCAGCGCCCAGGAGAGCGCCCAGCCTGCAGGTGAGAGACAGGCCATCAACCACGGGCAACAGGCGTCCGAACAGGTCGATCAGCAGGCCTTTCCTAGCCTTGACCTGTTCCGGCGCGGGCGCTCCGTCCACCTTGTCGCTCACTGTATCGACACGGCAGCAGCCGCCAGACTGGGCCCCGCATACCGGCACAGCGCGCACCTGCCGGTGCAACGCTTAGCGCAATACCGGGCCGCCACATCCAGGGCGAGCACGGGCCGCAGGGTGACACAGAACGAATACAGGCATCAGAAACGAAGCTGCAGTGCCGCACCGTAGGCATCGAAATCATTGCCAACCCGGGTCTGCGCGCCGGTACTCGCGAATACTTTAAGGCTGAGCCGCTTGGTCAGCGGTGTCGAAAACGTCAACCCCAAGCGCGCGTTCTCGAGGTAGTCATCCTTCTCTACACCATCGATCGTGGTCTCGCCACCGCGGAAAAAGTTGGCGTTCAGCGACAGCCAGCGTCCGTGGTTGAAATTGTAGGTCAGGTGCGCCTGGACCTGGTAAATGGGGTCCTGTTCAAGCTCGCTGTTATTGAAAAAGTCGTCGTTGTCTTCGAAGATCCGCACGGAACCCGCGAGTTCCCACAGCCACCGGCCGCTCTGGTAGGACATACCCAGCCCGGGCCGTATCACCCAGCGATTGGTGCCCGCATTGATGAGTTGACGCGACGTGTAGTCTCCGAACGGCGCGATACACTTGCAGGCTCGTACCCACGACCAGCCCGGGCTTCCAGCTCATGAATTCGCGCAAATCCTTGGCCGGCGCGCCGTAGAAGTTATAGGCAAACCGTATGCTGGGGTCCAGGTACTCACAGCGGCGGCCCTCGGTGAATTCACCGAGAAACGTCGCCGAGCCCTCGTAGCAGGTGCGCGCTGCCGATACCGCGAGCTTGGCGGAATTCCCCGCCACCTCGAGGGTCCGCGCGTAGCCCATGGCGAGCACATCGATGGTCAATTCGGCATTCTGGATCGGCGCGGAGGGCGTGGGCGCAAGATCGCCCTCGAGGCGCGAACCGCCCATTACGGCGAAGTTGAGGCCCACCGGGACGTTCGTATAGGAACGGGGTTCCAGTGACTGGCCCAGGGTCGGGGGCGCCAGCAGCAACAGGGTCAGGCTCAACACCAGGCCCGTTAGTGTTGCCAGATCGCCGGTAAGGAATAAGCGCATGGCGGGTCAGACGTCCTCGGTCCTGGCGCCCACGACCATGTCGCGCGCGTTGCGCGAGAAAGCCTCGGCATCCTGTTCGCGACTGGCGTCCATCAGCTCGGCGATATCGACGGGCACGGTTACCCCACGCCTGGCGCCGGGCCTGGCGGCGATGTCACCCATCCAGCGACTCAGGTGATCGAGCCCTTCTATGTCGATACCGGACCAGCGATGAGTGCGCACCCAGGGCCAGGTTGCCATATCGGCGATGGAGTAATCGCCGGCGAGATACTGCACCTCGGCGAGTCGATCATTCAGCACCTCGAAAAGGCGGCGCCCCTCGGCCTGGTAGCGGTCGATCGCTGGCTGGATTTTCTCCGGGAAGTAGCGATAGAACACATTGGCCTGTCCCATCATCGGGCCCACGCCACCCATCTGGAACATCAGCCATTGCAGGGTGACCGAGCGACCGCGGGTATCCGTAGGCAGGAATCGACCGCACTTTTCAGCGAGGTATACCAGAATCGCGCCAGACTCGAAGACGGCAAAGTCGCTCTCGTCAGAGTCGACAATCGCCGGAATCCGCCCGTTCGGACAGAGTGAGAGGTAGTCCGGGGACTTCTGCTCGCCCTCGCGCAGATCGACGGTATGCACGGAGTACGGAATTGCCATTTCCTCCAGCGCGACCGATGCCTTGTACCCGTTGGGCGTCGGCGCGGTGTAAAGATGAATCATTGCTTATCCTCCGGCGGTTTTATTGTGCAATCGTGCACCCGCTCCCCGGTGAGCGCCGGGTAGAGACGCCATACCCGACCCGGGCCGGTGCTGGCGAGTAATACTACCGGCTCAACCCGCCCGTTAACAGCACGCTCAGGCAAGACCCAATCCGGAAATCAGTGCGATCACATCGTCGTGGTGGGTCTTGGTTTTTACTTTGTCCACCACCTGCTTCAAGCGGCCATCCTTGCCGATGATAAATGTGGTTCGCAGAATCCCCATGGATTCGCGCCCCATGAACTTCTTCAATCCCCATACACCGTACTTCTCGGCCACAGCGTGGTCTTCGTCCGAGAGTAAGGTGAAGTTCAGCCCCTCCTTGTCGATGAACTTTGCGAGTTTCTTCACCGGATCGGGACTGACCCCGAGCACTACAGTATCGAGCTTCGACAACGCCTTCTGGCTGTCGCGGATGCCACAGGCCTGCACGGTGCAGCCGGGGGTCATGGCACGGGGGTAAAAGTACAGGACGACGTTCTTCTGATCGCGGAAATCACGGATAGCGACCTTGTTGCCGTCCTGGTCCGGGAGGGTGAACGCGGGCGCGAGGTTGCCAATTTTAGGAAATGCCATCGGTGGGTCTACTCCTGTGTTGGGCCGGCTCCTGCGCAGCAGGCCGGCAGTGTGTGATTGCTGGTGAGTTAATCAAACACCGGTGTTCGTTAGATGCGCGGCCTGGTGCCACCCTCTCGCCGGTGCAGGATTGCCGACGCCCTGACCGGAAAATGGCCCGCGCGCCTGTCGTCAAAATACTCCCGGAGTGTTTCCTTGACCACCGGGAAAGCGATGCTATCCCAGGGCATGTCGTCTTCGTCGAACAGGTGCGTTTCCAGGCTTTCAGGCCCGGGTTGGTGCTCGCCGCCGTCCAGCTCACAGCGGTAGAACATGTACACCTGGCTGATATAGGGCACGTCGAATACGCGGTATAGCTCGAGGTTGCTGACTCGCGCACGCGCCTCCTCCCAGGTTTCCCGGGCGGCGCCCTCCGGCGTGGTCTCGCCGTTCTCCATGAAGCCCGCCGGCAATGTCCAGTAATTCTTGCGCGGTTCGATGGCGCGCAGGCACATGAGCACCCGGTCTCCATACGCCGGCAAGGTACCGACAATGACTCGAGGGTTGATATAGTGAATCAGGGAACAACTTGAGCAGACGAATCGCTCGCGGTCATCCCCTTCCGGAACAACAAGCACGATCGAACTGCCGCAACTGCTGCAGAATTTCATCGGCAGGCCACCACCCGGGGAGCATTGCCCGGTACCGTCGGATGCGCGAGGCGATGCATCAGCCGGTGGCCGCCGAGAGGCGGCGATAGGCGCCCCCGAAAAAGACCAGGGGTTCCTCATCGGCCTGTTTCACCAGGTTCAGCACCCGGCCGATGATAATGAGGTGGTCACCGGCTTCATGCGTCACGTCCAACTCGCACTCGAGGCTGACCAGCGCGTCGTGCAGCAGCGGCACACCCCAGTCTCCGCGGCGATAATGCCCGGCTTCCATGGTGTTCGCACCCCGACGCGCATAGTGGGTCGAAAGGTGCTCCTGATGTGTTGAAAGCACGTTGATACCGAAATAACGCGGCGTAGAAAAATCGGCGTAGCGTTCAGAATCTTTCTGTAAACTCCACAGTACCAGTGGCGGGTCCAGGGACACGGACGAAAACGAATTCGCTGTGATACCCACTGCAGTCATGTCCTCGCGCAGGGTCGTGATCACGCATATTCCGGTGGCGAATCGCCCCAGGACCGCACGCAGCTCAGGACTCTCAAACGACATCATCTGGTTCCTCTAAGAGAACTGTATCTATACTGACGCAACCGACCCACCTGCGGGCTACTCCGAATGACTATTTTCAGAAAGGGTCCATCGCGCTGCTCTGTCACTGTCGGAGGCGCGCGCTTGCACCCACCGCATCTGCGGCGGAACGCCCTCTTTCTTCCACAACGGCGCCCGGGTCTTGAGGTAATCCATGACAAATTCGCAGGCCGAGAATGCCTGCCCGCGATGAGCACTGGCCACGCCGACCCACACGATCTGATCACCCGCTTGCAGCCACCCGACCCTATGCACCACAGACGCGGCGTGCAGATCGTAGCGCCCGGCCGCCGTGGCTAGAATCGACTCGATGCTGCGCTCCGTCATCCCCGGGTAATGCTCGAGAAACATACGCCACCCCGGACGCGCCTGTTCGTCTGCCCTGACATGACCGGTGAAACCCGCGACCGCCCCGACACCGTGATCTTTGGCGAGGAGTCGGTGCTGCAGAGCGGCAACATCGAAATCGGCGTGCTGAACCAGCACCGACAAGCGGGTCACTGGTCAGCCCCCGGTGACGGGCGGGTAAAATGCCACCTCGTCGCCATCACTGATGGTTACGTCGAGTTCCGATACGCGGTGGTTGACCGCGCGGATCAGGTTCTCCTGGCCAAAAACCGCGGCCCACTCCGGACCCCGGGTATCGATCAGCCACTGTTGCAAGTCCTGCAGCGTATCCATCCCGCGCTGCCAGGGAATCTCCAGACCGTCACAGCCCAGTCGTTCGCGCACGCCAGCAAAGAACACCACCCTCACCATTAATCGTCCCCCGCGGTGTCCCCAGCGTGCCACGCACCGGACCGTCCACCCTGTTTCTCGAGAACGCGAATCTGGTCGATGGACATACCACGATCGACCGCCTTACACATGTCATAAATAGTCAGGGCGGCTACGGAAGCAGCCGTCATCGCTTCCATTTCTACACCCGTGCGCTCTCTCACCCGGCAGCGGGCCTCGACTCTCACACAGGACTGGTCGTCGTCGATAGTAAACTCGATGGCAACGACACTGAGCAGCAGCTGATGACACAGCGGTATCAGCTCCCAACAGCGCTTGGCCGCCTGGATTCCCGCCACTCTCGCCACCGCCAGCACATCGCCTTTGCGATGGTCGCCTCCCTTGATCAGGGACAGGGTTTGGGGCTGCATTCGGACGACCGCCTCGGCGCGGGCGATACGTTCGGTGACGGGCTTGGCGCCGACATCCACCATCCGGGCGGCGCCCTCGTCGTCAAGGTGTGTCAGCTTGTTCATCGCTTTATCACAGGCACAACAGCAAACGCGGTACTCTAGCGAATAAAACCGCCGATTGACAGCCGCGTGCAAACGGCCGCGTCAGTCGCCAGCGTAGGAATCCAGGGGAGCCTGTGGCACAGTTGCCGTTGAAGAAACACCGCCATCTGCGAACTGCCTCGCAGATTATTGCCGGAACACCTCGGGAGGACCGGCAATCCATAGCATCCCGTGTCCAAATCCCCTACATTCACGGCTGGACCAGACTAACTGCGCGGAAACCCTGATACCTCGATGCGATGGTGCGTAATGTGCTGCAACTCGCGCCCGATCAGGCAGGTGGCCCGCCCACGATGAGCGCTATGCAAGCTGACACACTGAACGCGGAGTTGGCCGCCGACATTCGACAGGAGGCGGAGGAGGAAATCTCCGGACTGAAGCTCTCGGCAGACCTGGCGGAGCGCACCGCCCAGAACGAACTGCAACACCTGGAGTCGCTGGCGGAACAGGCCAGGGAAACGGCTCGCAGGGATATCGAGGCCCTTCGCGATGAGGGCCGGCAGTTCAGCGAACGCACCGGTGAACAGGTACAGGCGCTGAGGGAGGGCGAGCAGCAGGCTCGCAGTGACACCGACGCCGAAATTGCGGCGCTGCGCCAGCAGATGCAGCAGAACCACCGCAATTCCGAGGTTGAATTACAGCGTCTGAAAGCGGCCGCCAGTGCCGCAAATGAAGGCCTGGAGCCCGAAATTTCCCGACTCGAGGCCGCCGAGCGCGACTACTGCGCCCAGGTGAGGGAGGACATAGCTGAGCTGGAGCGGCGGATTGCGGAACTGCGTCAGCGGCTGGAAACCAGCGGGTCTGTCCTCGCGCAGCAGGTAGAGGAAGCGAGGCTCGCTGTCGAGCAGCAACTGGTGGAATTCCACGCCCGGGGACAGGATGTCCTGACGGCCATGCATACCGAAACCGCCCGCCTTGAGGAGGGCGAAAAAGCGGCAGAACAGCGTCTCGAACAGCGTCTCGAGAAGCTCAGGGAAGAACAGGCCGGCGCCAGTGGCGCCGTGGTCGGGGAACTCGCGCGGCTGAAGGAACAGGAGGCCGAGGTCACCCGGCAAATGGATGCCAAACTGGCCAAGTTACGCGAACGCGAGGCCGAGGTCAGGCAGGTGGCGGAGGAAAAATTGCGGCTGCTGGAACGACAGGAGCAGCAGGTGCGGGCCCGCGAGACAGCGGAAGTCGCCCGGGTCAGCGCCGCTCCCTGATTCCCCGGCCTGCGCCGCTCAAGCGACCAGCGATCGCTCGACGGCCGCATTCCACGACGCCAGCCGTTTGCGCCGACCGGCTGCGGTCATTCCCACAGTGAATTCACGCTCGGCCCGCCAGATCTTGCGCACCCTGGCCGGGCTTTCCCAAAGCCCGACACCGAGACCGGCCAGGTAGCACGCACCGGCGACGGTCGTTTCGATCACCGCGGGCCTGATCAGTTTCCGGCCCAGAACGTCGGCCTGGATCTGCAGCAGGAGGTTATTGGCCGTGGCGCCGCCGTCCACCCGCAGGGGTTTCAGACGCTTACCGAGATCAGACTCCATGGCCCGCAGCACGTCGGCGTTTTGCAAGGCCATCGCATCCAGTGTCGCCCGCGCAATGTGTCCGCGATGAGTTCCCCGGGTCAGCCCCGTGAGCTGGCCGCGGGCGTGTGGCGCCCAGTGTGGCGCCCCGAGGCCGGTCAGCGCCGGCACAAACTCCACGCCGCCGTGGTCCTCCACCGTCGCGGCCAGTGCCTCGACGTCGGACGCCCTGCGGATGATTTGCAATCCGTCCCGCAACCACTGCACCGCAGCCCCACAGACGAACGCCCCACCCTCGAGGGCGTAGACGGGCTTGCCTTTCTCGCCCAGCTGCCAGGCTACCGTGCTGAGCAGCCTTGCCGAAGACTTCAGCGGTCGCCGACCGGTGTTCATCAGGATGAAGGATCCGGTGCCGAAGGTGCACTTGGCATCGCCAGTGTTGAAACAGGCCTGGCCAAAAAGGGCCGCGTGTTGGTCACCCGCCACGCCTGCAATCGGGATACCATCCGGCAAGCCGGGCACACCGCGGGTGTGGGCGATGATCGCGCTGCTCGGCACGATGCGCGGCAGCACGGACCGCGGAACATCAAACAGTTCCAGAAGTGTGTCGTCCCAGTCGCTCGTCTCCAGGTTCATCAGCAGGGTGCGAGAGGCGTTGGAGATATCGGTCGCATGAACGTCTCCACCGCTCAGCCGCCAGAGGAGATAGCTGTCGATGGTCCCGGCGGCGACCCGTCCCCGGCTGAGGCGACGGGCGATACCTGCGGTGTTTGCCAACAGCCAGCGAATCTTGGTGGCAGCAAAATAGGGGTCCAGCAGCAGCCCGGTGCGCGCCTGTACCTCGGGTTCGTTCCCCCCCGCCTTCAACTGTTCACAGAAATCCGTTGTCCGGCGGCACTGCCAAACCACCGCATTGTTGAGCGCCTGCCCGGTGTCCCGGTCCCACAACAACGCCGTTTCGCGTTGATTGGTAATGCCTATGGCTGCGATCTCGGATACCTTGCAAAGGCGCTTGCGCAGCAGGCTGCGCAGGCACTTGCCGACTGAGACCCAGATATCCTCCGGACGGTGTTCCACCCAGCCGGGGCGTGGGTATATCTGGGGGAACTCACGATTGACGCTGCCGACGATATGGCCGCGCTCGTCCATGAGGGCCACGGTGGTCCCCGTGGTGCCCTGGTCGATGGCGAGTACATAACCCGCCACGGTCAGTCCCCGTAACCCTCGACCGCCTTGATCTCCAGAAAATCGGTGAAGCCATGATGGCCCCACTCACGGCCGTTACCGGACTGCTTGAAACCGCCGAAAGGCACATCAAAGCCACCCGAGGCGCCGTTGATGTGAACGTTGCCGGCGCGGATCTGCGCCGCGACTGCCCTGGCGTGATCGATATCGCCACTCTGCACGTAGCCGGCGAGGCCGTAGGGTGTGTCGTTGGCGATCTGGATCGCCTCTTCCTCGGTCTCGTAGGGAATCATGACCAGCACCGGACCGAAAATCTCCTCGCGCGCAATGGTCATGTCATTGTTGACGCCAGAGAACACCGTCGGCTTGACGAAATAGCCGCGTTCGATCCCCTCCGGCCGTCCCGGTCCGCCGGTAACCAGTTTCGCACCTTCTTCCATTCCGGTTTCGATCAGCCCCTGGATCTTCTTGAACTGCACCTCCGACACGACGGGCCCCATGGTGGTGGAAGCCTCGGCGGGGTCGCCGACGACCACCCCTGCCGATACCCGCGCGGCGATTTCTTCCGCCTCGGCCAGCTTCGCCGCCGGCACCAGCATTCGCGATGGCGCATTGCAGGACTGCCCGGTGTTGTTATACATGTGCATTACGCCGCCGGTCACTGCCTGCTCGAGGTCCGCGTCCTCCAGCACGATGTTGGGCGACTTGCCACCCAGTTCCTGGGTGACGCGCTTGACTGTCGGGGCGGCGTTCTGCGCCACCAGCGTGCCGGCGCGGGTGGAGCCCGTGAACGACATCATGTCGACATCGGGGTGCCGCGACAGCGCCGTCCCGACGCCGGCACCATCACCGTTGACCATGTTAAACACGCCAGCGGGGACACCCGCCTCGTGCATGACCTGGGTCCACAGGTAGGCTGAAAGCGGGGCTACCTCGCTGGGCTTGAGTATCATGGTGCACCCGACGGCCAGCGCCGGCGCAACCTTGCAACCGATCTGGTTGACCGGCCAGTTCCAGGGGGTAATGAGTCCACACACGCCGATCGGTTCCTTGAACACGCGGTGTTCGCCGAGGTCTTCCTCGAAGGGAAAATCGCGCAGGATTTTCGCGGCCTCTTTCAAGTGGCCCAGCCCGCAATAGGCCTGGGCGGTGCTGGCGAGTTTCGCAGGCGCCCCCATTTCCTCCCTGATGGCCGCCGCGATCTCGTCGTAGTGCTTCTGGTAGACCTCGGCGCATGCCTCCAGCAACTCGACACGTTCTGATCGAGAGGTCCGGCTGAACGCAGGAAACGCCGCCTTGGCTGCCGCCACTGCCTTGTCGACGTCGGCCTCGGACCCGAGCGAGATGACTGCGCAAACCTCCTCGGTCGCCGGGTTGATGACATCGAAATCGTGTGCGACCTCGGGGTCGACCCACTCGCCGTTGATATAGAATTGTTTGTAATCGCGCATAGCGACCTCCGACTTAGAGCAACATGGGGTTTAAGTGTAACATTACCGGTGCCGACCGCCAGCCATCACCGGGGCGGTCGCCGGCGCCGATCGCGCCAGCGCATACGCACCAGTCAGCAGACCGGCTGACCGCCAACTTCGGAGCACCAGCCTATGAACCATGAAGAACTCACCCTGTTTCGCGATATGGCCCGTCGCGCCTTTGAACAGGAGATATCGCCCCACATCGAGGAATGGGAACAACAGCACGCGGTGCCCCGGGAGATGTGGAGTCGTCTCGGCGAGGCCGGCCTGCTGTGCCCGGACATGCCCGAGAGTCACGGCGCCGCCGGCGCCTCGCCCATGGTGACCCTGGCGATTATAGAGGAGTTGTCGCACATGGGATTCGGCGGGATTGCATCGGGTTATGGCATTCACAGCAATATTGTCGCCCCCTACATCGAGCACTTCGGCACGGACGCGCAGCGCGAGAAGTGGCTGCCCCGGATGGTCAGGGGTGAAGTACTCGGTGCGCTCGCCATGACCGAACCGGGGGCCGGCTCCGACGTGCAGGGCATCCGCACCAGCGCAGTCAGGGATGGCGACGGATGGCTCCTCAACGGATCCAAAATCTTTATCACCAACGGCATTCTCGCCGACCTCGTGGTGGTCGCCGCCATCACCGATCCGGGCAAGGGTGCCAAGGGGACCTCGCTGTTCCTGGTCGACACCACCCTGGCCGGCTTCCAACGGGGAAAGAAGATCGAAAAAATCGGCCAGCACTCGTCTGATACGGCGGAGCTGTTTTTCCAGGATGTCAGGCTGCCGGCCGATGCGCTGCTGGGGGAACTCAACCAGGGGTTTGTCATCATGATGAAGGAACTGCCAAGGGAACGCCTTGGTATTGCCGCCCAGGCCGTGGCGGCGGCCGAGGGCGCCCTGGACCTCACTGTGGACTATGTACGGGAGCGCAAGGCATTCGGCCAGACCATCGCCAGCTTCCAGAACACGCGTTTTACCCTCGCCAGGGTAAAAACTGAGATCGCCATCAATCGCGCATTCTACGAGAAATGCGCCGACGCCTATGGCCGTGCTGAACTCAGCGCCGAGGATGCCGCCATACTCAAGTACGCCAGCACCGAGATGCAGTGCAGCACGATCGATGACTGCCTGCAACTGTTCGGCGGCTATGGGTACACCGCTGAATACCCGATATCGAGGTACTACACCGACGCCCGGATTCAGCGCATCTACGGCGGTACATCGGAGATCATGCTGGAACTGGTCGCGCGGCCGATGCTGGGGCGCTGACATACGGCGTTTCCGTTCCGTCGCCGGCAGGCTCGCAGCCAGACCGCATACGCCTGCTTGACTCCGGTCGAACCCGGGCTCAACTTTCAGTGCCCGGTGAACCGCCGCGCTTGCCACTGTCGGACTCCTGTGGCTATGATGACGGCGTTATACATCCGTATTTGTAACCGCCCGAGGGAGCACCCACCCATGACCAAGGCCACTTTTCGCCGCACATTCGCCGCCGGCGTTATCGGCGCCAGCCTGCTGTCGCCGGCAGCGATGTCCCACTACGATGACAAGGAAGTCCCCCAGTCCTATCGCCAGTCCTGGTTCGCGCTGCTGGCAATGAACTTCGGTCCGATGGCCGCCATGGCGAAAGGAGAAATGCCATGGGACGACAGCAGACTCAAGGGCTATGCCCAGGACCTCGAGGCCATTACCCAGCTGGACCTCATGCGCGGGTTTGCGCCGGGCTCTGACAAGGGAAAGACACGCGCCAAGCCCGACATCTGGAAGAACAAGGACGACTTCAGCGCCAAGTTCAAGGACCTGCAAGCTGCGGCAGCTGATCTCAACGCAGTGGCAGCCACGGGGGATCGCGACAAAATCAAGGCCCAGGTGGGCGTTACGGGTAAAACCTGTAAAGCCTGCCACGATGAGTACAAGTCAAAGAACTATCTGTACTGATACGCCAAGGCAGGACCACGATCCGCGTACGCCACACCGCTACGCAGTGTGCCGGCCGCTGGTTACCACATCACGGTGGGTTGTGGCGCAAAGGCGATTATCGCCCACAGCAGCAATGCGATAGCGCCCGATAGAACCAGTGCGAGCCAGGTCGGCGCAAGCGCCTGCCGCCCGGTCCTGCCGGACGCTTCACCTCGCGTCATGGCTTGCAGCAGCGGTTCACCACGCACGAACTGGTGCCAGCAGACCGCCAGAATGTGCAGCACGATGAATGCCAGCAGGATGTCAAACGCGACCTCATGGATGACGCCGAGCGTGTCGCGCAGGTCACCATCGAGAGCGTAGTACAAGGGCCCGTTGAACAACACGTCATCAGTGTTGAACAAGCCGGTAACGGCCTGGGTCAGCAGCAACAGGAGCATGATCAAGACGGACCAGCCACCGAGGGGGTTGTGCCCAGGGCTGGTGCCACCCTCTCCGCGCAGGTAAGCGAGAATGGCGCCGGGGCCGGCGAGAAAGTCACTGAACCGCGAGTGGCGACTGCCAACGAACCCCCAGGCTATGCGGAAGACCACCAGGACCAACACCACATAACCCACCCACGCGTGCCGATCCAGCTCACCCTGGTCCCCGGTCCACCAGGAAAGCCCGATACACAGCACCAGAGCCCAGTGGAAAAACCGGGTCGGAAGATCCCACAAGGGGTGCTTGTCAGCCACCGGCGACCTCGCCGGCGGCTGCACAACGACGCAGTGTGAGTCTCTGGCTCGCCACCTTACCCACCCGATATCAAGCGCTCTGCCGGCGCCAGGTACCGGGCATCGCCCGGCGCGACATCAACCCGCGACAGAACCTGAACAAGCCTGAGTGCGCGCCACAAACAGCCGACAGCATTACGGGGAGGCCTCCACTGCGGCGGTGATGCCGTCCTGCAACAACTCGAGCAAAGCCACTACCGTGGCCTCGGTACCCACGGTGACAGCCGGCTCCGGGTCGATCTTGAATTTTGGCGAGTGGTGGGACGGCACCGGCTCCCCCCCGGCGGCCTCGCGGTCGAAAGCGGCCTGCGGTGTGCCGCCAACGGCGAAGTAAGTGCTGGGGATATAGGGATCGGCGGTGAAAAACGGGAAGTCCTCGGCCCCCATGCCCAGCCGTTTGGCCTCGTGGAAAACCTCATCCCCGAAAACCTTTGCCCAGACACCGCGCAAACGCCCGGTCAGGTCGGCGTCATTGGTGGTTGGCGGAACAGATTCCGAGGAGACGATGACCTCTGGGAGCAATTCCTCGGGAAGCCCGGCAACCCGCCCCATGTTGCGGGCAACACGCTCGATACCGCGCAGCAGTATCTCCCGGCTCTCGAGGTTGTCATTGCGCACCGTGAGCTGCAGGCGAGCCTCCTCTGAGATGATGTTGTGCTTGGTGCCCGCCTGAAAGGAACCCACCGTGATCACCCCCGCTTCCCGCGGCGGCAATTCGCGGCTCACAACAGTCTGCAGAGCGAGCACGATCTGGGCGCCGAGGACCACCGGGTCCACGCCACGATGGGGGCTCGCCCCGTGTGCACCGACACCGCGAACGATGATATCGACCGTATCGGCGCCCGAATAGGCAGCACCCGTGGACGCCACCAGCTTGCCTGTAGGTACATCGGCAGAGACATGGAACGCGAGCGCGTAGTCCGGCTGGCCGAAACGCTTCCAGAGATCGTCCTCCATCATGATGCGGGCGCCGGCGATCCGCTCCTCGGCCGGCTGACCGATCAGCATCAGGGTTCCCGACCACTCGTCGCGGCGCGCCGCCATGGCCCGCGCGGTTCCCACCAGGCTGGTGATGTGAACATCGTGGCCGCAGGCATGCATCACACCCACCGTGTTGCCATCCCAATCCTCCTGGGTGGCTCGGGATGCGTTCTCAAGGCCCGACGCCTCCGTTACCGGCAGACCGTCCATATCGGCGCGCATCATCACCAGCGGTCCGCTGCCATTCTTCAGCATGGCGACCACACCGTAGCCGCCGACACCCTCGGTCACGTCGAAGCCGGCGTCGCGCAGCTCGGCCGCCAGGCGCGCAGCGGTTGCCGCTTCCATGAATGATAACTCGGGATTGCGGTGAAAGTGGTCAAACAACGCGCCCAGGTGTTCCCGATAGTCCTCGGCGATGGCAGCCGTCAGTCCGTCGGTATCCGCCAAAGTGACGGACGAATGCGCTGCCAGCAGGGCCAGTGAAGCCGCGCGCAGATGTACTTTCAACTCTCGATAGAATGGCATGTAATCGGTAGTCCGGTCGGTCGGGAAAGGAGACAGAAGGCTATCAGAGACAGTAAAAAGCGCAAGCGGATGTGACCGCCCCCTGAGCTGGACGCTTCAGAGCTCCGCTGAGCGCGATTGCCATTGTTCAGAGGTGCCCTATAGTATCCACACCTGCCTGCGGGAACGAGACCATGACACGCACCCACCCCCCTCAACTCTGGTTGCGAGCGGAGAGCAAGCCCGGCGAAGCCCGGGCCGCACTGGCGCCACCACACGCGAAGATGCTGATCGACCGCGGGTTTTCTGTCGTCGTGGAGGACTGCCGGCAACGCGTGTTTCCCATCTCCGACTACGAGGCTGCCGGTTGCGCGATAGCCGCGACCGGCGAATGGCCTGCGGCACCGGCGAACAGTTTCATACTGGGTCTGAAGGAACTGCCGGATGATGGCAGCATGCTGTCCCACACGCATATCTACTTCGCTCACGCGTTCAAGGAACAGGCCGGGTGGACCGAACTGCTCGGCCGGTTCGCCGCCGGCGAAGGCTGCCTGCTGGATCTCGAGTACCTGGTTGACGGCGACGGCCGCAGACTTGCCGCGTTCGGTCACTGGGCCGGGTTCACCGGCGCTGCGCTGGGCGTACTGAACTGGTCCCGCCAGCGCCGCGGCCTGACGCCGGGCCTGCCAGCACTGGCGCCCTGGCCCGACAGTATCGCGCTGGTCGCGGAGTGTCGCGAAGCGCTGCGGGAGGCGGCGGCGACTGGCGGGCCGGCACCGACCATGATCATCATCGGCGCCGGCGGCCGCGTCGGTGGTGGCGCGCTGCGACTCGCCGCCGAACTCGACCTGCCCGCAACCGAATGGGACATTGCCGAGACCGCCGCGGGTGGGCCCTTCCCCGCCTTGCTCGACTACGACATCCTGGTCAACTGCGTTCTGGTGCATGACCCGATGCCGCCGTTTCTCACCCAACAGATGACCGGGCTCGACGGCCGCCGCCTGGGCGTCATCGCCGATGTCAGTTGCGACCCCTACGGCAGTTACAATCCACTGCCCCTGTACCAGCGCTGCACCACCTTGCAGGACCCCTGCCTGAGGCTGATCGAGCGCGCACCACCCCTCGATGTGATCGCTATCGATCACCTGCCCTCGCTGCTGCCTGGGGAATCCAGTCTCGATTTCAGTGAGCAGTTGCTGCCGAGCCTGTTACGGCTGCAACATCCGGAGGGAGAGGAATGGCAACGCGCGCGGACCCTGTTCCACGAGCGCCTGGAAACCAGCCAGGGAGGGGGATAAGCCCATGACCACGGTGCACTGGCTGGGCTGCGGGCTGTCGTCTGGTCCCGGTATAGAACGACTCGGTGCGGGAAACACGCCACTGGTCCTGTGGAATCGCAGCCTCGACAAGGCCCGGGCGCTGGTGAAGACCGACTGGCAACACGTCACCGCCCGTGCACTGGACATGACCGCGGTGGCCGGGTCGATCAAAGCCGGCGATATCCTGGTCTCGATGCTGCCCGCCTCCTTCCACGCCGAACTCGCCCGGCTGGCGCTCGATGCAGGCGCACATTTCGTTTGCAGCAGTTACCTCTCCGACGAAATGCGGTCGCTCGACTCGGTGGCCAGGCAGCGGGGACTGAGCCTGGTCAATGAGGTCGGACTGGACCCCGGCCTGGACCACCTCATCGCCCACGCCCTGGTCGGGGCGTATCGCGACTCCGGCGGACACCGGCGGGGAGATTCGCTGAGCTTCCGCTCCTATTGCGGTGGTTTTCCCAGGGAGCCCAACGCGTTTCGCTACAAGTTCAGCTGGTCACCCGCGGGGGTGCTGAGGGCACTCGCTTCCCCGGCCCGGTACATCGCCGATGGCGCCGAGGTGGCGCTGGCGCTGCCCTTCGAAGCCGTCACTCCCTACGAGGTGGTACTGCCCACCGGCAGCGAGGCATTCGAGGCCTACCCAAACCGCGACTCGCTGCCGTTTATCCGGCAGTACGGGTTCGATAGCGACTGGCAGGTGCGGGAGTTCGTGCGCGGCACGCTGCGGCTACCGGGCTGGGCCACCGCCTGGCAGCCGCTGTTCGACGAGATACGGCAGATGGGCAAGGACATCGACAGTGACCGCCTCGGCGAACTGAGCGAAGCTCTGTGGTCAAGGCATCGCTATGCACCGGGTGAGCCGGATCGCGTTGTGCTGGCTGTCGAACTCGCGGCATCCCGGGAGGGAAAAACAGTTTGGCACCGGGCGGGAGTCATCGATACCTGCGGTGACCCTCGGGGTTCGGCGATGGCGCGGCTGGTGTCGTATCCGGTTGCGATCGCGGTGCAGAGTGTGGTCGCTGGGAACGTACCCCCCGGGGTGACAACGGCGCCTCCGCAGGCGAATCTGCTGAACGAATGGTTCAGAGACCTGGAATGCCTCGGGGAGCACGTCCAGTGGCAGGACCGTCTCGACACTTGACCAGGCAAGTCGCCGACGAAGCCGGCGCCAGCGGAAGCCGCGAGGCGGTTCAGCGGATAAGGCCGTACTCGTCCGCCAGCACGGCAACGATCTCTTCCCGAGGTTGCTCGGGTAAGGCGATCGCCGAGCCGGTAATCCGTTCCGCCATCTGCACGTAGGTGCTGGACACGTCCATGAACCAGTCGGCGGGCAGCGCCGTGGCGCGGGCCAGCGCCTCGCGCTCAGGCATGCGCGCCTTGTCGAGCAACACGTCCGGATCGGCAAAGTGGCCAAGCAGTCGCTGCCTGAAACCTTCCTTGGAATTCTCGACTACCCTGCCCTGACGATAGGCCTCGGCATCCCAGATGCGCGAGGAATCAGGTGTGCCCACCTCGTCCATGTAAATGAGTTGCGAATCACCCGCCTCATCCCCGACGTATCCGAACTCAAACTTGGTGTCGACGAATATCTGTCCCACGCTTGCCAGCTCATCGCTGATGACCCTGAAGCCCGCTTCCAGCAGGGACTCGTAGCGCGCGATGTCGGCTGCCGACTCGAAACCGAATCTGCTGAAATTATCGACAATACGCTCCCGGCTGATGTTGACATCATCGGCCGCGGCAACGCCGGGCACGCCCTCGATAACGCCCTTGGTCGAAGGGGTGACCAGCAGCTCGGGCAGTTTCTGGTCGCGACTCAGACCGTCTGGCAGCTCGATACCGCAGAAACTGCGTTCTCCGTCCGCGTAGGCGCGCCACATGGAGCCGGTGATGTACTGCCGGGCGATGGCCTCTATCCGCACCGGGCGGGCGCGTTGTACCACCCATACGAGTGGGTGAGGTACTTCCAGCACGTGGCTACCGGCCAGGCCGCGTTGCCTGAACCGGTCAAACCAGTGACCCGCGATCGCGTTCAGCGCCGCTCCCTTACCGGGCACGCCGTGGAGGTTACCCTCGCCATGCCAGATGCAGTCGAAAGCGGACAATCGGTCGCTGATGACCATAACAGCGAGCGGTGCGGCGGCGGCCACCGGATAATCCCGTGACGATATCAGCCTCGCGCTGTCAGCAGCGGTGAGCCAGTAGACCGCACGGACCTTACCACTGTGCACCGGCACGTCGGTCCTGATCGGGAGATCATCGTTACTCGCCAGTACCTGTTCCGCTATCCGCATCTGAACTGTCCCGCTGAGGAGGGGGCCGTGTGCCCGCTTGAGCCCGGGGCATTGGCGTGGCTGCCTGGAGCGGCAAGTCTAGCAGACCACCAGAACCGGGGCACCCCGGCCAGGGTAATGGGCATGCGCTGTCCCGGGGTCGCCCACCTGGCCGGCGCGAATTATGCGTCGGCCCGGGCCCGGGGCCAACATTTCCCGTCTCGAATCCGTTACAATCGCGCCACTTTCACCGACCACGCGACCTATGAGCACACGAATCCAGGCTATACGTGCAACTTTCTTGCGCCAGACGCGGGTCGTCGCCTGCCTGCTCGCCATAATGGTGTCGGATTTCAGCGTCGCGGTCGACGAAGAGAGCATCGAAGAGGTTCTGGTGACCGCCACGCGCCTGCCCGCTGCCTCTATTGCACTGCCAATGGCCTGGTCGGTAGTCGATGACTCCACTATCGACCTGACCAGTGCCGTGCATGTCAATGAACTGATGCAGCGGGTGCCGGGCACCTGGATCAGTCGCGGCAACGGGCAGGAGAGTCTCACCGCGCTGCGCTCACCCGTGTTGACCGGCGCGGGCAGCTGCGGCGCCTTTTACATGGCCGCGGACAGTATCAGCCTGCGCGCACCGGGATTCTGCAACGTCAATCAGTTGTTCGACGCCAACACGGAACAGGCCGGGAGGATTGAAGTCATTCGCGGGCCGGCAACAGCGCTCTACGGTTCCAACGCGATGCACGGCGTGATCAATGTGTTGAGCGCAGCCCCGACCGCGACCCGGGAGCAACGGCTCGGCCTGGAAGTCGGCCCCTGGGACTACTACCGCCTGCGTTATGGTTACGGCAACACAAACGGAAAGCACGGTGTCAGTGTGCGGATCAATGGCGCCAGCGATGGCGGCTACATCGAGGACAGTGGCTACGATCAGCAGAAACTGACCCTGCGGCACGATTACAGCGGCAGCACGTGGCAGGCGACCAGCGCGCTCGACATGACCAACCTCAACCAGGAGACCGCGGGCTTCATCCAGGGCTACAAGGCCTACGAGGATGACGATATCAGGGACACCAACCCTAATCCGGAAGCGTACCGGGATGCGCGCTCGCTGCGGCTCTACTCCACGCTCAGCCGGCAACTGGACAGCAACAACCTGCTTACCGTCACGCCCTACCTGCGCGACAACGAAATGGAATTCATGATGCATTTCCTGCCGTGGAAACCCGTGGAGGAAAATGGCCATTCCAGCCTTGGTCTGCGCGCCGCACTGTATTCGGATGGCGACAACTTCAGCTGGGTGAACGGCGTCGATCTCGACTACACCGACGGTTGGTTGAAGGAGACACAGGCCCTTCCGTTCAGCCCCAACCAACCCGCGGGAGTCCACTACGACTACCAGGTCGATGCGACCGTGGCCGCCGCCTTCAGTCAGCTACGCTACAACCTGGCCGACCGCTGGGAGCTCACCCTCGGCGCCCGTTTCGAGTACACCCGCTACGATTATGACAACCGCACCGGTGACGGGCCGGCCTGCGCACCCACTGCCAGCGCCTGCCGTTTCTATCGACCCGCTGATCGGGAGGACGACTTCAGCAACTGGTCGTTCAACGGCGGGCTCAGCTATGACATCACCGCCAACGCGGTCGCTTTCCTGCGCCTCGCCCAGGGCTTCCGCGCCCCCCAGGCCAGCGAACTCTACCGGCTGCAAGGCGCACAGCAGGTCGCTGACCTGGATTCCGAAGAAATCGTCAATATCGAACTGGGTATTCGCGGGAGCTGGCGCGCCGCTCTCAACTACTCGCTGTCCCTCTATCACATGCAAAAGGATGACGTGATCTTCCAGGATGCGGACCGGTTCAACGTCAGCGGTGCCAGCACCCGGCATTACGGCGCTGAACTGAGCATCGGTTACCAGCTCACACCGGACTGGCGAGTCGCCGCTGACCTTACCGCGGCCCGCCATACCTACGACAGCCGCACCGAGCTGCTGGGAGTCGACGGAGACATTAAGGGCAATGATATCGATACCGCTCCACGCGTCTTTGGCAGTGCCCGCGTCCTCTGGGACCCAGCTCCCTTTTCGCACGTCGACCCGCTGGCCGAACTGGAATGGGTATACCTGGACGAGTACTACCTGGAGCCGACCAACACCTACCAGTACGACGGGCACTCCCTGTTGAATCTGCGCCTGCAGGCCGGCTTCAGCGGGGGTCTGGTCGCCAGTCTCCGACTGACCAATCTGCTCGACGAAGACTATGCAGAGCGTGCCGATTTCGGCTTCGGCAGCTATCGATATTTCGTGGGCCAGCCGCGGGCCGCTTTTGTCGAGTTGGCCTATCGCTGGGACTGACAAGCGCTGGGACTGACAATCACAGGGGGCCCCGGCGGGAGCGCCGGGTCGTCACTGCGGCACGGGCCGGCCTAACGGTGCAGCACGCGGCGCCTGCCCAGCACGGACCCCGGCAAGCGGTCAGCACCGGTAACCGGCACGATCCCCGGCGCACGGAGTGGAGTCGCCATGGGCTCGACGTCCAGTCGCAGGTTCTCACACCAGTCCCGGCGCGTATCCATGGCTAGCGGCCCTGGCAGCCCCGCCAGCTCAGCGGCGTAGTCTCTCTCCGGCAACAGAGCTTCCACCGCCTGCGTCGCGCGACGCAGTACCTGGCTGGTCGCTATCCGACCGCGAACGCCCCACCCCACCCGGTAATCGGCACAGCGCGCTTGCTCCACCGGACCGTCGGGGACACTGGTGAAGGCCACGTCCCGGGCGAAGCCGTAGTGAATGGCCATCATCGCCTCCTCGAACAACATCGCAAAGTCCTCTCGCGGTGTGTAGTAGGCATAGAGATCACTGGCGCCGTCGGGTTCGAATAAGGCCCCGATATCGGCGGCGGTGTAGCGGGCCTCGAGAACGCCGGGGTCGGCGCCGCCGAACAACACGTTGGCGACACCAAACAATTCGGCTGCACGCAGGGGGGACTCATCGGCGAGATCATTTGAGAGCCGGGCGGGACGAATGTCATACGGGGTTTCATCCGGTAGCAGTCCCGCAATCCGCGCCGGGGGAATATTGTCGGTGGCGTGAGCAAGCTCGTGAAAAAGCAGGCTGGCCATCAGCGCGGCGACATTATCGATATCGGCGTTGCTGTTCTCGTCCAGTTCACCGAATGCCGGCCGATTGCCATCGACATAACGCCAGTTGTCGGCAAAGCGCACCTGCTGCCCGAATTCCACCCGGTAGTCCGGCTCGCTGGATACAACACTGCGCTCGTCCTGCGTGACCCACAAAATCCCCGCATCAAGGTAAATAGCAGCAGTGGCGGGATTGAAGTATGAGGGCCGGATATCATCACCGATGACGACCGCCGATACACTGCGAAACAACAGCCGGATATCCTGCGGCACCCGCCTGAGTACCTGCTCGAACCGGTGGCGCATCCAGTCGTGAGTCACTACCAGCCGCGCCATGATATCGTCATTACCGGGCAGATTGCGCCCCTCGCCGATCAGCGGCAGGCTGCGGAAGTTACACAGGTCACGCACCAGCACGGGCGTCGCACAGGAAACCAGCGCGTCGGCATGCAGAGCGCCCTCCTCCGCGGGTCGCCAGTCGGCCCGCAGGATGAGATTCTCAGCATTCAGGGTATTGATGCTTTCCTCGAACCCGAACCCGATGGCGACCTCGGCGCGTCGGAGGAACTCCGGGTCTCCGGGATAGGGGTATTCCGCTCGCATCCGGGACCAGCGCAGCACATCGTCGTAGTCACTGGTACCGTCGCCATCGATATCGGGAACGGCTTCGGCTGCGAGTTCGTCGAGCCGCGGTAGAACAGACTCCGGTTCGAGGTCAGGCAGCTCCGGTTCGACCAGGCGATACAGCGCATCGCTCAGCAGGTTGACTCGCATACCGCGCGCTTTGAGCTGCCGGCCGGTCATGATCGCATGCAGGCTGCCGTCGACTTCGGTCCCGGCGACATCGATACGCTGGTCTCCATTCCAGTCCATATCACGGCCACCGGTCGCCCTGACGAGGTACAGTTGATCATCCTGCAGTTCGTCCTGCGGCACTTGCACATAGCCCACTGACAGCAGCTGAACCAGACTGCTGTGACCGTTCCAGGTGTCCTCACCGCGCAGACGACGGAGTTCATCCACCCCCGTGGTGCGCAACCCATCGACCACGGGCGGCCCTCCGGCCAGCGGCGTGATCACCACCAGGGCTCCCGCCACGTTGCCGGTCAGTTCGACGAAGAGACACCCGGGCAATACCAGCGACAACAGGCCGAGAGAAACCAGACGCTTTATCACGGGCGCGTCTTCAGGACTGCGACCCGGTCAATGACCGGCAGGCGCCGAGCCCGGTTCACGGAACGCCGGACGCCACCGCAACGGTATGCAACGGCGCGATTATCCCGCCAGCGACGCAATGCCCACGGCCTCTCGGATCTGTTTCATCAGCGGCATGCTGATCTCGCGGGCGCGTTCGGCACCGCGGCGCAGGGTCGCTTCGATGAATCCGGGATCGTCGAGCAGTTCCTGGTAGCGCGTTCGCGCCGATTCGAGTTCACCGTTGACCAGCTCAAAGAGTTGCTTCTTGGCCTCACCCCAGGCGATACCGTTGGCGAACTCGGCGCGCATCCTGCTGACCTCGTCGGCAGACGCAAAGGCCGCCCACACGTGAAATACGGTCGACGAGTCGGGGTCTTTCGGCTCACCGGGTTCCTGCAAGTTGGTTTTGATGCGATTGATGGCCTTGCGCAGCTGCTTCTCCGACTGGAACAGCGGGATGGTATTGTTGTAACTCTTGCTCATCTTGCGCCCATCGAGCCCCTGCAGGACCGCCACGTTGTCCTCGACCACGGCCTCGGGCAGGTTGAAAACCTCGGCGAAGCGGTGATTGAAACGCTGGGCGATATCCCGGGCCATCTCGACGTGCTGTATCTGGTCCTTTCCCACCGGGATACGCTGCGCATTGAACATGAGGATATCGGCCGCCATGAGCACCGGGTAAGAGAAAAGACCCATGGTGATCCCGAAGTCAGGGTCTTCCCCGGCGTCCTCGTTGGCCTGAACCGCTGCCTTGTAGGCGTGAGCGCGGTTCATCAGGCCCTTGGCGGCATTGCAACACAATATCCATGACAGTTCCGGAATCTCGGGGATGTCCGACTGGCGGTAGAACAGGCAGTTATCGGTGTCGAGACCGAGAGCGAGCCAGCTGGCGGCGATCTCCCGCGTGGACTGCCGGACCTGTTCCGGTTCCTGGCACTTGATCAGGGCGTGGTAGTCGGCCAGGAAAAAAAACGACTCGATGTCGCGATCCTGTGACGCGGCGATCGCCGGGCGGATAGCCCCCACGTAGTTTCCAAGGTGCGGCGTGCCGGTCGTGGTGATCCCGGTCAGTACGCGCTGCTTTGTCATCCCTGCCAGGCCCCGTGAAAAAGTGCACAATGATACTGCCTAAACTGGCCCAAGACCACGCGAATCTTTCCCGGCCAGGCGCTCGAACACGCCCTGATAGCGCGGGCGCAGGGCCTCGACCGACCACTCGCCAAGCACGGGTGGCATCACCTCGCCAGCGGCCAGGTTCGCGGCCATCCGGACAATTGTCTGCGCCGCGGCTCTGGCTTCCGCAGCCTCGTCTTCGAGCGCACTGGTGTAGCGAAAGGCCGCCGGATAAATCTCCCGGTAGGCCAGCCGATCGGGAACCACCGGCACGCAGCCCTGACAGACTGCCTCCATGACCGCCAGTCCCTGGAACTCGTGCAGCGCGGTCGAGAGCACGATGTCCGCGCGACCCATCAGGGTGTGCAGGTCTGCCCTCTCCGGCAGGTTGCCAGCGTGCACCAGGGAACGGCGGAAGCGGGTATTCAGGGTCTCGAAAACAGGCGGAGCCCGGCGGAACTGCTGTCCGATCAGCGCCAGCTCGAAGTCGATCCCCTGATCCTGCAGTCGCGTCAGGATGGCAGGCAGTCGCCCGGCACCCTTGTCATGCTCGAAGCGCCCGACCCACAGCAGTCGCAGGGGCCTTCCGGGATAGGCACCCACGCCCTCCCAGACTCCCGGGACGCCGGTTGCGGCGCTCCCATCGACAACGACAGGTACGGGCAACACCTCGGATTTTGCCTGCATGGCGTCCCCGATCCCGCCGGGAACGTAATCGGGCAGTCGCCTGAGCAGCGCGGAGGCGCCGTCGAGGAAACTGTCCCGGTTATAGGCCGAGTTGAAAGCCAGGCCATCCGCTGCCAATCCCGCGTAAAGGCTGACCATCTGGGCCTCCAGGTAGCCGTGCCGACTTTCTCCCGCCGGGTAGGCGAACTGGTTCTCGTGGAAGTACAGCAGCGTCGGCAGGCGACTCAGCGCCGGAACCAGGCCGCGTAAGGTGGCGAGATCCACCATCGATGTCGCTACCAGCAGGTCATAATCTCCCTGCAGCACGTCGCGCTCCCGGAGGCTCCAGTAGAGCGGGTTGCCGCGAACCCGCCAGGCGAAATGACGCGGCGGCAGGGTCAGGCACTGCCACCGGAATCCGGGAAACATCGCCACCAGACTGGACTGCCAATGCAAATGACTGCGCGCCGCATAAGCGGAGAGCAATAGTATCTTCAACGGCCTGGTAGCAGCGGACCGGGGACGTCCAGGAAGCGGCTGAGAATGCGACAGAGGTTCCAGCCATCGTCGGTTCCGGCAAGCTCCCTGATCGAGTGCATGGCAAAGGTGGGAACGCCGACATCGAGCGTGCGGATACCGGTTTCACCGGCCGATATGGGCCCTATCGTGCTGCCACAGGCCATATCGGTGCGGACCACGAAGGACTGTACCGGCACATCCACCTGCTGGGCCAGCATACGGAAAAACCCGGCCGTTTCACTGTTGGTCGCGTAACGCTGGTTGGCGTTGATCTTGATCACCGGCCCGCCGTTCAGCAGCGGCCCGTGATTGTCGTCGTGTTTGTCGGGGTAATTGGGGTGAATGCCATGGGCGTTATCCGCCGACACCAGTAACGACCGTTCTACCAGGGCTGCAAGGCCCTCATCGCTGCCCGCGAGACGCGCCAGCACCGAACGCAGGAAAGGCCCCTGCGCACCGGCGGCGGAGAGGCTCCCGACCTCCTCGTGATCGTTGCAGACCAGCATCGCACTCTGAGCACCATCCGCATCGAGCAGCGCCTGCAGCCCCACAAAGCAGCTCAACAGGTTGTCCAGCCTCGCCGACGCGATGAATTCCCGCTGCAGGCCCAGGATCGCGGGCGGTTGGGTGTCATAGAAGAGCAGCTCGAAAGCCAGCACCTGCCGGGCGCCGCTATCAGGATGCTCCTGCCGCAGGCGCTCGCACAGCACTTCCTGCAGATCGGGCTTGCCGGATTTGTCGCAGAGACCGAGCAGCGGAAGGATATCCGTCTGGGGGTTGATACTGCGCTGCCTGTTGACCTCCCTGTCGAGATGAATCGCCAGGCTGGGAATCACGCCGACCGGATCCCGAAAATCAATGAGTTTGGTCCGCAGGTTGCCGAGCGCATCCTCGAAACTGACCCGCCCGGCGAGGGACAGGTCGCGATCAAACCAGGGATTCAGCAGGGCCCCGCCGTAGACTTCGACACCGAGCCTGAGGTATCCGCGGTCGTTTTTTACCGGGTTCGGTTTCAGCATCAGGCCGGGACTGTCGGTGTGAGCACCGATGATGCGCAGGCCGTCAACAGGACCCGCAGCGCCGTGAACGAACGCGATCAGCGAACTGTCATTGCGCGTCAGGTAGTACTTGCCGCCACTGGCCAGCTGCCAGGGTTCGTCGTCTTCGAGACGCCGGAAACCCGTGGCTGAAAGCGCGTCACACATCCGCGCGACGGCGTGGAACGGGGTGGTCGCCAACCCCAGAAAATCGAGTAATTCTTGGTTGAACGCGTCCCGTGACATCAATGAAGCCCTCGCCAGGTCAATCGTGAAGTTTTCGTAGTCGCGCCAACAGGCTCGACGTGTCCCAGCGCCCTCCACCCATCTGCTGGACATCCGCATAGAAGCCGTCGACCAGTGCCGTCACCGGCAGGTCGAGCCCCAGCCGGTCTGCCTCCGATAACACGATGCCCAGGTCCTTGCGCATCCAGTCCACCGCGAATCCGTGGTCGTACTGACCGGCCAGCATAGTCTGGTGGCGATTGTCCATCTGCCAGGACTGGGCAGCCCCACGGGAAATGACGTCTATTACCGCGGCACTGTCCAGACCGGCGCGTTCAGAGAACAGGAGTCCTTCCGCGAGCCCCTGCACCACACCGGCAATACAGACCTGGTTGACCATCTTGGCCAGTTGTCCGCTACCAGCGGGACCGAGGAGACGCATGTAACGCGCGTAGGCATCCAGCACGGGTTCAGCCCGCTCGAATACCGCCGCCTCACCGCCGACCATGATCGTCAGGGCACCGCTCTCGGCGCCGGCCTGACCGCCGGAGACCGGCGCGTCGAGAAACCCGAGCCCGCGGCCTTCCGCCTCGACAGCCAACTCCCGTGCCAGCGCGGCGGAGGCGGTGGTGTGGTCGACGACCATCGCACCGGGGCGCAAGCCGGCGAACACACCCTCTTCACCGAGCACCACGGCTCGCACGTCGTCATCGTTACCGACGCACACGGCGACCAGTTCCGCGGCCTCGGCGGCCGCTGCCGGCGTCACCGCGAGGTCGCCACCGTGTTCGCGCACCCAGTCCACGGCCCGCTCACGGCTCCGGTTAAAAACCGTCACACTGTGTCCCGCCGCCTGGAGGTGGCCGGCCATCGGGTACCCCATGACCCCCAACCCGATAAAACCGACGTTCATACACTCCTCCCCGGCCTGCAAGCCGTCACCGACGATCGCCCGCCCCCGGTAGTGGGGTGCGAACCTGACTACAGTTTACTGGGACCAGCCCCACGCGCAAACACGGCTAGGCCAGCCAAACGGCGTATAGCAGTATCGCCAGCAGCAGCCTATAGATGACAAAGGGCATGAGTCCAACCCGGTCGATGAGGCGCAGGAACAGCGCAATACAACAGTAAGCCGTCACGGCCGACACGGCTACACCAATAACAAGCACAGCCCAATGCGTTTGCAGCGGGCTTTCCAGCAGCTCCCGCAATTTCATCGATCCCGCCGCGGCGATGATCGGAATGGAAAGCAGAAATGAGAAGCGGGCGGCCGCCTGGCGCGTCAAACCCAGCATCAGCGCGGCAGTCATGGTGATTCCCGACCGGGAAACGCCCGGCACCGGCGCAAGCGCCTGCGCGGCGCCTATCAGCAGCGCTGCGGTCAGGTCAAGGGAACGGGACCCCGGGCTGCGACTGGCACGACGGTCCGCGTAGCCCAGCAGCAGGCCGAAAACCAGCGTGGTCGTCGCTATCACCGGCAGGCTGCGCAGCTGCTGCTCGATAAGATCGCCGGCCAGCAGGCCGACGAGTCCGGCAGGTACGGTCGCAAGACCCAGATACCAGGCCATTCGGCTGTCGTCGCTCACGCCGCCGCCGCTGAACGAACGCAACAAGGCGCCGCCCATCACCTGCAGGTCGGTGCGGTAATAGAACAGCACGGCTGCGAGTGTTCCCACATGCACGGCGACATCGAATGCCAGTCCCTGGTCCGGCCACCCCAACAGCTGGGCTGGCAGCAAAAGGTGTGCGGAACTTGAAATCGGCAGGAACTCGGTGAGCCCCTGGACTATCGCCAGGATCAGTGCCTGGAACCAGTCAATCATCAGTTTCGGTTTTGCCTCTCTGCAAATGGCCGGTCAACGGGCTATCGCATCTTCGGGGTAACCTGCGGCCCGCCGCGTGGATCAGCGACGACCCTGCTGGTCCAGTTTTTTCCAGTTCACCTGATCCCGCACGTACAGCGGACTCACATCCTGTGCCTTCTGGACCACGCCGTTTTGCAGCGCGTCCAGCGCGAGCGGAATCATGTCTGATGCCCTCGGTACGGCGTCGGTTTCCGCAACCCTGACCCGGTCGCGCACGGTCGACGGCAGTGATTCGAGGTAAGCCAGGCCGCTGCCGATTGCGACCAGAGGCTCGGACCCGGGCGGCAGGCTGAGCTCAGCAGGTTTCGACACGAAGGGACCCGACCGCAGCGTCGCCACCGTGCCGGTGACTCTCGCAAGCGCCCAGTACAGTTCGCCGATGCGGGCGTCCAGAGTGGTGAGCACGGTATCGTCCCCGCGAACGATACCCCGCCGATAGGCACCCTGCACCTGGGTGAGCAGCGTGGACACCGGCACGCAGGGCAATTGATTGGCGTACGCCAGTCCCTGTACCACACTCGCGGCGATCCGCAGGCCAGTGAAAGAGCCGGGGCCGCAGCCGTAGGCAATGGCGTCGATACCCTGCCCCCGAAGGTCACCGCCATCGAGCAATTCCGCCAGCAGGACGAACACGCGCTGGTTGTGTCGACGCGGCGTTACTTCGAATGCCTCACTGATCTCAGTCCCGCGCAGCAGCGCCACCGAGCAGGCGTCCGTGGCGGTATCGATAGCGAGGATAGCTGTCATCGGTTTTTGATTCGGGTTTGACTGTAGTGATCGTGCAGCGAGACCCAACCCGGGGGGTCGGCATTGTGGTGCGTGAGATTATCTGGAATCATTACGCCACGCAATACCAGGCCACCGGCTGTGGCCGCGCTCACCCCGATGGGCTTGAAGAGTGTGAAAGAGCACGCAGTTTCCACCACGACGCCGACACAATCAGTCACCGGACTCATCCTCGCCGGCGGCGCGGGTCGTCGTGTCGGTGGCGTCGACAAGGGACTGATGGACTGGCGGGGTCACGCCCTGGTCCGGCAGGTAGCCGATCGCCTCGCACCACAGGTTGGCAACATCATTGTCAGCTGCAATCGCAATCGCGACCGATACCGCGCCTTGGGTTTCGAGACCGTGGGTGATCAACGCGCAGGTTTCAACGGGCCGCTCGCAGGCTTCGAAGCCGCTGCCGGCCACATCTCGACCCCGTATGTAGCGGTGGTCCCCTGCGACACGCCGTTGTTGCCGGTGACCCTTGTTACACGACTGCTTGCTGCTCTCGATGCCGAAGGCGCGCTCGACGTCGCCTACGCCAGTGACGGTAGCCGGGCGCACTGGCTGTGCGCGGTTTTGCGCAGTGAGGTGCTCCACAGTGCCGGTAAATGCCTGGACGATGGGCGTGGAGCCGTGCACGCCTGGTATGCGCGACTGAATACTATCGCCGTAGACTTCAGCGACTGCGCACAGGCCTTCCGCAACCTGAATCGAGGTGAATGAGGCGACGGCCGCAGCCGTCAGCCATCGAGGGAGAGGAATACCCGGTCGCGAATTTCCTCGACGCTACCGACGCCGGGGATGCGATGATAGGCCGGCACATTGTCGCCGCTCATATGGCTGTAGAAATCGACCAGCGGCCGGGTTTGGTCCTGGTAGACATTCAGTCGATTACGAACGGTAGCTTCACTGTCATCGTCGCGCTGCACCAACGCCTCACCGGTCTCGTTATCGACGCCATCCTTTGCGGGCGGGTTGTAGACGATATGGTATACGCGCCCCGATCCCGGATGCACCCGCCGACCGCTTAATCGCCGGACGATTTCCTCGTCGTCGACCGCGATTTCGACCACGTGATCAATATCGACACCGGCGTCAACCATGGCCTCTGCCTGTGGTATCGTCCGCGGAAAACCGTCGAACAGGAATCCATTGGCACAGTCGGGCTGCTGTATACGATCCTTGACCAGCCCGATGATAATGTCGTCTGAGACCAGTCCCCCGGAATCCATAACGGCTTTTGCCTGCAGGCCCAGTTCGGTCCCGGCCTTGACGGCGCTGCGCAACATATCGCCGGTGGAAATCTGCGGGATGGCGAAGCGTTCGCAGATAAACTGCGCCTGGGTGCCCTTGCCCGCACCTGGCGCGCCTAGCAGAATTAATCGCATGGGAATGTCCTCGCAGAACCTCACGATACACTGTAGATCGCGGGGTCTATCATGGTTTCGTTGGATTGAAGGCTGCTCACTCTACACAGCGCAACGGGTCAGCACAAGTCCTGCTCGGGGCCTGGCAGGCCCCCACGCCAGGGGTCAGGTCTTGCCCTTCACCTGACGCCAGAGGACGTCCAGTTCGGTTTCGGTCATATCGTCCAGGGACCGATCCTTCTGCCGCGCAAGGCTCTCCATCCCTCGAACCCGCTTCTCGAACTTGGCCGAGGCCTGACGCAATGCGGCTTCGCTGTCCCAACCGAGGTGCCTCGCCAGATTGACGCAGGTGAACATCAGATCGCCCAGTTCTTCGCCGGTTTCGGCCTCATTGCCGGCGGCAATAGCCTGTCGAAGCTCGGCGAGCTCTTCCTCTACCTTGGCCAGCACAGCATCCGTCGCCGGCCAGTCGAATCCGAATCCGGCAGCGCGCTTCTGCAGCTTCTGGGCCCTGCTCAGTGCCGGTAGTGCCAGCGGCACATCATCCAGGTGTCCGTCGTGGTCGCGCTCGCGGCGCTCCTCGCGTTTTATAGCCTCCCACTGGCGTTTTACCTCGGCCTCCGGAATCCGGCCGCTTACCCCCGGGCCGTCGATATCACCACCATCGAAGACATGCGGGTGTCGGCGCACCAGCTTGCGCACCAGCGTATCGACGATGGATTCAAACGCAAACAACTCACGCTCGGCACCCAGCTGGGCGTAGAAGACAACCTGGAACAGCACATCCCCCAGTTCCTCGGCGACATGCGGGTAGTCCTCATCCTCGATCGCCTGTGCCAGCTCATAACACTCTTCCAGGGTCGACGGTACGATAGAACGGAAGTCCTGGGCGAGATCCCAGGGACAGCCGGATTGCGGGTCGCGCAAGCGCGCCATGACGCGCAACAGGTCGTTTATTGTGTAGGGCTCGTTCACCGGTTTGCGGCGTCCGACAGCCGACGGGCGGAGACGACGTTCCTCAGCCCGTTGATGCGGTCCAGCAATTTGGACAGCGCTCCCAGATTGGGCACTTCGACCCGAACCTTCATCGTCGCTGTATGCCGCCGTTTGTTGGTCTGCGTATTGATGGACAGGACGTTGAGACGCGCATTGGCAAACAGCAGGGTAATATCGCGCAACAGGCCCTGACGGTCGTAGGCCTCGATCGCCACATCGACCTCGTAGTTCGCCGCGGGCGTCTCACCCCAGTCCACCTCGACCATACGCTGTGGTTGCGTCTCCTGCAGGTTGAGCAGTCGGGCACAGTCCGCCCGGTGTACGCTGACCCCTTTGCCCTGGGTGATGAAGCCTATGATCGCGTCGCCGGGCAGTGGTTTGCAGCAGCCCGCCAACTGCGTCAACAGCCCACCGACACCGGATACGTGCACCTTGCCGCGCTCGGCCTTGGCACTGGAACTGGCACGCGCCGGGCGCAGTTGCGGCAGGGGCCGGTTTTCCACCAGACCCTGTGCCGCATTGAGCACCTGCGCCGACGAGAGGTCGCCGGAGCCGACCGCGGCGTACATATCCTCGACCGTATTGAGCTGCACTTTCCGGGCAATCCGCTGGTAGTCCACCGCGGTCAGCGCAAGGCGTTTGAATTCGCGCTCCAGCAGATGCCGGCCGGCGTCGATATTGTCTTCGCGGGCCTGGCTCTTGAACCAGTGCAGGACCTTCGCCCGAGCCCGGGAAGTGCGCAGGTAACCCGCATCCGGCTGCAGCCAGTCGCGTTTCGGAGTGCCGTCGCGACTGGTCAGGATTTCAACGCGTTCACCCATGGCGAGGGTGTGGGTCAAGGGCACGATAGAACCGTTCACTTTGGCGCCGCGGCACCGATGTCCGACCTCGGTATGCACGTAGTAGGCAAAATCCAGCGGTGTCGCCCCTTGCGGCAGGTTGACAACATCACCTTTCGGCGTGAACACGTAAACCCGGTCCTGAGCCACATCCAGGCTGAATTGCTCAGCGACCGCAGCGGCGTCGCCGGTCTCCTCGTGCCAGTCCAGCACCTGGCGCAACCAGGCAATCTTCTCTTCGTAGGAACTGGCAACGTCGTTCACCGAGTCGGAGCCCTTATAGCGCCAGTGGGCGCAGACGCCCAGCTCCGCTTCCTCGTGCATCTGCCGGGTACGGATCTGAACCTCGAGTACGCGGCCGTCCGGCCCGATGACGGCGGTATGCAGTGAGCGATACCCGTTCTCCTTCGGGTTGGCAATGTAGTCGTCGAACTCGTTCGGTATATTTCGCCAGAGTCCGTGGACCAGCCCCAGCGTGGCATAACAGTCCTTGATCTGGTCGACCAGGATCCGCACGGCCTGGATGTCGTATACCTGTGAGAAGCCGATACCCTTGCGCTGCATTTTGCGCCAGATGCTGTAAATGTGCTTTGCACGACCCTGAATTTCGAAGTTCAGGCCGGCGCCCCGAAGAACCTCACCAAGCTCCTCCTTGACACCCGCGATGAAACGATCGCGTTCCAGTCGCCTGCCATCGAGCAAACGCGCAATCTTCCGATAGGACTCGCCGTAGATGTAACGGAATGACAGGTCCTCCAGTTCCCACTTCAGGTGACCGATACCCAGCCGGTGCGCGAGTGGTGCATAAACGTCGAAAACCTCCCGGGCAACCCCTTCCCGGCGCGCCGCATCGTTCTTGACTGCCCGTATGGCGCAGGTCCGCTCCGCCAGTTTTATCAATGGAACCCGCACGTCATCCACCAGGGCAACGAGCATCTTACGAATATTGTCCTTCTGGCCGTGCGCCTGACCGAGGACCGGCGCCGCGCTGCGGTTCTTCAGGTCGCTGATGACCGCCATCCGCAGGACACCCTTGATGATCCGGGCGACCGTGTCACCGAATTCCTCGCCGACGGCGTCCAGTGAAAGGCGCTGCTCGCGAACGGGACGGTAAAGAATACCGGCGACGAGACAATCGGTATCCACGTGCAGTTCAGCCAGGATGTACGCGATATCGAGGCCAACAGGCAGGCAGTCGGCACCCTGCGCCCAATCCTCCGGATCGACTCCGGGCTGACTCTGCACCTGCGCCACACGTTCGCACGCATTGAGCACCCGCTGCGCATCGGCCTCGTCCAGCGGTGCCGGCAAGCTTTGCAACCAGCCATGGAGATCTATCTTGCCATCTGCACCGATGTACGACTGTTCCCGTACCTGGACCACGGGTCAGGCCCTGCCGGAGTGACCGGCGAAAACACCGGTAGACAGATAACGGTCCCCGCGATCACAGATGATCGCAACGATGACGGCATTCTCCACTTCCGCCGAAATACGCAGTGCCCCGGCGATACAGCCGCCGGAGGATACCCCGCAGAATATACCCTCCTGCGCTGCCAGTGCCCGCATCGTGTCTTCCGATTCCTGTTGGGAGATATCCAGCACCCGGTCGACGCGAGGCGCCTCATAAATTGACGGCAGGTATTCTTCCGGCCAGCGCCTGATCCCCGGAATGCTGGAACCTTCCACGGGCTGTAGCCCCACGATCTGGATGCCGGAGTTCTGCTCCTTGAGGTAGGTGGAACAGCCCATGATGGTCCCGGTTGTACCCATCGAGCTGATAAAGTGCGTCACCGTACCCTCGGTCTGCCGCCAGATCTCGGGGCCGGTACCCGTATAGTGCGCCCGCGGGTTATCGGGGTTGGCAAACTGGTCCAGCACCCTGCCAACGCCCTCTCGCTGCATCTGCATGGCCAGATCTCGCGCGCCCTCCATGCCGTCGTCCCGGGAGACTTCGATGAGTTCCGCGCCGTACGCGGCCATAGCCTGCTTGCGCTCGTCACTCATGTGCGCGGGCATGATCAGCAACAACCGGTAACCCCGTATCGCGGCCGCCATCGCAAGGGCGATACCCGTGTTGCCACTGGTCGCCTCGATCAATGTATCCCCGGGTGCAATGTCACCGCGTAACTCGGCATTGGCAATCATGCTCATCGCCGGCCGGTCCTTGACCGATCCCGCCGGGTTATTCCCTTCGAGCTTACCCAGTATCGTATTGCTGGTATTGCCGGGGAGACGCTGCAGTCTGACCAGTGGCGTGTTACCTATACACGCTTCAATCGTGGGGTAATCTGGCATTCAGGGCGTGTCCGGTTGATTCACAGTACTGATACATTCGCGAGAAACGCTGCGGCGAGGCGCTCGCCATGAACGCCAGCGCGGAATCCGCGACCCACGATTATATCGGGTTTTGCCGGCCACGGCAGGCCGTACCCCGCCCGCTCACCGGTCCAGCACGGCGAATGCGACCACATAGTCCATTTCATCTGACAGGCTGACTGCTACGCGCTCGCCGCCGCGCGCCCGCGCTGCCTCCAGGGCACCGCCGCTCAGCCTGGCCGACGGCGCACCCAGCCCGTCATGCTCGATCTGGATGTCCTGCCAGCTGACCCCATTGCCTATCCCCGTACCGAGAGCCTTGGCAACGGCCTCCTTGGCGGCGAAGCGTTTGGCAAGCAGCCGATTGGGTTGCGCGGCGCGCGTGTACTCTTCGTACTCGGTCGCCGTTAGAATCCGCCTTACGAAGCGATCTCCGAGCCGGGCCTGCACATCGTCGATCCGACGAAAGGCGAGAATATCGGTACCCACTGCAATCACTGCACCTCCTCCCACGGACTGCCTGGGGGGGTTGGTGTAACCGGGGGCACTGACCGACCCGCGTTCGGGCGAAACAACTCCCGGCTGCGCAACGGTTCGGGACCCAGGTGCGCTGCGAGGACTTCCCGCAACAGTCGCTTGGCGGTTTCACGGACACTCCCGTCGAGAACACCGGCCGACATCGCCAACAGGTCCGATCCCGGGTAACTGTTTGACCGCGTCGCAGCACCGAAACGGTGCAGGCTGACCAGCCCCGTACCGGGTTCAAAAATGTAACGGTCCCGTGCATCGAGCCTGTCGCCGGTTTCCCCGTCGGTATCCAGCGCAAATCCGTAACCCAGTGCGTCGAGCAGGGTCAGTTCGAATTGCCGCAGCACGAGCTCTATTTCATCGACCCGGGCGATATTCGCCAGCGTATCACTGTAGACGGCAAACAGTTCCGGGTGCGGATCATGCCGGTGCAGCAGGCGCACGACAAGTTCGTTAACGTACAGAGCACTGAACAACCGGGACCCTCGAGACGCGACTGCCTGAGCCGCGGCCTCACAGGTCACCAGGTTTTTCATTTCCCCGCGGCCGGAGAACGAAACCAGCAGGGGGATAAAGGGCTGTAGCAGGGCGCGCTGGGTGCCTCCGCGCCGCCTGCGCCTTGCCCCCCGTGCAACCACCGAGAAGCGTCCGTGTTCCGGTGTGAAGATCTCCAGGATCAATGAGGTATCCCGGTACTCTCGGGAGTGCAGAACATAGGCGGGTTGCAGATCGATACGCACCGGTTCACACCCCAGCCAATAAAGACGCGATCGTCCCGCATCTCGCAACCGCTACAGGATGCCTCAGCGGGCGTTGTCCGGCAGCAGAAACAGGCCAAAACAGCTTAGGTAACGCCGCCTCAGTCATGTTTCTTTGCCGATTCCTGCCGTGTCCTGCACTGGACGCTTCAGAACTCCGCTGAGCGCGATTGCCATTATTCAGAGGTGCCCTAGGTGTCATAACCGAGGCTGCGCAGTGCGCGCTCGTCATCGGACCAGCCTGACTTGATCTTGACCCACAGCCGCAGCATGACCTTACTGTCGAAGAGCGCTTCCATATCCCTGCGGGCCTCACTGCCGATACTGCGCAGGCGACTTCCCCCTTCCCCGATTAAAATACGTTTCTGCCCTTTGCGCTCGACCAGAATCAGAGCAGAGATGTGCAGCACCTCACCCTCGGCGGCAAATTCCTCGATCTCGACTGCGGCAGCGTAGGGCAGTTCGTCGCCCAACTGCCGGGTGATCTTCTCCCGTACAATCTCAGCCGCCAGGAACCGTTGGCTGCGGTCGGTAAGTTGTTCTTCCGGGAACAGGTGGGCGCCTGCAGGCAGTAGGGAGGTGATCTCCGCCTCCAGCGCCTCGAGATTGTGCTGTCGTAATGCAGATATCGGCAGGATGGCGGCAAAATCGGCCTTGCCAGCCAGCCACTCAAGGTGCGGCAGCAACGCAGTTTTATCCTTCGCCAGGTCAATCTTATTGACCACCAGGATCAAGGGGATGCTTGCCGCGACCAGACGCGCCAGGACCATCTCGTCCTCGTCTGTCCAGGCGCTGCGATCGACGACGAAGACGGCAACATCGACGTCGGCAATAGTCGCATTGGCGGCATTGTTCATGGCCCGGTTCAGCGCCTTCTCACCCGCGCGATGCAGGCCGGGTGTATCCACCAGGATCATCTGCACCGGTCCGACCGTCTTGATGCCGAGCACGCGGTGACGGGTAGTCTGGGGCTTGCGCGACGTGATGCTGATTTTCTGTCCCAACAGATAATTCAGCAGGGTCGATTTGCCGACGTTCGGGCGACCGACAATCGCCACGTAACCACAGCGCTGGACTTCCGCATCACTCATGCAACTGTCTCAACGCGTCCGCGGCGGCGGCCTGTTCCGCCTTGCGGCGGCTGCTGCCGTTGCCCTCCGCCACCAGTTCCGGCTGCGTGAGCCGGCAGACCACCTGAAAATTCTGGGCATGATCTTCACCGTCGACGGACTGCAGAATGTATTCGGGAAGAGGCCACTGGCGACCTTGCAGGTATTCCTGCAACGCTGTTTTTGAATCCTTACCGACAGTAGTTACAGACAGGGTCTCGAGACGGTCGGCGAACCAGTTCAAGACACATTCGCGACAGCGCGCGATTCCGGCGTCCAGTAGTATTGCTCCAATCACGGCCTCCAACGCGTCTGCGAGAATCGACCCGCGCCGGTGACCACCACTCCTGCGCTCACCGGGACCCAGCCGCAGATGCGCTCCCAAACCCAGTTCAGCGGCCACCTCTGCCAGGGTATCTCCCTTGACCATTTCGGCCCGCATGCGGCTCATCTCTCCCTCCCTTGCATCGGGAAAGTGATTAAACAGGTGCTCGGCGATGATGTGATTGACGACTGAATCGCCGAGGAATTCCAGGCGCTCGTTGTTGCCCCTCGCAACACTCCGATGCGTCAGCGCGAGGCGCAACAGCGCCGGGTCACTGAAGCGGTAGCCCAGCACCTGCTGGAGGCGATCCACGCCGGGCTGGACCGCCGGCTTACTGGTGGGCATGGGTCCCGATGGCCTGACTCCAGGCCGCGGCGGTGCCTGAAGTGGCTGAGTATACCGTCACTCGACCGGTTCGCCTCCCGGCTTGCCAGCGACGTATTTCAGGTCGTCAAACTTCATGACGGCATCAAATCGCCAGAACAATGGGACCCGGGCCTCGTAACTCGCATCGATGTAGGTGTCGCCCTCTTCCCGGAACACCTCGACGTCACGCGGCTTGATCGCGTAGATCTGGTTGGTGTTGAAAAGATTATCCAGTTTGCGGCGGATGTCGGCGATGGTATTGGTTTTCGGATCGAATTCTCCGGCCACCTTGGTGACGATCTCGCGGACGCTGAGAAACTCGAAATAGAGCGGAAACATCCGAATGGCGCACATCGCGAAAAAACCGACCATCATCGCAAGAATTATCATAAAGACCAGCGACATGCCCTGCTGCCGCCGGATCGGCTGATATTGTTTCATCACTTTCACCCCTTTAAGCCTTCGTTATTCTATGACGCCCACGCGATCGAAACTCGGCACACTGAAGAGAGACGGCCAGTGCATCCACACGGCGAACGCCTTCCCTACTATATCCTTTTCAGGGACCTGACCCCAAATGCGACTGTCACTGCTGTTGTCCCGGTTATCACCCATCATGAAATAATGCCCGGGACGCACCACGACGGCAAAATCGCGGGCGGGGCGGGCCAGGTTATCCTGCATGAGGTGATTACTTTCCCCGAGTTGCTCCAGTGCCATCTGCACGCGCGCCGACCCGTCCGGTATAACGCCCAACTCGTCTCGGGTGACCGCCTCGCCATTCACGTAGAGGCGCTTGTTACGGTATTCGACCGTGTCCCCCGGTAGACCCACGACTCGCTTGATGTAGTACGTGGTGTTCATGTGCGGCGGGAAAAAAACCATCACATCGCCCCGCTTGGGCTTGTTGATTTCGAGGACCTTGGTCCGCACTACCGGCAACCTGATCCCGTACGTGTACTTGTTGACCAGGATGTAGTCGCCCACCTGCAGCGTTGGCACCATTGAAGAGGACGGTATCTGGAAGGGTTCGACCAGGAAAGATCGCAGCACGAACACCACGAACAGCACCGGGAAAAACGACCGTGCATACTCGACCAGGGTGGACTCCGAAGCTTCCTCAGCGATACGGGCCTGGTACTTCGCCTGTGCTCCACTGCCGTCCTCGTCCCAGCCGGTGATTTCCTCCTGTAGTTGATCGATGCGGGCGCGCCGGCGCGGCGCCAGGAACGCGACATCCGCGGCCCAGATGAGACCACTGCCAAACACCAGCATCACCAGGATCAATGGGAAATCGATACTCATAATGGTTCCTTAAATTCGCCACGAGGACGCTGCTGACGATCCCGTTGCGGGGATGGCCGTCGTCGGCCCTGTATTCAACCGTCGACCTTGAGAACGGCGAGGAAGGCCGACTGTGGGATTTCCACACTGCCTACCTGCTTCATCCTTTTCTTTCCTGCTTTCTGCTTCTCCAGCAGTTTTCGCTTGCGGGTAGCATCGCCACCGTAACACTTGGCCGTGACATTCTTGCGCAGCGCCTTGACGGTCTGGCGGGCGACAATTTTGCCGCCCACCGCAGCCTGGATGGCGACGTCGAACATCTGTCTGCGGAATCAGTTCTTTCATTTTTTCCACCAGCGCCCGCCCGCGATGGTTGACCTGGTCCCGGTGCACGATCACCGCAAGCGCATCGACACGCTCGCCGTTGATCAGCACGTCCAGCCGGGCGAGATTCGCCGCCTGGAAACGATTGAAGCCATAGTCGAGGGAAGCGTAGCCACGGCTGACCGATTTCAACCGGTCGAAAAAATCCAGCACGACTTCGGCCAGCGGGATATCGTAGACGACCGATACCTGAACACCCAGGAATTGCATGTCTTTCTGCACGCCGCGCTTCTCCACACACAGCGTGATCACGCCACCCAGGTAATCCTGGGGCACCAGGATATTACAGCGCGCTATCGGTTCACGCATCTCCTCGATATCACCCACGTCGGGTAGCGACGACGGATTGTCGACAGACACGACATCGCCGCTCTTCCTCACCACCTCGTAGATCACCGTGGGCGCGGTGGTAATCAGGTCGAGATCGTACTCTCGCTCGAGGCGCTCCTGCATGATCTCCATGTGTAACATACCCAGAAAACCACAGCGAAAACCAAACCCCAACGCGTCGGATGTCTCCGGCTCGTAGAACAGGGAGGCGTCGTTGAGGGTCAGCTTGGCCAGCGCCTCGCGAAAATCCTCGTAGTCATCGGAGGAAATGGTAAAAATACCCGCATAGACCTGGGGTTTGATCCTGCTGGAATCCCGGCAGGGCGTGCACCTCGGGGTGGCGGGAGTTGATCAGGGTATCCCCTACCGGCGCACCGTGGATATCCTTGATGCCCGCAACCACATAGCCAACTTCACCGGCCTGCAGTTCGCCCGTCTCGAGCCGCTTCGGCGTGAAGATACCCACGCTATCTGTCTGGTGCACCTTGCCGATGGATTTGGCCATGATCTTATCGCGCTTACGCAGCACACCCTGCTTCACCCTGACCAGCGAAACCACCCCAGGTAGTTGTCAAACCAGGAATCGATGATCAGGGCCTGCAGCGGCGCCTGGCGATCGCCCTCGGGTGGTGGAATCTGCTCCACCAGATATTCCAGCGCGTCCTCGATCCCCATGCCCGACTTCGCGCTCACCAGGCAGGCCTCGGTGGCATCGATACCGATAATGTCCTCGATCTCCTGCTTGACACGATCCGGATCGGCCTGCGGCAGGTCCATCTTGTTGAGTATCGGCAGCACTTCCAGGCCCTGCTCGATGGCGGTATAGCAGTTGGCGACGGATTGCGCTTCAACACCCTGGCCGGCATCCACCACCAGCAGCGCGCCCTCACAGGCGGCGAGCGAACGGGACACTTCATAGGAGAAGTCCACATGCCCGGGCGTGTCGATAAAATTGAGCTGGTAGATCTGGCCGTCGCGGGCCTGATAATCCAGGGTCACACTCTGGGCCTTGATAGTGATACCGCGCTCTCGCTCGATATCCATGGAGTCGAGCACCTGCGCATCCATCTCCCGGGCACTCAGGCCGCCACAGTGCTGGATAAACCGATCAGCGAGCGTCGATTTGCCGTGATCGATGTGCGCAATGATGGAAAAATTGCGGATGTTTTGAAGTTCACTCACTCAGGGCTCGATATCCACTGAGCGCGCGCGCACCCTGCCGCGGGGACGGGCAGGTCCGCCAAAAAACGCGCGATTGTACCCCAAGCCGGGTACAACCGCCACGCTCGGGCGCGGCGGCATGCCACCACGGACCCCGCCCCGGATGCGTCAGTCGCGTGAGTTTGAGGCCGATAAACAGCGGTGACCCCCGTCTCAACAGCCGCAGCGGAACGGAACTGCCGCTTCTTGAGGCCCTCCACGACCTCGTCGTAGGCGTCGACCGACTTGACCGGCTTGGAGTCGAGAGGGTGATCACATCGCCAGGCTGGATGCCGGCCTCGTCCGCGGCGGAGTCCGGGAACGACCTCCCGCACCAGCACGCCACCGCTGATGCCCCAGCGCTCGAGCATCTCGGCGGTGGCGGCTTCCACGATCAGGCCAAGGCGACCACCCTGACCCGAACCCGAATTCCCGGTGTCAGGGCGAAGCTGTCGTCGGCGTCGAGACCACCCACTTCCACGTCCAGCTTCTTGCGCTTGCGATCGCGCACCACCTCGACCTTGACCTCCGAGCCGGGCGCGATAAGGCCAACGACATGCGGCAGGTCCGCCGAGGTGGGAATGTCCCTGCCGTCGAATCTGAGGATGACATCGCCGGACTTGAGCCCGGCCTTGTCCGCCGGCCCGCCCTCGGAGACCTGCACGACCAGCGCGCCGCGAGGGCGATCCAGCCCGAAGGATTCGGCGAGATTCCTGTCCACATCCTGGATGGTGACGCCCAGCCAACCCCGGGTCACCCGACCCTTGTCCTTGAGCTGGGCAACGACGTTGTTGATAACGCTGACCGGGATGGCAAAAGAGAGGCCGATAGAGCCACCGCTGCGGGTGAATATCTGCGAGTTCACACCCACGACCTCGCCCTTGAGATTGAACAACGGGCCCCCGGAATTACCGGGATTGATCGCCACGTCAGTCTGAATGAAGGGGACGTAGTTCTCGTTGCGCTCCGTGGGCAGGCTGCGGCCCATCGCGCTGACGATACCGGCCGTCACCGAATAGTCGAGCCCGAAAGGAGAGCCGATCGCCAGGACCCACTCGCCCACCTCCAGGGTATCCTCCTTGGCGAGCATCAGTGCCGGCAGTTTGGTCGCCTCGATACGCAGCAGGGCAAGATCGGAGCGCGGGATCGGTGCCCACCACCTCGGCATCAAACTCGCGCCGGTCCGACAACCGCACCAGCACACTGCTGGCGCCGTCGACCACGTGATTGTTGGTCAGGATATACCCGTCCTGCGAGATCACGAACCCGGAGCCGGTAGCCATTTGCTGGCGCTGGGGCATCTGACCCTCGGGAAAGCCGAAAAATCGGCGCAGGTACTCGGGTATCTCACCGTCGAAATCCGGACCGCGATTGCCACTGTGTTCGACCACGATCTTCACCACAGCCGGTGAGTGCTGCTTGACGATATCCCGGAAATCCGGCAATGCCTGGGCCGATGCCTGGCCGGCGGCCCAGAACGCCAGGGTGATAAACACCAGGGCACGTAGGGGAGACAAGGTATTCATAAGAAATTCCTCCTGGTCGGATAACTCATAGAAAACTGTAACAGCGGTGACAATTCAGTGTGCTGGGTAGCCTGCGGCGGGCGCGAGCCGCGCGACAAGGGTAGGTTGAAGCCGAACATCCTCCCGGTGCAGGCGGGCGTGCCAGCGCACGATAAAGGCACCGAGGGTAAAGCCCAGACCGCCGCCGGCAAGCGCATAGAGGTCGACCTGGGCTGTATTCATGGCGATCGCGAACTGGCTGCCTGTCACGGCACCACACAGCAACAGCAGCAGAGGCAGCGCATACACCACAAGGGAGCCACGCACGATGACAGACCCGGGAATGGCAAACCGGACCTGATCGTCCACGGCGAGGTCCGCGAGTGCCAGGGTGCCGGGCAACACCCGGATGTAGCCGTACCTGCCGTCAGCGGCGCGGTTGAGAAGCCCGTGACCACAGCCCTTGCGAGCCGAACAGCTCCCGCAGGTGCTCGCGCGAATGGTTTCCACCCAGGCCCCATCTGCCTCGATGGCTACAACGCGGCCGGTTTCGGTCACTTCCATCAGCGCGCCCAGCCTATCGAATCCACGACCATGCGCGCCGTATTGACCGGTATCTCACCGATAACTGTCACCAGAACCGGTGAACTCGCAAGCTGCATACCGCGGGTGTAGGAAATTGTCGCTCCCTGGCGGACCACGCCTTCCCCGGGCCGCATCTCGCGATCCAGTTCTTCTAAAAACACCGAAAATACCGCGAGACCGTCGGTGTAGGACCGACTGGACCCGGGACCCGCCAAAGACCCTGTAGGCATGAAGCCTTCCGGAAGCCAGCTCAGAAACCAGTCGCGGCGCGAGAGCGCAGTGCCGGCGCCGTCGCCCGGCAACGGATGGGCTGCCTGGTGAATGACCTCGGCCGGCGACACAACCGGCCGGCCGTCGGCGTAGTTCACCTTGGCGAACTGGAACAGCTCGAGCGTGGTGTTACCGCGCCCTACGATCCGCGCGCGCAACAGCAGGGCCGTTTCCCTGTCCAGGTCCAGGACATAACCGTAACGATAGGGGTCACGCGGGTCGACCAGGATACGTACTGCTTCCCGCCCGGCGACACGATCGGCACCGGTGACGTCAAAGCGGTAGTGCGATGCGACGCCGCAGTCGCTATCCTCCAGTGTTTCTGCCAGCCGCAACAACTTGTGGCCGGGGTGCACACAGTCCAGTGGGTGCCCGCTGCGCTCGACCGCCGCTCCCCGACCGGAGAGGTGGAGCAGGTGTTCTGACTCGGCACCGGATTCCACCGAATGGGACAGTTGTAAAACCTGCATCTCTTCACCGCGCTGCAAGGTCGCGACGCCCTGATAGTCGGCTTCACTGGCACTGCGTGACATCCGGTCAAGCCAGCGCAGGGCCTCCTGATCTGCGGTGGGGCAGGCGGCACTCGCCGCCAGCGCAAACAGTGCTATCGACACACCCGCCGCGTGAAGCGATACCTGGCGTGAAGGAAAATATAGCCGTACTCGCAATCCCACGATTCCCTACTCCTGGATTTCCCTTACCCGGGCATAGGGGACCAGGCCCTGGGGCGAATTCAGTGCCGCGGCTTCGGCGTGTGACTGCATGTACCGTTGCATCCGCTGCCGGGCCAACTCCCGGTATCCCGTCGCCGGTGTCGGTTGCAGGCCTGACGCCTGCGTTGCACCGTAACTGGCGGGTACGGCTGTCGCACCGAAGGGCCCACCGACCATCCCCGGGGGCGAAACAGCGATGGCGGGCTGCTCGACGACCGGGGATTCGACATCATTCAATTGCATCCCGCCTACCACCACCACCGCGGCTACTGAGGCCGCGACGGCAAACCCGGCCAAAGGCTGGGTGAAACCGGACAACCGGTCGCGCAGGGTCTGCGCCCTGGGCGCGGTTCCCTCCGCCAGCGCGGCCCGTACGCGCGAGGAGACATCGAACCCGCCATACGGCGAGTCTTCCTTGCGGACGACGGCCCTCACGGCGTGATAACGGACCCAGGTGCCGCGAACGTCGCCGTCATCCGCTGCACGTGAGAGCACGCGCTCGACTTCCAGCTCGTTGGCCTCGTCGTCCATCAGGGCAGAGAGGGATTCCCGCAATCTTTGTTCCATTACCAACCTTCCATCATCGTCATTAACGTTGTGCGTCTCGGTGCGGATTCGCCGCTTTCCGTGACGCCACCTCACCCCGCTCCTTCCATCTGTTCCCGCACCCGGTTGTCGATGGCCTCGCGGGCCCGGAAAATCCGCGATCGCACCGTGCCGACCGGACAATCCATGATTTCGGCGATATCCTCGTAACTAAGACCGTCAAACTCACGCAAAGTTACCGCACTGCGCAAATCATCGGGCAATTCTGTAATCGCGCTTTCCACGACGGCCTTCAGTTCAGTTCCAAAGAGGGCATTCTCGGGCGATTCGATATCCCTCAGGGCACCGCCACCCTCGTAGTATTCCGCGTCCTCGACTTCCACGTCCGACCCCGGTGGGCGGCGGGACCGGGACACCAGGTGATTCTTGGCCGTGTTGATCGCGATCCGGTACAACCACGTGTAAAACGCGCTGTCACCGCGAAAGCGCGGCAAGGCGCGATATGCCTTGATAAATGCTTCCTGGGCGACGTCCTGCACCTCATCGGCATCCTGAACATAGCGGCCGATGAGACTGAATATCTTGTGCTGGTACTTCAACACCAGCAGATCGAACGCCCGGCTGTCACCCTTCTTTGCCCGGGCAACCAGCTGTTTGTCGCTCTCCGTCGCATTCACGAGTGCCGACCGCCCCGGCCATGCCCGGAACACCCGTCGCAACACTGCCCCACGGCCCGCTCACTCGTTGTTCTCTGCTTCGCGATGACGCCTTCCTTGTATTGCGGGCACTGGTAAGAACTGGCTGTCGCCAAAAAGTTCCTCCGCAGCGCGTTTCCCAATGACTCAGGACCTCGCTATACTCACGGAACCTGCCCACGATGGGTGTAAGTCCTTGAGCGGCATCATATATTCGAGGAGCACCACGCGGCAAGCGCGAGCCGGGAAGGGCCCAGTCAATGCCCCAGACATTTCAACACGACGTACTCATCATTGGCGGGGGAGCTGCCGGACTGAGTCTGGCCCTGCAGCTGCCCGACCATTACCGCGTCGCCCTGCTCTCCAAAGCCGATCTCACCCAGGGTTCGACTTTCTGGGCCCAGGGCGGAATGGCAGCGGTATTGCACAGCCGCGATACCATCGATTCGCACGTCGAAGACACGCTGGCGGCCGGTGGCGGTTTGTGTCACCGGGAAGCGGTTGAGTTCACCGTTAGAAACAGTCGGCGCGCCGTCGAGTGGCTGGTGCAGCAGGGCGTGGACTTCGACCTGAGGCCCGACCAGGCGGGTGACGCCGGGCAAGAATTTCACCTGACCATGGAAGGTGGTCACAGTCATCGGCGTATCATCCATGCCGCCGATCGCACGGGGCGTGCGATCTCGGAAGTTTTGACCGACCGGGTGCGTGCCATGGGGAACATCGACATCTATACCCATCGAGTGGCGGTGGACCTGATCGTGGATCGGGGGCACTGCCAGGGCGCCTACATACTCGACCGACAGCGCGACTCGGTTGACCTCTTCCTCGCCCCGGCGGTGGTACTGGCAACCGGCGGAGCGAGCAAGGCCTACCTGTACACCAGCAACCCCGACGGCGCCAGCGGCGACGGCATCGCCATGGCATGGAGGGCGGGTTGCCGGGTCGCGAACATGGAATTCAACCAGTTTCATCCCACCTGCCTCTACCACCCGCGAGCGAAGTCGTTCCTGATCACGGAAGCTATCAGGGGCGAGGGCGGCAAATTGCGCCTGCCTGATGGCAGCGAGTTCATGTCACGCTTTGACAAGCGTGCGGAGCTCGCGCCACGGGATATAGTGGCTCGCGCCATCGACCATGAAATGAAACGCCTCGGCCTGGACTGCGTTTACCTGGACATCTCGCACCAGCCGCGCGACTTTCTGCAGGCCCACTTCCCTACGGTGATGGCCCAGTGTGCCGAGTTCGGCATCGATATAGCCGCCGAACCCATTCCCGTTGTTCCCGCTGCGCACTACACCTGCGGAGGCATCGTCGTCGACACCCACGGTCGTACCGACATCGACGGGCTCTACGCCATCGGCGAGACCTCCTGCACAGGGCTTCACGGCGCCAACCGCATGGCCAGTAACTCACTGCTCGAATGCGTGGTGTACGCGACGTCGGCGGCGGCGGATATCTGCAACCAGCGCGATACCGCGCCGACCCCCGGGGATATTCCGCCATGGGACGAATCCCAGGTCACGGACTCCGACGAGGACGTTGTGATCGCGCACAACTGGGACGAATTGCGCCGATTCATGTGGGATTATGTCGGCATCGTACGCACCAACAAACGCCTCGAGCGGGCCCAGCACCGCGTCGAGCTGTTGCAGCGCGAAATCGCCGACTACTACAGCAATTACAAGGTCAGCAATGACCTGCTGGAGTTGCGCAATCTCGCCATGGTCGCTGAGTTGATGATCCGCTGCGCCACACTGCGCAAGGAAAGCCGCGGCCTGCACTTCACCCTCGACTACCCGGAGCTGCTGCCTGAGGCAGTGGATACGGTACTGCGCCCTGCCTCAGCGGCAGTAAACGACTAGGCACCGGCGCAGCCCGGCGAGCGATGCCTCGTCGGCACTGTCGACAAACAACCACATGCTGTGCAACCGGGACCGGCCGCGTTCATGCCAGCGCAGGTGGGTCAGCCAGGACAAGCGTGCGGCCCCCGGCACCGGCACAACAGGCTGAAGCACGCCAGACCGGGTTATCGACCAGTCGCCGGCCTGGCAACGCACGAGTGTCCCCGCATCCCGGTCACGACAGGCAGCCAGCAGCCAACAGGCGGGCAGCGCCAGGGTCGCGGCAAGCGCGCCGTGGCCGCGACTGTACAGGAGCCACAGGGCCGATGCCGCCGCGACGCCAAGCAGACAGAACAACTGCCGCCTAAGGCGGGACGACCTCACCCTCACCTCCACCGCGGGTGAAGGCGAGAATCTGGTCGACGATAGCCCGCAGTTCATGATCCTCCGGTTGTTTGCGGTGAAGGAACCAGGCGAACAGGTCCTGATCCTCGCTGCGCAGCAGCAATTGATAGCGCCGTCGATCCTCGGCACCCAGGCTGCGATAGCGCTCCCTGACAAAAGGCTCGAGCACGAGGTCGAGCTCCAGCATGCCCCGGCGGCTGGCCCAGCGGGTGCGGTTGAATTCCTCGTGACTTATCGTGTCATAGTCCATGGCGGCACCAAAGCTCAAAAGTGACCGATTATAGCCCGTTCCCGCCCCGGGGAGGTGCGCAATGCAGGTAACCTGACGGGACCGGCATTGACCTTGCGACAAGAAATCAACCCCCTTGCCTGTCACAGCCGTCCCACGGGGCTGACAGGTGTCCTGCCACCGCCTATGATATCGGCTTTGGAATTCGAGGCGTACTGACCGCCGTGAGCACTTCAACCCGCTGTTACCTGGCAGCTCTCGATCACGAGGCACTGCTGCACATCAAAGGGCCGGATGCCACCCGCTTCCTGCAAGGGCAGGTGACGTGTGACACCGGCAGGCTATCGGAGCACCAGGCCATGCCCGGGGCCTACTGCACGCCCCAGGGGCGGGTCATCTGCGACTTCCTGCTGAGCGCCCATGCCGAGGAACACGTCACGTTGCGCCTGCGGCAGTCGGTGCTGCCGACCAGTGCTTCGGCGCTCGGCAAGTACATCGTGTTCTCCCGCGCCGACCTCGACCAGGCACAAACGGGATGGCGTATCTGCGGCTGCTGGGGTGACGGTGCCCGGGCGGTTCTGGACGACCTGCTGCCCGGGGTACCCGATGGGGAATGGCAATCCAGCTCGGGTACCGGCTACACCGTCGTCGCCCTGCCGGGCAACCGTTTCGAGTGCTACTTTCACGGTGCGCAGGGAGAGGCTTTGCACAGGGCACTCGAGGCGCGGGCGCATACCGCACCTGTGGCACGGTGGCTGGCGCTGGAAGTGCGCTCAGGTATCGCCAGGGTCGAGGGTGAAACCAGCGGCATGTTCGTGCCGCAGATGCTGAATTATGATCTCACCGGTCACATCAGTTTCGACAAAGGCTGCTACACCGGCCAGGAAGTGGTCGCCAGGCTCCATTACCGCGGCACGCCCAAACGACGCCTCTATCTCGCGAGCGGCCCCGCCGGGCATTTCCCCGAGCCGGGAGCAGCGCTGTACCAGAAAGGCTCCAGCCAGGCGACGGGAAACGTGGTCAATGCGACTGCCGACGAAGACGCGCCCGGTCAGGTTCTGATATTGACCACGGCAACCGTGGCGACCGTTGACCAGGGAGTGTCCCTGCAGGCGGACTCCGATACCGGGCTGCACCTCGCCCGTCACCCCTACATGCCAGTCGACGACTGACGCCGCAGCAGAACAGCCGCACCTCACCGGCCACACGCTGAAGTGGGCCGGTCGTCAAGTCCGATTCATGGAGCCAGCATAGACGGATAAGGCAAACGCTTACCCTTGCCGGGGGACGCCAAAAAGCGCACATCCCTGTGCAGGCTTGGCTGGCGGCGTCCCTGCCGCCAGACGCCCCCGACAAGGGTAAGCGTTTACCTTATCCTCGCGCTGCGAAAAACGCCGGCCACACTCGCCAGCCACAATACGTGACCTGTCGTAGGATCTGACCGCTCAACAAAGCGCGCTGTGGCGTGCTGTCAGTCGCCAGGAGCAGGCAGTCGCCAGTCAACGGGCCCGCGACCCAAGGCCTCCAGGTAGTCATTGGCAGCCCGGAAGTGGCCACAGCCGAAAAACCCCCGATGGGCACTGAGCGGTGACGGGTGCGCGGCTTCCAGAACACAGTGACGCGAGCGATCGATCATCGATCCCTTGCGGCGAGCGTAGTTTCCCCAGAGCATGAAGACGACACCCCGGCACTCCCGGTTGACGGTCTCCACGACGCGGTCAGTGAATTGCTCCCAGCCGCGCCCGCGGTGTGATCCCGCCAGCCCGCATTCCACGGACAATACGCTGTTCAACAGCAGCACGCCCTGGCGGGCCCAGGGTGTCAGGTCACCGCTGGCGGGCGCGGCCAGTCCCAGCTCGGTCTCGATTTCAGCAAAGATATTCCGCAGTGAAGGCGGAATGTCGGTGCCCTGCCTCACGGAAAAACAAAGCCCGTGTGCCTGCCCATCACCGTGGTAGGGATCCTGGCCGAGAATCACGACCTTGACCGCAGGCAGCGGGGTGTGTTCAAACGCGGCGAAGAACTCCGCCCCCGGTGGGAAAATGCGTTTCCCGGCACGTTTTTCTGCCTGCAGGAAGCCCCGCAATTCGCCCATATAAGGCTGTTCGAATTCGCCGCCGAGATGCGCCAGCCAGCTCGGCTCCAGGCGTGCGCTTGCGCCACGCGCTGTCATCCGGGTGGCACCCTGGTTCGAGGCCGTCCCTGCTGACAGTCGTCGCTTATGCGCCCGGCTATCATCGGCTGCCGAACGCTGTCAGTTGCATGCGGCAATCATCGAAATCTGTGCGCCCGGCAAACAGCCCGCCCACCCGTCGGCCACCCCCCGGGATGGCGTGCTGTCAGGCAGCCGGCGCCCCGCCGGCTCCCGCCGGTTATTTTCTTCCTGAGCATCAGGACCGGGCTCAATGCGCTTGCCACGCTGATGGCGACCCGCCGGGAGATTTTCAACATCCACCAGGGCCGGGGCCACGAATGCCCGCCGCCTGCGCTCCGGGTCGGCGTCCGCGTACAGCGTGGTGCGCATCCGCGGCCGGCGCCCGACCTCCCTGATGGCCGCTTCGACCGTCATCGGTGTCCACTCCTGGCCGTGCCCCGCCCCGGCGGCGCGGGTGATACTTTCATTCATGAGGGTACCGCCGAGGTCATTGGCACCGGCACGCAGGCAGGCGGCAACCCCGGCCGCGCCCATCTTGACCCAGGACACCTGAATATTGTCGATGAGACCGTGCAGTACTAGCCGGGCCACCGAATGCATGAGTACGGCCTCGCGAAACGTCGGACCCGGTCGCGCCCGACCCCGGAGATAAAGCGGCGCCTCCATGGGCACAAACGGCAGCGGTACGAACTCGGTGAAGCCCCCCGTACGCTGTTGCAGTGCCCTGATGCGTAGCAGGTGTTTCGCCCAATGCCCGGGTTCGTCCACGTGTCCGTACATGATAGTCGCGGTGGTACGAAGGCCCTGCGCGTGGGCTCGCGACACCACGTCGAGCCACTGCTCGGTAGAGATTTTGTCCGGACAGAGAACGGCGCGTACATCGTCGTCGAGAATCTCGGCCGCCGTGCCGGGCAGCGTGTCGAGGCCGGCTTCGCGCAGCCGCGCCAGGAACGCGTCAACCGAGATGCCCAGGGTGTTGGCGCCATGCCACACTTCGAGCGGGGAAAATGCGTGGATGTGGATGGCCGGCACAGCCTCCCGGACCGTGCGGACGATGTCGAGATAGGTTTGGCCGCTGTAATCGGGGTGAATTCCCCCCTGCATGCAGACCTCCGTCGCGCCCCTGCTCCAGGCTTCCCGACAACGCCGGGCGATCTCGGCCCCACTGATATCGTACGGCCGGCCGCGCAACATCTCGCTGCTCTTGCCCTTGGAGAAGGCGCAGAACCGGCAATTGAAGTAACACACATTGGTGTAGTTGATATTGCGGTTTACCACGTAGTTGACCGTGTCGCCGTTGACGCGTTGCCGCAGCCTGTCCGCACTCGCCGCGACATAGGTGAATTCCGCACCCCGCACCTCGAACAGCCTCGACACGTCCGCCACGGTCAGGGGCCCGACGTCCATGCAACGGGAGACGAGTTGCCGCAGGTCAGCCGAGACCCTGTCGCCCTGCCCGTCACCACGAAGCAGACTCTGTTCGCGTTCCGGAACCCGCTCTGTACTGCCGGGAGTCCAGCCATCGGAACGGGCGTATCCGGAGGCGTCAGCGAGCCGCATCGCAGCGGGCCTGACCGCGGGATCGAGCCATCGCCGGGGCATGCGCATGAATGCCGGATACACGGTAAGCCGTTGCTCCAGTGTTTTTCCTGCCCTGGCCGTGTCAGCTGCCAGTTGCCTGAGATGGGGCCAGGGCGCCTCGGGATTGACATGGTCCGGGGTCAATGGCGAGACGCCGCCCCAGTCGTTGATGCCTGCGGCGATCAATTGTGGCAGCACGCCGGGGCTCAGGTTGGGTGGCGCCTGGATATTCATATCGCCACCGAAGATCAATCTCGCGACGGCAATGGTCCACAGCAGATCGTCGAGATCGGGCTCGGGGGCGGCGGCCATGCGCGTTCCGGGCTTGGCGCGAAAATTCTGCACGATGATTTCCTGCAGGTGACCGTGGCGCCGATGCAAGGCGCGAAGCGCCAGCAGGGCGTCGATACGCTCTTCACGGGTCTCACCGATCCCGATCAGTATGCCGGAGGTAAAAGGCACAGCAGCGGCGCCGGCCAGTTCCAGCGTTTCAAGGCGCCGTTGCGGCAGCTTGTCCGGGGAGCCGTGGTGTGGCATTCCGCGGCCGCAGAGCCGCTCCGAGGCAGATTCCAGCATGATGCCCATCGACGCACTGACGGGCCGCAGGTCGGCGATTTCCGCGGCGGACATGCAGCCGGCGTTGATATGCGGCAGGAGCCCCGTTTCCTCCATCACCCGCGCGGCGACCGCCCGCACGTAGGCCAGTGTCGACGGATATCCCATCGCCGCTAGCGCCTCCCGTGCGGCGCGATAGCGCAGCTCAGGTCGCTCGCCGAGAGTGAACAGCGCTTCCCGGCAACCGAGCGCCGCGCCCTGCCGGGCCAGCGCCAACACCTCATCGACGCTCATGAAGGGCTTTTCAATCCGGCTGGGCGTGGCGGCGAACGTGCAATAGTGGCAGACATCCCGGCACAGCCGGGTCAGGGGAATGAAGACCTTGCGCGAATAGCTAATGACGTTGTGGTGTGATGTGTCGCGGAGGCGGGCCGCCTCGGCGGCGAGAGACGCGGTATCGCGCACCGCCGCGAGGGTGCGCGCGGCCACGTCACCGAGCGGCTGGCCATCCCCCACGTTTTGGACGATTGACGGCCGATTGTTCATCGCTCTGGGTATCTCCCCTGCCCGGCGGGCATCTCCGTTAAATCGGGGTCGCATCCGGCGCTAACCCCGCCCCCCGTCGAACGGGCTGCAGAACCGCCCCACAGCCCCGAGTCCACCGACGGGCGCCGGAGCATCTGTATTATGCGATCCTTCGGCCAGCTGCGCACTACTGTTTCGGTGTTGGGCCCGGGCCGGCACGCCGCGTGGTCCAACAGTCCGGCGACGTCCGCGGGCGTATCGATATCCATTGCCACACCGCGCCGCTCGAATGAAGAGGCGATGACACCCGAGGTACGCGCCCAGTTTTGATGATGCGCATAACTCTGCGACCCGAATCCAAAGCGGGGGGCGCAGTCTGATTCGAACGCCAGCAGATTGGTACCAGACCGCACCCGATCGGGCCCGATAACCAACCCCCCCGACCTTTCCAACAGGTCCAGTGCACCCGCGATGTCATCGGCATGAAGGTACGGCAGGTCGCTGTGGAGTACCACGATGCGGCTTTTACCAAGGCTGCGCATATGGGCAACCGCCGCTGTGATGACGGGGTTCAGGCCCGATGCCTCCAGCAAGTGTTCCCCGAGCAGGTCGACCCCGCAGTCCCGGGCCAGTGTCTCCACGACAGGGTCGTCGGAAACCAGCGTGACGTCGCCCACTCCCGGGCTTGCCAGGAGTGCCGTGACCACGTCTTTCAGCATGGCGCCAGAAAGAGCACGGCGTTCTTCAGCGGTGAGTATTGCCGCCAGCCGGGACTTCGCGAGACCCAGGTCTTTCACCGGGACCAACGCCTGCGCCCGGGCCTCACCCATCGTCGAGCTCCAGTATGAACCTGGCCAGGCGGCGCTTGTCGTCGCGCGAGCGCATCACGGTCCCGGCTACCACTGCTTTCAGATCGAGGCGTTCGACCGCGGGCACCTGCTTGCTGTCGGCGTGGTCGAGTACGAAGTGAGTCAGTAGTCCAGGGTATTTCCGCTGGTAGTGCTCCGCCACCGCAGCCGCCGTGACCGGGAGATTCAGCTCCTCCATCATCTTTGCCGCCGGGCCCTTGATAGCCCGGCCACCAACGATCGGAGACACCGCAATAACGGGAACAGCCGCCGCACGCAAGGCAGCCGCCAACCCCGGAACCTGCAGGATGGGATCGACGCTGACGAAAGGATTGGAAGGACACAGGACGATACGCGCGAAGGCTGAGGCCTTCAATAGGGCCATTGCGCTGGGGTTGGGCCTCGCCTCGTCAATACCCTGGAAGCGGACGCGCTCGACCTTCGGTTGGCAACGCCTGCGGACGAAGTAGGTCTGGAAAGGCAGCTCCCCCTCGTCGGTGTCCACCAGTGTACGGATAGGGTCATCGGAGACGGGGTAGACGCGGTTGGTCACCCCGAGACCGTGACACAGGGCTGCGGTAACTGTCGACAATGACTCACCGGCAGCAAGGCGCGTACTGCGCAGGAGGTGTGTCGCCAGGTCACGGTCACCGAGCCGGAACCAGGTGTCACCACCGAGGCTTGCCAGTGCTTCCATGGCATGCCAGGACTCTTCCCGCAGTCCCCAACCCCGTTCCGGGTCGGCCGTGCCCGACAGCGTGTACAGCAGCGTGTCGATATCCGGGCTGATATGGAGGCCAAGATGGGTGAAATCATCGCCGGTGTTGACCAGCACGTGAAGATGGCCGTCCGCAAGCGTATCGGCAAGGCCCAGCGCCAGCTTGGCACCGCCCACACCGCCGGACAGGGCAAGCACCCCGGCACCTGTGGGTCTGTCTATCAACGAAACATGTCCTGCTCAGCGGGGCGCAGCAATGCACCCGAACCGCCACTGGCAGCCGCAATCTGCAGGCCCCTGGCGATGACCACTGGCCGCCCTTCGGCCGCCTCCCCCATGAGCAGGCAGGCCGCAGCCGATAACTGGTCCGCTGTTGCCGCCTCGGTCACCCTGAGGGTGTTGCCGAACAGGTCAGCGTCGCCGACGCGGTTGTCCAGCGGTGCCAGCCCGTGACTGCCAATCGCGATACCCACGGTTCCCATGCGCCACGGGCGCCCGGCGCTGTCGCTGATGATGAGCTGGGGCACCACGCCGCAGCGTTGGCCCAACGCCCTGGCGATCCGCACCGCCGATGCATCAGGGTCCTTAGGCAACAACAGTACCCGGGGATTTTCAACGGAATTCGGGATGTTCGACGCGTCGATTCCGGCGTTGGCGTGTATGTAGCCATTGCGATGTTCCACGATCACCACACCGGGACGAACCCGAACCACGCGCCGCGATTCCCGCAGTACGAGTTCCATGAGGCGCGGGTCCTTGTCCGCCTGTTGTGCGAGCTCGACTGCCTCTTTACCGGGCTCTACGTCGGCCAGACTCACATATCGGCCTTCAGCCTTGGAAACAATTTTTTGCGCCAGGATGAGCACGTCGCCGGGGCCGAGTGAGACGCCATTATCCTTAAGTGCCCGGTCAGTCAGGAGCGCCAGATCGTCGCCCGGGACCACCCGGGGAAAGCCGTCCAGAGCGAGCAGCTCCAGTCGCGCGGTCATCCCGCCTCGTCCGGCCCTGTGATGCGGATACCGGCGTGACAACCGTACTGCTTGTTGATACTGATCAGCACCGACGTCAGGGCCTCGGCAGCGGCTGCATTGTTGATCATACCGGCGTGGAAGCCGCGCATGCCCGCCGCCTCCACCAGTTCGATCACCGCCTCGCGCGCGACACGCTTGTTACCCGTGACCAACACATCACAGCTGACCTCACCCTCGGCCTGCAGGTGATGCGCGGCGACATTCTGGAACGCGGAAACGACCGCGACGTCGTCGCCGAGCAGGTTCTGAGCAATCTGACCCGCACTGCCCTCCGGCGGTAGTTGCACCCGCGCGACCTTGGGCGGCACCAGGGGTACCGTGACGTCGATCAGGATCTTGCCCGCCAACGCGGACCGAACGTGTTCGAGCGTGCTTACCTGGTGGCTGAAGGGCACGGTGATGGCGATGATATCGGCTGCCTCGGCGGCGGCAAGGTTTTCCATCGCCTGGACCGAGATCTCGGGCAGGCCCCTGGCCGTCATGACCTCACGCAGGTCGTCGCAGGCCGCAACGGCCTTCTCCCTCGTCCGCGACCCGATGACCACCTGGTATCCGGCCCGTGCCCAACGCCTGGCCAGGCCTGTTCCCAGGTCGCCGGTGCCGCCGAGAATTGCAATAACGGGCAGGGATTCTGTATTCATGAGAGGTTCTCTCGCTGGTTGGTTAGTAAGGATGTCGGGAGCGCACCCGCGCGGTAGTCCCCGCTGGCTGCCCGCGCAAATACGGCAGAATGGAGGCCACGAGGGTACCGGGCACTCGCCGTTTCAGGCCTCGGAATAGTAGGGAAATCGGTCGCCGATCACAAGCACGGGAGTCACAACCTCGGGACGCGCCTCCCGGCGCAGAGCTGTCTCCATCGCCCCCCGGGGTTAACGGTTGCCCGAGGGCATAGGCGCTTCGTCAGCTCAACCCGACCTGCCCATCGGGGGTTTGTACGCTGGTCTATGGGGAGCCCACCGGCATCTGCTAGTATGCAGCTAAAACGGACTCCAGTAATGACACCCCAGGACGTCAAGATCAGTGACATGGCGCTGCTGCGCGCCGTCACCGCCTCCGCGCTGAAGACCCTCGGGCTGCTGCGCCTTTCCTCACAGCCCTCTCCGTCGCTCCGGATTCCACCGGAGTTCATCGGCGTCAATGTCGCCCCCGCGGACGACCCGTCCGTTCGCGACTACACCCTGGAGCGGCTGTCGGAACTGGGCATCCGCCAGGTGCGCCTGGATTTTACCTACGGCAGCGCCGAAGGGCCGGCGGGGGCCTATCTGGAGCAATTACTGGAAGCCGGGTACGAAGTCCTCCTCAATGTTTTCCCCTCTCCTGAAGACGCTCGCCGCATGCACGACAGCCCGGCCGCCCGCGAACGTTTCGCGGCTTTCGCCCACACGACGTTCGAACGTTTTGCCGGGCGTGTCGCTGTGTTCGAGATTGGCAACACGCCCAACCGGGGCAAATGGTCTGGATTCTCCTCGCGTTCCTTCCTCAGCGCATGGTCCGCAGCGGCGGCGCAGGCCGGTGGCTTCGATGCTCGCCTGGCAGGTCCCAACGTGTCGGATTTCGAGCCACTGTTCAACGGCACCTACCTGCGACTGATGGCCCGTTCGCCCGCCACACCGGATATTCACACGGACAATCTGTTCGTGGAACGCGTGATCGAGCCTGAAGCGCTGGACCACCGGGTAATGGGGCGGCTGCTCGCGCGCCCGATGGCACTCAACCTGGTCAAGAAAGCCCGCATACTCGAGGCGCTGGGGCGGGCTGAGGGAGTCGGGGTTCTCCAGTGTAGCTACGTGTGCTGGACCAGCAAGCGGCTGCAGCGACGTTCGGTAACGCCGCAGATGAAAGCGGTAGACTACCTGGTTCGCTACCTGGTGCTGGCAGCCTCCAGCGGGGCTCTGGAGCGCGTTTACTGGGGCCCTCTGGTGTGCAATCGTGACGGACTCATCGACGACAAAACCGTCGACTACCCGGAGGTCGACCAGGTCAGTCACTATGAAAAGGTGCGCGGCAATATCGACGACTTCGACATAACACCGGCTTTTGCCGCACTCACGACGGCGGTCCAACGACTGCCGGGTGCGCACTGCCGATCGCTGATTCACCAGGTGGACGGACTCAGCGTGTTCGCCCTCGACCGACAAGGCGAACCTCCCTCCGTGGTAGCGTGGTGCAGGGACGCCATGACCTGGCCGCTGTCCTCGATTCTCACCGACGCTCAACTGGTCGACGCCACGTTCACCAGCGCGCGCGGGGAGTTGATGCCGCGCCCGCTGGTCGTCACCGAGCATCCATTGTTCATCGACCTGGCGGAACCCCTGACCGACCTGGACTCACGCGCGATCGACGCGGCCGCCCGCACCCACATCGCGCACCTGAGCAGTGACCGGCATCAGTCGGTGTCGCGCGACGTCGGCTCCTGGCGTGGTGCAGTGATGTTGAGAGCAGACAGCCAGCGCCGTGACCTGGAAGCCGCGTCCGCCCTGGAACCCGGTCGCATCGAACACCTGGAAGAAACCCGGGTCATGCGCGATGTGCGCAATCGTCTGTGGAACGTGGACGACCCCGGCGCGGTCTGGGGCCAGGTCACGGTGAAGCTCAACCGGGTCAAAGGCATCAAGCGACTCAGTTACAGGTTCCGTCCCAGCAAGGGCCGCAGGCACTGGAACAACGCCTGCCGGATGTGGCGCTGCGGTGTAGCCACCCCCTTGCCGATCGCCTACTACGAACAGGCAGAGAAGCCGGGCATCCAGGACTCCTGGTACCTTTGCGAATTCATCCCTGACGCATTCTCCTGCCGCGATGTGTACGCCGCTTTCCGCGACGGCGCAGTGGAATTCCAGGGTCTGGACAAGGCCGCATGGTTTGAGCTGTTGAGCGGGTTTATCTGCAACATGCACAACAAGCAGATCGTGCACAGGGACCTCTCGGCCGGGAATCTGTTGCTGCAGCGCGTGCAAGGCGGCGAATTACAACCCTGTGTGATCGATATAGGCCGCGCCCGCGTCTGGCCCGGACCCGGGTCGCGGGTTCGTCCCCGGCATCGCCTGCAGGACCTCATGCGGATCTGCTACAAGCTCGACTGGCCCGACCGCCAGGCCTTCATCGGCGCCTACGAAAGCCATAACGGCAGCTCGCTGGGACGCTTCTGGAAGCTGCCGTTCCGTTATTACGACTTCAAACAGGCCTTCAAGAAGTCTCTCAAGGGCAAGCGCCGAAAATCGAGCCGGACCGGATCGCGATGAGCGGCGTTGGACCGCCCTGCGGGCTCCACGTTGTCGTGCAGCCAGCCAGAAAAGCCAGCGAGGCATCGCCCCCGGATCGAAACACCCGCGCAGACCGCGCCCGGCACGTAGATGCAGTTTTTATTAGAAAACAGCCACTTCCGACAGTGGCAGCGGCTTGTGGCGGGGGCGTTTCACGGTATACTCGCTGCCAGACCGGAGATTCCTTGGGGATTATCTGGCGCGGCAACCATGGCTCGAGAAACCCTGGTAACGGATTATAATGTCAGCCAATTCCGCACAAGCCAACCCATTTCAGGCCACACTCGAACTGTCGAGCGGACTTCGCCTTCATGGCACGCTCGAGGCGACCGAGGCCGGCGAGCTACGGCTCGGCGGGGTGAGCCTGGCGTCCGGACAGCCCGGCGCCGGGTCACTGAACCTGCGGGCTGGCGAGCAGGCCAGCCTCAGCGCCAGCAGTGACAACCCGCAGTGGAATCACGGCGCCCCCGTCGCAGTCACCGTATCCGGCGTCAACGGACGCGACCTTCTCCTCCAGATCGTCGACACTTATACCCCCGCCGCCAAGTCCTGCCTGCAGGCACTCAGTACCGTCTCCACAGAGAGCGAACGGTCTGTTCTCACCGGCCCGGACGAAGACGCAGAGGAAGAATCACTGCTGGATGAATTCTCGCGGATCAGCCAGTCACAGCTCAACAAGCGCTTCAACGCGTGCATCGGCGACCTGCGGCTGTACCTGATGGAACTGACCATGCGAGCCCGTGGTGGCGACTGGGCGCAGAAACACCACGATATCGCGGCCGATGCAGTCAAGAATCGCAGGGGTGTGATTCTAGACGGCTTCGCCGACCTCATCGCTGGCTATTTCAGCGAACTGACTCCAAACGAGCATTCCAATGCGACCCCGCCAGCGCCGGCAGCGCCGCCTGAGGATGCAACACTCGACCTCGTCGACATCGATCAGTTTGAGCACGACCTCGCGGTGGAACGCCTCACGCGGACCGGCTCAGAGCGCTTTGATGTGCCCCTCGAGAGTCTCACACTGCGCCTGGCGGAAGTGATAGACAAGGACCCCTTGCGGGTCAGGCTGCCGATCCACATCGCCCAGATCGCCAACGCCTTCAACACCGCACTGCAGAACCAGGGCATACCACAGGAAGTGGCGCCTGACATCTTCGACTTCTTCGACAAACGCTTCGTGCGCGAACTGGGTCCGTATTACTCGCAGCTGAACCTGCTGTTCGCCAATGCCGGCGTGCTGCCTGACATCGAGGAGGAACTCAAGGCCAAAGGCTCGCGCCTGCGGCGCCCCGGCCCGCTCAGCAAATCACCGGAAAGGCAGGTTTCACCACCCTCACCCGAACCCACCGCGGACCGCAACGCCGAAACGCAGGCGGCCCTGCCCGGCGGCACGCTGCAGGAAATGGCGGCAGCGATTGGCAACCCCAGCGGCGCGCAGCGGACGGAGGGAGCCGGCCTTGCGGGTACGGCTGGCGCAGCGGCGACACCGGGCGTGGCGGGTGCTGCGGCAGCACCCATCTCATCCGGGACACCCGGAAGACCATTAACACCTGGAGCGACCGGGGCGACCGGGGCGACCGGGGCGACCGGGGCGACCGGGGCGACCGGGAGTAGTATTGCCGATGGCCCCGACTTCGCCGACAGACTCTACAGCTCACTGATTCGGGCAGTCAGCGCGCAGCGCCAGCCCCCCGCCCAGGGGCCGGGCGCTGCTGTGGCTGCCACTGCAGGGGAGCCGGCCGGCGTCAACGCGGCAGCAGCCACGGCGGGTTCAACGACGCCAGGCGCTGCGACGGGTGCAGGCAGGTCGGGAGCCATGGCCGGCGCACACACCGCCGGAGGCGGGGCCGGCGCGCCGGCCCCGCTCGTCAACCCGGCGGAGCCTGCGGCTGTGGCGACCGCACTGGATGCAATGCAGCGCGATGCCTCGATCCGCGAGGCGCTGGCCGGCGGTCAGGCACTGCGGGAATATCTCGACCAGAACCGTGGCAGCATCGACTCCCTGCAGGACACGGACGGATTGTCCGATACCGCCCTGAACCAACTGGAACTGGTGGACAACCTCTTTGTCACCCTCAACTCGCGCCTGGCCGGCGCGAGCGAGATACAGCCCGTACTCGGCGACCTGCAGGTGCCGTTGGCGAAGCTGGCGATGCTCGAACCGCAGTTCATGCTTGACCGGGAGCACGCGGCGCGGGGCGTGGTTGACGCCGTGGCGCAACTCGCTGCCGTGGGGAATTTCCCCAACCGGGCGCTGGAAGGTCGTGTCAACGACATCGTCGGAGATATCGTCCAGGACTACGACCGCGACAGCACTGTATTCGGCGAGGCACTCACCAAACTACAGACCCTCGTCACCCAACAGGAAAGAGCGCTGTCCAGGAACGTCGAGCGTGTCGTACGCACTCAGGAGGGACAGGAAAAACTCCGCAAGGCGCGCCAGGAGATCGGCCGGGCGATCGGCGAGAGGATTCGCCCCCCCGCAGCGCCAGAGGTGCTGCTGGAGCTGATCGACAATGGCTGGCGGGACCTGCTGGTACTGACTCACATCAAGGAGGGAGGCGACAGCCGCCCGCTGCAAGAGCAGCTGACTGCACTCGATGTGCTGTCCGGCTGGCTGCTCGCCCTGCGTGACGGCGATGCCGCACCGGACGAGGTCGCACAAGAAGCTGCCCCGTTCCTGGAGCGCATCAGCCAGCAACTGGCCAGCGCGTTGCCCACCCAGGTCGCTTACCGGGAAACCCTGCGGCGGTTGGGCGAGACACTCGCGGGAAGGTCTCCCGTCAGCATGCGCGAGGTCGCTGAGGCGACGGAGGCCTTCGATTCTGCGCAGGTTCGCGCTCGGGTCGACGAACTGCCGCGCCTGCGACGCTGGGTCAAGCGCGTGGAGCAGCTGGAGAGCGGCTCCTGGCTGAGTTACAAGGATCGCGAAGGAGTCGCGCGACGCATGCAGCTGGCGTGGATCAGCGACGACAAGGACCGCTTCATCTTTGTCAATGAACGCGGGCAGAAAAACGCCGACCTCTCGGCGATACAGCTGGCGCGACAGCTGAGTACGGGGGTTCAGCCGCCGGCGCCGGTCGACGACATGGGCATGGTCGACCGCAGTATGTACGACACCCTGGAGCAGCTGCAGAAGACACTCAGCTTTTCCCGCAACCACGATACGCTTACGCGCCTGATCAACAAGGAGACCTTCCTCGACCAGATGACCCGCGCGCTTCGCCACGCCCAGACCCGGCAGACCCGGCATGCAGTACTTTATATCGATATCGACCAGTTCAGCCTCGTCAACGAGCTCTATGACCGGGTGAATGGAGACCAGGTATTGCTCGAATTCGCCAAGCTGCTGTCCCAGCTTCACGGCAAGAAGACATCCTCGGCCCGCATCGACGGCGACGAGTTCGCCGTACTGCTGCTGGATCGCGACGAGGACCAGACGCAGGAGTTTGCCGAGAAGATCCGGCGGGACATCGAGGCCTCCAGCGTCGATATCGAGGGTGAACAGGTCGGCTTTACCGTATCCATCGGCACCGCCCCGATTCTCGAACACAGCCCCGCAGTCGAGGAAATCCTCGCCTCGGCCCGTGCCGCCGCGGTGACGGCAAAGCAAAATGGCCGCAATCAGGTTGCCGCCTTTTCGGAAGACCAGACGCGCGCGCAGGACTATCGCAGGGAGCAGACGCGCACCCGCCAGGACCTCGAGCAGGCGCTGGAAACCGACCGTTTCATGCTGCGTGCGCAACCGATTCAGCAGACTGCCGTCGTCAGCGGAGAAACCGTGCGCCGGCATTACGAGTTGCTCCTCGGCTGGCGGGACAAGACGGGCAACATCACTTCACCGGGCGAGTTTATCCAGTCGGCAGAACGCTACGGTTTCATGACGCTGGTCGACCGCTGGGTTGTCAAAGAAGCCTTTTCCTGGATCAGCACACTGATGGACGAACAGAAGGTCGTTCCCCACCTGTCGATCAATCTGTCCGGCAGTAGCATCACCGACAATGACTTCATGGACTACCTGTTCGACCAGATATCCGAATTCGGCGTTGGCACCAACCGGATCTGCTTCGAGATCACCGAGACCGGCACCATCTCCAATCTGGTGAAAGCAGCTGACTTCGTGCGGGCATTTCGCAATATCGGTTGCAAGTTTTCCATCGACGACTTCGGCACCGGGCTGGCGAGCCACGATTTCCTCAAGGAGTTGCCGGTCGATTTCATCAAGATTGACGGCTCTTTCATCAAGGAAATCGATACCAACGAGAATGACTACGCCATGACGCGATCAATTAACGACCTGGCGCACTTCCTCGGCCAGCAAACTATCGCGGAGTCCGTAGAAAACGAGACGATCGTCGCGAAACTGCAGGAAATCGGCGTTGATTTCCTCCAGGGATGGGGCATAGGCAAACCGCGGCCGCTGACCGAGATCGCCGGCGACCTGTCCACCATCGAGAAGTAACGATCGAGCCAGCGCAGCCCCTCGCCTGCCCAGTTGACCTGAATCAACATTCCACAGCGCCGGAGGGGTTATTCTCGTGCCCATACGTTACCGGTGAAACCTGCTCATGAACGTCTCCGCGCTCGATACCCCAGAATCGCCTGCACCCCGCAGCGAGGCCGACATCCAACTGGCCAGAAAATACGCCGGCTCGGGACCGCGCTATACGTCCTACCCCACCGCGCCGCAGTTCCGGGAAGACTTTCCCCTGGATGACTACCTGGCCTGGCAGCAGGGCCCTGGCGATCACCACCGGGCGCCGCTGTCCCTGTACGTCCACCTGCCCTTCTGCAACGATATCTGCTACTACTGTGCCTGCAACAAGGTGGTCACGCGCAAGCCGGGGGCCGCGAGGCGCTATCTGGATCACCTGCAGCGCGAGGTGGAGCAGCAGTCGGTCCTGGTTGGAGCGGATCGCCCCATCACCCAGCTCCACTGGGGCGGTGGCACGCCGACCTATCTCGACGACGCAGAAATCACCGAGCTGATGCACCTGCTTGCCAGCCACTTCCGACTGTTGGACAAGGATTACCGCGAGTACTCCATAGAGATCGATCCACGGACGGTCACCAACCCCACCATCGCGTTATTGAAGGGTATCGGCTTCAACCGGATCAGCCTCGGCATACAGGATTTCGATCCCGCCGTACAGGCCGCAATCAACCGGGTTCAGCCAACAGCGGAGGTGTCCGCGCTGGTCGACTGCGTCCGCAGCCATGGGTTTCGCTCACTGAGTTTCGACCTGATCTACGGACTGCCCCACCAGAACCGCCGCAGCATCAACGAAACCCTGCGCCAGGTCACCTCCCTCAGACCGGACCGCATTGCCTGCTACAACTACGCGCACCTGCCGGACCGGTTCAGCAGCCAGCGCGCGATAGACCGGCTCACACTGCCGGAGCCCGCTGAAAAACTCGTACTGCACCAGCTGATTACCGAACAGTTGGAAGACGCAGGTTACCTGCATATCGGGATGGATCACTATGTCCTGCCGGAGGACGAACTCGCTGTCGCCCAGCGCGAAGGCCGGCTGCAGCGAAACTTCCAGGGCTACTCCCTGCATATGGCCGACGATCTTCTCGGCCTTGGCGTCTCAGCGATCAGCCAACTGGGTGACTACTATCTGCAGAATGAGCGCGACCTCGCTTCCTATTACCCCCGTATCGACGCCGGTGAACTGCCTATCGCTCGTGGCTGCAAAGCGAGCCCGGATGACCGCCTGCGCCGCCACATCATCATGAGCCTGATAGCAGAGCTGCGCCTGGACATCACTGACTGCAACAACCAGTTCGGGATCGATTTCAAACGCCAGTTCGCCAGCGAACTGCTGCAACTGCGCGGCATGCAGGCAGATGGATTGCTGGAAGTCAGCCCCACCGAGATTAAAATCCACAAGCGCGGCAGGCCTTTCCTGCGCAATATCTGCATGCCATTCGACGCCTACCTGCAGCCCACAGGGCCGGGCCAGGCAACGGCGCGCTTTTCGGCGACCCTCTGACATCGATCCACAAAAACTGATTCCAGAGTCAGTAGCAGATCGACTATACTAAAAGTGCCACTGAAGGCACGGGACTTGGTATGACAATTCGTATGGCCGACACCAGCGATGCCGGACTCCTGAAGACGTGCAGCCACGACTATCAGGTTAGTTGCGGCAACTGCCGCCTGACCAGCATTTGTCTACCTCTGGCGCTGGAAAACGAGGACGTAGAACAGCTCGACGCCATCATCCAGCGCAGCAAGCCGCTGCAGAAGAACCAGCACCTCTACCGCGAAGGCGACGACTTTCAATCCGTGTATGCCGTCCGCTCCGGCACACTCAAGGCCTACAAAACCACCGATGATGGCCGCGAACAGGTCACCGGTTTTTATTTTCCGGGTGAGATACTCGGCATGGATGGGATCAGCAACCACGCCCATGCATCTTCGGCGAAAGCACTGGAAACCTGCGCGGTTTGCGAAATCCCCTTCACGTCGCTGGAGAAGCTGAGCACCCTGATGCCCAGTCTGCAGCGGCACTTTTTCCAGCTGATGAGCCGGGAGATTACCGCTGATCAACAACTGATCACGCTGCTGAGCAAGAATTCGGCCGACGAGCGCGTTGCATCGCTGATGCTCAGCATATCGGCCCGCAACGCCCGGCGTAAACTCAGCGCCACCCAGTTCCGCCTGCCGATGTCCCGGGTCGATATCGGCAACTACCTCGGACTTACCGTCGAAACGGTGAGCCGCGTATTCAGCCGCATGCAGAAGATGGAGATACTGCGCGTCGACAATAAAGAGATAGAGATCCTAGACCTTGACGGGCTCAAGTCCATGGCCAACATTGTCAGTCGAGCGGATTGAGGGGTCGCCGGTTCGCTATTGATGCACATCAAGGCCTTTGTTTTTTAGCCTCCTACAATGGGCGAGGCAAAAAACCAGCATGACGTTTCTTCTGGGGAATAACATTCAATGATTCAACATACCGTAGGCATTCTCTCGCGGCCCATCCATGAGTGGGGGAATATCGCCAAACTCCCGGAGAGGTCCTTACAGAAACTGATTCTCTACCCCTGCATCCTTGCCATCATCCCGGCCGCTGCCTGGTTTTACGGCACCACCCGGGTCGGCTGGACCGTGGGCGATCACGGCGAGGCCATCAAACTCACCGTTGAGAGCGCCCGGATTATCTGCTTCCTGTTTTACGTCGCCATGGTGGCCTGTGTGGTCGCGATCGGCTACTTCATACACTGGATGTCGGACACCTATGGCGCTGATTCGACCTTCACCAAGGGCATCGTGATTGCGGGTCTCACCGCCACGCCGATGTTCATCGCCGGTGCGGTCGGTTTCTATCCCCTCTTGTGGCTGGACCTCCTTGTCGGCGTGGCCGCAATCAGCTGGTCGGTGTACCTGATGTACGTAGGCATACCGATCGTCATGGATATCCCCGAGGAACGTGGCTTCCTTTTCTCCAGTGCGGTGCTTGGCGTCGCGCTGGTAATACTGATCTGCCTGATGGTGGGGTCGGTTATATTGTGGGATCTCGGTGCCGGGCCGGCATTTACGGACTGACTGCCGCCAGTCGCAATACGAAGTAAACCTGAGTCTTTACTGGATTTGAACCATGAGTGAGCTTAATTCCGCGCTGGAGCACCCCACCTACAATTACCGGGTGGTGCGCCAGTTCGCCGTAATGACCGTAGTCTGGGGCGTGGTGGGCATGCTGGTCGGCGTGATCATTGCCGCCCAGCTGGCCTGGCCCGAACTCAACACCAACCTGCCCTGGCTGCATTTCGGTCGCCTCAGGCCCCTGCATACCAATGCGGTCATCTTCGCATTCGGCGGCTGCGCCCTGTTTGCAACTTCATACTACGTGGTGCAAAGAACCTGCCAGACGCGCCTGATCTCCGACAAGCTGGCCGCGGTGACGTTCTGGGGCTGGCAGCTGGTGATCGTCTCTGCGGCGATCACCCTGCCGCTGGGACTGACGAGCAGCAAGGAATACGCGGAGCTTGAGTGGCCCATCGATATCCTCATCACGGTGGTGTGGGTACTCTACGCCATCACCTTTTTCGGCACGATCATGAAGCGGAAGACGGACCACATCTACGTGGCCAACTGGTTCTACGGCGCGTTCATTATCGCCGTGGCCGTGTTGCATATCGTCAACAGCCTCGCCATACCGGTCAGCTTGTTCAAGTCCTATTCGATCTACGCCGGAACCGTCGATGCGATGATCCAGTGGTGGTACGGGCACAACGCCGTGGGCTTCTTCCTCACGGCCGGATTCCTCGGCATGATGTATTACTTCGTGCCGAAACAGGCTGGGCGTCCGGTCTATTCCTACCGGCTGAGTATCGTGCACTTCTGGGCCCTGGTGGCGGTTTACATCTGGGCCGGCCCGCACCACCTGCATTACACCGCACTGCCTGACTGGGCGCAGAGCCTGGGCATGGTCATGTCCATCATCCTGTTGGCGCCGTCGTGGGGAGGCATGATCAACGGCATGATGACCCTGTCGGGGGCCTGGCATAAGCTGCGCACGGACCCCATTCTCCGCTTCCTTGTAGTCAGCCTGTCATTCTATGGCATGTCGACCTTCGAGGGGCCGATGATGTCTATCAAGACGGTGAACTCTCTCTCTCACTATACCGACTGGACCATCGGTCACGTGCACTCCGGCGCACTGGGCTGGGTGGCGATGATTTCAATCGGCGCCATGTACCACCTGCTACCCATCATGTTTGGCAAGGAGCGTATGTACAGCGTCGGCCTGATCAATGCCCACTTCTGGATGTCGACAATCGGCACGGTGCTGTACATCGCTTCCATGTGGGTTAACGGTATACTCCAGGGCCTGATGTGGCGCGCCTACAACCAGGACGGGACCCTCACCTACAGCTTCATCGAGTCGGTCGCCGCCAGTCACGCCGGATATATTGTCCGGGTGATCGGCGGTGGCATCTTCTTCGCCGGCATGTTGCTGATGGCATACAACGTCTACATGACCAGCCGCCGTGGCGTCGAACCTCTCGCTGCCCCGACCGCTGCGAGCCCGGCCTGAGGATCAAGCAATGAGAAAGCACGAAGCGATCGAAACCAATGTCGGCCTGATGATCATCCTGATCATCGTGGCTCTGATGTTCGGCACGCTGGTGGAACTGGTACCCCTGTTCTTCCTCAAGGAGACCAAAGAGCCGATAGCCGGATTGAAGCCGTTGCCGGCCCTTGAGCTGGAAGGCCGGGATATCTACATCCGGGAAGGGTGTAATACCTGTCACTCGCAGATGGTCCGACCACTACGCGCAGAGACAGAGCGCTATGGCCACTACTCGGTCGCCGGGGAGTTCGTGTACGACCATCCGTTCCTGTGGGGTTCCAAGCGAACCGGCCCGGACCTCGCGCGAGTGGGGCAGCGCTACAGCGACGACTGGCATCGCGCACACCTTTACAACCCGCGAGACCTGGTGCCGGAGTCGAACATGCCCGGCTTCCCGTGGTTGTTCGACAACGCCATCAATCCGGAGAAAACCGGCGCCAAGATGGCGGCGTTGAGAGCGGTCGGTGTGCCGTATACCGATACTGACATCAGTGGCGCTGCTGCGGTGGTAGACGGCAAGAAAGAAATCGACGCGCTGGTCGCCTACCTGCAGCAGCTCGGTACGCTGCTCAAGTCCAGGCGGTAACAGAGATGGACATAAACGATCTCAGGGGTCTCAGCACCCTGTTCCTGATGGTATCGTTCATCGGAATGTGCATCTGGGTTTACAGCAGAAAACGCAAGAAGAGTTTCGACGCGGCCGCCCACCTCCCGTTTGCCGATGAGGAGTTGAACAGACGCAGCTTGGAAGAGCAGAAGGAGGAGACGAAGAATGCCTAGTTTGTGGAGCGCCTGGATCATCATTCTCACCGCAGCGACGATCGTCGGGCTTTGCCTGGTGCTTTTTTCCAACCGCAAGCGCGAACTGAATCTGAACGAGAAAACCACCGGCCACGAGTACGACGGGATCGAGGAGTACGATAACCCGCTTCCAGCCTGGTGGTTCTGGATGTTTGTCATCACCATCATCTGGGGTATCGGTTACCTCATCATGTATCCCGGCATGGGCAACTTCCCGGGCCTGCTGGGCTGGTCCCAGATCGAACAGCACGAAACCGAGGTGGCCGCAGCCGAGGACAGGTACCGGGCCATGCGGGACCGCTACCTCGCAATGCCAATAGAGGAAATTGCCAGCGATCCTGCGGTCAGGAAAATGGGCATGCGTATGTTTGGCAACAACTGCGCCCAGTGTCATGGCGCCGATGGTAAGGGCGCCTACGGCTTCCCCAACCTCGCCGATGGCGACTGGCTTTGGGGCGCGCACCCAGATGCCATCAAGACATCCATTGCCCAGGGCCGTCGGGCCGCCATGCCGGCCTGGGGCGGCCCACTCGGCGACCAGGGTGTCACCGACGTGACGGCCTATATCATGTCACTGAGCGGACGCCAGGCCAGTGAGGGCGACGCGGAGGCCGGCAGCGCCCACTACCAGACTTACTGTGTTGCCTGTCATGGGGCAGAGGCAAAGGGCAACCCCGCACTGGGCGCACCTAACCTGGCCAATGGCATCTGGCTTTATGGCGGCCGGGAGGAGCAGATCGCGCACAGTATTCGCGCCGGACGCAATGGCGTTATGCCTGCCATGGACGAGCTGCTCAGCGAGGACAAGATTCACATCCTCACTGCCTATGTCTACGGAATGAGCCGCTAACTCGCACCACCTCGCTGGCGGTCTTTGCTCGAAGCCAGCGAGGGAGCACCACCCCACCACGGATACACCAGACATGTCCGAACACGATGCCATTGACCTGCAGGAAGTCGCTCCTGCCGAGGTTGCGGAACTCGACCTCTATGAACGTCGTGAGAAGATCTATACCCGAAAAATCGAGGGCTTCTATCAACGAGTACGGCTGTACACCGGCTGGCCGTTATTGATCGGGTATTTCCTGCTGCCGTGGATCAACTGGGACGGCAGGCAGTCGGTATGGTTCGATCTCCCCGCCCGGAAGTTCCATATCTTCGGGTTAACGCTCTGGCCCCAGGACCTACCCCTGCTGGCGTTCCTGCTGATTATCTCAGCCTTCGGCCTGTTCGCCATTACCACGTTCGCCGGCCGTATCTGGTGTGGTTACACCTGTCCTCAGACCGTCTGGACGACCATGTTCATGTGGGTCGAGCAGAAAACCGAGGGCAGCCGCAATCAGCGCATCAAACTCGACAAGGCGCCCTGGAGCGCCGAAAAAGCGTTGAAGAAGTTCGCCAAGCACGCGGGCTGGCTGTTCATTGCGCTGGCAACAGGTGTGACATTTGTCGGCTACTTTTCTTCTATCAGGGAACTCGTTCCCTCCCTGGCGACGCTGTCTGCGGGCAAGTGGCCGGCACTGTGGACGATGTTCTTCACCGTCGCCACCTACGTCAATGCGGGCTGGATGCGGGAGCAGGTTTGCAAATACATGTGTCCCTATGCCCGTTTCCAGTCTGTCATGTTCGATCGCGACACCCTGATTGTTTCCTACGACAGCCAGCGGGGCGAACCACGTGGTTCGCGGAAAAAGTCCTCCGACTACGCCGCCCTCGGTCTCGGCACCTGTATCGACTGTTCCCTCTGCGTACAGGTATGTCCTACCGGCATCGACATCCGTGACGGCCTGCAATACGAGTGTATTGGATGCGCCCTGTGCGTGGACGCGTGTAATTCCGTAATGGACAAGATGAACTATCCGCGCGGACTTGTTCGCTACACCAGCGAACGCGAGCTGGAGGGTGGAAAAACGCACTGGGCCCGGCCGCGTATCATCGGCTATGTCACCGTCCTGGCGCTGATGATAGGCGTTTTCAGCTACCACGTTCTCAACCGGGTTCCCGTAGAACTGACCGTCATGCGCGACCGGACCAACCTGTATGTCACGACGGACTCCGGCGAAATCGATAACGTGTACACGCTCAGCCTGGTAAATATGGATGCCAACCCACACGAATTCGAGATCGCGATCGAAGGACTGCCCGATGCAGAAATCATCGGTGAAACCCTGCATAGCCTGGACGGCGGTGAGGTGCGCTCGATCAGCCTGAGGGTACGCGCCGCACCCGCCAGCCTTGACCGGGTGACCAGCGAGTTCGAGTTTCTCGCGGAGGCTACGGATATGCCGAGTCTGCGTGCAGCCTCTGAATCGCGTTTCGTGAAGCCGCTGTAGATGCACCGTCAACCGCCCGGCGAGCACAGGCAGGCAAGTCCTTTCAGGGAAGACGATACCCCCTGGTACCGTCAGTTCTGGCCCTGGTTTCTGATCACACTGCCGGCAAGCGTGGTGGTCGCCGCTTTTGTCACGCTGTATATCGCCAACCGTCACGCCGACGACCTGGTGGTAGACGAGTATTACAAGGATGGACTGGCGATCAATCGACAGCTGGAACGGAAACAGCGCGCCCAGCAACAGGGCATCACTGCCACCGTTTACATCGATGTCGATTCTGCCGTGGTGACGACCACTGGTACGGTTGAAGCCCCTGCTCTCGAACTGCGTTTTTCCCACCCATTGGAAGCGGATCGCGATTTCAGCACGACGGTCGAGGATTATGGCTCGGGGATCTACCGAGGCAACCTCCCCATGCCCGTTGCGCCCCGATGGCACTGGGTTCTGGAGCGTGGCGGCAGCGACGGTTGGCGCCTCGACGGAACGCTGAGCACAGCAGACCTGAGAAATGGGTCGCGCTGAACCCGGCCCGGTAAGCGGCACCACACAGCGGCTGTCCTGTTTCCACTGCGGTGAGGACGTCTCCGCGGGAGATGACTATACGGCCGTTATCAGCGGCGTCGCGCGCCCGATGTGCTGCCCGGGTTGCAGGGCGGTTGCCGAACTCATCGCCGACAGCGGCATGTCGCGCTTTTACGAGCAGCGCACCGCCTACAACGCGCGACCGCAGCCTGATGCCGCAGCCGGCGGCGCACGATACCAGCACTACGATGACCCGGCTTTTGCTGCCGGCTTCACGGCGACCGCGCCCGACAGCCAGCAGACTGCGCGCTTACTGCTGGGCGGCATTAATTGTGCCGCCTGTACCTGGCTGATCGAACAGACCCTGAGACGTCTGCCCGGCGTGTTTGCTGCCGTCGTCAATCTGCAGCAGAGCCGGCTGGATATCAGTTACGACCCGCTTCAGTGTGCGCTCAGCAGTCTGGTGGCACAGGTTGAGGCGCTGGGCTATAGCGTTCGTCCCTACCTGACTCATGCACGGCGCGAGCAGCTGGCGTGCGAGCGGCGCACCGAGTTACGGCAGCTGGCGGTGGCGGCCATCGGCATGATGCAGGTCGGCATGTTCGCGATCGCTCTCCATGCCGGCGATATGCAGGGTATCGCGGCGGAATACGAGTCACTGCTGCGCTGGGTAAGCCTGATCGTGGCAAGCTTCGTCATCGCCTACTCTGCACGCCCTTTCTTCGTCTCGGCATGGCGGCACCTGCGCATGGCAACGCTGGTGATGGACTTACCGGTGGCCCTGGCGATTGGCCTCGCATTCACGGCCAGTGCATGGGCCACCATCAGCCAGCAGGGCCAGGTGTATTTTGATTCGGTCGTCATGTTTACCTTTTTCCTCCTCCTGGGGCGGTTTCTCGAACGGCGTGTGAGGCAGCGCCACCTGCTCGGCTGGATCGATGCCGAGAGTGGATTGCCGGACACGGTTCCGGTGCGTATCAACGGGACCTGGCAGGACCGGCCACGAGTCGGGCTCAAGGTGGGCCAGAGCATCCTGATTCGCCCGGGACTGCTGGTCCCGGTAGACGCCCAGGTGCTCGCCGGCACCGGTGCAGTGGTAGAAGCTGCCTTCAACGGAGAGCACCTGCCGAGGCAGGTAGGTCCCGGCGATACGGTCTATGCGGGTACGGTCAACGTCGAGGGCGCGCTGGAAGCAGAGGTACTCGGCAGCTACGGGGATTCGCGTCTCGCCGCGCTGCAGAAGTCAGTGGAGACTGCCCAGCTCGTAAAGCCGGCTCTGGCGCGGCTTGCTGACCGCGCCGCCTCCTGGTTTGTCGGCGGCATCTTACTGGTGACAGCCGTGACGGCCGCGGTGTGGAGTCAGATCGATCCCGACCGCACGCTCTGGGTCACACTGTCTGTGCTGGTGATCAGCTGCCCCTGCGCCCTGGCACTGGCAACACCGGCAGCGCTCACCAGCGCCGCCAGCGCACTGCGCACCTCCGGGATCATCACCCGGGGCGAAAACGCGCTGGAGGCCCTGGCGCGTGCCACGCACCTGGTCTTCGACAAAACCGGCACCCTGACCGAGGGGCGACTGACTATCGCGGTTGTGCAGCCTCTGGATGACCTCACTGAAGCACAGATACTGGCGATGGCGGCTTCGTTACAGGCCTATTCCAGTCACCCGGTGGCGCGCGCGTTCACGGCGGTGGCGGCCGCCAGGGGGTTGGCGCCCGAGGGACAGCGCGCGGGGGCGGGCGTCGAGGGACGGCTCGGTGATGATCGCTGTCGTATAGGCAGCGAAGCCTACTGCCGCGAAATTGCGGCGACCCTCCCCTCCCCGCCTGCCGAACCCTTCTACTGGGTGGCCCTGTGCTGCGAGAACAGGCCGCTGGCCTGGATCGGCCTTGACGACCACCTCCGCCCGGAGGCCCATGAGGTAACCGAGACCGCCAGGCGGGCCGGGCTGCACCTGGAGCTGCTAACCGGAGACAGCTCCCGCCAGGGCCCCGAACTTGCGGACAGGCTGGGCATCGAATCCGTATTCACAGGTATGCGCCCCGAGGAGAAGATGCAGCGGGTGCGGGCGTTACAAACCGGGGGCGGTGTGGTCAGCATGGTGGGCGACGGTCTCAACGATGCACCCGTGCTCGCGGTGGCCGATGCCTCCTTCGCCGTCGCCGGTGCCACCGACCTGGCACGGACCGAAGCGGATTTCGTCATCGTGGGCGGTGATCTCCACCAGGTGCTGCACACCTGGCGCAAGGCCAGGCAGTGCCGGCGAATCATCCGGCAGAATCTGTGCTGGGCACTGTTATACAATGTCTGCGCCATCCCCGCAGCGGCGACGGGGATGGTCGCGCCCTGGGTGGCGGCGCTGGGCATGTCCGCCAGTTCCCTCCTCGTTGTGCTGAATTCGCTGCGCCTGAATCGCGCGCCGCGACACTGAGGAAACCCGATGGATTCGCTCTACCTGCTGATCCCGATCGCACTGGTGTTCTGCGTGATCGCCATCAAACTGCTTCTGTGGGCGATTGACAGCGGCCAGTATGACGACCTCGACAAGGAGGCCTGGCGCATTCTCGCCGACGATGAACCGCAGGCGGGTGCACGCGAAGACCGGGACGAGTCCGCCAGGGATCCCGACGGCCAGTGAGTGAGTTGTCGGTACTCAGTGCGTTTTTGCTGGGCCTGGCAGGCGCGGGACACTGCCTCGGCATGTGCGGTGGCATCGCGTCCGCGATCAGCCTGGGGCCAGCGCAAGGCCTGCCCACGACACTCGCCTATCACGGAGGCAGGCTCGCCAGCTACACCCTGCTGGGTGGGGTGCTGGGCCTGGTGGCAGGCAGCATCGATATTGCGGCCTGGACCCTCTTGCTGCGTTATCTTGCCGGTTTTCTGCTGGTGGCCATGGGACTTTACATCACTGACTGGTGGCGGGGTCTGGCACTGTTGGAGCGCGCCGGTGCCGCTCTCTGGCGGCCGGTACAACGGCTTTCGCGGGGGCTTCTGCCGGTGCGGCACTGGACGCAGGCACTGGCACTGGGGTCACTCTGGGGCCTGATGCCTTGTGGACTGATCTACAGCAGTCTTGCCTGGGCAGCCACCGCTCAGAGCGCCGCCGGGTCGGCACTGTTGATGGCATTTTTCGGGCTCGGCACGCTACCGGCCATGCTCGCAACCAGTCTGGGCGCCGCCGGGGTACAGAGCTTCCTCCGGCGGCGGGGACTGAAGGTTGTCCTGGGTGGGCTACTCATCGCTGCCGGGATATGGAGCCTCTACCTCACGGTCGCCCACGGCGCCCACCTCTCCGCTGCAGGCATGGGTGCAGGGAGCGAGACGAGACCAGCGCCACATCATCACGGCCATTGAATCCGCGCGACAAACTGGCCTGTTCTCCCGACCGTGGCCACGGAATGCCGGGCAGAGGGCGATCCTTCCGGTTTACGTTTCGCCGGCGGATGGTACCATCGGGGTTTTCGAAGCACAGTACGAGGGCGAAAGATCACTTCAAACAATCCAGAGGATGCCAGGCTCTCACTTTGTCTTGTCAGTATCCACGGCCTGATTCGGGGATTTGATCTTGAACTGGGTCGCGACGCCGACACGGGCGGGCAGACTCAGTACGTCGTCGACCTCGCCCGCGCACTCGCCAGACACCCTGGCGTCGAGTGCGTCGACCTCATTACGCGCAGAGTTGTCGACCCGGCTGTCAGCGACGACTACGCCAGGCGGGAGGAGTCGTTGGGAGACGGGGCGCGTATTGTCCGTATCGATTGCGGTCCTCCCGGGTATATCCCGAAGGAGGAGCTTTGGGACCACCTGGATGCGTTCGCCGACAACCTGATCGACTGGCTGGGCTCGCAACCCGAGCGCCCCTCGGTGATCCACAGCCACTACGCGGATGCAGGTTATGTGGGCGTTCGCGTGGCAAACCTGCTTGGCCTGCCCCTCGTCCATACCGGGCACTCCCTCGGGCGTGACAAGCGCAAGCGGCTGCTGGCCAGGGGCCTGACGCGCGATGCGATCGAGCGCGCCTACAACATCAGCCGCCGTATCGATGCCGAGGAAGAAATACTGGCCAATGCGGGCCTCGTGATCACCAGCACCAATAACGAAATAGAACAGCAGTACGGTCTCTACAATTATTACGAACCCGGTCGCATGGCGGTCATTCCGCCCGGCACCGACCTCGACCGATTCGGACCGGACGGAGAGCATACCGATACGGCTTTCGGCGCCGATATCGCCCGTTTTCTCACTGACCCCGACAAACCGTTGATCCTGGCCCTATCCCGCCCTGATGAGCGCAAGAATATCATTACGCTGATCGAGGCGTTCGGTGAAAACCCGGAGCTCAGGGAACGGGCCAACCTTCTGATCGTTGCCGGAAATCGCGAAGACATTCGCGATCTCGATGACGGCGCACAGGGCGTGCTGACCAGTATATTGATAAGCATCGATAGCCAAGACCTCTACGGCAAGGTCGCCGTACCCAAGAAACATAGCCCGGACCAGGTTCCGGAAATTTACCGCCTCGCAGCCCGAACGGGCGGTGTTTTCATCAATCCTGCGCTCACGGAACCCTTCGGCCTGACGCTGCTGGAAGCGGCGGCAAGCGGCCTGCCCATCGTGGCTACCGAGAACGGAGGGCCCGTGGACATAATCGCCAACTGCGCCTGCGGCGTCCTCGTCGATCCACTCGACAAAGCACAGATCGCAATGGCTTTGCTCGGACTGCTCCGAAATCGTCGTTCCTGGCAGCGGTACGCAAGCAACGGTATCGAACAGGTACCGCTGCACTATGCATGGTCCAATCATGCCGCCCGGTACGTGGAGACGGTACGGGGACTGGTAGAGAATTACACCCCGCTCGAGCCTGTGCGACCGCTGCCGCGCGCGCTGCGTTACCGTGACCGTATGATCGTCACTGATCTCGACCAGAACCTGCTTGGTGATGACGACGCACTCACGGGCTTTGTCGACACCGTCAGGCGCCGGCGCAAATCGGTCAGTTTTGCCATAGCAACCGGCAGACGCATCGACTCTGCACTGGCGCTTATCAAGAAGCACGGCATTCCGCAGCCCGATGTTCTGATCAGCAGTCTTGGCACGGATATACGCTATGACCAATCGCTCAATCCCGATGCTTTCTGGGCTGACCACATCGATCACCAGTGGTCGGGGCGACGCATTCGGCACGTACTCTCGGAAGTACCCGGGCTGCAACTGCAGGATCGCCAGCAGCAGACACCCTTCAAGATCTCCTACTTCTACGACGAAGAGGAGGCCGGCTCGCTGGAGGAGATTGTTTCGCTGTTACACCAGAGCGAGGTGACAGCAAACGTGACGCTGTCGTTCGGCCAGTTTCTCGACATCGTACCGGCCAGGGCGTCCAAGGGCTTGGCCCTGCGTTACGTAGCTAGCAGGCTGGAGATACCCTTGGAGCAGATTCTGGTGGCCGGTGGTTCAGGGGCAGATGAAGACATGATGCGCGGCAATACACTCGCTGTGGTGGTCTCGAACCGGCACAACGAGGAGCTCTCAACCCTGGCTGAGGTTGATCGGATCTTCTTCGCCACGCGAGGACACGCCGAGGGTATTCTCGAGGCCATAGACCACTACGACTTTTTCGGCAGCTTCGGGGCAGCCGGTGGCAACAGCGTTGACCACTGAGCAGGTGCTGACAGCGGCCCGGTAACAATATGACCAACGAGCAAAGACAACTGATAGGCGTTTTCGGCGAGGTATTGCTGGATGAGTTCCCCGATGGCTCCCGGGTACTCGGCGGCGCGCCATTCAATGTTGCATGGCACCTGCAGGGGCTCGGTCTGGCACCGCGCCTGGTCAGCCGGATCGGCACCGATGCCAACGGCCGGACGGTGACCGAAGCAATGGAGCGTTGGGGTATGGATACCGATGCCATGCAGGTCGATGCCGAACGCCCCACTGGGACCGTCGGCGTCAACATCGTCGACGGTGAGCCACGTTATGACATCACCACCGGGGCGGCCTGGGACGCGATCGCCGAGCCACGGCTTGCCACCTGCGATGTCCTCTACCACGGCAGTCTCGCGCTGCGCTCTTCGGCCACCGCGCAAGCGCTCGAGGCCTGTAAAGTGGCTACCAAACCCGGCTTGATATTTTTCGACGTCAACCTGCGCGCGCCCTGGTGGTCACTGCAGCAGGTCCAGGTGCTGCTGGCCGATGCTGACTGGCTGAAGGTGAACGAGGATGAACTGGCCATATTGCAGCCCGACCCGGCGGAGAAAGCGCGAGGACTGCTGGACCAGTTTGACTTGCAGGGGCTCATCATTACCCGGGGTGCCGAGGGCGCCGAGGTCTACACCGCAGCGGGAACTCATGACCGGGCATTCCCGGACCACGGCGCCCCGGTGGTCGACACCGTGGGTGCCGGCGATGCTTTTGCCGCAGTCATGATCACCGGCCTGGTCGAGGGGTGGCCCCTGGCCGACGCGCTTCAACGTGCTCAGCAGCTGGCCGCTCATGTTGTCGCCCGCCGTGGCGCCATCGCCGAAGAACCCGGCTACTATACCTCGCTCATTCATGAGTGGCGGGAGGGGCGCTGATCTATGTACGAGCAAACATCACATTCGCTGCTCAACCGTGTGCTCGACAATCTCGATGTCGCTGCCACCGGCGTTGACCAGCGCAGCCTGAATACCCGCCTGGGCGCCAATTTTTATGCGATCTATACCCTCTTCCAAAGGCTGTACGGAGAGCGAGAGGATATGGAGGAACAGCTGACTGCCCTCGTGCAGGTCCTGGTGAATCGCCACAGCGAGCGCCGTGCAGAATTGCTCGACCTGGACGCAAAAAGGGAAGCCCGGTACGACTGGTTTCTCAGTGAAAACTGGGTGGGCATGGCGCTTTACCTCCAAGGTTTCTCAGGTGACCTGAAGGGCCTCCGTGAACGATTGCCCTACCTGCAGGAACTCGGCGTGAACCTGGTGCACGTACTGCCGATCCTGGAGTGCCCCAAGGGCGCCAGCGATGGGGGTTACGCGGTCAGCGATTTCAAGGCCATTGACGCCAGGGCGGGTACGCTGGATGAACTGCGCGAACTTGCCGATACGCTGCGGCAGCGAGAGATGCTGACCGTGCTTGACGTGGTATTGAATCATACCTCTGATGAGCATCCGTGGGCGAAGGCGGCCCGCGCCGGCGACCCTGTCCACAGGGACTACTATCATATCTTTGACGATCGCACGATTCCCGATCGATACGAGGAAACCATGCCCGAGGTATTCCCCGAGACCGCACCGGGAAACTTCACCTACGATGAGGACATGGGCAAATGGGTGATGACGGTTTTCAACCAGTACCAGTGGGATCTCAACTACCGGAACCCGGCAGTATTTATCGAAATGGTCGATGTCATTCTTTTCTGGGCGAACCAGGGAGCGGACATCGTGCGCCTGGATGCCGTTGCCTTCCTGTGGAAGAAGCTGGGCACGACCTGTCAGAATGAGCGGGAAGCCCACCTGATACTGCAGCTCATGAAAGACTGCTGCCAAGTCAGTGCGCCGGGTGTGTTATTTATTGCTGAAGCCATCGTTGCGCCTGTCGAGATCAACAAGTATTTCGGCGAGGACGCTGTCATCGCCAAGGAATGCGAGATAGCCTACAACGCTACCTTTATGGCCCTGATGTGGGACGCGATTGCCACCCGCAACGCGCGGCTGCTGAACCAGGGCATCCTCAGCCTGCCCGACAAGCTCGACCATGCCACCTGGCTGAACTACGCCCGCTGCCATGATGATATCGGCCTGGGGTTCGATGATCACGATGTAGCGGCAGTCGGTTATGAACCGCGTGCACACCGACGCTTCCTGCTGGACTACTACACCGGAAACTTTCCCGGCTCGCCCGCCAGGGGACACCCTTTCGGTCACAATGACAAAACGGGCGATGCCCGTATCGCGGGTTCACTGGCATCGCTCGTGGGGCTGGAAAGCGCCCTCGACGCCGGCGACGAAACCGCAATACAGGCCGGTATCGAGCGGATACTGCTGCTGCATGGTTTGATTATCGCCTTCGGCGGCATACCGTTGCTCTACTACGGCGACGAGATCGGAACACTGAACGACGAGAGCTTTCGGGACGACGTCACCCGGGCCTTTGACAATCGATGGATCAGCCGGCCCACGTACGACTGGGATGTTGTCGAGCGCCGCCATCAACACGGTAGTGTCGAGGAACGCATTTTCTCGGGGCTGAAACGTATGATCGGTATTCGCAAAACTCTCAGAGCCTTCGCCGACTACAACAACCGCGAGCATATACACGTAAGTAATCCACACCTGTTCGTTTTCACCAGAACCTCGCCCGCCGCCAGTGACGATGCGGTACTGGTCGTGGCCAACTTCGACGAATTAGAGCAGCCGATGGACATGATCGACCTCGGTAACCGTGGCCGTTTCGACCTGAGCAGGCTGGTCGACGCCATCAGCGGAGAGACGGTGGAGACTGCCGACGAGATTCTCAGGGTCCCCGCTCGCGGGATACTCTGGTTGCAGGCAGCGCCATAAGCGGCATGGAGCGATCCAAACACCCGCGGATACTGGCGACGGACCTCGATCGAACACTCCTGCCGAATGGTGTCTGGCCCGCCGATCCCGGCGCGATCGGGCTGTTCAACGAGCTGACTCGCGTCGGGTCGGTTGTGCTGGTTTACGTCACCGGTCGTAACCGGGGTCTCGCCGAGACGGCGTTTGCAGAGTATCAGCTCCGCCCGCCGGACATTCTCTGTACCGATGTCGGCAGCCGGATCAGCCATTACCGCGCAGGCGCCTGGGAGGATGACGCAGACTGGCCGGCGTTTCTCCGAGCTACCAGTCCGCGGTGGGCGCCAGACCGGGTTGTCCACGCACTCTCTACGATAACAGGCCTCCGCCAGCAGGAGCCGGAACACTGCAATGCGTTCAAACTGAGTTACTACCTGGACCTGAACCGGGCTGATACGATCACAGCCAGCGTGCACGAACGCCTTGACAACGGTTTCGATGCCACCCTGGTGTACAGTGTCGACACCGGTCGCGAAGTCGGCCTGCTGGACCTGTTACCGCACGGCGCCAGTAAAGCTGGCGCGCTGGAGTATCTCGCGCGAAAAGCCGGTATCGACAGAGAGCAGGTGGTTTTCTGTGGCGACAGCGGCAACGACATCGACGCCCTGACAGCGGGCTTTTCCGGCGTCATGGTACGCAACGCCGATTCCCAGCTCAGGGAAGCCGTCGATGCCGCCCGGCGCGACAACCCCCGCTTGCGTGTGTACCAGGCAAGCGGAGGCTGCCTCGGTCTCAACGGCTACTACACCGGCGGTGTCATCGAGGGGGCTCTGCACTACGGGCTATTGACCGCGCCGGAGGGCCGGGCAATCCGATAGAGCACCAGGCCCGCGCACCACAACAGGAAGGTGAGCAGCCAGGCATCAGCTTGCGCCTGGACCGTGATCCAGAGACAGAGCGACAGGGCAACCAGGGGTACCACCAGCCCGCCCCGCAGCCGAAATTCTGCACTGCCGTGATCGCGATCGTGGGCGCGCCTGACGCGGGGCAGCGACGAGATACACAGAATATAGGTCAGCAGGCGCATCAAAGAACTGGCTGTGGCAAGAAACGCGAAGGAGCCGCTGAGCGCGAACAGCAGGCCCAGCCCCCCCATCACCAGCACCGAGTTACCCGGGGTCCGGAACCGGGGTTGTACGGCGCCGAACCAGCGTGGGAGCATCCCCCGTTCACCCATGGCGAAGGTCAGCCTGGGCACCGACAACATGTTCGCGGCCAGGTTGCCACCGATACTGAACACCGCTGCGCACGCGACCATCACCGCCCCCCACGGCCCGAACAAAACCCGTCCCAGATCGGAAAGGGTCGAGTCCTCCCACGCCGACTGTGGAATCACGGCGGTAAAAACCAGCATGATCAGGGCGTAGAGCACGGCGACGGCAATCACGGTCCACAGTATCGCCCTGGGCATATTATGGGTTGCATCCCGGGCCTCCCCGGACACGGCAGTCGGCGCCTCGAAGCCGACGAAGGCGTAGATGACCAGCAGAGCAAGCCCGCCAAAATCCTCGAGCCCGGGAAAGGACGCAGGTAATAAATCGTCCCCTGTTACTTCTTTCAAACCCAGCAGGACCAGCAACAGAATCGGCGTCAGCTTGAAAACGGTGAAGACGGCAACGGTTTTCACGCCTTCCCGGACACCGATGTAGTTGGCGGCGGTCAGCGACGCGACGATAAGCAGGATGAAGCTGCTGCGGCCAGCTCCCGTTCCCACCCAGGGCCAGATTGCACCGAGGTAGACGGCCATCGCCGTGGTGTTGGCGGCAAACGCAGTGAGGCGGCTCACGTACAGCAGCCACCCGGCACTGAATCCTGCCAGGGGCCCGAACGCGGTCTCGGCGTAGAGAATGGGGCCACCGGAGCGTTGGTAGTACCCCGAGAGCTCTGAAAAGGTCAGTACAACCGTCCCGAACAACAGACCTATGACCAGGAACAGCCAGTGACTGGCTGCCCCGGCCTGAGCGGCGACCGCGCCCGGGAGGGCAAAAATCCCCGCGCCGAGCATGGAATTGAGTACCAGCAGGGCGAGACCCGCCCTGCCGACAGCGCGAACCAGGCCCGGGGCCCCCGGCCCCCTGTTACTCAAGGTGCTGTGCCCGGAGCCGTATACGACCGGGAAAACGCTGAAGCAGGACGAGCAGGCGCTGCGTGAAGCACTGCAGCGAAACCGTTGTTGATAAGGCTCCGCCGCAGGAAATGATCGATCAGCTGAGGATCAGAACTTGTAGGCGATACCGAAGTTGTACACCAGCGGATCGATTTCGACATCAAATTTCACGTTGCCAACATCAGTCTTGATTTTAGCTTCCGTGTCGATATCGATCCACCAGACGCCGGCATTCAATGCCCAGTGCTCGCCGAGGGGGATGTCGATACCGGCCTGGACCGCCAGGCCGAAGGAATCATCGAGCTCCAGCTTGGCACGTTCTGCGCCCAACACGGCACCCAATGCCCCTTCGAGTTCACTGCTGATATCGGTGCTGAAAAACGTGGTCCAGTTAACCCCCACTCCCACGTAGGGCTGCCAACCGGAGCGGCCACCGCGCGGGTACCACTGCACGCTCACCGTCGGCGGCAGGTGCTTGGTAGAACCTGCATCGAGGCTCAGTCCGGAGCCTGACACGGTGATATCATGCTCAAACGGCGTCGCCGCCAGCACTTCGAGACCCCAGTTGTTGTGAAACATGTAGACAGGAATGATGCCCAGCTGCGTGTCGTCATCGACATCGGCTTCCAGCACGATATCACCGGGAAGCCGTATCTTGTCGCTGCTGGCGTCGGGGTCAACTGTTGTTGCGCCGACGCGCAGCACAAAATCACCTTCCTCGTAAGCCTGCAGTGTGGCACTACCGCCCGCCATGGCAGCTACCAGTGCCAGGGTCAACGCTTTTTTCATAAATCACTCCTTGGTCCCATGATCAGGCGCGCTGCAACTACGCCAATTGGTGCGTATGGTAGGAGCGGTCGCCCCGGGCGACATTGATACTGATCAACTTAGAGTGGAAGCGGGCCTGTGGCGGTTGCGGCCGTTGCCGAGCGCGCAGGTCGTGCCCGCGCCAATCCTTGCCTGCCGACGGCAACTCAGCTCACGGCGTTCACCGAATGAATGATCATGCGCAGCGCGAGAACCGTCACCAGCCAGCGGAACCAGCGTTGAAAATTTCGCTGTGGCAGCCTGCTCCGCAATCGCGAGCCCAGCCAGGATCCTGCGGTTACCGCTATGACCAGCGCGAGTAGCAATGCCAGCCAGTCGCCAAAGGCAAACCCCAGCACCGCGAAAGCGAGTACGCGCATCAAGTGATTGACGGTCATATAAACCGCAGTATTGATGATCAGCCAGTCGCGCTCACGATTGTGACGCAACAGCACTGCCGCGCCCAGCGGCCCGGTGGCGCCAGCAATCATCCCCAGCCCGGTCTGGTAGCAGCCCAGCAGGAATAGCGCCCAGCGGCCACCGCCCCCGACCTGCGGCGGCGGCAACCAGGTGAGAATCAGGATAAACACACCGATCACCCCTGGCAGCCAACGCAGATCAATGCCCTGGTAAATCGCGCTCCCCATCGAGGCACCCACTGCCGCCCCGGCCAGCAGCGGTGGCAGCATACCCCAGTCGATATGCCGCCAACCGAAGGCCGCGCGGGAACCATTGCTCCCCAACTGGGCGACAGCATGCACAGGAAGCATTGCGCCCGGAGGCACCAGTCCGGGCATCGCCGCCAGTAACAGCACACCGCCACCAAGGCCCACGGTAGCGGCCAGGCAGGAGGTGGCGAACGCCACCAGCACCAGCCATTGTTCGCTCACCGCGAGCCCTGGTGCGGGCAGACCGACGGATTCAGCACCACGATCGATCGCGAAGCGGGACTAGGGCAAGCGCCGGCAAGGCTTTCAACAACATCTCGGATCCCAGAGTCTACCCGGTTGAGGCAGGCCCGAACGATAGTGACCGCTTGGCGAAGCGGGTGCAAGCCGGCAGCGATCCCTTGACCGGGGTGAGCCCGGTCTGCGATGGTTGCCGCAGGCACGTAACGCAGCGGGCAGATGATAGAGACACTCTCAATCGGGGTACACGGGCAGGGCCTTTACCTGATCACGGACCGGCTCAGTCCGGCACTGGCGAAAGCGCCCGCGGCAGACGGGCTGTGCACGCTTTTCATCCGCCACACGTCGGCAAGCCTGTTGATCCAGGAAAATTGTGATCCCGACGTTTGCAGCGACCTGCAGAACTGGCTGAACCGACTGGTACCGGAGAACGATCCACTCTACACCCACACCCAGGAAGGGCCGGATGACATGCCTGCCCACATCAAGGCTGCCCTGACAGCAACCCACCTGGCTATCCCGTTTCAGCAGCGCAGGTTGCTGCTTGGCACCTGGCAGGGCATCTTCCTGTGGGAGCACCGGCATCACAGCGGTAACCGGGAACTCATCCTGCATCTCGGCACCTGAACCAAGCCAGCCCGCTTTCAGGGTTTATGCGGTATCGACGTTCGACGCCCGCAGCGCTACGCAGGCCTCCCCCCTGACGCTGACCCGGAGGGGTCAGCTTGGGAAAGGTGCCATGCTGTTTCAGATAAATCACTTCATATAAATGTTGTACGCCGTTGTTTTATAACAATCTTATTTATACTTTTTTAGCATCTTTCAAAAGTGGTTATATTAAAATAGTGGATTGATAACAAATTGTTAGTCGACGTTTCGAAAGCGCTCTGGTTTCATGGAAATCGTGCCGAACGGCACAGGCCGCAGTGCTGCCGCCGACCGTGAAAACGGGTCAGTGGTGTCATTGCGGCGTCACCACGTCAACAGATACCGCGCTCGCCGGAGTGCAGGTTAATGACTCGGCGAGAACAACGGTGTCATCACTGACTCGGAGAGATTCTTTATGAGAAGACAGAAGCGTGACATGAACACCCGGGCATTCGACCGCGGCTACCGCGCCGGCGTCACCGGCCGCAGCAGCGAAAGCTGTCCCCACGCAGAAGAGGCTCATCGCCAGAACTGGCTCTCTGGATGGCGTGAGGGTCGTGCCGACCAATGGGATGGCCTCACGGGTGTTTCCGGTGTTCACAAGATACCTGTCTGACCGCACCAACTGACCACACCAACTGACCACCAGACGCCACGTTCGCAGCCGCGGACGTGGCCAGTCAAGCCACTCTTCCCGATCACCTCCCACGGCATGTCAACACTAACGAGCGCGGTATGACCTCAGGTCGACCGAGGGCCGCCATCCGCTCTCAGTGACGGATACTGCTCTGGGCCAGGTCGAGCAACTCCCTGTTGGCAACGGCGTACATCGCGAAATCCGGCGACGACGTCGCGTGCAGTTCGCCGAGCATCTCCCGCCAGCGGTTCAGCAACCCGGCCTCGTCGCGCTCCCAGAATTCAAGGCAGTCCGACAGGTTCTCGACTTCGCCCCTGTGACGCAGTGCGCCCACCGCCAGCGTGCGTTGCTGCCACTCCAGGTCCTCGAGGTAGGTATCGCGCGCCAGCGCCTGCCACTCGTTGTCGATTTTCGAGCGCAGTATCTGCTCACTGAACCAGTCCAGCTCCAGTCGCTCACCAATGAGAAAGAAAAGGCTGGCCACATCGAGTAGTGGCGCTTCCGTCTCCCGGCTTGCCTGGATAATGCCGAGCGCAGTGTAGGCCTGCAGGCAGCTGCCGATGTGTGCCGCCAGGGTTTCGCTGACGCCGGCGTTGACGTAGTAATCGAAAGCTGACTGGTACTCCGCCCGTGTCCGACCGCGCAACATCGCCGGAAACGCCTCTCTCAGCTCCTCGACCCCGTCTGCGAACTCCCTGATAGCCCGGGTCGGTGACAACTCGTGCCGACGGTTGCGGAGCAACCAGCGCACGGAGCGCTTTACCAACCGGATTACAATCAGCATCATATCCAATTGGATGTTCGACTCAACGGTGTAATCCAGGGCCTCGATCTCCTCCCAGAGCGCGTTCAGAGAAAACACCTCCATCACCGTGCAGTATGCCCTGGCGACATCTGCCACCGAGGCGCCCGTCGCCTTACCCTGTCGCAATACGAAGGTGAGACCCATTCGGTTGACGATATCGTTTGCGATCTGGGTCGACATGATTTCCCGGTGCAACCGGTGCTGAAGGACCTCATCCCCGTACTGTTCCACCAGCCGGCTCGGAAACGCGGTCTTGACCGCATCCGCGAGCAATGGATCGACGCCGAGATCCGAATCGATCAACTGCTCCTTGAGAAGCGCCTTGCTGTAGGAGACCAGCACCGACAGCTCCGGCCGTGTCAGCTGCTTGCCCCTGGCCTTGCGGTCGGTGAGCTCTTCATCCGTGGGGATGAACTCGAGATCGCGGTCGAGGCGCCCCAGGCCTTCCAGGTAGCTGATAAAACGCCGGTACTCACCGCCGCGGTTTTCCGCCTGGTACTCAGCCAGGCTGATCGCCTGCACCTGTCGATAGTTGTTCTTCAAAACCAGCTCGGACACGCTTTCCGTCATACTCTCCAGCAGTTCGTTGCGGTGCTTAAGGGTGAGGTCGCCGCGTGCCACCACAGCATTCAGCAGAATCTTGATATTCACTTCATGGTCGGAGCAGTCGACCCCGCCGACGTTGTCGATAAAGTCGGTATTCGAGCGCCCGCCCGCCAGCCCGAACTCGGTACGTGCCAGCTGCGTTATACCGAGATTGCCACCCTCCCCGATAACGCGACAGCGCAGCTGGTTGGCATCGACCCTGACGGCGTCGTTGGATTTGTCACCGACATCGGTGTTGGATTCCAGGCTGGATTTCACATAGGTGCCAATGCCGCCGTTCCAGAGCAGATCGGCTTCGGCACACAGCAGACGGGAGATCAATTCGTTCGGGGTAAGCTGGTGCACTTCGATGCCGAAGGCCGTTCGCATCTCGGGTGTGATCGCGATCGACTTCGCCGACCGCTCGAACACACCGCCACCCGGCGATATCAGACTGAGATCATAGTCGGCCCAGCCCGAGCCGGGCAGTTCGAACAGGCGTTTGCGCTCGGCGAAACTGGTGGCGGCGTCCGGATCGGGGTCGATAAAGATATGCAGGTGATTGAACGCCGCCAGCAGTCGAATATGCTGCGACAGCAGCATGCCGTTGCCGAACACGTCGCCGCCCATGTCACCAATTCCCACCACGGTGAAGTCGGTAGACTGCACATCCGTGCCCATTTCGCGAAAATGCCGTTGCACCGACACCCAGGCTCCACGCGCGGTGATTCCCATTGCCTTGTGGTCATAGCCCGCGCTGCCACCCGACGCGAAAGCGTCGCCGAGCCAGAAACCGTACTCGGCCGAGATACCGTTGGCGATGTCGGAAAACGTCGCAGTACCCTTATCCGCCGCGACGACCAGGTAGGGGTCGTCATCATCTTTGGCGACCACGTGAGAAGGCCGTACAACCCCATCGTCCGTGCGATTGTCGGTGATATCGAGCAGGCCTCGAATGAACAGTTTGTAGCAGGCGATGCCCTCTGCCTGGATATCTGCCCTGGACATGCCCGCAGTCAGCTGCTTGGCGACAAAGCCACCCTTGGCGCCCACGGGTACGATGACAGCGTTTTTCACCTGTTGCGCTTTTACCAGGCCGAGGACTTCGGTGCGAAAATCTTCGAGCCGGTCCGACCAGCGCAGGCCTCCGCGCGCGACCTTGGCACCGCGCAGGTGAACGCCCTCAAACCGCGGCGAGTAAACGAACACCTCGTAGAGAGGCACCGGCCGGGGCATGTCCGGAATCGAACCCGGCAACAGTTTCATCGAGAAGTACGGTTTGAGCGACCCGTCGCTCTCCTGCTGGAAGAAATTCGTCCTCAGCGTCGCCTTGATGATCTTGATGAACTGTCTGATGATCCGGTCTTCACTCAGGTTCTGCACGTTCTCCAGCGAATCCAGAATCCTTTCCTCCACGGCCTGTTCCCGCTGCGCTCGCCAATCCTCGTCACCGTCGAACACGGGGGAGAAGCGGGTGAGGAAAAGCTCGACGATACCCGCGGTGATGTGCAGCTGATTCGCCATGGTCTCGGCGATGTACTCCACCGTGTGGGGAAACTGAATCTGTCTCAGGTACTTCGCATAGGCCCGCAACAGCGCGAGCTCCCGCCAGCTGAGCCGGGTGCCGATCAGCAGACGGTTGAAGGAATCGCTCTCCGCTTCACCGAACCAGATGCGGGCGAACGCATCCTCGAACTCATCCTTGACCTCATCGAGATTAATATTGTGAGAGAGTGAGTAGATCAGGGTGAACTCCTGAATCCAGTAAGCGCGTCCGCTCGCGCTGCGCACACCGTATGGCCGTTCCGAGATCACCCGCAGCCCCAGGTTCTCGAGGATCGGCAGCACATCCGACAGAGGCAGCGATTCATCCGGGTGATACAGCCTCAGCCGCAACACGTCATCCTTTTCCTCGAGCATCCGATACAGCGTCATGGCCAATTGACTGCCGTCCAGCAGTTGCTGGATTTTCTTGATATCCAGCACGGCGATCCGGGGGTCGAAATCATCGCGGTACCCGGGCGGAAAGCCGGTGCCGAGTTCGGCGATGTACGCCTCGCCCATTTCCTCGCCAAACTCCTCTATCAAGCGGGCCCGCAACCGGTCTTCCCATGCCTGAGTGGCTTGCACTATCTGCTCCTCGATCTCATGAACGTCAAATTCCACCGGATTGGCGGGATCTACCTTGAGCACGAAGTGGCAGCGGACCAGCACTGACTCCGAAAAAAAGGTGGTGAATTCAGATTCCTCGGCCTGAAAGGCCTCGCTGAGCAGCGCCTGAATTTTCAATCGCAGCGCCGTGGTGTAACTGTCGCGAGGCACGTAGACCAGGCAGTTGACGAACTTGCCGTGCGCGTCACGCCGCACGAACAGCCGCGTCTGCCGCCGCTCCTGAATCTGGTTAACCGCGGTCACGGTCTCAAACAGGGTGCGGATACTCGACTGGAAAAGCTCGTCCCGTGGGAACAGTTCCAGCACACGCGCCAGTTCCCTGCCCTCATGCTCACTGTCTTGGAGTCCGGACATATCGAGAACCTGTTCCACCTTGCGACGCAGAATGGGAATCTGGGTGGGGTCCAGGGTGTAGACAGAGGACGTGTACAGGCCGATAAAACGGTGTTGTCCGACCACGTCGCCGTCGGCTCCGAAATCCTTGATCTCGACATAGTCGGGATAGGCCAGCCGGTGCACGCAGGAACGCTGCCTGGATTTGCTGAAACTGAGCTGTCGACGGTGCATTTCCTCGCCGCTCATCGTCTCGAGATCGGCGAGCAGGTCTGCTACCCCCCTGGTCTCGCTGTCGCGCAGCAGGCCGAGGCTGCGCTCGGGGTCGACGGAGACACGATAGCCGCCGCCGCGTCGGTTGACGACGAGGTACTCATACCCCAGAAAGGTCATATGATTACGACGCAGCCAGGTCAGGAAAGCGGCCGCCTCATCCCGGTAGTCCTCGCTGACCACGGCACTCCCGGTCACGCTGGCAAGCGCCTCCGCAAGCCGTTCACGCATGGGCTCGAAGTCATCGACGACCGCGGCAACCTCAGCGAGAATGCCGGCCACCGTATCGGCAAGCTCCCCCCGCGCCTCGGGGCGCGACTGGTGCCCGATCTCGAAAAACAGGACGGACTCGTGCGAGACGCCCTCCCCGCCAGTTTCCATCTCTTCGGGGGCCAGCACCGCCAGCAGCTCGCCATGCGCGTCGCGGCGGGTCACGAGATTGAAACTGGCCAGGGTGTGTATCTGTAGTCCTCGCCGGTTGAGCTCGCCGCGCACGGACGCGGTGCAGAACGGCATATCGCGGCACAACACCGACATGACGGTGTACTTGCCCTCCCAGCCGTGCTTGCCGATATCCGGGTTGAAGACCCGGACCTTCGCCGAGGTCTCCGGCCAGTGGTTGATGAAGCGCAGCAGACCGTACACACAGCCGTAGAGGTTCTCAACCGAGCGACCGCGCATATCCTCGGCCGGAAAGCGCCCATAGAAAGCCGCAGCGAGACGCCGCAGTGCTTGCTGGTGAGCCGGCTCGACCCGGGCGTCGATGAGTGCGTCGAGGTCGGTGAGCAGGCCCTTTTTAAGATTATCCCACGACATCCAGTATGGCTCCGTCAATGTCTGTGACCAGTCTAGACGATTGCTGCAAATGTTGTCCTATTCCGCAAGGCCAGGGAACCGGGAACTTTCCACAAAACCCGCCGTCACAATGGCGTCACCGCGACCGCGCCACTGGACAGTCAGCCTGCAGCGGTTACAATGCGGGCCCCCTTTTTACCGCGTTCTGATCATCGGGAGTGGGTGTGACTAACACCGATCTGAAAACACTGGAAAGCTGGCTGAGCCAGCAGATAATAGGTCAGGCTCACCTCGTGGAGCGACTCATCATCGCGCTCCTGGCCGACGGCCACCTGCTGGTCGAAGGTGCGCCCGGACTCGCAAAGACCCGCGCCATCAAATCGCTCGCAGAGGGTCTTGAAGGCAGTTTCCACCGTATTCAGTTCACCCCGGACCTCCTTCCCGGCGATGTCACCGGCACCGAGATCTACCGACCCCAGGAGGCCAGTTTCCAGTTTCAACGCGGGCCGATATTCCACAACCTGGTGTTAGCCGATGAGGTGAACCGCGCCCCGGCTAAAGTTCAATCAGCTCTCCTCGAGGCCATGGCCGAGCGCCAGGTGAGCGTCGGCAGCGAAACCTATGCCCTTCCGGAACTCTTCCTGGTGATGGCCACGCAGAACCCGATCGAACAGGAGGGGACCTACCCGCTCCCCGAAGCCCAACTCGATCGCTTCCTGTTACACGTGAATGTCGACTATCCGGATGCGAGCGCCGAACGCGACATTCTCCGGCTGACCCGTGCCGAAGCCGGCAGCCACCGGCCGGAGCCGGTCGCGCCACTGCGCCAGGAGAGCATTTTCAGTGCGCGGCAGGAGGTCCTGGCGTTGCACATGGCCGAGCCTGTAGAGGAATACGTGGTGCAACTGGTTATCGCCACTCGCCAGGCGGGCAACTACTCGGCCGAACTGGCGAGATGGATCGAGTATGGCGGCAGCCCCCGGGCAACCATCGCGTTGGACCGCTGCGCCAGAGCCCACGCCTGGCTCAATGGACAGGACTACGTCACCCCCGACAATGTCCAGGCGGTCGCCGCCGATGTGCTCCGGCACAGGTTACTGCTGAGTTTCGAAGCCGAGGCCAACGGCGTCACAGCGGACCAGGTGATCACCGAACTGCTCGCCCTGGTTCCCGTTGCTTGAGGCGATCTGAACCGTCGATGCTGGCATCTGACACCCACAAACCACCCCAGGGCGCCTATTGCGAGCTGGCCGACCTGATAGCGCTGAGATTCCCGGCCGGTCAGCTGAAGCTGAGTCGCCGCAAGCGTGCGCTCAGCATGCTGGCCGGACCCAACAAAACCAATTTTCGCGGGCGCGGCATAGACTTCGAAGAGGTGCGTTATTACCAACCGGGAGACGATATCCGAACCATCGACTGGCGGGTAACCGCTCGCACGGGCGACGCGCACACCAAGCTGTTCCGCGAGGAACGTGAGCGACCGGTTCTGGTGGTAACCGATCAGCGCGACAGCATGTTTTTCGGATCCAGACACTGTTTCAAATCTGTGCTGGCGGCCCACCTCAGCAGCCTGCTGGCATGGAGTGCACTGGAAAACGGGGATCGCATCGGCGGTGTCGTCTTCAATGGAGATCACCACCATGAAGTCAGGCCACGACGCAGCCGCAAGACGGTACTGGCACTGCTGTCGGAACTCTACGATGCCAATCGCAGATTGCCACTGTCCTCCCTCGCCGGTGCAAGCTTCGCCGATATGCTCTCCAACCTGCGGCGGATTGCGCGGCCCGGCAGCAGTATTTTCATGGTGAGTGACTTTCGCGGAGCAGACACGGAAGCAGCCCATGAAACCCTCTTCCGCCTGGCGCAGCACACGGAGATCACGGCTATTCGCTGCAGCGACCCGATGGAGTGGACGCTGCCCAGAGCGGGTCGTTACGCGGTTACCGATGGCTCGACCCGCAGTGAGCTGCATACTGCGGACACTGCGCTGCGACGAAGGTTCGAGGATGCACGACAGGCGCAGCAGGCCGCATTGGCGACAGACCTGCAACGCCTGGGCATTCCGTTGCTGGAGGCCAGCACCGATGCGTCGCCGCTGGTGCTGCTCCAGACCTATTACGGCGAGCCCCGGCGATGAACGCGTCAGACCCGCTGGCGGCACTCAACCCATTGCGCGAGCCGGCAGCGGTCGCCTGGTGGCCGCCCGCACCGGGCTGGTGGATACTGCTGTGCCTCGTGCTTGTGACCACGGCACTGCTCACGCGCTGGTTACTGCAGCGACGCCGGCGCAATAGTCACAGAAGACTCGCCCTGCAGCGCCTGGCGACCCTCCGCGAGCACCAGCGCAACGACCCCGATCCGCAGGCCTTCCTGATCGCCGTCAACACCCTGCTCAAAAGCGTGGCGGTGCGCAGCTTCGGCCCGCGGGCCGTTGCCGCCGAACACGGTGACCGCTGGGTTGCGTTCCTCAATCGCACCGCGCCCGATGGCAGCCGCTTCGACCCTGCACTCGCCGATGCCGGCTACCGACCGGGACAACCGGAGTTCGATATCGACCAGCTTTCGCGCTCCGCCGCCCACTGGATTCGCCACCACCGGGAGGCCCTGTGATCGAGTGGGTTTGGCCGTGGATGCTGGCGTTGCTGCCACTGCCCTTCGCAGTGAGGCTTTTGCTTCCTCCCAGCTCGTCCCGCGATCCCGCCCTGAGGGTGCCGTTCGTTGCTGAATGGGAACAGCTGCGAGCTGATGAGTCCGGCAGCCTTGGGCGCGGTAGCCCGCTGCACCTGGGATTGTTGTGGCTGGTGTGGCTCGCATTACTGGTCGCGGCGGCACGCCCGATGTGGATAGGCGAACCGCTGGAGCTGCCTAACTCCGGTCGCGACCTGATGATGGCAGTGGACATCTCGGGGTCGATGCAGGTCGAGGATATGCAGCTGGGACAGGTGATGGCGCGCCGGATCGATGCGGTAAAGCAGGTAGGCGCGCGCTTTATCGAACGGCGAACCGGTGATCGCCTCGGGCTGATCCTGTTCGGGAGCAAGGCCTACGTTCAGTCGCCACTGAGTTTCGACACCCGGACGGTGCGCCAGTTTCTGGAGGAATCCCAGATCGGGTTTGCGGGCCAGGACACGGCGATCGGCGACGCCATCGGGCTGGCCGTGAAGCGCCTGCGAGAGCGGCCCGCCGATAACCGGGTGCTCATCGCGCTGACGGACGGCCGCGACACGGCCAGTTCGGTCACACCGCTGGAAGCAGCGCAACTGGCGGCCGATGCCGGGATACGGATTTACACAATCGGCATTGGTGCGGATGAGATGACGGTACCCGGTCTTTTCGGCTCACGCTTCGGAGCCAGACAGGTTAATCCATCCGCCGAGCTGGATGAGGAGAGCCTGCAAACCATCGCCCGGCTGACGGGAGGCCGGTATTTCCGGGCCCGGGACCCGCAGGAACTCGCCGGCATCTATACCCTGCTCGACGAACTGGAACCGGTCGAACAGGCGACGACAGTCTATCGGCCAAGACAGGCTCTCGGCTATCTGCCGCTGTTGCTGGCGCTGGCGACCAGTTTCCTGTTAGCCGGGGTTTACTGGTGGCGGTCGGGGGGTGCGATCCGGCCGTGAACGGAACCTTTCTGTCCAACCTGCACCTGATGCGGCCTGAGTGGCTCTGGGCGCTGCTGCCGGCAGCCGTGTTCGCACTCCTGCTGTGGCGACAGCGGAGCAGCAGCGGCAGCTGGCGCAGTGTGATCGCGCCCGAGCTGTTACCCCACCTGATCGTGGATGACGGCCGCGGCCGGGCGCGCAACCTCCTCCCCTGGTTGATCATCGCCTGGATCACGGCCTGTGTCGCCGCAGCCGGCCCCAGCTGGCGCCAGTTGCCGCAGCCGGTGCACCAGAAACAGGATGCGCTGGTCATGGTCATGGACCTGAGCCTGTCGATGAAATCCGGCGACCTCGCACCTTCGCGCGTAGACCGCGCCCGGCAGAAACTGATCGACCTGCTCGCCCGCCGCACGGAGGGCCAGACGGCGCTGGTCGCCTACGCCGGCGACGCGCATACGGTCACCCCGCTCACCGACGACAATCCGACCATCACCAACCTGTTACCGGCGCTGAACCCCGACATGATGCCGCTGCCGGGCAGCGATCCGCTGGCCGCAATCGAGCAGGCGCTGAACCTGCTGGAATCCGCCGGAATACGGCGCGGACACATATTGCTGCTGACAGATGGCATCGGGCCGGACGAGGTGGATGCGCTGGCCACCCTGGTCACGAACGGGAGGGCGCGGCTGTCGATACTCGGGGTGGGTACCGAGACGGGCGCCCCTATTCCCCTGCCACGCGGCGGGTTCCTGAAAGATGACGGTGGCGCCATCGTCATGCCGGCGCTGGACGAGAGTCCCCTGCGCCTGCTCGCGCAACGGGTCGGCGGAATCTATCTGCCAATTCAGATCGACGGCGGCGACCTGGATGTCGTGCTGGACCAGCCGGCGATGCCGGATGGCGAATCCACCCGGCAACTGGAGCGAACCGCAGATGCCTGGGAAGACCAGGGCTACTGGCTGGTGCTCGCGCTGCTGCCGCTGGCGCTACTCTCATTCAGGCGTGGCTGGCTGATCTGCATAGCCCCGCTCATCCTGCTGCCACTGCCCCGGGAGGTCTCGGCAGAAGGCTGGGCAGATCTTTGGCTGACACCGGACCAGCAGGGCAAGCGGGCACTCGACGCAGGTGACGCGGCGACCGCGGCCGAACTCTTCCAGAATCCCGACTGGGCCGGCACGGCGGCTTATGCCAATGATGATTTCGAGCGGGCAATTGAAAATTTTCCCGGGAACGATGAGGCGACGGCCGATCAGTGGTACAACCGCGGCAACGCGCTCGCCCGAGCCGGGCAGCTGGAGGCGGCCCTCGAGGCGTATAGTGAATCCCTGGCGCGGGCGCCCGGGCGGCAGGATGCCAGTGACAATTTCGACCTGGTCAAGCAGTTACTTGAGCAACAACAGCAACAGCAACAGCAGGAGCAGGAACAGGAGCAGGACGGGGAGCAGCAACAGGAGCAGAACGACGCACAGGACCAGCAACAATCCGAATCTGATAGCAACGAGTCCCCGTCACCGGGCGGCCAGGATCAGAACCAGGACGGGGAAAGCGAGCAACCGCCGCCGCCGGAAGAGTCCGAGGGCGACAGGGCGCAGGACACGCCGGACGAGTCCGAGCCGAGGGAAGAATCTGAGCAGGAAAACGCCGAACCCGACGGAGAGCCCGAGCCGGATACGCCAGCGGAGGACCAGCCGGACACACCGGCGGCTGGCCCCGATCCACAGACCCAGGAACGTGACCAGGCCATGGAACAGTGGCTGCGCAGAATACCCGACGACCCATCCGGATTGCTGCGGGAGAAGTTTCGCTATGAGAGTCGCCAACGACAGCAACAGCAGCGCGGCAGGAGGGAAAATGAAAAACCGTGGTAGCGTCACTCAGGGTGGCCACCGAGCCTCCCGGTGGGTACTCGGCCTGTGGCTGCTGATTGCCGGCGCGCAGGCGATCGCCGCGGTGACCGCGACCGTGGATCGCAACCGCGTTGCCATGGGGGACAGCCTGCGGCTGACGATCACCAGCGACGCCGATGAAAACGTCAGCGACATCCCGATGACGCCACTAACGCGCGACTTCGATATCCTGCAACGCTCTACCAGCAGCAGTGTCAATATCGTTAACGGGCGTCGCACCCACACCCGCCAATTGTTGATTGACCTGATGCCGCGGCGGCAGGGAACCCTGACCATACCCGCTTTGCCGGTCGGCAGCGCCACCACACCGGCGATCACCATCGAAGTGGCGGCACCCCCGGGGGCCGGGGAGGCCGTCGACGACGAAACCGTGGTGTTCAGTGCCGAGTTGGACCGTGAAGCTGTATACGTGCAGGGACAGGTATTGCTGACCCTCAGGGTCCAGGTCGCCGTAAGCCTGGAATCGCCCAGCATCTCAGAGCTGAAACTGGACGGCGCCTTCGTCAAGCAACTGAGCCAGAACTCCTACCAACGAACGCTGGACGGCCGATCCTGGCGAGTCCACGAGATCCGCTATGCCATTTTTCCCGAACAGAGTGGTCAGCTCGAAATACCGTCGCAAACCTTCACTGCCCGGGAATCCGTCCCACGCCGCAGCCTGTTCGACCGCGGGGGCGGGCGTCACCTGCGCCGCAGCACGGAGCCGCTGTCCGTCGAGGTTCTGCCCCGCCCACCCGGCTTCCCGGGCAGCACCTGGCTGCCAGCGCTGGACGTGGTGATCGAGGAGCGATGGTCCACGCCGCCGTCGCAGCTGCGCGCCGGTGAGTCCACCACCCGGACTATCCAGATCGTGGGACACGGCCTTCAGGGCGCGCAGTTACCACCTGTGCTGTTTTCGCCGGTAGACGGGATCAAGTACTATCCCGATCAGCCGACCATCGAAGACCGGGAAGACAGCGACGGCCTGATCGGCGTCAGGCGTGACAGCGCCGCACTGGTGCCGACACGCTCGGGCACACTGCGCATTCCCGAACTGCGCGTCGCGTGGTGGGATACCCAGGCCGATGCGCTGCGCTATGCCACCCTGCCCGAACGCACAGTCACCGTGCAACCGGCCGAGCTGGCCACGACTACTCCGGTGACCGCGGGCTCCCGCGCACAGGAGGGAGGGGCTGCCCTGCGTGACGCCGGGGGTGCGGCCGGCACCGAACACGGCAGGTTCTGGCAGTGGATGTCTGCCGTGTTCGCAGCGGGCTGGATGGCGACCCTGGGCTGGATCATCTGGTCACGACGTCGTCCGGACCCCACCGACCAAAGCGACCCGGAATTGCCCGACGAAAAGGCGGCGTTCAGGCGGCTTATCGCCGCTTGCGCGGGCGGGCAGCCTGAGCTGGCCCGCCAGGGATTGATCGACTGGTGTGCCGCCGCCCGCCCGGGGCACCGGATTTATTCGCTCGATCAGGTACAGCGCGTGATGGCGCATCCCGAGCTTGACGCACAGATCGACGATTTGAACCGCCATCTCTACGGCAGTGACGGTGACCCATGGGACGGGATGGGACTCGCCGACCTGATCAAGCGCCTGCGCAAAGTGCGCGAACCCGGGCGGCAAAGCGGCCAACCCAGCCTGGCCCTGTACCCCGAGAGTGCCTGACCGGGTCTAACAGCCACGCTTATCGCCGAAATTTGCACGCTCAGTGGGGCATGGCGGCCAGGGACTTACTGACCACCTCGTAGACATCCTTGGACAGCCCGGTTAGCCCCGCCAGGTGCTCGAGTCGCTCGCGCATCGCCGTGGAGCGGAACGGGTAGCTGCGCCATTTCGTCAGCGGCGCCAACAATCGTGCCGCCAGCTGGGGGTTGAAGTCATTGATTTCGGCGACGACATCGGTCAACAGCGCATAGCCGGCCCCATCGGCACGATGGAAACCGACCGGGTTGGCGTTCGCGAACGCGCCGACCACGGCCCGCACCTTGTTGGGGTTTTGCAGGTCAAAATCGCCGCGGTCCATCAGCCGTCGGACCCGGGCCACGCAGTCCCCATCGACGATCATCGCCTGCACCTGGAACCACTGGTTGACGACCAGCGTCTCGTGCTGCCAGCGATCGTAAAATTCGGAAAGCACCGCCTGACGGCTCGACGCATCACCGTAAAATGCGACCGCGCGCAACGCGGCCAGGCGATCGGTCAGGTTGTCGGCGCTCGCAAGCTGGGCGGTGGCGAGGGCAACTCCGTCAGGGCTCAGAAAGGCCAGGTAGTCCAGGCAGACATTGCGCAGACCGCGGGCGGCGATCTGTCGGGCCGTGGGCGCATAACTGTCGCTGACTGCCAACGAGCGATAGCGCCGGTTGAAGGACTCCGCCAGCGCCTTCGACAGCGCGTCCTTGACGGCTGTCCTCGCCGCGTGGATGCCGTCGACATCGGCGCCAGGCCCCTGGGCCGCCAGTTCCGCGAGGGTGTTCTCGCCCGGCAGTTCCAGCATCGCCGCCACCATTGCCGGGTCGAGACGGGTATCCTCCAGCAGGTTCTCACAGGCCCCCACCAGGAGCAAATCCGTGCTGGGCGACTGCCCGGCGCCCAGTTTGGCCTGCACCTCTTCGATCACCTGGACCGCCAGCTTCTGCGCGGCATCCCAGCGCACGAAACCGTCCTCGTCCCGGCTCATCAGGGCGCACAAGGCAGTTCTATCGTAATCGTACTGGAGACGAACAGGCGCAGAGAAGCCGCGCAGGAGTGACGGAATCGGGCGCTCGGCGACGCCGTCGAATACAAACTGCTGCTCTGCGCGGGTCAGCAGTAATACCGACTGGGTCGGTGCAGGGCCATCCCCGTCCTCAGTGTTACCAACCACCCGCAGGGGCAGGTTTCCCGCCTCACCGAGCAGTCCCATCGCCACGGGGATCACGAAGGGCTGCTTGTCCTGTTGCCCCGGCGTTGCCGGACATGACTGTCCGAGGGTGAGCGTGTAGCGGCGGTTTTCGGCATCATAATGATCGACCGCGATCACCCGAGGGGTACCGGCCTGGGAGTACCAGTTGCGAAACTGATCCAGACTGATACCGCTGGCCTCCTCCATGGCGCACAGGAAGTCCTCGCAGGTTACCGCCTGCCCGTCGTGACGCAAAAAGTAGAGGTCTGATCCGCGTCGAAACGCCTCCGGGCCGAGTAGCGTGTGGATCATCCGCACCACCTCAGCGCCCTTCTCGTACACGGTGAGGGTGTAGAAATTCGATATTTCAATGAAGCTGTCCGGGCGCACGGGATGCGCCATCGGGCCTGCGTCTTCCGCAAACTGGGCGGTGCGCAGCAGGCTGACGTCTTCCACCCGTTTCACCGTGCGTGAGCCCATGTCGGCGGAGAATTCGGCATCGCGAAATACCGTGAAGCCCTCCTTCAGACTCAGCTGGAACCAGTCGCGACAGGTGACGCGGTTACCCGACCAGTTGTGAAAATACTCGTGAGCGACAATCCCCTCGACGCGCTGGAACCCAGCGTCTGTGGTGATATCGGGGCTGGCGAGCACGCAGGACGTGTTGAAGATATTCAGTCCCTTGTTCTCCATCGCACCCATGTTGAAATCATCGACAGCGACGATATTGAACAGGTCGAGGTCGTATTCGCGACCGTAGGTTTCCTCATCCCAGCGCATTGCCCGCTGCAGTGAGCGCATGGCGTGCTCACACTTGTCGCGATCCTTCTCCTCCACATAGATTCGCAGGGTGACATCGCGACCGCTGCCGGTTTGAAAGTGGTCTTCCACGTGCACCAGGTCACCGGCGACGAGTGCGAACAGGTAGGCGGGTTTCGGAAAGGGGTCGTGCCACTTCACCCTGTGCCTGCCGCCACCACAATCACCTGTCTCGACCAGGTTGCCGTTGCTCAGCAGTACCGGGTAGCGGTCTTTGTCGGCCTCTATGTCGACGGTGAACACCGACATTACGTCGGGGCGGTCGAGATAGTAGGTAATTTTCCGGAAGCCCTCGGCCTCACACTGGGTGCAGAACATATTTCGGGACTTGTAGAGACCCTCCAGGGAACGATTCTGCTGAGGCAGCAGACGGGTTTCAATCTCAAGCACAAAGCGATCCGGCACGGACTCGATAACAAGCGTCTCGGCTGACTGCTCGTAGTGCCCGGCGGGCACCGGCTGACCGTCGAGCTGCAGGGACACCAGTTCCACGTCCTGTCCATGAAGTGTCAGCGCTCCCTGCGCGCTTGCCTCCCGGCGCCGCAGCGACAGACGGGCGGTGACCAGCGCATGGTCCTCGTGCAGCTGGAAGCGCAGATCAGTCCGCTCGATCATGAACGGTGGCGGCTGGTAATCCTTGAGGTAGACGGCTTTCGCCTGGGCGTCTCGCATGCGCTGCTTACTCCTGCAGGGTCAGCGACAGGCGGTATCCGCCATACTTGCGCAGGTTGATCACGCCGCTGTCGAAAATCAGATATTGGCCTTTTATACCCAGCAGCACTCCGCCCGCACAGGGTGTCTTGTCCAGGTTGAAGGATTTCACCTTGGCCGGATACTCAAGCACCGGGTACCGAATCTCCACGGTCGGCTCATCCTCCAGGGAGGTGATGGCCTGCAGTCCGAAGCGGTCCTGGAGCGCGACGATCCCGTCACCGCACGCCGCTTTCAAGCGGGTGCCGGCCGCCTTGAGGTCCATGGGCTCGGCATCTCCCTTCAGCATCGCCTGCCAGTTGGTCTTGTCAGCGATGTGCTGCTTGAACAGCTCTTCCACCAGACCGGATTGCAGCCTCGTCGCGACCCTGAATATCGGCCGTGCCTGGGTGGCGCCCTGGTCCATCCACCGGGTGGGTACCTGGGTACCGCGGGTAATCCCCACCTTCAACCCCGATGTGTTCGCCAGATAGACAACATGGTCGATCATGCAGTGCGCTTCGCCCCAGTCCGGCTCGCGACAGGTGCCCTCGTGGAAGTGGCACTTGTGGGGGCTGACTATGCAGGTATCGCATTGGGCGAGTCGCTTGAAGCAGGGGTAACAGTAGCCCTGGTTGAAACTCTTGCTGGTCTTGCGATCACATGCAATACAGTGGATCTCGCCCTCGTAGACCAACGCCAGGTGTTTGCCGAGATACGCGTTGAGCGGCACCTCGCGGTCGCCGAGTACAAGACAGTACTGCACCGGATCAGCGAGGCTGGTCCGCATTTTGCGCGCATCGCCACGCGCAACCACTTCCGCCACTTCCGTGCCCCCGAGTATCCGTCTATGGGTTGTGTGAACTGCCTGCCCCGGCTTTCGTTTGGTACTCCCGGAAAGGCCAGGTCACTCCTTCCAGGTCAGTTGCTGCTCTTCCGCAGCCGCAGCACCATTACCTGATTTCTTGCGCTTGTCGATATAGCCGATCCGTTCGTCGGGCGGGAGGTGACGCTCACCCCACGCGATGAGTGCCTGCAGGCAGGTTTCGCGTTGCTCGATCGTCAATGGGTTGCCGTCCGGCCACTTACCGCGCTCAACCGCCTGCTTGAGGCTCTGGTAGATGGCGGGTGACATGTTCTCGATCAGTTGGCGATAATCCACGTGCACCTCTCAGTCCGCGCCCGAATTATAGCGCGAAAACAGCCCGAATCCGGCCCCCAGCAGCAGACCGCAGATCAAGCCGCCCACATGGGCGGCGTTGGCGACCGCACCGAAACCCATTGATTCGACCACGCCCATCACACACAGCACCAGCCAACCCACCATGAACAGTACCACCGGCTGGGACGGCTTGAACGTCCAGCGCGGCTGGAGCACACATGCCGCCCAGGAAAATCCCAACAGACCATACACCACGCCGGACATCCCGCCGAACAATGACGGCCCGCTGAACAGGTATTGGGACAGGTTGGAAGCGATTGCCGTCACCAGGAACAGTCCCAGCATATGTACCTGCCCGAGGACCTGTTCGATGCGTCCCCCCAACTCCCACAACCACAGGCAATTGAATACAACGTGCATCCAGCCGAAGTGCAGGAATGCCGGTGTGACCAGGCGCCAGTACTGTCCGTCGACCGGACCGAAGCGGATGCTGCCACCCTCTTCATAAACCGGGTTGAACGTGAGCAGTGACAGCCAGTCCAGCGACCCGCGCAGGTAGATCAGCAGAAAACCGGCGCAGCTCAGCGCGATCAGGGACAGGGTCACCGGAACAGATCGCCATGCCACCGGCCGGCGTTGGCCGACATCCAGGCTCACCGCCTTGCCGGGCCGGAGTTCGATGGTGATCTCGCCGTCGCGCCAGGCCCTGTAGACGGCCCGCACCGGCTCGATCTGCTGCGGGTCACTCACCTGCAGTACCTGCTGGCCCGCCTGCTCGATGATACGGTGGGGGACGCCCCGGCGATGCAGCAGGGCACTGAAGGGCAGCAGGTCTTCGCCGAGTTCAACCCGCAGTACGGTGTGGTCGTAGCGCATTGGCTATCCGTTGTTCAGTCTCGCCCGCAGGTCATCGGTCAGTCGACCAGGGCATTGCTCCAGCGCAGCTTGTCCCTGCAACTGGCGTAAAAACTGTGACCCAGTGGATGCAGCAGCGTCAGGTGGTGAGGCTTCTTGACGATGTGCACGCTGTCCCCCGGCCGGGCAGTCATATTCACCTGGCCATCACAGGTCACCGGCGGATGGATCCGGTTTCTCGCCAGGACGTCAACGCGAATCTCGCTGCTCCCTTCCACGACGATAGGACGACTGCTCAGCGCGTGCGGAAACATAGGCACCAGCACGATGGCGTCGAGCGTCGGGTGCATGATCGGCCCGCCGCCGGACAGCGAGTACGCGGTCGAGCCGGTGGGCGTGGCGAGGATAAGCCCGTCAGCCCGCTGGCGGTTGACGAAAGTATCGTTGATGTACAACTCGAGTTCGATCATCTGGGCGGACGTCCCGGAGTTCACCACCACGTCGTTCAATGCGTCCGCGCGCCCTACGGTCTTGCCCTCGCGACTGACACGGGCATCGAGCAGAAAACGGCGTTCCCGGGTGAATTCACCATCCAGCACAGCCGGCACCTGGTTGGCGATCTCGTCGGGACTGATATCGGTAAGAAATCCGAGTCGCCCACGGTTCACCCCCAGCACCGGGGTATCGTATTTGACCAGGGTGCGCGCGGCACTGAGCAGGCTGCCGTCACCGCCCACCACGATCACAAGGTCGGCCTCCTGGCCGATCTCGTCCCGACTGGCCAGCCGCTGCCCGTGGTCCGACACCACCTCCGCCAGGCGGTCTTCCAGCAGCACGTCCAGGCCACGCTGCTCGAGCAGGGTGAGGAGTTGCGACAGCGGGTCTACGATGCCATCCTGCTGGCTGCGGCCAATCAGGCCGATTTTTTCAAAGGCTGTTCGCATTGTGCCTGCGCCAACGGTATGGGGTTAGCATTATAACCACGATTAGTTCCCCGATTCGCCACCCGATCCGAGGTATCACCGGCCACACAGGGCAACGACGCGAACACTGTGGGTGCAGCGGGTGCCCGACCTGTCGCTGCGAACGGCCATGACCAGCACGGTCTCCCCCGACGCTCACCGTGTGGTTCGCGACCTCGCGTGGTGCTGTTTTTCGCCGGAGCTCGCGGAGCCGCACACCCATATGACCGGCCCGGAGCGGCTCGAGCCCAGCCTGACGACGGCACGGCAACGCTGGCTGGATAAGCTGGCGAAGGACCCAGGGGGACTGCTTGCATACGTGGCATCGCGCCACGAACAGCGACTGGGACACTATTTCGAGTCGCTCTGGCGCTTCTTCCTGTTGTGGGATGAGGAGTATGAACTGCTCGCGCATAATCTGCCTGTTCGCGATGCGGGCCGAACAATCGGCGAGTTCGACATTCTCTGTTTCTCCCACCGCCTGAAGCGCCATATCCACCTCGAACTGGCGGTGAAGTTTTACCTCGGCTACGAGAACCGCTGGCTGGGGCCGAATGTACGCGACCGGCTGGACCTGAAGCTCGCACACCTGACCCAGCACCAGCTACGGCTGGGAGAGCAGCCCGCGGCCGCCCCCGCGCTCGACAGCCTCGGAATCGACAGGCTCCAGACCCGGCTCGTCATGAAAGGTCGACTTTTCCGGCCACTACCGGATCTCGCCGCCTCGATGAAAGACGCACCGGCTGATGGCGCGGCCGGGTTTTACTGGCTGCCGGTGGGCGCCCTGGCATCGACCACCCCGGCACCCCACGACCGCTTCGCCATCCTCGGCCGCCGGCTGTGGTTCGCCCCGGTGAGCCCCGCCGACAACCTCGACCGGCTCGACAGCGCGGCGCTTCGCGCCGAACTGGAGGCGCGACTCGAGCCCGGCGCCAGGCCGATACAGGTGGCAGTCCTGGACCCGGGCGGCGTGGAGACGTCGCGTGTTTTCGTGACCCCTGATGACTGGCCCCGACCGCTGCACTAGCCGGTTCCAGCGCCAGCCCCGCCAGCGTAGTGACTGTTCCGGCCGGGAGGTCAGCAGGCCAGGGAGCCGGCAGCGCAGAACGGACCTGGCATCACGTCGCCGGCAGCGGCACGCTCAGATGCCCGCGCAGGCGGGAGAAAAGGCTGCTGATCAGGGCCTCCGCTTCCCGCTCCGCCAGGGCCGGATCGTCCGACGCCGCAATCATCAGAGCGGCGTCGACAAACGCGCTCATCACGACCCGATTCAGCAGCGCCGCACGAAAGCGCGCTGCCCGGTCCGAATCCGCCGCCTCCGGGCAGGTATCCGCCTCGTCGCTGAGCGGGCTGGTAGCCCAGCGCGCGGTGCCGAGGACATTGCGGCTGTCTACCAGGACGATGCGGTGAAATATCGGATCGCGGCAGAGTCGTTGAAACGCGCGCCAGTTTTCAACGATGTCACCGGGGGCTTCACCGCCGGTTCCTGAAACAGCCGCCAGAATGCGCTGCTCCATGCGTTCGTTCACCGCGGAGAACAGGGCCTGTTTGCTGCCGAAGTAATGGTAGATCGGCCGCACGGTCAAGCCGCAGTCAGCAGCGACCTCCTCGAGCGAGGTGGCATCATAACCGCGCTCGCCGAACAGCCGGCAGGCACTGTCGAGCACCCGTGAGCGCGACGCTTGTCGACGCTGGGCCTGCGTCCGACGCGGCTTACGCGTTTCCGTCATGAAGGCCACCGATCTTACTTATGCAATGGCATTGCATAACAGCATACACGGGGGGTGATGAAAATCCAGTATCCCCGCGACGGACACCGGGACCTGCCGCCGGGCAACCGAAGCTAGCCCGCGTCCAGGCCGACGTTGTTCTTCGCCAGCACCTGCTCCGCGCGATAGCTGGAGCGCACAAAAACACCGGATACGACCTCGAGAAAACCCCGGGCCAGACCCGACTGCCGGTAACGCTCGAAGGCCTCCGGGGAGACATAACGCTCGACCGGCAGATGGTGCGCGGTGGGCTGCAGGTACTGGCCGAGAGTCAGTATATCGACAGCGGCCGCGCGCAGGTCGTCCATGCAGGCTTCGATCTCGTCATCCGTCTCCCCCAGCCCGAGCATGAGACTGGTTTTGGTGAGCACATCGGGCCGGTACTGCTTGGCGTGACGCAACACCGCCAGCGTCTGTTCGTACCCGGCGCGGGGGTCCCGCACGGGATGGGTAAGCCGGCGCACGGTTTCGACGTTCTGTGCAAACACCTCGATGCCGGAATCCAACACGGTTTCAACATCAACCAGGTCACCGAGGAAATCGGGGGTAAGAGCCTCCACGGCAGTCTCGGGATTGGTCTCCTTGACCCGCCGGACACAGGCGGCATAGTGCGCCGCACCGCCGTCGGCGAGGTCATCCCGGTTGACCGAGGTCAGTACGACATACTTCAGGTTCATCAACGCCACCGAGCGGGCGGTGTTCTCAGGCTCCGCGGAATCCAGCCAGCCGCGCGGGTTCCCTGTATTGACCGCACAGAACCGGCAGGCCCGCGTACACACGTCACCCATGAGCATGATCGTGGCGGTACCGGCACTCCAGCATTCGCTCATGTTAGGGCATTTGGCCTCCTCGCAGACGGTCGCCAGTTGATGCCGGTGGACGATGTCCTTGACCGCGTCGTAGCGTTCACCACCCTGCACCCGGATGCGCAGCCAATCGGGCTTGCGCCGGCGCGTCAGGGTGCCTGCCGAGGCCTTGATACCGTCCTTGATGGCGGTAATGCCGCGGTCGTTAGTGAACTTTTCCCCGCTGTGCACCTGCACGCTCGGGATAATCCGGCTGTCTGGCATATCGCTTGTGACCCGTTTAAGGAAACCACCCTCGCTGGCGGCAGAGCCTGAATTATAACCGAATCGACTGCCGATCATTACCTTGAGCCATGACAAGGTTCTCGGGACCCCGCCTGGTCTATCCTGCGTGCATGAAATCGATGATCGATCCCTGGCCCGCCCGTCTCGACGCACTGGAGAGTGGCAGTGGCGTACTGCTGCTGCTATTCATCTGGGCCCACATGTTCTTCGAATCCAGCATTCTTCTCGGCGAGGAGGCGATGTTCCACGTTTCACGCATGTTCGAGGGGGAGCCGCTGCTGGGTGAACCGTACCCCCAGCTGGTATCCCTGGCTGCATTGGCGGTTGGCCTGCTGCTGGTCATTCACGCGGTACTCGCCGTGCGCAAGTTTCCCGCCAGTTACCGGCAGTACAGCCGGCTGCACCAGCACCTGGGAACCCTGCGTCATGGCGATTCCACCCTGTGGTACCTGCAGGTGATCACGGGTTTCGCCATGTTCTTTCTCGCCCCGGTACACCTTTATGTCGCTTTTGCACAGCCGGATCAGATCGGGCCCTATGCCTCGGCCGACAGGATCTGGAGCGATCGTTTCTGGATACTGTATGTATTGCTCCTGCTTGCGGTCCATGTCCATGCGGGCATCGGATTTTATCGACTGATGATGAAATGGGGCTGGTTCAGTGCGCAGCCGGACGCCCGTTTCCGCAAGCGCGTGCGCATCGCCATGTGGTGCATCATCGGTTTCTATCTGTGCCTCGGTACTGCCTCACTGGTCACCTACATGGCCATTGGCCACGACCACGCCGACCGGGCGGGCGAACGCTACCTGCCCGCGGGCTACCGGGCCGGGGCACACTGACCGTGAAGATCGTCTACACGGACGTTCTTGTCGTCGGCGGCGGTCTGGCCGGGCTGCGCGTGGCCATCGGTGCCAAACGACGCGGCTACGAGTGTGTTGTCCTCAGCCTGGTGCCCGCCAAGCGCTCGCACTCCGCGGCCGCGCAGGGCGGTATGCAGGCCAGCCTGGGCAATTGTCACGGCGGGACCGGCGACAACGAGGACATACACTTCGCCGACACCGTGCGCGGCAGCGACTGGGGTGCCGACCAGCAGGTCGCCAGAATGTTCGCCCACGTTGCGCCGAAAGCGATCCGCGAGCTGGCGGCTTGGGGCGTACCGTGGAGCCGGGTGCGGGCGGGGGCACAGGAGATCACCGTCGACGGGCGGAAACAGCGGGTCACGGAATCCGGCGCCGCGCACGGACTGATCACCGCGCGGAACTTCGGGGGCACAGACAAGTGGCGTGCCAGCTACGTGTCAGACGGTACCGGTCACGCGATGCTATACACCATGAGCAACCAGGCGATTGCCGCGCGTATCCCGGTGCATGAGCGGATGGAAGCCATAGCGCTCATTCACGCCGAGGGGCGCTGCCACGGCGCCATTGTCCGCAACCTGGTCAGTGGAGAACTACTGGCCTACGTCGCCCGTGCCACCTGCGTCGCCAGCGGTGGCTTCGGCCGCATCTACCGCGTCTCCACCAACGCCGTCATCAACGAGGGCATGGGGGCTGCGATCGCCCTGGAAACGGGGGTGGCTCGGCTCGGTAACATGGAGGCCGTACAGTTCCATCCCACTGGCATTTTCCCGGCAGGTATTCTGGTGACCGAAGGCTGTCGCGGCGACGGCGGGCTGTTGCTGGACGGGAATGAACATCGTTTCATGCCGGACTACGAACCGGAAAAGCAGGAACTCGCTTCCCGCGACGTGGTATCGCGCCGCATGGAGGAGCACATCGCGGCGGGGCACGGTGCTCACAGCCGGTTTGGCGATCACCTGTGGCTGGATATCCGCCTGCTCGGACGCAAGCACATCGATAGCCGCTTGCGGGAGGTCAAGGAGATTTGCCGCTATTTCCTCGGGATCGACCCGGTGGAGGCACTCATCCCCGTTCGACCGGCGCAACACTATTCCATGGGTGGAATCCGCACCGACGTCCACGGCCAGAGCCCGCACCTGGCGGGTCTGTTTGCTGCTGGCGAGGCGGCCTGCTGGGACCTGCACGGGTTCAATCGGCTGGGGGGCAATTCTGTTGCCGAGACCGTGGTAGCGGGCATGATCGTTGGCGAAACCATCGCCGATTTCTGTGACTCCGAGGCGGGCAACCTGCAGATTTCGACCGCCCTGGTAAACGAGACAGGCGATCGCGAACGTGCCCGGTTGCAGCAGATCGCCGAGGGTAATGGCACGGAAAGTGCCTTCGAGCTGATGCGCCAGATGCAGGAAGTGATGACCGCACAGGTAGGTATTTTTCGCCACGGTGACGCGTTGCAGGAGGCGGTTGACACCCTTGAACAACTGCTGGTGCGAAGTCGCGCCATCGGCCTGCGTTCCAGTGTGGCCGGTGCAAGCCCGGAACTGGTCGCCGCCTACCGGGTCCGGCGGATGCTGAAACTCGCCCTGTGTGTGGCGGCCGGCGCCCTGCGCCGCACCGAGAGTCGCGGCGCGCACTACCGTGCGGATTTTCCCCGCCGCGATGACCACCAGTGGCTCTCCCGCACCCTGGCGCGCTGGCCACATCACGATGCCGGCGCCCCGGAACTGTCACCCGAGCCACTGGATGTCCGGCAGATGGAACTGCCGCCGGGGTGGCGCGGCTACGGTGCCCGGGATTACATCGAGCACCCCGACAGCAACCCGCGTGCCAGGCAGATCAATACCCTGGAGACAAGCCTGGCCGATCAGGGTTCGCTGGCGCGACAGGAGGCAGTGATGCCTTACCTGCACCTGCTCCCAGCGTCGTTTCGTCGCCCCAACGACCGCATGACAGGATAGACATGAACGACGTTATAGCCAGTACAGCAAGGTCGCTTCATATCCGGATACTGCGCCACACGCCGGGGTCCGGGACTGCCGGCTGGCAGACCTTCCCGGTCGTGGAGACAGACACCATGACGCTGTTCCTCGCATTGAGCGAGATTCGGGAGCAACAAGACCCCTCCCTGCAGTTCGACTTCGTCTGTCGCGCGGGCATTTGCGGCAGCTGCGGCATGATGATCAATGGCCGACCGGGCCTGGCCTGTCGGACACTGACCCGGGACCTGCCGGACATCATCAGTCTCGCACCGCTGCCTGCGTTCGAGCTGATTGGAGACCTCTCGGTCAATACCGGCAAATGGATGCGCGGCATGTCCGAGGCGCTGGAGACCTGGGTGCATGACCAGGGCCTCGCAGACGCCAACATCGATGCGCTGGAGGACAGGATGGACCCCGACCTGGCAGACCAGATTTACGAACTCGAACGCTGTATCGAATGCGGCTGCTGCATCGCCGCCTGTGGCACCGCGCAGATGCACGCGGATTTCGTCGGCGCTGTGGGGCTCAACCAGATAGCGCGCTTCCGGCTCGACCCGCGCGACCAGCGCAGCGACGAGGATTTCTACGCGCTGGTGGGCACCGAAGACGGTGTGTTCGGCTGCATGACCTTACTCGGTTGCGAAGACTACTGCCCCAAAGACCTGCCACTCGCCGCACAGATCGCCTTTCTTCGCCGCCGGATGGTTGCAACAGCGGGGTAGCCCGCTTCGCTAAGCGCCCTTCCACATGGCCCGTACCCGCCGCTTTTCCTTGTCGATGTTCTTGCCGACCAGCCGCTGCCAGAGCTTGATACCGACGTAGCGTTCAACGAGTTCCGTGGCAACACGGTAGCTCTTGAGAGGCCCGGTCTTGTTGATGTTGGGAATCATGAAGGACCACATCCGCAGGGTGCCCCGGTGATTCTCCGTCAGCACGGACTTGAAGAAGCCGTGGGGAACAGGGACAGACACCTTGTTGTCATCGGCGGTGCCAATCGCTTCCACCGGCTTGTCGAAATCGAACACCGGCCCACTGATCACATAAGTTTCGTACACGGACTCGTCCGCGTCCAGCCGGCGAACCTGCTCCTCCAGTTCACGCCAGATACCGCGATTGAAACCGGGGCGCATCGGCGCCATGTTCGAGAGCAGGAAGGTTTCACTATTCTGGATCTCGGCCTCTCGCTTGTTGGCACTGGCCACGAGATGACCGCGGTGATAGCCCGAGGCGCTGTAATCGACCAGGTCGGCGCGAAAGTTTTCCGGCACCCGGTAATCGGGGCGAAAGTTATCTGCCCGCGAGACCTCCGGGTTGGCACGATCGACTATTTCCAACGCCCATTTCGCCTGCCTGAAGTAATACGAATAACCCAGCACATAGTGGCGATTGAACAGTATCTGGTCCGCGGCGGGCATACCGTAGCGGGTTTCGAAACGCAGGCTTGGAATATCCATGGCCACAAGCATAGCAAATGCGCCCGTACAGCGTTCGTGACGCGTGGCGGCCACGGCCGGCGGGATGCGGGTAAAACCCGCGGTCGCCCTCATGCGGCATGTTCAGCCACCTCGTCGCGAACCCGCTCTGCCAGCGCCAGGCATGCCGTCAGCCCGGGAGACTCGATACCGTGCAGACTGCAAAACCCCGGGATTCCGTGATCACCCGGACCCAGCAGCAGGAAATCCCGGGCTTCGTCGCCCCGGCCCGACAGTTTCGGCCGTATCCCGGTGTAGCCAGGTTGCAGCCGATCGCGCTCCAGGCCCGGATAATAACGCTCAATCGCTGCCAGGAAAGCCCCCCTGGTTGAGGTGTCGAAGCGGTAATCCGGAACCTCGACCCAGGCCACATCGGGGCCGAAACGAACCTGTCCGGCGAGATCGATAGTGGCGTGAATACCGAGCCCCCCCGGCTCTGGCAGCGGGTAGACGAGATGACTAAACGGTGAGATGCCGGAGTAGGTGTAGTAGTGCCCCTTGGCGTAGTACTGGGCGGGCATATGGTCGTGTGACCAACCTGAGAGCCGCGACCCCACCGCCCTCGCGTCCAGACCCGCCGCATTGACGACAATCCGGGCGGCGATTTCCGTCTCGGCGGCACCGCCGACGGTCAACCTGTGCAGTCCCGACTGCCTGAGCCGACCTTCAAGCAGTGGGCTGCAGAGCACCACGTGACCACCGTGACTCTCGAGATCCCCCTGCAGCGACAACATCAACTGGTGCGAATCGATAATGCCGGACGATGGCGAGTACAGACCTCCGGCGGCATGCACTTGCGGCTCCCGTTCGGTGACCTCGGCGGGGCCGAGGTTACAGAGGTCGGTCACACCGGAACGTTCGGCCGTTGACTTCAGTGCGGCCAACCGGCCCAGACTGCTTTCGTCACCCGCGACAATGAGTTTTCCGCAGCGTCGGTAAGCAACGCCGTGGGACTCGGCATAGGCATACAGCAAAGATCGCCCCCGCACGCAGGTGACGGCTTTCAGTGAACCGGGGGAATAATAGATTCCCGCGTGAATCACCTCCGAGTTCCGACTGGAAGTCTCTTCGCCGATGCTCCCGTTGCGTTCGAGGACCACCGTTTCCATTCCTGCAGCCGAGAGGGCCCTAGCGACAGCAAGCCCGACCACACCCGCGCCGATCACCACAGCATCGGTCGTGTCGTTCATCACCTCATTCCCGGGGCGCGTTTTCATCCAACAGATTATTGCCGACACCGGTGGCGTCAGCCTCCGCTCTCACCTGTGCCAGCGCCGCCGCTTCCGGACTGGTTTCGTCCTCGAAAGCGGCCCGATCGATGCGCTCGGCCGGTGTCGCGGGTTGAACCGAGCCCGCAGCCTCACCCGCCCTCTCGTCGTCTGCAAGCGGCCGGCTACCGCCTTGCAGGTTGACCCGGTAAATGGGCTCCGGCATATCGAAGCCCGCCTGCTCATAGGCGAGCTTCACGCGGCTGATCGCCTCGCTTCGGACCGTGCTGTAGTTCGACTCGCGTTGGTCCAGCCAGGCGGAGAAGCGCAGCGACACGTTGGAATCTCCCAGCGTATCGATCTGGCCAAGCGGCGGTGGGTCGGATAGCACACCGTGGACTTCGCCCAGGGTTTGGCGACCCAGCACAACGGCCGCCGACAGGTTGACGTCGGTCCCCACACCCACGGTGAAGGAAAACCGGCGCCGGGGGTTGCGACTGAAGTTGGTGATGATGCCCTTGTACACCACCGCGTTGGGAATGCGGATATGGTTACCGTCGAAGGTCATGAGCAGTGTCGCCCTTGAAGTCAGGCGCAGGACCAGGCCCTCGTTACCCTGGATGATGACGTGGTCGTTGGGCGCGAACGGCTGGCGCAGGCTCAGGAGAATACTGGCAATAAAGTTCTCCACCGTGTCGCGAATGGCAAACCCCACCGCCAGCCCTGCCAGGCCCAGGGCACCCAGCACCGAACCCAGGATAGAGGTGGCATCGGCGACCTCCAGGGCCACGATCAGTCCAATCAGCGTAATCGCGATGCGCACCAGCAACCGGAAGAGATCGCCGATGAAAACATTCGGAGCAACCCGGTCGAAAATGCCGCGCCCCTCGGTCAACCAGCGACCCAGCAGCCAGAATACGATGAAGATAACCAGTGCGACACCCAGCAGTGGCAGGAACTGCAGCACCTCGCTGGCGCGGCCGGCGAGTTTGGTCCATGCGAGGTCCAGCTTGCGTGACACATCCTGGTCATACACCAGTTCGTTCTGCACACTGACGACGTCAGCGGTCCGTGCTGCGACTTCCAGAGCTCGCTCCTCCGCTTCGCGCTCGAACACTTCTCCACTGAGTGTCACCACGCCTTCCGAGACGTCGACCGAGACTGACTCGAGGCCATCGAGGCTGGCAAAAATACTGGTCAGCCGCGCTTCGATCTGTCGATCGAGATCGGGACTCGACTCGGCTGATATCGTGGTCGTTGGTGCAACCTCTTCCTGGGCAACGGTGACAGCAGGTGCAAGCAGGGCCACGATGAGAGACAGGACGAGCACCAGCACGGGCGCACCGTAAGCGGTGCCGCTGCCGGTCCGGGCGATTGGGTGGCGCATGGGGTTAGCCTCCGGTGGTCATGGTGTGTCTGTCGAATCAGCTCCCGAGCTGTGGGAAGCTGGCGGCTCACGGCGTAACAGGACTTGCGGCCGGCTCTCATTTTCTGCCGCCCCCTCCCTTGCGACGAGTCGCTATTATGCCACTATGTGCGATTGACGGCGTCGCGGTTACAGGTGCGCGCCCGGCCCCGCTGTCGCCGCCACCGCGCAGTCTGGGGCACAGCGGCTCCGCGCATTTAACGACGGTGCCCGCGGGCGACGGGTTTGTCCACGTCCACACGGATGCAGCGGGAGTTAGCTATGGCAATTTTTTTTCGGCAGGCAGTCAGCAGGCCCGATGGACGTGACCGGCACCGCTCGGTGTACTGTGCCCTGCCGCTACTGGCAGCAATCAGCGCGGTGACAGCATCCGGCCTGGCGGCCCGGGACGAAATCGGCGACGTGGATACGCGTTTTCGGCTCTTCAGCCCGGATGATTCCATTCGTATCCTCGCCTTCGACGACCCCAAAGTCGAGGGCATTGCCTGCTATCTGAGCCGGGCCCGGAAAGGCGGTTATTCGGGGGCCCTGGGCCTCGCAGAGGACACCTCGGACGCATCCATCGACTGCCGGCGCACGGGTAAAGTCAGGTTCCGGGAGAAATTTCGCAATGGGGAGAGTGTTTTCAGCGAGCGCAGGTCACTGATTTTCAAGCAGCTGCGGGTGGTCCGCTTCTGCGACCCGGATCGCAATGTCCTGGTCTATATGGCCTACAGCGAACGCGTGATAGAGGGTTCACCCAACAACTCGGTCTCCGCCGTACCCTTGAACGACCCCGCGGGTGACCAGGGTCCGAACTGCGCAAGCTTCAGTTCGTGAACCACGGCGTAGTCACACGCCGCCACACAGACACGCGGCACGGTCGGGTTGGATACAACGGGGATGGGCTCAACTCCCGACCAGGCTGATCATTACGCCGGCGGCGACGGCGGACCCGATGACCCCGGCCACGTTCGGACCCATGGCGTGCATCAACAAAAAGTTGTGGGGATTGGCCTCCAGGCCCACCTTGTTGCTGACCCGCGCTGCCATCGGCACGGCCGAAACACCCGCAGAACCGATCAACGGGTTGATCGGTGAATTCCCGAGCCTGTTCATCAGTTTCGCAATCAACACACCGGACGCGGTCCCAACCGCGAACGCGACGATCCCGAGTGCGAGAATCCCCAGTGTGTCAATGGCAAGAAAGCGGTCGGCGACAAGTTTGGAGCCCACTGCCAGGCCCAGGAAGATCGTGGTGATGTTGATCAGTGCGTTCTGTGTGGTGAAGCTCAGTCGCTCCACCACGCCGCACTCTTTCATCAGATTTCCGAAGCAGAACATCCCCAGCAGAGGCGCCGCCGCCGGCAGCAGCAGGGCAACCAGGATCAGCAGTAACAGCGGGAACACGATTTTTTCACGCCGCGATACGGCCCGCAGCTGCACCATCTCGATCTGGCGTTCCCGCTCGGTGGTCAGAGCCCGCATGATCGGTGGTTGAATCATGGGCACCAGGGCCATGTAGGAATACGCGGATACCGCGATCGCACCGAGCAGGTCAGGCGCCAGTACACTGGCGACGTAAATCGCCGTGGGGCCATCGGCGCCACCGATGATTCCGATAGCGGCGGCATCCGCGATGCTGAAGTCCATCAGGCCGAGGGACGTCAGAGCCGCGGCGCCGAGGACGGTGGCGAAGATACCGAACTGTGCCGCCGCGCCGAGCAGCAATGTGCGAGGATTGGCGAGCAGCGGGCCAAAGTCGGTCATCGCCCCCACTCCCATGAAAATGACCAGCGGCGCAATCCCGCTGGCGATCGCCACTGTATAAAAGCTGTAAAGCATGCCGTTAACGAAGCCTGCGTCAGCGACCAGCTCCCGGGTAGCGGCGAGTTCGGCCGCAGTAGCGGCACGGTAGGCTGCCAACAGGTCTTCACCCGTCGCCGCTGCACCCTGCCCCAATGCGCGTCCGATCGCAGCCAGCATCGCCGGGTCACCGCCGTAGATCGCGGTCTCGACGGCGGAGTAGGCCAGGCCAGCGCCTGGAATATTGGCAAGGATGCCGCCGAAACCGATGGGCACCAGCAGCAGCGGCTCGAATCCCTTACGAATGGCGAGGAAGAGCAGCACCAGGCCGATCAGGATCATCGCCAGTTGCCCGGCCTGGGCCTGGGCGAGCCCCGACGATTGCCAGAGCGTCAGCAGATTTTGCATGAGGGTCTGTTCACACTATCTGGATGGGCCCTAACTCAGAACCAGCAGGGCATCGCCCACTGCGACCGCGTCTCCGACCTTGACATTGATGGCGGTTACGACCCCCGCTGCGGTCGCCCTCACCTCGGTTTCCATTTTCATGGCTTCCAACAGCACCACGACCTCGCCGGTATCGACCCGGTCGCCCGGGGCCACCTTGAGCGCGATGATGTTACCTGCCAATGGGCTGGGCAGCGTACGGCCCGGTTTGTCAGCGGCAGCAGACGGGCTGGCGGCAGCGGAGGGCGCCGCCGGGGCGATGCTCTCGACCTCTCCGCCCGGAGCCACTGATACCGCAAAGGGCCGCCCGTCCACCGTTACCGTGTAATATGCAGTCGGGCCGGCGGCGGGGCCGGGCGCCGGGGCCACTGCTTCGTTCACCGGGGTGACCGCTGCCGGGTCAGAGCCCGGCGCCGGCTCAAACGCGTCAGGGTTGCCACGATTGGCGAGAAATTTCAGGCCCACCTGCGGGAACAGGGCGTAGGTCAGCACATCATCGACCTCGCCCTCTCCGGCGGTCAGCCGGATGGATTGTTCACTGGCAAGCTGCCGGAGTTCCTCGGTGAGTGTGTCCAGCTCGGGCGTCAGCCGGTCAGCCGGCCGACCGGTGATCGGCTCTTCGCCCTCGAGGACCCTCGCCTGCAACTCGCTATTGACGGGGGCGGGTGTGGCGCCGTACTCGCCCTTGAGAACGCCGGCCGTTTCCCGCGAAATCGATTTGTAGCGTTCACCGGTCAGCACGTTCAACACCGACTGGGTACCGACAATCTGCGAGGTGGGTGTCACCAGTGGAATGAATCCCAGGTCCTCACGGACCCTGGGAATCTCCTTCAATACCTCATCCAGGCGGTCGGCCGCGCCTTGCTCACGAAGCTGGTTCTCCATGTTGGTCAGCATGCCGCCGGGCACCTGCGCGACCAGGATCCGGGAATCGACCCCGCGCAACGATCCCTCGAAGCGCGCATACTTCTTGCGCACCTCACGGAAATAAGCCGCGATCTCCTCCAGGGCAATGAGGTCCAGCCCGGTCTCGCGGTCAGTACCCTCCAGGATCGCCACGACAGTTTCCGTGGGCGAGTGTCCGTAGGTCATGGACATGGAGGAGATGGAGGTGTCGACGTTGTCGATACCCGCCTCCACGCACTTCAGGATCGTCGCTGTCGACAGCCCGGTTGTTGCATGACACTGCATATGAATCGGAATGTCGCAGGCCGACTTCAGGCGACTGACGAGTTCGAACCCCGTGTAGGGGCGCAGCAGCCCGGCCATATCTTTAATGGCAATAGAATCGGCACCCATATCCTCGATGCGCCTGCCCTGCTCCACCCAGCCGTCGATATCGTGTACCGGGCTCAGTGTGTAAGATATGGTCCCCTGTGCGTGCCTGCCCACAGATTTCACCGCCTTGAGCGCCACCTCGATATTGCGCATGTCGTTCATGGCGTCGAAGACCCGGAACACGTCGACCCCATTGACCGCGGCGCGCTCCACGAACTTTTCCACCACGTCATCAGCGTAGTGCCGGTAGCCGAGAATATTCTGGCCCCTGAACAGCATCTGCTGGGGGGTTTTAGGCATCGCCTTTTTCAACTCGCGAATCCGTTCCCACGGGTCCTCGCCGAGATAGCGGATGCAGGCGTCGAAGGTCGCCCCTCCCCAGGACTCGACCGACCACAATCCGATGTCATCCAGCTTCGCCGCTATCGGCAGCATGTCGTCGAGGCGCATCCGCGTGGCCAGCAACGACTGGTGCGCGTCGCGTAGGATGACATCGGTGATCCCGAGCTTCTGCGGGGTGGTCTCCATGATTCTTTTGTCCTCGTGCCAAAACCGTCGCAGGTTTGTCTGGTGCGTCTATTCCGGTGAAAAGCATCCGTACCAATGCGCCCGGCACACGGGCCCGACTATCGGCATCAATCGCCCCGCGGTGGCGCGCTCGGGGTACTGGCAGTGTCGGCATCACGCTCGACACGATAGCGACGCACTGCCGCCGTGATCGCCGCGACCATGCGCGGGTCGTCGAGGCCGGATACCATCGGCGTGGTCGCAACCGGCGCTACCGCGGTGGCCGCCGGCGGCTCCGCGAAATAGCGCTGTACCAGCCGGGACATCAACCCGGTGGCAAAGACAAGCAGACACAGGAACGCGATAACTGTGCCCATCCCGTACAGCATCAGCTCCACGCCCTGGCCGATCATTCCCTCCCCCACCGCTGTCTCCGCTCCCCGATGCTGCGCAGATAATAGCACGGCCGCGTGGATCGGCACCGTGCCGGGACAGACGGTCTTCCGTATAATACATGGCAATACAAACCACCGACCGGAACACCATGCGAATCATTCTTGCCCCCATGGAAGGGGTGATCGACCACACAATGCGCAACCTGCTCACCGGGCTGGGCGGAATCGATCGCTGTGTCACCGAGTTCGTGCGGGTGTCGGGCCAGTTGTTGCCGTCCAGGGTTTTCCACCGCTACTGCCCGGAACTCGGCCGTGGTGGCACGACCCGCTACGGAACCCCTGTGTACCTGCAACTGCTCGGCGGCCAGCCAGGACCCATGGGCGACAACGCAGCCAGGGCGGCCGAACTGGGCGCGCCGGGTATCGACCTGAATTTCGGCTGCCCGGCAAAAACCGTCAATCGCTCGGACGGCGGTGCCATCATTCTGCGGCAGCCGGAGCGCGTGTACCGTATCGTCAGCGCGGTGCGCCGGTCGGTGCCCGACAGCACCCCCGTGACGGTGAAGACCCGGCTTGGATTCGACGATGCATCGCGCTTCACCGAAATAGTAGCGGCGGTAGCCGACGCCGGCGCCACGGAGCTCGCGGTACACGCCCGCACTCGCCAGGACGGTTACCGCCCGCCCGCCCACTGGGACCAGATTGCGATCGCGCGGAGTAAGACGTCACTGCCTCTGATCGCCAATGGCGAAATCTGGAACCCGGCCGACGCCCTGCGCTGTCGCGACGTTACCGGGTGCGAGGCGCTGATGCTCGGTCGCGGGGCGCTGTGTCGCCCGGATTTGCCGCGACTGGTGCAGGCCGCTGCAAACGGGATAGACAAACCGTCACTGCACTGGCATCACCTGCCGCCCTTGCTGCTCGCCTTTTTTGAACTCAATCTCGCCAACTATGACGCGCGCTATGCCGGCAACCCCGTCAAGCAGTGGCTGGTCTACCTGCGAAGCCACTACCCGCAGGCGGCCCCTCTGTTCGAATCCGTGAAGCGCCTGCGCGACCCCGTCGAGATCGACCGGGTCCTGCGCAACGCTGCGGGAGCGGCGATGGCCGCCTGAGGATCAGTTTTCGTCGGGGAGGAACGAGTACCTGTCGGCATAGTCGAGCATCTGCTCGACAAAACTCCCGGGGTGGCGAACGGTCACATCCACCACACGCCCGCCCTCCATCACCGGTTCCAGGATGGGATTGACAAAACCCTTGTAAGGCGCAACGTCCAGGGCGGCATACCTCGACAGCACCTCCGCATGAAGTCCGGGGTCGACCTGCGTGCCGTAAGTTTCGACCAGTGACTGGATAGCGGCAAAGTCACCCTCCGACTTGATGCGCTGCAGTTCGCGCAATAACTCACCGAACAACCCCCTGAGCGCCTGGTAGTCATTCACCACGAAATACGTTTTACCGTCGCGAACCCGGCGTTCGATCACCTTATCAGCCTTACCCCGCTCGTAGGCCCAGTGCGCCACCAGCGCCCGGTTGCGCATGTGCGCTTCCTCGATCAGTTCACCCGGCTTGAGCCGGTACAACTGGGTCATAATGCCGTTGCGAATGTATTTGTCGTATTCCGCCCTGCCGACGTCCAGCGAGGGCATGAGCCCCATTTCGACCAGTTTCGGATCCATCAGGTAATAGAGCGCGACCAGGTCCGCACGCCCCTCTTCCGAGGTTGACGCATATTGCTTCAGGGTTTCCTTCGGAGTGCCGACGCCGGGATTGATGGTTCCGGAGGCATGGCCGATCACCTCGTGCATGTCCGTGTGCAGGGCGCTCGCAATTTCATTGTATTTTTTCGCCCGCTCGATCTCCGCCCGGTCCCAGGCAAACTCCTCGAGGGCCGGGTTGGGAATGGCGTCGTACGCGCGCACGATGTTGGACAGGCTGACCGACTTCGAACCGTGCTGGGCTCGAATCCAGTTGGCATTGGGGAGATTGATACCGATGGGCGTCGAGGGCGAGGCATCGCCGGATTCCGCAACCACCGTAATCGCCTTGCCCAGGATTCCCTGGACCTTCTTGCGCTTGTGGGCATCCATTATGGGGGAGTTGTCCTCGAACCACTGGGCCTGGTCGCCGATTGCCGCGATACGCTTGGAGGTCTCGAGATCGCGAAATGAAACCACGGACTCGAATGAACCGCGGTAGGCAATCGGGTCATTGTAGACCTCGATGAACCCGTTGATGACATCGACCGCGGACGCGCTGTCTGCTACCCACGCCACACTGTAGGCGTCGAAATCCGCCAGATCTCCGCTCTCGTAATACGCCACCAGCAATTCGAGCGCCTTGCGCTGCTTTTCGTTCTCGGCGACGGTGATTGCCTTGCGCAACCAGTAGACGATCTGCTCGATCGCCTCCGTGTACATACCACCCACCTTCCAGGTGCGCTCCTGCAGGCGACCATCGCTGTCCTTGACCAGCTTGGAGTTCAGGCCATGTGATACCGGCTTCGGGTCGCTCTTATCGCTGCGGGTGGCATAGAAGGCCCTCACTTCCTCCTCTGTCACCCCCTCGTAGAAGTTCACTGCCGATGAGTCGACCTTGTCCACCCCTGCGGCGGTATTGACTTTCTTGGGCGCCACACCAGGATCGAACAGGATGGGCGTCAATTCCTCGATCAGCGCCGCGGCTGACTGCCCCTTGCGAAGTGGGAGATCCCCGCTGTCAGCCACTGCCTTGACCATGGCGGTGAAATCCCGGCGGCTGAACTGCGGTGTGAATTTCAACGTGGAGTAGTGATGATGAATGCCGTTCGCGAACCAGACCTGGCGCGCGTAGACCATGAAGTCGCGAAATGCCTGAGCGTCCCGATCTCCCGGATAGTGACGCACGATGGCCTCGATCGTACGGCGGATGCGAAGGTTATGCTTGTAATTCTGGTCCCAGATGATATCCCTGCCGGCGTAACCCGCCTCGGCGAGGTAGAAAAGCAACGCTTTCTGGCGCGTGGAGAGGTCCTCGAACCCGGGCACCCGGTAGGCGAGCACCTGGATGTCGGCGAAGCGGTCGATAACGTACCGAAACCCGCCGTCAGGCGCAGCTTCTTTCAAACTCTCCCGCGGATCGGGGCCAGCCGCGGACGGGGGCGGCGGTGTGGCGATGACCGGTGCGCAAAAGCAGAACAGGAGTGCGGCCAGGGCCGGCGGTATCAGCAGGGATTTCATGGGATGGGTCCTCGTGGCAGTCGCCGTATGATAGCGGCTCGATTCACGGTGTAAATCGGTAATATCGCGACGCGCCGGCAGGGATTCGCGCCCGGCGCGCCCCGACGACGACAGGCTGGACAATAGCGAGCGACGGGAATAAGCATTACACTGTCGCCCTGCGGCCGGTACCTGTCTCGGCCGGGCGGGTGGCCTTGCGACTCGCCCGATGTCGGTGAACGGGTCAATCGAGCTCGGATACCAACATCAGAAGCGCACACGTCGCGCGCCGTGCCCTGTGACAGCGCCCGGCAACGGCTGCTTACGTCGCCACCACAACAAGGAAAAACCGAATGACCACCGCCACCGCCGACACCGACTTCGATCCGGCCCTGGATACCGGGTTCTTTGGCCATCCCAAGGGCCTGATGGTCTGTTTCGCCACCGAGATGTGGGAACGGTTCTCCTTCTACGGCATGAAGTACCTGCTGCTGCTCTATCTCACCAAATATCACCTGTTCACCGACGCCAACGGGCTCGAGGTGCTGGGAGGCTATGCAGCGCTCGTTTATGCCATGCCCGTGATCGGCGGACTCCTTGCTGATCGCTACCTGGGGATGCGCAAGGCCGTCGTCTTCGGCGGACTGCTGCTCGTTATGGGTCACCTGGGCATGGCCTTTGAAGGCAAGAAGGCCGCGGTCATGGGCGGGGAGATCGTGCGTGATGACGCCGCCTTGCAGATTTTCTATTTCTCACTGGCGTTGATCGTCATCGGTGTCGGATTCCTCAAGCCCAACATCTCGACCATCGTCGGCCAGTTGTACTCGGAAGATGATCCGCGACGGGATGCCGGGTTCACCATTTTTTACATGGGCATCAACCTGGGCTCGTTCACCGCGACCCTGCTCTGTGGCTACCTTGGCGAAACCTACGGCTGGGGCTACGGGTTTGGCGCTGCCGGGATCGGCATGTTGGTTGGACTCGCCACGTTTCTCTACGGGCAGAAGCACCTGCACGGTCATGCCGAACCCCACGATCCCGCTCTGCTCAAGCAGCGCTCCCCACTGGGACTCAACAAGGAGTGGACAATATACCTCTGCGGCGCGGTGGGCGTGGTGGCCGCCTGGCAGATGCTGCAGTTTCACGGCGCCGTCGGGTTCACGCTGAATGCGTTGGCGCTTACGGTACTGGTCGGCCTCGGCTGGTTCATCACCGTCAAGTGTAATGCCGTGGAGCGAAGCCGCATGATCGTGCTGATCGTGCTGACCATTTCGTCGGTGGTTTTCTGGGCCCTGTTCGAACAGAGCGCCGCTTCGATGACCCTTTATGCAGACCGCGTAATGGACAGGAACCTGCTTGGTTTCGAATTGACAGCAGCACAGTTCGGTGCGCTCAACGCCCTGTTCATCTTCACCTTCGCCCCGCTGTTTGCGTGGCTGTGGACCTCGCTGGGGCGTCGCGGAATCGAGCCGACGACCCCGGTAAAATTCGCCATGGGAATCGCGCTCGCCGGTCTCGGTTTCGGCGCCCTGGTGCTGGGCGCCCAGAATACCAACGAGATGGGCCTGGTGATCGGTTGGTGGATGGTACTGGCGTATCTCCTGCATACCTGCGGCGAGCTTTGCCTCTCTCCAGTCGGGCTGTCGGCGGTCACCAAGCTCGCCGTGCCAAGCATCGTCGGCGTGATGATGGGGTCGTGGTTCCTGGCCACCGCCTACTCGGAGTTCGTGGCGGCGCAACTGGCGAAGCTCGCTGCCATCGAAACCGTCGGCGGCGGTGTGGCGGAGGTGGGCGTGGCCCTGAACAGCTACACCGATCTGTTCAATGACCTGCTCTACGTCGGTCTCGGATTCGCATTGCTGCTGCTGGTGCTATCGCCGCTGCTCAAGCGAATGATGCACGGAGTACACTGACCACTTCTTCTACCCGGGCCGGTAACCCAACACCTGTGATCACACGGGCGGGGTAAGCAGCCGACTGCCTGTCGGCCCATCCCCTCGAGTGCACTATCTGTACTTTAGTCCAGTGCCCGGTGGCACGCCGGGCCAAAAAGCCGTACATTTTCGCTGAGGCACGAACGGCGGGGTAACGGGGGCGAGGTGCACAAGTTCAACCTCACGTTTAGCGGTGAAATTCTCGACGGACATTCAGTCGAAGACGTCAAGGTCAAGTTCGCGAAACTGTTTGCCATCGACGATCCGCAACGCGTCGAGCGTTTTTTCTCAGGCGATACAGTCGTACTGCGAAGAAACCTCAATCGCCGGGCGGCCGCCGAGTTTTTCCTGAAGACACGCAATATCGGGGCTGCCACCGAGTTGGTCAAGGCTCTCGCGGAACAGCCCGCGAATGACGACTCCGCGACAACGACGCCCGCACCGCCCCCCTCCCGGCCAGACCCGGTTCCGACGGCCCAGGCCACCGCGGACGCCGAAACAGCGCTGAGGGAACGGGCGCGCCGCGTGCTGGCCGAGCGTGAGCGCCAGGCATCATTGCGGGGGGACAGTTCGGCCCGCGCCGCGGTGGCGAAGGCCCGCGCGAGACTCGCCGGTCGGGACGCCACCGAAGCCGATGCACAGCGGGAACTCCAGCGCCGACAAGCCGAGGAAGCCGCCCAATTCTGGGCTGTCCAGGAGCGTGTTCACCAGCGCGCGGCCGAGCGGTTGACCGACACCGTTACGCCCAGGCTTGCGAATCGTCCCGCCCCCGAGTCCGCCGCCAGTGCGACGATGCGCCAGCAGGGCCGCCGCCGGCGCTCCGATCCTCCCAACGTTTTTGCCCTGCATCCGTTTCGTAATTCCTCGCGCATCAAGACACGCGCCTCCCGGGCCGACGCGCTCGCGCGCACCAGCCTTGGCCTCGCCATTGTCGGCGCCGCGGTTTTCGCCGCATTGGCGGCCTACCGATGGTGGCAGCCTGCGCCCACCGCGATCGAGGGCCCCGATCACGTAGCGGTGAGTCCGCGGGGCGATCTCGCCTTGCAGGCCGGCGAGTTTCTTTTCCTGCATGATCGCAGCGGCGTGGGTGAACGGACGCTGGCCGCATCGGCACTCGGCCTGCAGTCCCTGGACGGACCGCTCCTTTTCTCCTCCGACCGTGAACTGATTGTGCGCGGCACTGTCGCTGCCGGCGCGCGCCCGCAACTATTGCGTTGTAACCTGGATGAAGACCTGTGCGCACCGCTGGGGCCGCCGGTGGCCGACGACCCGGCTACCGCCGACGCTGCACCAGGCGACGACACGGCGATCAGTGACCACCCCGGGCTCGCTCTGGCCCGCCACCCGCTGACGGGTGACCTGTACCTCGCAGACCCGGGCACGGGGAGGCTCAAATTTCTCGACGCCCAGGGTGTACCCATCGCCTGGGTCACCACCCCGATGCCCCCTTTCCCGACGTTATATATCAGGGATGGGCTATTGTTGATGAACAGCGCAACCGGGCCGGCCATCAGCGTCTTCCGGCTTGAGGCGCACGCCCTGGGCCAGCAGCTCGACGAAATCCTGTTGCTGCCGCCCCTGGCCGTTGCCAATGGACAATCCCGAGTTGACAATTTTGTCTGGTCAGGCGAGCACTGGTGGGTAACGCTTTGCAACCCGGAGACCGGCTCCACCGGACTGTACCGCTTCGACGCCAGCTGGAGCGAGGCCGGCTCGCTGCCGCTCACGCCCGGCTCCCGGCCTAGGCAACTCATCGCCTGGAACGAAAAAGTGCTCGCTCGCGACCCGGCGCGACTCGATCTGCAGCGTTTCGGGAGCGCAGGCCAGGTCGAGGTTCCCCTTTCACCCGATCTGCTCCACCAGAAAGTTGAGGCCCAGCGGAAGCGCAATCACACCGCTGACCTGCTCTGGCGACTGGGCCTGGGCTCCCTGGCATTTGCAGCGCTCTTGCTGCTGCTGTGGGGACTGTTCAACCGGGCTCGCAGCGGCGTTTACCGGGACGCCGTCAGCCGTGGTGCAGAGCCTCTCGACAAGATCGCGGCACTGGTGCGTTGGATCAGGCCGAGTGAGCAACGCAACCAGAGATTACGCTGGGCCTGGTTCGGTTACCTCGCGCTGAGCCTGCTGGCTGTCTTCGGCGCCGTCCAGGCCAGGGTGGGAGTCGCCGAGTTTGGTGCCCTGCTGGTGATGCTTGGCTCCGTGGGCCTGGGACTCTACCTGATAAGCCGATCCCAGCCAGGGCACATCGGCGTCATTGGCGACAAACTGCTGCTCGTCGATCACCGGGAAAACTATCACCTCGGCGGCGGCGACCGGGTGGCCTTCCGATTCCCGTTCGTGATGCTGGATGACGTCATCGTTTTCACCGGCAACCGCTGGCTGCCCTGGTTTGAGAGGTCGCAACTGAGTGCGGACATCGCGCCCATCGCCGCGTCCTGGGTGCGCATCGACAGGACTACCCTGCTGGTCAGACTACTGCAGAACCGGCACCCGCTGGCGGTCGCCGCGACCGGGGTGTGTGCCGCTGCCCTGCTGGCGCTGCTGATCCTGTTGCTGTAGCCGCCTGCGCTCGGATGCGTCAAACTTCTCGCCCGTCGCCGGGGACAGCGGCGTTGCTTCTTCGCTATACTCCGGCCATGAATCCGATGCCCGCCGCCTGAACACCCCCATGCCACCTCCGGAAGATCACGGGGCACCGGCCAACAGGCCTCGGGTGGCGCTGTTTGTGACCTGTCTGGCGGACCTGTTCCGACCATCGGTCGCATTCGACAGTATCCACCTTCTGGAGCAGGCCGGGTGCGAGGTGTCCGTTCCACGGCAGCAGACCTGCTGCGGACAGCCGGCCTATAACAGTGGTGACTACGCTGCCTCGATACCGCTGGCCCAACAGGTGATTACAGCGTTTGAAAGCGCCGACTACGTGGTCGCACCGTCCGGATCCTGCGCCGCGATGATACGTCACCACTATCCTAAACTGCTGGACGGACCATGGCGGGCTCGCGCCGAGGCGCTTGCCGCCCGGACACATGAGCTGACGGCTTTTCTGCACGACATCGTGGGCCTGACGCGAGGAAACCGCCCGCCGAAGATGATACCGGACGTGACCTATCATGATAGCTGTGCCGGGCTGCGTGAGCTCGGCATCAGGCCGCAACCCCGCGCGCTGCTCGCTGATCTGTGCGACTGCGAGGTTACCGAACTCGCACAAGCGGATGTCTGCTGCGGGTTTGGCGGTACCTTCTGCGTCAAGATGCCGGCGATTTCCACCAAGATGGGGACAGACAAACTGGACCACGCACTGACAACTGGTGCCTCGGTGCTTGCCGGGGGTGACCTCGGCTGCCTCATGCATATTGCCGGGCTGGCGCGTCGACGCGGGCACGACATCGAGGTCCGGCATATTGCGGAATTGCTGACCGGAGACGTGCACGGCCCGGGAATAGGCGACGGCGGGAACCGGGGCGAAGGCACGTGACCGCAGGTCCCGAGACATTCCTGGCCAACGCCGACACCGCGCTCGCCGCGACTGACAAGGTTGCACGACGGGACCGGATCGGCCAGTGGCTGCCCGGCGCCAGGGGCGCCGCCGTGGAGGCTCTGGCAGGTACCGGAGCGGACTTCGAATCTCTGCGCCAGCACGTCAGGCGCATCCGCCATCACAGCCTGGACAATCTGGCGCACTACGTCACGGCCTTCGAACGCGAGGCAATCGCCAACGGAAACACCGTACACTTTGCCGCTACCGGAGACGAACTCAACAGTATCGTGCTGGACATTTGCCAGCGCCACCACGCTCGACGGGTCGCCAAAGGCAAGTCCATGATCACCGAGGAAACCGGTCTCAATGCGCACTTGCTGCGCGCCGGCCTGGAGGTCCTGGAAACCGATCTCGGGGAGTACATCATTCAACAGGCCGGAGAAACGCCCAGCCACATCGTGGGGCCCGCGCTGCACAAGGATTTCGCCGAGATTCGCCAGCTGTTTCTCGACAAGCACAACCTGGGCGAGCGCGAACTCGACAGCGTGGAAGCGCTGGTGACAGAAGCCCGGGGTGTACTGCGCAAGCATTTTCTGGCCGCGGACATCGGTATCATCGGCGCGAATGCCCTGATTGCCGAAAATGGTTACAGCATGCTCGTGACCAACGAGGGCAACGGCGATCTCTGTGCCAACCTCCCCGAGACACTGATCGTTTGCACCAGCGTCGAGCGCGTTCTTCCGAGAATGACGGATGCTATGGATATGCTGCGCCTGCTCGTGCGCTCCGCCACGGGCCAGCCGATCACCAGTTACACCAGCTTTTACTCCGGTCCGCGCCGGGATGAGGAGAGCGACGGGCCACGCGAGGTGCACCTCGTACTGCTGGATAACCATCGCACTGACATCCTGGACGGGAACTATCGCGAGATGCTGCAGTGCATCCGTTGTGGTGCCTGCCTGAATCACTGCCCGATCTATATAGGCGTCGGCGGCCACAGTTACGGTTCGGTGTACCAGGGCCCCATGGGCTCGGTGCTGACGCCACTCCTGACCTCGTTGGAGGAAAGCCACGCGTTGCCCAATGCGTGCACGAGCTGTGGCCGGTGCGCCGAAGTGTGTCCCGCCGATATTCCACTGCCCGACCTGCTGCGAGACCTGCGGCACGAAGAGACCACCCGCAAATTGTCAGCCGGACGCTGGCGGCTCGGCCTGCGCCTGCACGCGGCAATCGCACGCCGCCCGTGGCTTTACCAACGATTGACAGGCTGGTGCATACCGGTCCTGCACCGCCTGGGTCGCAGAGCCGGGGTGCTGCGGCGGCTGCCCATGGCGAGTGGCTGGACAGCTCACCGTGATTTTCCGGCACCGCAGCAATCAACTTTCATGGCACTGTATCGCAAGCGGCGGGAGTACCGGTGAGCGGTGACAGCCGCAGCGAGATCCTGTCGCGGCTGCGCCGCGCATCGCCGCAAGCTGCGGCTGACCCGGAGCGCGCCCTCGAGGCGCTGGGTACCGCGCCCGCGCCGCCGCTGCCGGCGAGCGACAGAGCCCGTGCGTTCCTGATCAACGTGGTCAGCAACCAGGGGACCGTCGATGCGGCGGAAGACAAGTCCGCCGCTGTCGGCGCCATCGCACGTTTCCTGCGCGACAGGTTCCGCACGCAGCGCGTCGTGGCCGGAGCTGACCCTCGGCTGGCCGCCCTGCCCTGGCGGGAACAGCGACTACTGCCCCGCTTCGGGGCGGCCGAGGACGGCGACGTTGCCGCTCTAAGCTACGCGCGGTTGGGAATCGCGGAAACCGGTTCCGTCGTGCTCTACAGCGGTCGAGAGGACCCCGCCGCCAATCGCCTGCTGCCAGAGGCGCATCTGGTGCTGGTCGACACCGCCGACCTGGTGGGTCACCTCGGGGAGGCCTGCGCGCGGATGGGGCGTGACCTCGATCGTCTCGGGCGTCCCAGGAGTATCAACATGATCGCGGGCCCCTCCAGTACTGCCGATGTGGAACTCACCCTGGTAAAGGGCGCCCACGGGCCACGCGACTGGCATGTGATCCTGGTCGGCAGGGGTGCCCTGAAGGCGCTCTAGCCCGGTTCGCTCAGGGATTCGTCGGCTGGTAGGGGTCGTACTGCGACGCCACCGGCGTGTAGGAAAACTTCTGACCGCCAATGCTTGCCTCATACATCAGCCCACCGCGCGCGATGGTGAATATGGCCATACCCTTGCGATAACCGCCGTGGGTGGTAATCGCATCGTTGCGACCGCCACTCGCGCCGGCACCGACGCCGCCACCCGAGTTGGCCTCGGCGGAGACGCCCGCTGTCAGGGCGACTGCGGTAGCCTGGGCACCGAACTCGAAGTTGCCGCTGGCGAACTCCTCCAGTGACCGCTGGTCCTGAAAGAATATGATCTGGCTGTAGGCCTGGGCACCGAGCTGAAACCCGACCGTGAGTTGGGTCATCGAGGTCTCACCGACATGCTGACCAAGCGCGTACACGCGACCGACACCGTAGGAACCGCCGACATAGAACAGGCCGCCCTTGCCGATCGTAGGGAAGATGGCGTACCCGTATGCGGAGGGGAAAAATTCGGCGGCGCCCGGCGCCCGGCGGAAGGCGTCCACTGCATCGGTGAATTCATCAGCGCGGGTCACCGGCGCGGCGACAACGACTGCAGCAAGAAGCATGACACTGAATAGTTTTTGCATGGGAAGGCGACACCTTGTCAACAGGAACACTGGAGGGGGGCGAATCGTGATCGCCCATACGTGGGGCGAATACTAATACATCCACGCAGCGAATGGCATGGCGGCGAGCCAAGTTTTTTGGCCCCGCGATCAGCCCGTGTTGCGCATGCCAGCGGCGATACCCGCAATCGTCACCATGATGGCCCGCTCTAGCTCCGGCTGGGGAGCCTGGCGCTGACGGTGCAGCAATTCTGCCTGCAGCACATTCAGCGGATCGGTATAGATGTTGCGCAGCGCAATGGACTCGCGAATCCAGGGTTCACCGGCGAGCAGCCGGGGTTCTCCCGAAATCGAAAGTACAGTCTCGGTGTCGCTGCCCAACTGGCGCCGCAGCCGCTCGCCAAGAGGCTTGAGCGCCTCCGGTACCAGCCTCTGGTCGTAGTAGGCCGAAAGACTGCCATCAGCCTTGGCGAAGACCATTTCCAGCATTGCCAGACGAGTGGAGAAAAACGGCCATACCTCGGCCATCTCCAGCAATTGTTCCCTGCACCCACGCTCGAGTGCGGCGGCCAGGCCCTGGCCCGCGCCCAGCCAGGCCGGCAGCATCAGGCGGTTCTGCGACCAGGCAAAAATCCACGGGATCGCCCTCAGGCTCTCAATGCCGCCGCCGGTATTGCGCCGCGCCGGGCGCGAACCCAGGGGCAGGCCGGCCAGTTCCTGCTCGGGAGTGGCATGGCGGAAATACGGCACGAAGTCAGGCTCCTCCCGCACTACTGAACGGTACGCCACGCAGGAATCTTCACTGAGCTCTTCCATCAGTTCGCGCCAGGCCTGTTCCGGTTCCGGTGGGGTCAGCAGATTGGCCCGGCAGATAGCGCTGGCGTAGAGAGCCAGCGTTTTCACCGCCAGCGACGTCCACCCGAGTTTGGTGCGGATCATCTCGCCCTGTTCGGTCACACGCAGACCATTCCCGAGAGAGCCCGGCGGCTGGGACAGCAAAGCGGCGTGTGCAGGTGCTCCGCCACGGCCGATAGTGCCACCGCGCCCGTGAAACAGGGTGAGTCGGATCTGGTGATCCCGACACACCTCCAGCAGTTCCTCCTGGGCACGATACTGGGCCCAGGCGGCCGCGAGCACTCCGGCATCCTTGGCCGAGTCGGAGTACCCGATCATCACCATCAGATCACCACCGATCTGCCCCCTGTACCAGTTGTGGCTGAGCAGTTCCGACATGACCGAACGCGCCCGGGCGAGGTCGTCGAGCGTCTCGAACAGCGGTGCGACCGGCAGCGGGTGTTCACAACCCGCCTCTTTCAGCAGCAGGTGCACCGCCAGCACATCGGAGGGCTGCCGTGCCATGGAGATGACATAGGCCCCAAGGGCTTCCGGTGGCTGCCCGGCGGCTACAGAACAGGTGTCGAGGACCTCCCGGGTCTCGGGCGACGGCTGCCAGTGGGCCGGCACCAGCGGCCGTCGGTTGGACAGCTCGGCCAGCAAAAAACTCTGGCGGGTGGATTCGGACCAGTCGGCATAGTCACCGAGGCCAAGATAACGGGTAATTTCAGACAGTGCCGCCGTATGCCGGTCGCTCTCCTGACGGATATCGTGCTTGACCAGGTGCAAGCCGAAACAGCGGACCCGGCGCAGCATATCCAGCAGTGCGCTGTTGGCGATGGTTTCCATGCCAACATCGATCAGTGACTGGTAGCACGCGTGGAGCGGGGACCACAACTGCTCGATACTGTTCAGGCATTGAGTGTCATCCGCCCCCGCGCCCCGGCCCTGCAGATGGCCCTGCATTTGGCCCTGCAGTTGGCGCTCCACCGCCTCCCGGCTCGCTCGCAGCCGCTCTCTCAGGTCTCGAAGGACACCGCGGTAGGGCTCATGCGCATCGCCAGCGAGTGCCCGCAATGCAGGGCTGCACCGGGTCATCGACAGCTCCTCGACCAACTGGTTGATGTCGTTCAGGTAGAGATCGACCGCCTGCCATCGGCTCAACAGGAGCACCTCGCTGGTAACCGCGGCCGTGACGTTGGGATTGCCGTCTCGGTCGCCCCCCATCCAGGAAGCAAAGCTCACGGGTGCAAAATCGACCGGCAGTTGCGCGCCGCAATACCGATTCAGACTGTGGTCTAGTCGACGCAGGAACTCCGGCACCGCACGCCACAGCGAGTCCTCGACCACGGCGAAGCCCCATTTCGCCTCGTCCACGGGCGAGGGTTTTGCCAGCCGGAAATCGTCGCCGTACCAGATTTGCGCGACCAGCTCACGCAGCCTGTCCCGCAGCCGGTCGCGCTCGAGACTGGTGTACCCGCTCAATTCCATCTGCGTCAGACAGCGACCGATTTCCCGATGCTTGTGGATCAGAGTGCGGCGCATGATTTCAGTCGGGTGGGCCGTGAGCACAAGCTCAATTCTGAGATCGCGCACCACCGCCACCGCGTCGGCACTGTTGCAACCCGAGTCCAGCAGATCCTGCAGCGTCGTATCCAGCATGCGCGAAGCGGAAAACTGATCGTCCATTTCCCGCGACTCGCGGTGGTGCTGTTCGGCGATATTGGCGAGGTTCAGGAACTGGGCGAAGGCACGCGCCACCGGCAACAACTGCTCGTTATCCAGGTTACGCAGCACCGACAGCAGCTCCTCGCGGGCCTCCTCGTCACCCGTCCGGGCCGACTTGGAGAGCACCCTTATCTGCTCCACGAGGGCGAGAAAATCCTCCCCCTCGGCCGCCGCTATCGTCTCCCCCAACAGGCTGCCAAGCTGGCTCACATTACTGCGAAGGTTCCTGTAGTCGACGCCGGAGCTGCCGCTCTCGGGTTCCGCAACCGGTTTTTCGCCGCTCATAACGCGTCTACCCTGGCTGCAGCGCTACCAGTTGTCGAGGCGACGCAGCAGGTCGACCACCCGCGACGAGTATCCCCATTCGTTGTCATACCAGTTCAGGACGCGCAGGTATCGCCCTCCTCCGGTAACCCCGGTAAACCCGGCATCGTAAATCGAGGAGTGGGAATTACCGATGATATCGGAGGACACCACCGGATCGGCGCGGTACTGCAGGATGCCCTTGAGCGCGGCGGTCCCGGCGGCTTCACGCACGGCATCGTGCACTTCGTTGACGGTGACAGAGCGCTGCAGCTTCACAAAAAGGTCGACGACGGAGCCGTCGGGTACGGGCACCCGCGCTGCCATCCCGTGCAGCTTGCCCTGCAGGTCGGGCAGCACCTGCCCAACCGCCTTCGCCGCACCGGTCGAGGTGGGAATGATATTCGCCGCGGCTGCCCTGCTGCGCCGCCAGTCCGAATGGGGTACGTCCGCCAGTCGCTGATCGTTGGTGTAGGCGTGCACGGTATCGATCACCCCTTCAATGATCCCAAATTCCCCGTGCAGCACGCTGGCCATGGGCGCCAGGCAATTCGTCGTGCAACTCGCATTGGAAATGATGCGATGTTCAGGCTGCAGCCCATCATCGTTGACGCCGAGCACGACGGTATAATCGATGTCGTCTTTTGCGGGCACAGTCAGGACCACGCGCCCGGCACCCGCGTCGAGGTGTGCCTCGAGCTGTCCGCGACTACGGAATACACCGGTAGCCTCGACGACCGCGTCGATACCCAGTTCACCCCATGGGAGATCTCCCGGATTTTTTTCCGCCAGTAACTTCACCCGGCCCTTATCGGTAACGAAATGGTCGCCTTCCAGAGCGAGGTTTTTCCCGAAGGGGCCCATCACCGTATCGTAGTTGAGCAGGTAACGCAGGGCATCCGGGTCGAACAGGTCGTTTACCGCCACCACGTCCACGCCTTCCTGGCCCTCCAGGATACGAAAGACCGACCGGCCAATGCGGCCGAATCCGTTGATAGCAATCTTCATCACGCGGCCTCCTTTTGGCGGTCCAGCCGGGCATAGAGGCGCACTACATCAAGCAGACGCGCGGCGTGTCCCCGGTGTTCATACCAGCACAGCGTCTTCAAGGTCTGGCGACCGGCCTTGAGCGTGCCTTTCAAGTCATAGAGCAGGGACAGGGAACTGCCTATCACATCCGACGATACAATGGGGTCCTCGACGACGTCGACGATGCCGGGGAACCCGGCGACCGATTCCATCACCGCCTCGTTGAGTGCTTCCGGCGTCACGCTCTCGTCGGCCAGCACCAGCGTCGTATCCAGCAAACAGCCCTGGTGAATGGGCACGTTGAGTGCAGACGTCAGTATCTTGCCATCGAATTCGGGCAACACCCGTCCCAGCCACTGGCCGGCCTCGTGCTGGTTGGGAATGATGTTGGTGGCCGCGGACCGGCTGCGGCGGAAATCGCTGCCGGCATAGTCCTGCAGCGCCTGGTCACTGGTATAGGAATGGATACTCGTCATGTTGCCGCAAACGATGTCGAACCTCGCGGCAACGATTTTCAATAGCAGGCACAGCGCGGTCGTGGTCGCCGAGCCCGCCGAGATCATCCTGTCGCCGGGTTCGATGGTTTCCTCGTTGATTCCCGGCATGACAATACGGTCAATGTCGTCAACCGGCAGGGTGCGCAACAACACCCGCGGCGCGCCACTGCCGAGATGATCCGCCATGTCGGTTGCCGAGCGATACTTGCCGGTGGCGTCGATGACAATATCCACGCCAAACATGTCCCACGGCATCTCCGCCGGGCGATCTATGGGCGCCATGCGGGTCTTGAAGCGTTCGTTGTGAAGAAAGTTGCCCTCGAGCCGGTAGCGCTGCGGGTTTTTGACCTCCGAGCCCAGCAAATAGTGAAGAATGTCGGGCTTGCCAATATCGGCGATAGCCGTGACTTCCAGATCGTCACTGTTGGCGGCAAGGTCATAGATCTGTCGGCCGACCTGCCCGAATCCCATGATGCCAACGCGTATGGGCGCCGATGTGGTCATAGAAACTCCTCCTGTAAGCGATTACCGATCAAACAGTCACTGATTCTGTAAACGTGTCTTGCCCGGCGACCCGCGTTAGGCCGGCCAGCAAGGGGGCAACGCCTCCCGCCCGCTGCATCGGCACGGGCCGGCACGACGCGACCGTGGTCAGGTCATCGATTCTGCCGCCAGCCGCTCGATTTCATCCCACGTCTCATTCTCGACCAGGTGTCCTGCCACCATCCATGACCCGCCGCAACAGATGACATTGGGCAGCGCGAGGTAATCCCGGAAATTGTTCTCACCGAGCCCGCCCGTGGGGCAGAACCTCGCCGCCGGAAACGGACCTGCGAAGGCCTTCAGCATGGCAATACCTCCCGCGGGCACCGCGGGAAAGAACTTGAAATTTGATAACCCGTAGTCCATACCCAGCATGATGTCGGATGCGCTCGCAACCCCCGGCAGGATCACCGCGTCTGACTCTCGAGCCGCCTCAAGCAGCGCGGCGCTGATGCCGGGGCTGACGACAAACTGGGCGCCGGCGCCCTGCGCCTGCTCGAGCGTGCGTGCGTCCACGACCGTCCCCGCAGCAACCAACAGCTCTGGAAACCGGCTTCGTGCCTCGGCAATGCACTCGAGCGCCGTGGTCGAGCGCAGGGTGACTTCGATAGCGCGCATACCCGCACGGTGCAGGGTCGAGATCAGCTCCAGCGTAACGTCGACCTCAGCCGTCGTGATAACAGGCAACACGCGTGCCGCCGCCAACACAGAGGAAAAGCTATCACTGTCGCCAGCCGCTGAATCGCGCATATTGAGATTTTGAGAACCCACCTGATGCAAACACTCTACGCCGATCTTGGAAAACGCGCAAACCCGGCGTGAGCTGCACCGGCAGCCCGGTCCGCGGACGCCGACAAGCGCATTCCAGCGGCCGGGACGACTGTCGCCAACCGTCCCGGCTGACACGCACAGGACCATCGCAGGACTCATCGCGGCGTCCCGCGACACAATGCCCCCGAGTGCGCAGAACCCGGCGAGTCCCGGCGCATATAACCGGGGAACTTGCGACGCAACTCACGTTCGTAGCTGATGAACGTTCTCGCGCTGCTGCAGATTTCCCCTGTTTTTGCTACTGTTCAAAGGTCGTACGGACGCTTGAACCCGCAGGCAGTACCCACTACGGAATGGATTCAGTTATGAAACACAGCTTGAGCAGAATCACCGCCGTTGCCCTGTTATTGCTCGCAGTGGCCTGCGGCGACAACCAAACCAGCGCCCAACACCTCGATCAGGCCAAGCAGTATCTCGCCGAGGACAGCTACGAGGCCGCCGTGATCGAGCTGAAAAACGCAGTAAGAAAAGATGCGCAATCAGCGGAAGCGCGCTTTCTTCTCGGGAAACTCCAACTGGACTCGGGAGCGACTGCAGCGGCGGAGAAAGAGCTGCAGTCCGCCCGGCGCCTGGGCTGGCCCGCCGAGCAGGTCTCTCCGGTCACTCGCCAGGGCAATGCTGGCAGAGCGCAAATTTGCCCAGATTCGTGAACTCGACACAACGCTGGCCTATCGCCTGCCGCCAGGGCGGAGGTGCTGTCCGTGCAGTCTGTCTCGGAACTCGCCCAGGGAGAAATCGAATCCGCCGAAAAGCTGATAGCGGAGGCTCGGAATCGCCGCGCCTGGATCAGTCGAGCGTAATGATCGGGGCGGCCGGGTCAAGCGCCGGCAAGGGCGATATGGACGGCGCGACCGGCAGCTGCAGGCCGCACTGGCGCAGGACCCGGAGAATGCAGTCGCCTGGCACCTGCCGGGGGACATGCAGCTGGACAGCGTGACGCCGACGCGGCCTCAGGCGTACAACAAAGCCTGGAAATCCAGCCGAAAACTACCAGGCAGGCTCCGTCGCGCGCTGGTTGCCATGACCCGCAGCGAGTTCGACACCGCGCGCGAGGACGCCGAGGTTTTGTTACAGCAGGCCCCGAATAATCCGGGCAGTCACTACGTATCAGAGGCTTGACGCTCTTCCAGGAAAGGAATTACCCCGACGCGATCTGCGCAGCTGCACCGGCCGAACCGGCGTTCCGCGAATACCCCATGGTCCTCTACTACCTCGCCAGCGCCCATTTCGCGAGCGGAAACTGCGAGATGGCGGAACATTTCGCTGACCGCTTTGTCGCCATTGCACCTGACAATATCGACGGGCCGCAAACTGCTGGCGGCGCTGCGCCTGCGACGCGGTAACTACCAGGACGTGCAGTCATTGATGGAACCCGTACTCGACGAGCAATCCGGATGACATCGGCGCGCTCAGCCTGATGGCCAACGCGTTGATCGGTGACGGTAAAACCGATAGAGGAATTTCCATGCTCGCCGGATTGGCCGAACTGCAGCCTGACTCGGCAGAGGCGCAGGTCAGGCTGGGGGCTGGACTCTTGATGCAGGGTGAAAACGGGGCGGCAATCGAGCATATAGAGACAGCACTGGAACTTGACCCCGAGTTCCAACAGGCGGACATTCTGCTGGTATTCAATCACCTTCGCAAAAAAGAATATGACGCGGCCATCGAAGCAGCAAAGGCCTATGCCACGCGCAATCCTGTCTCAGTGACACCCTACAATCTCATGGGCCGTGTGTACCTCGAAGCGGGGGAGGCCGATATCGCCAGGAACGCATTCACTGATGCCCTCAAGGTCGATAAAGGGCGATTTTGGAGCCAATCACAACCTCGCGCGGCTGGCCCTGGAGGATGGCGATCTCGAGACCGCGCGCGCGCACTACCGGGCAATCCTCGACCGAACCCCGAAGCCGCGGCTGCCGCGATGCTTGAAATGGCGAAACTGGAGGCCAGGGCGGGCAACGAGGCGGCCATGGTCAATTGGATGGAAAAAGCCGTGGAAGCCCAGCCGGAAGCGCTTGAGCCGCGCGTGGTGCTGGCCCGGTACAATCTGAACAAGGGGCGTCAGGAACAGGTAGCTTGTTGTTCTCCACCCTCGATTCGGCAGCAGAAGAATCACCGGAGGTCCTTCGCCTGACCGCCCGGGCGCAACTGGCCCAGCAGCAGCCCCTCGATGCCCAGAGCACGCTGGAGAAGCTCCTGGAAGAAACCCCCGACACCGCCGAAATCAGACATCTCCTTGCCCAGGCCGCGGTTGCGGGCGGAGACCTGGAACGTGGCCGCCGGGAATTACGTACCGCACTTGCCCTCGACGAGAATTATTTCCCCGCGCGCCTCGCGCTGGCTCGTCTCGATCTCTCCGTAACACCGAAAGCCTTCGAGGAGCAGCTGGACTGGCTGGACACAAATGCTGCCGACAACCCGAACGTACTGCAACTCCGGGCGAGCAAGGCAGCAACAGGACCAGCGGCCCGACGCTGCCTTGGGTTTGGCGCGCCAGCGCCTACACCGCTGTCCCCGAACCAGAAAACGCTGTCTGGCGCTCAGTCCAACGAATTTCAGCAGGCAACGTGGAGGGTGCGCTGGACCTCATGCGGGGCTGGCTGGACGAGAATCCCGAACACTGCCATCAGGCTGGCAATGGGGATCGCCTGGCACAAGCGGGTCATACAGCCGCGGCGCTCAACGAATACAAAGCAGTCCTCGAAACGGACCCGGATAACTTCGCCGCCCTCAACAATCTCGGCCTGGGAGACCCGCGAATCCGACCCGGCTGCAGCGCTGGGCTACGCCGTCGCGCGGTTGACGTTGCCCCTGGCAACGCCGCCGCGCTCGATACGCTGGCGATGGTTAATACTATAACGAGGACTACAAGGCGGCAGAGCGCAGTATCACGCGCGCCCTGGATGCGGTCCCGGATCAGCCTTCGATGCTGTTCCATAAAGCGATGATCGACAAGGCTCTCGGCAACGAGGCACTCGCCGCACGGAATCTGAAACGCCTCCTGGAGCAGCACGCGGAATTTCCCGAACGAGAGGAAGCGCAAGCTCTACTGGAGTCAATTCAGCCCTGAAGAGATTGCAGACCATCGCATCCCTACAATTCGCATGGACTTCAATCATGCCCCGGAACTGAACCAGACGCTGCTGCGAAAGCGATTGGCATTGAACCGGACCCAAGAAAGCGATACTGCTGGCGCTGATCGCGCCATTGCATCGTTGATCTCCGGGTACGCATCGCCCGAATATGTGCTTTAATTAGTGGCCGATCCAGCTCGGTGCGTCTGCACAGGCAGCCGACCCTCAACACTTTGGAACTTTCCAGCGAGGACAAGCCATCATGCCGCGGATAATAGACGCCACATCACCCATTGCGACGGCCATACGCCGCCTGCCTGCCCGAGTCGGACGCCAGCCTGCTGATCGCGGTCCTGACACTGGGCGGCTCCGCATTGGCTCAGGCACAGGATAGTGGCACCAGCGCGCGAACGCCGCTGGGCGGCCTCGGTGACAATAATCTGCAGCAATCCTCCGGCGACGCGGTGCAAACTGCCTGCGGTAAGATGATTCCGATCAACGAGTCACTGGTCGGTGACCAGCGCGCCCTGTTCGAGCGCTGCCGTGAGTTGGTCCAAACCGGCAACGACATCACCGGCAACGGTCCCGACGCTTTCTCCCTTGGCTTGTCAGAACAGGAACTGCAGGACGCACTGCAACGGGTCGGCCCGGAGGAGACAGAAACCATGGGCGCCGGCCTGACCGACACCGCACAGGACCAGATGGCCAGCATTGCCAGCCGGCTGCAGTACCTGCGTACGGGTACCAGCACACTGCCCATCGCCGGGATTCACTTTTCCGGCGAAGACTGGGCCGGCGGCGCCGCCGGGGACGATGATTTCAGTCGGCTGGGCGCCTTCATCACCGGGGTCTACGGGAACGGCGACAAACAGGACGTCAATTCGGCCAACGGGGTCGAAAACGCGTTCGACTTCGACGCCTACGGTATCACCGCCGGGCTCGATTACCGGTTTGGCAGCGGGCTGGTACTGGGTGTCGGCGTGGGCTACGTCGAATCCGAGGTCGAGTTCAAGCGCAGTTATGGAGAGAACGAGACCGAGGGCTGGAACTACATGGCCTATGGCACCTGGTTCGCCGACAACTTCTTCCTGGAAGGGTCGGTCGTCTATGGTGATTACGACTACGACATGTTCCGTAACGTGACCTATGAAAACAAGACCGGCGGTCCGGACATCAACCAACGGATCACCAGCGACACAGAGGGCGACAGCCTGGCCTGGACCGTCGGCATCGGCTACAACCTGAACATCGAGAACAGTAACATCACCTTCAGTGCCCAGGCGCGTGGCATCGATGCCGACATCGATGCTTACGCCGAGCGCGGGGGCGAACTCGCCATGGAGCTGGACGACCAGGAAATCGAGTCGCTACAGTCGGTTATCGGCATGCAGGCGGCATTTAACTTCAACCGCGATTTCGGCGTACTGGTGCCCTACGCCAGCATCAACTGGCACCACGAATTCGACGACGATGCGCGGGACGTGTTTGCACGCTATGTATTCGACCCCTTCAAGGACGACCCGGAGAATACACTGGCCTTCACCACCGAGCAGGCCGACGAGGATTTCTTCCGCCTGAGTGTCGGTGTCAACTTCGTATTCACCCGCGGCACCCAGCTGTTCTTCAATTACGAAACCCTGCTGGGACTCGACGCAGTCGATAGTGAGGCCTTCACCGTGGGGCTGCGGCTGGCATTGTAGCCGCGTTGGTAACAGGACGAGACGCGTTCGGTCGGGCCGCGTTCGGTCGGGCCGCGTTCGGTCGGGCCGCGTTCGACCGACCCATCGGCGGCGTCGCGGCGTCCACCGCTCTCAGCAGACCGGGCCAGTACTCCCGCCAACAGCAGGTGTGGTCGTATCCTGGCACGACCTCCAGTTCGGCATCGGGCTGCGCGCGGATCACCGGCTCGATCATCGCCGCGGTGACGTTGTTGTCCTGATCGCCGACGGCGTGATACTGACGCACCGCCGTCGGCAACGGGGGCTGCTCCGCGGGATTGAGTGAACCGTACAGCGGCGTATAGGCGTGCGCTTCAGTCCAGGCAGCGGTGTCCAGGTTTCCCGCTATCGTGACGACGGTATCGACAACTGCGGCGGAACGTGGCGTTGCGGACGTTCCGTGAGACATGCTAACCCCCGTGCCGGCCGACTCACCCGCAGTGAATGCGGGCTTCTCGACGGCGACTTTGTTCGTCCCCCGGGTATCGGGCACCAGCGCCGGTGCCAGCAACATCACCAGGGCGCCGCCGCCACTGTGGCCGAACAGCGCAAGCGTATCGTAGCCGTGCGACCAGCGTCGGATCACGGCGGCGAGACTGTCCACTACCGCTGGCGCGTAACGGCGGAAGGTCCACCACTGGGGTGTACAGGCAGGATCGTCGTCCACGAAATAGCAGGGGCGGCCGACATAGAGCACCGGGGCGGGATCGAGCAGCGCCAGTTCAAGCATCCAGAGGCGCGAGCCGGAGGGGTCGAGTGCAACCCGGTCGGGGCTGAGCCACGGCCGCCCGTCACCCTCGATGTAAACGTGCAGTCGCGTGCCCTTTCCCGGCCGGAACAGCACCAGGTGCCTGAACGCCCCACCCTGCTCTACAGCGCGCGTGAAACCGGCGAGCGGCAGATCATCCAGCGGGCGGTGGGAAACGCATCCCGAAACGATGGCGATAACGGCCACGGCGAACATTGTCAGCCATAGCTGACACATTGAAGCCCGAGTCGAAAACACCATTCAGCGCGTCGGAAAAACGTTGCCGTCCACGAGCCGCGTGGGATCGACATACCCTTCATCGCCGGCTGACCTTGGGCGTCCCGGGCACACGCATGGCCTGCCCGTGCTATCAGTTGCTGAAGAGTTCGTGGACAAAATTGTCCGTAGTGACATTGCGCTCGGACTGGTCGTGGGCATAGAACTTCATCTCCAGCCCGGAGTAGGCGATCCTCAGGGTCTCGTAAGGCACCTCACCAGAACAACTCACCGAGTAGTGCGTGAACACGGCATCCTTGAGCTTGTACTTGAGTGTGGCTTGACTGACTTTATCCGACCCCTTGACGAGGTGGACCTCTATCTCCTGGCCACCCTCGGTAGACACCAGGTTGCGCAGCAGTGCCGTGCTGGTCTCGTCCAGTTCCTTGCTGACGGTCACTTCGCTGAACCGCGGCACTCCCTTGTCCCTTATCGCCATGCCGCCTTTCTCCATGGCGATGGCGCGCTCGACGTCAAACTGGAAGAGATCGAGCCTGACCCAACCCTCGTGTTTGCCTTGCTTAGCGCCGCCCTCAGCAAAGGGCAGTTTCATGAATAATGCCATCGCGACCTCTCTTACGCTGCTAGCCTGTCTGCTCACGACAAGTACCTGACGCCGCCAACCGTGAGCTCTTCTCCAACTTAATCCGCAAACACAAGACGCATCCCTCTCCGCACACGTCCCTCACAACTGGCTGCATACACCCATGGAACCCGCAGCCTATATCACACGCCGCCACTGACGAACTCAGTTAATACGTGTCAGTGCACCCTTGAGAGTCAGCATGGCGGAACTGGAGACCTCGGTCATCGCGTTGCTCTTCACAGTTACCATCGTGCTCTTAATGGTGATACCGGCCGGATCCATCTTGATCTCGCTGCCACCTACCTTCAAGGTGATGCTCGCTCCCGCCTCGATATCCAGGGTCATACCGGCCTTCACCTTGATCGATTGCTTGCTCTCATGGTCGATATTGCCGGTGACAAGCACATCCTGATTGCCACCAATCTCGACCTCCTGGTTATTGCCGACCACCAGCTTTTGATCATGCTGGATTTCACCCGACTCGTCGTTCTGGACCAGGAAATTGTGGTCGCGTCCCGCCTGGAAATAGACTTCCTCGGCGCCGGGTTCATCATCGAAACGCAGTTCGTTATGATCGCCACTGCGGGTTTTAATCCCACTCTGCCACTTGGTATAGGGTGGCACCTTGTTTTCTTCGTTATAAACCGCGCCCACCACAACCGGCCGGTCGGGGTCGCCGTTGAAGCATTCGACCAGGACCTCCTGGCCGACATCCGGTACGAAGAAGCCACCCCACTGGTCGCCAGCGTAGAGCTGTGCCACGCGCGCCCAGCAACTCGAATTTTCACTGTCCCAGGGGTACTGAACCTTGACCCTCGCGTGCGCGCCGTCAATCTCCGGGTTTTCCACTTCGACGACCTTCGCTGTCTGCAGTCCCCACAAGCGGGGGCGTTCCGGGATAATGCGCGGCAGGAAGGCGGTCGCATTGGTGGTGGCCGCGCAGACGAAGCTGTTGCGGTAATAGGTCTCGTTGTCGTTACCGTCGACGGCTTCATGACTGACGCTCATCAGGAGGAACTCGGTCGCACCGCCCGCCACCACGGGCGCATCATCCAGTTCAAACCGGCTTCCCGCGGCCAGTGTTGCCGCGCCGCTGACGCCCTTGAACGTCGACGCGCCTGCTTCCATGCCCTGCAACCAGCGTTTCGCCTGCAGGGTGCAGGTATTGTTCTTCAACTGCCGCTGAAAGCCCTGGGGCTCAAAATCATGTCGGCCGTGCAGTGTCATCTGCCCCTGACGGGATTTGCCCTTCACGGGCTTCAGCTGCTCCTTTATCGAGAGCGCGTCTTTCGGCGCGTACTCGCTGTAATCCGTACTCAGGAGGCCGCCAGTACACAGGTGTCCATCTCGTTGAAAACGGGACACGCGCGTCTTCCACCCTGCTTCCTCGCGCTCTTTATAGGGGTAGTCCCGTGGCGCACAGTCCGGCATGCCATCCATGCTGTCGGCCAGCACGAGAGTCGTCGCCCCTTTGGTGTGGGCGAAGCAAAATGCAACGCCTTCCTCAGCGAGCAGGCGCTGCACAAACGCCAGATCGGTCTCGTTGAACTGGCAGCAGGTTTCGCGAACGGTATAGCTTTTCATGACCGAGCGTCGTAACGGCATGCCGCAACTTTCAGAGACGACCTGCTCGACGATGTCCAGCGCCGTCATGTCGGTGAAAATACGGTTGTGCCCGTTAAGGCCCAACAGCCAGAGCTTGGGCACCACTTCGACCGTGTATTGAAAAGTATCGTCGCCGATCGGGTCGGTTTCGGTGAAACGACTGACAATGCCGTGAAAGGACTGCTCCAGGTCGCCGCTTGTCACCGTGACGGTCACCTCGTAACCCAGCAGTTCCTCGGGCTCGACCGGGTCCTCCCCCGCCACCAGGCCAACGTCCAGGCTGAACAGGTCGTTGAGGTGCTCGGTCCCACGCAGACTGACTGGAGTGCAACGTGAAGCGGAGAGCGGCGACTTGAATGCCAATATGCTGTCATTGGCTGGCATGCGACTACCTCGTCAAGCGGTTGCCCCTGGGACCTCGCCCGGCGGACAATGCAACGCATCCTGAAAGTAAGTGATCGGGAGTGTCCTCATGGGCGCCTCCCGATATCGTGTGAAGCCGAGTGAATCAGCTGCTTTCGGCCTTGGCCAGATCGTAGATCACATGCGCCGGCGAGGCCCCACCACCTGTCTTGTCACGCGAGGTGAACTCCACGTCGATTTTGGAATAAGAGATCGTAATACTCTCATAGGGATCGCCATCCTTACTGACGCTCTGGCTGTAGGACGATATGATCGCATCCGTCAGTATCATCTTTTGAAAGGGCTCTACCGCGTTTTTGTCAACGGGCAGGACAAAATCGATCTTGCACTCCTCACCCGCGGTGGTCGTAAGGGACGAACGCATCAGCCCTTCGCTGGACGCATCGCTCTTCCTGGATATGCTGATCTCAGTTAAGCTGGGAGAGGTACGAGATCGGTTCGCGATAGAACCGGGCTCCATTGACACGTGGCGCGACGCTGCAAAATTGGCAGAGTCCAGATCGACCCACTTTTCATAACCCGTCTTCTCGACGTCGCCATTGATACTGCCCAATTTCATGTAGATTTTCACTGTTGTATTACTCCTGAACGTGGTGGAAGACACTGTGTTGCCTGAAGCGGCTCCTCCGAGCCCGCTTGCGAACAAGTGTCCTCCCGATGCACGCCGGGGACAAGTCATTCGATAATTTTACTCTGACACCTATTGTTGCAGGTGTTGCCGAGCAGACTGTTGAAGTGGCAACGCCCCGTGCGGGTTTGCCTGAACGCCCCACAGGGCCGGCCCTACAGCCTCCAGCGGCGCGTTGTGGCGGATCGGTTGCGCAGCATCCACACGCCTTGTATTGTGAGGCACCGCACTCGACACGCCCGGGCGTGGTCCGGTATTGATGGCGCTCGAAGGAAACAGACCATGGCTGCGATGCTAGATCTCGAAACCCTGTTGGCACCAATCCCGGGGGACGACCCCTGCGGCAGTGACCCGAGACAGGACGCCAGTTTCGACTCTCCCTACCAGCAATTACGCGATGCACGCGAAGAGGCGATGTCCGTTGAGCGCGTCGACAAATCGGCGCAGGCCGACGCGGGCAACAAAGGATTTGTAAGTGATACCGGTAAATGGCAGGTTGTGGTCGATCGTGCGGTCGAGCTGCTGGAAACCGGCGCCAAGGACCTTGAGGTCTGCGCACTGCTGATCGAAGGCCTGGCGCGCACCGGTGGCCCCGGCGGCCTGAGGGATGGCTTCGAAGTCGCCCGGGAGCTGGTGACCCGGTACTGGGGATCGCTCTACCCGCGACTGGACTCCGCCGACCCCGACAGCATGGAGGACCGGCTCTCCGGCTTTATCGGCCTCAATGGCAGTAGCCAGCAGGGCCCTCTGCCCCGCTTCATCCTGCAGTTGCCGGTCACCGACGACACCGGCGACGGACAGTACCGGTGCCACCAGTACAACCGCGCGCTCGAGGTCAGCCGCACATCGGACGCGGAATCGCGCGAGCAACTGTTCAGCGCCATGGGTTTCGCCCTGGAAGATGTGGAACGGGCGGCATCCAGTTCGTCGGACCAGTTCTACATCAGTATGGAGGCGGACCTGACAGCCGCGCTGGACGAACTCACAGCGCTTGACGAGGCATTCATGACCGCCTGCGGCGCCGAGGCCCCGCCGGTCAGCCTGATCTCGGACGCTTTGCAGACGGTGATGGATGCGATCCGGTTTCTCGGCCGAGACAAGCTCGCCGCGCACGCGGCTGAGCAGACGGCCGAGGAGGACGAGGGGCAGGCAGACGGCGAGCAATCCGCCTCTGAGGCTGCCCCCGGAAAAACGAACCAGACCGGCGCCGGCCCGATCAGCAGCCGCCAGGACGCGGTGTCGCGCATGCGTGTTATCGCCACGTACTTCCGGGAGACCGAACCCCATTCACCGGTATCCTACGCGCTGGAAAATGTGATCCGCTGGTCCACGCTACCCCTGGACCGATTACTGGAAGAATGGATCGAAGACGAGCAGGCCAGGGAACGCTACAAACTGATGACCGGCATGCGCGCCGACGGGGTGCCCCCGGACGCCGATTGAGCCCGCCCGGCGGGCCACGGGGCCAGCGCCAGTCCGGGGGGCTATTGACTGCTCACCAGCTGATGAAGAGCAGCACCGCCAGTGCCGCGCTCAGCACCAGCACGGGTAACAGCCACAGGAGGTAGCGGCCCGAGCGGTCGGATCGGGATTGATCAGTGGTCTGTAACATCGTCGCTGCACGCTCATTGGCGCCCGGCGCGACGTCTCGCGGCAACTGTGAAAAGTCCGGTATGAGTGACGGTGGAGACTGCTCCGGTTCCGCCAACCCGGCCTGCCGGTTACGATTGGCAAAGGCGTTCTCCAGCGCATCCCCGTCAGGTTGCTCATGCACGCTCACGTGCGCGGCTCCGTCATCGGCGATCTGCGCAGTAGCGGACGCTTCGCTGCTATTCCCGCCCGCTACCCAGGCATCGATCATCAGCTTGCGCCGCTGGCGGTAGTCCCCCCTCTCCAGGCGGCCCTCGAAATAGTCGCGGGCGAGTTGGCGCAGATCGGAGGGCGTGGTCACGTCAGCTTCAGCACTCAGGGACCTTCGCGCCGCTGCGGGTGGTAGTGAGCGACCACAGCAGTGATATTGTCGCCTCCTCCCGCGTCATACGCCTGAGCGACGAGCGCGCTGCTCACTGCCCTGGGTTCGCCGGGCGAGAGCAGGCTGGCTATTTCGTTATCGTCGAGATCCCGATTGAGGCCGTCCGAACAAAGCAGGTACCGGTCGTCGCCGCGCACCAGCAGCTGCTCGATGTCCAGTGCGATATGACGGTCGGCGCCTACAGCCCGGGTGATGATGTTGCTGTTGATGTGAGTGGCACCGGCCATTTGCCCACGCGACTCCTGCACCAGGCTGTGATCGTCGGTCAGCTGCTCCAGGCGTCCCGCGCGCAGTCGGTACAGGCGAGAATCTCCCGCCCACAGGAACACGGCGTGATCATCGCGGGCGACGAGCGCGACCAGCGTGCAGCCGATCACGCCGCCATTGTCCCGTTCCCGGGCCATTGTGATCAGCTCCCCGTTGACAGCCTCGACGCAGCTGTCGATGAAATCCACGGCGGCGGAGAGGCTGCAGTCTTGAGGTAAAGCGGAGAGAGCGGCGCAGAGCATATCGCTGGCGACTTCACCGGAGTCGTGTCCGCCCATACCGTCGGCAACGGCCCAAAGGCCAAGGTCGGGACGGTCCAGGAACGCATCCTCGTTCAACTTGCGAACCTGGCCAACGTCGGTCGCGGCAGCCGATTCCCAACTCTGTTTCTGCGACATCACGGCGGCGGTCACCCTTCTTCGGTTGTCACCTTTTCCTGAGCGGGCCATGACGGGTGCCCGTTGGGCAAGGCTGGCAAGCGCACCTGTCACCTGAGCCGAAACTACGGTAGCACCTGCTGCAAGTCAAGCCCCAGCAATGCGCTCCGCAACAACGTGCGAAGCCATTCGAAGCGAAGGCGGCAGGTCGGAGAAGCCCGCCATTATCTCCACGCGCCCAAGCGCCCCGGGTGTCACTGTCGGGCGCACTGACCGAGCCGCAAGCCAATCCCTGTGGCGTTGAGTTCCATTTGCTCTGCCGCCTGTGCTGCCGGTCGCACTATTCCGCACACGTGTTGTTCACAGCGACTATCCTCTGTGTAATGATGAACGCGCCGCAGGCAGCGCTGCGTGCCGGGGAAAACCCCGGCGGATTATTGATGCGTCTGGCAAAGGCACCGGACAACAGGAGGAACGCATCCAGATGTCTAGCCACAAGGTGGTCTGGTCCGAGGGCATGTTTCTGCATCCCCAGCACTTCCAGCAGCAGGACAGGTACTTCCATCACGCATTACACGAGTTGCATTGGCAGCGAGGCGCCTTCGGCTGGGGATTTTCGGAGCTCGCGCTGGATCGCAACCTGTTGCGTCAGGGTAAGTTTGCCGTCACCCGGGCACGGGGGGTCCTTCCCGATGGCACTGTGTTCAGCATTCCCCAGGCCGATCCGCAGCCGCCAATCATCGAAATCGCCGACAAGACGCGGAACACGGTCGTCAACCTGGCCCTGCCCCTGTACCGGGCTGGCGGTCAGAACTATGCGCACGAGGAATCAGGTCAAATGGCCCGATTTGCCATCGAGCAGTCCACGGTGATGGATGAAGTCACCGTCAGTGGCGAACAGAACATCGTGGAAGTGGCACAACCCAGCCTTCAGCTGGTTCTGGACAGCCAGGACCTCTCCGGCTTTGCGATACTGCCACTGGCGAGGATTCTGGAGAAGCGCGAGGATTCGAGCATCATCCTGGATGAGAACTTCGTGCCCAGCTGCCTGGATGTCGCTGTTTCCGACCGGCTCAAGTCCTTTCTCAGCGAGTTGTCCGGGATGCTGCAACACCGCGCGGAAGCGCTGGCCGCGGTAATTTCCGACAGCAACAATATCAATACCGCGGAGTTTGCCGACTACCTGCTCCTGCTGACCATCAATCGCTACGCGCCCCTCATCGTCCACCTCGACAACCAGGGGCTGCTGCATCCGGAGGCGCTGTATCGGTTGTTTCTCGCCATGGCCGGCGAAATGGCCACCTTCAGCCACAAGGGCAAACGCCCGCAGCCTTTCCCGCCCTACCAGCACGATGCTCTGCAGGATTCCTTCGCACCGCTGATGTTGAGCCTGCGCCAGTCACTCAGCAAGGTAATCGAACGCAATGCCATTTCCCTGCCGCTGGTGCTGCGCAACTTCGGTATCCGGGTGTCGGCGATCAGCGACAGGAGTCTCATCGGCAGCGCCCAGTTCATACTCGCGGCGAAGGCAGACATGGAATCGGACCGGTTGCGTCAATTGTTTCCCAATGTCTGTAAATTCAGTAGCGTCGAGCAGATCCGCGAACTGGTGAACCTGCAGCTTCCGGGGATCAGGCTGGTGCCGCTGCCAAGCCCACCACCACAGATTCCCTATCATTCGGGCTACACCTATTTCGAGCTGGACAAGAACTCGGACCACTGGGCTGGACTGAAAAATTCCGGTGGGTTCGCGTTGCATGTCGGCGAGGGCTTCCCCGGCCTCGAGCTGGAGTTCTGGGCAATAAGGGAGTAACGATCGTGGCCTCCGACGACAAAACGGTATTCAATCCGGGCGGCGCATTCCCCGGGGATGGCAATGCAACAGTCATGATTCCCAATCCGGGTGGTCGCCTCCGGCCGGAGACACAGAACCGCGGCGCAGTTCCACCGCCACCGGCACCCTCACAGGATCGTCTGCCGGCCGCGTTCCAGAGTGAAGCCAGGGGCCAGGCCAACCCGATCCTGGCGGCGTCCAATACACTCATTGCCGTTTTGAGCGCGGTGAGCAACAGCCTTTCCCACCCGAACGTGCCCCAGCTACAGCAGGAACTGGCGACTGAAATCGGCAAGCTCGATAACCGTCTTAAACAGCGCGGAGTGAGCAACGAGGAGGCCCTCACCGCACGTTATATTCTGTGCACCGCCATTGATGAGGCGGTAATGAACACACCCTGGGGTGCAGACAGCGGCTGGGGGCAACGTTCGCTGCTGCGGGTGTACCACAATGAGGCCAGCGGCGGCGAGCGCTTCTTCACACTGCTTGACCAGTTAATGGGCCGACCGAATGAATACCGCAACCTCCTCGAACTGTTCTACGTGTTACTCAGTATGGGGTTCAAGGGGAAGTACCAGCTGGACCGTGCGGGAGACGCCAGGCTCGAGACGCTGCGTGAACAGCTCTACCAGACGCTGTACGGCCAGGAGCCCTATGATCGGGCCCTGTCGGCAAGCGGCGCGATCGAGGAAACCGCCAGGCAGAAGCTCCGCCACCGCCTGCCGCTGTGGGTGGTGCTGGCCGTCAGCCTCGCACTTGTTCTGCTGGTTTATACGGGGCTGCGCACGTGGATGCACGCGGGAACGGTCGACGTTGTCGAAAGCTTCGATGAACTCTACCCCCATGACACGCAACCCTAGCGGTACCCCGGAATCCCTGACATGAAACTGCTATCAGACACCCGTTTCTGGGTCATCATCGGTGTCGCCTGCCTGGCCCTGTTTTTCTGGTTGGCCAGCGGGCTGCTCATGGTAGGCGAACCACCCGCACCGATGCCTCTCACCTACCGCATTCTTCTGCTGGCAGTTCTGTTGATCGCCGCCGGCAGCCTCGCGTTCGCCATACGTCTCAACGCAGGCCGCACCAACAATGCCGTACTGACCGAAATGGGCGCGATGGACGAGCCCGCCAATCGAGCGACCATGCTCGATGAAGAGGAAAAGCAATTGCGCGCGAAGTTCGGGGAGGCCACCACCTTTCTGAAAAAGCAGCGGTTCGGCAACAGTGGCAACAAGCAGCACCTTTACCAATTGCCCTGGTATGTCGTGTTCGGTTCACCGGGTTCAGGAAAAACCACCGCGGTGCGTCAATCCGGACTGAATTTCCCGCTGGACGAGATCACCAACGGCAACAGCCTGGGCGGGATTGGCGGGACCCGTAATTGCGACTGGTGGATCACGGACCAGGCCGTGCTGCTAGACACGGCAGGGCGCTACACAACCCAGGACAGCGACACGGCACACGATGCCCGCGGTTGGAAAAATTTCCTGGCGTTGCTGCGCAAAAACCGCAAGCGCCAGCCGATCAATGGCGCCGTGCTCGTCGTGGGCACCGACGAACTGCTGAAGATGGGCGACGATGAGTGGCAGCGCTACACCCAAACCGTAGCGACCCGGCTGCGGGAACTGGTCGACGAATTGCAGATGGACTTTCCGGTCTACCTGCTGCTGACCAAGGTCGACCTGCTGGCCGGCTGTCGGGAGTTCTTCGATGGTCTCGACCTGGATGAGCAGAACCAGATCTGGGGTATCACCCTGCCGCTGAACGCGACGGTGGACGCCCTCGACCCCGAACTCGAGGCACTCAACCGGCGATTGCACACCCAGATTCCGACCAAGCTGCGTTACGAACGCGACACCCGGCGGCGTCAGGCGATTTACAGTTTCCCCTGGCAGATGGAAAACGTCACCGCCCGACTGCAGGGATTTGTGCAGGACGTGTTCAGCCGCCAGGGCATCGGCGATCACGCACGTTTCAGGGGGCTCTACCTCACCAGTGCGGTACAGGAGGGCTCACCGATCGAGCGCCTGTTCGCGGGTGTCACCGGCAGTTTCGGTATCAGCGGCTCTCTGGGTGGAGGTGAGCGACAATCCCGAAGCCTGTTCCTCAAGCAGCTTTTCCCCGGTGTTGTCTTTCGCGAGGCATTCCTTGCCGGCACCAACTCCGCTCATGACAAGCGCATGCGAGGCCTGCGCGTGGCTGCCTTCGCCGGAATCATAGCGGTTGCGGGCGGGCTGGCGTTTGCCTGGAGCGGCGCCTTCACCGTTCACCGAAACCTGCTGCAGGAGGCTGAGGCCGACCTGGCGTCGTTCAGTAATGCTCCTGCCACCGCCGGTCAGCCACTGGAGCAGAACCTGATCGCGCTGGAGCACCTGCAGTCGGCAGCGGGCGTGTTCGATCAGCAGGACCACCCCTGGCTGTCCGGCCTCGGTATGTACGACAGTTCGGTCGATGAGGCGGCCAAGGGAGCCTACCTCCGCGCTCTACAAACCGCCGTCGCGCCGGCACTCGGCGGCGAGTTGCTCAACTGGCTGAAAGCCACCTCGCGCACCGCCTACCTCGATACCTTTGAAACCCTCAAGGCCTACCTCATGCTGGGCGATCCTGCGCACCGGGAACCCGAGTGGCTGGTCGGGTGGTTACCCGTATCACCCGTACCGGCGATTCAGCAGTCGACCGTGGCAAACAGCCAGCGACACCTGGAGTGGCTGTTCGAACAGGACCCGGACTATGCCCTGCAGCCGCTGGACGAGACCACCATCGAGCGCACGCGCAATCGCCTGAACCGCATCGCTGCCAGTGACGCAGTGTACAGCCGGATGCGGCGGCTCTACGAGGGCGAAACCACCGACCTGCTGCCGAGGATGGGGCCTTACTTCACCTCGGTGTTTGAAACAGAGGACCCGGACGGTCTGCTGATGCCGACATTCTTTACCGCCGCCGGCTACGAGACACTGGATTTCGGGGTCGACTCAGACGCGCTGCGCCAGTGGCTCGGCGACCGCTGGGTGACAGGGGACGACGCCCTGCCCAATCCATTGCAGCTGGCCGACACCGCGAACGCGGTCCGCCCGCTGTATGTGCGGGATTACGTGGCCACCTGGCAGCAGTTTCTCGGTGGCATCGCCCTGATTGCGCCGGGTGATACGGAAATGCTCTCCGACAGTCTCAGCTATCTGTCGGAATCAGCGCTGTCGCCAATGTCGGCCCTGGCGAACGTTGTCGCCGAAGAAACCACACTCCCAAGGCAGAGTGAACTGGCATCCGCGGCAGCGTCGGCGGCTGCAGACGCTGCCGGTAACGCGTTGGCCCGCAAGGCGGGTCGGGCGGGCTCCACGGCAAGACAACTGGCGAGATCGGTCGACAAACCGAACCTGGTTGATATCCCCGGTGAGGTCGCATCCGAGTTCATCGAACACCACAATATGGTCGCAGGGGGAGCGGCCAGTAAAGATGCCCGCATCCGCTCGCAAATCGGCGACCTTCGCGACTGGCTTTACGCTGTGAACAATACGCCGGGCCAACCCGCCGGACCCAATCCGAGCAACAAACTCAAGCTCACTGCCCGCGACATTCCTGGCCCCTATGCAGGCTGGGTCAGGCAATTGGCCCAGAGCGCGGATCGAACCGCTAACCGCAAGCAGGCTGGCCGCCTCAACGCGCGCTGGCAACGGCAGGTCGCCGGCCCCTGCCAGCGCGCGTTCAGCAGCCGTTTTCCCTTTTCGACCGGTGCCGACAGCGACACCACGCTGCGCGATTTCGAAGACTACTTTTCCCCCGACGGGACAGAGAAGACCTTTGTCGACCAGAACCTCAGCCGGGCGATGGAGCGTGATGACGGGACGCTTTCCACGGGTACCAAGTGGTCAATACGCCAGGCTGAACGCATCCGGGAGGCATTTTTCCCCAACGGCAGGGACCTCGGTTTCACCTACCGGCTCACCCCGATTGACGTCGATGACAAGATCGGCGAGGTCGTGATCGAGTCGGGCCAGAAACAACAGGTTCGCTACCGCCACGGACCGCCGGTACCGCTTGAGTTGCGCTGGCCCGACGGCGAGACCGGCATTCGCATCACGTTCCGGCGCAAGGATGGCAGCACCCAGAGGCGGGTTATCGACGGTCCATGGGCGATATTCCGCGCGGTCGACGCAGGCAGGCAGTCAGGCGGAGAACGCTACGCCAGCGTGGATAGCGTTCTCGTCACTTTCACCGACGGAGACTACCGCGCCACCTTCCGCCTCACCAGTGACAGCCGCATCAACCCGTTCCAGCCCGGATTGCTGGACAAGTACCGGTGTCGCTCCGGCCTATGAGCGAGGTTGGCTGTTTCGGCAAGGTGCCCGCGCACGGCGATTTCGTGTGGCAGGGTCTGCCGGCGCGCTTCGTCACGCCCTGGGATACCTGGCTGCAGGAAACAGTCGTCGGTCTTAAAGAAGCCCAGCCTGATACCTGGCTGGAGAGCTATCTTCGCAGCCCCATCTGGCGGTTTCTGCTGCGCGACGACGCGCTCGGGCCCGAGACCTGGTGCGGCATCGTCCTGCCCAGTGTCGACATCGTCGGACGCTATTTCCCTTTCACAGTCGCCGCTCCGTTACCCCGCTATGCCCCGCTCGTATCGACCCAGCGGGCACTGGATGCATGGCTTGCGGGGGCCGAGCAGATTGCGTTGGACGCGCTCACCGAAAGCACACCGGTGGAAGACGTCTTGCAGGGCGTTCGGCAGCAGGCGATACCGGAGATTGTCGAACGTCAATCAGACGAGCAGGTAAGTGACACCAATGTCTGGAGCGGTGAAGCCGCGGCGGGCATGCACTGGGAGGATCAGCTGCTGGAGAGCCTGATCGGTCACAGTTTCCAGGCACCGTGCCACTGGTCCTGTATTGATGCCGGAACCGGCACCTGCCGCTTTGAGTTGAGCAACGGCTTTAGAACCTTTGACCGACTGTTTACAGCCTGAGTACTTTTTCACCATCGCCACCCGAGGCGATGTCGACGCCACGACCCAGCGCATTGCTGTATAACTGCTCTCGTGCCGCGGCGGAGAGGTTGGCGGCGAGGTCTATTGACGCGCTGACTCCCCGCGCATAGAGATAAGGCGGCGGCGGGGTGACGACTCCGGCATCCGGCGTGATATTCCCGGTCGCCCAGAATACCGACATTCCGGCCCAGTGCGCGGGCGCGCGGTTGGGAACTGCGAGGGCAGCGCGGTAGACCGCGACTCGGGCATCGTCTTCGGGTTTTGCCACCCACTGCCGGCACAACGACAGCACACCCTCCTGCTCTTCCCGGTCGGGGGAGACGATGGCGTTTTCGTCAAGGTACTCGCGGCAGACACAGGTAGCCCACCACACCGCTTCACGCTGGGGCAGTGCATGGGACAGCAAGGTTGCGGCGTCAAACCAGTAGGCGTGATTGATCAGGGACTGGAGCACCGTGCGCAGTGTGGCCCGCGGGGTGACGAAAGAGGCCGTCGCCTGCGACCACTCGAACTGGGCACACAGGTCCTCGAGTGAGACCGGCCTCACCTTGTTGAGGAGATCAGCGTCACCCGACTGGTGCCCTGGGGGCTGGCCGGCTTTCATCGATCGTGAGCGCTGCAGTGGCGCGGATCGCTAAAAGAGGTTCCTGCAGGGCGCATGGCAGCTCTGTCCCGGACGGTAAGCCAAACGGAATTCACCTTGTCTACATCTCCGGTCAGTCGCAGGTCGGCGAGAATCCTTCGGCAGGACACCGGGCTGACCCCGGCAGCACGGTTAACCCTGACCCTAGCGGCCTGTGCGTGCACAAGAAGATAAGCAGTCATCTTCGAACTTGTCAAACCGGCCCGCGGATTTCGGTGCATTGCGTCACGGAAAGGCAGTCCGGACTGGCCGACCGGGCTGCATTGGCGTACGCTGCTGCTCTTGCCAACAGTACCGTCAGAAAGCAAAGCGCACGGGGGTCGCCAGCGACGTGGGACGGCCAAACCGATTCATGCTCCCCGGGATTCCGCAGCTGCTGAGCCAACGCGGACACAATCGGCTGCCCTGCTTTCTGGAGGGTGCCGACTATGAATTTTTCATGGAGACCCTGCAGACCAGCGCCGAGACGGCGGAGTGCATTATTCATGCGGCGCTCCTGCTGCCGCACGCATACTGGGTACTCGCCAGCCCGGAAACGCCCGACGGCATCGGACGCATGATTCAGCGCACTGGCAGATGCTACGTGCGGTTCTGTAACCGCAAGTATCGCCGGGAGGGCACGCTCTGGGCCGGTCGCTACCAGGCCTGCCTGGTAGAACCGAGCGACGAGGTAATGGGTAATTGTGTGGAGTACCTCGGGCAGACACCGGAACGCTCCAGGGTGACGGCGGCCGGAACAACGTGGCCGTGGTCGTATTTCGACAACGACCTGCCTGCCAGGGCCGGAGGTCGGCTCGACGATGACGGCTACCGACATATCACCACGGTGCTGCGAATGGGGCTGGTGCTGGGAAGTGAGTCTTTCTGTGACCAGATCGCCGCGGAGTCGGGCCTCAGAACGACACCGGGCGCGCGCGGCCGCCCGCGAAAAAGTCATTGAAGTACCGGCTGTTTTCGGGCATTTTCAGAGCTGGCAATACACGTCGACAGGGAGAGCAGCGCCACCTGAGTCCGGCGCTGCAGCGCGGCAAGCGCGGGTGGACTCGGATCAGGTGTTCGGGATATGTTGAAACTAACCGTCATTGAAGCTCCGCCGGACGAAACGCCAGTGGGAGCCACCAAGTTACTGGGGCCAACCGGGGGCACCGTCGGTCGCACCCAGGATAACGCCTGGACTCTCACCGACGAGGACAGCCTGCTTTCCCGATGCCACTTCGAGATCGTTTTTGAAGACGGGGCTTACACCCTGATCGACAAGAGCACCAACGGGTCGTTCCTCAACGACGCGCGGGAACCGCTCGGCAGAGGTAACCGGGCCCCGATACAGGACGGTGACACGATCCGTCTCGGTGGTTACCGCATCGAGGTGGCAATCGAATCTGTCGGTGCGGAACCGCCCCCGCTCGAGGGCTCAACGCCCGACTTTCTCCGTGGGGCAGACGAACCCATCGAGCCCGTCGCGGACGTCGATTCCCCCGTTGCGGACAACGAGCAGGCTATGCCCGGCCCGCCGGGCTCCGCAGCGGCCTTCGAGGGCGTCGAGGCACAGCCGCTCGCCGACAGCCTCTTCGGGGCGCAAGCGGGCAGCCACTCGACACCGGAGCCCTCTCCCCCCGCCGGGCTGCTGTCTGACACGCCACCACTTATGGGCGGGGCCGATCATGTTTCTCCGGCACCGAAGTCAGAACCCGCAGGTGAATGGCCGGCAAGAGTGCCATCGGGCTCTTTCCCGCGTCGCGATACCCCCGTATTTGATACGCCCTCCGCTGACGACAAGGCCATCCCACCGTCGCCGCCACCTGCCGACGACGGGTTCGCACTCCACGTGCCGGTCGCGGACCAGCCCGCCAGCCCGGCAGATGAACCCGGGCCCGGGGCGAGCGAGGGCCTGATTCCGGATGACTGGTGGGTCGAAGAGCCGCTGCTCGATTCGCCCGCCGCCCCCCCCGACGCGCCCGACGCGCAGGCCTCGGGTGTGTCTCCCGGCCCGCCACCGATCGCGCAACCAGTCAGTCGTCCGGGCTCCGGAACGACGCATGCCGAAGCAGCGCGAGAGTCGACAACCACAGGCGAAAGCCACCAGCCCGGCGGCACCGCGGGCGACACAGACCTGCAGTTGCGCCGGGCGCTGCGCCCGGCACTGGGTACGCACGCCGATGGCCTCACCACCGCAGACCTGGTGCAGGTCGTCGAGGAGCTGGCGGCAATGGCACAGGTGTCGATACCGAAAATGATGCAGGCGCTGGGCTCACGCACGGAGTTCAAGGACCAGTTGCGGCTGGACCAGACCATGGTCCGCCCTCGCGACAATAACCCGTTGAAATTCTGCGCCAGCGCAGAAGAAGCCCAGCAACACATGCTGCTCAACGATCATCCGGGACTGCTGCGGGGACGCCAGGCGATGGATGAGGGGTTCCATGAGCTGGCCACCCACCAATCGGCATTGGTCGGCGCCCTGCCCGCAGCCTTGCGGGATACGATAAACCATTTCTCCCCTGCGGCGGTCGAATCTGCCGCCGACAATGACGGCGTGGGTACTTTCGGCCTCGGAAAAGGCAAGACCAGGCTTTGGGATACCTACAGGGAACTTTACACGAAGCTCGCCGAATCGGACCAGGGGGCGCTGGAGCGGGTGTTTATGAAAGCGCTCGCGCAGTACTACGAGCGCAGCCTGCGAGCAATGAAGTAGCGGCCGTCGCGAGGGACTCGCGCACGCAATGATTCGACCGGAGGATCAAACATGCTGGGACTAATCAGGGCCACGATGCTGGTTACCGTCGGTGCCTTGGGACTGGCGGGCTGCAGTTCCCTGCCGCTGGGCGACGGGATAACCGACCTGACCCTGAATATACGGGTAACGAGTGACGCCAACCCGGACGATACGGGGCGCGGCTCACCGGTATACCTGTCCCTGTTCGAATTGCGGGACACCGGCAGCTTCGAACGGGCCGACTACCTTGCACTGTATAGCGACGCGCGCGCTGCGCTGGGCGGTGCCCTGGTTGACGTCACCGAGATCGGCCCGCTGTTCCCGGACAGTGCCGAGACGCGTGAACTGAGACTCAATACGGCGACGACTGCTGTTGGCATCATGGGCGGTTTCAACCGTTACAGCGAGATGCAGACCGGTATTACCGTGACACCGGAACCGGGAGAGGACATGGAAATCGACATTGTTATCGACGGCCGGGGACTGCATCTCGAATAGCGGCACCGATACTTGCAAATAACGCCCAGTGCACTAGCATCAATAGGCTTATCCCTGACCTTTACCCGCCGGGCTGCCGGCCCGCGGCCTCAACTGGAGAGAACACAATGGCTGAGAGTGTACACGACAAACTGAAGCGCGTGCGCAAACCCCGCGTGCACATCACCTATGATGTTGAAACCGGTGATGCGCAGGAAAAGAAGGAACTCCCCTTTGTAGTGGGCGTCATGGGCGACTACTCCGGCGACAACCAGGCCGCGAAGAAATCACTCAGGGAGCGCAAGTTCGTCAATATAGACCGGGACAACTTTGACGAGACCATGAGCAAGATCGCGCCATCCGCCGGCTTCAGGGTCGACAACACACTGGCCGGTGACGGCAGCGAGATGGCCGTGGACCTGCAGTTCAAGTCTATGGAAGACTTTGAGCCTGAAAACGTGGTTCAGCAGGTCGAGCCGCTGCGCAAGCTGGTCGAGGCCAGAAACAAGCTGCGGGATCTGATGTCGAAGGCCGACCGCTCCGAGGAACTCGAAAACGTACTGGAACAGGTGCTGCAAAGCTCCGAGGACCTGGCGAAGCTCAGCGCTGAACTGGGTGTCAATGAAGAGAAGGACGACTGAACATGGCAGAGCGGGAAACTCAGAACGAAGCAGCTGAAGCCGAAGCGGCGGAAGCCGGCCTCAGCATACTGGAACAGGCGGTCGGGGCGACCAAGCAGACAGAACCCGACCAGGCGCAGGAGCTTTTGAAAACGCTCGCCCAACAGGCGCTCGAAGGCACCGTTGTCTGGGACAAGAACCTCACGCAGACCATTAACAGGGCAATTGCAGCCATCGACTCGGCGATATCGGACCAGCTCGCCAATATCATGCACGACGAGAAATTCCAGAAACTGGAGGGGTCATGGCGCGGGCTGCACCACCTGATCAGTAACTCGGAGACCAGTGCAACGCTGAAGATACGCATGCTCAACGTCAGTAAGAAAGAGATCTCCAAGGATCTGTCAAAAGCGATCGAATTCGACCAGAGCCATCTGTTTAAAAGCATCTACGAGTCGGAGTTCGGGCAGGCCGGTGGTGAGCCCTACGGCGCACTCATCGGTGACTACGAGTTCAACAATACCCCTGACGACATTTCGACACTGGGTGAGATCTCGCACATCGCCGCGGCCGGCTTCTGTCCATTCATCGCCTCCGCCGGCCCGCAGATGCTCGGGCTGGATTCCTACGAAGATCTCGCCAAGCCGCGAGATCTCGAAAAGATCTTCCAGAGCGCGGAGTACACCAAATGGCGCAGCTTCCGTGATAGCGAGGATGCCCGCTTCGTGACCCTCACTCTTCCGCGCACGCTGGCGCGACTTCCCTACGGTGAAACCACCTCACCGGTCGAGGGGTTCCGCTACGAGGAGTTCCCACTGGACGAAGGCGGCCGCAATATCCAGACCGACCACGATAAGTTCTGCTGGATGAACGCTTCCTACGTCATGGGAACGGTGATGACCAAGGCGTTTGCAGAGAACGGGTGGTGCACGCAGATACGCGGTGCAGAGGGCGGAGGCAAGGTAGAGGGCCTGCCCTCATTTTCGTTCCTCAGCGAAGATGGTGACGTCGATCTCAAGTGCCCCACCGAGATCCAGATTGCTGATCGCCGCGAGGCGGAGCTGTCCAAGCTCGGGTTCCTGCCGCTGTGCCACTACAAGAATACTGACTACGCCGTATTTTTTGGCTCACAGACGACGCAGAAGCCCAAGAAGTATGACCGGCCGGATGCAACCGCAAATGCCGCCATCTCCTCGCGCCTGCCGTATATCATGGCCACTTCACGCATAGCCCACTACCTGAAAGTGATGGCGCGCGACAAAGTGGGTTCGTTCCTGGAGGCCCAGGAGGCGGAGCAGATGCTCAATCGCTGGATCAATAACTACTGCAACGCCAGCGAAGACGCCTCCGCCGAGAGCAAAGCCAAGTACCCGCTCAAGGAAGCACGTGTGCAGGTCGTGGAGGAAGAAGGTGCGCCGGGGTCCTACAATGCTGTGGCCTACCTCAGGCCCTGGTTGCAAATGGAGGAGCTGACGACGTCGCTGCGTCTGGTCGCCAATATTCCCAAGGCGGGCTGACGACAAAGGAGCAGAGCCGGGCCTGTGACGACGTGATGCAGGTAACCGATACGCCCGCCGGCGACGCGTGCGGGCGCGCAACTGCCGTGATTGCTGGCATCGACGAGCTGCTATCGCGGCAGCTCGACGTCATTCTACACCACCCCGATTTCAAGCAACTGGAAGCGGCCTGGCGTGGCTTGCAGCTGCTCGTCGAGGGCGCACCGCGCAGCCGCCGCTGCAAAATCCGCGTGCTTGACATCGGCTGGCAGGAAATCGTTCGCGACATGGAGCGTGCCCTGGAATTCGACCAGAGCGCCATGTTTTCGAAGCTCTACACCGATGAGTTTGACATGCCCGGGGGTGAACCCTTCGGCGTGGTTCTGTGCAACTTTGAAGTTTCACACAAACGTGCCGCCGACATACGCACCCTGAAGCGACTCGGCACGGTCGCCGAGGCGGCTTTCTGCGTTCTCCTTTTCCCTGCCTCACCCGCACTTTTCGGCATGAACCGCCTGTCGGATTTCCACCCCACACTCAATCCGGCCAAGCTGTTCCGTGATTCCGAATACCGGATGTGGGAGCAGATGCGTCGCGAACCCTCCAGTCGGTTTCTCGGCTTCATATTGCCCTACGTGCTGCTGCGCAAGCCGTGGGGCATGCATGGTGTGCGCCGGGGGCCATTCCCGTATGTGGAGGATTGCAGCGACGTCGGTGACCTGCTCTGGGGTCACAGTGGTCTCGCCCTGGTGCGTATTCTGCTGCGGGAGTTTGAGAGCGTGGGATGGTTCGCCCACATTCGGGGGGCTCCGCGCGATACCCTGGCGGGCGGCGTTGTCGCCGACATATTGCCGGTCATTTCCGTCGACCGTCCGGGCAACTCGGCCTGCGTGCTTCCCGCCACCGACCTGGTGATCAGCGACGAGCTCGAGCGCGGTCTCGCTGATTGCGGGTTCATTCCCTTCGTGCACTGCTGGCAGACTTCGTGTTGCGCGGTTTACAGTCTGCCTTCCCTCTACCGGGTGGCGGGCAGCGACGACGACATCGGCACGCGGAACGATCGCATTGCATCGCAGCTGCAAAATGTCCTCTGCGCGGGTCGCTTTGCGCATTACATCAAAGTGATGATGCGGGACAAAACCGGCACGTTTCTCAACGCCACCGAGTGTCAGAGCTTTATGGAGGACTGGCTCAGCGATTACTGTATTGCCGGTGATAACCTCCCATGGTCGACGCAGGCGCGCTTCCCTCTCAAGGCCGCACAGCTCAACGTTCGCGAGAAACCCGCCGACCCCGGCCACTTTCTCTGCGACATCCACCTCTCGCCACACTACCAGTACGATGGACTCGTCGGCGAGATCAGATTGACCACAGAACTCGCACCGACCAGACCATGAAGAACAAGGAAATCAGACCCTCGCTACTCGATCGCCTGCTGGGCTCACCAGGCAATCCGGGTGCGGGTAGCTATTACTCACTCTATGAGCTGCGCGAATCGGTCCAGCGCGACCTGCAAAACCTCCTGAATACGCGCGTGCGTTTCCTCTCCCCTGAAAAAAACCTCAAGTCAGTGCAGGATACCGTACTGAATTACGGCCTGCCGGACCTCACCTCGCTGCAGCTGCAATCGAACCAGGGCCGGCTCGATTTCGCGGAATGGATTGAACGAGCGGTTAAACGGTTTGAACCCCGGTTCAAGAAAGTGACTGTCACGCCGGCGGGCAAACCGGAGTCGGGCGGCGGACTCACCTTCAGGGTTGACGCGGTTCTATATGCCGATCCAGCACCGGAGGACGTGAGTTTCGACTCCACCATTGACCCGCTCAAGCATACGATCTTGCTGAGCGAGGCCCGACGGTGAGTGATGATCTGCTGGCCTATTACAACCGGGAGCTGTCCTGGTTCAAGCGCGCGCTCGCAGGCTTTGCCGACGCACACCCCGAGACCGCAGCCAATCTGAGAATCAGTGAAGACGCGGTGGAAGATCCGCACACGTCCCGCCTGATCGAGAGCGTCGCATTTCTCAATGCCAGGATACAGAGTCGGCTTGACGATGATTTTCCACTCATCGTCGCCGCGCTACTGGAACACCTCTATCCCTTCTACCTTGCACCGAAACCATCACTGATGCAGGCACAGATGCAGGCGGCCGAGGGCCTCGACACGGCTCTCCGAATTCCCCGGGGCACGCTCTTCGAGACCGAACCGGTCGCCGGCGTCAAGTGCCGGTTCCAGAACTGCTACGACGTTGTGCTCACACCGCTAAGCATCGCCGAGGCCAGCCTGGTATCGAAGCCCTTCAGCACGCCGGGTGCTGACACCGCAGCGGGTGCACAGGCAGTGCTGTCGCTCGCATTCCACGCCAGCGATGACGGTTTCAGCCTTGCCGACTCGGAACAGGATTCCCTGGTGCTGCAGATCAAGCCCGACCAGCATGCCTGGGCCCTGCATGACCTGCTGTTCAAGCACTGCGGTGGCATTGTCGTGGCAAAGTCTGAACTGGACCCCGACCCCGTACGGCTCGACCCCGGCGAGCTCACTCCTATGGGCAGGGGTCCGGCGGAGCGGGTATTGCCCGAAATCGACGATACCGAGTCGCAGTACCAGTTGCTCGCCGAATATTTCTACTACAGCGAAAAGTTTCTCTATTTCCGGCTCTCCGGGTTAAAGAAAGCCCTGGCGGGACATGCGGGCGATTTCCAGGTGTACATCTACCTCACGGACGTCCACCGGGAGCTGGAATCACAGCTCTCTGCCCAGATGTTTGCGCTGCACAGTTCACCCATGGTCAATCTGTTTGCCGCGCAGGCAGAGCCTATTCGCCTGAATCCGGAGCAGGTCGATTACCAGCTCGTACCCGATATCCACGCGGTGGGCGATACCGAAGTCTATGCAGTCACTGACGTCAGAATGACCGGAGAAGACAGCAGTGCCGCCGTCGAAGTGCTCCCCTACTATGGCATCCATCACGATGGCACCGCCCACGAATGGTATTGGCACGGGTCGCGCAGGTCGGCTGAACCCGGGGCGGGTAGTGCTGCCACCGATTACTACCTGTCGATCACCTCGCTCGACAGCCAACCGCCCAGCGGTGAGCGCCAGTCACTACTCACCCGTGTGCTGTGCAGCAACGGCAACCTGCCGGCGAAGCTGCCCTACGGCGGCGGCCAACCGAGGCTCATGGCCGAAGACGCGATCAGCGGTCTCGAAGGTGTTAAATCAACCAGTCCGCCCACGCCCGTGCGGCGCCTGGACCTCGGCAAGGGTCTGCTCTGGCGGCTGCTTTCCCACCTCAACCTGAACTACCTGAGCCTGGTCGGCAGCAAAAACCCGGCGGAGCAGCTTCGTGAAATGCTGCGGCTGTACGACCACGGTGATTCCCCGGCCCTGCGGGCGCGAATCAATGCCCTGGACAGTGTGAAGACGCGTATCATCTCCCTGCCCGTCGCGGTGGACGGTCGGCCCGTCATCTGCCGGGGTGTGGATATCGACATCATGTTTGATAACAGCCTGCTGGACTCGGGAAGCGCGTTGTTGTTCGGCGACGTCCTCATGCAGTTCCTGTCCAGTTACGTCAACCTGAATTCCTTTGTGAGGCTGAGTGTCCGCATCAAGGGACGTGATGGCATCTATCACCGGTGGGAGCCGCTCATTGGCAAGCGGCCGGTAATATGAAAGCTGACCTCTATTCCGAGCTGTTCGGCCTCGTCACACTGCTGGATGATCGCAATCCTGCCACAACGCTGGGCTCTACCCACAGTATCGCTGAAGAGCCGGTCAGGTTTCACAACATCTCCCAGTTGTCCTTTCCCGGACCGCCGAACAGTCGCCGTGATGACGCCACAGGTCAGTGTCACGTCGATACCGCAATCTTCGGTTTGTTGGGGCCGATCGGGCCGCTGCCCTACGTCTACAGTGAAATGGAGGCAAGGGCGACGCGCGGCAACGATTCCGCGATGCGGGACCTGTTGGATATTTTCAGTCACCGCGCGGCATCGCTGATGTACCGCGCATGGAGAAAAAACCGTAACTCCCTGGAGTACCAACCCGGAGCCGCTCGCGAGCGACAGCGCAAATTCAGTGCCATGCTGGAAGGCTTTGCGGGTATGACAGACCTGCCGCCGCGGATCGCCTGGCTCGAGATGGAACGCAACCGCATTCTGTCCTGTATGGATGTCTTTCCCCGCCGGGTGCGCAGTGCGGTCGGGCTCAGGCGACTGCTCAATCGCCAGTTCAAGATGCGCTTCGAAATCGAAGAGTTCGTCGGCGCCTGGGAATCCTTACCCATCGAGGCCAGGAGTTCCCTGGGTGCGGGCGGCGTGGAGCCCCGGCTCGGCTACACTACGATCATCGGCAGCCGTAGCTGGCAGGCGCAATCAACCTTCCAGGTCGTCATTCGGCACCCCAGTGCAGCGGACTACCGGGCCCTGCAGCCAGGCAGCGAATCACTGAGACAGATGCAACTGGTTATCGCGCTGTACTGCCCGCCGGAGCTTGCCTTCCGCATCCACATCGAGGTGAGTGCGGAGGCCATCGAGCCCGGGCCACTTGGCGGTGCGGGTCAGCCCGGCGCCATGCTGGGCTGGAACACGGTACTGGGTGCCCCCCGCGGCGGGCAGGATTACGCGCTGAGCATTTGCAGAAATTACAACGAAAGCAGGATGAACTCATGACACAAGTGGATCTCAAGTCACTGATCGAGCGCCTCGGCCCAACCATGAAAGCAGGGCTCGAAGCGGGTGCTGCCGCGGCCATGTCGAACGGTCATTACAGCGTCGAGGTAGAACACTGGCTATTGCGGCTGCTGGACGAGGAGAACAGTGATCTCGTCGAGGTCCTCAAGTTGAATGATGTCGACCTGGATCGGGCCCGGCGCCAGCTACAGGAAGCGGTACATCGATTCAAATCCGGGAATACACGCCCGCCCGCACTCGCCCCACAACTGGTGGAAAGCGCCAAGAACGCCTGGCTGCTGGCCAGTGTGAACCACGGGCTCGGGCAGACGCTGTCCTCCCACCTGCTGGCGGCGATATTTTCCGATGACAGCAGTCGCAATCAATTGGTGGGGGTGGTGCCGTGCTTCCAGGAACTGAATGCGGATGCGGTGTTGGAGAACGCCGCCTCTATCATCGGCAAGACGCCGGAGTCCAGCGACTCAGGCACTCGGGCGGACGCCGGCAGCGCCTCACCCACTGCCCCCGCCGCCGCTGCCGGCGGCAAGGCTCTCGATCAATTCACCGTCAACCTCACAGCGAAGGCCGCGGACGGAAAAATCGACCCAGTACTGGGTCGGGATACGGAGATACGCCAGTGCATCGATATCCTGATGCGGCGACGACAGAACAACCCTATTCTCACCGGCGAGGCAGGCGTCGGAAAGACCGCCGTCGTGGAGGGCCTTGCACTGCGCGTTGCCCAGGGCGATGTCCCGGAACCCCTGAAGGGCGTCGTGATTCGCACGCTCGATCTGGGCCTGCTGCAGGCCGGCGCGTCGGTCAAGGGCGAGTTCGAGAACCGGCTGCGGCAGGTGATCGACGAGGTCAAGGGGTCGCCACAGTCAATCATCATGTTCATCGACGAGGCGCACACGCTTATCGGGGCCGGCGGCAAGGAGGGCCAGGGGGATGCGGCAAACCTGTTGAAGCCAGCTCTGGCGCGCGGTGAGCTGCGCACGATTGCGGCCACGACCTGGGCCGAATACAAGAAATACTTCGAACGCGATCCGGCACTGACACGCCGCTTCCAGGTGGTAAAAGTGGAAGAACCTTCTGTTGACGTGGCCATAGACATGATGCGCGGCCTGGCTGGTATGCTCCAGGAGCACCACGGTGTTCGCATCGGTGATGACGCGATCGCGGCGTCGGTGAAGCTTTCACACCGCTATATTCCCGACCGGCAGCTACCTGACAAATCCGTCAGCCTGCTCGATACCGCCTGCGCCCGGGTCGCCCTGACCCAGATGGCCACGCCCGCCAGGCTTGAGGACACCGAACGCAGAATCAAGCAACTGCAGACCAACCTCGAGTTGCTGGAACGGGAGAACGTCGCCTCCGGTGACCGCGACGAGGAAATTTCCTCCATGCGTTCAGAAAAGGCGGCCGCCGAAAGCGAACTGGAGAGCCTCACCGAACGCTGGGACAGGGAAAAAGAGCTGATACAGCAGATCAATGCCATTCGCGCCACCCTCGAGGCGGATTACCTCGCGACCGACGAAGACGCCGCAGAGCGCCTTGACGAGGCCCAGAGGGGCCAGCTTAGAAGCGAACTCCGCGCCCTGCAGGAGCAATTGCAGTCTGCACAGGGCCCCGAGCCGCTGATGTCACCCCACGTGGACGCTGCCGCCGTTGCTGAAGTCGTCGGCAACTGGACCGGTATACCCGTGGGCAAAATGATCAGCGACGACGTCGAGGGCATCATGCAGCTGGAGGATCGGCTGCGTGAGCGGGTCATCGGCCAGGACCATGCGCTGCATGCGATCGCGCAGGTGGTCTCGACCGCCAAGGCCGGCCTCAGTGACCCGCGCAAACCCACCGGCGTGTTCATGATGATCGGCACCAGCGGCACCGGCAAGACAGAAACCGCGCTCGCCCTGGCAGACCTGCTCTACGGTGGCGAGCAGAATCTTACCGTGATCAATATGTCCGAGTTCAAGGAGGAACACAAAGTCTCGATGCTGCTGGGTTCCCCCCCCGGCTATGTAGGCTACGGCGAAGGAGGTGTACTCACCGAGGCGGCTCGGCGCAAACCGTATTCCGTCATACTGCTCGACGAAATGGAGAAAGCCCACCCCGGGGTACAGGACGTGTTCTACAACCTGTTCGATAAAGGCACGATCAAGGACGGCGAGGGGCGTAACATCGATTTCAAGAACAGCATGATCATCATGACGACAAACGCCGGCGAGGACGCCATCCGCGCAATCATGGCGCAACAGGAAGAGCGCCCCGATCCCGAACTGCTGCTCGACAGCATCCGGCCCGAGTTGTTGAAAACCTTCAAGCCGGCCTTCCTGGGCCGTTGTTCACTCGTCACCTACTTCCCCCTGGAGGACGACAAGCTGCTGAAGATCTGCGAGATCAATATGAAGCGGATCGAAAAGCGTGTTCAGGAACATTACGGGGCGAGCTTCAGCTACGACGAGGACGTTCTCGTCCACATCGTCGCCCGCTGCCAGGAGTCAGACACCGGCGCCCGCAACATCGAGCACATCCTCAGCAAGTCATTGCTCCCGGAACTTGCCACCCGGTGCCTGACCCGACTGGGTGAGGGGCAGACAATAAACGCCATCCATATCGGCGCGGACGACGACGGCACTTTTAACTACGCCATCAGCTAGCCCGCGAGCGCAATCGAGAGGCGGCCGCACCTCGCCGCCACACCTCGCCGGCCGCACCAGCAGAACGGTCCCATGCCGATAGGCAATGAGCGGGATTACGCTTTCAGGGGGCGTCTGGCGGCATGGATGCCGCCAGCGAGCCTGTACATGGATGTGCGCTTTTTGGCGTCCCCCGGAAAGCGTGATCGCGCTCGTTGCCCGAGAGCTATCCACGACCGGCCGCACTAGCCGGCCGCACCTCGCCGGCCGCACCTCAGCAGAACAGCCCCATGTCGATAGGCAATGAGCGGGATTACGCTTTCAGGGGGCGTCTGGCGGCATGGATGCCGCCAGCGAGCCTGCACATGGATGTGCGCTTTTTGGCGTCCCCCGGAAAGCGTAATCGCGCTCGTTGCCCGAGAGCTATCCACAAGCCGGCCGCACCTAGCCGGCCGCACCTAGCCGGCCGCACCTGAATTGCCACCCCACGAAAACGGAGACGCTGTTGGCTCTACATCGGGACGAAAAAGAAATCCCCGACCTCGTGCCCTGCGCCCTTGATGACCTTGTACTCGGCCTCCTGGCTGAATCCACTGGCTGAAGACTGTCGTTTCACCCGGTCGTCGATCGCCGCATAGAGTTGCGGGCCCGAGAGAATCCGGTCATTTTCACGCAACACTTCCAGCAATGCAGCGGCAAAAACCGAGTGGCCGGACTGGCCGTTGTCCAGCACCGGCCGGTCCCCGCCCGAGGCCAGCAGCAGCCGGGACCGCTTGGGAAGCTTGTAACGCAGGAACTCGTCGGTATACTGCGGCGCGCCCTGCAGCATGAGATAGCTCGGCGCGTCCGAGAGCAGCCCGGCGTAGCAGGAGTCCGCGACCACCATGACCCGCTTGGCCCTGAGCCTGCTCAAATGGCCGGTGACAAATTCATTGGAGACCCAGAACGTGTCCCGCGGCGGCGCATCGGCGTTGACCGGCAGCCAGTAACCACTCTCGAAATCGCCGGTCTTGATACGGGCACCGTGCCCTGCGTAGTAGATTAGCAGGTTATCGTCCTCGTCCAGTTTGGTGTTCAGATCGTTGATGGTCTCCATGACCTGGACGTTGGTCGCATCGAGTAACACCTCCACCGAAAAGCCGTACTTGTCGCGCAGTAACTCGGCCATTTCCAGCGCATCATTCTGGGGCGTATCGAGGTCCTCGATGTTGGCATACTGCTGGTTTCCGATCACAAGCGCGAAATAACGGCCAAATTCGATGTCCCCGGCGCGCACTGTGCGTGCTGGTGTGCTGGCGATTGCTGCCGCGACGGCTGCTGGATCCCGGTACTTGGGCAGGGCCGCCAGTTGCTGCCGGGATTCGCTGCGCTCCGCTTCCAGGGCGTCGATCCAGAGTCGCAGATCCTTTATTTCCCGCTCCAGTCGATCGCGCTCATCCGTGTTGGGAAGCGCCTGTGCCGTCGCGGGTTGGGTGCTCTGCTGTCTTTGCTGTTCCTGTAGCCGCTGGAGGTCGCGTTCCAGCTTCCGGATGCGGGCATCCCGCTCCTCGATGCTCTCCCGCAACCGGGCCTGCAGCTCCCTGGTCTCCTCATTCGCCAGGGATTGGTAGACCACGCTGTCCTCAGGTATGCCCCAGGCTTTGCGGTACCAGTTCAGCGCCTCCAGCTTGTCCTTCTCGACGCCCTTACCCTGCTCATATAGCGTTCCGAGATTGAACTGGGCCCGGGTGTTACCCTGTTGCGCCGCTTTTTCGTACCACAGCGCGGCGGCCTGATAATTGGGCTCACCGCCCAGCCCGCGCTCGTAGATTTCACCCACGTAGGTTTGTGCTTCCGCATTTCCAGCCTGCGCCTCGGGCATCCACACCGCGAGCGATGTCTTGTAGCTGGCGCGGTCGTAGGCCGTATACTCCCCGCCGCGCAGTGAACAGTCGGCCACCGTGGTGCGTATCGGCTGCCGCTGGGTGACGTAGGAGGTGTTACCAATCTGGCGTACCTGGCCCGGCAACAGACAATCGACAACCTGCAGGTCGGCGACGCGCTGGTTCTGGGGGATCGCGGCGGTACCGTCACCCGGTTCGGTGGCGCAGCCAGCCAACAGCGGCAGCAGGACTGCTGCCAGCAGGCGCAGACATGTCAGCCCCGGTCCGCACACGGGTGCCGGCTGGCGTTGGATTGAAGAGAAACGTAGCACGTCGAAGCACCCCGCAGGCCATACCTGAAAACTCGGGCCCGTCCGGCAATCAAGGCGACCCGGGGCAGTCCGACACGGGCTCCATGATGGCGCCGACAGGCGCTCCCCGAGTATCTTCCTGAACGTGGCGCGGGTCAAGTCAGCCAGCAGGCGTATCCGCTCCCATCGTCAGGCACGCCGAGGCCGACCTCACCGCGAGCAGACAACTTGCACGGTTAAGCCACTCGGCGCTGCGACTGGCCGGCGCCCGCCGGCAAGGTTTTACCGCTCCAGTCGCCGTTGCAGATCATCCTGCAGATTCACCAGTTCGGACCGTGTTTCCAGCGCCTCGTAGCTGAGCAGCACGGAAACCTGCTGCAATCGCGCCTCGAGACTTTCGCGATCGCTGCCCACCGGCTGATCGACGACAGCCTCGACAATAGCGTCAAGGCCGGCCTTGGCGTCCGAATTAAACGGATGAATATCGTGCGCCCTGCTGAAATACTGCAGGGCGCCGTTGTAATCCTGCAGGCCCATCGCTACCCAGCCCTCGTCAACAGCCCAGCGGAAGTCGGCTTGCGCCTGTGCCGGCAGCCGGTCGAACGGCACCTCCGGCAACCGCTCCGAGGGTCCCTGCAGCACCGCCCACAGCAGTGCCACGCCGAGTGCTGCTGAGATAAGTCCAAGCGCCAGGGGCAACGGGCTGCGAGCGGAAAATGACGCGAGAAATTCAGTGCCGTCCTGCGGTCGAACGGCCCGATCCAGGGACAGGCTTTGTTGCAAAGCCCGCCAGCGCCGGCGGCCGAGCCCGCCCGGTCGCGTGACCTTCATCCCCTGTTCCCTTGCGGTGAGTGCCGGCTGCTTTGACGACAGTGCCTCGCGGTAGGGGTGTTTGCCCGTGTACAGCTCGTAGGCGATGACACCCAGCGCATACACGTCATCGGACGGATGCGGCGGCTTACGCTCGAACATCTCGCAGGATGCGTACGCCGGCGTCATCGCGGCGATACGGCCCGCGTCGAATTCGTCGTGGTCGGCGCCGGGCAGCAGGCGGGCAATACCGAAATCAAGAATTTTTACATCGCCGTCCTCGGTAACAAAGACATTGGAGGGCTTGAGGTCGCAGTGGACGATTCCACGTCGATGCGCGTAGGCCAGCCCGTCTGCGATTTCAGTCACTATCCGGGTGGCTTCCTCATGGTCTTCAAGTCCCTCCTTCGAACGTCGCAGCAACCTGTCGAGCGGTTCACCCTTGAGTTCCTCCATCTGCGCGAATGGTAGCCGGGTATCCCGGTCGATCTGGAAATCGTGAATGATCGCTATATGCGGGTGAGCGAGCGCCTGCGCTTTCTTGGTCTCGCGCTGGAGTGTTATCCAGGCCTCCGGATTCTTGCTGAACTCGGCGCCGAGAATCTTGATTGCGACGTAGGGGTTCGGGTCCCGGGCCTGTTCCTTGACCAGGTCACGGGCCCGGTACACCACGTTCATACCGCCCCGACCCAGCAACTTCTCCAATACGAAACGCTGGTCGATGACCGTGCCGAGTTCTACCCCGGGCTGCCTGGAACGCTGGGACTCGGGTGAAGTGGGGTGGGTATGCGGTTGACTGCTGTCCTGGACCTGGGTGAGTTTGAGGGACTCGTTGACGGTTTCACCATCGCCGAAGTAACTGCCGTGGGTGGAGCGCCTAGCGCTGCCAGACGGCTTCGAGTCGCTCTTGTCGCTGCCGTTGCCCGCCATCACCAAGTCCCTGCATTTTGTCGTCTGCCCTCACGAGTCTACTCCGACCCATGGCCATTTTGTAGCGAACCCGCGCCCGTCCTTTTCCTGGCCCCGCGGCCCCGCGCGCTCCCAAACAGGCGCCGCACGAGTTTGTCCAGTTCAATAGCACAGAAACTGGGAAAGAATGCCAGCAGGATCAGTGGCCACCATTCACTCGGGAAGGGTGCAGTGCGAAAAATTTCCGCGGCCGGTGGCCAGGCAGTGGGCAGCAGTCGGATGAGGACGCTAAGAACGATACCACCCAGCAGCCAGGGATTACCCAGGGGGTTGAGGGTGAAGGCCGATGCGTAGACCGAACGCGCGGATACCACGTAGCCGAAGTGCGCGAGCAGGATCGCCCAGAACGCCGCTGTCTGGGCCTGGGTCAGCAACAGGCTGTCCACCAGCACACCGTCCACGACTGCGGGTGCGCCGAAGTGGTAGTAGATCAGAAACCCTGGCAATGAAATCGACAGGCCCATCAGGAGCACACGCTGCAGGAACAAACCGTCTATGATATGCGCATCCGCGGGACGCGGTGGCGATGACAGCAGGCCCTTCTCCTTGGACTCCATCATCAGCGGCATGGTGAGCAGAACCGAGTCCATCAGGTTTACCCACAGAATCTGGACTGGTTCGAGCACAAAGCGGGTAGCGAATAGCGGCACGGAGGAGGCCATCAGGATCGCGCCCATGATCAACAGCGCCTGGGCAGCATTGGTCGGCAGAGTGTACAAAATCGCCTTCTGCAGGTTGTTCCAGGCGTGCCTCCCCTCCTCGACCGCAGCCACTATCGTTGCAAAGTTGTCGTCGGCCAGCACCATGTCCGAGGACTCCTTGGCCACTTCGGTACCGCTGATACCCATGGCGATACCGATATCCGCCGCCTTGAGGGCGGGTGCGTCATTGACCCCGTCACCTGTCATCGCCACCACGTGTCCGGTATGCTGCAGCGCCTCCGCGATCGCCTTCTTGTGTTCGGGCGCTACCCGGGCAAACACCGAGACATGCTCAGCGCTGTCTCGCAGCTCACGCTCTTCGAGCTGTGACAGCTCCACGCCCGTGATAACCTGCCGGGCATCAATCCCCAGTTGCGCCGCGACGGCCTGGGCGGTGGCCGGATGGTCGCCAGTGATCATCACCGTCCTGATACCGGCACCGCGACACTGTTCCACGGCCTCGATGGCAGACTGCTTGGGCGGGTCGATCATCCCCTGCAGTCCGCCGAGACACAGGTCGTGCAGATCATCGTGCTGCAGGTCAGCACAGTCCATGGGCATCGTTTTGCTGGCAAACGCCAGGGTGCGCAGTGCATCACCGGCAAACGCCGCCGCCTGCTCGAGGGCGGCTTCCCGGTCCACCGGTTTGCACGAGCCGTCCAGGGCCGACTCCGTGCCGCACAGCGCGATCACAACCTCCGGCGCGCCCTTGACCAGGATTTTGCGCTCACTGCCGGTTGTGACGAGAGCCGCCATGTACTTGGCGGTGGAGTCAAAAGGAATTTCCTGCAGCCGGTGCACCCCGTCCGCGACGATCCCCGCCTTCGCGCCAGCGACGCGCAGGGCAATTTCGGTAGGGTCACCGGTGCCGCCACCGGCGGCTGAGATATGTGCGTTATTGCAATGAAAACCGATCATGAGCAGGTCGACCAGACCGGGATGCTGGTGTACATCCAGCGCCTGTCCGGCGTGCTGGAAACCGCCTTCAATATCGTAGCCGGTGCCCGTGACCTGAACCACGGAACCACCCACGGCCACCTGGGTGACGGTCATGCGATTCTCAGTCAGCGTCCCGGTCTTGTCGGAGCAGATCACAGAGGTAGCGCCCAGCGTTTCAGCCGCGGGCAGCTTTCTTATCAGCGCCTTGCGCCCCGCCATCACCACGCCCGAGAGCGCCAGAATCGAGGTGACCAGCGCGGGTAGCATTTCCGGTATCGCGGCCACCACCAGCGATACCGCACCGAGAAAACTGTACGACGCCTGGTAGCCGAGGTAGATGCCATAAGCGAAATTGAATGTGCCGACGATCAGGATCGCGATGATCAGCGTATGCACGAATTCTTTCATCTTGCGCTGCAGTGGCGTCAACCCTGAATCAGCGGCCTTGACCATATCCGCGATACGCCCGAATACGGTATTCGCACCGGTCTCCACCACGACTGCCTTGGCCGCTCCCTGGGTGAGATAGGTGCCGGAAAAGCCGATGTTCTTCTGGTCCCCCGGTACCAGATCCTCCCCCGGCAGTGGCTCGATCGTCTTCTGCACTGGGACCGACTCTCCGGTCAGTGACGACTCATCCACATGAATATTGCTCACCTCACAGAAGCGCACGTCCGCCGGAACCTTGTCGCCACCCTCGAGGATCACCATATCTCCCGGCACCAGTTCTCGTGCCGGAATGCGGTGCTGCTGCCCTTCACGCATCACCAGGCATTCCTGCACCATCATGTTGCGCAGGGCATCGAGCGCCCCTTCAGCTTTGCCTTCCTGGACGAACCCCAGTACTGAATTGAGCAGGACCACGCTGACGATCACAATGGTATCCGGGAGCATGTGGTTACCCATGGCCGTGAGTACCGCGGTCACCACGGCCGTCGCCAGCAGGATGATGACCATGGGATCGTTGAACTGGCGCAGGAAACGCACCCACGCCGGGGTCTTGCGGAACGCAATCTCGTTGGGGCCGCTGGCCTCCAGCCTGCGGGCGGCCACCGGGGCACTCAGGCCATCGGGCCCGGTTTCCAGTTTTTCGACGACGGTTTCGACGGGCAGTCCATACCACGGATCGCTCACGATGGGGTTTCCTCCAGGGCAGGTCGGTGGGTCAGCGGGGCGCACGCTCGGTTTATCACAGTGTAGTATCCATTTCCGGCGAGCGATGATGACGACGATCAAGCTGCGGGCAGATAGCCCGGCGGCGACTCCCGGGGCGAGTGGGTGCCCCGGGCGGCGCGCGCCAGCGCCGGGTAATAAACTTGAGCCGAGGCTGACTGTTGGGTAGTCTTGCGAGTGCCTTTCCTGCCTGGTTTCCCGTGTCGTCCATGCCCCCTGCCGTTATGGTGATCCGCATTTTGCTGGCCGCATTGGGCGGCAGTACAGGCGCGACTGTCGATGCGGAAGTACGCCTGGGTAATCTTGCACCGCTGCAGGTATCCGGGGATGCATCGGCGGGGCTTGAATACGACAGCAACGTCTCGGTGGAGGAAGTCGACCGCAGCAGTAATGAGAGCGACTACGCGGCTACCTTCGAGGCGGGTATCGGCGCAAGGCAACCCCTGCCGCTGAATACGTCACTGCAACTGACCTACGATTTCAGCACCAGTCTCTACAAGACCTTTTCCGAGGTGAATCGCCAAACGCACATTCTGAGCAGCGCGTTCACCTGGAAAACCGATGTAATCGATTCCGACCTATCGGTCTATTACATCAACTCGAGGCTCGACGGAGACCGATTCCTTGAATTGTATCGCGTGTCACCCGCGCTCTCGGGCTTCCTGTCCCGCCGCTGGTTCGCACGCGCGGCCTACGTCTACCAGGAAAAAACCGTCGCCGAACGCGAACTGCGGGACGCTACCACCAACAGCGGGGAATTCGACCTGTACTTTTTTGCGCGGGGTCTGCGTCAATACCTGAACCTCGGGTACCGCTACAAGGACGAAGACGCGCAGGCCGCGCAGCTGGACTTTCGTTCCGACAGCTTCAAGCTGCGCTACGTTCAACGCATCGACGCGTGGTCAAAACTGCTGAAACTCGAGCTGTCCTGGCGTTATGAGGATAGGGATTACCTGTCGGAGACCCCGAGTATCGGGGAGCAGCGCAAGGACGATCGTCACCGCCTGGGCGTGGACCTCGAGATTCCCCTCGGCGAGCGCAGCGCGGTGCAGGTGTACTTCGGCCATGGAGACTACGACTCCAACCTCCAGAGGGTGGATTACCGCCAGAACATTGCCGGTACGCGGCTGGTCTACCGCTGGTGATACGGCGACGCCGTTCAGGCCCCGGGGGTCAGCAGGCCGTAGCCGTAGATCTCGTCCCTGCCGGGCGGCCCGAGGTCTTTGGCCGCAGCGCGCAGGAACTGGATGACGTTCTGATCGGGCCGGATCTGTTTGAGTCTCGCCGCAGCCGTCACCGCGAAAGGTACCGCGAAGGAGGTGCCTGAGGACGCTGTGTAACCGCCACCGACCCTGGCGTGTAACACGCCGACGCCGGGGGCCGCCAGATCGAGATAGTCCCCACGGTTCGCCAATCGATAGGCTTTTCCAGACCTGTCCACGGCAGTGACCGCGACCACAGAATTGTAGGCCGCCGGATACATGGGGGCGGCTATAGGCCCGCCGTTCCCGGCGGCTGCCAGCACTGTCACGTCGCGGTCAGCGGCGCGCTTGAGCGCGGTTTCGAGCAGCCGGTTAGGGGGGCCCGCGAGACTCAGGTTGATCACGTCGACGCCGGTCGATACCAGCCAGTCCAAAGCCCGCACAAGGCTAACCGTGCTCGCGATCTCACCGTGCCGGTCGTCAGTTTCGAATACCGCTGCCGCGTAGAGCTGCGCCCTGGGCGCAAGTCCGCGAAACTCCGCGTCATTGCCCATCAGGATCGACGCGATCGCGGTGCCGTGGAAGGCCGGCAGATCGGCGCCTTTCGGGGTGAAAGACCGGCTCTCGATACGACTATTCCTGAAGGCCGGGTGAGTGGTGTCGACGCGGCTGTCGATCATACCCACCCGCAGTTCCATGGCATCGATATCGTCCGGGAAATTAATCGCAGCGCGTGGACCGATCTCGGCACCCGGCTCAACGATGCCCGGGCTGCCGGCGGTGTAATAATGGTTGATATCGACCTCGGCCCGATCTTCACCGACCACGTCGACAACGCCCTGGCGCACCTTCGAGATATCAAAACTCGAAGGCGCTGCCACCTCGGCGAGGCGCAGCCCCATGCCAGGCAGGTCGGTGACCCGATCAAACAGGTAACCCTCCATCGCCAGTTCGGTAAACACCTCCGGTTCGGCCATCACCAGCCAATGCTCGCTGTTGATCCTCCGTTCGTCTACTTCAAGCTCGGTTTCGATACGATCCAGGATCGTATCGATATGGCCCTCGAGCCGATCTTCCACGGCGTCGGCCACCGCTTCCTCGACACTGCTCTCCAGCCCGGCCTCAACGGCACCGGAAACCGTCGACTCAACCGATTCTTCCACGGCGTCCTGAACAGCCTCTGCCACGGACTCCTCCACAGCGGCCTCGACACCCTCTTCAACCTGTTCTGCCACTGCCTGGGCGACAGCCTCCTCAACCTCGACCTCGACAGCCTCCTCAACTTCCTCTTCGAGACTGTCCTCTAAACTCGCCTCGACGTCGCTCTCGACATCGGCGACCACAACCTCCTCCACTGCGTCCTCGACCGAGACCTCCAGGGTCGCTTCGACGGATTGCGCCACCGCGTCCTCCACCTCGGCCTCGAGGCTTTCCTCGGCCCGCGCCTCCACTTCGGCTTCGACGTTGGCCGCTATGGCGTCCTCGAGGCTGTCATCGATGCTGTCCTCGATGATATTCTCGATATCATCCTCAATTTCGTCCTGCACGTCTTCCTCGACGTTTTCCTCGAGTTGCACCTCTATGCGACGGGCCAGACGGGATTCAATGAGGGCTTCGAAATTTCCGCTGACGGTGCCGCCGACGGTGAGATCGGCGTACGCAACTGGCGCCAGTAGCCCCAGCAATCCGCCCAAGAGCGCCGTCACACCCGCCATGGCGAGCCCACAGCGTGAGCCTTGCGAAGTTCGCACCCCCGCCCGTTGCTACGCGTTTCATTTTTCGTGTGCTCACTGCAGACACCTGTGTGATCCTGTTCCTGTCGCCGCCGGTAACGCTCTCATCTGTAATAACGCATCGCCAAAAGAATAATTCCATCAGATGGAATAGAATCCCCAGTCCGAACGTCACCCTACACAACAGGAGTAGTATGCCACAGATCAGCGGGGAGCAGCGAGCTGTGCTGCTGGCGGAATTGGGTGGACTGCGTAAGTTCTGCCTCTCGCTGACAGGCTCACCTGCCGATGCTGATGACCTGCTGCAGACGACCGTGGAGCGAATCCTGGAAAAGGGCTTGCCGGCGGACGCAGCCCCTCTGAAGTGGGCCTATCGTGTCTGCAGGAACGCGTGGATCGACGAGGTCCGATCGCGGCAGGTTCGCCAGCGGTACCCGGCCCAGGCGGGCGATGACGACGCCAGTGCGCCGTCCGCCGAAGCCAGTGCCAGCAGCGAGCGCGCGGTGTCCAGGGTCGCCGATGCGCTCAACGAGCTGCCTGAAGAGCAACGTATGGCGCTGGTACTGGTGGCAGTAGAAGGCAAGACCTATGCCGAAACAGCAGAGATCATGGGTGTGCCCACGGGAACGATTATGAGCCGGATCGCGCGAGCGCGGCGGCAACTCGCAGACAAAATGGAATACGTGCCAGATGAATAACGCTAGCGATAACAACGACCGCGACGACGAATTTCTCTCGGCGTTCATCGACGGGGAACTGGCGAGCGAACAGGTCGCGGGGATGCGGGCGCGTCTACTGGCCGAGCCGGTCCTTCGCGCCCGCTACGACCGTATGAAGCGCGTCGACGACCACCTGCGGGGGACGTTTGATGCAGCGGGCACCGACACAGTGCCGGAACACGTTCGGCAGCTGCTGACGCCGGAACAGACCGAAGCGACCAGCCTCGCGACCATGCGGCGCACCGGCTGGGGGCTTGCGATCGCGGCGACGATCCTCGCCGTGTCCGGGCAGTTGCTCAATCCCCAGTGGCGCGGCGCCGGTGACAACCGGGACGCGGAGATCGCCAACGTTCTCGAGGTGGCGCCCTCCCGTGGGAGTGGCTGGGAATCCCTTCCGGACGGGGAGAGTCTGCGACCCGTATTGAGCTTCCGCAGCGATGCGGGGACATGGTGTCGAGAGTACCTCCTGCAGGCCGCTGACGGGGCGTGGCACGGTGTTGCCTGCCGTGAGGAGCGCGGCTGGCGTACACGCGTCATCAGCCAGGTCAGCGAGCGGGAATTCGCGGAGGGCCGCTATCGACCCGCCGGAGCCAATGACAGCGACAGCGTCGCCACATTTATCGAGCGGCACGCGACCGACGTTCCATTGAGTGCCCGGGAAGAGGCAGCCCTCATCGACAGCGAGTGGCGGTAAACTGCCCCAACAAACGCAAACACGCCGCTGAAAGTTCCCGCCAGCAGCCTGCTGGAACATTCGCGGGTCGCCGCGATACGGCGTTAACAAGACAGATCCCTCATCCCCTTTTCGCGACGATCAAACCGCGAATAGGCAGCGAATTTTCCTCTCTCGCACTCTACCAAGGGTAACCGTCTTCAAAGGTTCCAAGCGCTGGCCGGTGCAGGCGAGGCGTCGTTGACGCGCACTACCGCAGGGTCGCCAAAAGTCCGGGGAGGAGAAAAGAATCAGGGCCTACCGCCCCATGTAGACGATAGGCCCTGAAGTTCAGTGCAGAGGGCTAGCGGTCCCTGCTCTGGGAGGCGTGGCCGCGGCGCCACCCTGGTGACTGCGATTTAACAGTCGGGCGGGCCGTGTAAAGGCCGTTAAGTAAAGAGGGGGATTCGAGTAACCGCCACACTACCGCCGTTTGCTACGGCTTCAGGTAGTGACCCAAATCGACAGGATACTGCCTCCCCCAGTGGTGTTTCACTCCACTTTCACTCTGTTGACGGCCGGCCTGGCGGTTTATTCCAGGGATTCGTAATTTTTTTCGCGCCGGCTCTTTCTACAGGCGGCGGACGCGGCTCAGGAGGCCGGTGGCGGCCGATTGCGACCCCGATTATACTCTCGGCTCCCGGAACCCGGAGTACAGTCTCGCGATGAGCAAACAGCGCCTGAACCCGCGTGCCAGCACCTGGATGCTGATCGATAACTCCGAGACCCCGCTTCACTCGGGTGTCCTCGGCATCTTTCAGCCACCGGCCAGCGCCGACCGGGACTACATCATCGCGCTCGCCGACGACCTTCGCGGCTGTAAAAACGTCGTCGCACCGTGGAACTGGGTACTGGGGCCACCGCTCGCTCCGGGCCTGCCGCCCCGGGTCTCCGCGGTACCGGTTGAACTCGACTACCATTTCCGCCATTCTGCCCTGCCGTCGCCCGGCGGCGAACGCGAACTGGGCCAGTTGGTATCCCGGCTGCACAGTAACCGGCTGGACTACACACGCCCCCTGTGGGAATACCACCTCATCGAAGGTCTGGAACACAACCGATTCGCGGTCTATCTGAAGATTCATCGCGCACTCATCGAGGACATCAACGCGGTACCGCTGTTCATCGCACATCTCCCCGGCAGCGCACGAAGCCGGAAACCTTGTGCCGTGTGGGGCGAGCCGATCAACGAACCCACCCGGCGGTCGGAACAGCGCCCGATGGAGAACCTGGTGTCGATCGCGGGGGCAGCCGCGAGGGCCGGGATGGGGTTGCTGAGGAGCGCGCTGGACCGAAACGCCATCAGCAGCGTTCTGCTGCCCAACAGCGCACCGCGCTCGACGCTCAACCGCCCCATCAGCCACAGCAGGCGGTTCGCCACCTGGCAGTTCGACGTGGCGCGCATCGAAGGGCTGGCGGCGGCAACCGACAGCACGATAAACGAGATTCTCAGCTATCTCTGCGGCAGTTCGCTACGCCGATTTTTCAAGGAGTACAACGCGCTTCCGGACGAGTCGCTGGTCGGCCTGGTTCCCGTTTCTACCCGCGAGCGCAGCGACGATAACCCGGGCGGCGCGGTCGCCGCACTGCGGGTGGAGCTCGGGACCCATATCGGCAACCCCCTCGCCCGTCTGGAATCGGTAAAACAATCGTTGAAATCCGTGCGCAGAGACCGGGCATCCCTGCCTGAGGAGGCAGGAACCGCCTACGCGCTGATGCGCGCGAGCCCGGTGATCATCAGCCAGTTAAAGGGCGTGGGGCGGCTGATTCCCCCGCTTTTCAACCTCCGCGTCTCCATGACCGAAGGCCCGGACCGGCCGCGCTACATGCAGGGTGCGCGACTGCTGGCGGTCTATCCCGTTAACCCGCTATTCCAGTTCAACGCGCTCAGCATCGACTGTGTGCAGTACGCAGGCACCTTCAACTTCGGTTTTACGGGCGCCCGGGAGACCCTGCCGTCACTCCAGCGCCTCGCCGTATACCTGGGCAAGGCAGCGGATGACCTGGAAGCTATCGTTGCAGCACAACAGGAGGCGTCGTGAACAAATTGGCAAAACTGGCACTGGATCAGGGACTGGCGCTGAACAACCGACTTGCCAGCGCAGCCGCCAACGGCACCGACTGGCTGTTCAAGCGCGACACGCTGATAAAGTCCGGTCGCACCTGGTTTGAGCTGGTCCACGACGACGACCTCATGGCCGTGCGCTACTACGGGCTGCCCGAGGAGGAAGAGATCACGTTTCCGGACGGCAGCAGCATGCCGATCGAGCGCAACCAGTACCACGTGCCACTGGTGCTGGTGCCCCCGCTCGGGGTGACCACCGAGACCTTTGACCTGCTCCCCGAACGCAGCCTGGTGCGCTACATGGCAGCTTCGGGGTTCAAGACTTACCTGGTGGACTGGGGACGACCGAGGAAAGAACACGCCAGCCTCGACCTGCGGGACTACTCCTATAACATGATGCAGGTGGCGCTCTCAAAAATCCGCGAGCACTCCGGGGTCGAAGACCTGTCGGCCATGGGTTGGTGCATGGGCGGACTGCTGATATTGCTTTACCAGGGCCAGGCCAGGGACCCCCACCTGCGCAATATCGTGACCATCGCCAGCCCGATCGACCTGCACGGTGGCAACGGGGTAATGGCAGGTGTCGCCCAGGCGGTCAACGCCCCGGCCAAACTGGTGAGCAACTACACTAACCTGAGGCTGAACGCGCTGGATCCAGCCCGGCTCGGCATGCCGGGCTGGGCCACTACCCTGGCGTTCAAAATGACCGATCCTGTGAGCAGTGTCACGACCTACTGGGACCTGGTGACCCGCTTGTGGGATCGTGAATTCGTCGAGTCCTACAGCACGACCTCCGACTACCTGAACCACATGCTCATGTATCCGGGTGGCGTGATACAGGACATGGCGGAAAAAGTCGTCGTCGACAATCAGTTCGCCAAAGGCAGGATCGAGTTGCGGGACGGTGTTGCCGAGCTCGATACCATCAACTCCGCACTGCTGGCATTCGCCGGTGCGACCGACAACCTGGTGCCGGAATCTGTTGCCAGGCGCATCGTTGACATTGTCGGCAGTGAGGATAAAGCCTTCCGCGTCGCCCCGGGAGGACACATGGGGGTGATCATCGGCGGCAAGGCGCGCGAAGCCGTCTGGTCCGATTCAGCCCGGTGGCTGTCCACCCGCTCGGCAGAGGCGCCCCGCAAGCGCGGTAAACGCAAGACTGCATCACGGCGCAGGAAAGCGGCCAGGCCGAGGCGCCGGGCGGCCTGAATTGAAGGCTGCCGGGAAGAACCAGGCTGAAGCCGAACCACTCGAAGTCGACCACAACGGAGACAGACCATGATATCTATTCCCGCCATGCTGGAACGCGCCGCGCGCCTCAACCCGGAGGGCCTGGCGATACAGCATCTGGACCGCCGGCACAGCTGGACCGAACTGGAAAATCGCGTGTCGCGCCTGGGCGCGGCGCTGGGCGCCCTGGGCCTGGATGAGGGCGACCGGGTAGCAATTCTGAGTCTCAACAGCGACCGCTACTACGAGTCGGTTTTTGCGATACCCTGGGCCGGGCTGTGCATGGTGCCGCTGAATACCCGCTGGGCCCTGCTCGAGAACGATTACGCGCTACGCGACTCTCAGACCAGGGTCCTGTTGTTCGATGATGCGTTCGCGGAGCAGGCGCAGCAGCTGGTGAACGATATCGACAGCCTCTCCCGGGCCGTCTACATGGGCGATGGTGACTGCCCGTCGTGGGCGCTCGATTACGAGCAGGCGATCATCGACCATGCCCCGATCCCGCCCTCGACGAGGGGCGGGGACAATATGGCCGGCGTGTTCTACACCGGCGGCACAACGGGCTTCCCCAAGGGTGTCATGCAGTCGCACCGGGCGATCTATAGCAGCGCCCTGGGTGGACTGCCCGACTTCCAGATGACCCGAAACAGCGTCTACCTGCACGTCGCGCCGATGTTCCACATGGCCGACTTCGCGGGCAGCATGGGGACGACGCTCTGCGCCGCCGGCCACTTCGTGCTTAAAGCGTTCGACCCATCCGAGGTGCTGCGTACGCTGGTGGCAGAGCCGATCACGCACAGCCTGCTGGTGCCGGCGATGATCAAGATGTTGCTGAACCACCCCGACGCCGCATCCGCTGATGCCGCAGCAATCGAGTACGTTATTTACGGGGCTTCGCCAATGCCCGCCGCAACCCTGCAGCAGTGCATGTCGCTGTGGCCGTCGGTCAATCTAATCCAGGCCTACGGGCAGACCGAGCTGGCCCCGATTGTGACCATGCTGTCCGCCCGGGACCACCGCGACGGCGGCGACAAGTTGAGCTCTGCCGGCCGACCGACGGCCGTCAACGATGTCCGCATCGTCGACGAAGATGGCGCAGACTGTCCTCGGGGGACTTCCGGCGAGGTGGTCGTGCGAGGCCCTCACACCATGCTGGGCTACTGGAACAAGCCTGAGGAGACTGCCAGCGCCCTGCGCGCCGGCTGGGTCTACACGGGCGATGCCGGATACTTTGACGAAGAAGGCTTTCTCTATATTGTGGACCGCGTGAAAGACATGGTGGTCACCGGCGGTGAGAACGTCTTCACGACTGAAGTCGAGAATGCAATGATCAGCCACCCGGCGGTCCAGGATGTCGCCGTCATCGGTATTCCGCACGCCGACTGGGGCGAGGCCGTGCATGCGATCGTGATCCTGCACCCCGACCAGCAGGTCACCGAGCAGGCACTACTCGACCACTGCCGAGAGCGTATTGCCGGCTACAAGGTACCCAAGGGCGTCACTTTCCGTGAGGAGCCTCTGCCCCTGTCGGGCGCCGGCAAGGTACTGAAGACGGAACTGCGCAAACCGTTCTGGGAAGGCCGTGACCGCCAGGTGAACTGACGCGCTACCGACAGCCTGACAGGTCTCAGCGCAACCAGCGGTCCAACCAGTCCAGAACCTCTCGATGCCACTGGATCGAGTTCCGGGGTTTCAACACCCAGTGATTCTCGTCGGGAAAATACAGCAGTCGGGCGGCTACGCCCTGCTGCTGCAGCGCCGTGTAGGTCGCCAGGCCCTGTGTAATCGGCACCCGGTAGTCGCGTTCTCCGTGGATGACCAGCATGGGCGTTTTCCAGTTGGCGACGTGATGCGCGGGATTCCATCGCGCATAGCTTTCGGGATTGTCGTGGGGGGCACCGCCGAATTCCCAGTACGGAAACCACTGTTCCTCGGTGGAGTAGTACATGAAGGCCGTATCAAACAGTCCGTCGTGGTTCACCAGGGCGCGAAAACGGTCACTCCAGTTGCCCGCAATCCAGTTCACCATGTAGCCCCCGTAGCTCGCCCCGAGGGCGGCGACCCGCTCGCCGTCCAGCCACGGGTAGCGGTTGAGGGCAGCGGCCAGGCCTTTCTGGAGATCCTCCAGCGGTGCGCCGCCCCAGTTGTTGCGAATGGCGTCGGTGAATGACTGCCCGTAACCGGTCGAGCCGTGAAAGTCGACCATCACAACCGCATAGCCTGCAGCGGCATAGGTCTGCGGATTCCAACGGTAGTGGAATTTGTTACCGAAACTGCCCTGCGGCCCACCGTGAATCAGGAAGGCCAACGGATAGCGTCGTTGCGGATCGAAGCCCACGGGTTTGACCAGCCAGGCGAAAACCCGGTCGCCATAGGCGCCAGCAAAGCTGAACTGTTCCGCCGCGCCCATCTCGAGAGCGGCCAGGCGCTTGCGGTTCAGCCGCGTCAGCTGTTGCGCCTCGCCGCCCGCTGCGGGAACCGACCAGATATCGGCCGGCGCGTCCAGGCTGCTGCGGGTGTAGTACACCTCACTGTCGTGACCCACTTCCGCGGCGACGGCCCCGTCTGTCACCAGTTCCCGCACGGCGCCGGTGGCGGTGGCCACCGCGAACAGCGCGGTCTGGCCGAGATGATCAGCATGCACCAGCAGCGAACTGCCGTCGCCGGACAGGCCCAGGGACTTCGGCGAGCGATCCCAGCCCGGCGCGAGCGCTACTGCGCTGCCCAGTTTTCCCGGGCGCCACTCGGCCTCCAGGATACGAAATCGATCGGCCTCGTATCCGGGCCGTTGCATGGCCAGCCAATAGAGTTTTTTGCCGTCCCGGGAGAACACCGGGTGACTGTCCCAGGCCGGGTTGTCGACGGTCAGATTGACCGGGCTGCCGCCATCGGCGGCGACATACCAGAGGTCGAAATTCGTACTCCAGGGTTCACCCCGGCCACCTTCGCGGGCGGTGAAGATCACCCCACCGTCCGGCGTGAAGGTCATCTCGCCGGTATCTCCCCACGGGCGGGTCGGTGCATCCGCGGTCATGCCCTGCATCAGGTCTCGCGGCGCTCCCAGTCCGCTCACGGTCAACGGGGCGCGGAACACATGCCTGAAACGGCCGTCCTTCCATTTGTCCCAGTGGCGGGCAAAGCCGTTCTCGAAGGCAACCCCGGTGGCCTGCTTCTCTGCCTTGAGGCGTGTCGCCGTACAGGCGATGTCTTTGCAGTCGGCAAATACGTCGATGCTGAAAAGCAGCGAAGCGCCATCCGGTGCGACCTTGAGATTCCCGACCGGCAACGGTAGATCGCTTAGCTGTTCTGCCTCCCCACCCGCGACATCGATCCGCCAGACCTGATTACTGCCGCTGCGCGCGCTGAGAAAAAACAGGCTGTTCCCCTCGGGGTGCCAGCTCGGTGAACGACTGGCGACGCTGTGGCGGGTGAGCTGACGCTGGCGACCGCTCGACGTGTCCAGCACCCAGATATCCTTGTGCCCACGATCGCGCGCCATCTCGGTTCGGCGCAGCTCGTACGCCAGCCATTTGCCGTCGGGGCTGACAGCCAGTCCGGAAACACGCTCCATCTGCACCAGGTCTTCTGGCGTGAGGCCCCTCGGCGCAGCGTTCTCGCCGAGGCTGACCAGGGGACAGACCCACAGCAGACACAGGGCCAGCGCCCGGCAACCGCTGGCGGGCGCAGAGGGGCCCCATCGGCCGTTCAGGCGGCTCAAGTCGGGCGCGCCCCGGAACTCAGCCTCTGCTCCAGCCACAGGAGTTCCAGCTCCTCGACCAGGTGGCGCAATGCCGCTGGTGGGTCCAGATCACCGTCAGCATCGAATACATCGGTAAACCTGATCGCTGTCGTTCCCCCGGCCTGAGCGCGTCGCACCAGAACCGCCGGCAGTTCGACCTCGTTGCCGCGCCAGCCCAGTCGCACCTTGACCTGGTCGCCGTAGTCACCAGCAAAGTCGGGCGAATCGATGTGGACGCCGGCAGGGCTGAGATCCACGAGTCGCACCGGCAGCCAGTTCCCCTCCGCCGACTCCACCTCGGCCTTCAAATCCGCCAGGGCGCCGGGATCGATATCGTCGAGACACAGCCGCAGGCCTGTACGCCGGTTGTGCCCGGTCGCATTGCAGGCGCTCAGGAAAGCCACAATGTCCGGCAGGTCTTCCAGGGCCACGACCGTACTGCCCTGCCCGCGTATCTCGAACACCAGTTTGTCGCGCTGGGCTACTATCACCAGGTTGCCCACTTCTACGCTTTCCATATCCACCTCGATATTGCTGTGTACCCGAGCCAAGCTACCGCCTGTTGGAAAAACCTCTGCCGGCACGATACGGGGCTCAAAATCAGCTCAAAATCCTCACGTACTGCCGTGTACGCTGTAGTTCTTCGCCATTTTTTGCCGCGTCTCACACTCGCCTGCGACTTTTTCAACAGGCAGCTAGGGTTATAGACCACGGCAGCGATAAATTGAAATGCGCGGTTGTCGCGACACGGCCCGTCAATTGCCTAGACAGACCATCACGCCACGGGAGGGACTGATGCGGTTGTCGAGCAGGTCCACCCATCGGGCGGCCAACGCCTCGGCTCCGTGCACCCAATCCAGGGCAATGTGTTGCCGCATTCGCTGCGCCGTTTCTGCACTGGCCTGCGCGGCCCGACTCATGATCACGCCGGGGCCCAGGTGCGCGTCCCGTCGGGCCACGTGCGCGGCCGCAAAGAAGAACACCGGACTCGCGCCGGGAAGGTCAGGCACATCACGCAGGTCACCCCGCTGCTCCCAGTGGGTCGCTCCGACGCTGATGCTGGCCACCATTTCGTCTTTGAACCTATGGTGGAGGCGGCGCGTCAGGCCCGCATCGCCAGCCATGTCGACATAGGTGGCAGACGATGCAAGATCGAGCTGCTCCTCCTCTCCGTAGCAGACCACCTGGTCACAGCAGGCCATTTCATCGACATAGGCTTTGTTGCAGGGCGACGTAAGGCCGATGATGCGCGGGCGCTCGCCCGGCTGACCATGGAGCATCTCTGCAAGGCCCATCCCGGTTTTCGAGGACACCGAGCCGATGACGACCTGCTGCGCACCAAAATACGCATGTTGCGTGAGGTAATCCTTGAGCAGGTAGGAGGTGATCAGTAGCGGGAAAATCAGGCAGCGCTCGTTTTCCATTTCGGTGAGAAACCGGGGTTCCGCGCCGGTTCTCCGGTACGCGTTATACAGTGACGGCAGGCCACTGCGGTGCGGTGCGATATCCATGAAATGGTCGCTGTGGAGCTTGCCCGGGGAGAGGCAGGCATGGCTGGCCATGGGAAAGAAGCCGTACAGTGCCTCACCAACAGGGATTTCCTCACAGCGAGACTCCACCACGGTGGCGCAGCCCCAGACGGGCACCTTACCCCAGCCGTCGTCGGCCGGATAATAGCCCCAGTACCCGATAGTATCGCCAGAAATGGCATAACTGACGTTGTTGGCCGTCAGGGCAAACTTCTCGATAGCCACGGTGACTGCGCCGTCGCCCGGCGCCGGTACAGGTCCGGTGACGACACGGGTTTCGCGCAAACGGTTGCGCTCAACCCAGAGTTCAGTGCGCTGTGGCATGGCATGGCTCCGCTGGGCGTTCACGTGCTAGAGATACGTCACCGGGCTTGATCGCAGGTCGCTGCAACAGCGCGTTCCCCCGATGGAAAACGGCCGCGTTGACCCGATCACACAGCCAGCCTGCGGTGTGTTCACGCCGCATGCAGGCCACGACAGTAAGGTCCAGCATAGCACCGTTCGCCGATTCCGGAAGTTTACTGCCGAATAAAATCCCAGGGGAGGACACCACAGAAGCCGGCGCGGTGGCAGACGCACCCGGTCAAATGCTGTCTATGACATGCCGCCCGTGGCGGTAGTGGATGAAGGGTCCCGGGTCCTCCGGCCGCTGGCCCTCGCGTACCCGTCGCTGCACCTCTGCCAGCACCATGCGGGTGACCTCCGGTAACGGCAGTGATCGCGCGTCTTCCAGCGACACCCAGTGCAGGTGAAGCAATTCGCCGGAGCCCTGCAGTACCCCCTGCGGCTCGACCTGGATCACATCCGCGTCCGCCATGAAAAACCGGGCGTCAAAGCGGCGGTGATGGTACGGCGGCGTGATCGCCCTGGCCACCAGCTGCAGGGCGTCGAGGCACGGATTGGCATCGTATTGCAGGAACTCCCGCCAGCGCGGGGAGCGGGTTTTCAGCGTCGGCGAGTCGCGCTCGGCGACAACGAGCCCGGTTTCCTCCCAGGTTTCCCTGATCGCCGCCATCGCCAGGCCGCGGGCCCGCGCCGGCGAACAGCTGCGGGTGAGTCGTTCCAGTACGGCTGGATGCAGGTCTCGCGGCGGTCGCAGGCGTGAATCGCCGGCGTCTACCTTTCCTCCCGGAAAAACGAACAGGTTGGGCATGAAGCGGTGACTCGCAGAACGCTGCCCCATCAGTACCCGGGGCTCGCCCCGACCCCGGCGCAGGAGTATGAGCGTGGCCGCATCCTGAGGGCGCACCGAGCGTCCACGCTCACCGGGGACAGCCGGTCCCTTCCTGCCGGATCGATGCACGGTTTCTGTCGTCATGTCAGTTCCAGCTCGCCGGGCTCCAGCCGCCTTGGGGGACCCTGACGATACCGTCGCAACCGGTATTGAACAAGGCCACGCAGCGCGATTGGCGCCTGTGCTACAGTTGGGTAAAAGCCCCGACCGAGAATCGATACTGTGATCGAACCATTGCCCACGCAATCACCGGACACCGGGACGATAAAGGTCGAAGCGGTGCTGTTCGACACCTACGGAACCGTTTGTGACTTCTACCACCCCATGCGCGACGCATTCGCCGCCCTGGCCAATGAGAAACGGGTAGAGTGCGATCCCGGACGCATGGCCATCGATTGGCGCACCGCCTACATTATCAGCACGGCCACCCAGGCAAGTACCGAAAGCACCTTCCGTCCGCTGCGCTCGATCAACCGCGAGAACCTGGTCAGGGTGCTCGACGAGCACTTCCCGGCGCAGCTGTCCGCGGCCGAAATCGATACGCTGAACGGGACCTGGGACCGCCTCGTCCCATGGCCGGATACGGTCCCCGGACTGAAGGCGATCAGGGAAACGGCGATTATCGCACCCCTGTCCAACGGCAATTTCGCCGACATGGTGCGTCTCTCCCGACATGCCGGCCTGCCCTGGGACATCATCCTGGGCGCCTCCGTCGCCGGCTTTTACAAGCCTCACCCGCAAACCTACCTGCAATCGGTGGCCGCCCTCGACCTGGAGCCGGCACAGGTATGCATGGTGGCCGCGCATCAGCTCGACCTCGCCTATGCTGCGGGACACGGCATGCAGACGGCGTTCGTGCGGCGTCCACTGGAATTCGGCGGACCGGTCAAGCCGGCTGACCCGGAACCGGGACAGCTCTACCTCGATGCCGCCGAAGTCCACCTTGAAGGGAGCTGGAACTACGTGGCCGACGATTTTATCGAGCTCGCGCGCCAGCTCTGGCCAGAATGACGCGGCCCGGTTCCAGGCGGTATTGCCCGCACGACCTGCCGCACGCGACCGGTCGCCTCGCAGCGGGCGACTGGTCTGCTGAGCCGCCCGGGAGCCGCCACTGCCATCCAGGAGCAGCACGTTATGGCTGACACTCCACCTCCCGACAGCGAAGAGCGGGTACGCGTGACTGCCGGCAGAGCGCTGCGCCACCTGATCGTTTTCCAGTTGAAACTCGCGGCGGACGCTTTTCGCGACCTGCTGCTGAGCCCGCTCAGCGTGGTGGTGTTCATCATCGATGCCCTCAACAAGCCAGCGGTCGAGGACAGCCTGTACCTTCGATTGATGCTGATGGGACGCCATTCGGACCGGATGATCAACCTGTTCGACGAGTACACTGACACTGGCGAATTCCGCGCTGAGGGCGGTATACACGCGGCACCTGATCCGGGACAGGATGACACCACGGAAAGCGCAGGCAAACCACCGCAGTGAGTGTCCACAGGCCTACGCCGTGACCCGGCTGGATAACAGGTATGCGGGGCAGCAAGCACTCCCAGCATGCTCTGCCATGGTGCGCCTTGCACCATGGCGAGGCATTCGCGCCTGCTTTGGTGCGAACACCTGCTATGCTAAGTGGCAAGGTCAGAGCTGTGTACCGCCGGAGCGGGCAAAACACAGCTCCTTACTGTCCGCTCTGCCCACCGTGGGGCAACCAGTTGAGGGCAACCAGTTGGACACCCTGCCAGCGATCGCCTAGGATAATTTTCGGGTCATCAACCACCGGTTGGCCCGATTATTGCTTTTTCGACTTCATTCTCCGACTCCCTGTGAATCTACCGGGGTGGAGGTAGGTGAGCATCCGAGACCCGAGCGTCAACCGCGGTCGCCCGGGTGCCACGGACAGGGCGCCACTGCGCTCAAAGCGGCTATAACGCAACCTGACGAGACCCCACCATGAACAACGCCTGTCACGTTTTTCCCCGCAAGAAGCTGACGCGCACGGTATCGCTGGCATCACTGGTATCCGTTGGCCTCACGCAACCGGCCGCGCTGGCCCAGGGCAACAGTCCGAGAACGCTGGAAGAGGTGGTGGTGACCGCATCCCGGCGCTCCGAATCGGTGCAGGACATCCCGATCAACATCTCGGCGGTGGGTAACGAACAGATTCAGAACCTGCGCCTGACCGGCATCTCCGAGATCGCCCGCTACGTGCCCGGGCTGGCCGTGATCGACCGCGGCCCGCGGGACGAAGTGCCCGACATCCTGGTGCGGGGCTTAAACACCAGCGGACTCGGGCCGGGCTTCACCAGCGACACAGTGGCGACGTACTTTGGCGATATCCCTATTGCACTGGACATCAAGCCGGTTGACCTCGAGCGGGTCGAGGTGCTCATCGGGCCCCAGGGCACGCTCTACGGCCAGGGCACCATGGGTGGAGCCATTCGCTACCTGCCGGCACGTGCCGATGCCAATTCCGGCGTGACGGTGGATTTTCGCGGCACGATGAGCACCAATGAAGAGACCGATGATTTTCTCGGTGACGTTGGCGTGACGCTCAACATACCCATCATCGAAGACAAACTCGCAATTCGCGCCAACATCGACCAGCTCTGGGACCCGGGCTTCGTGGACTACAACTTCGTGGTACGGGAATCGGGTGTGTCAGATCCGGAACCCGACTTCAATAACCCCGAGGAGGTGCGCGCCAACCTGCGTGAGGTCGAGGACGCCAATGGCGAGGAAACCCTCGCCGCCCGGATCAACCTCCGCTGGACACCCAACGACTGGCTGGACGCCAACCTCTGGTACCTGTACCAGGACACCGAGGCCGAGGGCCGGCAGATCGCTCACCGACTGGCGTTCGGGACCGGCAAGTTTGAATCTGGACTGCGCTACGAGGAACCCAACGATTACACCAACGAGCTGTTGAGCCTGGAGGTGAAAACCGACCTCGGCTTCGCCGAGGCGAGCTTCGTCTGGGGTGAGACCAATTACGAAGAGGAAGGCCAGCGCGACCAGACTGACCTGCTATTGGACTTCGAATACGGCTACGAGGCTTTCCCGACATTTTCCTCCTTCACCCGGGAAACCGTGGACGAGGAAACGACGACCTACGAGGTCCGCCTGACTTCCCAGTACGACGGCCCCTTCTCCTGGGTTGCCGGGTATTTCTATAACGAGGTCGAGTCGTCCGCAGTCAGCCAGGAATTCACGCCCGGCTTCGACCAGTTCGCAGTCGATAACTTCGGCGGCGTACAACTGCGCCCCGACAGCCTCGAGTACATTCAGCTCACCGACGTCGACGAGAAAGAGCAGGCTTTCTACGGGGAACTCTCCTACCGTCTGTTCGATCGCCTCGCGTTCACCGTCGGCTACCGGCGTTACGAGTTCGAGGTCGACAACGTTGGCGGCTTCGGCCTGCCGCTGTTCGACACGGTCTTCAACGGGGCTCCGCAAGACGCGATCGACGTCGACCTCGGTCGCAACTCGGGCGACGACGACGGCGACCTGATCAAGCTGAACGTCGCTTTCGATATCGATGAAGACAATATGATCTACGCCACCTATTCCGAAGGCTACCGCAACGGTGGGGTCAATACGGTACCCGAGTGTACGCCGGAACAGATCGAGAGCAGCGATCAGCAACTCTGCGCCCAGGCAGACGAGGTATTCATCAAGCCCGACCAGATCGATAATTACGAGATCGGCTACAAGGGTATCCTCTTCGACGGCATCATCTCCGCCAACGCAGCCATCTACTACATTGACTGGACCGACCTGCAGGTGGACACCGTCACCGATCTTGGCAGCCTGCCGATTGTCGGTAACGGCAGCGCAGCAGAGAGCAAGGGTTTCGAGTTCCAGGGCCGGTGGCTGATCAACGAGAACTGGGAAGCCGCCCTCACCTATGCCTATACCAACGCCGAGCTGACAGAAGACGCGCCCGGCCTCGTTGGCCCCTTCGATGCTCTGAAAGGGGCCCGCCTGCCCGGCCACGCGGAGCATCAGGGGTCGCTTAACGTGACCTACAATACCTTCTTTGACAATGGCCTGGAACTGGCTGTGAACTACGGCCTCGTCTACTCGAGCGATGTTTTCAATATCGTCGGCGGCGACGAGGACCCGCTACGCGACCCGGAGACCGGAGAGCCCGGTGACCGCGGGGGAGAGGCCATTCCGTCTTATGACGTTCACCACCTCAGCGCAACGCTGAGCCGGGATCAGTGGCGTGTGCAGGCATTCGTCGACAACCTCTTCGACGAATACTACATCACCGGCATACGGACCACGCGACGGTTCCTGCAGGATGAAAGACGCGGCCCGGGCAATGACATTAACGGGTTCACCCTGCGCAGTTACGGCCAGTTCATGGGTGCCCCGCGAACCGCTGGCATCCGGGTGTTCTACAGTTTCTGATGCACGGTGCCTGATGTGAGGGTCGCTCTGCTTGGCGCCGTCCTGGTCAGTGCCTGGCTCCTGGCCCCCGATGCGGCGCCGCGGTCGGCGGTCCCCGCAATCACCGGCACCGCGCGCAGCGAGGTCAGCAGAAGCCTGCAGCGGATTCTCCGCTTCGATGGCCAATACCGCGCGGTCATCGCGTTGGATGTCGAAGGGGCCCTCACCGCCGCGGGGCAACAGGATGCGCTGCCACCCGCTGAACGCGAGGCACTGTCCCTGGCCGGCACCACCATCTTAATCAAGGACAACATCGAAATGCGCGGCCTGCCGACTACCGCAGGCTCTCTGGCATTGAGCCGGAACGTGAGCGAACGGGATGCCCCCCTGGTCTCCCGGTTGCGTGCGGCGGGCGCACTGCTGCTCGGAAAGGCCAACCTCAGTGAGTGGGCAAATTTTCGCTCAGAACATTCGATCTCCGGCTGGAGCGCCGTCGGCGGCCAGACCAGTAATGCCATCGACCGCGAACGCTCGCCCTGCGGCTCCAGTGCCGGATCTGCGGTCGCCGTCGCGCTGGGATACGTACCCGTGGCGATAGGCACCGAGACCAATGGCTCCATCGTCTGCCCGGCCGCGGTCAATGGCGTGGTCGGGTTCAAGCCCACCGCCGGGCTCGTCTCCCAGCGGGGCATCATCCCGATCGCCTCATCCCAGGATACCGCCGGTCCGCTCGCGGAGACCACGGGCCTCGCGGCCCTGACCCTGGCCAGCATGATCGACCCGGTCAGCAGCCAGGGACAGACAGTCGCCCGGGCGTTGAGGGACCACGCGGGACTCGAGAGCCTGGCAGCGATACGCATCGGTGTGCTGAGTCACACACGGGGCTTCGATGCGCGACGGGACCGGGCACTGGCAGGCGTTCTCGCAAGCGCGGCGGGAGACGGCGCCGTGCTGGTCGATGAACTCGCACTGACACCCTACCCGACCTTGAATGACGACGCTTATGCCGTGCTGCTGTACGAGTTCAGGCGCGACATCGCCGCCTATTTTGCCACTCTCGACAACGACTACCGGGATTGGGACCTGGCGCGACTCATCGCTTTCAACACGGCGCACGCCGAGGCGGAACTCGCTGTGTTTGACCAGGGCATCTTCAGGCAGGCCGAAACGCTTTCGATGAGTGAAGCCGATTACCTGGCGGCGCAGTCGAGAATCCGCCGCGCCACCCGTGACGACGGCCTCGACCGTCTGTTCGAGGAGCACAACCTCGATGTCCTCATCGGGATCACGGTCGGCCCGGCATGGATGATCGACAGGATCAACGGCGATGCCTTCTTCGGACCGGGGCTGTCAAGCTATCCGGCGATTGCCGGCAATCCCCATATCACCCTGCCACTGGCTTCCGTGGGCGGCTTGCCGCTGGGCATCTCGCTGATCGCACAGCGCCACGATGACGCCGCGCTCGCCCGCATCGCCTACCGCCTGGAGAAAGTCGCACTGGAACGCCTGCTCGACGCCGCCGCCACGAAGTTCGGCGCGCGCGGCGAGGTCACTCCCCAGCGGCACTGATACCGGCTGACTTAAGCAGCGCCGCGGCCGGTGCCAGCTGTTGCGCATAGCCTTGCCAGCGGCCGACGGCAGAACGGTAGATCGGCTCGCGCACCTGCACGGCACTGGCGGTTGCCACGGCGGCCTTGCGCTCGTGGAAGCGCAGGCAGTCATCATCCCAGGGCAGGTCGAGATAGGTGAGCGCGGAGCGCACGGTGGCCTCGGGATCCGTGGTAATGGACTCGTACGCCACTTCCAGGATCCGCCCACCGAAAACTTCGCGCCAGTGCTGCATCAACTGGTGAAACAGGATGTAATAGCGCGCGGTATTGCCGAGGTCGTAGTGGTAGTTGTAGTAGGAAAAGTTCACTGCGAACAGCTGCCGGAAATTACTCAGGATGGTGTCCAGGGGATGACGGCGGACACAGATGACTTTCGCCGCCGGCAGGCTGCGCAGAATAAACCCGAGGTAGAGGAAGTTGAGCGGCATCTTGTCGATAATGTAGCGCGGCGCCGGCTCGCTTGCGCCCAGGCGGCTGCGAACGGCCGCGGTGTAGTGTTGCGCCACACAACCCGGCGGGGCGGCCAGCGAACGCTCTATCACCTCCTCATCCAGCGTACGCGGCGAGCGTGTAGCCGAGCAGCGCTTCACCGCATGGGTCATCGCCTGCAATTCCCCGAGCGAAACAATGTCAGGATGAGCGGCGAGAATCTGCTCGACCAGGGTGGTGCCGGAACGGGGCATGCCAACGATGAACAGGAAGCCGGCCCCCTCGCGGCAGCCGCCGGCTCATGATCGTCGGCCGCGCTGACGGGAAAGGCACGCGTCATCGCTCTAAACAACTGTTCGTCGTTCTCGACGCTGTACTCGAGCTGCGCCAAACGTTGTGACTTCCCCACAACCAGTTGCCGGAAAGCGTTGTCGAAATCGCCGCGGTGCTCGAGCTCCCGCGATGCCGCATGGGCAAGGTATAGGTGCTCTTCCGCGCCGAGCCCGGGTCGTTGCTGCAGCTCTAGAATGGCCTGCAGCAGACCGTCATCGGCGGGGCCGTTCTTGCGGTGCTCCGACAGCGCCCAGTAGGCGCGCGCGAAGCCCGGTTGCAACGCGATCGCCCGGCGAAACTCCTGCTCGGCAGCGGCCTGGTTACCGAGGATTTGCTCGGCCGACGCGAGGTTGAAATGAAACTGCGCGTTGTCCGGCTGCCGTTCGATGGCTCGCCGCATCAGGTCGCGGGCGTCGGTGTAGCGGCCGAGACGCGTGAACACCACGCCCAGCGTATCGAGTGCGATCGCGGAGCGCGGCCGCAGTGCGATAGCGGCCTCTGCGCTCTGCGCTGCCAGATCCCCCTGGTTAACCAGCGAGTGCAGCTTGGCCTTCTGAACGCGGTACTCGGCGTTGCCCCCCTCGAGGGCGATAGCCCGATCTGCGCAATCGATCGCGCGGCGCAGATCACGATGGGCCTCGGCGGCGACTGAACGCAGGAACCAGGCGTCGGCGAACCCGGGGTCTTGCTTGAGAAGCATCTCGCTACAGCGTGAGACCGTGCGCATGTCGCCGCGGTTGAGTGCCGCGACCGCCTGCTCGTGCAATGATTTCAGTTCGCTTGTAGTGCGCGCCGTCAACAGGAACACCCGGTGGTTGGCCAGTAGAGTGCCACGCGCCACGCACTGTACGCGGCTTGGCTTGCGTCGCCGCTACGGTACATCAAAGACGTCGGAGCCGCCAGGACACCGGTTCAAACCGACCCGCGTGGCTAGTGCCAGCACCAGGTACCCGGCGAATGGCGCCAGCCGGGAGCGGCTAACGCAGGCGACCGGCGATGCCCTGCACGACCCCGGCCAGACCGTCTGTGCCCGCACTGGCTGCCGCCAGCTGCTCCAGCTCGCGCCCAAGGGCGGGGTCCGATTCACCCGCCGCCAATGACCGGCCGGCCCGCTCCAGGGCGTCATCCCACTGCTGCCTGCCCTGCGCATCCAGCACGCCCGCTCGCTGGCGCTGGTCCAGGTAGGCCAGCGCCACCACCGGCTCGGCCGGCCAGGTGACCGCGAACTGCTGTTGCGGATTGAATACCCCGCCCTGGTCTGCCAGCGCCGCGGCGGCGATCTCGTTTTCGCTGAGGTGTTCGCTGGGGAGCAGATTGAACACATCGAGGCCGCGGATGATCTCGGTGCCGTAGATTGCCCCGGCATAGTAATACGCAGACCAGTAACCGCCGACGACCAGCTCGTCGTCAAACACCGGCCCGCGATCGAAGATAGGCGATTTCCACCGGTTTGGCGGAGTCCGTGAAATCGATCACGCTGATACCGCCCTGGTACCAGGCCTGCACAAAGATGTCCCGGCCGGGAACCGGCACGATGGAGCCATTGTGGGCGACACAGTTTTCGGTTTCCCCCTGGGGCGCGGGTATCTTGAAGTGGCTGCCGAATTCCAGCTTGCCGTCGACGATGTCATAGATGGCATTGGCGCCCCAGTCGATCGGGTCCCACGCCCGGCAACGCGGCCTGGAACGCCCCACCCCATTCGTCGGTGAACAATACCTTGCTGCCATCGTTGTTGAAGGTCGCGGAGTGCCAGTAGGCGAAACCGGTATCGGTGACCACGTCTATCCGCGTCGGTGCCCGTGGGTCGGCGATATCGAAAATGATGCCATTGCCGGAGCAGGCGCCCGCGGCCAGGTTCAAACCGGGAAACACCGTGATGTCATGGCATTCGTCGGTCACTCTTGTTTCCTGGGTCACGTCACCGTGGTCACCGCCCCGCCACAGGCCCGCCAGCGCGCCGGTCTCCTCGTCGGCAAACACGGCGGGGCTGTCGACTATGCGTGCAGCCGATGGATTGTCCACCGGGATCTCGATCACGTCGATACGAAACAGCGCGGTACGCTGGTCACCGGGGACCTCGTCGTAACAACCGGTTAGTTCGTCTTCCTCGCGCACCGTCGAGGTACCCGAGTTGTAGACCACGATCATGCCGTCATCGCCCGGACCAGACACAACCGAGTGGGTGTGCGAGCCGCGGCAGGTCTGCACCGCACCCACCTGGCGAGGCCTCGAGCGCTCGGAGATATCAAAAATGCGCAGGCCACGGAAGCGGTCCGTGCTCACGTCTTCGGTGACCCCCTCGAGGCCGCAGTCCAGGCGGCCCCGGGTCTCTTCCACGGACATGATCAGCAAATCGCCGACGATGGAGACGTCGCCCTGGCCGCCCGGACACACTACCGAAGCAGTCAGTTCCGGCACGCCGCCGGGCTGCAGCCTGTACACGTTGAATCCGTGGTAGTTACCCGCCACCAGTACATCGTCGCGGAAGGCCATGTCGGTGTTGGAGAAACTCATCTTCGGGTAGCGCCGCTCCGAGTTATCGCCTAAGAGCTTCGGCTGCTCCTCTGCACCTTCGGTGGCGTTCGGCCTCATCGCCCTCGCGGGGCGCCGTGCCGCGCTCACCCGGGTTTTGCGGGTCAAAAAACCCCGCCGGGCGCGACAGCGATGCCACCCGCTCGAGATTCCAGATCACTTCTTCGGCATCTGCCAGCCCGGCGCCCAGGTCGGCACGGGGGTCCGTGGACAGCCCGAGCAACAACTTGTTCATACGCTCGATTTCCACTGACTGGTCGTTGGTGATATCGGAGGTGAACTCCAGCAGCACCGGGTCATATGCCGAGCCCGGATGATCGAGCAATTCCTCGACCATCTTTACCGCGCCATCGTGGTGAGGAATCATCAACTCCAGGAACAGGCGGTCGAAATCCGTTCCCTCGGACTGCTCAAGCCGCGCCATATCGGTCCGGGGACGCCATGCCCGCCATATCGTGGTGCATGTGCATCGCATGGTGGGCGGTGGGGTCGGGCACCGCCTCTCCCCGGCTCCCCAACCACTCCTGCATAAACGCGATTTCGTCCGCCTGCGAGCTGTCGATACGGCCGGCGAGGTCGAGTATCTCCGGGTTGTTGGTGCGCTGCGGCGCCCAGCGTGACATCACTAACGCCTGGTGATGATGCGGGATCATATCGGTCATGAAACGCACATCGTCCGCCGTGTACCCCGATGCGGCGATGCGGATCGCCTCCTCGGCAGAGAGCTCGCGCACGGATTGGCCGGGCGCACCGGGCTGAACGATGGGCGTATCAGCGAGGGCACTCGCGGTGAGCGCAGACAAAGCTATAAGGACCAGCGCGTGGAGGCGGAGCTGGGGCATGGGATGGGTTCCTCAGGCGAACGACAGAGCGGATAAAGTGACACAGGATGATACCGACAAACCCTGCAGAAGTCGCGGCTCGACGCGGGCTTTGATGCGGAGCCTGTCACCACTACTTGCACCGGCCGCACGGGACACCGCACAATGCCCTGCGCATTACTCACGGAGACACACCATGAAGCGTTCACACCTCGCCCTCGGCCGGTTTTTCGCCTGCCTGGCGATCCCTTTTCTGCAGGCCTGTGAGCGTTCCTCCGGTGCGGCCGCGGCCGCTGCGACAACTCCGGCTGAAGCGACGCCCGCATTCGTCGAGCTGACAAACCACGATATCTTCAAGGAATGGAAGTACAACGCGAAGCGACCGGGCGCGGTGCGCTGGACCGAGGAAGGCGCCGCCTTCACCGCGCTCGAGACCGCACCGGGATACGAAGACGCGGAACTCGAGAAAGACGAGTACGGCGATGACATCAAGATCTACGAGGAGATCGTGCAGTACGATCCCGCCACGCTTGAGCGCACGGTACTCGTCTCCCTGAAACAGCTGACGCCCGCAGGCAGTGACAAGGCACTCGTCGTTGACGACTACCAGTGGTCGAAAGACGGAACCAGGCTGCTGATCTATACCAACGCCAAATATGTGTGGCGCGAGAAAAGCCGCGGCGACTACTGGGTACTCGACTCGGGCAGCGGGGAACTCTGGCAGCTCGGCGGCGAGCTGCGTGAACCGAGCCGGATGATGTTCGGCAAATTCTCGCCCGACGGGCAGCAATTCGCCTACGTGTGGAATGACAATATCTATGTACAAGACCTGAGCACGCGCGCAGTGAAGGCACTCACCAGCGATGCGTCGCCGACCGTGATCAACGGCTTGTTCGACTGGGCCTACGAGGAGGAATTCGGCATTCGCGACGGCTTTCGCTGGAGCCCGGACAGCCAACGCATCGCCTATTGGCAGCTCGATACACACGCGGCCCGCGATTTTTCCTGATCATCAACAACACCGACACCCTGTACCCGGAGGTGACGGCGATACCCTACCCCAAGGTCGGGGAGGAAAACTCCGCCGCCCGGATAGGGGTGGTGGCCGCGAGCGGCGGGCGAGACGGTCTGGATCGACCTGCCGGGCGTCCCGAAGGACATGTACCTGCCGCGCATGGACTGGGCGGACAGCAATGAGCACCCTGCTGATGCAGCAACTGAATCGCAAGCAGGATACCAACCAGCTGTGGTCGGTGGATGCCCGCTCAGGTGAGATCGAGTTACTGCTCACGGAGAAGGAAGAAACCTTCATCGAAACCGTCGAGGACGTGAAGTGGCTGAAGGGCCTCGACGGGTTCATCTGGATCAGTGAGCGCAACGGCTGGCGACACGTTTACCGGGTAAACCGCGATGGCGGCAAACTGACGAAACTGACCCGAGGGGCAATTCGACGTCGTCGAGGTTGTCACGGCAGATGTCGCCGGCGGGTGGCTCTATTTTATCGCCTCGCCCGACAACGTGGCGCAACGCTACCTTTACCGTGTCGCCCTGGATGGCAACGGCGAAATGGCGAGGATAACCCCTGCCTCACTGCAGCGGGACCAACAGCTACCAGGTATCGGCGGACGCCCGCTGGGCCATTCATACCCACTCGCGGTTCCTGCAGCCACCGGTACACAGCCTGGTTTCCCTGCCCGAACACGAGGTGCGCCACGTCTTCGAGGACAACGCGGCAGCTCGCAGCCAGGATGGCAGAGCTGGCGCATAGACCCGCCGGAATTCTTACAGTGTCGAGGCCGGGGATGGCCTGCGGCTGGACGGGTTCATGTTGCGCCCTCCCGGTTTTGACCCGACGGGCACGCTACCCCATCATCAATTATGTGTATGGCGAACCCGCAGGCCAGACGGTTCAGGACCGGTGGCGTGGAAACCGCCACATGTGGCACCTGCTGATGGCCCAGCGCGGCTTTATCATTTCGTCGATCGATAATCGCGGCACCAAAGCACCGCGGGGCCACGACTGGCGGCGCTCCGTGTACGGCCAGGTCGGCGGATCCGGAGCGCGCAGGGACCAGTCGGAGGCACTCGCGGCCATCTGCGCCCGCTGGTCCTACATCGATTGTGAACGGGTGGGCGTCTGGGGCCATTCCGGCGGCGGTTCGATGACGCTCAACCTGATGTTCCGTTACCCGCAGCAGTACCATGTCGGCGTATCCCGGGCGCCGGTGCCCGATCAGCGCCTGTATGACTCCATCTACCAGGAGCGCTACTCAGGGCTGCTCAGTGACTATGCCGACGGCTACCGGGAATCTTCCCCGATCAGTCACGCCGCCAGCTTGCAGGGCAAACTCCTGCTCATCCACGGCACCGGCGACGACAACGTCCACTACCAGGGTGCCGAGCGACTGATCAACGAACTGGTCAGGCACAACAAGCTGTTCGACTTCATGGCCTACCCGAACCGCCGCCACGGCCTCGTCGAGGGCGAGGGTACCTCCTTGCACCTGCACAGCCTGATGACGGCTTATTTTGAGGAGCACCTGCGGGGAGGCGGCTCAGCGCCAGGTGAATAAACCGCCCCAGACACGATCAAGGGGGATGCCGCGTTGCCCGGCCGGCGCCCCCTGATCGAGTGTCCAGCCTGGGTACACGTTGCGCTGGATTGCTCCCCACGGCAGGCCAAACCAAACCGCAGCAGGCGGCGTAGTTACCCCATTATCACTATGGGATGACGATGGACACCACGACGACAGACACAGGCTTTGTGGCCAGCGGCGTCAGTGCTACCGAGATCGCTCGCTTCAACACGCTGGCCAGTACCTGGTGGGACCCCACCGGGCCGATGTGGCCTCTACACAGGCTCAATGCGCTGCGGGCACCTTTTGTCCGCGAGGCCATCGCCGTGCACTTCCAAAGACCGGTAGCCGACGGTTCGCTGGCAGGGTTGACGGTTCTGGACATCGGTTGCGGTGCCGGCCTGCTCTCGGAAGCGATGGCCAGGGCCGGCGCCGTCGTCACCGGCGTCGATCCTGCCGAGCGCAATATCGAGATCGCCCGTACCCATGCCGCCGCAAGCGGACTGGATATCGAATACCTCAATGGATCGGTGGAACAGATAGCCGGCCGCAGCTTCGACGTCGTACTCAACATGGAGGTGGTCGAACATGTCGAGGACCTGCCCGGGTTCATGCAGGCCTGTGGCGAGCGCGTGGCGCAGGAGGGCATGCAGGTCGTGGCCACCCTGAACCGGAACCCCAAGTCCTGGCTGTTTGCCATCGTCGGTGCCGAGTATGTCCTGCGCTGGCTCCCCCGGGGTACCCACCAGTGGCGCAAGTTCGTCAAGCCCGATGAACTGGAGGACCTGCTCGGCCGCGCGGGGATTGTCGGTAGTGCAACGCGCCGGCGTCGGCATCAACCCGCTGACCCGCCAGTACAGCCTCACTGACGACACCAGCGTCAACTACATGTTGGTGGCAACTCGAAATGACTGATGCAGCAATCGTCGCCCTCCCCGACCCCGCCACGCTTCCCCACTGGCTGCAGGCCGAGCTGAGGTCAGATCACGCCGGCGAGACCGGGGCGGTGTGGATTTACAAGGGCATTTTGCGCTTTACGCGAGACCCGGAACTACGTCACTTCGCCGAAGCGCACCTGCGGACCGAGCAGGAACACCTGACCCTGTTCGAGGAATGGCTGCCTTCGCGCCTCACCAGTGCACTTCTGCCCGCGTGGCGCTGCGCAGGCTGGTTGCTGGGAGCCCTGTCCCTGCTGGGCGATCGCGACGGTGTCTACGCCACCATCGAGGCCGTTGAGACTTTTGTCGTCGCCCACTACCGCCAGCAACTGGACAGGTTGCAGGAGGAGCAAATCTACCCCGAGATCGCCGCCATACTGGATCAATGCATGCGCGACGAGGACCACCATCGCGAGGACGCCAGTAAGCGACAGGCCGTAAAACCGGGCATGGTGGCCGGTCTATGGCGCCGCATTGTGGCCGGCGGGTCTGCCGGCGCGGTTGTCGTAGCCCGCCTGCTCTGATAGCTGAAGCCTGACTTCTAACTGAAGCCCACCTCAGGTCGAAGGAACGGCCTGAACGGGTCCATCGCTTAGGGTGAGACCTTTCCCGCCGGTTGCGCCGCGACCACGATGCAGCGGAAACGCTGTGCCTGGCGCGGGTCTTGCAATGGACCGATGCCGGTGCCTACCGTCTTCTGTTGCCTGGCGTTCAATGAATGACGACCACGTAACACCATGCGTTGCCGAACCGTATTCGGGCCGGAAAGTTCAGCCAACTCCACGCGTATCCCGTTCACGGGAAAGCTCGTCGTATTTTTTAACGTTACATACAGGTAGCGATCATTTCCAACCGCCAACCTACTGGCAATGTATTTGTGGGGCTCACTGTCAATCTCGATCTGCGCCAGTTTGTTGTAGGCTGCGAGGGCAAGTTCCTGATCCTTGCTCCTCAGCGCCTGCTGAAGGTATTTTGCTGCCTGTTCTTCGCCTCCCGATTTCAGATAGATATCGCCCAGGTAGTAGGCGCTCGACGCTGTGGGCAGTAACTCGTAGCTGATGACCAGATCGTCCCGGGCGCCGGCCAGATCGCCGTTTCTATAGCGCGTAATGCCTCGATAGAGCGGCGGACTGAAAAGATCCGGATTCTTCTCGAGCGCAGTCGAGTAGGCAGCTTCCGCCTTGTCGCTGTCATCGAGCATGGCCCAGGCATGACCCCGCATCTCCCAAAACTGCGACTCATCCGGCTGCACTTCGATGGCAGTGTCCAGGTGCCGCAACGCCGCCCTGGGGTCTTCCTCTTTCAGCGCGCTGACGGCTTCAGACTGCGCCTCGTATGCGCGCTGGTCCCGTCTCAATTGGCTGATACGTGTCTGGTACCGTTCGCGGAAACGTTGTCCGCCGGAGAACTTTTTCGCGTGCGCGCGATTCGCCTCGACGCGCGCCGCGGACGGCGGGTGACTGGCGAACAATCCGCTAAGGAAATCCGACTGCCGATTCTCACTGAGCCGCAGAAAGGTCTGCTGCAGTTCGACCGCCGCGTTCGGGTCGTAGCCGGCGGCGTGCATGTAGGCCATGCCGTAGGCATCGGCTTCCAGTTCGTCATCTCGGCCATACCTGGCCATCACCGCCGCTCCGCCAACCTGCGAGGCAAGATTGCCGAGATCTCCGTAACCGTACGTTGCCGCCGCGATGGTAGCGAGTTGCGCCGTGAGGCCGACCAGCGTGCCGCGTGACATTTGCGACGCGCCATGGCGTGCCGCCGCGTGCACAATCTCATGCCCTAGCACCGCCGCCAGCTGCGCCTCGTCGTCCAATTCAGTCAGCAGACCCCGATTGATGGCGATCTTGCCACCCGGTAACGCCCAGGCGTTGGGGGTTCCGTTATTCAGAACGACGAATTCATAGGGCAGATCGGGGACATCACTGACCCGGGCCAGGCGCTGGCCGACTTCCGCCACGTAGGCCTGGATTCCCTCGTCAACTCGATACGCACCGCCCTGCGCCTGCTGTGACGGACGGTATTGTTGTTCGCCGACCTGTATCTCCTGCGCCGTGGACATCAGGGACAATTCATTCTCGCCGGTGACAGGGTTCACCGAACATCCCGTACAGGCGACACTGCCCGCCACGACGAGCGCCAGACAGTGGGTTATCGAGCGGCGGAACGACGAAACCAGCCGCGCGAACCTCATCGGGTGTATCCCCGATAGCCGGTGCTTGCTGAACAGGTGATGAGCGATGAGCGGTCCAAATGTTACCTCCACGGGTATGCGACAGGGGTTCGCCGCAATGCGCAATTATAGGAGCGCCAGCTCGCGATGCGATAACTTCTGCAGAAGTGAATCACATACAGCTATCTTGCGCTGCAGGGCGGCAGCAAGGGACAGCCTGCTACATCCAGCGCAGCGCCCGCTCGATGATCGGCAACGCCCCGGTTTCTGCACACTCGCCATGCGCGATCAGCAGACGCTCGGGCCGCCATCCGAGCACCGCGTCACGAGCGGCCTTCGCTTCTTTACGCCTGACAAATGAAGCCCGCCACTCCCGCGGTGTACTGCCGCTGTCGCCGACCAGACCATCCAGTCTCATCAACGCGCCCCGCCAGCCGCTCATGGCGGATTCGGAGTGGCGTTGTATGAGGTCGCAGATGATCGCGGTGCTTGAACGCCGGTGAAAGAAAACCACTTCCTCCATGGCAAACGAGCCATGAAAGATCACCTGGTCGATATCCGAGGCCCAGGCGGGGTCGGACTCGTCACCGAGCACGGCGTCGAAGCGGATAGCAGGCTTTTTCTCCGCCAGGCCAGGCGGCGCGTACACCCGCGCATCCGGCCAGCGGCTGCACCATTCATCGAGAAAAAGATGGTGGATTTTGTTGGGCGAGACGATGTGCCTGACGGGACCGAGTTGATCGACGGCGAGGCAAAGCTCCTCGGACAGTGCAACCGGCGACCACACCCAGCAACTCCCGTCGGCGAGAACCACCACCGCCATACGCGTCGGATAGGGAAAACCGTAAAACGACACGGTCGGCCCGTCCGCGATGTAAAGACCGGCTGCGAACTCATCAAGCATGAATTTGAGTATGGACCTATGGCAGATGGTCTGCAAACTGGTGTGCCGCACACTGGAGCTGAATGAATTTACGATATTTACCTCTTTCGGGCTCATGCTGTTCCGCTTGCCTGTGCTCCCCGCGACCGCAGGGACCGTATCCACCCCTGCCCACGAATCTGTGCGATACTGAAAGAGTGAAGAAAGTGGCAAGAACGACGGCATACCCGCGGCGGCAGGTGGTATCCGCCGCCACGTTGGACTGCAGTGACCCCGGCCCATGATCACAGCACTCTCAGACAATACCGACCACCTGGAACAGCTCTGCGATAGGCTTGGCCTGGGAAGGCCGGGTGCCCCGCCGACGCCGGTCAGTGGCGGATTTCATCACCGGATGTGGCGGCTCGATACCGGCGCAGGCCGCTTCGCCGTGAAGCAGCTGGCGGATGACCTCGATATGGGGGATGCCGCGACCGTCGACAGAATCAACGCCACCGAGATCACGGCACGGACGTTCCTCGATCACGGCGTGCCCGCGCTCTGCTCCCTGAGCAGCGACGGGCACCACCTGCAACTGCTCGATGGCGTCGGCTACATCGTGTACCCGTGGACAGACGCCAGGGCGTGTCACCGGAATCGCATCGGGGAAGGGCACGCCCTCACGGTAGCCGCCGTACTCGCACGAATGCATCACAGCAACATCCACGTGCCGGAATTGCGCGACGTATCCTCTGTACCGTTGACCGCCGATCGCGTGGTCGACCTCGTGGAACTCGCGCGCCGGCGCAACGTACGCGAAGGCCAGCTCCTGGGAGAGAGGCTGACCGATCTCCTCGACGTGGTGGAACTGCAGGGACCCGCAGTTGCGGTGCTGGGTCAAAACCAGGTGATAAGCCACGGCGACCTGGACCATAAGAACGTGCTATGGGACGCAGCGGGCGACCCGCTGGTGATCGACTGGGAATCCGCCCGGCGCATCAATCCGACGTACGAGCTGCTGCTGGAAGCACTCGATTGGAGCGGTATCACAGCGCATTTCGCGACCAGACCTTTCGTGGCGTTTCTCGAGGCCTATCTCGACGCCGGGGGCAGGATTATCGCCAATGAAATTATGGCAGTGGCTGATGCGATTCAGGCGACCTGGGTCGAGTGGCTGTTGTTCAACGTGGGCCGGGCAGTGGGCATACACGACCCTCACCAGCGTGCCGTTGGGCTGACCCAGGTGGATCTCTCCGTCAGCACACTGCTGCGCATGGAAAAACATGCGCCCCGTCTGACAGAAATTGCACTGCGTTATGCGTCCTGAGGATATCTTGCGAAAGCGCAAGGACGTGAACCATGTTTGACCTGAGTGCCTGCCACGTGGAGCGCCTTGGCGACCGGGAATACCGGGTGCACTGGCCCGCATTCGACCCGCCGAGGGAAGTCGCCGTGTTCATGGCGGACGACCCGGATGTGTTCTACACCAATTCCGACCTCGGGGCACCACTGCTGACGACGTATGACAGCAACGTGGTTGTCGCCAACCCGGACCCGGAAGTCAGGCACTACTTCTACCTGCGGGCGGCGACCGGTGAGGGCGCTGTCCTGGCGGAACGTCGGCTGGCCTTGCAGGGCGCACCCAATTTTCGCGACCTCGGTGGCTACCTGCACAGCAGACGGTCGTCACCTCAAGTGGGGCAAACTGTTCCGCTCGGGAAAGCTGTCGGCGCTGACGGACGAGGATACGCGCTACGTCCGCCGCCTGGGGCTGACCCTGGTGTGTGACTTCCGGCAGCTTGTGGAACAGGAGCTGGAACCGACAAAGCTGGGCGCGGACAGTGCGCATGCCCTCGCCAGCCTGCCAGTAAAGCCCGGCAGCCAGCACAGTTTTATGGATGAGCTGCACAACGGCATCATCGCCGTGGACGACGCCGCTGCGCTGATGAATCATATCAACCGGGATTTCGTCGCCAGCCAGATGCCGCAGTACGCCGAGATGTTTCAGTTGCTGCTGGCCGGCGATCAACAGGTGCTCATCCACTGTGCATCCGGCAAGGACAGAACCGGTTTCGGCGCCGCGCTGATTCTCGACGTGCTGGGTGTCGATGAAGACCTGATTATTCACGACTACATGCTGACGAACCAGTACCTGCCAGTGCAGGCAGAGCTCGAGCGGTTGACCCGGGGCTTCACCGACCGGGAAGGCGCACCGATTGCCGAAGAAACTCTCCGGCCGCTGCTGGAAGTCAGGCCGGATTACCTTCGCGCGTGCTTCGACGAGATACGCAGGCGCTACCGATCAAAGCAACATTTCTACGAGTCTGAACTGAAGCTCGACGAACGCCACCGGGCACATCTCAAGCAGCGCTACCTGCACTAACGCTGCATGCTACAGCGAACTGACGGTGGTCTCCGCCCGGCGCCGCAGTTGTCGGGCAAACCGGCGTTTTTCCCGGGCTGTGCGTGCATGCGCGATGACCGTATGCTGCCCTTTGGCCGAGGCCGCAGACACATGGTTGAGAATCAGGTCGTGATCCATCCGCAGGGTGGCGGCGCCAGCCACCATCAGGCATGACAGCGTCGATACCCAGACCAGCGTAATGCCGGTAAACATCGGGCTCGCAGTCAGGGCGACCGGCCCCCACTGCACGGCGATGGCCGCCAGCAACGAACCGAGCAGCAGCCCAAATGCGCCAAAAGCGATGTGGGTGCGCATCCAGGTGCGCTGGATGCTTTGCGACTCGGGCTGAAGCTTGCGTGCTACGGCCGAATCGTCCGGCTCGATCGTCCGCACCTGACGGTCCTCAATATTTTCTGCTTCCGCAATCTGCGCTGCCGCGCGCTCGGCGGCTTCTTGGGTGTCGAAACTCGCGGCGACTTTCGAGGGAAACTCTTCAACGATGACATCCGGTAGCGAGGGCATATTCATGCTGGACTCCTGCAAGGGTTCGATGTCCCTACGCGCGGGTAATCAACATCAGTTTACAGAGCGCAACGGCCGAGGCGTTGCGGGCAGGCAGGAAAACCACGAACAGCGGCCATCACGCTGCTAACTCTTGCCGATCTCAGGCGAACATCCGAGTACTGGAGGCCCGGGTTCGGCCTGGTCAAAACGGGAACAGCCCGAGCGGCTGCAATTAGCCCGGGCCCTCGAGGCCAGCGCCGTCACTGTGTGACCACGATAGCTCCACGGGAAAATCCGGTCTGTGATCCGCGGAGTTCGATGATTACCATCCCCGGCGTGACGAGACGGGGGATAAAGACATGTGAGCGGCGTTCAAATCAGCCCTTTTTCCGCTCCTTCTGCTGCTCGCGTCGCTCTTTTTCTCGCTCCTTCTGCTCCTCTCTGCGGTCCTTGTCCCGTTCTTTCTGCTCCTCAGAACGTCGTTTCGCCTCCTCCCGCTGGCGTTCAGCCCGGTCCTTATCGCGTTCGCGCTGGGCCTCAGCGCTGTCTTTCGCCTCCTCACGTTGCCGTTCAGCACGATCTTTGTCCCGCTCCCGCTGTTCTTCCCTTCTCTGTTTATCGCGTTCCTTGCGCTCTTTCTCCTGCTCTCTGTACTCTTCTCGCTGCTCCTGCTCCCGTTCCTTGCGATCCTTGTCTTTGTCATCTGCCTGAACAGAGAGGGGGATGGTGAACAGCGGTAAAAGAACCACAGCCGCCAGTAATCTCTTCATCATTGCCTAGGCTCCTGATGCCTGCGTAGTACAAGCTTGTCCGCAACTTTTAGGATAGACTAGCTGTCACGTAGGAGCCACAGCGGGGCGGCTTCCAGTACCGTACCTTGTCGAGCCGGGACGTGTTTGAAATCCCGGAATCTGTTCAATACATCTCCACGATCTGGCCTTCATCCGGCGCGCTCCGGCCGGCGCAGACAGCCGGGTAGATTGCCGCCAGCCCTTCGAGACCCTTGTGCGACGTGAGTTTCAGCCAGCTCTTGCTGCGGCCTATGGCCTTGCGCACGAATTCCGAGGACTGACGCTCGAACGCCTTCGCACCCAGGTCTTCAATCCGATTTTGCATGTAACTCGGCACGAAGAACATTTCGCTGCGATCGCTAATGATCCTGTCGCTTCCGGCGGCCTGGTCCCAGTGCGTTAACCCCACGTTGAGGGTGTGGGTCATGTTGTCTCCCAGTTGCTCGTGTAGCGACCCCAGTAACTCGCTGTTGCCGGACATGTCGACGATCACGGTGGAAAGGCCGGCGTCGACGGACTCAAGAGCCTCATAACTGGCAACCTCATCGTACAGGGCCAGCTTTTTCACGAAGGCGGCATTGCCGCTGGAGGTCAGCCCGATCACGCGAGGCGAACCCGGTATGTCCTTGAGCGCATAGCCGAGGCCAATGCTGGTCTTACTCGACGCGCTCAGCACCACAATCTGCGAAGCACCGTACCAGTCGCTCTCCCTCAACGCGTCGGCGAGGCAGAAGCCGGTGGCATATAACGGCCACAGCAACATGCGTTCGGCGTCGTGGGCCTCATCGTAGCCCGGTTCATTCCCCACCCGCCGATACAGATTGTAGAAAGGGGGTAGTTTCGCGCGGTGGGCTACGGTGTCAGTGAACACGCCCGCGCTGACGTGACCGGGCGCCATGAGCAGTTCGTCCGCCGGGGGAAAGTAGCCAAACAGTCTCTCGCCGACCGGGACGTCAGGATGCGTCGAGCGAACCACCTCGGCGAAGCCCCAGACAGGGATCACACCCCAACCGTCTGCATCATCGCCGTTGGGCGGAAAGAACTGCCAGTAGCCGAGCATGTCACCGGCCACCGCGTACGTGATGTTATTGGCGGTAAACGCAAACCGGCTGACCCGTACCACAATCGTGTCGGGCGCCAAATCAGCCTGAGCAGGCAAAGGCGCGGTCGCCACTGTGCGATACTCCATGTAGTTGTCCCTGCGTACCTGGAACTCTGCCATGCCTGGCTACCCCACCTTATCGAATTTATACAGCCACGCTAAACGTAGTCGTCATGCGTGAAGCCGTCCAGTCTATAGTCAAACCGATCTACAGTCGCCTAAATGGCAGGTGCCGGTTGATCGGCATTCCAACGCCCCGCTACCTCTGAATTTAAAAATACCCTAGACTGATCCGCTCAGCGTCCAACGAAAGACCCGGTGGGACATCAATGCAAAAAAATATAATCTTGCTGTTGAGTATCATCCTCTGCGCCTGCAGCGAAAAAGAAGCCGTCGTTCCCGCAGCACAGCCGGTCGCCGAAACAGCCGGCGACCAGGAATGGCTGCTGCACGGCAATGATTGGGGAGAGCAGCGCTACTCCACACTTGAGCAGGTCAATCGCGAGAATATCGATTCACTGGGTCTGGACTGGTTCTTCGATCTGTATACCCGCCGCGGTGTCGAGGCCACGCCACTGGTGGTGGATGGCGTGATGTACGTGACCAGCAGCTGGTCGATGGTATACGCACTGGATGCCCGCAACGGTGAGTTGCTTTGGTTCTACAATCCGGAGGTCGAGCGCGCCTTCCTGGCCAAGGGCTGCTGTGATGCCGTCAACCGGGGCGTCGCTTACCACGAAGGCAAGGTCTACGTGGCCACCTACGATGGACGCCTGGTGGCCCTGAAGGCCGACAACGGTGAGGTGCTCTGGGATGTACAGACGACCGACCGCGACAAGTCCTACACCATCAGCGGCGCTCCCCGAATCGCAAAGAACAAGGTCGTCATCGGCAATGGTGGTGCAGAGCTCGGGGTGCGCGGTTATGTCTCCGCCTACGACGCCGACAGCGGCGAGATGGCCTGGCGCTTCTATACGGTGCCCGGCAACCCGGCGGACGGTTTTGAAAATCCGCTGATGGAGAAAATTGCCAAAACCTGGAGCGGCGAATGGTGGAAATGGGGCGGGGGCGGCACCGCCTGGGACTCCATGGTCTACGACCCGGAACTGGAGCTGCTCTACATCGGGGTCGGCAACGGTTCGCCCTGGAACCAGGCCCTGCGCAGCCCGGGCGGCGGTGACAACCTGTTCCTGACCTCGATCATTGCCCTGCGCCCGGATAGCGGCGAGTACGTGTGGCACTACCAGACCGGACCCGGTGACACCTGGGACCATACCGCTACCCAACACATCATACTGGCGGAACTGGAGATTGACGGTAAGGCCCGCAAGGTGCTGATGCAGGCACCCAAGAACGGGTTCTTCTACGTGCTGGACCGCGAAACCGGCGAACTGATTTCGGCCAACAACTACACCGAGGTCAACTGGGCCACCGGCATCGACATGGAGACCGGCCGCCCCATCGAAACCCCGCAGGCACGGGACTTCAGCAAAGGCCGCCCGACACTGCCCGGCAACGGCGGCGCTCACAACTGGCCGCCCATGTCCTACAACCCCCAAACCGGGCTGGTCTATCTCCCGGTGATGCAATTTCCTGTCGCGTTCCATGACCCCTCCGACGACCTGGACGTGCTGCCCAACCAGGGTCTCTGGAACCTGGGCTTCGACACGCTCGCCATGGCGCCGCCTCCCCTCCCCCAGAAAGACATCGACCAACTCATGGACGCCACCTTCACCGGCCAACTGCTGGCATGGGACCCCATCAGGCAGGAGGCGCGCTGGAGTTACGACTTCCAGCGCATAAGCTTCAGCGGCACGCTGAGCACGGCGGGAATGCTGGTGTTCCAGGGCGATATGTACGGCAACTTCGCGGCCTATGATGCAGAGTCGGGCGAAAGGCTCTGGGCCACACCGGCCCAGACCGGCGTGATGGCTCCGCCGATCACCTACTCCATCGATGGCGAGCAGTATGTAGCGGTGGCCGTCGGCTTTGGCGGCGGTGGCGCCGCCGAGGCCGGCATAATAATGAACGGCTGGAAGGCGCGTAACAAGTCGCGGGTATTGGTCTACAAACTCGGGGGTACGGCGGAACTGCCTCCGCTGCCGGCGGATGAGCGGGTCATGCCCAAACCACTGCCCGCCACCGCCAGTACTGACACCATTGCCACGGGTCAGAAGTACTACCAGCGGCACTGCCGCTACTGCCACGGCGACGGCCTGCGAACAGGCGGTATCAACCCCGACCTGCGCTGGTCCAGCGAGGCCACCCACGAACAATGGGACGATATCGTGATCGGCGGGGCCCGGGCGGCGCTGGGCATGGTCGGCTTCGGTGACTACATCACTGAAGAGCAGTCCGAGGCGATTCGGCAGTACGTTCTATCCGAGGCCAACCGCGTTTACGCGGAGCTCAAGCCAACCGAGGCAGAGGCTGAGTCCGATGAAACCTGAGGTCTGTCTGCGCCACACCCGACACTCGGACTCTGCCTGGAGGACACCGCTATGAAACGCGTTCTGATTACCGGCGCCAACAAGGGCATCGGACTGGCCACTGCAAGGGCAATTCTCGAAACCCGGCAGGACGCACAGGTCCTGCTGGCCGCCCGGGATACCGGTCGCGGCGAGGCGGCCATCGCCTCACTTTGCGAGGAAAACGCTGACTGGGCCTCGCGGCTTGCATTCCTGCAGCTGGACGTGGCCGACGATGGGTCGGTAGCGACGGCCCGGGACGCAGTGATCGAACGCTATGGCCATGACCCGGCGCCCTTGTACGGTATTGTAAATAATGCGGGTATTGGACTGGGTACACACGACACCGAAGCCGTGATCAACGTGAACACTCTCGGCACCCGGCGGGTCTGCGACGCCTTTATTCCCCTGCTCGAACCCGCTGGCAGAGTGGTGAATGTGTCATCTGCCTCGGGCCCCAACTTCGTCAGCCAGTGCGCACCCAGGTGGCAGGCCTTCTTCCAGGACAGGGCGGTGGAATGGCCAGCTATCGCGGCCCTGATCGAAGACGTCCTCGCGAAAGACGGCGATTCTGGCGCACTGCGGACACTCGGGCTGGGTGACTTCAGTGCCTACGGGTTCAGCAAGGCCTGCGTGAGCCTGTACACGATGCTGCTGGCACGCGAGCATCCCGACCGGGTGATCAATGCCTGCACCCCGGGCTATATTGAAACCGACATGACCCGGCCCATGGCGGAAGCCCGCGGGGCAGCACCTGCTGAACTGGGCATGAAGCCGCCCGCCGCGGGCACCGTGCCTATCCTGTGCCTGTTGTTTGGGTCGCCCCGGGGCAGCGGTGATTATTACGGCAGTGATGCCAAACGCAGTCCGCTGGATCGCTACCGTGCACCGGGCAGCCCGGAGTATTCCGGAGCATGAGATACCGAGCGGACGCCAGACCTGGTTGTTCCATGATTCGAACGCCAGCCACACCTCCAATCTACGTAACCCAAACCTCTGGCGCGAAATATGCAGCTGGCGAGGACATTACTGTCCGTCTAGCCGCGAGCGCATTTCCGCCCGCCTCATCGGCATGCCATCAATTCGATCAAAATAAGCATCGATGTCGAGCTCCTGATCCCTGGACTTGACCCCGCCATCCTTGCCGATCAGCAATACAGGACCGCCTTCAGTATCAAAGTAGCTCTCGCGCAGGTGAGTGAAGAAACCGTCTGCGAGCGCCCCGCCATAATTTGTTCTCACCTCACCGCTGACCAGACAGAACCAGATCAGGTCACGCTCATCGATTTCGCCTGAGCGGTTCTCCAGCTCGCTGAGTGTTTGCTGGCTTGCTCCGCCGACGAGGATCACACGGTGAGTCCACAGCAGATCGGTGAGCGAAGACAATGGACCCGTTTCAGCCATAGTGCCGAGGGAAAGAACCAATCCCAGCACCAGGCGCAATGCGTTTCGCACGTGAATTGTTTTCCACCTCGATTAAAGTCGGCATTACTGCCTACGGTCAGTTTCCGACGATTGGAGCAGCAACGGTCCGCGATAGCCCGAATCTACGAAGATAATCCCACGTGCAACCACCTCCGCTGGCCTCGCTACTCGGGCCGGATGTGGACCTTGCCTCCCTTCATAACAAAAACGACATTCTCCAACCGGCTCACATCTTCCAACGGGTCACCGTTTACTGCAATGATGTCAGCGAAGTAGCCCGGCGCGACGACACCGGTATCACCCACCCAACCCAGGGACTCGGCGGCCACCGTCGTCGCCGACTGAATCGCTTCCATCGGTGACATTCCGAGTTCCACGTACAACGCAAACTGTTTTGCATTGTGTCCGTGCGGAATGGTGGCGGAATCGCTGCCGAACACGACTCTCGCCCCCTGCTCTATCGCCAGGCCGTAGTTTTTAAGCCTTATCTCTTTCAACCCACGTGCCTTTTCCACGGTCTCTGGGAGCATGCCCGCAGCTTTCCCGTGTGCAACCATGTAAACAGGCGTGTAGGCGTTCAACGACAGGAACGTCTCATTACGTTTCGCAAGATCCAGCCCGTCGGCGTCGATCAGGCTCGCGTGCTCGACGGAATCGACACCCGCCCTGATCGCAAACCGAATCCCCTCGGCGCCGTGGGCGTGCGCGGCGACCTGCATACCGAGGGTGTGGGCCTCGTCCACGATGGCTTCGATCTCCTCCAGTGTGTACTGCCGGACCCCGGGGTCAGTGCCCTTGCTAGACGTACCGCCCGTGGCGCAGATCTTGATGACGTCGACGCCGTATTTCCGGTTTTTGCGCACCTGTTGCCGGGCCGCCCAGGGTCCGTCCGCGACACCAGAGGCAGTAACATCGTACTCAGCCGGGAGCAGGTTATTGTCACAGTGACCACCGGTGCTACTGAGCGCGGGGCCCGCCACCTGGAGCCTTGGCCCGGGGATGCTCCCTTCATTGATTGCATTTCGCAAGGACACGCTCGCATAACCCGTTGACCCCAGGTTGCGCGCAGCAGTGAACCCCGCCAGCAACGTCTTACGTGCGTTGACCACCCCGCGTATCGCCCCGTCGGTTTCGGTTACTGTCAGGCTGTTTAAGCCCAGGTCGGTCGGGTTCCAGGTCAGGTGGGTGTGCAGATCGGCGAGTCCCGGCAGTAGAGTGGCGTCTCCCAAATCAATGACATCGGCGCCTTCGGGAACGCTCCCGCCGGGTGTCACCGCGACGATTCGATCGCCTTGAATCTCGACCACCGGATGGTGGACCTTCTTCCCCTGCAGGGGGTCGATCAGCGCGTCGGCAATGAGGTACGTGGACGCCGCCGGGCAGGACTGCGCACATGACCACGCGGCCAACAGTAGAATTGCACCGCAACGCGGACTACGTATTCCCATCAGGGAGTTTCCTTTTTTCAAAGAAGAACGAACGCCACACTATAACTGATACCCGCCACGACGCCTGCCCTCTCTGCGCCCTCTCTGCGCCTTCGATCCAATCTTACCCGGTTCAGACGCAACAGGCGCTTACAGCCGATAGCAGAGTTTCAGGACCCGCAGATCACCTCGCAGACACGTTCGGTAGAGATCCAGGTAACTGGCCTCATCGACCAGGCACGCTCTGTATCGAACGTAAACGCCAGGATCCGGTGCAGTGCGTTTTGGACGCGTTGTCATGAAACGCTGATATTATGTAATGTGTGAGCTGGCCATAGTGCGCAACTTAAAAGTCGCAACCACCCGCCCCCAGCAGCGCACCGCGCTGAGTCATTGCGCCGCGCCGTGATGGCCAATTGAACATAAATCGACCGACGGCCTGTAACAGGGAGGATTCAATGAACAGGATCAGATTATCGCTGGCTTTTTGCCTGCTCAGTATGCTGGCAACAGCGCAGGAAAGGGATGTAACGATTGTACCCGTACTGGAAGAGCCCCTACACGTGGTGCGCTACCGGAGTGACCAATTCATCGTTTACACCAACTGGATCGAGGCCGGGAAGTGGACACTGTACCATGCCCATGACAAGGATTTGCTGGCCGTGATCGCGGCGGATGCGTCGGTGACCTGGCAGGTATTCGGCAAGCCCGCTGAAGACCTGGAAGCGCCGGCAGGAGCCGCCGTGTTTTTCCCCTACGCCGATCTTCCGGAAGCTTACGTCCACCGCCTGACCTCGCGCCCTCCCGGACCGTTCGTCAATGTCGGCCTTGAATTCCAGAACCCGCCCGAATCGGACTGTTCGACCACGCTCGCGACGTGGGCCGCGGGCAACGTGAAGCCCTATGAGGTCAACCGCCGCGGCCGGCCATATCAAGTGCAGCTGTCACCGGGAATGCAACTGGGCGCACCGAAAGGAGGTTCCGCGCTGTTACTGGTACCCCTGGGGCCCGTCAATCTCTCGCTCAATGGAGAGGCCTGGACTGCGGATGTCGGCGATCATCGGTTGTATCACGAGACAAGGCTTCAAACCCTGGAGAATACCGGAGCGCAAGCGGCGGCGTTGATCCTGTTCCATGCGTGCTAGTGCGGCGCTCGCGGCTACGCGGGTTGCGCAGCAGGCACTCTCATCGAAGCGGTGGGCGGAGGCCGCCCATGTTTGAACAGAATTGATTCTCGATGTTTCAGCGGGAACGTTTTTTGGTTATGAGCAGGACCATACATATTCCGATCAAAACTCAGCTGTAAGGCGTCCGCACCACGACCCTGTCAAGGCTCCACTGAACAATGACAATGCGCTCAGGCTTTCAACCAGATTCGCAATCAAGGCGCCGAATTGAAGCCAGGCTGGTTGCGTGTCGATGAGTGAAACCGCCGACTGCCTCAGTCCCTGCCGAGTGCGGTTGCGGCCACGCCAGAGGCGACGCCATACAAGGCACGCTCGAGTAACCGGTCTCTGCCATAAACATCAGGGGCGAAACGCAGCTGACCGTCGCCATCAATCCAGGCGGTTTCATAAGTCAGATGCACAGGCAGTGGCGTCTGTAGCGGTTTGACGGTGCGCTCATAACCCTCTAGAACCGCGTCCACCGTGACGGCATCCCAGTCAGACTCATCGATCTCGAGTATCCACTTCGCCAAATCGGTCGGTTCTGAAAGCCTTATACAGCCATGGCTGAAGCTGCGTTCCGCACGTTCGAACAGTGCGTGATTAGGCGTGTCGTGCAGATAAATGCTGTACTTGTTGGGGAAAATGAACTTGACCCGCCCCAGGGCATTCCAGGGTCCAGGATCCTGACGAAACTTGTACTTACCAGGATTGGTCACGGCATTCCAGTCAATGGCATCAGGATTGAGTTCCTGTGCTTCCGGCCCCCAGCCATCGAATACACGCATATGGTTTTCGGCCAGGTAGTCGGGGTTGCTGCGCAGTTTCGGGACCGTCTCGTGCCGCGCGATCCTGGGCGTCAGATTCCAATAAGGATTGAATTCCATGTACTTGATGCTGTCGCTGAATACCGGCGTCTCGTGGTGTAGCTTCCCGACGATCCCACGCATCTCGACCTCGACCCGGTCGTTCCTGACCCCCTGCACATCGTAGCCTGCGATATCCACCAGAATATAGGTATCGCCGAGGTCGTGATCCAGCCACCGCCACCGCTCCAGGTTCATTTCGATCAGCGCGATCCGCTCATCGACGGACTGGTTGAGCGCTGCCACTGTCTGCTTGCCGACCACGCCATCTGGCGCAAGACCGTTGTAAAGCTGAAAGCGCTTAACCGCTGTAACAAGCGCGGGATCATAGACCTCCGATCCAGGCGAGATGCCGGTCCCCGCATAAAGATCTGTCACGGTGAGGCGGCGCTGGATGGCGGGCACAACAGGGCCGCTCTCGCCGGGATGCAGCGTCGAATCGTTCTCCGGTATCGCGTCCCAGCCGCCCTGCTGCGCAAGTAATCGATAGCGGGCCAGTGCGGCCTTCAGACCCACATAATACCGATGCCTGGGGAAATAAATTCGCCAGGAACGCCTCCGGGTCGGGACTACTCCGGAAGGCGGTCACGATAGCGACGGCGCTATCGCGACGGTCCCGGGAGCTGACGTAACGATCGGGATGCTCTGGATCGGTGTGCACCCGTCCATGAGTGATATCGTTGGCCCAACTGACGAGCGCGTCAGTGATGAACATATCCAGCTCGGCGCTGGGCCGCCCGTCTACCTGCTGCCAGCGATCCAACAATTCCTGGTAATGATAGTCCTGCGGATCAAGCCCGTGTTCGGGCGCGGCGCCGATCTCGACCAGCAATGCCTTGGCGTGTCGGCCTGGACCCTGGTCGGTCATCCACAGTGCCACCAGGCCGTTCTCATGATAAGCATCGAACAAATCCTGCTGGTCGGCGTCGATACCGGTCAGCAGCGGCCCATATCCTGTGGCCTCCGCCGGCGCATTGAGCAACAGGGACGCCACCGCGTCATCAACTGCAAGCCGGCCCTCAGCAAACCCCGGTTGAGTCAGAGCGGCACCGAGCACCAGAAGAAAAACGGCCATTCGAAACCGGGTCATGCAGGTTCTCCCTAACAACCGCCTGGGTCACTCCAGGGCGAATCAACGAGCGACTGGCGGCCCGCTTTAAGCATGAACCAGCCTGTCTGTTCCGCCGTAGTATTCCAGACTGCTACGCGTGAGTACAGCGTAGAAAACGGCAAGCCACGCACCGACAATGGCTTGTCATCGACCTCACTGAGTGGTCAAGGCCATGCTCTGTGCCGTCCCGCAGTGCAGGCCCTGAAATGTAAAGTGCAAGATCAGCCTCCACTTCCACGTCGGCCAGTTTTTGTCAAAGCAACGCGGTGACTACCCGAAATACGTTTCACTACGCCCCGAACTGATCATCAAGCGCCAGCAGATTCTGGCAGCACTGCACGAAGCCGGTTACAGTGCTAAAAGCTTGAGTGTGATGAGCGGCTTTCGCAAACCGTGTTACGACAAGGCGATTGGCAACGTGAGTGCCAGCCGCCACCAGTGGGGCGATGCCGCCGACATTTTCGTCGATGCCAATTCCCGCGACGGGATGATGGATGGTCTCAACCGGGATGGCGCTATCGACAGACCGGATGCGGTCTGGCTGGCAGACTTTATCGGAGAGATGTCTCTTTCGGGACAGTTCGACACGCTGGTCGGTCTCGTTATCTATGGCAGCAATTCAAGACACTGACCATTCGTACACGTGGATGTGCGTGGCTACCGCGCCCGGTGGTGAGTTCGCGCCCCCGCCCGGAGCACACAAGCGCAAGCAGTACGCCCACATCAAACTTTAATTGGCTTGTTGATAACGATTCATGGTGGATGTCCCGTTTCGCCCCCTCCCATGGCAACCGTTGAACCGTTCCATCGTGTGATTAGCTTTTATCTATATCCAGTGCTGCGCTTTAAACCACAGCATAACTGGCATCGCACAGTAGGCTAGGTAACCGTTGGCGGATAAAGGGCTTTCTATTCATTACCTCATTGATTGGGTGAAACACAATCATAAAAGCGTCTTTGTGAGGCACCACAGGTCCATTTACAGTGTTGGCTTTCAGGTTAGGTTACAGCCCTGCCGGCAATCGAAATCCTATCGAATCTTTTGGAGAGATCACTTAAGGTCAGCCAGAATAGACCCGAGCCTTCCGACCAGTCTTCTGCTGCTTTTAACTGATTCAGGGAATTTGGCTCGAACACACGCCCATAGTCACCCCACGGGTTCAAGACTTGTATCAAGCAAACCTCTCCGTCCCTTCCGACTTCCTGTTCTTCTATATCGACTACTGCGTAGGCATGGCCGGCCACAAGGCCCTTATATACAGGCTCATTGGCACTTCCTCCAAGACCGCTCTGCCCGCCGATTGACTGACGACTTCCAAGACAAACCGGCTTATTACTTCTTAACGCTGCCTTGATGGCTTGAAAATATGCTTTCTGTTGCCCTGTATAACGTCCGGTCATTCGCTTTCCTGGCAAGACGTGATTCTCGGCAACCCAACCGAGCAAGACCTTCTGAGTATCCGTGTCGAGTTGGAGTTTTTGCAGCAACTCCTCCAACTGTTCATAGCGCACAACCGTACGTATGCCTTTACTATTCTTACCTCTAACCAATTCAACAAAGTACTGTAAGTTCCTCTTGCCGTCCGTAGAACCCAGTCTCCATTTTTATGAATTGCGGAAGGAGGTGAGAATGCTTTCCGGTAAAAAGGTTGATATGTCTTGTCACTTCACTTACGGAGGCGACCATCGGATTCATTAATTTGAAAAAGAAAATCTCTGTGCTGTCTCCAAATTGATTCCTAAATGGCTCGGTTTTGACTTCGTTGAGATAGCTATACGTCGACATATCGGCGATCGAGATCGATTGCGATTCCCCACCCATTAGACTCTGCAGCGCATACCATTCGAAGCCACCGTGGGTATTGCTGAACTTCGCACTGTCCGGGGAATAATTTAAGTTTTCATCGAAACATGTGGCTGGCTTGTTCAATCAGGTCACACCACAAAGCGGCTCCCTGATTGAAGACTTTTTTTCGGGGCTCACTATCAGCGATCTTTCTAGTACCCATTTGAACTGCCTTGACTACTCTCCGCTTTTTCAGCTTGATCAGATGTGGCGTAGAACCAGCATCGTACAACCTAATGTAAACGTCATTGCCTGACGTCTGGAATAAACTATGGATATACTTCCCACCACCCTTACACTTTAGCACTGCAAATAAAGCGGCCAGGAAAAAACAATTTCCAATTTGGCCTTGCTTAACGTCGCCTATTTCAGGTAATCCACTGGGAAAAAGCGGCTCGCTAGGGCAATTTTTGTATAAAATTTGCCCCGCTGCCATCCCTTCTACTGAAACATCTAGCTGGCATCAACCAGGTCTGCTTTATGTCCCAAGCCCATCTTAGGTGATTTTTCCGGCACGTTAGCGGGCTTCAGGTCCCCCCGGGGGGAAACCCAAGGCTTTCTAGGACCATTTCTATTTCCTCCGCCCATTATGAGTTGTCCTCTTCAATTTGTCTGTTTTAAGGGTGTGTTCGTTATGCAATTCCGATAACTTAGTAGAAGTGATGTGCAAATGAAGACAGAAAGGCGTCTCAATATGTCAATATGAACTCCATGACTTCCTGCCCAGAAAGGATACAAGTGTAGACCACGGTTAAAGTATCTCCACTCAAATCTTTTGATTTTCGTTACGTGGCAGGTATAAGTCTGATGAACCTAACAAGCGCGGGTGATCTGTCCGGTTTTTTCAGACCAATTAGACTTGATTTCGGTCCTCGCATTCTCCTCTTGATTCAATGTAAGCGCCCGGGCATCACACCTTGATCGGAGTGCTCTAGACATAATGGCCCGTAGTGAGGATAGGCGGGCTGCTTCCCACTGATTGCTAAAGAGGCCCGGACCAAACGACCAAACAGGACACCCATCTCAATTTTTACCTGACTTGATAATACTGCGTCATGGAGGGTGCCCCGCTTTCACCTATTCAGAGACAGGCTGCCATCGGCAGCGTGATGGCTGCTTTCGACACAAAGCGGCCTAGGGCACCTTTGAACAATGGCAAGGCGCTAAGGCTTTGGCGCAGATTCGCAATCAAGGCGCCGCTTTGAAGGGACCAAGCGGGACCATGCAGGACACCCACCTCAATGGGACCAAGCAGACCAAGCAGGACACCCATCCCAATTCTTAACTGGCTTGATGCTATCGAGTTATGGTGGGTGTCCCGATTAACGCCAGCGATGAGGTGCATGAAGCAGGTCCTGGCCTGAACCAGCTGTCGTTGGCTATGGCCTTCGGTTTGGTCCTCGCCGTTGGGACAGCTGTTACCTGCGTCGGGGCCAACCGGGTGACGAATTAGTCTTCTGCGGACAGGATGCCGCGAAGCCGTAACAGCTGCTTTCACCACGCTTGAGACATTTTGGAGGAGAGAATTCGGCTCCAACTTTGTCGTTTATATGTCGGTGACTAGAAATCTGGTTATCCTCTAATTGTGTCAAGAAATTTTACAACTCCAGCGCTCGCTTTAGACCGGAATGGTCCAGGCCCCTCTGTTTGCTTGCTTGCTTGGCATAATTATTGCGTGCGATTGATGCAGGCATTACTGAGATAACCTGGTTTATGAAAAGCTTAAAAGCGACCCTGTTCGTGCTTAATTTAGTAACCCTATCGGCAACTTCTCACGCGGGATTGTTGATGAGCGCTGTTGACCCAGTCGCTCCCTCGGCTCAATCGAGCTGCAACTTGAACTTTACCTGCGGCTGGTCCTTTACAGTTGATGCGAGCATCGACGTCCTGGCACTGGGTCAATGGGATGAAGGCCTTGATGGTCTTAATGGGAGTGCAGATGTGGGTTTGTGGCTAAGTGATGGAACGCTTCTGGTAAGCGCGACAGTGCCCACTGGAAGTTCAGGAACTTTGATCGGCGATCACCGCTACACAAGTATTGCTACTTTCACGCTAATGACATCGACAGTCTATGTCATCGGCAGTGCTTATACCGGAGGGCCATCTGATAACCTTGCACTGACTGAATTCAACTCCCTTATCAATCCTATCGACGGGAGAGTTGCCGGTGGAGGAACCAGTAAGGACATGCAGTTTCCAAGCTTTACGGATATGCGCTTTTTCTCTGGGCCCAGTTTTCTTTTCGAAAGCTCGGTTCCAGCTCCGGCCACGCTAGCTCTATTCGGACTGGGTCTTGCTGGCCCTGGATGGTCACGGCGCAAGAAAGTTTAAAGAACGAAGTTCAGTGTCTGACGTCAACTATCTTGGCCGGTTTCGCGACAATTATGCGGCCGGTTGAGTGTCGCGGTTACCCTACTCGGTTGAACGCTCCATTCTTTTCTGTTTCCGGTAACTGTCGCCGGTAAGTTCAATAATGCTACCGTGGTGGATCAGCCGATCGATGGCGGCGACGGTCATCATCGCGTCGGGGAAGATCTGGTCCCAGGCGCTGAAGGGCTGGTTAGCGGTGATGATCAGGCTACCGCTCTCGTAGCGATGTGCGATGAACTCGAACAGTACCTGTGTTTCCGCATCTGTCTTCTTCACGTAGCCGATGTCGTCGATGATCACCGTGCGGTATTTGTCCAGCCGGGTCATCGCTGTCAGCAGATCCAGATCACGTTTGGCCTGCTGCAAGTGCTGCACCAGAGCAATCCCTGAGAACAGTCGAAAGCGGACCCCTGCTCGATCAATTGCTCGCCCAACTCCGCGGCAGCATGGTTTGCCCGTCCACTGGGACCCATGAGAACGACATTGTCAGCTCGAGGCCCAGTACTGCCGTGTGCAAAGTGGCCAGTTGACCCTGCACAGTCTTTCCCAGCCGGCTTGGTTCCAGAGTGGCAAACGTCTTTCCGGCAGGTAGCTGGGCTTCCCGAGTCCATTTCTGCACCCGGCGCTGGTAGCGGTCGGCGACTTCGCGCTCGCACAACACAGACAGGTAGTCGGTGTAGGACCAGGTCTCTGCACGAGCCGAGTCAGCCAATGCCTGGTGGTGGTGAGCGAAGGCGGGTAGCCGGAGCTCCTTCAGCAGCATGCCAGTCCATCAGGGATGGATTCGTCCTGCGTCACACAGACCGGCGGTGCGTCGCCAGCAACTCGTGTAGCTGTCAGGCGATGCTGGGAGACAGTGGTGCGGCGGTCTGCCGAGAGGGCAGGAAGCGGACTGCAACTGTGTCGTGTGGGCAATTGACCGCGTTCAGCCGCCTGTAACATCTCCTGTCCCAAGGCCCCCTCGCAATCGTAGTCGTAGGCCAGGCGCAGTACGGTCACCATCCACTTACAGGCATCGCGCTCCTCTAACTGCGTATCGACCAGTCCCCAGAGGGAACGATACGTCCTGCTTGGTAGGAGATCATCGCGTAACTGGGCGCGCCGGAAGGCCTGGGGCTTCGCCGCCAGGGCATGGATCACGTGACGATAATCCACTCGGCGTGCACGCGACGCGCCTGATACCGGGTAAACCCGCGGCAAAACCACCGCCAGGCTTTGTCCGAAATAGCAGTGCAACCGGTCATGGTACAGGTGCACCCGCAGGCGCTCGCCCGCCAACTGTGAGGGCACGGTGTAGAGCACATGGCGCACGTCGATGGTAGAGGAGCGCGTGACCCTGACCGCGACCTCACTGTAGGCAGCAAAGTCAATGGCCGGCAGCGTTTGCAGCACTGTCTGTTCATCCCGGAAACGGCTGGCGATCCGCCGGTTGAGTCGCTCGACAACCCCCTCGATGAATTGCTGGTAAGCCGCCGCGGTGCGGAAGTCCCGGGTGCCGCGCACCTTCAGGGCCTGGGAGAGACGCCGCTTGAAGGAGCCATTGGCACATTCGATAGCGCCGTTCTCGTGGGACTGGCCCAGGTTGTTGCGGCTCGGACGCATGCGGTAGTGGTCGCACAGGGTCTGATAGCCGCCGGTCCAGGTGTTCTGCTTGTTATTGACGGCTGCAGTAAGACTGTCGCTGCGGTGCTCACGGGGACTGCCCCCAGCCCGCCGCAGTGCATATTGCAACCCTTCGGACAAGGCGGCGTAGCTCTCACCGCCGCATACCGCCATCACTGACCGCCAGCCGCTGTAGGCCAGCCGAAACTGATAAAGCAGGTGCGGAAACGGCTTACCGGCCACGGTGATGGTGTCGTCGGGGTGGGTAAAATCCGATAGCCCCATCAGGCCGGGCTCGGCTTGCTGGCGAAAGATGACATCCCGCGCGGGTCCCTCCAGCGCCTTCCAACGCTTAACCCGCCGCTGCAGGGTACGCAGGACGCTGGTCTGATATTCGCCGGGATACTGGTCATCCAGGTATTCCAGCAGGGTCAGGCCGGTCAAATCCGGCTCCCGTTCCAGCAGGGGGACCAACTCGCTATCCCACACGGCGGCGAGGGGATCCTGACGTGTGCGCCACTGACGGGGGCTGGGCGCGCTGGCGCCTTGTTCTCCGCGTTCGATGCGGCGACCTGAACGAACTGAAATGCCGGCTTTGGCAGCCGCCGTCTCCTGTGACTGGCCGTGTTGACGACTTCGCATATACAACTCCTGTTGTCGTTGAGTGATGTGTAAGCCCGGCACTCCGTTCTCCATCGGATAAACGAGGTGCCAAGTGTGTCACTCAACCGGCCAAGATAGTTGTCGTCGGACCGGCCATCCTAATTGTCGCCGAACACGAAGTGAATTCTTTGGAGGCATGACTGGAGCTGAGATAGCAGTAGACATTACGTTTAATGGTGCTGAGGCTTCAGAGGAATTCGGGTGGGAAAGGGAGTCCTGCTCTTGGCACGGGTGGATACCTCCTCCGTAAAGGTTAGGTGTCCACGAAAACGGTTCAACTCCAGTTCATCGATTACCAATTGCGCTGTGGTGGCGTGTGAGCTCGGCCCAGGGTTCAGGTGCCCGTTGTTACTGTAGTGATGTCCACAAAGCACTCACCCACTGTATCGGATTGCGGATGCCCATATATACGGGGGTTACTTTCTTAGTTATATTCAAGAGTTTGTATACACCAATCTGGGCCGAGCGGGTTGAATAGTCCACGAGGAATACGCAGTCGTCCGGGATTTCGACAAACTGACCCAGAAGTGCCAGGTTCGTCGACCCTTTGGGAACGACCTGTGGACGATCAGCAAGTTTCCTTGGGCTGAAGTGACTCGTGGCATAGGGAAGCGTGGTGGGAATGCTTACTGTTACATCCTTTATCTTGTCCAAATCCATCATAAAACCCATGTGATATACCAACTCGGTGAGCAACTCCTCTCCAGTCGATTCAGTCATTGTCTTATTGATGTAGTTTCCCATTGTGTTCCCATAGAGCCCATAACCGAACATGACCGTTGTGTCGGGGGTTTGATTTCTGAAATGCGGTTGGAAAGGAATATGTAAACCCAGACCCCAGTTTGAGTCTACACACGACAGTATATGTTGTTCTCCCTGAACCTTGACCCTCGAGTAGTCTTTGATCTTCTTCGCAAACAGCGGCCCCCGGGTGGTTATGGTAAAAACAGACCATTTGGTCCGATCGACATTACTGCTGAAGGCGTCAGGGTTGCCGAGATCTGGGACCTTATTTGCCAATTTTTTCCAGAGCGACCAGCCTCCGCCTCTCTGGTCCGTGACCAGGGTGGGAGCTTTGTTCATACTGCCTTTGCGTGAATCCGCCACTTTTGATCCGATCGTGATGAAAACATAGTCCGTCTCTCTTACGACTATTTCTTGCTCTTTGTCCTTTGTAAGCAAATGAATCTTCTGGACTGATTTTCTGTCCCTGTATGGCCTGAAGTCGACATCGGTGACCATGACGCCGGTCTGGATATCTACACCCTGAGTCAACAGCCATCGCTCGATCGGTACAACGATTGACTCATAATTATTGTACGGCGTATTCCAGCCCCCTTTGAGAGTGGTTATATGATTGGTTTCGTGAAAGAAGCGCTGCATGTATCGCTTGCATTCTATGAGGCTGTGCCAGGGTTCGAAACCGAACATGGACGCAAACAGGTACCAGAAATTGGTCTTGAAAAAATCTGCCCGAAAGTACTCGTCGATCCGCATACCATCGATCAGTTTCTCAAAAATTGAAACGAGAGCGATGAGGGCTATTCGGTCTACATTGGTCAGACCGAGCTTCGTGTGATCGACTCTGGCTCCTTCCTTCCCCACGAGCCTGGTAACCGTATTCAGCTTGTGAATCTTATTGAATGCATATATTTCATCTTTGACACTTGTTGCAGGGTGATAGTCCTGAAGATCTTTAGTCCTACTTCCAGCGATCTCCAGTTCTTCCTGTTCGTCAAGGCAGGGGATGGCCGACAGCATGTCAAAATAGCACTGGTAGGCCTTTTCATTGATCAGCCTTGCACCGCGCATGGAATAATTTTTCTTGCGATCCCATGTGGCATCGAGCGCGCCACCGAGGACCTTGAACTCTTCAAAAATGTGGATATTCCTGCCGGCTATACCGCCGTCGCGGATTGCGAAAACCGCAGCGGATAAACCTGCGATTCCGCCACCGACGATGTAGATTTGAGTTTGATCTGTTATCACGCCGTCAATCTCTGAGAACGCATGAAGAGGAGAGCTGAATGATTCAACTTACCTTGACTATCCAGCACGATCAAGAGACCCGGTTACACGTGAGCAGTCGAACCTTCAGGTTGTTGCCAGAGGCTTGAAAACGCGGAGGAGTCCATACACGCTGAAACGTCATAAAATCCGACCACTCGCGAAATATCGGGGCTAACGCCTTGTGGTGTGCTGAGAACCAGGACGTCATGCCCGATACAGCGGGGCAGGCCCTCGATCGAATACTGACTCACCTGCGCCAGAAAGAACAGGAAACACCGACTCGACCATTGCTGGTGCCACCGACCAGAGCGCCACCTGGGACAAGGTGAATTGAGCAGGTGAAACCGCGAAGCGGGTGAGAAGCCGGCCTGGGCCATGCGCAGCATCAAGAGAGAGTGCCCTGGGGTACGTTGCCTCTGTTCGCTGGGAAGATTCCAGCCCTACACCAATCCGCCAGCAAGGAAGCCAGTGAAAAACGTATGGCATGGGCTGTTGCGTGCAGCCGTTCAGGAATGAACGCATTTGAACGGCATACTCAATGTCGAAAACGAGATTTTCGGGTCAATAGCCGGCAACTTCCACAGCTCAGCAGGTCCAGTTGATAGAATCAGCGAAGCTGTCTACTTTCAATAAGCGGTTAATACTTCTTATACTTTGCCCTGCCCCTCCTCCCGCGGATCCAAGTCCTCCGCAATCGTCTTCCTTACCTGCAGATGGAGTTCACGGGCCTGAGCAAGGCCGTCTTCGGAATAAACACTTTCGGGCCATTGCGTCATCCAGAATGTCACCTAGTCACCCCAGAACGAAAAAGGCCACCTTGCGGTGGCCTTTTCAATTGCCTGATCTTAAAGGCTTTATTTGGTGGAGCTAAGCGGGATCGAACCGCTGACCTCAACACTGCCAGTGTTGCGCTCTCCCAGCTGAGCTATAGCCCCGAAACTGTTGCTAACTCATTGACGGCCAAGGCATTTTGCACAGGGCGTCAATTCGAGGAACGGATTTTAGTGATCGCCGCTGCGGCTGTCAAGCCAGCCGGGTCCACCCTGCGGCCCGCCATACCGGCCCACAGTCTTTCGCTTAGCACTCGATGATGCTGACCGGCACCTCCAGCACGTTGACGGCCAGCCCGCCGCGGGCCGTCTCCTTGTACTTGTCCTGCATGTCCTTGCCGGTGTCGCGCATGGTCTTGATCACCTGGTCCAGGGAGACAAAATGCTCGCCGCTGCCGCGCAGCGCCATGCGCGCCGCGCTGATCGCCTTGATGGCGCCCATGGCGTTGCGCTCGATACAGGGCACCTGCACGAGGCCGCCGATGGGATCACAGGTCAGCCCGAGGTTGTGCTCCATGGCGATCTCTGCGGCGTTCTCCACCTGGGCCGGCCTACCGCCCAGCGCATCGGCCAACGCGCCGGCGGCCATAGAACAGGCCGAGCCTACCTCGCCCTGGCAGCCCACTTCGGCGCCGGAAATGGAGGCGTTGATCTTGTAGAGAATACCGATCGCCGCCGCCGTCAGGAGGTAGCGACAGATGTCGTCCTCGCTCGAGCCCTCGCAAAACCTGAGGTAGTATTTCAATACGGCGGGAATAATGCCGGCGGCTCCGTTGGTCGGCGCGGTGACCACACGACCGCCCACCGCGTTTTCTTCGTTGACCGCGAGCGCATACAGCGTTACCCAGTCCATCGTGTTCATCGACGCGTCACCCAGTGAATCCTTGGTGCTCTTGAGCTGGCGATAGAGGTGGGCTGCACGACGCTTGACCTTGAGCCCGCCGGGCATAATGCCCTCCGTACGACAGCCCCGGTCGATACACGCATCCATAACCCGCCAGATTTCCAGCAGCCGGGCCCGGATTTCGCTCTCGGGTCGCCAGGCCTTCTCGTTCTCCAGCATCAAGGTGCTGATGGAGAGCCCGTGCTCCCGGCACTGGGCGAGGAGTTCGTCGCCGGTCGAAAACGGGTACGGCAATACCGTGGGGTCATCGACGATGACATCCTCCCCGGCCGCGGTCTCGTCAACGACAAAACCGCCGCCCACCGAGTAATAGACGCGCTGGCGGACCACCGCCCCCGCTTCGTCGTAGGCCGTGAAGCGCATGCCGTTAGAGTGAAACGGCAGCGACTCACTGCGGTGCATGATGAGGTCATCGCGGTAATTGAACGCGAGGCGACGCTGACCCAGCAGCGCGATACCCGCACCCTCCCGCACCGCCTCAACCCGCGGCGCGATCGTGTCGACCTCAACGCTCTCGGGGCTCTCCCCTTCCAGCCCCAGGATCACCGCCTTGGGAGAACCGTGCCCGGCGCCGGTGGCGCCCAGCGATCCGTAGAGCTCCGCGGTAACACGACAGCAGTCACCCAGCTGACCGTCGCGCTCGAGGCCTTCGGCGAATCGTCGCGCGGCATTCATCGGCCCCACCGTGTGCGAGCTCGACGGACCGATTCCTATCTTGAACAGATCAAATGTACTGATGGACACGCGCGGCACCCTCACTGCGATAATCGGTCGCCCCATTAAAGCAGTTCTTCGGGGTCGCGTCTGCCGACACGTCTTTAAGAGCCCGAACGGTTGTCGGATTTCTTTGGAGCCAGGCAGCGTGCCGCCCCCGGCGCGGTTACGCCCGGCCGACTCGCCGGCGTCAGGTGAGTATGCAGCAGGGCCGGGTCTATCCTTGCACACACCGACTCACGGGTAGCACGCCATAAACATCAGGATGGCGGGCTTAGATGAACACAGCCTGCCGGGTGACTGCTACACTGCTGCTTCGCGGGGGAAGCGGTTCCGGGTCCCGCCTGACTAAAGCCAACAGACCGGGGGTTTCACTGGACCGATGAAGATTGCCGACGGCAAAGTCGTTGTTTTCCACTACACACTGCGCGATGAAGCCAACACCGAGGTAGAGACCTCCCGCGGGGGCGACCCGAGTGCCTACCTGCATGGCGTGAATGGCATTATCCCGGGGCTGGAGAAAGCCCTGGCCGGCCACAGCAGCGGCGATGTGTTCTCTGCCACCTTGACCGCCGAGCAGGCGTACGGCCAGCACGAGCCCGACCGCGTCCAGCGCGTGCCGGCGAAGCACCTGCTGTACAAGGGGAAGCTGAAACCGGGCATGGTGGCCCAGTTGCAGACCAGCGAGGGTCGACGGGCGGTCACGGTGGTCAAAGCCGGCAAATTCAGTGCCGACGTGGATACCAACCATCCCCTCGCCGGTCAGGCGTTGACCTTCGACATCGAAATCATCGATGTACGCGAGGCGACGCCGGAAGAACTGGCGCATCGTCACGCCCACGGCCCCGGTGGTCACCACCACTAACCTAGAGGTGATCGCCGTCCAGGTAGTACCAGCGTTCATCGAGTTTCTCGAACCGGCTGCGTTCGTGCAGGCGGTGCCCCCGCCCCAGTACCTTGAAGCGGGCGACGAATTCGACGGCGCCGGTGGCATCATCGGCACCGCCTTCCGTGGTCGCCTTGATCGCCAGGCCGAGCCAGCGCTGGCCCGGCGTAAAGCGCACTCGCGACGGCCGGGAGTCAGGGTGCCAGGTCGCCAACAGGTATGCCTCGTCACGCCGGGCGAACGCCGTGTAGCGCGAGCGCATTAACTGCTCCGCTGTCACCGCGACGTCCTCGCCCAGGAGCAACGGCTGGCAGCACTGCGCAAAGCGTGTCTGACTGCCGCAGTCACACAGGTCGGTAGCGTCACTGTAAGCTCGTTTACTCATCCAATCCTTTACAACCCCGGTCGATCGGCCTGTTCGTCATCGGTCATCCCCGCTTGTCGTCAGCAATCCCCGTCTTCATCGGCAAATCCCGGAGATCATCGGCAATGATAGCCGCTTGAAGGACACCCGCCAGCCCTCTATAGTCTGGGGCCGTTTTATGTAGCCCACAGGAATTCAGCATGGCCAGCTTCCAGGACAAAACCGCGGTGATCAGTGGCGGCGCTGAGGGGATTGGCCTCGCCATTGCCCGCGCCCTCGGCAAACGCGGCATGAACATCGTCATCGCCGATATCAACGCCGAGCAGCTGGCAAAAGCCGAAGCTGAGCTCGATGCCGCCGGCGTACCCGTACTCGCCACTGCACTGGACGTGGCGGACCCGAGCCAGTGGCAACACACCGCGGACAAGGCTATTGACCGGTTCGGCAAGGTTCATATGGTGGTCAACAACGCCGGCGTCGGTGGGCTGGGTGGCACCATCGCGGAGACCCACGCCAGGACTTGGCAATGGGTGCTCGACGTGAACCTGATGGGCGTGGTGTACGGTACCCAGGCGATGGTGCCGCTGATCAGGGCCCACGGTGAAGGCGGCTGGGTGGTCAATGTCGCGTCCCTCGCGGGCTTCGGCCCACTGCCCCTGGCAACGCCCTACACCGCAACCAAGGCGGCGGTCGTCGCCATGACGGAGAACTGGGCCCTGGAACTGGGTCCCGAGGGCATTCATGCCTGTGTACTCTGTCCGGGTTTTACCCAGACCCGTATCAACGAATCGGAGCGCAACATGCCCGGGCGCTATGCCGCCGAGGGCAGGGAAAACAGCGCGACCATCACCGGCATGGAAGATATGCTCAATAAGGTGGTTCAGGAAGGCATGCCGGTGGACGTCGTGGGGGAACGCGTCGTGGAGGCGCTGGAAGCCGGTGAGTTTTACATATTCACCCACCCCAGCTACGGCGAGGCAGTGACCGGCCGTTTCAGGAACGTTGAGGCGGCACTCGAACGCGCCGGGCACAGCGCCGTACTTGAACAGTACCGGCACCTTCCGCCTCCGAATTTCAATTGAGACCCTGACAACCATGGACAATGAGATCATGCCGCCGGGCGCTGCCAAACCCGCTCCCACACCCTCAGCTGCGTGGCCCCGAACGGCCCGCGCAGCGGGTATACTCGTCCACTGATAAATGCTCCCCACAGCGCCAAACCAGGCACACACTTGGATATACAATTGGACATGCAGCCGTGAGTAAACTCTTCAAGTACCTGGGCATCGCCCTCCTCCTGGCCATCGCTTACCTGGCGTTATGGCCGGTTCCCATCGACCCGCAGCCCTGGTCACCCCCGGATAACCCGGGGTTCACCGGCGACTTCGCCGCGAATAACCGGCTCGCGAACCTGGATCTGCTGACCATCGGCGACCACCACGGGCCCGAGGATGTGGTGATCGCAGTGGAGAACGGCCGTGAAATTGTCTACACCACCTCCCAGGACGGCGTCATCATCCGGGTCGATACCGAGGCCAACACCGCCGCCGTATTCGCCGAGACCGGCGGCGTGCCACTCGGCATGGAACGCGACGCCAACGGCAATTTCATCGTCGCGGATGCCTTCAGGGGCCTGCTCTCGGTCAGCCCGGACGGGAAGACGGTAACGGTACTGACAGACAGCGTGGACGGCGGGCCGATCGCCTACGCGGACGACCTGGATATTGCCGACAACGGTGTCATCTATTTTTCCGATGCCTCGACGAAATTCGGCGCGGAGGCGGCGGGCAGCACGCTGGCAGCCAGCCTGCTGGAGATTTCGGAACACGGCAACACCGGGCGATTTCTCTCGTATGACCCCGCCAGCGGCAAAACCGGGGTCGTCGCCACCGGCTACAGCTTCGCCAACGGTGTGGCCATGTGCCCGGATAGCAACTGCATACTCGTCAACGAGACCGGCGAATACAGCGTCGACAGGATTTACGTCACAGGGCCGCGTAAGGGAGAGATCGAAACGCTGATCGACAATCTGCCCGGCTTTCCCGACAACATCAACCGCGGCGCCGTGGTCGACGGCCGCCAGACCTACTGGCTGGGGCTCGCTTCACCGCGAGTGAAGCAACTCGACGACGTCGCGCAGAAGCCGTTCCTGCGGGCCCTGTCGTATCGCCTCCCGGCATCGCTTCGCATGTCCCCGGGCGCCTACGGCATCGTGATCCAGATCGATGAAGACGGCAACGTATTACAGACCCTGCAGGATCCCAGCGGCGCCTACGCGGTCACCACCGGTGCTATCGAAGGCAACGGCTGGCTCTACATCACCTCGCTGACCAGCCCGGCGCTCGGCCGGGTCAGGTACCCGTAGCCGGGTGGTCGATACCCGGCGCAGCCCAAAAAGGAGTATCACCATGATCGCGAGACTTTTCCTGGGCTTTCAGGCCCTGCTGCTCACCGGTTTTGGATTCTATTGCCTGTTACAACCGCAGGCCTTCGCCGACGCCGCGGGGCTGGAGATATCCACGATCACCGGGCGTATCGAGCTGAGCAGTATGTACGGCGGCCTGCAAATCGCCGTGGGCCTGTTCTGCGCACTGGCGGTGTTTCGTAAGGCCCTTCTGCGGGAGGCGCTCATCATCCTGCTGGTGCTTTTTGCCGGGCTGGCGCCGGTGCGCATCGCGCTGGGAGTGAGCCAGGGCGACTTCTCGTTCTACACCAACTTCGCCATGGTATTCGAAGCCGCGTCCCTGCTTTTCCTGGCGGTTTACTTAAGCCGCACACGGTCCCCGGCAGCCATCACGGGCTGAGCCAGCGACTGCAGCACGTGGCCGATCAATCGTAATCGACCAGGCCCGTAGGTCTCCTCGATATAGTCGATAATCGCTGCCGACTCGAACAGGCCGGAACCGGTATTGGGGTCGTAGAGGTAGGGAATCGACACCCGGTCCTCGATCGCCAGCAGGTGCTGGCGGTTCTCTACGTCACTGTCAGGCCTGATCCGCAACGCCTGCCTTAACGGGGGCAGTAGCCACTCGTCCAGGCGCGTGCGTCCGCAATTGCGGAGAATGTAAGGAATCTCCAGCTCGGCCAGCAGTTCACGCACGGGGCGCGCATAAGGGCTGCTCTCAAAGCTGTACAGCTCCAGCATCTCGATCGGCAGGGCGCCGGTGCGGGCGCGCATCCCCCGTCGCAGCCGGGGCGCGCTGGCCATCATCGAACCCAGCGTCTGCAGCCTGCCCGCCCGCCACTTGAGCGGCAGCGGCCTCCGGCCGTAGGTCTCGAACAGGTAGGCGACGATATCGAGCGACTCGTACATCGCCTCACCGGTGTTCGGGTCTTCCAGGTAGGGGAACTGCGCCTGGCCGCCCCGCGCCTCCACCTCCGGACGAAAGCGCTCGCCGCGCTTCGGACAGGGGTAGATCTCCGCATCCAGGTTCAGCTCGGTGAGCGCCTCCCGCACCAGGCGACAGTACGGGCAGTTCTCCATGTCATACAGCTTCAGCAGTTGCGCCGGCTGCTCCGGCACCGGCGAACTCTGGATGCCGTTGAGGGGGCGAGCGAAAGTCGACATCAGCGACGAGGGCAGGTTTCTGCGAATCATGACAGGCTCCACGGTGTTTTCATGAGGGTCCGAATCAGGCGCCGCCGGCGCCCCGGTATTCTTTCTCCAGGCGTTTCATGCCCTTTTTGGAGATGCCGCCGAGTACCTCGATGGCATGGCGCAGGCGCGCCCGGGTCATATCCGGTCCCAGCAGGGCCATTGCGTCGACCACCGAAATCGAACTGGCTGAACCGGTGATGGCGATGAACAGCGGTGCGAGCAGGTCCTTGACCTTGACCTCGTCGGACTCGGCCAGGCTTTTCATTTCCGACCAGATGCTGTCGCGGTTCCAGTCACGCAGAGCTTCCAGGCGCCAGAGGGCGAACTGCAGCCAGCGCACCACGGTGTCGTGCCCGGCGCGCAGCCCGTCGAAATCCCCGGCGGTAATCGGCAGGGTGCCGGAGACGAGAAATGCCGTCAATGGCGCAAAATCGCTGAGCGTCTCCATGCGCTGCTGGGCGTGGGGCAGCACCTTCATCAGGTTGTCTTCGTTGTAGGCCCAGTCGATCAGGCGCTGGGCGAGCTGGACCTGATTGAGGTCTTCCCGTATCCACATGCCGTTCAGCCAGCTGAGCTTCTCGATATCGAAGATGGGCCCGCCCAGTGAAATGCGTTGCAGGTCGAACACGGCCAGCATCTCGTCCAGGGTGAATTTTTCGCGCTCGTCGGGCATGGACCAGCCCATGCGCCCCAGGTAATTCAGCAGCGCCTCGGGAAGAAAACCCATGCGCTGGTAGTAGAGGATACTGGTCGGGTTCTTGCGCTTGCTCAGCTTGGATTTGTCGGGATTGCGCAGCAGCGGCAAGTGGCAAAGGCGGGGCATCTCCCAGCCGAAATACTGGTAGAGCAGCTTGTGCTTGGGTGCGGAGTTGATCCACTCTTCACCGCGCAGCACGTGGGTGATCTCCATCAGGTGATCGTCGACCACGTTGGCCAGGTGGTAGGTCGGCATGCCGTCTGACTTCAACAGCACCTGCGCATCCACCATGCCCCAGTCCAGTTCGATCGTACCGCGCAACATGTCTTCCACCGCGCAGACGCCCTCCTCCTCGGGGACCATCATGCGGATCACATAGGGGGCACCGGCCGCCTCCCGCTCCGCGACAACCTCGGGGGGCAGGCGCAGATCCGACGGTTTCAGGGCAGTGCCGTTGCCCGCCGCCCTGCGCGCTTCCCGCAACGTCTCCAGCTCCTCGGGCGTGCGGTAACACACGAAGGCGTCCCCCTGCTCAACCAGCTGCCTGGCATAACCCGCGTACAGGTCCATGCGTTCGCTCTGCCGATAGGGACCGAAGCTCCCGCCCACATCCGGGCCTTCGTCCCAGTCCAGCCCCAGCCAGCGCAGCGAATCCAGGATGACCCGCTCCGAATCCACCGTGCTGCGGGCGACATCGGTATCCTCGATGCGCAACACAAAACTGCCGCCGTGAGCGCGCGCGAAACACAGGTTGAACAGCGCGATATACGCTGTACCGACGTGGGGATCGCCCGTCGGGGACGGGGCGACGCGGGTGCGAACGGTCATGGACAACTACCGGGCCAGAAAAAGAGCGGCGATTATACGGACTCCACTCGACCTTGCACAGGCCGCCGCAGGCGCCGGAGCGGTTCGTAACCTCCGGCCAAGGGCCCTGCCGGCGTTTTTTGCCGGGGCCGGGCACCGGGCCGTCGGTCCGCGATCAACGGCGGAAGTGCCCCGCGCTTGCTTTCGCCGGCTATCTGCGAATAATTGTCGGACTCTTTACACCACCGGGGCACCGCTCATGATTCCTTTTACTCCCACCGGCAGTCGATTGCTACCGGCCCTGTTGTTGCTGCTATTGGTAGCGCAACCCGGCCTGGCCGCGGAGGTCAATATCTACTCCGCCCGCCAGGAGGCGCTGATCAAGCCGCTACTGGACCGCTTCAGCGAGGAGAGCGGGATCGACGTCAACCTGGTCACCGGTAAGGATGATGCGCTGCTCACCCGCCTGCAGCGTGAGGGTCGCAATTCACCCGCGGACGTGTTGATCACCACCGACGCCGGACGACTCTACCGGGCCCAGGAAGCCGGGGTGCTCAAGCCGGTCACCTCGGAGATTCTCGAGCAACGAATCCCTGCCTACCTGCGCAGCCCGGAGGGCTACTGGTTCGGCCTGTCGGTGCGCGCCAGGGCGCTGGTGTATGCGCCCGACCGCGTTAAACCTGGCGACCTCAGCACCTACGAAGCCCTCGCCGACCCACAGTGGCGACAACGCATCTGCGTGCGGTCATCGGGCAACATTTATAACCAGTCCCTGGTGGCCAGCCTGCTGGCGACGCATGGTGAGGCGCAAACCGCCGACTGGCTGGAGGGCCTGGTGGCCAATTTCGCCAGACCCCCCCAGGGCGGCGATCGCGACCAGATCAAGGCGGTGGCCGCCGGGCAGTGCGACGTCGCGATCGTCAACAGCTACTACTTTGGCGCCATGCTCAACAGCGACGATTCCGCCCAGCGTGAGGCGGCCGGCAAAGTCGCCATCTTCTGGCCCAACCAGTCGGGCCGCGGCACCCACGTCAATATCAGCGGGGCCGGTGTGACGGCTGCTGCGAAGCACACCGAGGAGGCCGTGCGGTTGCTCGAGTTCCTTGCCGGCGATGAGAGCCAGCGCTGGTATGCGCAGACCAACAACGAGTTCCCGGTTCGCGACGGCATACCCGCGAGCGAGACACTGCAATCCTGGGGTGAATTCAAACGCGACCCGCTGGATGTCACCGAACTGGGGCGCCTCAATGCCGCCGCGGTCATGGCCATGGACCGGGCTGGTTGGCGATAGTTTCCCCCCGACAGCCACGCGGACAGGGCGACGCGGGGTGGCGAACCGCCCTCATCCTGATCGCCGCCGTTCTCTCGCTACCGGTCCTGGTCATCGTCGCCAGCCTGGCAGGCGACTACGGTGCGGTCTGGGAGCACCTGCTGACGACGGTGCTCGGCGATTACGTGGTGCACTCATTGTGGCTTATGCTGGGCGTGGGCGTGGGTACCTTCGTGCTTGGGGTGAGCAGTGCCTGGCTCACCACGGCCTGTGACTTCCCGCTGCGGGCGTGGTTTCACTGGGCACTTTTACTGCCGATGGCGATGCCCGCCTACATTATCGCCTATACCTACACAGGGTTGTTCGACTATGCCGGCCCCGTCCAATCCGCGTTGCGCGACCACTTCGACTGGGGTTATGGCGATTACTACTTTCCCGAAATCCGCTCCCTCGGCGGCGCGGTGGCCATGTTGTCACTGGTGCTCTACCCGTATGTCTACCTGCTGGCGCGGGTGGCTTTCATCGAACAGTCCACCGCCATGCTGGAAGCCAGCCGCAGCCTGGGGCGCGGCCCATGGCGCACCTTCGTCGGCGTCGCCCTGCCCGTTGCCCGTCCGGCCATCGCCGCCGGTGTCAGTCTCGCCCTGATGGAAGCGCTGGCCGATTACGGCACGGTGGATTATTTCGGGGTCAGCACTTTCACCACAGGCATCTTTCGCACCTGGTACGGCCTGGGCGAGTTGCAGGCGGCGGCCCAGCTCGCGGCCTTCCTGCTGTTATTCGTGCTCACCCTGTTTGTGCTCGAGCGCGCCTCCCGACGGCGTATGCGCTTCCACCACAGCCGCGGCGGCAGCCCGCCGGCGCGCATACGCCTGCGCGGTGGCGCGGCTTTCACGGCGCTGGCGACGGTAACGGCTATCGTGTTTTGCGGCTTCGTCCTGCCGGCGCTGCGGCTGGTGACCTGGGCCTTTTCCGGCTGGCGGGCCCAGGTGGACCGCGGCTTTGCGGAACTGGTGGGCAACAGTTTCCTGCTGGCGGGGCTGGCGGCGCTGTTCTGCCTGCTCATCGCACTGGTTCTGGGTTACGGCAGGCGATTGCACCCGGGGCCGATGACGGGCGCGGCCGTGCGTATCGCCACCACCGGCTATGCCGTCCCGGGGACGGTCATCGCAGTCGGCGTGATGATCCCGTTCGCAGCTTTCGACAACTGGCTCTCCGCCTGGCTGGAGTCCACCTTCCAGGTGTCCACCGGCCTCATTCTCAGCGGGACCCTGGCAGCCCTGGTATTCGCGCACGTCGTGCGATTTCTGTCAGTCTCGGTGCAGAGCATCGAATCCGGGCTCGCCCGGATCCGCCCCGGCATCGATGACGCTGCGAGATCGCTGGGGGCGTCGCCGCTGCGCATTCTCGGCCGCGTGCATGTGCCCATCCTCGGTGGCAGCATGATCACCGCCCTGTTACTGGTGTTCGTCGATGTCCTGAAAGAGTTACCGGCCACCCTCATACTACGCCCATTCAACTTCAACACCCTGGCGGTCAGGACCTACGAACTCGCTTCGGATGAGCGGCTGGCCGATGCGGCGACGCCGGCATTGGCTATCGTACTGATCGGACTGATCCCGGTTATCCTGTTGAGCCGGGCATTGAGCAACATGGCGGAGACGCATGACCAAGGCCCTTGATATAAACGCCGTCAGCGTGGCCTACGGGTCGCTAACCGTGGTGCACGACGTTTCGCTGCGGGTGGACGCCGGCGAGATCGCCTCGCTGCTGGGGCCATCGGGTTGTGGCAAAACCACCCTGTTGCGGGCCATCGCAGGTTTTGAACCGGTTGCCAGCGGCCAGATTGCCCTGGGCGGGCGCACAATCAGCGAGCCGGAGCGAACCGTGGTACCGGAACGCCGGCGGGTGGGCATGGTGTTCCAGGACTTCGCGCTGTTTCCGCACCTGGACGTACAACACAACGTGGCCTTCGGATTGCACGGCACCGGCCGGCAGGAAACGCGGGACAGGGTGCAGGCGTTGTTGGACATGGTGGGTCTCGCCAGTGCTGGTCGCGCTATGCCCCACGAACTCTCAGGCGGGCAGCAACAACGGATTGCGCTCGCCCGGGCGTTGGCGCCCCGGCCGGATATCCTGCTGCTCGACGAACCCTTCTCAAGCCTGGACAGTGAGCTGCGTGAAGAGCTCGCCGCGGAGGTGCGGGGCCTGCTACAGCGCCATGGCACCACCGCGGTACTGGTCACCCACGATCAGCAGGAGGCCTTTGCCATGGCGGACCGGGTATCACTGATGCATCACGGACGTATCGTCCAGACCGCGTCTCCCGCCGGGCTCTACCAGCAACCGGCAGACGAGTTCGTGGCCAACTTCATCGGTCAGGGTGCCGTGCTGGATGTGAAAGTAGGCGCTGACGGCGAGCTGAACAACGGACTCGGGCAATGGCCCGGGCCGCCGCCGGCCGCGGGTACAGCGCGCCTGCTGTTGCGGCCGGAACAGGTTCGTTACGACCCCGCGAGTGCTCTCCAGCTGGAAATTGTCGAGCGGCGGTTCTGTGGTGCCCACTACCGCTGCCAGTTGCAGCTCGCTGACGGCCAACAGATCACCGGGCTTGCCCCCGGAGATACGAACGTGATCGTGGGTGAGCGGCTGCCGGTCGATATCGACCTGCGCAAGGCGGTGGTACTGGAATCGCGGACGCAGCCTTCTGGTATCGACTGAAGGCCCCGTCCCGTCCGCTCAGCGGTTCCCGCTTCCGACGGCCTGCCGGGGGCCGGCCCCGGATCGCCGGCGCCGACGACGGCTGCCCGGCTTGGCCGTGCCGGGGCGAGACCCGGGTCTGGCGCCGCGGCCCTCAGTCGCCTTCCCCTGGGAGCCGCCGTCACGACGAGGCAGGCGCAGCGGGGCGCTGGCGGGGACCTCGTGGTCGGGCTCGAAACCGTCGACGTACTCGCGCTCGATGTGCTTCTGGATGAGTTGCTGGATACCGTTGAGCTGCTTGATCTCGTCGGCGCTGACCAGCGAATAGGCGCGGCCGGCCGAACCGGCTCGACCGGTGCGACCGATCCGGTGCACGTAATCCTCGGGCACGTTGGGCAGATCGAAATTCACCACCTGGGGCAGTTCCACGATGTCCAGCCCGCGCGCGGCGATATCGGTCGCAACCAGCACGCGCACCTCGTTACTCTTGAACCCGGCCAGCGCGCGGGTGCGCGCGCCCTGGCTCTTGTTGCCATGAATCGCGGCGGCGTTGATCCCCGCCTTGACCAGGTTCTGGGTCAGGCGGTTGGCGCCGTGTTTGGTGCGCGTGAATACCAGGACCTGCTGCCAGTCGCGATCGACGATGAGCTCGCGCAGCACCGCGGTCTTGCTGCTTTTATCCACAGGGTACACCCACTGCTCGACGCGATCGGCGGTGGCGTTCGGCGGCGCCACCTCGATGGTCAGCGGGTTGTGCAGTATCTGGTTCACCAGGCCGCGAATCTCCGGGGCGAAGGTGGCCGAAAACAGCAGGTTCTGCCGCGGTTCGGGCAACACCTTGAGAATGCGGCGGATATCGTGGATGAAGCCCATGTCGAGCATGCGGTCCGCCTCGTCGAGGACGAGGATTTCCAATTCCCGGAAATCTACCGCGCCCTGCTGGTGCAGGTCGAGCAGCCGTCCGGGGGTCGCCACCAGGATGTCGACACCGCGCTTCAGCTGGGCGAGTTGCGGATTTATCTTGACCCCGCCGAACACCACCGCGGATTTAAACGGGAGATGCTGGCCGTAGGTCTCGACGCTCTGCGCGACCTGTGCCGCCAGTTCCCGCGTCGGGGTGATGATCAGGGCTCGCACCCGGTGGCGGGTGCTGGGGGCCGGTCTCCGTCAGGCGCTGCAGAATCGGCAGGGTAAACCCGGCCGTTTTGCCCGTGCCCGTCTGCGCCGCCGCCATCAGGTCCCGTCCGCTCAACACGGCGGGGATGGCCTGCGCCTGAATCGGTGTCGGTTCGGTGTAGCCCTGTGCGGTGACGGCACGCAGGAGGGGCTCCGCCAGGTTCAGCTGTTCAAAAGTCATGTGTCTTGCCATTGCAGGTTGGCAACCGGGCAGGCGATGTGCTGAGCCGGTGCAGTGGGGTTATCGGGACACTGCAGACATCGCGCAGCGGTGCGAATGCTAACGCATTGACCACAGGTTTGCAGCACTGCGCCGCGGTAATTGTCGGCATTCACGGCCGCAGCTCACACCGATACGGCCTCGAAGACCGGCCGCTTCGGTCTGCGCCCTGCTGTCAGGTAATGGTGAAACCGGCGTCCACGGTGATGATCTGGCCGGTCATCAGGTCGGTGCCGGTGATCACGGATACGATCGACGTGGCAATATCGGCCGGTGTGGAAACAGCGGCCAGCGGCGCTTGCGACGTCACCAGCGCCTTGACCGCCTCCCAGTCGTCCGCCCAGCCCTCCTGGGCCCAGCGCCCGTCGATCAGCCCGGGACAGATCGCATTGACCCGGATGTTGCGCTCACCCAGGGCCTTGGCGAGTGTGCGCGTCAGGCTGTTGAGCCCCGCCTTGGAGGCACAGTACGCCATCGAACTGCCGTGGGTTGTCAGGCCGGCGACACTGGATGTCATCACGATTTCTCCGCCACCACGGGCGGTCATGGCCTCCGCCGCCGCGCGGGTCATGTAGAAGGGGCCCATCAGGTTGGTACCGAGGGTCTGCTGCCATATCGCGTCGCTCAGCGCATCCAGGTCCTTGTGGTCGACATAGGTGGTGGTTCCCGCGTTGTTGACCAGGATGTCCAGTTGCCCGAAGGCATCCAGCGCGGCTGCCACCAGCTGCCTGCACTGCCCGTCGTCGCTCACGTCCGCCCGCTGGATGACCGCCTCACCGCCGGCGTCCTGGATGCGCGACAGGGTCTCGCGCGCACCCGCCTCTGTCCTGGCGTAGTTGATCACCACGCGTGCTCCCAGCGCAGCCAGCTGACAGGCGGCCTCGGCCCCCACACCGGAACTGGCGCCGGTGACGATTGCCACGGTATTGTTCACATTCATCGTATCGTCCTCATCGTATTGTTCAGCTCGCACTACGCTGCCAGGTTGCGCCCCGTTTCAGCGCACCTGCGCAGCCACGTCGGTCGCCGGCACCTGCGCCGTTCCGGTAACACGCCGCTGCTGCCGCAATTCCAGGGCGCGTCGATACAGTTCCATGTCGCGGGCGTGATGCCGTTCGACCGCACTCCGCAGGTCAGTATCGTCGAAATAGCTCGTGCGTCCGCCCTCGGGGTTGACGTTATCCCGCCGCGCTTCAACCGGCCGGCCAAGGACGGAGTTACAAAACTGCTCGAGATCCTGTTCGTAATACTCGGTAATGCCCACGAAGGCGAAACGTTCCAGCGGAAACCCCCACAGAAACTTGCAATAGGTGTTCTGCAACTCCGCACCGAGGCAGAAGCGTTCCAGCGACCACTCCTCCTCCACGACACGGCGGTGGAGTCTGCCGGCATCGTGCGGGTTGTAGTGGCGTTTCCAGTAGTGGTAGTGGGAACCGAGGCGCTCCACCGGATCGCGTAACCAGGTGATGAAACGCGTAGGCCGGCGCCACACCAGGGGGATGTACTTCACCGGCATGAAATGACCGTGGATACAGTCGACAGCGCGTAACCGGCCCGCACTCAAGCCGTGCCAGGCCGCCGCTCCCAGGGCGTGAGTGTTGCGGGCCAGGCCGCCGTGATTGATCGGCCGGTCTCCGTAATCGGTCATCAGGGCCGGCCCGAACTCCTGCCGCAGGCTGGCGAGGAAACTGGAGCCGGCCGTCTTCGGCATGTGCAGGGAAATCAACATGTTTGACGCCTGTTGCAGGACACGTCGGACCCCTACCGCTTTCGCGAGTAAGGGATTCTCTCGCCGGGTACACGGCACGGCAAGCGGGCTGCACGGGGAGATCACAACCCGCTGGCAGACCAGGACAAAGCAATCCCCGACACTTACCGCCCGATGAAGTGCATCGGCGGATACGCGAAGGCGATATGATAAACTGCACAGCGCGGTGCTGCCAGCGCCGATCCCGGACCGAACACGCCCACTCATGCCCGCCGGAACCCAGGCCCATGGACTTTGATATTCCCGCTGACATCGTTGCTTTCATACAGGAAGTAGATCAATTCATCGAAGCGGAGATCAAGCCGCTGGAGCAGGCCGACGACAACCGGCGATTCTTTGACCACCGACGTGAAGATGCCCGCACCGACTGGGATCGCGACGGCCTGCCCAATGCGCAGTGGGAGGCGCTGCTGCATGAAGCCAAACAGCGCGCCATCGCCGCCGGCATCTACAACTACCCGTTTCCGCCCGAGTTCGGTGGACGCGACGGCGGCAACCTCGGCATGGCGATCGTCCGGGAACACCTGGCGGCCCGCGGCCTTGGCCTGCACTGTGACCTGCAGAACGAGCATGCCGTCGTCGGTAACAATCTCGGTCTCCTCCTCATGTTGGAGTACGGCAGCCCGGCCCAGCAGGAGGAGTGGCTGGACGGCCTGCGCACTGCGACCCGGGGCTTTGCCTTCGGTATCACGGAGCCTGACCACGGTTCGGATGCCACCCACATGGAAACCACGGCCGTGCGCGACGGGGATCACTGGGTAATCAGCGGCGAAAAGACCTGGAATACCGGTGTCCATATTGCCCATGCCGATATGGTCATGGCCCGCACCTCGGGTGAAGCGGGTGACGGCCGCGGCATCACCGCGTTTCTCGTGCCAATGGATACCCCCGGCCTCAACGTCGAAGAGTACCTCTGGACCTTCAACATGCCGTCAGATCACGCCCGTGTCTCGCTGAAGGACGTCCGCGTGCCTGACAGCGCCATCTTCGGCGGCGAGGGGCGCGGGCTCATGGTGATTCAGCATTTCTTCAACGAAAACCGGATTCGACAGGCCGCCTCCAGCCTGGGTGCGGCCCAGTACTGCGTCAATGAAGCCGTTGCCCATGCCAATCGACGCAAACCTTTCGGCAAGCCGCTGTCCGGCAACCAGGCGATCCAGTTTCCGCTGGTGGACCTCAACGCCCGCTGCGAGATGCTGAGAGCCCTGATTCACAAGACCGCCTGGCTGATGGATCGCGACGGCGCCTTCTCGGTTTCCGACAAGGTCTCGATCTGCAATTACCAGGCGAACCGGCTGTGCTGCGAAGCCGCTGATTTCGCCATGCAGGTCCACGGTGGGATGGGCTATTCCCGCTACAAGCCCTTCGAGCATATCTATCGGCACCACCGGCGCTACCGTATTACCGAGGGCGCCGACGAAATACAAATGCGCCGGGCGGCCGGCTACCTGTTCGGGTTCATGCGCCAACAGAAACCGAAAGGGGTGCAGTAGTGGCGACGGATACGGACCTCAAGGGCGCACTCGAGGCGATATTGCGTCGCGAGATACCGTCGTTTACGTCACTGCTGGAGGCCAGTCGGCTGACCGCGGGCGCCAGCCAGGAAACCTACAAACTCCGCCTGGCTACCGATGGCGGCGGGTTACCGCTGGCGCTGCGGCGCAGCCCGCCCACGGTGGCCAGTGGAGAAGGCGTTGGCGGGCTGAGCCTCGATACCGAGGCACGGCTGCTGCAACTCGCCCGACACAGCGACATACCCGTGCCCTCCATCAGGTACGTGCTGCGCCCTGAAGACGGACTGGGGCCGGGTTTCATCATGGACTGGCTGGAGGGTGAAACCCTGGGCCAGCGGATCAACCGCGCGGAGCAACTCGCGGCGATCAGGCCTCACCTGGCGCGGCAGTGCGGCCAGATTCTGGGTCGCATTCACACCCTCGACTGGCGGGCCGAACACCTGCAGGACCAACTCCCTGTCGTCGAGCCCGCCACACTGGTCGCGGAGACCTTCGCTGTCTATCAACAGCTGGATGTGCCGGTTCCCATGATCGACTACACCCGCACCTGGTTGCTCGCTAACCTCCCCGGGACTTCCCGGACCACGCTGGTGCACGGGGACTTCCGCAACGGCAACCTCATGGTCTCCAGCGAGGGCATCACGGCCGTACTGGACTGGGAACTGGCGCATATCGGCGACCCCGTGCGCGACCTCGGCTGGCTGTGTGTCAACTCGTGGCGCTTCGGCCAGCGCGAGCTCCCCGTGGGCGGTTTCGGCGCGCTGGCTGACCTTCTCGAGGGCTACCGGGAAACCAGTGGTATCACCGTCAGTGAGGTGGAAGTGCGGTTCTGGGAGGTGTTCGGCTCCTTCTGGTGGTCCGTGATTACGCTGCAGATGGCGAACGCCTGGCGCCTGGGCGAGACCCCCAGCCTGGAGCGACCCGTCATCGGCCGCCGCTCTTCGGAAGCACAAATGGATTGCGTCAACCTGCTGATCCCCGGACCCTACACCGTACCGGACTTCTCACGCCCGATCACGGAAGGTACACAACTGCCGATGCCGGCGGAATTGCTGGAGGGTGTCGCCACCTTTCTCAAGGAAGAGGTCGCGGGTCAGCTCACGGATCATCGCGGTTTCCTGGCACGGGTGGCCGCGAATTCGCTGGGCATTGCACAGCGTGAGTTACAGGCCGGGAGCGAGCTTGCAAGCGCGGAACTCGCCCGGCTGCAGTTATTGTTGAACAGCGAAGAGGATGACCTCGACCGGCTGCGGCAGGCGCTGGTCTCGCGACTGCGCGAGGGCATGCCGCTGGACACACCCGGACTCGCCGATCACCTGCGCCAGAGCGTGGCGGGCCAACTGGCCGTGGATCAACCACGCTACTCTGCCCTGCAGAAGAACTAGTTCCTCAGACTTGCAGGGCCGCGTGAGCGTTCTGCAACGTTTCAGCAAACCGCCGCTCAAGTGCGGCATTCACGGAAGGGCAGCTCCCCACAACCGCCTCTGCCCAGGCCAGGTATTCGGCGCGCCGTGCACGGTTCCAGCCCTGCGGCGGATTGGAGGCGATATCGTGAATATTGGCGAGTTTGTCGGCGATTTTGACCAGCGCACCTTCTGGCGAGATATGCTGCGCATGCTCGATCTGCAGCCGCTTGCGCTCCTTCCTGGACAAGGTCTTGTCATCGGTCACCTCCGCAACGATGCCCGCGACTCGTGGCCCAAACAGTTGCTCCAGCTCCTCGAAGGTGGTTTCGGTGTCCTCCACCGTGTCGTGCAGGATTGCCGCCATCAGGACATCGGTGTCCGTCACCCCGGCGATATCCGCCAGCAGCTGCGTCACCAGTATGGGATGATTGATGTAGGGCGACGCCTGCGCATCTTTCCTGCGCTGGTCCCGGTGTTTGTCCGCGGCGAAGTGCAACGCGTGCAGCATTCTGGACACAGACACTTCACTCCCCTCTCCCGCCTCGAAAACGCCAGACCAGGCCGGAGCCAGGACAGACCAGGCCGGCAGCGGTTGAACACCGCCGACTTTCAAAGAGTGTAGCAGGCTGGCGCAAAACCAACCGCGCCCGATAGGGTATAATCTGTTTTTCGTTCACACTGCTTCGCCGCCTGCATGAGTCACCCCGATCACCGCTTCTGTATCGCTCCAATGATGGATTGGTCGGACCGCCACTGCCGCTATTTCTGGCGACTGCTGACCCGCAGGGCGCTGCTTTACACCGAGATGGTAACAACCGGGGCGCTGATCCACGGCGACCGGGAACGCTTCCTGGCCTTCAACCCCGAGGAACAGCCGGTGGCGTTACAGCTCGGCGGCTCGGACCCGGCTGACCTTGCCCGCTGCGCCCGCTGGGCCGAGGAGCGCGGTTATATTGAGGTCAACCTCAACTGCGGTTGCCCGTCCGACCGGGTGCAGTCCGGGCTGTTCGGCGCCTGCCTGATGGCGCAGCCGCAGCGGGTCGCCGACTGCGTTGCCGCCATGCGTGAAGCCTGCGATCTGGCAGTGACGGTGAAACATCGCATCGGCATCGACCACATGGAAAGCTACACCGAGCTTGCGGAATTCGTCGCTACCGTGGCCGCCGGCGGCTGCGAGACGTTTATCGTGCACGCGCGCAAGGCCTGGTTGCAGGGCCTGTCACCGAAGGAAAACCGGGAGATACCGCCGCTTCACTACCCCTGGGTGTATCGCCTGAAAGACGACTTTCCCCAGCTCACGATCGTCATCAATGGGGGTATCGACCGGCTCGATGCCTGTGGCGATCATCTCGCCCGGGTCGATGGCGTGATGCTCGGCCGCGCCGCATACCAGAATCCCTGGCTGCTGGCGGACGTGGACAGCACGCTGTTCGGCGTGGACAACCCGGCCCGCAGCCGCGATGATGTGCTGACAGCAATGCTGCCTTACGCCGAGCGCCAGCTGGCAGAGGGTGTTCCGCTCAACCGCATCACGCGGCACATTCTCGGCCTCTACCAGGGCGTGCCCGGGGCCAGGCAGTTCCGGCGACACCTGAGCGAAAATGCGCACCGCTCAGGCGCGGGGATCGAAGTCCTGGTGCAGGCCCATGACCGGGTCACGGCCGCGGGGAGACAAGCCAACACCGCGGTTCCGGCCTGAACCCCGTAAGCCCGCGACAACCACTGAACGCGCCAACACAACCGATATGGACCGGCATGAGCAATAAACTCGAGCAACTGAAAACGATGACCGACGTGGTCGCCGACACCGGCGATATCGAGGCGATCCGCCGGTTTCACCCGGTCGATGCCACCACCAACCCATCGCTGCTGCTGAAGGCAGCCGCCCTGCCACACTACGCGGAACTGCTGGACCGGGCGCGGCAATGGTCCATCGAGCAGGGCGGTTCGGACGCCGAACGTCTGGCTAACTGCTGCGACCGCTTCGCGGTCGACGTCGGGGTGGAGATCCTCGGCATTATTCCCGGACGAATTTCGACCGAGGTGGACGCGCGGCTGTCGTTTGACACCGAGGCCACCGTAGAGCGGGCACGCAAACTGATCGGACTGTACGAGGCGGCGGGCATCGGCCGCGAGCGGATACTTATCAAGACGGCGTCCACCTGGGAGGGCATCCGGGCCGGGGCGCGCCTGGAAAAAGAGGGCATCAACTGCAACCTGACGTTGCTGTTCGGTTTCAGCCAGGCGGCGGCCTGCGCCGATGCGGGCGTGTTTTTGATATCACCCTTCGTGGGCCGGATACTGGACTGGTATAAAGCCAACACCGAGCGGGTAATCGATACACCGGACGACGACCCGGGCGTGCAATCCGTCACCCGTATCTACCATTACTTCAAGCAGCACGGCTACCAGACCGTGGTGATGGGAGCGAGTTTCCGCAATGCAGGGGAGATCGAGTCGCTTGCCGGTTGCGACCGGCTGACCATCAGCCCTGCCCTGCTGGACGAACTGGCGGCGGACACTGGCGAACTGCCGCGTCGACTGTCGCCTGACTCAGTTGCCACCGAAGACCCGCGCCAGAGCCCGACCGAATCGGGGTTCCGCTACCAGCTCAACAGCGATGCCATGGCGACGGAAAAACTTGCCGAGGGTATCCGCAACTTTGTCGCTGACCAGATTCGCCTGGAAGCGGTGATCAGTTCCCGATGATCTCGGCACTGAAGGCACTGTTCGAGGGGCAGCCGGAGGCCGCCGAGGATGAAGCCAGCATCGCACAACGCTGCCGGCTGGCCGCCGCGGCGCTGCTGATAGAGACGGCGAGGGCCGATTTTCGCCAGGATGCGGCGGAGCAGTCGGCCCTGGAAAAGTTACTGTCCAAGGCCCTGGACCTGCCGCCGGTGGCGGTACACGAACTCATCGAGCAAGCCGCGGAGCGGGTGGACGAGGCCACCTCGCTCTACGAGTTTACGCGGGTGATCAACGACCATTATTCGCCGGCGCAGAAACAGCTGCTGATCACGGGGATGTGGCGGGTGGCCTATACCGACGGCGATCTCGACAAATACGAGGAGCACCTCATCCGGCGCGTGGCAGAACTCATCTACGTGCCGCATGCAGACTACATCCGCAGCAAGCTCGAGGCCCGCGAGCTGGCGGGGGGTGGTCAATGAGGGCCTGACGACCGCACACATTGCAGCGGACCGCCACGGCTATCAGCTGCGCTCCAGCACCGCCATCAGGTCCTTGAAGCGCGCGCGATTCTCATCGCTCAAGTCCATCAGTACCCTGTGTGCCTCTATGACCTTGTCACGCACGGCCGCCTCGCTGCCCTGTACCGCCGGAATCTCCCTGACGTTATCCAAACCGGAACAGGCCTCATCATGCATCTCGAACAGGCGTTGAAAGTCCATACTGCGCAGCAGGCGGTTGATGCCGGGATCACAGCTGTAGAGGGCCGGGGAAAAGCCGTACTGGTCCCGGGCCTGCAAAGCCAGCTGTGCCAGCAGACCCAGGGTGGTACTGTCGATGCCCTCGGCGTCGCACAGGTCTACCCAGACGCTGGTGAATTCGGGGTCGTCGAACATGCGCTTGATGTAGTCGTCGATCGTTGCGCACAGGGTCACCCTTACGTCGCCCTCCAGCCGGAGAACGTAGGCGCCGTGGTGACTTGCGGCGAGGATTCTGCCGTCCACGTCAACCCCTCTTGCTGATGAACAGGGCGGCGATGTCGTCGGGCGCGGTCTCGACGGTATCCAGCCCGAGGCGTGAAACCAGCTCTATCGGTGTTTCCGCGGTCTGCTCGAAAACGCTGAGAAAGTATGCTTCTTTTTCAATCAGGTTCTTTGGTGGCAGAATCTCGAGAATACCGTCGGTGAACATGGCGAGCATGTAGCTATCCGGCAGTTCGAGCACGAATTCGTCGTAGCTGACTTCTTCCATGATTCCCACGGCAGACCCTTCTCCCGGCAGGTAACGCGCGCCCTCGGCCGACACCAGCACGGGTTGTGGCAGGTGGCCGGCGACACTGTAACGCAGCACATTATCGCGCAGGTTCAGCACCCCGACCACCATGGTCGCAAACTTGCCGACCTCCAGCTGCAGCAGCTCCTTGTTGGCCTGCCGCAACAGCTCCACCGGCTGCAATACGGTAGGGTCGTCCCGGCGCAGGAAGTCGGAGCGTTTGCGAGCGAACAGGTTCTTGAGCAGCACGGTGGTGAACGCCGACGAACTGCCGTGCCCGGACACGTCGGCCATCGCGAATGTCACATGGTCCTCACCGACGGTATAGTAATCGATGAAATCGCCGCTGAGGTACAGGGAGGGGATGACGGTGTGGCTGAAAACATAGTCGCCCAGCACGAGAGGCGTGCCCGGCAGCATGCGCATCTGCACTGTCCGTCCGGCCTGCTGGTCCTGCTCCAGCACTTTCACCGCACCGCGTAACTCGATATTCGCTGACTCGAGGCGCTGCCGTGATTCGCGCAGCTCCCGGCCGAGCTGGCGCTGGCGGACGCAGCGTTCTATGGACTTGACCAGGGCGCTCATATCCTCAACCGGCCGCACGAAAAAATCGCTGGCACCGAGCCGCAGCGCACTCACGATACGGCCGGACTCGGCATTGTCACTCAACATGATGGCCGGCACCTGGATATCCATTTCCCGCAGCGTGTGGCGCGCCTTGTTCCAGGCCATGCCTTTCATATCCAGCTCGCAGAGAATCACGTCCAGGTCGCTGTTACTGCTGAGGGAATAGTCGGAACTGACCAGATCGGTGACTACCTGGGCGTCGAAACCCTCGGCACCGATGCGGCGCGCCAGGTCCTCCGCGCGAGAGGCATTATCGTCGATAACGAGAACGTTTCCGCCAGCAGTCATGCCCAAAGATTCAGGAATTCAACCACGCGACAGTACGCCTATCGCCGGGGGCAGGCAACAGGCGGCCCGGGGCTTTGGGCAGGATTTCACAGTTTTGCAAACTAAACGCTTGACCCGGGCCCGCGGGCCACAGAGGCGATATGGACCCCCTGTTGCACCCGGCATCGACTCGCCCGGGAAACGCCGGGCCTTCCTGGCGGTCGTCTGCGACCGGACAATCAGAACTCCTCGAAGTCTTCCTCGTCCTCGAAGTCGGAAAAGGTATCGGTCACCTCACCGTCGTTGACGAAGGCGTCGCGATACTGGAGGTAGGCGTCCCGCACGAAGATGTACTGGTCCCCGGAGAGCAGTTCGTCGGAGGACAGGAGAGCAGCGCGACCGCTGATCAGCTCGGTGCCCCAGAGGGTATTTCGCACGGCAACATTGTCTATGTAAAACGGTACCGAAACGTAGGTGTCCACCACCGTGCCGGTGCCACTGCGCAGGGTGCGAGGGCCGAACAGCGGCACCATCAGGTAGGGACCGCGCCCGACTCCCCATATGGCCAGCGTGTGGCCGAAATCGGTTCGATAGGGGCGGATGCCCACTTTCGTCGCGACATCGAACAGGCCGACAATGCCGACCGTGGAATTTACCAGGAATCGCCCGCCGCTCTGCAGGGCTCCCTCGAACCGGCCCTGGAGTACCGCATTGACCGCGGAGTTGGCATCGAACAGGTTGGCGAACACATTGGAGACACCCCGCTTTGCAGGGGCCGGCATGATGAAATCATAACCCTGGGCGGCGGGTTTCAATAAGAAACGGTCGAGCTCGTTATTCACCCGGAACATGGCCCGGTTGAACGGTTCGAACGGGTCGACGTTTGCCCCGGACTCTGGCTGCGCTGCCAGACCGGCAGGAAGCAGCACGATTAACAATGTGAGGATGAAACGCATTACAAAAAATGACCCCGGGCAATTTCGAGGATGGTACGCCCGCCACCGGGCGCCGGGCAACTGTCAGATTACCACGATTGACTGGGCTGTTAAGGCGGACAATTGCTCGTTCCCGAACCCGATCACAGAATCCGGCGGCGCCCCCAGCTCCGTCGCCAGCCGCTCGAGCAATTGCCGGCCGGTCTCGCTCTCGTTCCCGCGCACCAGTTCCAGCAGACGGGCGGTGGCGGCACTGACCTCCATGAACCGAACGGTCGCCTCGCGGTCGCGATAAACGACGAGATAGCAGGGATCACCCGGCTCTTGCGGTCGGTATGACGGGCCGATGCGATGCACCGGGAAACGGTACTGCAGCACCCAGGCGAGTGGTGATAGTCCGGGTACCGCGGACAGCGCATCGGGAGCGGCGGCGGGCGGGGCTGGCGCCTGTTCCTCGGCAATATCCAGCGCAAGTTCCACCCATTCGTAGTGTGCGAGTTCGGCCAGAAACGGCGGGTCCGCTGCGACCGGCTGGTAGTGCTTCATCAGGAAGCCGACGAATTCCTGGCTGATCTCGAGGAAGTACGGGGTACGGCAGCGGTGGCCATCGATGAACGACTGCACCAGGGCGTGCCAGTCAGCGTCGTCATAGAGGCTCCGCAGCACCGGAAATCCACCACTGATGAAACCCTCGATGTTGTTGTAAATCAGGTCGCGATAGACCTGCATCCGCCTGGGCTCCACACCCTCCGGGGGCGTGCCGGCGCCGGGGTTGCGCAGGTAGCGCGCCAGCGCCATCTGGCTGTCGCGCAGCGCGCCCATCTACCCGGCCGCCCGCTGCCCGGGCCGGACTGCTTCGCGTTGCAGTTCACGAATCTTCCCGACCTCGTCGAGCAATTCAGCCACCGGCGGCAGATTGAAATCCCGCTCCAGTAGCGTCGGTACCGGCCCGAGGCGGCGGTAGGCCTCAGCCAGCAAAGCCCAAACGGGATCGATGACGTCGGCGCCGTGGGTGTCGACCTTGAGGTCCTCGGCCTCGTCATAATGACCCGCCACGTGCAGGTAACGCACCCTGTGCAGGGGCAGCGATGCCAGGAACTCGACCGGGTCGTAACGGTGGTTGATACTGTTGACGTAGATATTATTCACATCGAGCAGCAGTTCGCTGTCCGATGCCTCGAGCACGGCGCTGATGAACTCTGCCTCACTCATCTCGGCACTGGGCTGGGCGTAGTACGACGCATTCTCCAGCACCAGGGGCATGCCCATCAGGTCCTGCACGCGCATCACCCGTTCGGCAACATAGTTCACCGCTTCGTCGGTGAACGGAATAGGAAGTAAATCGTAGAGGTGGCCCTCGGCCGCACAGAAAGTCAGGTGCTCGCTGTATACGCGCGCGCCAGTGCGTCGCTGCAACGCGGCAATCGACGCCACAAGCTCCTCGTCGAGCGGATCCGGACCACCGATGTCCAGCGACAGGCCATGCAACGCGAGGGGGAATCTTTCCACCAGCGCGTCGAACTGCCGCCCCAGGCGACCGCCCACGCCGATCCAGTTCTCGGGTGCGGCCTCCAGGAAATCGACGGCCCCGGAGTCCAGTGCCTGCAGCGAGTCCAACAGTCCCCGCCGCAGCCCGAGCCCTGCGCCGCAGAGCCCGGTCGTGGTATCAGCCATCAGGCCGGCGTCCTCTCAGCCCTTGCCCTTGCCACCGCACTTGCCTTCGCCACACTTGCCTTCCGACTTGGCCTTGTCGCCGCCACACTTGCCTTCCGACTTCGCCTTGTCACCGCCACACTTGCCTTCCGACTTGGCCTTGTCACCGCCACACTTGCCTTCGCCACACTTGCCCTCAGACTTGGCTTTGTCGCCGCCACACTTGCCTTCGGACCTGGCCTTGCCTTCGCCACACGTGCCTTCCGCCATGGTCTTGGCCTTGTCGCCGCCGCACTTGCCCTCACCGCACTTGCCTTCCTTATGCTTGTCATAACTGGCGAGGTCATAACCGCCGCTGAGCTGCTGTGCGGAGAACGGATTGACCTCGGCAGACACCAGGGGTGCCACTGAGGTCGCCAGGAACGCCGCGCCGAGAGCCGCCGCGAGAGGTTTCTTCGATATAGCCATGTTCGTATTCCCTGTGAGATTTTGATTTGTTGAGTTTAGCGGACGCGGCAGTCAGTGAACCAACACCGGCTTGCTCTACCTCCGTGACATCTATGACCCGGGTCCTGATGGGAAGTTTCAACGAGCTGCGCATACTGGCCGCAAAACTTTCAACGCGGGTTGTCGCGCAACCAGGTGGCGACAGCCTGCCATTGTTCCTCGAGACGCTTGCGGGAGACGCCAACGCGCGTACCGAGATTCTGAGCGAACAGGGACACCCGAAGTTCCTCGTGCATCCAGCGGTAACGACACGCGTCGTCGCAGAGCAACAGCAGGCCCGGCTGCTGCGCCTGGGCCTCGCGCAGTGGTTCGAGTAGCCCGGCCAGCATCGCGGTGTGACGATTGTCCTTGTCCACCTGGCCGGAAAGACGGTCCAGGCGCACGGTCAACGCCTTGAGATAACGGGGATACTGCGCGAGCCATTCGACCGGGGTGTCGCGCTGAAACCCCGGCGCGAACAGGGCGGCCAGCTGGTTTCCGATATCGGTAACAGTATCACCGAACTGCCCGGCCGCCAGCCCGGAGAGAGACTGCCGTGCGTTGGCCAGCAAGCGCAGGCTGTTGAGGAGCACCGTCTCCCGCTCCGTTGCGATCGCGACCACATCACCGCGACCCCGTTCGAGCGCGGCATTGAACACCTCCTCGGCGTAGGGAAAATCGTTGCCGAAGTTCATGGCCTGCAGATAACTGCCATCAATCAGGTCGTCCACCAGTGCGGTACGCTCAAGCCTGGCGGCGGCCATGACCAGGTTCCATTCGTTGCCGCGCAGCAATTGCTTGCGCAGGTACTTGACCTGGGTGCCGGTGTGCAGGCGCAACAGGCGGGTCACGCCAAGGCGATGCGCCAGCCAGGCGTTATTCGGATAGTCCAACAGTTCAACCGCCACGGTATCGCCGCGATCCACAAGCGCCGGACAAGCCTTGATGGTTACCCCGGCCTGCTCCACCTGCCATACTCTTGGCAGCTCGCCGAAATCCCAGTGTCGGATGCCATCGCGCGCCGGACTGCCCACGTCCTCACGGCTGATGCTGGCCGAGGTCTGCTCCCGGAAGCGTTCAACCAGCGGCGCCAGTTCCCGCCCCTGCGCCAGCAGCGCACCGCCGCTGTCGACCACCCGAATGTTCATGCGGTAATAATCGTCGAGTTTGTCCGGGTTGAAGTCGGAGCCTCCCAGCTCGACGCCCGCCAGCGCCGACAGCCGGCGGGCCAACGCTTCCTGCAGGTCGACGTTGTCGGGCGCCATTTCCGCCAGTGCGCTGCGCACATAATCCGGTGCCGGCACGAGTTTCCTGCGCTTTTCCTTGGGCAGGCTCTTGAGCAGTTGCACACATTTCTCGGGCAGCAGACCCGGCACCAGCCAGTCGAAGAGAAAGCGCGGCGCACGATTGAGCAGTCCTACCGGCAAGGTGACCGATACGCCGTCGGACGCACCGCCGGGTTCAAACTGGTAGCTGAGCCTGAGCCGCAGGTCGCGCCAGACCAATTCATCGGGATACTGCGCATCCAGGCTGCCGGGGTCCCTGACCAGCAGTGTCTCCCGATCCAGCCGCAGCCGCCCCTCGGCCTCCGGATCGCGTTTGAGCCAGCCCCGCAGTCGGCCCGCGGTGTAGGTATCCGCCGGCAACCGCTGGTCGTAGAAGTCGAACACTGCATCGTCCTCGGCGACCAGATCCCGGCGGCGGGTCCGGGACTCCAGTTGCTCCAGCTCTCGCCTCAGCCGGAGGTTGCGCTTGAGGAACGCCGGCGGGCGGTGCCAGCGCCCGGCGACCAGACCCTCGCGAATGAGCAGCAGTCGACTCTCCCGGGGGTCAATGGGTCCGTAGTGCACGGCGCGCTTGTCGGCGAGCACCAGCCCGAAGAGGCTGACACTCTCCCAGGCCATGACGCGGCCGGAGCGGGATTGCCATCGCGGTTCGTAATAGTGATGACGGAGCAGCGCGGGGTTGACCGTCAGCACCCACTGCGGATCGATCCAGGCCACCTCCCGGGCATAAACCCGCGAGGTTTCCACGATCTCGGCGGCGACCAGCCACTTGGGGCGGGAGCGGAACTGGGATGATCCCGGGAAAATCTGCAGCTTGCGGTTGCGACAGCCCTGGTAGACCGACCCCTCGTCCAAGCGGGCGATATTGCCCAGCAGCCCCGACAACAACGCCCTGTGGACACCCGCGTAGTTTTCTTCCGCGGGCAGTTCGGCGCGCGGTCGCAGACCCTGCTGGCGGCAGGCCAGCGTAAGCTGGAAGTGAACATCGCGCCACTCCCGCAGGCGCAGGAATGACAGGAACTCACGCTTGCACAGTTTTCGCAAGCGGGACTGGCTGAGCGCCTGCCGCTGTTCCTCGTAGTACTGCCACAGCGCGAGGCGGCCCATGAAATCGGACCGCGGGTGACGGAAACGGGCGTGCATCTGGTCGGATTGTGTCTGCTTGTCAGCAGGACGCTCTCGGGGATCCGGGGTGGCGAGAGCGCTCGCAATGACCAGAATTTCCTCGAGACAGCCGGAATCGGCGCCAGCGATGACCATGCGCGCCAGCTGCGGATCTACCGGCAGCTTCGCCATCTGGCGGCCCAGCGGTGTCAGCTTGTCGCCCGTAGACACCGCACCGAGCTCCTCCAGCAGGCGGTAGCCGTCGCGAACCAGGCGCCCGTCGGGGGGATCGATGAAGGGAAAGTCCTCCACCGTACCCAGGCGCAGCGTCAGCATCTGCAGGATGACGGCGGCGAGGTTGGTGCGCCTGATCTCCGGGTCAGTGAACTCCGGCCGCTGCAGAAAATCGTCCTCACTGTAGAGCCGCAGGCAGACACCGGCGGCCACCCGTCCGCAGCGCCCCTTGCGCTGGTTGGCGCTGGCCTGGGAGATTGGCTCTATCGGCAGGCGCTGCATCTTGCTGCGGTAGCTGTAGCGGCTGATTCGCGCCTCGCCGGGGTCGATCACGTAGCGTATCCCGGGAACGGTGAGCGAGGTCTCCGCCACGTTGGTCGCCAGCACCACCCGCGAGCCGCGCCGCCGTGAGACGTCGAAGACGCGCTGTTGCTCCGACTGGCTGAGGCGCGCGTACAACGGCAGCACGTCCAGTGGCGTGCGGTCGCGCAGTGCTTTCGCCGCCTCGCGGATGTCGCGTTCTCCAGCGAGAAAAACCAGCGTATCACCCGGTGGACCGTATTCCCCGCCCTCTATGCGCTCGACCAACTCGACCAGCTGTTCCGCCAGGCCTTCGCCGGATTCCCCTGCCTGTGGGGGCAGATAGAGTGTCTGGACCGGGTAGGTCCGTCCCGACACCTCGATGACCGGTGCCCCGTCGAAATGCCGTGAGAAGCTGTCGACATCAATGGTTGCGGATGTGATCACCAGCTTCAGGTCGGGACGCCGCGGCAGTATGTTGCGCAGGTAACCCAACAAAAAATCGATGTTCAGACTGCGCTCATGCGCCTCGTCGATGATCAGCGTGTCATAGCGCTTCAGCAAACGGTCGCGTTGTATCTCCGCCAGCAGGATGCCGTCGGTCATCAGCTTGATTGCGGTGCTGTCGGACACCTGTTCGTGAAAGCGCACCTGGTAACCCACGGTTTCACCCAGCGGTGTGTGGAGCTCCTGGGCTATTCGCTGGGCCACGGAGCGAGCGGCCAGTCGGCGTGGCTGGGTGTGGCCGATCATCGCCTCGCCGCCCCGACCCATCTGCAGGCAGATCTTGGGCAGCTGGGTGGTCTTACCCGAGCCGGTTTCCCCGGCGACGATCACCACCTGGTGGTCGGCAATCGCCGCGGCAATCTCATCGCGCCTCGCCACCACCGGCAGCTCGGCCGGAAACTCAATCGCTTCCACAATCTGCTCCCGCCGCGGCCCCATCACCGCGCAATTGGGTCTATCATGTAACCGGGACGTCGACGACGCCCAGTGGACGGCCCCGCTCCGCGGGATTCCTTACCCACACCAGCGCGAGGTACCTATGCCGACACTGACCAACGTGACCTACGATGAACTGACCATCGGCCAGACGGCAGAATACAGCAGGTCGGTCGGTCAGCAGGAAATAATCCTGTTCGCGGCGGTCTCCGGGGACATCAATCCGCTCCACCTGGATCCGGAGTACGCGGCAACCACACGCTTCGGTGGCTGCATTGCCCACGGGATGATCACGGGGTCCTTTGTCTCCGCCGCGCTGGCGCTCGAACTGCCGGGGCCCGGGACGATCTATCTCGGCCAGGACCTGCGTTTCCGGTTACCGGTGCGGCCCGGCGATACCATTACCGTGCACCTGGAGGTTATCGACAAGAACGACCGCGGCGGGCGCGTCCGGCTCGACTGCCGCGCCCTCAACCAGGACGGAAAGCTGGTGGCCAGCGGCACGGCAGAGGTCATCGCCCCCACTGAAAAACTCTCCCTGCCAGCGCCGGCCATTCCTGGCATCAGTCTCGGGTAGCCCGCTTCGCCCGGCGATTCTCTGCCGCGGCCTTCCCGTTACAACGTCGGCCAGGGCCGCCAGGCTGCACGCTTTCAGGCGGTACTGGTGCCCTGCTCCGGGGCTGCGAACTGCGCGGGATCGAGGTACATCAGGCGCAACTGTATGACGGGGCGACCCGAGTCGGTGTCGGCCCCCAGCACCATGACCCGGGGCTGCTCGTCTTCATAGGTCACGGCCGTGACGCCGAACAGGGCGAGTTCCGGTTTGTGCTCGGCGGTAAACACCGCTACCTGCGGGTCATCCTGCCCCAGTGTCTCTCCCAGGTTGTGAACCAGGGTGGCAACGCTGGCACGAAACGCACCGAAATTCAGCTTGCCTGCCAGCTCGCTGTGATCCAGGGCCAGGTCGAAACGAACCTCGGACCCGTCTTCCATCCGCACGTTGCTCAGCGCGACGATGCTATCGGTTTCCAACTCCCGATACAGGCGCTTGGCCTCGGTGCGACTTGCATCCAGCAACGCCCGATAAAGCAGGTTGGCGGCGATGGTCAGGAACTTGTCCCTGGGGATGTTCTGGGTCTGCAAACGGGTCATGGGCACCTCGATTTGTCGGCAGGCGCGCAGTCTAATCCCTTGTGCCGCGATTGGCCAGCGACGCCACCGGTAGAACATCGCGCCCGGTGTCTGTGACGGCAGCGCTCTGGTATCATCTGCCCAAAGCCGCGCCAGACTCCACACGATATCACCGTTTGTCCTCTCTCCCGATAGACCGCAGCAACCATCCCTGGCAACCGACGCCGCCGCCGGCAGTGGAATGGGATGCCGGGACACCCCGCTCGGGGGTGTTCGATGACATCTACTATTCCCAGGTCGACGGACTGGCCGAGAGTCGGCAGGTGTTTCTCACCGGCAGCGCACTGCCGGATCGCTGGACCGCGCACGCCGCGCCCGTATTTACCCTCTGCGAGGCCGGATTCGGCACCGGACTGAATTTCCTCGCTACCTGGCAGGCCTGGCGCGAGGCTCCTGCACACAGACCGCGGCTGCACTACGTCGGTATCGAAAAGTTCCCGCTGGCAGAGGACCAGCTCGAGTGCGCTATCGGGCGCTGGCCGGAGCTCGCCCCGCTCGCCCGCCAGTTGCTGTCTCATTACCCGGGGCGGCTACCGGGCCAGCACCGCCTGATCCTCGACGAGGGTCGGGTCACCCTGGACCTTTGGTGGGAAGACCTCGGCGCGACCCTGGAAGACCTGCGCAGTCATGGGCGTCGCTGGGTCGATGCCTGGTACCTCGACGGCTTCGCTCCTGCGCGCAATCCTGAGATGTGGTCGCGGGAAAGTTTCGGGGCCATGGCGGCCCTGAGCCGCACCGGGGCCAGCGTCGCCAGTTTTACTGTCGCGGGCGCGGTGCGCCGGGGTCTCGAGGAAGCAGGCTTCCGCGTCGAAAAAGTGCCGGGACACGGCAGCAAGCGCGAAAACCTGCGCGCACGGCTTGCAGAAGCCGGCGGCCAGACCGCCGCTGCACAGTCTGTCACACTGACACCCTGGGACCTCCCCGCGACCGCTCCGACCCCACCGGCTCGCGTGCTGGTCATCGGGGCCGGGCTGGCCGGCTGCCACGTCGCCGGGGCACTCGCCCGGCGCGGGGTCGAGGTCATGCTGCTGGAGCAGGCTGACATCGCCGCCGCGGGCTCGGGGAATCGGCAGGGTGTGATTTACACCCGCTTGTCACGGCGCCACTCGCACCTGATTGATTTCGGCCTGCAGAGTTTTGCCTTCGCCGTGCGCCACTACCGCCAGCTGTTTGCCGACGGCGCCCTGGGCACCGGCCCGGATGGTGCACTGTGTGGCACATTTCAGCAGTCTGGAGACGAAGCCGAGCAGGAAGCCCTGGCGGAGGCAGTGCGAGACCTGCCGGGTCTGGTACAGGTCCTGGACCGCGCACAGGCGAACAACCGCCTGGGCATCGAGCAGCCCCACGGTGGCTACTGGTATCCCCAGTCCGGCTGGATTCACCCGGCAGCGGCATGCCGGGCCCTGCTCTCCAGGAGCCGGGTCCCACACATGACCGGCTGCGGCCCGATCACACTCGAACGCACCTCTGGCGGCTGGCGTGCACAGGGACCTGCCGGCGTGCTGGCCGAGGGAGACAGCGTCGTCATCGCCTGTGGCACCGGCAGCCGGCAACTGGGGGGGCTCGACTGGCTGCCGGTGCAGTCGATCCGGGGACAAACAACCGACATCGCCAGCACCGCCGCGCTGGGCCGGCTGCGTGCGGTACTGTGCCACAGCGGCTACATCGCACCGGCCAGCAACGGCGAGCACTGCATCGGTGCCACTTTCAACCTGACCGGGGAACTGGCAGACTTGCGGGTTGATGAACACCACCACAACCTGAACGCCTTGAGCAGGGCCGTTCCCGAGTGGGCCGAAGATCTGCGCAGCCTCGATGCCGGTAAGCTCGGCGGCCGGGTGGGTTTTCGCTGTGCCAGCCCCGACTACCTGCCGCTGGCGGGGCCGGTACCGGCCCTGGAAGTATTTATGCAAAAACTTGCACCGTTGCGTAAAAACGCCCGCCGGGTGCTGCCGGTCCACGGTGAGTTCCTCCCCGGCCTGCACGTCAGCACAGGCTACGGCTCGCGGGGCCTGACCTATACGCCGCTCGCTGCGGAGCACCTCGCCAGCCAGTTGTGCGATGAACCGCCGCCCCTGTCACGCGCGCTGCTGCGGTCTCTCGCGCCCGCCCGATTCCTGGTTCGCGACCTCGGACGCAACCGCCGATGATGCAGCGCGGACTTGTGCACCTCGCCGCCCTCCTGCTCGTGCTGTTGGCGGCCGGCCCGGCCCCCGCAGCGGACTACGGTTACCGCGTGCTGGACCGGAAACCCCAGCCGCGGGACCATTTCGTCCAGGGCCTGCAGATCGTCGACGGCAAACTCTACGTCAGTACCGGACGCTACGGTGAATCGCGGCTGCTGCGTTACAACTTTGCCGAGAACCGCCTTGAGGGGGGCCGAAAACTGCACCCTCAGCTCTGGGGCGAGGGGCTCACCGTCCTGGGTGACACACTGTACCAGTTGACCTGGCGCGCCCGACTGCTACTGGTGTATGACCTCCCTACCCTGGACTACCGTGAAAAGTTCACGCTGCCCGGCGAGGGCTGGGGCATCACCCACAACGGGCGCGAGCTGATATATTCCGATGGCAGTCACCGCCTGTATTACCTCGCGCCGGAAACCGGGCAGCGGCTGCGCAGCATTTCCGTCACCGAGAACGGGATACCGGTCCCGGAGCTGAACGAACTGGAATGGGTGGATGGTGCAATCTGGGCCAACGTGTTCCGCACGGATCGAATCGTTATAATCGACCCGCGCACCGGCGTGGTGACGGGAGGGATCGACCTGACAGGCCTGCTGCCTGCGGCGGATCGGCGCCCCGATACCTCGGTGCTCAACGGTATCGCCGTGGATCCCGCCGATGACGGCATCTGGGTCACCGGCAAGCGCTGGCCCTGGCTGTACAGGATCGAACTGATAGAACCCGGCGAAACGTCGGGGACGCCTACGTGGGGACGCCTACGTCGGGGACGCCTTCGCCGGAGACGCCATCGTCCGGGGCACCTTCGCTGGGAGCCGCCAACACGAACGCGCCGCAACACGCGGTAGCACCTCCCGAATAACCGTTTGCCGCCGGTACGCCGGCGTCGACATGTCAACAGGAACAGGTCACACCATGCAACACAGCCAAACAGAAGCGCCCGTCGCCCACCCCTCGTTCAAGTCACTCCGGCAGGCAGAGATTCCGTCGCTCAACCTGACGGTAGAACAGTTCGAGCATCGCGCCACCGGCGCAATGCACTACCACCTGAGTTCGCAGAGCAGTGAGAACGTGTTCCTGGTGGCACTGCGCACAGTGCCGCATGATTCCACCGGTGTGGCCCATATCCTGGAGCACACCGCACTGTGCGGCAGCGAGCATTACCCGGTGCGAGACCCGTTTTTCATGATGCTGCGGCGCTCGCTCAACACCTTCATGAATGCATTCACCAGCAGCGACTGGACCGCCTACCCGTTCGCCAGTCAGAACCGAAAGGACTTCAACAACCTGCTGGATGTCTACCTCGATGCCGTGTTTTTCTCGCGGCTCGACCCGCTGGACTTTGCCCAGGAAGGCCATCGCATCGAGTTCGCGGAAGCCGACAATCCGCAGAGCGACCTGGTATTCAAAGGCGTGGTGTTCAACGAAATGAAAGGCGCGATGAGCGCTGTCAGCAGCGTGCTCTGGGACCGGCTCTGCCACAATCTTTTCCCCACCAGCACTTACCATTACAACAGCGGCGGCGATCCGGCCCATATTCCGGACCTCAGCTACGAGCAATTGCAGGCGTTCTACCGCAGTCACTATCACCCGAGTAATGCCATTTTCATGACCTTCGGTGATATTCCGGCCTCCGAGCACCAGGTGAAGTTCGAACAGCAGGCCCTCAACCGGTTCCAGCGCCTGGATGAGCAGGTGCGGGTCGAACCCGAGCGCCGATACAGCGAACCGCTCAGGGTCAGCGAAGCCTACGCCTATGACGAGCAGGGCCCGGAGGACGAAAAGACGCATATCGTGATTGGCTGGTTGCTGGGTGAGAGCACCGACCTGCAGGCGCTACTAGAGGCGCAGCTGCTGTCCAGCGTATTGCTCGAGAACAGTGCATCGCCGTTGCAGCACATGCTGGAAACCACGGAACTCGGCAATTCCCCGTCGCCGCTTTGCGGTCTCGAGGATTCGATGAAGGAACTGGTGTTCTGCTGTGGTATCGAGGGCAGCGAGACCGATCGCGCCGACGCGTTCGAAAAGCAGGTGCTCGCGGTGATCGAACAAGTCGCCACCGAGGGGGTACCGCTGGAGCGACTGGAGGCCATTCTGCATCAGCTGGAACTGCACCAGCGCGAGATCAGCGGGGACAGCTATCCCTACGGCCTGCAACTGATACTGCAGGCGCTGGGGTGCGCCACCCACTACAGCGATCCCATCGCGGTGCTGGACCTCGACCCGGTGATCGCCGATCTGCGCGAGAGCATTGCCGATCCCGGTTATATACGCAGGCTCGCCCGTGACCTCCTGGTCGACAACACTCACCGAGTCACCCTGGTCATGGCGCCGGACAAATCCCTGTCTGCGCGCAAAAACAAGGCAGAGACCGAGCGTCTGGCCACGATCAAGTCAGGACTCGACGAACAGCGCCGGGCGGCGGTGGTAAAACTGGCCGCCGACCTGCAGCAGCGCCAGCAACAGGAAGACGATGCATCCATCCTGCCGAAGGTCGAACTGGCCGATGTACCCGCGAGCCTGCCGGAGCTCGACTACACCCAAACCGAGAGCGGCGGCATTCGCTCGACCCGGTACGCCCAGGGGACCAACGGCCTGGTTTACCAGCAGGTAATCAGCCCCCTGCCCGCATTGAGCCCGGAACAGATGGCGATCCTGCCCCATTACACGGCGGTCCTCACGGAACTTGGTGTGGGCGAAGACAGTTACCTGGACACCCAGCATCGGCAATCGGCCACGGTGGGCTCATTCAATGCCTTCACGTCGATGCGCGGGAAGGTCGATGACGAGCAGTCAATCGACGCACACCTGGTGCTGTCATCCAAGGCATTGGCGCGCAACGCCGTGGACCAGGTGGAGCTGATGCACTCCACCCACCAGCAGGTCCGGTTCGACGAAGCCGATCGCATCCGCGACCTCGTCAGCCAACAGCGTGCACGCAGGGAGCAGTCGATCACCGGCAACGGCCATGGACTCGCCATGGCCGCAGCCTGTGCCGGAATGAGCCCGCTGGCGGCGCTCAACCACGAGCTCTCCGGGCTGGGCGGCGTGCGCCGCCTGCGCCAGCTCGACGAGAGCCTGCGCGAGGCGGGGCAACGTGAGGCCTTTGCCAGGGCGCTGGGAGACGTGCACGAGCACATGGCGGAAATGCCGGTTCAACTGTTGACGATCGCCGACACGGAACACATCAACGAAGCCGGAGAGGCAGCCCTATCTACCTGGGCCGGCCGCCCGGGCGAAATCACCCCGCCCGCGTTCAGCCCCGAGCCGGTGAGGGAAGCGCGGCGGGAGCTCTGGGTGGCGAACACCCAGGTCAACTTCTGCGCCCGCGCCTACCCCACGGTTTCGGTCCTGCACCCGGATGCACCTGCGCTGACCGTACTCGGTGGTTTCCTCCGCAACGGCTACCTGCACCGTGCTGTCCGCGAACAGGGCGGCGCCTACGGCGGTGGGGCCAGCCAGGACCCCGGCATCGCCGCATTCCGGTTCTATTCCTATCGCGATCCGCGTCTCGAAGGCACCCTGGCAGACTTTGACCAGGCTGTGGCCTGGCTGCTCGAAACGCGGCATGACCCCGCGGCGCTCGAAGAGTCGATCCTGGGTGTTATCGGCAGCCTGGACAAGCCGAGTTCTCCGGCCGGAGAGGCCAAGCAGCACTTCCACAACCGCCTGTTCGGACGCAGCCACAGCCAGCGTGAACAGTTTCGCCAGCGGATCCTCGAGGTCACTCTCGAGGACCTGCAACGGGTGACAGAGACCTACCTCCGCCCGGAACTGGCCAGCACCGCAGTGGTGACCAACGCGGGCGGCCGGGATGCCAACGCGGAACTGGTAGAGAGGCTGGGCTTGCAGGTCGAGGAGCTCTAGGGCACCAGCGGCATCATCGCTGTGGCGAGTCGCGCCAACGGCTTTTACCGTGGCGATCGCCCCGGTGCTCCTCACGCAGTGTATCCAGCTGCTCGCGCTGGTCATCGGTGAGCACCGCTCGCAGCGCTGCGCGCGTGGCGGTCATCTCGTAGACCAGTCGGCCCGTGATTTCGCCGATCTCATCGGCAAGTTTCTGAGCCTCGCCGGGATCGAATGCGCCCCGCAGATTGCGCAGTTCATCGCGTAGCACCTGCAACCGCTCGCGGTCTGCAGTGGTGGCGTCAGCGGCGGCCGCGTGAATCCCGCGAATCTCGTCGGCCTGGCTGGCGTCGACGCCCAGATCCTCGATCAATCGGGATACCATGCGCTCATCCCCCAGATGCATCATAGCGCCATGTTCGTGGCCGGTCGCTGTTGCGGCGCCCAGGGTCGCGGCCAGGGCAGCACCCACGATCGCCGACCGCCAGTGTAATCTACTCATCTCATATACTCCTTTCCTATACCGGCCAGGCCAGTCCTGTCACCGTGATCCCAGTCTAGGGAAGCCGCAGGTAAAGGTGTGGCGTGTCAGGGTAAAGTTGCGTTAAATCTGCCGCCGCCGGCGCCGACCGGCATGACAATAACGACAGTTTTATTCACACTGGGGCCACTTGAATACACACAGGCAGACCGGCCGCACGCCCGCCATGCAACCATCCATTCTGATCATCGACGACGATGAAGAGCTCTGTCAGTTACTGGAGGAGTTCCTGGTGCTCGAAGGTTTCAGGATCACCAGCTGCCACGATGGCAAAGCGGGCCTGCGAGACTGCCTGGAGCACGACTACGATGCGCTGGTTCTCGACATCATGCTGCCGGGGATGCCCGGGCTGGAAGTGTTGAAACACCTGCGCCGGGATACTGATTTGCCGGTGCTGATGCTCACCGCGCGCGGAGAGGCAAGCGACCGCATTCTCGGCCTGGAGCTGGGTGCCGATGATTACCTGCCGAAACCGTTCGATCCTCTCGAGCTCGCTGCCAGGCTGCGGGCGATCCTGCGCCGGGGCGCCACACCACACGGTCGCGACGACACGTTACCGGTCGAGGTCGCGGGGGTGCGATTAAATCCCGGAGACCGCAGCGCCACGGTTGCCGGCGAGGACCTTGCATTGACCAGCACGGAATTCAACCTGCTGCTGGCGCTGGTATCAACGGCGGGCCAGGTGGTGGAGAAAAACGTACTCAGCAATCGAGCGCTGGGGAGAGACATCGCACCTTATGACCGCAGCGTCGACGTCCACGTCAGCCACATCCGCAAAAAACTCGCCCGCCTCGGCGCCAGCGACCTGATTGTGAACGTGCGGGGAATCGGTTACCAGTTCGTCATCCCCGGTGACCGCGAATGACACGCACCGGCAACCTGTTCACGAAGATGTTCCTCGGGTTCTGGGGGGCTTCGATCGCGATACTGGCGACCTGGATGATCGCCGCGCACTATTTCGATTCACTGCCGCGTGTGGCGCCCGAGCATGGCAGGCGCGGCGGGCCGACCAAGTTCATGCTGCAACTCCACTACTCGTTGCAGAATCTTCCGCTGCCGGAACTTTCCGATTTCCTGAACCGGCACGAACGTCGCCACGGGGTCGAAGTCTGGCTGCTGGACGCCGACGGCAGTGACCTGTTTGACAGGCCGGTTCCCCCGGTTGCTGCCAGGCTCGCGGCGAAGCTGCACGGCCCGAGAAAGCGGGTCACGGGCCCTGGGGGGAATGGCCCGCTTATCGCTTTTCGACTCTATCGCCCCGACACCGGTCGGGTGAAGGCCGTGGTCGAACTGCCTCACCGCTCCCCGCACCTGGTGCGGGCCCTGGGCGACAATCCGGGGCTGCGCCTGGTGCTGGCTATACTGGTCAGCGGGCTGATCTGCTACCTGCTGTCACGCCTGATAACCCGTCGGATACGACAGCTACGTGACGCGGCACAACAGCTGGCGGCCGGCGACCTCAGCGCGCGGATAACGGTACCCACTCGCGGTGGGGACGAAACCGACGAACTCGCCCGCGAGTTCAATGCCATGGCAGCACGACTGGAGGAACGGATCACCGTTCAGAAACAGCTGTTGCGCGATGTCTCCCATGAACTTCGTTCACCCCTGGCGCGACTGCGAATCGCCCTCGCCCTGGCCCAGACCGACACGGCGAACCGAGACCGGCACCTGGCACGTATCGGGCGGGACAGCAGCAGGCTGGAGGTGTTGATCGACCAGTTACTCGCCGCAGAACAGGCCGAATTCGATCCGGACAGCACGGTGGACCTGGTGCAACTTCTCACCGCACTGTGCGAGGACGCCGCCTATGAGGCGAGTGCCAGTAGAGGCCGGGTTACCCTGGATGCGCACGCGCCCAGCGCGATGGTCACCGGCAGCGCGGGATCCCTGACCATGTGTTTCAATAATATCCTCCGCAATGCGCTGGCACATAACCCGCCGGGAGAGGCGGTAACGGTGAGCCTGCAAAGCGACGCGGACCGAGTCACTGTGTGCGTTGCCGACCGCGGCCCGGGTGTCTCGGAACAGGACCTGGAGCGGATTTTCGACGCCTTTTACCGCGTCGATGAAGCGCGCAGCCGCGCCAGGGGCGGTCACGGGCTGGGACTCGCCATCGTCAAACGCATCGTCACAGACCACGGTGGAGAGGTGACGGCGAGAAACCGCGAGCCGGGGCTGGAGGTCCGGGTAACCCTGCCCGCGGCCTGAACACAAGGGATCAGCGCCGGGCCACGTCACCTGATTTGATGCGGGCCAGGTAGTCGTTGACATCGCGCTTGACCTCAGGCGCGAACAGGTAGAGCCCGATGATGTTGGGAATCGCAATCAGGAATATCATCGCATCGGAAAAGTCCAACACTGCGGTGAGTTGAATCATGCAGCCAAGGGCGATGAAACCGCAGAAAACCAGTTTGAAAGCGGTCTCCGCCAGGCGACCCTCGCCGACCAGGTAAGTCCAGCCCTTGAGGCCGTAGTACGACCAGGAGATGCTGGTGGAAAATGCGAACAGGAGCGCGGCAACAGCCAGCGGGATCGGCGCCCAACTGACGTGATGGGCGAACGATGCGGACGTCAGGGCGATGCCCTCCAGCCCTTCGTCCATGAGCCCGTTGGGAAATGCGGTAGTCACGATCACCAGTGAACTCAGCGTGCAGATGACAACCGTATCGATGAACGGCTCCAGCAGTGATACCAGGCCCTCGGATGCGGGCTCCTCCGTCTGCACCGCGGAATGGGCGATAGACGCCGAGCCAAGTCCGGCCTCGTTGGAGAACAGGGCCCGCTGAAAACCGATAATCATGGCCCCGACCATGCCTCCCGTGGCGCTCTGCAGGCTGAATGCCTCGCTGAAAATAAGCTGCAGGGCAGCCGGGATCTGTGCTGCACTCATACCGATGATGACGACCGCGGAAACCACATACAACACCGCCATGAATGGAACGATAACCGCAGCCACCCTGGCGATAGAGCGGATACCACCGATGATCACCAGGCCGACCGCAATGGCGAGCAACAGCCCGAACAGCCAGCCGCGATCGGCGAAAACGCTCTGCTCCCCGCCGCTGATGATGACGAACTGCACGTAGGCCTGGTTGGACTGGAACATGTTGCCGATGCCGAGGCAGCCAATCACCAGGCAGAGCGCATAAAAGGCGCCCAGCATTCTGCCCAGCCGCGGGTGACCGCGGTCTCCCAGGCAGCTCTCCAGGTAGTACATAGGCCCACCGGAGACCGACCCGTCTGCATTGTAGCGACGGTACTTCACGCCCAGCGTACACTCGACGAGTTTAGTCGACATGGAAAGGAAGCCGGCGATCACCAGCCAGACCGCGGCACCAGGCCCGCCGAGGACGATCGCGACAGCAACCCCACCGATGTTGCCGATACCGACAGTGCCGGACACTGCCGTCGCAACCGCCTGAAAGTGCGATATCTCACCCCGTGCCAGCGGGTCGTGGTAGCGGCCGCGAACGTGATGTACTGCTGCACCGAAACCCCGCAGATTGATGAAACCGAGGTAAAGGGTGAAGAAGACTGCGGCGATGGCGAGCCAGAGAACGATGACCGGCACATCATGGCCGAACAGGCCAACCGGGTAAAACACCAATGAGGAGAGTGCTTCCGAAACCGGCCGCACGACCGCCTCAACGCGCTGGTCAAAGGTCTCGGCGGCCGCCACATTGCAGCACAACACCGCCGGACATGCCGCCCGAAGCCCGGCAGTTTTCATGTTCACCCCCTCGGGATTCCGTTCAGAGGATGTTGGCACAGCAAGCATAGCGTGCCAAGTCGCTTCGGCTCACGCCAGCCGAATGCAACAAAAAAACCCTCGCAAGCGAGGGTTTTCGGTGGAACGCAGGCCGATTAAACGGCCGGCGTCGAGGTGTACAACCTGGGCTCAGGCCGCCTTCAGGCGATCCTTGACGTTGTCCAGCACGTCTTCCAGCTGATCCTGCACCTTGTTGAACTGCTCACGCGCATCTTCCACGACTTCGGTAGACTCAATGCGGTCGAGACGCTGGTTGAGCTGCTTGCGGAGCTTCAGACCACGCTTCTCGAGATCCTTCATACGCTTGTCGTTTTCCTGGCGTGCAGACTCGACGTTTTCCTGGATCACGTCCAGGCTCTTGCCGATAACGCCGAGGTAGATGTTGACAAACTTCTCAGCTGAATCACGCACGGAAGCCTGGGCCTTCTTCGGAGCGCTCTTGCGAGCGGTCGTCTTGCGAGCCGGGGACTTCTTGGCGGCGGTCTTGCGGGTGGTAGCTTTCTTGGCAGTGGCCATGTTTACTCTCCTTCGGTCTTGCCCTCTCGGGCCCGGTTTTTAACTGCATCGCTGCAGTTGATGGGACAAGAGTACCGTCAGAAATTAGAATGATCTGCCTAATCCGGCCGATTATTTGTGAAAATTTCACGCTTTCCAGGCACGCAAGGCAAGCGAATGGCGGCGGCCTGTACCGTGTACGTTAACCGCCGCAACCCCGTCCTGGGTCAGAGCGCCGTCAATGGCGCCGCTCAGGGGGCGACGATGCCACGGTCGCCCTTGATCAGGCTGCGGAACCAGTCGAGCATGGACTCGTCTTTGAGGTCGGTGAATTCACCAGCGTCCATGAACATGCCGTGTTCACGGCACATCTCGTACCAGATGTGTTTTTGCTTCGGGTCGGCAGACTTCTCCATTTCCTTGCTGCAGCGCGGGCAGAAAATATCCGAGTGACTGTCCCACTTCCAACCCTCGGTCGGATCGCCGCTATCGATCGCCTCGCTGCCGAGCAGAGTCTTCAGCCGGTGGGCCTCGTCGTCGTCGAACCACAAACCGTGGCAATGTGTACAGCGGTCGATGACGACTTCCTCGTGTACCACCTCAACCATGCCGTGGTGACACTTGGGGCATTTGAGACTGTGTTGGTCGGGCTGGTGTTCCATTTTCGCACCTCGATTATAGATTTTAGTTCCGTTCATCGCTCCACGGGCGAATGTTTACACAGGCAGGGAGACGTGAAGACCGGGCAGGCCTGCGTGACCACGTTCCCGGCATGCCCGTCCCCGGCAGACGCGGCGAAAGCGCTGTGAACGAAAGCAGACGACGTCGCCGCCAGCGCCTGAGCGCCGGCGCGTGGCTTCATTATAGTCCTCGCTCAGGTACTGACAAGAACCGCCTCTTCACCGCGTTTGACCACGATCGCTACTGCGCAGTATCGTGGCGTGACGGTGTTTCAGAGGTGCCAGGATGCGTGAATTCCGCGAGTACAGTGTCGGAGTGGGCGATATCGAGCTTGCGGTGGTGGAGTGGCCGGGAACTTCCGATCCGGTGCTGTTGTTGCATGCGACCGGCTTTCACAGCCGCTGCTGGGACCAGGTGGTCAAGCGCCTCCTCGGCCAGCACGTTTACGCCGTGGATCTGCGGTTTCACGGGCGCACGGCTGCCCTGAATGCGACGGGGGAGATAAGCTGGCCGCTGCTGGCGGAGGATGTGCGCCGCTGCATCGAGCGTCTCGGGCTCGAGCAGCTGGTGGGCGTGGGTCACTCCATCGGCGGTCATCTTCTGGCGAAAATCGCGGCGTCCGCGCCCCGGCGTTTCAAGCAGCTGGTGCTCATCGACCCGGTCATCATGTCGGCAGACACGTATGCGCGCTATCACCGTCTCGCCGAGGAATCTGCGATTTCGGACCACCCGGTGAGCCGTCGCAAGAAGACCTGGCAGCATGCCGATGAAATGTTCGTACGCTTCCGTGACAAACCGCCCTTCGACAGCTGGCAGACAGAGGTGCTCCGGGACTACTGCGATTACGCCCTGCAGGCCGAAGGAGAGGCCGGGCTGCTGACCCTGGCCTGCGACCCTGTCAACGAGGCGGCGCTTTACATGGCGCAGGCGGGCAACGAGGTGATACTGGATGAGCTCTCGCAGCTGCAGATGCCAGTGACCGTCTTGCGCGCCCCCCCGGGCTCGTCCGACGCCATGGATTTCAGTTCGTCGCCGACCTGGCCCGGGTTGGTCGACGCGCTGCCACTGGCCCGGGACGTCTATCTACCCGATCACAACCACTTCATCCCGATGCAGAATCCGGCACTGGTCGCCAGGTACATCGAAGAGGCTCAGGCCGATGGTTGGCAGTATGCAGTCGGCAATGAGCAATGAGCAATGAGCAGCGAGCAGGATGTGTGGTGGCCGGGTGGTGTCGTCGCGAACGCCGGCGCTACCGCCCGAGTCGTTCGCGGACGGCGTCGAACTGTTCACAGACCTCTTTGGCACCGTCCAGTATGCGAGCCGTAGGACGCTGAACCAGGTCCGGGTTTACGTGCAGCAATCCGCCCGTTTTCACCGCCTGCATGCGGGGAAACCTGCGCCAGTTGTCCAGCCAGTCCGGCCTCGCCTCGCCCATACCACCGGCCAGGATCACGGCGGGATCGGCGCGAAGTACCGATTCCAGGCTCACCTGAGGCGCCAGGGCGCGCTCCCCGGCGAAAATATTGTCACCCGCACATAACGCCACGACCTTGCTGATCAGGTGTTCGCCATTGATCGTCTGCAGCGGGTCGTGCCAGATCTGGTAAAACACGGACAGACGGGCCCGGCGCGCATAGCGCGCACGCAGCTCATCGATGCCCCGCTCAAGGCGGGCCGCCTCGCGGTCTCCGTGAGCTGCGCTGCCCGCCAACCGGCCGATAGCCCGTATGCTCGCCGGTATATCCGGCAGCGAACGCAGTTCACTGACATACGTCGGAATACCGAGCCGCGCCAGCGCGGCAACCGCGTCCATTCCATTGCCGGACCCCCAGACCAATACCAGGTCGGGGTTCAGGGCGAGGATGGCCTCGAGGCTCCAGGCCCGCGATGAACCGACGCGGGGGATATCCCTGGCTTCCGGCGGGAAATCGCTATAGCTGACCGCACCGACCAGCCCGGCGCCGGCGCCTGCGCTGAAGACGTTCTCGACCAGGTGGGGTGACAGGGCGACAATGCGTTCCGCGGCCCGGGCGAGGCGCACCTCCCGACCGGCAAAATCCGACACGACGATCTCCGCCAGCGCAACGGGCGCTGCCAGGGCCAGCAGTAACACGGGCAAACACCTCGACACACGAGGAGAGCGCCCCCCGGGGCTCAAGCCACAGCCCAACGGTAGAACGACAGGGCCAGTGACAGCGCGAGTGTCGTCGCCAGTAATGGGGAGTGCACCAAAGTCCGACCCTTCATGAAAGTCAGCCGCCGATGATAGCGGCAATGGGTGGCATGATCACCCACTTCCCGCAGCCCGGGGGAGATGCTGCCACCGGAAAGCCTGAGCGCATTGCCACTGTTCAGAGGTGCCCTGGGCGAAAAGCGACCGTATAAACGGCACTATATGATAATTCTGAGCCAATTATTAACGCCCTATCATGCCGGCCGAGACTTCTTCAAAAGGCTGCTGGATGCTTTACAGCCTCCGGGGACTTACTGATAATGCCGGGACTGCGGAGGCCCTCATCGTAGCACGGCATCCGCGTGCCCGCCGGGCCCATCGCTCCGGCCGCTGCCTGTGCGGCCCCACCCTGGAGACCTCAACCAGTGCAATATACTCGCGCAATCCCTTTGCTGCTCATCGTGATCATTCACCTCACAGGCGCGGGCTGCGCCGGCAATTCCGATATTACCCGCTCCTACGTGGATCCCACGGTTGATAAACGCTCGCTGCAGGGCGTGCTCGTGGTCGGCGTCGCAAGCCAGGAGGCGTCACGGGTGGATTTCGAAGATGCCTTCGCCCGCTCGCTGAAACGCCACGGTGCCACCGCGGTTCCCAGTCACTCGCTGGGATTGGCTCTGGACAGCGGTGCCGAGAGCTTCCTTGCCGCCGCCAGGGATGCCGGCCTGGACACGATTCTCATTACCCGTTACATCGGTGAATCGGTGCAGGATGTTTACCATCCGGGTACCATCTACTACGACGTCATGCCCGTCTACACAGGCTACCCGGGACCCTATGGCGGCTACTACGGGCACGCCTACGAGGTCGCCTACCAGCAACCCGTCTGGACCAGCAACCACAGTTTCACCCTGATCACTGACCTGTTCGCAACCAGCGACAAGCTGCACCTCTACCAGTCCGTCTCGGACACATTGCAGGCGGGCGGCAAGAACAAGCTCCGCGACGATATCATCAGCGGCTTCGTCAAAGATATGAAGCAACAGGGCGTACTCGATTGACCGTTCCGCAAACACGCGACAACGACTTCCCTGACGCGGCGAGCAGGCGATACCGGCGAGTAAATCAGTGGTTGACGATCGCGCTGGTGACCCTGGTCATGACTGCCGGCGGTGCCGTTGCCCAGGACGACAGTGTCGAGACCACCAACAACGTCTCCGAGGAGCTGATCAATACCCAGGCCGAGCGGGTCAGGAATCAGCCTGACCTGACTCCGGAGGCGCGGGAGCAGCTGCTGGCTGACCTGGAGTCCGCGCGTACCTACCTGGCAATCGCGGAAAAGCAAGCGGATGCGGTGGCAGCGTTCGATGCTGCGGTCGCCAACGAGAAGGATAGCATCGAACAGTTCACTGACCGGTTAAAGGAACTGGATTCTGATCCGCCCGAGGTAACGGTTGACAAAACCAGGCCGGAGACCATCGAAAGCCAGATAGCCCTGGTGAGAACGGAGCGAAAAGGCCTGGCAGAGCGCCGCACAGAGATATTGCGCGAAATAGAGGATGCGCCCAAGCGCGGTGCAGCAATACAGGAGCGCATGGCCGTGGTGCGCCGCCAGATCGATGACGCGCAACTGACTTCGAACACGCCCGGCGCCAGGGTTGAGAGCAGTGTTGCCTACCTGGTCAATCGCGCCGCCGTGCGCGCCTGGGAGGCCGAGCTCCGGCGCCTGAAGGCGGAACTGATCAGCGAACCGGCGCGTCGGCAGGTCCGGTCGGCGGAACGGGCCTGGATCAACAAGGCGATCGATGATGCCGACCGGCGGCTCAATATCCTTGCCAGGGCCTCCGAGACGGCGGTGGTGGCCTCCACGGCCGCCGAACTGGCGGAAACCGACGCTATCGCTCGCAAGCTGCAGGACACCAATCCACAGGTAGTAGCCTTCGCCGACACCAATCGGGAGCTCGCCAAACAGCTCAAATCCGCGGCCCGGGCGACAGACCAGGCGAGACATGATGCGGCCCGCCTTGTCAGCATCGCGGAACACCTCGAAGAGGACAGTTACCTGATGAGCAAGAGGCTGGAGGTGATCGGCCACGGTGCGCTCATCGGCGAGGTCATGATGAGCCAGCTCGAAAACCTCCCGGACACCAACCTGTTAACGCGGGCGGTCAAGGAGCGTAACGAGCAGATCACCGAAGTATCGCACCAGCTTATCGACGTCGAGGAGGGAATTCGGGAGCTCGATCAGCGCTCGGCGATGGTCAAGTCGCTGGCCCCGGACTACGCATCACTGGATGACGACGCCAGAGGCCTCATCAACCAGCTGCTCGATCAGCGGTCCATACTGCTGCAGCACAACGAGCGGACACTGGGTGGCCTGGTCTGGCTGCTGGTCAACAACAACGAAGCCTCCAACCGCATCGTCACCAAGACGCAGGAGTTCCACGAGTTCTTGATGGGCAACCTGCTCTGGGTGCAGAATTTCGGCTTCCTGCGTGTCGACAAGATGAAAGAGCACGCGGTGGCCATTTTACAACCCGATAACTTGCGAGCACTGCCGCAGCAGCTGCTGAATGGGCTGAGCCGCTCCGTCCTCCTGACATTGCTGGCATTGTTGTTTCTACCCCTTTATCTGCTTTCCCGGCAGTTCCGCCGAAGGCACCGGGAGCTGCTGACGACCCCCACCACACTCAGCGGAGAGCGTCTCCGCAACATTTTCCTGGGCCTGTTCTACGACGTGGTGATAGCCCTGCCCTGGCCGTTGCTGATCTACCTGCTGGGTTCTGCACTGGCGATCGGTGAGCCGCGCAACGAATTCGTGGACGCGCTCGCCCCGGCACTGCAAAAAATGGCCCAGGGATTGTTCGTGTTGCTTTTCCTGCGCCGCCTTATCAGGCCTGTCGGCGTCGGTCGGCGATTCCTGAAGTGGAATGCCCGCATGCTCGATGCGCTGCGGCAGGAACTGGGCTGGGCCGGGCCCGTAATCATCCTGTGCATCTTTACGGAAGTATTTTTACGGCGGCTGGACGTCAACGCCAACGGCGGCAGCCTTGGCGCCATCGCAACCCTCCTTCAAGCGGCCACGGTGATTGCTGTCTGCGTGCGACTGATGAAACAGGATATCTTTCGCGAGGATGCACCCAAAAATTTTGCACTGCTCATTACCGCCATCGCCACCGCCCTGTGCATCCTTCCCCTGCTGCTGGGGCTGTTGTTCGCATCGGAAATTTACCAGGACGCGCTCGGCGCCTCCCTGGTCGCCGTCGGGCTTATCAAGCTCGCATCGGACATCCTGACCCGATGGCTGCTCATCGTACGCTTGCGAATCGAGCGCAAGAACCGGGAAGAGCGCAAGGCGCTGGCGGGCGATGGCGCCGAGCCGGAAAGTGAGCTCGTGCACGACGTGGACGTCGCATCACTGTCTGAAGCCCACGCCAAGTTGATCGGCCTTGTACGCACCATAGCGACGGTCGTTGTGCTGTGGCTGATCTGGTCTCCCAGCCTGCCCATGCTGACGCTGCTCGAGGATGTGACCCTGTGGCAGACGAGCGACACCAGCGCCGGTGTCGACGGGCTGCGCGCGACTACCCTGTTCGACGTCATTGTCGCCTTGATCATTCTCGTGATTACTACCCTGTTAGCGCGGCACCTGCCGTCCCTGGTTCGACTGTTCCTGATGGAGTGGGCCCATATCAGCCCGGGCGCGCTCTACGCCACGAGTATGCTCCTGCAATACTTGGTGGTGGCGATCGGTGCCTCGATATTCCTCACCACCATCGGCTGGGACTGGTCGCGGGTGCAGTGGCTGGTCGCCGCGTTGGGTGTGGGTATCGGTTTCGGCCTGCAGGAGATCGTCGCCAACTTTATCAGCGGTATCATCATCCTGTTCGAGCGCCCGATCCGGGTCGGTGACATCATTACGGCCGGTGGCGCGGAGGGAATCGTCACCGAGATTCGCCCGCGGGCCACCGTGATCCAGACCTTCGAGCGCAAGGAATACCTCATACCCAACAAGGAACTGATCACCGGGCCCGTGGTGAACTGGTCACTCAGCGACGACGCCATCAGGCTGACCATCCCGGTCGGGATTGCCTACGGCAGCGACGTGCGCCAGGCGATGGCCATCATGGAGGAAGTCGCCAACGAGCAACCGCTGGTACTCCCTGAACCCGAGCCACTGGTAACATTCGAGGACTTCGGCGACAACGCCCTGTTGCTCTGGCTGCGTTGTTATGCCGCCGAAGACAGACTGCGTGTGGCAACGGCCCTGCGCACTGGCATCTATGATCGCCTGGCGGCAGCCAATATCGAGATTTCCTTTCCGCAGCGGGACGTACACCTGGATTTCAGCGACTCACTGCGGGTGGAAATTGCAGGCGGCAACGGTAATGAAGACGGCGGCGTCACCCTTGCGCCTCCACGCCCTACTGAGGCAACCTGAGTACCGCACGCTCTCTGATAGAGGAGTACCCGCACATGGTCCTGGTCGGAATCGTAACGCTCATCATGCTGGTCCAATACATCGGATTTACCCTCCTGGTCGGCAAGCAGCGAGCTGACCACGGCATCAAGGCGCCCGCGACCGCCGGTCACGAGTTGTTCGACCGCGCCTACCGGGTGCAGATGAACACGCTGGAGCAACTGGTGATCGCCCTGCCCGCGATGTGGCTCTGCGGGTGGTCGTTTTCCGCGATCGTGGCGGCGCTACTGGGCCTGCTGTTCGTCTTCGGTCGTCTCCTGTACGCCCTCGGTTACATGTCAGACCCGGACAAACGCGGTGCGGGCATGGGCGTGGGCTTCCTCGCCTACTGCGGCATGATCGGCTGTGCGTTGTGGGGCCTGGTCGGAAAACTGTAGCTCGCCGTCCGGCTCTGGCCCGCCACCCCCGCTCCCCGTATACTCGAAACTACCTCCCCGCCCGGAAGACCGACTGCATGTGCTCACGCCACCGCCTCTTATCCACCCTGCTCCTGGTTACCGCGAGCGTCACCGGGCTCGCCGAAACGGAAGACTGGAATGTCCAAAGACCGCCCTATTCCGTCGACGCCCGCGAGGTGACACTGGATGTCGAGGAGGGCACCTGGATGAGCCTCGACGTGTCACCCGACGGTGGCGAGCTGGTGTTCGACCTGCTCGGAGACCTGTATCGGCTGCCTATCGAGGGCGGCGACGCAATTCCCCTGACCCGCGGCCACGCCTGGGATATGCAACCGCGTTACAACCCCGATGGTAAGCATATTGCATTTACCTCCGACCGCGACGGCGGCGACAACATCTGGGTGCTGTCAGTCGATTCCGGTGAGTTGCGACAGATCACCCATGAAACCTTCCGGTTGCTCAACAACCCGACCTGGAGCCCCGACGGCACATATATCGCCGCGCGCAAGCATTTCACCACCAGCCGCTCCCTGGGCACAGGGGAAATCTGGCTCTACCATGCGGGGGGCAATGACAAGCAGACGGGGCGCGCGGTCGTCGAGCGCCCCAATAAGGTTTTCCAGAAAGAACAGGGTGAGCCCGCGTTCGCTCCCGACGGTAAATCCATTTACTTCACGCTCAATACCACGCCGGGGAACACCTTTATCTATCACCAGGACAGCAACGGTGAGCTGTTCCAGATCCGCAAGGTCCGGCTATCCGACGGTACGGTGAGCACCGTGGCGGGCGGCCCGGGCGGTGCCGTGCGTCCGACACCGTCACCGGACGGCCGCCGACTGGCATACGTCAAACGCGTCAGGGCTGCATCGCGGCTGTTCGTCATGGACCTCGACTCCGGGGTCGAGATGATGGTGGACGACGAACTCGACCAGGATATGCAGGAAGCCTGGGCCGTTCACGGGCTGTACCCGAACATGGACTGGACACCCGATAGCAAGCACCTGCTGTACTGGAGCCGCGGCAAGCTGTGGAAGCTGGAGCCGGGATCGGGGGAGCGCCAGTCGATTCCTTTCCGGGTGCGTGATACCCGCACGGTTTACCCTGCCCCCAGGTTTCCGGTGGCGGTGGCGCCGGACGAGTTTGCCACCCGCATGGTGCGCTTCGCCCGCACATCACCGGACGGCAAGAACGTCGTCTTCGAATCCCTCGGCCACCTGTATATAAAGCGGGGTGATGCTGCACCCACGCGGCTGGTCACAGAGGATCGGGACGCGGGCGAAGCCGGCTTCGACTACTCGCCCGTTTGGAGTCCCGATGGTCGCAGTATTTACTTCCTGAACTGGAACGACCAGTCACTCAGCCGCCTGTACCGGGTCGACAAAAGCGGCGGCAAACCGGTGCCCCTGCCATTGCAGAAGGGGCAATACACGGAACTGGCAATCTCCCCCGACGGCAGCGAGCTGGCACTGCGTAAACGCGAGGGCGAAGCGCTATTGCATCCCAACTGGGGCCGGAAGCCCGGCATTTACCTGATCAGCGTGGAAAGCGGGACCATGCGTTTTGTCAGCGAGCGCGGCAAACACCCCCACTTCGGCCCTGACCGCCGCATTTACGCCCAGGAAAGAAGCGGCAAGGCCAGCGGCCGCGGTAGCGACACGGCCAGCACCCGCTTGATCTCGCTGAACCGCAACGGCAACGATATTCGGGAGCTGGCGACCGCGCGTCACGCAACGGACATTCGCCTGGCGCCCGACGGGCGCCACGTGGCCTTCCTGGACAACTATCGGCTCAAGGTTGCGGCTTTCACCGAGACCGGCAAGCCACTGCCGCTCGATACCGCCACGCCGGCGTTCCCCACAGTGACCGTGAGCAAGCAGGGCGGCAACTACCTGCACTGGTCCGGGGATGGACGACGCCTCAGCTGGTCCATCGGACCGACGCTGCACACGAAGCCGGTCGACGAGGGGCTGGCGCTGGCAATAGAGGGCACCGCCAGCGATAAGGTCCTCGACCTGTCGATAAAGGTGAAGGCTGACCGCCCCGACTCCCGCCTGGCACTGACCAACGCGCGATTGATCACCATGGACCCCGAGCGCCGGGTAATCGAGAACGGCACAATCCTGATCGACCGCAACCGCATTACCGCGGTCGGCGAACAGAGTGCGGTGGCCGCGCCTGAAGACTACACCGTGATCGACCTCAGCGGTAAGACCGTTATTCCCGGCCTGGTGGATATTCATGCCCACGGACCCTACGGCAGCGGTGCCATCATACCGCAGCAGAACTGGAACCTCCTCGCCCACCTCGCTCTCGGTGTCACCACCGTGCACAACCCCTCCAGCCGGGCTGAGCTCGCCTTCGCCACCGCCGAGTACGTTCGCGCGGGCGTCAGTCTCGGGCCGCGTATTTTTTCCACCGGTGAGATCATCTATGGCGCGAAGAGCCCCTACTATTCCCCGGTGGACAGCCTCGACGACGCCCTGGCGCATGTCCGCCGCCTGAAGGCGCAGGGCGCTATCACGGTGAAAAACTACAACCAGCCGCGGCGCGAGCAGCGGCAACAGGTGATCGAGGCAGCGCGGCGCGAGGGTCTGATGACCGTTGCGGAAGGCGGCTCCCTGTTCCACCAGGACATGAACCTGGTCGCCGACGGAACCACCGGTGTGGAGCACAACGTGCCGACACTGATCATGTACGATGATGTCACCCAGCTCTGGGGCGGCTCGGATGCCGGCTATACACCGACCCTGGTGGTGACCTTCGGCGGCCTGACCGCAGAAGACTATTACTACCAGAAAGACGAGGTGTGGAAACACCCTATCCTCTCCAGGTTCGTCCCACCCACCGTATTGCAACCCCGAGCGGTAAGACGCCCAATGGCACCGGAAGGCGATTACCGCGACGATGACGCCGCCGCGGCGGCCAAGGTGCTACTGGAGGCCGGAGTGACCGTGAACACCGGTGCCCACGGCCAGCGTGAGGGTCTCGGTACGCACTGGGAAATGTGGAGTTTCACCCGCGGTGGCTTCACACCAATGCAGGCGCTGTCCGCGGCGACGATCAACCCGGCCACCTACCTGGGCATGGCGGAGGACATCGGCTCGATCGAGGCGGGCAAACTTGCCGACCTGGTCATTCTTGAGGCCAATCCCCTGAGCGACATCCGCCACAGTGACCGCATCAGCGATGTAGTACTCAATGGCCGGGTGTACGACGCGTCCAGCCTGCACGAACGGTTCAGCGGCGACCGTCGCCTGAAGCTGTTTTATTGGGCCGACAAGCCCGCGTCGGCGATCCGCTGACGAAACAGTGGATACCGCGGGTAGACCGACGAGGATTAGGTAGCCATGCTTAACACACGCGGGATCTTATCGGTGATACTCCTGCTGACGCTGCAGGCGGCACCGGCCCGTTCCGCTGACCCGGCCACCGGGTCGGACATCGCCGCATTGGCCGGGCGAGCGGCCGGCATCGAGATTTTCCGTGACGACTTCGGTGTGCCGCATATCTATGCGGAGACGGATGCCGATGCTGTGTTCGGCATGCTTTACGCCCAGGCGGAAGACGACTTTCCACGGATCGAGCGCAACTACTCTGGGCCATCGGCCGCCTGGCGGAGGTAGAGGGTGAATCGGCGCTGTACAGCGACCTGCGAGCGCGGCTGTATATGACCGTCGATGAGGCGCGCCGGGCCTACGAGGACCCCGCCCTGGCTGCAGAGCGCTCTGTGATGCCTTCGCCGACGGCCTGAATTACTACCTGGCAACGCACCCGGATGTGAAACCCGCGTTGTTGACGCGGTTCGAACCGTGGATGCCGATGTATCTTCTTCGAGGGATCGATCGGCGGTGACATCGAACAGATACCACTGGCAGCGTATCGCCGAGTTTTATGGCGCGGACACCGAAGTCCGCGCGCCGGTGTCGGCGTTCCCGACGGAGAACGCGTGGTTCAAACGGCTTCGCGATCGCACGGCGGCAGACCCAGGCCGGCCATGCGATGCTGCTGATCAATCCACACACCTCGTTCTATTTTCGCGGTGAGGTGCAGGTGGTCAGCAAGGAGGGACTCAACGCCTACGGGGCAGTCACCTGGGGCCAGTTTTTCATCTACCAGGGCTTCAACCAGAACAACGGCTGGATGCATACCTCGACCCACGTCGACTTCATCGACGAATTCGTCGAGGACATGATCGCAGACGGATGGCGAGCTATGGTACCGCTACGGCGATGAGATGCGCGCGGTGTAGCGTCTCGACGTTGCGTTGAAGTACCGGCACGAGGACGGACTCGCGCGAACGGGCATTCACCTTTATCACACCCACCACGGGCCGATCACGCACAGCCGGGATGGGCACTGGGTTGCGACAGCGCATCAACTGGGACCCCGTCAATGCCCTCCGGCAATCGTATCACCCGAACCAAAACCGCGCAACTGGCGGAATTTCGCGCCATGATGGACCTGCGTACGAATTCGTCCAACAACACGGTGTACGCGGAAGCGGACGGCAACATTGCCTACTTCCATGGCAACTTCGTGCCCCGGCGCGACCCCCGTTTCGATTACTCCCGAAGCCGGTTGATGGCAGCGACCCGACCACCGACTGGAACGGCCGCCATCCGGTCGACGAGACTCGTCACCGTATCTCAACCCCTCGGTGGGCTGGATCCAGAACACCAACGCCACGCCATTTACCGCCGCCGGCGTTGACAGTCCTCGCGCGGAAGACTACCCGGTCTATATGGCACCCGACCCACAGAACTTTCGCGGCGTGCACGCGGTGCAGGTACTCACCGGGCAGAAGGACCTCACGCTCGAACGCCTGATCGAACTGGCCTACGACCCCTACCTGCCCGCTTTTGCTGCCCTGCTGCCGTCACTGGTGGCAGCTTACGATCGATCTGCGGCGCGCTACCCGGCACTGCGTCAACCGGTCGCCGCCCTGCGTGACTGGGACTACCGCGTTACCGCCGATTCGGTCGCCATGTCGCTGGCCCATTTTTTCGCAGCCGACTTACTCGCGACGGAGACGGCTCCAGCCGGCCTCAGCCGAATGCAGAAGATCGAGTTCCATGCCGCGCAGTCGCCGGACGCGCTGTTATTGCGCGTATTCGAGGGAACCGTCGCGGCAGTGGCCCGCGACTACGGTCGCTGGGACACCCCCTGGGGTCACATCAACCGTTTCCAGCGGCTCAGTGGCGATATTGCCGGCCGCTTCGATGACGGGGCGCCCAGCCTGGCGGTGCCCATGGCATCCGGCCGCTGGGGTGCTCTGGCGTCCTATGGTGCCAAACGCTTCGGAGACAATCTCCGGTTATACGGCTATGCGGGCAACAGTTTTGTCGCCGCGGTGGAATTCGGCGAGCGCGTGCGGGCCAGGACCCTGCTGGCGGGCGGTCAAAGTGGAGACCCGGCATCACCGCATTTCAATGACCAGTCGCAACGCTATGTCGGGGCGCGCTTCAAGGAGGCAGCCTACTACCGGGAGGACGTTGAGCGCCGGGCGCAGAGACGCTATAGCCCGGGCGCCGATGAGGTAACTGTCGCGGATACGCCCGATTCGTCTACTATTGGTAAAGGCCAACGGCAGGGAGAGCAATACCATGAATGAACAGGTGAACGAGATCGTCATGAACTCCGGCGCAGCCGAGGCGTTGATGAAACAACCCGAATCGACGGAAGAGGTCCGCCTGGAGCGCAAACAGAAGCTGGCGGCAGCGCTACGCCTGTTCGGCAAATTCGGTTTCGACGAGGGCGTCGCGGGGCACATCACGGCCCGCGACCCGGAATTTACCGACCACTTCTGGGTCAACCCGATGGGCAAATCCTTCAAGCAGATGAAGGTATCCGACCTGTTGCGCGTCAATCACAAGGGCGAGGTGGTCGAGGGTGACGGCCTGCTCAATGGTGCCGCCTTCACCATCCACGCCGCTATTCATATGGCGAGACCCGACGCGGTAGCCGCCGCCCATTCGCACTCGGTCTATGGCAAGTCGTGGTCGGCGCTGGGTCGCCTCCTCGACCCGATCACCCAGGACGTCTGCGCCTTCTACGAGGATCACGTGGTGTTCGATGGCTTCACCGGGGTCGTGCTCGACAGCTCTGAAGGCGAGCGCATAGCGACCTCTCTGGGCGACAACAAGGCGGCCATTCTTGAAAACCATGGCCTGCTGACCGTGGGTGAAAGCGTCGATTCGGCGGTGTGGTGGTTCATCACCATGGAGCGGAGCTGCCAGGCACAATTGATGGCGGAAGCCGCGGGTAAGCCCAAGCTGATCACGCCGGAAGCGGCCGCGCAGACCCATGCGACCGTGGGGTCGGAACTCGCGGGCTGGTTCAGTTTCCAGCCACTGTACCAGGTCATCATCAGCGAGCAGCCAGAGCTGCTGGAGTAGGTGCTGATATAAGGCTCGGGAGCCACGCCTGCGTGGCTTTCCCCGGGGCGTGAGCCAGACACCTCCTGGTACCGCTACAGCAAATGTTTCAGGCGGTCGCGAAAGGGTGCAGTAGTTACCAAAATTCGGCGATCGGGTGGATGGACCGGCAGCGATCCCTGGGCTAATCTTGCGCACCGTCGTACGCTGCCGCTCTCCCGGCAACGCTCCATTTTTCGCCCTGGCAGGCAGCGCCAAACGACCCTTTCCCACGGTACCATTACAATGCCGACACGCGCGATGTTGCTTCTCTGGCCGCTGTTTTTCGGCCTCTCCCTGATTGGCCTGGCGGTCGGCGTACAGTCGAGCCTGCTGGGGTTTCGGGCGGAACTCGAGGGATTTGCAGACTCCCTGATCGGTCTCCTGATGTCAGCGTATTTCGGTGGCTTCCTGGTAGGCTCGCTGCTGGCGCCACGGCTCATCACCCAGGTGGGGCACATCCGCACCTTCGCCGCGGTTTCCGCCGTCGCCTCGGTCACGATCCTGGTCCACGCCCTGTTCGTGGAGCCGTGGACGTGGGCCGCCATGCGCTTTCTCACCGGCTTCGCCTTCTCCACGATCTACGTGGTGTCCGAAAGCTGGCTCAACCAGGCAGCGACTAACCAGAATCGCGGGCAGATTCTGTCGATCTACATGATGATCCTGCTGGGCGGCACCTGTGCGGGCCAGTTCATGCTCAACCTCGCCGATCCGGAGGGATTCGGTCTGTTCATCCTGATCTCGGTGATGGTCAGCACCGCGGCTATCCCCATCCTGATGACCGTGCTCTCTACCCCACCGGCGGAAAATCCCGAGCGGGTCAGCATCGCGTTGCTGTGGCGGCGCGCTCCCATGGGCGTGATCGGACTGGTACTGGTGCAATGGTGCACCAGTGTCGTGTTCGGCATGGGGGCCGTGTTCGCGGCCAAGCTGGGTCTGGGCGTGCAGGAAGTCGCCTGGTTCATGGGCGCAATCATGGGCGGCGGCATGGTCCTGCAGTGGCCCCTTGGGCACCTTTCAGATGTGATCGACCGGCGCTGGGTCATCGGATTTTCCAGCCTTGCCGCTGTGACCGCCGCCGTACTCGCCAGCCGGGAAACCCAGCCGGGAACAACGCTTTACCTGTGCGCGTTTCTTTTCGGAGGCTGTTGTCTTTCTCTGTACTCCCTGGTGGTGGCGCTGACCCAGGACCACCTGCGGCCCGCCGAGATCGTGCCGGCCAGCGGCACCATCGTCATGCTGTCCGGCCTGGTTTCAGTCGCCGGCCCCATCATGGTCGCCTACGGTATGCAGTGGTATGGATTGGACAGCTTTTTCCAGATGCTGGCGGCGGCACTGTTACTGCTTGCGGTGATCAGCTTCTGGCGGGTGTTGACGGTGCCGGCCCTCCCGCCCGAATACAAGACCCAGTCAACCCTGCAGGCACCGACATCGCCGGTGGGAACCGTGCTTCACCCGGAGGAAAAAGAGCCCGCCGTGGCGGGTTAAAGCCGTCACGGCGGTTTTCAGGCGCGCCGTCGACTACACCACGGCGTGACGGAGAACGTCCCCGTAACCATTGAATACAGGCACACCATCGAGCGCGCCCGAGCCCCTCAGGTGCCGGTGCAAACCAGCCAGCCGGTAACACGGCACGCTGGCCATGAAATGGTGTTCCAGGTGGTAATTGACCCCGTTGGGGGCGAATACCAGCCGTTGCCACCAGGGTGCGTCGACCGTGCGCGTATTGAGGCGGGGGTCAGGGTTGTACAGGTCCGGCACCGCCGCGTGTTCGGCCACCTGCCGGATGCGGATGACCAGCATGAACACAGTCAGGTAGGCACCGAGCCACAGCAGGTAGATCCAGCCGACACCCAGCAACGCCAGGATCGAAAACAGCAGCAACTGCACAACAAGCTGTTTGGCCAGGGTCGAGCTGCGGTGGTGCCGCTCCCGGGACATGGCGCTGGCTTGCCCCCGGAACAGGTACACCAGGATCTTGATACCTGTCTGGCCGCTGAGATCCCGCAACACCTTGCGGCGAAAGCTCGCCCGCGGCACCGGGTAGGCGCGGTAATTGGGCAGGTCGGGGTCGTCGCGTGTCCCCGCGAGGCGATGGTGCTGCAGGTGGCCGCTGGCGTACGTGGGCAGATCATTCATCACCGGTAACGCACACAGCCACTGCCCGACCCATTCGTTCAGCCAGCGGGTCCGAAACAGGGTGCCGTGCCCGCACTCGTGCATCAGCACCGACAGGCCGAGCTGCCGGCCGGCCAGCAACACCAGGCCGCCGATGATGGTGACCGGATTGGGCCAGTGGGCAACGACATAAAAAATAACCGCGATTGCCAGCCAGTTGCCCAGCACGAGGCGCCAGGCGTGGAAGTCACTCTTGGCAGTAAGGGCTGCCAGCTGTTCCCGGCTCAATACATCGGCGGGTTTCATCGCACCGTCCACAGCGTCAGTCACCTGATGGTACGCGACCACGCACTGAAATCAAACCGGCTGCGCTGTTTGCCAGGGACGACGGCCATGCTCTGCGAGACGCGCCTTGCTGTGGACGTTGCACAACTCCGCCTGGCGTGATTGCCAATATTCAGAGGTGCCATGGGGTCCCGGAGACTACCTGCCGCGGAACCGCATGCCCAGTCCACCGACCGCCGCGATCAGGAGCAGCAGGAGGGGCCCGGGGAGTACCGGGATCGGTCGCACAGCACCGCCACTGCCGGAATCGGCCGCCGGGCCGCAATTCGGCGGATAGGTGACCGAGACCTCCGCTGTCGGGTTGACGGTTATCCGCAAAGTCAGCTCCGGCCGCACGGTTGACGGCACCTCGCTCCAATCAGTGCCTGTCCACACCCGGCCTGGCCAGCCGTTGCCCTCGCCGCTCGCGTCCACCGAGGCGCCCGGCCATAACTGGCTGCCGGCCAGCGGTTGACCCGTGCGGGATTCTACAACGTTCCCGTCTGACCCGACGAACTCGATAGTGGCGAGGCCCGATGGCACGAAATCGACTGGCACAACCGTGTAGTCTATGGTGGGTGCGTTACGCCCGCAGGAGGCACTGGCAGTTACGTCCAGTGCCGCAGTGGGTGGAAAACTGAACACCGTGAAGGCATCCGCGACGTTGTTTGACGGCACGGCATCGCTGGAGCTGGTCTGCACCGTCGAGCTGACCGGGACCGAAGCGCCGTTGCCATCCGGGCCGGTGTAACTGAAGCTGATCGAGATAACCTCGCCTTGCACGAGAATCGCCGGCAGCCCGGTAAACGTCACCTGCCCGGTGGCACTGTCGTGCACGGCAGTCACGCCGCTGGGTAGACTGGTAAAGATCACGTCAGTCGGTATGTAACCGGTAGTCCCGCCGCTATCGACGCCGACGGCAGCGACGTAGGTCACGTCCAGTGCATCAGAAGAGCCGCGGTTGGCAAACAGGATGGACGCCTGCACCGTCGCGCCGGTCGACGCCGCCGACGGCGCCCCGGTAATCGCGGTCTCGACATCGACGGCCCCGACCCCCGTCGACGCGTCGGCGGTATCGTTGTCCGGGTATTCGTCGACGGCGGTCGTGCTGATTCCGGTGGTGACAAGGACGGGGCCGCTGACGGGCGCAGTATAGGAGAAGTTCATGCCCGGGATGGAGTCACCGCTGTCCAGGGAAGAAGGGAATCCAGCCAGGGTGACATCACCGGTTGCACTATCGTAACTCGCAGTGGCACCGACCGGCAGATTGCCGAAGGCGACCGCCGTGAGGCCCGGCGAGAGCCGCATGCTGTAATCGAGGCCAGGCGCCGTCTCGGCACCGGAATTATAGAACGAGAAGCTGCCCTGCACGGTGTTGCCAGCCTCCGCGGTATCCACCACGCTCACCGCGGTCCCGACGTCGATCCTGAACTCACGAATCTCCAGCACCTCGGCCCGTTCCGGGGTGAGAAAATAGGTCCACAGGTTGACGGCCTTGGCATCGCCCCAGCCCGCGTCGCTGCGGCAGTCCCGGTTGCGGTTGCGGCCGAACTGCCAAAGGCGGTAGCTGGTGCTGGAATCGACACCGGTGAGACTCACCGCAGGGTCTGCAGCCGCGTGTGCTCCCGGGGGACACAGGCTGCCATTGCGCTCACCGATTGCGTCCCCGCTGAGCGTGACATAGCCGCGGTCGTCGAAGAAAACCGTGGTGTCGCCGGGATCGGTACCGTTGAGCCGGGTGATCGTGGGTCCGCCGCCGGGAATGGCCGGATTGGAGGGATTACCGTTGTTCTCGGCATCGATGATCGGGAAGTGGACCTCGCCGTTGCGGCCACGTGCTCGGTAGCCATAGGGCGTCGGGCTCGCGGGAAACGGATCGCCGTTGTTATCCAGGCCGTCCCAGTCCACCTGGTGCGCACCGCTGAAGGCGATGCCGGTCAGCATCCGGTTGACCGGGTTGGCCGGATCGTAGTCGACCCCGTCGCGGCTGATCACGATCTGGTAACTGACGGTATCGGTAGTGAAAAACGAAAATGTACCGCCGGTGGCGGTGGCGGTTACAGCACCACCGAGGGTGCCCTCGAAAACCACCTCACTGATCTGGGGCGACGGCGGCACGAGCGGTATTCCGAGGGTGGTGAGCACCCGCTCGGCGCCCGCCTCTCCGCTGCCGCCGGGCTGTATGTCACTGAAGAAGATCGGGTACTGGGCAGCCTGCGCCGACACGCCCGGAGGCAGGCTGGTCACCAGGGCTTCATCGCCCCGCAAGGTACGGTACAGCGGCACGTTGTCGTCCAGGAACCCGAACGTATTGCCGTAAAGCGCGTAACCGTTCGGGTCCAGGCCCCTGAGGTCCTGGCGATAGCGGTAACCGTCCCGGGTAGTGTAATAAAGCGTGGAAAAGACAGGCCGATTGTTACCACCGGTGAAACCGTTGAACGCGTAGGTAAACAACCTGCCGTCGATATCCTCGGTCGATACCGCTGAGGCGCGCACCGTGACATCCCAGGCAGCCACCGAATTGCCGCTGTCACGGGTTCCACTGACCTGTCCATTCGGTCCAGGCTCACCGGGTGCCACCGTGAACAGGACGCCGTAGATTCCCGGTTGAGCCGCCTGGAACGCACAGGGCTGGAAGCCACCGGAGACCAGGTTGGAGCCGTCCGCGCTATGCGGCCCCGCCAGTTCCTGGGCGCGGCCGGCAATCTCTCCGACCCCCGGGCCGGAGTAATGGTCACCGGGCAGGCTGGTACCCGCAGTACAGGTGAAATCGGCAGCGCCGGGATTCGGCTCGTCGCCCGGCACGCCGAAATCCCGCGGCGTATATATGCCCACATCGCCACCGCTGCCGATGTTGCTGGAACCGAGAAGGATATACTCACCCGCGTCCGCGTAGACGTAAAGGAAGGTTCGCCTCACCACACGGTCCATATAGCGCGTCGGTGGCTGCAGGTCGAGGTTGGAACGGGAACCGGCCGTCGGATAATCAGCCGGGTGCAGCTGGCGACTACCCTCCGCGACAGCCGCCCCGGAAGCCGTAATGGCCAGGAACGCCAATGCCTGTAGCAGCCACGTGCGCCATCGCAGAAACAAAAGCGGATGCATGGATATCCCCTGTTCAGCGACTGTTATTGGAGGTCTGATCGATATCGCCGACTACCGCGGATGATACCGTGTCGATAGGCATAATGCAGGACGAGCTCCCGGGCCCGGAGTCCGTTTTCTGTAGATTTACCGAAAAAAAGCCGGTGTCGACGACGCCCTGACAGGTATTTTTCCGCACAACGGCGTATTCTGGACGACACTGCGGAATCAAGCGGCCCGACTGCCGCATCGCCGGAAGCTGAATCACCGTGACTCGTTTTATCGCACTGTTTGTGGTCGTCCTGGTCAGCCTGTTCTGCCTGGAACTGCTGGAACCGGTGCAGCGCGCGGTAATCCAGCCTTTCACCAGCGCTATCGCATCTGTCAGCGCCGACTGCTGACCCTGTTCGATCCGGACGTGGTCGCCAGCGGGCGCGTCATTCGCCATACGACAGCACAGTTCGCGGTGTCGATTGAGGCGGGATGTAACGGCATCGAAGCCGCGATCGTGCTGATCGCGGGCATTGTCGCCCTGCCCGGCACAATACCCGCGAGGCTCGCAGCCGTCCTGATCGGCTTTGCCGCGATCCAGGTCATGAACATCGCCCGCGTGATAAGCCTGTTTTACCTGGGACAGTGGAATATAGACGTATTCACCTGGAGCCATCTCTATCTCTGGCCCGTGCTGATCATGCTCGACGTCCTGGTGATCTTCGCTCTTTACCTGCGTTGGCTGCAGGGCCATGCGGTCGAGGGACGCACGGCATGAAGGCCTCCAATACGCTCTCACGAACCCTGGGAGTGGCGGTGTTGCTGCTGCCGGTGGCCTTCCTCGCCTGGCACGCGCTGGGATCGGTGCTGGCCGCGCCATCGGTCTGGCTCTGCGGCTGGGTGCTGGAACTCTGGTTGCCCGACCTCGTTTCGACCACGTCGCTGCATGGCAGCGATATGCTGGTGCAGCTGACACACGGCGAGACGGGGGGGCAGTTGCTCCCTGCGGCGCAGGCTGAAAATGCACTGGCATTCCGGCAGGACACCCGCATAATCAGCTACGCCATACCGTTTTTTGCCGCACTTCACTTTGCCACCAACATAGACCATCCGCTCGAGCGGTTTGCACGAAGCCTGCTGCTGCTGTGGCTGCTCATCGGCTCTGCCCTGGTCTGTATCAGCCTGAAACAACTACTGCTGATCCTGGGCGACCAACTGTACACGGCGGCCAACTGGGTGCCCCCACCTGCCGCCATCGCTCTGGCCTACCAGTTCTTTGTGCTGATCATTCCCTCCCTCGCGCCCGTGTTACTGTGGGCCTGGCACGCTCGCGATGTGCCTGCATTCAAATCGCTATTCACCCCGCCACCGGCCTCGGCACCTCAACTGTCAGACTGAGTCCTGGCAACCGGCGCCGGGCTAGAACGGATGGTTAACCATCACCCAGAAGTTAGAGCCCTCCTCCGAAAATGCCAGGTCGGCCCTGACCACGACACCGCCGGCCAGGGCGCGCAGGCTGAACCCCGCATCTGACTTCATGTCGTCAAAGAGTTCGCTGAAGCGGTATTCGGGGGCAACCCGACCGACCTCGACGAAGCCCACCAGCTGAAACCAGTCGAGATTGAGGAACTTCAGCCAGGAGACGTTGCGGATAGGGTTGTAATTCAGCGTGTAACGGTATTCGGCCGTGCCATAGACGGCCGCCTTGTCGTGGAACCGGGCGTCGCGAAAACCGCGCATGCGGTAGAAGCCGCCGAGGGAGGCGCCTTCCAGGAACGGTGGGCCGTCCGCCACGCGCTCCCAGCCGATTTCATTGGTTTCTATTTCCCAGCTATCGGAATAGGCAGTCCAGGCGTTGAGCGCGATGATCCGCTGCCGCGCCTGGTCGCTCTGGCCCAGTGAAAAATACTTGCTGGCCTCGAACTCGACGAAACTCCAGTCCGAGTCATTGCCACCCCACCCGGGGTCGCGGTGATAGGCAAAGTATTGAGAGCTGCCCTTGGATGGATTGGTGGGAAAATCAGTGTTGTCATAGAGAAGGCCGAACTCGAATGCATGCAATTCGCCGTCGACGAAGCCCTCGTCCCTTTCGTAGGACTGGTAGCGGTTGTACTGGCGAACGCCGACTACGGTCGCGCCGCTGTCAAGCGGATTCCAGTGCTCCCCGCCGCTCGGTTCAGAGACCAGCAGCCCGTTCACGAGACGATAGTCGATCATGCCCTCGTCGGTGGCGGCCCCTATCGGTAGCGCATACTCCAGCTTGATATCCGCCCAGTTGCTGGAACCGCTGGCCTCGATGAACACATCTTCCGATGATTCATGTGAGCCGGGTCGTTTGATGGAGGGCGGTAGAAACAGCTTTTTCCCGGCGGTGTAGGCGCGGTGCTGGGGGTAGTAGCCCCACATCACACTGGCGGAAACGAACGTGCGGCGACTGAAGGGGAGCCGGTAATCCCAGAAACCGCCGAATACCCCGTAGCTGTCATCGCCACCGAAAACAGTCCCGCCGACCATCATCTGTTCCTGATGAAAGCCAGTGCGCATACCCCCGATGCCGACCGCGGTGCCCGTCGATTCGGCGCTGAAGGCATAGGGTAAGACGAGGGTCTGCCCCAGGGGGTTGCGATTCTCAGCCCGCACGACTGCCTTCTTGACAGCAAGTGACGGCCTGGCTGCAACAGGCAGGGTGGTGCCGGCAGTGACAAACAGCATCGCGGTGCAGAAAATGAAGATTCCAGCGCGGTGCACCACCAGGCGACTATAGAGAGCTCCCATTCTTGTTATCCCGTACCGGTCAGAGTCTGTTTGCGCTATCTGGATGAGTCCTTCCATACCAGGCGGTCCCTGATGCCACATAGTACCCACTTGGGGCGGGACCACACTACCCGTGAGCCCTGTGCAGCTGCAAACGCGTGGACGGTCTACACACGCCGGATCATGGTTTTCGGTTTACTCGTAGAAGGTATCCAGTTCCACGATAAAGCCGTTGGCGTGAACCTCCTGCAGCAAATCCTGCACGGCCTGTGTGGTTGCCGAATTGGAGGCGCGAACGCGAACGGTTTCGATGCTGCGAGATCTCGCCTCGTCGATACACCCGTAGAGCCCACCGTGACCCTCACCACACAGGTACAGATCCGCGGCGGTGACGGTGATGATCAGGCGCTCGACTGCCAATTCCTCGAGCGCGGTGACGGATTCACTGGGCCAGACCTTTGCAGGGAATGCAACCACCAGCACTGCGGCAAAGGCGGCCCACTGACGTGGCGCGCACCATCCACCTCCCGATCGCTCACTCTGCCCCCTGGTTGCCAGCATGGTGTACCCACCTCCCTCGAAACCCGATAAAGCTTATGCTGTCGTTGAGGATATACCGGATGGTGACAGGCTTCACCTGATTTAGGCACCGACGGACCGACGCCTGGCGGCCGCCCCGAAAACTGCTCAGTCCAGGACGCTCATCAGAAACCCGGAAAGTGCTGCGTAATTAGCCGCGAGCGAAGGTGCGACCTGTTCACTGACATCATCGAGCAGGCGACGGTAGCCGGTATAGAACTGCCAATCAGGCCGCGGCTGATAGTGAAGGTTCTCCACCTCCAGGTAGGCAATGATGCGCTTGGCCGTGGTCGGTTTGACAAAAGCCTCTTTGTCCGGCGCAAAGTAGAACGGCACCGCCGAAACGACGGGCCAGCGGGCGATTTTATAAGCCGCCAGCATATCCACCAGGGCGGCAAAACCCGCCCGCCGGTCAGGGCCGTACAAGCGCTGCTCCATCGCCGCCGCCAGGTATTGCGCGTCGGCACTCGATAGGCCCCTGGCAAAATCCCGAAATTTAGGCTTTTCGAACATCGATACCATCGACGAACGGCCGACTATCCTGGTCAGCGTGTCGACCATCTGCGTCGGCTTGTTGAACTCGCCGCGCTTCAGCCGGGTTCCTGCAAATTCAGCAAGCGCATCCACCCGGTGCTTTTTCCGCACCGCCTCAAGACCCGGGTCGGCGAATCCTTTGGGGTAGCGCGACAGGAATTCCGCCTCTGCCCGCTTGACACGTTCGATATTCACCGCTTGCCTCTACGCCCTTGCTGCCTACTACCAATCTGCGCTTCACTATACCCCGGAGTCGCATGGGGGACTATGTCCCGGGGCGAGGCAACTTTGCAGGCCGGGGCCGCCTAATCAAAGACCTCGTCGCCAGTGGGCTCGACATGGGTGGTCCGGTTCATCTGCTGGCGGTAGCGGGACAGTTCCAGGTACATGCGACGCCGGGCGCGACTCTGGTTCCCCAGTGGCCGGTGCTCGTTCAGGCAATGCCAGGGATTGATGGAAAGCTGCCGGGTGAAGGCAAACTGGGCCGGCGAGTCGAAGGTCTGTGCTGGAATGCTGATGGTCGCTGCCGAGATGAAGGGCGAGAGTTTCTCCGGCCAGCGCACGGCCGCGTTTTCAATCGGCATTCGGTGGGGATCGGTCTGCAGTTGCAGTCGCAGGTCGAATTCCACGCCCTTGTTGTCTAGTGTCTTCACCATATTATCCCGGAGGTAATTATCCGGGACCTCGCCGAAAGGCACACCCGGAATGCTGCGATCGACGGCCGTCATGGGCACCAAGGAGTACTGCATGGCCTGCCCCTCGCCGAGCAGGTAGGGGACGCAGCTGAAGTATCGCTGCCCTAGCGGGTTGTACTGCGTCTCGTTCCACAGTGATTGCATAAAGAAATCGAGGAGGTGCGAATCCCGTGGGTCGAGGAAGTAGTACAGCGGCATGTCACGCAGGCTCCAGTCCTGCAAGCGCGCGTTGCAGCGGGTGTCAGGGGTAACAAATGTGGGTGTGCAGACACAGGCCATATCCTGGGTAAACTTCTCGTCGTCCATGATCTTGGGCCCGGGAACGCCCATGATTTTCATCGCCATACTGCCGAAGCCGACGTCCTGTATGTCTCGGGGAACATCCGGGCCCGGCCCCGAGTAGCGAACATAAGCCGGGTAGCTGCGCGCCTCGGCAAACAGTCCCTGCTTCATGTGCGCCGGCAGATCGTCGCGAATCGTTACCGTGGCTCGCACCAGGCCGTGGGTCTTGGTGTTGCCTCCACGTTCAAACTTCCCCGGCTGGAAATGCCCGCGCATCTGTTCACTCATCAGGCGGATGATCTCGTCGAGGCATGCCTCCTCCCAGTCGTAGAAGCGTTCTTCGGCGAGTGCCAGACCCTCGTCTTTACGACGGAAATTGATCAGGTACTGCAGCACCGCGGCGGTGGGCTCCCGCAGCCAGTGATTGAGCGTCGGGCGAAAAAAGGGCTCGAGCCGGCGCTCCACCTCGAGCGTCCTTACGAGCAGCCGGTGCAGGCCCTGCAGCACCATTACCTGGCGCCTGCAATATAGGCCAGGGCGCGCAATCCCGGCATGAAAAAGTAGGCACCCCCCCGCACGGCGACAAACTGCGGCAGGGAGCCCAGCCGCGACGCCGGCTGGCGCGCTCTCGGGATACTGAAACCGCCGCGCTCCCGGTTACCGGGTAGCGGCTGGCGACTTCCCAGCAACGGGTCGGACTCCGCGTCAAGGCCCGCGAAACTCGCGCTATTGATCCACGCGTTCTGGATAAACTCGAACTGGCGCGCAATGTTTGCACCAAGGCAGAGGAAGTGCAGTCCGCGTTCCTGTGTGTCCATCGCGGCTGTGATGGCCTCCTCGGGAGGTAGTTCACTGCCGTAGGCCCTGCCGCGCCTGACAAGGCGGTGAAAGCGCGTCGACGCAACCAGGTCGTCATGGGGGTGACGGCGACAGAAACCGAGGCGGCGCAGGCCACGCGACAGCATGCCCCGCGTGCCGGGCGGGAAGTCCCCGGTCCGCGGATTTGCCCGCCGCACGTGTGCGCCGAGGGGGCACTGCTCGCCATAGGGGTCCTTGTCGAAACTGAAATCGTTCAGGCCATTGGTCACGACCAGCGGACTGCCATCCCTGCGCCTGCCTACCATTTTTTCTGCCAGTGCCTCACGCTGCATTGCCTCACCGGCCGCCAGTCGGTCGAGATAGCGCCAGAACCCCGGAACATCCTGCTGCAGTTGCCGGGCCACCAGGTAGGTACCATTGCGTCCCAGGTCCCGCCAGCCCGGATGGTCTTCAGCCTCGGGCAGGCGGGCTGTGGCGGTATTGGTTGGCAGCAGCGGGCGTTCGGTGTAGAGCCCGTACTCATTGCGATAGCCCAACGCCAGCTCACCCAGCGCCATGATAGAGCGGTAGCGAGCCTTCGCCGCCGGTGTCAGGCTGCGCTGGCCCCACCAGTCGATTTCGGGCTGGCTGATGCCATCGGCAAAGCCGAAAGGCTCCCGCGTCGACGTCGCCAGGGCTGGAAGCTCCATGGTGAGCTCAAACCCCAGTGCGAAATCCTCATTCTCAAGTTGGGCCCGCCACCCGGGCAGCCCACCCGGCTTTGTGTACAGGAGTGCCAGTACATCGGGCGTCGACGACGGGGGTCCGCCCCAGCGCCAGTGGCGCGGGTGGTTGTCGCCCTCGTCGCCCAGTCGGCGCGAGCGGTTGCCTTCGGCCGCCATGCCAGCGGCAAAAGGCTCGGAGAAGCCTGCAAGCGCCTCGTTGCCAACACCCAGAGAACCCAGGCCCTGATGGGTGAAGGCGAGTTGCAACACGCGTTCCGGGGCTTTCGGCAGCCAGCGGGCATCGTTTACCGGGGCCCGCTGCAACCAGCGCCGGGCGGCATCTCGGTCCGCCACCCGCAGCAACAGAAAGCAACTTTCCGGCAGATGCCCGTAACCGAAACGCAGCAGACCCTGCATGTCCTCGAAATCCACACTCTCGCCGTCATTGTCACTCATAGCGACCTCACAGCAACCGCAGCCATGCGTCCAGCCGGTCGCCGGAAAGCGAGTCGCTCTCGAGCCCGCGACGAAGCCGGTGATGCCGGGCGAGATCAACCGCAGTCAGGCCCGGGTAGGCTTTATACCAGCTCTCCGACGGCAACTGGTTGCGACGCAGGGTGGCCTTGTACTTCTCCTCGTAACGGGCACCACCGAAAAGGAGCCAACGGGTACGGGGATAGCCGACGCCATTGCTGAACACCAGATTGAGCCCCCAGGCGACCTTGTTGATGAAATCATCCATGTAGCTCTCGGCGCTGCCGTCGTAATTGCTGGCGAAGTACACCCGTCGTCCCTCGTCCATAAGCACCCAGCGGGCGAAGTGTATGGTCTGGATGCGCGTCAGGTAGCCCCGCCGGTAGATGTGCCTGGCGCCGTAATCCAGCAACAGCAGCCCGGCTCGCAGGGTCAGCCGGCGAAAGCGACCGGGTTTGACCTGTCCGAACACGTTGAAATGGTTGGTCACGTCCAGGTCCTCGACTCCCACCAGTTCGCGCAGGTGCGCGGGCGAGGGTGGGGTGGTGTTTTCAGGATCGCGCTCCTCGAGGTAGCGCAGGCGCAGGAAAAACCACGGTGCCAGCAGGACCAGCAGCGGAGAGGCCAGCAGGACGACAGTGGGCACCGCCAGCAGATGAAACAGGTTGCGCAACCACCACCCTGCGGGAGTTGGCGCCTCCTCGCTTAGACGCAACCGCAGCCCGGCAACTTCCCCGGCCACGCGCTCGCGCAGGGTACGGTGGATCTCCTCCGCCGTCGGCATGTCGCCGCCGGCATGCCACACTGCCACCTGTTCGCGCAGAAAACGGGCGAGACAGGCTTCTTCCTCGATCTGCGCAACGGTCCTGCCGCGCCAGTTCACATAATTGGCCTGGGGCGCGCGATTGCGCGCGCGCATCCATGCCAGCAGTTCGGGCCCGGCGGCGTGGAACCCCTCGCAGTGACCGAAGATGCGACGCAGGCCGGGACCGGCCCGTATGCACAACTCGGCCAGGAAGAGGTCCACACAGCCGTCGACATCGCCGATGAAGACCAGCGTCGCCGGCCAGGGCCTCGGTTCGACATCGTGCTCCCGGATGTCGTCATTGGTGAGCGCGCGCAACACCGTAAAACGGGCCACGTGAAGCTGTCTCAACTGACCGAACGGCACGAGATCATTGGCCGGGTCAGCCAGCCCAGGCGCCCGGTTCATGGAGTGCAGCAGGTCCCGAAGTGCGCCCTCCTCTCCCGGACGGATAGCCGCCGAGATCATGAAGGTCGACTGCGGTGTCATCGCCCCGCCCGGGTCAGGGCAAAATCCAGTATCCTCGTCTTGCCCCACCAGACCTTACCCAGGTACACCCCGGGCTCCACCTCACGAATCTCGTCGCGTATCCTGCGAGCGAAGAAGGAAGTGCGCGAGTAGTCGATGACGATGGTTTCCTTGCCATCCAGCCAGCTCGCATCCCGATAGACCTTGGCCACGATGAAAGTCAGGCTGAAGGGTGTGACCTTGTTGACCAGGATGCCGCTCTGGCCGTCAGACGCGAACAGATCGAATACCTTGCCCTGCCAGGCGAACAACCGGGCAAAGCGGGCGTACCAGCGGGAGAGAAAACTGCCCGCGACGATGGCAGTACCGCGGGTGTCTCCGGCCGGGATGGTGCCGGCTGCCGCCGATCGGTAGACTTCGTCCAGCGCTTGCCGATCCATCTTCAGCCACTTGTCCACGGTGTTGTCAGCCATTACGGGACACCCCGGCGCCGGTTCTGCTCGGCCCGGTAGTCGCCTATTTCGGCATAGACCGGCCGCCGTACGCGGTTGATGCCGCCCAGCGGTTTATGGGCGGCAAGCGACTGCCAGGGATTGAACCGCATGGTCTCGCAGGCCGCGACTGCCGTGGCATCAGTAAACGGCTGGTCCTCGATCGTCAGGGTCGCCACCGGTGTAAAGGGCGCACTGTCCTCATCCCAGGTGACCGCGGCGTTCTCGATCGGCATCTCGGCGGGATCGCCCTGGAACTGCACCATGAATTCGAGACAGACCGGCCCTGCGGCCAGCGAGGCGCGCATCGCGTCAGTGAGAAAATCGGCGGTGGAGTCATTACCCGGGGCGAGCGTGCCCTCCTCACAAGGACGCACCGAGTACTTCACGGCCACAGCCGGGTCATCGCCGAGCCGGTAGGGTGTGGTGCTCCAGTAGCGGATAGCGAACGGGTTGTCGATGACCTCGCGTCCCTTCATCAGTATCGGCAGGGAATACAGGTGGCTCGGATTTAGAAAGTAACGCCACCGGCGATCGTCGCGGGTGGCCTCGATAAAGGCCAGGAAATCGTCCGGCTCACCGGCAAACAGCGCAGGATAGGAGTTGAGCACGAAATCCTGATCGCCGCTGACACCCCAGAGGGGTTCACCATCGACTTCCCGCAGCTTGATCGACAGCCCGCGGAAATCCTTCTCACGATCGTCTTCCTCGGACGCATTGGCGAATCGTAGCCGCGCGGGATAGCTCCGCACACTGCTAAATACGCCCTGGCGCAGATTCGCAGGCAGCCCCGGCTTGACCGTGAACGTCGCGTCCAGACAGCCCAGTCCCTTGGACTGGTTGAAACGCCTGACCAACCCGTCGGGATGGCGCTGTTCGCTGACCGCCTTGATGGCGTCCACCATGGCCGCGGTGATCCTGGCCTCCTCGACGCTGACCTGCTCCGCGCCCGGTGGCAGGGTTTCATAGCCTGGGCCGCAGGCTGAGAGCAGCACCAGCACACCACCAAGGACCTGGTACCGCGCGCCTCGCCTGATCATTGGCCCGCCTCCTCGGCGAGCGGAAACGCCGGGTCTTCCACCGCGTCGGGCCTGGGTTTCCAGTCCAGTGAATAGTACTCGCCGCGCTCGCGTGCCCACGGGTCGAACACGTTGACGACCTGCAGCAGCTCATCGCGCAGTTCTGGCATGGTGCGTAGCATGAGACGCTTCAGCGGTGAGACCGCGACTTTGTGGCCGTTTGACTCCTCCGGCTCGTTACAGGCCTGGCCACCGCCTTTGAGCTCCTCCAGCGGGTACGGACACTCGTCCAGCGGGCCGTTGTTGATGACCCAGTCGTAGCCGAGCTGGGAATAGAATTCGGGGCGGAAACTGGAGGTGAAAAACCGGTCGCTGAACAGGCGTCGGGACGCGTTGAGAATGAAGATATGGAACTGCGTCTCGGAGATCGCAAAGCCCCAGGGGCGGGTGTACTCAGCCAGCCAGCCCACCACCATGTCCACGTCCTCGATGTTGTCGACCTCGGTGCCATCAGGCTGGCCCAGGCAGTCGGTGATCGGCGCCCCGTCGGGCCAGCGCTGGGCGCTGGTGATCACCTTGCTGTCGTCGCAGGTATGCGTACCGTAGATATCGCGCAGCTTCTCGACCACCGCCTGCTGCGCCTGTCGCCACGCTGCCGGGGTCTGTTCGCGCTGGTCGACGAAGTCATCGAAACCGGTCAGGGTCTTGAGCCCGATCTGGCGGCGGAACTCGTTGAACCTCGGCACACCCCGCTCCCGGTCGCGAATAATGTCGAGTGCGGCGATGTCCAGCTTGCCGCTGGGCGAGTCGAGGTGCGGCATCTCGAGATTCTGCAGGAACTGGGGATGGTTCTGCAGGTGCAGCAGCCCCAGCCGCTGCCGCCCCATACTCAGCGCCCAGTTCGACAGGCCGTGACGGCGCATCGCCGGCGTGGCCTCGCCGCGGACCGTGTCGATCACCGGTACCGTCGCCTTGATGGCGTTAGGCTCGGCGGCATCTCGCACTTCCAGCACGTCAGGTAGCAGCGGATGCAGGCGATAGACGGTGGTGAACTCCTCGGGGAAATTGAACGGCGCGCCGAAATGATTCACGCCCCGGTTCAGGTCGGCCGGGTCGGTGATGTCCCAGGCATCCTTCTTCCACCACCAGATGCCCTCCTCCCGCTTGTTATTAAGCCCGAAAATGCCGGCGCCCGAGGCAAAAACGGAGTAAATGGAGTTTTCCTTGCCCTCGCCGCCACCGCGACCGAACCAGCGCGCCAGGCGGCCGGCATAACGACTGAAGATATTTTCATCCTGGTCGAACATCCGGCGCAGCACCCGCGATACGTCGCTCTCCTCGACGTTGAACAGCCCGAACCAGTTGGAGTTCATGCCGAGGAACAAGGGCTCGCCATACAACAGCTGCGTGGTCCATTCGATCGTGTGTATCTTGGCGATCTCGGCGGCAACGACGAGCCTCGCCGCCTCGAAAATCTCGCGGTCGCTGGCGTCGGCGTAGGTGACAACCACATTGGGCTGCGCCGGGTCGCGCAGGCCGCTGTCGCGCTCGGGGGTCTCGCGTTGCGCCTTGCGAAACGCATCGACAAAATAATTGTGCTCGCGGACGAAGAGGTTGTGATAGAAGCTCATCCCGATGCTCCAGTTGGCCGGGAAGGCGACCGCTTCCTGGCCCTGCCACTGTGGTTGCACCGCACACGCGGGCTGGCATTCTGACAGCAGCGGCAGATAGCCGTCGGGTTGCAACAGGCGCGCGGCATCGTCCGGGTCGCGCAGCGCCCTGGCCTGCGAGACCTCGTCGTGCCCGTAGATCTGCGAGGCATCCCACCAGGCGGTGACCAGGTTGGGCGTGGTCGTATGGGCCCGTCGCTGGTAGTCGCGGTCCTCGTGGGTGAAGGTGCCAGGGTCACCGGCTTCCGCCACCAGGATGGGCTCACGCCGGTCGCCGGGCCGACACCCCGCGGCACTGTTCTCACAGCCTGTCGGCTCGAGGCCGGGGCGGTTGCGCCCTTCACGGGTATGGGAAAACCAGTCGTGGGTCATGAACTGAATCCAGTAGGCGGCCAGCACGTTGAAGAACGGCGCAGGCAGGTAGTCGCAGCTGGCTCCCCGGCCCTCGTCACAGGCGCCCGGGTCTTTTTGCTGACGGGTGAACAATTCCCGGCTGATCCGCTGCGGATCGGGCTTCAGCACACCCAGCCTGAACCCATTCTCGGCATCACTGTGCCGTGCCACGGCCTCCGGGTTCTGCTGCAGGCGGGGAAAGGTGGCCTCAAACGCCGCATTGCGCGCGAACAGGGTGCCACTGGCGCCCATGCGGGGATTGAATACATCGTTACAGATGCCGCTGAGGGTGCGGAACCGGACCAGTTCCCCGCTACACACCTGCGGGCCCTCCCCGCCGACCGCCGCGTACCGGGGATGCTCGCGCGCCAGCCGCATCTCAGGCCACTGGCTCACGGTGGACCCCGGCTTGCCGCCGAGCCCTTTGACATAGGTTTCGTAGGTGTAATTGTCGAACAGGTTGAACTTGATGAGTTCGATACGCTGGTACTCGAGATCCATCAGCGCACCGTCGATCCCGCGGCCATCGGGCAGCAGGTGTTCGCCGATCAGGGTGAGAGGCTCGTCGGGGTCGTGGCGGCTGGAGAGTCCACCGGTCGCGTAGTAGTTGCTCCAGTCGACCCACGGCGTGTCACGATAACGCGCCGCTTTTTCTCCACCGCGGCAACGCGCGGTGTCCTCGTCCACCTTGCCGAGGAACCGTCGCGAGCGGTCGTCGGGAAAATCGCGGAACCCGTCCTTGAGCATCGAGGTGCAGGCATCCACGTGGTCTTTGGTGGTATCGGAGCAGGCGGCGACAAGCAGCAACAATAGCGGGAGCAACAATGCGGGCAGCAGGCCTGAAGATCTCATCCAACCTCTCCTCCTGGCCTGGAGCCAGAACCGAGTTTGACACTGTCATCACGGTGTACCGCGCCCCTCGAACCCGGGTGCACGGAGCATTGCCTACTGAGAGAAAAAATAGACCAGATACGGCAGTTTTGCCAGTAACGGCGATGCGCGGGATGCATCAACAGTGGGCGAGTAAGCTCTCGCTAAGGGTGCGGACATCCCTGTCCGCGGTCACACAGCATCCTGCTCTCAGGGCAGGCATCCCTGCCATAGACTCGGGTTCCGCGAGTCCTGTGCGAGCCATCCTGGCCGCCAGCGGGCATCCAGCCCGAATTACATGGGGACTCTCCGGTCCTCAGTAGCGCAATCCCAGCGCCGGCTTCCTTGCCTTGTCCCGTGCTCTCCTTGACGGTTCCCAGTATCGCAATCAACGCATGCCGCCACCATTACAGCGCATTACACCGTCGCGACAGGGCCCATTGAGCGACCGTGGACCAGCGATCGGGACGGAGTTGATCGCCGGTTTGACCCCCTCCCACCGGGCATGACACCCAGGGAAGACACTGGGTATACTGACAGCCGGTCTGGCGCCCGGGCGATAGCCACGACTGAGCGAAGCGATGATAAAATGGCGTGATGGGCTATCTACTGGAAAAACACAGCGGTCGTCGTCTGCCCCTGCGGGCACACCATACTATCGGCCGCAGCGCCGACCAGGTCGACACCGTGGTCACCGCACCGGAAGTTTCACGCATGCACGCGGTGCTGGAATGGTTTCACGACGGCTGGCAGCTGCGCGATCTCAGCCGCAATGGAACCTGGCTGAACGGCGCTCGGGTCAAACCCGCCGAGAATGTTTCACTGGCACTGGGTAACACTTTCTGCCTGGGCGCACAGGACGGGGCGGCCTGGGAACTGGTCGATGACGCGGCGCCCAGCTCCCTGATGCTGGCCGAGACCAGTCGCGCCACCACCCTGCCACTGACCTCGTACCTGTTTCTCCCGGACGAGTCTCACCCCCAGTTGGTGATCCACTACTCCAACCTGCGACGCAGCTGGATGTATCACACGATAGGCCCCGGCGACCGCGATGCGCCGGAATACCCGCTCCAGCACAACCAGCGGATGGAGGTGGCCGGGCAGGCCTGGCGGGTTTTCCTCGCCGATTCGGCCACCGCGACGGAACTGGTGCCGGGCACGTCGCAGCGCCTTGCGGATTTCCAGTTCCTTTACGATCTCAGCCTCGACGAGGAGATTACCCGCCTGCGCCTGCGCCGGGAAGCGCTGGAGATCGACCTGGGCGAGCGCAGCCACCACTACCTGCTGCTGCATCTCGCACGACACCGGGCGGAGGAAGCGGCGGCCGGGCTGGACGGCAAGTCGCAGGGCTGGGTCGATACTGATCGACTCGCCCGGGAGCTCGGCGTCGATCACTCTCATCTGAACATCCTCATTTTCCGGGCACGCAAGCAGATCAATGAACAACTCCCGGCAGGCGTAGATTCGGAGCCTCTGGTGGAACGCCGTAAGGGCCAGGTCCGGTTCGGCTGCCCGCATTTCGTCATCTTCAAGGGTGAGCAGATGACCCACGCGCTTCCCCGCTTGCCGGCCGGGTCCCTACCGCACGCATGAGCTTCGAGATCATCCGGCCCCTGGGGCGGGGCGGCATGGGCGAGGTCTATCTCGCACGCGACACCCGGCTGGACCGACAGGTCGCGCTGAAGACCCTGCGCAGTGACCTGCAAACCGGCGACTTCGTCAGCCGGCTGCGGCGCGAGGCGCGACTCCTGGCGCAATTGAATCACCCCCACATCGTCCAGCTCTATGACATCACCGAGTGGGAAGGCGAGCCGGCCCTGGTCATGGAGTACGTCGAAGGCCAGAACCTTCACATCTGCCTGCGGGAAAACCGCGGCGACTACGGCGACCGGCTGCGCTGGCTGGCGGAGATCGCGGCCGCGCTCGAAGCCGCCCACTGCGCCGGGATCGTCCACCGCGACCTGAAAGCGGAAAATGTGCTCATCAGCCGACTCGACAGCGCCAAGGTCACCGATTTCGGTATCGCCGAGGAGGATACGCTCAACAGCCGACGGGACCAGGATATCGCCGCGCTGGGTGAACTTGCCAGGCGGCTGCTGGAGGGTTTTGACAACAGTTCGCCCGGTTTGCAGCACCTCATGGATCGGCTGTCGGCCAGCACCGCGGGCCAGTTGCCTACCGCCGCCGAAGCGGCGGAAGGGTTCCGGCTGGCCTGGCACGAGGCCACCCAGGCCGACACCCTCATACCAGCAGCACCTGATGAACTGGTGGCAACGCCTTCCGGTATTCGCGGCCGCGTGATCGGGGCAACCGCCCTGGTCTTGACGGTGGCTGCCGCCGTCTGGTTTTTCAACCGGGTTCCAGACTCGCTCTATGTGGCTGTTCTGGACACCCATGTCGCCGACGCGGGCGATCTCGGGCAAGAGCTGCGCCTGGGATTGCAGACCACGGTTGAACAGGCACTGCGGCAGTCGGTCATCGCGAGCCCGACACTCCGGCTCGTCAGTGCCCGCGAGACCAGTGGCCTGCGGGGAAGCGCAACAGACATCGCCGGCGCAGTGGGCGCGGACGAGGCAGTGACCACCAGCCTCAGCTGCCTCGAGTGGAGCTGCGACCTGACCCTGCAGCGGGTAGACCAGACCGGGGCCGTACTGGCCAGTCGCTCGACATCACTGCTCCCCGACGCGATGGCCGACGCCTGGAACATCGTGGTCCACCAATGGCCCTTCCTCTACCCGGACAGCGGGCAGGCCGGGGAACTCGGCGAATTCATCGATGAAGCGGATTTCAGTGAATACCTCGAATTGACCCTGGCTGCCGATGCCGGCAGTGGTCAGGCCTCGGAACTGGCGACATTCAAGCGGGCCGAAGCCCTGCTCGCCAGGGCCGACCGGTTCCTCCCCCTGTACCGTCTCTACATCGATTCCGCACTGGACCTTCACGACGAAACCAGTGACCCCGCCTACTTGCGACGTGCCGAGCGTGTCCTCGACGGCGCCCGGACCTGGGCGGGCGATTCCCCGCTGCTGCACCAGGCACTGTTCGACCTCTCCATGGAGCGCGGCGACCATGCGGCGGCAGAGGAGACCCTGTCGGAACTGAGGCGTCTGTCTCCCGACCGGGCCATGATCCACCGTCTCGCCGCGCGGCTGCACTCGGAGCAGGCGCGGTATGCGCAGGCCGACCGGCACTACCAGCAGGCACTGGCGCTCCGACCCGGGCGCAACCTGCGCTACGACGCGGCCTGGAACTTCTATGAATGGGGACGCCCGGAGGAGGCCGGCGCGCTGCTGAAGGCGTCGCTGGCGGCCTATCCCCAGGACCCCAGGCCGCACGACATGCTCGGGATGATTAAACTACACGCCGGCGACCTCGAAGACGCAGCCGGCCACTTCCATGAATCGCTGTTGATAGAACAGACGGTCACAACGCGCAGCAATCTCGGTCTCACCCTGTTATTACAGGGCGACTACGCGCGAGCCCGGGAGGAATTCATCCGTCTGTACGAAGACGGCAACCGCACGGCGATCATGCTCATCAATCTGGCGGATACGGAGGCCCTGATGGGCAACCAGGAGGCCGCCGATCGCCTCTACGGGGAGGTGATTGCCGGCCAGACCCGCATGGCGAAACCCAACGACCCCCGCGCCCTGTCCCAGGCCTACGCCCAACTCGGGCAGTACGAGCGCGCGATTGCCGCGTTGAAACAGGGTGAAAACAGCCGCCGGCGTAACTCCGAGGACAGCTTCAACGCGGCGCTCGTGTACACCCTGGCCGGCCAGCACATCGCTGCCATCGTCGAGGTCGAGGAAGCATTGGCCAGCGGCTTCAGTGGGATCTGGTTCACCCTGCCGTTCTTTGACCCGCTGTGCGCCGACCCGGCCTTCGAAACGCTACTGGGCGAGGCGGACATCGACCCCCACTGCGAGCAGCAGGCCGCGCGCACGGCCCTGTAGAAGTGCGGCTAGTTGCGCCCGACCTTCCCGCCGGGGTCGGCTGACGAATAAACCTGGCACTCGCCAGACACGTTATCCCGTCGCAACGCCAGGAAACTGAACTGAAACTCCTCGTCGCCATCCATCAGACATTTGGCCGTGGCAGTGAGAACCCGCCCGTCGGAACTCATCTCGAAGCACAAGTCATCGCGGTAGTCGGCCTTACCCTCGCAGTACATGACACCGCCGTGCACAAAACGCCACGAGGCCACATCCGGCGCCTCCGGCTGCATGATGGTAAAAACCAGGATCAGCCGTTCGACCTGGCGCTGGATCGGCGTCGACTTCTTGCTGAAGCGAATGTCGAAACCGGTGGCATCCAGGGATTTTCCAGTGGCAGTATCCTCCACCCGCCAGTCCACCGCCTGGCCGTCCACCGGCTGGGCAGGATAAACGTCAAACTGGCAAACCCGGCTCTGGCCACAGGGGATGTCGAATTTCATAACAGTAAACTCCGCTTTGAATGAGTGTGTCAGGCGTATGCGGGCAGCCGGCGTGATGCGCAGAGGCGGCGTTCGATCAAGGTTTCCACGCGTTGGTCCCCTCCCCTGTATCGCGGTATTGTAAACCGTACCGACGGCCCTGGCAGCCCCGCAAATGCCAGCTTGCATCACACCATACAGCCGTTACCATGCGCAGTGCACGGCCCTGCATACTGCCCCGGCCGCAACAGGATGAACTGCGCTCGGGTCGGGTTATTCGCCGAAACGCTGACGGGACACAATCATGTATCAACACCTTGAGATCGAGCGCGAGGGCGCGATCGCCCGCCTTTGGTTGAATCGGCCGGACAAGCTGAACGCGCTGAGTACGACAACGCTGCGGGAACTGCGTAACGCAGCCCTCGCCTTCAACGAAGACCCGGGAGTGAGGGCAGTTATCGTCGGTGGCCGCGGGCGGGCCTTCTCAGCCGGCGCCGACCTCGAGGGCTTTCCACAGCCGGGCGAGGCCGGCGTTCGCGACGCCGCGGATGCCGGGCGGCTGATGGCGGACGCGCTCGAAGCAATGAACGCCATCACCATCGCCCGGGTAAATGGCTGGTGTGTCGGGGGCGGTCTGGTACTGGCCGCCGCCTGCGACCTGCGGGTGGCCGAGCACGGTGCGCGGTTTTCGATTCCGGAAATCGACCTCGGTATTCCCCTTGCCTGGGGCGGCATTCCCCGCCTCGTAAGGGAAATCGGACCCGCACTCACCCGGGAACTGGTGATTACCTGCCGTGAATTCGGGGCGGAGGAAGCGCAAAAGGCCGGCTTTCTCAACCGGGTCGTTGCGCCTGAAAACCTCGACGACGAGATCGATACACTCGCCCGCACCATCGCGGATAAGCCGGCGCTGCCGGTCATCGCCACCAAACGCCACGTCGATGCCGTCACCTCCCAGATGCTCGGTACGGGTCGCTCATGGGCGGATGCGGATGGCCTGGTGACGGGCCTGCAGGACCCGGAGTGTATTGCGGCACGAACCGCCTATATCGCCGCCAGGCAGTGATGCGCCGCGCGGAATGATTGCCCGCCTCGGCTGTCTGCACATCGAAACGACGATGCAAGGCTATTCCTGTTCCTTCCCCCGATGTCCAGACTCGGACCCGTCGGGATCAGCCTTCTCTTCCAACAGCGCCGTCTCGCCGCCGGACAGGCGCTTCTCCGGCTCACTGCTGTAGGCAATCTGCCCATTGACCTCTTGCGGGTATAGATGGACCCCGGCCAGGGTAACGTGGGGTGCTTGCTGAGGCTTGGGGCTCAGGAAACCCTGCAACCATACCGCGAAAATGCCGAGTCCCAGGGCGGCGAGCAGGGTTCCACCCAACAGTAACGGGTAGTCCGGCCCAATACGCTCAGGTACCGCCCCAGGCCGGTTAATCACCGACACCTGCGGAAACTTTTCCACCCCGCTGACCTGTACCTGAACCAGTCTCGCCTGGGCCTCCCTGTAGAGCTCTTCGAGTCGCGCGAGATCCTCTGCCAGCGCCTGGTGCGTGGCATAGATGCGGTTGAACCGGGCCACTTCAGCCTTGTGATCGTCCAGTTTTTGCTGCAGATCGACGACAGTCTGACGCGCCGCGGCGTAGACCTGCTCTGCCGAACCCAACTCGGCCTGCCGCCCCTCGTTGTAGATCTCTGCGAGTTCAGCTTCGAGTTCTGCTATGCGCACAGGCACTGCCCGGAATTGTGGCTGCTTGTTGATATAGTCCTTGGTGTACTGCTTTTTCATCTCCGCGTACTGTGCCCGCAGGGTTTGCAGCTCGCTCTCCAGAGAAGTTACGTCGCGCCTCTGCTCTCTCGGGATAAGGTTTTCCCCGCGTTCTACAGCTGCAGTAAGCGTCTCGAGGTTGGCCTTCGCCTTCACCTCCTCTTCGATAGCCGTGCTCAACGCTCGATTGAACCCATCCAGCCGCGCCATGACCTCGTTCTCCTGGCGTTCAACCGACAGAATGTCGTTTTCTTCCCGATAGTCCTCCAGAGCATCCCGGGCTTTTTCGAGCTCCGCTGCCAGTCCACCCATGCCTGCCTGCACCATCAGTTCCGTGTCAGTCTTGGACTTACGAATATCCGCAGCGGTGATTTCCAGAAACACATCGACCCAGCCATTCACCAACGGCGACAGCAACTGCCGCTCGTCTCCCTCTGCCGCCATGGTCATGAGATTCGTGTCCGGTACCGCCTCGGGAATCAGCAACGCCTTCAACTCACCTCGCGTGAGCTCAGCACCATGACGATTCCTGATGAGTTCTGACAGCCGGGTCATGACGTCATCGCTTAGCATCACGGTGCGCTGGATAGCCAGATTCTGCAGGTCGGCTTCACTGGCTGACTCGTCAATCGCCTGTGGGGCGGTCATCAACACGGTGGCACTGGCGCGATAGACAACAGGCTGAAACAGCGTCCACACCAGGCCGGCGGCAAGCGTCACGCCCGCCACAAAACAGAACAGTCGCGCCCGCCCCGACCGAGGCGTGTCCTGCAACCGGTCCGACCCGTTGTCGTGTTCGAAGCGCGCCATCGGCTCCAGCCGATGAATGCTATTTGACATAGCGGGAAACTACCTCTCTCTGGCGAACAGAGCACCTTACAAACTACGAAAGTGTAACCCAGGGCGGTTACCGCGGAATAGCCGCGTAGCATGCCGTTTACGAGAACCAACTCACGATGGTCAGCAGGGACCCGCACCTGGCGAGCGTTATGCGGGTGCCAGACATCCCTTGACGCGTTTCATGTGCCAGCGTGTTACGCTAGGGACTCGCCGAAGCGTATGCGGTACCTGCTGCTGGGCACCTGCAATAGAAACCGCCGCACACTGTGCGTGCTCCTGAATGCCGCTCCGTGACTGGTTTTGACGGGCACCCGCCCGATTCGTCGACGACTGACTAATGGCGCGAACCGCCGTTCGTGGTTGCGGTTGCGGTTGCGGTTGCGGTTGTGGAAATTGAGTCACAATTAAGAGGTGCGGGAATTGAATGATGTCTGGCTGCGGGCACAGTGCCGACTCGCCTTCGAGGTGGAGGCGCCGACGACCATGGTTTTCATGCTGCGTCCACGCAGCCATGCACGGCAATGGGTAGCGGCCGAACAGTATCACCTGGCTCCCTCGCTGCGCGTGGTGGAGCACACCGACAGGCTCGGCAACCTGTGCCAGCGCCTGGTGGCACCGGCAGGTGATTTCGTTATCCAGACGCGCGCGGACGTGCTGGTGTCGCGCTCACTGCCCACCGATGACAACCCGGCGTTTATCGAAATCGCGAACCTGCCCGAGGACGTCCTCGGTTATCTGCTGCCCAGCCGATACTGCGAATCCGATCGATTCGGCAACATGGCCCAGGAAATCGCGGGTGCCCTGGCCCCCGGTTACGCCCAGGTCGTCGCGATCACGGACTGGGTTCGCGAATACATCCGCTACGAACCGCTGAGCAGCACCTGGCCGGTGTCTGCGACCGAGGTTAACCAGCGGGGCGTGGGTGTCTGCCGCGACCTCGCGCACGTCTCCATCGCACTGTGCCGCGCACTGTGCATCCCGGCGCGAATGGTCGTCGGCTACCTGCACGAGCTCGACCCCATGGACTCGCATGCGTGGTTCGAAGCATTCGTGGGCGGAGAATGGCATACCTTCGATCCCATCTTTTCTAACGGGCTCGGTTTCAGGATCGCCGTCGCCTATGGTCGCGACGCCGCGGACGTCGCCATTTATAACCAGTACGGGCCGACGCTGTTACCCCGGGACATGGAGGTATCGGTCGAACAGTTGCAGGACGAACCGCGTGACCTCAGCGCGCCCGTGGGCAACGCCTCCGTCAGTGAGTGATTCTGGCAGCCAGCCCCGTTGATTCGGCGACATGTGCATTGCTCTGCACGGCCCGACGGTGATTCTCACTCCCACGGTACCTGCGGCGATACAGGACCTGCTGGTGTGCACCTGAGGCTATGAGTCGGGCAGCGGCAGATACGGGTACGGAGGAAGCCCCGCCGCCTCTCGCGATTCGAATACCGGATTGTCCGGTCCGATGTCATCGACGCCGAGGCGGGCGTCGGTAATGATTGTATTACCCTGCAGTACAGGTTCCGGCGAGCCCCGCTCACCCCGTAAAAGCCTGCTGCCTCGCCGGCGTTCGAGCAGGATCGTGTTGCCCTCGAGTGTTATCCGGTTCTGCTTGTGCCGTATTTTTTCCAAACCGTATCCGATTATCGCGCTGCTATCCGTGGCCGGCCCCTGGGCCAGCACCGAGCCCGTGACGATCAGCTCACCGCCGTTGCTGATATCGAGCAGGCGCCCCGTCTTCGCCGACAGCGATGCGATCAGGCTGTTCTCGATAACCGTCATCGCGGCGCGGGACTTGATGGCGTGACTCCCGTCGCCGATAGCGACGAAAACAGAGTTGCTTACCCCGAGTTCATTCCCCAGGGTGTAGATGCCATGGGCCCTCCCACCAAACCCGAGACGTTCAAAGCGGCTGTCCTCTACCATCAACCGCCCGGACCCCGAGCCCGCCAGGACACCCTGCTGGCTGCCGTGGAAGTAAACGTGGGACAGTTTGAGATTCTGCCCCGATTGCCGGACGCAGGCTCCATTGCCATCGGGGACCGTGATATGGCGACACTCGAGGTTAACGATCTCCACGCCGTCTCCCTTGACCACCATCGCCGCTTTACCCGCGTGAGCGGCATTTTCAATAACAGCGTGCCCATCACCCCTGATGGTCACGTTGTTGGCCCTGACAAACAGCGGCTCGTTGTAAACCCCGGGACCGATGACCAGCGTCTGGCCGTCCCGCAGTGCACGTGCCGCAGCCTTCAGTGACTTGAAACGCCGGCTACCGATGCGACTCTCACCGACGGGAATGTCTCCGGATGCCGCCAGCGGACCCCATGGCCCCAGCGTACGCGCGATTTCCGACCGAAGGGAGAGACCCGACTCCGCCATGGCCTGGGGGTCTGCAGTAGCCCCCTCCAGGCTGACGGCAAGGTGATAGCGGGCTTTATCCAGCAGATCGGGCGCGACCAGGAAAACCACCAACAACGCGGCATGGGCGAGGCCGCCGGCGACGACCAGGTAGCAGACGATGGCTCGGTGGAAGATACGGCGTGGCGTCATAGTGTCGATGGGTCAGTGGTGCCGGCACGGTGAATCGAACACCGGACCTACGCATTACGAATGCGTTGCTCTACCAGCTGAGCTATGCCGGCCCTGATCCCTGACTGCGCTCCCTGGCGATGGCCACGAACGCACGGCGCGGCATTGTACTGATTCGACGGGGCAATTGGAATAGCCCCATCCGGCAAGCAGGGCGTTCCCCGGGCGGTGCCTGGATCACGTGGCTTGCCGACAGAAGCCGGTCGAGGTCGCGCCGATTCGCTGATCGCGTTAGCATACGCGCGCGAGGCAATCGTTACCGCCCTCGATCCGGAGATGACAGGCAACCCATGACAGACAGCACCCGCCCTTTGAACGCCGACCTGGGCCAGCGAATCACCATCGACACCGACGCCATGGAGTGGACCCCGAGCCCGGGCGGGCAGGTGCTGCGCAAGCGCCTCCACCGGGTCGGGCCCGCCGAGGCAGGCCAGGTGACCTCCATTGTCCGCTACCCGCCGGGCTCCCGCTTCCCCGCCCATGATCACCCCGAGGGCGAGGAAATCCTGGTGCTGGAGGGCGTGTTCTCGGATGAGCAGGGCGACTGGCCCGAGGGCACCCACCTGCTCAACCCGGAAGGCTTCCGGCATGCGCCCCACTCCGAACCGGGATGTCTGCTGTTCGTCAAACTGCGGCAATACCCGGGCGCGGATCGCCATCAACAGGCCCTGCAAACCCGCGATGAGCCCTGGCGTTCTTCCGTTCGCAGGAGTAGCCAGTGGAAAAAGCTCTACGCCCAGGAACCCTACACCGACTTCATGCGCATCGAACGCTGGGAAACACCGGCCGAGCTGGGTACCCTCCATTTCAGCCAGGGCGCGGAACTGCTGGTCCTGCGAGGTGCTTTCAGCGACGAATGCGGCCATTACCCGCGACACTGCTGGCTGCGGCTGCCAGCGGGTTCGACGCTGACACCAACGTCCCATGGCGAGTGCGAGCTGTACATCAAGGAAGGCGGATTCAGCTATCTCAGGGGAGCCTGACACGATGGCACAGTGCCGGGAGAGAGCTGCTTCGCCACTCACCGTTATTATGCTTATGCTGGAGCGGGTCGCGCCGAATGGATGCGTAGGCTCGGGTTGCCGCGCGGCCTGTCAAAGGAGCCCCTTATGAAGCTTACCCCCTTTCACCTGGCCTTCCCGGTTCGCTGCATCGACGAGGCGCGCCAGTTCTACGGCGGCGTGCTGGGCCTGAGCGAAGGCCGAAGCGCTGAGCAATGGATAGACTTCGACCTGTTCGGACACCAGATCGTGGTACATCTCGATCCCGGGCTGGGGGGCGATGGCCAGGTGGCGGCCACGGCAAACCCGGTGGACGGCGACCAGGTACCGGTGCCGCATTTCGGCGTGGTTCTGGAAATGGCCGACTGGGAGCGCTTGCGGGACAGGCTGGTAGGAAAGATCGATCGCTTCGTGATCGAGCCGCACATTCGCTTTGCCGGCGAGCCGGGGGAGCAGGCCACGTTATTTTTCCTCGACCCCAGCGGGAACGCCCTGGAGTTCAAGGGGTTCAGGGATATCGACGCCCAGTTGTTCGCACGCTGACACGCCTGAGAAGGGAGGAACACTCCAGCGGGGCGACGCAGAGGCGGGAGCACACTAACCGGAAGGGCTGAAAGCGGGCGTGGCCGGGCTTGGTGCAGAGCGCTCGCCTCAGCCCGCCAGGCATCAGGTAGCGACGCCAAGGCAGACCTGTCATCTCCGGGATTCGCCGGGCTCGGCCGCACAGGTGCCCGATTAACGACCCGTAATTGCCGTGCCGGCCCGCAGCAACAGTTCCAGCCGGCTGTCCGTCAGCAGGACACTGCGATCTACGCGAAAGCAATCCAGCAGCTGGGTTTTCAGTTGGTTTTGCGGCAGCGGCGAGTAGCCCGGCAGGGGCCTTGCCCGCGGCCTGACACAGACCTCTTCATCGCCGACGATGCCATAGCGCTGATTGACGCGGGGCGCCCGCAGATTGTGCACCGCGTACGCGTGAGCCATGGTACCGGGGTGCAGGTGCGGACGCAGTACCGACAAAAAGGCGGCAATTGCCTCCCGGTCGAGGTAGTTGAAAAAGTCCCAGAACAGGCAGATGTCGAATCTGGCGTCGGCAGGCATCGCCAGCTCGCGCTGGAACTGTTCGGCGAGCGGCAGGTCGACCTCCTCGTCATCGAAGACGAAGGGCAACCGATCGAAGAGGTCGTTGATGTAGAGGCGGCACTGATACCGGGAAAACAGGTCCATGGTCTCGGGTGAGGCGACGCCCAGATGAAGAATAGTAAGTGACTGCTGCAGCCCCTCCTCCACCGGAGGAAAGAGCCCACCCACGAGCTTCGAGGGTTGCATGATCACCTCGGCCTCGCGCTCCGCGCCCGGCCACTCCCAGCCAGCCATCAGTGTTCAGGCTTTGCCGTGATGCTTGATATCCGGCTCCCGTGGGGTATCGGATGCAGGCTGTGCGCCGGCGAGGGAAACCGACGGCGCGGACTCGGGGTCCATATCGATCATGCCCTTGAACTGCGCCCCGTCTTCCATGGTCACCCTCGGTGCGACGATGTTGCCGCGAATATTGCCGGTAGCCGTTACCGCCACGAGATCGTCACCCGTGATGTTGCCGGTGACTTCGCCCTGGACGCAAACGACGCGCGAGCGCACCTCGGCGAATACGCGGCCGCGCTCGCCGATGATCAGTTCCTGCTCTCCAAGGTTGACGGTACCCTCGACGTGCCCCTGTATCACCAGGGTTTCTTCCCCCGTCACATCGCCCTGAATGCGAATGCTGGCGCCGATGACAGCCGCTGGCGAAGTTCTCGCGCCCCGCGCCGACGTCCTGGCGGACGGTACCGCCGGCGAAGCCTCTGCCGAGCGGGATTCGCCTTTCTTATTCTTGTTTCGGTCAAACATGGTACTGCGCCGCTGTCATGATTCCGAGAGGGGTCGTAATCGTACCAGCCCCACCCGGTCTAGACCAGCCCCGCCAGGCCACCTCCAGCACCCGATTGCCGGCTCCCCGAGGGCTTTCACTCGCAGCCCCATCTTGCGCTGGCCAGTGCTGGGAACTATGCTTTTTGCGTTCATATCCTGTTCCCGAAATGAGGAAGCCACCATGCAAGCCGTGTTATTACGCTCCTTCGCGCTGTTCCTGGCACTATTTCTGGTGGCTGCCGGTGTGCGAGCCGAGGCACCGTCAGCCGAGGCGTTCCAGCAGGTTGTCGACGAGGCCTACAACAAGTTCAAGGGGGTCAAGGAGGGAGCCAACGCCGATTACATTCCCATCCTGGCGACGATCCCCAGCGAGATGTTCGGGGTGGTCATCGTCACCCGCGAAGGCAAGGTGTATACCGCCGGAGAGATCGAATACGAGTTCTCGATCCAGTCGGTGTCAAAGCCATTCACCGCGTCCCTGATCATGGCGGAACAGGGCCCGAAGACCCTGCGTGAGAAGATCGGCGTCGAGCCAACGGGAATGGCGTTCAATTCCAAACTGGCCGTTGAGTTGCACCCCGAGCGCTCGGTGAATCCCATGGTCAATGCCGGCGCAATCGCCGCGGTGAGCCTCGTTGAGGCCAAGAGCGAGGAGCAGCGCTGGAAGAAGATCCTCGATAACATCAGCGATTACGCAGGCCGCGATCTCAAGATCATCGAGGAAGTCTACGACTCGGAGTATGAAACGGCGTGGGGCAATCGCGGCATCGCCAACAACCTGTACAACTACGGGCGCCTGTACAGTGAGCCGGAAGAGGCGCTGCGCGTTTACACCCGGCAGTGCTCTATCGGCATCAACACCCGCGACCTGGGCATGATGGGGGCCACCCTCGCCAATGAGGGCGTCAACCCGGCGACCGGCAAAAGATTACTGCCGGCAAAGGATGTCCCCGAACTGCTGGCCATCATGGCAACTGCCGGGTTCTATGACGAATCCGGAGAGTGGATGTACCGCGCCGGGCTGCCGGCGAAAACCGGCGTCGGTGGCGGTATCGTCGCGGTGGTGCCCGGTGAGTTTGCCATCGCAACATTCTCTCCGCCGCTCAACGAAGCCGGCAACAGTGTGCGCGGCCTGCGCGCGATCAGCTACATCGCGGGCAAGCTGGGCGTGGGGTTGTACGGGCCCAACACCGGCGAATAGGTACGAGGCATCCCCCGCGCATACGCTTTCGGGAGCCGGCGTGGGCGAGTGCAGAACAGCGCCAGTCGTTGGATTTTATCCGGCGCCCCGCATGAGACGCCCGGCGGGGTTCAGGCCATCAGTTCACGTTCGAAGGCATGGTCCAGCGCCGTGTTGAGGTCCTCACGGGCGCGCGCCCGCGTCTCGCGGTGCGCCCTAAGGTCGAGACCGGCAAAGCCCTGCGCCACGGCGATGGCCCGGGACTCGAGCTCACCCTCCGGTACGACCTCATCGAGAAAGCCTGCCTCCACCGCTGCCCCCGGCGAGTAAATAGACGCGAGAGTCACCGCACGGCCGAAGTGGGTCGGCGCGAGGCGAGCCCTCGCCAGTTCCACACCGAAATACGGCAGCGTCATTCCGATCGCCACCTCGTTGAGCCCAAGCTTGAAATCACCGTCGACGCCGACACGGTAGTCGGCCGAGAGGAGCAGCAGCGCCCCCATGGCCAGCGCGTGGCCCGTCACCGCGAGGATTACGGGCGTGGGGAAATCCAGCAGCGCGCGACTCAGGCGCGCCCCGCCGAGCAACAGGTCCCGCATCGGCTCGCCACCCTGCCCCATGATACTGAGGTCGAAACCCGCCGAGAATTTACCGGGGCGACCCATGATGACCAGCACCTTGCCGGTGGCCGCCGCCTGCTCCAGTGCGCTGTTGATTTCCGTCAACAGGTCGAAAGAGAGCGCGTTGGCCTTGCCGTCGTCGACACGCATCAGGCAGTACTGCTCCTCCTCCGCCAGGGTGACATGATTTCCCATAGTGGCTTCCTCATTTCGCTGGCGCGTCAGTGTACCCGAAAGCGCGCAAGGGTCTCCACCCGCCGGGAGAGGTACCCGTGTTCCGGAGTTTCCAGCCGCCGTGTTACCCTGCCGACCACGCGGTGTGCCAACATCCGCGAACTCGCCAACCCTGAAACGAAAAATGCCGGTCATGAGAGCCCGCCGGCGTAGCCACCGAGTGGAGACTCCCATGAAAACCGCTTTCGCTGCCGTTGCCCTGCTTTTTGCCGTGATCGGCTGCGCGCCCGCAGATGTCGGCATGCAACCCGTAGAACAGGCGCCGCAGCGTGTTCTAGAGCCCTGGCAACGCGGCGCCATGGCCTCGGTCGCGAACCCGCACGCGACCCGCGCCGCCGCCGCGATGCTGGAGGCTGGCGGCCATGCCGTGGACGCGGCCATCGCCGCACACGCAGTGCTCGGGCTGGTAGAACCCCAGAGCTCGGGCATCGGTGGCGGCGGCTTCATGCTGGTGTACGAGCGCGCTGCGAGGGAACTCAGCTTTCACGACGGCCGGGAGACCGCCCCCGCCGGGGCGACGGTGGATATGTTCATGCGCGACGGGGAAGTGATGGACTTTTTCGAGGCCTGGCAAAGCGGCATCTCCATCGGTGTGCCGGGCGCTGTGGCGCTCTACAAACTGGCGCATGACAAACACGGCAAACTGCCGTGGGCGACGCTCTTCGAGCCGGCCATCCAGCTAGCCCGTGACGGCTTTGCGGTGTCTCCCCGGCTGGCGGGTTACCTGCCGCGCATGGCCGCGCGCACACGCCTGGATGACGAGCCGGGCACAGCGGCGTATTTCTACCCCGGCGGCGAGCCGCTCGCAGAAGGGAGCCTGTTACGCAACCCCGAGTATGCCGACACCTTGACGCGCATTGCACAGGAAGGGCCCGATGCGTTCTATCGTGGCGAGATTGCCCGCCGGATGGCGGAAACGGCGCAGCGCGGCCCCAATGGCGGCACCCTCAGTACCCACGACATCGGCAGCTATCGCGCGGTGACGCGAGAGACCATCTGCGGTGACTTCAAGGCGGTCAGTATCTGTACCACCACGCCGCCCTCCTCCGGCGGCGCCCAGATACAGATCGCCGCGTTGTATGAGCAGCTGGTCGAGCCCGCTGGGACACAGGCGGACAACATCGCCGCATTCGTCGACGCCCAGCGCCTCGCCTACGCCGACCGGGACCACTTCTTTGGTGACCCGGATGCGATCGACATCCCCCTGCGCGAAATGCTGCATCCCGACTATATCCGCCACCGCGCCGATCAGCGCTTCGCGCCCGATATAAAGCCACGGCACGGCGACCCGTTCGGGTTCATCCACAATCGCGCGGCACAACTGGAGTGGTCAGCGGATACCACCGAGGAAGTGCCGGGCACGACCCATCTCTCCATTATTGACGGCGACGGCAACGCCGTCGCGATGACCGCCACTGTGGAGGCCCCGTTCGGCTCGGGGCGAATGGTGGGTGGTTTCCTGCTCAACAACCAGATGACAGATTTCGCCCGCGCGGTGCCCGCGAGTGGCAAGCCGGTAGCCAATGCTATCGCCCCCGGGCGCCGGCCGCGCTCGTCTATGTCACCGACCATGGTCTTCGACGGTAATGGCGACCTGCTGATGGTAACGGGATCACCGGGCGGCAATTCGATCCCCGCTTATGTTTCCAAGTCGATCATCGGCATTCTCGACTGGAACATGTCAGCCCAGGCGGCGGCTGACTTCCCGAACATCGTCGCCCGGGGCGAAGAAGTGCGGGTGGAAGTCTCGGTCGAGCCCGGGCCTTCGATCGCAACCGATCTCGCCGAGCGGGGCTACCCGGTGCGGGAACGCGACGGTGAAAACTCCGGCCTTCACATCATCGTGGTGCGCCCTGACAGCCTCGACGGCGCTGCAGACCCCCGGCGTGAGGGCGAAGTGATCGCGCTGCCACCGCGAGCCGGAGCACAGTAATGGCAGTCCGGCGCCGGGTGACACCCACAGGATGATTCGGCGGTCACTACCGTATGCCTCTCCCGCTGTGGGTGAGGGCAGGACTACGTGATGCTATACCGCAACACCCGCCGACCGCTTGCCAGCCTCACGGTGACCGGAACAGGGTGGCTCAGTCGGCGTAACGATTGATGATCATTTTACCCAGCGCCATCTGGTGTACCTGGTCAGGGCCATCGGCCTGGCGACACCAGCGGGCGTAATTGAAGGCTTCGGCCATGCAGTAATCCTCGGTCAGTCCGCCGGCGCCGTGAATCTGCATGCAACGGTCGATGACTGTCTGCGCCATCAGCGGTACGCTGACCTTGCTGGCGGCAATGAAATCCATAGCCCCCTTGGGACCTACCTCGTCCATCCTGGCGCAGGTCTTCAGCACCAGCAGGCGCATCATCTCGATTTCCGAGAAACAGCGGGCGATATCTTCGCGCACCGACTGGTGCTGGCCCAGGGTACGGCCGAAGGTACTCCGCTGCGTTGCCCGCTCGCAGGCCAGTTCCAGGGACCGCTGGGATGCACCGATCAGGCGCATGCAATGGTGGATGCGGCCGGGGCCGAGGCGGCCCTGGGCAATCTCGAACCCGCGCCCCTCCCCCAGCAGCACGTGGTCCAGGGGCACCCGTACGTCCTCGAATACAATCTCCGCATGGCCGATGGGCGCGTCGTCGTACCCGAGCGTGGTCAACGGCCTGACCACCTTCAGCCCCGGGGTCTCCCGCGGCACCAGCACCTGGGTTTGCTGTTTGTGGCGACTGGGGTTTTCGGGATCGGACTTACCCATGACGATGAGCAAACCGCAGCGTTCGTACATCACACCGGTAATGAACCATTTGCGCCCGTTCAGCACCCATTCATCACCGTCGCGCACAATACTCAACTCGATGTTGGTGGCGTCGGATGACGCGACCTGGGGCTCGGTCATGGCGTAGGACGAGCGGATCTCGCCTGCCAGCAGCGGCGTCAGCCAGCGCTCCTGCTGGGCCGCGGTGCCGTATTTCATCAACACTTCCATGTTGCCGGTATCCGGCGCATTGCAATTGAACACCTCGGGTGACCACAGCACCCGGCCCATGATCTCTGCCAGCGGCGCGTAATCGAGATTGCTCAGGCCCTCGTGATCGGCAAAGCCGGCGTGCGCCGGGGGAATGAACAGGTTCCAAAGCCCCGCCTCACGCGCCCGGGCCTTAAGCTCCTCCATGAGCGGCAGGGACGCGAAGCGGTTCTCCGCCGCGGCCAGCTGCACGGCATAGGCTTCTTCATTCGGGTATATGTGCTCGTCCATGAATGCAGTGAGCCTGGCCTGGACGGCCTCGGAACGGGGGCTGAATTCGAACACGTGACATTCTCCTCAACAGAAAGTGATACCGAGCCCGAGTATAGGGGTGATTCAGCCGGCGGGATACCGGCCTTACGGGAACCCGGACCAGTCGTAACTACCACCATGTGCATTTCGATGTGGCACAACCACTACCCGCGTGCGCCACTCGCTTCACAATGCTATGGTTCCTCGAAATGACGTGTCGCGGGGCAGCATCCATTGTGTTCAGGCTGCGCTGTGACAAGGCATTATGTACTCAATCGGGAGTCTCGCATCCAGTGGATTGGAAAGTCTTTCTAACCGTTTTCGCCGCAGTTTTTATTGCAGAATTGGGCGACAAGACTCAATTGGCAACCATGCTCTTCGCGGCTGATAAAGACGTCAGCAAAACCACGGTTTTCCTCGCCGCCTCGGCAGCCCTCATCCTCGCTTCCGGCCTGGGCGTATTGGCCGGGAGTCTGCTTGCAGAAACCATCAACCCGAAGTACCTGCACTACGCCGCGGGCGTGGGTTTCGTCGTCATCGGAGCGGTCACTTTATACAATGCCTGAAACGTCACACAACCCATCAGGCCGATTCGCTCACCCTCACCGCTCGGGCTCGATGCGCTGCACCGCGGGCTGGATTGTAATGCGCAGCGTTTTCTATACCGCCACGCAACCAGGACCGGCGAATGTGAAGCGTACGGGTAGCGGCACTTGACCAGGCGAGAGAAATCCGTGGCGGCACTGGCCATTCTCCTGGTGCTGCCAGGCTGGCTGGCGGCCATGCAGTTGCTGGCGTACGTTACAACCGACGACGCGCAGAGCCTCGCCGCCATATTCAGAATTGCGAGCTACGCGGTCGTTCTGTGGTTTCCATTGACCATGATCTGGGTGCGAAACAAATCGGGCATGTCCCGGTCGCTGCGCACGCTGGCGATCGCACCGGTGATCGCCATGGCGGTTATCAGCTTCACCGCGGGGGTGCTGTGGTGGCGGTGATGTGTACGCTTAGTCGGAGGCCTTCCGCGTGACGGCTCGCTACCTGCTGGCCTGGTTCGGCCTGGCCGTGCTCGCGGTGATCAACGGGATCATTCGCGAAGCCAGCTACGGCAAAGTCTTATCTGAACTGGCGGCGCATCAGTTATCCACTGTCAGCGGTATCGCCATCACCGGCGTGTTCGTGTACTTCCTCAGCCGGATATGGCCGCTGGAATCCTCCGCGCAGGCCTGGCTCATCGGCTTTGCGTGGTTGCTCTTTACCATCGCCTTCGAATTCGGGTTCGGGCACTTCGTTGCGGGACACCCGCTGTCCCGACTGGTCAGCGACTACAATCTCCTCAATGGGCGAGTGTGGACACTGTTCCTGCTCTGGGTGCTGGTCATGCCGGTGTTGTTTTACAAGCTGGCGCGGTGAGCTGACGCCCCGATGCGCACGAAGCTGTACGCATCTGATGCGCCGCGGGGCCATCAAACCTACGCAGATGCGGTGCCGGAACCAGGGATAAAAGGGCCTTGCGCACCGACAGTTTCCGCAGACAGTTTTTGTCTAGGCCCGGCAGGTCTTGACCAGGAGACTTTTTGCGGTACTCCTGGGGTCTATGCAGGCTTGCTGTTCAAAAGACGCCGTCGCCGCCGAACGTTTTACGAGCGCCAAAAGTTGGATTGCATCCCCGGCAGAATGAACGCCGGCGTACCGTCCCATGGCTTCAGCAGCGGAACTTATTTCGGTCGGCGTCATGGATGCGCCTGTCTCAATTTTTTTCTTGATCACAGGAGCCAGGTACGGGCATAAAAGATACCCGGCGCCAAAACCCAGCAGGGCGCCCGCAATTCCAACCACAGGCACGCTCAAGCCTCCTGTCAGGGGCGCGCCCGACGCTCCGACCGCCAGACCCGCGATTGCGCCCACAGCGGTCGTCGCTACAGTGCATGCCTTGTAGTACTCATCGTCGCGCTTGACGCGCTCCCATCCTTCTAGTGGCATTTATTTCTCCCATCACTCACTCTGATATTCAGGGTCCTAGGTCCTAGGTCCTAGGTCCTAGGTCCTAGGTCCAAGCAATGTAACTCCCAGCGCTCAAAAACACTTGCTACCCTGAAGTTTTTCTCTGGCACAGTTTTCTTCAAGCCGAGTCCATTTACGGAACCATGCGATTGTGCAACCGCGTAGAGACGAGTGCATGCCCGAGCCGCCAACCTGCGAATTGGTTCGCAGTCTGCCTGCTAAATTGCGGGCCTGGGATTCATAGCGTCGCCAGACATCAGGTGCAACGCCCGTTCGGATAGCAAAGATTCTACCCACCAAGCCGACTCGACCAATGCATTTTCGCAACACATCTGATCTGGCGGCAATCGGCCAGAAGCAGGCGTCGTTGGGGTATCAAAGTAATGCGCGAACAGTCAGCGCAGAGTGTTACTCATAGTGCGTTAATCGGCCATGGACCGCCGCCAGGGAGCCCCAGGTCACGACCAGCATCGCAATACCGGCTGCGGCGGTCACAACACCGCGTTCTCCTCGGGCCAGTAAATCAACGATGAGTATTGCTTGCGCCAGGCCTAGCGCTGCCGCCGCTTTATAGGAGCTTTTTGTGCTGGATGACAACCAATCGTGCAACAGGACCGAGCCAATGAGATAAATCGGCAGAATGATTGCATCGGGCCAAGGCATGCCAGGGCTATCGTTGTCTGAGAGCGGCTTGAAATACAGCAGGACACTCCCGATTGTCGCAAGCGTAAATGTGACAAGACCGGCAAATAGAACCCAGAGTCTGCTCACGAATCGAATCTCCTCTGCTGCATGTAATAGGGTTCGCGCCAGTCGATAGATGATCAGCCCCGAACGAAACGCACACCCAAGCTGCGACTGCTTCCCTTAGCGTAACGGTCCGACGGGTGCCGCCGAGAGCAAGTATAAGCGAGTGTCTACTGTCTGGCGGGGTCATTGGGCTTTAGGCCAGAGTAACAAAGTCGACCAGAAGCTTGGGTGTGGGTTCGCGCGGGGGTAAACAGAACGAGTAGGGAAACTTGCGTTGCGATTCGATGAACTAGCGAAGAGAGATGGTGGACGGGACCGGATTGACCCGTAACAGCCATAAGGCTGTTACGACCCTGCGGGCTTCAGCGCTTCGCGCTTCGGTCCAAACGCTCGCGTGTTTGTCGAATCGACGGGCTCTCTCCGCATTCCCATCCGCCATATACACGAAAGCCACCTTGAAGGTGGCTTTCGTGTATATGGCGGACCGGACGGGACTCGAACCCGCGACCTCCGGCGTGACAGGCCGGCATTCTAACCAACTGAACTACCGGTCCACGGCAGTCACTGCTCTCGGAGGATTTGGTGGGTGGTGACGGGATCGAACCGCCGACCCTCTGCTTGTAAGGCAGATGCTCTCCCAGCTGAGCTAACCACCCTGAACCGAGAACGCGCATTATAGAGATTCCTGCTTGGCTGTCAAACAATCGACCGGCAATTGATTGAATTTGTGCGCAGCGTGAAAAAGCCTTTGTTTTTAGTAGTAAAATACCCTGTTTCCCACTACCGCAGCACCGTGCCAGTCGGCCGCGGGAAACCGCTGCCGAAGTGACCAACAAAGAAGGGCGTCACCCCATGGAGATTTTCAAAGAGTTTCATTTCGAGGCCGCACACCGCCTGCCGAACGTACCCGAGGGACACAAGTGCGCGCGACTCCACGGCCACTCGTTCAGGGTCAGGCTGTCAATCGCCGGGTCGGTGGCCGAACACGAAGGCTGGGTCATGGATTTCGCCGACCTGAAGGCACACTTCAAACCACTGCTGGCGCAACTGGATCACTACTACCTGAACGAGATCCCGGGCCTGGAGAATCCCACCAGCGAAAATATCGTCCGCTGGATCTGGCAGCGCCTGAAGCCGACACTGCCTCAACTGGCCGAGATCGAGCTGCGGGAGACCTGCACCTCGGGTTGCGTGTACCGCGGAGAGGAAGACGATCAGTGATCCATCAAATTCGGTAACACTCGCTTTTTCCCTTGACTTGTCAGATTCGCCTGCGGAAATAGGGGTCTTTGTATACACAAAAAAAAGTGTTACCGGGCGCACAGTTCCAGGTGTTTCCATCGACCGCCAATTAGTTACAAACCGTAGCAGTTGTCAAATGTTATTCACAACGGGGAAGCGTAATGAAACTTTCACGTAGTTAGCGAAATCTTTGGCCTAACTGGTTTATAAATATTCTGTAAGCTATTGTTATTTAAGATTTATTAGGCGATGATCGATTTTTAACCAATTTGTCACAATCACCGCCTCATGCGACCTGCAGCCGCAGTTAAACAATTTATGCACGGAGTTATCCACAGAATCTGTGGAAAAATGATGTCGGAAATCAGGGTGACAAAAAGGTTGACAGGGCGCGAAAATTGATACGTTTCTACCACTCTGAGTCACCCGGCACAGGCGCGCGCTCGTAAACCGTCCCCTGCTCAATTGTCTCTGGCCCAGGCGTTTCGAAATAGCGATAAATAGCGATCAAGCGTTCAGGCCGTCGCCATCAAGGCGCCTTTTTAGAAGGCAGGCAGGCTGGTTGCCTGTCGAAAACAGGCAACGCCGGGGCCGGGTTTACCTGAAAGCCCCGCAGGGCGGGTCCTGAAGGGTTCAGTGTACCGTTGGCTGTGGTTCGGTGATCAGAATTGACTGCAACTGCTTGGCAAGCATGGTGACCTGCCCCTGCTGTCGGTGCACCCCGTCGTAGCTGTAATCGAAGCGGTACTGGCGCCAGACACGCCATCGGCCCTGGCGATCGCGACTCAGAGAGACCCTGTTGATGTGTACGGACTGGTCAAGAAACTGGAAATTGTCCCGCTCGCTGGCGCGGCGCACCGCCTGGATCGCCAGCTCACGCACGCGGATGGAGGCGAGGAAGTGCAGGATGACACCGCCCAGCGCCAGCACCATGACTACATCCCAGAGACTGAAATACACGTTACTCACCTTTCTATATTGCCTGCAGCAGCAGGATACTGGGGAATCCCCGACGACGGAACCCACCGCTTACTCTCGGCTAGCCGACCACATCGAGAAACTCGCCCACCAGTTGGTTGAAGCGCTCGGGCTGTTCGGCGTGGAGCCAGTGCCCACAACCCGCCATCACCCGCACGCGGCTCGCGGGGAACAGGCGCGCAATCGCGTCGCCGTGCGCGGTGGTGATGTAATCCGACTCGCCGCCCTTTATAAACAGCACCGGCCCTTTGTAGGGCGCCGCAGCGCCCAGGCCTTCGCGCAGCGCAGCATAGTCGCGGTGCAGTCCGTCGAGGTTGAAGCGCCACCGGTACAGGCCGTCTTTGCCGCGGTGCAGGCTCAGCAGCAGAAACTGGATTACCGTGGCCTCGTCCAGGTGTGCAGACATCACCTCCGCCGCGGCAGAACGCGACTCGCACCCGGCGCTCGCCACAGCCTGCAGCGCGGTGAACACATCGTCATGGTGCGACGGGTAACTCACCGGGGCGATGTCGGCGATTACCAGCGACCGCACTGACCACGGGTGGTCCAGCGCCAGACGCATGGCGACCTTCCCGCCGAGCGAATGGCCGACGACATGCCATGCACCCTGCCCCTGCTGACCGATCCACTGGTACACCGACGCGGCCATGGCGTCGATGGATATCTCCGTGCTCCACGGGGAGCGGCCGTGACCGGGTAGATCGACGCTGCAGGCACGGTAACGGTCCCGCAATCCCCGCGCCAGTGCGCCGAGGTTGCTGCCCATGCCAAATAATCCGTGGAGCAGGAGCACCGGCGGGCCCTCCCCTTCACACTTGCTATGAAGATTACCCGTCGCGCTCACTGTGTCCCGCCAAAGTTTTTGCTACCATGCGCAGCAACTATAACCAACTGGTACCCACTATGCGCCTGTTTAATGCCGCTCTGCGCCCCGTCGCACTCGTCGGGCTGCTCGTTTTGATCAATGCCTGCAGCAGCACACCCACCTACAACCCGACCACCTTTCCGTTTGAGGTCGACGAGGAGCGCATGGCCGGCGCGAACATCAAGACCGTGGTAATACCCCATGTGAATCTCGGCCAGCCCTCTCGCAATTACCTGGAGGACGTCGCCCCGCGCATCGACGGGGTCGTCACCACCTACCTCAAAGAAAACGGCTACAAGGTGCTGCCACAGCGGGAGTTCAAACAGCACTGGAACACCGCGGTACGCGCCTTCGGCAATCCCGTCGACCCGACCTCGGGTAAGGTGAACATGAAGACGTTCTCACAGATCATGCAGAACGTGCGGGATCAATTGCAGGAGACCACCGACGTTGACGCATTTGTTTTCACCGACCTGATCGAGTTCGAAGTACCCTTCGGTGGCGGTATCCAGCACGTGGCGCGCTGGGACGGCGTCGCCAGGAAACCCTCCCTCCAGGGCCCGGGTGAAGGTGTCACCTCTGACTTCGACTGGGCCATGCCGGCGGCCGTGGCATCGCTTCAAATCAGTATCTATGACATGGACCTGCAGCGGCTTTTCGCCAGCCGGGGCGGCCTCGACACGACCGATGCTATCGATACCCGTTCGTCCAGCGGCAGGTTCACCCGGCGCCGGAACATCCTCGAAAATGAGGACTTCGTTCGCGAAGGCGTAGAACTGGCCTTTCACCCGTTCATCGTGATGGAGAAATGGCCGGGGAACCCCTGACCCTGTCAAGCCCTCAGGCCAGCGCCTCCAGGCCGCGCTCGATACACCACATGGCCGACAGCGCGCCGAGAATGTAAACGGGAACGGGCTGCAGCCGCTCCCGCCAGTCGCCCAGGGGCTTTCTTATCACCATCCAGACCAGCAGTATGGCGATGATGAACGCAATCTGCCCGATCTCGATACCGATGTTGAAAAACAGCAACGCCAGCGGCACGTTGTCCTGCGGTAGCCCGGTCTCTGCCAGCGCTCCCGCAAAGCCCATGCCGTGCAGGAGCCCGAAGCCTCCGGCCAGCCACCACGGATTTCGCCACAACAGGTCGTGACGATCGGTGCGCGTCAGTTCCACGGCCAACACGAAGATACTGAGCGCAATGGCGAACTCCACCAGCGCAACCGGGTAGTCGAAAAACCCCAGCGTGACCAGCGACAGCGTGATGCTGTGCCCCAGCGTGAAGGCGGTGATCGTCCACAGCAGCCGCTTTCCGCCCCCGACCAGCAGCAGCAACCCGAACACAAACAGCAGGTGGTCGATGCCACCCCAGATATGTTCAATGCCCAGCACGGTGTAATCGGTCACGACCTCGGCGCTGCCCGGTTCCTCCGGGACCACGAACTCCGGCTGCTCGGCATTGAGCACCTGCTGGTAATGGCGCCCGTCAAGCAGGCTCAGCATCACCATCGCCGAGGCACTGTTCGCCCCCAGCCCGCTCACACCCAGCGTATCACCGACCAGGCCATCTTCACCGAGCTCGGTGCAGTCGAGCTGGAAGGTGCCGATTCGCCCCGTCCCCTCCATCTGCATCGGGCTGGCGTTGACGATGCCGCAACTCTCAGGCCATTCCGGTTTCAGCGGTATGGGCGAAACACCCTGGGCCGGTGTTTTCCACACCACGCTGTACCGGCCGTCAGCCAGCTCGGTCACTTTCAACAGCGAGGGCGCGAACCGGTGCGCCCAGCTGCTCTCTGCCAGCAGCAACACTGCCAGCAATCCAACCAGCAAACGTACACCCATCATCGCTTCACCTCGTAGTTTTCGCGCAGCCGGGCGATCGACGCTGCCAGCGCCTCGGCCCGGGCGCGGGACTGGAGGTCGCGCTCGATCACCGGCCGCACCTCTTCGAGCGTGGCATCGCGGCTGGGCACGATATCACTGACCCATACGTAGTGCTGGCCGTAGGTGGAGCCGACGGGACCGACCCACTGTTGCGGGCGCGGGTTCGCCCGCTGCAGGTTGAGTACGAATGCCGGCCCGAAAATCCGCGCCAGTTGATCCGGGGACTGGCGCTCGAAACGATAGCCGGAGAGAAACGGTGAACTCAATTCGAGCGCCTGTTCCGGCGCCAGGGATTCATCGCGGATCCGCGCGATGGCTGCCGCCATCTCGTCCTCGCGCTCCCGGCTGAAGTAAAGTTGAGTGATCGAATACCGCGGCGGGTGTCGCAGCTCCTCTCGCCGGCGCTCGAACTCCCCGGCGATGTCCGCCTCCGACGGCGGCTGCGGCGGGTTGGCGGCGAGCAACAGTTGCTCGATGACCTGGATGATGCGGCGTTTAACGACTTCGTCACCCAGGTGCAAGCGCATGTCCAGTGCCTGCTGGTACAGCTCCTCATCGGACTTGCCGTCGTCGAGACCGAGAAAGCGCATGTTACGCAGGAGCCGCTGGTAAATGATGCTGTCGTGCTTGTGGAGCTCCATGGCCAGGCCCTGCTGAAACAGCATATCCCGGTCCAGTTCGGCATTGATCATACGCTCGAGCTGGGCATCGGTGGGAACCTGCCTGGCCGCAGTGAACCACTGCTGCTTGAGGGCGTTGATCCTCACCTCTCCCAGTGGCCCGACAACCGGTTTTGGTGGCGGAAACAGGTAGCCGCTGGCCACATACAGCAGCCATCCCAGCAGGATAAAGTGTATCCACGGCTTGTTCAGCCGAGCCAGCAGGCGCATGTTACGCTCTCCGGTAAGTCAGGACAGAAACAAATGACGCGGACTTTAAGCCGGTGATCAGTCGTCGTAATCGGCGTGGCGCTTTTCCATCTGGGCGGTCAGCCCCGCCTCGAGATCAGCGGCGCTGAGCATGCCGGCGTTCCAGGTGGCAATGTAGTTCAGCCCTTCCTGCACCGAATGATCGCGGGTGTACAGCAGCATCTCCTTGGTGCCCCGGATCGCCAGCGGCGATTTTTCCGCGATGGTCACGGCGAGCGCCCTGACCCCGTCCAGCAGCGTTTCCCGGTCAGCGAAAACACGGTTGACGAACCCGAGTTGCAGGGCCTCCTCGGCGCTCATGTCACGACCGGTGTAGGCGAGTTCCCGGGCCATGGCATCAGGAATCAGCTTCGGCAGGCGCTGCAGCGTCCCCACGTCCGCAGTCATGCCTATATCGATTTCTCGAATCGAGAACACCGCGTCAGCGCTTGCATAGCGCATATCGCAGCAACAACTGAGATCCACGCCGCCGCCCACGCAGGCGCCGTGAAGGGCGGCGAGCACGGGCTTGCGACAGTCCTCGATCGCAGTCAGGTTCCGTTGCAGCCGGAGAATCTCGCGACGCGCATGCTCCGATCGCCGCGCCGGTTCCCCGGCGTCACCCTGGATACCCGCCAACAGGGCGAGATCGATGCCGGCACAGAAGTGCCTGCCGTTGCCAGCCAGGATTGCCACTCGCACCTCGGGGCTGTCATCCAGCCATTCAAAGCAGGCCTGCAGTTCGCGCCACATCGGCGCGTTCATGGCATTGGCCTTATCCGGCCGATTGAGGGTGACGGTGGCGACCCGTTCTGAAATCTCGAGGTGCAGGGTTTCAAAACGGGGTGCTGCATCAGACATGGGCGATACCTTCCTGGGGATTGGCCAACTGTAAACAGACCCGGCGGCTGGCGCCTACCAGGCAGCGAGAAACTCCTCGGGCACCAGTTCCGGGACCGGTTTGCGCGGCCCCTGAGCAGTCCCGAGGTAGAGAAAACCGGTGATCTCTTCACCGGCATCGAGCCCGAGCGCGTCCATAACCCCGCGATCGAACGCGGACGCACCGGTGCGCCAGATGCCGGCATAGCCCATCGCTTCTGCCGCCAGCAGGGCCGCGTAGGCGCTGCAACCAGCCGATAAGCGCTGCTCGATCGCGGGCACTTTGGGGTGTTCCGATAACCGGGCCACGACCACCAGCAGCAGAGGCGCGCGCAGGGGCGCATTGCGGGCCTTGGTCCTGGCCGCCGGTTCAGCCTCCGGCTCCCGTCGCACCAGGCTCTGCTCCAATATTGCACCAAAGGCGGATCTGCGATCCCCGCGCAGGCTGATGAATCGCCAGGGTCGCAACCAGGCATGATCGGGCACCCGTGTCGCGGCTCGCACGATATCCTGAAGCTCCTCATCCGTCGGCGCCGGCGCGTCGAGGCGCGCTGCCGAGTTGCGTTGCTTGAGGAACTGGAGAATCTCGTTCATGGCCGGGGCTCGTCACAGATGCAGACGGCGGCCATGATAGCAGGTTAGAGAAAGGGCATAACCCCCGGGCGCCTCAGGGGTGGCGGCCTATCAATATATTCATGAAGCCTTCATCCCCTTGCACCGCCTCGACGTTGTCACACCAGCGCGACAGTTCGGCGGCAGTGGTGGCGGCCAGCCGGTGTTCCAGGTGATCGACAATCCAGAACGGCAGTTCCAACCCGGCGAGCAGGTCGATCAGTTCACCTCCCCCGCGCCCCGCCCGGCGCAATGCGGCGGGCGACAGTTCCAGCAGAACGTGCGGCGGATCACCCTGTGACCGCAGCATCGGCATCAGCCCCGACACGGCCGCATGTTCCGCTCCCTGGACATCCACTTTCACGATATCCACCCTGTCTGTGAATGGGAGCAGGTAATCGCTCCCACGCAGCAACCTGACCGGGACGCTGCGGCGGGAGTCTCCCGCAGGATGGAGTTGGTGATCACCGAGGTTGTCGTCGCTGAGATACAAGCGCCCGATCGCTTCTGTATCGTTGAGCCCGGCCATGACCGCGTGTACCCGACCGGTGACCTCGTTCAGCGCCAGGTTGGCCTGCAACAGCCGGAAATTCTCCGGTTCGGGCTCAAAGGCAAACACCTGCCCGCCCGGCCCCACCATGCGGGCGGCGAGCAGGGTGAAATAGCCGATGTTGGCACCCACATCCAGGAACACGGACCCGGGTGACAGCAGACCGAGCAGGAGCTTGGTTTCGAACGGCTCCCATGTGCCGGTGTCACGCAGGGCGGTCGAAACACAGCGGTCGCGCGGGCCGTGCAGGTACATGCGCACCGGCGCCGGCAGTCCCTCAACGCGGAGGGTGACCGGCGGGACTGCCTCCTCCACAGACACCGAAGTCAGTCCGCGATCCGCATGTCCTCATAGGGGTTGGCCAGGTCAAGCGAAACGGTGCGCCCCCCAACAGACACCGTACTCGCATCCATGCGCACGTCGTCGTCACCGAGGACGCCGTAATCAAACCGGTAAACCGGCGCGCGTTCGCCGGCTATCGCCGCATCATCGTAGTCCCGCTGAGCCTCGCGCACCTGCTCGTTCGCCGCTTGCCACGCCGTGTACTCGGCACGGGAATACCGCATGGCAAGCATGCGCTCGACGACATTGGGCGAGAGCAAGGTCGCTGTCGCGTTGTTGCCGCCGAAACCCTTGGAATTGATAATTGCGTAGTCGATTTCACCGGGGTCAACCTGAGTGTGGCTGCTGCGCAGCGCCAGCCGGTCGTGCACCACATCGGCCGCGGGTGCATCGATGGTGGCAATGCCCGGAATGATGCCGTCGCGCCAGATGCCGAAGGTACTCGATATCTGGTCGCCCGAGGCGACGCCCAGGGAATGGCCCAGGTACGCCTTGACCGCGGCCACCGGCCAGCGCTCGATGCCAAACGCCCGCGCGGTCTCGTTGATGATTCGCGATTCGGTCGTCCGGTTCTGCGGCGTGCCGGTGCCGTGGGCCTGCACCAGGCCCCGCTCGCGCACAGCGCGCTCACCGAGTATCGCCCGGGTGGCTGCCAGTGCCCTGGCCATGGTGAGATAATTGCCCACACCCGGACCGGCGATGGATTTCTTATAGCCATCGGCGTTGACGAACACCTCAGTCGGCGCGCCGAACACGGTGGCGCCGAGCTCCATGGCCAGGGCATCGTCAAACAGGATCACGACCTGCGCCGATTCGGCAATGGTGAACCCGCAGTTCTCCCCGAACGGACGGCATGCGCGGCGGTGCTCTGCTTCGGCGCTGTCGGGCTGCCCGTCAAGATCCCGCAGTTTTCTGTCGGTCGCAAGCGCGCCCATGGCGATATAGCCCTCCATGACCTCCGGGGAGATGGGGGCTTCGGCGCCGCCGACAATGGCCACCCGTGCCCTGCCGGTCCGGATATCCTCAATGCCATTGCGGAGGTTATAGAGAAACGAGGCGCAGGCACCCATGCTGGTGCCGGTGCTGCCCAGCGTACCCAGTACGTAGGCATTGATGAAGTCGGCCGGCATCTGCGCAAAACCGAGGGGACAGGTTTTCGAAGTGACCCGCTGGCCGTTGTAGCGCGCCTTGATCATGCCGCCGGTGCCGGCTTCGTCGAGTTGCCCCATGGCGCTGCCCGCGTAGACGCTCACCGCTTCGGGGCTCACATGATCGCTGACAGTCTGCCAGTCGAGCCCGAGGCTGCCAAGCGCGTCCGACGCGGCGTAGACCATCATCTGCAGGCCCCGGGGATGATTGCGAGAAGGGTACAACGAGCCCGGTTCGAAGCCCGTCGGCAACTGCCCCGCCGCCTTGACCTCGAACTCCCGCCGGGTGGGCAGCAGAAAGTTCTGGCGGCCGACGATCTGCACGTTGACGTGGGTGACGGAGCTGTCTGTGACCACCCAGTCGGGAGGGATGGTCTCCGGCAGGTATTTGCGCTCGATATCAAAATTGACCGGCTTGCCGTTGCTTTCGGTGGGCATGCGCTGGTTCCAGGCCACCGATCCGACATCGAAATGCTGGGGCTCTATTCTGCGGATCAGCGTTTGTGCAAGGATTTCGGTCTCGTGCAGTACACCCGAGGGCAGCCCCATCAGCGCGGCCAGTGACTCCAGTGTCCGCGCGCGTTTGGCCTGTCCCAGCGCGGAGTAGACCAGGCGGCGGTAGGCGTGGTCGCCCGAGGCGCGCCCGGCGCCGTTGATACCGCCGTAGCCGACGATGACCGGTAACCGCTGTCTGCCCATGCTCTCCTGCTCCGCCATATCCAAAGACACAGTCTAGGTGGTCCGGCCTCACCTTGATATGGCATATCAGACACAAACTATGGTATTTTTTACCCCCTCACCCTTGCCGCTGGCAGAAATGCGATGTATCGGGCTGCCGCCATTCTCTACCCCGACGCCCTGCCCACCAGTATCACCCTGCCGATGGAGATCTTTCACGCCGCCAGCCAGATGGCAAAGACGAGAAAGATGAGTAACCCGGAAGTAAGCTTCCAGCTGGCAAGCGCCGATGGGCAGCCCCTGCGACTGGCCTCCGGACTGCGTTTCAGTCCGGAGCTGTCCTGCGACCAACTGCCCGAACTGGACCTGTTGTTGCTGCCGGGCATCTGGCGCAACCCCCGCCCCACGCTGACTGCAGCAATCCCGTGGCTGGACAGGCTGCGCCAGCTCGCCAGTGCAGGCACCCGCATCTGCAGCGTCGGTACGGCCAGTTGCCTGTTGGCCAAGGCGGGCCTGCTCGACGGCAAACCCGCAACCACCCACTGGAACTATTTCGATGCGTTTGCAAAACACTACCCTGACGTGCAGCTGAAAACCCGTCACCTGATCACACAATGCGACAACATCTACTGCGCCGGCAGCGTCAACTCCATCGCCGACCTCGCCGTTCACTTCGTGGAACAACGCTTTGGCATCGCTGTCGCACGGGCCGTCGAAAACCAGTTCTCGCCGGAAATACGCCGACGATTCTCCTCGGCCGCCTACCAGAGCGATCCCCGTGGCACTCACCCCGATGAGATCATTCTCGACGCGCAGCAGTGGCTGCAGGCCAACCTCGACCAACGCGTGTCGATCACGGCGCTCGCCCGGCGCCTGGGACTTTCGGCGAGGACGTTGAACCGCCGTTTCCGCCGGGCAACGGGGATGACGCCCCAGGCCTATCTGCAGACACTGCGTATTGCGGCAGCGAGGGACCTGCTGAAACACAGTAACCTCGCAGTCAGCGAGATCGCCTGGCGCGTGGGATTCACCGATACCAGCTACTTCTCCGCCCTTTTCCGGCGTCACTGCGGCGTGCCGCCACTGCGTTATCGGGCGGCCGTGCGCGGCAAACTGTTCGCACCTCCCGCGGCCACCGGGGAGTCGGGACCGGGGCCCCGCGAGGCAGGTTGAGAATCCGCGATGGCTATGGCTAAATACCACGCCTTTTTACCGGCGACGCGGCCGCCACCTCCGCACCTCGCAAGCAGGCTAAGCCGCGGCCCGGCCGAACGCGGCCCGGCCGAACGCGGCCCGCCATTACCCAACAGCCACGACGGAAAGCGACCATGAGCAACGATTCGGTAGTGATTATCTCAGGCGCCCGCACCCCCATGGGCGGACTGCAGGGCAGCCTGGCGGCGGTACCCGCCACAGAACTGGCAACCACCGCAATCGCCGCCGCGGTGGAACGGGCAGGGATTCCCGCAGCCGACATCGACGAGGTCTTCATGGGCTGTGTGCTGCCCGCGGGCCTGAAGCAATGTCCCGCCCGGCAGGCCGCCATCGGCGCGGGCATTCCCGCCAGCACCGGTGCGGTTACCCTGAACAAGGCCTGCGGCAGCGGCATGCAGGCCACGATTTATGGCTATGACAGCATCGTGGCCGGCACCAACAACATCGTCGTCAGCGGCGGCATGGAGAGCATGACCAACGCCCCGCACCTGCTGCCCTCGGCACGCAGCGGCGTGCGCAGTGGCCACGCCACCCTCTACGATCATATGTTCCTCGACGGGCTCGAAGACGCCTACACCGGGCGCGCGATGGGCTCCTTCGCCCAGGAGACCGCCAACCAACGCGGCCTGACCCGGGAGCAGATGGACGCTTTTGCCATCGAATCACTGACCCGGGCCAAACGCGCCATCGAAGACGGTTCCCTGGCTGCAGAGATCGCGCCGGTAACGGTGAAGTCGCGCAAGGGAGACACTGTGGTCAGCGATGACGAGCAGCCCCACAAGGCGGCGCTGGACAAGATTCCCAACCTGCGTCCCGCCTTCGCCAAAGATGGCACGATTACGGCGGCGAATTCGAGCTCGATATCCGACGGTGCCAGCGCACTGGTGCTCATGGGCGGTGCCGAGGCCGAGCGCCGCGGCCTGTCCCCGATGGCGAGGATAGTCGCCCACGCCCGCCACAGCCAGGCGCCGGAAGAATTTACCATCGCCCCCATCGGCGCCATGCGCAAGTTGTTTGAAAAGACCGGCTGGTCCGCGGACGAGGTCGATCTCTACGAGATCAACGAGGCCTTCGCCATGGTCACAATGCTGGCGATGGCGGACCTGGGACTGGACCACGACAAGGTGAACGTCAACGGCGGCGCCTGCGCGCAGGGTCACCCGATCGGGTCGACGGGCTCGCGCATCATTGTCACCCTGATGCACGCGCTCAAGCAACGCGGCAAGACGCGCGGCGTGGCGGCCCTGTGCATAGGCGGTGGCGAAGCCACGGCCGTTGCCATCGAATTGATCTAGGCCCTGATCGACGTGGCGCTCAGCAGCATACCCGACCTGCTCGACGACATCCGCGACGGGCGGATGGTCATCCTTATGGACGACGAGGACCGCGAGAACGAAGGTGACCTGATCATCGCCGCCGAGGCGGTCACGCCGGAGGTGATCACGTTCTTTTCCAGCGAGGCTTGCGGGCTGATCTGCATGCCCATCACCGAGGAGCGGGCCAGGCGGTTACAGCTGCCGCTGATGGTTCGGGACAACCGCTCCCAGCACGAGACCAACTTCACCGTCTCCATCGACGCAGCGGAGCGCCTGGGGCCCGGCATCAGTTCTATCCAGCGCGCGCATACGGTGCAAACAGCCATCGCCGCCGAGGCAAAGCCACAGGCGATCGTGCAGCCAGGGCACATCTTTCCACTGGTTGCGAAGCCGGGTGGGGTGCTGCGACGCGCCGGACACACGGAAGCCGGCGTCGACCTGGCAAGGATGGCAGGGTTTGCGCCGGCGGCGCTGATCGTTGAGATCATGAACGAGGACGGCAGCATGGCCCGCCGTCCCCAACTCGAGCGATTTGCAGAGAAACACGGCCTGAAAATCGGCACCATCGCCGACCTTATCGCCTACCGCTCGCTGCACGAACAATCGGTCGACCTGCGCGACTCGCGCCCGGTAAATACCGAGTGGGGCGACTTCATCCTGCACACCTTCCTCGACCTGGTCGACGATACCGTGCACTACGCGCTTACTCTGGGTGAAATGCAGGCCGACCGCGACACACTGGTGCGTGTTCAGGCGATAAACACCCTGCGCGACGTGCTCTGCACCCGCATCGACGACGCCCACGAGGGCTGGTCTTACCGCCGCTGCATGGGGAGGATTGCCACGGAAGGTCACGGGGCGATGGTCCTGATCGGCCAGTCTGCCTCAGCTGAACAGGCTCTCGCAGAAGTACTGCACTACCCCGCCCCGCTGAGCGTGACGGGACAGTCGGGCGCCTCCACCACCGAGGAGCCCCAGAACTACCGCGCCGTGGGCACTGGCTCGCAGATTCTCAAACGTCTCGGCATCGGTCGCATGCGCCTGATGTCAGCCCCCATCCACTTCAACGCCCTCTCGGGTTTCGATCTGGCAGTGACGGACTTCATCCAGCCCGACGACTGAAACGGGGCCGGTTATTCCTCGATCGACTCGCGGCGCAATTCCTGTGCTTCCTGGTCAGACACGCAGTACGGCATGTCGATCCAGCCCCCGTTCGCATAAAGTTCCGTCGCATCGGCGTAATGGTCAGATGCGGGGTCCGTTGACTGCGAGTAGGTGAGGATCGCGTATGCGTCAGGGCAATCACTCTCGTCCCAGGTGACCGCCTGGATGTAACTGTTGCCGTGGCGGATGGCGGAATAACCCTCACCCGGGACCAGTGCCGAAGTGATCACACTGAACATCATAGAACTCGAACCTCCGTGGATGGGGTAGCGCACACCATTCTTTTCCACGAACTGGATCTCGCCCCACGGGCGGTCGAGGGGAATGCCGGCCCCGTGAAGCTTGGCCACGGCGACGGCGAGGGCTTCCCTGACAGCCTCGGTGACATCGGCGTCCTCAGTGTTGAGCTGCCTCGGCGTGTAGACCGGGTCGGCGGGATCAAAAGGCACCACCCACAGCCCGGGCTGGTTGCGCACAGCCTGCCAGAACTCCCAGAAGATATGAGCGCCCACACTGGTCGTCAGGTGGCGCGTATCCCAGTCGGTCAGCACCTCGCAAGCCTCAGTCACCGCTGCGGGGTCATCGCTGTAGGGCGACCAGTCGCTCACGGCGCCGCATACTCCGACCACGTCGTCGATAACCAGCTCGGCCGTGTGATTTCTGGCACCGTATAACATCTCGCGGATGTTATCGACATCGAACCCGCTCTCCCCGAGACCGTCACTGCCGGCCAGCCGCTCCTCGGCCTGGTCGAACGTCGCCCGCGTGCGCAGGCTCTGCTCAACGCGCTCCCGGCCGATGATCGGCGAGAAGCCCTCCAGCAGCTGCCGTGGGTTTGACAGCCAGTAGCTGTCATTCGCGTTGGCGCCATACTCTCGCGTCTCCAGTGTCGGCAGGCTGTCGTAGCCGAACAGGCCATCAGGGGTATCGTCGTCGACACCCCACTCACAATCGGGATCAGTGCCGTCCATGGTCACCAGGCCAAACCCGGTCAACTGCATTTGCAGCGGGCCGCGAATACAGTTCTGGTACTGGTTGACGGAGACATTGGGTATCGCCGACACGTCACCGTAAAACGCGTTGCCGTCACGGCCAGCGGCGATTGTGTTCACCCAGGGAATACCGATGGTGCGCAAGGCCTCCTTGAACTGATCCATATCACCCGCCTGCCCCATGCGGACCCACTGGTCCAGTCCCCGCAGGTTTTCCAGGTTGGCGTCACGGTAGGTCAACAGCGTACCGAGGGCGTTGGGCCACCCGCCCAGGACCGGCGAGATAGCGCCGAGGTCCAGCACCGGCCCGAATCGGGAGAAATAGAACGTATGCTCAACCGTCTCGATAGTCCCATCATCGGCCACCTGCTCAGCCGAAACGGTCTGCGTTTCGAAACCCAGTGCCTCCCCGTTATAGACGTATCGCATCGGGTCTTCGGCGTTCAGCTCCAGTTCATACAGGGTGAAGCGCCGGCCGGTGCTTACTGTGTGCGACCACGCAACATCCCTGTTGAAGCCGATGACCGGAGCCGGCAGCCCGTGCAGCGCCGCGCCCATCACGTCATACTCATCACCCAGGGTCAGGTGAAACATGGTGAAGCGCTCCGGCCCCTGCCAGGGAAAGTGCGGGTTGCCAAACAGCACGCCGCTGTTGGTTGCAGAGCTTTGTTCGCCCACCGCGTAGGCATTGCTGCCGATGGCTTCGCCTTTTGGAAGGTCCAGCGCATCGACGACTGCATCACGGTCCAGCGCGGCGAGGGTCCGCACGGCTTGCTCCGGCGTGTAGGACGGCGACCCGGCCGCTCCGGCAACCATCTCGGGGGGAGCGGCAGCCACGATGTAGTCCGCGAGTGGCCCGGCACTGCCCCGCAGGATCGACTTGTGCACCAACCGGATGGCGTCGGCCAGCTCGACCTCACGCACCCATTCGGCTCCCCGGCAGCCCTCGGGACCTTCAGCGAGTTGATCGACCCCGGTTTCTCGCAGGTAGCGGTTCAGGCCGGCCACGTAACCCTCGAGCATCTCCACCACGTAATCTGGCAGCTCGTCGATCATACTCTGGACACGCTCATCACGGTTGTAGAGCTTGTAGACCAGGTCGTCGTTGATATTGCCATCGTCGCCGAGGAATCGCGCCGACTCACCGTTGGCGCGCACGTACTCGCGCATGGCCACGCAATAGTTCTCGCTTGCATAGCTGTATCCTGCGCCGTAGCCGAGACTGCCCCAGTCATCGGCAGTGACGTGCGGGATGCCAAACTCGGTCCAGACAATGTCGGCCTGGTAAGTCAGCTCTGGCAGCGGGGGTTCGAGCGGCTCCGGAGGCCGACTGTCGGAATCGTCGGAACACGCTGACACCAGGGCTGCAAGCAGCAGCGGCACGGCCGTGCGCCACATCCCGGTAACCTGATTCACCATTACAAAACCCCCACACGCTATATGCTAGATTTATCGAAGCCGCAGATATTACTACGGCTGCGGTAGGGCCGCAGCAAGATTCGGCAGCCGCGGCCGTGTCGGAGTTATCCCGCCGGCTGGTCGTGAAATACCACGGTATCGTAAAGGCTTGCCCGCTCCGTGTGACAGGTATTGACCGGAGCATCGGTATCCGGGTAGCCAAACGAGAGGCCGAATAGCAGCTTGTTGCCGGCATCCACGCCCATGACCTCGCGGACAGGGTCGGCGAGAAAGCTGAGCGCGGTCTGGGGACAACTGCCGAGGCCGTGGGCCGTCATCGTCAGCATCACCGTTTGGGCATACATGCCGAGGTCGGCGGCCTCCCGCAGGCCGAAGGGTTCGGGGAGGAAGAAAAATGCAACGTGAGGGGCATCGAAGAAGGTGAAGTTGCGCACGAACTGCTGATCGCGACGGGCGCGATCCTCCCTCGCGATGCCCGCTGCGGAATAGAGCGCGTGGGCAGCGGCATACTGACGGTCTTTATAGACCCCCTCGTACTTGCCGTCATAGGGGAAGTCCAGGCTGATGTCACCGGCAAGGAACCGGGCCGGGAGCGCTTCGCGCAGTGCTTCGATACAGGGCCCCGAGGCCACGTGAACCAGCCGGGGCTGGGTGTTGCAGTTGCTGGGTGCGCGCGCGGCAACCTCGAAAACCCGGCGAAGTAGCGCGCCGTCAACCGGGTCAGGCAAAAACGCCCGCAGGGAGCGTCTCTGCCCTACCACTTCGTTGAAGACCTCCGCTGAATCTCGCATGCTTGCCCTCGCGGGTAATTCGCTGGCCGCCTCGCTCACCGATTGTCCGCTGCGGTCGTCCTGGCAATTGTCTGACAGTGCGTTCTCGCGACGACTATCGGTGAGCGAAGCGAGCTAGTATGCGCACTTTGCAGGCGACTGGCCAGCGAGACCCGGGCATGGGCAGGAGCCACTTGCCGCCCGGCACCTGCCTTCAAGGCCAGGCCGGACTGTGCGGCCTGTTACGCGTTGAGCAGGCGTGGCCTGGCGCCTGGTATGGCGGCATAATGTGACAACATTACTTCCCAGAGATCACGACGATGCTTCGCCTCCAAATTGCAGCCCTGCTGCTTATCTGCAGCAGTTTTGTACACGCGGGGACGGCCGCCCTGGCAATGCCCGACCGCTACTCGGCCGAGGTCGTGGAGCAGGTATTGAAGGACGGTGGTAATGCGGTTGATGCGGCTGTCGCGGCTGCCTTCGCACTTGCCGTGACCTTCCCGGAAGCCGGGAATATCGGCGGCGGGGGCTTCATGATCTCGCACATGGACGGCGAGGCGGCATTTCTCGATTTTCGCGAGCGCGCTCCACAGCGGGCAGAGCGGGACATGTATCTCGACGAGGGCGGTAATTTTAAACAGCGCGAGTCGCTGGTCGGCGGACTGGCGTCGGGCGTACCCGGCACGGTTCGCGGCATGATCGAAGCCCACCGTCGCTACGGCACCATGCCCTGGGCGCGTTTGCTTGCACCGGCCGTTGCGCTGGCGCAAGACGGCTTCGTCGTGCACCCATCGCTCGCCACGATGGCCGAGGAAAAGGTAGCCGAAGTTGCCGGCGAAACGAACTTTGCCCGGTATTTCGGCACGATGCGCGCCGCAGTCTCGTTTTCGCAGCCCGAGCTGGCCGCAACATTGCGTATTCTGGCCCATGACCCCGATGCGTTTTACACCGGCCTGCCGGCCCGCCAGCTGGTCGCGCAGATGCAGGCAAGTGGCGGCCTGATCTCCCTCGCAGACCTCACCGGCTACCGCGCCGTGTGGCGGGAACCCCTGCGAGCCGATTGGCGGGGTTATGACATCATCGCGCCCTCCCCTCCCAGTTCCGGCGGCTTCGCGCTGGTTCAGTTGCTACGCTTGCGCGACCTCACCGATCAAGCGTTTCGCGAAATCTGGCACAACTCGCCCAGCTACATACACCTCCTCGCGGAGATCGAAAAACGGGTGTTCGCCGACCGGGCCGAGTACCTTGGCGACCCGGACTTCATCGACAACCCGATCGACGAACTCCTGGACGCGGACTACCTGGCGCGACGGGCCGCCGCGATCAACCCCGGGGCCATCTCGCTCACACCACCGGTTTCGCCGGGTCTGGATTCCGTCGACACCACGCATTTTTCCATTGTCGACGGCGACGGCAACGCGGTGGCACTGACTTATACCCAAAACTGGGAGTTCGGCTCAGGCGTCGTGGTCGAGGGTGCCGGCTTCCTACTCAACAACCAGATGGATGACTTCAGCGCCAAGGTGGGCGTGCCCAACAAATTCGGCGTGACCGGTAACGAGCGCAATGCAATCGCCCCCGGCAAGCGCATGTTGTCGTCAATGACGCCGACCATCCTGTTGCGGGAGGGTCGGCCGGCGCTGGTCATCGGCACACAGGGTGGCAGCACGATCTTTACGTCGGTCTTTCAGGTCATCCTCAACCTCGAAGACTACGGCATGCCCCTGCAGGAAGCCGTCAACGCGACCCGCTTCCACCACCAGCTACCCGCCGCGAGGCTGATCCGCCACGATCAGTGGGAGATTCCCGCCGAGACGAAACAGGCACTGGAAAAGCTCGGCTACACGGTGCAGCACAACAGCTGGGGCCACCTCGGGGACATCCAGGCAATTACCGTCGACGATGGCGACATACAGGCCGCCAGCGACCGCCGAGGGCGAGGAGTCGCGCGGGTGATACGCGGGGTCAGTGGCGCGAGATGATTGTAGTGCTCGACATAAAAGCTTGCTTCCCGCGAGCGTCACCAGCACCGCGCCGCTACATCCGCCGTCGCGGTCGACTGTCTGTACGTGCGGGTTAGAAGTGGCCGGGAACCACAGGCTGCGGTGCAGCCTGCAGCCATTGCGCGAGCTGGGCACGGGCAGGACATCCACCGAACCACATGCTATGCTCGCCCACGTTTTTGACCGGCTGCGTTGAGCAACGCGGTTGTGGAGCCTGCAGATACATGAAGACGATTCGCAGAAAATTGCTGCGCCTGAGCAATATCCCGAAGGACCTCGACAGCGTATCGAGCATCGACACGGCAGGCGAAGTTCCCGCCGAATCCCTCGGACTGCGTGAGGCCGACGTGGACAGGATCTGGCGGTCCGTGCGCCGCCTGTACCGCAGCGGCGTGCACCCGGGCATCACCCTCAGCGTCCGCTACCAGGGCAAGGTCATACTGTCCCGGGGGATCGGGCACGCCACCGGCAATGGGCCTGCCGACCGGCCCGACACAGCCAAGGTACCGGCCACGGTCGATACGCCCATCTGCCTGTATTCCAGTTCCAAGGCGGTGACGGCACTGCTGATGCACATGCTGGCCGAGGACGGCGATATCAACATTATGGACCCGGTCGCTTTCTATGCGCCCGAGTTTGCCCGCAAAGGCAAGGCCAACATCACCATTCACCAGATTCTCGCCCACCGCGGCGGCATTCCAGGGCTGCCGAAATCAGCCGTTGGAGAAGCGTTCTGGGACGCTGACCACATCTGGGAACTGCTCTGTGATGCGCGCCCCATCACCACCGACGGCTCCAAGCTCGCCTACCATGCGATGACGGGCGGCTTCGTACTGGACCGGGTGGTGCGCACCGTGACCGGCGGCGACATGAATGACCTCATCGAGCGCAAGCTGCGTCAACCGATGAACATGAAGTATTTCACCTACGGCATCCAGCCGGAGCATTACGGGGAGCTTGCGCCCACTTACGCAACCGGTCCATCCCCCGGTCCGCTGCTGAACGCGTTCGTCCGCCGCGCGCTGGGCTCAGACCTCGATAGCATCGTGGAACTCTGCAACGACCGCCGCTTCCAGGAAGCAGTCATCCCCGCAGGCAACCTCGTCTGCAATGCATCCGAGTTATCGGCGTTCTACCAGATGATGTTGAACGGCGGGCGATGGGGCCGACGGCGTATCTGTGCCGCCAGCACCGTGGCCCGCGCGGTGCAGGAGTTTGGCGGACGGACCTTCGACCGTACCCTCGGTGTTCCCATCCGCTACAGCGCCGGACTTATGCTCGGCGACGAGCCCTTCGGGGCCTGGGGAGCTCACAGCCGTGACGCCTATGGTCACCTCGGCCTGATCAACAAGTTCGCCTGGGCCGACCCGCGGCGGGACCTGTCCGTCGCGCTACTGACGACCGGATTGCCCCTGGTCAGTCATCACCTGGTACCGCTGGTAAATACCATTCGCGCGATCACCGGTTGCGTGCCGCTTCGCGAACCGCCGGCTCCTTTCCGACTGCGCTCCGCCTGAGTCAGCGCGCCCGGGTTAAAACCAATGCCCGCTCAGCCTCTGCCGCGACACTGGGCCATGCTGGCCTTCCTGTGCCTGTTCTGGGGATTGGCCTTCTACCTGATCGCGGTCGGGCTCGATTCCTTCCCGCCACTCACCATTGTCAACATCCGCTTGCTGGTCGGCGCTCTGGTGCTGGGCGGCCTGATGCGCTGGCAGGGCCACCGGTTGCCGACGCAACCCCGCTGGTGGCTGCGCTTCGCGTTACTCAGCCTGGTCGGCAACCTGATCCCTTTCCTTCTCATCGCCTGGTCGGAAACTCGCATCAGCAGTGCCCAGGCCGGCCTGCTGATGGCGCTGATGCCGATCAGCACCATGGTCATGGCGCACTTCTTCATCGAACACGAACCACTGACCACTGATCGACTCGCCGGGGTCGTGCTCGGTTTCCTCGGTGTCGTGGTGCTGATCGGTGGCGAGGGCCTGTCGGGGCTGGGAGGCGGCCAGATGCTGGCGCAATTCTGCGTCCTCACCGCGTCCCTCGCCTATGCCGCCAACAGCGTCTACACCAAGCGCATCCCCCCGATCAGCACTCTCGTGGTCGCTACCGGTTCACTGCTGGCCGGCGCATTGATGTTGCTGCCGATCACGCTGCTGATCGACAGGCCCTGGCAACTGGACCCCGCCTCGTCGCCGCTGCTGGCGGTGGTTGTGCTGGGCGTTTTTTCCACCGGTCTCGCTACCTGGGTCTATTTCAAGGTCGTTGCCGACTGTGGTCCCGGGTTTCTTTCCATCATCAACTACATTATTCCGGCAGTGGCGTTTGCGGCGGGCGTGCTGCTGCTGGGCGAGCCCGCACACCCGAGCCAGTTCTTCGGCCTGCTCGCCATTTGTGCCGGCATCGCCATGACCCAACGGCGTCAGACCAGGGCCGGCAACCAGGCAAAGGACCCGGCCGCCGAAGACCACTGACCCCGGCTCGCTAGCCGGGGCTGAGCGACCGGTGACCCACCGCCGAACGGCCAGGCAGACCGTCAGTCACCAGGAAATAAGACGCCCGAGGTTGGCCGCCAAAGTCGCCGAAGGGTTCGTCGCGCTCCCGCACCGCTTGCATGAAAGCGGCTTCCTGGGCCCGCTGCTGAAAAGCGTAGCCCTCCGGCGTATGGCGGGTAATCCGGGCAATACCGCGATCGGCGGTGTAGGTCATCGTGGTAAGCGTCATGGCGGCGGCTCCAGGTCGAAAGTGACAGCACAGAAATCCAGCCCAGTATATTTGCTATTCTGGGGCATAGACAGCGGACCGGTTATGGGGAGGCGACGTTTGCAACCGACAATGGAATTGGGCCCGGTGCGTATTTACGCCGGGGAAAAAAGCGGCAAGTACCCGGATGGGAACCAGGTGATCGTCAGCGGAGCCGACACGCGCGCCGTGTTCGACAGCCCGCTGGTTGCCAACCGGATCGGGCAGGACTTCGACGGCGCCGACCTGGTTATACAAGGTCATGTCCACGAAGATCACATGACCGGGTTGCACCGGCTGCCCGGCGTTCCGGTCCACGTGCACCGTCTCGATCTGCCGGCGATCCAGAGCTGGGAAGGCTTCAGCGCGGCCTATGGCTACGGCGAGTCACTCGACCGGTTGATGCGCCAGACGATCGAGCGCGACTTTCATTACCAGCCGCGACCGGATGCCATTGCCTACGAGGACGGTGCGGTCTGGGATCTCGGCGGCGACGTCAAGGTGCGCGCCATTCATGCACCGGGGCACACGGCCGGCCACAGCATACTGCTGGTCGAGCCGGTGGAATTGGCGTTCATCGGCGACATAGATCTCAGTGGTTTCGGACCCTATTATGGCGATCGCACATCGAACCTTGCCGAGTTCCGGCGCACGCTGGAAGCGCTCCCCGGGCTGCCGGCAAAAACCTGGGTCACATCCCATCACCGCGGCGTCTATAGCGATCGCGAGCACTTCCTCACCGACCTGGAGGCGTTCCGGTCGAAAATCGACGAGCGCGAGGCGCGCCTGCTGGAACTGCTGAGGGAACAACCTCGTTCGCTGGCAGAACTCGTCTCGATCGGTCTGCTGTACGCCCCCGACGCGGAGATTCCCTGGGCGACCGCCGCCGAGCACAGGACCATAGAGCAACACCTTCAGGAACTGCTCGCGGACGGTCGGGTGACCCGCGCCGGGGAAGACCGCTTCCAGCTCGCAAGCTGAATGACCCGGATAGCACCCGCATGAAAGCACGGCTCAGGTACCTGTGTACTGGCGTGCAGGCCGTGGTTTTACGCCTGATTCTGTTCTGTCTCGCACTCGCCTGAGGCCATCTCAGCCGTCTGCTGACTTTACGCCACAGCGGTCGTGGTGCCGCCCTGGAAGGAGAGAATGTCGGCGGGGTGTGATCAACCGGCGGGGTCCGCGCCCGGCTTTTTTGCGGCGCTTTCGTGTTCGGCCACCTCACTCATTTTTTCGCGCATTTGGGCATTGAGCTTCATGTAGAGGTCGCCGTAGTTGTGTACCGAACGTTCACCCTCACTGGTATCGAGCCAGGCTGCATAGAGCGTTTCATGACCCTCGCGCTCAAGTTCCTCGAAGGTCTCCTGCATGGCCCGCGCCCGCGCCGGGCCGATACCGCAGTACCTGAGCGCCTCGGTGCCCAGCTCCAGGGCGGAATTGTGGGTCTCGTGAATCACGTAATCGGCACCGGCATCACGCAGACGGTAGTGATGTCCGCGGTCAAATGCGCGCGCCAGCACCCGCAGCCCGGGGCAACGGCGTTTGAGCTCGTGGACCAGCAACACCGCCTGTTCGGGTTGATCGATGGCGACGACAAACAGTTCCGCCTGTTCGATACCCGCCGCTTCCAGCAGGCTGCCGCGAGTGGCATCGCCGTAAAAGCTCTTGAAGCCTACGCGGCGCATGTTTTCGATCTGCACCGGGTCGCGGTCCAGTACGACCGTGGGCACGCCGTTGGCGGTGAGCAGGCGATTGACGACCTGTCCGAAACGCCCGATTCCGGCGATGATCACGGGCGCCCGGTCTTCAATGACCGGCTCTTCGGGCGGTGAATCTTCAACCTGGTACCGCGGCAGCACCAAACGGTCGAAGGCGATAAACAGCAGCGGCGTCAGAAACATCGACAGGCCAACCACCAGGGCCAGCAATGCCGACAGCTCCCCGGGAATAACCTGGTTCTGGACGCTGAAACTCAGCAGCACGAAGCCGAATTCACCCGCTTGCGCCAGGCTCAGCGCAAACAACCAGCCGTCGCTGCGGCGCAGCCTGAAGAACAGGGCGAGGCCAAACAGGACCAGCGCTTTCAAAACCATGACACCGAGAGTGAGCGACAAAACGGTACCGGCCTTTTCCAGGAGCAGGGAAAAATCGATACCAGCCCCCACGGTGATGAAAAACAGACCCAGCAGCAGGCCCTTGAAAGGCTCGATATCGCTTTCCAGTTCATGCCTGAACTCGCTGTTGGCCAGCACCACACCGGCAAGGAACGTTCCCAGCGCCGGCGACAGGCCCACCAGGTTCATCAACAGCGCCACGCCGATAACCAGGGCCAGGGCAGCCGCGGTAAACGCCTCCCGCAGGCCGGTCGCGGCGACCACCCGGAACAGCGGGCGGGAGAGGAAGTGCCCGACCAGGACGACAGCGGCGATAGCCGCCACCAGCACCAGCGCGTACGCCCACCCCGACAGTCCGCTGATGAGATCGAACTCCGCATGGCCGTCCCCGTGCGCCGCCGGCGCCGCGCCACCCGATTGCATCGCCAAAAGCGGCAGCAGCGCCAGCATGGGAATGACGGCGATGTCCTGGAACAACAGCACTGAAAACGCCGAGCGTCCACCGGGCGTGCCGCCCAGTCCGCGTTCGTTGAATGTCTGGAGAACGATGGCCGTCGACGACAGGGCCAGTATCATCCCGACAGCGAGAGCGTGCTGCCACGGTAGCGCAAAAACCATTCCCAGGCCTGCAAACAACAGCATGGTCAACAGCACCTGGAGACCGCCGAGCCCGAGCAGTCGCCCACGCATGTTCCATAGCATGCGTGGCTCCAGTTCGAGGCCGACGAGAAACAGCATCATAACCACACCGAATTCGGCGACGTGCTGCAGCTCAGCCGTTTCCTTGCCGACCAGGCCGAAGGCCGGCCCGATCAATACACCTGCAATCAGGTAACCCAGCACGGAACCCAACCCCAGGCGCTTGGCCAGGGTCACCGCGATAGCGGCGGCCGCGAGGTAGATAAAAGCCTGTAGAAGGTAAGTGATCAACGCTCCGCCCCCTGACGATCAAGCCGATGACTTATGCCAACAACAATATGAGCGGACCGGCGACCATGAGAAATACATTACCAAAAGCATAGGTACCGGCGTAACCGATTGCCGGCACCGCACTCTGCGACTCCCGGGTGACCACGCTGAGTGCGGCACCGCTGGTCATGGCACCGGTGAGAGCACCCAGGAGAATCGCGGGATTGAGGCCAAGCACCTTGCGCCCGAACAGGTAGGCAATGGCCAATGGCAGGATTGTCACCAGGATTCCGGCTACGATCAGCAGGGGACCCGACTGTTGCAGCGTGGGTATGATGCTGCCGCCGGCGCGCAATCCCACACCCGCCATGAAGATGAGGAGCCCGAACTCCATCAGCAACCAGCGGGCCGCTTCCGGCAGACGACCGAAAGTGGGGCGAACGCTGCGCAGGTAACCGATCAACAGGCCGGACGCCAGCAACCCGCCCGCAGTCCCGAGCCCGAGGGCAATACCGCTGACCTCGACAGCCAGCATACCCAGCAGCACACCGAAGGCGATCCCGAAAGCGAAGGTCACCATGTCGGTCTCGGAGATATCGCGCTCCACCTCGCCGGCGTACTCGCCGAACAGGTCGATACCGCTGGCGGACCCCGTCACCGAGAGTATGTCGCCTTTTGCCAGGCGCAGATCGGGACTGTAGGGCATTCGCGCACCCACCCGGTCGACGTGCTGGACAAGCACGCCGAAGTTCTGGGGGATGCGCAAATCGCCCAGGGTATGCCCGTAGACCACCTCGTTGGTAACCACGATCTGGGCACTGTCGCGGCTGGCCTGTATGTCCCAATCGGGTGCAATCTCCGGGCCGATCTCGCCGATTGCGCCGGTGAACAATTCCCGCGGCCCGACCAGTTCGATCCGATCACCGAACTGCAGGTGCTCAGTGCTCTTCCATGCTATCGCATTGTCGTCGCGCACGACCTTCAATACCGGCACCTGTTGGCAATAGCGCTCCCGCAGTTCAGCCAGCGAAAGCGTCGTAAAGGCCTCGTTCTCGACCCGGTAACACCGGGTGGTGATATTCACCGCTTGCAATGGGGGACTGTCCAGCTGCTCCTGTGACCGCGCCTCGGCAACCATGTCGAGGCCCAGCAGCCTGGGCATGTACTTGATCAGGGTAATCAGGCCGGTCAGGCCGAAGATATAAGTGATTGCATAGGCACTGGCGATATTATCGATCACCGAATCGGCGTCGACGCCGGCACCCAGCCGCACGGTACCCTCCCTGACCGCATCCTGGGCCGCGGCCAGGGTCGGGGAACTGGTCAGCCCGCCGGCCAGCAAACCGGCCGACATACCGGGGGCCAGTTGCAGCAGGCGCGCGGCGATTACTGCTATCGTGACTGCACTGAACGTCACCACCAGGGACAGCAGCAGGTAACGCACGCCGTCCTGTTTGATGGCACTGAAGAATCTGGGCCCCGCCTGGTAGCCCACGGAAAAAATAAACAGCGCAAACCCCACGGATTGTGCCCCGGGGGCAATGCGCAGCCCGAAGTAGCCGAAGAACAGTCCCGCGAACAGCACCCCGGCCACGGCGCCAAACGAGAAACCACCGACATTGATGTTACCGATCAGGTAACCGGTGCCGATCAAGGTGAACAATAACAGAACAGGGTCGTGCTCAAGGGACGCAAGGACCTGGGCCAGGAGCGGCTGTAGAGTGTCGATCATGCCGGGTCAGACTCCAGGTAAGAATGACGGCGCCAGTGTATATCCGGGGCGCTGGCATTGCATCGCCACGCCCCTGGGGTCAATGCGGAGTCTGGTGCGCAACGTTGCCAGCACAAGCACACTACTTCTCCGCTCAGTGAGCGAACTGGCGGTAGTCCAGCGGTGGGTCCCTGTCGCCCAGCAGTGAGCGGTAACGGTAATCCGGGCCGCGAGCCGACTCGAATTCCGCCCTGGCCCGGGCGCGCAGTGCGGGGTTGGTGAACAGTTCCACCGCCGCCAGCGTCAGCGTCTTTGCTGCCACCTGCTGCCCCTTGAAACCGATCGACATGCCGCTGGCCGCCGTTGACTGCCAGCTGTGTGCGGAACTGCCCGGCACCCAGGTAGCGGTGCGCAGGCCAACGGTCGGCGTCGCATAGGAGACATCGCCCACGTCGGTGGAACCAAAACCGAGCGTCACCTCGTAGGGCTGGATTTCGCGCTCACTGCCCAGCGCCGCCTGTGGCTCGACGAAACTGGCGTAAATCTGCCTCGCAAATTCCGTTTCCTCCTCCGAATAGTGGACACCGCCGACCTCGCGCAACTTACGGTCCATCATTGTCGCCAGTGATTCATTGACCAACAGCGGATTGTTGCCGTGTATGACCTCCCAATCGACCTCGGTGCCGGTGCCCAGGGCGGCGCCACGCGCGGCCTCCTCCACCCGCCGCCAGATCGCCTCGACCCCCTCGGGCTCCGGGTGACGTACATAGTAGAAAACCTCGGCGTAATCGGGAACCACGTTAGGTGCGGTGCCGCCCTCGGTGATGACATAGTGTATGCGGCTCTCCTGGGGCACATGCTCGCGCATCAGGTTCACCATGTGGTTGAAAGCCTCGACCCCGTCGAGCGCAGAGCGCGCGCGTTCCGGCGCGCCGGCGGCATGGGCAGAGACGCCGCGGAAACGGAACTTGGCCGAGCGATTGGCGAGTGTCGTCCGCGCGGCCGCGGAATTTTCATCGGCGGCGTGCCAGTGCAGGGCGAAACCCACATCATCAAACAGGCCTTCACGCACCATGTATACCTTGCCACTGCCGCCCTCTTCTGCGGGCGTGCCATAGAGCCGGACTCGACCGGGGGTACCAGTATCCTGCAGCCACCTGCGCACCGCGATCGCGGCCTCGACCGAACCGGCACCGAAGAGATTGTGCCCACAGGCATGAGATGCGGCCTTCCCGGGGACGGGCGACCGCTCAGGTACGGCATCCTGGTTGATGCCCGGCAGGGCGTCGAACTCTGCCAGGATAGCGATTACCGGGCCGCCGTTACCATACTCGGCGACAAAAGCAGTGGGCATGCCGGCCACACCGGCCGTCACCGTGAACCCCTCGTCATTGAGCAGCTGCTGCAGTAGCCGGGTCGACCTGTCCTCCCGGTAGCCCACCTCGGCCCATTCCCAGAGTTGTCGGGCCGTCGCCGCCGCGACCTCGGCACGGGCATCGATGTAGCCGAACAGCTTTTCCGTATCCGTCTGTGCAGCCGACGGTATGGCGATACTGACCAGCACAACGCCGGCCAGGGCGAACAGGTGACGCATAACGTATTCCAGCAATATAAAAAATGGTGCGGACCGGTGTTCTAACGCCCGCAAGCGCCTGAGCTTACTGCATTGCAGTCCGCAACGCCAAGCGGGCTGCGAGGGGCGCGGTTGACGCCCCACGCGCCAGTACCTATATTCCGTGCACTACTCCATGCACTATAGCCGGCCGCAGCGACAGGACACGCGATGAATATCGAGAAGGTGGTTTTTGCATTTTTTATCGTGCTGGCCCTGACGCTGAACTTCGGGTTCGTGCTCGGAGAAATCGACAACCCCGATCACCATAATGTCTATGAACTCTTCGCCGCCCTCGTCATCAGTATGATCGCAACGGTGATGAAGTTCGGCGACCGCACCCACGTCGGGGCGGTGTTGCTGGCTACCAGTCTCGTCGCCGACCTGCAATTGATCATCGCCGCCATCGTCTGGGGCGTTGCCGTCAGCGGCCCAGACGGGGTCCCGGACGCCGGCATGATGGCCAGCATCGTGTCACTCTCCGCCGGGGCCCTGCTCTCCAATATCACCTCGGTGGCGTTGTTGATTCTCGAGACCATCATGGTGCGGCACTGATCGCAAGCCGCGGCGCAGCCTGATGGGACATCTCTTTTACCTGCTGCTGCGCCGAATGCGCGCACCGATCATCCTCATCATCGTGGTGTATGCCATATCGATCCTCGGTTTCGTACTGATACCGGGGGTGGACGACGAGGGCAGGCCCTGGCGGATGGATTTCTTCCACGCCTTCTACTTCGTCAGCTATATGGGGACGACCATCGGTTTCGGTGAGCTGCCTTTCCCGTTCACCACCGCGCAACGCGTGTGGGCCACTATCACGATCTACGCCACCGTGATCAGCTGGCTGTACAGCATCGGCAAAATCTTTGCGTTACTGCAGGATCCCGGCCTGAACCGGATGCTGGCCCAGAACAATTTTTCGCGCGGGGTGAGGCTGATACATGAGCCGTTTTTCCTCATCTGCGGGTACGGCGTCACCGGTAAACGCCTGGTCCAACGCCTCGATGAACAGGGCACGCGCACGGTGGTCATCGATTGTGACCAGGAGGTCATCGATCAGCTCGAAGCCCACGAACTCGGCCTGGCAGTACCCGGCCTTTGCGGTGATGCTGCGGACCCGGAAATGCTCAACCGTGCCGGTATTCGTCGCAGCAATTGCATCGGGGTTGTCGCCCTCACCGACAACGATCACACCAACCTGTGTGTCGCCATCAACAGCAAGCTGGTAGACCCGGAACGGCCCGTCTTCAGCCGCTCCCAGTCCCGCGAGACAACGGCGAATCTCGCTTCGTTCGGCACAGACTACATCATCGATCCGTTCGACACCTATGCCGATTACCTGGTGAAGTCTATCGTAGAGCCCTACAAACACATCATCAGCGACCTTATCTTCAACCCGCATCACAAGGTGTGGGCGTCTCCCCACCAGGATACCGAGGGGCGCTGGGTGGTATGCGGCTACGGCCGGCTCGGACGGGCGATCGAGGAGAAATTCAGCCAGTACGAAATCCCGATTACATTTATCGAATCCGACCCGCAGCTGCGAGACGTGCCAAGGGGCACCGTGCGCGGTGTCGGCACTGAGGCGGCAACCCTCAACCAGGCCGAGCTCGACTCGGCGATCGGTATTGTCGCGGGTACGGCGGACGACGCCGACAACCTGTCGATCATCATCACTGCGAGGCAGATTCAACGCGGGATAATCACCGTAGCCCGCCAGAACCTGGCCGCGAACAAGCCGGTTTTCCGCGCCGCCAGTGTCAACATGATCATGGAACCTACCCGGATCATCGCCGACGAGGTGTTCATCCAGATCAAGAATCCGCTGCTGATGGAATTCATGGAACTGCTGCATGCTGAATCCAGCGACTGGGCCCGGGACCTGCTGATGCAGGTCAGTGATGTCATCGAGGAGCAACCCCTGCACGCCTGGACACACTCCATCAAGCCGGAGGAATGCCCGGCGATCTGCCAGGGCCTTACCCAGGGTACGCCCGTGTTACTCGGCCAGCTTAAATGGGACCCGAGGGACAGGACCGAGCAGCTGCCGGCGCTGGCGCTGTTGCTGAAACGCAATGGCAATACCGAGTTGTTGCCGGCAGATTCAACTCCGCTGAAGACCGGCGATCGGATTCTTTTCTGCGGGCAGGAAAGCGCACAGTCTTACATGACCTGGACAGTTCGCAATGCCAACGTCTTGAGCTACATCTGCTCGGGTACAGACGCCCCGGGCGGATTGTTATGGCGCTGGCTCGCCGCTCGCCGGGAGAGCAGGCAGGAAAGCACGTCCGCAGGTTAAGCGATGCATCCGTCCTCCAGGGCAAGTCGATCGCTGCGAGGTGCGCCGCCAGGAGTGGCGGCTCGGGCACGGGCCCTCAGCCGGGTCCGGCTATAAATCACCGGCCGGGGCGCTACGGTGACGCCTGGCCAATCGGCGACCCCGGTGGCATGGAACGCGGTTCCGGTACGGCGCCCCGCCCGGGTTGGTGCATGAACGTATCGATCAGCCACAGTTGGTAGGCGTGAAAACCGTCGCTGCCAGCCGGCGCTTCAGGCCGCTCGCGCAGCCACCGGGCACTCTCGCGCAGCGCGGCGTGGGCAGCCATACGCACTTCCGGCGCGGCGTCACCGATTGCCAGGCGCCGCCAGTGAGCCAGCAACGCGGCCCCGTTACGCTGTTGAATCACTGCGGCCAGCCCTTCCTGAGGAGACTCGAACAGCCGCTGAAAGGCACCATCGAAAACCTCCCGTATGCTGACTGCCGATGCGTCCTCTCCCGCCTGCACGGCGAGGCGCGCCAGGCGCTCGGGATTGAATAGCAGATTCAGCGTGTGCTGGGCCGCGGCCTCGGCCAGCGACACGGGGTCCAGCAGGGCGCCGGTCTGGCCCTCGGGGCTCTCTCGATCGCGCTCATACCCGTATGCCTTGGGCGGGACGAGGCGCCTCACCGACTCGGGCACTTCCAGCCAGCGTGAATCCAGGGTCGCCAGCAGCGTGCGCAACGCCCGTCGCTGTTGGTCGGCCGGCTGCGGTGAGACCGGGAGCGGCGCGCCGCTCCCCTTCACCGCGTACCGATAGCGATACCCGCCCAGCCACTTTGCCGCCGCTTCGGCCTGGTAGCGGTGGTAAAAATAAACCGGCACCAGCAGCTCTTCCAGGTCCGAATAAGGACGTCCGGCAGCCAGACTGGCCTCTCCGAACCTGGCCAGGGCCGCCTGGCGCAGCGCCATCACGCGCTCCAGTTCAGTGACGGCATCGGCGCCGTTGTCCCACAGGCTGGCGAGCGGGTGCATTGTGGCTGGACTGCGCGCATCCGGGTCTGAAAGAAACCGGTACCCGGCCGTGTAACCCGCCTCGGCGAAGCGGGTGAGCGCTGCGGGCTCGTCGGCTACCTTGCCAAAGTCCCCATAGCCGTAGCGGATGGCCCGCTTGTCCCAGGCGCCAATCCCATCGGCGTAGGCGGCGTCCAGTATGACCCGGCCATTTTCATCGAGCTGCAGTAACGGGTGCGGGTAATCCATCACCGAGGCCCTGTTGTTCGGGCTGGCCGCAAAATTGTGCGCGAGCCCCAGGGTGTGACCGACCTCATGGGCGGACAGTTGCCGAATACGTGCCAGCGCCATGGCGCTGAGCGGACCGGTCGCGGCGTCGGCGGCCGTGAACGGCGAGGTCATACCCTGGGCGATACGGTAATCCTGGCGCACGCGCAGCGAACCCAGGGTGACATGACCCTTGATGATTTCACCGGTGCGCGGGTCATGGACACCGTAACCATAGGACCAGCCCCGGGTCGCCCGGTGTACCCACTGGATGACATTAAAGCGCACGTCCATCGGGTCGGCATCCGCCGGGAGCATCCTGACCTGGAAGGCGTTTTTGTAGCCGGCGGCCTCGAACGCCTGATTCCACCAACGGGCGCCGTCCAGCAGGGCGCTGCGCACCGGCTCCGGCGTGCCGGGATCCAGGTAGTAAACGATAGGCTCTACGGCCTCGCTGACCGGCGCCGTCGGTTCCTGCTTCGCCAGTCGGTGGCGCGGAATGAAGCGACGGGTCAATTCATCCTCCAGCGGCGCCGCGTAGTCGACGTAGCTGAACGGCCAGAAGCCGCTCTCCGGGTGAAACTGCCGAGGCTGGTATCCCGGTTCCGGCAGGGCCACGAAGCTGTGGTGCATGCGCACACTGACCGACCAGGGGTGGGGCACTACGTCGACCAGGAACTTACCCGGATTGGCGCCAGTGAAGGTGACGGTCGCCTCCAGCTCGGTATTGCGCGGGAACGCCTTCAGGCGCGGATAATACAGCCCGGAGCGGTCGGGGTCTGGCCGGTAGTCACCCTGCCCCTGCTGCTTGAGCTTGCGGGCGATGCCGTGGCTGTCATGCAGCAAGAAATCCGTGGCATCGATCAGCAGCCAGCCATTAGGCTCGCGCACTTTGACCGGAAACCCCCACAGAACCGAACTGGCGAAAGCTTCCTCTACAGCCGCCCTTTCCGCCACAACCGGCGAGTCGGCGCGATAACGCGTATTCAGGCGGCGCAGCAGGACCCGGTCTCCCACGTCCTCGAATTGCACCAGGGCGGTTTCCACGTCCATCATCTGGCCACGGTCAAAACCCAGGTCATTGGAGCCGACGCCCTGGGGCAGGCTGTTCATGTAAATCATCTGTTCGCCGGTGCGGTCCAGTCGCAGGTAGATCCTGCCCCGGTCCCCATCGAGGTAGAACGGGACGAACCCCTCCCGGTGCTCCATGCCGGCTACGAAATCGAAGATGCTGGCGGGCGACGAGGAATCCGCACCGGCGTCAGCGCGCACGGTAGCCGAGGTAATCAGGAGAACACAGAGCAGTGCAGCACTGCAGCGCGGCAGATTTTTCATAGTCGGGTTACGAAGTAAGGAAAGACACGGTGCGAGCGAGCATACTGTGCGCGGCATTTGGCTGTCAAAGCGCCTGGTGACTACCTGTCAACCCGCGCGGCTGGCGCAGGTGTTACGCCAGCGACACCCGGCAACCCACGCCCATCGCCAGGGCCTGGCGGTAAGCCTCGTTGGCCGCGTACAGGTCCTGCACGGCGACACCGAGGGACTTGTAGACCGTCACCTCGGACCCGTCGGTCCGCCCCGGCAGCGCGCCCGCTACCAACGCCCCGATTTCTCCGACCACATGGTCGGCCGCGATTGCGCCCTCTTGCACGGGAATCATGATGTCCCCGGATTCGTCGCGCATGGACGCCAGCAGGTCCACGTAAACCCGTGCCGAGGCGATCAGCGCGGTGTCCGCCTCGCGCGCGGTGACAGCGTGCGCGCCCACCAGGTTGACGTGGGCGCCGGGGCGTACCCAGCGTCCCATCAGCACGGGCTCGGTCGCTCCCGTGACCGTACAGACGATGTCACAGGCGGCAGCTCCGTCCGGTTCAGCCACAGCCTGCACCCGCAACCCGGTACGCCTGCCCTGCTCGTCGGCGAAACAACGCGCCTTCTCCGGATCGCGTCCCCAGACCACGACACGATCAAGCCGGCGCACCGCGGCAATGGCGTCGAGGTGGCTGGCGGCCTGGACACCGCACCCGAACAGCCCCAGGGAGCGCGCATCCTCCCGGGCGAGCCACTGCGTGGCCAGCGCGGAGGCGGCCGCCGTTCGGATCGCCGTCAGGGCCGCGCCTTCGATCAGGGCCAGGGGCGTTCCGGTGGCGCCGTCGAACAGGGTGACCAGGCCCTGGATCGCCGGCAGGCCCCGGGCGGGGTTTGCCCCGATTATACTGACGACCTTGGCACTGAAAGCACCGACATCTGCGGACATTGCCGGCATCAGGAGCAGACCGTCGCCGTCCCCGCCCAACGGCGTCCCCAGCCGGGGCGGGTTACCGACCGCTCCACTGGATACTGCCTTCATAGCCGCGGACATTGCCTCGATGCAATCCTGCATGGAAAGCACCCGATACACATCAGCGGCACCCAGCACGAGCATGGTCAGCGGCTCCCCCCATCCACCTGGAGCATGGCCCCGCTGGTGTACGTAGAGGCAGGGCTGGCCAGGTAGAGAATCGCACCCACGATTTCATCGGGCTGCCCGGCGCGCTGCAGGGCTATCCGCTCCTGGAAAAGGGCTTCCATCGTGTCCATGTCCCAGGCCTGCGCGATGTCGGTCAGGAACGGGCCGGCGATAACCCCGTTCACCCGCACGTCAGGCCCGAAGGCGGAAGCAAACGACCGGGTGAGTGCATTGAGTCCCGCCTTGGCGGCGCCGTAGGGTTCCGAGTTGGGTGACGGACCGAGTGAGGCGATACTGCTCACGTTGATGATACTGCCGCCGCCCTGTTGCGCCATGCGCTCGCCCACAAGCGCCATCAACCGGAACGGGCCCCGCAGGTTGACCGCGACCACCTTGTCGAACAGAGCCTCGGTGACATCGCTCAGCTTCTCATACAAGGGTGACATGCCGGCATTGTTGATCAGGATATCGACCTTGCCGAATTCGTCATACGCGGCCTGGATCAATCCCTCCAGCGCATCCCAGTCTCCAACGTGGCAGCCGTAGGCCAGTGCGTGCCGCCCCAGAGCGCGGACCTCGCCGGCCACCTGATCGCAGGCCGCCGCTTTGCGGCTGGTCACAATGATATCGGCACCACGCTCTGCCAGGGCCAGCGCCATCTCGCGCCCGAGCCCCCGGCTGCCGCCGGTAACCAGGGCCACCTGGCCACTGAAATCGAGTAATTTATCCATAAGCGCCTCGGTGTTTGTAAGCGGGTACCTGCAACCTTACCGGAACCAGGGAGCACTCGACCCATTCATTGCAGATGCAGAGCGCTGTGCCCTGCCGGTGCTTCAGGCCACGTGGTTGGCGAGCCCGTCTGTTTCGCAGCAAAGCCGTATCCGTTCAATGCTTGATGTTTCGCCGGGTTGCAGCCTCCCTGTGGTCGGAGAGGACCGGCCTTTCTCACCCGCCTGGTGCGCAGAGAACTGGTGCGACGCCTGCAGGTGATCGACTGCCTGAAGCATAACGCCGGATAGAAGAAACTCGCGTTCCTCCGGTCATCTATACCTCTATACCTCGGCGTAATGGGGCACCTCCGAACAATGGCAATGCGCTCAGGTTTTCAGGTTGTCGCCATCAAGGCGACGCTTTGCAGGCAAGGTCGGTTTGCATGCCCTAAAGTGGCAACGCCAGAGTGCGGGTCTGCCTGAAAGCCGCGCAGGGCGGGCCCTGTCAGTGCACCTGCCCGCCGGACAGGTCATTCACCAGTGAATCACGAACCGTCTCTTCAACGGTGAACGCGGCAATCGGGTAGGCGGGGTGGTCAACGCCCGCCGCAATCGGCTCGCCCCGGTGGGCCGCCTCGATCATTCCGGGTGACAGTTCGAAACGCAGGAAGTGCACCGACGAGGTCTTTTCGTCGTTACTGCGATCGAGATCTTCATCAGCGATGGCGAATACCGGCGCGTTGTCGCCGACCTGCAGCCAGACCCTGTCCTCCACACCGATCATCGCCGCGAGCCGCTCGGCGCGCTCCTGCTGGTCCTCGTACTCGATCATGAAGGTCGCCTTCCAGTTGCTGCCGTCGGGAATCAACGGGTTGTAGGCGTCCAGTTCCTCGCGGATGCCCTCCGCCTCAAATACCTTCTCGATGCGCAGCATCTCCTGCACCTGGTACTTGATGGTGAGGGCGTCCTCGAAATACAAACGGGCGTGATCGCCGAGCGCTACCTGGCGCTGTTTCTTGTGTTCGAGCACCCGGGCGCGAAAGCCCGGCCGTTCCTCGGCATACTCCTCGAGTGACCAGAGATCGGCGCGTGACAAGGATGGCATCATGGGGTCTCCCTGCTTACAGTCCGTAGGCCATGCGCAGCAGCGTCATGGGGTGGTAGCCCTTCTCGACCTTCTCGGCGAGGTGGGCGATGTGGGTGGCAGCCATGGGGCAGTCGCTGACAAAGTAATCCGGCGCCTGCTGGTCTACTTTGCGCACCACAGGCCGGGCGATCTTCAGCGACTTGTCCCGGGTCTCCTGCTTGATGGCGTAAGTCCCGTCGTGACCGGAGCAGCGCTCCTGGGCCGTGACCGCCGTATCCGGGATCAGGTTGAGCACATCACGCGTTTTCAACCCGATGTTCTGTACCCGCTGGTGACAGGCCACCTGGTAGGCCACGTCGCCGATCGCGTGGGAGAACTCGGTCACCAGCGCGCCGCCCTTGTGGCGCAGCCAGAGGTACTCGAAGGGATCGAAAAACGCGGCCTTGACTTTCTGCACCAGCGGATCATCGGGATACATCAACGGCAGTTCCTGCTTGTACATCAGCACGCAGGAGGGAATCGGCGCGGTCAGATCGTAGCCCTGATCGACCAGGGCGGCCAGCACCGGGATGTTGGCTTCTTTCAGGGCGTTGACCGACTCGAGGTCGCCGAGTTCCAGTTTCGGCATGCCACAGCATTTTTCTTTCGGCACCAGGTCGATCTGGATACCGTTGTGCTGGAACACCTTGATGAAATCCTCGCCGATCTCCGGGCTGTTGTAGTTACCGTAACAGGTGGCGTAGAGCGCCAGTTTGCCCGTGGTATCGCCCACGGGCTGCGGCGTCACCGCCTGTTTGAGGGCGGGGGCCCGTTTGCGCAGCGTTTTGCTGTGAAATTGCGGCAACGGCGCCTCGTGATGGATGCCCATGGTCGACTCCACCGCCTTGCGGAGCGTGCCGTTCGCATTCACCGCATTCACGGTCACGTCCACCAGCGGAATCGCGGTGAGACCGAATACCCGGTCCGTGCTGGTCAATGCACGGTCGCGCAATCGTGCCCCGCTTTCGCGGAATTGCACCGCCTTGTCCCGCAGCATGAGGTGAGGAAAATCCACGTTCCACTCATGCGGCGGTACATAAGGACACTTGGTCATGTAGCACAGATCACAGAGGTAGCACTGCGCTGACACCTTGCCATAGTCGGCCTTGTCGACGCCGTCGACCTCCATGGTGTCGGACTCGTCGACGAGATCGAACAGCGTGGGAAAGGCATCACAGAGACTGACGCAGCGCCGGCAGCCATGGCAGATGTCGTAGACGCGCTCCAGTTCCCTGTCCAGCGACGTCCTGTCCCAGAAGTCATCGGACTGCCAGTCAAGCGGATGCCGGGTCGGAGCCTCCAGGCTGCCTTCTCTCACGATCGATCACCTCGGGGCAGGATCAGTGATTGCGGGCCGACGACGGCCCGCGACGGTGCGCTCAGACGTCAAGCGTGTCCAGCGCTTTCTGGAACCGGTTAGCGTGGCTGCGCTCGGCCTTGGCCAGCGTTTCCATCCAGTCGGCGATTTCATCGAAGCCTTCATCACGGGCTGTCTTCGCCATACCCGGGTACATGTCGGTGTACTCGTGGGTTTCACCGGCAATTGCGGCCTTGAGGTTTTCCGCGGTACCGCCGATGGGCAGTCCGGTAGCCGGATCGCCGGTCTCTTCCAGGTACTCGAGATGGCCATGGGCGTGGCCCGTCTCACCCTCGGCGGTGGAGCGAAACACGGCGGCGACATCGTTGTAGCCCTCGACATCGGCCTTGGCGGCAAAGTAGAGGTAGCGACGGTTGGCCTGTGATTCGCCGGCGAAGGCTTCTTTCAGGTTCTGCTCGGTCTTGCTGTCTTTCAATGACATGGTCGTTTCTCCTGTTTCAGACGTTCACATGATGCGTCGTGTGGCCAGCCACACCGCCGCACGCTGGTGAAAACACTAGACCAGTCTTCATCATCAGGCAATCGAAAAAAAACGCATGAGCATCGAGATGACTGAACAGGGCTGCGACCGGCCCGCCAGAACGCGGCCGCCGGCTAGCGGCGTTGAGTCATGTCTCGTAGGCCGCCCTGACGGTCTCGCCGATGATAGCAATGCCCCTGGCAACGCGCTCCGGGTCCTGGGCATAGGAGATACGGATGCATTCGCGCTGGTGCCCCCAGTCTTCGCCCAGGCCGACAAAGAACTCCTCTCCCGGCACCACCAGCACACCCCGCTCCTTCAATTGCCGGTATAGCTCCCGACTGGTAACAGGCAACCCTTCCAGCCACAGCCAGAGGAATATCGCACCCTCAGGTTTGTGCACTCGAAACGGCAACCCCTTCAGCGCCTCTCGCAACAATGCCAGCGACTGTTGCGCCCGCTGTTGGTAGAACGGCGTGATATGGTCGCGGCTGAGGCTGTTCATAACACCGGAGTCCAGCAGGGACAGGGCCAGCGCAGGGCCCAGTGTCCCACTCGCCAGGCTCGCCACCGTATTGGCGCGACTGAACGCCTGAATCAACGCCTCGCCGGCAACGATCACTCCGGTACGCACGCCCGGCAGGCCGAGCTTGGACAGACTCAGCACCAGCACGGTATTGTCATTCCAGAACGGCCTGACGCGCTCGAACTGAATGGCGGGAAACGGGAGGCCGTAGGCGCCGTCGATGATCAGCGGGACATCAGCGTCCCGCGCGATCGCGTCGAGATGCTCCACCTCGTTATCCGTGAGCACGTTGCCGGTCGGGTTGGACGGCCTGGAGACACACAGGGCGCCGATATCCACACCCGGGCGCAAGCCGCTGAAATCCACCCGGTACTTGAACAGATCGCCGTCCAGGCGATCGATATTGGGCCGGGTCGCAGTGAATAGCTCGCCGGAAAGCCCGACGCCGCCATAGCCCATGTATTCCGGAGCCACCGGCAAATGGATTCGTCTACGACTGCCGTCGGGCATCTCGCCGGCCAGCATGTTGAACAGCAGGAAAAAAGCCGACTGGCTGCCGTTGCAGACCGCGATGTTGTCCTCGCTGAGCGTCCAGCCGCATTCCGCACGCAGGTACTCAGCGAGCCTGCGGCGAAATGCGCGATCGCCCTGGGGAGACTGGTAGACACCGAGCAGTTTATGGAGCCGGTCGGGATCAGCCAGGATATGCTCGAGCTGCTCCCGGAAAACGGCTTCGACATCCGGCAAACGACCCGGATTGCCACCGCCCATGAAGATCATTTCGGGATTGTCCTGGAGTGCGGACCCGAGGTCGGACATCAGGTCAACAATGCCGGATTCACCCGCAAAACGGCGACCAAACTCAGATAAACGCATACTCTCCCACCTTGCCCCAACCCCGAGGGGGCCGCATTCTAGCGACCTGCCCCGGATCGGACCAGTGTTAATAGTGGCAGAAAACCCGCCGGCATGCAGGCAGGGAAAAGCACCAGGGGCGACCAGCCCGACACCCGTTCACTGAATTCGCTATGATGGACGGCCCTGGCAGCTTGCTGAAAAGTCGCGGGCGATTGCTAGACCAGGTAAAAATCGGCGAAAAACCACAGTGCAAGCGACAGTGCGTTAGGTTATTGGGCCGATTGTTCACGCCGCATTGTGCCGGCTGAGGCGTTTCCAACAGGCTGCGGGAGCGGCCACTGCACTCCGGAGGATACAACGGTGACAAAGAGACACATGCTGGCGTTTCTGCTTGCTGTGGCCGGATCGGCACAGGGCCTGTGTGCCGAGCGCTACACCACCCGGTTCAGCGCGCACCTCGACCCGGAATCGGGTGATGCGCGCGTAACAATCACGGTCGAGCAACCCGAGCACCGGCTGCGCATGCTCGACCTGGCGGCACCCGGGACACGATTCAGCAACTTCCGTGGCGACGGTGACGTTGGCCGCAAAGACGGACGGGTCGTCTGGCAGCTTCCTGAATCCGGCGGGTCACTCTCGTTCACCGCGAAGATCGATCATCGCCGTGGCGAGGCCTACGACGCCCGAATCACCGAAGACTGGGCGGTGCTGCGCCTCGACGACCTGTTCCCCGCCGCGCGGACAACCACCAGCAAAGGTGCGAAGTCCAACGCCTCACTCACCCTGTCCGGCCCGCCCGGCTGGTCGTTCGAAACCCGCTACGGCCCGTTCCGCGAAGAGGGCCTCGCCGTCAAGACCCCGGGGCGCCGCTTTTCCCGCCCCACCGGCTGGCTTGTGGCCGGCAAGCTCGGCGTACGACGCGACGAGATGGCCGACCGCACGCTGACCATCGCCGGGCCGCGGAACCAGGGCCTGCGGCGGCTCGACACCCTCGCATTCCTGCGCTGGAATCTGCCGGACCTGCTCGCGGTATTTCCCGACCTGCCGGACTACCTGCTGGTGGTGCGGGCCGGCGCGGAGATGTGGCGCGGCGGACTCTCCGGCCCGGCGAGCCTGTACCTCCACGCGGACCGACCCCTGATCAGCGAAAACGCCACCAGTACCCTGCTGCACGAGTTCATCCACATGGCTACGGGCGAGCACGCAAAGCGTCGCGACGACTGGGTAATGGAAGGCCTGGCGGAGTACTACAGCCTCGAAACCCTGCGGCGCAGCGGCGGCATCAGCGCGCAACGGCATGAGCAGGCCCTGGAGAAACTGCGCGCGTGGGCGGAGCGTGAGAACGGCCGCCTCAAATCACCCTCCACCGGCCCTCACACCGCCCGGGCTGTCACCGTCCTGGAGGCCCTGCGACAGGAGCTGGCAGCCGCCGCTAGTGCCGGGACAGCGCACGCCGGCGGCATCGCTGCGAAAGCCAAGGAATCAGCTGAACCGGCAGGCGAGCGCGCCGAACTCGACGGTCTGGTTGCAGGATTGCTGGATTCCGGAGAACTCACTGGCGAGCGCCTGGCCGAACTGGCGCGGAAAGCCCTGGGGCACGACAGCGTTGCGCTGACGACGGCGCCCGGCGGGCCGCCTGCCGCCGGGTCATAGTGGCATCTGCTAGAGCTGCGCCTCCGGCACGATCGGCGAGAGAATGCGGGTATTGAAGCGCTGCCAGAACGTCGTGTCCGGCTCCTGGTCGACCCGCACCAACTCGCCACTCTCATCCAGGGTGAACCACTCCAGTTCGCCGTCCTCGTCCAGCTGGACCCGGTAGGCGACCTGGAGAATCTTTTCGTCGAAGATATCGGCAAGCCTGCCGGCTTTGGTCGGGTCCTCAAAGTACGCGCCAAGCTCGGTGTTGAGTTTCACGGAGCGAGGGTCGAGGTTGAAGGAGCCGATGAACAAGTATCGCCGGTCAATCCCGAAGAACTTCGCGTGCAGGCTGGCGCGATCGGCGCCAATCTCGTTATGGCCGGTACGATTATCGAGCGCCTTGTTGCGCGTCGACCGGTATTCGTACAACTCCACACCGCCGGCGATCAGGGCCTCCCGGTAGCGCATGTACCCGGCATGGACCAGCCCGACGTCATTCGCACTCAGCGAGTTGGTGAGAATCCGCACCCGCACCCCGTCATCCACGCGACTGGTAAGGTATGCCGTGAACTCCTCCCCGGGTACGAAATACGGCGAGACGATATCCAGGGACTTCTGGGTCCTGTCCATGCCCTGCTTCAGGCGTGGCGCCAGGTTGGTGGTGGGGTCGAGCTCCTTGCGTACCACGTTGTCCGGGTAGTCATAGGCTAGAAACCATGTCGACCAGGCCCAGTCCAGGTCCGCGAGTTGCTCCCCGACAATTTCATCTGAGCGGGCCAGGACCCCGGCATAGTCTGATTCGCGCGCCGTCTCCAGGGCCTGGTCGGCCTGCCGGCGAAAGGCCTCGATTTCCTCCGCGGAGATCATCCGCTGCGGGTCGAAAGACTGCACCGGATAGACGTATTCGCTGTTCCAGAACAGGTCGAACTGGTTAGACACCTCCGACGCTATAGGGCCGGCTGCTATGACGTCCATGTCACCGAAGCCGACACTGGTATCGGCCGCGAAGTACTCGTCCCCGATGTTGCGCCCACCGAAGACAGTCATCGTATTGTCAGCGGTGATCGTCTTGGTGTGCATGCGCCGATTCACCCGGCGGGTATCGGTGACGAAATCCAGCCCGCGCATGTCGCGATTGGCGAAAGGGTTGTACACCCGCACCGATATCTGGGGGTGACTGGCCAGTAACTGCAGCGTATCGTCCTTGCCCGCGGTGTCGAGGTCGTCCAGGATGATGCGTACCCGCACGCCCCTGTCCGCGGCCCGCAGCAGCCCCGCGTACACGGTGTTGCCGGTGAGATCCAGATGCCAGATGTAGTACTGCACGTCCAGGGATTTCTCTGCCGCATTGATCAATCGCATGCGCGCCGCGAACGCTTCCGGGCCCTCGTCAAGCAGGTAGAATCCCGACAGACCCTCGTTGGCGCCAAACAGCGGCCGCATCACCCTCGCCAGGGTCGTGTTTTCCGTGTCCTCGATAACGTAGGAGGTTTCCCGCTCGACATCCTCGGGCAGGGACGCGCAGGCGCTGAGTAAGGTAAGACTCAACAGTGCCAGCAGTGCCACCAGTGGCGGCTTCCTGTGGGTTTCTGGTTCGCCGAACGCCCATGCGCTGCGGGCCTTGCCTGTCTTATTTGTCATCTGTGCGTGCCCTTGATTTAGCGGAATAAACCCGGCCGGATAATCGTAGCACAGCCGGATCCGTCGACCGCCTTGCCGGCCGGAATGGGATCGCACGCTAGTCGTCAGGATTGCGCTCTTTGGTGCTGTTCGCCCGCCGGATACTGCGTTTCATTGTCTTCAGCGCCTCCATCAACGCCTCCTGGCTGTCATGCGGGAGGTCAGCGAACAGTTGCACGATCCAGGCCTCGTGCTGCGCCGCCATGCTGTCGAAGTGCGCCTTGCCCTCCGCCGTGAGGCCGACCAGGAAGGTACGACGGTCTTCGGGCCGGGATGTCCGACTGACCAGCCCCTCACTCTCGAGCTGCCGGACCAGGCCGGTAACGTTGCCGCCGGAAACCATCATCAGCGAGGATAGCTCGCCCATGGTCAGCTTTTCCGGGTGGCGATCGAGCTGCGCCAACAGGTCGAAGCGCGGCAGCGTGCTCGCGTACTGGTCGCGCATGCGTGCACGCAGTGACCTCTCCACCAGGTTGGTGCAGGTAAGCAGGCGCAGCCAGAGCTTGAGGGCCAGGTGGTCATCGTCCTGTATGCGCGATTCCGAATCCAGGTGCACTGTCATTCCCGGTGTTGTCCCACGAGCGGCAATTGTCCGGCATTCTGCCCGCAAACGCCTCCAGGCGGAAGCGCCGGCATTTTATTTTACATTTAAAATATTATGACCTAGACTCTTTCCAAGCCAGCTTACGCCGGAAGGACAGGACCATGAAAATCGTATGCCTTGGCGGCGGCCCCGCCGGTCTCTACCTCGCAATCTCGATGAAGCTCCGCAATCCCGACCACGAGATTGCTGTCTATGAACGCAACCGGCCAGGCGATACCTTCGGCTGGGGTGTCGTGTTCTCCGACGAGACCATGCAGAATCTCAAGGCCAACGACCCGGTCAGCGCCAATATCATGATTGGCGAGTTGATCCACTGGGACATGATTGACTGCCACGTCAACGGCGAAGTCGAGCGCTCCGACGGCCACGGTTTCATCGGCATCGGTCGCAAGCGCATGCTGCAGATTCTCCACGGCCGGGCCATGGAACTGGGCGTCAATCTCTACTTCGAGCACGAGTTCGAAGTGGACGACATCGACACCCGGTTCGCCGATGCCGACCTCATTGTGGCCGCCGACGGCTTGAACTCCAAAATTCGCAACAATAACCTGGAAGCCTTCGACTGCGACATCGATGTTCGCCCCAACAAGTTTGTCTGGCTGGGCACCCACCAGAGCTTCAGGGATGCCTTCACCTTTATCTTTGAAAAAACCGAACACGGCTGGATATGGGTTCACGCCTACCAGTTCGACGCCGACACCTCGACGTTTATCGTCGAGTGCCAGCCCGATGTCTACGACGCCTTCGGTTTTGAACACATGACCCACGAAGAAAGCGCGGAGACCTGCCGGCAGATTTTCGAGAAATACCTCGGTGGCCACAAACTGCTCACCAACAGCGCACACATCCGCGGCTCAGCCTGGATCAACTTCCCGCGGGTGTTGTGTCGAAACTGGATCAAGGATGACCGCGTCGTCCTGATCGGCGACGCCGCCCACACCGCCCACTTTGCCATCGGTTCGGGAACGAAGCTGGGTTTGGAGGATGCCATCTCACTCGCCCGCCATCTGGACAGCGACCTCGCGCCGGCTGACGCGCTCCGGGCCTACCAGGATGAACGCGAGGTCGAGGCGTTGAAATTGCAGAGCGCCGCCCGCAACGCCATGGTCTGGTTCGAGAACGTACCGCGTTACGTCGAGGCCTTTGATACCAAGCAGCTCAACTATTCCATGCTGACCCGCAGCCAGCGCGTGAGCCACGAGAACCTGCGACTTCGTGATCGACAGTGGCTGGAGGGTTACGAACGCCATCTGGCGGCCCGCGCGTTAGGGCACGAGGTTGACGCTCCCATCCCGCCGATGTTCCTCCCATTCACACTGCGGGACATGCAACTCAAGAACCGCGTTGTCGTGTCGCCGATGTCCATGTACAGCGCCACGGAGGGCCTGCCGTCTGACTGGCACCTGGTGCACTATGGCAGCCTGGCCCAGGGCGGCGCCGGCCTGCTTGTACACAGAGATGACCGACGTCAGCCCCGAGGGGCGCATCACCCCCGGCTGCCCGGGCATCTGGAACGACGAACAGGCTGCCGCGTGGCAACGCATCGCCGGGTTCGTGCACGAATACAGCGACGCGAAATTCTGCCTGCAACTGGGCCACGCGGGGCCCAAGGGCAGTACGCTCAAACCCTGGGAAAGCGAGCTAGGGGACGCCCCCCTGCCCGACAGCGAAAGCTGGGAGATTCTCTCGCCCTCCGCCCTGCCCTTTGCCCCCCACTGCAAAACACCGAGGGCCATGAATCGTGAGGACATGGACAAGGTCGTCGAGGATTTCGTCGCTGCCACCCGCCGCGCCGATCAGCGCGGGCTTCGACATGCTGGAACTGCACGCCGCCCACGGCTACCTGCTGTCAGCGTTCATCACGCCGGCCCTGAATACACGCACGGACGACTACGGCGGCAGCCTGGAGAACCGGATGCGCTTCCCGCTGGAGGTCTGTCGCGCCGTGCGCGAGGCCTGGCCGTCCGGCAAGCCGCTCTCGGTGAGGATATCCGCCACCGACTGGCTGGATGACCGGGGCGTCACCCCGGAGGAAGCCGTGGTCATCGCGCGCGCCCTGAAGGGCGCTGGGGTGGACATCATCGATGTCTCCGCGGGCCAGACCTCGCCGGATGCCGAACCGGTCTACGGGCGGATGTTCCAGACACCGTTCTCCGACATGATCCGCAACGATGCGGGCATCGCCACCATGGCGGTGGGCAATATCTTCGAGGTGGACCACGTGAATTCCATTATTGCGGCGGGTCGCGCCGACCTCTGCTGCCTGGCGCGCCCGCACCTCATGGATCCCAACTGGACCCTGCGCGCCGCGGCCCAGCAGCAATACAGCGGCGACGGCACCCGCTGTCCGGTGCAATACGAGGCCGGTTTCGAGCAATTGCGGCGCAACCTGGCCCGGGCGGCGGACATGGTCATCAATGCATGAGCGGCACTGACCTCGCCAACCGCCACGCAGTAGTCACCGGCGGTGGCAGCGGTATCGGCCGCGCGACGGCAATCGCCCTGGCTGGCACCGGTGCGCGCGTCACGGTGATGGGGCGAAGACCGGAACCACTGCAGGAGCTGGCCGCAGCGCAGGCAGGAATTGCGGCCGTGCCCTGTGATGTGACCGATCCCGCAGCAGTCGCTGCCGCTTTCGATGACGCTCGGGTACGGCAGGGTCACATCGACATCCTGGTGAACAATGCGGGCGCCGCCCCTACCGCGCCGTTCCACCGCCTGTCCCCGGCGGACTGGCGACAGGTCATGGCGGTCAACCTCGATGCGGTGATGTATTGCAGCCAACAGGTACTGCCCGCCATGAGCGAGGCAGGCCGGGGCCGTATCGTCAACATGGCCAGTACGGCGGCACTGCGCGGCTACGCCTACGTCAGTGCCTACTGCGCCGCCAAGCATGCCGTGCTGGGCCTGACCCGGGCTCTGGCGCTGGAATCCGCCAACCGGGGTGTTACCGTCAACGCGGTGTGCCCGGGCTATACTGACACAGAGATTGTTCGCGAGGGCGTGCGCACGATCATGGCGAAGACCGGTCGCAGTGAGGCCGAGGCGCTCCGCGAGTTCACCCGCAGCAACCCCCAGGGCAGGCTGATCGACGTCGGGGAGGTTGCAGCCTGTGTCCTGTGGTTATGCGCCGATAGTAGTTCTGCCATCACCGGACAGGCAATCTCGGTCAGCGGTGGCGAAGTGATGTAACGACCGATCATGTTTCACTGACCACAGGATACACTCCATGAGCGACACCAACCGGGCGGACTATCGGGCCCGCCACTTTCTCTGGGAGGTCGATGGCGGCATCGCTACCATCACCCTCAACCGCCCGGAGCGCAAGAACCCCCTGACCTTCGAGTCCTACGCCGAACTGCGCGACCTGTTTCGCGATCTGGTGTATGCGGAGGATATCCACGCGGTCGTTATCCGCGGTGCCGGCGGGAACTTCTGCTCGGGCGGTGACGTGCATGAAATTATCGGGCCGCTGACCCGCATGGACATGAAAGGTCTGCTGCGCTTCACGCGCATGACGGGAGATCTGGTCAAGGCGATGCGAGCCTGCCCGCAGCCGATCATCAGTGCTGTCGAGGGCGTCTGCGCCGGCGCCGGGGCGATCATCGCCATGGCCAGTGACCTGCGCTACGGATCGGCGGACGCACGGGTCGCTTTCCTGTTCACCCGGGTGGGACTGGCAGGCTGCGATATGGGCGCCTGCGCGCTGCTACCGCGCATCATCGGCCAGGGCCACGCGTCGGACCTGCTGTACACCGGCCGTGCGATGAAGGCCGACGAGGGTGAGCGCTGGGGTTGGTACAACGGTCTTGGCGACGATCCACTGCAACTGGCCATGGACACTGCAAGCCGCATCACCGACGGGCCAACCTTCGCCCACGGCATCACCAAGACGATGCTGCACCAGGAGTGGAACATGGGCATCGACCAGGCGATCGAGGCGGAGGCCCAGGCCCAGGCCATCTGTATGCAGACCGCGGATTTTGAGCGCGCCTACAACGCCTTCGTCAACAAGCAAACGCCCGAGTTTCAGGGCGACTGATAGGCTGCGGGAGCGAATATCATGAGCGATACCGACTACCTGGAATGGCCCTTCCTGGAAGACGATCACCGCCAGCTCGCCGGCGATGTCGATCGCTGGGCCCGGCAGGAACTCGGCCACCACCAGGGTGACCCGGACGACGTCGACGCCGAATGCCGCCGGCTGGTGCGGGCACTGGGTGATGCCGGCCTGCTCGCCAATGCGGTGCCCGCCGCCCACGGCGGCAACAGCCAGGGCCTCGAGGTGCGCCGGCTGTGCCTGATCAGGGAAACCCTGGGGCGCTATTCCGGACTGGCCGATTTTGCCTTCGCCATGCAGGGCCTCGGCAGCGGTTCGATGTCCCTGTTCGGCAGCGAGGCGCTGTGTGAAGCCTACCTGCCCCGGGTGGGTCGTGGGGAGGCCATTGCAGCCTTTGCTCTGTCTGAACCCGATGCGGGATCCGACGTTGCCGCCATGACCACCCAGGCCCGCCGCGACGGTGACGACTACGTACTCAACGGCTGTAAAACGTGGATATCCAACGGCGGCATTGCCGATTACTACACGGTTTTCGCACGCACCGGAACAGGAACCGGCAGCAAGGGCATCAGCTGCTTCATCGTCGATGCGGACAACCCGGGTCTGCGGGTGGCGCAACGCATCGACGTGATCGCCCCGCACCCCCTGGCGCGACTGGAGTTCGATGACTGCCGTGTGCCTGCTGGAAACCGGGTCGGCGAGGAGGGCGAGGGGTTCAAGATTGCCATGGCCACTCTCGACGTCTTCCGCTCCACCGTGGGCGCCGCGGCCCTCGGCTTCGCCCGTCGCGCGCTAGACGAGGCGATCGCCTACAGCAGCGAACGCAAGATGTTCGGCGGCCGCCTCGCCGACCTGCAGATGACGCAGGCGGCGCTCGGTGAAATGGCGCTGGAGATCGACGCCAGCGCGCTGCTGATCTATCGGGCGGCCTGGAAAAAAGACACCGGGGCCGCGCGCATCACCCGCGAGGCGGCAATGGCCAAACTCTATGCCACGGAGGCCGCGCAACGCATCATCGATCGCGCGGTACAGATGCACGGTGGTATGGGCGTCGTCAGTGGCAATATGGTGGAGTCACTGTACCGGGAGATCCGCGCCCTGCGCATCTACGAGGGCGCGTCCGAGGTGCAGAAAGTCATCATCGGCGGGATGCAACTGCGCTGATGTCCTTGTCGCAGTCGGCACTCGAATGTCTCTACGATCCACAGCGCTACGACAGGGGCGCGCCCCTGGCCGAACTGGCGGCGTTGCGCGAGCAGCACGCCGTGATCTGGGTAGAGGAGCGCGCGCTGCCACAGTGGCAAGCCGGGCCGGGATTCTGGCTGGTGCTGCGCCACCAGGAATGTACCGACGTGCTGAGAAATCCCGCACTGTTTTCATCCTGGCTGGGAGCGACCCAGCTTCGCGACCCCGCGACCCCGGCAGACCTCGCTTACGTCCGCCGGATGATGCTGAATATGGACCCGCCTGAGCATACCCGGCTGCGCCGACTGTTGATCAACGCGTTCACGCGCAAGGCGGTGGACCGGCTGGAAGACAAAATTGCGGGGCACGCCCGTGCCATCGTCGACCGGGTCATCGCGGGGCGGACCGAGGGCGAATGTGACTTTGTCACCGAGGTCGCCGCCGATCTACCACTGCTGTGCCTCGCCGACCTGTTCGGACTGCCGCGCGAAGACCGCTACCTCATGCTGGACTGGGCCAATCGGGTCATCGGTTATCAGGACCCGGACTACGCCACCTCCGCCGCCTTCGACCGGGACGCCGGGACTGACATGGCCAGGCAGGCCCTGCAATACCGACCCGAACCGGCGCCGGATGGCCGCATGCCGGACCCCCGAACACGCGAGGGCATGGCGGACCTCTACCGCTATGCGCACCTGCTGGCCGAGCACAAGCGCTCTCAACCCGGTGACGACATCATGTCCCTGCTCCTCGCGCAGGAGGATGAGTCCGGGCACGCGCTGAGCGTAGAGGAGTTCGAGAACATGTTCTGGTTGTTCGCGGTGGCCGGCAACGAAACCCTGCGTAACGGTATACCCGGCGGTATGCTGGCAATGCTTTGGCATCCCCAGCACTGGGCTCGCTTGCGCGATGACCCTGACTGCATCAATGGCCTGGTGGAAGAGATGCTGCGCTGGTGGACACCGGTGATGAACTTCAGGCGCACGGCGGTGCGGGCGACCGAACTCGCCGGCGCCAATGTGGAGCCCGGCGACAAGGTGATAGTCTCGTTTCTATCGGCCAACCACGACGATCGGGTGTTCCGGGCGCCGGAGCAGTTCGACCCCGGGCGCACCCCCAACCCGCACCTCAGTTTTGGCTACGGTCCGCATTACTGCATCGGCGCCCAGCTGGCCGTGACGCAGATGCGTGCACTGTTCCTCGAGCTGGCCCGACGCTGGCGGCAGGTCGAGCCCGCGGGGCTGCCACAGTACCTCCGCTCCAACTTCCAGCGCGGTATCAAGTCGCTGCCCGTGCGCTGGCAAGCGGCCTGAGTGCGGCGGAATTATTTCCGCTTGTTTCAGTCGGGCGGTCTGGCCCACAATTGCGCCTGTCCGCAACCACAGACAGGCATCATGACCAACCAGGCGACACGCTACTGCTCAGACATCGAAGTCGGCGAGGTGTTCGATACACAACCGATCACGCTGACCCGCCGCGATATACTGGCCTTCGCCGCAGACTTCGATCCGCAGCCATACCACCTCGACCCCGAGGCCGCCGACGCATCTATCTTCGGCGGGCTCTGTGCCAGTGGCTGGCATGTTACGGCGGTGATGATGCGCCTGCTGACCGACTCATTCGTCGCCTCCGGCATCGACCTGCTGGGCTCCTCGGGCGTGTCGCGCCTGCGCTGGCGCAAGCCGGTGTTCGCCGAGGACGCACTCACCGCCACTATCACGGTGAGTGAGAACAACCCACCCGCGGACGGTGCGCCCTTCGGGTCCATCGGTTGCGACGTGGAGGTTTTCAATCAACACGCGGAGCCTGTCATCGCGCTGTCGACGACCCTGATGATAGGCCGTTCCCCGGAGACCTCCGATGAGTAGCCCCACCTACATCCGCAGCCGCTGGTTCGAGGACATTCCGGTAGGCGAGTTTCACGTTTTCGGTAGCCACACCTTCAGCGAAAAAGAGATCGTCGACTTCGGTGAGCGCTATGCGCCGCAGGTGTACCACACGGACCCGGTGGCCGCTCGCGACACCCTGTACCACGGCCTGGTTGCCTCGGGCTGGCATATCTGTGCGGTGTGGATGCGGATGATGGTGGATTACATGGAACGCTTTGCGACCGGCGTCCAGGACGGGCGTCGTAATGGCGCCGGGGTGGGCGTCGAGGACCTGCAATGGCTGCAACCGGTGCGCCCCGGCCATACCCTGACGTTCACCTACGAAATCATCGAGAAGGCCGAGAAAGTGGTCCGCGGTAAATGGGGTGTCATCCGCAGCCGCAACGAGGCGTTCAACCAGTACGGCGACCTGGTATTCAGCTTTGTAATCGACATCCTCGCGGAACGCCGTCCGGAGACACCCGGCAACGAGGCCGGGGAACCCTGCGACGTGTAGCTCTCATGTACAGGTACCGCGCACAGCTGCGCCCTCGAAAGACAGACCGCTGCTGGCTGCAACGGCTCCGCCCCGCCCCGGCACCAGCCTTGTTCGTCTGCATGGTGGTGCTGTTCTGGCCCCGGCCGGTTACGGCCCAGGAGCTCACCCCGCGAGCCTACTGGCCGGCGCCAGTGGGAACGCGCGTCATCAGCGCCGGTATCGTGCATACGTCCGGCGACATGGTGCCGGACCCGACCCTCCCCATCACAGGTATCGATTCCACCATCAACACGGCTTTTTTCGCCTATCGACAGACCCTCAGCCTCTGGGGAAGAACGACCAACTTCATCGTGGAACTGCCTTTCTCCGACGGCTCGACAAGCGCCGCAAACCTCACCGGCCCCGACCTGAGCCGGGACTACCAGGGCTTTGGCGATGCCGCCGCCACCCTGTCGGTGAATCTGCTGGGCGCCCCGAGCATGAACCGCGAGGAGTTCGGCGGGCTTCTGCTCAACCCCCACCCGTTGCTGGGGGCCAGTGTCAAGGTGGTCGCACCGACCGGGCGCTACGACCCCGACCGATTGATCAACGTCGGCTCCAATCGCTGGGCCTTCAAGGCTGAACTGGGTTACATCCACCCTGTCCGTCGCGGCTGGCTGGTCGAGGTCAGCGCCGGCGCCTGGTACTTCGGTGACAACGACGACCTCTTCGGCCAGACCCGGGAACAGGACCCCATCAGCTCGATACAGGCCGGCATCGTGCACGTCGTCAATGCCGATCTCTGGCTGTCGTTCAACGTGAACGCCTACCGCGGTGGCCGCAGTTCGTTGGGAGACCGTCGCCTCGATGACCTGCAGCGCGATTCGCGCGTGGGGTTCACCGCGGCATTCCCGATCGGCAGGGGCCAGGTGCTGAAGGCCAGCCTGAGTTACGGTTCCGTCAACGACAGCGACGAGTCGTTCAACTCGGTCCAATTGAGCTACAGCCGCGTGTTCTAGCCGCCATGTCGCACCAATATCTGGAATTCCCGGCGGGCAGTGGCGGCTAGCCCTGATGCGCTTGCCATCGGCTGTTACTGCCACTCCAATGGCCAAACATTGAGCCGGATCAAGCGAATCACGAACCTTTCGCTCCACAACCGCCTCGCGATTGACTCCCCCAACCACGCTGCCTAAATTCGAAGCGAAAGAGGCCGGTGCGGGTACCGGTCTCGTTATGGTGGCAATGGCGCAGGCACAGCGATGATAGTGGCGACAGCGGTGGGGGCGATCGGGGGTCTGACTTTCCTGCTGACCACCGCGCTCGTGCTTGCCCATCGCCGCCTGCATGTCGACGAGGACCCGCGCCTGGACGCCGTCGAGGCCATGTTGCCCCACACCAATTGCGGTGCCTGCGGGTTTCCCGGCTGCCGCGGCTTTGCCGAGGCATTGGTCGAAGGACGCGCGCAACCCGCGGGTTGCACGGTAAGCGACACTGACAGCCGGGCGGCCATCGCCAACTATCTCGGCGTCGACGAGGGCACAGCGGATCGCCGCGTGGCAAGGCTCGCCTGCGCTGGCGGTCACAACGTGGCCCGCAACCGCGCGCGTTACGAGGGCACCATGACCTGCCTGGCGGCAGCACAGGTCGGCGGCGGACCGAAGAGCTGCTCCTGGGGTTGCCTCGGCCTGGGTGATTGCGCGCGGGTCTGTGACTTCGATGCGATCACGATGGATCGCCATGACCTCCCTGCCGTCGACGAGGATCGCTGCACCGCCTGCGGCGATTGTGTCGATGCCTGCCCGAAAACGCTGTTTTCAATACAACCGGCCAACCGGCGGCTGTGGGTGGCATGTCGCAACGAGGACCGGGGCGACCAGATCGTGGAACAGTGCGCCGTGGCCTGCACCGCCTGCGAACGCTGCGTCGCCGATGCACCGCCGGGCCTGATTCGGATGGATAAGAACCTGCCCGTCGTCGACTACGAGCGCGACCACCAGACCCGGGAACCGATTGAACGCTGTCCGACAGGCGCAATCGTATGGCTGGACAAAAACCGCGGCGCGCTGCGGGGTGCGGCCAGCGGGCCCATGCTGCGCCACTCCGCCCTTCCCGACATTCCGACATGATGCCGGCGCCGGTCGCTCGATAGCGAGCGAGGGCCCCGAGGACTGCCACTATGCCAACGCAAGACATCAACGCTAAGTTCCCCGGCCGGCGTGCCGCCATGGACGGGAACACCGCCGTCATCAATTGCGAGCGCGAATCCAGCGACGCGGCCGGCGCCTATCCGATCACACCCTCCACACAGATGGGCGAGTACTGGGCAGAAGCCGCCGCCCAGGGCCACATCAACATCTCGGGCCGGCCGTTGATTTTTATCGAGCCCGAAGGCGAACACGCGGCGGCGGCGGTCACCGCGGGACTGTCCATGACCGGTCTGCGGGCGGCCAATTTCTCATCGGGCCAGGGCATCGCGTACATGCATGAGTCGCTGTACGCGGCCGTAGGCAAGCGCCTGACCTACGTGCTGAACATCGGCGCCCGGGCAATGACCAAGTCGACCCTGAATGTGCACGCGGGGCACGATGACTACCACTGTGTCGACGACACCGGTTTCTTCCAGCTTTTCGCGGTGAACGCCCAACAGGCGGCTGATCTCAACATAATCGCCCACCGGATCGCCGAACTGGCACTGACGCCCGGCATCATTGCCCAGGACGGGTTCCTCACCACCCACCTCATCGAATCACTGCAGGTTCCCGAACGCGAGCTGATCGAGACCTACCTCGGCAAACCGGAGGACCAGATCGAGACGCCCACGGCTGCCCAGCGCCTGATCTACGGCAAGCACCGGCGCCGCATCCCGGAACTCTGGAACGTCGATGAACCGATGATGGCCGGCCTGGTGCAGAACCAGGATGCCTACATGCAGAGCGTGGCGGCCCAGCGACCGTTCTTCTTCGACCATCTCCCGGAACTGGCCGAGCGGGCGTTTCGGGAGTTCGAAGCATTGACCGGACGTGCGTACGGCCCGGTCGGCGAGTACCGCACCGAAGACGCTGACTACCTGATCGTCGGCCAGGGCAGCGTGATTCCCAGCGCGGAAGCCGTGGCAGACTACTTGCGCGAGACCCGCGGTATCGCTGTCGGCGTGGTCAACCTGGCGATGTTCCGGCCCTTTCCCGCCGCCCGCATCAGCCGCGTACTGAAGGGCCGCCAGGGCGTCGCCGTACTCGAACGCCTGGACCAGCCGCTGGCGGCAGACCTGCCGATCATGCGTGAAATCAGGGCCGTGCTGGGCAAGGCCACCGAAAACGGCAAGGACAGGCACAGCAAACCCTTCCCCGAACTTGCGAGCTACCACGAGCTGTCCGACCTGCCCTCGCTCTACTCGGGTTCTTTCGGACTGGGTAGCCGGGACCTGCAGCCCGAAGGCCTCATCGGGGCGGTGGAAAACATGCTCCCCGGTGGCGGCCAGAAGCGCCAGTTCTACCTGTCCATCGACTTCCTCAGGGACGAGCCGAGAACGCCCAAGGAAGCGGTACACCAGCAGGAAATCGAGGACGCCTATCCCTGGATTCGATCAATGGCGGTGCGCGGAACTGAAAACCCCGACCTGATGCCCGCCGGCAGCATCGCCGTGCGTTTTCATTCCGTGGGTGGCTGGGGCGCCATCACCACCGGCAAGAACCTGGCCATGACCCTGTTCGACCTGCTCGGCTATCACATCAAGGCCAACCCCAAATACGGATCGGAAAAGAAAGGCCAGCCAACAACCTATTATCTCGCCGCCGCGCCCGAGCCGATTCGGATCAACTGCGAGTTCTTCTACGTCGACGTGGTGCTGTCGCCAGACCCCAATGTCCTGCAACACACCAATGCACTGGCCGGGCTGAAGGACGGCGGTGTTTTCATCATCCAGAGTGACAAGGGCTCCCCCGGGGAGGTCTGGGCAGACATACCGGAGCACTACCAGCAGCAGATCATCGAGCGCGATATCCGGCTCTACTACCTCGACGCCTTCCGCATCGCCCGCGAGGAAGCCACCGATCCCGACCTGCAGCTGCGCATGCAGGGTATCGCCTTCCAGGGAGCATTTTTCGCCGCCTCGCCGCTCGCTGAACAGGTGGGGCTGAGCGAAGAGCGGTTGCTGGAAGCCATTCGCAGCCAGTTGCAAAGCAAGTTCGGCGCCAAGGGTGCGCGAGTGGTCGAGGACAACCTGCGCGTGGTCAAGCGGGGTTTCGACGAGGTCACCGAGGTGCGCGACCAGCAGGCAGGACTGCAAACCATTCAGGTCGCCGGCGGGCACCCGGAACCCGCGTTGCCGGTGATGGTCAAGCGGCAGCCCGAAAGCCGGCAACCACTCAGCGACATACACCGGTTCTGGGAACAGACCGGGAGCTTTTACGCCCGTGGCAAAGGCAACGACAATCTCGCCGATCCGTTCATCGGACTCGGGGTGATGCCGGCCGTCTCGGGCCTGTTCCGGGATATGACGGGCATCCGCTTCGAGCATCCCGAGTGGATACCGGAAAATTGCACGGCCTGCGGCAACTGCTACACCGTGTGCCCCGATACGGCAATACCCGGCCTGGTCAACGAGCTGTCGCAGATATTCGACACCGCGATTACCCGCCTGCGCAAGAGCGGGCAGACGGTGACCCGCTTGCCGCGGGCCGTCCGCCAGCTCGAGCGCCGCCTGCGAGTCCTGCTGAGCGCCGGTGATGAAACCGGCACGGTCGACACCATGCTCCACGACGCCATCGCCGCCACCATCACCGAAGAAACAGACAGCCCCGAGGAGCAGGCGGCTCTAACCAGGGAATTCGCCGCGTTCAGCGAGGCCTTGAACGGCTTCCAGCTCGCACTCAGCCGGCCCTATTACACGCTCAAGGAGCGCCAACAGGCGGGCAGCGGCGGACTGCTGAGCATCACCGTGAACCCCTACACCTGCAAGGGATGCATGGAGTGCGTGGCGGTATGCGGTGACGATGCCCTGCGCCCCGTGCGCCAGACCGCGGACAGCGTGCAACAGCTGCGGGCGCGCTGGGACTTCTGGCTCGACCTGCCGACCACGCCGAAACCCTACCTGCGGGTCGACGACCTCGAACAGGGAATAGGCGCCCTGGAGACGCTGTTGCTGGACAAGCCGGCCTACCTCGCCATGAGCAGTGGGGACGGAGCGTGCCTGGGTTGCTCCGAAAAAACCGTGATGCACCTGTTCGTGGCGACCATGGAAGCGCTGATGCAACCACGGGTCAAGGCCCACGTCGAGCGGCTGGACGACCTGATCGCGAGGCTGGAACAACATATCCAGCTGCAACTGGTACAGGAGGTCGACGTCGATGACACCTCGGCAATCAGCGCGGTGCTGGGAACGACGGATGACGACGAGGAACTGACGCTCGCGGACCTCGCAGCAGGCATCGAGAAGCTGAAAGGCACTCAGCCGATCGACCCGGTTTGGCTGCGCCGGATGACCGACCTGGTGCGGCGGCTGAAAGATCTGCGGTGGCGTTACACGGAGGGCACTACCGGCCGCGGTCGCGCCTCTCTGGGTATGCTTAACGCCACCGGCTGCACCAGTGTCTGGGGCAGCACCTACCCTTACAACCCCTACCCGTTTCCCTGGGCCAATCACCTGTTCCAGGACGCCGCATCGCTGGCGCTCGGTGTGTTCGAGGGCCACATGGCGAAAATGGCCGAAGGCTTCAAGGCGGTGCGCCGAGCGGAACTGGAACTGGCAGGCGATCACGACGCAGCGCGCGACGAGGCATTTTTCGCACGTTTCGACTGGCACCAGTTCACCGACGAGGAGTTCCTGCTCTGCCCGCCGGTAGTGGCAGCTGGTGGCGACGGCGCCATGTACGACATCGGGTTCCAAAACCTGTCCCGGGCAATGATGTCGGGCAAGCCGATCAAGGTTCTGGTGATGGACACCCAGGTGTATTCCAACACCGGCGGCCAGGCCTGCACGTCGGGTTTCATGGGCCAGATTTCCGACATGGCCCAGTTCGGGGACGCCCATCACGGCAAGGAAGAAATCCGTAAAGAGATGGGCCTCATCGCCATGGCCCACCGCACGACCTACGTACTGCAGAGCACCATCGCCCACCCCAATCACATGATCGAGGGCTTCGTGCAGGGCCTGATGAGCCGCCGGCCGGCGCTGTTCAATCTGTATACGTCGTGCCAGCCCGAGCATGGTATCGCCGACGACCAGGGTCACCAGCAGGCGAAACTGGCGGTTGAGTCCCGTGCCTACCCGCTGTTTAGGTACAACCCGGACAACGGTGCCATACCCGCCGAGTGCTTCGATCTGGACGGCAACCCGGCGATTCACGACGACTGGCCCAGCTATCCCCTCGCCTACGAGAAAAACGGCCGCGTGGAAGAGATGGAGCTGCCGTTCACCTTCGCCGACTTTGCCATCACGGAAAACCGCTTTCGCAAGCACTTCCGCCAGGTCCCGCCCGACGCCTGGCACGATGACATGCTACCACTGACGGAATTCCTCCAACTGGAACCGGAGGCGCGCGAGGGCCGCTACCCCTTCATCTGGAGCGTGGACAGGCGCCGGCAGCTGAACCGGCTGCTGGTGGACGAAACCATGGTGCAATCGGTCGAGGAGCGTCGCGATTTCTGGATCATGCTGAAAGCGATCGCGGACGTGGCGCCACCGGCATCGACGACCGGCGAGTCGGTCGAAGACCGACTGCGGCGCGAAATCGTCGCCCGCATCAGCAGCGGGCTGATGCAACTGGCAGGGGGAGAAGCCGGGGCAAGTGCCAGCGACATCGACGCCGGCGCGGAAACCGCGCCGGAGGCACAGCCGGGCCCGGCTGAAGCAACTGCCTCGGCCGACTATCTCGCGCCGTGGCTGGATTCCGCAGAGTGCACCGCCTGCGACGAGTGCACAGCCCTCAATCCCGCCATGTTCGCTTACAACGCCCAGGGCAAGGCCTACATCAAGGATGCCACGGCGGGCCCCTACCGGGACCTGGTCAAGGCGGCGGAAAAATGTACAGCACAGGTGATACACCCCGGTCTGCCCGCTGATCGCAGTGAAGCCGGCATCGAGCGCTGGATCGCCCGGGCGGAGAAGTACAACTGATGCTGTTCGGTCGCCGACAACGCAGCTTCAGTCACGGCGTGCATCCGCCCGAGTCAAAGGAGGACACCCGCGACCTGCCGATAGAGCAGTTTCCATTCGCCCCGGTAATGATTGTGCCGCTGCTGCAACATATCGGCCAACCCGCCCGCGCCGTGGTGCGCGAAGGCCAGGAGGTCCGGCGCGGGGAGCGTCTGGCCGAGCCCGCGGGCGACCTCTCGGTGGCCATGCATGCTCCGGCGAGCGGTGTCGTCGAGCGCCTCGGACCGGCCCCGTCGATCAGCGGCAAGATGGTTGCGGCCATTTATCTCCGACCTTACCCCGGATCGAGCCAGGAGATCGATACCGGCCGCGGTTGTGACCTGGCGACGGCCTCGGCGGAGGACATTCTCACCGCGATCCAGCACGCGGGCATCGTCGGGCTCGGTGGTGCAGCCTTCCCCACCCATGTAAAACTGAGAGCGGTGACGGGCAAACCGGTGGACACCCTGATCGTCAACGGCGTCGAGTGCGAGCCCTACCTGACCACAGACCACCGGGTCATGCTTGAGCAGGAGGGCGATATCTTCACTGGCATTCGCTACCTGCTCAAGGCCACCGCGGCCGGGCGGGCGATCATCGGTATCGAGGCAAACAAGGTTGAAGCCGCTGCGGCACTGGCCGCCGCGGTCCCGGCTGACCTGCCGGTGTCGGTCGAGGTGGTGGCGGTGAAATATCCCCAGGGGGCGGAGAAAATGCTGATCGCCGCCCTGCTCGGCCGCAAGGTCCCGTCGGGCGGGCTTCCCGCGGACGTCGGCGTGGTGACCATCAACGTCGCCACCGCGGCCGAAATCGGCCGCCTGCTGCCGGCGGGCCAGGGTATCCAGGAGCGGGTCGTCACCATCGGCGGACCGGCAATCCGCCGCAAGGGCAACTACCGGATACCGATCGGGACACCCCTGCGCTTCGCCCTGGATTACGCGGGCCTCGAAGACGATGCCAGCCGGGTGTTCCTCGGCGGCCCGATGATGGGCCAGGCCCTGCCTTCGCTGGACATTCCAATCACCAAGGGCACCTCGGGGTTCATCGCTTTCAGCGGCGCCGGGACCCGCGCCCCCAAAGAGTACCCGTGCATACACTGCGGCTATTGCGTGGATGCCTGCCCGCTGTTCCTCAATCCCTCGCAACTGGGGCTGCTGGCGCTGAAAGGCCAATACACGACCATGGCAACCGACTACCACCTGCGCGACTGCTTCGAATGCGGCGCCTGCGCCTACGTCTGCCCGGCACATATTCCGCTGGTACAGCGCTTCAGGGGCGCCAAGGCCCAGCTTCGCAAACAGGCGACCGACGCATGAACACGCCGGCGCGCACGCTCGAGATACACACGTCGCCACATATCAGCGCCGGCCACAGCGTCGATGTCATCATGCGCAATGTGGTCCTGGCCCTGCTCCCGGTGGCGGCTTTTGCGATATACAGTTTCGGACTCGCCGCGCTGCTCACACTGTTGGTGGCGACGGCATCCTGCGTCGCCACCGAGCACCTGTTGTGCCGCGCCAGCGGACGTGCCAGCACGGTGGGGGATTGGTCGGTAACCATCACCGGGCTGCTCTACGGACTCACCCTCCCCCCGGCCCTGCCGTTGTGGATGGTAGCCTGTGGCGGCATTATCGGGGTAGCCCTCGGCAAGGCCCTGTTCGGCGGACTGGGTTACAACGCCTTCAATCCTGCACTGGTGGGCCGGGCTTTCCTGCAGGCGGCCTTCCCGGTGGCAATGACCAACTGGACGCCGGCGCTGCAGGACGGTCGATTCACCACACTGCCGGCTTCGACCCTTACCCTGCCCTTTACCGCGCCGGTGTACGACGCCAGCAGCGCCGCCACCCCGCTGGCGCAATTCAAGTTTGCCGGCGAGCCCACCGCTTCCGCCGACCTGCTGCTGGGCCTGACCAGCGGTTCCACCGGTGAAACCTGCGCGCTGCTCATCCTCGCGGGGGGCGCTTATCTCGCGGTGAGGCGAATGCTCAACTGGCGCATACCGGTGACCATTCTCGCCACGGTTGCGCTGTTGACGCTGATGCTCAACCAACTCGACCCGGACCGCTACCCCACGCCGGCGTTCATGCTCTGTGCCGGCGGACTGATGCTGGGCGCGGTATTCATGGCGACCGACATGGTCGCATCACCCATTACCCGGCTGGGGGTGGTGATCTACGGGGCGCTGATCGGGGTTCTGATCACCGTGATACGAATCTGGGGCGGCATGCCCGAAGGCGTGATGTACGCCATTCTCCTCGCCAATGCCGTCTCGCCCCACATCGACCGCCTGGTGCAGCCACGCGTCTTCGGCCGCAGCGGTGACTAGCCGATGAAAATGATCGCCACCGACAGACCTGCCCCGACCCCCACAGCGCGTATGTATCAGGCTCTGGTCGGCATTGGCATGCTATGCGCGCTACTGATCGTGGGTGTGTACCTGGCCACCGGGCCCCGCATTCAGTACAACCGTGCCGTGGCACTGGAACGCGCAATACTGGAAGTCCTCCCAGGCGCCGTGTCGCGGGCTTCACTGGTCGTGGACAAGAGTGGCACCCTGCGCCCTGCGAGCGTCGGCGACCCGGCTGCTGATACTGTGCACGCCGGCTTCGACCGCAGCGGGCAGTTGGTGGGTGTTGCCCTACCTGGTGCCGGCATGGGTTACCAGGACGTGATCAGCGTACTGTTCGGCTACAACCCTCACCGGGAGACGATCGTGGGATTGCGGGTGCTGTCGAGCCGGGAGACGCCGGGACTCGGCGACAAGATCGAGACCGACCCGGCCTTCCTGGCGAACTTCGACGCGCTACCCGTGCCGCTCGACAGTTCGGGCGAGGCACTGCGCCAGGCGCCCTACGCCGTAAAACACGGTGAAAGCCAGGCCCCCTGGGAGATCGACGGCATCACCGGCGCAACGATCTCATCCCAGGCTATCGCCCGGATCCTGGCACGAAGCAGCGCCCTCTGGCTGCCCCTGATTCAGCAACAGTTGAGCTGGATCGCAGAATCGGGAGAGACCGATGACGACGCCTGAGTCGCAACCCGCCGCCGCACCGGCCGATGACCTGCTGCGCGGCATCCTGAGGGAAAACCCGGTGTTCGTGCAGGTTCTGGGGATGTGCCCGGTGCTGGCCGTGACCAATTCGGCGATCAACGGGCTGGCGATGGGGCTCGCAACCCTGTTCGTGCTGGTGCTCTCCAACACGCTGGTATCAGCCCTTCGCCAGTTCATTCCTCGCGAGGTCCGTATCGCCAGCTTCATCCTGATCATTGCCACGTTCGTCACGATCGTGGACTACCTGATCCAGGCCATCAGCCTGGACCTGCACCGCGCGCTGGGCGCTTTCATCTCGCTGATTGTGGTCAACTGCCTGATTCTCGGCCGCGCCGAAGCCTTTGCCTCGCGCAATACCCTGCGGCGCTCGGTGCTGGACGGGCTCGGAATGGGGCTGGGCTTCACCCTGGCCCTGCTCTGCCTGGGCGGGGTGCGGGAAGTGCTGGGCGCCGGCTCCCTGTTCGGTGTCGATCTGTTCGGCGACCGCTTCCAGCCCTGGGTGGTGATGATTCTGCCGAGCGGCGGATTTTTTACCCTGGGACTGCTGATGCTTGTGTTCAAACGCCTGCAGCAGCGCTCGACGCGCAAGGCCACCCAGGTGCGGGAGGCGACGGCATGAACGACCCGGGTCTCAGCGCGATCTTTCTCAATGCCTGCCTGGTCAACAACTTTGTGCTCGCCTACTTTCTCGGAATCTGTCCGTTCATCGGCGTATCCCAGCGCCTCGACACGGCATTGCGCATGGGAGCCGCGGTCTGCTTCGTGATGCTGGTGAGTTCAGTTTGCGCCTATGGCATCCACCGCTTCCTGGTCGCAATCGATGCACCCTACCTGCAGCTGATTTCCTTCATCGTGGTCATCGCCTCCACTGTACAACTGGTGGAGATGTTCATTCGCCGATACAGCCCCGCGCTGTTTCGGGCGCTCGGGCTGTTCCTGCCCCTGATCACCACCAATTGCGCCATCCTGGGGCTGGCCCTCTTCCAGACCAACAAGGGATACGACCTGGTCCAGTCAGTGGTGTATGCACTCGGCGCAGGAACCGGCTTTACCCTGGCCTTGCTTCTCATGGCTGGAATCCGCGAAAAACTGGCCCTGGCCGACCTGTCCCAGGCCGTCGAGGGAACCGCAATCACCCTCATCATTGCCGGCGTTCTGTCCCTCTCCTTCATGGGTTTCGCCGGACTGGGGGGCTGACCTGATGCTCGCGACCTGCCTCACCGCACTGCTGCTGATTACTGTCGTTACCAGCGCCTGGCTGGCGGTGCAGCGACTGTCTGTCGACCAGCGCGGCGACAAGAATGACAGCATCGATGCCCTCGCCGGCCGGAGCGGCTGCCATACCTGCGATTGCACTTCGGATCACTGCACGCCAGCAGAAACACTCAAGGAGACGACCGATGCGTCTTGAAGACTACGATACCGGAACCACCTACAGTGCCCGGGTCATTGCCAACCGGCGACTCACCAGCGGCGACGCCGCCGAGGATGTGCGCGATATCGTTATTGCCGTCCCCGGCGCCGACACCGATTACCGGCCGGGTCAAAGCATCGGCGTCATTGTCGACGGCGATCAATCATTGGGGCAGAAACACCATTTCCGGTTGTACAGCGTGGCTGATGTGCCACCCCGCGGCGATGACGGCGCCCCCAGGATCAGTCTGTGCGTGAAGCGCTGCAGCTATATCGACGAGTACAGTGGTGAGGAATACAGCGGCATCGCGTCCAATTTTCTCTGCGACCGGGCCCCTGGGGACACGCTGACAGTCAACGGACCGTTCGGTCTGCCTTTCGCCGTGCCGGACGATCGCGAGGCAGACCTGCTGCTGATCGGCATGGGGACCGGCATCGCCCCGTTCCGGATGCTGCTGCGCCACATTTACGAGGACATTGCTGACTGGCGGGGCCGCGTGCGACTGTTCTACGGCGCTCGCAGCGGTCTGGAGATGCTGTACATGAATGACGAAATGGACGACTTCAGCCAGTACTACGACCGCGACACGTTCGAGGCGATCAGGGCACTGAGCCCGCGCCCGCACTGGTCTGACCCTATTGCCATAGACGATGCGCTGGCATCGCGTGGCGAGGAAATCGTCACCATGCTCGACAGCCCCCACACCCATATCTACGTGGCCGGCCGCGAGGATATCCTCGACACCCTGGACCGGGTGTTTGCCGACATCATCGGCGATCCCGAGAAATGGCAGCGACGCAAGGCCGAGCTCAAGGCCGGCCGCCGCTGGGCGGAACTGGTCTACTAGGGCACCTCTCAACAATGGCAATCGCACCCTGCGAAGCTGTTGATCTGGCCATCAAAGTGGCCTATATTAGTTTCATATGTAACTATATGGGTGATTCAACGGAGTAAAGCGGATGCCAGGAAGCTACACCAATCCCGAATACCCTTACTCGCGCAGTGCCGACCAGGATGCCGCGCAACCTGTCCATCATCCCGTGATCATCGTCGGCGCAGGACCGGCCGGCCTGGCAGCCGCGATGGAACTGGCGATGCATGGGCTGCCCAGCGTGGTGCTGGACGACAACAACACGGTCAGTGTGGGCTCGCGGGCGATCTGCCTGGCGAAGCGCACTTTGGAAATCTGTGATCGCTACGGCTGCGGCCAGCCCATGCTGGACAAGGGAGTGACCTGGAACCTGGGCCGGGTCTACTTCGGCGAGGAAGAGATCTACTCCTTCAACCTGCTCCCGGAACCGGATCACAAGGTGCCGGCATTTATCAACCTGCAGCAGTATTACATGGAAGAGTACATGGTCAACCGCTGCCTGGAGCTGCCGCAGGTCGAGCTGCGATGGCTGCACAAGGTGACCGCAGTCGACACGGATGACACCGGTGCGCGAATTACCGTCGCCACGCAAGACGGCGACTACAGGCTTACGTGTGACTACCTGCTGGTCGCCGACGGCGCCAACAGTCCCATCAGGACCGCGCTGGGGCTGGAGAGCAGGGGCCAGATATTCGAAGACCGCTTCCTGATTGCCGATATCATCATGGACGCCGGCTTTCCCGCGGAACGTCGTTTCTGGTTTGACGCCCCGTTTCACCCCGATCAATCGACACTCCTGCACAAACAGGCCGATAACGTCTGGCGCATCGACTTTCAACTCGGGTGGGACGCCGACCCGGAGCAGGAGAGACAGCTCGCGAATATCCGGCCGCGGGTGGAAGCGATGCTGGGTAAAGACATCCAGTGGGAACTCGAGTGGGCCAGCGTTTACACATTTCGGTGTCGTAAAATGGATTCCTTCATACACCACCGCGTGTTCTTCATCGGCGATGCCGCCCACCAGGTCTCCCCTTTCGGGGCCCGCGGTGCCAACGGCGCCCTCCAGAGTGTCGAGAACCTGGGCTGGAAACTGGCCGCGGTGATCCGTCACAGCGCCCCTCCGGCACTGTTGCGCACCTATGATACGGAGCGCCAGCACGGCGCCCGCGAAAATATTCTCAATTCGACCCGCGCCACCGATTTCATGACACCCAAAAATGCCGCGACGCGCTTGTTCCGCGACACGGTGCTGGATCTCGCGCGGCACTACCCCTTCGCCCGGGCCCTGGTCAACAGCGGCCGCCTCTCGGTCCCCTGCACCTACGAGGAGACCCCGCTGAACACCCCCGACAGCGATGGCTTTGCCCCGGCGATGCGCCCCGGTTCAGCTTGTATCGACGCACCGGTGAGCGGCGGCAACGGCAGTGGCTGGCTGCTCAATCACCTCGGCAATCATTTCACAGTGATGGTAAAGGGCGCTGTCGACGCGCAGCACGCAGACGAGCTGTCCCGCCTGTGCACAGACCTGACCCGGGACGAGGTACAGCTGGAGGTGCTGCAGATTACCGCACCCGGGACGGCAGCCGCGGACTTCCCGTCCGTAGAGGATAAACGCGGCGTGCTCAACCGACGCTACGACCTGTCCGGGGGGGCGTTTACCTGATCCGCCCCGACCAGCACGTGGCCGCGCGCTGGCGGGCGCTGGATGCGAGCGCCGTCGCCGCGGCAACGCGACGCGCACTGGGCTACGACCTGACCGAGGAGACAGCTGCATGAGCGACCTGACCCTGGAAGCAAACTTCAGCGACCCCGACGCGTTCTACGCCGCCCTGGCGGAGCTTCACCGGGAGCGCAGTGTGGAAGACAGTGAGAAAATCAATGCCCGCCTGATCCTGCTACTGGCCAACCAGATCGGTGACCAGCACGTACTGGAACGGGCCATGGCGATCGCCGGCGAGATCAAGGGAGACAGTAACCATGACCAGTGATACCCGGGCCGTCATCAGTGAGCTGCGCTACCTGCACGGTTTCGGCAACGAGCACGAGAGCGAGGCGCTGCCCGGCGCGCTGCCCGAGGGACGCTTCAGCCCCCAGAAGGTGGCCTACGGACTGTACGCGGAGCAATTTAATACCACAGCATTCACCGCTCCGAGGGCGGCAAACCGCCGCTCCTGGTTTTACCGCATACGGCCCTCGGTGGTGCAGGGCGAATACCGGCCCTGGCGTGAGTCTGGCCTGCGCACCGCGCCGATCACGGAAATCGCCACGCCGCCCAATATGCTGCGCTGGGACCCCCTACCGCTGCCGGGGGATCCCGTTGACTTCGTCGAAAGCCTGGTGACCATGGCCGCCAACGGCAACGCCCTCGCCCAGCAAGGTATGGGGATTCATCTGTACGCCGCCAATCGGTCCATGGGCGACCGCTACTTTTACTGCGCCGATGGCGAACTGCTTTTTATTCCGCAGATGGGCGAACTGCTGCTGCGTACCGAATGCGGCCAGATACGCCTGCGACCGGGGGAAATTGCCGTGATTCCGCGGGGGCTCAAGTTTGCCGTCGATCTCGAAGGCGAGGTCGTCCGCGGCTACCTCGCGGAGAACTACGGCGCGCCACTGGACCTGCCCGAACGCGGCCCCGTGGGCGCCAATGGCTACGCCAACGACCGCGACTTCTCGTACCCGGAAGCCGCCTTCGAAGACAGGGAAGGTGACTTCGAGCTCATCTGCAAATTTGCCGGTCACCTCTACCGGGCGGAGCTGAGCCACTCCCCACTCGACGTGGTTGCATGGACGGGAAATTCCGCACCTTACAAGTACGACCTCTCGCGCTTCAACGTCATGGGCACCGTGAGCTACGACCACCCCGACCCGAGCATTTACACGGTGTTGTCATCACCGTCAGATACTCCCGGTGTGGCCAATATCGACTTCGTAATCTTCCCGCCACGGTGGATGGTTGCCGAGGACACGTTCCGGCCACCCTGGTACCACCGCAATGTGATGAGCGAATTCATGGGGCTGATCGAGGGCGTGTACGATGCCAAGGAGGACGGCTTTGTCCCCGGAGGTGCCAGCCTGCACAACAGCATGAGCCCTCACGGCCCCGAGGCCGCCGTGTTCGAAAAAGCGAGCACAGCGGAGCTTGCGCCGCAGCGCTATGAGAACACCATGGCGTTCATGCTCGAATCCCGCTATGTTATCCAGCCCACGCGCTGGGCACTGGAGACGGAGCTTCTCCAACGGGATTACACGCGCTGCTGGGATGGCATCAAACGCAACTTCAATGGGTAAGGACGCGGGGGCAGAAGCATGAAACTAGCCAGTTTGAAATCCGGCCGGGACGGCCAACTGGTCGTGGTCAGCCGCGACCTGACGCGCGCGGTTTCCGCCGCCACCATCGCGCCAACGCTGCAGGCCGCCCTGGATGACTGGGCCGGTTGCGAGGGGCCGCTGAACAAGCTCTACGAAGCGCTGCAGAGCGGGCCGGTCGAGGGTGAGTTCCCCTTCGAAAGTCGGGCTGCGGCGGCTCCGCTCCCACGCTGCTATCACTGGGCCGACGGCAGCGCCTATGTCACCCATGTCGAGCTGGTACGCAAAGCCAGGGGCGCGGAGCTGCCGGAATCGTTCTGGACCGACCCGCTGATCTACATGGGCGCATCAGACGCCTTCATCGGGCCTCATGACGACGTCCTGGCGGAGAGCGAGGACTGGGGGATCGATTTCGAAGCCGAGGTGGTGGTGATCACCGACGATGTGCCCGCGGGCATCCGTCCGGACCGCGCCCGGGATCACATCAAACTGATCGCCCTGGTCAACGACGTATCGCTGCGCAACCTGATCCCGGCGGAACTGGGCAAGCAGTTCGGGTTTTACCAATCCAAGCCACAGACGTCATTCACGCCGGTCGCGGTCACGCCCGACGAGCTGGGTGATGCCTGGGACGGGGCCAAGGTGCACCTGCCGCTGATTGCCACGCTCAACGACACCCGCATCGGCGCCCCTAACGCCGGTATCGATATGACCTTCGATTTCGGCGAGTTGATCGCGCACGCGGCCAAGAGCCGCGCGCTGATGGCCGGGACCGTCATCGGCTCCGGCACGGTGGCGAACCAGGGCAGCCCCGATGGCTCCTGCTGCCTGGCTGAAGTTCGCTGCCTGGAAACCATCGCCGATGGCAAACCCAGCACACCGTTCATGTCATTCGGCGACCGCGTCGAGATCGAAATGCTGGACGCGGTGGGGGAATCGATCTTCGGCAAGATCGACCAGCGCGTCAAACAGTACCAGCCACCGAGCTGATCGGGGCGCCTCAGCCCTCCAGCAGTGCACGGCGCAGGGCCCGGGCCTGCGCCTTGACCTGCCGCAGGTTCTGCGGTCCCGTGCGCAGCATCAACTTCTGCAGCGGCGCGAGACTTTCCAGCTCCGGGTCGACGTACAGATACACAGCTTCCTTTTTCCTGACGGGTATCGGCGCCTCGATCTCCGGCGTCGCAATGATCCTGTCCAGAGCACGGATTACCGCGTTATCGAAATCCTCCGGCGGGTTGCCACCGCTGGCGTAAGCCGTTTCCAGCAGCGGCCGGAAACGGTGAAACAGTTCCGCCACCTGTTGCGTGTCAAGGTCCGCGATCGCCTTGGTATAGTCGTCGTAGCGGCGATACCCCGCGGGATCCATCACCGTGCGCCCATCCACTTTCAGCGTCGGGAAACGGCCCGTTGGTGGGTCGAAACGCAGGACCTTGCGCATCACCAGGCCACGGCTAAGGCCATCGACATACGCGGTACCGCGCAGCAGCAGATCGGTATTGGAGAGAAACTGGTCAGTCAGCGGGCCGCCGCCGACCTCGGGCAACAGGTCTCGCAGTACCTCATCACTTTCATCGAGGGTCAGGGCCCATTCCACAGGAGCGGCCGCCTCGGGCTCCGGCGCCACCTTCTCCACGGGTGCCACAACACGCTCCGGGATATCCTCGGCCGGAGGCATCTCGGGCTCGGGTTCGGGCACCGGTACCGGCCGGGCGGGTACTGCCGCGGCCGGAGGCGACGGTTGCGGCTCGGGCGCGGTATCTTCCCCGCCCCACCACATAACCAGCGCAACGATGCCCAGCAGCAGCCCGAGACCGATCAGGAGATAGCCTATCCTGAACCCACCCCTGGGCGCGTCAGTGAAGCGATCACCAGGGTCCACCCGCATCTGTCCCGGACGGGTTGCATTCCGATCTTCCCCTTGTTGTGGCAAAGCCCACCTCCCCTGAATTGCATGTCATCCTGCACACAGCATAGCGCATGCACGGGGCACTGCGCACGACTGGACGTCGACAGTTGGACAACAGTCCGGGTGTGCCCGGTATCCTGTGCGACGAGAGTACGGCTACTGGCCGCAGCAAGTGCTCCAGGTCAATGTTCAGCGGAGAGTCGGGTCGCGGCAGGCGCGATACGGGTTTTGGTAACCGACGGCGGTCGTCAGGGGGAAACCACTTCCGTGCGCACGCGCGCAAATTCGCGGCCCTCATCGTCAGCGAGCGCGGCATCACGCAGCGCGGCCACACCCTTTGCCGATGCCTCCGCCATTTCCCCCAGGGTGTCGAGAATACCTCGCAGATTGCCGAGTCCCCGCTCCCGGGTATCACCATAGCCCTTGACCAGGCGACCGCAGCGCGCAAGCTCCAGCGCCAGCGGGTAGTTGTCCGCAGCCCCTGATTCGATGGCGGCAAGCCACTCACCGATGTGCTGTTGCTCGACCTGGTAGATCAGGCTGGAACGCCGGAATCGTCGCAGCCGGGACACCAGGTAGAGGCTGAGAAATCCGCTGATACTGTTGGTCCGCAGGTGCCTCGGCCTGGCGAACAGGCCCAGGCATCCCGACCCCAGCCGCGAGTTCAACATCCGCCGGCCCAGCCAGGCCGGCATGGCACCACAGAATTCCTCGACCCGGGGATGCAGGAATTCCACGATGGCCACCGGCTGCTCCCGTTCCGCCCCTACCTCTTCGCGAAAGCGCTGGAAACGGGTCGCGCTGATCTTGATCTGCGCGACCCGGGGAAGGTCTTCGAAGGCCATCCAGAGAGCCAGGAAGCGAGCCACCTCCGTGGTCAGTTCATGTCCGCCCGGTGGTTCCAGCTCACATATGCGCCGCAGGCGATCCAGGTACTCATGCGCGTACTGGTAATCCTGGTAATGCGCAAGCTTCCTGACTCCCAGGTAGATCATCTGCTGGCTCGGCCGGGGGAAGTCGGCGACCCGCTCCAACAGTTCACTCCCGGCCTCGGTGGTGGCGGCGGGTAAATCCTCGGGGTCGGGGATCAACGGAGCCGCCGGATCGGCCACGCGCAGCGCCGGTTCAGCGGTAGCCGGGTCGACCACCTGAACGGCTACGGCGCGCTGCTGCGCGGCAGCCAGGTCAAAACTGGCAGCGAAGGTATCCAGGTTACTGGCCACTGCAATGCCGCCGAGACGAATCGTCTCCTCGAAGCTCTCGCGGGCAAACGGCAGGGTTCCGGTCTGTGCAAGGGCGCCGAACAACGCGGCGTTGATCACCGACTGATGCGCCGCCGCGGTGGCCTGCATATCAAACCCGATAAACTGCTGCGCTCGTTCCCGCGCCACCGCAATGATCGCGTCCTTGTCGATGATGCCATTGCCCAGTGCCTCTTTCTCGGCAATGCCATAGGTTCGGTGTGTCGACGCGATGAGGGTGGTGCGGTCCGGCGTTACGAATCCCCGTTGGAGCAAGCGGCCCGCCTCCACGATCTCGGAACACATCACCAGGTCCACGTCGCCCGGCGAGGGGAACATGGACATGACGGGGTAGGCGTCCTCAGCGGCCAGGGCTTCGCGCGGGAACAACTCGAGGTAGTAGATGGTAGCGCCGGTGCGCTGCGCCACACCGGGGACCGAAGTGGTCTGGGTGAGGAAGCCCTCGCGTTGCGCCGTGTCGGCGATCCACTGGGCCAGCACGCCGCCACCCTCTCCACCGAGCGCGCCGATGACGATGCGGATGGCACTGCTCACAGGGCGCACTCCCGTTCCTGCTTCTCCAGGCGTGCCTGCAGGAAGCCGATCACCCGATTGCGCAGAGAGTCGACCAGACGATCCCACCAGCCGGGATTGAAGAGCAACTCGGCGCGCGCAAACGAAGGGCAAAGTACTGCGCTGTGCACATTGCCACCGCACACGCCGCACCCCACGCAGCTGTTGTCGACATAGGCCACCGGGTCGACCCGCATGGGATCGGGGTTCTCGCGTATTGTGAGGCTTGGGCAACCGGACAGGCGGATGCAGGCATGGTCACCGGTGCAGGTTTCACTGTCGACCACGAAACGTTCCTTGATCGTGCGCTTACCGCCCTTGATGCGTTTTGACAGCTGGGGCTTGATGCGACGCTGCTTGTTCAGCATGCACTCACCCTCGGCAACGATCACCTTGAGCCCGTTGTACTCTGTGGTGAGTGCCTCGTCGATTGTCGCCTTCATCCGCGCTATATCGTAAGTGCGCACGGTGCGCACCCACTCCACCCCGACGCCCTTGACCGCGGACTCGATCGGCTGGTTGTCGACACGCGGTTTGCGGGTAGTGGCGATCAGGTTCTCCGGCTCGACGAACGACGGGATGTCCTGGCCACCCGTCGCGGCGGAGTAGCCGTTGTCGACGATGATCAGCACACCGTCGTGGTGGTTGAAAACCGCGCTGCTGACACCCGTCGACAGACCGTTGTGCCAGAAACCACCGTCGCCCATGACGCTGATCGCGCGGTGCGGCAATTTGCTGCGAATCGCGCTGGAAGAAGCCAGGGAAAACCCGTAGCCCATGATGGTGCTGCCGAGATTGAACGGGGGCAGGGTGGCAAAAGAGTGACAGCCGATATCGGCAGAGATATGAAATACCTCACCGTAATTTTTCTGCAATTGCTTGATCGCGCTGAACAGGGGTCGCTCGGGGCAGCCGGTGCACAGTCCGGCGGGACGCGCGACCACCTCCCTGCCCAGGGTTTCCGCCTGCTCTGCGGACAGTTCCGGGGTCAGCTCGCGGTGCCGCTTTTCGATCGCATCGACATCAACTCCGGCAGGCTTGCTCTCGCTCACGAACGCCGCGATGCCGTCCAGAGCCACCTGGCCGGTGAACTCGCCCAGGCCAGGCAGTAATCCTTTGCCGTGCAGGGCGGTCTGCAGGTCGGCCTTGCGCAGGATCAGGCCCACGTCCTGCTCGATGTAATTCGGCTGGCCCTCCTCGATCAACAGCACGTGGCGTTTACCGGCGCAGAACTGCACGACCTCATCGGGCACCAGAGGATAGGTGACATTGAGCACGTACAGCGGTATGCGGGCATCACCGAACGCGTCGGCAAGCTGCAATCGCTCGAGTGCGCGCAGTGTGGTGTTATACAGTCCCCCCTGCAGGATGATACCGACATCCTGCAGGTCGCCGCTGAACACCTCGTTGAGCTGGTGCTCGCTGATGTAACGACGCGCGGCCGGCAGCCGGTTCAGGACCTTGTCTTTCTCCTGCTCGAAAATCAGCGGCGGGAGGATGATCCGATCGGCCTGTCGCTGCGGCGTCACCGGCTCCTGGCGATGGAACTGAGGCCGCAGGTTGTCGCTGGCAACAAATTCCCCGGTGACATGGCAGGTACGGATCCGGACCATCAGGAAGAGCGGCGTATGGCTCGCCTCCGAGAGCTCAAACCCCTGTTCGATCATTCGGACGATGCTGGGCAGGTTGGGCCGCGGGTCGAGCAACCACATCTGCGATTTCATCGCGAAGGCATGGGTGCGTTCCTGCATGATGCTGGACCCTTCACCGTAGTCTTCGCCGACGACGACCATTGCCCCCCCGGTGACACCGCTGGATGCGAGGTTGGCAAGTGCATCGCTGGCCACGTTGGTGCCCACCGTCGACTTCCAGGCCACGGCGCCGCGCAGCGGATAGTTGATCGATGCTGAAAGCATGCTGGCCGCGGTCGCCTCGGAGCCGCTCTGTTCAAAATGAACGCCCAGTTCCTCGAGAATGTCCTGGGCGTCAGCCAGTACGTCCATGAGGTGCGAGATCGGCGAGCCCTGGTAGCCGCCGACATAGGCCACCCCGGACTGCAACAGCGCTTTGGTGATGGCGAGGATACCCTCGCCACGAAACACCTCGCCGTTGCCCAGCCTCAGGTGTTCGACCTCTTTCTTGAACGAGCGCTCCGCCACTGTCTAATCCCGTACCCGCGAGCGGGCAAGCTGTTGATGCAATGAAAACCCGGTAACGAATCGCCGGTGCTACCGCCCCCGGATGGTGCCGGTTACTTGCCGGGCACCAGGGCGAGCACCCGCAACGGACTCCCCGAGCCCTCGATGATCTTCAGCGGCGCGGCGATGATGACCGCGCCGGTGGCGGGCAGCAGGTCGAGATTAGTCATGCACTGGAGACCCAGGCGACCCGCCCCGTGCATGAAGTAATGACAGGGAAACGGGGGGTCCATGGCGAAGGCCTGCCCCGCGTCTGTGCCCACGCACTCGGTGCCGAAACCCAGTACATCCCGCTCCTCGATCAACCACAACACGCAATCCTTGTCCGGCCCCGGCGAATGGGCACCGTCCTCCTGCATGTTGATGTAGTTGTCCGGGTCGGCTACCTTGCGCCAATCCGAGCGCATGAACAGCCAGGACCCGGCCGGAATCCTGCCGTTGTCCGCCTCCCAGGCTTCCAGGCACTCGCGGGTCAGGATGAAGCCCTTGTCGGCCGCGACTTCGGCGCTGCAGTCCACAACGCACACCGGCGCGATCATCTGCTCCAGCGGCAACGTGTCCACGGTGCCGTTAGGGCAGTCCTTCCCGCTGACCCAGTGTGACGGCGCGTCGAGATGGGTGCCCGTGTGTTCACTCATGGAGAAATTACTCCAGGCCCAACCGGGTCCCGCCTCGTCGTAGTGCGAGATTGTCTCCTTGCGAAAGCCCCAGGCCTGTCCGAATTCCTCGGGCAACTGGATCGTGGGATACTCGGGTCGCAGGGTCTCGGTCAGGTCCACTACGGTCACCGACCCGGCGGCGACACCGCCGACCAGCCCTTCCAGCACAGACTCGCTCATTGTCGCTCTCCTCGTAGCCGCGCCCTTTTCGCGCGGGTTTGCACTCGGACCAGCAATGCGTCGGACCGGGGTGATCCTGTTCGATACCCCTCTCTCCGACGGGCTGCCGGCCGCCCGGAAATTTATTTTACCTTTAAAACATTAGCCCTTGCGGTGGGAAATTTCAACAGGGGACGTCCCCTGCCAAGAGTATAAACGCTTCCGCCGGTGCCCGCCTGCCGCAGGCGTCCAGATGTTGGCAGGCCTCATCACGACACTCACAGGGAGGCATTCACCCTCCGTCGGGGCCGGGCTTGTCAGCCCCATTATTTTAGGTTTAAAATACTTTGCACCACATCCGCGGTGTACAAAGCACCGCCAAAGAGGATCGGGCCACCATGCACAGACCGCTTCAGCCGCCGGACTGGGCAACGCCCAGGGGATATGCAAACGGCATCGTTGCCCGGGGCAACGAGACAATCTATACCGGCGGCATGATCGGCTGGGACGCGCAGTGCCAGTTCCAGAGCACCGACTTCGTTGACCAGGTGAAAGCCACGCTGGAAAACATCGTCGCCGTGCTCGCCCAGGCCGACGCCCGGCCGGAACACCTGGTGCGCCTGACCTGGTACATAACCGATAAAGAAGCCTACCAGAACAACCTGCGAGAGATCGGCCGCGTCTACCGGGAGGTCATCGGACGCCACTTTCCCGCCATGGCGGTGGTGGAGGTAACGGCGCTGATGGAAGACGAAGCCATGGTTGAGATCGAGGCAACCGCCGTCAAATGAAGATGCCGTACTGCGCACAGGGTCCCGGCGCGCCGATTGCGCCCACCGCCGCGCGGGCGGCCCGCCGCGTCCCCGTGCTGAGGTGGTGGCAATGACTGCGGGAACTGTCGACTCGGTCTCCCATGCTTTCGAGATGACCGCATCGCGACACCCCGGGCGACCGTTCCTGCATATACCCCGTCACGCTGCCCGGGATTATGCCGATGCCAGCGTCGACCTGACCTACGGCGAGGCCGCGGCGCAAATCGAGGCGACCCGATCACGCTATCGGGCTGCGGGGCTGGGCCCTGGGCACCGGGTCGCGCTGATGCTGCGCAATCGCCCCGCTTTTTTCATCCACTGGCTGGCGCTGAACGACCTGGACGTGAGTGTCGTGCCGTTGAATGACGAGATGTCCGCCGATGAACAGGCCTACATTCTCAATCACAGCGAGGCCGACCTGCTGATTCACCTGGGCGAATTCGGCGGCAAGCTCGACGCCGTCAAATCCCGACTCACGGGGGCAATACCCTGCGTCGCCGATGAAGCGCTCGACGGTATGGCGCCGATCGACGGGACCCGGCACCCCGGCAAACGGGGCCGCGACGCGGAATGCGCCCTGCTCTACACGTCGGGCAGCACCGGCAAGCCGAAAGGCTGCATACTGAGCAACGATTACTTCCTGCTGAGCGGTCAGCGCTACCTCGACCTGGGCGGGCTCTGCGCGCTCCGCGGGGAGGGCGAGCGCCTGATCACTCCCCTGCCGCTGGTGCATATGAACGCGATGGCCTGTTCGACGCTGGCGATGATCCTGAATGGCGGCTGCATCGTGCAACTGGACCGGTTTCACCCGCGAACCTGGTGGCAATCCGTGCGCGAGTCCCGGGCAACCGTGGTTCATTACCTCGGTGTGATGCCGGCGATGCTGCTCAACCTGCCACCCGATGACGACAACTTTTCAGAACAGGTGCGCTTCGCCTTCGGCGCAGGCGTCAATCCGAAGCACCACGCCGCCTTCGAGGCCAGGTTCGGTTTTCCACTGATCGAGGCCTGGGGAATGACCGAGACCGGCAATCACGGTGCAATCATCGCCAACGAGGAACCCCGGCACGTTGGCCAGTCCTGTTTCGGTCGCACTCCCGAACACCTGGAGATCCGCATGGTAGACGAAGCGGGAGAGGATGTTGCCCGGGGCGAACCGGGAGAACTGCTGCTGCGCCATCGGGGTGAGCGCCCGGAGCGGGGATTTTTTTCCGGATACCTCAAGGATGAGGCGGCAACCCGGGAGGCCTGGACCGACGGGTGGTTCCACACCGGCGATGTGGTGCGCGAGGATGACACCGGGTCGCTCTACTTTGTCGACAGGCGCAAGAACGTTATCCGTCGATCAGGAGAGAACATTTCCGCGCTGGAAGTCGAGGCCGTGCTCAGCGAGGACCCGGATATCGGCCTGGTCGTCGTGTGTCCCGTCCCTGACGACGTCCGCGGCGACGAGGTGATGGCCTGTGTCGTCACCGCGCCGGGTATCGAGAGAGACGCGGACGCGGCCACAGCGATAGTCCGGCGGGCACTGACGGCGCTGGCCTATTTCAAGGCGCCGGGCTACGTCGGATTCTTCGACAGCCTGCCGCTGACACCCTCGGCGAAACCGCGACGGGCGGACATCAGGAAACTGGCCGTCTCGGCACTCGCTGCCGGCGACTGCCACGACCTGCGCCACCTGAAAAAACGCGGGACGGCGGCCAAGTGACACCGGCGCGCGATTACCAGGGCATCGCGCTGGTGACGCCGGTGTCGTTCGGCTACAGCAAGTCAAGCGATCGCGACGCCAGCTGGTTCATCGGCAGCGTGCTGCGGGAAATGCTCCACGACGCCGGCCTCGACAAGACGGCCGTGGACGGGCTGGCCATTTCCAGCTTCAGCCTGGCACCCGATACCGTGAGTTTCCTGACCCAGCACTTCGGGATGACCCTGCGCTGGCTGGAGCAACTGCCTTTCGGCGGCGCGTCCGGCATCGTCGCCCTGCGGCGCGCGGCCCGGGCGGTGCAGGCCGGTGATGCCGATATCATTGCCTGTATCGGCGGCGATACCGCCGAAACCGGGGGATTCAGGGAGCTGGCCGCTGACTTCTCCTCCTTCAGTAACAGTTCGGCCTACCCATACGGCAGCGCCGGGCCCAACCTGCCGTTCGCACTGATCACCCGCGCCTACATGGAGCAGACCGGCGCGACCCGGGAAGATTTCGGGCGCATTGCGATCAGTCAGCGCCACAACGCGCGACACTACCCGCCTGCGCTGCTCGGCGACAAGCCCCTGAGCATGGCGGACTATCTCAACGCCCGCGAGATCGCCTCCCCGCTCCACCTCTATGACTGTGTCATGCCCTGCGCGGGCGGCGAGGGTTTCCTGCTGATGAGCGTCGATCGCGCCCGCTCCCTGGGGCTGGACTTCGTGCAGATACTGGCCGCCGACGAACGTCACAATGCCTATCCCGACGACCCGATCCAGTTGCGCGGCGGCTGGCCCCTGTTTGCCGTGGAGCTCTATAATGCAGCGGGGCTGGGACCCGATGACATGCACCTGGTGCAGACCTACGACGACTACCCCGTCATCTGCCTGTTGCAGCTGGAGGGCCTGGGTTTCTGTGCGCCGGGGGATGGGCCGCAGTGGCTGCGCGAGACAGACCTGCGCTTCGACGGCGACGGAACACCCCACAACACCTCGGGCGGCCAGTTGTCCATCGGCCAGGCCGGCTCGGCGGCGGGTTACCTTGGCGTGGTCGAAGCGATCCGCCAGCTGACCGGGAGCGCCGGTGATAACCAGGTGCGTGATGCCGGGTTCGCGCTGGTGAGCGGTTACGGCATGATCAACTACGACCGCGGCCTGTGTAGTGCCGCCGCAATTCTGGCGCGGGATGAAGCTCGATGAGCCCGGGCTTTGCAACCCGACTGCCGCCTGTGTCCGTCCTTCAGCTGCCCGTGTGCACCGAGTGTGGACACATCAGTTATCCCCCGCGAGAGCTGTGCGAACGGTGCCTGGCCGATGCGCTGGAGTGGCAGGCAGTCGAGCCCGGCGGGGTGCTGCAGTCCGGTACCACCCTGCACTACAGTCTCGAGCCGTTTTATGCGCGACAGTTACCCTGGGAGATCGCCTCCGTCAGGCTCGATTGCGGTCCCGTGTTGCTGGCGCACCTGCAACCCGGGTTGACGCCCGGCGCCCGCGTTGAGGTGAGTATCCGCAGCGACAGCGAAGGCAATCGGTATCTGGTCGCGTACGCAGAATCTGACCCGGACGCTGATGCCGCGCAATGGCTCAAGCAGATCGACTTCAAGGAGACAGGACGATGAGAACGGCACTTGTGACCGGCGGCAGTGCCGGTATCGGCGACACCCTCTGTCGGCGCCTGTTGGATACAGGCTACCGGGTGGTCAATCTCTCCAGGCGGTCGTCATCGATCGAACACGACCACCTGCACAACTATGAAGCGGATCTCTCCGACCCGGCAGCAACGGCTGCGGTGGCTGCGGAGATCACCGCGAAACACACGGTTACTGACTTCATTCACAATGCCGGGGTGATCAAACCGGCCCTGCTAGGCTCGGTGGACATTGCCGACCTCGACGTGCTCTCCCATCTCCATCTCGGCGCCGCGATAACCCTGGTACAGTCCTGTCTGCCGTCCCTCCGGGATTGCGGCAGCGGGCGTATCGTGCTGATCAGCTCGCGGGCGGCGCTGGGCCTCGAAACCCGTACCTGCTACTCGGCTACCAAATCGGGCATGATGGGCATGGCAAGGACCTGGGCACTGGAGCTTGGAGATTTGGGCATCACAGTCAACGTGGTCGCCCCCGGCCCCATCGCCGACACCGAAATGTTCGACGGCGCCGTCTCACCCGAAGACGCTGAAAAACGCGCACAGATAGCAGCTTCAATACCGGTAAAGCGCCTCGGTAATCCGGCAGACGTGGCGCGCGCGGTGGCGTTCTTCCTGTCACCGGATAACAGCTTCGTCACAGGCCAGACACTGTTTGTCTGCGGCGGCGCCAGCATTGGCTCATTGAGCCTGTAAAAAACATCCCGGAGGGAGCCCGACATGGAATACAGTAATCAAGAAATCGCTCGCCTGGTGGAGCCCGCCCGGCTGCACCGACGCATCTATACCGACCCCGAGCTGTTCGAACTGGAAATGGAGCGTATCTGGGGCAAGGCCTGGATCTTCATCGGGCACGAGAGCCAGGTCAAGCAGCCCGGCGACTACTACACCACACACATCAACCACAAGATTCCGGTGATGATGACCCGCGACCGCGAGGGCCGGGTGCACGTGCTGCACAACCGTTGTGCCCACAAGGGCGCCAAGCTGGTCGATACCCGCTGCGGCAATGCGCGCGCCTTCCGTTGCTGCTACCACGGCTGGACGTTCGCACCCGACGGCAAAGTGTTGAAGATTCCCAACGAGGCGGGCTACGAGGGCACCGGGTTCGACATCAATGACCCGATGAACAACCTGCAGAAACTGGCGCGCTACGACAGCTACCGGGGGTTCGTTTTCGCGACGCTCAATCCCGCTGCACCTGACCTGCAAACGTGGATGGGCGGCGCCATCGATGTGTTCGACAATCTATGCGATCGGGCTCCCGAGGGCGAGGTCGAGGTCGCGGGCGGCGTGTTGCGCTACGAGCACGACTGCAACTGGAAACTGTTCCTGGAAAATCTCAACGACACCATGCATCCCATGGTCACCCATCAGTCCGTCGTCCAGGCGGCACAGGACTACATTGCCACCCTGCCCGCGGATGCGGTGAGGCAGCGCGCCGAGGCGGAGATCATCCCGCCCTTCGGCGCCTCTTACGAGACGTTCGAGGACTCCGGGATCACCGGGTTCAAGTTCGGTCATCACTACGACGGCGGGCGGACCAGTATTCACGCGGACTACACGGTAATGCCATCCTACGAGGCGGCGATGATCGCCGCCTACGGCGAGGAGAAAACCCGGGAGATTTTTTCCTTCAACACCCACAACACGCTTTACTACCCCTCACTGACTATCAAGAGCGCCGTGCAGAATATCCGGGTGCTGAGACCGATCGCGGTCAACAGGTGCGTGGTCGAAACCTGGTCCTTCCGGCTCAAGGGCGCGCCGGAGGAAATGTTACAGCGCACCCTGCTCTACTCGCGCCTGATAAATTCGTCGGCATCGATGGTGGGGCCGGATGACCTGGAAGCCTACATGCGCATTCAGGCTGGTCTCGAGTCACCGGGCAGCGAATGGGTCGAGATGTACCGCCAGTTCGGCAAGGACGAGAAACTGGGTGATCGAACCGTTGGCGGCGGCACGTCCGATCTGGACATGCGAACCCAATACGGTGCCTGGAAGAGCTATATGACCGGGGAGTTCGATTCCGGGGAGGCTGCCTGACATGAGTGATCTCAGCCGCATCGAGCAGTTTCTCTACGACGAGGCGGATCTGCTCGACCGCCCCGACCTGGACGCCTGGATAGAGCTCTATACCGAGGACGGCACCTACTGGATGCCGGTGGATGAGGACCAGCCCGACCCGGTCAATCACATCTCCCTGTTCTACGATGACCGGGTAATGATGGAGGTGCGGCGCCGTAATTTCGTACACCCCCGAGCGGCCTCCAAGGATCACAAGGTACGTTGTTCACACATCATCGGCAACGTGCGCGACGCGGGTAGCAGCGAGCGCGGTGACCGGATCATCACCTCCAACTTCCAGACCCTGCTCTACTACCGGGAAGAGCAGCGCAGCTACGGTGGCAGGTACGTACACCACCTCGCTCCCGATGGTGACGGATTCAAGATTCGCCATAAAAAGGTCACGCTGATCAACTGCGATGCACCGCAGCGTTCGTTGATAATCTACCTGTGACGGACGGGTTCGCGGTGCCTGCGCGGGACGCAGCGGCCGAGGCGGCCAATGTCCCCGATTGTTACCGCAGCGACTGCAAGGCACCTGTTGGGCGGCTCTCCCGTGTCGGAGAGCACTACAGACTTGACTGATTGTGCGGTCACACCGCTGTCGGGGAAATATACCGCTCACCGGGCTGCGCCGAGGCCAAGGCAGCTACCGGGCGTAAAGACCAGGCAAGCAGTTGGCTGAACTGGCGACCTGGCAATACGTCACGATTGGCCTGCTCTTCGTCTGGAGCGGCTTCGTGCGCTCCGCATTGGGCTTCGGCGGCTCGGTGCTTACCCTGCCCTTTCTTCTGCTGGTGGACAACCAGCCGCTGGTCTATCTGCCGATCATCGCAGTGCACATGCTGCTGTTCTCGTCCGTAACGGTGTTCCTCTCCCACCGCAGGACCGTCAGGGCCGGACTTCCGGTGGCCGAAGGTTCTGTCAACTGGCCATTCGTGCGTTACGCGCTGGTGCTAATGATCATCCCTAAGTTGTTGGGCGTGGCAGGTGTCATACTGCTGCCGACCAACATCGTCACCGGTTTCATTTACGCCATTGTCGCCGTTTACGCTGTGAGCTATATCCGTAACCGGCCGTTTCATAGTGAGAGCAAAACGCTGGATGTGCTGTCGCTGGTGGTGGGGGGTTACATCAGCGGAATCTCGTTGGTCGCCGCGCCGCTGGTGGTACCGGTTGCTGCCCGCCACGTCGAACGCGCGCAGTTACGTGACACGCTATTCGTACTGTGGTTCGTACTGGTGGCGGTCAAACTGGCGGCATTCGCCTACAGCGGCATCGACCTGCAATGGCGGCAGCATGTCTGGCTGCTGCCCTGCGCTACGGTCGGGCACCTGATCGGCCTCCGTTTCCACTCTTATAGCCTCACCGCCGACACCCGCCTGTTCTACCGGGCGCTCGGATGCGGGCTGTTGGCGGTGAGCGTGGTGGGATTGCTGCGCCTGGCCTGAGGCGTGCCGGGGAATGGCACTTGGCAGGCGATGGACGGGAGCAATGGCGGCGCCAAGCTCGGCTGGAAGGAGCTCAGCCGGGACGGGGACTGGTACGCACTGCAGCAGTGCCACGCCGTTCGCGCCAGCGCGCGACGCCTTCGCGAATCGCCACCGGTAGCGCCAGCATGGCGGGCGTTGCAATCAGGGTGAGTATGGTCGCGAAGGAGAGTCCGAACACAATCGCCTGCGACAGCGGCCCCCAGAATGTCGCCATCTGCCCGTTGGCGGTAATACTGCGGTTCACCAGGTCCACGGACAGCCCGCAAGCCAGGGGCAACAGGCCAAATACCGTGGTCACCGTGGTCAGCAGGACAGGCCGGATACGCTGGGAAGCCGCTCGCACGATAATCTCACGCAGGCTCAACTCGGGGTGCAGGCGGCGGACGTGGTTGAAGGTATCGATCAATACGATATTGTTGTTGACCACGATGCCCGCCAGTGCCACCACGCCAGTCCCGGTGAGAATGGCACTGAAGGGGTTGCTCAGTACCAGCAGGCCCAGCAACACACCAGCCGTGGACATGACGACGGCCAGCAGGATCAGGCCGCTCTGGTAGAAGCTGTTGAACTGGGTTACCAGCAGGATGAACATCAGTGCCAGGGACAACAGGAACGCAGCCTGCACAAAGGCGAGAGAATCGGCCTGTTCCTCATTCGCCCCGCGAAAGCGGATATCCAGCGCCGGGTCGAACTGCTGCTGCCCCAGCCAGGCATCGATCCTCGCCACCATCGCATCGGGCAACACGCCGTCGATGACATCGGCGCGGATCAACTCTGTCGGCACACCGTCGACCCGGTTGAGCTGGTCAACACCGGGCGCCGGCTTCATGGTCACAAAATTGCTCAGTGGCACCATTCCCTTGGCGGTGCTGACGCGCAGTTCGTCCATGGCCCGTATACCGCGATCCCGCAGCGGGTAGCGCACGCGGATGTCCACGGCATCGTCGGCGCCGTCGGGTCGATACTCTGCCACCTTCACACCATTGGTCACCAGCTGAACAGCAATGCCGGCCGAGGAGACGTCAGCACCGTAAACAGCGGCCAGCGACCGATCGACCGTGATCTGCCACTCGATTGAAGGCAGGGCAGAACTGTCATCGATATCCAGCAGCTCCGGCAGGGTATCGAGATAGGCCCTGATGTCCGCCATGGCCGGCTCCAGCAGCGCCCGGTCGCGGGATGCAAGCTCGATCTGTATCGGCTTGCCCACCGGAGGGCCCTGCTCCAAAGGAAGGACGTCGACGGTCACCCCGGCGAGGTAATCCGTACGATCGCGAATGGCCCTCACGATCTCGCGCCCGTCCAGCGAGCGCTCGGATTCGTCGTACAACTCCACGAACATGGAACCGATACGGTCCGATGTCTCTCTCAACCCGCCTGACGTTCCCGGCAGCACGGTCTCGGTATTCAGCGAGCGGATTCCGGGAATCTGCAGGACTTCCTGTTCAACTTCGTACACCAGCTCATTGACCTCGCTGGCGGAAAAATTGCCGCGCCCCCTGACGGTGACCTGAATGAATTGCGGGTCGTCATCGGAAAAAAACACGGTCCCGGCGCCAAACTTGCCATACGCCCAGAATATGCTGAAGAGTAATGCCAGGATAACACCCATAGCGGCGAAGGGGCGTTGAACGACCCGTGTCAGAAAGCGGGCGTACATACCGGTGAGTGACTGCAGCCCGGTTGGATCGCCGGTCTCCAGCTGGTGCATTTTTTCACTGGTCTCCCGGCTGTGTACGGACGGCCTGCCGAACAACGTGCCCAGGACAGGGCCGAAAAGCAGGGCGTACAGCAGCGACCCGAGTAACACCGTGAATACCGTAACGGGCAGGTACCGCATGAATTGACCGGACACGCCAGGCCAGAACATCAGCGGCAGAAAAGCCGCTAGTGTTGTTGCAGTTGAAGCCACCACCGGCCAGAACATGCGCTGGACTGCTTCGGAATAGGCGCGCCTGTGGTCCATGCCATCGCCCATCATGCGATCTGCGTACTCGGTGACCACGATGGCGCCGTCAATGAGCATACCCAGGCCCAGCAGCATGCCGAACATGACCATGAAGTTGAAGGTGTAGCCGATCTGGTAAATGATGATCACCGCGAACAGCAGTGAGACCGGAATACCCAGACCGACGATGACCCCGCTGCGAAAGCCCATAGCAGCTACCACCAGCACCATCACCAGGGCCAGTGCGGTGATGATGTTTCCCTGCAATTCGGTGACCTGCAAGTTCGCGAACTCGGCCTGGTCCTGCGAATATATCAGTTCGACACCGGCCGGTATCTTTGAGCGCGACTCCTCGACAACCGCTCTCACCTTGTCGATCGTGGAAATGATATTGGCGTTCGCGCGCTTGCTGACGGCGATGGTAATCGTGTTGCGCCCGTTGTAACGGGCGTAGCTGGTACGATCCTTGAACGTGCGCCGGATCGAGGCCACGTCGTGCAGTGTCACCACCGTATCGCCCTCGCTGCGCACTGGCAGTTCCAGGACATCTGCAGCGGTTTCCACGACCGCGGGCACCTTCACCGAAAATCGGCCCAGGCCGGTATCGACGCTGCCGGCGGGAATCAGTCGGTTGTTGCGGCTCAGCGTGTCGAGCAGTTCTTCTCCCGAGATGCGGTATGCATTCAGTGCATCCGGGTCGATGATCACCTCCAGCAGCTCCTCGCGGTGCCCCTTCAGATCCGCCGACAGCACATCCGGAATGGACTCGATATCGTCCCGCAGGTTAAGGGCCAGCTGATACACCGCGCGCTCACTGACATTGGTTCCGATCAGGTTGATCTGGATGATCGGGAAGTCATCGACAGTGAGTTCGCGAATGATCGGCTCCTCGGCGTTGCGCGGGATCTCGGCCCGGCCGCGGTCGACGGCCTCACGCAGGTCGATCAGGGCCTGGTCCAGGTCAGACTCGGCAGTGAACTCGACGAAAAATGTCGCCACGCCCTCAGCGGCGGTGGAACGCAACTCTTCGAGTCCCTCCAGCTTGCGCAACTCGATCTCCATCGGGTTGACCAGCAGGCGCTCAGAGTCCTCGGGCGAGATACCCTCGAGAATAATGCCAACGTAGAAATAAGGCAGCTCGATGTGCGGGTCGTTGGCGATCGGCAGCGCGGCACGTGCCAGCAGGCCGCAAGCCACGACGACGGCCATTAGCGACAGGGTGGTACGGGTGCGGCCGATGGCCGCATCGATCATGGAGGTCATGGCTGGGCCAGTTGCGCGCTGGGATCGGTGGGGTACACCGGCTCAACCAGTTGACCCGCAAATACGAATTCCTGCCCGACCGTGATCAGGCGCACGGTGTCATCAAGCCCGGTGACCCACACGCCGTCGGGGCCATCCTCGATAATCTGGAGGGTATGAAACTCGACGATATTGCCTTTGCCGATCGTGCGCACACCCATTTCTCCCGCATCATTGAGGGCGAACAGTGCCGGCGACAGTTTGTGAGCCATTACGTCGCCGAGGCCGATGCGCACAGTCATCGTCAACCCGGAACGGATCTCGTATTCCGGATTCGGGACCGTGATTTCCACAGGATAGGTCCGGGTGACCGGGTCACTCTGGCTGCCGATAAAACTCACCTGGCCAGTGATCTCCTGCCCCAGGGGGGTCTGTCCGACCACCTTATCACCCAGTTCGAGGTTATAGACCTCACTCTCGGTCACATCGGCACTGACCAGCATCGGGTCGAGCGCAAGCAACCGTGCGCAGGCCGAACCGGGCACTGCGTAGTCGCCGATATCCATCGGCAGCGATTCGACCACCCCGTCGAATGGCGCCGTAATTCGTGTCCGGGCAAGATTGAGCTGCTGCCGCTCCACGTTGGCAGCCGCCGCAGCCAGGCGCGCCGCGCTGCGGGCGATGGCCGTTTCCGACTGCAGGCCCTGCTTCTTGAGTTGCAGGCTCCCCTTGTGCTCGATAACGGCTTCCTCGAGAGCGGCTTTCGCCTCCTCGACCGACGCCTTGCGGTCGTCGACAGCTACTTCACAGAGCAAATCCCCCGCAGACACCCGGTAGCCACGCTCTACAGGCCTGGACACCACCTGACCCGAAATTTCCGCCTTCACCTCGACGTCACGCTCACTCTCGGAACGACCGCGAAGCACCATGTAACGGGTGCGCCGTTGCGCTTTTCTGACCTCGGCACGGACCCGAATGGGACCCTGCACGGCACCCACCGCCCCGCTCTGTGCGCTGGCTGCCAGTGTGGGATGCTCCTCCGGCCTGCCGTCCCCGCTTAACAGGCCAGACAATAGCCAGACGGCGATAAGGCCAGCGATAATCGACGCGGTCACGAGGTTCTTCGACATCTGGATGGGTTCCAACAGGTAAACAAACAGGCAGCACCGGCATTATACAGACGACGACAGCCTATGTCCTCGCAGGCGACGTCAGCACATAGCCCGACTTCCGGCCTTAGTACGCGGGAACTCTGGCACCAGACCACTGCCCCAAGCCCCCGCCGGCGTGGCCTCAGGTACCGCACCCGCGCTGGCGCTGTCGGTGGCCTACCCGCCTCTGGCCGGTGACTATATCGCCTCTGTTTCTTCTTAAGGGAGACTGTGCCCAACACTGGCGGCGCGGTAGGCCGCCGGTGACATGCCCGTCCAGCGCCTGAACGCCTTCCGGAGCGCCGCGCTGTCGTTGTAACCCAGAGAAACGGCGATGGACTCGACCGACCGGTTGGTCTGCCGCAGGAATCGACTGGCCAGCTCGTACAGGACTTCGTCGCGAATCTGCCGGTATCCAGTGCCTTCCTGCCTGAGTCTGCGTGCCAGTGTTCGTTTCGAGACGAACAGCGAACGCGCCACCTGCTCCTCGGTAATTGTCGCCTGCGGCACCGTCAACAGGAGTGTACGCACCCTGGCAGCTGAAGACTCCGACTCCCTGGCCTGTTGCAACAAGCCGTCGCACAGCTCCCCGGCCAGCCGAAAAGATTCGCTATCGCCGACGGTGTTGCTAACCGTCGCCAGCGTGGCTGGAAGCCGGTAGAAAACCCGCTCCTGGTCAAACGACCAGGTGCCGTGGAGCACGTCGGCGTAGCGGGCCGTGCAGGGAGGCTCTGGGTGGCTGAACGCTATTTCGGCTTCGACGGCATCGCGGCGAAGTATTTCCTCTACAATCGCCTGCACGGAGACGGCAAACGATTCCGCCATGCTGTGGCGGATGTAATCGGGCGCCTCAACGAGTACTTCGTAACTGCACTCCAGCCAACGCCGTGACAGCGTTACCCGCAGGTCGATCAGGGGCAGCCGCGCCGGAATAAAATCGGCGTACGCTTTTAATGCACTGTGAAGATCCGGACTGGCCAGGCTGAGGTAACCCACCGGGCCGTGGGAGGCCGGTCCCAACTGGGCTCCCATGGCGAGACCGAAACCCGGACCGCGCATGATCCGGTGGCCGTTTGCCAGCACCTGCACCTGCTGATCGCCACTGATCAGCGTTTCGTCCCCGGGTAGCAATATGCTCACGGGCAGCCCCGTGCCGGCGAGCAGACCGGGAAGTCCGCGTTCCTGCAGGCCGAGCATGCGGGCGATGATGCGGCTGTAGCTGCTGGGTATGCGCAGATTCTGTGAGTCCATACCTCAGACCATTGGGACTACTGTTTGGCAAATAATAACCTCATTTCGGCATAATATAACCTCCTTTGTCGGCAGGGCCCGGGTAGACTTCAGGCTGTTGCAATCACGAGGAGAGGCGAAACCGATGCCAAAAATCACCCTGATCGAATTCAATGGCGAGAGCCATACAATTGAGGCCGAGACTGGCAAATCGCTGATGATGAATGCGGTGGATAACACGATTCCAGGCATAGACGCCGATTGCGGCGGTGCCTGCGCCTGTGGTACCTGTCACTGCTTCGTGGAGAAAGCGTGGCGCGAGCTGACCGGTGATGTCGACCCGATGGAAGACGCTATGCTGGGCATGCGGCCCGACCGGGATGAAGGATCGCGTCTCAGCTGCCAGATCGATGTGACCCAGGACATGGACGGCATGATTGTCCGGCTGCCCGAATTCCAGATGTGAGAAGAGGAGACGAGAGATGAACCAGGACGCAAAAATCGCAGACCCCTGGACAATGGCGCTCGAAGACATCGACGTCAGCGACCCCCGACTCTACGCCCGGGACGCGTGGCGGCCTTACTTTGCCCGCCTCCGCGAGGAAGCACCTGTACACTATTGCGCTGACAGTCCTTTCGGGCCTTACTGGTCGATCAGCCGATTTGAAGACATCGTCGCCGTGGACAGCAACTTCGAACAGTACTCGTCGGACCCCTTTATTATCATCGGCGATCAGCCGGATGATATGCCCTTGCGAAACTTCATCTCAATGGACCCGCCGGAGCACGATGTCCAGCGGCGGGCCTGCCAGCCAGTGGTCGCGCCCAGGAACCTGCAGGAGATGGAAGCATTGATTCGCCAGCGCGTCGCAGAGATTCTGGACGGTCTGCCGGTGGGGGAAACATTCAACTGGGTCGACGAGGTGTCCATCAACCTCACAACCCAGATGCTGGCCACGCTGTTTGACTTTCCCTTCGAGCACCGCAGCAAGCTGACCTACTGGTCGGATATTGCCGCAGGTTCGCCGGAGATCGCGGGTGGAAACGTCTCCGTCGATGAACGGCGCCAGGGGCTGCTGGAGTGCCTGGAATGGTTTACCCGGCTGTGGCACGAACGCAAGCAGGAGAACCGGGAGGGCGCTTTTGACCTGATTTCACTGCTGCAGCGCGACCCGCAGACTGCCGACATGGTCGATGACCCCATGACTTACCTCGGCAACCTCGGACTACTCATTGTGGGTGGTAACGACACGACGCGAAATTCGGCCACGGGCGGCGTGCTGGCGCTGAATGAAAACCCCGGGGAGTACGACAAGCTGCGTGCAAACCCGGAGCTCATTCCCTCCATGGTCTCTGAAATTATCCGCTGGCAAACGCCGTTGGCGCACATGCGTCGCCGGGCGACGTCAGACGTCGAATTCCACGGCCAGACAATCCGCAAGGGCGACAAAGTGGTGATGTGGTACATCAGCGGCAATCGGGACGAATCAGCTATCGAGAATGCCGACAGCTTCATCATCGACCGGGAAAATCCCCGCCACCACGTTTCATTCGGCTTCGGTATTCACCGCTGCATGGGCAACCGGCTGGCGGAGATGCAGCTGCGCATTCTCTGGGAAGAAGTCATGCGGCGTTTCCGCATCGTGGAGGTCGTCGGCGACCCGGAGCGAGTGCAGTCCAATTTCGTCCGCGGTTATGCATCCCTGCCGGTGCAGGTTCACCCCTGGTAGCGACGTTGCGAATCGTGCCGGCTGAGGCTTTTCTAGGGCACCTCTGAACAATGGCAATGCGCTCTGGCTTTCAGGCAAATACGCAATCAAGGCGCCGCTTTGAAGGCAGGCTGGTTGCCTGTCGAAAAGTGGCAACGTCGAGTGCGGGTTTGCCTGAATGCCCCGCAGGGCGGGCCCTGAAGCGTCCAGCGCAAAGGGGCGGCCATCCGCTTGCGCCGCTTGCTAAGGGCTACGTCCATTAACTGCGCGACGCGCCTTGCTCAGGACGCTTCAAAGCTCCGCTGAGCGCATTGCCATTGTTCAGAGGTGCCCTAGTCCTGGAGCTGATCCCAGACTTCCTGGTCGCGCTCGGCAGTCCAGATGCGCGGCCAGTCGATGCCATCGTGCTCGTCCCAGAGTCGCTGCACGTCAAATGGCAGACAATGTTCGAAGATCGGCCACATGCCGAATTGCGGGGCGAGGTGTTCATGTGTCGCTTCGAAGGCCTCTTTTAATGTACCGCCACGCCTGTGGACCTCGCCCACCTTCTCGATCATACCGGTGAGAAACCCGCGGGTCTGTTCGATCGCAGCATCCACGGCCTCACTGCCACGAGCCACGGCACCGCGCCCGCCGACAAGCGTCTCGGCGCGGTAGCCCTTGACCCGGTCGAGCGTATCCCGGGACCAGTCGAAGTGAAATGCATCACCGGTGTAAAGGGCTGCCGCCGCTTCCACCAGGTCGCCCGCAAACAACACCTTATGGCGGGGCAGCCAGGCAACGATATCGCCCGCCGTGTGTCCACGACCGCAATACTCGAGCACCAGGTCACCCCGATCTCCGCCCAGCGGAATCTCGAGGCGATCGTTGAAGACGATATCGGGGTGCGTCAGCCCCGGTATACCCTCGGGCTCCCGGAACAGTCGCGGCATGCGACCGAACTCACTGGCCCAGTCCTCTTCGCCACGCTCCTCGATCAGGTAGCGCGTTTTCTCATGGGTGATGATGGACTCTGCCCCAAACGCCGAGGCGCCCAGCACCCGCACGGCATGGTAATGCGAAAGCACAAGGTACTTAACAGGCTTGTCGGTGTGCTCGCGCAACAGGGTCAGCCAGTCCGTCGCCGCTCTCGGGGTCGCGCGCGCCTCGAACGCAATCAGAAAATCCTCAGCCTCGATTGCGCCGACATTGGGGTCACCCTCGGCTGTGAGCGCATAAACGCCGTCAGCCAAAACTTCCAGTGTTTCGGTTTTGTCGCCCAGATCAGCGGATGACGCGAAAGGTTTCTTAGCCATGATCTCACCTGCCCAGTCCAGTGTTTTGCAGCCCGACACTGCCTTTGCGGCGACAGCAAGGTACTGCCTGAATTTTCTCCCAACGTTCTAATCTAGCACAAAGTAGTTTCATTATTAACTAGTTTTGTTGCGACCAGTGACACAGACATCCCCTGTTCACGGCCGCATCATCCGAAGCGTTCGCGGAGCAGGTTTTTCTGGACCTTACCCATGGTGTTCCGTGGCAGCGTGTCGACGAAGAAGACCTGCTTTGGCACCTTGAAATTCGCCGCATGGGACCTGACCCGGTCGATGATGGCGTCCGCCTCGAGTTCGGCACCCGGCTCGGCGACCACCACCGCCACAACAGCCTCACCGAAATCCGCATGGGGCAGACCAATGACGGCGGACTCGCGGACACCGGATATTGCGTCGATGAGCAGCTCGACTTCCTTCGGGTAGACATTGAGACCGCCGCTGATAACCATATCCTTGGCACGCCCAACGATAGACACGTAACCCTCGGCGTCAACCATGCCCTGGTCACCGGTGATGAAAAAGCCATCGCCGGTAAAATCCTCAGCCGTTTTTTCAGGCATGTTCCAATAACCTGGAAAGACGTTGGGGCCCTTGACCTGCAGGCTGCCCACCTCCCCCGGCCCCAGTTCGCTGCCATCCGGGCCGGTGATACGAAGACTGACTCCCGGCAACGGAAACCCAACGGTACCCGCACGGCGCTCACCCCGCAGCGGATTGGACGTGTTCATGCCGGTTTCGGTCATGCCATAGCGCTCGAGGATACGCTGCCCCGTGCGCTGTTCGAACGCGTGAAACGTATCCGCCAGCAGGGGCGCAGAGCCGGAGATGAACAGCCGCATGCTGGCACAGCGGGATGCATCAAACGTCGGACTCGGCTAGCAATCGAGTGTAGTAGGTCGGAACACCCATCATGACCGTGCAGGACACCAGTTCGTCAATGACCGAACCGGCATCAAACCGTTGCAGCCAGCGCATGCTGGCACCACTCATGAGCACGCAGCCGATCGCGACGAAGAGCCCGTGCACATGGAACACGGGCAGCGCGTGCAACAGGCGATCACTGGCGCTGAATCCCCAGTAATCCACCAGCACCCGGGCGTTCGCAATCAGGTTACCGTGGGTCAGCATGATGCCCTTGGGTTTGCCGGTCGTGCCGGATGAGTACAACAACGCCGCCATCGCCTCCGGTCCCTCAGCGCGGGTATCGAAGGTATCGTCACAATGCGCGACGGCTGACATCAGGCTGCCACCGCCATCTGCGTCCAGGGTCAGCAGCTGGCGCGCGTCGCCGCACAGGGCGCCGAGGTCGTCGGCGCGACGGCTGTCACACACCACCAGCGCGGGGTCGGCGTCCGCCAGGAAGTACTCCAGTTCATCGTTGGTATAGGCCGTGTTCAGCGGGTGAAACACCAGGCCGGCGCGGAGTACCCCCAGGTAGAGCCAGAGCATCTCCGGGGATTTTTCGACCTGGACAGTGACCCGGTCACCGGGCTTGAAGCCTCGATCGACCAGGAAATTGGCGACCCGTGCCGACAGCAGCTCGGCGTCGGCATAACTGTACGCGCGTCCCTCCGGCGTGGTCAGCAGCGCGGCGTTGAGGTCTGCGGGAAACCGCTGCCGGAAAGCGCTGTAGAGGTTGGTGTCGGCGTGTTCCTGCATGGCGTTACTCCCCTTTTCCCTGCGGCTCTACGCTGTACCGTACAGGCATCGGCAGCGGCGGACAAACTGGCCAGCCCATCGATAATTCCGGTCAGCTACCCGGGAGATCGCGGTGCCATTCGGGCGCGATGAGGCGTCGTTTACCATCGCTGCTCAGCGTCACCCCGGGCGCGTCGCGGTCCACACGGTCCCACAGATTACAGGTCACCTGCTTATGCTTCTGGTCCAGCCCCTCGCAGTAATTGGTGTACTCGCAAAGTCGCACAGCATCGCCGTTACCGGTGCGGACTTTCTCGAACCAGTCTGGGTCGGCGAGCGCCTGCCGTGCCAGGGCGACAATATCTGCTTTGCCGTCGGCGAGCAGACCCTCCGCCTGCGTGAATGTATGAATGCCCCCGGCAACAACAACTGGCGTTTCGTGCCCCGCGCCACGAATCGCCTCACGCACGGCGGCGGTGGGCTCGATATTGCGGCCAAAGGGCCCGAATTCATCGGAAATATAGCCAGGCATGCACTCGTACCCACTGACGCCGGTATAAGGATAGGCCGCCTCGCCTACCTTGGGCTGCTTGGCGTCATCGAACTTGCCACCGCGGGACAGACTGATGAAATCCATGCCGGCGGCCGCAAATGCCGGGCCGATCCGGGTGCTCTCGGTGAGGACATTGCCCCCGGGTATGCACTCTTCGGCGAGAAACCGGCAACCGACGGCAAAATCATCACCGACCCGGGCGCGCACACCCCGGTAGACCTCCAGCGGGAGTCGTAGCCGGTTCTCGAGTGGACCCCCATAGCCATCGTCGCGGGTGTTAATGGCTGAAAGAAACGACGCCATAGTGTAGGCATGGGCATAGTGTAGCTCCACCCCGTCGAAGCCGGCCTCGCGTGCCCGGCCCGCAGCCTCGGAGAACAGACCCGGCAGCACCCGGGGAAGCTCGGCGATATGTTCAAGTTCAGTATCGGTAACACGCTCCCGGTAGCCGACCGTGAGCGATTCCCATTCCCGGTCAGCGAGTACAGTACGCAGCACATCGTCGTCAGCTGAGAGCAACCTCTCGCGAACGTCATCGTCTGTCAGGTTCGTGTCGCCCAGTGCGCGCCGATGGTCATCCGTCACCCGCAAAAACCGCTGCAGGAACTTGTCTCGCTCGGGGCGCCGGCGAATCCCGAGGAAGTCGATAATCTGGATCAGCAGGCGGGTGTGGCCGTCGCTTTCCTGTGCCACCCGGGCGACCAGTTCCCGCAGGCCTGGCAGAAACCGGTCGTGACCAATGCGCAACAGGGGGCCACTCGGCACGTCGCGAATACCGGTCGCCTCGACCACGATGGCGCCGGGTCGGCCACGCGCGAAACGCCCGTACCAGTCGAGCACGTCAGGGGTTACAAAGCCGTCTTCGCTGGCGCGCCATGGCACCATCGCCGGCACCCAGGTGCGCTGCGCCAGCGTCACCGGTCCGATGGCTGCCGGGGAGAACAGTCGCGCGACCGCGGCATCCTGCGCCGAAGGCCAGCTATCGGTGAGAGGCTTGTACTTGATGCGTTGCGCAGGCTTCCACATGTCGCCCCCTTCCAGAGTGACCGATATTTTAAACCTAAAATAGGTTAACAGAAACCGAGCTCAGGTGTCGATTCGACCCGAGTCGACCCCGCGTCGCAGACCCCTCGGGAATGTAGGATGCCTGTGTGAAGTCGCAGCCGCGAGAAACCAGCGGTCGAGCCCGAAAGCGTCCACCCTATTTTTCGGCTGCAAGCCTACCAGGCGGGTTTTTCTCGCCAGAAAAAAAGAGCCCGGCTCAGGCCGGGCTCAAGGGTGTGAAGCAGAGGGAGCCCGCTTCACTATCCGGCGAGCTACTACTGCCCGAGGAAGTAGCTCAGTGTTACCCCATAGGTACGCGGCATGCCCTGGGTGCGGACAAAGGGACCGTTGCCGCCCGCGTAGGCAGACGGGTAATAGTCTTCATCGGTCAGATTGCGCGCCCACAGCATGGCGCGCCAGTTACCGGCCGCAGAGCCGATGCTCACCCGCCCGTTGAACAGGTAGTAATCCTCGGTGCCGTCCTCAACCCGCGTGCCGCCGGTGGTCTCGTCGGTATACATCGCATCGGCTGCCACTTCCAGGTTCAGGTTGTCGGTCAATGGCCATTCGTAGGCTGCCGTCAGTGTCGAAGACCACTCCGGCGCCATTGGCAGTTCAATCCCAGACACGTCGCGTGTGACGACGTTGGGCCAGGCGCTGGCGTCGGCATCCACCGCTTCCCATTTGGTGACCTCTGTGTCCAGCCAGGCCAGGCCGAAGTTGATCCGCAGCCCATCGGTTGGTAGCCACTGCAGGTCGATTTCCGCGCCATAGATTTCCGACTCCGGTACGTTGGTCAAACCGGAAATGTTACCGACGAAGGCAACCGCCGTATCCTGTTCCTGTTTATCTTCGTAGTCATAGTAGAACACCGCGGCATTGAGCTGCATGGCCCCGTCCAGCAAGGTCGCCTTGGTCCCGAGTTCGTAGGAGGTCAGCTTTTCTTCATCGTAGGGCTGCAGCTGCAGCGTGGTGTTGGAGTTGGCGCCGTTGAAGCCCCCCGATTTGAAGCCGTGCGAGATCATGCCGTAGATCAGCACGTCGTCGCTGAGCGCGTAATCCAGACCGACTTTCCCCATCCAGCGGTCGGTCTCGATCGAGTCTTCGTACACCGGGAAGGCCTCATTGATACGATCGGTACCGATGACCGAGAAAATGTAGGTAGGCGAATTCGGGTCGTCGTCGATCGTACCGCAGTCGCCGGGGCCAAGCGAGGCGCCGAACTGCGCATTCAGGAAGCCGGCGAGACTGCCATCGTCGGCGACAAAGGTGCACCCGGACCAGTCGCGATCCTCCTGGGTGTAGCGGGCGCCCAGCGTGAGCCGCCAGGCATCGGTGAACTGCCACTCGACGTGGGCAAAAACGGCGGCGGACTCGGTTTCCTGGTTGTAAATCGTATCCAGTTCCCGAATCGGTGTGGGGGCAAACAGCCCCACACCCAGGGAATCGAGCCCACGCCGAACACCGAGTCGGACATGAAGTAATGGTAGTACTCGTCCATTTCATCGGAGGAGTAATACACACCCACGATCCAGTCGAAATCGCCGGTCTGGCCCGACAGGCGCAACTCCTGCGAGAACACGTCAAGATCGGTGGTATTGATGTTGCTGGAATCGTTGTAGAAGCCACCGTCCCAGTCATTGGCTTCCTCGCGCTCGAATTCGTTGTAGGACGTGATCGACGTCAAGGTCATCGTATCGCCGAGCTGCCACTCGAGCCGGGCGGCGATACCAGTCAACTCGTTGTCGCGTCGCGGCCGCAGATTGAACACCCGGCCGGTGATCGGGCTGGCATACTGATTGGTCCAGTCAGCCGCCTCGTTGTCATCAACCGAATACCAGGGCGGGGTCTCACCCAGGTTGCTGCCACCCGGCAACCGGTAATCCTCCAGCGGGGTATAGGGGTTGTTGAATTCGCCCAGGCCGATCCGGGTGCCGTTGTAGGCCGTATTGGCGCGGTTGTCCGATTCATCTTTCACGTAGTGCGCAATCAACTCCAGGCGCAGGGTATCGGTGAAATCGAAGTTAACGATACCCCTTAGCGCCGTGGAATCGCGCTCACCCAGCTCATCGTTCCGAGTCAGGCTCTCTTGCCACCCCTCGCCCCACTGGGTGGTCTTGCCCGCCAACCGCGCCTGCACGAAGTCGTTGCCGCCCGTGATATAACCCTCAACCTCAAAAGCCTCGTAGTTCCCGTAAGAACCGATTACCCCGGCCCCGAATTCCTGGGATGCCTTGTTGCTGATGAAGTTGATCTGGCCGGCTGTGGTGTTGCGGCCGTAAAGGTCACCCTGGGGTCCCTTGAGTACCTCGACCCGGGCGGTGTCGAAGACGAGGCCGCGGGTCATCACCGTATACGGCATCGCCACCTCATCGAAATAGATGCCCACGGTGGACGACGCGGCGGTGGAGTAATCCTGGAATCCCACGCCCCGGATCGTGTACAGGGGCACACCGGTAGCGGCAGTCTCGTTGACGGTCAGGCCGGGGGTAAACATGGCGATATCTTCCGGCGTAAGGACACCCAGGTCCCGCAACTGGTCGCCAGTGAACGCATTGATCGTGATACCGACATCGTTGGCACTCTGGGTGCGCTTCTGCGCGGTGACCAACACCTCTTCCAGTTGCTGCTGGGCAAGGCCCGGCACCGTGGCGCCAAGACCGGCCGCGAGCACGGCAAGGCTGAGTACTGAGCGAGAAAACTGTCGATGGTTCGCCGGTTTGTACATGTTGTGATTCCCTCGTGAACGGCAAGCGTCATTATTGTCCGGACGAAAAACAGACCCGGCTCCCTGCATCTTACCTTCGCACTTGTGGAAGGCTTTGACAAATGTGGTCAATTGCTTGACCGAACCGGCTGCAGAGTGCGGGCAGGCGCCACGCCGGGGTCTGCGCGCTGCAAGCAGCCTTCACCTTCGAGCTGGTATCGCCCTGCAATGAAAGCACCCGCCTCTTCAAGGCTACATGATACGGCGTACGTGCGTCCGGTAGGATTGGGGGGTTTCGCCCGCCCAGGCCCTGAATGCCCGGCTGAACGCACTGAGCTCCGAGTAGCCCAGCTCGAAGGCGATCTCAGACAGTGACATGCTGGTCTGGCCGAGGTAGTACTTGGCCTGTTTTTCCCGGGCGAGGTTTTTCGCCTCCTGAAAACTGAAACCCTCGTCGGCAAGGCGGCGGCGCAGGGTGCGCGGCGAGATTGCCAGCCGCAGCGCAATCCGCTCCGCACTGGGGGCTTCATCGCCACGACCGCGTATGATCTCCCTGGACACAACATCGATAAACCCGGCCTGTTCGTTGATCGAGGTGAAATACGTGCGCAACGCCTTGATGAGCGTGTCGTAGAGCAGTTTATTGCTGGAACGAAAACGTTCCTGCAGGTAACTGCACTTGAAGCGCAGCATGTTGGAGTCCCGGGAGAATCGCACCGGCGCCCTGAAGAATGCCTCCAGTTCACTGCGGTTGCCGCCGTTGTCATGCCGAAACCAAACCTCGGTCAGAGGAACGGGTTTGCGGGTAGCGTTGGTGAGCGACTTTACCAGAAACGCCATCAGGTATTCGTTCAACTGGTCCACGCGGGTGTCGCCGTCGACCAGCAGGCGTGCACCGAACTCGGCGAGATCACCACCGAAATCGAAACTCGTCTCTATGCCGGTATCGACGTACTTGTCGTAGCGGTTGAGACACCGCATGCCGCTCTCCACCGAGGGTGCCGCCAGCATGGCCAACACCAGCAGGCCGCTGTTTTCATAGTGAAATTCCTGCCCCATGTTCAAACCCATACACGGATTGCCGGTGCGCTCCGCGGCGCACTCGAACAACCTTGCCACGCGCCAGACGGGCACCGGTGTGTCGAATTCCTCATCGCGCTTCAACTCGATGTCGCAGTCTGGAAATACGGTCTCGGGGTCGACGCCACGATCGAGCAGATAGTCGCTGACATAGGCGACGAAGCGCGGGGAAAGACTGGGTTCAAAGTCCATCGGAAGTTAAAGCGATAGCAGCCCCGTCACCCGCCGCCGGCCACCGGGTTGCCGCCGATAAGGAAGGCGGGACTATTGCGCTGAAGGACCGGGCCACGGGAGGCATCGAAGTGCGGTCCTTCGGCCTGCGATCAGGGTTTGACCTGACTGTAATAGGCAGCCAGCGCCGCGAATTGTTCTTCGCCCAGGTGAGCGATCGCGGCCTGCATGTGGCCGTTGATTCGCTCACCACGCTTGTAGGCAAGCAGTTGTGTGTGCAGGTACCGGGCGTGCTGGCCCGCAAGAATGGGCCATTCTTTTGCGGCCGGTACACCCTGCATACCGTGACACGCCTTACAGTATGCGGAGAGTGTTTCACCGCGCTGCACCAGGCTGCCGTCGCCATTGGCTGCGGTCGCCCGGGGCAGAGCGGAATAGTAGGCGGCGAGCTCAGCGATATCGTCATCGCTGAGATTCATGACGAAGGGCATCATCACGGGGTTGTTGCGCACCCCGTCGCGGAACGCCTTGATCTGGTCAGCCAGGTAGGGGCCATGCTGGCCTGCCAGGTTCGGCCACTCGGGGTTGTTGGACACCCCGGCCGCACCGTGGCAGGTGGCACAGGCTTTCGCGGCTGCCGGCACCTCATCGGCGGACACCGGCACCGGCAACAATGCGAACAGGATGCAGCTTACAATCCAGTTTTTCATGGTCGAACACTCTCCCCGGAGTTCACGCTGCCTATCTCGGCCAGCAATTCTTCTCGGTGCCTGGCAACTTCGTTGAGCGGGTGTTGGCGCAGCCGACCCACTTCTTCGGCCGTATAGGGTTCGAAACCCCGGTTGAAGCTGGCACCCGAAAACTCGTAGACGATCCAGTTCAGCACCGCCGCCAGGTCGTCGTCATTGAGCGCCGAGGTAGCAGAGCCAGGGACCCTCACGAGGTACTCGCGTCCCCTCGCCGACGCTGTGAAGACACCGACATGGTCTTTCATGCGGGGCACGTGGCGTGCCCCGCTACCATCGGGCGTGTGACAACCCTGGCAGAACATCTGGTAATTGAAACGCACTTTCGCGGCCGGCTCGTCGGCCGCAATCGCGACCGAAACGCCGAGGCCTATCAATAGTGATGCAAGGACTCTCATTTGCCCTCGAACGCGACGCCGACCACGATGGCCGTTGAGCAATGGTAGGCCGCACTACTGGTGCCCAGGCACCAGTTGATGTCGTTGGTCTTGTCCGGACGATAGGGTGGTCGATCCCCCTCATCACGCTGGCAGAGGCAGGCGCCGCAACTCGACTTGCCGCAGCAATCGTTGTACGAGATGACGTAGTTGCGACCGTCCGCCGGGTTATGGCAGGTGCCGATCCAGGTTACCGGCGACATCTCCGTGCCGGGCGGACAGGTGTTGTGGCTACCGCCGCAGCAACTGCAGAGAAAGCCGTCTATGGCGCAGTAGCGCCAGTAGTCGCAGCTGCCGGGATCGCCCTCCTCCACCGGGTGCTCGGGCCCGGCCGCGCGCGCAACCGGCAACAGGGGAATGGCGGCGCCACCGACCAATAGCCCTCCCAGCCCTTTCAGCAATCCACGCCTCGAACTGCGCTGGGCTAGATCGCGGGCTCTGCGTTCGAACAGCCTGTCGATGAAATTCATGGTTTTTCCGCCTCCACGTACTGCACGGCGTCGCGCCGGCTCATGTAGTCCTGAATGGAGGCCACCTTCCGCTCCTTGGCCTCAAACAGGCTGTCCAGGTGTTCGCGGGAGTTTATGATCCCCATCGACGCGATGATACCCTGCTCGTCGATCAGCACGGCGTAGGGGAGCTTTGACACCCCGAAGCTCTTGCCCAACAGCTCGGAAACCACGTAGGGAAATCCGCTCAGACCCTTGCGTTCAATGTACCCACTGTGATCCTGCTGCGGGCCGTCACTGGCCAACACTACCTGCACCCAGCCCGCTTCAGCCCTGGCCGCGGATTTGAGCGCCGGTGTGAGTTCGCCACACACGGGGCAGTCCGGGGAGAGGAAGAACACGAGTTGTGATTTGCCATCCGGGGCCGAACCGATCTCCCGATCGACGCCATCGATATCAGTGACAGTGAGCTGCGGCGACGCCGCACCCACCGCCACCGTCTGGTTCATCATCAGCGCCCCCGCGGGCGCCACCCGCTCGTACAACACGCCGATCTGCCTCGCGAGCGCAAGGTTGATCAGTGCCAGTGCGACAAACCCGATCCAGAGGACGATATTCGATACCAGCAATAAATCCATGGTCAGGCGTTCCCCGCGAGATTCTGTGCGTTCACGATGAGTTGCTCGCTGGTGAGATAGCCGGCGATGAGGAAAGCGGCAACACTCGCAGACAAGGCCACACCGGCCAACCCGTAGTCACCAGCCTGCAGCGGAAGCAACGCCGCCAGTGCGAGGACGGCACAAACCAGGTTACGCAGGACCACGGGCAGGCTGATCACCAGGCTGGATGCGGGGCCGGCACAACCGCAACTGCCACTGGCACGACCGCCGGCCAGCTGCACACCCATCACCACCGCGTATAACAGCAACACCATCGCGGCCGCGAGCAGTCCCGCACCGCGCGCCCCTGGCAGGAGCACCATGACCGCGATCCCGAACTCACCAGCAGCGACAATGTGCGGCACCCAGGAGCCGACAGCAATCCCGGGGAACCAGCCATTGAGCAGTCCCTGGTAATAGCCTGGCGCGCGGAATTTATGCAGCGCCGCCATCACGAACAGCCAGGCGATAAACCACGCGAGGCCACTGACAACCAGGTCGGGCATCAGCGGGACCCGTGGACCATGAGCGGCGTCTGTTGACCGAAGTCGCTGATCGTACGGATGTAATCACCGCTCTGGGGGTCGTACATCTCCAGGCTCATGTTGCCGGGGTTGACTACCATCAGGGACGGCTCAGCACCCCGACTTACCGCCAGCGAGAGCCCCCACTCGCGCAGCTTGATCCGCTTGATACGCTGCTGGCTCGCTGCCTCGTAAACCCAGACCTCGGAACCGCCGCCCTGGTAGCTACCCTCTACCGCGTCCGGGTGCATAATGATGTAAAAGCGTCCGTTGTCGTCTCGATCAATGAGACCGATCCCCCCCGGGGCCCACTTCTCAGCACGCTCGGCCTCCGGCACCAGGTGCCAGGGCTCACCGACCTTCGCGACATCGCCACTCATGTCCACCGGGAACACCAGGCCGGCAATCGTCGGGAAATACGCCGTATCGCCTATCACCGCGGGGCGCTCGTAGATCGGCGAATCGTCGGAGCTGAAAAATGCGTCGGTGCGCGTCTGTGCCGCAACCTTGCCGGCCGGATCGAGCTGGGTGCTCATGAAACGCCCGTCGGCACACAGCGAACTGAACCCCCGGGGCCCCGTTGGATAAGTGAACACGCAACCCGGCGTGGCGATCTGGTTGACGATCTTGCGGGCCTCCAGATCCACCAGTGTCACCGATGTCGCGGGGCTCAAATTGGCGATAGCCAGCCACTTGTGATCGTTGAGGAGCAGCATCGCGTAGCGCTGTGGCATGCCCGAGAAACGCTTGCCCCCGGGCAATGGCACCTCGGCAACGGGACTGAGGTTTTCCTGGTCCCAGATCGTCAGCATATCCTGCCGCTCCCCGCGGGTGCCGCGGGTGTGGAAGGTTTCTGTGGCGTAGATCTCTGACCGCTTCGCGGACTGGGTGATATTCCCTATCAACACCACGTTAAACGTGCCCTTGACCTGCTCCGGCAGGGTTTCGGCGGCGGTGTCTATCACGTACACCTTGCCGTCGGACATGCTGAAGAACGCGGCGTCGTGCACCAGGAACCAGCTTTCCGGGTAGGTGGCAGGCAGGGATTCAACGATCCCGGTTTTCTCGATCGGCAAAGGAGGCGGGGCCGCCGAAGCCGTGGTACTCAACCCCACCGCGACGAGAGCGGCGGCTCCTGCGAGCGCTATGGTGTGTTTCAGCATAGACCGTATCCTGTGTTCCGCTGTGGCAGTATAGGCGGCTTTACGAGCGCATCCAACCTCGCGCGACGGCTCACTCCGGGCTGATCTGGAGCGTTTGGATCGAGGTGTACTCCTCCAGACCGTAGCGACCGAATTCGACCCCGATCCCGGATTCCTTGACCCCGCCAAAAGGCGCATCGGGTTGAATCATCGCATGGTTATTGACCCAGGCGGTGCCACATTCCAAACGGCTCGCCAACTCCGTGGCGCGCTCCACGTCGCCCGACCACACCGAGCCACCCAGGCCGCTGGAACTGGCGTTGGCACGACGCAGGGCATCCTCGACATCAGTGAACTTCAGCACCGGCAGGATGGGGCCGAACGGCTCTTCCTGCACCAGCCGGGTATCTTCAGCGATATCCGCGACAATCGTCACCGGAAAGAAGTAACCCGGGCCGGACATCGGTTCGCCGCCGGTAAGAAAGCGGGCGCCACTGGCCCGGGCCTCGTCGGCCAGCTGGCAGACCTTGTCGAACTGCGCCTTGTTCTGCACCGGGCCGAAGTCGACCTCGCCACTGCCGTCTCCCGTGGTCACGCTGTTGGCGATGTCAGCGAGTGCCTGGCACAGGTCCTCATAGATATCCTCGTGCACGTAGAGCCGTTTCAATGCAGCGCAGGTCTGCCCGTTATTGATCAATGCCGTCGTAAATATCTTCGGGGCAGCTGCGGCGATATCGGTGTCGGGCAGCACGATGGCGGCATCGTTACCGCCGAGTTCGAGGGTCACCCGCTTGAGATTGCCCGCCGCGCTCTGCATGATTTTTTTCCCGGTGGCGGTGGAGCCGGTGAAAACCAGCTTGTTGATATCCGGGTGGCTGGACATCGCGGCGCCCAGACTGCCATCACCGGCCACCGCATTGAGGACCCCGGGCGGCAGCATCGGGTTGATGATCTCCATCGCCCGCAACGTGGTAAGCGGCGTGTACTCCGAGGGCTTGATGACCACGGTGTTGCCACTGCGCAACGCCGGCATGACGTGCCATATTGCAATCAGCAATGGGTAATTCCACGGCGTGATGGAGCCCACCACCCCCAGCGGCTTGCGATGCACCTCGATGCGCGCCGCCTCGTTGTCCTGTATGACCTCGATGGGCAATTTGAGGTCCGCCGTGGCGTGACACCAGGCCACCGTGCCTCCCAGCTCGAAGCCGGCGCCAAGGCCCGCGAAGCCACCGGCAGGCTTGCCCTGCTCGAGGGTGAGCAGGTGCGAGAGCTCCTCACCGTGCGCCTCCAGCGCATCGCCGATTGCGTGGACCAGCCGAGCGCGCTCCTCGTCAGGGGTCGCGCTCCAGGCCGGAAAAGCGGCCCTCGCTGCCGCTACTGCCGCATCCAGATGTGCTTTGGTCGCGAGCGGACACTGCGCCACCGGCTCCTCAGTCGCGGGATTGAGTACCGGAAAATACGCGTCGGTGGCGACCTTTTCGCCGCCGATAATCAGACTGAACTCGGACATGACCCACCTCCTATCAGGCTATCGTCCTCATTAAAGCAGAAATCCCGCGCCTACGTATTGTTCGCCCGGGAACAGAAAATTGACTCAGAGGGACACACGCGACCGCCACGGCTTCCCACCGGCAAGTGTCGTTGGCGATCGATTTCCGTTACCCTAGGCTGCCCAACCGGCAACCACGCCTGGTGCATGCCGGGTCGCGCCCCGCCCGGTCCAGAACAAACCACGGAGATTCTCATGAAGCTTGCCATCCTGTCTTGCGCGCCGCAGTCCTACAGCACACGTCGATTCCGGGAAGCGGCCCTGCAGCGGGACCACGAAGTCAAGGTGCTCAACACCCTGAAGTTCGCTATCGACCTGGAAAAAAATGCCCCCGACCTTTACTACCGGCAGAAGCACCTCAGCACCTACGACGCCGTGCTGCCCCGGATCGGGGCGTCAATCACCTATTACGGCACCGCCGTCGTACGCCAGTTCCAGCAGATGGACGTGTTCTGCGCCAATACCGCACACGGCATTTCCAATTCCCGGGACAAGTTGCGCAGCCTGCAGATCCTCAGCCGCCACCATATCGGAATTCCCGCCACCACCTTCGTCCGCGACAAGCGCGACGTGTTACCGGCCATCGAACGGGTCGGCGGCGCCCCGGTCATCATCAAGTTGATCGAGGGGACCCAGGGGATCGGGGTACTGCTGGCGGAGACCGTCAAGGCGGCCGAATCCATCATCGAATTGCTGCAGAGCCAACGCCAGAACGTCCTCATCCAGAAATTCGTCGCCGAAAGCAAAGGCAGGGACATTCGCGCCTTTGTGGTGGGCGACCGGGTGGTAGCCGCCATGCGCCGGGTAGCCCAGGGGCAGGAGTTTCGCAGTAACGTTCACCGGGGCGGCGTGGCGGAGCCCGTGGACCTCGATGAACAATACCGGGAAACCGCAGTGCGCTGCACCCAGATCATGGGCCTGCGGGTCGCCGGCGTCGACATGCTCGAAGGCCGTGATGGGCCCCAGATCATGGAGGTCAACTCGTCGCCGGGCCTGGAGGGAATCGAGACCTGCACCGGGCTGGATGTGGCGGGCTCCGTGATCGACTACATCGCCGCCCAGGTCGACTTCCCGGAAATCGACGTGCGCCAGCGCCTGACGGTCAGCCGGGGTTACGGGGTGAGCGAAATCTTCGTTCCCGAGGGCTCCAATTTCGTCGGCCAGACCATCCGCGAAACACAGTTGCTGGAGCAGGATATCAACGTCCTCACTCTCTACCGGGGGGCGAAGGTCATCCCCAACCCGCGCAGCGACCGCGTCCTGGAGGCGGGCGACAAGCTGTTGTGCTTCGGCAAGCTGGAAGAGATGCGGGGGATGATTCCCGCGCGTGCCCGCCGGCGGCGCCGTCCCAACGTCAGGGAACTGGATACCCAGATCGAGGATTGATCAGGGAACGCCCAGCGCGGGGCTACTGAGACGAAAGCCCATGTAGCCGAAGTATGCGAGCACCAGGGTACCGCCGACCCCGCGCGACATGCGGCCACGGCCGACGTAAAAGACAATGATTATGGCGCCCGCGAACGCCAGTGAGACGGTGACATCGAGGGCACCGCCCCCGGGGACCGGGAGCGGCTTGACCAGGGCGCTGATGGGCAGCACGAACAGGGCATTGAATATATTCGAGCCCACGACGTTACCGAGGCACAAGTCTGACTCGCCCCTGGCAGCGGCAATCATCGAGGTGACGAATTCCGGCAGGCTGGTACCGACCGCGACAATCATCAGACCGACGATGACCGGCCGCACGCCCAATGCCTGCGCCAGCTCGGAGCCGGCATCCACGGTGACCTGCCCGCCCGCCGTCAACAAGACCAGGCCGCCCGACGCCCACAACCATTCCCGGAAAACCCCGCCGGTTGCTGCCGACGGCATCTTTTCCTCCACGTCCAGCAGGTTCTGCCGCAGGGGATCGCTGCGGCGTTGCAGCACATCCTGGACAATCACATAGAAGAAGATACCGAAAATCAGCAGCAGGATCAGTGCGTCGGGCCGCGTCAGTTCCGGTGAGAGCCCAAGGAAACGCCGATCCAGTATCATGATCAGCAACGCGGTCGTACCCAGCAGCAGCAGCGGCAACTCCCTGCGGACGACACCGCTCTCGATGGTGATCGGTGCCAGTACGGCTGCCGTGCCCAGCACCAGCCCGATGTTGGCCAGGTTCGAGCCACTGACATTGCCAAAAGCCAGCGCCGTCTCGCCCGCCAGCGCGCCGGCGACGTTGACCACCAACTCCGGTGCGCTGGTGCCGAAGGCCACGACTGTCAGCCCCACCACCAGCGGTGACACGCCGTAGTGCGCTGCTACTGCCGAGGCGCCGCGAACCACGGCTGTACCTCCCGCCAACAACAACAGCAGGCCGAGAACCAACAGGCTTGCCTGCAACATCAGGTAATGGGAGCCGCGCCGGACTCGGGGGCCGGGTCCGGGTCCTCTGCGGGATGGTGCTCTTCGCGAAATTTTTCGACGTGCTCTTCCACCACGCCGACCTTACGGCCATAGGCAGCGATATGGAAAACAGCATCGCCCTCGTAGACCAGTGGCAGGTGTGTGCGGCCGATCACCATACCCGAAAGCGGCGCAGTCAGTTCAGTCTCGGCAACCCCGAGAGGATCCGCGACGATGGCGATAACCTGGCCCTCCACCACCCGCGCACCCAGTGGCACCAGCGCGCGCAGAATGCCGCTGTCGGGGGAACGTATCCAGGTGGTGTCGTCACTGATCAGTGGCGGTGGCAGCGGCGAACGGCGACGGCTCTTGCCCAGCATGCCGATGGCACGCATGACGTTGATAATGCCTTTGACCCCCGCCCGTATGTACATTTCGTTGAAGCGCAGCGCCTCGCCCGCCTCGTACAGCAACATTGGCACTCCGGCCTCGCCTGCGCAAGCGCGCAGTGACCCGTCACGGGTTCGCGCATGAATTGCCAGCGGCACCCCGAAGGCCTCGGTCATGGCCAGGGTTTCAGGGTGATCGAGATCGGCGCGGATCTGGGGAAAATTGCTGCGGTGGCGGGCGCCGGTGTGGAGGTCGATGCCGTGGGTGGATTTCTGCACGATCTCGCGTACGAACGCATCTGCAACCCTGCCGGTCAATGAACCGCGGCCGGAGCCCGGGAATGAACGGTTGAGATCGCGCCCGTCCGGCAGATAGCGAGTGTGGTTCACGAACCCGTAGACGTTGACGATGGGGATTGCGAGAAGGGTCCCACGGAGCGATTGCAGCGACCGGTGCTTGAGCAGCCGCCGGATAATCTCGACACCGTTGATCTCGTCGCCGTGAATCGCGGCACTGACGAACAGTGTCGGACCCGGGCGTTTGCCCCGCACCACCTGCACCGCAATGGACAGGTCGTCGTGGGTATACATCGGTGCCACCTTGATGGTGACGATACGCTTCTCGCCCGGCGTGATCGGCTGACCACCGATCAATAGCGCCTCGCCCCCGGCTGGCACGGACTAGACCGCTTGTCCGCGTCGTGTTGACGCAGCAGCATCCGTGCCTGCGGCCTCGCGACGACGACGCGGCCGCCTGCCGCAGAGGAACGAACGACCGGGATCGACCACGTAGCGGCCACGGATGGCCGTACGCCCCAGCAGCATCCGGAATTTCATCGTATCGCGATCGGTCAGCGTGACTTCAACCCCCTGCCGCACACCGGCAATTTCGATGGTCGTACTGATGACGTAGCGAAGCTCTTCGTGCCCGCCGGAATCTCTCACCATGCGCTGATCCAGGACAGCGGCTTCACAGGTCACCTCCTGCTCGCTGGACCCCTGCTCCGGGTGTATACCGAACCGCACCCAGGCCTTGCCATCGCGTTCGAACGCCTCCACCCAGAACGCATGCAGCGAACTGGTGCGGGCGCCGGTGTCCACCTTGGCCTTGATGAGCGGAAGGCCCAGATCGGGAAACCCAATCCACTCCCGCCATCCCAGTGTTGTCATTTCCGACATTGCGCTGCCTCTGATCGCGCCGCGAACCGCCGTGCGGCGGGGATTGGCGTATGAACTGCAGTGGGCGCGAGATTCAACCGATCCGTCCAGGTACACACCGCGCCGAGAACGCGCCCGGGTCTTGTTCAGCCCCGGACCGCTTTGCGAGTATAGCACCACGGCCGCCCCATCCAGGTTTCCACGCCTATCCGCTTCTCCGCTTCCTCGCAACGCGCACCCGGGCCCATGAAAACGCTCGTCCATCCGGTGTCGGGGCAAGCTCCGTCGCGATGGCTACAGCCCCTCGATAAGCGGGGACTTTTCGGCTATCTTAACGCCGGTGCTCGCGGATGTGCAGTTACGCAAGTACGGCCCCCGATAAGAGGAAGCAGGTAAATGCAGCAACGGATCACAGACCGCGCGGCAACCGGTGTCGCACTGGCTCTCGCCATCAGCGTCGCAAGCACTCTCGCCGGCGCTGCGACCGTGGACAGCAAACGCCTGAGCGCGGCTGACGGGGAACCCGGCAGCTGGATGAGCCACGGCCGGACCTACGGCGAAGAGCGTTTTTCACCGCTCGAGTCGATCACCGATGAAAACGTCAACAAGCTTGGACTCGCCTGGAGCCACAAATACGAGCTCGACCGCGTGGTCGAGGCGACACCGATCGTGGTGGACGGTGTGCTGTACACCACCGGCGCCTACAGCATGGTGTACGCCCTCGACGCGAAGACCGGCAAACAACTCTGGAAATACGACCCGGAGGTGTGGCGTGGCATCCAGGGCCGGGGTTGCTGCGACGCGGCAAACCGGGGCGTTGCGGTCTGGGGCGGCAAAGTCTTCCTGGGGGCCTATGACGGGCGCCTGGAGGCACTGGATGCCAAAACCGGCGAAAAAATCTGGTCGGTGGAGACCCGCATAGACACGGAGCGCAACTACACCATCTCGGGCGCCCCCCGCGTGGTCAAGGGCAAGGTGATCATCGGCAATGGCGGCGCCGAATTCGGCGTGCGCGGCTATATCACGGCCTACGACGCGGACACCGGCAAGCAGGCCTGGCGCTTCTTCACCGTACCGGGCGACCCGGCCAAGGGCGACGAAACCGACACCATCACCATGATCCGCAAGACCTGGCATGGCGACCAGTACTGGGTACAGGGCGGCGGCGGCACCGTGTGGGATTCCATGGCTTACGACCCGGAGCTCGATCTGCTCTACATCGGCGTGGGCAACGGCTCACTGTGGAATTACAAGCTGCGTTCGGAGGCCAAGGGTGACAACCTGTTCGTGTCCTCCATCGTGGCCCTGCGCCCGGACAACGGGGAGTACGTGTGGCATTACCAGACCACGCCGGGCGACGCCTGGGACTTTACCGCCACCCAGCACATCATCGTCACCGAACTGCCACTTGACGGCAAACCCCGCAAGGTAGTGATGCAGGCGCCCAAGAACGGTTTCTTCTATGTCCTGGACGCCGCCACCGGTGAGTTCATCTCGGCCGAGAAATTCGGCCAGGTCACCTGGGCCAAGGGCGTAGATCCGAAGACCGGGCGGCCTATCGTCGATACCGAGGTGGCCGATTACTGGACGAAAGGTGAACCCAAGATTGTGATGCCAGGATCACAGGGCGCGCATAACTGGCCGCCGATGAGCTTCAACCCGGATACGGGCCTGGTGTACATTCCCCAGCAGGTGACTCTCGAACATTTCAACCCGCTGCAAAAAGCCGAGCCCATCAAAACGGGAGTACCCAACATCGGCATGGTCACGCCGGTCGTTCCGGAAACCCAGGAACAGATCGCCGAGCTTGCCCAACTCTACCGGGGCAACCTGGTGGCCTGGGACCCCGTCAAACAGGAGGCGCGCTGGACCCGGCCCTACAATCATATTCACAACAGCGGCACGCTCAGCACGGGGGGTAACCTGGTTTTCCAGGGCACCGCTGACGGGCGGGTTGTCGCTTACAGTGCCGATCGCGGCGAAAAACTCTGGGAGCAGGAAGTCTCCAGCGGTGTCGTCGCCGGCCCCGTGAGCTACGAGGTCGACGGCGAGCAGTATGTCGCCTTCAACGTCGGCTGGGGGGGCGCATTTGCGATCACCTTCGGCGCGCTGTCACAGCTGACCAATGTGGTGCCCGACTCCCGTCTTTACGTGTTCAAACTGGACGGTAAGGCGGAGATGCCCAAGGTCAGCCGCCGGACGATGACGCCACCCTCGCCCCCGGAAATGACCGCGAGCACCGAGACCCTGGCGACGGGCAAGGAACTGTTCAACATGCATTGTGGCCTCTGTCACGGCCTCTCCGCCATCGGATCAGGTATCCTCCCCGACCTCCGTTACCTGTCTGCGGAACAGCACGAGCTGTTCATGCCCACGGTATACGGTGGTCTGCGCTCACACCTCGGCATGCCGCCGTTTGGCAATATCCTCGCGCAGGAGGACGTGGACGCCATCCACCAGTACATCATCAAGCGTAGCCATGAACTGCGTAATGAGATGCAGGCGGAGCAAACCGCGGCTACAGACCCTTAGCAGCCTGTGACTTGTTCAACAGGCTGCCAGCGCCTGGCGGTTCCGCCCGGATAACCGCGGCCCTTCAGCGCTCGGGTGCGTCACGCCCGGTATTGCCAGGAAGTAACCGGCCGCGCACGTAGTGCCGGTAGTATCCCACCAGGTTGCTGCCGAGAAAAAACAACTCGAGGAATACACCTGCCGGCGTAAACACCAGCAGGTTGTGCGCGATCATGAGCAGCGTCGAGACCATCAACAACTGGCGAAATCGCCTGTCCGACGACTGGAAGGCACCGATCGTACTGAACGAGGACGACAGCGTGACCAGCACCGTCGGCACACCGGCCCAGGACAGCGCCGCCGCAACGACGATCAGGGAGAGAAAAAACACGACAAGCCAGCGGGCGCGGGAGACGATAGCGACCAGGAAACGCACTGTCGCAATCATGGCAATGAGCGCCGCGGTGTACGCGCCAAGCAGCCAGAAATGGGCCGCAATCAGCAGTGCCGCGGCACTCAGGCAAACCAGCACCCGACGCTTTTCCCTGAACTGGAACGAGGCCAGGTCGAAACAGAATGCAATGCCAATCAGGCACTGGGACAGGTAAAAACTGTCGACGGTAGCAGCCTCCCTTGCAGGCACTGGTGACGCAGTACCACCATAACTGCATCTCCGCACAGGCGGGTCCCGATATTGGCTGACCTGGCCGGTCAGAACTGATCAGGCCGGATCACACAAGCGGTCGCCAGACCCGCATCCGCTTCAAAAGCGGCCTGACATTCTATACCATCGCAGGACGCCAGCGCTCTGCGCGTACCGGCACCGACGCCCACTGGCCGGTGTGCGAACGCCTCCAACCGGGGGCGCGGGGAGCGACCTTCCTACTGCGGGAATATGCATGCAAAAGAGCCCGGACCGATCATCCGCCAAGAACCGCGGCGTGGAGGATACACTGATTATCGCCGCGGCGCTGATCATTGTGCTCACCGGCGCCAAGCTGGCCGCGGACCTGCTCATGCCCTTGCTGCTGGCGCTGTTCATCGCCGTAATCTGCAGCGCACCGCTGAGTGCACTCGTGCGCCGGGGTGTGCCCGTGTGGGCCGCGGCCGCGATCGTCGGCGTGGCGGTGGTCGCAGTGATGGTTACCGTACTGGTCCTGATCGACGCGACCGCCGAGGAGTTTCTGGAGACCCTGCCCGTTTACCAGGCAGAGTTCAGCCAGCTGACGGAGAGATGGGTCGCCTGGCTGGGCGATCACGGCGTCGAGATCAGCCATGACTGGCTCTCACATGCCATCGACCCGGGCGCCGCGATGTCCTTTTTCGGGGGCTTCCTGACAGGCATGGGCGATACCCTGGGCAGCATGGTGCTTATCATCTTCACCGTCTTCTTTCTTCTCGCCGACGCCCCTTCGTTTCAGCGCAAACTGGCGTTTTCTCGAAACGCGCGCTCGAAGAATACACTCACTGCCCTGCGGGACCTGTCGGCCGATATGAACGGCTATGTGGCTACCAAGACCGTCGTCAGCCTGGTCACGGGCGCGCTGGTCTGGGCCGGACTGTGGTTGATCGATGTCCGCTTCTCGATGCTGTGGGGCTTCCTCGCTTTCTTCCTCAATTTCGTGCCCAACATCGGCTCGGTACTGGCCGCGATACCGCCGATCCTGCTGTCGATTCTGGACGGTGACCACGCCGCGACAGTGATGATTGCCGGGCTGTACCTGAGCATCAACATTATCATCGGCAACCTGATCGAGCCGAGAATCATGGGTCAGCGTCTCGGCCTGTCCACGCTGGCCGTGTTCCTGTCCCTCTTGTTCTGGGGCTGGATGTTCGACCACATCGGCATGCTGCTGTCCGTACCCCTTACCATGGTGATCAAGTTCCTGGCGCTGCAACATCCGAGCACCATCTGGTTCGCGGTGCTGATCTCCAATCTGCCGGACGCGGAAAAACGGGTCAAGACCCTGGCGTAGCCGCCGCGAGGGCGCGCAACGGCTGCTATAGATGAACGGGCGCGCCGACGTTGAGGCGGGAAGGCAATCCTTAACACAGGCAGTGTGCGCGCCGACGCTGAATGTGCTTAAATCGAATGGGCATCATTCAACACTACACGGAGTAAATGACAATGACCGATTTCAATTCGGCGAACACCGCTGCCAAGGCGGATTTCGCCAATCAACCGTCTCCGGAAGCCGCTACCACGGCCCGGGTGGCTGAAGCGGCACATGCCGCTGTCGATATCGCCGCGGCCAATCTCGCCCAGGCTGAGGAGGCGCTCAGAGAAGCGCGGCGAGCGGCCGGCATCACGGTCACCGAAAAGGCGCACCAGGCACAGGAAGCGACCGAAGAGTCGCTCCATGCCATCACTGAGTACATTCAGGCCAACCCGCTGCGTGCGGTGGGTATCGCCGCGGCGGCGGGGTTCCTGACCTCCATCCTGCTGAGAAAATGACCGCGGCGCCAGACGCTCCGGAGCCCGGCGAGTCACCCCCAGGGAACCCGGATGCCACCAGGCAGCAGACTGCGGCGGGCGAGGAAGACGCCAGCCTGGGTGCAGTCCTGGCTGACGTGCGCAGCCTGTGGTCCGAGAGCGCGGCGCAGGCCCGGGGCGTTGGCGAACTCGCCCTCCTGGAGCTCGACCTGGCGGTTACCTCCCTGCGGCGCATGCTATGGGCCACACTGGTCCTCGCCGGTCTGGCTCTGTCCACCTGGCTGTGTCTGCTCGCTGTCATCGTTGCTGTTATCGTCGCGTTTGACGCCCCCCTGCCAGCGGCATTTCTGGTCGCTGCCGTGATCAACGGCGCCGCCGCCGTCGGCCTGGTGGTGTTTATTCGCTCGCTGGCGCGCGATGTCCAGTTTCGAGCGCTGCGCACCTATCTATCGGAGCAGAAACGTGAACAACCCACTGAGCCGACTCAACAGGCAGCGTAGCGCCGTCGAGGCGAGCCGCCGGGCACTGCTCCAGCGGCGGCAGCGAATCGCCGATACCCGCGCTCACCTGAAGTCGACCTGCGCCTGTCTGTGCGCACAGCCCTCGACCCTCGCGGTGGCGTTTGCTGTCGGCGGTGTCATCGGGGTAACGTCGACGCGCGTCGACCATACACCCTCCACGAGGGGGTCGGATGCGGAGGCCTCCCACCTCGCAGCGACCTCCGTCTGGACGACCTTCGGCGCCCTGGCGATCAACCTTGCCACCCGCTACGCCACCAGCCGCGCGATGACCTCGTTGTTTTCCGGCGACAGGTAAGTAGTGCGCGATCGGCTCTTGCTTACTCTTCGTGCCTATTCGGCCGACTGCAGGCAGGTTGATGTATGAGCCCCGGACACTGTATGCACACCGGGGAACGCGCGTGTACTATTCACAGGCGATGCTCGCTGCAACTACTGCGGGTGGGAAGGAAATTGTTGGAAAGGAATTTGGTCGGGACGGCAGGATTTGAACCTGCGACCACTACACCCCCAGTGTAGTGCGCTACCAGACTGCGCTACGCCCCGAGAAGGCACTGCCGATCGGCAAGGCGGCATTATACGCAATGCCTCCGGCGATACAAATGCCTATTTGCTGCCGCCTTCCCCGCCACCGAGCACGTCGAGCACGTCTTCCAGTTCCTCGATCGTTTCCTTGATCAACGCCTGCAACTGGGCGGGGCCCAGTCCCCCATCCTCGTCGGTCATGCGCTGCCGCGCACCTCCGATGGTATAGCCCTGTTCGTACAGGAGGCTGCGGATCTGGCGGATGGTGAGTACGTCGTCACGCTGGTAGTAGCGCCGGTTACCCCGACGCTTGACGGGCTTGAGTTGGGGAAACTCCTGTTCCCAGTAACGCAGGACGTGCGGTTTTACTGCACAGAGTTCGCTGACTTCCCCGATGGTGAAGTAGCGCTTTCCAGGGATCGCAGGCAGCTCATTATTGTTGCTCGGTTCCAGCATATTCTTCTACTCGTGCCTTCAATTTCTGGCCAGGCCGAAAAGTCACCACGCGGCGGGCAGAGATCGGAATTTCCTCCCCGGTCTTCGGGTTCCGCCCGGGGCGCTGACTCTTGTCCCGCAGGTCGAAGTTACCAAAGCCCGAAAGTTTGACCTGCTCATTGACTTCCAGGGAGGCGCGAACCTCTTCGAAAAACAGTTCGACGATTTCCTTGGCCTCGCGCTTGTTGAGTCCCAACTCTTCAAACAGGCGATCCGCCATCTCTGATTTGGTCAGCGCGGGCATGGTGACAACTATCTAACTCCTGAGCTCTGCATTATAGTTTTTCTTCATGAGATCAAGCACTTGTTTCATGTACTTATTGACATCCTCATCGCTTAGAGTGCGGGATTGGTCACGGAAAGTCAAACCCAGACCCAGGCTTTTCCTTTTAGGATCAATGCCTTTGCCTTCATAGACATCAAACAACGTTAAATGAGCGAGGTAAGGCCCTGCGCTAGCTCGAACATCCGTCATCACATCCGCCGCCACCACCGCGCGGTCGACCACCAGCGCCAGGTCGCGCCGCACCTCTGGAAACTTGGAGAGCTCGGAAAACTCGGGTAAACGTACCTCTCGCAGGGCATCCAGGTCGATCTCACACACGCAGACGCTACCGGCAAAGCCAAGCTCATCGGCAACCGACGGGTGCAGCGTGCCGATCACGCCAACCTGTCGCTGGTCCCGGCTCAACAGGGCAGTCTGGCCCGGGTGCAGGCCGGCGCGTTCCCCTGCGGTGAACGTGAATGTATCGGCCGCACCGGTCAACCCCACCGTGCTCTCGAGGTCGCCTTTCAGGTCAAAGAAATCTGTGGCCTGTGAGGCATTGCTCCAGGACTCGGGGCGCCGGTCGCCACAGGCTATGATCGCAAGCGTCGGAATCTGCTGCAGGCCGTCGTCCGTCGGCACAAAACGCAGGCCGGTCTCGAACAGGCGCACGCGCGGCTGCTGGCGGTTGAGATTGTGCACCGCGGCCGCGGCCAGCCCCGGCAACAGGCTGCTGCGCATAACGGCCATGTCCGCAGAGATCGGGTTGGCAAGCGCCACCGGCCTGAGTTCAGGGTCGAACAAATGCTGCAACCGCGGGTCGACGAAGCTGTACGTGATGGCCTCGCGGTAACCCCGGCCGGCGAGGTGGCGGCGCAGGTCGTGCACCGACAGCCTGCCTTCCGGACGTGCCGGCATGACGAGGTCACTGTGTATGTGGCTAACCGGCAGTCGGTTGTAACCATGGACCCGGGCGAGTTCCTCCAGCAGGTCTGCCTCCAGTGCGATATCGAAGCGCCAGCTGGGTATCGCGCAGCGCCAGCCCTCCGCCGTGGCGGTAACCCCCAGCCCGAGCCCGCTCAATATACGCTCCACCTCGGCCGCTTCCAGCTCAAAGCCCAGCAGACGCTTGATCCTGGCCGCCCGTAACTCGACGTCGGGACGGCTCGGCAGGTCAGCCTCGGAGAGGGTTTCGACAACCGGTCCCGGCTCGCCACCGACAATGTCGAGCAACAGCCGGGTTGCACGCTCTATCGCCCGCTGCGGCAACTGGAAATCGACACCGCGCTCGAAACGGTGTGAGGAGTCGGTGTGCAGGCCATAGGAGCGCGCTTTACCCGCGAGGAGGTCGGGAGTGAAAAACGCCGCCTCCAGGAAAATATTCGTGGTTTCGGCACTCACCGCGGTCGGTTGACCGCCCATGATGCCCGCCATGGCGACCGGACCGTTGTGGTCGGCGATAACCAGCGTACCGGCGTCCAGGTCGATGGTCTGGCCGTCGAGCAGCGCCAGTGACTCACCGGCTTCAGCAAGGCGCACGACGATGCCCTCGGCCAGTGTGTCGAGATCGAACGCGTGCAGGGGCTGACCCAGCTCCAGCATGACATAGTTGGTGACATCGACGATCGCATCGATCGACCGCAGCCCGCTCCGGCGCAATTTTTCCTGCATCCACAGCGGGCTGGGGCGCGAGACCTCGACGCCGCGAATAACACGGCCGAGGTAACGCGGACAGTGCGCCGGTGCGGCCAGCGTCACCGGAAAACGGTCGTCTCCTACCGCTGCCACGGCGGCCGTCCCACGGCGGCCGAATCCACGGCGGCCGTCTCCACGGCGGCCGAATCCACGGCGGCCGAATCCGGTGCGGTCACTGCCTCACCGCTCAACAGCCCGACTTCGCGGGCGATACCGGCGACACCGAGACAATCGGCGCGATTGGGCGTGAGCCCGATTTCGATCACCCGGTCGTCCAGGCAGAGATAGTCGCGCAGGTCATCCCCAGGCACGGCCTCCGCCGGTAACTCCATCAGGCCGTCGCTGGCTTCCGAAAGGCCCAATTCCGACTCGGCGCACAACATGCCACGGGACTCCACGCCGCGCAGCGTGGTGGCTCCAATCGTGAAATCGCCGGGCAGGACGGCACCCACCGTCGCCAGCGGCACCTTGATCCCCGGCCGCGCATTCGGCGCGCCACACACGATCTGCACCTGGCCGCTACCATCATCGACCTGGCACACCCGCAGTTTGTCGGCATCCGGGTGCTGTTCGGCCGCCACAATCTCGGCGACGATAACCCCTGAAAACTCGCCGGCGACAGGACTGACGCTGTCCACTTCCAGGCCGGCCATCGTCAACTGGTGGGCCAGCGCCGCCGTATCGATCGCCGGATCGACCCACTCACGCAGCCACTGTTCACTGATTATCACGGTATTGTTACTCCAGGCTCGAGGGTCAGAACTGCTCGAGAAAACGCAGGTCGTTGTCAAAAAACAGCCGCAGGTCGTTGACGCCGTAGCGCAACATCGCCAGGCGCTCCACCCCCATGCCGAAGGCAAAGCCGGTATAGCGCTCCGGATCGATATTGGAAGCGGTAAACACTTTCGGATGCACCATGCCGCAACCCATCACTTCCAGCCAGCCGGTACCGCTGCAGACCCGACAGCCGCTGCCTCCACAGTTGACACACTGGATGTCGACTTCGGCGGAGGGCTCGGTAAACGGGAAGTAAGAGGGGCGAAAACGCACCGCGAGTTCGCGCTCGAAGAAGACCCGCAGAAACTCCTCGATCACCCCTTTCAAACCGGCAAAGCTCGTATGCTCGTCGACCAGCAGGCCCTCCACCTGATGAAACATCGGCGTGTGGGTGAGATCGGAGTCGCAACGGTAAACCCGGCCGGGGCAGATGATCCGCAACGGCGGCTCGCTCGACTCCATCACCCGGACCTGTACCGGCGAGGTGTGAGTCCGCAGAACCGTGGTTTCATCGACATAGAAGGTGTCGTGCATCGCCCGCGCCGGATGATGCGCCGGGATGTTGAGCGCTTCGAAGTTGTGGTAATCATCTTCGATTTCCGGCCCCTCGACGACTTCAAACCCCACCGCACCGAAGAAGGCCTCTATGCGCTCCATGGTGCGGGTGACCGGATGAATACCGCCGGTATTCTCCCCGCGGCCCGGCAGGGTAACGTCGATACGCTCCGCCGCCAGTCGTGCCTGCGTCGCCGCCGCATCCAGCGTCGCCTTGCGCTCTGCAATCAGCCCCTGGAGTTCCTGCTTGACCGCATTGATCGTCGCACCCGCCGCCGGGCGCTCGGCAGCGGACAGTTTACCGAGGCCCTTGAGCAGGCCGGTGATCTGCCCTTTTTTCCCCAGGTAGTCCACGCGCAGCTGCTCAAGCGTGGCGCCGTCTGCGGCCTCCGCAATAGCGGTTTTCGCCGCGTCGGCCAGTGATTCGAGGTTTTCCATCCATCACCTTCTATGTTCGATGGGGTAAACAAAAAAAGGGAAAGAGCGAAGCCCTTTCCCTTTTTGTCGTACCTGAAACCGATACAGCCGCCGATGCGGTCAGCGGGTTCAGGCGAGTGCGGCTTTCGCTTGCTCTACGATCGCTGAAAACGCCGGCTTGTCGTGTACTGCGAGGTCGGCAAGCACCCGGCGGTCCAGTTCAATATTGGCTTTCTTTAACCCGTTGATCAGGCGGCTGTAGCTGAGACCGTTGGCGCGGGACTGGGCGTTGATCCGCGTGATCCACAGTGAGCGAAACTGCCGCTTACGCTGGCGACGGTCTCGGTAGGCATACTGGCCCGCTTTGGTGACGGCCTGCTTGGCGACACGAAACACACGACTGCGCGCTCCGTAATAGCCCTTGGCCTGCTTCAGAATTTTCTTGTGACGGCGATGGGCCACCACTCCACGTTTTACGCGAGGCATGAGTCTTCTCCTTTAATTCTCGAATGACCGTTACTTGGCACGCAGCAGGCGATCGACCAGAACCTTGTCGTTCTTGTCGACCATGGAGGTACCGCGCAGGTGGCGCTTGCGCTTGGTGGTCATCTTGGTAAGGATGTGACTCTTGTTCGCACTCTTACGCTTGTAGCCGCCGGCGGTTTTCTTGAACCGCTTGGACGCCCCGCTGTGAATTTTTGCTTTAGGCATTGTCTTTACTCCGCATTTGCAAAGGATAAATATGAAGAAACGAGGGCATTCACAGGCCGCTAGTTCTTCTTCTTGGGAGCGATAACCATCGTGAGCTGCCGGCCTTCCATTTTCGGGAATTGCTCGACAGACCCCAGTTCAGCCAGGTCACCTTCCACTCGTTTGAGCAGTTCCATGCCGATTTCCTGGTGAGCCATTTCACGCCCGCGAAACCGCAGGGTGACCTTGGCCTTATCGCCGTTTTCGAGGAAACGTGTCAGGTTGCGTAGTTTTACCTGGTAGTCTCCGTCTTCCGTCCCTGGACGAAACTTCATTTCTTTGACCTGGGTGCGTTTCTGCTTCTTCTTCTGGGCAGATTTCTGCTTCTTGGCCTCGAATACGTGTTTACCGTAATCCATGACCTTGCAGACGACCGGGTCGGACTCGGCTATAAGCACGAGATCCATATTGGCGGCCTCGGCCGCTGCCTGCGCCTCCCTGAGCGGGACAATGCCCACCTGCTCACCGTCCGCCCCGACCAATCGAACCGGGTCGAAAGTGATCTGCTCGTTGATCAGCGCTTTTTTGCTGGCGCCTTTGCCGCTGTCTCTCTTAATGCTGCTTCTCCGTGTTTTCCAATGGAATACGACCACGCCGCGCCACATCGTCGGTGAGGTGCGCTGTCAGCGCATCGAGGCTCATGGCCCCCAGGTCCTCACCGCGACGGGCACGCACGGCCACCGTACTGGATTCGACTTCTTTGTCCCCTACCACCAACAGGTATGGGACCCTCTGCATCGTGTGCTGGCGGATTTTAAAGCCGATCTTTTCATTTCTCAAGTCCGAAACGACCCGGAAACCCTTGTCGCGCAGGGTCTCTTCGACTTTCATCGCGTAGGGAGCCTGCTTGTCGGTGATATTCAGGACCACCGCCTGGGTGGGCGCAAGCCAGGTGGGAAACTGGCCTTCATAATGTTCAATGAGGATTCCGATGAAACGCTCGAAGGAGCCGAGGATCGCGCGGTGCAACATGACCGGCACCTGCCGCGACCCGTCTTCCGCGACATACTGGGCGTTGAGGCGCCCCGGCATGGAGAAATCGACCTGCATGGTTCCGAGTTGCCAGACCCGGCCGATGCAGTCCTTCAACGAGAACTCAATTTTAGGGCCATAAAAAGCCCCCTCGCCCGGGAGTTCCTCCCAGGGCAGCTTGTGCGCGTCCAGTGCCTGCGCCAGGGCCCGCTCGGCCCGATCCCAGTCCTCATCACTGCCGACGCGCTTCTCGGGACGCGTGGAAAGCCGGTAGATGACCTCGTCGAAACCGAAATCGCGGTAGACCGCATGCAGGAAGTCGATGAACGACGACACCTCGGCCTGAACCTGCGCCTCGGTACAGAAGATATGGGCGTCATCCTGGGTGAACCCACGGACCCGCATGATGCCGTGCAGCGAACCGGAGGGCTCGTTGCGGTGGCAACTGCCGAACTCGGCGAGGCGCAGTGGCAGGTCCCGGTGGGACCGCAGGCCCTGGTTGAAAACCTGCACGTGACAGGGGCAGTTCATGGGCTTGACCGCGAACTCGCGCTCGTCCGCCTGCAACATGAACATGTCATCGCCGAACTTGTCGGCATGGCCCGACTGTTCCCACAGGCTGATGTCCACCAACTGGGGTGTCCTGATCTCCTGGTAGCCCTGCTCCTGCTGCGCGGCCCGCATGTACTGCTCGACGACCTGGTAAATGGTCCAGCCGGCGGGGTGCCAGAACACCATCCCGGGTGCCTCTTCCTGGGTATGGAACAGGCCGAGTTGCTTGCCGATACGACGATGATCACGCTTTTCGGCCTCCTCCAGCCGACGCAGGTACGCCTTCAGCTGTTTTTTATCGCGCCAGGCCGTGCCGTAAATGCGCTGCAGCATGGCGTTGTGGGCATCACCACGCCAGTAGGCACCGGCAACCTTGGTCAGCTTGAAGGCTCCCAGCGCGCCCGTGCTGGGAACGTGGGGGCCGCGACACAGGTCCATCCATGACCCCTGCTGGTAGACGCTGATTTCCTCACCCGCGGGCAACTCCTCTATGATCTCGACCTTATAGGTCTCGCCCATGTCGCGAAACAGCGCCACGGCCTCCTCTCGCGTGCATACCCGGCGCTTTACCGGCAGATTCTCGGCGACCAGCTCCTGCATGCGTTTCTCGATCCGCTCGAGGTCCTCCGGGGAGAAACCTTTGTCAGCGGCGAAGTCATAGTAGAAACCGTCTTCGATCACGGGGCCGATCGTCACCTGCACATCGGGAAACAGTTCCTGGGTCGCCATGGCCAGCAGGTGTGCTGTGGAATGACGAATGATCTCCAGACCGGCCTCATCCCGGTCTGTGATGATTTCCAGCGAGGCATCAGCCTCTATGCGGTAGGCCGTATCCACGGCACGACCGTCAACCACACCGGCAAGTGCGGCCCTGGCCAGGCCGGGACCGATGTCGGCCGCCACTTCTGCCACCGTGACAGGCGACCCATAGGTACGCTGGCTATGGTCCGGGAGGGTTACAACAGGCATGTTCCAAGTCTCGTCTCAGTGGTGCCCACTACCAAAGGGCACGTGGTCCTGGAATGTTGGTGAAGTTGAGCGAATCCCGCTCCCAACATAGAAAGGGGCGCAGATAATGCCCGAAGGCCGCTTAAAAGGGAAGCCCCATTAACTGCGATCATCGCGACCGCCCACAGGTGTTCGTGCCCGGGGTTTCCGGGCGGCGGCAGACAGCTCGTCGCCCGCCCGCGGACCTCGCGAGCCTGAAATGCTGTCAGTTTTCTTTACATACTGCGCCAGCAGCCGGCAGTGTTGACAGCGCAAGACCTGTATTTACCGATATTGGCCTATTTGTTGCATGAGCCTCCTTAAGGCAAAAAAAGCGCAGATTCCCTGCACACCATACTGTTTTAAACAATGGGGTTTCTATGAACACTGCAGCCATTATCGTGCTGTTACTCGGGGCCGTATACTGGATTTTCAGACCGCGCGATACCCGGGCCCGTGCACCGCGTCTGATGCGCCGCTCACCCCGCCCGTTTCCAGCCACATCCATCGTGCATCAGCAGGATGCCTGTGGCGCGGTGAAAGCACTGGACGGGCACCGCTTCCTGGCGTGGGAAGCGCCGGATCTTCCACTACCCGGTTGCGGCTCGGCTGGGTGTCAGTGTCGCTACGTGTACCACAAAGACCGCCGTGCGCCCGGCAGCGACCGGCGTCGGCCCGACACCAACCATCGCGTGGAGGCCGGTTTCGACCGCCGCCGCACCGGCGATCGACGCCAGTCCACCGAGACCGTCACCGGAAAAACGAGACCGGTCGACTCAGAGTCCCTGGCCGGATAGACGCAGCTCCCTGAGCGCGGATCACGTTACCGCTACCGCTCTCTCCCACACCGCGCAGCCCCGTCGCTATCGCGGTGATCACGAGGCGCAGGGAACCGGACGCACCCAGGCTATCGAAGGGATAGCAGGTCACCAGCAGCAGGCGACTTGGCCCGCGTCGGTGCAGCGCCAGTGATTCCCGCGCACTGTCGATAACGTCGCGCGTTGTCACCCGGTATTCCTGCGGCTGATCCCCTGGCATTTCGACCTTGATCAGCGTGCCCGGCTCCAGGTCGCGCAGAAAGGCGAAGTGCGTATCCCGGTGACCCGCGATGACGCTGACACCCGGACGGCCGGGCAGTACCGAGGCCTGCTCGAAGCCCGGCCCGAAAGCCAGGGCCTGGCCACTGACTCCGGCCAGCACATACAGATCCTGCCCGTGCCGTGGCACCTGCAGTCTGGCCACGGGCCAGGTATCCGCCCACGGCCACGGTTTTACCGGTTCGCCACGCACGCTGCTTGCAGCCCACGCCCTGCCGATCAGATGCTGCGCCAGGGTCGCCTTCATCTCTATCCACCCCGCACTCGCGAGCAGCCAAAACGCGCCGCCGACCAGCACGAGTACCGCCTGGCATCGCCACCGGCTAACCACGATCGCGGGATTCATGATCCGCCTCCGGCTGGCGCAACACATGCGTCATCAACGCCAGGAAAAGCAGCAGCAGGCCGAAGTAGAGCCGCGCCGGCCCGGTGGTCGCCGTAGCCGGGTAGCCGATCGCATGCACCGGCATGCCGATGGGTAACGTGCCTGCCACCTTGCGCGCCGTCCAGGGCTCATCAGCCGGTCTCGACCGCCGTTCCTCGACGGCGACGAAGCTGGTATAGGGGCTCAACAGCTGGTGCTCCAGGGCTACCGGCAGCACGCGGCGGCGCACCTCCTCGCCGGGCACCCCTGCCCGCTCCAGGTCCACCAGGGCTTCGATCTTTCGCCTCGCCCATAGGCTCGCAACACCAACGTGACCGCCGAGGGTTGCCCCCGGCAGCAAGTCGACCCGTGACGACCAGGCACGGCCACCGCTGTGGCCGGTGACAGTCACCTGGACGGGGGACACCCCGCCTGGCGTGATCCGGGCGGCTATCACCAGCGGCTCTCCGGCGTAAAGATCCCGGACGCGCTGGGGCCAGACCTCCACCGACACACCCGCGGGCCATTGCAGTTGAATATCGGTGACCACGGGCGCACCGATGCGGGTGAACAACGCCGTCATCTTGTCCGCCACCTCATCGAGATTGCCGATCAGCGTATAGGTGCCACGGCCGAACTGCGCCGCCTTGCGCATGAACCACCCGTTGGGTGCCGAGCCGATGCCCACTGTGAACAGCCGGGCATCACCGAGGCCCTGTTCGATCTGCCGGTAGAGCGCCTGCTCATTGCCCACGGCGCCGTCAGTGATGAATACAATCTGGCGCAACCGGGCCGGTGTGTCGGGCGCTGCCGGTGACGGCATCGCCCGACGCAGCGCCGGTGACATTTCGGTGCCACCTCCCGCATCGAGGTGGCGCACGAACTCCCGGGCCATCGCCACGTGATGGCCGCTGGCCGCAACCGGAGCACGGTGCAGGGCCGTTACGGTGTCGTCGAACGCAATGATGTTGAACCGGTCTCGCGGATGCAATCGGCGCAGGGCGAGGTCCAGGGCCGCGCGGGCCTGTCGAATTGAATGACCGCCCATGGATCCGGAGGTATCGATCACGAAAATCAGTTCCCGCGGTAACTCGCCCGTCGGCTGTTGCGACGACCGGATGTCCGGTTGCGGTGGCATCAGCATCAGCAGACTGTAATCAGCCTCACCCACGGTCTCGCCAAAAGCCGCCACCCCGGGTTCGGCGCCAACCAGCGGCACCCAGCGCAGCACGAAATCGCGATCCATCTCCACCGCGCCTGAGGGCAGCTCAACCGAATACACGCCATGGCTGCTGGACAGGGTGATCGGGTGCGAGGCGGATTCGATACTGGCAAGCGGCATCCCCGCGTCGAGGGTAGCGGTAATCTCGATCGGGTTGACCAACGGCGAGCCGACGACCCCGGCGCCCGGCCGTTGCGGTGGGGTGATGGCCTCGGCATCCGGCAACGAGCCGCTGGCAACGGACGGGGCGTCCGACCCGGGGCCACGCGCTACGTGGCCAGTATCGTGCTCGCGCTGCCGCGGAACTCCGGGGATGTAGCGGGGGGTGAGGGCCATGGGAAAACGAAGTGAAAATGCGCCGGAAACGTACTCTAACGGCTGAACGTATTCGAGCGTCACCCTGACCACCTCCCCCGGCGCAATATTCGCGACCCGGCTGGTAAACAGGTTGGGGCGCTGTTGTTCCACCAGCGTGGCCTTCTTGCCGGCCACTACCGCCTCCCGGTAGGTCTCTGCAGCCGCCGCTCGCTCCCTGACCCGACCGATGATCCGGCGCTCACCAATAGCCACTTCCAGGCGTCGGACGGCGGCCCGGTCGGGGAGTGGAAAACTGTAGACCGCCTCCGCCCAGTCGTCTCCGGTGTGGCGGAACGTTTGTTCAAGCGTGACCTGCGCAAGCATGCCGCTGATCGCAAAGTGCACCGTGCTGTGCTGCATCAGCGCCGACTGGAAGTCTGCACCCGTTGCCCCGCACAACATCAGTTCGCCGCCCCCGCCCCGCCGCAGCAGGGTATCGCCACGGGCCGCGCCGGCGAATACGATCAACAGCAACAGGGCGGCCACGGTCGCGCGCGCGAGCGCTCGCAGGTAACGGCAGGCAAGTGCGCTCGCGCAGGGCGGCGTGCAGTCCACGGCCGGCAGGCCGAGGACGGAAGCAACCACACCGCGCTCGGGCGGTGCAGCGCGCACGGTGCAATGGGACAGGCAGGTCTGGCAGGGCATCGATTTTCCTCCGGTTTGACGACCCCATTGGAACGTCACCAGAGGGCAGACTGATGGTGCATTTCTGGCAATCTGCTGAACAATTATGGCGAATTCTGGCGAGTGCTTGTCGGTTTCGCGGTATTTTGAAACCATGCACGCGTCGGACAGGAGAGCCCGCGACCCAATGCCACAGCATATTGTCATCGTCGAGGACGAACCCGTCATCGCTGCGAACTACCGCGAGGCGCTGGAACGCGCCGGTTACCGGGTGACCGTGTATCCAGACCGGCCACAGGCGGCGGCCGGTCTGCGCGACACCCTGCCCGACCTCGCTATCATCGATGTCGGCCTGGGCGAGGAACTGGAGGGCGGCTTTGAACTCTGTCACGAACTGCGCGGCAGGGCACCGGAGCTGCCGATCATACTGTTGACCGCGCGGGACACGGACGCCGACATCATTTCCGGGCTGCGGCTGGGCGCCGACGACTACCTCTCCAAGGCGATCAGCCAGGCACACCTCATGGCGAGGATCAACGCCCTGCTGCGCCGGGTGCGCGCCCTGCGCGACCCCGAACAACAGGAGGACATGATACGGTGCGGCCCGCTGATGCTGAACCGTGAAAGAATGACCAGCCTGTGGTCCGAGCAGGAGGTATCACTGACGGTGACTGAATTCTGGATGGTATACGCCCTGGCGCGCCACCCCGGACACGTCAAGAACCGCCAGCAGCTGATGGATGCCGCCGACGTGGTGCTGGATGACAGCAGCATTACCTCGCATATCAAGCGTATCCGGCGAAAATTCCAGGCCGTGGACCCGGGCTTCGACGCGCTCGAAACCGCCTATGGCATCGGCTACCGCTGGCGGGGCCAGTGACACTCCGCAGGCAGCTGCTGCTGGTCAGCCTGTTGCTGCTTACCCTGCCGTGGGCCGGCTGCCAGTTTCTGCGCGAGATCGAGGGGACCTTGCGCCGCGGCCAACAACAGGCGCTCGAGGCCACGGTCCGCGCAGTGGCCAGCTCGCTGCGGGATCAGCCCAGGCTGCTCTACCCCCAGGGCCTGCATGCGATGATGGCAGACGGTTACGGTGAAGACAGGCCACCAATCTATGCCAGCCCGGGACGGGCACCGCTGATCATGGACGGCTACGCAGATGGCTGGGGTGAGAGAGACTATGCCCGGTTCTCGTCAACCACCGCCGAGACGTCACTGAGTGTCGCCTACCAGGCGGTCACCCGCGGCGACCGGCTCTACCTGTTGCTGCGCATTAACGATCCGGAACCGGTCTACGACGACCCGGGCCTGGCCGACAGCCCCAACGGTGATCGCCTGCTGGTGCGCACCGCTCAGGGCGGGAGACCCCGGGATTACCTGGTCGCCCCCGTCGCACCCGGCAGTGTCCGCGCCCGCTTCGCCACCCGCCGCGAGCGGGGAACGTCGCCGACGAGCCTGCGCGGCTACTGGCAGGATGCGCCCGGCGGCTACAGTGTGGAGCTGGAGATGCCGCTGTCATTCACCGGCGAACGACTGGGCATCGCCGTCCTCAGCGTGGCGGCGGGAACACGGGAGATCCGGGCAGTTGCCGGCAACGTGGAGCCAACCGACAGGCAGCTGCCGCCCCGACTGATACGCACACCGGAAGGTCTGCAACAGGCCCTGCAGCCCTATCGCAGCGGCGGCGGCCCGACCCTGCAGGTGGTGGACAGGCAGGGCTGGCTGATCGGCCATCCGCCCGGTGACACCACCGGGCGCCCGGCAACAGATGCCGGCAAGGCAACCGCCCGTGCAGACGCAGACGCTGGCACTAGCGCAGACGCCCACAAGAAGGCAGGCGCTGAAGTCTACGCCTCAGCCCCGCTGGGGGGCACGAGCGATACCGGGCGCGAGACCTTCTGGCTAATGCGATGGCTCTACCGCGCCATTCTCGAACAACCCGCCCCGGCACCCGCGACCGGTGCCTGGGGCAAGGCACGCGGCGCCGAGATAGACCTCGCACTGGCTGGCCACGTGGCGTCGCAATGGTACCGGGCTTCGGACGGGGCTAACGACATATTCCTGTCAGCGGCGGCACCCATCAACGTCGGCGATACGGTCGCGGGTGCCGTCATTGCACGCCAGAGCAGCGAGGAATACCTCAGCCTCACCGACAGGGCCTTCAGTCAACTGTTTTCCGTCACCATCGCCGCGCTCAGCGTCGCCGTACTCGGACTGCTGGGCTTTGCCACACTGATTTCCTGGCGCATCCGCCGGCTGAGCCGGGCCGCCGCGGAAGCCGTCGGTGATGGCGGCGAACTGACCGACAGCTTCCCCCGGAGTCGTGCCCGGGACGAAATCGGCGAACTGTCGAGGAGCTACGCCAGTCTCCTCGACCAGGTGAGGGGCTATCACGAGTACCTGCGCGGCCTGAGCCGCAAACTGGCCCATGAACTGCGCACCCCCATCGCGGTCATCCAGAGCTCACTCGACAACCTGGACCTGGTTGGAGACGATCCCGAAACCGCCGCGAGCTACCGGCAGCGGGCACGGCACGGGCTCACCCGGCTCAACGCGATACTCACCGCGATGAGCGAGGCGACCCAGCTGGAAGACAGCCTGCGCAATAATCCCTTGCAGCAGTTCGACCTGGTGCCGGTGTTGCATGAAATCGGCAGTGCGTACCAGGGCGCTTTCCCGACACACAGGGTGCAGCTTTCGATCACGCCGGAGTACGCCCCGGTCAACGGCACCCCCGAGCTGCTGGTTCAGGCGCTGGACAAACTGATGGATAACGCGGCCGCCTTCAGTCCGCCCGGTGGCACGATCGAGATTGCGCTCTCCGCCGGCAACCGGGAGTGGTTGCTGACAGTCGATAATGAAGGCCCGCCTCTGCCCACCGCGTTCCAGGAACAACTGTTCGAGCCGATGGTCTCGCATCGCGACGGCGGCAGCCCAAGTGCACACATGGGCCTGGGCCTGCATATCGTGCAGTTGATTTGTCGCGCCTTCGGCGGCAGCGCGGCTGCCGCCAATCGCCCGGGAGGTGACGGGGTCACCGTGACACTCCGCCTTCCGAGAGGGGGTTAGCCCGGGCCGCGTCAGTCCGATGTGGCCGGTTCAGTCAACATGTCCATGACCTGGTCCAGGGAGAAACTCGCGGCTTTCTGTCGCGGCGGGTATTCCTTGAAGGTGGCCAGGAACTGCCCCACATAGTCCTGCGCCGGCACCAGCAGGTAGGCGTGGTTAATCAACCAGTCGAAATAGGTATTCGAGGTGATGGAAGCACGCTCATAAGGGTCGCGTCGCAGATTGAAGATCAGCGGCACGCGCAGCGGGACAAAGGGTTCTATCCAGGCCTGGAACGTGGCCTCCGCTCGCTGCTCCATGAAAATCATCTTCCAGTCGTTGTAGCGCAAAGCGGTCAGGTCACCGTCGTCCGAGAAGTAGAAAATCTCGTTGCGCGGCCCGCTATCTTCCTTGCCGGTCAGGAAAGGCAGGAAATTGTAGCCGTCGAGGTGCACCTTGTAATCGCGGCCAATCGCCTTGTGACCCTTGAGCAGCTTTTCCTTGACGTCCGGCTCGCCTGCAATCGCCAGGAACGTGGGCAACCAGTCCATGTGATGCATGATCTCGTTGGACACCGAGCCGGCCTTGATCTTGCCGGGCCAACGGACCATGGATGGCACCCGCCAGCCACCTTCCCAGTTGGTGTTCTTTTCACCGCGGAACGGGGTCATCGCCGCGTCGGGCCAGGTGTTCATGTGCGGCCCGTTGTCTGTGGAATAGAACACGATGGTGTTATCGGCGATACCCAGCTCGTCGATCTTGTCGAGGAACATGCCGATGTCGGCGTCATGCTCCAGCATGCCGGCAGTGTACTCGTCAGCGTTGGGCACCACCTTTTTGGCCAGCGCCATGTTTTCATCGCTGACGTGGGTGCGGAAGTGCATGCGCGTGCCGCTCCACCAGACGAAGAACGGCTTTTTGGCCTTGACCGCCTTCTCGATGAACTTGAGCGCCTCGCTCGCGGTATCGTCGTCCACGACTTCCATGCGCTTGCGGGTCAGTGGACCGGTGTCTTCGATCTTGCCATCCGCCGACGAACGGATGACGCCGCGGGGACCGTATTTTTTGCGGAATTCCGGGTTCTTGGGATAGTCGTAGTGTTCGGGCTCTTCCTCGGCGTTCAGGTGGTACAGGTTGCCATAGAACTCGTCGAAGCCGTGATTGGTCGGCAGGTGTTTATCCTGGTCACCCAGGTGGTTCTTACCGAACTGGCCCGTCATGTAACCGTGATTCTTGAGCAGGCCGGCGATGGTGGGGTCTTCCTCGCGCATGCCCAATTCTGCCCCGGGGAGGCCGACCTTGCTGAGACCGGTGCGAAAAACCGACTGCCCCATGATGAATGAGGAGCGGCCCGCGGTGCAGCTCTGTTCACCGTAGTAATCGGTGAAGATCATGCCCTCGTTGGCGATCCGGTCGATGTTCGGGGTCCGGTAGCCCATCAGGCCCATGGTGTAGGCACTGATATTGGAACGGCCGACATCGTCGCCCCATACCACCAGGATATTCGGCTTGTCCGCCGCCACCGTGGCGGTCGCCGCAACGCTGAGAGTCGCGCTCGCCAGTGTCAGCCTGGCCAGCCGCTTGATTGTCCTCTGCATAAGTGTTTCCTCAAAACGATTGCTGTTGTTCGTACCGCACACCGGCTGCTTGAGCCCATGTTAGAGGCGCGCCACAGGCTCGGCAGTCGCTGCGTCGCGTTCCGGGCCCCAGCCAGGCAGCCCCTTGCCGGGCTCCTGTTCATGGTCACCCGGTGGCGCTCACGCAACCCGGCATGTCGGTGGCAGACACTATAGACGATAGCGGCTATTTCGCCACTCATCCCGCCGGCTCAGCTGACAAACGCCTGCTGCTTGATCTCGGCGACCTGGTCGCGCAGGGCAGCCGCCTGCTCGAACTCCAGATTGCGGGCGTGCTCCAGCATCTGCGCTTCCATCTGCTCGAGCTTGCGCGACAGGGCGGCGGGCGACAGCTTGACGATGTCGGCGCTGTAAGTGAGTGCGGGCTCGGCGACCTTGCGCCCCCTGCCCCGGCCCCGGGTCGGCATGCGCCGCGCGCCTTCCATGATGTCCTGGACCGATTTCTCCACCCCTTTCGGGACGATACCGTGTTCGGCGTTGTGGGCGAGCTGCTTCTCGCGGCGCCGCGCGGTCTCGGCAATAGCCCGCTCCATCGAGCCGGTCACCTGGTCGGCATAGAGAATCGCGCGACCCTCGAGGTGGCGCGCCGCCCTGCCGATGGTCTGGATCAGCGACCGATCAGAGCGCAGAAAGCCCTCCTTGTCGGCATCGAGGATGGCCACCAAAGACACCTCGGGCATGTCCAGGCCCTCCCGCAGCAGGTTGATCCCCACCAGCACATCGAATTCGCCCAGACGCAGGTCGCGAATGATCTCCACCCGTTCGACGGTGTCGATATCCGAGTGCAGGTAGCGCACCCGGACGTCGTGCTCGCCCAGGTACTCGGTGAGGTCCTCCGCCATGCGCTTGGTCAGTGTCGTCACCAACACCCGCTGGCCGGCGGCGACGGTGATGCGGATCTCCCCCAGCAGGTCATCCACCTGGGTGCTGGCGGGCCGCACTTGCAGCTCCGGGTCCACCAGGCCGGTGGGACGCACCACCTGCTCAACGGTGCGCCCCGCGTGCTCCTTCTCGTAGGGCCCCGGGGTCGCGGACACGTAGATCGCCTGCGGGACCAGCTGCTCCCACTCCTCGAAGCGCAGCGGCCGGTTGTCCAGCGCCGAGGGCAGCCGGAACCCGTACTCCACGAGGGTTTCCTTGCGCGAGCGATCGCCCCGGTACATCCCGCCGATCTGCGGGATGCTGGCGTGCGACTCATCAATGATGACCAGCGCGTTGTCCGGCAGATACTCAAACAGGGTCGGTGGAGGCTGGCCCGGCGCGCGCCCGGAGAGGTAGCGCGAATAATTCTCCACGCCCTGGCAGTAGCCCAGTTCGCGGATCATCTCCAGGTCGTAGCGAGTGCGTTGCTGCAGCCGCTGGGCTTCCACCAGCTTTTCGTAGTCCTTGAGTTCGGCCACACGCTGCTCCAGTTCCACCTCGATCTGCTCGACGGCGTTCAGCATGACGTCCCGCGAGGTCACGTAGTGGCTCTTGGGGAATATGGTGACCCGGGGCAGCTTGGCTTCCACGGCGCCGGTCAGCGGGTCGAACGTGTAGATGTTGTCGATTTCTTCGTCAAAGAGCTCGACCCGGACGGCTTCGCGCTCCGAGTCGGCCGGAAAGATGTCGATCACGTCACCGCGGACACGGTAGGTCCCGCGCTTGAAATCGACGTCATTGCGCGTGTACTGCAACTCGGCGAGCTGATGGAGTATCTTACGCTGGTCGATGATCTCGCCCCGCGACAGGTGGATGACCATCTTGAAATAGGAGTCGGGGTCGCCAAGGCCGTAGATCGCCGACACCGTTGCCACCACCAGACAGTCCTCGCGGGAAAGCAGCGCCTTGGTCGCGGACAGGCGCATCTGCTCGATGTGCTCGTTCACCGAGGCATCCTTCTCGATAAAGGTGTCCGACGACGGCACATAGGCCTCCGGCTGGTAGTAGTCGTAGTAGGAGACGAAATACTCCACCGCGTTGTTGGGGAAGAACTCCTTGAACTCGCCATAGAGCTGAGCGGCCAGGGTCTTGTTGTGGGCCATCACGATGGTGGGGCGCTGCAGCTGCTCGACCACGTGGGCCATGGTGAAGGTCTTGCCCGAGCCGGTTACGCCCAGCAGCGTCTGCGCCGCCAGCCCCGCCTGGACCCCCTCGACCAGCTGGCGGATCGCCTCCGGCTGATCTCCCGCCGGCTCAAACTTGGATTTGACCTCGAATACGCGCGCCATGCCCGGCCGCCCTCCCCTATATTCCTGCGGAAAACCGGTTATTATGGTCCAACGGGCCACGCGATGCAGCCGTTTTCGGACCTGCCGATAGGCTCAAATACCCCCAAATTGCGGTTGACCGGCTGCCCCGCCATCATTAATATACGCGACCTTCGGTTAACGCCATTCCGCCTTAGCTCAGTTGGTAGAGCAAATGACTGTTAATCATTGGGTCGCTGGTTCGAGCCCAGCAGGCGGAGCCATATTTAGTTAGATATTAAAGGGTTGCAGAGATGCAGCCCTTTTTTATTGCCTGCGCGTAACACTCCTTGCCTCTGTCCGTAGCTCCTGGTTAGGCGCGCGCATTACTTGTGCAGGTCTGAATAATTCGCGAATCAGCGCAACTTTTCCACACTGTAGCCGTTTCCGGCATTTCAGCGCCGTTCGCTCCTCGATTTTATCCTTCATCTCGCCCGGATTCCGCGTCTCAGCTAACTCAAGGCGCACCAACCCCGCCACGTCGCCCAAGACACTTACGCCCGCAGCAGGCTGGTAAAACCAGCCAGAAGGTACAATCGGCTAACTCTGGGAATTTCGACGGCAAAAAGATTGTGACTTCCAATACTGAACTGCAGTCACATAGTGGCGTCGACCCGGCGGGTATCCGGAGAGCCCGCCAGTCTCGACTTCAATACTTTCCGCTTCCTGTCAGGCCGGCCCGAAGGTGTCAGCAAACAGATTGTCGGACCAGTCGAACATGTCGCGGTAGTTCTCACGCGTCCATTCTCCGGCCTCACCTATGTGTGAAGGCTTCATTTGCTTACTGGACATGTCGTAGTGATAAACCGCCGTCAGCCAGGTTGCTTTGTCATAAGTGATAGGACTGTAGCATGCCGAGTTGGTGGTCAGGTTCTGCAACCTGTCTGCGTTGTCGGTAGGTTGACTGGACAGCGTTCGAAGGACTGCATCTGCGCACACCTTCGCCTGGGCGTTCGCCATATGAGCTGACTTGGGCTGGCCGCTGCCCTGGGAGTCACCGATGATGTGCACACCCGCAAATTTCGCCAGGCCAGACTCGTAAGTCGTCACATCCACCGGCGCCCAAAACCCGCCATCCGTCAGTCCCTGGCTTCGAACCAGACTGCCCGCGCGTTGGGTGGGGATAATGTTGACCACGTCACCTGTAAAGTCCCCGCGCGAGGTGTGTAGCACGTCACCGTCAATTGCCTCCAGCGTGGTGTCGCTATAGTACTCGACGATATCCCGATAGAGTTCACCGAAAGCTCGACCAAAGGTCTCGCGCTCGGCCTGAATCTTGTCGTTGGCGTCCAGCACCACGACGCGTCCGCCTCCGCGTCGCTTGAGAATATCCGCGACCAGACAGGCCCTCTCATAGGGTCCTGGCGGACAGCGGTAGGGAGAGCGCGGGATGGTCATCACGAAGGTCTGGCCTGCTGCCATTCCCGCCAGCTGCTTCTTGAGCAGGTTCGTTTGCCCACCCGCGATCCAGGCGTGAGGCATCACGTTGCTCTTCCACCCCGGCGGCTTCTTGAAGGAGATGCCCGCAGCGAGTACCAGCAGGTCGTAATGCTGTAAAGCGCCTTTCTTCAGCGACAGTGTGCGGGCGTCCGGGTTAATGGCCTTGACCTTGTCCCTCAGCACTGAAACCCCGAGGTTTGCCAGCGCGGCATAATCAAAGCGCAGGTCTGCCAGCGGGAGGCGTTGGTTCAATACCAGGCCGCTCATCACGCAAGACGTGTGAGCAGCCTTGGGGTCGATCAGGGTGACATCCAGGCTGCCGCCACCCCAGTGTTTCAGGTATTTCGCAGCGGTGGCACCGCCAAAGCCGCCGCCCACAACGACTACCCGGGGCTTTGCGGTCTCGGCACGAAGCAGGCCGGGGGCTGAGGAGACGGCGGCTGCAGCACCGGTAGCCTTGACAAAATTTCTGCGGTTAATGGGCACGGTGATAGCTCCTTGCCGATGTCGAACTAACTGTCTTTCTCTTGGTCTTTGCCTTCGTCTTCGTCTTCGTCTTCTGAATCACGGCTCGATTCGGGGACGGTCGAGTAGTAGCGGGCAATGCGGTAGAGCTGCTCGTCCGTGTAGCCCAGGGCCTGGTGATCCATCACTCAGAACTGTTTATAATGGGAATGTAATGATTGATATGCTGGAGGAGGATCCACGCCTGGTGATTTTATGGGCGGGCTATGGTTTTGCCAAAGATTACAATCAGGGCAAGGGCACTTTTATGCCATCGATGATTTGCAGAAATCTTTGCGTACCGGAGCTCCTAAAGGTCCTGATGATGGCCCTATGCCAAGTACGTGCTGGACATGTAAAAGCCCGGATGTGCCTCGTTTAATGGCTGAAAATGGTATTGCGGAATTCTATACAGGCAACTATGGGCCGGCAAAAGGTCCAGAAATTGTGAATGCTATTGGCTGTGCTGATTGCCATGACCCCAAAACCATGGATCTTCGAATTACACGTCCGGCTTTGATCGAAGCCTATGAAACCATGGGGAAAGATATTACCAAAGCCACACATCAGGAACGCGCTCATTGGTATGTGCCCAATGCCATGTTGAGTATTATTTCAACAAAAAAGTACCTGTGGCAGGCGTACCCTAT
>CAVWDU010000005.1:0-25205 GCA_963753815.1 uncultured Gammaproteobacteria bacterium
CAGGCGGTATGAAACACTGTACCTGTCGTCTGGGTCACAATCGACGACGCCAGCGCGCCCTGGCTGCCCCGCGTTGTGACCTACAAACCCAATGATCAGGCACCCAGCAACCCACCCACCAGGTCCCGCTGCCCCCGGGCGAATAGTCCGGCAGACATCGGTTTCTTGCCGGCGAGCTGGACTTCCAGCAACTCTAGCACCCCCTGACTGGTGATGACGCCGATGCCCTCGCCCATATCCTGAACCTGTCCCTGCCGCCCTTCCCCCTCCCAGCCAGGCTGGGGTGTGGCGCGCAGCACCTTGAGCCTTCGGCCCTGCCAGGTGGTATAGGCCCCGGGCCACGGGTCGCAGGCCCGTACCTGGCGATCCAGGTACGCGGCCGGCTGGCTCCAGTCAAGGAGATCCATCCTTCTTTTCCAACTGGCTGCAATAGGTGGCCTGCGCGTCGTCCTGGGGCTGGGCCTGGACAGCGCCCTCAAGCCAGCCATCCAGCGTCTCGACCAGAAGCTGCGCCCCGAGTTCGGCCAGCTTGGCAGTCAGTGACGCGGTGGTTTCGTCGGGGGCGATGGGGCACTCGGCTTGGGCCAGTATCGGGCCGGTGTCCAGGCCCTCATCCATGCGCATGATCGTGATGCCGGTGACAGTCTCGCCATCCAGGATAGCGGCCGCGATCGGCGCCGCCCCCCGGTAACGCGGCAGCAGCGAAGCATGGACGTTGATGGAACCGTACGGGGGCAGATCCAGCACCGGCCCTGGCAGGAGCTGCCCAAAGGCAGCGACGACGATGGTCTCGGGATGCCACTCCGCCAGGTGGGCGACCACCTCCGGGCCGCCGAGTGTCTTGGGCTGGAAGAGGGCCAGCTCACGCTCCAATGCCACCTGCTTGACCGGCGATACCACCACCTTGCGCCCCCGCCCCGCCCGGCCATCTGGCTGGGTGACGACCCCCACCACCTCGTGCTGCTCGTCCAGCGCCTGCAGCGTCGGAACAGCGAACTGAGGTGTTCCCATAAAGACGACTCGTGCCATTGCCTTCCATCCTTCCCCGAGTTCCCACCGCCACGATAGCCTGAAGCCCCAGGCCCCGATCTGATGATCGTCGGGCTTGTCGTTTCGTGAGAGCCCGCCTGGGGATTGTATCATATCTCCAGGCACGCGCCAAACGCCGCGACATGCGTTCTGTACAGTTGGCAACTTTCAGCTATCCTCACCCTTTGCGCCATTCGTGCAATTCGTGGCAGTAGACCGACCACCGTTCGCTGTGACCGTGCTGCATAACCAGCACGTTTGACAATCGTTGACCAGGCTGATACAATGCATTTGCTTCTTACCAGTAATAGAGCCATCATTCCACGCCTTGGTGGAGAAACGCAGGAGTTCCCAGCTTGTCGCTACAGTCTAAACTATGGCAGGTCGCGAAGCCGGTGACCGCAGAGGACCTGGCCCGATTTCCCGACCTGCAGCCCCTGGTTGTGCAACTGCTCCACAATCGACAAGATCCACGACCCGGACGCGGCCCGTGATTTCCTCCAGGGCCAGACCCCCGGGCCGTCGCCATTCGAGCTCAAGGGGATGTACCAGGCAGTAGACCGCCTGTTGGCGGCGGTGCGCAGCAGGGAATCGATCGCCGTGTATGGCGATTTCGACACCGACGGGGTGACAGCCACCGCATTGCTGGTCCAGACGCTGTCGGCCCTGGGCGCGCAGGTGAGACCCTACATCCCCAGCCGGGTGGACGAAGGCTACGGGTTGAATATCGACGCACTGAGAAAGCTCTACCGCCAGGGGGTGCGCCTGGTGGTAACCGTGGACTGTGGCATCCGCTCCATCGACGAAGTGGAACAGGCCAGCCGCGGGCTGGACCTGATCGTGACCGACCACCACACGGTTGGCGACGAACTCCCACCCGCCGTGGCGGTCATCAACCCTAAACAACCGGGCTGTGTCTATCCCTTCAAGCTTCTGGCAGGAGTGGGGGTGGCCTACAAGCTGGCCCAGGGCCTGCTCCTGGCCCAGAAGAGGCTGGGACCGCCTGCCACGCTGGTAGCCGAGGACCTGCTTGACCTGGTGGCTCTGGGCACCGTGGCCGACCTGGTCCCGCTGCTGGGCGAAAACCGCGAGTTGGTGCGGCGCGGCCTGAACAAGCTGAAGAATTCACCCCGTCCCGGCGTCGAAGCGCTCATGGCCGATGCGGGCTTGCGACGGGGATCGGTGGATGCCACCGCCATCGGGTTCCGGCTGGGGCCGCGGCTGAACGCCGCCGGGCGCATCGACACCGCCATGCTGGCCTACGACCTGCTGACCAGCACCGAGCCGCTGGAAACCAGGGAGCTGGCGGGGCAACTGGGCAGGCTCAACCAGCGCCGCCAGGAACTGACAGAAAAGACAGTGGCCCAAGCCGAGGCCCAGGTACAGGCACTCGATCCCAATGCCTATCTCTACCTGGTGGCGAGCAAAGAGTTCTTGCCGGGAATCGTGGGGCTGGCAGCCAGCCGCCTGACCGAGGCATACTACCGCCCCAGCGTGGTGGTGGAGATGGGCGCGGAGGAGAGCCGGGGCTCGTGCCGCTCGATCCCCGAATTTCATATCACAGATGCGCTGGACGAGTGCAAGGACCTGTTGGTCCGCCACGGCGGGCACGCGGCGGCAGCCGGGTTCACGGTCGAAACCGGTAAACTGGATGCCCTGCGCGAGCGCCTGCAGGCCATCGCCGCGGAAAAGCTGTCTGAGGTCGAACTGCGGCCGGCGCTGGAGATCGACCTGGAGCTTCCGTTGGAGGAGGTCAGCTGGGCGACCCACGGGCTACTGGAGATGACTCGAGCCGACCGGCATGGAGAATCCCCAGCCGGTGCTGTCCAGCCCGGGCGTGGAGGTACGCGACAAACGGGCCATCGGCGGTGGCAAGCATCTAAAGCTGGTGCTGCGCGACGGACGCGGCGCGGCGTGGGACGCCATCTGGTTCCGCCGGGGCCCTCTGCTCGACCAGGTACCGGGGCGCGTGGACGTGGCCTACACACTGGATGCCAACGAGTGGAACCGCAGCCGCCGTCTGCAGCTCCACGTGCAGGACATGCGCCCCGCGCAAGGGCCCGCGTCTACTCCGTGAGCATGAGGGGCACGATCAGTTATAAGAAGAACTGTGAACAAGGAGGGGCTGTGCCAAATCGGCACAGCCTCTTCACATTGCCGAGTTCCCCTACGGGGCTGCAGCCATGGAAAAGCGCGAAAGATCATCCTAGAACAAAGGGCATGACGAGAAAGAGGACAATATTGGTCAAGCCGTGGGCCAGCGTCACGCCAAGCAGCGAGCGGGTGCGGTACACGATCCAACCGAAAAAGAGGCCCACAGCCGCCAGGACAAACAGGACGTCCAGCAGCGACTGGTAGCCGGTGTGCAGCACGGCAAAAAGGATGGCTACATACCCGATCCCCCAGAGGCCCAGCACGTCGATCGCGGCCCGCTGCAGCAGCCCGCGAAAGATCATCTCCTCCAGGAGGCCGGTGGAGATCAGCAGGATGAAGGCGGGCCACACGAGAGCGGTCCATTCAAAGGCTGGGACCAGCGGTTCGGGCCGCAGAATCCAATACTCGAACACGCCAAAAGCGATGCCACTGAGGCCGATAACAAGTTGCAGCCCCCAGCGGCGCAGGTTCAGTCCCAGGTCGGGCCAGTTATAACCCAGGGTCGGCGCTGCTATCAGAACAGCCGCAAAGAGCGGGATGCTGGTGATGGGGTACCAGTAGAGAAGGGGAAGGTCTCGCCAGCGGCAGCGAGAGGCTGAGGATGCGGATCAGCGGCGCGAAGGCCAGGCTGACCAGAAAAGCCTGTTCCTTTTTCCCGTCAACGCGGGCAGCGTGGATCAGAACCACCAGCAACACAGCGGAATGGGCCACCAGGCCCACGCGCGGCGGAGCAAAGACGGTCAGGATCTCGGCCACAGCAATGGCAGCCAGGTAGGCCAGGGCGATTAATGTCCAACTGGTGGCCCATTCGAGGTAGAGCGTGCGCAGGCGGCGCGTGAGGCCGGCCCCATCGAAAAGCGCCGCGTCGGGAAGCAGCGGACGGGGAAGTGTTGGCCGCGCAACCGGACGGGCTATGGAAGAAGCCTGCAACGGAGCCAATGCCCGAGTTCCCGCGACGGCACTGGCAGGTGCGGCCGGTGCGACAGGACGCAGGGAGGAGACACCGGTCCTGGCACAGGCTGTGCCACCGCTCCTCCACCCGCGATCGCCCCTGCAGGGGCCAGGGTGGGCGCCATCCCCGGTACGGCGAGGGTGAGCACCTTTCTCAGACACCGATCGCGCTCCTCTTCGTCGCTGGCGACGTAGCTGAGCCACATCCAGGCAGAGACGTACTTTTCATCGACCGTGATGACCCGGGCCAGCAAGTCGCGGGCGCGCTGGGCATGACCGGATCGGGCTGCGGCGATGGCGGGGCGCATGAGGTCGTCTATGTCTGCAACCGGGGCGGCGGCGCTATCCACGGAGGACTTGACCGGAGCCAGCACCTCAGCTCTGGAGGAGGCATCGGCTAGAACCAACACTTCGGCTTCGCCCGGAACAGAGATTTCAGCCGGTACGTTTGTTTCGGCCTGGACTGGGGTTCCGTCCATTGTGTCGACGTCGCCTGGAAACGGAACCTCTGTCGGCACGTGGGCGGTGGTTGGCTCGGGCGTCACATCCAGAGGCGGGACAGGGTCCGGTGCGCTGGAGAGCTGCGCGGGCGAGGGAGACTCGGCCTCGGGTACCTCGCGCTGCATTGGCGCCTGCGACCCTGCGGGGTAGCGCTTCTGTGCCTGCCGCTGCTCCCACAAAAAGACCAGGCCGCGGCGGGCCGCGGTATGGTCAGGGTCGATGCTGATCACCTGCTCCAGGCAGAGCTCCTTCTCTCCGGGCGTGTCCACGACGCCACTCAGCCACAGCCAGGCCCGCACGCTGGACGGATCCTGCTCTAAAACCTGCAGGATCAAGTCTCGCGCGCGCTGATCGTGGCCTGATCGTGCGGCGTCGATGCCTTCCTGAAGTAGGCCCTCCAGTTCTGGATTTGTACAGCGGTGGGACGGCTCCAGGCCATCCCTCTGAGTCGATTCGCTCATTCCTCGACCGAAAGACGCGGATTTACACCGGTTTCCACCACCCTAAGATTGACGACAGGTAGGGATGCGGTGCAAGCGCCATATACCGGCAGGCAGGGGATATCAACGAACGCCAGCGCCTGCGAGGGACATTATACCACAAACAGGGCGAAAATGCTATGGTTGTTTTCCAACCAAGTTGCTCCCAGGCTATCCAGACAGGATGCCAGCGTCTTGCGTGCCGCACGTAATAGTTTGATTCTTATCATTTCCATAGTTTTCAAGCATTAATCAACCGCACCCTGGGGCGTACATCCCCAGTACTAGGTGATACCGCTTGACAGCCGTCTGCGGATGTGTTATAATTCTAGGTCACTGAGGCTCCATAGCCCCCTATATAGGAGAGTTGGCATGATTTCCACTGTCACCACGACTACTGTGACTACAATCACGGCGCTTGCCACGGCCGGTTCGCTGGCAGTGGTAGGTATCCTGATGCTGTTGGCACTGCTGGTTCAGAAAGAGCTGGCATCAGCGTCGGACAGCCGCTATTCGAAGGTGTTGAGCCGGGTCCTGAATGTGGCCATTGTGCCCCTGCTGCTGGGGTTCGCCTATATTGTCGCGGTGAAGGTGATCGAGGCGCTATAATAGGATTTGATACTACCGCAACCTGCGGGCCGTGGAGCATCAGCTCCACGGTCCTTTTTCATTGTTGCCCCAGATGCGCTGGTGAACTCGGGACACAGCGGTTGGCGCCTGATTTCCGCCGCTCACTCTTCCACAGCTCTCGGACTTGAAAGCCACAGTCCGTTGACACTCCCTCCAAAGTGGGGTAGAATAGCGGCGTTGCTTGCTTGTGGATGGAGGTGACTGCCGTGAAGGCCTTGGTTTTGCGCGAGCCAAGACCGGTGGAAGAGAATCCCTTGACCAGCGTCGATCTGCCCGTGCCCGAGCCGGCCCCGGGCCAGGTCCGCCTGCGGGTGCTGGCTTGTGGCGTGTGCCACACCGATCTGCACCTGGTGCAGGGCGAGATTGCCTTGCCCAAGCTGCCTATCGTGCCCGGTCACCAGGTCATCGGGCGGGTAGATGCGCTGGGCGCAGGCGTGACCCGGTTCGCCTTGGGCGATCGGGTCGGCGTGCCCTGGCTCTACTCCACCTGCGGGCAGTGCGACTACTGCCGCCGCGGTCTCGAAAACCTGTGCGACGATGCGCTCTTTACCGGGCAGCACGCCGATGGCGGCTTTGGCCAGTACATGGTCGTACCCGCTCGATTTGCCTATTCCATCCCCATCGGTTTTCCCGATGACCAGGCCGCGCCGCTGCTATGTGCCGGCATTATCGGCTATCGCTCGCTGCGACTGAGCGAGGTTCAGCCCGGCGGCAGGCTGGGGCTGTATGGCTTTGGCGCTTCGGCTCACGTCACCATCCAGGTGGCCCGCCACTGGGGCTGCGAGGTCTATGTCTTTACCCGGAGTCCCGAGCACCAGCGCCACGCGCTCGACCTGGGTGCAGCCTGGGTAGGCCAGGCCCAGGACACGCCGCCCGCCGAACTCGACAGCGCCATCACTTTTGCCCCCGCAGGCTGGCTGGTACCTGAAGCCCTGCGGGTCTTGCGCAAGGGAGGCACGCTGGCCATTAACGCCATCCACATGAGTCCGATTCCCGAAATACCCTATGATCTCATTTATGGCGAGCGCACGGTGCGTAGCGTGGCCAACTCGACCCGCGAGGACGCCGAGAGCCTGCTCCAACTTGCAGCTAACATCCCGATCCACACCGATGTGGAACTCTATCCCCTGCATCAGGCCAATACCGTACTCCAACGTCTGAAACAATCCAGAATCAAAGGGGCAGCCGTGTTACAGGTTGCCTGAAACCTGAAGGGGCGGCTGCCTTTCAAGCCGTCCAATCCGGAACTATTTTAGAGAGAATCGCCCAACTATGAGCAAACGAACCCTGTTCCTATCCGGTACTATCATCCTGCTGGCACTGGTGCTGGCGGGCTGCACCCTCGGCCGTGGGAGCACGTCGCGTATTACGCCCACACCCACCAAGACCGTGCGGCCACTGTTCACCAGCACCTTCACGCCCACCGCCACCCCATTGCCAACCAACACGCCGCTCCCCACCGACACGCCGGTGCCGCCGACCGACACGCCTCGTCCACCAACGGACACCCCCGAGCCGCCAACGGAGGCGCCGACCGATGCACTTCCGACCAGCACACCCAGCCGCCGACCGACACCCCGGAACCGGCTGCACCGACCAATACCCCCAAGCCCAGGCCCACCAACACGCCCGCCCCACCCACCAACACCCCCAAGCCGCAGGTTGACTTTCGGGTAGTAGAGCAGCGCCTGATGGCAAAAGCAGAGAACGAAGCGCAGAGGCACATGGTCCTGATCCGTGTCGCCGACGCCGCCGGGAACGCCCTGTCCGGCGTGGTAGTTTGGGATGCGAATCACCCCGAGCAAGAGGCCATATCCGGCACCAAACCCGAGCCCTATCACGCCGAGTACCTGTTTTGGAACTATGATGGGTATCAACTGGAGGTCAAGGGCGCGAACAGCGATAAGACCAAGGTGATCAGTACCGACGTGCACAAGATTCCAGTAGAGGACCTCGTCGCTGCCGGCTACTGCACCGACGTCGCCAGCTGCAATCCCGATGACCTTGTCCAGCACTATTGCTGGTACGTGACCTTCCAACGGACCTGGTAGACCATGGAAACCGCGATGATCATTCGACCGGCGCGGCCTGGCGACCGCCCCGCCATGGAGCGCATATGTGCCCACACCGGGAATGGGGTGATTATATCCCCGAGGCGTGGGATGAATTGGCTGGAGGATGAGCAGGGCCAACTCATCGTCGGCGAACTGGCAGGCAGCGTGGTGGCCCTGAGCATGATCCCATTCGAGGCGCCCGGGCAAATCTGGCTGGAGGGGATGCGCGTCGATCCCGAGTACCGCCGCCGCGGCATCGCCGAACAGTTCCTCGACCATAGCATCGCCTTCGCCCGGGAGCGCGGCGCCCGCGTGGTCCGCTCTGGGTACCAGTTCTCACAATGCCCCGGTCCATATAGTGACTGCCCGGGCTGGCATGGTGCGCGTCGGCGCCTACCTGCTCTGGATCGGCGGAGCCGCTGCCCGGCGGCCCCGATCCGGTATTCCTCTCGGCGGAGCGTGCGGACCAGGTCCGTGCCTTCCTGCACGACAGCCCCGTGATGGCACACATAGTATCCGGGATGATCGCGCCGGCCAGGTGCACTTGGACGCCGCCCTGGAGCGAAAACCATAGCCATAGCTATGGCTTGAGTGAAGGGCAAGTACAGGCGCTTCTGGGATTCGCTACCTCGATCTGACCGTACCCGCACAATCCGAGCCATGCGGGGTGTAGGATTTCCCTCACCGCGAAAGACTATCATCAGAACAGCGTAGGCCGGAAGAAAATCTCCGGCCTGCGTGGCACAACAACCTACCCCACGGGCGGCTTACTCACTGCTTAGCTGTTTCGCCTCTGCAGGCCAACCTGACGTATCGTATCTGGCGTAACCTGATCCTTCGGTCAACAGCCGGGTCTTTATTTCATCAGCCGTCATCGCCGCCAGCGCTGCATAGCTGGTGATCCCTTTCTTTTGCAATACAGAGGCTATCTTGGGTCCAATGCCGGTTATTGCAGTCAAATCATCCGCTACTCCGGGCTCAGCAACAGCTTTTGTCGTCCTGGCTTTTTCCGCTGATATTGTTTTTGCCGAAGGCTTCTCAACCTTGGGCTGCCGCTGCTTTTTCCACAGCAACCGGCGCAGGGAAAGGCGCGACGGCTTCTTCTCCGATACGGGCCTTGACGTAAGAGCCAGGTGCGTCTTCCAGTGCTTTGAATTTGCCGCTGCCAGGTTGACGCGCTTCAATCAAACCCCCGCTCATCGGCGCTATCCAGCGTTGCCACTCTGGCCACCAGGAGCCGGCATGTTTTTCAGCATCGGCAGCCCATTCATCCGGATTCGATACCAACCCATCGATAACGCGGTAATCGTATTTCCCGCGCTCTGGAGGATTGATAATACCGGCGATATGTCCGGATCCACCGAGTATAAAACGTACCGGTCCCGTGAAACGTTGGGCCCCCGAATAGGTCGATTTCCAGGGCGCAATATGATCCTCGACAGCGGAAACGAAACAGCACGGGATATCAATAGTGGTCAGATCGATAGATGTGTCAGCAACCGTCAGTTCCCCTTTGTACAAGCGATTTTCCAGGTACATATTGCGCAGGTACCAACTGTGCATCTTGGCCGGCATGCGTGTGGAATCAGAATTCCAATAGAGCAGATCGAACGGACGCGGGTCGTTTCCAAGCAGATAGTTATTGATATAGAAAGACCAGATAAGGTCATTGGCTCGCATCAGGTTGAAAGCAGGCAGCCATTGAGGAGCCCTCAAGATAACCGTCTTTTTCCATCTGCGTCTCCAGACCGGAGATCTGTTCTTCATCGATGAAAACGCCTAGTTCACCCGGCTCGGAAAAATCGATCATAGTGGTGAAGTAGGTGGAACTCTTGATGCGAGAGTCACCTTTGCTCTTCATGTATGCCAGGCTGGTGCTCAACAGGGTACCGCCGATGCAATAGCCGATAGCGTTGATCTCATTCTCGCCGGTTATCTGCTCCACGATATCGGTAGCATGAAGTACGCCTTCACTCAGGTAATCCTCGAAGCCGATTTCGCTAAAGCTTTCATCCGGGTTCACCCAGGATATGACGAATACCGTGTGACCCTGCTCGACCAGCCACCTGAGCAGCGAGTTCTTGGGTTGCAGGTCCATGATGTAAAACTTGTTGATCCAGGGCGGAACAACCAATAGTGGCCGTTCGAATACCTTTTCCGTCGTAGGCGCGTATTGAATGAGCTGAAACATGCGGCATTGATAGACGACTTTTCCCGGCGTTACGGCAACGTTCTTGCCCAACTCGAAAGCGCTGGTGTCGGTCATCTGGATCTTCAGTTGTCCCTGTCCCCGCTCCAGATCCTCCAACATGTTCTTCAGGCCGTGAACCAGACTACCGCCCTTGGTCTCCCGGATTTTCTCCAATACCGCAGGATTGGTGATCGCGAAATTGGTCGGTGACATCGCGTCGAGATATCGCTCTGTGAAAAACTTCACCTTCTCGGCAGTGTGATCGTCGAGACCTTCGACATCGGCCACCATACTTCGCATCCACTGCGAAACCAGAAGGTAGGACTGCTTTATACACATGAAGATCGGCTCCTTTGCCCAATCTTCGTGGTGAAAGCGGCGATCACCCTTATCCGGTTCAATAACTGGCTCTGCCTCAAACCCCAGCAACCCCATAGTGCTGCTCTGGCAGAGTTGGATAGCGCTTTGCCAAAACTCTACATTGGCCTGCGCCAGTTTCTGCGGATCCTGAATTGCAGCGGCAAACCACTCACTGTAGAGCTCGCCGAGATTGAACGGATCGAGATCCCACTGCGCGTGGTTTTTGGAAAAATCCGTCATTATGTTCTCAACATTCTTGAAATTTTCCAGCAATCCCTGCGCCAGCTCTCCCATGTCAAGATTGTTGAGATCCTGGGTGGTCGATTCGGTCATGGTCAGCTCATCCTCGGCGCATTTTCTCGCCACGTAATGCTAACTTCTGTTCTGCAGACACGGCTTATTATTCGGTTCCTGACCGGCAGTCCGGCAAAATAACAACCAACAAGTATTTTCGGGTGCGGCAATCGACCGGGACAGACCCGGCTTTCCAGTGACTACCCGTGTACTCTTTCCCGCTAAAACGTATCAACGGACTGGCCTCTCCTGCAGCATGCCTTGGGAGAGACCAGGGAATACACTGAATCAGCCCAGCTTGCTGATCGCGTCCTTGATCTCTTGAATACTGGCGAGAAAACGCTCGTTGACCTGCTTGGCAACTGCTTCCTGACTGCTCTTGACCAACTCGGTCAGTTCAGCGGAATTAGCCAGTGCTTTCTCCATCGCGGACTGCAACAACTCGGCCTGCTTCTCGGCCAAATCCTGCGGATTGCTGGAGCTCGCCAGCCCCCTGGCCGCATCAGTGGCATCAGCCATCGCCTGCTGAAGCATTTCCGACTGGCATTTGAAAAGTTCCTGAGTACCGGCAAAAGCGGCTTGGTTGGCACTCACCAGCGCCTCCATGTTCTTCCTCTGGGACTCCAGAAAAGCACCGCTATCGAAATTCGGCAGCTGATAGGCGTTGAAACCACCCTGCATCTGCTTAAGGAACGCCTGGGGATCATAGCCTTTGAGAAGGCTGGTGAAGTCAAAAGGATTATTCGTCTGAGAAGCCATGATATTTACCCCAAAGTTGGTTGAACCCTTCAAAAATGCTGCACCGCACAATTCGAGTTTCATTATCGGGACAGCACAGGGTTGGGTCAAGCGTTTTTGTGCACCGCAGCAAAATCAGCGGGATCGGAACTTTTCGCTACAGACGTCATATTCTCTAAAGGGTGGTCAATTACCAGAACCGACAAACAAAAAGGCGCAGCAAACGCAATCAGCGCCGGCAACCCCAAGACGCCTGCCATCAACCAGACATCGCCGCTGGAAAATCACCCTGTCGACGGCTCAAGTATTGAGCGCAGCCTGAGGATGAGTGTCCACAAAATGTTTGAGTACAAGCTTCAGCGTGATCACATGTTCCGCATCACCCTTCTTCTCCGCCAATTCGATATCTTCCAATATGATGCGACGGATCTTCGGTACGCCATCGTCAGTGTGGACCAGGTAACTTCCAAGCTCAGCAGCCACGATTTCCGGAATATGCTCGTGCTCCGCAATCGCCTCAACTTCCTCTTCGGTCAAATCGCTGAGACCAATACAATCCTCGTAAGTCAACATCTCTCTCATCTCCTCTAAATTGTCTTCTACTCTAAGTCTAGTGCGCCGCAAGCCAGGCTGAAGCATAAGGAATTTTGACAGCCCTTTCCCCAAGCTATCGTCAGCCCGATCGCTCCCCAGCCGCATCGACAGCAACTTCCTCCACGCTGAAACCCTACCTACGGATTCCCTGGGCATTGCCATCCCGCCACCTCACAATCGTCTGAAATCTTTACAGAAGCACCAGGACAGGCCCTTGGGCCATCGTCCCGGGGAAAGGTATCGATCAGGGTCGGCCGCCCCGAATGGTTTTCATTTATTTTCTGCGGAGTTAGAAGGATGCGAATGAGGGCTGCCGACGATTTCGCCGACAGTTGCGCGCCAGAGACATTCCCAATCTCCCGGGTACGCGATTGCCGCAGCTGAGCAACCGGACACGGGCCAATGTTTCAAGACAATCCACTGCTGCGGTCCGGTCACATCAGGTGGGAGGGCGGTCTGTAGCGGAACCGGATGTCATGTTTATGGACGCCCCGCTGCAGCAGGACGAGCCCCTTCTTGGTTCATCGCCGAAGATCCTGTCAAGATTCTTGACTACGACTTTATGCGTCTTTTCAGCCTTATCGAGGCTCCTGGGCGGTGGAGTTGGTGGTTTAGGCATCCCCTTGCAATACGAATTTTTGCTCGTGCTTCAATCCCATGTAGAGGGCTACGCACATCGCCAGCAAGACTGCGGCAAACGGCAGTCCCACCGTGATGGCTGCGGCCTGCAGGGCCCCCAGGGCATCGGCACCCCCGCCAAAAAGCAGGGCGCCGGCAATCAGGCCTTCCATGGTTGCCCAGAACACGCGCTGGGGTATCGGTGCATCGAGTTTGCCCCCGGCAGTAATACTGTCGATCACCAGTGAACCGGAATCCGAGGAGGTGACGAAAAACACCAGCACCAGGACGATGCCGATGAATGAGGTCACGGTCGACATCGGCATGTTCTCCAGCATCTGGAATAGCGCGAGGGAGACATCGGAGATCCCCTTTGCCAATTCGCCGACGCCAGCCCCGATCTGACCAAGTCCAGTGCCGCCGAATGCCGTCATCCACACAATGGTGACGAGCGTGGGGATCAGTAATACGGCGGTCAGGAACTCGCGTACGGTGCGCCCCTTGGAGATGCGAGCGATGAACATGCCGACGAACGGTGACCAGGAGATCCACCAGGCCCAGTAGAAAACGGTCCAGCTGTGATAGAACTTTTCGTCTTCCCGGTCGATCCAGTTGCTCAGGGGTATCAGGTTCTTCACATAGGCCGCCGTCGTATCGAAAATGCCTGCAAAGATGCCGAAACCCTGTCCAATCACGATCACGAACGACAGCAGGATCAGAGCGAGCACCATATTCAGGTTGCTCAACAGCTTCACACCACCATCCAGTCCACGAACGACAGAGACGATGGCGACTGCGGTTACGCCGATGATGATCGCAATCTGGACATTGATCGTGTTGGGAATGTCGAACAGGTACTTCAGCCCGCCGGCGGCCTGCTGCGCACCGAACCCAAGGGAGGTGGCGAGCCCGAAGATCGTGGCCATTACTGCGACAATATCGATGACATGGCCGAACCAGCCCCATGCGCGGTCGCCGATGAATGGAAAGAAGGCCGAGCGGATAGTCAGCGGCAGGCCCTTGTTGTAGGTGAAGAAAGCCAGTGACAAGGCGACGACGGCATAGATGGCCCAGGGGTGCAGGCCCCAGTGGAACATGGTCGCACCCATCGCCAGTTCAGCGCCGGCCGCGCGTATGTTTCGCGGCATTCAGCGGCGTGCCCCACCAGTCGGTGAAATAGGCGGCCGGCTCGGCAACACTCCAGAACATCAGGCCGATGCCCATCCCCGCGGAGAACAGCATGGCAAACCACGACAGGTTCGAAAATTCGGGGCGTGCATCGACGCCGCCGAGTCGGATTTTTCCGACCGGCAGAAAGATCAGCGTGAGGCAGAACAACACGAAGATGTTCCCGGCAACGAGGAAAAACCAGTCGAAGTTGTCGATTGACCATGCCTTGGAGCTATCGAACGCCTCCTTGGCGACGGCGGGGAACATGACCGTTCCGATCACGAAGATCAGCACCAACAGCGCGGAGATGACGAAGACGGGGTTGTGAAAATCCATCCCCCAGGTGCGGATGTTGTCCTGGCCGACCCTGTAGTCGGTTTCGTAAAAGTCGGTGTCGTAGCGATCGAGCATGATGTGCTCCGATTGGGTGGTGGGCGCGTGGCTCAGGGCGCACTGAAGTCAAAGCGCAGGCCGGCGGCGATGACATAGCCACCGTCGCAGTCCCAGCAGGTATCGTCCGCACCGCCGCGCCTGGTGGTGATCGCTGCAGTCTCTTGCTCGCTGTAGTACTCGACAAAGAACTTCAGGTCCTTGCGGTACTGATGGTCCAGGCCCAGCTGGAAGATGTTCTCACCATAGTTGTCCACGTCGGCAATCGTGGCCTTGAGGGTGTTCTTGCCTAGCGTGTAGCCGGCATACAGGTTCATTGCCGTGTCACCATCAGCGCCGTAGCCGGCGTCGATGTCACTGTCCTGTTCTTCATACTTGGCACTGATAAACAGGGCATCGGTCGCCTGCCACATCACCGAAGTACCCCAGATTTTCGAATCGTTGGCGCCGCCCAGGTCATCCAGACCGGCGGCAAGCGTCAGGTCGCCAACCTTGTAGCTGGCAGTCGCCTGCCAGCGATCGTCCTCTTTGCCGTTGCTTCGGGTGGCACCGTTCTCATCGCTGTAGGCGGCAGCGGCGGAGAACCCGGCGAAGCTCGGGGTGTAATAGGCGATGGTGTTGTCCTTGCGGAAGCTGGTGTAGGTCGCAAAGCCACTGTAATAGCTGCTGAACATGTCGAGCGGGTAGGCGATGGCATTGTAGTAGGGTAACCACATGTGGCCGACAGCCAGGTCACCGAAGATGCCCCTGATGCCGGCCTTGGCGATACGGATGTCTTCATCCTGGTCCCAGGGGTCCCGCGCTCTCATGTTGGGCACATCGAGCGGCAGTTCCAGTTGGCCGTAGGCCGTGATGTCCTGGTTGAATGCATGGCTTGCCTTGAAGCCAATGCGCGAATAGGCGTCTCGCCAGCCGGTGTACGAATCCATGGCATCCTCGTTGTCTGGCTCCACGGCCTCACCCTGTACCCGCAGCGAGGCGTAGAATTCGTAATCCAATGCAATTGCAGAGGACGTCAGGCCAAACAATACGGTCAACGTAAGTGACCGAAGAATGGTGTTGGATTTCAGGTTCATGATGTGATCGCCCGTGGTTCAGAACGGCTGCTTCCGTAGTTGAGATGGCAAACCGGCTCGGTGTTCAACGGGGTCGTGTTCTGTTCGGTAGTGGCTGAAAACCCCTGATCAGGCAGTCGCATGTCAGTTCGGCGGAAAGGAGCACGTTGCCCCCCCGTATTTGGCCTATCGCGGGACGTGGGATATTCAACCCGCCTGCCCAGGTGTCGGCGATAGCCTCCGGCTTATGGGTAATAAACTGCAGTGGCTACTGCGCTGCGCTTGGGAAACCGGGTACGTGGCATGGCAGGACCTCGGGCTCGACAGGGTTGGCACATCGTCGGGCCTCGAAATGTTTGGTGGTTCTGCCAAATCGTTTGTGTCCGCGGATATAAAGGGACTGCGCTCATCAATAATGCTTCGAATTCTAATGGAGATGGTTCCGAGGCACAATGCCAGGCTCCTTGATATAAGCCGCTTTAGTTTGAAATTATCGGTTTTTGCTTGTGAGGAAAGAGGAATAGTATTTTGTATTCGAATCACATAAGTGTGGCGATTTTCTGATGAATGAGACGCGCGATTTGAATGAGGAGATGCTGATTGCGCTGCGAAGGGTGATGCGCGCCGTCGATCTGCATTCCCGTCGGTTGGTCCAGAGCCATGGCCTGACCGGCCCCCAGGCGATGCTGCTCAAAGAAGTAGATCGCGCCGGCACGATAACGGCGGGCGAGTTGGCCAAGCGCGTGAGCCTCAGTCAGGCGACGGTTACCGACATCGTCAAGCGCCTGGAGTCGCGGCAACTGTTGAGACGCGAACAGTCTGAAACGGACCGCCGCAGAGTCTATGTGCGATCAACAGACGCAGGACGCGACGTCGTGGCCGGTTCTCCGCCGTTGCTGCAGGAGACATTCGGTGTGCGATTCAACGCACTCAAGGACTGGGAGCAGAACCTCCTGCTGTCTTCGGTCCAGAGGGTTGCGGAGTTGATGGATGCGGAAATGTTGGATGCAGCACCGCTGCTGTCCAGCGGTTCAGCGACAGCGACACCGCAAGCGGTTAGCGCCGCCGTCATGCTTGCTGAAGCGGGTGCAGATGAAAAGCAAGATGATCAAAGCGAGTAGCGCCAGTAGGCGATGCCGAGTATCCATGTCGCCTAAGGTGCAGACACAATGTGTCAGCCTATCCAACAGAGAAAGCGTGCGGCCCAGTAAAAGGTTCGGCCAGACTGCTGCCCGGCAAGTGGCTCCTGCGAATTCGGCGGTATCGAGCCCACGTGAATCGAGGCTGTCGTCGACTCCGGCGACGGCCACCAGCGTGAAATCAGGCTGACCGGCAATAGGAAAACATCAATTGGCAGCTGCCTCCCTGTTTGCCCACAGCGCGATCCCGGGCGGCAAGAGATGCTTGGCGCTTGTGATCGCCAGAACCCCCGTGCCAGTATTGACTGCCCGATTTCGCTTAGACTGGCACGCCCCATGAGCGCTGATTACCCAACCTCGACACCTGTTCAAGATCCGCCCCCGGTGCATATCGCCAAGCCCACGCGCGTCTTCGCTTGGCTGAAGATGGGTTGGCAGGACATGCGCTCAGCCATGGGAATCAGCTTGCTGCACGGGCTCGTGGTCGTGCTGCTCAGCTATGCCGTCCTGGCCACAACCCTTTTGCGATGGGAACTCGTCATCATCGCCGCGTCCTGCTTCGTGTTCGTGGGTCCTTTTTTGGCGACCGGACTTTACGCCATCAGCCGGACACTGGAAAACCAGGAAAGACCCGCATTCTCCGATGCGACCAAGGCCTGGCGTCATGCCAGTCGTTGCCTGTTCCGTTTCGGCCTTTTGCTGGTGTTCATCGGCGCCTGGTGGGTCGGTTTATCGATGGTTCTGTTTTACTTCTTCGTCAACGTCGCCATCGCGGATCCAATGGATTTCCTGCGTTACGTGTTGACGCAGCAAGACGAACTGTTTGCGCTGTGGACCATTCTGGGTGGCCTGTACGCGGCGCTGACCTTTGCGATTACCGTGGTCACGATGCCATTGCTGACAGACCGCGATGTCAACTCTTGGGTGGCAGTGCGAACCAGTATTCGCGCGGTCAGTGAGAACCCCGTTACGATGGTGGCCTGGGCCATGGTCATCATGGTCCTCACTGGCATCTCATTCATTACCGGTATGCTCGGTTTCCTGCTTCTTTATCCGCTGATGGGACATGCGTCCTGGCACCTCTATCGCGAACTGGTGGACGCCTCCGGGCTACCCACCCACACCGCCTAGGGGTATCGGGCGTTGCAATTCACTGAAGAACAAATCTCCAACATCGGAATGACCTGGGGCCTGGGCTTTTTCATCGCCTTCATGCTGTGGATCATCTGGGACCTCGCCAGGAAGTCCAACGCCGGCAAGTTCGGCACCTTTATCCTGTTCTTCGTTCTCGCGTTCGGCATTTTCGGATTCCTGATGAAGAATGTCCTGGAGTGGTTGCTGCAACCCTAAGTATCCAGCTGATTCTCGCGGCCTAGCTATTGCACATTTCCGCCCGCTCGACCGGCAGCATTATGAGCGATGCAAGATCACCTCCGGGGTGCCCTCGGAATTATCTTGGCTATGGGAATCTTGGACACTTTGCGATCATCCGGGCCGCCAAGTCTGGTTCGCTGCTCGCTGGACGATCGTAACCGGCTTGCAACTGCAGTTCGGCGCTCAGATACAGCAGGCCACTGCACATCCCCATTACACCCCGGAAAGCGGCGACCCGAGAACTCTGTTGTCGGCACCAGCCCGTGCTCCGGTGTAACTGCCAAGCAGGGGCCGGCGATAGGTGCAGAAAACGGAGATCGTGCTGTAAAGCCTACCCCAACATCGCCGCGGGAATTCAACCCGACTCTGGGGCCCCATCGTGTTAAACCTTTCGGCCGATCGCAGGACTAACCTGGGACGATCACCGGCATCGAGGAACCTTTGGCCAAGCTGACTGCACTCCTGCTTCTGCTACTCACCGCATCCGGCGTTGCGCCGGCGGCGGACAGCGCACGCACCGATCAGGTGCGGCTCAGCCTGCTGTCCGAGCGCGCGGCAGCGATTCCGGGGGCAACGCTTTGGCTCGGCCTGCGTTTTGAACTGATCCCGCACTGGCACGTCTACTGGCGTAACCCGGGAGACTCGGGCGAGGCGCCGAGGGTCGACTGGCGACTGCCTGACGGCTGGTGGGCAGGAAATATCCGCTGGCCGACGCCGCAGCGCATCCCTGTTGGCCCGCTGGTGAACTACGGCTACGAGGATTCGGTCACGTTGCTGGTGCCGGTTACTGTCCCGCCAGACCAGTCGACCGGCGCGCCGGTCGACATCGTCGCCGACGTCAGCTGGCTGGTTTGTCGCGAAGAGTGCATTCCGCAGGAAGCAAGGCTGCAAATCGCCCTGCCCGTGGCGCAGGTCAGTGGCAGTCCCGCGTCGAACCCATCCTTCGACGCCGTGCGCGCGCAGTGGCCGGTGGCCTCGCCGGGCACTGCAGGGTACGTTCAGGAGGACGGCGCGCTGACGCTGCGCATCGAAGCGACAGGCTGGACCGACGCGCAGATCGCAGAACTGTGGTTCGCCTCCAACAGTTGGGGACCGGTCGCGCCTTCGCAACCTCAGGCGTGGCGATTTGACGGCGAGGCGCTGCTGTTGACACTGCCGGCGGGCGAGGCCCCAGTGGCCACTGGCGAGCCGCTAGACGGGCTTCTGGCTGTCACGGAGTCAGGTGCTGACGGCCCCTTGACGCGCGGCTTCGCGATTAGCGCGATGCCGCTCCACGCCGCATCGACAACGGCGGGCGAGCCACCCGTGACCTTGATCCTCGCGCTGGGTTTCGCTCTGCTCGGCGGCCTGTTGCTCAACCTGATGCCCTGCGTGCTGCCGGTGCTGTCGATCAAGGTGCTCGGCCTGGTGCAGCACACCGGCGGCCAGAGCGCACGGCATGGCCTGGTGTTCGGCGCCGGGGTGCTGCTGAGTCTGCTTGCGCTTGCTGGCCTGTTGATCGCGCTGCGCGCCGGCGGCGCATCGCTCGGCTGGGGTTTCCAGCTTCAGGAACCCTGGGTCATTATCGCCCTGCTGTACCTGATGCTGGCGCTGGGCCTGAATCTGTCCGGCGTGTTCACCCTGGGCAGCGGGCTGGCCGGCGTCGGTCAGACGATGACCCAGACCAAAGGATTGCGCGGGACCTTCGCGACCGGTGTGCTCGCGGTGATAGTCGCCAGTCCCTGCACCGCGCCTTTCATGGGGACCGCGCTCGGCTTCGCGCTGACCCGGCCACCGCCAGAGACCCTGCTGGTGTTCGCCGCACTGGGCGTCGGATTCGCGCTGCCGGTGACGCTCCTCAGCATCTGGCCACGCTGGGTCAGCCTGCTGCCCGCGCCCGGGCCGTGGATGGCACGTCTGCGCAGTGCGCTGGCCTTTCCCTTGTATGCGACGGCCGCCTGGCTGCTGTGGGTTCTGAGCCAGCAGGTCGGCCCAAGCGGGCTGGCAGGCGCGCTGGCCGGTAGCGTGCTGCTCGCATTCGGCCTTTGGTGGCTCGGCCAACCGCTGCGCCGACGCGGCCTGCGCAATGCGTTGGGAGGACTGCTGGTCCTTGGAAGTCTGGCGCTGATGGTCAACGCCGGGCGCGACACGCTGATGACATCGGCGGCGCCCTCGGCCGAGACCTGGAGCCGCGATCGGGTCAGCACACTGCAACAGAACGATCGCGCGATACTGGTCAACTTCACCGCCGCCTGGTGTATCACCTGCAAGGTCAACGAGCGCGTCGCGCTGACCACCACCGCGGTCCGGCAGGCACTTGACGAACGCGGCATCGCCTACCTCAAGGGCGACTGGACCCGCCGTGACCCGGCGATAACCCAAGAGCTGCAGCGCTACGGGCGCAGCGGCGTACCGTTATACCTGTTATATCCCGCTGGGCAGGGCACACCCGAGGTCCTGCCACAGCTGCTCACCGAAGCCCTGGTCCTGCAGGCACTGTCCCGAATCGACAAGATCTGACACTCACTCTGGAAAGGAGACAAAGCGATGTTGATGAAACCCATCTTGACTACCCTGCTGTTTGCCGTGGCAACCACTGCCGGCGCCGCATTGAAGATCGGTGAACCGGCACCCGGGTTCACCGGTATAGACACCAGCGGCAAGAGCCACGCGCTGAGCGACTTCCGCGGCAAACCGGTGATCCTCGAATGGACGAACCACGACTGTCCGTACGTGCTTAAACATTACAACAGCGGCAATATGCAGCAACAGCAGCAGGCCGCCACCGGACAGGGCGCGGTTTGGTTATCGATCATTTCGTCCGCACCCGGCAAGCAGGGGCATGTCACACCCGCCCAGGCCGATGCCCTAACCGCCGAGCGCAACGCGGCACCGAGCGCCGTGATCCTCGACGAGAAGGGTGAAATCGGCCGACTGTATGAGGCCAAGACCACGCCGCATATGTACATCATCGACGCCGACGGCAAGCTCGCCTACATGGGCGGCATCGACAGCATCGCCTCGACCAACCCGGCCGATATCGGGAAAGCCACCCAGTATGTCCCCGCAGCGCTGTCGCAGGTTATGAACGGCGAACCGGTGGCGTCGAGCGTCACACGCCCTTACGGCTGCTCGGTAAAGTATTGACCGATTCGAGAGGAGCCCAGGAGATTGTTTCGGCCTGCCCTGACCGGACACCGCGCTAACCCGCGAATTCCATGAAGGGTTCGGGAATCAGGGCGTGATGGACAAGGCAGTTGGGCTGATCGGCCGACACATCCGCCGGAGCGGATTTGAACAGTGCGCAGCACTGGCCCCGAAGGGGTGGAGGGCAGGATGCCCGGAATCAAAAACATAGCCGCAGCAGCCGAACGGTTTGATGCCCCAAGTTATCTTCGGGCTGCCGACGAAGCGCTCGCGTCAGACCGGGTTACCAAGGGCGCCGTATAGCGCCTGAAACTCGCCGGTCAGCTTATGGCGCGGATCGAAGTGAATCATCGGCTTGGCGTGCTGATGCGACTCGCGGATGCGAATCGACGGCGACAGATAGGTGCCCAGGATCGGCAGCCCTTCACCGATCAACTCCTCCACCAGCGCTTTGGGCAGACGTGCACGTGACTGGAACTGGTTGACGATAATCCCCTCGATCTCGAGCTGATCGTTGTGATCCTGCTGGATCTCCTGCACGTTTGCGAGCAGCGCATAGAGCGCCTGACGCGAAAAGTCGTCGCAGTCAAACGGAATAAGGCAGGCATTGGCCGCGATCAGCGCGGAGCGGGTGAAGAAGTTGAGCGCGGGCGGCGTATCGATATAGATCTCGTCATACCCCTCCAGCGCCAGCAGCGCGTCGCGCAGTTTGAACATCTTGTAGCGCGCCTCCAGCTTGCCTTGCTGGTCCTCCAGCTCAGGATGGGCAGCCATCAGAAAAAGCCCGTCAAACGGCGTTGGATGAATGTACCCGACGATCCCCTTGTTGTTGAAGCTGAAGCTGAGCATCTCCTTGAAGAAGCCGGCCAGCGTCTCAGTGGGATTCTCCGGATTGTGGCCCAGCAGGTAGCGGGTCGAGTTGCCTTGCGGGTCGAGATCCAGTACCAGCACGCGCTTCCCCTGCGCAGCGCTGATCGCTGCCAGGTTGCAGGTGATCGTGGATTTCCCTACACCGCCCTTCTGATTGAAAACTACTCGACGCATTGTTTTCACTCCTGCACACACCGGCAATTGGATGGAAGGAGTTTAACGGGCCTGATTGGGTATAGGGAGCATAAACGCCCTTTCTCCCGATTCCCCCAGTATCTTTGGCCCATCGATTGACCGGCGAATCACCTTCTCGAAGCCATTTTGACCCGAACCCCGCTTCCGGAACCGGGGAAAACCTGCAGCTGAATATGATTTACAGGCCCTTTTGCATCCACAGACCGAACACCACCCAGCCTCGAGCTTCCAGCTAGGCGGCTCTCGCACCCCCGTAGTTGAGAATTTTCTCGATCACCAAAGGTTTGGCCAGAGCTCTTGCCCGGGGTGATTTTTCTGTGTTTTACGCGGAGTTGGAGAGGTGGGAAAGCGGCCTGCCCGCGATTTCGCCGACAGTCCTAGGTACCCGATACTACGTTCTCAAGCCGCCTGTTCCCAGGCGCCTGACATAGCGGCTTTACGGCAGAAATCGACGAAGTCACAAGGCGCTCGCCCCAGTGCCTGCTGGACGCCATCGCCCAGCGACGCATTACGGCCATCGAGGGTTTCACGGCAGATCCCGGTGATGACATCGGCAATGACATCGCCGCCGATCGCTTTCATGGATGCATGAAAATCGTCGAGGGAGATCGGCTGATAACGGACCTCTCGTCGAACCGCGCTGGAAAGCGCTGCCGCCGTTTCTGCAAAGGTGAGAAGCCGAGGTCCGGTGACCTCATACAGCCGGCCCGCATGACCGTCTTCTGTGAGGGCAGCCACCGCTACTTCCGAAATATCGTCGGCATCGACAATCGGCTCACGGACATCACCCGCTGGCAGCGCCACCACACCGGCCAGGGCCGGCTCTCGCAGGTAGCCCTCGCTGAAATTCTGCGCGAACCAGGCGGCGCGGACGAGCGTGTATTCCAGACCAGACTTGCGGACGATGTCCTCGCAGCGCTGCGCATGGTATTCACCCCGCCCGGAAAGCAGGACTAGGCGCTTGACGCCTGCCACAGCCGCAATTTTGGTGAGTAGCTCGATTTTTTCCTCCGCACCCGGGTAGGCGAGGTCCGGGAAGTACGAAATGTATGCGGCTTGGACGCCCGCGAGCGCCGCCGGCCAGGTCTCCGGTTTTTCCCAGTCGAACGGCGTCGGCGATCGGCGCGATCCATGACGAACTGAAAGGCCCTGGTCCGACAGCTTGCGAGCAATTCGACGACCGGTTTTGCCAGTGGATCCGATAACTAGAATGGGCTTGTCTTGCATGGTCGTTTACTCATATATGGTGGAACGTGTGCTGATTCTAGGCACCCAAGACCGGATCAACCATGCCATTTCGTCGTCATTAATATGCAGATCGTCTATTCTTTCAGATATTGAACTGTCTGGGCTGCACGAGTGAGCTGATGGCAAAACCGAATCCGGTACTCCCAGAATCCGCCGACCCGCTCGGTGAAACCCTGCACATGCTGCGCCTGACCGGGACCCTCTATTGTCGTGGGGAGTTCAGCGCACCCTTCGCCATCGAGATCCCCGAACTGGAGGGTGTGATGACGTTTCTCGTTGTCACCTCGGGTCGCTGCTGGCTACAGGTGTCCGGCGCAGAGCCGAGGTTGCTCGAGCAGGGAAACCTGGCGCTAATCCCGCATGGAATACCGCACATCGTCAGCAGTGATCCGAAGCTGCCCGCTGAGCCGTTGTTTGACCTCCCGATCGAGAAGATCAGCGAACGCTATGAAAGCATGCGGCACGGTGGCGGGGGCGCGCTGACGCGCACCATGTATGGTGTTGTTCGCTTTGACGACGTCGCGGCACAACACCTCTTACGGCTCTTGCCCCAGACCATCTACATCGACGGCTGGCACGACGATGCCGACGGCTGGCTGCGAAGCACGCTGCGTTTCATCGCCAGTGAGGCGGCATCGCTCAAGCCGGGCGGCGAAACCGTCATCACACGCCTTGCAGACGTGGTGGTGATCCAGGCCATCCGTTCCTGGCTGGAAACCTCCCCCGACGCAGACCAAGGTTGGCTAGCGGCGATTGCGCGACCCACAGATCGGAAGGGTATTGGCACTGATTCATCGCGCGCCGGCACAGGACTGGACGGTGGAATCACTGTCAGGCGCCGCCGCGATGTCACGTTCCGCTTTCTCAGCGAGATTCACCGAACTGGTCGGTGTTTCGCCCGGCCGCTACCTGACCGATTGGCGCATGCAGACCGCACGAACACGCCTGTTGGACTCCAATGACCCGGTTTCAGCGATAGCCGGTGAACTCGGTTACCAATCTGAAGCAGCGTTTTGTCGCGCATTCAAACGAACGTTCGATGTTTCGCCAGGCAGCGCACGCCGAAAAGCGGAACTCGCCTCACCATGGCTGACCATGTGACAAATACAGCGCCGGGAGACCCCTGTTTCGATCAACTGCAACGAGTGCTCCCGGCACTGGTGTTGGATTCGCGGGAGTTCAAAATAGACGCTGTGGCGATCACCGGCCAGTAAAACAACTCTGCTTTTCAACGAGCTCATCCTCAACAATTGAATGCCGTCGCTCGCTGGCAGATTGAACTGGAAAACGTCTTGTTGGATTCGAGGCAATCATGCGATCCAGAAAGGAAAAAACGGTCCTGGTGGTAGGTGCCAGCGGGGCAACGGGGAAGCTGCTCGTTGAGCAACTGCTCAACCATGGTGCGAATATCCGAACGATCGTGCGATCACCTGACGGGATACCCGAGCCCATACGCAACCACCCACGCCTATCAATCACCCACGCGAGTTTGCTTGAACTCAGCACTAATGAACTCAACCAGCTGATCTACGGCTGCGATGCGGTAGCCTCATGCCTTGGACACAACATGAGCTTCAAAGGCATTTTCGGGCCGCCCTACAGACTGGTCACCGAAGCCACCCGACGCCTGTCCGCTGCGCTCAAAGCTCAGGAGCGTGAACAGCCGGCTCGATTCATACTCATGAACACGGCCGGCAACCATAATCGGGACGTCGATGAGCCTGTGAGCCTCGCCCAGCAACTGGTGATCGGTTTAATTCGTCTTGGGGTACCCCCGCACGCCGATAACGAGGCAGCTGCCAACTTCCTACGCAAAAACATCAGTCACGATGACCGCAACTTGGAATGGTGCGTGGTTCGTCCAGATACCCTGACCAATGAGCCCGACGCGACTGAGTACGAGGTGCACCCTTCCCCTGTCCGGAGCGCAATATTCGATCCAGGCAAGACAAGCCGCAAGAATGTTGCACATTTCATGGCCAAGCTGATCGCTGACGAGGAAACCTGGCGCCGTTGGCGGGGCCAGATGCCCGTCATCTACAACA
>CAVWDU010000006.1:0-259225 GCA_963753815.1 uncultured Gammaproteobacteria bacterium
GATGCGTATAATGCGCACCTCTGCCGGGGACAGTCCCCCGTGGAGCACCCTGACCCGAGCGGTTTGGGAGTTATTTAAGAACTAGATGAAGACAGATGTGTGGGCACTTGTTGGAGTAGTTGTCACAACTATTCAGGTACAACAAGTGACTCATTAATTCATTGTAATTTTTGATTTTCGAATTGTATCTGAGCCCTTGATTTGGTTGTTGAAGTGGGGTTGTACCTGGCTGCATTGGGTGCATCACGTAAACGACCCCTCTTGTTGCCGCAATGGTGGCAGAGGTAAAAGATTAAACTGAAGAGTTTGATCATGGCTCAGATTGAACGTTGGCGGCAGGCCTAACACATGCAAGTCGAGCGGAAAGGTCTTCGGGTGAGTCCAGCGGCGGACGGGTGAGTAACGCGTAGGAATCTACCAGTAGCGGGGGACAGCCCGGGGAAACTCGGACTAATCCCGGTACGCTATGGGGGAAAGCGGGGCCTCTTCGAACCTACCGCTATTGGATGAGCCTGCGTTGGATTAGCTTGTTGGTGGGGTAAAGGCCTACCAAGGCGACGATCCGTAGCTGGTCTGAGAGGATGATCAGCCACACTGGGACTGAGACACGGCCCAGACTCCTACGGGAGGCAGCAGTAGCGAATTTGCGCAATCGGCGCAAGCCTGACCCAGCCATGCCGCGTGTGTGAAGAAGGCCTTAGGGTTGTAAAGCACTTTCAGGAGGGAAGAAAGATTGCTGCTAATAAGCGGTACTTTAACGTTAGCTCTAGAAGAAGCACCGGCTAACTCCGTGCCAGCAGCCGCGGTAATACGGAGGGTGCGAACGTTAATCGGAATTACTGGGCGTAAAGCGCGCGTAGGCGGTTTGTTAAGTCAGCTGTGAAAGCCCCGGGCTCAACCTGGGAATTGCATTTGATACTGGCAAGCTAGAGTGCAGAGAGGGAGGTGGAATTCCAGGTGTAGCGGTGAAATGCGTAGATATCTGGAGGAATACCAGTGGCGAAGGCGGCCTCCTGGCTCGATACTGACGCTGAGGTGCGAAAGCGTGGGGAGCAAACAGGATTAGATACCCTGGTAGTCCACGCCGTAAACGATGTGACTAGCCGTCGGGGACTTGAGTCCTTGGTGGCGCAGCTAACGCAATAAGTACTCCGCCTGGGGAGTACGGCCGCAAGGTTAAAACTCAAATGAATTGACGGGGGCCCGCACAAGCGGTGGAGCATGTGGTTTAATTCGATGCAACGCGAAGAACCTTACCAGCCCTTGACATCCTGCGAACTCTGCAGAGATGGTTGGTGCCTTCGGGAGCCCAGTGACAGGTGTTGCATGGCTGTCGTCAGCTCGTGTCGTGAGATGTTGGGTTAAGTCCCGTAACGAGCGCAACCCTTGTCCCTATTTGCCAGCACGTCTGGTGGGAACTCTAGGGAGACTGCCGGTGACAAACCGGAGGAAGGTGGGGACGACGTCAAGTCATCATGGCCCTTACGGCCTGGGCTACACACGTGCTACAATGGGGCGTACAGAGGGCCGCGAAGCCGCGAGGTGAGCCAATCCCATAAAGCGTCTCTTAGTCCGGATCGGAGTCTGCAACTCGACTCCGTGAAGTCGGAATCGCTAGTAATCGTGAATCAGAATGTCACGGTGAATACGTTCCCGGGCCTTGTACACACCGCCCGTCACACCATGGGAGTGGGTTGCTCCAGAAGTGGCTAGCCTAACCTTCGGGAGGGCGGTCACCACGGAGTGGTCCATGACTGGGGTGAAGTCGTAACAAGGTAGCCCTAGGGGAACCTGGGGCTGGATCACCTCCTTAAACGAAAGTACCGGGTCTCTGATGAGTGCCCACACATTTGTCTTCGTCTAAGCGGTTGATGCGACAGTATTGCCGAGAGTCGGCAGGCCCCGCGTATCGGGTCTGTAGCTCAGTTGGTTAGAGCCCACCCCTGATAAGGGTGAGGTCGGTGGTTCAAATCCACCCAGACCCACCAGATTATTGTGACCTGCGGCATGGCTTGAGGCGGTGAGTGGGGTTTGCCACAACCGTGCGGTGCCGTGATCAGGTCATTGCCTGGTTTGTGCAGTGGCGAGGACACGAGCCGGACATGGGGCTATAGCTCAGCTGGGAGAGCGCCTGCCTTGCACGGAAGAGGTCTGCGGTTCGATCCCGCCTAGCTCCACCATCTCGCAAGCGGCGGGTGCTGCAGGATGCATCGGGTAAGTGTCGGGAGCAGACCGTTGGTCTGCGCCGGAAGGCCGGCGCCAGCCGATCCCGCATAGCTCCACCATCTCGCCATCTTCCAATTTTACGGCTGTTCCGGCCGTGGTTGTTGGGCGTAGTGATTGTCGTATCAATGAAGCTAGACTCAAGTGCACCCGAGGGTGTGTTTGAGTCTGGTTTTTACAACCGGACAGTTCTTTAACAAGATAAATCAAGCTGAGTCTCTGGATCACAGCACAGCAGCGGCGCCTGGGGGAATGAGAGTTTCCCGGGGCGATGGTGATGTGAATGATCCTGAGATTATAAGTTCTGGTCGCGCTTTCAATTCGGCGCGGCCAAACGAGTTGTAAACTGTGACTTAAGCGTCACAACATCCGGCGGATAAGCACTGTTGATCGGTGTTTATCTTAGCAAGTACCCGGCCTGTGTTAAGGGGGTCGGGGAAAAGTCTTCTTGGTCTGCGCAGAGATGTGCAGGCGCACGGATCCGGTGGTGTACGGGTACTGAAGTTTGGTACCGGTGTTGCCCTGGTGAGTGCCCAGATAACTTGGGTTATATGGTCAAGTGACTAAGCGCATACGGTGGATGCCTTGGCAGTCAGAGGCGATGAAGGACGTAGGAGCCTGCGATAAGCATCGGGGAGGTGGCAACCAACCTTTGATCCGGTGATGTCCGAATGGGGAAACCCACCTGGTGTAAGCCAGGTACCTTGCACTGAATACATAGGTGTAAGGGGCGAACGAGGGGAACTGAAACATCTAAGTACCCTTAGGAAGAGAAATCAATTGAGATTCCCCCAGTAGCGGCGAGCGAAAGGGGAGCAGCCTGCAAGTGATAGCAGCGGCGTTAGTGGAACGGTCTGGAAAGTCCGGCGATAGAGGGTGATAGCCCCGTACACGAAAACGCGGTTGTGGTACTGAGCTTGCGACAAGTAGGTCGGGACACGTGTTATCTTGACTGAAGATGGGGGGACCATCCTCCAAGGCTAAATACTACTGACTGACCGATAGTGAACCAGTACCGTGAGGGAAAGGCGAAAAGAACCCCGGAGAGGGGAGTGAAATAGAACCTGAAACCGTATGCGTACAAGCAGTGGGAGCCCTTAGGGGTGACTGCGTACCTTTTGTATAATGGGTCAGCGACTTATTGTCTGTAGCGAGCTTAACCGTTTAGGGGAGGCGTAGGGAAACCGAGTCTTAACAGGGCGACTTAGTTGCAGGCAATAGACCCGAAACCGGGCGATCTATCCATGGCCAGAGTGAAGGTTAGGTAACACTGACTGGAGGCTCGAACCCACTTATGTTGAAAAATGAGGGGATGAGCTGTGGATCGGAGTGAAAGGCTAATCAAGCCCGGAGATAGCTGGTTCTCCTCGAAATCTATTTAGGTAGAGCGTCGTGTCTTACCCTGGGGGGTAGAGCACTGTTTGGGCTAGGGGGTCATCCCGACTTACCAACCCCATGCAAACTCCGAATACCCAGGAGTACAATCACGGCAGACAGACGGCGGGTGCTAACGTCCGTCGTCGAGAGGGCAACAACCCAGACCGCCAGCTAAGGTCCCAAATACCAGTTAAGTGGGAAACGATGTGGGAAGGCTTAGACAGCTAGGAGGTTGGCTTAGAAGCAGCCACCCTTTAAAGAAAGCGTAATAGCTCACTAGTCGAGTCGGCCTGCGCGGAAGATGTAACGGGGCTAAACTGGTAACCGAAGCTGCGGATGCGTGTACTTCACTTTAATGGCTTGGGTGCGAGAGTATTGTGGGGACAGTTTACTTAACTGTTGCTGTGATAGTCATGAAGCACGGTGGTTGTGAGGCAATTAAGTAAACTGTCCCCACAATACAGGCTGTTAAAGGAAGTACACGCATGGTAGAGGAGCGTTCTGTAAGCGGTTGAAGGTGTGCCGGGAGGCATGCTGGACGTATCAGAAGTGCGAATGCTGACATGAGTAACGATAAGGGGGGTGAAAAACCCCCCCGCCGGAAGATCAAGGTTTCCTGTCCAACGCTAATCGGGACAGGGTGAGTCGGCCCCTAAGGCGAGGCAGAAATGCGTAGTCGATGGAGAGCAGGTTAATATTCCTGCACTTCTTTATATTGCGATGGGGGGACGGAGAAGGCTAGGCCATCAGGGCGTTGGTTGTCCCTGTTTAAGGTTGTAGGCTTGAATCTTAGGTAAATCCGGGATTCTTTAAGGCCGAGAGCTGATGACGAGCTTTGGTGCGAGCCAAGGTGAAGTGGTTGATGCCCTGCTTCCAAGAAAATCCTCTAAGCTTCAGATATGAAGGAACCGTACTGTAAACCGACACAGGTGATCAGGTAGAGAATACCAAGGCGCTTGAGAGAACTCGGGTGAAGGAACTAGGCAAAATGGTACCGTAACTTCGGGAGAAGGTACGCCGGCTTTGGTGATGGGACTTGCGCCCTGAGCTGAGGCTGGTCGAAGTGACCAGGTGGCTGCGACTGTTTATTAAAAACATAGCACTCTGCAAACACGTAAGTGGACGTATAGGGTGTGACGCCTGCCCGGTGCCGGAAGGTTAATTGATGGGGTTATCTTCGGAGAAGCTCTTGATCGAAGCCCCGGTAAACGGCGGCCGTAACTATAACGGTCCTAAGGTAGCGAAATTCCTTGTCGGGTAAGTTCCGACCTGCACGAATGGCGTAACGATGGCCACACTGTCTCCACCCGAGACTCAGTGAAATTGAAATTGCGGTTAAGATGCCGTATACCCGCGGCTAGACGGAAAGACCCCGTGAACCTTTACTACAGCTTCACACTGGACTTTGACCTTATTTGTGTAGGATAGCTGGGAGGCTTTGAAGCGGTGGCGCCAGCCATCGTGGAGCCGACCTTGAAATACCAGCCTGGTAATGTTGAGGTTCTAACTCAGGTCCGTGATCCGGATCGAGGACAGTGTGTGGTGGGTAGTTTGACTGGGGCGGTCTCCTCCCAAAGAGTAACGGAGGAGCACGAAGGTGCGCTAATCATGGTCGGAAATCATGAGGTTAGTGTAAAGGCACAAGCGCGCTTGACTGCGAGACTGACAAGTCGAGCAGGTACGAAAGTAGGTCTTAGTGATCCGGTGGTTCTGTATGGAAGGGCCATCGCTCAACGGATAAAAGGTACTCCGGGGATAACAGGCTGATACCGCCCAAGAGTTCACATCGACGGCGGTGTTTGGCACCTCGATGTCGGCTCATCACATCCTGGGGCTGAAGCCGGTCCCAAGGGTATGGCTGTTCGCCATTTAAAGTGGTACGCGAGCTGGGTTTAGAACGTCGTGAGACAGTTCGGTCCCTATCTGCCGTGGGCGTTGGAGAATTGAGGGAAGCTGCTCCTAGTACGAGAGGACCGGAGTGGACGAACCTCTGGTGTTCGGGTTGTGTCGCCAGACGCATTGCCCGGTAGCTATGTTCGGACAGGATAACCGCTGAAAGCATCTAAGCGGGAAGCCCCTCCCAAGATAAGTTCTCCCTGACCCCTTGAGGGTCCTGAAGGGCCGTCCAAGACTAGGACGTTGATAGGCTGGGTGTGTAAGCGTTGTGAGGCGTTGAGCTAACCAGTACTAATTGCCCGTGAGGCTTGACCATATAATCCAAGTTACCTGGATTGCGAGTGCAATCGACGGTGGCGCGGAAGAAGACGCGGATGTTGTGGCGTCACAGTGATACGACACAGCTTGATTTATCGCCCTATTGGGTTGGAGAACGGCACTGCATTGCGCAGGTAAGACCCGTCTTCGGCCAAGCCAGTTTGCCTGGCGACCACAGAGCATTGGAACCACCTGACCCCATCCCGAACTCAGTAGTGAAACGGTGCATCGCCGATGGTAGTGTGGGGTTTCCCCATGTGAGAGTAGGTCATCGCCAGGCTTTAAATCCGAATCCCGCGGTTCTTTGAGCTGCGGGATTTTTTTATGGGGTGAGGTGCCGCCTGCGGCAGGCGCTGACCTACGGTCACACCCATGAACAGGGGTGGGCCTGACCGGCCATTCACTGCGGGCAGCTGTATCCGAAATAGTCGAGCTCGAACGCGTACTTCTCTCTGACGATAGCGCGGGATTCTCCATCGTAGAATTGGGCTATCGGTGTCTCGTGATTTCGAAACCCTCGTTTCAAATCTGGCAGTCGGTCGGGTTCGAACGGTAGATCCAGGCGTTCGCAGACGGAGCGGATGCCGTCGAGTAACGATTCGTAGCGGATGAAGTAATCGAGGCAGATTTCGCCATCGATGGTGTAAGTGTGTCGGTCAATGATCTCACCGCCCTCGCGAAGCCAGGCCCGGAATCCTGCGACCGGGTCCTCCGGTTCGTCGCCATGCCTCGTGCTGAAGAAATAGCCCGAGACCAGTTTATCAAACGGGTTGCGGATGACCGCGAACTTGAAATAGTCGTTCCAGGTGGAGGTTCCGATCTTGTCGCGTATGGTTACAGCCGCCATGTGGTTGAACCATTCGGTCTCACCACCCCGGCCGCCCCGATAGCCTATGACGCCGGTTTTGCCGACGTATTCCTCGCGCGCGTGCTGAAATACCCATTCACCCTCCGGCATGCAGTAGGGCTCAAAATAGCACTCGACCGACGTGCTCGCCGTCTTGGCGGTCTTGGTGTAGATGAACTGCTTGCGGTGGCTGATCAGCATGACCTCTCCATAATAGCCCAAGTGTCCCTTTTTCGGCCTCTCTGAATTGCAACCGGACTGAACAATGGTGTGAAAAGTTACCAGGCTGAAGGGCTGAGGTTAAAACGCTGCGGCCGGTGGCGTTGGCGCACCGCGAGAGAGGTGCCCTAGTGTAACTCCGCCGCCGAACGGGCGCTGGTTTCGCTGTGCTCTACCGCTTTACCACTGTCGAGATACAGGTTTTTTTCGACAGGATCAATCTGGTCCGGTGCCAGAAAGCGGCGGGCATAATCCAGGTATATCTCCTCGCGAACGAACAGTTCAAAACAATCCCGGTCGAGATGATCGTCCTGCACCATGTGGTGCAGGATATCGAGGGCCTCTCTGACCGTCTTCGCTTTCTTGTAGGGCCTGTCCGCAGCGGTGAGCGCTTCGAACACGTCGGCGATGGCCAGCAGTCGCTCCGGGATACTCAACTGGTCACCACTGAGCCGCCTTGGATAGCCGGTTCCTTTCATCGTCTCGTGGTGGGTCGAGGCGTAGCGCGGTACATTGCTGAGTTCCTCAGGGAATGGCAGGCCCTCCAGCATTCTGATCGTACTGATCATGTGTTCGTTGATTTTGAACCGATCCTCCTCTGTCAGGGTCCCACGCGATACCGTGAGGTTGTGTAATTCACCCTGGTTGTACATGTGCTCAGGTATGGACATGTTGATACCCAGGCTGTCCGGGTAGTCTGCGGGGCGTGGGCGATCGATGATGTGCTCGGGCCGGTCGCTCAACAGTGGTTCCGTTGCAGGCAGCGTCCTGTCCGCGTCGCGCATCCGCACCTCTTCGAGAGGGGAGAGGCCCAGCGTATTATCGAAGTGCCGACGCCAGGTCGTTTTGCCCAGTTCGCGCAATCGCTGGCGGTCTTCCTCATGGAGAAATTCACCTCCGACGTTGCAGCGCGCGATGAAAGCAAAGTCCTTCTGTAATTCGCGCTTGCGGCTTTCCAGTTCCTCTGCAAGCTGCTCGCGGTTCCCCGCGTCCCCGTTTAACTTCTGCCAGTACGCGATTTCGGCATCGCGCCACAGGACCTCGAACCGCATCCGGACCTCGTGAATGCGGTTGTAGATGGTTTCCAATTTGCTGCCCTTGTCCACCACGTGCTCCGGCGTGGTGATTTTACCGCAGTCATGCAGCCAGGCGGCGATTCTGAACTCCCGCCACTCGTCCTCTGTTTCAAGTCTGAAACTGTCGAATGGCGGCTCATCCGAGCTCGAGGCGCGGCGTACGAGCATCAGTGCCAGTTCAGGTACACGCTCGCAGTGTCCTCCCGTGTAGGGGGACTTGTCGTCGATGGCCTCGGCGATCAGTTTGATGATTGACTCGATCAGGTCTTCCTGGGCCTTTTCGTGATCCCTGATCGCGCCGACCATCGTCACCATGGAATCCGACAGCTGATCGAGTTCGTAAATGTGGGTCGGTACTCGCTGCACACCGTCGTAGTCGCGCCTGCGCACTTTTTCGTTTTCCAGCGCCAGCTGACGCACCGGCTTGACGATCGGTGACGCGAAGAACCACGACAACGGCAACAACAGCAACAACAAACCGGATGTCACCAGTATCGAGACACGTACGCGGTCCAGTAAAGGTCCAACGACGCTGGCTTTGGGCGCGAGTATGCCGACATAGAGGCCATTCGTGTCGCCGTTACTCATGGCAGCACTGAAGGCGTAGTAGGGCGCTGCGTTTGTATCAACCTCAATGAGCTGTTCCTGTCGAGTCGAATCCAGCGCCATGGCCACCAGCTCAGGGTCAGCGACATCGCGCGCACTGTTGCCGGGCTTGCTGGATGCGATGATCTCTCCGCTCTTGTCGTACAGGAGCACCTGGCTCGACTCACCGATGTTCAGCGCTCCCAGGAATCGCGACATACTCTCCAGTGTAATGTCGATTGCCACCACGGCTTCGGTACCACTGATTCTTTTCGAGACGGTCTGTCCCAGCGCTCCCAGCTGTGCGAAACGGTAGGGCTTGCTACGCTGGAGGGTGTCGCTGCTGACAGCATCGGCGTACCACTGCCGACGCACTACGTCGTAGTCGGTGGGTTCCCGTCGTTCGCGGAGCGGCGTGAGCTCCCCATCAAGATACTGGTATCGCCGGAATCGCTCGTCTGCGGCCTGCTCGATGCGGATCGTAACCCAACGGTCCCGGGGTTGTGCCTGCAGCGCGTCCCTGGCTCTGGGGCTGGATTCAAGATTGACGATTTCGAAGAAACCACCGTCGGGCGTACCGACATAGATTCCGTAAAACAGCGGATTTTCCTGCATGAGCCGTGTGAACGCCGGGATGTGTTCGGCCATGACGGCACCCTCGGCGAGCGCGGTGTTCTCTCCGAGTAACTCCAGCAGGTGGCGCGTCTTGTCGCTGATGTTGCGCAATTCGGCAGCGATACCCTGGGACGCTGTATTGTAGATGCGTTGGGTAGAGCTGGTCGCGAGTCGGGACCCGAAGTAGTACTGCAGCCCGATGGCGACGGCTGCGGTGAGGACCGTCGCCAGGATAAAAGCGGTCACGACCGTCATCCTGATGGTGATCCGTGTTTTTGGCAGGGGATACTTCACGTCTGCCCCTCAGTCACAGCCTGGGCCGGTGGCGGCACCGCTTCGGGTACCGCCCATAATGCCACCCGGTCGGTGGCCACCGAGTTGAGCATCAAATACCGCTGCCGGATGCTGCCCGTCGGGTCTCCCCGATGCGGTGCCCGGCCCGTAAGGGTAGGGGATGTGGAGAAGCGTTCTGGTCATCACGCGCGGCTCACCTGATTAATCACAACTATAGCAGCAGCCAAAAAAAAGGCCGTGAAGTAAACACTTCACGGCCTTTTTTCAGGTTTGGCGCCTGAAGACGTGCGGGCTCAGCCGCCGCCAGAAACCACGAGGCCGTCATCATCCTCGTCCGGGTCTACCACCGGAGGCTCGCCCTCGGTGAAGCAGGGGTAGGTGCGCTCGCTGGTGCCGCCACCGGAGTTGACCTTGATGGTCACCGTCCCGGTCTCTTCGGAGTTATCGTTCTCCCCGTTGCCGTCGCCCTCGACTGCCAGGGGTATCGCGAAGGCGCCCTGTGAGTTGACGTCGGGAGCGATAAAGCTGGTTTCCGTGAGGATCGAACAGTCGCCGCTGCTGGAAACGGTGACTGTGTCGCCACCGGCTGGCGGGTTGTTGAACAGGTCAGAAATGTAGACGATGTAGTTGCTGGTCTCGAAAACGCTATCGCGGACTGAGCCGGAGCGCGTCAGCAGGAAGTAGTAGCTGTTGGAGGCCGAGGAGGTCAGCAACAGACGGATATCGTCGCGCACATTGACCAGTTCCCTGCTGCACCATACGCCGTCACCTTCGACCGGGCACAGCACGCCGTTGTACAGTGCGGGGTCGTCGTTCAGGTCGTAGGCCATGTTATTGTTGAAATCTACGAACGTTTCCTCAAAGCCGGAAGCGGAACAGGTGTCCAGCGACAGAGGCAGGGGGCATTCGCCACCGCCGGCCGGAGTGTAAACACCGTCGTCGTTGTAGTCATTGAAAGCCTCCGGCAGGTTGACGAACAGTTCGTCGTCAGCTTCTTCCTGGTCGAATACGCCGTTGCCGTTGCGGTCGGTGAAGAATTCCTCGCCGATCGCGGTCACGGTGACGGTGGAGATGGCGGCCGACGTGGAACCACTGGTGGCGATGACATCGGGGCAGGGCCCGCTGTTGCCGCGATGGCTCGGGCAGCTGTAAGGCTGGTCGAAGATGGTCTTGATGTCCTCGTCACCCAGGGAGGGGCGACGCGGCTCCTGGCTGGTCCAAGTCACCGAGCAGGCACCGCCTTCCGTCAGACAGGACGGCTCGATGGAACCGTACTCTGTCGTGAAGGTCGCCGCTGTTCCGTCCGGTACCGGGTTGTTGAACTTGTCCGCCATGCGAACGGTAAGCGTGGCTGTTTCGCCATCGCGATCGAGGGCGCCGGGCACGCTGAGCGACGATGCGGACAGGCTGATCGAGTTCTGATCCGGCAGGCCAGTGCTGACCACCAGCTCATCCGAGACCGTGCTCAGTTGTATGGGTGAGCCTGTTTCATCCTCGGCTTCGATGGTGGCCGTCACCCGCACTGCGGTAGCCACGTTGCCCGCGCGTACCGTCGTACTCACCGTGCCATCGGTTCCGCTGGTGACGGTGTTGCTGGAGAGGGAGATGCCGCCGAGGTTCGTGGTCAGGGTGAAATCCACGGGGACGCCACTGATCGGTGATCCACTGCCGTTAACCACCTGGAAACTGACCGCTGAGTTCTCCTGACGACCCGGCCCGCCGGTACCCTTCAGTGCGATAAGCTGGGGCTCTGCGGCGACGAACTGGATGGATCCGGCCGTTGGGGCCGCAATATCCAGCGTCACCATGGCGCTACTGTCGCCACCACTGACGCTGGCAGTGATCGTATCGGTGCCGCTGCAGCCCGTGGTCGTGTAGGTTGCTGTCGCGAGACCATTGGTGGCTATTGAGGGGTTGGGTTCGATAGTCGCCAGCCCGCTGCGCGCGCAGCCGCTGGAGAACTGTATTTCTTCGGTTGTCGTAACCGGCTCTCCCACCTCGTCGACGATATTGACCGTCAACGCGGCTGAGCCACCTGCGGGCAGGCTGGAGGCGTTGACGCCGATCTCATTGGGGATGAACGATTCACCGGCGTAGTAGCCCAGCTGCAGGTCGGCAAATCCGATCTGGTACGAGATCGTTTCCGTCACCGGACCGGAAGGGCTTTCGACCGTGACTTCCACGGTACCGGCGCCGAGTACGCCGTCGGCGACTATCTGCAATTCGGCAACGCCATCTTCATCTGTAAGGGCCGAGCCGCTCTCGGGTTCGAGCACACCGACGTCCGCGGTCGCGCTGACCACGACATCCGGCACCGCGCGCCCGTTGCGGCCGTTTTGGGTCACCCGGGCCCGCACCGTGGCGGGGCGGGTCGATGTGACGCTCGAGGTCGGGTTACCTTCCGGGTCGAACAGTTCCAGCAACAGGAAGTAGACTTCCTCGTCGCCACCGTTATTGCCGAGGAAGCCGTTGTCACCGCCCCCGCCTCCGCCGCCTCCACCACCACAGGCGGCGAATGTGAACAGTATGGCGAGCGCGAGCGCCAGCCGGCTGGTAATGTTGGCAAACCGAGTGATCATCCTATGTCCCCGTGGTGCCCCCCGCGAAAGGGGGTCTTATCTGTCTAAATGGTCCCGACGTTGATTCTGCTGTTTCTGCGGGCAGGATCAACGCCAAAGGCGGCATTTTCTGTTGATTTGTCAGGAAAAGTCCGCTGCCATTGCCTACGATACGCCGCAGTCCCGGCGGGCGTGGTATTCCCCGTGCTCGCGAGGGAAATAACAGCATATCTGTAATGGCCTATCCACTTTTTTCTCCACATTACTGCGATCACCGGCGGATTGGAGCATCACTAGAGCCAGTCGAGCACCTGCGCGAGCTTGATGCCGCCGAGTCCAATCGCGGTGGCCACAACCAGTGCCCCCATGAGGTTGGCCAGCGGCCCATTGACGTGCCGACCAAGCAGTTGTCGCCGGTTCATGACGACAAGCAGAAAGATGGCGACGACGGGTAGCAGGAAGCCGTTCGCCGCCTGGGCGAATAGAATCGCGGTAATGGGTTTGCTGCCCAGTGCGGCAAACAGGGTGCCGGTGCAGAGCACGACGGCCCACACGGTTCGGAACCCCGGCCCGTTCAGTGACTGTTGCCAGCCCAGGGCGCCACAGACAGCATAGGACGCAGCCAGCGGTGCCGTGATCGCACTGGTCAGGCCGCCGGCAAAAAGCCCGAGGGCAAAGACATGTGGCGCCCACTCTCCCAACAGGGGCACGAGTTGCAGGCCCAGCGAGCCACTGTTGAAATCGGCTGCCCGGGTGAAGAATGCGGTTGCCGCAGTGCCCATGATGGCCAGCGTGATCAGTCCGCCGAGGCTGACGGATAGTATGGTGTCTGCCCGGGACTCGGCCAGCGCACTTGCCAGGGGCTGCTCGGCGGGCCACTTTTCGCGCACCGCGTTGGCATGCAGAAACAGGTTGTAAGGCACCACAGTCGTACCGACCAGCGCAATCACGGTCAGTGCCGACCCCGGCGGCATGCTGGGTGCCAGCATGGCCGTCAGGAGGTCCCGGTAGGGAATCACCAGGCAGGCCGCAAGCACGAATACCACGCTCATGACCAGAACCAGCGCAATCAGCACCACCTCGAGCACCCGATAGCGGCCACTCAGCAGCAGGAGGCCCGCGCCCGCTCCGATGAGGAGTGCCCACAAGGCATTGCCGCCGTCACTAATACTCGCCAGGGCCAGGGCCGCGCCGGCGATATTGCCGGCTTCATAGGCGGCATTGCCGAAACCGATGGCCACTACGATCAGGGACATGGCCGCGAACCGCGAGGGCGTGTTGGTGAACGTGCCGCGCATGGCCTCGGCGAGACCAGCCCGGGTGACCAGTCCCAGCCGGGCGGCCATCTCCTGTAGCACAATGGTGGCCAGGACGGAGAACAGGAGTGCCCACAGGAGAGCGAAACCGAAACTGGCCCCGGCACTGCTGGCAGTGGTGATAGTACCCGGTCCGATGAATGCCGCTGTGACCAGAATACCCGGGCCCATCCTGCTGAATGAACTCATCGCAAACTCCGCTGGTGAAGCCAGGGAGAGCGCTGTCCGCCAGCAGGACAGCTGTTACCATGGCGCCTATGGACCGCATTACCCAACAGCCCGTTCTCTTGACAGTTTCCATTGTGATTTTCTACAGCGCGCAAGACCTCCTGCAGCGCACGCTGCGCAGCGTTTACCGGTCGGCCCACGCGGCACGTTCGGCTGGCAGCCTCGGTGGCATCAGGCTCTACCTGGTCAATAATACGCCCGACCCCGGGTACCGTGAACAAATCAATCAACTTGTCGAGCGGTGGCCCCATCATCAGGATTGCCCGCTGGTCTACCGGGAGCCTGCCGATAACCGCGGGTTTGGTGCCGGCAACAACAGTGTATTGTCGCTTCTCGATAGTGACTACCACCTGGTGCTTAATCCCGACGTCGAGCTCGCTGAGGACGCACTCGCCCTGGGCCTGCAACGGATGGCGAGCGAGCCGGACATCGTGTTGTTGAGTCCGGGGGTATGGGGGCCTGATGGTGAGCGGGAGTACCTGTGTAAACAGTATCCTTCGGTACTGGTGTTGCTGTTGCGCGGCTTTGCCCCGGCGCTGCTTCGACGCGCGTTCCGCCAGCGGCTTGAGGCGTATGAGATGCGCGCTGCGTGCTCGACCGATGACGTGGTGTCCGTGCCGCTGGCCAGTGGCTGTTTCATGCTGCTGCGTACCGCGGCGCTGCGTCGAGTTGGCGGGTTCGGTGAGGGCTACTTTCTTTACTTCGAGGATTTTGATCTCTCGATCAGGTTGTCGAGCCAGGGTCGGGTGGCCTTCGATCCGCAGGTGCGCATTGTTCACCATGGCGGGTACGCGGCGCGCAAGGGCTGGCATCACCGGGCCTTGTTCGTGCGCTCGGCCCTGCATTTCTTTCGCGAGCACGGCTGGCGTTGGATATAGTCTCGATCGCGTGTCTGGTACACTCCGGTTCTGGGCTTCCCCGGGCAGACCATGACACCAGAACGCCGTGAAATACTGCGCCTGACCTACCTGCAGGCCATTGGCATCGACACCTATGTTGCCAGGGAACCGCTTCCGGGTGCGGCGGCGAGTCACCCGCTGGCGCGGCTGGCTCTCACCCCTTTGGTTTCACGGCCTGAACCGTCGGCTGCGGTTGCAGCTCCGGAGCCACCTACGCCGGCGCGCGAAGCGCCGGGGCGATCGGCGGGGCCCCGTCGTAAGCCCCTGGTGGAGACGCGCACGGCGCGCGGACGCCAGCCGGACGGCGGCGAAAAGGCCGCGTTGCCCGGTGAAACCGCCTCCGCCTTTGTCGTCGCCGCGATTGTCGTGGACGACATCGTCTGGTTGGAAGAACTGGTCTATCCTGCATTGGCTAAAGACCAGGTACAGTTGTTGCGGGCAATATCCGGCGCGCTGGGGCTGGAAGCATCCCGGCCCGATATTACCCAGTTTACCTGGCCGATCCATCGCAATCGCCAGCTGGACCAGAGTGAGGCGGCGGCGTGCGCCGCACTGACCGGGTTTGTGGCGCGTCAGCTACAGCTTGCCGCGGCGCGCGCCGTGGTGATGCTGGGCGACGGTGTCGGCGGCCGCCTGGACCACGGGGACCTGCAGGTGAATTACCGGATAACCACGGTCAGCACCGCGCAAATGCTGTCTGAACCACTGCTCAAAGCCCGCGCATGGGCAGATCTCCGCCCCCTGCGACGGAATCGATGACGCCGGACATTCGCTCCGCATGCCACGCCGATGTCGAACGCGTCCTTGCCATCGAGCAGTCTACGGCGAGTACACCCTGGCGCGCCGAACGGGTCGAAGCGGCCTGCCGGGCCGGCGAGGGTGCGCCTGCGAACACGCTCGTTGCCATGGTGGACGGTGTCTGTTGCGGGTTCCTGATCTACTCCGAGGTGTTGGACGAGGTGAATCTGTTGAAACTTGCGGTACTGCCGGATTACCAGCGTCACGGCATCGGCCTGGCGCTGCTCGACGGGCTTTGCAAGCGGGTGCTCCAGCGCGGGGCGCGTCGTATCCTGCTTGAGGTCAGCGTGGCTAACGCGCCGGCGCTGGGACTTTATCGCCAGTTCGGGTTTGCGGCGGACGGGCGCCGTACCGCGTACTACTCGGGACGCAATGGACCGGAGGATGCCTTGCTCATGTCCCTCCGCCTTGGAGATGTTTCGTGAATCGGGTAGAAACGGAGTGGTGGACCCTGGCACTGCCCCAGGAATGGTGGGCAGAAGCGGAGGGCGATAGCGTGCTGGTCGGTGACCGCGATGATGTGGGTTGCATCGAGATAAGCACCCTGCGCAAAGACCACGGCCGGTTTGACACTGACGAGGTGGAACGCATAGCACGAGCCGAATCAGGGTCCGAGGGCGCAATCGCCGCTGTCACGCTGGGCGAGTTCAAGGGCTACACGGCGGCATTTCGGGAGGAGGGGGCCGCTGTCACGGAGTGGTTTCTCGGCTGTGCGGAGCTATTGCTTTTCATCACCTACAGCTGTGATGAGGAGAACGAGGGGCTCGATGAAGCCGCGGTGACCGAGATTCTCGACACGCTGGAGGCACGCGACTGACCGACGTGCGCCGGCGTGGAAGCAGCAACGCCTCAGGCTCACCTGCCCGGTCCGCTTATCGGTGTCGAGGACGCCGTGGCGCGTCCACGGGCCTGCCGGCCTCTCAGGAAACCGTGCCGGTCACCCGCACCCGTTTTGCGCCCTTCTCCGGCCGGGTCCTGAGCGCATCCTGACGGCGCTTTATCCCGGCGTCGATGAGGTTCTTGCCAGCGATGATGAGCCCGGTGAAGATGAACGCTCCGGGCGGCAGTATGGCGAGTAGAAAGGCTTGATAGTTGTCGACGAACACGACAGTCCAATCGGCCGCGACCGGGCCGAGCAACAGGTCCATGTTGGCAAACAATGCGCCGGTACCCAGTAATTCGCGAATAGCGCCGAGCAATATCAGTACCAGGGTGAATCCAAGCCCCATCATCAGTCCGTCCAGCAATGAAGGCATCAGGGGATTTCTGCTCGCATACCCGTCGGCACGCCCGAGGATGACGCAATTGGTGGTAATGAGCGGGAGGAAAATGCCCAGAATCTCGTACAGCTCGTAGGCCAGCGCCTGCATTAACAACTCGATACAGGTGACGGCTGCGGCGATGATCATTACGAACGCGGGTAACCTGACGGCATCGGAAACGATATTGCGGATCAGCGATACCGCGGTATTGGAACACACGAGGACCAGGGTGGTGGCGATCCCCAGCCCCAGCGCATTGACCACAGAGCCGGTAACGGCGAGCAGTGGGCACAGTCCCAGCAGCTGCACGATGGCCGGATTATTCTTCCACAGGCCGTTGAATGACAATTCGCGGTAATTGACATCGCTCATGGCTGTTCCCTCGTAATCCGGGCGGTGGTGGGTATCTCGAACAGCAGGTTCCTGCGGTCCTCGGCGTATTCCAGCGCGCGGACAACAGCGGCGACCACCGCCCGCGGTGTAATTGTGGCGCCCGTGAACTGGTCGAATATCCCGCCGTCTTTCTTCACTGCCCATTCGGAAGGTGGCGGTTCACGCAGCGAGCGGCCGGTGAAATCGAGTATCCAGTCGGATTTCTTCAGGTCTACCTTGTCGCCGAGCCCGGGCGTCTCCCTGTGTTTCAGCGTTCTCACACCCGCAATACTCCCATCCCGATTGATTCCCACGATCAGGTTGATATCGCCACTATAGCCATCAGTGGCGGTCACCGGGATTATCACACTGATGACCTCGCCGTTCCTCCGCGCGCGGTATATGTGCCGGGTTTCCCGCAGTCCGAGGCCGGCATCACCGCCAACCGGCAACCGGTCGTCGAGCATCACGTTGTCGTGTTCTTCCCGGGGGACGATCTCCAGTAAGGCTTTTTCCTCGGCCAGCCGTTGCTGCTCGGTAATCCGATCGCGGGTCAACAGGTAGGTGCCGGAAATGAGGATCGTGGTGGAGACGGCAAACAGCGCCAGCAGCAGGGAATTGCGTGAGACCGAGCGGCCGAGCATCACGAGTTCCCCTCCCGGTGGCCGTAGGTGCGTGGCTGCGTGTAATGATCGATAAAGGGTGCTGCAAAATTCATCACCAGCACCGCGAAGGCCACCGCGTCCGGGTAGTTGCCGCGCACCCTGATGATGTAAACGAGAATACCGATCAGGGCTCCGTAGACCAGCCGTCCACGCACCGACACTGCCGAAGTCACCGGGTCTGTCACGATGAAGAACGCCCCGAACATGGTGGCGCCGCTGAACAGGTGGAACAGGGGTGAGCCGCCGCTGGACGAGCTGCCGCCGTCATAGAACAGGGCCGCCATCAGGCCCAGTGAGGCCAGCATGGCGATGGGCGCATGCCAGCTGAAAACGCGCAGGTAGAGCAGGGCAGCGCCCCCCAGCAGGAACGCGCCGTTCACCCACTCCCAGCCGACTCCGCCCCAGCTGCCGAACTGGGGGAAGGTGGTCCAGAGTTCGCTGATCAGCGCGCTGTCGTTCTGCCGCATCAGGTCCAGCGGTGTGGCCATTGTGGTTGCGTCGAAACTGGCCGGGAGGAAGCAGGCCTGCAGCGCCTCCGCCAGCCCCGGGGTTTCGGCCAGGCCGCGAGGAGGAGCCCAGGCAGTCATCTGTACCGGAAAAGAAATCAGCAGCACGACGTAGCCGACCATCGCCGGGTTGAAAGGGTTGTAACCCAGCCCGCCGTACAGATGCTTTGCGATCAGTATCGAAGAGCCGGTGCCGACGGCGATGAGCCACCACGGCGCGTAGGGCGGCAGCGAGATAGCCAGTAACGTCGACGTGACCAGAGCGCTGTAATCGCGCAGGTAGAACAGCGGCGGTCTGCGGCGCAGTAGCAGCGCCAGTGACTCAAACAGGAGGGCGAGCACGCCGGCCCAGACGATATTGACGAGTGTCCCGTAGCCGAAGAAAAACGTCAGCGCGGCCACGCCCGGCAGGGTCGCCAGCAGCACGTACTGCATCACGCGGGCTGTGCTCAGCGGCCCGTGGGCATGTGGCGAGGTGACGCGCAGCAGGGCCATGGTCAGGACACCTCGGTCTGCTGCGCCTGCTTCGCGGTGGCCACCTTGACCTCCAGTCGCTCAACGCTTGCGGCGAGGGCGTCGATGATTTTTTCTGCTTCACCGGCCACCCGTGCGGCCTCCAGCCGGTCCCTGGACGCGGCGAGCCGCTGTTCCAGCTTGATCAGTTGAATTCGCGCTTGTTCGTCAGGGTCCATTTCGCTGTCTGCCTGTCGCGCCGCGATAGCCCTGGCAATGGCGTCTTGCGCGGGGTCGCCGCTGTTCTCCGGCGCCGCCGATTCGCTGCCCTGGAAAAACGGGTGATTACGCAGCGCTTCACGGGCCTGCTCCAGCTTCTGCCGCGTTTTATTCACGCCCGTGCGCAGCGCGTCGACGGTATCCGCGCCATCGGCCTCGGCCTGTTTCAGCCTGGCGGTGGCGGTCGCCAGGCGTTTTTCGGCTGATGCCACTGCCTTTTCCAGTCGCTCCTGCTCTTCGCTCTCACCGCCCGGTGCGCCCTGCGACTGTGCTGCTTTCTTTGCCTGCGCCCGCTTGATGGCAGCCTGCACCGGGTCCTCTGCCCCCGCGCCATCGGCGGCCTGCTGCTGTGATCTTTTTTCCGCTGCCTGCTTGCGCGCCAGCCGGCGAGCTTCCTTTTCTGCCGCCTCGCGCTCGAGCCGCTGCTGGCGCGCCTCGAAGCGCAGCCTGGAATGTTCCGCTCTCTCGTTGTCAGCGCGCAGACGCAGGATCTCGGCCTTGGAGGCCCGGTAGTACTGGACCAGTGGAATGTTACTGGGGCATACCCAGGAGCACGCGCCGCACTCGATACAGTCGAACAGGTTGTGCACCTCGAGTTTTTCGTACTCCTTCGCCTGGGCAAACCAGAACAGTTGCTGGGGCAGCAGCGACGCGGGGCAGGCTTCGGCACAGAGTCCACAGCGTATGCAGGCCTGGGGCGGGGGTGGCGCGGGCAGCTCCGCATCGGTGGGTGCCAGCAGGCAGTTGGTGGTTTTCACTACCGGCACCCCGGGGTCGGGAACGGTGAAGCCCATCATCGGGCCGCCCATGATCAGCCGTTTATTGCGGGTGCGGTCATAGCCGGCACGCGCCAGCAGGTAATCCATCGGGGTGCCGAGCAGCACCTCGTAGTTTCCCGGCCGGGCTACGGCCTCGCCGGTGACGGTGGTGATTCGGGAAATCAGTGGTCGGCCAAGAACAACCGCGTCGTGTATGGCCACCGCGGTGCCCATGTTCTGGCAGAGGATGCCGATATCCGCAGGTAGCCCGCCGCTCGGCACCTGTTTTCCCGTCAGTATCTCGATGAGTTGCTTCTCGCCGCCCGACGGGTACTTGGTCGGAAACTCAACCACCTCCATGTCCGCAGACGCGGCGGCCTCCCGCATCGCGGCCAGCGCTTCGGGCTTGTTGTCTTCGATTCCGATCAGGGTTGTCTGCGGGTCGACCACGTGTTGCAGGATGCGTGTTCCCGCAACGATCAAGGCGGCGCGCTCCCGCATGAGACGGTCATCGGCGGTAATGTAGGGTTCGCACTCGGTGCCGTTGAGAATCAGCGTGTGTATCGGTCGCGCCGCCTGCGGCGACAGCTTGATCGCGGTCGGAAACCCGGCACCGCCCATGCCAGCGATCCCGGCGTCGCGAATGATGCCTATCAGGTCGACGGGCTTGATCTGGGTAAAGTCGGCGCACCCGCGGTGATCAGTCCACTCGTCCCGTCCGTCGGTTTCGATCACGACACAGGGCGCGGTGAGTCCGGAAGGGTGTGGCACCTGGCGTTGTTCGATGGCGGCGACGCGGCCCGACGATGAGGCGTGAACTGCCGCGCTGACGGGGCCTGTCGCCGCTGCTATCAGCTGGCCCTTCAGCACGGACTCGCCAGGGGCGACCACGGGTGTTGCCGGTGCCCCGATGTGCTGAGACAGTGGCAGAACCAACACGGGTGGGACGCCTGCCGCTGTGATGGGTGCATCGGCCGATGGGTGCTTGCGCTCCGGCGGGTGGATGCCACCGTGGAAGTCGAACAGCTTTCTCATGCGGCCTCCGTCCGGGGACTGTCTGAGGCGATGATGTCGGCCCGGCGGCTGGTCGGATCGGGCAATTGCCAGTGCCAGGTCTGCAGGCTCTGCTTTTGCGGGACCATGTCGATACAGTCTACCGGGCATGGCTCCACACAGAGATCGCAGCCCGTGCACTCGCTGACGATGACCGTGTGCATCTGCTTTGCCGCACCCAGGATCGCATCCACCGGGCAGGCCTGGATACACTTGGTGCAGCCGATGCACTCATCCTCCCGGATGTAGGCCACGGCGGGTACGGATTCTTCACCGTGTGCCTCGTCCAGCGGTATGGCTTCGATGTCCAGCAGGTCCGCCAACGCCTGGATGCCGGCCTCTCCCCCGGGGGGACACTTGTTGATCGCGTCCCCGTTGGCAATTGCCTCCGCGTAGGGCCGACAACCAGGATAGCCGCACTGACCGCACTGCGTCTGTGGAAGGATTTCATTAATCTGGTCCGCGATGGGATTGCCCTCGGTCTTGAACCTGACCGCGGCGAAACCCAGCAGGGCGCCAAACACTGCCCCCAGTCCTACCAGGGCGAGCAGGGCTGCGATCAGCGGATACTGGGCGATAAAATCGAACATGGTCAGACCAGCCCGGCGAAACCCATGAAAGCGAGGGACATGAGGCCGGCGGTGACCATCCCGACGGCGGCTCCCTGAAACGGCTCCGGCACGTCGGCGACGTTCAGTCGCTCGCGCATGGCCGCGAAGAGTACCAGCACCAGTGAGAAGCCCACGGCGGCGCCGAACCCGTAGAACAGGGACTCGGTGAAATTGTGTGCCTTGTTGATGTTGAGCAGCGCGACCCCCAGCACGGCGCAATTCGTGGTGATCAGTGGCAGGTAAACGCCAAGGACACGGTGGAGCAGGGGGCTGTTCTTGCGCACGAACATCTCGGTGAACTGGACGACGACGGCGATGACCAGGATGAACGAGATCGTCCTGAGATAGCCCAAACCCAGTGGCTCGAGCAGGAAGTTGTAGGTCAGGTGACTGCAGGCAGACGCCAGAGTGAGCACGAACGTAGTGGCGATGGACATCCCCATGGCCGTCTCCAGTTTGTTGGACACGCCCATGAACGGGCACAGCCCCAGAAACTGTACCAGCACGAAATTGTTGACCAGGATTGCCCCAATCAACAGGATGGAGTAGTCAGCTATCATTTTGCCTCGCGCCGAAGCCCGCGCCGCCAATTTTGTCAAACAATGGGCCGGCCTGCGCTGCTGGCTGTGGGCCCGCCGACAAACAGTGTGTGCCCGTCATTTGACCTGCATGCCCGGGCGAGCGCCCTGGTGAGGTTCGAGCAGGTACAGCTCCTCGCCGCCCGGTCCCGCCATCAGCACCATGCCCTCGGACGTTCCAAATCGCATTTTCCGGGGTGCCAGGTTTGCCACTATCACAGTCATTTTACCCGTCAGGTCTTCCGGCCGATAGGCGCCCTTGATGCCGGCGAATACCTGCCGCTGCTCGCCGCCGAGGTCCAGGGTCAGCTGCAGCAGTTTGTCTGCCCCCTCGACGTCCTGCGCTGCCACGATCTCGGCGATTCGCAGATCAATCCGGGAGAAATCATCGATAGTGACAAACTCCGAGTCGGTCTTGTCCCCGCCACTGTCGCTCTTCTCCCCGGCCGCGGCTGTGGGCGGTGCGCTGTCGCTGTCACGGTCGATCAATGCCTCCACGCTCTTTGTCTCCACGCGGGTCAGCAGCGGGCGAAAGCGGTCCAGCTCATGGTCGAGTAGCGGCCCCGTCAACGCGGTCCAGTCCAGCGAGCAGTTTAAGAACGTCTCCGCTTTCTCCGCCATGGAAGGCAGCACCGGTTTCAGGTACGTCATTAGCACGCGAAACAGATTAATACCCACGGAACAGACCGCGTGAACATCGGCTTCACGACCGGGTTCCCGTGCCAGTACCCACGGTTTGTGTTCGTCGATGTACTGGTTGGCTCGATCGGCGAGGGCGACGATGTCGCGGATTGCCTTGTTGAATTGTCGCGTCTCATACAGGTCGGCGATGTCCGCACCCGCGTCGATAAACTCCTCGAGGAGGACTGGCTCGGCGCAGCTGGCGGCCAGCCGATTGGCGAACCCCTTGCGGAGAAATCCCGCACAGCGGCTGGCGATATTGACGATCTTGCCGACCACGTCGGCGTTGACCCGCTGCACGAAGTCATCGAGGTTGAGGTCGATATCATCCACCCCTGAACCCAGCTTGGCGGCGAAATAATAGCGCAGGTATTCCGGGTCGAGGTGTTCGAGGTAGGTACCCGCTTTGATGAAGGTCCCGCGGCTTTTGGACATCTTGGTGCCATTGACCGTAAGAAAACCATGGGCATAGACTGCGGTGGGTGTTCTCAGGCGGGCCGAGTGGAGCATTGCGGGCCAGAAAAGACCGTGAAAATTGATGATGTCCTTGCCGATGAAGTGATACAGCTCGGTATCCGAGCCGGGCTGCCAGAATGCATCGAATTCCACATCGCTGCGCCGGCAGTAGTCCTCGAAGCTGGCGATGTAACCGATCGGCGCATCCAGCCAGACATAGAAGTATTTTCCGGGCTCACCGGGGATTTCAAAGCCGAAGTAGGGTGCATCACGGCTGATGTCCCAGTCCTGCAGCCCAGACTGCAGCCACTCGCGGAGCTTGTTGGCGATCTGCGGCTGGAGCGTACCGGAGTCGATCCACTGCGTAAGCATGTCTGCGAATTCCGGCAGACGGAAAAAAAAGTGGCTCGACTCGCGCTGCACGGGCCTGGCGCCGGAAATTGCTGACACGGCATCGATCAGTTCGGAGGGGCTGTAGGTGGCCCCACAGGATTCACAGTTGTCCCCGTACTGATCTGGCGTATGGCAACGCGGGCAGGTGCCGCGGATGAAGCGATCGGCGAGGAACAGCTGCTTTTCGGGATCGAAGGCCTGGACGATGCTCCTGGTGTCGATATGGCCGTTGGCAACGAGCCGGCCGTAGATTTCTTCGCACCAGCGGCGGTTTTCCTCCGAGTGCGTCGAATGGTAATTGTCAAAGGAGATCAGGAAACCGGCGGTGTCGCGCTCGTGTTCCAGCTTGATCCGGGCGATCTGTTCCTCGGGGGTTATGCCCAGCTGTTCCGCGGTAAGCATGATGGCCGTACCGTGGGCGTCGTCAGCGCAGACGTAAATGCACTGATGACCGCGAGAGCGCTGAAACCGCACCCAGATATCGGTCTGGATCATCTCGAGCAGGTGCCCGAGGTGTAGTGATCCATTGGCGTAGGGCAGAGCGCTCGTCACCAGGATTTTTCGCTGCGCATCGTCAGCCATGTGCGGACCGTTAACCGTTGAAAAAAGGGGCGTTACTATAGCCTGTTTACAGGGCGGTTTCACCTGCGGCACCCGTTGTTGAAGCCCGCGGTTAGCCCTATACTGACCGCCGCATTCACACCGGCCGACCCGACGGGCACCAAGGGTACTATGCAGGATATCAAGCACATTATTGCGGTCGCGTCCGGGAAAGGTGGCGTGGGCAAATCCACCACCGCGGTCAACCTGGCGCTGGCGCTGGCCTCATTGGGCGCGCAGGTCGGACTGCTGGACGCCGATATCTACGGACCCAGTCAGCAGCTGATGCTCGGTGTCGACGATAGCGTTCGTCCCGACCAGCAGGATGGTCGTTATCTGCTCCCGGTCCCGGCTCACGGCCTGAAGACGATGTCGATGGGCTACCTGGTCAACGAGCGTACCCCGATGGTGTGGCGTGGGCCAATGGCTGGTGGCGCGCTGGCGCAGATGCTCGAACAGACACTTTGGGGCGCCCTGGATTTCCTGGTGATCGACATGCCGCCCGGGACGGGAGATATCCAACTCACCCTGTCACAGAAGGCTGCCGTGGCGGGCGCCGTCATCGTCACCACACCCCAGGACATTGCCCTGCAGGACGCGAAGAAAGGTATCGAGATGTTCCGCAAGGTCGAGGTCCCGATACTCGGTGTCATCGAGAACATGTCCGTGCACATCTGCACCGAGTGCGGCCACGCGGAGCACGTGTTCGGCGATCGGGGCGGGGAGCGGATAGCGGCAGAGTATGGTGTGCCGCTGCTCGCCAGCCTGCCACTGTCCCTGTCGATCCGCGAGGCGACCGATGCCGGCCGTCCCACCGTGGTCGCCGAGCCTGACTCCCCGGCGACTCGCGCCTATCTCGAGGCGGCGGTTGCGATTCGCTCGCAACTGGCGGCAGCGTCGGGCGGGCCCGGCCGGTCATTCCCCGAAATCAACGTGGTCGATGACTGAGGAATTCTGGTGAGCATTAAATCCGACAACTGGATCCGGCGCATGGCTGCCCAACAGGGCATGATCGAACCGTTCGAGCCCGAGCAGGTGCGGGCGGGAGCCGACGGCCGCCTGATCTCCTACGGAACCTCAAGCTATGGCTACGATGTGCGCTGCGCGCCGGAATTCAAGGTGTTCACCAACATCAATTCGGCGACGGTGGACCCGAAGCGCTTCGACGAAGACAGTTTCGTCGACGTGGCCGGGGACGTGTGCGTGATACCCCCCAACTCCTTCGCATTGGCCAGCACTGTCGAGTATTTTCGCATCCCCCGTAATGTGCTGACCATATGCCTTGGCAAGTCAACCTATGCTCGCTGCGGTATCATCGTCAATGTGACGCCGCTCGAGCCTGAGTGGGAAGGGCATGTGACACTGGAATTCTCCAACACGACCACTCTGCCGGCCAAGATTTATGCCAACGAGGGAGTGGCGCAAATGCTGTTCTTCGAGTCCGACGAGGTTTGTCAGACCAGTTACAAGGATCGTGGAGGCAAGTACCAGGGGCAGCGCGGCGTCACGCTGCCAAAAGCCTGACCCGTAGCTAGTCGGCGGCCACGGGTTTACCGTCAATGACAGCACTGGTGATCATGGCTTCCACCGGGGTGCCGTCTTCTATGTGCACCGTTTTGACCATCATGAAGTCCCACGCCGGGGCAATCCAGGTGTCTGATTTCCGGTCGGGGTCTTTGTGCGGCCGCTCGAAATGGAGCGTATTGACCGTTCCCAGGGGTGTCTTCACGGGCTCCTCGCCCACGTACACGAACTGATAGTCCTTGACCCGTTTCCCGTCCGCCACCCGGAAGTTGATATCCTCACGCGGTGTGGGGTCGTTGAGGAGATTGAGTCGCAGTTGTTCCTGCTGGCTCATCCTGTCGAGCGTGTTTTCCGAGTAGGGTAGATCGTACCATTTATCCTTATAGAGGCTGCGGATGGTCTTGGCGCCCGGTGTGAAGTGCACCTCCCGGCGGCGGTTGTTCAGGCCCGTGCCCTGGTGGATGTAGGACTTGGGCACGACGCGGGTGCCTTCGACTTCGAAAACGCTGACCTCCTGGACCCCCGCCACCAGAATTTTTCCGCCGTTGGTCAGGGTATAGCGCCCCTCGCCCTCAGCTTTGAGCTCGCGGTCGAGTTGCAGCTTCATCCCTCGGTAGCTCGTTTCGTAGGTCGCCTTGTAGGGCTTGAGAACGGCCGCCGGTGCTTTTTCGTCAGCCATACCGGGTGCACTGCCGGCGACCATCATGCCAAGCAGAAGCACGACCAGCGGCGTGGTTGCGCGATTTTCAGTGCGTGCCTGGCTCATAGCGTATACCCGATTCCGGGATAGGTTGGTCATCAAGCAAAGCTCCCCTCTGTGTCAGTTGCAGTCGACCCGTGATCAGCCAGCCTACGGCGATAGGGTAGATCTGGTGTTCGGCCTCGAGGACCCGGGCGGCCAGTATTTCTGCGTTGTCACCGTTATGTATCGGTACCCGCGCCTGCAGGACCGGCGGTCCGCCGTCCAGCTCTTCGGTGACAAAATGCACCGTCGCACCCGTTTCACTGTCGCCGGCATCAAGCGCTCGTTGATGGGTATACAGACCCGGATATCGAGGTAACAGTGATGGATGGATGTTGAGCAGGCGGCCGCGATAGGCCCGGGTGAAAACAGGACTGAAAATCCGCATGAAACCGGCCAGTAGAACGATGTCTACCGAGTGATCTATCAGCGTCTCTACCAGGGCCTGGTCGAATGCCTCCCGATCGGGAAAGGCCCGGTGATCGAGCGCTCGCGTCCCGATGCCCGCGTGGGCTGCAGCCCGGAGGCCTTCGGCGGCACTGCGATTGCTGACCACGATCGCGACGGTGGCATCCAGCCGCCCCGTCTGGCAGGCGTCGATCAGCACCTGCATATTGCTGCCGCGGCCGGAGATCAGTATCGCAATTCGCGTGCCGCCCGCACTCACGTCGTCAACTCGACCCCGCGCTCGCCCTTGACGATCCTGCCCAGTTCCCAGGCCCGGTGGCCACTGTCCTCCAGCAGCGCAAGGGTGCGCCGGGTGTCTTCTTGCGCAATACACAGGACCATGCCCACACCGCAATTGAAGGTGCGGTACATTTCCGGGGTCTCAACGTTACCCAGCCGCTGCAGCAGGGAGAAGATCTCTGGCCATTGCCAGCTGTCGGGAGCGACTTCTGCCCGACAGCCGGTGGGCAGGACACGCGGGAGGTTTTCTGGCAGGCCACCGCCGGTGATGTGCGAGAGCGCCTTGACCTGCACCTGCGAAAACAGATCGAGCAGGGCTTTGACGTAGATGGTGGTAGGTGTCAGCAGGGCGTCAGCCAGCGATCCGTCTCCAAACGGCTGATCCAGATGGGTGTTACTGACGTCGAGGATTTTTCGAATCAGCGAATATCCGTTCGAATGAGGACCGCTGCTGGCAACTGCGACCAGGGTGTCACCCGGTTGTACACCGCTACCATCGATGATGGCGGACTTTTCCACCACTCCCACGCAGAATCCCGCCAGGTCATAGTCTTCGCCGTGATACATGCCCGGCATTTCCGCGGTTTCACCGCCGACGAGGGCACAACCCGCCAGCTCGCAGCCCCGCCCGATGCCCTCCACCACGGCGACGGCAGTGTCGACGGAGAGCTGGCCGGTGGCGTAGTAATCGAGGAAAAAAAGCGGCTCGGCGCCCGCGACCACCAGGTCGTTGACGCACATGGCCACCAGGTCGATGCCAATTGTGTCATGTACGCCGGTGTCCATGGCCAGCCGGAGTTTTGTGCCCACGCCGTCAGTGCCTGAGACCAGCACCGGCTGCCGGTATCCGGTCGGTATCTCGCAGAGCGCCCCAAATCCGCCGAGACCGCCGATCACCTCGCTGCGGTGGGTGCGCCGGGTCACGGCCTTCAGGCGTTCAACGAGGGCATTCCCCGCGTCGATGTCGACGCCGGCGTCCCGGTAGCTCAAGGAAGCGGGTTGACGGTCGTCTGTCTTGGTCATGAAAATCCTTGCAATGCGCAGACCATCAGGCTAAGGCAGGTATTTTAGCGGCTCGGGTAATCAGGTACACACCGGTCTTAGTGCATTTATCCCATTCGGGGTGTCGCCTCGGTGGCTACCGTGTGAACCCAACACTGTTACAATAGTGCTTTCAGGCGCGGTGGGAAGCGAGTCGTGGCAAGTCGTGTGTTGCTTTGTGTGGCGCTGCTGTTGGCGCCGGGGTGGTGGCTGGCGGCAGAACCGGTGGCCGACCTTTACGTGGCCGAGGTGACAGCGGCGGATCGCGGAGAGCAGGCGCTGGGCGACGCCACGCGGGAGGCACTTCGGCAGGTGCTGGTCAAGGTGTCCGGCAGCGGGGAGGTTCTGAAAAATCCTGCGATGGCGCCAGCGCTCAGAAACCCCCGTAATTACGTGGAGAGCTACGCCTACCGGCCTGCAACAGAGGCCGAAGACGGCGTCGGCGTCAGGGTTCAGTTTGCGGGGTCTTCGCTTACCGAGCTGTTGACGGCCGCCGGGGCACCGGTGTGGACCGCCAATCGCCCGGCCGTGCTCACCTGGCTGGCCGTAAAGGGACCGCGTGAGCCCGACGGCCCCGCCGGCGAGCGGCTGGTCGGGCAGGACGCCGAGCCGGAGGTCGCCGAAGCGCTAGCGGCGGCCTTTTTCACCCGCGGCGTCCCCGTCAGGCTGCCCAGGCAACCCGGTGCACTCTCAGCGGACCGCGTCTGGCAGGCGTCATCGACCAGCATGCGCGCTGCGTCGGAGTCCTATGAACTCAATAACGTGCTGGTTGGGAAGATGACCTATGACGGGGCGGGTCGCGCCAGTGGACAGTGGTCCTACCTGCATGAAGGCCAGAAACAGGATCGGTCTGTGCGCAGTACGTCAGAGCAACAATTCATCCAGGCCGGTATCGACCTGGCGGCTGACGCCATGGCCGAGAGGCTGGCGGTGGCCCCGACCTCCGATGAGGCGGTGGGGCTGCTGGTGAATGTGGTCGGCATCAGCCGCTATGGCGATTACGCCCGGCTGATAAACTGGTTTGAGCAGCTCGAACTTGTCGACCAGGCCAACCTCGTGCACATCGCTGGCGACAAGTTGGAGCTGCGGGTGATTGCACAGATTGATGCCACCCAACTGGCCGGCCTCATTGCCATGAACCGTCAACTGGTGCCGCTGCCCGACGCCGGGGGCGGTGAGCAGCTCAGCTACCGATGGCAGAACTAGACGAAGTCACTATCCGTCGCTGGCCACTGGTGCTCGCGGTAGTGGCGGGACTGGTGCTGGCCACGTACATTTTGCAACCGATACTGTCGCCTTTCGTGCTCGGCATTCTGTTCGGCTACCTGGGCGATCCCCTGGTAGACAAACTGGAGGCGCGTCACGTCAACCGCACCGCCGGCGTGGCTCTGGTGTTCCTGATGTTTTCAGCGATTCTGGCGCTGGGCCTGCTGCTGGCGGTGCCGATGCTGGTGCGCCAGCTCGATCTCCTCATCCAGAAGATTCCGCTGATTTATCAATGGCTGGTCGACGTGGCCCGACCCTGGCTCCAGCAACGCCTGAACCTGCCGATGGATCAGTTGCCGCGAGTGGACTGGTCGGACCAGTTGGCGGACAACTGGGCCTCACTTGGCAAAATCACTGCTGCCACCTTGAAGCGGGTGACGGGCTCCGGTGCCAACGTACTTTTGTGGCTGACCAATCTGGCGCTGGTCCCGGTGGTCGCTTTTTATCTCATGCGCGACTGGGACCGTCTCAAGTCCAAGGCACTCAAGCTGTTCCCGCTGGCCTGGCAGGACGATGTCGCCAGCCTGGTGTCCGAGGCGGACGAGGTAGTCGGCGCGTTCCTGCGCGGGCAGTTCATGGTGATGTGCTCCCTGGCGGTGATTTACAGTACCGGGCTCTGGCTCATTGGCATCCAGCTCGCCCTGCTGCTCGGGGTGATCGCAGGCATGGCAAGCATCGTCCCCTACCTGGGGTTCGTGGTGGGTATCCTGATCTCCGGAATCGTCGCCTGGGCCCAGTATCAGGAGTTCACTATCCTGCTGTGGGTGGGGCTGGTATTCGGTGTCGGCCAGGCGATCGAAAGCATGGTTCTGACGCCCCTGTTGGTCGGAGACAGGATCGGGCTGCACCCGGTAGCCGTGATCTTCGTGCTGATGGCCGGGGGACAGCTGGCCGGGTTCGTGGGTGTCGTTATCGCGCTGCCCGTGGCTGCCGTGATAATGGTTTTTGTTCGGCACGCGGTGGCGCAGTATCGCAGCAGTGACATCTATCAGCACCAGGGAACCGGTGCCGCGGTTGACGCGGGCGTCGTGGATGTGGCCGATGCAGGCGATGGTGAGTCGGGTGGCGCATAGTCAACCCCGGCAGCAACTGGCCCTGGACGTGCGGCTGAGTGACGCCGCCACCCTGGATAACTTCCTTCCTTTCGGCAGCCACGCGGCGGTGATTGCAGCGTTGGCGGAGCAACTTGAGCCGTCGGGTGAGCCAGTACTCTATCTCGCGGGTCCGCAGGGCGCTGGCAAGTCACACCTGTTGCAGGCAGCCTGTCACGCTGCGGGTAAGGGCGCGGCCTACCTGCCGCTGTCGGATCTGGTCGAGTACCCTGCCGGGGACGACGAGCTTGCGGCACGGGTGCTGGAGGGATACGAATCACTGGAACTGGTCTGCCTCGATGATCTGCAGGCTTCGGTGGGGCTCCCGGCCTGGGAGCGAGCGTTGTTCAACCTGTACAATCGCTGCCGAGATAGCGGCTGTCGTCTGGTGGTTGCCGCCGTGGGCGCCCCCCGAACGCTGGCGTTTGAGCTGCCCGACCTGCAGTCCCGGCTGAGCTGGGCCACGGTGTACCAGCTGCCTGCTGCTGACGAGGCCCGGCGACTGGACATTCTGCAGTTTCGTGCGGCCAGGCAGGGAATGAGTTTACCTCTGGAGGTAGCCCGTTTCATATCCATCCGCGCGTCCCGGAACATGGCTGATCTGATGGGCATTCTGGCGCGCCTGGATGCGGTGTCACTGGCGGAGCAGCGCAAGCTCTCGGTACCGTTTGTCAAACACGCGCTGGGTTGGGCATAGCAACGTTGTGCAGCGTCTCATCCGCCGTAATTGCAGCCGAAACAGCCGAATGAAACCCCCTCGAGGGCCCGAAATATTTCCAGTAAATTAACCTGCCAGATGTCGGCGTCGCGACTACACTGGTAGCGGGCGGTGTGGTTGGTATAAAAACAGGAGAAATGGTGATGAAGAAATGCAGGCTGGTTAGGGCGGTCGCCGGGATGGGTGCCGGTCTTGCGGTGAGTGTCGCATCTTTTGTGGTGCAGGCGGAGATACCGATCACGCTGAACGCCGGTGCGGGGTACTGGTTTTTCGACAATGATCGCGAGCTGGAGGATACCGCCACTCCCTGGATCAGCCTCGAATATGCTTTTACCGACCGCTGGGCCGCAGAAGTCCTCTACGCCCAGGACGAGTCTGAGTACAACAACGGCATCGACACCGACGTTGCCACCTGGCAGATCGACATGCTGTATTACGGCGGCAGCTATATCGGCAACACGCCGCGGATCAGGCCTTATCTCGCCTTTGGCGTTGGCGAAATAGACATCGAGGCGCGAGATTTCGACACCGTCGAAACGACCCTCAATGCCGGTGTCGGTATGCGCTGGATGATGACGCCGAGGTTCGGCGCGCGTATCGAGGCGAAGATGCTGCACAGTCTGGACGAAAACCACAATGACTGGCTGATGCTGGCAGGGCTGAACTATTACTTTGGCAAGGTCGATCAGCCCGTGGTGGCAGCCGCCCCGGTCGATTCAGATGGTGACGGTGTCTATGACGACCAGGACCAGTGCCCGGGCACGGCCGCGGGCACACGGGTCGATGGAGTCGGCTGCCCGCTCCCGGTAGCCCAGGTCGCTTCAATAAAACTGAAAGTGAATTTCCCGTTCGACTCGACGGTAGTACAGGAACGCTATTTCAATGATATTGCCGAGTTGGCGGCGTTCCTGCGTCGCTTCGACGACCTGCAGGTAGATGTCGAGGGTCACACGGACAGCGTGGGTGGCGATGCGTACAACCAGCAACTGTCACAACGACGTGCCGAGGCGGTGGTCGACCTGCTGGTCAACGAGCACGGCATTGCCCGAGAGCGGCTTTCGCCCATCGGCTATGGCGAGACCCGGCCCGTAGCGAGCAACGATACCGCCGATGGTCGTGCCGAGAACCGCCGGGTGATGGCGACCCTGGAAGTCGAGTTCGAGGAGTAGTCCGCCACGGATTCAGTGCACCTCGCCGGCCGCACCTCGCCGGCCGCACCTCGCCGGCCGCAACGAGTCAGGCCCATGTCGATTGGCAATGAGCGCGATTACGCTTTCCGGGGGCGTCTGGCGGCATGGATGCCGCCAGCGAGACTGTACATGGATGTACGCTTTTTGGCGTCCCCCGGAAAGCGTAATCGCGCTCGTTGTCTGCTAGAACACATCACGGACCGCACCTCGCCGGCCGCACCTCGCCGGCCGCACCTCGTCACAGGGCGTCGCCGGCGCGATCAGGGCTTTAACTCGAAGCTATCGGCGTCAAGGTGGCAGGGAAACTTCTCACGGTAGTCCTGCAGGGCATCACCATCCAGTGTCACGCCAACGGCGCCCCGGCGTTGCTCCATGTCCAGCAGTAGTTCACCGTCCGCGGCGACGACCAGGCTGTCTCCACTGTAGTCCAGCCCGTTACCGTCGCGGCCGATGCGGTTGACGCCTATCACGCAGGCCTGATTCTCGATTGCCCGGGCGATGAGCAGCTGGCGCCAGTGGTGGCGGCGGACGGCCGGCCAGTTGGCGACGTACAGCACGAGGTCGTAGTCTCCGCGATTGCGGCTGAATACCGGGAAGCGCAGGTCATAGCAAACCTGCAGGTTCACGCGCCAGTCCCGCCACGGCACCACGACACGCCGGTTGCCAGACCGGTAGCGATTGTGCTCGCCGCCCATACGGAAAAGATGGCGCTTATCGTAGTAATGAGTTGCTTCAGGGGTTGCGAACAAAAGCCGGTTGTATACGGCGTCGTCTACGCGCACCGCGATGCTGCCCGCCACCGCACACTGTCGCTCACTGGCTATCTGCCGCAACCAGTTCTCGCTCGGGCCGCCGGGGGGTTCGGCGTTGGCCAGGGCATTCATCGAGAAGCCGGTGGTGAACATTTCCGGCAGATATGATAAGGTCCGTTGCATCCGGCAAGGTATCCAGCAACTGTTGAATCTGTTGGCGATTCTCAGCCGGTCTTTCCCACAGTAGTTCGCACTGTATGACGCTGATTTTCAGATCCCGCATAATATCTCCGCGGCTTGGCGCAGTACCTCGTCGCTTTTGGCAAAGCAGAACCTGAGGTAATGCTGCGGTGGTGGATCGGCGTAGAAGAGGGAAACCGGGATCGAGGCAATGCCGTGCTGCTGCGTCCAGTCCTCACACAACCGGTAGTCCGGCGTTGTCGTGATGGCAGTGTAATCCAGCAGCTGAAAATACGTGCCAGCGCTGGGTCTGAGGCGGAACCGCGAACCCTTCAGTGCGCCGCAGAACAGGTCGCGCTTGGCCTGGTAGAAGTTCGCCAGAGCGGCGGGGTAGTCAGGCTCGGCGTTCAGGAACTCGGCGAGAGCCCGTTGCACGGGCGTCACGGCGACGAAAGTCACGTATTGGTGGATAGTGCGCAGTTCATTGGTCAGCGCCGGGGGCGCCGACCACGTAGCCCGTTTTCCAGCCGGTGACACAATAGGTTTTGCCGAAGGAAAAGACCGCGAAACTGCGCTCGCGGAGGCCCGGATACTCCAGGACGCTGTGGTGGCGCTGTCCGTCGAAGACCAGGTGCTCGTAGACTTCGTCGCTGATGACCAGCAGGTTGTGGCGGTCAGCCAGGGCCTGCAATGAGAGCAGGTCGTCGTGGTCGAGGACGGCGCCACTGGGGTTGTGTGGCGAGTTGATGATCAGCAGCCGGGTGCGGGGCCCGATAGCGGAGGCGACCCGCTCCCAGTCGACGGCGAAATCGCCGGCCGTCAGTGGTACCCGGCGCGCCGTGCCGCCTGCGAGTTCGATGGCGGGTAGGTAACTGTCATAGGCGGGGTCCAGCAGGATGACCTCATCGCCTGTTCGAACGCAGGCGGTGATCGCGCAGAACAAGCCCTCGGTTGCGCCGGGTACCACCGTGATCTCGTGCTGCGGATCGACATCGACGCCCCGGTAGCGCTTGATCTGGCCGGCGATAGCCTCGCGCAAACCGGGGTCACCGGCCATTGGCGCGTACTGGTTGTGTCCCTGCATGACCGCCCGGGTCATGGCCTCCCGCAACGCCAGCGGTGCATCGAAATCGGGATAGCCCTGTGACAGGTTGAGGGCGCGATGATGGCTGGCCAGTGCCGACATGCGGGTAAAAATCGTCGTGCCGCTGTTCGGGAGTTTGCTGACAAGCATGGTCGCTGACCTTCACCAGGCCGGGCCGGGTGCTTAAAGCTGTGTTTCAAGTGGCAGCTCCGTGGTGTTCTTGATCTCTGTCACCGCCATGTGCGAGTGAATCTCACGAATAGCAGGGCTGGTGGTGAGGGCGGTGCGGGCAAATGTCCTCGTAGTGGCGGATATCCCGGGTGACGATTTTGAGCATATAGTCCCAGATTCCGGTCATGGTATAGCACTCCACGACCTCTGGATACCGGGCGATCTCGCTCTCGAATTCCTCCAGGTTGAGTCGACCCGCGGCCGTCAGGTTGATGGTGGCGAAGACCACGATATCGATGCCCAGGGCCACCCGGTCCAGCAGTGCTACCCGCTTACTGATGACGCCCGAAAGCTCCATACGATTGATCCGGCGCCAGCACGGCGATTGGGAGACATTGATGCGTTCGGCGATGGCGGCAGTGCTGGTCGTGGCATCGACCTGCAGCAGTTTAAGGATTTCTACATCCTGTTTTGCCAGTTTATCGGTCATTTTATGTTCCTCAAGCCCAGAAACCGGAATAATATGTCTTATTTAGCCCGATATGACGAGTAAATGAAATAACAATTTCTGCGTGTTTGGGCGACACTAATGGGCAGGGTTGCCGGTGGCCACCCGTGTCAGGTCAGGCCCGTGCATAGCTGCTGAACCCGCGCGCCGATACACTGGTCGCGTAACAGCTGCGCGCCGAACTGTGCGGCGAAAAGGTTCCGATACGTGGGCTCTATGGGTGGCAGCATCGCCGGGCGACCCCGGTTGGGATTGGACTGAGAGGACAGGATCCAGGATATGGGTACAGACGACAGAGCTGCGATCAAGCGCATTTCATTGGACGACAAGTACGCACTGGACAAGACGAGAGCCTACATGACGGGCATCGAAGCTCTGGTGCGGCTGCCGATGCTCCAGCACCAGCGCGATCAGCAGCGGGGTCTGAATACAGCCGCGTTCATTTCCGGATACCGCGGGTCTCCGTTAGGGGGGTCGATCAGGCCATGTGGCGGGCCAAGCCCTGGCTCGACAGGCACAACGTCCATTTCCAACCGGGCATCAACGAAGATCTCGCGGCGACCGCGGTATGGGGCAGTCAACAAACCAACCTGTTCGGGAAGGCCAAATACGACGGCGTGTTTGCCATGTGGTACGGCAAGGGGCCTGGCGTGGACCGCAGCATGGACGTCATCAAGCACGCCAACGCGTTTGGAACATCGCGCTATGGCGGCGTACTGGCGGTCGCGGGCGACGACCATGCCTGTAAATCCTCTACCCTGCCGCACCAGTCAGAGCATATGTTTATCGGCGCCTCGGTGCCGGTCCTGAGTCCGGCCAATGTGCAGGAGGTCCTGGATCTCGGTGTGTATGGCTGGGAACTGTCGCGGTACAGCGGGTGCTGGGTGGCACTCAAGGCGATTACCGAAAACATGGACTCGGCGATCTCGGCCGATATCGACCCGGATCGATTCGATATCGTTATCCCGGAGGAGTTTGAACTGCCGCCCGGCGGCGTGCATGCGCGCTGGCCGGATAAACCGCTGGAGCAGGAGTTGCGGCTCAACAAGTACAAGATATACGCCGCTCGCGAGTTCGCCCGGGTCAACGGGCTCAATCGTTTGGTTATCGACAGTCCGCAAGCCCGTTTCGGCATCATTACCACGGGCAAGGCCTACCTAGACGTGATGCAGGCCCTGGAGGATATGGGTATTGATGACGCGGTGGCCGCTGAGGTGGGGCTGCGCGTTTATAAAGTGGGCATGAGCTGGCCGCTGGAGCCGCGTATGACCCACGAGTTCGCCGAGGGTCTGGAGGAAATTCTCGTGGTGGAGGAAAAACGCTCCATCATCGAGGACCAGCTGACGGGCCAGCTCTACAACTACCCGGTGGCGGCGCGGCCGCGGGTCGTGGGCGAGTTCGACGAGGAGGGCAGGGATCTCCTGCCCAATCTTTCCGAGTTGACGCCCGCCATGATTGCGACCGCGATTGGAAGCCGCATTCGCCGGTACTACCAGTCGGAGACGATGGAGCGGCGGCTGCAATGGATCGAGGAGAAGGAGCGCTCGCTGGCCTCCCCGGGCGCGGGGATCGAACGGGTCCCGCACTTCTGCTCGGGCTGTCCGCACAATACCTCTACGCGCGTCCCCGAGGGCAGTCAGGCGCTGGGTGGCATCGGCTGTCACTACATGGCGACCTGGATGCCGGACCGCGAGACCAACACCTTCACCCAGATGGGCGGGGAGGGCGCCACCTGGATTGGCCAGGCCCCCTTTACCGAGACACGCCACGTGTTCCAGAACCTGGGCGACGGGACCTACTTCCATTCCGGTTTGCTCGCGATTCGGGCCGCCGTTTCCTCTGGCGTCAACATCACCTACAAGATTCTGTACAACGACGCAGTCGCCATGACCGGGGGGCAGCCCATTGACGGCAGTCTCAGCGTTGAAGACCTGGTATACCAGTTGCGCGGCGAGGGCGTGCGGCGCATAGCGCTGGTCAGCGACTACCCCGATAAGTGGCGCGGACGGTTCGGCTCCATTCCCGGTTACAGCCTGCATCATCGCGATGAAATGGATGCGCTGCAAAAGGAGTTGCGGGAGTTCACCGGCACGTCGGTGATTATCTACCAGCAAACCTGTGCCGCCGAAAAACGTCGTCGCCGCAAGAAGGGACTGCTGGAAGACCCAGCCAAGCGCCTGTTTATCAACGACGCCGTCTGCGAGGGTTGTGGCGATTGCAGTCTCAAGTCGAATTGCCTGTCGATCGTCCCCCTGGAAACCGGGTTGGGGCGCAAGCGACAGGTGGACCAGAGTGCCTGCAACAAGGATTACAGCTGTGCGAACGGCTTCTGTCCCAGTTTCGTGACTGTCCTGGGTGGACGCCTGAAGAAGCCGACAGCTGGCGTTGTCGCTGAGGATGAGTTGTTCGACGAACTGCCGGAGCCGACCCTGCCGGATCTCAAACACCCCTGGAATACGGTGGTTACCGGCGTCGGTGGGACGGGCGTGCTGACGATCTCGGCGCTGGTGTCAATGGCTGCGCATATCGAAGGCAAGGGTTGCGCCACCCTGAACCAGACGGGACTGGCGCAAAAGTTCGGGGCGGTGGTCAGCCATGTGCGAGTCGGCGCCAGCCAGGAGGATATCAAGGCAGTACGCATTTCCGCCGGCGAGGCGGACCTGCTGATCGGTTGTGATCTCGTTGTCACCACGACCTACGAGGCGATGGGGAAGGTATCTGCGGGAAGGACCCATGCGGTGGTGAACGAGGCTGAAGTGCCGACCGCTGCGTTCATCCTCGACCCCGACGCGAAGTTCCCCACGAGCGCGATGAAGCAAAGGATCAGTGCTGAGACGGGGGGCGATCAGACCCATTTTGTGGATGCCACCCGGATTGCCACCCAGCTGCTGGGTGACTCCATTGCCAGTAACCTTTTCCTGCTGGGTTTTGCCTGGCAGCAGGGGTTGGTGCCGGTTTCCGCCGCCGCCCTGGAGCAGGCGATCGAGCTCAACGCCGTGGCGGTCGAGTTCAACAAGCAGGCATTCCTGTGGGGCAGGCGTTGTGCCCATCAGCCGGACAAGGTCTTGTCGCTGGTCTCCGAACCACCCCGGAGGCAAGCGCTGGAGCTCGACGAGTTGATTGCAGACCGCGTGAGCCGCCTGACTGACTACCAGGACGCCGGTTACGCCGCACGCTACCGCGAGCGAGTCGAGCGGGTGCGCGCCGCCGACCCAAGGCCCGATGCGCCGCGCTCGCTCACCCGGGCTTTTGCGCGCAGTCTTTACAAACTCATGGCCTACAAGGATGAGTACGAAGTCGCGCGGCTGTACTCGGACAAGGCGTTCCAGCGCAAGATCGAGGACCGCTTCGAAGGTGATTACGAGCTGCGCTTCAATCTCGCCCCGCCGCTATTGAGCAAGCGTGACCCGCAGACCGGGCACCTGTTGAAACGGGAGTTCGGCTCCTGGATGCTGGGCGCGTTCGGCCTGCTGGCGCGGTTCAAATTTCTCCGTGGCGGCCGCTTCGATGTCTTCGGATACACGGCTGAACGGCGGCAGGAGCGCGCAGACATTGTCGCCTACCAGAGGCTGATGGGTGAGGTGTTGGGGCAACTCACAGACGATAACTACGCAGTGGCGCTCGAGCTCGCGGAGCTGCCATCGCAGTTGCGTGGGTTCGGCCACGTGAAAGATCGCAACCGGGAGAACCTCGCGGTCCGCCAGCAGGAGCTGCAGCGGCAGTTGCGCGGGGAGGATGTCAGCCCGGTGAAGGTGGTGGCCGCGGCCTGAGCCCGGACACGGGTCGATTGAGACAAAGATAATTGTTTTCTGCAGTAAAGCGGTGGCCGTTCGTGGTCTGTCGGTGGCAGAATGTCGCAAGCGGTTCTGCAACCGGGCGGGGAGTGGTCTGCCGGCGACACCGAGCGTGTTAAGGGTGCCGGGGCCCGCTGTGAAATAGCGACAACGGAAGACACTATGGCGAACAAGATAGCCTTCAGCGAGACTGAAACGAGAGGCACCCTTCCCAGGGAGCTGGGGTTTGGCAACGCGTTTTCGGACCATATGTTCAGCCAGAGCTACGACGCTGATCGCGGCTGGCACGACGCGTTGATCGGCCCGTTCCAGCACCTGACCCTGCATCCCGCAGCCGCCGTGTTGCATTATGCACAGGAAATATTTGAAGGGTTGAAGGCCTATCGTCGGCCTGACGGCGGTGTCAATCTGTTTCGGCCACAGGAGAACATCCGACGTTTCAATGCGTCGGCCACGCGGATGGTCATGCCCACAGTGGACCCGGACCTGCACCTCGAGGCTATCAGGCGGCTGGTTCATACCGACAGGGCCTGGGTGCCCGAGCAGCCCGGTTCTGCCTACTACATCAGGCCCGCGATGATTGCCACCACGCCGAAGCTGGGTTTGGGGGCGGCCTCCTCCTATTTACACTTCGTGATCGGCGGCCCCGTGGGCCCCTATTTCAAGGAGGGGTTCAACCCGGTTTCGGTGTACATCTCCGATGTTTATCGCCGTGCCGTCAAGGGGGGCGTCGGTGAGGCCAAGACGGGGGGTAACTACGCGGCCAGTCTGTACCTGGGTGAGGAAGTCGCCAGTCGTGGGTTTACACAGGTCCTGTGGCTGGATGCCATCGAGGGGCGGTACATCGAAGAGGTCGGCGCGATGAATATCTGTTTTGTGCGCCGCGATGGCAGCCTGGTCACGCCGGCGCTGACCGGCAGCATCCTGGCGGGTATTACCCGCGACTCCCTGCTGCAGCTGGCCCCTGCGCTGGGTCACCCCATTTCCGAAGAGCGCCTGGATATCGAACAAGTGCTGGCCGATATCGACGCCGGGGCTATCACCGAGGTGTTTGGCTGCGGTACGGCAGCTGTGATTTCGCCGGTCGGTCGCCTGAATTTCAAAGGGCGCGACTACGTCGTGAACGACAACAAGGCCGGACCGGTTGCTCAGCGCCTCTACCGGGAGCTGACCGCAATCCAGTATGGCCAGGTCGAAGATACCTTCGGCTGGACAATACCGGTGGAAGAGTAGGGAGGTCGGTTGTCGAGGGCGCGGGCGATCTCGCCGCGTCTCAGTGCTTGCTACCTGACTCCGACCAGTCTCGAGCGGCGGCGACCGCGACCCGTTCTCAATACACTTGACCCGTAGGTGTCGCCACCTCGCCGGGCTGCAGGTTCAGGTAGCGCCGCAGGTAGTGCACACACAGGTAGAACGGGCCCGTATCCAGCAGCGCCACGGTGGCCTTGAACAGGTAGTTGCTGCCGATCAGCACCAGCAGCGCCTTTAGAGCGATCTCTTCGCGCAGGTAGGCCGCGCCGAAGGTCACCGTGACCACCATCACCGAGTCGACCATCTGGCTCATCAGGGTACTGAAGTTATTGCGCACCCACAGATACTTGCCGCGGGTCACGCGCTTCCAGAAGTGAAATAACTGTACATCGCAGTACTGGGCAGCGATATACGCCAGCATCGAAGCGAATACGGCCCCGGAGGTCGTTGCGTAGATAAGCTGGTACAGCCCGACACTGTCTTCCACCAGTTCGCCATTTGGCAGCGCCACCGGCGCGGACAGCTGGATTATCTGCCAGGGTGGCATACTGCCGTCGGGGACCGAGGGCAGGCTGCTGCCCAGAAACAAAATGAACAGGATGAAGAAGTTGAGACCCAGGCCGACCGACACCAGGAAATTGGCGCGGGCCTTGCCGTACAACTCACACACCAGGTCTGTGCACAGGAAGGTCAGCGGGTAGGGCAGTACGCCCACCGCCAGTGCCATCGGGCCGAGTTGCACGAAGCGGGTGATGCCGATCACGTTGAGCAGCGTCATGGCGCACAGAAAGGTGCCGGCGAGGACGAGAAATACCCGTTCGCGCCGCTCTTGCAGCTCCCCGGACACCGGCATGAATCAGCTCTCCTGCTGGCCGAGATTGGCGTGCAGCACGGCGCCGTTGATCACCGGGTTGGCATGAGCCCAGTGCAGCAGCTCGGCGATCTCCTCGGGAGCGACCAGGCGCCCGTAGCTGTTCATGGCCGCCAGCGTATCCAGTACCGTCTGGTCGTTGTCCAGGTGAGTGCGTAGCATTTCCGTGTCGGTGAACCCTGGGCATATCAGTGCGGTGTGTACGCCCTTGCCCATCAGATCCTGGCAGGTAGCCCGCATCATCCCCAACTGGGCGTGCTTGCTGACGACGTAGCTGAACGTGCCGGCCACAGCTTTTTCCGACAGTGTCGAGCCCACGTACAGGGCGCTGGACCCGCGCGGAAGCAGCGGCAGCAGCTGCTGGTTGATGCTGTTGATGGCAATCACGTTGGTTTCCAGCACCTCCCGCAGCGAGTCACTGCTGCAGCTCATGGCGCTGTCCTTGCGCATCTGGCAGGCGTTGTGAATAAGCGCGACAGTGTCACTTTCGGTGACCTGCGGGGTCAGCGTGCTGCAGGCCGCAGCCACGGCGTCCGCCGATGCGAGGTCGCAGTGCAGATTGGTCACCGCGCCCAGCCCGCAGGGCCTTCGCGAGAGGTTGTACACGCGGTAACCGTCATCGAGAAAGCGCTGGGCGGTGGCGGCGCCTATCCCCACACTGGCGCCGGTAATGATAGCGGTCTTCATGGCAATGGGGACTCCTCGTCGAGAGAGATTGGCGAGGCGTGCTCGCTTGATCGGTCAACTCTACGTCAGCGTCGGCGATTTGGACCGGTGCGTCAAGACTCGGTGGTGACGACGAGGCCGCATGGTATACACGGGCACACGCGCCCGGACGGCAGATCACCCCGTCGTTCGTGCCCTGGCCCTGAAGCATTCTGGCACCGGTGATGCCAGGTCGGTTGCAGCCTCCCCTGACAGGCGGGACAATGACCCGACAGCCGAACCGCCGGGACCCGTTATGGAACGCCTCACCACACTGTACATCGACAAGGAAAGCCACAAGTTTTCCGCCGCTCATTTCACCATCTTCTCGGCCACGGAGCGCGAGCGCCTGCACGGGCACAACTACTCTGTCTCTGCTCGTATCGTCGCGCCTATGGGGCACAACGGGTTTGCGGCGGATTACAACGTCTACAAGTCCCGCCTCGGGGAGCTTTGCGAACAGCTGGATGAGTACATGCTCCTTGCCGGGGAGTCACCCTATCAGACCATCAACGAATCAGGGGACTTCTACCGCGTGCACTTCGCCACCGATGAGATGTTGTTTCTGCGTGCCGACACAATCGTTTTGCCGATTCGCAATGCCACGGTCGAGGAATTCTCCCACTACCTGTTGTTGAAGCTGCTGGCAGCCTCGGCGGATGATGACCTGCGTGAGGTTGAAGTGTGCGTGGCTTCCGGTCCTAGCCAGCGCGGATGCTCACTCTGGCGGGTGGGTGGTGATGACTGACCCCTTGCTCGAACGGCGCCTGCGTTGGTACCAGGCGGCCACGCTGTTCAGCGTGATGTTTGCTTTGCTGGGATTCAGTTACAACGTCTGGCGCATGGAGCAGACGGAGCACAACAGCAGTGTGCGCGAGGCTTCCTTCGAAATGCTGCTGCAGTTGGCGGAGCTGGAACAGCTGGTTTATGCCGCCCACTATGATGGGGACCCGGTCGCGGGAAACCCGCGCAGCGGCTGGGTCATCGTGGGGCTGGTCGTCGACCTGAGCAGCGCTTGTTCTGCGGAGGTGAGAAACCGGGCGCTGGCGCTGAAGGCGTTGTGGGCGGATGGCTGGGCCGGCCTGGCCGACGACCGAGCACTCGTCGACGGACTGGTGGAGGCTATGGATGCGACACGGCATGCCGTGCACGCGGCACTCGACGGGCTCAGATGATACAAAGAGGCGGTCCGGGCCCGGTGCTGGCAGGCTGTCGTTAACCGTGGGCGGCGTCGGTTGCGCCAATTCCACTGTGGCGCAGCAGCGGTTCGATGCTCGGTTCGCGACCGCGGAATTCGACAAACAGCTCCATGGCATCCCGCGAGCCACCCGGCTCGAGTATCCCGCGGCGGAAATCCAGGCCGGTGTCGCGGTTGAATATCCCCTCGTCTTCAAAGCGTGAGTAGGCATCGGCAGACAGGACTTCGGCCCACTTGTAACTGAAGTAACCCGCCGCATAGCCCCCGGCGAAGATGTGCGAGAAACTGTGTTGAAACCGATTGAAGGGCACCGTCGGTATAACCGCAACCTGCTGGCGCACCTCGTCGAGCAACCCCTGGACGTCCGTTTCCCCGTCTGTCCATTCCAGGTGCAGGCGAAAATCGAACAGGGCGAATTCCAGTTGTCTGACCATCGCCATGGCGGACTGGAAGTTGCGCGCAGCGAGCATCTTTTCGAGCAGCTCGTCCGGCAACGGCTCCCCGGTCTCGTGGTGACCGGATATGAAGGCCAGTGCTTCTCTTTCCCAGCACCAGTTCTCGAGAAACTGACTGGGCAACTCCACGGCATCCCACGCTACGCCGTTGATGCCGGAGACCGGGCTGATCGTCTGCCGGGTCAGCATGTGGTGCAGTCCGTGGCCGAATTCATGAAACAGGGTCGTCAACTCGTTCGAGGTCAGCAGCGACGGTCTGTCTTCCAATGGCGGGGTGAAATTACACACCAGGTAGGCCGCCGGGATTTGCAGGCCCCGCTGCCCCAGCCTGCGCACCCGGCAGTCGGCCATCCAGGCACCACCCCGTTTGTCTTCCCGGGCGTAGAGATCGAGGAAAAAACGCGCAATTACAACGTCTTCAGAGCGAATTTCAAACAGCCTCACGTCTGGGTGATAACTGTCGAACTCATCGACCTCGACCACGTCCACCGCGAACAGTCGTCGGGCGACCTCGAACAGGCCGGGCAGTACCCGATCGACGGGAAGGTAGGGACGAATATCTTCCTGCGAGAGGTGGAACAGGCTCTGCTTCTGCTTCTCGGCGTAGTAGGCGACATCCCACGGTTGTACGTCGGTAACGCCCTGGCTGGCGGCGAAATCGCAGAGGGATTGCCAGTCCCGTTCCGCCTGGGGGTGGGAGTGCCGGGCCAGCTGGTGCAGGAATGCCAGCACCTGTTCGGGGTTCTGGGCCATTTTGGTCGCCAGTGACATCTCGGCGTAGCTCTTGAATCCCAGCAACTGCGCCATTTCCAGGCGTAGCGTGAGGATTTCCTCGATGAGATCAGTATTGTCCCAGCGGCTCGCATCGGGTCCCTGATCAGAGGCCCGGGTGACGTGGGCAGTGTAGACTTCGCGTCGAACCTCCCTTTCGTCGCAGTAGGTAAGCACGGGCAGTACTGAGGGCTGGTCCAGGGTCAGCAGGTAACCGTCCATACCCGCCTTTTCGGCCAACAGCGCGGCGTTCGCCAAGGCGGTATCCGGCAGGCCCGCGAGCTCCTCTCCTTCGCAGGGTCGGCGCCAGTGGTTGGTGGCATCGAGCACGTTCTCCCCGAATTTGCTGCCCAGCTCGGATAATCGTCGCCTGATAGCGCCGAACCGCTGTTTGTCGTCAGCGGGTAGCGAGACACCGGCCAGCTTGAAATCACGCAGAGCGTGACGCACCGTGGTTTGGCGGGCGCTATCGAAGCGCGGGAATTCCGGATCGTCCGCCACCCGCTGGTAGGCTGCGCACAATGCGCTGTGCTGCCCCAGCCAGGTACTGTACTCAGACAGCATGGCCAGGCAATTGTTATAGGCGGTGCGCAGCGCCTCGCTGTTGCAGACGGCATTCAACTGGCTGATCGGTGACCAGCACCGCGCCAGCTCATCCTCCAGTTCCTCGATGGGCGCCAGCAGCGAGTCCCAGTCCCGGGCATTCTCCTCTGCCACCAGCGCCTCTATGGTCGTTTTATTGCGCTCGATCAGGTGCCTGATCGCGGGTTCCATGTGTTCCGGCAGGATTCGGGAGAACGGCGGTAGCAGGTGGTCCTCAAGGAGGGGGTTTTCCATGATCGGTGGCACATCCCTGTCGGGTAAATTCGAAGTCTAACGCAATTTGATTGCAGCTGTCGTACGGGAGTTGTTGCGTCGGGCGCCGTTGCGTCGGGCGCCGTTGCGTCGGGCGCCGTCGCGTCGCGCGCCGTCGGGTCGGGCTGCGATATCCGCGGATCGCCGGCTACGCGCCGCGAGACCGCTTAGATCATGGGCAGATCCCATTCCTGCACTGGCCGGTAGGTTACGCCTGTTCGCCCGGGCCGCGATTCGAAGAGAACCAGTCTCTCGAAGTCGAAGTGCAGTCCGGCCGGCCGGGTCGGGGCAGGCGGGGGTTGAAGGCAGCGACGAAACAGGGTGATATGGGGGCAGAAAGACCGCCCCTTGCGCCGTTGTCCGCCCCGATTGAGCCTGTCGAGGTCGCTTGCCAATCGTTCCAGTCCCTCGGGCCAGGTGCTCGGCCCCAGCCAGTAGATGCCAGGCTTCGGCCAGTAACCGACACGATCCAGCACCAGGCGATCGGCCGGGCAGGGGACACAGTCATCCACCGCGAGGATCAGTTGCTCAAGTCCGCCGGGTCGGGTTTCGCCCAGGAAAGCGAGGGTAATGTGAAAGTTTTTCAAGGGTACCGGTGTGGCCATCGGCGGCAGGTGTCGTTCCCGCCAGTCGGCTATTGCCAGGGCGACATCCAGCGGGCACTCCAGGCCGAAAAAAAGACGCATGACTCATTCTTCCACGGGCGCGCGCGGTTTCTTCATTAACGGCGCAAACCCATCGTTGTCGGTCCCGGGTCGGGCCCTGGTCTTGCCACCTGTGGGTCGTCGCGACCGTGACGGCCGCCTGGTCGACGGTTTCGCGCCCTGTTTACGCTTCCCTGTCGAGGCCCGTTTGCCCGAATTTTTCAGCTTCTTCGGGCCCTTGTAGCGGGCTTTCAGGCCCGGGAGACTGCAGGCTTCCATCCGCAGGTGCAGGTAGCGCTGGATGCTGATCAGCAGGTTCCACTCGGCGGCGCCAACCAGTGAGACGGCGGCGCCGGATGCACCCGCGCGTCCCGTCCGCCCCGTGCGGTGCAGGTAATCGCTACCGCTGCGCGGCAGCTCGTAGTTGATCACCAGGTCCAGTTCCCTGACATCGAGTCCACGGGCGGCGAGATCACTGGCACAAATGACGTCGATTTTGCCGTCGCTGAACCGGGTCATGACCTGTTTGCGCTGCTCGGTGCTGAGTTCGCCGTGCAGTGGCGCACAGCGCAGGCCCTGCCGGGTCAGCAGGGCGGCCAGCCGGTCGGCGTCGCGACGCCTGTTAGCAAACACCAGCGCTCGCCGGTAGCGCCTGCCGGTGAGCAACGCAGCGAGCACCGCATCCCGGTGTTCCTGGTCATCCACCAGTACACGCTGGTGCAGGACGTTTTCGCTCACTTCCCGCGCCGCTCCGATCTCCAGCGTGACGGCATCCTCAAGCAGCGAGCCGGCCAGGTCATCCGCACGCCTGTTCTGCAGCGTGGCTGACAGCAGAATAACCTGCTTCTCTGGCGGCAGATGTGTGTTTATGGCTAGCACATCATCGCGGAAACCCAGCTCCAGCATGCGATCCGCCTCGTCGAGAACAAATACCCTCAGGGCAGAGAAATCCACGGTGGCGGCCTCGCAGTGCTCGCGCAATCGGCCTGGCGTGGCCACGATTATCTCCGGGTTGCGGCGCAGCCGGGCGGACTGGTACCTGAAGTCCGCGCCGCCGGACAGGCCCTGGACCTCGATGCCCGTTTTGGCAAGCAGGGCGCGGCCCTGCTTGAGCACCTGGCGAACCAGTTCCCGAGTCGGCACCAGCACCAGTGCGATGGCACCGTCAGATCGACCCGGGGGGGTGGTGAGAATCGCCTGGGCGACAGGCAGCAGATACGCCAGCGTTTTGCCGCTTCCCGTTTCTGCCCGTACCCTGATGTCGCTGCCGGCGAGGGCGTTGGGGACGACCGCGCGCTGCACGTCGGTGGGCCGTTCGAAACCCAGTGATTCCAGCCCCAGCAGCAGCCTGCGATCGAGTTGCAGATCTTCGAACACGTCACTGTCTCCGTAGTCGCAGGGGTGAGTCTAACGCAACTGGCAGCCAAAGTCGGTTTCGCGTATCCTCGGTCCGCCGATGAGGACTCCGCGGCAGCGGTCGCCCGCGTCCTGTGACAGGTCGATCCGGCATCTCTACACCAGCACTTTTTCTGGCAGGCAACGGCGACCAGGAGTCGATGACTCTCTCTACCAAGATATTGATTGGCCTGCTGGCCGGAATCTTCACCGGGTTGTTCTTCGGTGAGCTCGCAGCCCCGCTCAAGACTCTCGGTGATGTCTTCATCAAATTACTGCAGGTCACGGTACTACCCTACATCCTTATCTCTCTGATCGCGGGGATCGGACGCATGGATCTGGAAGGCGCGCGACGCCTCGCGGTCAGGGGAACGGCGGTACTGGTTTTGATCTGGCTGCTGGCCCTGCTGCTGATCTTTGTCGGTTCCTGGGCCTTTCCCGACCTCGAAACCGCTTCATTTTTCGGAAGCCCCTCGGTCGAGGAAGCCGGTGCGGTTAACCTGATCGAGCTCTACCTGCCTGCGAACGTCTTCTATTCCCTCGCCAACAATCTGGTTCCCGCCGTGGTGGTGTTCGCGATACTCATGGGGGTTGCGCTGATCTCGGTGGAGGAAAAGCATAGTGTGCTGCCGATATTCGATGCCGTAGCCGCGGCCCTGGCGAGAATAAATGGCGTGATTGTCCAACTTACGCCCTACGGTATCTTTGCCATCGCCGCGGCGGCCGCGGGAACGATCACCCTGGAGGAACTGGGTCTGGTGCAGGTCTACCTGGTGACCTATGTCTCCCTTGCCCTGCTGATCACGTTCTGGGTCTTTCCGGGCCTGGTCGCGGCGCTCAGTGGTATCCCCTACCGTGAGGTGCTGGATACGTTCCGCGACTCGCTGGTCACCGCGTTCGCGACGGGCAACCAGTTTGTCGTACTGCCGCAGATTGCCGAAAATTGTAAAGCGCTACTGGCAAGGCATGGCGGTGACAGCGACGAAGTCCGGTCAGCCGTCGATGTGATCGTGCCGGTTTCCTTTAACTTTCCGTCCCTCGGCAAATTGCTGGTGCTGTTGTTCGTGCTGTTCGCCGCCTGGTTCAATGCCACCGAACTGACCGTTACCGATCGTGTGGCGCTGGCCGTCAATGGCCTGTTCAGCCTGTTTGGCAGCCTCAATGTTGCCGTGCCTTACCTGCTCGACTCGATTCGGGTGCCAGCCGACATGTTCCAGCTGTTTCTTGTAACCGGCATCGTGGTCGGCCGGTTCGGCGCCATGCTGGCGGCGCTGCACATTATCGTACTCACTGTTATCGGTACCCTCGCCCTCACCGGTCAGTTGCGCATCCGGGGCGCGGTGCTGGTCCGCTATGCCGGTGTAACCGTCCTCTGCCTCGCCCTTCTGCTGGTTGGTTTGCGGACCTACTTCGCGCTCTTCGTGCCCGAGCCACCGCCCCGTGAAGAGGTGCTCAGAAGCATTCACCTCATGCAGCCCCGCGTCCCCGCGACAGTGCGCCGTGAGCTGCCAGAGCCGGTGGCTATGAAGCTTTCCGGGAGCCGGCTGGACCACATCATCGATCGCGGCCTGCTGCGGGTGGGATATCGGCCCAGCAACCTGCCGTGCAGCTTTCTGACCGCCCGCGGCGACCTGGTGGGCTTTGACGTGGAAATGGCGCATATACTGGCGCAGGATATGGACCTGGAACTGGAGTTCATACCTTTCCAGTTCGACCGGTTGCGGTCCATGCTGGATGCCGGTCAGCTGGATATCGCGATGTCGTGCATCGCCAGCCTGCCGGACCGGTACAGCCTGGCCTCGTTTTCAGCACCCTATCTCGACCTGAGGCTCAGCCTCATCGTGCGCGACCACCAGCGCAAGAACTTTGCCGATATGGACTCGCTGCGAGAGCTTAAGGGACTTCGTATCGCCATGGTGGGCACACACTACTTCCAGCATCGAATCAAGCGCCTGCTGCCCAATGCGAGTGTCGTCACACTGGAGTCCGCGGAGTCGTTCTTCGAGTCAGACGAACACGGTGCCGACGCGCTGCTGTTGTCCGCCGAGGAGGGCTCCGCCTACAGCTATCGGTATCCTCATTTCGGTGTCGTGACGTCCGCTACATCACCCCGGCTGCCGGCCGCGTACGCCTTGCCGAAGGGCGATCTCGAGATGGTGCAGTTCGTCAGTAATTGGATCGACCTGAAGCGTAAGGACGGCACCATTGATCGCCTTTACGAGTACTGGATGCTGGGCGGCGCCGCCAGGGCGAGCACACCGCGCTGGTCCATCCTGCGCGACGTGCTGCATTGGATCGACTAGACTTTGCAGGCGAGCTTGAGTTGACAGGAGATTGGTATGCATAAGTTCACCGCAATCTGTGTGCTGGCCTCGTGCCTTATTGCCCCGACGGCAGGCTGGGCGGCTGACCCTTACGATATCAGCACCAAAGCCAGGGTGGTGGCGTTTGGTGATGTCCATGGCGCCTACGACGACTGGACGCGGTTGTTGGAGGAACTGGGCATCATAGATGCAAAGCTGAACTGGAGCGGGGGCAAGACCCATCTGGTGTCACTGGGGGACCTCATAGACCGGGGCCCCGGGTCGCGGGACGTGGTCGAACTGCTGATGAAACTTGACCGCCAGGCCAAAGCTGCCGGTGGCGCGGTGCACATGGTGCTCGGCAACCATGAGGTGATGGTGATGACGGGTGACCTGCGCTATGTCTCGCCCGCCGAATACGCCGCGTTTGAGGGGGATGAAACCCAGGCCGAGCGCGATGCCATGTACGCTGAGTACCGGCGTTACAACGTCGGCGGAGAGGAAGCCGAGGTCCGGGCTGCGTTCGACGGGGAGTATCCCCTCGGTTACCTCGGTTTGCGCAAGGCCTACTCGCTCAAGGGAAAACTGGGACAGTGGTTGATAAAACAGCCCTTCGTCGTCAAGGTCAATGACAAGGTATACATGCACGGCGGCATCGCCAAGGACGCAAGCGCTGACGATCTGGCCACGCTCAACCGGCGGATGACTGGCGAGCTGCGGGGTTTCCTTGAGAGTATGGAGGCACTTCGCGCGGCGGGTGTGATGCCGTGGTACCTGCCCTACGATCAACGCCTGGATTTCCTCAATGCACGGGCAGAAGAATTTGCGGCCGCCAACCCAAAGACTCGCGCTGACTGGTTCGACCCCCTGCAAAAGGTCTTCGAGGCCCAGCAGGCGTTCGTATTTGGTCCGGATAGCGTCAACTGGTACCGGGGCTCCGCCATGTGTCACCCCTATTCAGAGTCGTTCAACACGGAGCGATTCCTGAAACGGGTCGGAGCCCGGCAACTGGTCATCGGTCATACGCCCACTGAGGGCAAGGTGCACCAGCGCATGGACGGATTGGTGATCCGACTCGACACCGGCATGCTGAAGAGTGTCTACAACGGCCAGGCTTCGGCGCTTGTTTCGGATGGCGGCAGCACCTACGTTCGTTATCTCGGAAGCGACGACAAGGCTGCGCCGATCGCCGAGCAGGAAAGTCTGTCGCAGAAACTCTCTCGTATGAGCGATGCCGAGCTCGAGGAGTTCATGACCAATGCGCCTGCTGTCAATGTAGAGGATATCGGCACCGGTATCACCAAACCCAAGCGGGTGACGCAGTCCCGCGACGGCATCACCAACGACGCAGTGTTCAAGTATGAGGACACCGCACCTGGCCTTGAGAAGACCAGTCGCTATATCAGCAGAAAGCACAACGATGCCGATCGCTATGTTTATGATGTCGCCGCCTATAAACTGGACCGGATGCTGGGCTGGGAGATGGTTCCCGTCGCCGTGGTGTCCGAGGTGGAAGGTGAGGCGGGTGCACTCTCCGATTGGGTAGAAAATGCCATCAACGAGCGCGATCGGCTCGAGCAGGAGCTTCCATTCGACAGTTACTGCAAACAGTGGGAGCAGTATCGGCTGCGCTTCGTTTTCGACATACTGATTCACAACGACGACCGCAACCTCACCAATATCCTGTGGACCAAGGACGATTACATGATGAAGTTCATCGATCATTCACTGGCGTTCCGGACGACTCCCAAGCGACCGAAGCAGTACCGCAAGGTCGATCTCGAGGTATCCAACCTGCTGCGTTCACGGCTGGCAGCCCTCACCGAAGAAAACCTCACCCGTGAACTCTCGCCCTACCTGCACCCTAAGCAGATTGAGGCGATCATTGACCGTCGGGACCTCATCCTCAAAGAGGCGGTGAACCCCTGACCGGCGTCGGTGAGGTGACGTCTGCGATGCCTCAACGGGGCGTCGTACTTTGAAGGATTGGCTGAAGCGCACGCTGCTGCTCGGCGTCGAGTTGCGTCCCGGGGAAGCCCTGGGCGTGCTCGCCATGTTCGGCAGTCTGTTCCTCATCCTGCTGACGGCCTACCTGCTCAAGCCTGCGCGGGAGATGCTGATACTCACCGAGGGAACGGCCGAAATCCGCAGTTATGCGGTGGCCCTGCAGGCATTGTTGCTGCTCGGGTTTATTCCGCTCTACAGCAAATTTTCCCGGCGATTCAACAGCTATCGCTACATGCAGGTGGTCACCGCCGTTTGTGTTGCGACCCTGTTGCTGTTCGCGTTACTGGGAAAACTGGGGGTGCCGGTATCGGTGCCCTATTTCGTGTGGCTCGGCGCCTACAGTGTATTGATCATCGCCCAGTTCTGGGCATTTGCCTCCGAGTTGTACAGCCGCGAGGCGGGCGAACGCCTGTTCGTAATCATAGCCCTCGGCGCTTCACTCGGAGCCTGGGTGGGCTCGGCGCTGTCCAGGGAACTCGTCGAGTACCTCGATGCCTATGGGCTCATGATGTGTGGTGCATTCTTCCTCTTCCTCTCGGCCCTGCCGGCGCGCCGTGCCACGCTGTCAGTGCCTCCGGACTCGCGGGGTTCGGAATCAGCCGGGGAGCGGGACCAGCAGGCCTCGGTGTTTGCCGGTTTCCAGATGGTTTTCAGCCAACGCTACCTCATCCTGATGTTTGCGTTCGTGATCATGCTGAACCTGGTCAATACCACGGGCGAATACCTTTTGGCGGCCATCCTGGAGAGCCTGTACAGCGAGGGCAGCGCAGCCGGCGAGATCGCCGTCGACAAAGGTACCTTTGTCGGCCGCTTCTACAGCACGTTTTATTTCGTGGTCAACCTGCTCGGGGTGCTCATCCAGTTTTTCCTGGTATCGCGCCTGCTGCGCTGGGCCGGATTCGAAATTGCCTTCGCCCTGACCCCGGTAGTGGTCTTTCTAGGTTATGCTGCCTTCGCCTTCCTCCCCGTGCTGGCCTTGTTCCGTTACTACAAGATGGTGGAGAATAGCCTCGATTATTCGCTGCAGAACACCGCCCGGCAGATGTTGTACCTGCCGCTGAATCGGCAGCAGAAGTACGAGGCGCGCGCGGTGATAGACCCATTCGGTCAGCGCATCGGGGATCTGCTGCAGGCCGGCCTGATTTTCGCGGGCTTACACTGGATTGCTCTGAGCGAGGGCGATTTCATGGTACTCACCCTGGTGCTGGCCGGCCTCAACCTGTTGGTGGTCCTCGCTATCATCAGGGAGCGCAGGCTGCTGCTGGCGAAACAGGCACCCTCCAGCGGCCCCTGAGGCTGTACATCAGTCGCCGTAGCTGACCGTGAAGCAGACCTCTGCTTCGAGTCCGTCGTAGTCCCTTGCTACCAGGCGGAGCCTGATCGAACCACTGCTAGCCGGCGGTGGCTCGAAAACGAAATGGCGATTGAGTGGATCGAACCTGATCCACGGCGGCAGTCGACCGGACGGGTATCGGTAGGCCTCGTACTTCATGGCATCTCCCACATCGGGGTCTATGAATGTCTCCCCTGAAAGCTCCAGCATGAAGGCCTCTCCGGCGCGGATATCCAGATTGGGCAGTGGCGACACCAGCACGGGCGCCTTGTTGTCTGGTTGCCGCTCCGCGGCTTCATCGTGAGCCTTGCCTATGGCCACAGACACCCGGAGAAGAAGTGCCGCCAGGATAATATTCAGCGCCGCGAAACCACTGATGCCGAGACCCGTTACAGTGATGGCGAGAAACACGAGCAAGCCTGAGGCGACATCACCGATCCTGAAAAAGAACGTATCGATGGTGTGTTTACCGACGTATTTCTCCTCCCGGGACACGGGCAGAAACAATGCGTGGCGGGTCGTGGTCTGCAGGGAGTAGTTGACACTGTTCTCCGCGATCATGGTGGTCCTGGCCACGACCAGCAGCGGCAGCAGAGCCAGCAGGCTGTAGTTCAGCAGCATCAGGACAGGCAACACCAGCAGTGCGCCGCGGATTCCGATCGACTTGTAGAGGCGGGACACCAGAAAGAGCTGAATCAGGAATCCAAGCCCGGTCATGATGAACAGGTACTGGGAGTAAAACCGGGTGATATAGTTTTCGATTTCAGCTGCGCCGGCGGCCGCGATTGGACTCGCCGCCGCGGCCGCTTCCTTGACGATGCTGGCCAGTATGAACTCACCGTTGGTGTTGATCAGGTTGAGCAGCACAACAAAGCCCGCGATCAGAGTCAGGTAGCGACTGCGCCAGACGACCTGGAAGCCCTCCATCAGCGGGTACGGGCGCCTGTCCTCGCGTTCCTCCCCGGGCGCGCGGGACTCGACCGGGACGGTTTTTTCAGCCCAGTGACTGAATACCAGAGTGGCAGCGAGCAGGGCGGCTGCGCAGTACATGACGCCATCGTGGCCCAGATAGTAGTCGAGTTCACCGGCCACGCCGGATCCCAGCAGGGCACCGAGTGCCGCGGCGGCGGCCACCAGCGGAAACAGCCGCTGGCCGGATTTGAGGTTGAAGAGGTCTGCGGCAAAGGCCCAGAATAGTGCGAGGATGATGACGGAAAATATGCCGAGCCAGATGTAGAAAAGGATGGCGATACGCCATTCCAGCCGGTAGGCCAGCGCGAACGCCAGCAGGTTGGTGATAAAAAACAGCAGTGTCTTGTGCAGCATCAGGTGCTTGCCGTCGCGACGGCTGATACTGCCGTAGAGCTGCGCGAACACGGGCACGATCAGCATCAGCAGCAGCGCCTGCGCCGCGGTGGAGTAGGCCTTCAACTGAGCTGATCCTTCAGCGAGAATCATCGGCTCCCGAATGACCTTGAGCGGGTAGTAGGCCAGCATGATCCCGAAAGACTGCAGGCACAACCTGAGCGCCACCTGCCCCTCTCCAGGGCGCAAGTGAGTGAACAATGAAAAAAACCGCTCGGTGGGGGTAAACCCAGACATAGATATTGGCCGCGCTGCCGGTCGCGACCGATTATAACCCGCGATTGCCCGCCGCGCGGCTGTTCAGGGCCGCGATTGGCGTGTCCGGGTGATCCGGACCCAAAGGCCGGCCGTATCGGCAGATGGATGCCTGGGAACTTGCAGGCAGTATTGGCGTCCAATCTCAAGGCCTGTTACTGGATCGTGGCAGGGCCGTTGCTTCACCGAATCTGGATACCATCCAGGTCCTTGTCGCCCCACAGCGGGCGGTTCCAGCCGGCTTTAATAGGGCCGGCTTTTTTATGTCTTTTTTATGTCTTTTTTATGTCTTTTTTGTGCCTTTGCGGTGGGATGCGCGCCCTAGCGGTTATGCCCTGCCGGGAAGATCAATCACCGCGGCGCCAGCGATTCGCCTATGGCGGCCACCAGCGAGGCCAATGTCTGCGGGCCGATCAGACTCGCGTGCAGCTGCCCCTGTGGGGTGACGATTACAGTCGTGGGCAGCACCATCGGACGCTCGATCGCCAGTGCTGGTGACGGGTCGCTTGTCAGCGTCGGGAAAGTGATTCCCAGCGCGCCAACCTGCTCCGCGAGCGCCTCGCCTGACAGCTGGTCGTAATTGACGCCGAGGACTGTAACCTCGACATACTCCCGGTCGAGGGCATTCAATTCCGGGATCTCATGGATGCACGGCTTGCACCACTGTGCCCAGTAATTGATCACGACCCATTGCCCCCGGCGTGATTCGAGGTCCAGGTCCACTTCTGCGGGCGGTTGACGCTGACAGCCGGCGAGCAGAATCAGGCCCAGCGTCATCGCGATGAATCTCAGCATGAGAACAGTTCCGTAAGCGAAATGTCCAGGCCATCTCGCTGCTCCCGCCGCTGATCGCTGAGGAGGCTGTAAGCTCGCTCCTGCCAGGGAAGATGCGCAGCGATATCCGCATGGTCGAGAGGGAGTTCGTTATTGACCCATTCCTTGAGCTGCCAGAAAGTGATCGCACTGAGGTCCCGGGCGAGGAAGTACTGGCCACGGTCGTTCTGGGCGATCAGTTTCTTCTTCAGGAATAAATCCCTGAGCAGGCCCCAGGTAACGCTATCGAGGCCGCGCAGCACATCGTGGGTGTCATTGATCATGTCCACCTCGCGCAGTGGCAACCCCTCCTGTTGACGTTGCCAGAACAGGTAAAGCACGTCCAGTGCTTTGAGTACGGTCGGGCGCGCCGCCTGCTCGCTGCTTTCGTAGGCTGACAGACTGTGCACCAGGATGCCACCGGTCAGGACAATCGTCCATGAGAGATAGATCCACAATAAAAACAGAGGTACGGCGGCGAATGCGCCGTAGATCAGTGCATAGTTCGAGCCCACCATCAGGTCGGTGAACATTGATCGGGCAGCGTTGAAGGCCGCGGCCGCCGCGAGGCCTCCAATCAGCGTGTGCTTGAACGGAACCCGGCAGTTGGGTATAGCGGCGTAGAGTAGAGTGAAACCGGCCGCACTCAGCAGGAAGGGGACCAGGGCGAGCATCAGCTTGCCGGTGCCGAGGACATCGAGTTCAAGGAAGAAATTCGAGAACGATGACAGGTAAGTACCCAGGGCCAGGGCAATACCGATGGTTAATGGCGCAAGGCTCAGCATGGCCCAATACAGCAGGAAGCTGGAGACCGGGCTGCGGTTGCGTGGTGCACGCCAGATGGTATTGAACGCGTTCTCGATGTTGCGCAGCATGAGGACCGCGGTGACCAGGAGAAACACAATCCCGGGCCCGGTGAGGCGCCTTGCCTGGCTGGCAAAGTCCGAGAGGTAGGTCTGAATTTCGGTGCTGGTCTCCGGCATCAGGTGCGTGAACAGCAGCTCCTGAATGCGTACCTCCAGCCCCTGTGACGCGGGCATGGCTGCAGCCATGGTGAACAGGAGTGTCAGTAGCGGGACCAGCGCAAAAAGGCTCATATACGTCAGCGCAGCTGCGTGTTCCGAGCAGCGGTCTTCGCGGAAGCGGAAGGCAAGGTAACGCAGGCGAGACCAGAACTCACTTTGGGTCAGGCGTGTCCAATCCATGCCGACAGTATCGCACGATTGTGAGTCTCCCTAAACGCAGGCCGTGTTTGCTATACTCCGCGACCCGTGAATGTGGAGCCCGGCATGAGCGATTTTCTGATTTACCACAACCCACGGTGTTCCAAGTCACGGAACACTCTGGCGATTCTGCGTGACGAGGGCATTGAGCCGGAAGTGGTGCGGTATCTGGACGACCCTCCGTCGGCGACGGAGATCAGGGCGTTGATTGCAAAGCTGGGGATACCTGTCGCTCAGCTGGTCCGTGCCGGGGAACCTGCCTACCGTGAGTGCGGGTTGGGCAAGGGTTCCACAGACGCCGAACTGATCGAGGCGATGGCCAGTCACCCGAAACTCATAGAACGGCCCATCGTGGTGCGCGGAGACCGCGCCGTCCTCGGCCGACCGCCCGAGAATGTGCTGGATCTTCTCGGGTGATGCGCGAACCCTATGTACTCGTACTGTATTACAGCCGCGGTGGCGCCACCGCGGAGATGGCTCGTCATGTCTGTCGGGGTGTGGAGTTGGTGGCGGGCGTGTCCGCCCGGTTGCGCACCGTGCCCGCGCTGGCCACCGCTTTGGAACAGGTTGCGTCGGGAAGTACCGATGGCGGTATCCCCGATGGCGGTATCCCCGATGAAGGCCCGCTGTATTGCGAACAGGATGACCTGCGCGACTGCGCTGGCCTGGTGATGGGCAGCCCGACGCGGTTCGGCAACATGGCTGCGCCACTCAAGCATCTCCTGGACCAGAGTTCGGGGCTGTGGCTCAGTGGTGCGATGATTGACAAGCCGGCGGCGGTTTTTACCTCGACTTCCAGCCTTCACGGCGGGCAGGAATCGACGCTGCTGAGCATGATGCTGCCGCTCTTACACCACGGCATGATGATCGTCGGGCTGCCCTACCGTGAAGCAGGGCTGATGACAACCCGGTCCGGGGGAACCCCCTACGGTGCCAGTCACTGGGCCGGGCACGATAACAGCAGGACCGTGGACGAGGTCGAGGCGGGCCTTTGCCGGGCCCTGGGTAAGCGCGTGGCGCATCTGGCGGGGGCTTTGAGATCATGACCGAACGCAACTGGACTGCCCTGGCCGGCTGGGCGAGACGCCTGGCCTGGGTGGGCTACTGGCTACTGTTGCTGCAGCAGGTGGCCGATGCCTGGATTCTAGGGGCTCCCTGGATAATCTGGGTGTTCAAATTGCTGCCTTTGCTGATTTTTCTCCCGGGACTGATGGGCGACCGACTCCGCTCCTACCTGTGGTTGTGCTTTGTGTCTCTCGGCTATTTCGTGTCGCTGGTGGAACGCCAGTTTGCCGACCCCGGCAGCCCGCTGGCAGCGGTTGGGCTGGTTGCTGTTAGCCTCCTGTTCTGCAGCGCCATGCTCTACGTCCGCTGGCGGGCGCGACAACTCAAGTCGGCGGCTGGCGATGAGCCGGCCTGACGACGGTGGCGGCCTCGGGCGGCGGGACTTGCTTGCTGGCAGCATCGGCATGGTGGCGGCCGCACTGGCAAACACCGCTCGCGCGGTGCCCCGCAGTGAGGTCAAGTCGTGGCATATGACCACCGATGTGCTGGTGGTCGGTTCCGGCGCCGCAGGCGTCTGTGCCGCGCTGGCTGCCCGTGAAGCGGGGTCGCGGGTGTTGCTGGTCGAGACACTCGCCGGCCTGGGGGGTGCTTCCGCCATGTCCCCTGGCGCAATCTATGCCGGTGGTGGCACCGCGCTGCAACGCGCTGCCGGCATCGACGACTCCGCGGAGGCGATGTTCGAGCAACTGATGGCGGCGGGCGACCCGGCGCCGGTGCCCCGGGTGCAGCGCTACTGCGAGGAAAGTGCTGCCCACTTTGACTGGCTGGTAGCCATGGGCGTGACCTACTCGGACCGAATAAGCACCGCCAGGGGGGTGCCCCGCGACGGCGCCTCGCTGTTTTACGCCGGTGATGAGCGAGCCGCATCGGGGGAAGCACGGGCCCGTGTGCCACTGCGTGGCCATGTACCGTCCGCGGACGGCAGGCCCGGTGGTCGACTACTCATGGATAGCCTGATCGCAAAAGCAGCCGAGGTGCGGGTGGGGATGTTGGCGGGTGCTGCTGCCCGTAACCTGGTAATAGAACGCGACGGTCGGGTCGCTGGCGCACTGCTCGACATCAACGACCGGCCGCGGGCAGTGCGGGTCGCTCAAGGGGTTGTCCTGGCCAGTGGCGGCTTCGGCAGGAATCCGGCGATGCTGCGTCAGCACGCCCCGCAGCTGCAGGCCTGCGCCGAGCCCTGGGGCACTGAGGCCGAGTTGGGGCATGGTATCAACATCGCGATCGCGGCGGGTGCAGGTAGTCGGCGGATGCACGAGGGGATGATCCTCATGGACATCGCGGAGACCGACAGCGTGCCCCTGGGGGTGCTGGTCAACTCCGCCGGCCAACGGTTTGTCTCCGAGGCCGCTTTTCCCGCCGGGTTGGGCCATGCGATCACCTTTCAGCAGGGCGGCAAGGCCTGGCTGATCACAGATCGCGTGGCTGCTTCGCAGGCTTTGGAGCGCGGGTTTTCCCCCGTCGCGACAGCCAATACCATCGGCGATATCGCCGTCGCACTCGATCTTCCGCCGGGAGCGCTGCAGCAGACAGCGGCCTACTACAACCGCCAGGCGGCGAATGGCAGGGATCCCGTATTCCACAAGGAGCACCCCTGGGTGCGCCCGCTGCAGGGACCGCCCTACCGTGCCTGGGACCTCTCCTGCGCCGGGCCTGGCTGCCGGGTACAGACACTGGGTGGCCTGACCACCGCCCTGGACGGCGCCGTGCTCGATGGCCTGGGCGAAGTCATCCCCGGTCTCTTCGCCTGCGGCCGCACTGCAGCCGGCCTGCCGGTGGCGCCGTACGCTGCCCATGGGCTGTCACTCGGCGACTGCACGTTTTTCGGGCGGTTGGCGGGTGCCGGAGCCGCCAGGGTCAGCTGACCAGCAGTCCGTCGAAAAAGCTCGGCCGCCATCGCTCACCGATCGGCGGCTGGTACGTTGCCAGCCCCGGTCGATTGGGGCACAGTTGGCCACATGTGCGGACGTTTCAATGTCATAGATAACCCTGCCCTGCGCGCGTTGTTGACCGAACTGGGTATCGACCTGTGCCCGGCCGATGGGGTCAACCTGGCTCCTACGGAGCGGGTGCCTCTGGTCCGCAGGGCGCCCGCAGGGGAGGCCGGCCGGCCGGCCTCGGCACAGCTGGACCAGGCCCGGTGGTGGCTGACACCCAACTGGGCGCCGCGTGTGGAGCAGAAGTACGCGATGTTCAATGCCCGCAGCGAGTCACTGTCGCGCAGTCGGGCCTTCCAGCGACCCTTTGCCCGCCAGCGCGGTATCGTGCCGATGAGCAGTTTTATCGAATGGCGATCGGAAGGCGGTTCAAAGCAACCGTGGTTGATTCGCGGGCCCGGTGCGCTCGCCGTGGCTGCGCTGTGGGATATCTGGTGCGGGGAGGGCAGTGACTCCCCGTTATTGTCGTGCACGCTGGTGACCACGGCCGCCGCGCCGGCTTTTGAGCCCTGGCATCACCGCATGCCGGTGATGCTGGCACCCGAGGAGTATTCCCGGTGGCTTGACAACGGTCACCCCATCGAACCCGGGGATGATATCTTTCGCGCCGAGCTCAAGTTTCCCCTGGACCTGTTCCCCGTTGCGCGCGCGGTCGGCAACCCTCGCAACAAGGGGGCTGACCTGCTGGAGCCGCTGGCCGAGCCGACCCACCTGGCCTGAGTGCTGTTTCGCGGTGATCACCGCGCCTGATCGCCGGGTAAAGCACGTCCCGCGTGAACGTAAAACGCCTCAGGCCATGGCCCGAGCGATGGTGTCCAGGCTTTGCGGTTTACCAATCGACCACCCCTGCAGATAGTCGATGCCCAGGTCGCGCAGGGTGTCGGCGATCGCCTCATCCTCTACGCACTCTGCGATCGTTGCCTGGCCAAGGAACTTGGCCAGACTGTTGATGGAACGTACCATCTCATGGTCCCTCGGGTCAGAATTAATCTTGCGGATGAACCGGCCATCGATCTTGACATAATCGACCGGCAGTTCTCGCAGGTAGTTGTAGCTCGCCATGCCCGTGCCGAAGTCATCGATCGAACAGGAACAGCCGGCGCGTCGCAGCGTACGTACGAAATCGCCCGCCTTGATCATGTTGGAGATGGTGCCGGTCTCGGTTATTTCAAAGCACAGCCGGGTCGCGGGTATCCCCCGGTCGGAGATCTGGCTGAGCAGGAACTCCAGAAACAGGTCGTCAGTGACACTGTTGCCACTGATATTGATGGAGAGCTGCGGCAGTGGTCGCTTCTCCCGAGCCAGTGAGTCGATCCAGTCAAAGGTCTTTTCCACCACCCAGCGATCGACGACAGTCATGTAGCCGTGGCGCTCAGCTTCGAGTATCAGCTCCTGTGGTGATACGATTTGTCCCTGCTCATCGAGCAGACCCATCAGTATCTCGTAATGCGGCAGTGCCTCTGGCTCTGTAGCACTCGCGATCGGCTGGCCGCGCAGAAATAGCCTCTCCTCTGCCATGAGCTGATCGATTCCGGCCTGCCATTGCAGGCGATCTGCATCCCGCTGTCTACCGTTCCGGCGCGGCCCGGGACGGCTGCTGTCCGTTGGTGGCGTACAACCGGTGACAGTCGTGCGTCCTCCCCCATTGTCCACGCGGGATTGTTCCAGCGCTGCTTCTGCGCTGCACAACAGTGCCTCCGGATCACGGCTGTTGCGGTCGATCGCGGTGATGACAAATCTCGCAGAGAGGGACACTGATGCGCCGTCTATCTCTACGGGATTGTCCGCGATTAATGCGTGCAGCGCCTCAGCCTCGCGGCTGGCCCGGGCCGTGCCGCGGTTGAAGATTACCAGGGCGAACCGGCCCGGATCGATCCGGGCACACCAGTCCTGCTGCCCCGCTTCGCGCTCCAGCAGCCCGGCGAGATGCGTGACCACCCCGTTGGCTCCATCGCGATCGAAGAGCTCGCTGGCGATGTCGAGATGGTCGACCTCCAGCGTTACCAGGCAGTGCTCCGCGCCGCGAGTGCGCGCGTGGGCCATCGCCTGGAGCAACTGCATCTCCAGCCCCTTGCGGTTGAGCAGGCCGGTCAGCGAATCCCGGTAGGTGTCACGGCTGATCGCGCGTTGTACTTCCTCCAGAGTGTCGTAGAGACTGCGGTCGATGGGCGGCAGTCTATCGGCACGTTGCGGCGAGTGCATGCCCCGCGCGAGTCGCCTGGCGCAGGCGATGCGTGACAGTTCGGCAATCTTTCTGCCCCGTTCATCGGCGAACACCAGTTGTTCCCGGTCGTGACTCACCCAGACCAGGGTCATTGCACGCTCTCGACCCGACTGCGATCGATAGCAGAGCCTGGTGCCCGGCTCAAGCTGGTCGACCCGGTGCAACCAGCGGCGCAGGCGGGGGAGAGAGGCGAGCCGCGATCCGGAATGGCGCGAATACCGGGCGACTCGACCGCCGTTGCGGACTCTGCCGCGTCTTCCACTGTTGCCTGCCCGGTAAGCATGGGGCGCAGTCGGGTCACCACCTCATCGGCGCGCGTGCCGACCGATACGCCGGTATCGAGCATTTGCTCGATCAGTTCGATGAAGTTGTCGGCCTCCAGCTCCCGTTCGACGGGTCTGCCGTCCGTGGTCGGCACCGGGGATCGGGCCAGCCACTCCGAGAGTTGTTCTATCACGGCGACCGCTTCGGCCCAGTTGTCGCTGTCAGCCCCATGGCGCACATGGGTGAGCACCATCAGGTCGCGCCAGCCGGCGTCGAGGAGATCGAGGATGATAGCCGGGACGGCATTCATCGGTAGTGTGTCTGCCACAGTGCGTTCCACCGCTGCTCTAGCGGTCGCGAGTTTCTGGCGGCCCTCAAGGGTACGGAGCAGCCATTGTGTGTTGCGCGTGACAGCACGTTGTTGCTGGTCGAGCAGGGCCTGGGCCTCGTCGCGCGCCTCTACGAATACTCCGGCGTCCGTTTCGTAGGCGTCGACGATGCGCGCAACCAGGCACTGCAGGCGCTTCTGGAGTGACCGGTTGGGAAAGTTGGCAGCGATGGCGAGTTGGGACAGGATGTCGATCAGTTGCCGCGCCGGGTGCTCGCGCTGCAGGAAAAAGTCCGGTTCCAGAATGGCCACCCTGGCCAGCGGTATCTGCAAGGCTGCCAGTATGGGCCTCAGTTGCGGGTGGATGTCGAGCTTGATTTGCAGGTTTGCGAACAGGCGGTCGATGATACCGATCTGGCGCCGATGCAATTCATCAAGTCCTGCTTCCGGATTGTTGCCCGGGGCCCGAGTCAGTGCGTTGTCGAGTCGGTCCTCCAGTGAAGGGGCTGCGGTCAGGGTGCGCCAGGTGGCCTGGTCCTGTTGCCAATCCTGCAATAGCTGCGCGATCGCCCCGGTATCCAATACCGGTGCCGCCACTTCGCAGGCGATTGGCTGCGTTTCTCCGTCGGGGAACACGGCCGCTTTGCTCTGTGCACCACGCGATACCTTCGACCGGGGGGCGGATGCCATGACTGCCTGGTACAGATCCGCCGCTGCCGCAGGTGCCGGGTAGGCCAGGGTCTGCACTGGTACGGCAACCGGGTCGTCGCCCCTGTCGTCGCCTACCGCGGACTCCCGGCTTCTGTCCACGGACTGGCGCTGTGTTCGTCCATCCTCACTGGCCGCAGGGTAATCTGCCTCGAGGTCAGCGATATCCCCTGCGCCTGCCTGTTCGACGGACGGGTGGGGCGAATTCGGGAGCAGTTCTTTCAGCTTTGCGTAGAGCTGACCGAGGGTCTGTTCCGCGTACTCCGTCATGAACCGGCAGGTCTCGGGGAAAAGTGATCGCAAGTTGTCGTCGATGTTGAATGCCGCGCGCAGTGCGCCGCAGAGGTGCCTCGCCGCGACCGGGAGGGGAGCGGCCGGGGCACCCCCATCGAGCCAAACCGCAATGCCTCGCCGGATCGTGGCGAGATCGGCGTCGAAGTGGCGTTCCATAAGGCGCGTGGTGCGCTCGATGGCCAGCTGGTCCTCGAATTCCTGTAGATCGATGAGATCCAGTGTCCCGGTGCCGGAATCGAGAGGCTCGCCGGCAGCGGTGGGTAGCGGCGATGATTTTCCTTCATCTTCCAGATCTGCAAGCTGCGATTCTGCCGCGCGCAGCAACGCTCGGCGCTGCTGGCGGATAAATCCAACCTGCTCACGGTGTTTTTCGAATTGCCCTGGTGTGGGTCTGCGCTCCGCCAGTTCATCGGCGAACGCATCTATCAGCTCCCCCAGCCACCGCGAAGCCTCACCGATGGCTGTCTGGTTGAAACGCGCCATCGAGTCACTGCCGCATAGCGCCTCTATCTCCGCGTTGTCTACTGCCCTGGTCACCCGGTTCTGCGCCCGATGGTTTTTCTTATAGTGAGGCATAGCCTAACTGTTCAGTGCGGCGCATGCGGCAGTCGGCACGCCGGGTTGAGGACCCCGTCACACAATCGCCCGCCTGTGCTATCGTTGCAGACGGTGTCCGGCGGTGCAACGCATGGCCTGATCGGGGCTGTGACGCGAAGAGGCGGATAGCGGCCGGGTGCTGCCTGTTCGCTGGTAGAAAAATCACTCGATTATTGATCGATTCGATGGGCAGCCCGGTATCGTCGGTGTAGTTTGGGCCGATTTTCGGCATCACGACAGTCGGGTCGAGCCCGGAATGCCGGGCGGGAGTTTGCATGCAGAAGCTGAGTTCGCAGGACGCTGGATTTCTCAGAATCGAGTCCGCGCACTGTCCGTTTCACGTCGCTGGCCTGATGATCTTCAGGAAGCCGGTGCGCGCCCGTGGGTCGTACCTGCGTCATCTGGCCGTGAAGTGCGGCCGACTGAACGAGTTATGGCCCGTGTTCGACAAACAGTTGAAAAACCCGGACGACCTGTCCAATGCCAGCTGGGTGCGCGCTCGCGATTACCGCCCGGAGCGGCACGTCATGCATTACGCGCTGCCGCCACCGGGTCGAATGGCCGATCTGGTGCAGTTGGTGACCCGGGTGCACGAGCGGCCGCTGGACCGCGGCCGGCCGCTGTGGGAGCTGCACCTGATCGAAGGCCTGGGTTCCGACAGGTTTGCCATCTACTGCAAAATTCACCACGCGCTGGTGGATGGCGTGGGTGGGATGAAGATGCTGCAGGGTCTCTGCTCCACCTCGCCGAAACAGGCCCTGGACGTCGATCAGCCGCGCGAAGAGGCGGGCCACTCCGCGTCGCAGCATTCGCTTTTCGATGAACTGGGTAAAGTCACCCGCGGCTTGCTGAAGCAATATCGCGCGATACCCGAGCTTTCGGGGCTGCTCGCGCACATGGGTCTGGAGGCGCTGCAGGGCAAGGGCGATGCGATGCGCCTGCCTTTCACCGCGCCGCGCTCGCTGTTCAACACCGAGCTGAATTCCCATCGCGGCCTCACCCTTTGCGATCTTCCCTTCAATGCCGTGCGCCGTATGGGGCGTCAGGCAGGTGGCTCCATCAATGATGTGCTGCTGGCGATCTGCGGGGGTGCCTTGCGCCGTTATCTGCTGGAGCAGGACGCATTGCCGCGTTCCTCGCTGGTAGCCGGCATGCCCGTTTCGCTGAAGGCGGAGGGAGAATCCACCGGCAATCAGCTCAGCTATATACTGAGCCCCTTCTTTACCAACGAGCCGGACGACCTCAATCGGTTGCGCAGGGTGGTCAAGGTCACGCGGGCCGCCAAGGCTGATCTCGGCAAACTGTCGCGTACCGCCTCGCAGGATTACTACGCCCTGGTCATGGCGCCGACCATCCTGCTGACGGTCACTGGCAATGCGACCCGGGTCAGGCCGGTCACCAACGCGATCTTCTCCAATGTGCCCGGTTCGAGGGAAAAATTGTATCTCGATGGAGCTGAACTGGAGGCACTGTATCCGCTTTCTATCGTGACCGACGGGATGGGGCTGAACATAACCGTGGTGAGTCATGTCAACAAGCTGTGTTTTGCCGTTGTCAGCTGTCCGGCGGGCGAGCCTGGTATCGAGCGCCTCGGAGAATTTGTCCAGGAGAGTTACCGGGAACTGCGCGCGGCGTTGAGTCGGGAGCAACAGTAGTCCCCGTGGTCCGCAGCGGGATGTGGACTCCGGCGTGTTGGTTGCAACAGAGTACAGAGGCGTATCGGCATGGCGGACAATGACTACACGGAAACCGCGTTTTACGAGTTTCTGCGCCAGGGCGCGGTGACCGGTGTGATCAAGCCGGCAGAGGCGCGGTCGCGGAAACTCGCGGCGGAACAGCTGCGCGGCCAGCTGAAGGCCAACGAGCGCATGGACCTGCGGCAACTCGACGTCGATGAACTCTGCAGTCGTTTCCATAAACTCCAGGGGTCCACCATCCGGCCCGAGACGTTGCAGATTCACAACCAGCGCCTGAAAGCGGGCTTGCGAGAGTTTTTCCGCTGGGTCGAGGATCCTGCAGGCTTTGTCAGCCGTGAGGGTGAGTTGCCCGAAGCACAGATAGTTGCCGCCCGCGACACGCCGGGTCAGGCGAGGGCGCGAGAGGAACTGACCCTGAATCCGCCGCGCAGTCCGTTCGACGTGCTGCCGATCAGGCTGCGCGAAGATCTCGTGGTCTATGTCCAGAATCTGCCTCTGGACCTCAGCGAACAGGAAGCCGAGAAAATTGGCGCTGTGATCAAGGCCTTTGCATCACCCCCTGGTTCCACAAACCAATGAATCGCCTGGTGCTGTTTGCCCCGCTGCTGGTGTTCGGCCTGGCGGGCGCCGGCCTGCTGGCGTACTACCGGCGGTTGGTCAGCGCCCCCGGTTTCGCGGAAAACCTGGTACCCGAGTTGATCGGCTTCTGTCTCGAAGGTTTTTTTCTCGTCGGATTGTTTTCGCTGATCCAGCGGCGTCTCGAGCGCGATCGGCGCTACCAGTTGCGGCAGAGCCTGCGCGGTGCCCTCAGGGAAATATTGAGCCATCTCGATGTGGCCTTGCTGGATGAGTACGCCGAGCCGGCCAGCTCGCAGGCACTGGAGCGGGACCCGCAGGTTGTCGCGACGCTGTTCAAGAAGCTCAACCGGGTGGATATGGACCTCGACAGCATGCGGCGGCTCAAGGATGCTGCGGGGCGCAACAGCAGCGTCATGCGCGACCTGATACCGGTCGCAGCGCAACTCAGCGCCGATCACATGCGTTGGTGGCTGTCGATTGCGGAGAGCACGCGCCATTTGGCCGAGGCCAGCGACAGCGTGACGGTGGTGCTGGCCGCCCACAAATTCCTGATCAATCTCGGTGAGTTCGACGAACTTCCGCTCTGACCCGCCCTGCGACCCGGTTATCTGTCGTGCCCGCAGGCGCTCAATCCGGTGCGAGCCCCCCCGCGGTGCCGGCGCAGGAGGGCACGGGCTGCTATCATTGGGGGGATCTGGGTGTCTCAGGCGAGTTTACGTCAACGGAGTCTAACTGATGAAATCAAGAGCCGCAGTAGCGATCGAGGCCGGCCGGCCTCTCGAGATCATGGAGGTCGAGGTCGAAGCACCGCGCGCGGGTGAAGTGCTGGTGGAGATCAAGGCTACCGGTGTCTGTCACACCGACGCATTCACCCTCTCCGGCGATGATCCGGAAGGCGCCTTCCCGGCGATTCTCGGGCACGAGGGCGCCGGGGTCGTGGTCGACGTGGGGAGCGGCGTGACGGGACTGAAGCCCGGAGATCACGTGATTCCGTTGTACACGCCCGAGTGCCGCACCTGCGATTTCTGCCTGCACCCCAAGACCAATCTCTGTCAGTCCATTCGTGAGACCCAGGGCCAGGGGCTGATGCCCGATGGGACCAGCCGGTTCACCCTCGACGGCAAGCCGCTGCTGCACTATATGGGCTGCTCGACATTTTCCAACTTCACCGTGCTGCCCGAGATCGCGCTGGCCAAGGTCCGCAGCGACGCGCCTTTCGACAAGATCTGCTACATCGGCTGCGGTGTAACCACGGGGATCGGCGCGGTCGCCTTCACCATGAAAGTCGAGCCGGGTTCAACGGTGGCGGTTTTCGGCCTCGGTGGCATTGGCCTGAATGTCATCCAGGGCGCGCGCATGGTCGGCGCCACGCGCATAATCGGCGTGGATACCAACCCCGACAAGGCGGCTCTGGCGACATCGTTTGGCATGACCGACTTCGTCAACCCGAAGGGGGTAGACGACGTGGTTGGCCATCTGGTGGAACTGACCGGTGGCGGCGTCGACTACAGCTTCGAGTGCATCGGTAACGTGGAGGTGATGCGACAGGCGCTGGAGTGCTGTCACAAGGGCTGGGGTGAGAGCTGCATCATCGGTGTCGCCGGTGCCGGAAAGGAAATCAGCACGCGACCGTTCCAACTGGTCACCGGACGTTCCTGGCGCGGCACTGCCTTTGGCGGCGCGCGCGGTCGTACTGACGTACCGCGTATCGTCGACTGGTATATGGACGGCAAGATCAATATTGATGATCTCATCACCCATACCATGCCACTCGACGAGATCAATACCGCGTTCGACCTGATGCATGCCGGCGAGAGTATCCGTTCGGTGGTGCTGTACTAGGAAAATACGCGCATGACAGCTGATCAGCAGTCACGGCTGGCGACGATCATTGTGCCTTTCGCAGCGATGCCTGGCGGACTGCTGCCGCTGCTACACGCGGTGCAGGGAGAGTGGGGCTACATCCCGTCCTGGAGTGTGGGTCCGATCGCATCCGCGCTGCACCTGTCCCGGGCGGAAGTTCACGGTGTCATCACTTTTTATCACGACCTGCGGGAAACGCCCCCGGGACGGCACCGGGTGGAGATCTGCCGTGCCGAGGCCTGCCAGGCGACCGGGGCACGCCAGCTGGAGGCGAAGGCGAGGGCGCGGCTCGGCATTGATTTCGGCGAGACGACTGACGACGGGACTGTCACGCTCGACACCGTTTACTGCCTGGGTAACTGCGCCTGTGCACCCTCCGTGCGTATCGACGACGCCCTTCATGCCCGGGTTGACGGTGCCACGCTGGATCGCCTGTTGAGTGCCTTGCAGGACGACGGGGGCCGTGCATGACCACCAGACTTTTCGTGCCGCGCGATACGACCGCACTGGCACTGGGCGCAGACGCGGTGGCCACCGCTCTGGCAGCAGAGGCCGGGTCGCGAGGGCAGGCTATTGAACTGGTGCGCAATGGCTCCCGGGGTGCGTTCTGGCTGGAGCCGCTGGTGGAGGTCGAGCGCGGGGGCGAGCGCTTCGGGTTCGCTCGGGTAGCGGCGGCCGATGCCGCCGGCCTGCTGGACGCCGTGTCCGGCGATCCCTCCCGACACCCCGCCTGCCTGGGTGAAGTGGAAGCGCTGCCGTGGTTTAGCGGTCAGCGGCGCCTGACCTTCGCCCGCGCCGGCATCGGCGACCCGCTGAGCCTGGAGCATTACGAATCGCTCGAGGGCTTCGCCGGCCTGCGGAACGCACTCAAGCTGTCGCCGCAGGATATCGTTGACGCCATCAAGGCATCCGGGCTGCGCGGACGCGGCGGGGCGGCATTTCCGACGGGGATAAAGTGGCAAACGGTGCTGGACACCGAAGCCGGCCGGAAGTACGTCGTGTGCAATGCGGACGAAGGTGACTCCGGCACCTTTGCTGATCGATTGCTGATGGAGGCCGATCCTTTCCAGTTGCTGGAGGGCATGACTATCGCCGGGCTGGCCGTGGGTGCCACCCGGGGGTACATCTACCTGCGCTCGGAATATCCGCAGGCGGCCGAAATTCTCGCCGCTGCCATCGACCGGGCCCGCGCTGCCGGCTACCTCGGTGCTTCGATACTGGCTTCCGGACAGAGCTTCGATATCGAGCTGCGTATAGCGGCCGGATCCTATATCTGCGGCGAAGAGACTGCCATGCTCGAAAGCCTGGAGGGCAAGCGGGGCATGGTCCGGGCCAAACCGCCGTTGCCGGCCGTAGCCGGTCTGTTCGGATGCCCCACTGCGGTCAACAACGTACTGACGCTGGCCGCTGTGACCACGATACTCGCTGAGGGCGCTGATGCGTATGCACAACTCGGGCATGGTCGCTCGCGGGGCACCCTGGTTGCGCAACTGGCGGGCAACGTTTGTCGCGGTGGTCTGGTTGAACTGTCCTACGGGATTTCACTGCGGGACCTGGTCGAGGGTTTTGGTGGCGGCACGCTCAGCGGTCGCCCGGTGCGGGCGTTACAGGTCGGGGGTCCCCTGGGCGCCTATCTGCCGGAAGCGCAGTGGGATACCCCGATGGACTACGAGTCTTTCGCGCGCGTCGGCGGCATGCTGGGTCATGGCGGCGTGGTGGTCTTTGACGACACCGTGGATATGCTGGCACAGGCGCGCTTCGCGATGGCGTTTTGTGCCGCCGAGTCCTGTGGGAAGTGCACGCCCTGCCGGATCGGATCGGTTCGCGGTGTCGAGCTGCTGGACGCTATCGGCGAGGGTAGGACGCGGGACGGGCAGATGGTGTTGCTCGATGACCTGTGTACGACCATGGAGCAGGCATCGCTGTGCGCGATGGGCGGCCTGACGCCGGCGCCGGTGCGCAGTGCGCTGCGGCATTTCCCCGAGGATTTTTCCCCTGAGAGGAGGGCGGGTCATGCTTGAATACTACCAGCCCGAAGCGGATGCCGGGACCCCACCGTCCCCCGCGCCGGAACATGTTGCTGTTCATATCGATGGTATCGAGGTCGTCGTGCCCGCCGGCACCTCCGTTATGCGAGCGGCGGCCATGGCGGGCGTGAAGATTCCCAGGCTTTGCGCTACCGATACCCTCGACGCCTTCGGTTCCTGCCGGGTTTGCCTGGTAGCGATCGAGGGTCGTAAGGGTTTTCCCGCAGCCTGCACCACGCCTGTCGAGCCCGGTATGGCGGTGTCGACCCAGAGTGATGCCATCGAGCGTCTGCGGCGCAACGTCATGGAGCTGTACATCTCCGACCACCCGCTGGACTGCCTGACCTGTGCCGCCAATGGTGATTGCGAACTGCAGGATACTGCGGGTGAGCTGGGCCTGCGCGAGGTTCGCTACGCGGATAGCGGCCAGAACCACCTGGCCCTCGAGAAGGATGATAGCAACCCGTATTTCACCTTCGACCCGTCGCGCTGTATCGTCTGCTCGCGCTGCGTGCGTGCCTGCGACGAGGTGCAGGGAACCTTCGCCCTGACGGTCGCAGGTCGGGGGTTTGATTCGCGGATCAGTGCCGGCCAGGAAGAGACCTTCCTGGACTCGGAATGCGTCTCCTGCGGCGCCTGCGTCAAAGCTTGCCCCACCGCTTCGCTGACCGAGAACAGTATCATCGAGCACGGAATGCCCGAACACAGTGTACTCACCACCTGTGCCTACTGCGGTGTGGGTTGCGCGTTCCGCGCCGAGATGCGTGGTACCGAAGTGGTGCGGATGACTCCCCACAAGGACGGCAAGGCCAACCGCGGCCACGCCTGTGTGAAGGGTCGCTTCGCTTTCGGCTACGCCACTCACAGCGACCGCGTGACGCGACCGATGATCCGCGACGCCATCGACCAGCCGTGGCGGACGGTGTCCTGGGAGGACGCCATCAGCTTCACCGCCAGGCGCTTTCGCGAACTGCAGGGGCGATACGGGCGCAACAGTATTGGCGCAATCAGTTCCAGTCGTTGCACTAACGAAGAAGTGTACCTGGTGCAGAAACTGGTGCGCGCGGGATTCGGCAACAATAATATCGATACCTGCGCCAGGGTGTGTCATTCGCCCACGGGTTATGGTCTTAAGACCACGCTCGGCGAGTCGGCCGGTACCCAGACTTTCGCGTCGGTGGCGGCGGCAGATGTGATCGTGGTTATGGGTGCAAACCCGACCGAGGCACACCCCGTGTTCGGCTCGCAGCTGAAGCGACGCCTGCGCGAAGGCGCCAGACTGATCGTGATCGACCCGCGCCGTATCGAACTGGTGGGTGCGCCGCATGTGCGGGCGGATATCCATCTGGCGGTCAATCCCGGCAGCAACGTCGCGGTGCTGAATGCGCTGGCTCACGTGATCGTGAAGGAACGCCTGCTGGACGAGGATTTCGTTGCGTCGCGTTGCGAGCAGGACGCATTCAATGCGTGGCGAGTGTTCGCGGCCGACCCGCGCCACGCGCCCGAGGCACTGGCGCCGACTATCGGTGTGGCGGCGGGACTGCTGCGCGACGCGGCGAGGATCTACGCAACAGCGGGCAATGCGGCGATTTATTACGGCCTGGGTGTGACTGAACACAGCCAGGGTTCGACCGCGGTGATGGCCATCGCCAACCTGGCGATGGCTACCGGCAACATCGGTCGTGAGGGGGTCGGGGTCAATCCGCTGCGTGGCCAGAACAACGTTCAGGGCTCCTGTGATATGGGCTCGTTCCCGCACGAACTTCCCGGTTACCGGCATCTCTCGGACGCGGCGACGCGCGCTGATTTCGAACGCGCCTGGGGTGTTACCCTGGACCCTGAGCCCGGCATGCGGATTCCCAACATGTTCGACGCGGCGGTCGACGGCCAGTTCCGGGGGCTCTATTGCCAGGGGGAGGATGTTGCCCAGTCCGACCCTAATACCCAGCATGTTGAGGCGGCGCTGGCGGGGCTTGAATGCCTTGTTGTGCAGGATATCTTCCTCAATGAAACCGCCAAGTTCGCCCATGTGTTTTTACCGGGCGCGACGTTCCTGGAAAAAGATGGCACCTTCACCAACGCCGAGCGGCGCATCTCGCCGGTGCGCAGGGCGATCACGCCACTATCCGGCAAGGCCGACTGGGAAGTGACGATGGCGCTGGCGAACGCCATGGGCGTCCCCATGGCCTACAGTCACCCGCGTGAGATCATGGCGGAGATCGCCAGCCTGACGCCGACCTTTGCCGGCGTGAGCTACGAACTCCTCGACCAACTGGGATCGATCCAGTGGCCCTGCAATGAGCATGCCCCCGAGGGTAGCGAGATCATGCACGTGGATGAATTCGTGCGCGGCAAGGGCTACTTCGCCCTGACCGAGTTTTTACCCACCGACGAGCGCGCCAATCGACGATTCCCCCTGTTGCTGACCACCGGTCGCGTACTCAGCCAGTACAACGTCGGTGCCCAGACGCGACGCACCGGCAACCAGGCCTGGCACGACGAGGACCGACTGGAAGTGCACCCGCATGACGCCGAGGAGCGGGGCATTGCAGAGGACGATTGGGTGGGTATTCGCAGCAGGGCAGGGCAGACCGTACTGCGAGCCCGCGTATCGGAACGGGTAAAACCCGGCGTGGTCTACACCACGTTTCATCACCCGGTTTCCGGTGCCAACGTGGTCACCACCGACAATTCGGACTGGGCCACCAACTGCCCCGAGTACAAGGTGACCGCAGTGGAAGTGAGCAAGGTCAGCAGTCCGTCGGCCTGGCAGAGCCGTCACAGTGCCGAAGACAGCCGCCAGCGGGCATTACTCGCCGAGGCCCGCGACGAATGACGTCGTACCTGACTCCCGCGACCCGCTCGGTGGAAAGAAGCGAGTGGGAGCGGGGACGCCTGCAGTGCGGGCAGGACCTCGTCGCCGAAGAAACTGCTGTGGCCCTGGTGTACAACGGGGTGTCCCATGCGGTCATGATGGCGACGCCTGCCGATCTCGAAGACCTTGCGCTCGGGTTCAGCCTTTCCGAACGTATTCTCGAGGAGCCCGCCGAGTTGCTGGAGGTGGAGGTCAGCGACCATCCCCTGGGCCTGGAAGTCAATCTGCGGATTGCAGCGTCGCGCTTCGCGGCGCTGAAGCAACGCCGGCGCAGTCTTACCGGTCGCACCGGCTGCGGTCTTTGTGGGGCGGAGTCACTGGCGCAGGCCATTCCAGACCCGCTCCCGGTGGGCTCGGGTTTCCGCATCGAGCACGGGGCCCTGCAGCGGGCCCGCCAGGCCCTCGCGGGCAACCAGGAACTCAATCGACATACAGGGGCCGTGCACGCCGCTGCGTTTTGCGACGCCCGGGGCGATGTTCTCCTGCTGCGGGAGGATGTCGGGCGGCACAATGCCCTGGACAAGCTCCTGGGGGCGCTGAGCCGCCTCGGGCGCGGGGCGGATGGCCTGGTACTGGTAACCAGCCGGGCCAGCTACGAAATGGTCAACAAAGCCTCCACTCTTGGTATACAGGTGCTGGCCGCTCTCTCCGCGCCGACCGGACTCGCGATCGATCAGGCGCGCGCCAGTGGCATGACCCTGGTGGGGTACGTGGGCGAGGGTCGCCAGGCCGTATATACCGGGCAGGAACGCGTGGTTTCGGGGGAGTGATGAGCCGTCAGCAACGTGATCAACTGGCGAGGATGGCGAACCAGATCGCAGCCAATGTGGCCGGCGGCGCCGATGCTGGCACCACTGCGCGGCGGGTAGCGGACCACATGTGCCGTTTCTGGACGTCCGATATGTGCAATCAACTCGTAGAATACAGCAACGAGGGCGGAACTGAATTGTCGCCTGCGGTGGTGAAAGCGCTGGAACTGCTGTCGCAGGACGGCCTCGCCTGATTGCACTAACGACTGACCTGGAGCAGACAATGCTGTTATCCATAACCCGCCTGGCCCCGGTACTGGCCCTGGTGTTGATTACCGGCTGCGCACAGTACAGCAATGAGCGCGGCATTGACGCCCAATGGCGGAACCTGGCGGCGGTAAAGCTGGTGCGCGGCGAGACCACCCGGGCCGATGTGCTCGACTGGCTGGGGCCACCCTCCCAGGTGATAGCGCTGGACGATGAGACCATCCTCTACTACCTGTTTGAACGCTCTGCTGGTGTCGGCCTGGTCCTCATCGTCTACAACCGGTTTGACGTGGATACCCGGTACGACAGGGCAATTTTCTTCTTCGACGAGAATGATCGCCTGACTGATTTCTCCACCCGGGCGGGTGTCGATCTCGATGATTAACCGCCTGTTGGACATGTTGCAGGCGAGTGCGGGGCGCAGCGGTCTGCTGCCCCTGGTGCTGGCGGTCGCACCCGGCTGTACGATCTGGGAGTATGAAATGGGTGTGCCACTGGCCACCTTCCAGCCTGCGTCCGCAACGGAAGGTGTGCCACTCGCCGAAATGCTCGACCGCCTGGGACCCCCGCTGCGGGTATCGGCACTGGACAGCGGATTTGTGCTGGGGTGGGAGTACTGGCGGGTGCACGATGCCAATCTCGGCGTCAGTCTGGGAGCAGCGGGTGCTGATTTTCTATCGGTGGATCTCGGTTCGTTGAACACGGCTGGGCAGTTTTTGCTGCTCACCTTCGATAAGCAGCACCGGCTCACTGGCGGTGCTCTGGGGCGATGGGAGCAGGAGGCGGGAGGTGGCGCAGCGGTTCAGCCGCTGGTCGGGCTCGCCTCGACGACCTCTGTGGACGACCTCGTCGAGGGACTGCCCCACCACGAGTGGGGCGCGGCCTGGCTGCAGCGATTGCCCCGGGCCCTGAACACACCCTCCCGCCCGGATATGGGACAGTCGGGCATTCAACAGCGCGGCACGCCGCTGGGCATCGGGCAGCAGACCCTGGAAATGGACGACTGAGCGGGTGGTAGTCTATCCCGCTGCCAGGTACTGCGGGCAGCTCTTGCATAGAGCCGGAACGCGTGTGCGGGCCAGGCCCTCGGGTGTTTCCGGGATCAGATAATACAGTGCTTGGCCATGTCCGCGGCTTCTTCCACGGTCAGGTCAGCTGCGTCTTTCTCCTTCATCTTCGCGCACCATTCCTCCGAACCGATGGTGGTGCTGTCCACCACGCAGCTCTTGGCAAAGTTTTTCGCGTCGTCCATGCTCCACTCGGACTTGGGTTGCGCTTTCTTTTCCTCACACCACTTTTCGGTGCCGACTCCGCCGCCACAACCGGCAAGGCACGCGATACAGGAAATCAGGGCGATCGATCTGATCATGGGTTTGGTCCTTATTGTCCAATGATTTATGTGTTTGTCAGTAAAACACCTGAGCGGTGAATGTGCCAGCCCGCTTCGCTCACCGATTGTCGTAGCGAGCATGGCCCTGCTGCACCAGCGCGACGCTCGTTCAGGCGTCCGAGTCTGGCTGACTTCGTCGTCTGCTGCCCTGTGCTTGTGAAAGGAAAAGAGCGCGATGCGTAAGGCGGCCAACAGGTGCGCCGCAGTCAGAATCCAGGCGGTCTACGTGTCTTGCTCCGAGTGGGGGAGCCCTGCAAGCGAGCCGTAGTGCGGGACCACGCTGCCGCAGGGCCCGCTTATCCCATGGGATAGGGAATGCGTTTCGACACCTTGTACAGCGCCTTCATGACGTCACCCGGCAGCACCACGTCGGCGGCGGCGAGGATGTCGGGCATCTGTTCGGGGCCTGTCGCGCCGACAATCGTCGATCCCACGAAGTCGTGCTGCTTGCTCCATGCCGTCGCCAGCGTCACCAGCGACATTCCCGCTTCGGCAGCAATCGCCTGGTACTCGGCGGTGGCCGCCAGGGTCTGTTCGTTGACGAAACGCCGCGCCATTTTCTGCTGTCGTTCACCGGCGTCGAGGTACTGGGTAAAACGTGCCCCGGACGGGCGGGCGCCATTCTGGTATTTGCCGGCCAGCACGCCGCCAGCGAGGGGTGAGTAGGGCAGCAGGCTGACGGACTCCTGGCGGCAGGCCTGGGCCAGTTCGTCTTCGAAACGCCGGTTGTTCAGGCTGAAATTGTTCTGGATGGTCTCGAAGCGCGCCAGGCCATTTACGTCGGCCTGCCACAGGCTCCGGGTAAGCCCCCAGCAGGTCTCGTTGCTGCAACCCAGCACCCTGACCTTGCCGTCGCGCACCAGGTCGTCCAGGGCTCTCAGGGTTTCCTCGTAGGGGAAGTCCGGGTCCGGCCAATGGGTCTGGTAGAGGTCGATGTAATCGGTATCGAGGCGACGCAAACTGCCCTCGACGGCGCGCATGATGTGGTGGCGGTCCAGCCCGGTTTTGCCACTGCGCAGGGGCGGTGTGAGCCAGCCATGCCCGGGGCCCGCGACCTTGGACGCAACGATCACTGCATCGCGGGATTTGGTCTTGAGCCAGCGCCCGACGATTTCCTCGGTCGCGCCGATATAGCGGGCGTCGGGGGGGACAGGGTACATCTCTGCCGTGTCGAAGAAATCAATCCCCGCGTCGAAGGCCATGTCCATGATCTCGAAAGACGTTTTTTCATCGGCCTGGTTGCCGAAAGTCATCGTCCCCATGCAAATATCGGAGACGACCAGTGAGCTGCGACCGAGTCGATTCTTTTTCATCGGGTATTCTCCAGCATGGCCGATGCGCGGTTTACACACGCCTGACCGGTTCGTGGGGATGAATGCATTTAGCGAATGGCAACCGGGTTGATGATCGCCTGCACAGAGCCTGCCAGCCGGGGTTGGCCGAGCACAAACATGAACTCCCAGGCGCGATCGGCGGCCAGCTCGGCGGTGACGATGTTCTCCAGTATGTAGACGCCGTAGTTAGCCAGCAGCAGGCCGTGCACGGGGACGATGTGGTTGGGGTCTTTGGAGGGCTGGGCTTCCAGCGCGCCCGTATCGGAGCCAATGGCTACCACGCCGGCACCGGCGAGATACTCCGCCGCGCTCTTGTCGAGGCCGGGCTGGCGTGCGACGTAGGTCTCCGGGTCACTACCTGCTACGGACATCCAGCCGGTGTGCACGAGTACCACATCACCTTTGCCGATAGTAATGCCCTGGGCCCTGGCCGTCTTTTGCAGCAGTGCCGCGTCGATCGTTTCGCTCGGGCCGAGTCTCTCGACTTTCAGCGTGCGGGCGACATCCAGCAGCACGCCGCGGGTCACGATCGGTGGGATGTTCTCGGTGCCCAGTTTGCGCAGGCCATCGGGCGCCGCGAAGTCAGCTGCTTCCAGCCCGTTGTAAAACTTGCCGCCAAGCCCCACGTGACCCAGGCCGTCGATCTGGGTGCCGATGCCGAGGTGGGTGTGAACGCGGTCGTCGTGCGCCAGGATGATCTCTGTGCCCGGTACGGGGATACCCACGACCTCGATGGCATACTCGCGCTCGCCCCAGACCGGGGTGGTCGGTGAAGACACCATGCCCAGCGCGTAGCGCTTGCCGGTAGTCACCAGACGGCTTGCCGCGAGGACGCCCGCTTCGCTGAGATGGTTGGCTGCGCCGAGGGTGTCATCCGGGCCGAATCCGGCCGCATCGCGATGGGCGTCGGTGTCGGCGGTCGCGGGCAGGCAAAGCAATGAAACCGCCAGGGCGGCGCAGGCGCGATACAGGGCAGAGCGGTTCATGGTGTTGGTTCCTCGCAGGCGTGGAGAGCGTCGATCGTTTGGCTCAGGGTCGGACACAGGCAGTAGTCTGTCGCTTACGTGCCGCGCATGCAACAGCGCCTGAGACTGTCTCACAGTACGGGGCGGTCCGCCGTTGCGCCACTGACGGCTTCAGCATGGGGCGCCCACCCGTCCGGCGTTCGGCACAGATGATTTCTGTTCCGGCCCCAAGGATTTTCCCCTGACCTGCGTCCTATCGCCAGAGAGGTACGCTATTGACCGACGATGCGCTGATTCGCGCCGCCCAGGCCGGTGACGCCGACGCCTTCGAGCGATTGCCGGAGGCGTACTACGACACCCTCTACCGCTTTGCCTATCGATGGAGCGGCAACCGGGCGGACGCGGAAGACATCACCCAGCAGGCAGATGCCGCCAGGATAGCTACCGAGCGCGCTACACCGGAGGGGCGGGCGCGGGAGTTGGCGTCAGCGTCGACTATGTCCCGTGACCATGCGACAGCCGCGGCGGCGCAGCAATACGCTGACGGTACCCGCGTGATGCCCGACCCCGTGGCACCTGTCCGGGAGGCCGGGGGGATGACCCTTACGGCTATCGCACAGAATTTATCCAGCTCGTGCGCAGGGCCAAGACTGCCTCACACTTTTAGGGCTGCAACGAGTTGACCGCGCTGTCGCCGGGTATCCGTATCCAGGCGCCGACTCTGAAGGCATGCAGTTCTAACTTCACGATCTTTTAGAAGTAATCCGTCTTAAAACTGTTTCTACCCACCAATTGAGTGGCCTTTCGTACGTTTGACTCGTGTTTACCGCGTTTTTATTGTTTTTCTTGCTGAGCAGAGGCCGCCGTTATTGTCAATTGCGATAAAAACTCTGGCTTACCGTCTTTTCCCTCTCGCACCTGCGCTCAGAACCGGATTTTTCAGCGTCTGACCGGCCCTGTAAAGGAACCGGCGACGGCTTGCACTGGTCTGTTTCAGTCTGTACCGCCGTAGCAACTCATTGAGGCGGTAGTCCGTCGGGCGCAGCCGCCGTCCGTCAATTGCAGGGGAGAGCGTCAAATGAAGCGTCACTATTTCATCAGTGAAGACCTGGACGACCTGGAAACGGTTGAGCGTGACCTGGAGGAAGCGGGCGTTTCGACACCGCAGATTCACGTGCTCAGCGAGGATGAGGCCGGCCTCGACACCCACAACGTCAACCGGGTCGAGCCAGTGCTGAAAAAGGATGTCGTGCACGGTACGGAGCGCGGCGCGGTCATCGGCGCGATCGGCGCCATCGTGATTCTGGCGCTGGCCTGGCTGTCTGGTTTAACCGAAACCTATACCTGGGTGCCGCCCATTTTTCTCGCTATTGTCGTGCTGGGCTTTTGTACCTGGGAGGGCGGGCTGATCGGTATCCAGGAGCCGCACGTGGACTTCCGCCGTTTCCAGGATGAGCTGCGCGCGGGCAAGCACGTCCTGTTCGTCGACGTCGAGTCGGAACAGGAACCCATCCTGCGCAGGATTGCCGACACCCACCCGCAGCTGCGGCCTGCCGGTGAAGGCAGCGCGACGCCCAGGGTCGTGGTCCGAGCCCAGGACAAATTCACCGAGTTCATGAAAGTTGCTCCCTGACCGGCGTCTGCAGCGCCCGGCAGCATTTTGAACAGTTGTCAGGCGGGTGGTACCCAGCGGTAACCACGCCCGCGCTCGGTCCTTATACAGTTGAATCCGGGATCTGCGCGACGGAAGCCGGTGCGAATGGCCTTGACGTGTGCGGCGATGGTATTCGGTTCGACGACGAGGTTGCAGGCTTTCATGAGTTCGCGATGGCTGCGAACCTGTCCGGGTCGGCGGCAGAGATCCCTGACGATCCAGAACTGGGTCAGCGGCAGATCAATACGCTGGCCGTTCCAGTGGGCCAGTAGCAGTTCCTCGTCCAACACCAGGCCACGGCTTGCATCGGCTGCCTTCGCCTCACCTTCACCTGGCGGGTCGTCCCGCAGTGTCTCAAGGCGTCGAAACAGCGCCTCGATACGGACCGCGAGGTATTCTGTGGATGCGTCCTTGCTGATGTAGTCGTCCGCACCCAGCCGCAGTCCGGATATTTTGTCTATTTCTCCACTGCGATGGGTCAGGAAGATCACCGGCAGGCGCGGGTGCAGCTGCCGCAGTCGACGACAGATATCGTAGCCGGCCTCGCGATCCCCGGCATGGGAAACGTCCAGCAGCGCGAGGTCGTGTGGATCAGCACTGAGCACGTCAAGCGCCCGGGCCTTGTCGCCGAATTCGGTGACGTCGAAGCCTTCCTGACGCAGTCGATTGGCGTAGCTTTCCCGGGTGGCGTCCTTATCCTCCACGTAAGCGATTCGGCGGCGCATTGCTCTCATCCTGAGCGTGTCAACGATCCGATACTAATACAGCGCTGTATCCCGAGGCTACACTGTCTTCCCCACATGCTTCTGCCTATGCCTTAACCCCGGGAGTCGCGGTCGGCATGCGGGAATGCGAGGCTGGCGCTGACCCCGGACAGCGTCCTGCAGGCGGACACCGTACCGTGCCTTCATACTTCATCATAATGCTCCACGCCGATTCATGGGGCTTTAAATATACTGCTTCCTGTGCCGCACCAATGGGGTTGCGGGGAAGGAAATTCACAGGGAGCCTCATCATGAACACCATTCGCATTTCAGGGTTGGCCGTTATCATCACTGGGTTGGCGATGGTCGCACCCGCTCAGGCCGAGATGGGCCAGGAGATGGAGCGCTGCAAGACGCAGGTGGAAAGCGTGTACGGCGACGCGGCCGAGATGCGCCTGGTCAGCAAGCGACGCTACGTCGATGGCACACGCATGAAGGTCGCTGTTCGCCACCACGATGCCACATCAGGCTATGTCAGCAGCCGGTTCGCGACCTGCTGGGTCGATGCTGAAAACCACCAGGTCGGCTGGGGCGACACGGACGAAACCATGATTGCTGCGTCCGATGAGGCCGCTGGCGGCACCGTACGCGGCGGCCTGTGAGTTTTCCGGCTGGGGCATTCGCGCCCGGGTCGTGGCAGGGACAGCCGCCCCGGGAACGTGTGTCACAGCCGGTCTCCCGCGGGCGGCGACTTCCCGATGCGCGCATCTCACTCAAGACTCGAGCGGGATTTCACCGGGTCAGGCGACTTACCGCTCGTCTGGTAACCGGGCCCGGGCGGCCTGCACGTCCTGCTCGCTCACCACCACTTTCTCTGCGCCCCAGGAACTACTGATAAAAGCGATGACGGCAACGATTTCGGCGTTGGTCAGGTAATCCAGCGCCGGCATCAGAGCCTGCGGTGAGCCACCGAAACCCTCGCCCGTGCCGGACCGCCCGTGCAACATCGTCCGGATCAGCTTCTCTCTGTCAGCCAGCAATGCCGGATCGTGGAGTGAAGGATAGAGGCCTGATTCACCGAAGCCGTCTGGTTGGTGACACTTGCCGCAATTCTGGTCGAAGGTACGGGACCCCAGGACCATGACGTCCTCGGGCGTGTTGCCGGTGCGGTCGTTTGCGGCGCTCGCGCCCGCTTGTGGTAACGCCGCAAGCGAGGCGGCAAGGAGCAGGAGCGGCAGGTGGTGGCGAAGAATGCTCGATCCGTTACCCATTGCGCAACTCCTCCTCTCGCGACAACCGCATAAGCCCACGATCATAGACGACGCCCGGGCAAGATACCATGTCATCTGGACAGCGCCGGCTGCGATGGCCTTGGCAGACAGACAAACCGCTAACGTCGATTGAACACCACGACGTCGCGCAGGATGGACTCACTCACCCGGTGGGGTATCGAGAACGCCCGCAGTTCCAGGCCCGGTTGGTCCAGCGCGTCGATCAACTGCTGCCGCCGTGGCAGGTTGGCGTTGAACGCCAGTACCATGGCACCACCCGGCTTGAGGCTCGCGCTCCAGGCGGATGCGCACGCCTGGATGACCTCCAGGGGGTTGCGTGAGCCGCCGCGGCCCCGGTGGGCAATGCCGTAGGGGAGGTCACTGACGATCAGGTCGAAGCGCTGCCGGTTCAAAAGCGCTGGCGCCTGGCTGGAGTCACCCGCGATCACCCGCAGGCGGGCGCCTGCAATCTCGCACTCGAGAAATCGGTGGGTATCTTGCCGCTGATCGCCTGTTCTTATCCGCCCCTCCTCCAGGCGGTGTTTCTGGCGATGTATTTTGCTCCATTTCCTGATGTGACGGCGGATATCGGCAAGCGCGTCCACGTCCTGCTCGACGCCTTTGGCGTCGATGCCATAACGCAGTGCCCAGAACAGCGTGGTGGCGCGGCCGCACATGGGGTCCAGCAGGGAGAGGCTCTTCGAAGAATCCGGGTCGGCATAGTGTAAACCGATGTTGATCAGTAACTGGGTCAGGAGTTCGTGGGTCTTGCCGCGGTACTTGCTGCCGAAAACGAAATCTTCATGGAGCAGGTAGCCTGGATCGACCGCCAGCGGGCGTAAACCGTCCGGACCGCGGCTGAACGCACCGTGTATGCAGGCCAGGCGTGCCAGTCGCTGGTGTTCCGCAGCGATGGCTTCCACCTCCAGGAAATCCATGGCGCCACAACGGCTATGCACAATCGTGCGCTCACCCAGGATTGTGGTCAGTTCGGTTCGCGCGACGTCCAGTGTGTCGGCGAAAAACGCGCCCCTCGCCGCCGGTGAAACAAGCAGGGAGAGGGGGCTTGTGGCTGTGACCGTATCTTGCCCGCTCATTCTCCCAGCGCCTCGTCGATCAGCTCGATCCAATGCCGCACGGGCAGCGTGGTGGCTCCCTGCAGGTGGCTGAGGCAGCCGATGTTGGCGGTCGCGATCTCGTCCGGTTCACAGGCTTCCAGCGCCTCCAGCTTGTCGGTCCGCAGCTTACCGGCCAGTTCGGGTTGCAGCAGGCTGTAGGTGCCTGCCGAGCCGCAACACAAGTGGGCGTTAGCGACGGGCTGCAGTTCGCAGCCGGCGGCGATCAACAGGCGTTCCACGACTCCCGTAATGCCCTGGCCGTGCTGCAGGGTGCAGGGGGAATGAAAGGCGACTTTTCTACCCCGCAGGGGCGACGCCGAGTGCATGAGGGCTGCGCGCAGCGAGGCTTCTTCTGCGGCCAGGACCTCGGCCAGATCAAGGGCCCTGGCGCTGATTTCGCGGGCGCGATCGGCGTAGTCGGTATCGTCCGCGAGCAAGGTGGCGTAATCCTTGACCTGCGGCGCACAGCCGGAGGCGTTGATCACGATGGCCTCGGCGCCGCGCTCGAGTGCGGGCACCCAGGCATCGATATTGCGTCGCATATCGCGGCGGGCGCCCTCCTGCGCAGAGAGGTGGTGTCGCAGGGCGCCGCAGCAGCCGGCACCCTCAACGGGTTCCATGCCGATGCCGAGCTTGTCGAGCACCCGGATCGTCGCCCGGTTGATGCCGGGGGCCAGGGCTGGCTGCACGCAGCCCTCCAGCAACACGATTCGCCGTCGATGCATCCGTGTGGGCAGAGGCAGCATCGTTACCCCGGCTGCCGGAATCTTGTCGCGCAGTATGGCGGGCAGCAGTGGGCGTGCCCACTGGCCCAGGCGCAGCAAGGGGTTGAACAGCCGGGGGTCTGGCAGCACCCGGGCGAGAACGCCGCGCAGCAGGCGCTCGCTCACAGGTCGCGGTGCCTGCTCCTCCACGGTGGTGCGACCGATGTCGAGCAGGCGGTGATAGTTGACCCCCGACGGGCAGGTGGTTTCGCAGGCCCGACAGGTCAGGCATCGATCGAGGTGGGTGCGGGTGTCTGCTGTGGGCGTGTGTCCCTCCAGTACCGCCTTGATCAGGTAAATTCTGCCTCGGGGGCTGTCGTCTTCATCGCCCAGTAGCTGGTAGGTGGGGCAGGTGGCGAGGCAAAAACCGCAGTGGACGCAGCTGCGCAGGATGGCGTCGGCTTCCATCCCCTCCGGCGTGTCGGCAATAGATGATGTCAACCGGGTCTGCATGAGATCGGTCCGGTAGCCGGGTATTCCGCCTGGGGTGCTGTCATTACAGTTCCGGGTACAGACGACCGCGGTTGAACACGTTGTCCGGATCAAAGGCCTGCTTGAGCCGGCGATGCAGGCCGAGTACAGCGGCCGAGGGCGGGTTGAAGACGGCGGTGCTGCCATCGCCATGACGAAACAGGGTGGCCTCACCGCCGAGGCGGACGGCGCGTTCACGCACTGCCGGGGCGGACTGGTCACCCCGCCACCAGCGCACCAGACCGTTCCATTCCAGCAGGCAGTCATCTTCTTCCCGGGCGCCTGTTTGCAGCGCACCGGCCGCTGCCGGGAGGGTGATACGCCACAGCGGCCTGTCGTCCCCCTCGAAGAAGGGCAACGTGTGTTCCCGCAGGGCCCGCCAGAAGTGCGTGGCCGCAGCGTCATCCAGCAGTTCGCCGCCGATCTGGCGCGCGGCCACAGTAACGGCGGTGTCGACGCCGGACAGCCTCACCCTCAGTATGCCGCCCTGCCACGCGGTCGCGGAAACCGGCAGCGGCAATCCGGCCCACTGCCTGGCGAGACTCAGCGCTTCGCCCTGGGAGCACTGGAGCGTCAGCGTTTGTTCCACCGCGGGGCGGGGCAGAACCTTGATCGACACCTCCGCGATCACGCCGAGGATGCCAAGGCTACCGGCGAGCAGGCGAGACACGTCATAGCCGGCGACGTTTTTCATCACCTGGCCGCCAAAGGTCAGCAGGCGCCCCCGGCCATCGAGCAACTGCGCCCCGAGCACGAAGTCCCGCACCCGGCCCGTCTGTATTCTGCGGGGGCCGGCAAGGCCGCTGGCGACACATCCACCGATCGTGGCAGGCCCGAAATGGGGGGGTTCGAAGGGCAGGTGCTGGCGCCTTTCCGCAAGGACCTGTTCCAGCTCCTCGAGGGGTGTGCCTGCTTTTGCAGTCACGACCAGTTCGCTGGGTTCGTGGCTGACTACACCCGTATGCGGGCGGGTATCGAGCAGGTCTCCGGTTGTCGCCTGTCCGTAAAATCGTTTGCTGCCGCCGCCCCTGATTTCCAGTGGCTTTGCCGTCGCGCGGGCGTCGGCGACCTGCTGCCGCCACCGTTCTATCATCTTCGGGCCCGTCAGAAACGCGGCAGGTCGGGAAACGGTACCTGCCCTCGGTGTACCACCATGGCGCCGTACTCAGCGCAGCGGTGCAGCGAAGGAATCGCCTTGCCCGGGTTGAGCAGTCCGGGTTCGTCGAAGGCGCGCTTGATGGCATGAAAACACTCGAGTTCGTCTGTCGAGTACTGAACGCACATCTGGTTGATCTTCTCGGCGCCGACGCCGTGTTCGCCGGTGATCGATCCGCCGAAGGACACCGACAGTTCCAGTATTTCGGCGCCGAAATCCTCGGCCCGCTCCAGCTCGCCCGGGGTGTTGGCATCAAACATGATCAGCGGATGCAGGTTGCCGTCGCCGGCGTGGAAGACGTTGGCGCAGCGCAGACCATATCTGGACTCCATTGCCGCGATCGCGGACAGCATGTCGCTCAACCTGCGTCTGGGAATAGTGCCGTCCATGCAGTAGTAGTCAGGCGACAGCCGCCCTATAGCGGGGAATGCTGCCTTGCGGCCCGCCCAGAAGCGCAGGCGCTCTTCGGCGTCGGCCGAGACCTGCAGGCCGCGGGCGCCCGCGGCCCGCAGGAGCTCGCTCAATTGTGTCGTCTCCGCCTCGACTTCGGCCTCGGTTCCGTCCGACTCCACCAGCAGGATTGCCGCGGCCTTGAGATCATAGCCGGCTTTGACGAACGGCTCGACGGCGGCTGTGGTCGCCGCATCCATCAGCTCCATGCCGGCGGGAATCACGCCCTCCGCGATAACCGCGCTCACTGCCTCGCCGGCCGCGGTGACCGTATCGAATGAGGCCATGATGACACGGGCGTCGTCCGGCTTCGGCGTCAGCTTGACCGTCACCTCGGTGACTATCCCGAGCAGGCCCTCGGAGCCGATCATCAGCGCCAGCAGGTCAAGGCCGGACTGCTCGTGGGCTTCGCTGCCCAATTCCACGATCTCGCCGTCGATCAGCAGCACCCTCAGGCTTACGACGTTGTGTACGGTCAGGCCGTATTTCAGACAGTGCACGCCGCCGGCATTCTCCGCGACATTACCGCCGATGGTGCAGGCGATCTGAGAGGAAGGGTCCGGTGCATAGAACAAGCCATGGGCTTCGGCGGCCTCGGAGATTTCGATATTGCGCACGCCCGGTTGTACCACCGCGAGCTGAGCGACGGGGTCAACCCGAATGATCCGCTTCATTCTTGCCAGCGACAGCAGCAGCCCCTGCCGGTGCGGGAGTGCACCGCCCGACAGGCCAGTGCCCGCCCCGCGTGGAACCACGGGCACAGACAGTTCGTGACACAGGCGCAGCACGGTCTGCACCTGGCTTTCGGTTTCGGGCAATGCGACGGCCAACGGGGATTCCCGGTACGCTGACAGCCCGTCGCATTCGTAAGGCCGTTTCTGCTCCTCGTCGAGAATCACGCAGTGTGCCGGCAGCACCTCGCACAACCGGCCGATGAACGCCTGGCGGGTTTCCTCGAACAGGCTGTCGTTGACGAAGGGCATGGAGGCAGATTCAGTCAGATGTCCCGGGGTATGTCAACCGCCTGGCGACCGCCCCGCCCCGCCTTCCTGGACACCCCTGCATTCTCTGTCGCACGCCTGTTATGCTTTGAATTCAGATCGACAATGCATTGGAGTGAGGGCTTACAACATGGACCTGACGGGGAAAACCCTGGTCATTACCGGTGCCGCGGGTGCGCTGGGTCGGGCTGTCGTGACCACCGCTGGCGGTTATGGCGCCCGCATTATCGGCATCGACCGGGTGCAGAATGCCTCTATCGAGGGCATCCACACCTATCATTGCATAGACCTGTTGGAGGAAGTGGATCTCGCCGGCCGTTTCGGCGACCTGGGTGCAATCGATGGACTGCTGAACATCGCCGGTGGATTTGCGATGGCGCCCTTCGCCACCTCGAGCGAGGACCAGGCCGACGTCTGGGACGCAATGTTTACGATCAATGTCACCACGCTGCGCAACGCCACCGCGGCGGCGCTACCACAGTTACTTGAGCGCGAACGCGGAGCAATCGTCAATGTGGGTGCCCTGGCGGGTCTCGCAGGCGGCGCTGAAATGAGTGCTTACAGTGCAGCAAAATCGGCGGTGCTGAGACTCACCGAAAGCCTCTCCGAGGAGTACCGGCACCAGGGTATCAACGTCAATGCGGTGATGCCCAGCATCATCGATACACCGGCCAACCGCGCCGGTATGCCGGACGCTGACCATACTACCTGGGTCTCACCGACCGACCTCGCCGAAGTGATATGCTTCCTGGCCTCTGACGCAGCGGCGGCGGTGCACGGGGCGCTGGTGCCGGTCCGGGGGCTGGTGTAGCAACCCACAGCCGCCCTGGCGCCCGTGAAGAGTCCTGTCCGGCCAAACCCCGTCAGGCGGGTTGATCCCCGCCCAGCTGCTCCAGCAGAGCCGCCGCCACCGCGGCCGATGATCCCGGGTTCTGCCCGGTAACTAGAAGTCCGTCGACGATGGCCAGCGGTTGCCAGTCATCTACCTTTCTATAGTGGCCACCGAGGCGAGTCAACTCGTCCTGTAGCAGATAGGGAACCACCTCGGTAAGGCCGACAGCCGCTTCCTCACTATTGCTGAAACCGGTGACTTCCTTGTCCTTGACCAGCGGCGTACCATCTGCGGCGACTGCCTTCAGCAGCACTGCGGGGGCATGGCAGACGGCGGCAACGGGCTTGCCAGCGGCGATGAACGCTTCGATGAGACGGATCGAGTCCGGGTTTTCGTAAAGGTCCCACAGCGGCCCGTGGCCGCCGGGATAGAACACCGCGTCGAAGTCCGACGCCGCAATCCCATTTAGCGGCACCGTGTCTGCCAGCGCCTTGCGCGCATCCGCGTCCGCGTCGAACCGCCGCGTGGCTTCGGTTTGCGCGTCGGGCGCGCTGCTCTTCGGGTCCAGCGGTGGCTGGCCCCCGGCCGGGGAGGCGAGGGTCAGGATTGCCCCGGCATCGTGCAGTGCATAATAGGGCGCGGCGAACTCCTCCAGCCAGAACCCGGTCTTGTCGCCGGTCGATCCCAGTTGGTCATGTGAGGTCAGCACGATAAGTACTTTCATGGTTTACTCCTTCTAAAGGGTTTGTGCCCACCAGATCCCACCGATTCGGCAGCTCGCAAGTCGAAATCTCGCCGACAACCCGAAATACCAGTGAGACCGGGCGGCTGGCGCGATCGGCGGCACTGACTGCCGTTAAAATCTGCGAATCTGGCCGGGCTGCGTCAGGTACGGGTGTTACCGTTCTTGTACGTCTTCGAGCCAGGCATTGGACCGAAATTCTCTCCCGGCACCGGTAAACTCGTCAAAGAGCTTTCGATGTGCCACTAGCGAGCACGTATCCTCGCGCAGGTAGTAGTCCTGTATCCAGCCGAGCAGCAGAGCGAGGTTGGCGTCCTGTTCTCCGGGAGAGGCATACTTGTGTGGTTCCCAGGGGCGGTTTCGCGCATTGGCGATGCATTGCTGCTCGCCGGGATTGAGAAATACCATTTCAGACGCGAAGGGGGCTGCGAACGCTAACAGGTCCGCGTAACAACCCTCAATGACCCAGTGTGTCATCGAGCGAATGAACGCGAGGATTTCCGCCCGACTCTCAGTCAGCGGCCGCCGGGTTGGCGACGGCGCTTTCTCCACCCAGGCGACGGTGTCGAGGTCCAGGTGCGCAAAACCCCGGCCCCGGCACTGCTGTCGCGCGTAGGTCGATTTGCCTGCGCCGGCATTGCCGAACACCAGGATGCCGGTCATCGCGCCGCACCGCCCGGGCACCCGTTCCGTCGCGCTGCCAGGCTGTTCGCGTTTCTCTCGTGGTGCCGGGTGAACTGCGCCGAGATCTTGTTCACCCAAGAGACCTGTTTGCTGTAAACCGGCGGCAACGGGTGGTAGTAGGCATAGGCCGTACCCGCTTTTGGCAGTCCCAGGGCGGAGCGCGCACCCAGGACATCCACCGCTCGTTTCGCAAGCGGCAGGAGCGACGCATGTACGCCCCAGGCATAGACGACCGGGACATCTCGCTCCAGCAGGGATTCGAGTTCCTCCTCTCGCGAGGGCGAAAAAATTGAATGATCGATCATCGATGCATCCTCGGAAGCAAGAAATCGCACCAGGTCGCTGGAGTGGGACGCGCGCAGATCGGACAGATTGATGATTCTCGCGTGGTTCACTCCAACCGCGTTCATCAGCCGAATAATCTGCAGCTGCGTGCGATCAGGTCTCGCGAGCCGATGTTCCTGCCCGCCGCCAAAGTCGCGCCCTGCGCGCGTGGCGAGCTGGTCGGGGGAGGGGCCCGACGAGCCCGGGTTCATCATGATGACCATGATGTCCGGCGCTGCGCGCGGTGCGGCGCGTCGAACCACGTCGAGCCAGTTGCGCATCGGGTACCCGCCACGAGACAGGAACCCGCCGGAGACCTCGAACTGTTCACCTCGAGCCGGGTGTTGCAACCCGTTGTCGAATTGCTTGGGTGCTTCCACGTGCTGGCTGCCTCGACCTTTCGGCGGGTAATGCGGCCTCTGGCATCAAACCTCGCCCAGTAGCGAGAGGGTTGCCGGGTCGCGCTCGCCCTGATAGTAGCGCTCCAACACCCGGGCAAATATGTGCCCGGGGGCAAGGGTGTCAAAAAGCGTCACACAGGAGCGCAGCTTGAGTGCGTCGACGGGGCCGAAGATGTCGATGGCGCTAACGTCCTCGAGCTGCAGCAGGGTATCGCAACATGTCTGCAGTCGCGCTCCGAGCACACTGTGGTGGAGGTAAGCAGCGGCCTCCTGTGGCCCCGAGATGGCGTAGTAGCGGGCTGTAGCGCTGAGCCCGAGCCCGGCCAGTTGGGGAAATACAAACCACATCCAGTGGGTGTGCTTGCGGCCGCTGCGCAGTTCGCAGAGCACAGTCTCATAACATCCGGCCTGGGCGTCCAGGAATCGCGCCAGGTTGTATGTGTCAACGGCCATCGGCCTCGAGCGGCAGATTGATCGTTGCCCCGAGAAGCGTGGGTTGCAGCTTGGCCGTCATTGATCGGAATGCTCCGCGCCGACGCGCGCCGTGACCTGTATTTCGATTTTGATCGCATCATTCACCATGCGGGCCTCGAACATGGTGGCGGCGGGCCGCACGTCACCCAGCCAGCGTTTGAGCACGGGCCAGCAGGTTTCGAAGTCATCTCTGTCGCTGAGGATGTAAGTGACCCGCGCGATAGCGTCGATCGTACTGCCCGCCGCGTGCAGCGCCTGTTCGATGTTCCTGAAACACTGTTCCGCCTGCACGGCGATATCGTCACTGATCGACATGTCGTCATAGTTATAACCGGTGGTTCCGGACACAAAGACAAAACCGCCGTCGATCACGGCCCTGGAATAACCGATCTGCTGCTCGAAGGTCGACCCGCTTGAGACCAGGCGTCGGGTCACGCTTCCGGCTCCTGATCGACAGCCGAAACCCGGTTCCCCGTCTTCTGGCGTCGTGCGTTTACCGCCGCATAGACGTCTGCGAGCTGGCCCGGCTGGGTATCGTAGCGCAGCGTGTGTACGGGCACGCGTCCTCCTCTTGGCGTTGAATGAGCCGCTGTCGGAAGGTGTCAGTTTAACAGCAGCTGCCCCGGTGCGCCTGCCCGGCGGCACGGCGTCCAGTGAGGTGTGAGGAGCGGCCGTGGTCGCAACCGACGGGCCAATCAGCCGAAGATCGAGCCGGCAAGCTGTGTATCGAAGTACTCGGTGACCTCGACGAACTGTCCGGCGTCGATCCGGATCACCTGGCAATAGCTGTTGTTGTAGTCTTCCCCATCCCGGGTCCGCGCCTGACCAGAGGTCAGGGCGACGACGGTATCGCCCTCGGCGACAAGGCGATGGACAGTCGACTGAATCCCGTTTTCGAGTCGGCCGAAGAGCGGACCGATCAGCTCCTCCATCACGGTCTGCTTGCCGCGATAGGTGCCGGACAGCGCCGTGGTGCCGATATTCGTCCACACGATATCGTCGGCGACGATAGCGAAGCAGGCGTCGAAGTCACCGCGATTGCCCGCCTCGTAGAAAGACCGCACAAGAGCCTTGTTGTCGTCGATACTGGTGGTCATATGTGCACCCCACGCAACGGATTGGACATAGGCGCGGTAACCACGCCTTCGTGTTTGAGCCTAGCAACCTGCACCGAGTGCGGCAAGCAGGCGCCATCGAGCGGTTACAGGCCGGATAGCGGGCTGTCACAGCCCGGTATGGGCGCGGGTGAGCTATCCTAGGGCCGAAGCCGCCGTCCTCGGGCGCTACCGGGGGCGAGGCACCGCCCTATCGCCCTGAACAGAGATGACTCCGTGCCCGATAACGACCTGCCCGACAGCCCCCCGCCTGATTATCCACCAGACACCCTCGGCATGACCGAGGAGGAGATGCGCCAGACCGGCTACCGGGTGGTGGACCTGGTGGTAGACCGACTGGTCAGTCGGCATCGACAACCGGCAATTCTTACCGGCAAGGCCGAGGACCTGAGGGCCCGGCTCGGCGGTTCGGTGCCAGACCAGCCGGTTGCGGTTGAGGAGTCGCTCCGGCTGCTGGCCGAGGTGGCCCTTGCCCACCAGCAGCACGGTGATCATCCGCGCTATTTCGCCCGTGTACCGGGCCCCAGTTCTTACGCGGCCATTCTGGGTGACTGGTTGGCTACCGGCTTCAACAGTATCTGTGCCTCGTGGGCGGGCGGCTCCGGACCTGCGACCCTCGAGCTGGTGGTAATTGACTGGCTGTGCCAGCTGCTGGGCCTGCCGCCCGAGACCGAGGGCGTTCTCCAGAGCGGCGGCTCGCTGGCCAGTCTCACGGCGTTCGCAGCCCTGCGCGCCGACCGTGGCACTGGAGTGGTCTACTACAGCGACCAGACTCACGCCTCACTGCCCAGGGCCCTGCGACAGGTGGGCTTCGAAGAAAGAATGCTGCGAGTGCTCGACAGCGACGAGGATTTCCGGCTGCCGGTATCGGCGCTGGAGCGGCAGTTGGCCAGCGACCGCCGCGCCGGCCTGACACCGTTGATGGTCATAGCCAATGCAGGGTCCACCAACACCGGGAGCGTCGACCCGATACCTGCGCTGGCCGGGTTGTGCCACGCTGAGGGACTCTGGCTGCATATCGATGCGGCCTATGGTGGCCCCGCTGCGTTCACCGATCGGGGACGGCGCTGTCTCCCGGGCCTGGACGCCGCCGACTCCCTCGTGCTCGACCCGCACAAGTGGCTGTTTCAGCCCTACGACATCGGCTGCCTGCTGATCAGGCCAGGGCTACTGGAGGCGGGCTTTGGTATGACCCCGGAGTACCTGCGCGATGTGCAGGCCGACGGTGAGGTCGATTTCCGCAATCGCGGCCCCGAGCTGTCCCGGCGTGCACGCGCCGCCAAACTCTGGTTGAGCCTGCGCAGCTATGGCATGCGCCGGATCGGGCAGGCCATTGATCGCGGCATCGAGCTAGCGGAGTATGCGGAGCAGCAGTTGCGCGGCCAGCCGGCACTCTGGGAGGTGGTATCGCCGGCGCAGCTGGGTATCGTTTGCTTCGCACTGCGTGGCGCCGCGCCGGGTGAGTCGCAGCAACGGGCGGCGCAGTTGGCCGACAGCGGTTTTGCCTGTGTCTCTTCCACCCGCCTGAAGGGCCGCGAGGTGTTGCGACTGTGCACTATCAACCCGCTCACCACCGAGGCCGATATCTCTGCCACACTGGATCGTCTGGCGCGAGCTTGAAGCCCGCTGATTCCGGCAGCCTGCGGGTCGGGGCGTTGCCACCGAGCCGCCTGGGGCGTTTCTGGCAGGCCGCCATCGTTACGCGGCATTGACGGTTCGCGGGCAGACTGAATATACTGTATAAATATACAGTATTTTTTTGGAGTGGTCCGGCCCGCCGGCTCGCTTCCGGTGATTACACGTCGCGTCTTTGTCACCGCGAAGCCAGCCTGTCGCGCTGCCGCTGCGTTCCCTATGGCCTACGCCGAGCTTCATTGCCTCAGTTGTTACAGTTTCCTGCGGGCGGCTTCACACCCGCACGAGCTGGTGGAACGGGCGGCCACACTGGGCTATGGCGCCCTGGCCCTCACCGACGAGTGCTCGCTGGCGGGCGTGGTCAAGGCGCATGTGGCGGCAAAGGCGCTGGGGCTCAAACTCATCATCGGCAGTGAGTTCCGGCTCGAAGAGGGTGTCAAGCTGGTGGCACTGGCGCCCACGCGGGCGGCCTACGGTGAGTTGTCGGGCCTGATCAGCATGGCGCGCCGGCGCAGCCCGAAGGGCGAATACCGGGCTGCACTTCGCGACGTTATTTTCCACCTCAAGCGCTGTCTGCTGTTGTGGCTGCCGGAGCGGGACGACAACGCCACTCGCGGTCACGGCACGCAGCTGGCGCGACTCTGTCGGGGTCGGTTGTGGCTGGGGGTTAACCACCTGTACGGCAACGACGAGGTCAACCGTTACCTGGAGCTGCGCGGGCTGGCGTCTGCGCTGGGACTCCCGATGGTGGCCTGCGGCAACGTGCAGATGCACGTGGCGGCGCGTAAACCCCTGCATGACGTATTCAGCGCCCTGCGCCACAATACCAGCATTGATCAGCTCGGCCGACGCCGGCTTGCCAACAGCCAGCCGCACTTGCGATCCCTCGGCAGTCTGCACCGCCTGTATCCCGAACAATTACTGGCAGAGACGCTGACGATCGCCGCACGTTGTGAGTTCAGCCTGGAGGAGCTGCGCTACGAGTACCCCGAAGAAGTGGTGCCGTCGGGTCACGATGCCAACAGCTACCTGCGCGAACGGGTCGCTGTGGGCGAGGCCGAGCGTTGGCCGCGTGGTGTTCCGGCGTCGATACGCCGGCGGATCGATACGGAGCTTAAGTTGATCACCGAGCTTCACTACGAATACTATTTCCTGACCGTGTACGACATCGTGCGCTTTGCCCGGGAGCGCGGCATTCTCTGCCAGGGCCGGGGTTCGGCCGCCAACTCCGTTGTCTGTTATTGTCTTTTCATCACCGAGGTGTCGCCCGAAGAGGTGTCGCTGCTGTTCGAGCGTTTCATATCCCGGGAACGTGATGAACCTCCGGATATTGACGTGGACTTCGAACACGAGCGGCGTGAAGAGGTCATTCAGTATATCTACCGCAAGTACAGCCGTCGTCGCGCGGCGCTGGCGGCGACCTTGATCACCTATCGTTCCCGCAGCGCCGTGCGCGACGTCGGTAAGGCACTGGGGCTGGACCCGGTCTTCGTCGATGACCTGGCGAAGTCACTGGCCTGGTGGGATCGCGGCGCTGACCTCGAGCGTCGCTTCCAGGAGCAGGGCGTGGCGGAGCATGGTCGCCAGGCCGGGTTGTTTCATCGCATGGTCCAGGAAATTCTCGGTTTTCCCCGCCATCTCTCGCAACACGTCGGTGGCTTCGTGATTACCCGCAGTCCGATTTCCACCCTGGTGCCGGTGGAGAATGCCAGCATGGATGAACGCACGGTCATTCAGTGGGACAAGGAAGATATAGAATCGCTGGGTCTGCTGAAGGTCGATATTCTGGCGCTGGGTATGTTGTCCGCGATTCGTCGGAGCCTGCAGATGGTGCACCGCTACCGCCCGTCGATCCGCACCGTTGCCGACATTCCCCGCGAGGACCGGGCAACCTACCGCATGCTGCAGGCCGCCGATACGATAGGCGTTTTCCAGATCGAATCGCGGGCGCAGATGTCGATGCTGCCCCGCCTGCGACCGGCCTGCTTTTATGACCTGGTCATCCAGATTGCCATTGTCCGTCCCGGGCCGATCCAGGGCGATATGGTTCACCCCTACCTGCGCCGCAGGCAGGGCAGGGAGCCGATCACCTATCCCAGCGATGCGATCAGGCGTGTGCTGGAGCGCACCCTCGGTGTCCCGATCTTCCAGGAGCAGGTCATCAAGCTGGCCATGGTGGCTGCGGGTTTCAGCGGCGGCGAGGCGGACCAGCTGCGCCGGGCGATTACCAACTGGGGGCGCAACAGCAAACTGCTCGGCTTCGAAAAAAAACTGACCCGGGGCATGATCGACCGGGGCTATGATGAGGGCTTCGCGCGCCGGCTCTTCGATCAGATCAAGGGCTTTGGCGGCTACGGCTTTCCCGAGTCGCACTCGGCCAGCTTTGCCCTGCTGGCTTATGTCTCTTCCTGGCTTAAACGCCACCACCCGGCGGCTTTTTTCGCCGGCCTGCTCAACAGCCAGCCGATGGGTTTCTACCAGCCCTCGCAGTTGGTGCAGGATGCCCGCCGCCACGGCGTCGTGGTATTGCCCGCCGATGTCAACGAGAGTCTTTGGGATCACCAGCTGCTGGAGCATCCCGGCACATCGGGTGCACAGCCGCCTCTACGCCTCGGCCTCAGGCTGATCAAGGGTTTGAGCCAGGACAGCGTCCGGCGCATCATCGAGGGGCGGCAGCGGGGCCCGTTTCGGCAGATCAGCGAATTGCGTCAGCGCGCCCGCCTTAACAAGCGCGATATGGAAGCCCTGGCGGACGCCGATGCACTGCAATCCCTGAGTGGCCACCGGCGCCAGTCGCAATGGCAGATCATGGCGCTGGAACAGGCCAGGCCGCTGCTGGTCGATGAACAGTTACAACCGTCGAGCTACTTCAACGACGGGGTGCACCTGCCAGCGCCGGCCGTGGCCGAAGAAGTGCTGGCGGATTACCGCGCCACCGGGCTGACGCTTCGCGCCCACCCGATGAGCCTGTTGCGGGGCCGGGATCCTTTCCGGCGGTGCGTGTGCAGCGCTGAATTGCCGACTGCAGGTAACAACCGGCTGGTGCGCGTCGCCGGGCTGGTGACCTGTCGCCAGCGGCCCGGCAGTGCCTCCGGAGTACTCTTTCTGACCCTGGAGGACGAAACCGGCAACAGCAACGTGGTGGTCTGGAAGCGCACCCAGGCGCATTTCCGGCAGGTGTTGATGAACAGCCGGTTACTGCTGGTGCTGGGCACGGTGGAGACCCGTGATAATGTCACCCACGTGATCGCCGGGGCGCTGTATGATTACACCAGCGAACTGCAGTCACTGCATGTGCAGTCACGGGACTTCCACTGACAGATGAGAGTCACTGCGGTCGCGCGACTGTCAGCGGAGGTGCTGCCGTCGTCGACTGCCACGAGGAGATGATTTGATAACGAGGTCACGATCCCGGCTGATCAAGGTCGTTGGCGCCCTGGTCCTGGCCGAACTGGCGTATCTGCTGTTGCTCAATGCGGCGCTCCGCCTGCCGCTCACCCAGACCCTGGTCAACATGATCCGCCCCGAGAAGTTCCATGTCTCCTGGGACAGCGCCTGGACCTGGTACCCGTTTCGTGCCCACGCCGTGGGCGTCCACGCCAACGGTCAATCGCGAACCCAGCAGTGGGAACTGTCGGCGGCCCGGGCCTCGGGCTCCATCGCGATACTGCCCCTGCTGCTGAAACGCGTCTGGCTCAGCGATGTCGACGCGACGGATGTCACCTACCGCCAGCGCCCGCGGCTGAAACCCGGGCAGGACTACAGCGCCAGGATACCGTTTTTCCCCGAGATTTCGGGTCGACAGATTCAGCCGGTGGAAACCCGCCCACGCAAGAAGAGACGCCCCTGGCATGTCCGGCTTGAGAACGCTCGCGCCCGGGGGTCTCACGACGTCTGGATCTACGAGTGGCGAGCGGGGCTGGAGGGGCATGCCAGGGGCGGATTCAGCTACCGCACCCGCGGTGGCCCCATGTCGATGGACGTCATGGACGTGCAACTGCACGTGGGGCAATTGTTCCTGAACGGTGACCGAGAGGTTTTCCGGCAAGGCGATTTCAGCGGGGATTTTCGCTTCGCGCCCTTCGTTCCCAGGGAAAACAAGGGCCTGGCGATGCTGCCTTTCCTGTCACTGGACACGGTGGTGGATGTGGATGTCGATAGCCTCGCTTTTATCAACATCTTCACCCAGTCGTTCGAAGATCTCACGGTCGGCGGGCGTGGCGAGGTCGACGGTCGCCTGCGACTGGACCGGGGGACCCTGCTGGCGGGAACCGGGCTGGAGATCGAGGCGCATGCCCTGGTACTGGACTGGCTGCGACATCGGATCGACGGCGAGGGTACGGTCGACCTCGAGGTGCTCGAAGATGAATCGGACGCACTGCGTCTCCTGTTCACTTTTCGAGAGTTTGAGGTCCATCAGCCAGGCGCGTCTGCCGCGATGCTGGTGGGTGACAAACTGGAACTGCTGGCCAGCAGTGACACTGATATCCTGTCCCGGCAGCCAACCGGGAACCGGGGCCGCGAGGTGCAAACGACGATTGGCACACTGAGCGTGCCGGATCTCGCTTTACTGGATCGGTACCTTCCGGGGCATTTGCCGGTTCGCCTTCTGGGCGGCGAGGGCCAGCTACAGGGTACCAGCTCCATCGGCGAGGACGCCCTGTCCGTCTCGTTGCGCGTGGACTCTCGCGCAGCGAATCTCGCCATTGAGGACTACAGCTTCGTCAGCGATCTCGAGACCGCAATCGAACTCAGCAACCCGGATTATCGTACTTCCGGCACCAGCGTCGCCGGCAGCTACCTGAAGCTGCAGGGCGCATCGCTGCTGCGGGGTGGCGCAATCGACCAGCGGCCCTGGAACGCCTCCCTGCAAATCAACGACGGCTCGTTCCACCTGTTGAACGCGTTGCGCGAGGACGACAGTGACCTCCTCGGCGTATTGCGCGCGATCGACATGGGGGAACTCCTGCCCCAGTCGCGTGGCAGTTTGCAGTTCGAGGGAGAGATGTCCCGGCTGGACTGGCTCGGTCAGCTGATCGCCGGTGATCTCATCGGCAGGGTGCGTGGGAGTGGTGTCGCCGGCGGTGTTCTGGAGCTGGAGGCGGGCCTGCCGGTAGCGGGGACGGATATCGAGGTTCGCTCCGCCGACCTGGCCATTGACATACTGGACTACACGGCGAAAGGCGACGGCACCGTCGGGCTTCGTGTCGCCGAGGGCGGGCAGAACACGGACTGGACGTTCGATGCCATGCTCTCCGATGCCAGTTTGCGGCGCTCTGCGGATTCGGCCGGCGTGGTGGACGGCGCAGAGGCCCGGCTGAGCGCCCGGGTAGACGATGTGAGGCTGGGCGAGCGGGCACAGTTCGACGCCTTGCGGTTCTCCATCGACTCCGCGACATTGCGCAACATGGGCGTACTCAATGACTTCCTGCCGGCTGAAGCCCCGCTGCAGTTCCTCGCCGGCGAGGCGGCCCTGACCGCCGATCTTGCACTGCTCACCGATGATGCCCGGGGTTGGTTGCGGCTGGAGAGCGACGGTGTCACCGCCAGGGTAGATCGCCAGACGGTTACCGGGGACATAGACGCCGAGGTGCTCGTGCAGGGTGGGCGGCCGCAGGAGATGATCTTCGACATTGCCGGTTCATCGGTTCGGCTTGACCGGGTTCGGGTAGACGGTGGGAGGAAGCAGGTTGAGCTGGACGACTGGTCGACCCGGCTTGATCTCACCACCGCTCGGGTGCAGTGGCGCAAGCCGCTGGACATGGTCGCGGGCATCAGCCTGACGATGAGCGATACCCGACCTTTCGTGGCGATGTTTGATAACAGCAAGTGGCGGCCACCGTTCGTGTCCCGGTTGTTGCGTGTAGACAATATCGCGGGGTACGCGGACGTGGAGGCAGCGGGGGGCGTTTTTACCTTTCCCGACGTGTCCGTGACCAGCGACCACATCGAGATCGGCGCGAGGGGCTCAATCGCCGCCGACCGCCGCGACGGCATGCTGTACCTGCGCTACCGCAAGGCCGATGCCCTGATCCAGATACATGACGGGCAGCGCGAAGTCGATGTGGTTCGCGCGCGCAGCAAGTATGACCGATACAGTGTCACACCGCTGGTGCACTCCGAACTCCTGGGGCTGGACGCTACCGCGTTTTGAGTTTTGGCCCGCCGTTGATCACACACGCGGGAGACTGGCCGTCCCGGCCGACAAACGGTGCAGCAGGCGGGTCAGCGCTGCATGTCGGCGCGAATGGCCGACGCAATCTCTTCACTGAGTTCCAGCATCAGTTGGCTGTAGGCGGGGGCGATCGAGGCGGTGTAGGTCACTGTATCGGTCATTGGCAGGCTGAGCTGGCTGATGCGATGGCTCACCGGGCGTCGGTCGGTGCCTGCGAGGACGCGCCATTCTGCCGTCATCTTGGCGGTGTCAGCGTTGGCGTCCAGCAACAGGATGTTGACCCGGACACCGTAGTCGGGCGCCTGCTCGCGCGACCAGGGATAGGCCTGGATACTCTGGGTATTCAGGCTGGCGGCGAGGTTGAACCCCAGTACTCGCTGAATGCCATCCGCCAGCGGTTCTGCCCAGCGCTCATAGCTGGATACGGTGACCAGGTTGGCTTCCTCGCTGTACACAAGGTTGCTGCGGTTGAGGTACTGGGGCACCTCTATCGGACCGATGCCCAGGGAAGGGCGGTTACCTGTCGGCGCGGGTGCGGCAGAGGCGGTCAGCCTGTAATAATTGCTCGTTCTGTTGTCGCTGCAGCCGCAGAGCAGCATACACAGAAGGGCGAGCGGCAGGCTGTAGCGGTAGACAGCGGGTGTGTTCATTCGCTTTCCTGTTTTCCTCTCAACAACGCCTCGGGCTGTTCTTCGAGTGTCTCGGCGAGACCCTGCAGGGCCTGGCCGGCGAGTTCGATCTCCCGAAGGGCCTTATTGAGGCGGTAAATGGTGGGTGAATCCACCTCGATGAAGTCGCCGACCTGGACGGCTGTCCGGTCCAAGTGCCGCATCGTCTCTTCCAGCCCGGCGAGGCTTTTGCGCATTGAGCGGGACAGGCTCGGTATTTCGTCATCGACCCTGGCCATCACGGATTCGGAGGTCTCAAGCAGTTGGTCGAATCTGGGCCCCGTAACGGCCAGCTGGCTGTCGAGGCGCTCGGCGAGTTGACCCAGCATGCGCATGATCCGGTCCAGCTCGGTTGGAAAGCTCTGCAGTGACTCACTGTTGGTCAGATTTCGCAGGCCGGCGACGGTCGTCTGCAGGTCACTGGCAACCTGGGCGAAATCAATAGACTCGACCTGCATGGCAAAGCGCTCAAGGTCGGTTGGGATCGTGGGAATCTGAATATGCGGCGAGTCGACCTGACCGAGCGTGATCGGCGTTCCCGGGTGGAAATCCAGCTGAATCATCAGCAGGCCAGTCAGCAGGCTCTGGGGAATGAGTTGGGCGCGCAGGCCCTGGCCAATGAGCTCCTCCGCGACGTCGACGCCGCCGATACCTCGGCGCTGGATGTTTTCGGCGGTGATTTCTGCCTCCACCAGCATGATGAGATCGATCGAGTCGGTGTCGAAGATCAGCTTGATGTCGGTGACCAAGCCGATCTGGACCCCTCGCAGGGCCACTGATGCGCCCTCCTGCAGCCCCTTCACCGAGCCGTCGAACACCATGACCACGGTCTGCCGGTCCTTGCCGATCCCCGACCCGCTGATGAACAGCAGGGTGGACACAAGGATGATAATGCCGCCGACGATAAAGGCGCCGATGGCCACTGACTCGCGTTTACTGCTCATACAGTGGCTCCCGGGGCTGTCGCCCGCTCGCGGTTCAGGAACTGTCGGACCACCGGCTGGTCACTGTGATCCCTGAGGTCCCGGGGATCGCCGTAGGCAATCATCGTCCGGGTTTTCGCATCCAGGTACACGGAGTTGTTGGCGATGGCAAAGATGCTGGGCAGCTCGTGGGTTACCATCACCACCGTGGCGCCGGTCGATTCCTTGATTTCCAGGATCAGGTCGTCGAGCAATCGTGAGCTGATCGGGTCAAGCCCGGCAGACGGTTCGTCAAAAAACAGGATCTCAGGATCCAGTGCGATCGCACGCGCAAGTGCGGCCCGTTTGCGCATACCACCGCTGATTTCGGAGGGATAGTACGTCTGGTACCCCGCCAGCCCAACGAGTGCGAGCTTGTAGGCGACGATGTCGGCGATCTCGCGCGCGTTGCCAGCGGTGTAAAGTGACAACGGTAATGCCACGTTCTCAGCCAGTGTCATGGCGCTGAACAGTCCGCCGGACTGGTAGGTGATGCCCCATTGTCGGCGCATCCGGCCTCTCCGGTTGGCGTCGGCCCGGACAAAACTCTCGCCCGAGTAGGCGATGTCACCCTGCGCCGGTGCAATGAGGCCCAGCATGTGCTTCAACAGCGTGCTCTTGCCACAGCCACTGCCGCCCATGATGACAAAGATGTCCCCGTTGTACACATCAAAGGTCAGGTTCTGCTGGATTACCACACTGCCATAGGCCATGGTGAGGTTGCTGATATGAATCCGGCTCTCCAGGGCAGGTTTTCCGGTCGCTGTCATGTTCAGAACCCGAACTGCTGGCAGAGAATGTTTATCGCCGCGTCCGCAATGATCAGGTAGACGATGGCCGCCACGACCGCCTCGGTGGCAGCCTTGCCTACCGCTGCCGAACTGCGGCCTGAGCTAATTCCCGATCGGCATCCGGCGACGGCGATAAGCGCCGCGAATACGACACTCTTTACCAGCCCGACGATGACATGGGAGTAGGCGAGTACTGCGCCCCCGGCATTGGCATACTGGACAGGGTGTATTCCCATACCGCCGGCGACTATCCCGCCGCCGACGATGCCGAGGAGATTGGCATACAGTGTCAGCAGCGGCATGATCACAACGAGCGCCAGCATTCGCGGCAACACCAGGAATTCCATCGGTGAAACCCCCATGGTGGTGATGGCGTCGATCTCCTCGTTGGTCTGCATGGTGCCCAGTTGGGCCGCATAAGCTGCCCCGGTCCGCCCGGCCATGACCACGGCCGTCATCAGCGCACCCATTTCCCGCAACATGCCGATCACCACGAGATCGGCCACGTAGATTTCCGCACCGAATTGCTGCAGTTGCACGGCACCCAGGTAGGCGAGGATCATACCGACCAGGAGACTGGTCAGGCTGATGATTGCGAATGCGTCCGGCCCCGCCTGGTGACAGAATTGGACAAAATCGCTCCAGCGGGTATTTGCCCTGCCGATAAGCAACCGACCCATGGCCGTAGCGACATCGCCGATGAACGCCAGAAATTCCCGCACGCTATCGCCGATATCCGCCAGCATTGGCGTTGGGTCCAGCATGTCGCGCAGTGTTCGCGGCGGGCCGGTTTCGGGTTTGTAGGTCTTGACGGCGGTGGCAACACGCAGCAGCTGGCGGGCGCTTTGCGGCAGGCCGGCATCGTCGACCTGCTTGCCGGCTTCACTCGCCGCATTGCAGCTGCGCAGCAGCAGGGCCATCGTGGCCGAGTCCGGTAACCCGGTATCGGCCAGATTGAGCTTCAGGCCGGTGACCGACGGTCGCGACAGTCCCTCGTTTAGCTGGCGAATGATCGCGTCGTTCGCGGGACCCGCGGCGGTCCCCGAGAGCGTTAGCGCGAGCTCGCCGTCCGGATTTTCAATCAGCTCAAATTCGCTTGCTGTGTCGGCCATGCACCGCGATGCCTGAATGGTTCAACGGCAGTCTAATTCCTGTAGGCGGTAAATACCACGGCCTACTGGAAGGGTAGCGGCGGTCGCAACGGTGCGATGATATCGTAGGCTTTCTGATAGATCGTTTTTACGGGTGTGTCACTGCCCGCTTCCCGGCGCCTGGAGATCATCGTGACCGGGAACAGGTAGTTATCACTCTCACGGTAGCGCAGGGCGCGGCTGCGGCCGGCCGGGTCTTCGTAGACTATCCAGTGCATGTCCAGGTCGTTCGCCAGCAGGTCACCGAGGATGATCCCCATACCCTGGAGTTGCCTGGTCTGGTCCGGGCGGACGAGCTTTCGGTCCAGCAGCGACTGCAGGAGCGCGAGGTCCTCTTCCGTGCTGCCGGTGAACCGCTGGCCCAGATGGCGCCTGGCGAGGGCATCCAGTTCCTCCCGCTGTTGTTGCATATACTGCTTATCGACGAAAGACAGGGCTCCCACTGAAACCCGGGCTGCCGGCTGCGCCGGCAGGCTGGCGCTGAACGCGATTGCCAGCAGGCAGGCGATTGAAGCGAGGAGCCGGGGTGAGCCGGTTTTCTTCATCGGTCGAACTCCATTCATGCAATGCTCCAGAGTATGGACCAGCGCGTTCCGGCCGGGTTCAATCCGACAGGCTGCCAGCGCAATCCGGTTGTTATCTGGCCGCCGTCATGGATAATGGCGGTCTTTCGGGAGGGCGGATAATAGCTGCCCTGCACCCCCGGAGACAAATGCGGAGACCCCAATGATCACCGGCAGTATTGTCGCCCTCGTAACGCCCATGCACCCCGACGGGAGCGTCGACTGGCCCAGTCTCGAGCGTCTCCTCGACCGGCACCGGGAGGCGGGTACCGACGCGATAGGGGCGGTGGGGACCACTGGTGAGAGCGCTACCCTCAGCGTACCTGAGCACTGCGAGGTGATCAGGCGCTGTGTTGATCACCTGGCGGGTAGTATGCCCGTCATTGCTGGCACCGGCGCCAATGCTACCCGCGAGGCCATCGAGCTGACAGCGGCTGCAGCCGATGCCGGCGCCGCGGCCTGCCTGCTGGTTACACCCTACTACAACAAGCCCACGCAGCGCGGTCTTTACGAGCACTACCGCTCGATTGCGCAGGCGGTTTCCATTCCCCAGATTCTCTACAACGTGCCTGGCCGTACCGCCGTCGATATGAGCAATGAAACGGTTGCCAGGCTGGCCGAGATGGAACAGGTTGTCGGGATAAAAGATGCCACGGGTGATCTGGAGAGGGGCCGTGAGCTGATCGAGCTGGTCGGTGACGGGATCGCTGTATACTCGGGCGACGATGCCACCGCCATGGAGCTGATACTTGCCGGCGCCAGGGGGAATATCTCCGTCACCGCCAACGTGGCCCCGGCAATGGTGGCAAACGTGTGCCGGTTGGCCCTGGCGGGAGACCGTGCGGCTGCCGTGCGGGAGAACGCCCGGCTCGACTCGCTCAACAGCGCGCTGTTCCTGGAGTCAAACCCGATTCCGGTCAAGTGGGCTTTACACAGACTCGGCCTGATTGAACCCGGCATCAGATTGCCGCTGACCTGGCTGGATGAGGCGCACGCCGGGTCGCTGACGGCTGCTATGGAGAGCGCGGGTCTGTGAACATCTACGCTTTGGCGATGCGAGTACTTCTACCGGCCCTGCTGGCGGCGTCGCTGTCCGGTTGCGGTTACCTCTTCGGTGACGACGGTCTTTTTCCAGATTCCTCCCAAGCCTACCGCGACGCCCAGGAGGAACCTGTGCTGCAGGTGCCGGAGGGCATGGGCACTGACAGCCTGCAGGAAGTGTACGCGATCCCGCCGATCCAGGAATCCATGCTGCTGGCGGGTGACTTCGAAGTTCCCCGGCCGGCGCCGCTGGTGTCCGGTGCAGCCGACCAGCTGGTGCGCATCCAGCGGCTCGGCGAGGAGAGCTGGGCACTGATTGCCATGGCCCCTGGTCAGGTCTGGCCCCAGGTGCGCAGTTTCCTGACCGCGGCCGGCGCCCAGACCGCCCGGGTTGACGCCCAGGCCGGTATCATGGAAACCGACTGGGTCAGTATCGAGGGCCAGCCTATGGCTTCCCGGTTTCGCTTCCGTATCGAGCAGGGCGTGCAGCGCGGCAACAGCGAGCTGCACGTACTGCAGATGCACCAGGCCGGCGACATCGGAGCGTGGCCGGAACGTTCCGACGACAAGGAACTCGAGGATGAATTGCTGATGGGTGTAGCGCAGTACATCGCCAACAGCGCGGAATCCGCGCCGGTGTCGATGATTGCAGACCGGGCGATCAGCGCCACCGGGAAGATTTCGCTGCAGGAGGCATCGGACGGTCGCACCTACATATTCCTCGGCCTTCCCTTCAACCGGGCGTGGGCGTCGCTGGCAAAGGCGCTGCAGGATTCCAATTTTGAGACCACCGACCTTGACCGCAGTGCCGGCGAATACTACGTGCGCTACCTCGGGCCCGAGTCCGAGGAGGAGGAGGGTTGGCTGGGCTGGCTGTTCGACGACGATGACCACCCCCTCGCGGGGCGCGAATTCCGCATCGACATGAAGGCGGATAACGAGGACGCGGTCCGGATCTACCTGCAGAACGCAGACGCTGACCAGGCCATAGAGCAGCGCGAGGAGCAGTCGCTCCTGGCACTGATCAAGGGTAACATCAATTGATCGTGGGCCGCAGGATCACCTGCTGATGAAGTTCGCCTCCCTTGGCAGCGGCAGCAAGGGAAATGCCACCCTGGTCGTCGCGGGCGATTGCCGGATACTGATCGACTGTGGGTTTTCGGCGCGCGAAGCCACGCGGCGTTTGCAGCGATTGGGAGTCGAGGCTCAGCAGCTCGATGCAATTATCGTTACCCACGAACACTCGGATCACGCGGCGGGTGTAGGTGCACTGTCGCGGAAGTTTTCGATTCCCGTCTACCTCAGCCACGGGACATCCAGCACCGGATGTTGTGACGGCAGTGCTGAGCTGCGGCGCTTCAACGGCGGCGAGGCGTTCTCCGTCGGCCCCGTGCAGGTGCAATCTGTGGCTGTCCCCCATGATGCCCGGGAACCCTGCCAGTTCCGGCTGGGGTTTCGCGGGCGCTCGCTGGGGCTGTTGACCGACCTCGGCAGTATTACACCGCACATCGTGTCCAGTTACCGCGGTTGCGACGCGCTGGTGCTGGAGTTCAACCACGATCTGGAATTGTTGATGTCCGGCGCCTATCCGCCCGGACTCAAGCATCGCGTGAGCAGTGATTGGGGCCATCTCAATAACCGCCAGGCGGCCGGACTACTCGAATCCCTGGGCGAAGATGCGCCCGAGTGCCTGGTCGTAGCCCACGTCAGTGAGCAGAACAATACGCGTGAGCACGCTGAGGCGGCCCTGCTCGGCGTGTCTCGCTCCCTTGGCGTGATCGAATGGGCAGAGCAGGGAAGCGGGATTGGCTGGCAACAGCTCTGAGCAGCCGGGCTAATCCTCGCGAACGATTCCGGCGGCCGCGGCTTCCTCCGCAGCCCGGTTTCGCTTCCAGCGGCGGTTGCTCCACAGCCAACTGGGGGGATCCGCGCGAATCGCCCGCTCGGTAAGCGCCACATAGCTGTCGGTGATCGCGTGCGACGCCTTGTCGTAGGGCGGCGACGCCAGTTCGTGAAACTCGATATCGTAATAGCCCCGCCCCCGCCGGTGGCACTGGGCGAACAGGACCGGGAAACCGGTCATCTTGGCAATCACTTCGGTGCCCAGGAAGAAGGCCGCTTCCTGGTTGAAAAACGTCGTCCAGTAACTGCGATCGTGTCGGGTCGGTGATTGTTCGGCGACCATGACGAAGATACGGAATTCACGGCGGCGCCGCAGGATATCCCGCGTCGACTCATCCATGGACAGTGGTCGCGACCCGAACCGGCTGCGGATATCGAAGATCAGTGTGTCGATGGTCTCGTTATGCAGTGGTTTATAGACCGGGTCGATTGGAATATTGAGCGCGGTTGTCGCGCCGTGCAGCATCCACTCCCAGTTGCCCTGGTGTATGGTTAACACGATCACCGATTTGCTGAAGTTCTCGGTCGCCTTTTCAACCACTTCCGTATTGATCAACCTGACACGTCGGCGGAAGTCTTCGGGCGTCATGCGTCTGGCCTTGATTACCTCGCAGGCCATCGCGGCCAGGTGTCGATAGAATCTTTTTGCAAGAACTGTGATCTCCTTGGCGCTTTTTTCCGGAAAGGCGCGCGCCATGTTCTGCTTGACCACGGCTTTCCGGTAACCTACCACGTAATAGAGCAGCAGGTAGCCGATCCAGGCCACAAAGTACAATAGCGGAAACGGCAACCAGCTGATCAGGCGAAAGGCGATCATCGGTAAGGGGATTCCGGGTCGGCGGGCGATGCGATCTCTTCGGGGCTCGTGTCACAGTGCGAGGGCAACGTCACGCGTTCGACGCTACTGAAGCTGCTTGCGGGCGGGCACTGTAGTTTTTCATTGCCGCTCAGGTCCAGAACCTGCAGGCGGCGCAGCGTTCGTAGCGGTATCGGGTCGACGATGTCGTTGTCCTCCAGCTGCAGCACCTGCAGCCGCTTCAGCTGTTGTAGCTCCAGCAGGTTGCGAATGGCATTGGCTGAGAGCTTCAGGTGAGTGATGGCCGGAAAAGCACGCAGCCCATCGAGGTCTTTGATACCTGCATGGCTGCAGCTCAGCTGAGTGAGCCCGTCGGCGTGCGTGATGAGCTGATCCACGATCACCTGTTCGAGGCAGGCCTGCAGCGCGGGATCGGCGACGTCGAACTGGTCGAATGGACGCTGGGGGCGGTAGACAGTCGTGTCGTTCAGAGTAACGTCGTAGCTACTGCAAGCGGTGACGGTCAGCAGCAAGGCAAATAACGGGCAACTGGGCAGGTAGCGCCACATGAATGAATGTCGTCCCCACTCTCTTGTTGGCCGCGGCCTGTCTCCCGACGGGCGGGGCCGCTGGCACTTTACCGCGTTGCCGGGACCGTGCGGGCGGCGCGGCACCCGATGTGTTGCTGACGCTTGCCGCAGCCAGGGTTGGGTGGACCCCGTACCGATGGTTGCACCTGCCTGACGGCCGTATCATGCTACCGTCTTGTGGTTGCAAAAACGAGTACTGTCATGACTGATCAGCCGAAAACCGGCAACGGCCCGGGCCAGAACGAAGACAACGCCGAGGCCTTGCGCGCTATTAGCCTCGTCCAGCGCGGCAATCTTAAAACGCTTGAGCAAACGCTGCGCAAGCAGTGGCGGCTCGGGCAGAATATAGTGCTCTGCTGGAGTGCCGACGAACGCGGCCTGCTGGTACTGCTGGTGCCGCACTATTTTCTCGGTAACTACTGCGCCGGCAGCTCCGAGAACCAGGAATCCGCAGCCAACGAAGGTTTTATTCGTGAATTGATCTCCGGTCGGCGCTGCAAGGAACGCGACGAGCTGTTCCGGATTGCAGACCGGCTGGACGTCGCTCCGACGTTCATCAGGCTCGGTACTGCACTTTCCGAAGATGCGGCCGTCGTCGAGGCCGTCGAGCAGCTGATCAAGCGTTACGGGCTGAGTTATGTAAACAACCGGGCGGTATTGCTGTTCGATATCGTGGACTTTTCCCTGGTTACGCCATTCGAACAGGCGAGCCAGTTGAATAGTCTTTCCTATTCGCTGAACTCCGCTTACAACAAGCTGTTGAGTCGTGGTATCGAGGTGAATTTCGCCCGCACCACGACGGGCGATGGTTACTATGTTTGGAACCGTGACCTCGGGCCCAATGCCAACCAGGACCTGTTTTACTTCCTGGCCCTCGTGGTAGCGGATAATCTCGTGGCCAGACAGGCATCGCGGGGAAATACGGTGCCGGTGATCCGCACGGCCTACCATATCGGCAGCCATTACGAGCTTTACCAGGCAGAAGGCATTAATCCAACGGTGTTCAGCTATATCGTCGGTGATGTGACGATCGAGCTGGCGCGCATGATCGACCTCGCCCAGGGCGAGCAGATTCTGATTGGCGATTTTGTCTCCGAGTTAGCCACTCGCGAACAGGGCGCTGGAATGGCGGCGGTCGAACTTTCCACGCCGGAGTTTGTTTCCGCGTGTTCGGCGGGGCTGAACGTTCTGAAAGGCGTTCAGTTGGCCGGGCAAGGACTTACGGCACTGACATGCTACCTGACTCAAAGCGTCAGCGACGAGGGCAAGCCGACGCCCAGGCGTTTTCGTATCGTCGACAAGCACGGCCTCTCCCGGTACGCATACAACCTGCAATTTGACCTGGAACTCGAAGGCGACGAGCTTTCGCTGGGCACGGACAGCCGCAAGCTGCCGCACCGCCAGCAGGGTAAAGAGGGTAAGCCCGCGGCCGATTCGCCGATTGACGAACCGACAGCGGAGGCGGCATCGCCTACCGCCGAAGAACTGTTCGACGACCTCGCAAGCATGCTGAAGAAAACCAATAATCGGAGCATTACCGAGGAATGACTTTTTGAACCTGCCCACCGATAGGGCGCCCCATTTCGATGTGACAGGCACGGTGGATGTGACCGACGCGGTTGCAGTCCGTGACACGGTTCGTGCCGCATTTGACCGTCGTTATGCGGGCTTTGACTTTGAACCGTTGGAAACCCTGTTCGGGGATTTCGAGCGTCTCTACGCCGGCAGCTTTCCCGGCTTCCGCGGTTGTGACATCTACTATCATAATGCCCAGCACGTACTCGATGTCACGCTCGCAATGGCGCGCCTGCTGGATGGTCACGACAGCGTCGAGCCTGGCGAAGACCGCCTGGGCGCAGAGATGGCACTCACCGGCATTGCAGCGGCACTGTTTCACGATTCCGGTTATATCCGACGTACCCACGATACCCGCCATCGCAACGGCGCCGCGTATACGCACATTCATGTCAGCCGCAGTGCTCGCTTCATGACCGAGTACCTGCCACAGGCAGGCCTCCAGCACCTGGTGCCTATCTGCGCGCGCATCGTGCACTTTACCAGTTACCTGCTCGATCCCGCCGATATTGCCGTCGAGAGTGCATCCGAGCGGCGCCTGGGAGAGTTGCTGGGTACGGCCGACCTCATCGCCCAGATGGCAGACCCCCAGTACCTCGGCAAACTCCGTACCCACCTCTACGCCGAATTTGAAGCGGGGGGCATGGCGGGCGAAGGTGCGTATCGCACACACACTGGATTTATCTACGACTCGCCTGATCACCTGATGGCACTGACGCCGGGATTCATCCGCGATGCGATAGAGCGGCGGCTGGACGGCTATTTCGGCGGCGCTTATCGCTACGCCGCCCATCATTTTGGCGGCGCCAACCTGTACATGGACGCCATCGTCGACAACAGTGCGAGGCTGGAGCGGTTGCTCGCCGCTCGCGAATAAGCGGTGGCCGGCAGCAACCTGGCGGTAGCGATTGCGGCCGTTTCGGCGGCGTTGGCCCCGCAAGCGGCCGAACTGGCGTGGGAACTGGGGCTGCCGCTACTCCCGCCGGGCACGGCGCCGGCCACCTGCACGGCGGCGGAGGTCATCCTGCTGGTCGGCGAGGGCGGCCTGGGCCTGCAACAGACAGGCCCTGGCGCGCCGGGTATCGTGCGCGCCGAGATAGACTCCGCCCGGATGCGACATCGTCGACGCAGTGGCCACAACGAGTTGCTCGGTCGTGCGGTGGGTGTAGGCCGGCGCGCGGCGTTGTGCGTGCTCGATGCTACTGCGGGTCTGGGTCGGGATGCTGCGGTGCTCGCCGACCTCGGTTGTGCCGTCTTACTCTGCGAACGTCATCCGTTGGTGGCGTTGTTGCTGCGCGATGCCCTGGACCGCATCCGGGCCAGCGGCGACCCCTGGGGGACGGAACTCGCCCGACGGCTGTCGTTGCGGGCAGTCGACGCGATGTCATTGCCCGTATCAGTGCTTGCTCCGATCGATGTTATTTACCTGGATCCGATGTTCCCCTCGCGCCGCAAGAGCGCCGCGGTGAAGAAGGAAATGCGCCTGTTCCAGTCGCTGGTGGCGGGCTCAACCGAGGGTTCCGGGGAGGAACTCCTGGGCTGGGCCCTGGACCAGGACGTCGCCCGGGTGGTGGTGAAACGCCCTTCTGCCGCCCCGGCCCTGGGGGAGCTGAGACCGTCGCACAGCATCAAGGGCAAGTCGGTGCGCTTCGACGTCCATGTGCGGCGCTCACTGGTGGGACACTAGCCGCCATTTTTCACCGGGCATTCAGAGTATCGGTGAGACATGGCGGCCAGGCCGCCACGGCCCGGCGCCTCGCCCGCACCGCGATGCGTTTGCACGAAAGCCCCGCTGAGCGCGATTGCCATTATTCAGAGGTGCCTTAATATGGCGTAGGGCTGCTTGCCTCGCCCCGGGGCCTTGTGCAAAGGCCAGGAGCATCATTGATCCCGAGAGGTTGGAGAATGACATACCGCGACGCAACCGCACTGGTGACCGGCGCCTCGACAGCTCTCGGCCTGGAGTTCTGCGGGCAGCTGGCAGTGTGCTGCAAACGTGTGATCGCCGTGGCGAGCAACACAAGTGAGCTCGCAGACCGGGTGGCGGAGCTGTCAGGCGCCTCCGAAATCTACCCGTTGTCGGCTGACCTCGCCACCGTCGTGGGCCTGACCCGGGTGACCGAGGCAATACGGCAGCAGGGCCCGGTCGAAGTGCTGGTGAATCTTGCGCAGTGCGCAGCGAGTGGCGAATTCAGCCGGGCGCAGATCGGCGGCCAGTTGGCCCTGACCCGTCTCCGCGTAGAGGTGCCGCTCACCCTGTGTCGAGCCGTCATCCCCTGCATGCAGGAGCGAGGCCGGGGTGCGATCATCAACGTGTCGGATATCGGCGGGTTCGTGCCGCAAGCCGGGTCGGCTGTCAGCGGTGCGGCCGGTGCATTTCTCAACAGTTTCTCCCTGGCTTTGCGTGACGAACTCTCCGCCAGCGGGATTCGGGTGCAATCACTCTGTGTCGACTCGGTCGTTACTGAGCAGGGTACCAACGAACGCGAAGTGGCATCCACTTCCCGGCAGCCGGTGGGGTCCGGCCGGCTGTCTCCCACCGATACCGTGCGCGCCAGTCTTGAGGCGTTGGGCTCTGATCAGTTGCTGGTCATCCCCGATCGCACGCATCGACGAATCGTCCGCGACGGGGTCGAGCGACTGCGACAGGTGCTGCCTGAAAACTGACTGTATCGGCCTTGATAGGGTGATTGGCACTGCAGCCCGAAAGGCGGCAGCCCTGGTTCCGCCGCGCCAGCGCCCGCCTAATCGGTGAGATAGGGTGATTCATATCGTTGTGCCCAGGCCTGGCTTCAGGCCTGTGAGAAACGAGATTATTCAGACAAAGGCGGGCGACAACAACAGCCGAGAAAGAATGCCTTTATAGATAGCGGTGAGCCGGGGCAGGTCTGAAGCGAGTACCCGCTCGTTGACCTGGTGGATGCTCGCATTGACCGGTCCCAGTTCCACGACCTGGCAACCCATCGGCGCAATGAAGCGACCATCGGACGTCCCCCCGGTTGTCGACAGCTGCCCCTCGACACCGGTGATGTCGCGGATACTCTCCAGCGCCGCGTCCACGAGGTCCCCGGGTGGGGTGAGGAACGGCTTACCGCTGAGGTCCCACTCGATAGCGTAGTCTAGGCCGTGCCGGTCGAGAATGGCCTCGCAGCGCTGCTGTAACTGCTCCGGGGTGACTTCGGTGGAGAACCGAAAATTGAACTGCAGCGATAGCAGGCCGGGGATCACGTTCGTGGCGCCGGTCCCGCCGTTGATGTTCGAGATCTGGAGACTGGTGGCTGGAAAATAGGCGTTACCGCTGTCCCAATGTTGGCTGGTCAGCTCCGTGAGCGCCGGCAATGCGCGGTGGATCGGGTTGTCGGCCAGATGGGGGTAGGCGATATGCCCCTGCAGGCCTCGTATCGTCAGCACCGCACCCAACGAACCGCGCCTCCCGTTTTTGACCGTGTCACCCAGCACGTTGCTGCTGGAGGGCTCGCCAACCAGGCACCATGTGAGCTCCATGCCCTTGTTCTGGAGGTACTCGACCACGCGCACCGTGCCGTCAATGGCGGGTCCTTCCTCGTCTGAGGTAATCAGCAGACCGATGCGCCCCGGGTGATCAGGGTGCGCCTCGACAAACTCCTCGCAGGCGACGACCATGGCCGCCAGGCTGGCTTTCATGTCCGCCGCTCCGCGGCCCCGCAGCCAGCCGTCCTCGGTCAGGGTGGGTTCGAAAGGCGGGCTCAGCCAATCGGCCTCGGGGCCCGTTGGCACCACATCGGTGTGTCCTGCGAAAGCCAACAGCGGCCCCTGCGAGCCGTGCTGGGCCCAGAAGTTGGTCACCTCTCCCCGTGGCAGGGCGGTTACAGTAAAGCCCGCCTGCCGGAGTCGCTCCGCCATCACCTGCTGGCAGCCGGCGTCCGTCGGTGTAACCGAGCGCCGACGCATCAGCTCGCAGCACAGTTCCAGTGTTTTGTTCACGTTATGAATGCCAGGTCGAATCAGTTGTGGGCATGCAGGTCCCGGTTGAGCTCTACGGCTGAGCGGTTGGTGAGGCATTCCACCTTGCCGCTAATGGAGTTGCGGCGGAACAGGAGGTTCGAGCGCCCGGCCAGTTCCCTGGCCTTGACCGTCTCCACGGGTTTACCGTCTATGTCGAGCAGGGTGATCCGGGTGCCGGCGGTTACGAACAACCCGGCTTCCACCGTGCAGCGATCCCCCAGGGGTATCCCGACTCCGGCATTGGCGCCGATCAGGCACTCCCGGCCGATGGAGATGACGATATCACCACCACCGGACAGGGTTCCCAGCGTGGAGCAGCCGCCGCCCAGGTCGGAGTCGGCTCCCACGAAAACCCCGGCGGAAATGCGGCCCTCGATCATACCCGGTCCGTCAGCACCGGCATTGAAGTTCACGAATCCCTCGTGCATCACGGTGGTGCCCTCGCCCAGGTAGGCCCCAAGCCTCACCCTCGCTGTATGAGCAATCCTGACACCCGGCGGGACCACGTAGTTGGTCATCTTCGGAAACTTGTCCACGCTGCTGACTTCGAGAACCCCGCCACGCAGTCGTGCCTCGAGCTGCCGCTGGGGCAACTCCTCGAGATCGACGGCGCCCGCATCGGTCCAGGCGACGTTGGGCAGCACCCCGAACAGGCCATCGAGCTTGACCTCGTGGGGCCTCACCAGCCGATGGGAGAGCAGTTGTAGCTTGAGGTAGGCCTCGGGGACGCTGGCGGGTGGCGTATCGGCCGCCAGCAGCACGGCGGTGACGGGGCGCGCGCTGTCCCGCAGCTGTGCCGCCAGCGCGGCCTGGCCGGTGGCACCTGCCGCCTCCAGCGCATGTTGCAGGTCGCGCAGGGCAGCCGCCTCCAGCGGTTGGCCGTGGCCGTGTTCCGCGACAGCCTGCGCCAGTTGTGGCTCCGGATTCAAGATCGGTTGCGGGAAGAATACCTCAAGCCAGTCGCCCCTGGCGTTGCGGGTGCCGGGACCAAGGCCGAATGCAAATGCGTGATCGGTCATGACAGTTCCTGAAGGTCGTGAAGATGTCAGAGAGTGTGGTGACTGAAAAACTGCCGGTAACTTTCCGGCGAGAAACCGCAGAACCGCTGCTTGCCGGTATCCAGCAATGGCCGTTTGATCAGCGTCGGGTGATCGAGGATGGCGGCTGCTGCGGCTGTGTCGTCCATCGACTCCCTGGTGTCCTGGGGCAGGGCCTTCCAACTGCTGCTGCGACGGTTGATGAGGTTTTCCCAGCCCATTTCGTCGATCCAGCGGGCGACAGCGTCCGGGTCGAGCCCGTCTGCCCGAAAATCGTGAAAGCTGTAATCGATCCCCTCGGCCTGCAGCCACTTGCGGGCTTTTCTAACCGTGTCGCAGTTACTGATGCCGTAGAGGATAACCATGGCTGGGCACACCGTTTCTGGAAGCCGCGAAGGATAGCAAATACCCGTTGGCAGTAACAGGCGGCCGGCGCCCGCGGCCCTGTCGGGCGACTCAGGCCTTACGGGTTTTCTTGGGATGTTTGCGGTCCGGGAAACAGGTCCGGCAGATTTCGCAGACGCGGCCGTCGCAGCCGCGCGCCGTGCAGTGCTCGCGGCCGTAGAAAATGATCTGCAGGTGCAGCGCATTCCACGACGAGCGAGGGAACAGTCGCTTCAGGTCTTTTTCGGTCTGGGCGACATTTTTGCCGCTGCTGAGCCCCCAGCGCTGGGCGAGGCGGTGGATATGGGTGTCGACCGGGAAGGCAGGCACACCGAAGGCCTGAGACATCACCACGCTGGCGGTTTTGTGACCAACGCCGGGCAGTCGTTCCAGTGCGGCGATGTCAGCGGGGACTTCCCCTTCATGTTCGTCGAGGAGAATGGCGCTCAGGCGGCTGATGGCTGCGGCCTTCTGTGGCGAGAGACCGCAGGGCCTGATGATCCCGCGGATACGCTCTTCCCCCAGCGCGATCATGGCCAGCGGGTTGTCTGCCAGCTGAAACAGCCTCGGTGTCACCTGGTTCACCCGTTCATCAGTGCACTGCGCGCTCAGCAGCACGGCAATCAACAGGGTGAAAGGGTCGCTGTGGTCCAGCGGCACCGGTGGCTCTGGGTAAAGCTCCTGTAAACGTCGCTGGATGTAGTCGACACGGTCGGCTTTCAGCATTGGCGTTCCAGCCACTGCAGGCAGTCGAGGATGCGGTCGGCAGCTTGCAGGCATTCGTCCCGGGGAGCAACCAGTGCGATCCGCACCCGGTTCTCCCCCGGGTTGAATCCTTCTGCCGACCGCGCAAGGTATCGCCCGGGCAGGACGGTTACCTGCTGTCGGCGATAAAGTTCGCGGGCGAATTCCAGGTCGCTGACCGGTGTACGCGGCCACAGGTAGAAACCGGCCGCAGGGGTATCGAGTTGGAGCTTGCCGTCGAGTCTGTCGAGCACCGCTCGGAATTTGTCACGGTAGAGTGCCCGATTGGCGACAACATGGGACTCATCTCGCCAGGCCGCGATACTGGCATGTTGGTGGTGCAGCGGCATCGCGCAGCCGTGGTAGGTCCGGTACTGCAGGAAGCGGGCGAGAATGTCGGCGTCGCCGGCGACAAAACCCGAACGCAGTCCCGGCAGGTTGGAGCGCTTGGACAGGCTGTGAAACACCACGCAGCGTCGATAGTCGTTTCGACCCATCGCAGCGGCGGCCTGTAAAAGTCCCGGCGGTGGGTTGGCTTCGTCGTTATAGATCTCGGCGTAGCACTCATCACTGGCAATAACGAAATCGTGAGTGTCCGCCAGCAGAATCAGGTGTTGTAACTGCTCGCTCGACAGCACGCTCCCCGTGGGGTTACCCGGCGTGCAGATGTAGAGCAGCTGGCAGCGCTGCCACTCATCCCCGGACACCCCGTCAAAGTCGGGCAGAAATCTGCTGTCCTCGCTACAGTTGATAAAGCGGGGGGTGGCGCCGGCGAGCAGTGCTGCACCCTCGTAGATCTGGTAGAACGGGTTGGGACTCATGACCAGTGCCTCGGGCGACCCGGCGACCACGGTCTGGGCGAAGGCGAACAGGGCTTCGCGTGTTCCATTGACCGGCAGCACCTGGCGTTCCTGATCGACGCCGGGCAACCCGAAACGGCGCACGAGCCAGTCGGCGATCGCCTGCCGCAATTCCGGCAGGCCTCGTGTCGCAGGATACCGGGCGACCTCCTTCATGTGGGCTGTGAGCGCCTCGAGGGCGCACGCCGGCGGTTCATGCTGCGGCTCGCCCACGGACAGGGCGATCGGGCCGGGCCCCTTTTCGGGCGCGATATCGGCGAGCAGCGCACGGAGCTTTTCGAAAGGATACGGCTGCAGTCGACCGAGCTGCGGGTTCATCGGCCGTTCAGCCGCCGGTCGTCTGGTCGAGTTCGTCGCGAACTGCTGCCTGGATGGCGGAGCATAACGCCGGGTCGGTAATGGGCTGGTCTGCGGCGTCGGTCAGGAAGAAAACGTCCTCCACCCTTTCCCCGAGCGTCTGGATCTTTGCCGCACGCAGCTGGACATCGAACTCCATGAAAACCCGACCGATGCGGGCAAGCAGTCCCGGCCGGTCCGGTGCGGTGACCTCGAGTACCGACATGCGGTTGCGCGAGTCCTGCGACATGCGTGTCTCGGTCGGAGAGGCCAGGGACTTGATCTGTCGCGGCGTGCGGCGGTGACTCACGTCGGTCGGGCGGTCGGACGCCATGAGGGCACTGGACATGTGCTCCTTGATGTGACGCAGCCGCATGCCGTCTTCGGCGATCGGTTTGCCGTCCGAATCGAGCACGTAGAACACGCCCAGGCTCATGCCATCGTTGGCGTCGTAGATCCGTGCATCATGAATACTGAGATCCAGGTGCTCGAGTTCAGAACAGACGCGGTGAAACAGCTGGGGGCCCGCGGGTGCGTAAATGAAAATCTGGGTGGTGTTGGCCACCGTCGATTCGACCGTATTGCGGACCAGAACCAGTGCCTGGGAGGTGTCACGATACCCGGCGACAGCCTCCGTATGCCAGGCGATGTCCTCAGCTTTCTCCCGCAGGAAGTAATCCTCGCTGCGGCTTCGCCACAGGGTATCCAGCTCCTCGGCGGTGAACCCCCTGTATTCCAGTATATCGGTGGCCGCTTTCCGGGTCTGGGCCACGAAGGCCTGTTTATCGACGGGCTTCTCGACACCGCGCCGCAGGGCGCGGGTCGTTTCGGTGTACAGCTGGCGCAGCAGCGTGCCACGCCAGGCGTTCCAGAGCGTGGGATTGGTGCCATTGATATCGGCCACGGTCAGCGACAACAGGTAGTCCAGTCGCTCCTGGTTGCCGACGTGGCGCGCAAACTGCTGGATCACGTCCGGGTCGGAAATATCCTTGCGCTGGGCGACTGCAGACATATAGAGATGATTGCGCACCAACCAGGCCACGAGTTCAGTGTCATGGTCATCCAGGCCGTGACGTCGGCAGAAGCGTTCTGCGTCTACGGCGCCCAGTTCAGAGTGGTCACCGCCACGGCCCTTGCCAATATCGTGGTAGAGGCCGGCGATGTAGAGTAACTCGATCTTTGGCAGTCGCCGGGCGACCCTGCAGGTAACCGGAAACGTCTCCTCCGATGCCGGAATCTGGAAGCGACGCATGTTCTTGACCACTTCCAGGGTGTGCGCGTCAACGGTGTAGGTGTGGAACAGGTCGTGCTGCATTTGACCCACGATCCGGCCCCATTCCGGCAGGTAGGCGCCGAGAATGCCGGATCGGCTCATGCGACGCAGTTGACGCGTCATCTTGTTCGGGGAACGCAGGATGTTAAGGAACAGCTCGTGATGGCCGGGTTCGGCCCTGAAGGCATCGTCGATCAGGTGGCGGTGATCCCGGATCAGGCGGATGGTCGGGGCCGATAGGCCCACGATGTCCTCGCGACTGGCGCAGTGGAGGAATGCCTCCAGCAGTGCGGCCGGGCGTCGCTCGAACAGCGTGTCGCTTCTCACTTCCAGATAGCCGTTGCGACTCTGGAAATGCGCGTCGACCAGGGTGACATCATCGGCGTCACCGGCATGCAGGATGGCCTGGTCGAAATTCTGGATCAGTACCTCGTTGAGCTGGCTCAGGGCGAGCGCCCAGCGGTAGTAGGTCTGCATGAACTGCTCGACGGCCAGCTTGTCCCCGTCCTCAAATCCCCAAATCTGCGCAAGCTGGCGCTGGTAATCGAAAAGCAGTCGGTCTTCTTCCCGGTCGGTGATCATATGCAGGGCATAGCGAACCTGCCACATGAATTCGCGGCCCCGGCTGAGAATCGCACGCTCGTCAGGATTGAGGAACTCTTCTTCCGATAATTCATCCAGTCCGGCGACGCCGAAATGGCGTTCGGCGATCCAGCCGATAACCTGCAGGTCACGCAGACCACCCGGTGAACCCTTCACGTTCGGTTCCAGGTTGTACTCCGTATCGGCAAACTTTTTGTGCCGGGTGTTCTGTTCCTCCAGTTTGGCGCGGAAGAATTCCGGGCTGGGCCACATTCGATCTGTCCCGGTGGCCTGCCGCACCTCGTCGAGGAGCGTTTCGTCACCGCGCAGCAGTCTGGCCTCCATCAGGTTGGTGACCACCGTGATGTCTGCCGCCGCGCTGTCCACACACTCGGCAACGGTCCGGACGCTGTGCCCCAGGTCCAGCCCGATGTCCATCAACAGGCGGAGGTAGTTCTCGAGCTGTTTTTCCCGCTGTTCCCAGTCTTGCCCCAACAATATGAGAATGTCGATGTCGGAATGCGGGTGAAGTTCCCCGCGGCCATACCCGCCTACCGCAACCAGCGCCAGCTGAGCGGGATCCCAGTTGCAGCGGTCCCACAGCTCGCCGAGCAGCGCATCTACGAGTTTCCCGCGCAGGCGCAGCAGTTCGCCGACAGGCCGCCCGGCCCGAAACTCCTGGTGCAGCTGATGGGTCGCGGCCGTCAGCGTGTCCCTGGAGCGACAGATAACATTGCCGGCGCTGAGGTTGTCATTGAACGCACTCGGGTCAAAGATCGCTGCCGGCAGCGGCAGGGCATCGCCAAACGGCGCTGCGTCAGAGGTTTTCATTGCTGCGGCGAGTGAGAATTTCGCAACCGTCATCGGTAACCGCGAGGGTGTGCTCCCACTGCGCAGAGAGCCGTCCGTCCTTGGTGGTGACGGTCCATCCGTCCTTGGCGTTGAGTCGGGTGTGTCGACGGCCGGCGTTGATCATTGGCTCGATGGTGAATGTCATCCCAGGCTCCAGCACGAGCCCCGTTCCCTTGCGGCCATAGTGCAGGACTTGCGGGTCCTCGTGGAAAACGCGACCGATGCCATGTCCGCAGTACTCCCTGACGACGGAGTAATAGTTCTTCTCGGCGTGTTCCTGGATGGTAGCACCGATGTCACCCAGTGTTGCGCCAGGTCTGACCAGTTCGACAGCACGGTAGAGGCACTCCTGGGTGATCTTGACGAGCCGCTGTGCGTGGGGCGCGACGTCACCTACCCCGACCATGATGCTGGTATCGCCGTGGTAGCCGTCCTTGATTACGGTGACATCGATGTTGACGATATCGCCGTTCTTGAGCTTCTTAGTGTCTGAGGGTATGCCGTGACATACGACCTCGTTGACCGAGGTGCATATCGACCGCGGGAAACCGTGGTAATTAAGCGGTGCGGGGATCGCGCCCTGGGTCTCGGTGATGTAGCGGTGGCAGATCTGGTCCAGCTCTCCTGTGGTGATCCCCACCTGAACCTGCGGCTCGATCATTTCCAGAACCTCGGCGGCGAGGCGGCCGGCTATCCGCATCTTGTCCAGTTCAGCCGCCGATTTAATCGCTACCGCCATCTCTAACCTATTGAAATTTAAAAATAAGATATAGTCGCAATCCGGGTGGGTACGCCCTGGAGCCCACTGCGGGGGGCATCATTCTACCGCATCGGCCGTGTAAAAGTGCAAGGGCGGCCGCGGTGAGACCCGGTCGGCTTGAGGTTAACGCTTTTATCACCGCCATGGCTGTGGTATAAAGCGCGGCTCGCGGGGAGTGGAGAGCTTTTATTCCGGGCGTGCCGGTTGCCCAGCTTACGCCGGGCGTGCCGTTCGGAGAGGTCGATTTTTCCCCGCAGTTACTAGCGCAGCACAGATCATGGGTGCTGTAAACGACACACACATACCTGTACCCGTGCCAGGGTGCCGGCGCAAGCCGGTTTGGTCATGGGGGTATGTGGAGGATAAACCCAAATCAGAAAGGACACGTAACATGGCTCAAGTAACCATGCGCGAACTGCTGCAGGCAGGCGCACACTTCGGACACCAGACCCGGTACTGGAACCCCAAGATGGACCAGTACATCTTCGGGGCCCGCAACAAAATCCATATCATCAATCTCGAGTATACCGTTCCTGTATTCAATGATGCGCTGGAACTCGTGAAGGGGCTCGCCGCCAGCAAAAACAAAATTCTGTTTGTGGGCACCAAACGCGCCGCGGGCAAGATCGTCAAGGAGCAGGCTGAGCGTGCCGGCATGCCGTACGTCAGCCATCGCTGGCTGGGCGGCATGTTGACCAACTACAAGACAATCCGGGCCTCGATCAAGCGACTGCGCGACCTTGAGGCGCAACAGGCAGACGGAACATTCGACAAGCTGACAAAGAAAGAAGCCCTGATGCGGCACCGGACCATGGAAAAGCTCGAGCGCAGTATCGGTGGTATCAAGGATATGGGCGGATTGCCCGATGCCCTGTTTGTGGTCGACGTCGATCACGAGCGCATTGCGATTACCGAGGCCAACAAGCTGGGTATTCCGGTGATTGGAATCGTCGATACCAACAGCGATCCGGACGGTGTCGACTACGTTATCCCCGGCAACGATGACGCTATCCGGGCGATCAAACTCTATGTAACAGCCGTCGCCGATGCCTGCCTGGCCGGCAAGATCGAAGCCGGTGAAATGGCGTCTGGAAAAGACGAATTTGTCGAGGAGAGCGGGCCGTCTGAGCCCGCTTCGGCCGATGCTGCCGCGGCAGACACCGGCTGCCGACAGCGCAGCCGCAGCGGAAGCGGAAGCGCCTGCAGCAGAGGCGTCTACCGGAGAGGCGCGGGCCGCAGCAGAGGCGCCCGCAGCAGAAGCCGCTCCCGAAGCTACCACGCCCGTGGCCGAGGCTGCCACCGGCGCGGATGCCGAGGCCGGCGATTCGAAGGAGCAGGTCGCCCAGTAGCACCACTCCCCGGGGCCCGCTCGCCGGCGGGCCCTGCACTCAAACACGCAAGCGGTGGCCAATGCCACCGACAACCGATTTTCCGGATCCCCATGGGGTCTCAGCAGGGAGGACGTTTAATGTCTGTAGCACTGGTTAAGGAACTGCGCGAGCGCACTGGCCTGGGCATGATGGAATGCAAAAAAGCGCTGGCTGCTGCCGGCGGTGATGTCGAGCAGGCAATCGAGGAACTGCGCAAGTCCAGCGGTATGAAAGCGGCCAAGAAGGCAGGCCGCACTGCGGCGGACGGTGTGGTTGCCATCCGCCTGTCCGAGGACGGCAGCTACGGCGTCGTCTGTGAGGTTAACAGCGAGACGGATTTTGTGGCCCGGGACGAGAACTTCCTGGGCTTTGTCCAGGACGTCGTCGATGCAGCCTTCGCCAGTCGTGGCACCGACGTAGGTGTGCTGATGGGCGGGGATCTGGAATCGAAGCGCGAGGCGCTGGTGCAGAAAATCGGTGAAAATATCACCGTTCGTCGCATCGAGCTACTGGCCGCCGATGCCGGTGTGGTTGGCGGCTACGTCCATGGCAATAACCGTATTGCGGTGCTGGTCGCGCTCAAGGGTGGCGACCAGGATCTTGCGAAGGACGTCGCCATGCACGTCGCGGCCGTTAATCCCCGCGTCGTAGCGCCGGATGACATGCCCGAGGAGCTGGTCGCCAAGGAAAAGGAAATCTACACCGCCCAGGCCCAGGAGTCGGGGAAGCCCGCGGAGATTATCGAAAAGATGATCGGTGGTCGCATCAAGAAGTTTCTGGCTGAGAACAGCCTGGTCGAGCAGGCGTTCGTGAAGGACCCGGATACAACCGTCGGTAAGCTGGTCAACGCGGCCGGCGCTGAGGTGCTGTCTTTCGTGCGCTTCGAAGTGGGTGAGGGTATCGAGGTGGAGCAGGTGGATTTTGCCAGCGAGGTGGCGGCCCAGCTGAAGGGCTGATCGCGCAGCCGGCTCGACTGAGCGGGGCCCATGGCCCCGTTTTTTTTGGTTCCGCCGGCCCGGTTCCCCGGGTCCTGCGGCCTTCGCTCACCGGGCATTATACGGCGCTGCGAATGTCCTGTAATATACGCGCAGCTTTTTGGAGGGCGGTATGCCACAGGTCGTCGGAGACAAGAAATACAAGCGTATCCTGCTCAAATTGAGTGGTGAGGCGCTCACCGGCGCCGAGAGCTTCGGCATCGATCCCAGGATTCTCGACCAGATGGCCCTGGAGATTGGTCAGCTGGTCGGGATCGGCGTACAGGTCGGGTTGGTCGTGGGCGGGGGTAACCTCTTTCGCGGCTCCGCGCTGCAGGCCGCGGGCCTGGACCGGGTGACCGGTGACCACATGGGTATGCTGGCAACCGTGATGAATGCACTCGCCCTGCGCGACGCTCTGGAGCGTTCGAATATCTCCACCCAGGTAATGTCATCGATTCCGATGAGCGGGGTGGTGGATCACTACGATCGGCGCAAGGCAATCAGGGCGCTGGGCAACGGTGACGTGGTGATTTTCTCGGCCGGTACCGGCAACCCGTTCTTTACCACTGACTCCTCGGCCTGCCTGCGCGGCATAGAAGTAGGTGCGGAACTCGTCCTCAAGGCGACGAAGGTGGACGGAGTCTACTCTGCTGATCCGGTCAAGGTGCCGGATGCCGTGCGCTACGAGCGACTGAGTTATGACGAGGTGCTCAACAAAAAGCTCGAAGTGATGGACCTCACCGCGATCTGTCTGTGCCGCGACCACGGCATGCCGGTGCGGGTGTTCGCGATGGAAACCCAGGGTGCACTGTTGCGTATCGTGCGGGGTGGAGATGAAGGGACGCTGATTACTTAGCGGCCTGTAGCAGGCGGAAGTGTCGGCAGTTTGCTGTCGGCAGGCATATGTACCGACGAAAGAGAAACCCCAAGTCATTGATTATGTTGGTAAAGTAGAAGTCTGGCTGGTTTCTTTGCGCGTTTCGAAAAAGGTTGGGAATGGGTATCGCGGGACTGCTGGCCAGTATTGCTCACCGATTCCGGTAGTGCGGCCGGTCATACAGCCGGTGAATTCAGACCCAGCTGGGGAGAAGCTAGATGATTGATGATGTGAAAACGGAAGCCCGTGACCGCATGGAGAAAAGCCTCGATGCGCTGGGCCATCATTTTAACAAGATACGCACAGGGCGGGCTCATCCCAGTCTACTGGATGGCCTGAAAGTCAGCTACTACGGCGCGGATACGCCTATCACGCAAGTTGCCAATGTTAACGTCGAAGATGCCCGCACGTTGTCACTCACCGCCTGGGACAAATCGATGATTCCCGAAATCGAGAAAGCGATCCTCAAGTCTGATCTGGGCCTGAACCCGGCGACCGCCGGTGAGGTCATCCGCATTCCGATGCCCATGTTGACCGAGGAGACCCGCAAGGGTTTCACCCGCCAGGCCCGGTCAGAGGCGGAGGCGGCTCGCGTTTCGGTCCGCAATGCGAGGCGGGATGCGATGGCCATGCTCAAGGAACTGGTGAAAGAGAAGGAAATCAGCGAGGACGAAGAGCGTCGTGGACAGGAAGCCGTGCAAAAATTGACCGATGACTTCGTCGCGAGGATAGAGAGCATGCTGGCAGAAAAAGAAACCGACCTGATGGAAATCTAGACTGCGGCGGCAATGTCCTTATCAGACCCACATAACGGGCAATCGGCAGCCAGCGTGGTGCCTCGGCACGTCGCCATCATCATGGATGGCAATAATCGCTGGGCCCGCCGTCAGGGTGTGCCCGGCCCGGCCGGCCATCGGGCAGGCGTTGAGGCCGTGCGTCGCGTGTTGCGCGCCTGTCGCGACCACGGGGTCGAGATTCTTACGCTATTCGCCTTCAGCAGCGAAAACTGGGGGCGGCCATTGCCGGAGGTACGTGCATTGCTGGCGCTGCTGCACCGTTACCTGCGCAGTGAGGTGCGGGAGCTACACCGCGACGGCGTCCGCCTTCGATTCATCGGTGAACGCAGCCGTTTCAGCCCTCGTCTGCAACACCTCATGCAGCAATCGGAGGCGCTGACTGCTGGCAATACCGAAGCGACCGTAGTTATCGCAGCGGATTACGGCGGTCACTGGGACATCACCCGGGCTTGCCAGCGGTTGGCCCGGCAAGTTGCAGAGGGCCGGCTGGCAGCAGGGGACATCACTCCTGAGATGCTCGGTGGGCAATTGTCCACTGCGGGGCTGCCCAGTCCTGACCTGTGCATTCGCACCGGCGGCGATACCCGGATCAGCAACTTCCTGCTGTGGCAATTCGCCTACAGCGAGCTCTATTTCACCGAGACACTGTGGCCCGATTTTGGCGAGCTTGAGTTTGCCCGCGCGCTGGCTGATTACAGCCGCCGGGAGCGTCGGTTCGGATTGCGTATCCCGGCGGCGCGAGCGGTGGGGGAGGACGGCAATGCTTAAGCAGCGTGTGGTCACTGCGCTGGCGATGGCTGCCACATTCCTGGGCGTCGTCATGTTTTTGCCGCTGCCCTGGCAGGCACTGGTGTTTGCCGTGGTGGTCGCGCTTGGGGGTTGGGAGTGGTCGCGTCTCGCCGGCTGGAGCGCCGCGGGTGCTCGCCTGGCCTACGTCGCAGTGCTCGCTGGCGTCATGTACGGGCTGTACTGGCATTGCGGGCTGGGCGACAGTCCTGCACGGGAGAGCGTACAACCCTATCTGGGGCTGGCCTGTTTGTGGTGGTCATTCGCTCTGCTCTGGGTCCGCGGCTTTCCGGCCAGCGCACCGCTCTGGAACTCGGTGGCAATGCGCAGTGTGATGGGCCTGCTGATCCTGGCCCTCGCCTGGCTGGCTGCTGTCTATATCCTCAGCTTTCCCCGCGGTAGCCTCCTGATCGTGGTCATGGTGCTGATCGTAGCCTCCGCGGATATCGGTGCTTATTTCTCAGGCCGTGCCTTCGGCCGCCACAAACTCGCACCGACGGTGAGCCCCAACAAAACCTGGGAGGGTTTCTGGGGCGGGATGCTCGTCTGTGTGTTGCTGGCAATCCTGCTCTGGATGCAGTTGCCGGGGCAGTGGGAGCACATCAGCGTCGGCTCGGTCATCGCGGTGGCGCTGGCTACCGCCCTCGCCTCGGTGGTCGGGGATCTGACAATCAGTATGGTAAAGCGCGAGACAGGGCTGAAAGACAGCGGGACCCTGTTGCCCGGTCATGGCGGCCTGCTCGATCGCCTTGACAGTCTTTGCGGGGCAGCGCCGGTGTTCGCCCTTGGTCTGTTGCTGGCGGGGTGGTAACGATGTCGACACGGGTGGTGAGCGTGCTGGGATCTACCGGCTCCATTGGGGTCAATACACTGGATGTCATCGGGCGCCATCCGGAGCGCTTCTCGGTGTACGGCCTGGCGGCCAGCAGTTCTGTCGACGTCATGCGGGAGCAGTGTGTTCTCCACCGTCCCCGCTACGCGGTGATGGCGCTCGAGCATGCCGCCGAGGCATTGCGGGCGTCGCTGCCAGGCAACTGCCCGACCGAGGTCCTTCAGGGCGAGGAGGGACTTGCTCGGGTTGCGGTGGCCGACGAAGTAACCACGGTCATGGCTGCGATCGTGGGCGCGGCCGGCCTGCCCTCCACCCTGGCGGCAGCCAGGGCGGGTAAAACCGTGTTGCTGGCGAACAAGGAGTCGCTGGTGATGGGCGGTCATCTGTTAATGCAGGCGGTGCGGGAGAACGGGGCTACCCTGCTGCCTATCGACAGCGAACACAACGCCATTTTCCAGTGTTTGCCCAGTACCCCGGATGGCGGGATCGCGAAAGGCGGTGTCAGTCGCGTTCTGTTGACGGCGTCAGGTGGACCGTTCCGCGACTGGACCCTGGCGCAGATGTCACTGGCCACGCCTGATCAGGCCTGCGCTCACCCGAACTGGGACATGGGGCGTAAAATTTCCGTCGATTCCGCCAGCCTTATGAACAAGGGCCTTGAATTCATCGAAGCCTGCTGGCTTTTCGACCTCGTCCCGGAAATGGTTCAGGTCGTCGTCCATCCACAGAGTATCATTCACTCCATGGTACAATACGTCGACGGGTCGGTGCTGGCCCAGTTGGGCAATCCGGACATGCGCACGCCGATTGCTTTCGGCCTCGGGTGGCCGGACCGACTGGACTCGGGCGTAGAGCCCCTGGATCTGGTGGCGCTTGCGAGACTGGATTTTGAAGCTCCGGACGAAGGGCGATTCCCCTGCCTGCGCCTCGCCCGCGAGGCCGTTGCCGCGGGCGGTACCGCGATGGCGGCATGCAACGCGGCCAATGAAGTGGCGGTCGCATCATTTCTCGGCGGCCATATCCCGTTCACCGGGATAGCGGTGGCGATTGAAAAAACGCTTGAGCAGGTGCGCGTCGTTGAACCCCTCTCGCTGGACGTGGTCGAAGCAGCGGACGGTGAGGCCCGGCAGGTTGCCGCCAGGGTGATTGACGAGAGCGACTGGGACTGGGCGAAATAGGTCTGAGCTGATGGATTTGGCATACACCATTGCGATTACACTGGCCACCCTTGCCGTGCTGGTGGCTGTTCATGAGTACGGTCACTTCTGGGTGGCACGTCGCTGCGGTGTCAAGGTACTGAAGTTTTCTATTGGCTTTGGCAAATCATTGTTCAGCTGGCGGGACCGTGAAGGTACTCAGTATACGGTCGCAGCTGTTCCTCTCGGTGGTTATGTAAAGATGCTCGATGAGCGGGAAGCCGAAGTGCCGCCCGAGGAACTCGATCGCGCATTCAACCGCAAGCCGGTGCTGCAGCGCATTGCGGTCGTTGTTGCAGGACCGCTGGCCAATTTCGCGCTTGCGATCGTCGCGTTCTGGTTTCTATTCATGGCCGGCGAAACCGGCTACGCACCGATCATCGACGAGGTGGAAACGGGCTCCCTGGCAGATATTGCCGGTCTTGAGGCGGGGCAGGAAATTGTCGCGATTGACGGGCGGGAAACCCCGACCTGGCAGGCACTCAGCTTCCGCCTGCTTGAGCGCATTGGTGACTCCGGCGTGCTCACTTTTTCCGTGAAATACTCCGACTCCGACGTGATTTACGAGTCAGGTGTGACGCTGAACGACTGGTTGTCCGACCAGGAGCAGCCTGACCTTTACGGCGGGCTCGGGCTCACCTTGTATTCACCGGAAGTCGAGCCGATTATCGATCAGGTGCTGCCCGAGGGCCCGGCAGCCGCCAGCGGCCTGCGAACCGGGGACAGGATTCTGCGCGCGGACGGGGTATCCATGAACGTCTGGATGGACTGGGTGGATTACGTCAGGGCGCGCCCCGGCGTTCCCATAGCGCTGGCGTTTGAGCGCAGTGGTATCGAGCAGTCCGTGACCATCGTGCCGGAAGCGACCGAAGTCGATGGCGAACCCGTCGGCAGGGTGGGTATGGGGGTCGTCAGGCCGGAGATGCCAGCGGAGTTGATCCGGCAGTTCGAGCGAGGCCCAGTTCAGGCCATGGGTGCCGCCGTGATCCGTACATGGGAGCTGTCGGCTTTCACCCTGGAGTCCATCAAAAAGATGGCTATGGGTCTGATTTCCTCGAAAAACTTGAGTGGCCCTATCACCATTGCTAAAGTTGCGACCGCGTCGGCGAAGTCGGGCCTGGAATCCTATATCAGCTTCCTGGCGCTGCTGAGCGTCAGCCTGGGTGTGCTGAATCTGCTGCCCATTCCGGTACTCGACGGCGGGCACCTGCTCTACTACACGCTGGAGCTCGTTGCGGGTCGGCCCATCCCGGAAAAAATCCAGGCAATGGGATACCAGGTCGGTCTCTTTCTGGTCGTCGGAATCATGGCGCTGGCGCTGTTTAACGACTTCGCACGCCTGTAATCGAGCGATGTCAGGTGATAACAAGAGCGGACACGCCGGGCGGCGCCATCGCATACGCCATATGAGAATCCATGTTCCTGTTCACGGGCGCGAAAGCCATTGAGTTATAAGCGGGTACAGCGTTATTTCCTGATCCTGGTGGTGCTCCTGCTGCCCGGAACACCGCCGCACGCCCAGTCCGAGGCCTTCATTATCTCGGACATCCGGGTTGAGGGCCTGCAGCGTATTCCCGCCGGAAGTGTTTTCGCAGCCATGCCGGTCGGTGCGGGCGATCTCATCGACAGCCAGGCGGTGCGCGCTACCGCGCGCAGCTTGTTTGCCACCGGTAACTTTGACGATATTCGCATCGGTCGCGACGGTAACGTGCTGGTCGTGATGGTCGCAGAGCGGCCCAGCATCAGCGAAATCAATATCGACGGCAACAAGGCTATCGAGACCGAGGCCCTGCTCGACGGGCTGCGCGGTGCCGGGCTGGCCGTGGGTCAGGTGTTCCAGCGTTCCACGCTGGAGGGCATGCAGCTCGAATTGCAGCGGCAATACGTGCAGCAGGGCCGGTACGACGCCAACATCGAAACAGAAGTCCTCTCCGAGCCCCGCAACAGGGTGTCGGTCAATATCGATGTCGACGAGGGCACCGTTGCCGCGATCAAGCATATCAACGTAGTGGGCAACCAGATTTTTGACGACGACGAACTGGTCGACCTGTTTGAGTTGAAGACCACGGGCCTGCTTTCGTTTTTCCGCAATGACGACAAGTATTCCCGGGAGAAGCTCACCGGCGATCTTGAAGCGCTCAGCTCCTACTACCTGGACCGGGGTTACCTGCAGTTCAGTATTGACTCGACTCAGGTCGCCGTCTCGCCGGACAAGAAAGAGGTCTATATTACGGCCAATGTCACCGAGGGCGACAAGTTTACCGTTGGCAGCGTGGAGCTCTCCGGTGACCTCGTGCTGCCCGAGGATGACCTGCGTCGCTTCCTTCTGATCGGTCAGGGTCAGACCTATTCCCAGTCACTGGTGACGTCCACGGAGGAGTACCTGACGCGCCGCCTGGGTAACGAGGGATACAACTTCGCCAAGGTGACGGGTATCCCCGAAATCGACGAGGAGGGCGGCACTGTCGGCCTCAAGTTCTTCGTCGACCCCGGTAAGCGGACGTATGTCCGCCGCATCAGCTTCAAAGGGAATGAGCGCACCGCAGACGAGGTCTTGCGCAGGGAGATGCGACAGATGGAGGGTGCGCCGGCTTCCCAGGCCGCCATCGAAATGTCGCGGATTCGCCTGGAGAGACTGGGTTACTTCAGCCGTGCCACCGTTGAGACCCCGGAGGTCGCGGGACACGATGACCTTATCGATGTCGAGTTTGAAGTCGAGGAACAGTCCTCGGGGAGTATCGGCGCGAGTTTCGGCTTTGCCCAGGATGCGGGCCTGATCCTCGGCCTCAACCTGCAGCAGGATAACTTCCTGGGCACCGGCAAACGGGTCGGTATTGCGATCAACTCGTCTCAGTTCCAGGACCAGGCCAACTTCAGCTACACCAATCCGTATTTTACAGAAGATGGCGTAAGCCGGGGTTTCAATATTTTCTTCCGCTCTACGGACCTGTCTGAGGTGAACGTAGCGAGTTACACCACGGATACGGTCGGTGCCGCAATCAACTTCGGGTACCCGATCAAGGAGACCGAGCGACTCGGGTTCAGTTTCGGTGTATCCAACACCGAGATTACCGCTGGACGCTTCGCGGTGCAGGAGATCCTGGCCAGCCCGAGGCTCGAAAATAACGTCGATGACTGGTTTACCAGTACGCGGTTGGTCGATGGCACCTATGGAAGGCCCGAGGAGCTTTTGCCGATTGACACGTTGCCGGACAGCTATCTTTCCCCGGCCAGTGAGCCGGGGTTTCTCGACGAAAATGGCAACGAGTTTCTCAACTGGACGATCACCGGCAGCTGGACTCAATCCACGCTCAACCGGGGTCGGATGGCAACCCGGGGGTTTGCGCAGTCGGTGGCCCTGGAAGTTGCGGTTCCGGGGTCGGATCTCGAGTTTTACAAGCTGACCTATAGAGGCGAAATCTACTTCCCGCTTACCCGATTGTTCACTTTGCGACTGCGTGGCGAACTCGGCTACGGCGATGGGTACGGTGACACCACTGAATTGCCTTTCTATGAGCACTTCTTTTCGGGCGGCTTTGGTTCTGTGAGGGGTTTCGAAAACAATACGCTGGGCCCCAGGAGTACGCCCGCCCGGCTTTACCTCGCGGAGCAACCGGTGACGGAGATCGATGAGGACGGACGACCTACCGAGGTCGGCGGTGAGGATGGTCGCGAGTTTGGCTACGTTGCCGATCCGCTCTCAGAGAAGCTGGTGATCCAGGACATTCAGCGCAGGCGTCTTGATCCTTTCGGTGGCAACGTTCTGGTCGAGGGCACTGCGGAAGTCCTGTTCCCGGTTCCCTTTATCAAGGACCAGAGCAAATTCCGCTCGGCGTTCTTTGTGGATGTCGGCAATGTCTTCAATACCAACTGTTCATCTGTCCAGGTGAACTGTTTCGACGTCGATGCAAGCGAGTTGCGTTACTCGGTGGGGATCGGCGTCAGCTGGATATCCGGCTTCGGGCCGCTGACTTTCAGTCTGGCGAAGCCACTTAATGCGGGGCCGGACGATCAGGAAGAGGCCTTCCAGTTTACCCTCGGTAGAGGATTCTGAGTTTAAACCAACGTGGAGAGTAGTGTGTCTAAAGCAATGAGAGTAGTAATCGCGGCGCTGGCGTTCAGCCTGTCCGCTGGTGTTGTCGCCCAGGGCAAAATCGCAGTCGTCAATCTGCAGGAGGCTATCCTGCAAACCGACGAGGCGCAGAAACGACTGAACCAGATTCGCAACGAAAAGGATTACAAGGACGACAAGTCGGAGTTCGACCGATTGAAGAAAGAGTTCGACGGACTGGTCAAGAAGTTCCAGAAGGACGCCGCGGTGATGAGCCAGGACCAACAATTGGCGTCTCGCAAGAAGCTGGCGTCCAAGCAGGCGGATCTTGAGCATGTTGCCGGGAAACTGCAGCAGGCAGAGCAGGCGGCCGGCCAGACGCTGCTGCAGGAGATGTCACCCCGCGTCCAGGAGGTCCTCCGGGAACTGATCGCGACCGAGGGAATTGGACTGTTGATGCCCCAGACGTCTGTTATCCACGCCGACCCCGGTTACAACGTGACCGCAAAGGTGACTGACAAGCTGAACCAGGCTTCATCCGGAAAGAGTTCGAAAAAGAAAAAGCGCTGAGCACTGATGTATTCTCTGGGTAAACTGGCCGCCGAACTCGGTGTCGCGCTGGCCGGTGATCCGGAGTGTCAGATCGCCGGTCTGGGGACCCTCGCGGGCGCCGGCCCGGGCGACGTTGCCTTCCTGGCCAATGAGCGCTACCTGCCGCAACTCGCAGCCACCGCCGCGGCGGCGGTGATATTGAGGCCGGAACAGGCCGGGCTCTGCCCCACCAATTGCCTGTTGGCCGATGACCCCTACCTCGCCTATGCGCGGGCGACGCGGTTGTTCCAGCGGGTCGAGACTCCGCAAGGTGGCGTCCACGCCCGGGCGGTGGTCTCCCCGGACGCTATCGTGCATCCTGGCGCGAGTATCGGCGCTAACGTGGTGGTGGAAGCGGGCGCAGTGGTGGAAGCCGGGGCCTCGTTGGCCGCCAACGCCTACCTCGGACCCAAGAGCCGCATCGGCTCCGGTACCCGCGTCGGCCCCGGCGTGGTGATATACCAGGGTGTCCATATCGGTGAAGACTGCGTCATCCATGGCAATGCGGTGCTTGGGGCAGACGGGTTCGGCTTCGCCAGGGGGCCGGACGGTTGGGAAAAGATCGCGCAACTCGGCGGTGTACGGATTGGTAACCGTGTCGAAATCGGCGCCGGGACGACGGTGGACCGGGGCGCACTCGATGATACCGTGTTGGATGACGGCGTAATCATCGATAACCTGGTGCAGGTGGGGCATAACTGCCGCATCGGCAAAAATACCGCGATCGCCGGTTGCACGGGTTTGGCCGGAAGCACGATCATAGGGGTGAACTGCACGCTGGCGGGCGGGGTGGGTGTTTTGGGCCATCTCGAAATCTGCGACAATGTGCACATCACTGCGATGACCATGGTTACCAAGTCCATCAGCAAGCCGGGGTCCTATTCTTCAGGGACGCCGATGGCGGCAACTGCTGATTGGAAGAAGAGTGCCGTGAGATTTTCGCAACTGGAAGCAATCCAGCGGCGTCTGGCCGCGCTGGAGAAGCGTTTGCCTAACTGAGCGGAGGTGCCGCCGACGTGGTCATGGATATCACCGAAGTGCGCAAGTTCCTGCCGCACCGATACCCCTTCCTGCTGGTGGATCGGGTTGTTGAACTCGTCGAAGGCGAGTCGATCGTGGCTTACAAGAATCTCACCGTCAACGAGCCTTTCTTCAACGGACACTTTCCCGACCAACCGGTTTTCCCGGGTGTCCTTTTGCTGGAGGCAATGGCCCAGGCTTCCGGCATTCTCGGTTTCAAGACCATGAACAAGACACCTGAGGATGGTTCCATCTACTATTTCGTGGGCGCTGACAATCTTCGCTTCAAGCGGCCCTGTGTTCCCGGGGACCGGGTAATGCTGCGCTCTCAGGTGTTGTCTGACCGCCGGGGTATCTGGAAGTTTGCCGTGAGCTCCGACGTCGATGGCGATACCTGCGCCTCCGCAACCATTCTGTGCGCGGATCGATAGTGTCGTGGGGCACTGTGCACTATGATCGACGAACAGGCCCGCGTGCACCCATCGGCTACTGTCGCCCCGGATGCGACCATCGGGCCTTGGACCGTCATCGGGCCGGATGTGGAAATCGGGCCGGGCAGCGTGGTCGAACCGCACGTCGTGATCCGCGGCCCGACCCGGATTGGCGCGGGCAATCACATCTTCCAGTTTTCCAGCATCGGCGAGGCGACCCCGGACCTGAAGTACCACGATGAGCCGACCCGTCTCGTGATCGGAGACAACAACACGATTCGGGAGGGCGTGACCATCCACCGTGGCACGGTCCAGGATCGCTCCGAAACAACCATCGGTAACGACAACCTGTTGATGGCCTACGTGCATATAGGTCACGACAGTGTCATCGGTAATCATACTATCCTGGTCAATAACACGGCCCTGGCCGGGCATGTGCACGTGGGTGATTGGGCTATCCTCAGCGGCTATACGCTGGTGCACCAGTTTTGCCGCCTCGGGGCTCACAGCTTCAGTGGCATGGGGACCGCCATCGGCAAGGATGTACCGGCCTACGTCACCGTGAGCGGTTCGCCGGCCGAGGCCAAGACGATTAATGTCGAAGGGCTCCGTCGTCGCGGATTTTCCGCCCACGCGATAAGCCAGTTGCGTCGTGCCTTCAAGATCGTCTATCGCCAGGGCTTGACCCTCGATCTGGCGTTGCAGCGGCTTGAAACCATGCTGAGCGACACCCCCGAGGTGGCGGTCCTGATCGATTCGATTCGCGCTTCGGAACGCGGTATTGTCCGCTGATCCCGTGCCGGGAGACACGCTGCGTATCGGTATCGTCGCGGGTGAAGCGTCAGGAGATATTCTCGGTTCCCGGCTGCTGGCCTCGCTCAAGGCGCGCTACCCCATCCTGCAGGCCGAGGGTATTGGCGGGCCATTGATGCTGGCCGAAGGGATGCAAAGCCTGTACCCCATGGAACGACTGTCGGTCATGGGTCTGGTGGAGCCGCTCAAGCGCTTGCCTGAACTGCTGCGCATCCGCCGCGAGCTGTTCGCGCATTTTGTGCAGAATCCACCCGACGTATTCCTCGGCATTGATTCACCTGATTTCAACCTGCACCTCGAGGCGCGGCTACGGAGTACCGGCTGCAGGACGGCGCACCTTGTCAGTCCCTCGATCTGGGCCTGGCGCCAGGGACGGATTCGCAAGATCCGTCGGGCGGTCGACCTGATGCTCTGCCTGTTTCCGTTCGAAACCGCTATCTACGATGAGCACGGCGTGAAAGCCGAGTTTGTGGGGCACCCGCTGGCGGACGAGATTCCGCTCACGGTCAGCAAGCAGGCTGCCCGGGAGCAACTCGGCCTGGCACCGCAGGGAAAGCTGGTGGGTCTCCTGCCCGGAAGCCGGGCGGGTGAGGTAAAAATGCTGGCGCCGCTGTTTCTCCAGTGTGCCCGCGAACTGTTGCGGCTGGATCCGTCACTGTCGTTTGTGCTTCCGGCGGCTAATGCGGGTCGACGACGGGCGCTCGAGAGCCTGTTGAGCGAGTACAGCGAGCTGCCGGTGAGACTGCTGGACGGTCAGTCGCGCCTGGCGATGGCGGCATCTGACACTCTATTGCTTGCTTCCGGAACGGCGACGCTGGAAGCCATGCTCTACAAGCGGCCCATGGTCGTTGCCTATCGGATGGGTGCGCTCTCCTGGTTCGTGATCTCGCGGATGGTGAGGACACCCTTTGCGGCCCTGCCCAATATTCTGGCGGGGCGGGCCCTGGTGCCCGAGTGGTTGCAGCACGAGGCAACGGTCGACAATCTCGCGGGATCCCTGCGGGCGATACTGGCAGATAGTAATGTCGCCCGTGAACAGCTGGCGACGTTTGATACCCTGCATCGCACCCTGCGACTCGGGTCCGCGGACCGGGTGGCGGCGGCGCTGTCGGCGCTCGTGGATGATGACAGTCATCGGCAGCCGGATTCGAGTTCCGCCCTCGGGGCGCCCGGCGGCGGACCGTGATGGACGACACTGAAGATATTCCAGCGGAGCGTGTCGCCGGGGTGGACGAGGTGGGGCGCGGGCCGCTTGCCGGTGATGTGGTGGCCGCGGCCGTGATTCTCGACCCGGAGAACCCCGTTTCCGGGCTGCGGGACTCCAAGAAACTGTCGGCCCGACGCAGGGAGGGCCTGGCCGCAGAGATCAGGCGGTGTGCCCTGGCTATCGGCATCGGGCGAGCCAGCGTCGCGGAGATTGACGAGCTGAACATTCTTCACGCCTCCCTGCTCGCCATGCACCGGGCCGTGCGCGCGCTCACATCTCCGCCCGGGTTGGTGCTCGTGGACGGCAATCGCCTGCCGCGCTGGGAGTTCCGTGCCGAGGCCGTAGTGGGGGGGGACGACTCCGTGCCGGCCATTGCGGCCGCATCGATTGTCGCCAAGGTGCAGCGCGACGCCGAGCTCGTCGCACTCGACCGTCGCTACCCGGGCTACGGTTTCGCTGCGCACAAGGGTTATCCCACCCGTGCGCACCTCGCAGCTCTGGCCGCGCTGGGAGTCACCCCTGCACATCGGCGCAGCTTCGCGCCGGTAAAAAATCTGTTAGTCGACGCGCCGGCGGAGTAGACTAAAAGTCCGAGCCGGGATCGGGTGCCGATGGCGTGGTCAGAGCGTCGATCGCCCCACGTTGCGCTGCTCCGTGTGTCCTGGTAGCCCTGGTATCGCTGGTAGAGCCGCTTTACATGCCTGAATTTGTCCACCTGCGCCTTCACACAGAGTATTCCGTCGTGGACGGCCTGGTGCGTATCGGGCCCCTCATGCAGCGGGTAGCCGAACTGGGCATGCCAGCAGTAGCGATCACTGATCTCTGTAACTTTTTCGGGCTGGTCAAGGCCTACAAAGCGGCGCTCGCCGCCGGGGTCAAACCTCTCTTCGGTGTCGACGTCCGTGTGGTGGATCCGGGGGACAGCGAGCGGGCATCGACACTCTGCCTGCTGGCGATGAATGAGCGCGGCTATCGCAACCTTACCGAGTTGATATCCCGAGCCTATACCGAGGGACAACGCCTCGGATTACCGCAGGTTGAAAAAGACTGGCTGCGATCCTCTGCCGCCGATGTGATAGCGCTGTCCGCCGGGGCGGCGGGTGACGTCGGCCAGGCACTGCTGGGAGGCAAGCCTGAGCTGGCCGCGGAGCTTGCGCGGGACTGGATGTCACTCTTCCCGGGCCGCTTTTACCTGGAGTTGCACCGGGCGGGCCGCCCGGGGGACGAAGACCACGTGCATGCTGCGGTCCGCCTGGCGCACCAACTCGAGCTGCCCGTGGTTGCCACCAACGACGTCCGCTTCGTCCATGCCGAGGAATTCGAGGCTCACGAAGCGCGCGTGTGCATCGGCGAGGCGCGCACGCTCGACGATCCACGTCGTGCAAGACCCTATAGCGAGCAGCAGTACCTGCGCGCGCCGGAAGAGATGGCAGAGCTCTTCTCGGATATCCCCGAAGCTCTTGCCAACACCGTGGAGATCGCCCGGCGCTGCAGTGTGACGCTGAAACTGGGCAAGCCCTACCTGCCGGACTATCCCGTGCCCGCAGGCCTGACGATGGACGAGTTCTTTCGACAGGTGGCCCACCGCGGGCTGGCGGCGCGGTTGGGGAAACTGCTGCCGGCTGACGACGACCGCGCCGGTGAATCGGCGGAACGCTACCGCGCCCGCCTGGAATTCGAGCTGGATACGATCATCCAGATGGGATTTCCCGGTTACTTCCTGATCGTGATGGATTTTATCCGCTGGGCCAAGGAGCGCGCCATTCCCGTGGGCCCCGGCCGGGGTTCGGGTGCCGGCTCCCTGGTCGCCTATGCGCTGGAGATCACCGACCTGGACCCGCTGCAGTACGATCTCCTGTTTGAGCGTTTCCTGAATCCCGAACGCGTCTCCATGCCCGACTTCGACGTCGATTTCTGCATGGAGAAGCGTGACCAGGTTATTGATTATGTCGCGGATACCTACGGCCGGGAGGCGGTGTCGCAGATCGTGACATTCGGCACCATGGCCGCGAAGGCCGTGGTGCGCGACGTTGCCAGGGTGCAGGGAAAGTCTTACGGTCTCGCAGACAAACTGTCCAAGCTGATTCCGTTTGAAGTGGGTATGACCCTGCACAAGGCGCTGGAACAGGAACCGGCGCTGAAAGAATTCCTGGGCGAAGACGAGCAGGCCCAGGAAATCTGGGACATGGCGGTACAACTGGAAGGCGTAACCCGCAATCTCGGTAAACACGCCGGCGGTGTGGTGATTGCGCCCTCACAGCTGACCGATTTTTCACCGCTGTACTGCGACGACACTGGTGGTGGCCTGGTCACCCAGTACGACAAGGACGACGTGGAGGAAGCCGGGCTGGTAAAGTTCGACTTTCTCGGGCTCCGCACCCTCACCATCATCGATTGGGCAGTGAGGAACGTTAACGCCATCCGCGAATCCACCGGCGAATCGGCGCTGGACATCAATGCCATCCCGCTGGACGACACGGCCAGTTTCGACCTGTTACAGACCGCTGAAACGACTGCGGTCTTCCAGCTCGAGTCGCGAGGTATGAAAGACCTCGTAAAGCGCCTGCGTCCCGACTGTTTTGAAGACATTATCGCGCTGGTGGCTCTGTTCCGTCCGGGGCCGCTGCAGTCGGGTATGGTGGATAACTTCATCAACCGCAAGCACGGCCGGGAAAAGATTTCGTATCCGGACCCGCAGTATCAGCACGAATGCCTGCAGCCCATCCTGGAGCCCACCTACGGGATTATCCTCTACCAGGAGCAGGTCATGCAGATCGCCCAGGAACTGGCCGGCTACACGCTGGGCGGCGCGGATCTGCTGCGCCGTGCGATGGGCAAGAAAAAGGCCTCCGAAATGGCCAAGCAGCGTGCTGTCTTTGCTGAAGGTGCGCGCGAGAGGGGCGTGGACAGTGGTCTGGCAACCAAAATTTTCGACCTCGTCGAAAAGTTCGCGGGTTACGGTTTCAACAAATCCCATTCCGCCGCGTACGCGCTGGTGTCCTATCAGACCCTGTGGCTCAAGGCTCACTATCCGGCGCCGTTCATGGCGGCGGTGATGAGCTCGGAGCTGCAGAACACCGACAAGATAGTGGTGTTCGTGGAAGAGTGCAGGGCGATGAAGCTGTCGCTCAAACTGCCCGATGTCAACGAAGGGCATTACATGTTCACGGTGAACCCGCAGGGCGACATCGTCTACGGGCTGGGAGCTATCAAGGGCCTGGGAGAAGGACCGGTCGAGTCCATCCTGGCTGCGCGCGATAGCGGTGGGGCATTCACCGACCTCTACGACTTCTGTGCCCGTACCGATCCCCGCCCGGTTAACAGGCGTGCCATCGAGGCGCTGATTCGATCCGGGGCCTTCGATTGCCTGGAAGAGCCGCGCTGGGTCTTGCTGGCGAGCCTGGATGACGCTCTCAGGGCCGCTGAACAGTGCGCTGACAACCGCAGCAGTGGCATTGACGACCTGTTCGGAGAAATCGTATCCAGGGCGGACGCGGCTGACGGTGACCTCTATGCCGCCCACCGTGGCGCCCGTTCCTGGTCCAGCCGGGAGCGCCTGAACGGCGAAAAAGAAACCCTGGGGCTGTATGTCACGGGTCATCCTATCGACGAGTACGAAAAAGAGGTGCGAAAATTCGCCCCGGTACGCATCGCGGACCTGCGAGCCGACAGCGATGTTACCCAGGTCCTGGCGGGGCTGATTGTCGCCACGCGCACGATCAAGACGCGCCGCGGCGGCAGCTTTACCGTGTTGCAACTGGACGACCGGAGTGCCCGCATCGAGGTGAAAATTTTCGAAGAGCTGCAGGCCGCCAATCGCGACCTGCTGGTCAAGGACCAGGTCATCATCGTCGAGGGCAAGGTGAATCGCGACGACTACAACGGCGGCCTCGCGGTCAATGGGATTGGCGTCAGCAGCCTGATGCAGGCGCGGGAGAAGTACGCGGCGGAGCTGACGATTGAATTGACCGAAGACATGGCCGACGACCAGCTGGCTGACGCTCTCGAGCAGACGCTGGTGCGCGCAGGCGGCGGCCGCTGTCCGGTCGCGCTGGTGTACAGCCAGGCCCGCAACCGGGCCCGGGTCCGGCTCGGCGAGCGCTGGCGCGTCGAACCGAGCGACGAGCTGCTGCAGTCACTGCGAGACAAGCTGGGCAGCGAGCGTGTATTCCTGGTGTATTCCTGATGGCCGGGATGCGGGCTAAGTACCGGGGTGGTGCGCGCTCGTCGGGCGCGGTGCTGACGTTGGTGTTATTGGCTTCCTGCCGTGTTGTTGAACCGCCGGTCTGCCCGTTTCGTGGCCAGCCCGATTACGCCCCCAGCGCCGGCTGTCTTGCCTCCGTGAACCAGCGGCTGTTACTGGTCGAGATGAGCAGCGGGGCAATGTCTCCGCCCGGCGGCCGCTCCTGGCCCGGGGAATCGGCCCAGTGCACGGCCCATCGTGAGACCTGGGAAGAAACGGGGCTCGACCTGATGCCGGTGCAGCTGCTCGAGGTGTTCGATACCGGGTTTCACCTCTATCGTTGCGAGTATTATCGAAATTATGACCCGCTCAATCTTCTCCCATCCGAGGTGCGGCGGGCATTGTGGCTTCCCTTGCAGGACCTGGAATCGGTGCGCTGGCGATTTGCCGGCCAGGGTCCGGTGCTGCGCGCACTGGCGGAACAGGGTGACGTTATCCCGCGGCAAGAGATGAGCAGTACCATGGCGCGAATGGAGGACAGATTGTGAATGATGACAGCACCGGACAAGAGCAGATTGAAGCGGCGGTCTTTCGACGGCTGCTTGCGCATCTCGATGAGCGCAACGACGTCCAGAATATCGCCCTGATGAACCTGGCCGGGTTCTGCCGCAACTGCCTCTCGAAATGGTACGTGTCGGCGGCGGAAGAGGCGGGTGTCGAGGTAGCCTACGAGGCTGCGCGCGAGCGGGTGTACGGGATGCCTTACGCCGAGTGGAAGGCCCGCTACCAGACCGAGGCCACGGCCGAGCAGCTTGAGGCCTTCTCTGAAGGGGAGAAGAAGGGCTGATCGACCTCACCGCGGTCCCGCATGATGTAGCGGCCGGCGAGGTGCGGCCGGCGAGGTGCGGCCGGCGAGGTGCGACCGACAGCTTTCAGAGATCAGTCAACTGGCGAAAATAGGCGAGTCGGGTGGCGTAGGGCTCGATGGCCTTTTCAGCAGTGTGCTGGATCAGCGACGACAGGGAGGGCTGGTCGACCTGCGTTGGCCGGTCGATCAGTAACTGGTCGCTGATATCCGCAAAGCTGGCGCCGAGAATCTCGGCGCTCTCCACGGTAGCTTGTATCATGAGAACCTCGGCCACGGCCAGGTCGTTGACGAATCTGCGCATTCGACTTTCTTGTGGCAGGTCTGTCTGCATGGCTGTTTTGCCTCCGCAATCGGTTGCCGTGCCGGCAGTCAGAATTAGTGCCGTCAGTGGGTTCGCATACTACGCATGCTCTGTTACAGCGCATCGATGCCCAACGGTAATGCATGAGCAGCATTTTTTGCTCTCATTTTTCCGAGGGCCGGTGGTCCGCAATAAGTGCTGCATTTTCCATGCCAGGGATGGCGTCACCTGTTCTCAGCAGTGCTGAGCCGCGCAACGGACGACTGCCCAGCGGTGCTGCACGACCCGGGTAGTCGGGCGGGTTTTCAGTCGGGGGACAACACAGTCTGACGCAGCGGTCAGGGGGACAGCTGCGCTTCTTCGCTGTTGCGTCGGGGCCAGATACGGGCCTTTATCCTGTCTCTTATGCGCGCCGTATCTTCGCCGATCAGGTACAGTGCCGGTACCATCAGCAAAGAAACGAATAGCGCGAACAGGACGCCAAAGGCCAGCGACAGTACGGCTGGTTTCAGGAACTGCGCATCGGTTGCCCGTTCCGCCATGATGGGCAACAGCCCCACGAAGGTCGTGACCGTTGTGAGCAGAATCGGGCGAAAGCGACTGACACCACCTTCGATTACGGCCGAACGAATTTCCCGTCCTCCTTCTCGCAGTCTGCCGATGTAGTCAACCAGTACCAGGTTGTCATTGACCACCACTCCGGCCGCCGCACCGATGCCGAAGTAGGAAAACAGCGCCAGCGGCACACCGAAGAAAAGGTGTCCGAACACCGCACCCATGAAACCGAAGGGTATGGCGGTCATGATCAGCAGCGGCAGCCAGTATGATTTGAAGGCTACCGCAATGAGGGCGTACATCATGAACAGGGCAACGGCATACAGCGACATGATCTCGTTGTAGAACTGTTCCTCTTCTTCCTGTTGCCCACCTTTCAGTATCTTGAGTGCCGGAAAGCGTTCCGAGAGTTCGGGCAGGAAGTTATCGCTAATGTCCCGGGTGATGTCATTCATCAGGTCGGGATCCATATCGGAGCTGACAGACACGACCCGCTCGCCGTCACGGCGCTGGATGCGCTGTACGCCGCTGGAAACTTCCACGTCGACCACGGACAGCAGCGGTATCTCCCTGCCGTCAGTGGTGCGCACCCGGAAATTGGCCAGGCTGCCCAGGCTCTCGCGCAACGCCTCGGGATATTTGACCATGACCTTGACGTCTCCGTTTTCACGCGGCAGGCGCTGCACTTCTTCGCCGTAGTAGGCCTGGCGGACCTGGCGCGAGACATCGGCAAGCGTAATCCCCAGTTTCTCGGCTCCGGGGCGTAACTGCAGCAGGATTTCGTCGGATTCTCCGCGCTGGCTGTCGCGCACGTAGTAGGTCCCATCATACGTTCTCAGCCTGGCCTGCAGCGCCAGGCTGGCCGCCTGGAGCCTTTCGGGATCGCGATGCCGCAGCAGGTAGGTGACATCCGGCCCGTCGTCGCCGATAGAATAGTTGACCTGTATTTCGTCGGCATCGGGGATGTCGCCGACCAGCTCACGAAACCGGGTGGCGGCCTCCTTTGCCGACATATCCCGCAACTCCGGCGGGACGAGGCGGACGATAGCGATGACGCTATCCCTGCGAGAGCGTGTATACCAGCCCCGAATCAGTTCTCCGCTGCCTTCACCTCGCTGCGCCCGTGCGTCGACTTCGGCGATGAGCGCGCGCTCCGCCTGCTGCAGGTGATCGAGAACCGCGAGTGCGCGCGAGTAGGGGGTACCGCTTGGCAGTACCACGTTGATATAGATCTCCTGGTTCTCGACCTGTGGCATGAAGTAGAACTTCACCCATCCGCTGGTGAAGAATCCGATACTCAGGATGAAAGCACCCACGAACAGGCTGGTGGTGAGATAGCGATGATCGACGGCCGCACCGAGCACCCGACGGTAAACGGTATTAGCGAATTCGCTGATACCGTGTTCTATGCGCTGTTGCCGCCTGGCCAGGCCGCGCAGGCCGGTCCGTGGCTCGAGGTGGCGCAGATGTGCGGGCAGGATGAAAAATGCCTCGATCAGCGAGATGGCGAGGGCGACGGTGATCACAATCGAAAGTTGACGGGTGATCTGGGCGGTTTCACCGGTGACGAACAGCCAGGGTGCGAAGGCAATGACCGTAGTGAGGACCGCGAAGATCACGGGCTTCGATACGGCGACAGCGCCGGTGATAGCGGATTCCGGTCCTCCCCCCAACCGGTGGGCGGTTTCGTGAATACTCTCCCCGACGACTATGGCATCGTCCACAACGATCCCCAGAACCAGCAGGAAGGCGAAGGTGGAAATGATATTCAGCGACACGTCGTTTGCGGGCAGCAGGGAGAACGTGCCCATGAATGCCACCGCGATTCCAGCGGTTACCCACAGCGCCACCTTGGGCCGCAGTGAGAGAATCAGAATGATGAAGACAAGTCCGAGCCCGAGCCCCGCGGACTCGCCGATCAATCCCATACGCGAGCGGTAGATATCGGCGGAGTCCAGCCACAGCGTGAGTTCGACTCCGCTGGGCAATCGCGAGCGGGCCTCGGCCATCCAGGCCTGCACCGCCTCGCTTGTCTTGACCACCTGCATGTTGTCGGTGTCTTTCAACATCAACAGGACTGCAGGCTCTCCGTTCATCATCGCGAGGATTTCGTTGTCCTCGAACCCGTCTACCACCCGGGCGACGTCGCCGACCCTGACAATACCGCCTTCGGAACTCTGGCGGACCACGATACGTTCGAATTCTTCTTCGGTGTCGGCCATGTTGCGTGCGCGCAGTTGTACGTCGCCGGTGGCGGTGCGCACCTGGCCTGATGACAGGTTGATTGAGCTCGCCCTGATGGCTTCGGCGACCTCGGCAAAGGTGAGTCCGTAGCGGCGCATGGCCGACTCGGAGAGCTCGATGGTGACTTCCTCGCGCCGCGTGCCGAACAGCTCAATGGTAGAGACGTAGGGGAGGGTGGCCACTTCATCACGAAGGTCTTCGGCCAGCCGCGTCAGTTCGCGCTCGCTGATATTGCCGTGCACTGCAATGCGAATCATTTCCTGTCGGAATTCGGTGCGTTTTACCCGTGGATTCTCGATGTCCCGCGGCAGCGCTGTAACCGAGTCCACAGCGTTTTTGACGTCGTTGAGAAAGCTGTTGATATCGACGTCTGGATAGGTGGTAACGTCGATACGCGCCATGTTTTCGGTGGCCGTCGAGTAGATTCTGTAAACCCGGTCGATATTCTTCAGCGCTTCCTCTATGCGCGCGACAACCTGCTCTTCCACTTCCTGGGGCGCTGCGCCGGGCCAGACGACCTCGACCTGCACCCGGTTGGGTTTGATCTGGGGAAAGGCCTCACGCTCCATCGCCAGGAAGCCCAGGAAACCGGACAGGAGTATGCCTATCATGAGCAGGTTGGCAGCCACCGGGTTGTGCACCCACCAGCCGATTACGCGTTGCATTGGCCCGGTCTCCCCCGGTTTAGCCTGAACCGTTCTCGGTGAGCGTGGACAGTGCCATGCCTTCGATGGGGTTCCTGATTGCTGATGTGACGACCCGCTCGCCGGCGGCGAGGCCGGAACCGACGATTACCCGCTCTGCGCCTGTGTGGATGACGTCCACCTCGCGCACCTCCAGGCGGCCTTCGGGATTGACCAGGAAAACGACGTCGCCGGCGCGCAGCCCGCTACTGGGAATACTGATTGCGGCAGCGAGTTCACGCCCCGCGATCTCGGCATCGACGAACAAGCCGACAGCGAGTGGCATGTCTTTGTCGGACACGTTCGCGCCATAGGGATCGATGACTTCGGCGATGGCATAAAGCAGGCGGGTGTCGGGATCCACTGAAGCATCCAGTCGCACCAGGCGACCGCTCCAGGTCTGGCGCTGGCCAGCAACGGTTGCCGACAGGGTGACCGGCATACCCTCGCCGGCGGGCGCGGTGTAGCCGATAGGGAGCGCCAGGGAGGCCAGCTGCGAGTCGTTGAGCGGCAGGCGTATCTCCACCACGTCGGTGGCGAAAACCCGGCCGATGGATGTACCGGGCGAGATGTACTGGCCGACATCAACCCGGGTGTCGACGACGCGGCCGCGAAACGGCAGCGCGACGTCGGTGCGCTCCAGATTCAGCTCCGCCTGCTCGAGATTCGCCCGTGCGGCTGCCAGTGTTGCCCTCGCCTGGGCGACCTGGGGTTTTTTCAGTGCCAGGTCTGATGCGGTGGGGTCATTGCGTAGTTGGCGCCGGGCGACATCGGCGTCGGCCAGTGCCTGCTGCAGCCCGACCTGAGCCTCTGCGACCCTGGCCTTGGCCTGACTCAGCGCCAGCCGGTAGTCGGTATCTTCGATCTTCAGCAGGGATACGCCGGGCTCGACCAGGCCGCCCTCGGTAAACTCGGGGGACACGGCAATGATACGGCCCGCCACCTGGGACATCAGCTCGATCTCGGTGCGCGCCCGCACCTCTCCCTGGGTGTTCACAGTGAGGGCAATGTTGCGTTGCACGACCGGAGCCGTGAACACGCTCGTTGGCCGCGGCGCCTGATCGTTCTTTTCCGGCTCCGGGCGCGTCGCGTGCAGAACGGCATAGGCCCCCACGCTCGCGGCAAGCACCAGGATCGGGGCGACGATCCGGGTCAGTCTGATGGTCATGCTCGTACTCATTGGAACGCCTCAATCCGGCCCTGCGACGTGTGCCGGGATGGTCGGAGTGTGGTCGCTCGGTCGATCCCAAACGCCGTATTCTACCTCCCCGGCTGACCTGAGACGAGCTGAGACGGCCCGCTGGTGATATAAATTGGTATTTTTGCCCCAGTTGGGTGAAAAACGAGCAGTAATTCGATGAAACGCCGGGAATCTGGGGCAGTTTGCCGGCAAGAGCGTGGAATATTCGCCCTCAATGGCAGCCACCGGCGGGCCTTGCGCCGCCGTTGGCCCGCCGTACCCCCAGGTACACCGGCAGGATGCGCGGAATCTGCCGCGGCCGGTCGCTGCAACGACACCCGGGGTCTCGGTGCCGGGGCTGGTAGCGCGTTGCATTCCGGTACTGATTGGCTGATAGTCGCGGCCTGAGCCCGCACACCGGTGTCGTGCGGGGCGCAAGCGACTTGAGCAGTGGGGTAAGCGATGACTACCGAGACCAGTGAGCAGCGGCTGGCGTCCCAGCGGCTGGCGGTCCCAGCGGCTGGCGGACCAGCGGCTGGCGGCATTGCGTCGCCTGATGGAGAAAGGCGGCTACCGGGCCTTGCTGGTGCCCCGGGCCGATGAATACCTGGGAGAGTACCTGCCGCCGCACCATGAAAGACTGCGCTGGCTGACCGGTTTCACCGGTTCGGCGGGGCTTGCGGTGATCCTCCCGGAGAAAGCGGCGCTGTTCGTCGATGGGCGCTATACCGTCCAGGTCCGACACCAGGTATCAGCGGACCTGTTCGAGATCCTTCACCTGGTCGATGAGCCGCCGGTGGCCTGGCTCGCCAGTCAACTGGCCGCCGGTGACCGGGTCGCCGCGGATCCGCGCCTGCACAGTGCGCGCTGGTATCGCGAAGCTACCGCCACGCTCGCCGCTGCGGGCGCGGAGTTGATCGCGGTTGCGGAAAATCCGGTCGATTGCTGCTGGCTGGACCGGCCGCAAGCGTTGCGGCGTCCTGCCGTGCTGCTGAGCGAGGATTTAACGGGCGAATCCAGCCTGGAGAAGCGCCGGCGTATCGCCGCCGCCGTGGCCGCAAAAGGGGCCGATGCAGCACTGGTATTTCCGCCGGACTCCATCAGCTGGTTGCTCAACGTGCGCGGTACCGACGTGCCCAGGATGCCGGTGCTGCAGTCGATGGCGGTACTGGAAGGTGACGGCAGGCTGTCATTGCTGGTCGATGGTCGCCGGATTCCGGACGGCTTCGAGGCGCATGTCGGACCCGGTGTTAACCTCTTTGAACCGGCCGAGGCGGCGGCCGTACTGGCCGGTCTCTCCGGCAAGGCGGTGCTGGTCGATCAGGGCGCCTGCAACGCCTGGTGCGAGCAGGCACTGGAGGCGGCGGGCTGCAGGCAGGTAGCCGGGGAGGACCCGGTACTGCTGCCGAAGGCGTGTAAGAACCCGATTGAACTGGCCGGGACGCGCGCGGCGCACATCCGGGACGGCGCAGCCAAAACACGCTTCCTGGCGTGGCTGGACGCCGAGGTGGCCGCAAACCGCTTGCATGACGAGGCCGCGCTGGCCGAAGCCCTCTATGTCATCCGGCGCGAGGATGACCAGTTCAGGGACCTGTCGTTCGACACCATTTCGGCTGCCGGACCCAATGCCGCTATGTGTCACTACAACCATCGCGATGGTGACCCCGCGCGGTTGACGATGAACAGCGTTTATCTCGTGGACAGTGGGGCTCACTACCTCGACGGCACCACGGACATCACCCGCACCGTCGCGATCGGTGACCCCGGCCCGGAGGTGCGGCGGATGTTTACTCTCGTGCTGAAGGGGCATATTGCACTTGCCCGGGCCCGCTTCCCGACCGGCACCACCGGCAGCCAGCTCGATGTCCTGGCGCGACAGTTTCTCTGGCATGAAGGGTGTGATTACGATCATGGCACGGGCCACGGGGTGGGAGTGTTCCTCAACGTGCACGAGGGTCCGCAGCGTATCTCCAAGGTCCACAACGGGGTGGCTTTGCGCCCCGGCATGATCATCAGCAATGAGCCCGGCTATTACCGCGATGACGCCTTCGGCATACGTTGCGAGAACCTGGTCGTGGTCAGGGAGATCGAGTCCGGACAGGGGGAGACCCCGATGCTGGGCTTTGAGACCATCACCCTCGCGCCCTTTGACCGTCGCCTGCTCGACCTCGCCCTGCTCGGCCCCTCCGAACAGGGCTGGCTCGACGCCTACCATCGACGGGTTGCCGACACTATCGGACCCTTGCTGGATGCCGACTCCCGGGCATGGCTGGACCAGGCGACCCGCCCCCTGGCGACAATCTGAATGGGTGAACGAACCTGTTTTGCTCTGAATGCAGGTCTGCTTTTGTGTAAACTGGAGCCGATAAGAACAATTCCTGGAGACTGAATAATGGCAGCAGCCGGCGGCTCACAGAACCACTGGACCTCCCCCTTTGCCTTCCTGATGGCCTCGGTCGGCTTTGCGGTGGGCCTCGGCAACATCTGGCGTTTTCCTTACGTGACCGGCGAAAACGGCGGCGCTGCCTTTGTGCTGATCTACCTCGCCTGTGCCTTCGGTATCGGCGTGCCGATACTCATGGCCGAGCTCCTGATCGGTCGGCGTGGCCAGGGCAGTCCGCCGTCGGCGATGGCCGCCGTTGCAGTGGAGAGTCAACGCTCCCGGCAATGGCAGTGGGTGGGCGGTATGGGTCTGCTGGCGGCCTATACCATCGAGATCGTGTACGCGGGTATCGTCGGATGGGTGCTGTGGTACCTGTACAAGGCGGTCATGACGGGCTTCGTCGGTATCGACGCCGTCTCCGCCGGAGAGGAATTCAGTGCAGTGCTTGCCAACACACCCGGCATGCTGTTCTGGACCCTGGTCGGGCTTGCCATTACGGGCACGATCATCTACGCCGGCGTCAAGGACGGCATCGAGCGCGCGGTGAGTGTGATGATGCCGCTGATGTTCGTGCTGCTTATCGGTCTCGCCGGGTACAACTACTTCGCGGGGGGCTTCAGCGAGGCGGTCGAATGGTTGTTCACACCTGATTTCAGCAAAATCACTGGCACCACGGTGCTGGCCGCCATAGGCCAGGCGTTCTTTTCAATAGGCGTGGCCATGGGCGGCATGATGACCTATGGCTCGTACCTGCCCAAAGATATCCCTATCACCCGTTCGGTACTGATCATCGTCATTGCGGATACCGGTGTGGCCCTGCTGGCGGGCCTGGTCATCTTTCCCGCGGTGTTCAATAACGATCTCGACCCTGCGGCGGGCGCTGGATTGATTTTCCAGACCCTGCCTGTTGCCTTTGCCCAGATGCCCGGGGGACACATCTTCAGCGTTCTCTTCTTCGTTATGCTCGCGGTCGGCGGCATCACCTCGATGGTCGGCCTGGTGGAAAGTGTGAACGCCTGGCTGGAGGATCGGTTCGGCCTGGCCCGCCATCAGAGCGCATTGTTGGTGATCGGTTCAGTGGCCGGGTTCAGCGTCCTGAGTATCCTGTCCTATAACGTGATCAGTGAACTGACCATAGGCGGCAACAACTTCAATGACACGCTGGATTATTTCTCCAACCAGATCCTGCTGCCGGTGGGTGGACTGTTGATCGCGATCTTCGCCGGCTGGGCAGTGAAGAAGTCGGTCAGTCGCGATGAATTGAGCGGCGCCAGCAGCATGATCTACGAGATCTGGCATTTCCTGATCCGCTTCGTCGTGCCGCTGGCCCTTTTGGTAATCATTGTCAAGGGGATTGCCGAGTAGACAGGAAGTCTCACTGCGGGCCATTGTTCAGAGGTGCCCTAGAGCACAGGTGAAAACAGGCGTGCCACCCCCATGGCGAGGGGGAACCAGAAAGGCTTGTTCTCGAAATCCCCGGGGCCGACGCGCGTTGACTGTGCGAAATCGCGCTCAAGCATACGGCAGACCTGGTCGGCGAAGGACGGGTTCTGGACCAGCAAAGTGATTTCGAAATTGAGCCGGAAGGAGCGGTTGTCGAAGTTGGCCGTACCCACGCCTGCAAGTCGGTTGTCCATCAACAATACCTTCTGGTGCATGAAACCGTCTCGGTAACGGTATATGTTGATGCCGCCGGGGAGGAGTTCTCGGGTGTAGGCCCAGTTGGCCATGGCCACGACCGGGCCGTCCGGTTCGTCCGGAATCAGGATTCGCACATCGATACCGCGCAGGGCAGCCAGTTGCAGCGCTGCCACGATGGCCCGGTCGGGAACGAAATAGGGGCTTGCGATCCAGATGCGTTCCCTGGCCTGCACGATGCATTCAAGGAACATCAACCCTGCCTCTTCGTATTCGCTGGCTGGGTCCGAGGGAAAAACCAGCACGTTGCAGTCGCCGGGTGCGCGTTCTTTATAGCGCCACTCGATGTCCAGCGGTATCTGGGTCGCCCACAGCCAGTCGGTGGCGAAGGCCAGTTCGATGCCCAGTACGGCCGGGCCGTCGACGCGCACATGGGTGTCCCGCCAGTGACCGATGCGAGGGTGCCTGCCGAGATATTCGATACCGATATTATGGCCACCCACCCAGGCGTTGCGGCCATCGACGACGATAATCTTGCGGTGGTTGCGGAAATTAAGCTGGAACCGGTTGCGTCGGCCCTGGGTCGTGTTGAAGGCGGCCACGTGGACACCCAGCATGACCAACTGCCGGCACAAACCTGTTTTGTGAAACCCGCGGCTGCCGATTTCGTCGTACAGCAGGTATACGCTCACGCCCGCTTTGGCGCGATCCTGTAAGACACGCGCCACCCGCCTGCCCAGTTCGTCGTCGCGGATAATGTAGGACTGCAGCAGGATGCTCTGTCTGGCAGCCTGCAGCCCCGACAGGATACTGGCGAAAGTCTCAGCGCCATCGATAAGCAGTTCGACGTCGTTGTCGGTCGTCGCCGGAATCCTGGCCAGCGCCAGCAGGCTGGCGTAGTAGGCCGGCGCACCATCGGTCGGGATGATATGGTCCGCCAGGGAGCGGGATGTCGTTTCCACCAGGGTCCTGGATTGTTGTTCTATGGCCTCCCGTTTCTCCAGATACCCGTCGAACTTGTTGCGGCCAAACACCAGGTACAGCGGCACTGCCAGGGGCGGCAGACTCAGTAGCGAAATCGACCACGCAATTGCACCCTGGGACGTCCTGGCCTGCATGATGGCCTCGATAGTAGACACCACCGCGAGCACGTACAGCAGCACGATGCCGGCGGCGATGACTTCCTCGTAGGCGTCCAGCAACATGGGGCGAGTGTCAGGTGTCCTGTGGTCGATTCGCGGTCGGTTAAACGGTTGCAGAAAGGGCTGCGTCAGGCCCGGTCGCCCGCGGTTGTCTTCCACACACTCTAGCAGCGGTGCCGACGGACGTCATTCCGGGCGGGGGCGGCTCTCCGGTGCTTTTTCCCGCGGCTGAATCTGGTCGCTCTCCGCTGCCGGTACCGCTGGACCGCCGGTCGGAACGAACTGGACGACGGCCGTAAGCATCGCCAGGACTGCAAAAACTATCCAGAAAAGACGCCTGTTGAGCATGCACTCTCCCTTGTGGGCCGCATGGCCAGAGCCGGTACCGACGGCTGCCCGGCGAGCCTGCTCGCGCGGCCGCAATGCCAGCCCTATGGCCAGCCTGCGGTGGAGGCTACCGGTGCACAGCCACCGGCGGAGGTTCTACTGTGACTCGGTCAACGTCACCTTGAACGAGCGTGTCCGTTCGCCACGTCGGGTTTTGATAGTGACCTGGTCACCGGGTTTCCTGCGCTCCATCGCGGCGAAGTAGTCGTCGTTGCTGGCGATCCTTTCACCGTCGATGTGGGTGATGATATCGCCCAGTTCGATACCCTGCCGGGACGTGCGACGGGCGCCGATCATGCCGGCGCTGTGCGCGGGCAGGCCGGGCTGCACCATGACTACGGGTACACCCTTGATGCCAAACCGCCTGATCCAGCGATCACTGGCCAGTTCGACGCCTATGATCGGCCTGAGTATACGCCCGTAGGCAATGAGTTGCGGAATCACGTCCTTGACCGTGTTCACCGGGATGGCGAAGCCGATGCCCGCACTGGCGCCACTGGGGCTGTAGATCGCCGTATTCACCCCCACCAGTTGCCCCAGGGAGTTGAGCAGTGGCCCGCCCGAGTTGCCGGGATTTATCGCCGCGTCCGTCTGGATGACGCCGCGAATCTTGCGGTTGCTCGGGGCATAGATCTCCCTGCCCAGCGCACTGACGATGCCAGTGGTCAGGGTGGTGTCGAGACCGAAAGGGTTGCCGATCGCAAGCACCTTGCGGCCCACTGACAGTTCGGACGAATCGCCGATCGGCAGTGCGACGAGGTTGTCCGGCGCGTCTTTTATCCGCAGCACCGCCAGGTCTTTTTCGGGCGCCACCCCGATGACGTCGGCCGAGTGTTCGCTCTGGTCCTGCAGGGTAACGGTCAGGCGGTCTGCGTTGGCAATGACGTGGAAATTGGTGACGATCAGTCCGCTCTTGTCCCAGACGAAACCGGAGCCTGACCCCCGCGGAATTTCCTGCACGTCGAGACTGAAAAAAGACCGCCTGATAGACGTATTGGTGACGAATACGACAGAGGGACTGGCTTTGCTGAAGATTTCAGTGGAGTTTGCCTCGTCTTCTGTGGCGAAACTCAGGTAGTCTACGGCTGCGGCCGCGCCTGCCGCGACCAGCAGGCAGGCCAGCGATGCCGCGAGCGTCCTGGCGAGGTGGCCCATCACTGCGGGTACGCCTCCAGCGCCTCGAAGCGGCTGAAAAACTCACGGATGCGAGCGGCATTGGCGCCGAGGTCACTGACACCTACTCTCGAAACGGATCGCAGGTCCAGCAGGGTACCGCTGGCGTTGCTGCGCACGCGAACCACGATGTCATCCTTGAAGGCCATGATAGCGGTGGTGTCTACGGCTTCGATTACGCCCTGGTCCAGGTTCTGGTAATAGATATCCCAGCCCATGTCCTGCGCGACCAGCAGGGCGCGCTCGTACACTGTTTCGATCGGCAGTTCGAGCACCAGTGTGGCGATGTCCGGGTAGGAATCCCGCTGCATGTCCAGCGTGGCGGTTTCGACGTCGAGGCTGTTGCTGGAGGGTCCGCGCTGTTCGGCGGCGGCCCGGAACGTGGGCGGGTCCAGCAGGTCGGTGCTGATGTCGTGGATAGCAGGGTATTGCTCGCCGCCTCGTACCAGTATGGCCAGCAGTAACACGCCGGGGAGCGTCAACGCGGCGCGCCTGAAAATAGCCGGCCTCTGCGGTGCGAAGCGCGGCAGCAGTAACAGAACGATAAACAGTATCAGCAGCGCGGTGGCGGCCAGACAGGAGAGCGCGTAGAGCAACAGTCCCTGTTGCGCGGCTCCGGCGCGCACGGTGAGCACGGCCACCGGCAACAGTAGCAGCAGCGCGACGGCGAGATAGCCGGTCCAGTTGACCAGGCGTGATGCGGGGGCGGGCTGATTCATCGCGTGGCTGTCTCCAGTGCTCGTATCCTGTCTTCCAGCGGCGGGTGTGAACGCAGTAGCCCCGCCACTCCCTGTTTGACCTGCTCACTGATGCCGAAGGCCGTCAGCTCTCCCGGAAGGTCTTGTGGCAGTCCCTGTTCCTGCTGCAGGCGGCGCAGGGCGGCGGCCATATCGCGGTTGCTGGTCAGACCTGCACCCGCGGCGTCGGCCCGGTACTCACGCCACCGCGAGAACCAGAACACGATCATGCTGGCGAGGAACCCCAACAGCAGTTCGGTAACGATGGTCACGGCGAAGTAACCCAGGCCGTAGCCACGCTCGGTCTTGAACACGACGCGGTCGACGGTGTGGCCGACGATCCGGGCAACGAACATGACGAAGGTGTTGACCACGCCCTGGATGAGCGCCAGCGTGACCATATCACCATTGGCCACATGGCCGATCTCATGGGCGAGAACCGCACGAATTTCAGCCCTGTCGAATCGCTGCAGCAGCCCGGAACTGACTGCGACCAGGGCGTCATCCCGCTTCCACCCGGTGGCAAAGGCGTTGGCCGCATCGGATGGGAAGACGCCTACAGTCGGCATGCCGATACCCGCTTCTCCCGCCAGCTGTGCAACTGTATCCAGCAGCCACTGTTCGTCGCTGTTGGCGGGCTGGTCGATGACCCGTGTACCTGTCGAGCGCTGCGCCATCCATTTCGACAACATCAGAGACACCAGCGAGCCGCCGAATCCGAAGAGAGCACAGAACACCAGCAGACTGCCCAGGTTCAGGTCGACGCCGTTTCGCGCCAGCACGCCCTGCAACCCAAGGATGTTGAACACGATGCTGAGCAGTACCAGCACCGCTATGTTGGTGGCGAGATAAAGCAGAATTCTCATGGTGGTGAAGGCACCTCTCTATGGCTGGCGGGCTCAGTCCCGAGATGGAACACCCCTGCGTGATCCATGGGGGCGTTCCCGGCGTTTTCAAGCCGGGGCCGGGTGTGCCGCGGTGCGCGGGCAGCACATCGGGTTGCGGTCAACCCGTCTCCCCGGCCAGTTCCGCGGCGTCACTGCCCGCGACGTCTTCTACGTGTGGCAGTGGAATCTGGCTGGGCTCTATGCGCGGGAGACCGCGCTCGTCGAGCTCGGCCTCCACGACCTGTCCGCGGAGCAGGACATCCCGGGCGCTGAGTTCGACGAGGGTGTTGACCGCTTCATCGCGATGTGTGGCCCGCATCACCGCGCGGGCCTCGCTGCCGTCCACCCAGTGCTTCGATTTGCCCCAGTAATGCCCATGTTGATTGCGAATTACAAACACATCGCTCATCAATCCAGGTCTCTCCGTCTGCGAAGTTGCCGCAGTTTAATCACTGCCTGCGGGTAACGCCAGTTTGCTCAGCCGAGGAGGAAGTCCTTGGCCTGGTTGATCTTGGCCGCCAGGTAGTCATTGCCGCCTCGATCGGGGTGAAGCTTCTGGATCAGCGTGCGATGAGCCGCGATGATGGCCGCCTCGTCTGCGTCTTCATCGAGTCCCAGCACCGCCAGCGCCTCGCTGCGATTCATCGCCCCGCCGCCCTCCGTGCCACCCGAATCCTCGGTCCCGAAATCCGCGGCACCAGGGAAACGTTGCTGCAGGTAGCTCTCCAGCAGCTGCAGCGAGTCCTGATCCTCCGCCTGGCAGTAGGCGAACAGCTCCTTGAGTTGGGACCTGTCCATCTCGTCGAGGCGCCACTCCTGAAACGTCCCTCGCAGCACTTCGCCCTCGAGCCTGCCGCTGTCGTGATCGAGATGCATGCGCAGGATCTCGGTTTCCACCGTGGACGTCTGCCCCCCGGCCGGCCCGGAACCCTGGGCAGCCCCGCTGGTCTTCATTGTCGCCAGCATGGGGAAGAGACGGATGAGAGAGGGAGCCAGCTGGCGCAACAATACCAGCAGGCCGGCAGCCGCCGCGCCTATCCAGTGCATTTTTCCAGCGAGGGTCAGGATCACAACCAGGAATACGGTGAACGCAACGCCCAGCTTGATGTATTCTCCGCGTCGCTTGTGCGGTGGCACCTGGCGGGCGCGGTTGATCAGCAGGTAGGCAACGGCGATTACCGCCAGCAGCAGTATGAGTCGGGGCACGCTGGTTCTCAGTTCCGGAGTTGTTGAAGGAGCAGTTTATCACTGTCGCGACTGCCGTGTTCGAGCGCCTGTCGCCCCCCGGCCACATACTTTGCCACCGCGCCCAGCAGCGCCGCCAGCGTGTCCGCGCTGTTGCTGTCGAAGCGGGCGTAGGCGCCGCCGCTGAGCCGCGCCATATCCTTAAAGCAGCTCTCGACGCCGGGATGGCTGCCCTCCTGAAAAAGGAATAACGGGAGTCTGCTCAGCCCGCAGCGACCGGCCAGGTCACAGAGCCGGTCGGCGCCTTCCTCCATCGCATCGCCGATGAACACAACCGCCCGTACGGTCGCATTGCTGTTCTCCTTCAGTGCGTGCTGGAGCAGGCGGGCGATCTGGGTCTGGCCGCCGCGACATTCCACTGTGGACATCTGGCTGCGCAGGGCGTCGCTGTCGGTGTGCCAGGCGCTCGAATAAAATTCGTTAAAGCCGCGGTAGTACGCGAGCTGGACAGCGAGACTGCCGAGTTTGCGTGTCTCGCGGAACATTTGTTGCTGCAGGTGGCAGGCTATGTCCCAGGTTGGCTGTCGGCTGGCGGTCGCGTCTATCGCAAACAACAGTCTCGGCTGTTTCCCCACGACAGTGCTGATGGCCCTGCTTTTCTGCAGGAATACATCGATGTCACGGCTGGAGGATCGGCGGGTGGGGAGTTTTGCCATCGCTCACCGGGACCGGGTCACGAACCGTCGACCAGTTTGCCCAATCGCTCGAGTTCGGACAGGTAGTCCCGCCGGGTCGCCAGCTCGGAAATGGCTTCACGCCTCTGGGCCTCGGTGATCTCTTCCGACGTTTGCAGGCTGACAAGTTCCCAGAGCTTGCGGCTGCACAGTTCGCGAGGGTCGAAGTGGTTCAGGTTGTTCATAGTCTTTTCAGTTCGTTCCAGTTCGGGGTCGGATGTAAGCTTGTGTTGCTACCCGATTCAGTATGGCGTCTCAATATGACACTCGTGTGTTCGTAAGGTTCATTACGGAGTGTTTTCAACAGCTTACCCGCTGTACAGCGTCTAAAGCAAATGGGCAGGACCGGGACGCGGGCCTGCAGGCCCGATAGGTCTCGACGCGCTCTAACCCGAACCGGCCCGCGCAACGTACAGTCACTCGGGTATAATCAAGCTGACCAGACGAGGCAGAATTTGCGATGAAACTGTTTGACCTGCGCAAGAAACACCAGCTACCGAGTGCGGCGTCAGCCCTGCCGGGGCGGGACCAGCCGATGCCGGTGTCGGATGGACACTTCGTGAATGGGAACCCACTGCAGGGTCCGTTCCCGTCACCACTGCAATCCGCTGTCTTCGGCATGGGTTGCTTCTGGGGCGTCGAGCGGAAATTCTGGCAGCAGGAGGGGGTGTATACCACCGCTGCAGGGTACGCCGGCGGTGTGACACCCAATCCGACCTATCAGGAGGTCTGTTCGGGCAATACCGGGCATACCGAGGCTGTGCTGGTGGTATTTGCCCCGGAGAGGATTAGCTACGACCAACTCTTGACGCTGTTCTGGGAGGGCCACGACCCCACCCAGGGTATGCGTCAGGGCAATGACCTGGGAACCCAGTATCGCTCTGCGATCTATACGTTTGGCGAAGAGCAGCTGCGCGAGGCGGAGGCGAGCAAACAGCAGTTTCAGCGCGCACTGGATGCGGCCGGCTTTGGCGCGATCACTACGGAAATTCTCCCCGCGCCCGCGTTTTATTATGCCGAAGACTACCATCAGCAGTATCTCGCCAAGAACCCCGGTGGCTACTGCGGGCTGGGTGGTACTGGCGTGAGCTGCCCGGTCGGGGTGGCGACGCAGGGATAAACCGGCGGCGCGGACGGAGACCACGGTGTCGGCGCGCAAGATCGTGACACATCGACGCGGATTCTTTTTACGCATCGGTCGAGCGACGAGAAAATCCCGCGCTGTTGCAGGTCCCCCTTGCTGTTGGCGGACGGTCGGACCGGCGCGGCGTGATCGCCGCGGCGAGCTACGAGGCGCGACAATTTGGTGTCCGTTCGGCAATGGCCTCTTCCCGGGCGCAGATGCTCTGCCCCGATCTGGTGATTGTTCGGCCGCGTTTCGAGTTGTACCGCGAGGTGTCGTTGGCGATGCGCGATATCTTTGCGGACTACACCGACCGGATCGAGCCTCTCTCGCTTGATGAAGCCTACCTCGACCTCAGTCTCAGTCGCCGGCTGGACGGCAGTGCGACGCTGGTGGCCCGGGAAATCCGGGAGCGTGTTCGTTCCGAGCTTGGCATCACTGTCTCCGCCGGGGTGGCCCCGAACAAGTTTTTGGCGAAGGTGGCCAGTGACTGGCGCAAGCCGGACGGGCTGTTCACGATTCCTCCGGACTCTGTCGGCAGCTTCGTGCTCGCGCTGCCGGTGGACCGCATCAACGGTGTCGGCCGGGTCACCGCGCGAAAGCTGCATGGAATGGGTGTGAAGACATGCGGCGACCTGCAGACGCTGTCCCTGCAGGTGCTGGTCAAGCGGTTTGGCAAGTATGGCCGACGTCTCTACGATGTTTGCCGTGGTCATGACGACAGGCCGGTGCAGCCCAATCGGGTACGCAAGTCAATCAGCGTCGAGCGCACCTTTGCCGAGGACATCCCCGAGCTGCCGGCGATGGCATCGGCACTGGAGGAGCTGTTGGGTGAGCTGCAGCGTCGTTTCGCGCGGATAGAGCGTGACTACTACCCGGCCAAGCGCTTCATCAAAATCAAGTTTCACGATTTCAGCCAGACCACGCTGGAAGAGGTGCTGCCCGACAGCGGCGAATGCTGGCATCGCGCCGGGCAATTCCAGCATCTGCTCGGTTCCGCCTGGCCCCGAGGTGCCAGACCGGTCCGCCTGTTGGGTGTGGGGCTGCGCCTGAATCCCGTGTCTGGCGGTGACAGTGACCAACTCTCGCTATTCGATGAGAGCCCGGACCGCTAGACGGGGCTGTCGCCCTCTTCGGGGCCTGCGAAACTGAGGGGTTCCGGCTCACTGGACTCGAGTTGCTCCATCAGGTTGATGGCGACCTCGACGAAATCGGCATCGGTGATGATGCCAACCAGCTTACCGTCACGCAGTACGGGCAGGCATCCCAGTTTGTGTTGCTGCAGGTGTAGCGCGGTGCCCCGCAGACTGGCGCGTTCGTCGACCGTCTGCGCGGGAGAGCTCATGATGGTGGACAGCGCAATGTCATCATTATTGCGCTGAACGACCTTTGTGGCAGCGTTGAGTACGTGGGAATCCGTCGCTGCGAGCACATCCCGCTGCGATACCACCCCCGCGACCACACCGTTGCCGGTCACAACCGGGATGTGGCGCACGTGATGCTGTGCCATGAGGGCGCGGGCGTCGGCGAGGCTGTCCTCCGGCCCGAGTGTGTAGGGCTCACGGGTCATGATTTCTGCGACTGTCAGCATGCTCTGTTCTCCCGTACGTACTATTTTCCACCCGGAGGTGGGATCGCGGGTCCAGAGCTAAAGCTAATGCGGCTATTCCACCGCTGCCATGATCATCGTCAAAGAAATGGCGCCCGGACTGTACGCCAGCGCTGGAGCGGCGGCCGTATCAGGTCAGGCGGCCCAGTGCGAACGCGATCGCCGTCTCCACCCTGAGTATCCTCGGTCCCAGTGACACCGGCTTGCAGCCGGCCTGCCGCAGTTTGTCGACCTCATAGGGAATGAACCCGCCTTCGGGCCCGATGACCAGCAGGGTGTCGCCCCGCAACGCCCGGGGGCAGGGCGGGTGGTCCCCGGGTTGAGCCAGCAGCGGCGTCTGGCCGGCGAGCATATCCGGTAACCGGTCCTCGACGAAGGGCTTGAAACGACGGTGGCAAGAGACGTCGGGCAGAACGGTGTCACCCGCCTGCTCGAGCCCGAGCAGCAGGGTTTCCTCAAGGGTTGTCGATTGCACTGCCGGTGATTGCCAAAAGCTCTTCTCGACCCGAAAGCTGTTGATCAGATGCACTTCACGCACCCCCGTTTCCGCCGCACTGCGCAGGATGCGCCGAAGCATCTTGGGCCTGGGGAGTGCCAGTATGAGCGTGAGAGGTAGCTTGTCTGGCGGCTGACGATGCAGTGTTACAGACAGCGTCGCGGTGCTTTCATCCAGCGCCAACAGCTGTCCCTCGCCCACAGCGCCCCCGACCAGCCCGACCCGGATAAAGTCACCCACGGCCGCGCCAAGTACTTCCCGGAGGTGTCGCGTCCGCCGGCCCCGGACGACAACCAGCCCCGAGTGGAAGGTGGTCGTATCCGGCGCGGAGGGGGGGCCGACCTCAGGGCGATTAAGGTTTATTCTGTCCCGGTCTGGCGCGACCCGGTCTGGCGCGACCCGGTCTGGAGGAACCCGCCCCGTCGAAACCCGTTCCGCGGACACAATGTCCTCTGCGCTGAACAGCAGCAGGTTCACGCGGCGCTACCCGGCCCACAGGTCGTACTCGTCGGCGGCCGTTACCTCGGCCTCAACCAGGTCTCCCGGATGAAGACCGGCGGCGCCGTCCAGGTAGACCTTGCCGTCGATGTCTGGCGCGTCGGCGGCCGATCGACCCACAGCCCCTGCATCATTGATTTCGTCGACCAGTATCTCGATGGTCCGGCCGACCCTGGCCTGAAGTTTTTCGGCACTGATGTCCTGTTGCAGCGCCATGAACCGTTCCCACCGCTCCTGCTTGACGGCGTCGGGCACCGAGTCGGGCAGGGCGTTGGCGGCAGCGCCTGCGACCGGGGAATACTGGAAACAGCCCACCCGATCCAGTTGAGCCTCCTGCAGAAACTCGAGCAGCGTGTCAAACTCCGCTTCAGTCTCACCGGGGAAACCGACAATAAAAGTACTGCGCAGGGTAATATCGGGACAGATCGACCGCCACGCACGGATTCGGTCCAGCGACTTTTCCGCCGCCGCCGGTCGCCGCATTCGCCGCAGCACGTCGGGGCTGCCGTGCTGGAACGGGATATCGAGATAGGGAAGAATCCTGCCGTCGGCCATGAGCGGTACGACCTTATCGACGTGCGGGTAGGGGTACACGTAGTGCAGACGTACCCAGACCCCGAATTCCGCCAGACCCTCGCACAACTCCTGCAGGCGGGTTTTCATCGGTCGCCCGTTCCAGAAGCCGGTACGGTACTTGAGATCGATGCCGTAGGCGCTGGTGTCCTGGGAGATGACCAGCAATTCCCGCACCCCCGATCGGACCAGGCGCTCAGCTTCTTCCATCACCTCACCGATCGGGCGGCTCACCAGGTCGCCGCGCATGGAGGGGATGATGCAGAAACTGCAGCGGTGATTACAGCCCTCGGAAATTTTCAGGTAAGCGTAGTGACGGGGTGTGAGCTTGACTCCCTGCGGGGGCACGAGGTCGACAAACGGGTCGTGGGTAACGGGTGGGGGTGCCCACTCGTGAACTGCACTGACGACTTCCTCGTAAGCCGCGGGCCCGGTTACGCTGAGGACGCTGGGGTGCAGTTCTCGGATTGCGCGGGCATCGTCTCCCTTGCCCATGCAGCCTGTCACTATCACCCTGCCGTTTTCGCTCAGGGCTTCGCCTATCGCCTCCAGCGATTCGCGTTTTGCGCTGTCTATAAAACCGCAGGTGTTGACCACAACCACGTCCGCGTCTTCGTAGCTCGGTACGATATCGTAGCCATCCATCTTCAACTGGGTCAGGATGCGTTCAGAATCCACCAGGGCCTTGGGGCAGCCGAGGCTGACAAACCCTACGTTTTTCTTGCCTGAATCAGTCATACCGTGCGGGTTTCCATTACTGGCTACGGGGCCACTGCGAGCATGCGCATACACTGGCCGCTGCCAAACCCGGGGATCATACCGCATGCGTCGCCGATATTCAGTTTCGGGCAAATGGCGCCCTGCCGTCCGCGGGCGACTGCATACCGGTCATTCGTCGACGGCGGCTCTCGCTCTGTCGTAATCGGGTAACCCGGACCGTGTGCCCGGGTCATAATGGTCACGGTCGTTTAACCAGCAACGAGGGGCCCCGGAATTCGGGGTTATTCGAATGAGTCTACATATACGCAAGCCAATCAGGGTAGCCCGGCACGGCGGTGCCACGGCGGTGGCTTTTTGCCTGCTCAGTGCAATTGCCAGCGTGACCGGTAGCGGTATCGGTGAGCATGCGGGTTCGGGAGCGGAGCACGCCATCGAGGCAGAGTCGCCGCGAGTCGATACCCCGGAGGAAGCGCTGCCAACACTGTTGTGCCGGTTTGCCTGAAATTCCCGCAGGGCAGCGCCTGAAGTGTCCAGCGCGGGGCGGCCTATCCGCTTGCGCCGCCGGCTGAGGACTATGGCCGTGACCAGCGCTACGGGCCTTGCTCTGGACGCTTCAGAGCTCCGCTGAGCGAACCGGGCTAGGCAGGCGCCATGTCCGCATCTGGCGCCGCGGTCCGGTGCGTGTCAGAGGGCTGCCAGCCCGCCGCCAATTCGGCATCACTGGGATAATACAGTTCGTTCTCCAAACTGTTCGCGGCGGTTATAAACGGCGTCAGGTCGACAACTTCACCGTCTGCGAGCGTTACCAGCGCGCTGTCTGATGCTCCCTTGATGACATGGCATAATCCGTAGCTGGCGAACAAGGCCGCGATCTGGCGATCCGCCCGTTTCACACGGGACTGGCTGGCGAAGGCGGCAACGAGCGGCAAGGTCGTCAGGGCAGCGATGAACGCCAGCAGGGCGCAGGCCAGGCGGGTACCGGAGAGTTCGGACGGCCAGATAATCTCGCTGACGACGGCGGCCCAGAGCAGCAGGCCACAGGCAGCCGTCACCAGCCAGTCTCGGTAGTCCGCAACAATCTGACGCCAGTGTTGATACCTGGCGCGGTGCAGGTTGATGAGCAGGCCTATCTCAGCCGCTGTCTCGGCGTTGTAGGGTGACCGGGGCATGATAATCTCCGCCTTGGGTGCGCAACGTACAGATTATCGTCGAGGAGGTTGCCCGGCCCAGCGATAACTGGACTTTTAGGCAGAAAACGGCCATCGCCGCAGTGGCGTCTCTGTGCCCGTGTCAGGAGCCGGCTGCGGCACCGGGTGCGGTTACGCCCCGTGTGGTTTCGCCTGCACGCTGGCGGGTGTGTCGTGCCCCGGCCCAAAGGTGGGGGGGCTAGGTGCTCCCGGTTAGAAACGCCGGGCCTGCAGCGCGCTGTGGGTGCGCACCCGCAGCTCGCTCCGTAACAGCCCCGCCAGTTTCAGGCAGTCGTCACGGTTGAGGAATTCACCCACGCTGACCCGGTGATGGCGATCGTGGACGCTGAGTTCGGGCCCGTCCCACGGGTGTTTTTCGGGCGTGATGGCGAGCCCTGTGTCGTCCCGGGTGAAGGTGTAGCTTTCACGCGGGGCGTAAAATCCTTTGTCGATGCGAATAGAGGTGTCGCTGAGGGTAATGACGTGGCGGTACTGCAATTTCCAGTTCACATAGTACAGGGCGGCCCCCAGCGCCATGAGCTCCAGTCCGGCGAGTGGCAGTATGGGCCACGCCCCGAGGAGCGCAAAGGCCGTGGCGGCGATGAGCGACGGAACTGCGAGAGTGACCAGCACCAGCTTGTTGGCCTGCCAGGTGGCAGAACAATTCGGCTGGGCGACAATTCTCAGCTTGCGTTGGTCGCGCGTACTGGTAACCACGACAATTTCACTCCGTGTTTGGCCAGGCCAGGGTGACGGCCCCGGTTCTGACGCCAGGTGCGCTACACTTCGCGCTGGCAGCCTGACGGACGCTCAGGTCCGACCATCTGCCAGTTTAGCCAAATCTGGGGATTCACCCAAGGATCGGGCTGGCAGTCTGTCGGATTCAGGTTGATCCCAGGCCCGAAAGACTACCAGATCGCGGGGAGGTCGGGATGCAGTATACGATGTGGGTTGAGCCGGAAGACGCTGTTGCGCTGGCCGAAAGCGTGGTGCTGGACTGCCGGTTTTCCCTTGCCGACCCCGCTGCCGGACGTGCGGCCTACCTTGCCGGCCACGTTCCCGGTGCGCACTACCTGGCCTTGGACGCGGATCTGTCGGGCCCGTTGGGGGTGCACGGCGGGCGCCACCCGCTGCCGGAACCGGGCGTTTTCGCCCGCACCCTTTCCGATATCGGGATCGACGCCCAAACACCGGTCGTGGCCTACGATGATTCAGGGTTTGCCTATGCCGCGCGGCTGTGGTGGATGATGCGTGGCCTGGGGTACCGGCCGCCGAAACTGCTCGCCGGCGGCTACCGAGCCTGGCTGGCCGCCGGCGGGGAGCCCGAGATCGGGCTAACAGAGCCGGTAGCGGTACCGCCCGAGCCGGTCGGTGACTATCTCGGCGTCTGTGATATCGCCGGTCTGCGCCAGGCCATGGCGCGGGGGGCCGTGGTCATCGACTCCCGGGAGTCACGCCGTTTCCTTGGCCTGGAGGAACCGATCGACCCGGTGGCGGGACACATCCCGGGCGCCGTCAACAAGCCGTGGCAGGCGGTGACCGACGATTGCGGATTTCCGGTCGGCGAGTCTGTCCTGCGTTCACGGTGGCGGGATGTGGAAGCCGACGAGGTCGTGGTCTACTGTGGCTCGGGTGTCACCGCCTGCGTCAACCTGTTCGCACTGGCACTGCTGGGACGGCCAGACGCCACGCTCTATGCCGGAAGCTGGAGTGACTGGTGCAGCTGGTTGTGAGCCGCTCCTGCGCTTCTCTGACTTTCACCCGGGGTGCGATTCAGCTCAAAAACCACCACGCCTCCGCCCGGTTTGCTTCACACCGGTCCACCGCAGTCCGCCGTTGCATGTCAGGGCACCTGACGATATCACGGGGCCTTACTGTGATGGCCATAATTCCACGTTCGATGAGGCGATAAGCCGTACAATAGCGGCTTTCAGTCATCGCCGCGGGGGTATTCCATGGAGCATTTTTCCTACCTCGTGGCACTCTTTGCCACGGTGACATTCTCGATTACCGGGGTGCTCGCCGCCAGTGGCGCCAGGATCGACCTTTTCGGGGTCGTCGTTGTCGGTTTCGTCACGGCTGTCGGTGGCGGCACGCTGCGCGATATCGTGCTCGACGTCCCGGTATTCTGGATCGCGGATGCCAGTTACCTGGTGGCTGCGGTTGCGGCAGCCCTGCTGACCTTCCTGCTGCGGGACCTGGTCACCCGCCGCGCCCTGCTGCTGCTCTACCTCGACGCGCTCGGTGTCGCCCTGTTCGCCGTGTCGGCGGTCAACAAGACCCTGGCGTTGGAGTTGACCGCTTCCCATGCTGTGGTCATGGGCGTGGTCACCGGCATCGGCGGCGGCATTATTCGCGACCTGTTGACCGGTCGCCCTACCCTGGTGATGTCGCGAGATCTTTACGCCACGCCAATTCTGGTGGGTGTCAGCGTACAGCTGGCACTCCTGGCCAGCGGATGGGTGGGCGCACCCGCTGCCGCGCTGATCGGTGGCATGGTTATCCTGGTACTGCGCGCCGCGGCTATCCGATTTCACCTGCAGATGCCCCGGTTCCTGGTTTTCAATGCGGGAGACTAGCCCGCACCAGGCCATCGGTGAGCGAAGCGGGCTTGCGGTTTTCCGGATCTTGGGGCGCACCTGTCACGGTACGCATCCGTCGAAGAGAGTCTGCTAAGCTGGGCCCATTGCAATCCGGAGAATCGCAATGCTGGAACCGAGAGCAGTGCGCACGGCAGCCGAGGCCAGGGCCATCGTGTCGGAGCGGGGCATAGACCACGTGAAAGTCGGCCTGTTCGACATCGACGGTGTCATGCGGGGCAAGTACCTCAGTGCAGAGAAGTTTGCGTCGGCGCTCGATTCCGGCCTCGCTTTTTGTGACGTCGTGCTGGGCTGGGATTCCAATGACCAGCTCTACGAGGGTGAAGGCGTTTCACTCACGGGCTGGCACACCGGCTATCCCGACGCGCCGTTGCGCCTGCTCCCCGAGACCTGCCGCGAGGTGCCCGGGGAGCCGGAAACACTGCTTTTCCTGTGTGAGTTCAGTGGTGATGCGGCAGCCGTCTGTCCGCGCAACCTGCTCCACAGGGTGCTGGGCCGGGCCCGGGAGATGGGCTTCAAGGTGCTTGCGGCATTCGAATACGAGTTCTTCCTGTTCAACGAAACCCCCGATTCGATTCGTGAGAAGGGTTACCGGAATCTCCAGCCGCTGACGCCCGGTTACTTCGGTTACTCCATGCTGCGCAGCTCGGTTCACGCGGAGCTTTACCATAGCCTGCTGGACCTCGCCCGGCAGATGGATTTCCCGCTGGAGGGGCTACATACGGAAACCGGGCCCGGGGTGCTGGAGGCGGCGATCGCGGTGGACGCGGCAGCACCGGCGGCGGACAAAGCCGCGCTGTTCAAGACGTTCGTCAAAGTCTGGGCCCAGCGCCAGCAACTGCTGGCGACCTTCATGGCAAAATGGTCCAACGACTACCCGGGACAGTCGGGACATATCCACGTATCCCTGCGCAGCGCCGGCGATGACACGGCGGTGTTCCACGACCCGCAGCAGGACCACAATATGAGCACGGCGCAACGGCAGTTCGTCGCCGGCCAGCAGCGATTGATGCCGCAGTTGGCGGCCATGTACGCGCAGACAGTCAACGCCTACTCGCGGCTGGTTCCCGGGTTCTGGGCGCCGACGGATGCAACCTGGGGGGTGGAGAACCGAACGACGGCGCTGCGGGTGATCCCGGGCAGGGCCAGGTCCCAACGGGTGGAGTTTCGCCTCGGCTCTGCGGACGCCAACCCCTATATCGCCCTGGCTGCAGCTATTGCCTCGGGACTCTACGGGATCGAACAGGGCCTGGAACCCTCACCCGAGACCACCGGCAACGCATACCAGCAAACGCATGCTCCTGAACTCGCATTGCCGGCGACCCTCGATCACGCGGCCGGGGCATTGCGCGAGTCAGAGATGGCGCGGGCCTGGTTCGGCGATGCCTTCGTCGAGCACTACGCCGCGAGCCGCGAGTGGGAGTGTCGTGAATATCAACGCCACATCAGCGATTGGGAACTGGCGCGGTACTTCGAGATTATCTGACCCCGCCTGATTCATTCACTGTGAGGAGACACCATGCAAACAGAGCTCCCGCGGGGCGACTGGCACTATCCGACCGAGATCGCCGCCGGTGCCGGCCGCGTCGCTGAGCTGGCCGACACCTGCATCGCTATCGGTATACGTGCGCCGCTGCTGGTTACCGACCCGATATTGGCTGCATTACCCATGGTTGAGACGATCCTGGCGCGTTGCCGGGATGCGCAACTGCGCATCAGCCTTTTTACCGGTATCAGCGGAAATCCAAAGGCAGGGGAAATCACAGCGGGTGTCGCCGCTTACCGGGCGGGTCACCACGATGGTGTGATCGCCCTCGGCGGCGGCTCGGCGCTGGATGCGGGTAAGGCCGTGGCGCTGATGGCAGGGCAGACGGGCACCCTGTGGGACTACGAGGACGTCGGTGACAACTGGCGGCGTGTCAATGCCGCCGCAATAGCGCCGGTCGTTGCCGTTCCGACCACGGCCGGCACCGGGTCGGAAGTCGGCAGGGCCGCGGTCATTACCGACCCTGTGCGGGAGTGCAAGGCAATCATCTTCCACCCGGCGATGCTGCCGCGCCGGGTCATTCTCGATCCCGAGTTGACCACAGGGCTTCCCGCCGGTTTGACCGCGGCGACAGGTATGGATGCTCTGTCACACAATCTCGAGGCGTATTTTGCACCGGGATACCATCCCCAGGCCGACGCGATTGCCATGGAAGGTGCGCGGCTGGTCCACGACTATCTGCCACGCGCTGTTGCACAGGGTGACGACCTGAAGGCGCGCCTGCAGATGTTGAGCGCTTCGTCGCTGGGAGCGACGGCGTTTCAAAAGGGCCTTGGCGGCATGCACGCCCTGGCACACCCGCTGGGCGCCCTCTACGACGCGCATCACGGCCTGCTCAACGCCATCCTGATGCCGTATGTGCTCGATCGAAACCGCAGTGCCATCGCGAAGCCCGCGGGCCGGCTAGCGACTTATCTTGGCCTGGAGTCGGCCACCATCGACGGCTTGTTGAGCTGGGTATTGGCACTGCGCGAACAGATCGGCATCCCTCACCGTCTCGCGGATATCGGCATCGGTGCAGAGCAGGCGAGCCGGGTTGGTGCGATGGCGGTTGCAGATGCCGCCGCGGCCGGCAACCCGGTGCGGCTGGACGCCGAGGCCTACACCTCGCTGCTGCTGGCGGCCATCAACGGTGAGCTCTGATCCAGCCTCTTTTTTTTCACTGCGGCGAACTGCGGCCGGCCAACTGCGGCCGGCCAGGTGCGGCCGGCCAGGTGCGGCTGGCGAGGTGCGGCGTGCAAGGTCTGCGTATAGCGGCGCCAGTGCGTGGATAACGGGCGGGATAACCCTTGCCGGGGGACGCCAAAAAGCATACATCCTTGTATAGGCTCGGCTGGCGGCGTCCATGCCGCCAGACGCCCCCTGCAAGGCTTATCCCGCCCGTTATCCATCGGCTTGACTATTGCGGCTTTCCGAGTATTTATCCGGCTATTCCGGTGGCTGATGAGTGGTTGTATCCGCCGAGGTGCGGCCGGCGAGGTGCGGCCGGCGAGGTGCGGTTATACAACGTCGTGCAGATCGGTGGCCTGCGGGCGATTAAAAGTCAGCCGGACACTCGACGCTAAGCCAGCGGCCGGTTACGGGATGATGGAATCCAATGCGGGTGGCGTGCAGCAGCAGACGGTTCGCCATCGCCAGGGCGGTCGCGTGGGCGTAGAGATCGCAGCCGAGGATGGGATGACCGATGGCGCTCAGGTGCACCCTCAGCTGGTGGGACCGGCCGGTGACCGGCAGCAGCTCGAGCCGCGTCCGGTCGGTGTCGCGCGCAAGGACGCGATAGCGGGTCAGCGCCCACTTTCCACGCTCGCGACAGACCAGCTGGCGGGGGCGGTTTGACCAGTCAGTGGCGATGGGCAGCTCGATCTCGCCGGCATCGTCTGCGACAAGGCCGCAGACGATCGCGTGGTAGGCTTTCTCCACCAGGCGCTGCTGGAATTGTCGTGACAGGTCTGAGTGTACGGTCTTCGACAGCGGGATCACCATAACGCCCGACGTATCGAGATCGAGTCGGTGTACGATGCTGGCGGTCGGGAATTTCTCGCGCAGGCGGTTAATCAGGCAGTCGTGATTCAACGGGTGACGCCCGGGTACACTGAGCAGTAGGTGCGGTTTGCGCACCACCAGCAGGTCCCGATCGCTGTGCAGCAGGGCGATCGGCTCCCGGCTGTGTGGTACCAGGTATGGTGGCAGGTCGTCTATCGTCACACTGCCATTGCCGAAGGCTGTTGCCCCGGTCGCCGACGCAGGTGCGGCCGGTCGAGGGCCGCCGGTGTGTCGCCGTGTGGCCGAGTCACGGGAACGATTCGTGGAGACCCTCGACGTAGCGCATGACACCGATATCGGGGTCGCGCAGAAAGGTCATCACCTGTTTGCGGTTTTTTCCGTGCCGCGGTCGTTTCAGCGAGATGTGTACCCAGCCCGAGTTCGGGCCCTGCACGGGGTCATAGTATTCACAGATGATCTGGTCGTAGGAGGGCAGGTTTTCCGCTGCCCATTTGGCCAGGGTGATGGTGGGAACGCCGATCACCTCGATGTCCGCAGCGCTACCCAGCGTATGCTGGCTGGCGCTGATCCAGCCACTGGGTTTGCGCTTCATGACCTGGTCGAGTTGCTGGCTGCGAAACATGCTCTTGGGCGTGAGGGGCCCGAACTCGTTACGGATGGGTTGTAACGCCTTGCGCACCAGGTAAACCGCCGCCATCAATTGTTGCTGAGCGGTCATACTGTTATCGATCTCCCAGCGTTCGGCCAGGTCGGAGCGGGTGAGTTCGTAGGCCCGGAAGTCGGGGGCGATTTTATCCAGAGGCCTGAGATCATCGAGCTTCAACTGGCTCAGGCTCTGGCGGGAGCGGTCAGTCGATTCGTCTTGGTCGCGTTGGCTGCTCACTGGTGTCTCCCCGGAATAACCTGTCGTGTCAGGAAAGTGCATTGCGAATATTGGCGATGGCCGTTCCGGCATCGCCTGCGTCGATCGCGGCACAGTGCTCCACCAGGAAATCCAGGTGTTCCAGCACTGAAGAAAACGCCCGCGGGCTGACACCGCGCCGTCCGGCTTCCCGGTAGAGTCCGGTGATGCGGGCACAGGCGTCCTCAACCGCCTCTGCGCTCATGGTCGGCGTGCCCGAAAGCAGGTCGATCAGGAGGTGGACAAGTTCGCAATCGGGTTCACCGACCGCGCTCCAGAAATTGGGTGACTGGGCGTTGAGGCGCCTGGCCTCCGTCGCCTGTGCCAGCGCTTCTGCCTGCAGTGGCTGGCGCCAGCTGTCATCTCCGGGTGATTCGTAATGCCGGGTCAACACCGCCGACACCGCCCAATTGGTAAATGCGTAGGTCTTGTTATGATCGTCGCACTCACGGGCAGCGCGGTAGTAGCGCTCCATGTTGATCATGGCCTCTCTGCGGGCGCCCGACCGGTTGCTCAACCAGGCCAGCCGCTTGCACGCGCCGCCCAGCAGACGGTAGCGTTGCGAGGTCGGCGCCCGTAAATTGATCAGGTCGAGCTCGCGAAGTGTCTGTTCGATCTGGTCGATGAGCCTGTTGCGCTCGGATTCCACCTCGTCCTCCGTGCCCCGCTTGCGAATCTCCTGCCAGCGGCTGCCGATCAGGCGAACCCTGAAGTTGGCGCACTGCTCCACCGCCCGGATCGGACAGTCTCCCGTATCGGCGCGCAGCGCTCTCTCCAGCCACTCCAGGGCTTCCTCCCAGGCGCTGGCTTCACCCCAGGCGAACCCGACCGCCGCCGCGACATCGGCGCGTTGTTGCCAGTTCTGGCGCTGGATTTCGGGTACCCGGTTGAACAGGCGGCTGATTTCGGAGGCCAGGGAGCCGGTTTTGTCCTGCTCCGGGTCGTGCCCCGTGCTCTCGCTCTGCATACTGATGTCTGCGGCCAGGTTCCTGAGCCCGGCGACCAACTGCGCCGGGGAGTGAAACTGGGGGAGCTGCTGCGTGACAGTGCGACTGCCGCCGGCAAACAGGCGGAAGCCGGGATCGCCGTAGCACTGGTACGCTCCCCAGGTATTGACCCCCCGGTAACGGGACCAGGTCTCACGACGAGCCATCTGGACCGCGTCGCCAAACGTTTCACCCTCAAGCAGGTGGCGGTAGAAGCTGTCGGCAAACGCCGTCGCCGCATTGTCCTCGACCGCCCAGCCGGCCGCGATCACGGCCTTGACGCCCATGTTGATGAACTGCACCCCGAGATTCGCCGCCAGCCTGCCGAACCGACGTGGTTCGCTGCTGATTGTTTTCCCGAGATGACAGCAGTTGATGAAAACCACTTCAGGCACGTGGCGCATCTGCGCGACATCCCCCGGCGTCAGTAGTTTGTTGCGGCCGATGAGCATGCCCGAAAGCCTGCGCCCCTGGATCTCAGTCTTTGCGTTCCCCCCGGCTTCCTGCTTGACGCCCTCGCCCGTCGTGTCGATCAGGAAATCATGCTCCCCGTGTCCGGCCAGGTGAAGCATGCGCCAGGGGCTGCGGTGCAGGGCATTGACGATTTCGTCGGTGTTGGCGTCGATGCAATCGGTGACCGAGTATCCGGCGGCCGTCAGACGTTGGGTCACCGTCTGCGCTTCCTTGCGGGCGCCCGGCAGGTCGGGAAACAGTCGCCACTGGTCGAGATCGGGATTGCCGATCACCAGCGCCAGGTTGTCGGTGGCATGCCGCGGGTGCGGGCGGAACCGGGGCGTTTTCAATTGCCTCACCAGGCCGGCGCCAACTGACAGCGGCTCGCCACTGGGTCCCCAGCGGTCCTCCAGCAATTCCCATGGGTAGCGAGCGGAGTCTTCGTCGACCAGTAACACCCTGTCATTCATTTCCGGCGCGACTTCCTTCAGCCGGTTGGGCAGCAGCATCTCGAACAGGGTTCTGGCGTCCTCGCTGTCGTGGCGGGGGGACTGGGATGCCTGTTGGATGAACTGGTCGGCGAGCAGTAACTGTCCCGTGGCGTGGGTGACCTCAATGCGGGCGAGGCCGGTAGCGGCAACAAAGCGCAGTCCACTGCCGTCTGCTTCTTCGGTGATTTCCAGTCGCTGCCACCAGCCCGGAGCGGGCTCTATGAGTGCCCGGCGCAATTCCCCCTGGCCCTCTTGAATCACCTGCTCCGGCCAGGTGACGACATCCGCGAGGCGACGGTCGGCGAGGACACCCTGAATTTCCTTCGCGGCCATCAGCACGACGTCTTCGTATATGTCGATGAATTCGATCTGCTCGATAAGCGCCTGGTCTTCGATTCCCGCGTCCAGTAGCTGGTCGTTGGCGCCCACCGCGGCACGGAGAGTCACCTCCACGCAATCGCCGACCGGCAGGCCGCCGGGGCCGGACCCCACCAGGACACAACTCAGGTTGGCGGCACGTCTGCCGCCCACGTCGCAGAGTGCTGCATCAGGTCGGCGCGAGACCTGCAGGGCATAGTCCAGCATCGCGCGACGCATACCGGATTCCAGCGATCCGGGGGATAACTGGCCCACCTGCCCCATGCCTACGACCAGGGCGCCCTCCGGCTTGCCCCGAGGGTTTTCATTGAAGAAAAGCGCGTGGGTATCCTGCCGCCCCGGGTACAGTCCAAGGCCGTGTCGTTGCGCCATGACATTGCCGAGGAGATGGTTGAGGGTGGCTTCGGCATTGACGATGGTGTCGCCCAGATAGTGCCCGACCATCACCGGGAACCTGGCGTAGGCCAGGTTCCCGTGGGTGATCTCTATCTGGATTACAGGTCGTGTCGTCGTGCCTCCGGCAGGCATCGCGGGCCGGGCGCCGCCAAAGCTGAAACTGCTGACACTGCGGGCGTCGGGGATATCGTCGGTGACCGGCATCTGTGGCATCGGGAACAGTGCCGACTCGTCGGCGGCAGCCCTCGATCGTGCTGGCGGCGCCTTCAGGAGTTTGCCCGTAGTGCCGGTAGCAAGCAGTTCCAGGTAGCCGGCAAAGGCCTCGGACTGCGAGCACAACGCGTCGTGGGCGGTATTCTCGACGTACCACATCCCGACACCGGGTAGTGCACCCGATTGCCAGGTCACGGTCCCATCGCCCTCCCGCACGGCGAGGTACTCGAGGCGGTCCCTGCGGTCCTTGTCGCCCGGCTCGGGGACCAGCCGGTAGTCTGCTACGGTCGCATTCTGGTGACCCGCCACGTAGATCATGTAGCGCGGGTCGGGGGGCGATTCCCGGAGCAGTGCCCAGGTCGACTGGGCCTTGCGCAACACACCCTCGGTCGGCGTGCGCCAGCGCGCCCGGACGCTGTCCTTTATTTCCTGCCAGCGGGTGCGCTGGCTGAAATCGGGGCTCGCGTCGTCGAACGGGAGCAGTTCCACGAGTCCCGGGAACTTGCGCACCAGGTTGACGATATCGGTGGTGCTCTGGGTAAGATCCAGCAGGCTCAGCTTTGCTTGCGTGGGGTTGTGTCCCGTCAGCCAGCGGACCGCCTCGTAGGAGCCCAGGTTGGGTGTGCCCAGCATGAGGAACCGGCTGTTCGGCAGCGCCGTTATGCGCCGCCACAGCGCCGCTCCCCGGGCGGTGTCGGCTATCATCGCTCGGACTACCAGCCCGCCCATGGAATGGGCAACGAGGTGCACCGACTGCCGGTCGTGCTCGGCCTGCGGGAGCCATTCCTCCAACCGGTCCGCCAGTCGCGCTGCTGCTTCCCGGATCGACTGCCGCCAGTCGTAGGGATGAATCTCCACCCGGTGGGTGCGTGCCAGTCGTTCGAGGAGCGGACCATAAAACTGGTCCAGCAGGCCGGTAGCTGCCACGCCGCCGGCGTCGATATCGATGTCCTCCAGGCCGCCGCGCAGCAGTGCCCAGTAGTTGAGCCATACCGCGCTGCCGCGGGCCGCCAGAGCACTGCCCATTGTACCCGGTATCAGCACCGCCAGCGGACGCGGCTCTGTGGTGGTTCGGCTGCGCTCAACCGCTGCCCGCCAGCGCGGCGCCTCGTGAGCAGCCTCGGCAATAGGCTGAAAAAGGCGTTCATCGCCATCCTTGACGCGTGTTAGCCCATGCACCAGCCAGCGAATTGTCTCGCTGTTGTTGAAATAGTTGAAATGGTTGACTTCGGGGCCCTGGTCGCGCCGGAAGCGCGCGCCTCCGGGGGGGCGCCGAATACCGCCATACATGGAACCCGTATTGACCACCAGGTCGTGATCGGCATCGTAGAACCAGTCCGTTGCCAGCAGCTTCAATTCACTCCAGAAGCTGTTGCCTTCTACATCACCCGCGATGACGGTCAGGTCGGCAGCGGTCGACAGCGAGGGTTGTTGCAGCAGCCGGGTCAGGGCCGACCCCGGCATCATGGCCTCGAGACCCGGCAAGGTGCGGGGGTCCGTACGCTCCTTGACCACGGCGAGGACGAAATCCAGGGCGTCGGCCGCGAGGCTTTTTCCGGCAAACCAGTTGAGGATCGACAGCCAGCGATCGAGGCGCCCGGAAGCGAGGGTGGTACCCCGGGCGGGGCAGGCCACGCGCACAAACCGGTCTATCACCGGCTGCTTGCGGTCCAGAATTTCCCGCAACTCGGTCAATGCTTCGCGGTCCTGCTGGTAGGCGAGGTCGCGTTCCTGCGCCGCCTTGGTATCGAGGCTCCCCAGGCCCAGTTGCTCGGCTATGATGCGGTCGGCTGCGAACAGCTTGTCGAGGAGTTCAGCCTGCAGGGGGTCATTGTCGCGGTCTCGCTGGGCCAGGCAGAGCACCTCGCCGACGAGGCCGCCGCGCGAGTGGCTGACAAGGTCGATGCGGGTTCCCGTCGGCAGTTCCGCCACCAGGGTGCGGGCGAGCTGCAGCGCGTTGCTGATCGGGCTCTCGGTGAGGCTTCGGTGTTCCCAGCAATACACCCGGTCCTGGTATTTCGCGTGCAATTTACTCCGCGCTTCGGCGCCGGAGTCAGACTCCCAGAGTTTGCCGAAGCTGCCCTTTCCACTGGACGCGGTGCCGTGCAGGAACACCAGCACCGGCTGCTCGCCGCCGGGCCGGCGCAGGGGATTGGCGCTGTCGACCGGGGTCAGTTCGAAGTCGCCATCCAGACGGCATTGGTAGAGTGCGGGCTCACCGCCCAATAGCTTGCGTTCCAGTTTTTCGCCGAGAACAGCGGCGGACTTGCCGACGAGGTCGACGCCGAAGAAATCGAGGATACGCACGCCAATCTTCAACCAGCCGCGGCTGGCGTCCGTATTGTCGGAGAGAACCGGGCGGGGGTCGATTTCCCAGGCGAGTTCGGTACCACTGCGACTGATACTCTTGCGCCCACGCTCGCGGATCAGGTCGTCGGCACGGGTCCAGAGGACGAAACCGTTTTCCAGTTCCATGCGAACCACGTCATCGGCAGCGACCTCGATCTCGCCGACACCCGCATCCCTGGCGTTCCCGGGTTGCAGTCGGCGCGGTGCTTTGAGTTTGACTTCGGCGGTTTCCGCAGCAGCGGGGTCAAAATTGATCTCGGTGCCGCGAATGCGATAGGTGCTGGTCATACCAATACCCTCTCTCCTGTGGGGTCGAATGATCCGTCCCCACAACTGAGCTTTAAGAATAGTCGCTTGGCGCCCGGCCGCAACAGCAGCTGCCGCGAGGGATCGCCTGCACTTGCGGCGTAACACCCGTTTGGTTATCGTCGATGCGCCGTCGCAAGGGGCGTGGTTCGCGTTCCGCCCCTCGGGAGTCAGCCATGTCCAACCCTCAGCCGGTGTGCCTGGTCGTGTCGGCACCCGAATCGGCCGCTAACGGCGCCGAATACCTGTTTGACCGCGTCATCCGTCCGGCGATCGAGCGGGCGGGTTTGGCTCCGTTGCACATTGGTGCGCAGGTCACCACTGCGTCACTGCGGGAGCAGCTGGCGCTGGCCGAGGTCGCAGTGATCGATCTCAGTGAAAGCGGGCATCGGCCTTTGTATAGCATGGGCGTTCGCGAGGCGCTGCATCCCGCCCGCACACAGTACATTTGCGCTGCCGGTGCAGATCCGGCTGAAACTCCGTCTTCAGGAACGGTGCTCAAATATCAGCTTGATGATACCGGCGCGCTGGTGGAGTGCTTTGCGCTTCGCACCGCGCTAGAGGAAGGCCTGCGACAAGGGGTGATCGCCGCCGCCCCGGGTGACCCGTCGGGGGACCCGTTGGTCCGGCTGCTGCAATCCTGGCCCACACCACTTATCGCGCGCCTGAAAACCGACGTTTTCCGCCGCCAGGTGGATTATTCTCCTTACTGGAGGAAGCGACTTAAAGCGCCCGCATGGAGAGCGACTCAAGGGCCTGATGGCAATAAGGTGAGCTCGAGACCCTCGAGGGGTGTGAATCCGCGGTACTGGTCGATTTGTTGCTCTCTTACCGGGCCATGGATGCCTGGCAGCAGGTCGTGGCTCTCGTGTCGCGTCTACCGCCGATCCTGCGCTCGACGATCCTGGTACAGGAACAGCTCGGTTTTGCGCTCAATCGGCTGGGTCGCGACGTCGAGGCACTCGCCGTGCTGGGTGACGTGCTGGTGCGGCAGGGCCCGAGTTCAGAAACCTGTCCGTTGATTGGTAGAGTCTACAAGGACCGCTGGGTGCGTGCGCTGCGGGATGGCGATGACGAGGCTGCCGTCACGGCGCTTGACGAGGCGATCAATGCGTATCTCAGCGGGTTCGAGGCGGATACCCGTGATGCCTACCCCGGAATCAATGCGCTCACGCTGCTTGAGCTCAAGGGCGATCCTACGGCTTTGGCACGCAAAGCCGAGCTCCTGCCGGTCGTCGCGCATGCTGTCGAGCGGCGCATTGCAGCGGGAGCAGCTGACTACTGGGATTACGCGAGTCGCCTCGAGCTCGCCGTGCTGGAAGAAGCCGCAGAAAAGGCCGATGCCGCCCTTGACGTTGCGCTGACTCGCGTCCGGGAGCCCTGGGAGCCCGGGAACACGGCCGCGAACCTGCGGCTTATCCGCGATGGCCGCAGGCAGCTCGGTCGGGGTGCTCCGTGGCTGGATGCTATCATCGCCCGGCTGGAGGTGGCGGCACGCCATGCCGAGGAGGCCGGGTCCGAGGCCGACGACACGGCCGGGCACTGACACCACGACCTGCGATTTCGAGATTCACAGACGGCAGGCTATCACTGCTGCTAGCGACAGGACCAAGCGATGACCCCGTTTTCCATTGTGTTGACTCCACGGTTTTACGAGACCGACGCGCTCGGGCACATCAACAACGCCGCCATAGCGGCGTGGTTCGAGGTCGTGCGTATCCACTGGCTCGAGTCGTTGATAGGTGGCGCCGTGGGTAGCGAAAGCAGCTGGGTGCTCGCATCGATCAAGCTGGATTTCATCGCCGAAACGTTTTACGGCGATGACGTGGTCGCGCGCGTCGTCGGCGCGACGGTGGGTAACACCTCGCTGACCGTGGACTGCGAAATGCTGCAGGGGGACCGGCTTACCGTGCGCGGTACCGCGGTACTTGTGTACCTGGATTCCGACAACAAGGAGCCGCAACGTCTTCCGGACAGCCTTCGGTCGAAGCTGGAGCCCTGAAGCCGATAGATTGCCAATACCCAGAGGGCAATATCCTCGTGAGCAGTGCCAGGAGCACAACTGTTAGCACCCCGATTGATGCTCGTCGTGTCTCATCTGACCACTCAGTGAGGGCCCGTGGGGAGAATTCGTTTTCACCAAGCGGATATCGGGCCGCGACTGAAAACGAATTCTCCGCGCGGGCCTGTCAGACCAGGCTATGAGCCATCATGTGGGACGCCCCGTTACAGTCTTCTGGCCTGAGAATTGCGCCGGCCGCAATTCGCCAGCTACTTGCCCAGCGCCTGTTGATAGGCGGCGACAGTGGCTGGTAGCCCCATACGCAGGGCATCGACGATGAGTGCATGCCCGATCGAGACCTCCAGTAGGCCGGGCACACTCGCAAAGCGGGGCAGGTTGTGCAGGTCGAGATCGTGTCCCGCGTTGAGGCCGAGTCCTTCCTCTGCGGCGGTCTCGGCGGCGATGACATAACGCCGGAACACGTCGTCGAGTTCCGATTGGGAGGTGAAGGCACGGGCGTACGCCTCGGTGTAAAGCTCGATGCGATCCGCACCGGTCTGTGCCGCCAGTCTGATCTGTTCCGGGTCAGGGTCCATGAACAGGCTGGTACGAACGCCCAGGCCCTGGAGTTCGGCGATCAGTGGCGCCACGCGGTCACCATCACGTTTCAGGTCGAAGCCGTGATCCGAGGTCAACTGGGCGTCGGCGTCTGGCACCAGGGTGCATTGTGTGGGGCGCAACTCCCGTACCAGCGTCATGAAGCCCGGGTAGTCGCTGACTCCCTGGCGATCGCTGGGGCGTGGTCCGGTGAACGGATTGCCCTCAATGTTGAATTCGACGGCGAGCGAAGCCGACAGGTCGAAACAGTCCTGCACCCGGATGTGGCGCTGGTCCGGACGCGGGTGCACCGTGATGCCGTCGGCGCCAGCGTCGGTGCAGATCTTCGCGTGTGCCGGTATATCGGGGTTGGTGGTATCACGCGAATTGCGGATCAGCGCGATCTTGTTGAGGTTGACACTGAGGGCGATCACAGCAGGCTCTTGCGGGTAATCTCGAGAATGATGATCGGCTCGGTGGGAACGTCACTGAACGGCCCGAGGTTCTGGACCGGGGTCGACGCGATGTAGTCCACCACGTTCATACCATCGGTGACTTCACCGAACACGGTGTACCCCGGCTTTCCCGGGCTCCAGTCCAGTTGCAGGTTGGTGCGCTGGTTGATGAAGAACTGCGCAGTGGCCGAATCCGGGTCGTTGAGCCTGGCCATGGCGATCGTACCGCGGACGTTATGCAGCTTGTTCTTGGACTCGTTCACGATCGGGTCACCGGTTTCCTTCTGGCTCATGTCCGGCATGAACCCGCCGCCCTGGATCATGAAGTTGGGGATCACCCGGTGGAAAATAGTGCCGTTGTAGTGCCCGCTTTCCACGTACTTGAGAAAGTTCTCGACCGTGACCGGAGCCTTGTCGCGAAACAGTCGCAGGCTGATGTTACCGTTGTTGGTCTTGATCACCACCTGCGGGTTGGGCAGGCCCTCTTCTGCCGCCTCGACCGCAGTCGTCAGCAGCAGGGTGGCGCAGGCAAGAAGAATTTTCAGCATGTCAGGACGAGCTCCATTCAGGCCCAGCTGGAACCGGCGCGCCGCTTCGGCCAGAGGCGCGGTACCACGAGCGTTATGATGACGCCCAGCAGAACTGCCAGGGCGCCGTTGATAAAGTCTTCGTTTTCAATTTTGTCCTGCAGTCGCAGGTTTTCCGCCTCCAGCATCTCGACACCTGATCGCAGCAATTCCGCTTCCTCGGCGAGTCGACGGTTATCGGTGTCGAGCTGGATGGCGTTGCCGGACAGTTTCCTGATCGATGCCAGCTCCTGGCTGGCGCTCTCGAGTTCGGCCGTTGCCGCTGCGAGTTGCTGGCGCAACTGGTCGCGCTCCGCCGCCAGTTGGGTCAGCTGCTCGCCAGCCTCGGCGTTTTCCCGGCCGAGTTCCTCCGCCCGTGCGACAGCCGCGTCCAACCGCACCCGCGCCGGCTGCTCCCGCATCAGGTACTGGGTCCGGATCCAGCCATTCGTTCCGTCCGGTGTCGTCACCTCGGCCCAGGTCTTGTCCCTGGAGGTGCGCGCGACTTTCAGCCGGGTTCCGGACGGGAGGCCCCGGTGGATCACCCGGTAGTCGCCCCCGGCGCCGCTGCGCAGAGGGATGTAATGGACGTCGCTGACATACCGAATGTCCTGGGCCAGGGCCTGATGGCTGCAGGTCGTCGCCAGTGCCAGTGCGAGCAGCAGCGAGAGCGGTTTGGGTAGTGACATGAGTTTCCCGAAAAACAACTGAGGCCTTTAGGCCGCGTATTGTACCGGAACTAACCGCGCAGGTGCGCAGATCAGGGCAGCACCGGCTTGAACGGCTTTACGGTGACACAGGCGAAGACCCCGGCCTCCGTGTAAGGGTCCGTATCCGCCCAGGCTTTGGCGGTATCGAGGTCGGCGAACTCAGCGATGATCAGGCTGCCGGTAAATCCGGCCTCGCCGGGTTCGTCGGTGTCGAGTGCCGGGTGCGGCCCGGCGACCAGCAGGCGCCCGTCATCCACCAGTGACTGAATGCGTGCCAGGTGAGCCGGCCGGGTTTCCCGGCGCAGTGGAAGGCTGTTTTCGACGTCTTCACAGATAATGGCGTAGTACATGGTGGCCTATTTGTCGGTGAGGGTTCCTGTTCCTTGAGGTGCGGCGACACCAGCGCGGCGGTCAATAGTGTAAGCAGCAGCGTAAAGCCGATTGCGGAGTAGAGCTTGTAACTCACCCAGGTCGCCTCGCTGAAGGAATACGCAACGTACAGGTTCAGGGCGCCGACGAGGGCGAAATTTCCGACCCACAACCAATTCAGCCGACCCCAGACTGCCTTTGGCAGCTCCAGTTGCCCGCCCAGTGTGCGTTCCATCAGATTTCTGTCGCCGATGAGCTGGGAAGCGCCGAAGACAATCGCCAGTACCCAGTTGAAAATTGTCGGTTTCCACTGGATGAAGGCCTGGTTCCTGAACAGCAGGGTGGCACCGCCGAAGATAAAAACCGCCGCCAGCATCCACAGCAGCCGCTTCTCGAGCCTTCGGGTCATCGCCCAGGTGATGCCCACCTGGATGACAGTCGCCGCCATCAGCACCGCGGTTGCCGAAAAAATCCCGTCGAATGTGTAGGTCAGGCCCCCCAGGCTCACCGATTCGCCGTCGAGCTGGTAGACGATGAAAAACAGTGCAATGGGAACAAATTCAAGCAATTGCCGCATGGCTGTCCGCAGGCTCCGGCGTGTTAGTATGACCATTGAGGTCTTGAGTGCGCAACGATAGCTGGAACTTCTCAGGATGGCAAAATCAATCGACAGAATAAGGATCGGGGAGCGGTGATCGATCTACATACCCATACGACGGCTTCTGACGGGGTCCTGACGCCGTCCGAGCTGGTAGAGCGTGCCCGTCTTGCCGGCGTTGACTGCCTGGCCATTACCGACCATGACTGTATCGGTGGTTTCCTCGAAGCGAGAAACTACTGCCGTGACAGTCGTATCGATCTGTGCCTGGTGTCGGGTATCGAATTCTCCTGCCGCTGGTCAGGCACCACCGTGCATATCGTCGGCCTCGGCGTGAAGGCGGAACACTCCTTGCTGCTGCAGGGTATCGATCAACTGACGCAGGCTCGCGATCGACGTGGCGAGAAAATTGGCGAGCGCCTGGCAGCGCGTGGATTTCACGGCGCCCTCGAAGGCGCTCGTACGCAAGCGGGGCGCAGCCAGTTGGGGAGGCCGCACTTCGCTCAGTGGATGGTCGAACAGGGCCACGTCGCGGATATCCAGGAGGCCTTCAGCCGTTACCTGGGCCAGGGTCGTTGCGGTGACGTCAAGGCATTCTGGCCGGAATTGGCCGAGGTTGTCGGCTGGATTACCGGGTCGGGCGGGGTCGCTGTCGTCGCCCATCCGCTCAAGTACCGGATGACGAGAATGAAGTTGCGACGACTGGTTGTCGATTTCAAGGCTGCTGGCGGCGAAGCGATAGAGGTCGTAACAGGACGCCAGACTCGGGATCAAACCGGGGGAATGAGGCGCCTGGCCAGTGAGTATTCACTCGAGGCCTCGGTGGGCAGTGACTTTCATCGTGACACGAGCTGGGGCGCGGGGCTGGGTGTGGAGACGCCGTGTCTGGACGGCATACGCGGGGTGTGGGAACGCTGGGCCGTCGGCAATCAGGCGATGACGGGGTTCGGGCTGTGAGCCAGTTTTTCCAGATCCACCCGGATAACCCCCAGCCCCGCCTGATCCGCCAGGCCGTGGATATCGTGCGCGACGGAGGTGTGCTGGTGTACCCCACCGACTCCGCGTACGCGCTGGGTTGCCAGATCGGTGACAAGGCCGCATTGGATCGCATCCGACGGATCAGGCGGCTGGATGACCGGCATAACTTCACCCTGGTGTGTCGGGATCTCTCGGAGATTGCTGTATACGCGCGGGTCGACAATACCGCCTATCGCCTGCTGAAGCATGCGACGCCCGGGCCTTTTACCTTCATCCTGAGGGCGACCTCCGAAGTCCCCCGCCGGTTGATGCACCCCAAGCGCAAGACCGTGGGCCTCAGGGTGCCGGATAACCGCATCGCCCAGGCGCTGCTGGAAGACATGGGCGAACCGCTGATGAGCGTCACCCTGGTCATGCCGGGCGAGGAATATCCGCTGATCGACCCCTACGACATAAGGCAGACGCTGGAACATGACGTGGACCTGGTGATCGACGGCGGCTACTGCGGTATGGAGCCGACCACGGTCGTCGACCTCGCGGATGGGACGCCGATGATATTGCGCGTCGGCAAGGGTGATCCCGCGCCTTTTGAAATCTGATCGGGTATAATCGCGGCCTACGCCGGGTGGTTTTTGCCACAACGGGCGCGTTTGCGGGAAGGACCGTGTCGAGCGAGAAATCCACACCAGATCAGTCAGTTGTCGCGGAGCCGGCGACCGATGCCGCGGCGGCCGATGCCGCGGCGGCCGATGCCGTGGCGGCCAATGCCGCGGCTCCCGCGCAGGCGAGCCCCGGGGTTCACCTGGCGCCGCAGCAGGGTGAGATGCCCTTCGCCGTGGTGATGGGCAAGGAGATGACAGAGCTGCCGCGAGATCTGTATATACCGCCGCAGGCACTCGAGGTCATACTCGAGGCCTTCGAGGGGCCGCTGGACCTGCTGCTGTATCTCATCAAGCGCCAGAACCTCGATATTCTCGACATCGACGTGTCGGCGATAACAGAACAGTACATGCGCTACGTAGAACTGATGGACGCCATGCGCTTCGAACTGGCGGCCGAGTACCTGTTAATGGCCGCGATGCTGGCAGAGATCAAGTCGAGGATGCTGCTGCCGCGGTCAGCAGGTCCCGAGGTCGAGGAAGACGACCCCCGGGCACAATTGATCCGGCGGCTGCAGGAGTACGAGCGCTTCAAGAAGGCTGCGGAGGACATCGAGGAAATGCCGCGGCTGGAAAGGGACACCTGGGTGGGCAGCGCCGAGCCTCCCGATATCGACCGTGAGCGCGCCGACCCCGATGTGGACATGCGGGAGCTGTTGCTGGCCCTCGGTGAGGTGTTGAGGCGCGCCGATATGTACGAAAGCCATCATATCCAGCGCGAGGCGCTGTCTACCCGGGAGCGGATGTCGGATGTACTGGCCCGGTTGTCCGGGTGGCAGTTCGTACCCTTTGTCACCCTGTTTTCTGCCCGCGAGGGGCGACTGGGGGTGGTGGTCACCTTCCTCGCGTTGATGGAGTTGATCAAGGAATCCCTGGTCGAAATCGTGCAGACCGAGAGACTTCGGTCCTATCCATGTGAAAGCGAGGACTGAATGATATGGCTCACACCGGACCTGGTCAGATCCTCGAAGGCGCGCTGCTTGCTGCTGGCAAGCCACTGACGGTTGCCCGCCTGGCCGATGTGTTCGAGGAGCCTGCGCGTCCTGACAACGAGGCGATCCGGGAAGCACTGTCGCAGATTGCCGGGCGCTGCGAGGACCGTGGATTCGAACTGGTCGAAGTGGCCAGCGGGTTTCGCTTCCAGGTTCGCCAGGAACTCAGTCCCTGGGTCGGTCGCCTGTGGCAGGAGCGCCCCCAGAAATACTCCCGGGCGCTGCTGGAAACGCTCGCGCTGATTGCCTACCGACAGCCGATCACCCGGGGCGAAATCGAGGAAATCCGCGGGGTTGCCGTCAGCAGTAACATTATCAAGACATTGCATGAGCGCGAGTGGGTGCGGGTGGTAGGCCATCGGGATGTCCCCGGCCGCCCCGCTATGTACGCCACTACCCGGCAGTTCCTTGATTACTTCAACCTCAAGAGTCTCGACCAGCTTCCTGCGCTTGCTGAAATCCGTGATCTCGAAACGCTCAATGCTGAGCTGGGATTCAGCCAGCCGGTGACTGCCGAGCAAACCGGCCCGGCTGCCGGCGGTCCGGGTGAGCCTTCGCGGACTCCGCACGGGCTGACCGTCGTCGGCGGCAGGGACTTCGCGCCGGAGACGGTTGCGGATGCCGGCACGGTCGATACAAACGAGGAGACTGCGGCGGCGGGTGAGACGTCTGGTGGGGCCCGACCTGCCGACTCCGCCCCTCCGGTCTCCCTCGCTGAATTGTCCGCGGCGGGCTCGGCTGCCGTCGACGGGGCATCAGCGGACAGTGAGCCCACGGGAGAGGCAGCCCCCGGCGAACCGGAGGACGTTGCCACTGACGCTGACGGCCTTCCGGAGTCGCGGCCCGAGGGCCGGTGAAGCCGGTGCAGGAGTCGCCGCCGGGTAGTGGCCCGCAGACAGAAACGCCAGCAACGGCGGCCAGCACCGGTCAGGCCGATGGTGAGAAGCTGCAGAAAGTGCTCGCCCGCACGGGGCTTGGCTCGCGGCGCGAAATGGAGCGCTGGATAGAGCAGGGCCGGGTGACGATCGACGGGAAGGTGGCGCGCCTGGGTGAGCGGGTGACGTCACGGGCGCGGATCACCGTCGATGGCAAGCCGCTGCGGCCGGTCTCGGGCGAATCGACCCGTTGTATTCTCTATCACAAGCCCGTCGGCGAGGTATGCTCGCGCAACGACCCGCAAGGGCGTCGCACGGTGTTCGACCGCTTGCCCCGCCTCAAGAGCGGTCGCTGGATATCGATCGGCAGGCTCGACTACAACACCTCGGGCCTGCTGCTGTTCACGACCGATGGGGAGCTCGCCAACGCCCTCATGCACCCGTCGTCGAACATCGAACGGGAATACATGGTGAGGGTGATGGGCGAGGTGCAGAACGAGCAGCTGGAACGCATGCTCGAGGGCGTCATGTTAGAGGACGGGGTTGCCCGTTTTACCGATATCCAGGACGGTGGTGGAGACGGCATCAACCATTGGTACTACGTCGTCCTCATGGAGGGACGTAATCGGGAAGTCAGGCGACTGTGGGAATCCCAGGGGCTCACTGTGTCGCGATTGAAGCGGGTGCGTTACGGCGACGTCTTCATTCCCTCCAAGGTCAAGCAGGGCCAGTGGATGGAACTGGAGTCCGGTGAAACCAGAGGCCTCTACCGCCTTGTGGGCTTGCAACCCAAGTCGACGCAACGCGGTGGCCAGCGCGACCGTGAGGTCATGGAGCGGCAGTTCAACAAGCGCGGCGGCAGGGGAGATCGTCGCCCCAGACGCTGAACCAGCGGTCTGTTGGGTCAGGGCTGCATTGCGACGCCATTCCGGGTCCGGTGCGGCGGCTGTTTTGGCTATTGGGCGTCGAAACTCCTGCCGGTTTCACCGATGCTGTCGTCACTCATCAGGTACAGGTATGCCCGCATGATGTCGGCCGGATCCGGGTTGTCGTCGGGCTTCTCCGCCGGGTAGGCGCTGCGGCGCATCGCCGTGTTGGTGGCGCCTGGATTAATACAGTTCACGCGCACCTTGCCGGTGTTTTCCAGCTCGCTGGCAAGCACCTGGGCGAGGCCCTCGGTGGCGAATTTGGACACCGCGTATGCACCCCAGAAGGCCCGGCCCCTGCGCCCGACACCCGAGGAGGTGAAGACCAGCGAGGCCGCGGGTGCCGCCTGCAGCAGCGGGAGCAGGTGTCGGGTCAGCAGGAACGCGGCATTGAGATTGACCTGCATGACGCGCTGCCACTCGCCGTAGGAGGCGCTTTCTATGGGGCGCCGCTCTCCCAGCAATCCGGCGTTGTGGAGCAGTCCGTCGAGGTGCCCGAACTCGGTGGAGAGTTCCTCGGCCAGGCGCGCGCACTGCGCCTCGGTCAAAGTCTCGAGGTCGAGCTCGATGATGCCGGCCTGGGGGCCGGCTCCCGCTTCGATTTCGTCGTACACCGCCTCCAGCCTGGCGCTGGTGCGGCCCAGCAGCAGTACCGTAGCCCCGGCGTTGGCGAAGGCCAGCGCTGCGGCGCGGCCGATACCGGCGCCGGCGCCGGTGACCATCAGCGTTTTGCCGCGCAGCGAATCCGCGGTCGGCGCGTAGCTCTGGGGAATTGAATCGATCTGCACGGGTCCGGTCTCCCTGGGTGGCTGCCGCATTAGCCCTCCAGCAGGAGTGCGGCGAGGTGGGTGCTGCACGCGACGCCGGCATCGGCGCCCCAGCTGTCGGGGTCGTCCCCCGGTTCGATGTAGCCGTAGTGAGCCGCCACGGTAACCATGCCGGCCCGTCGCCCGGCCTCGATGTCACGTCGGTGGTCGCCAACGTAGACGGCCTCGTGGGGCTTGCAACCGATGTCGCGACAGTTGCGGTACAGCGATTCGGGATGCGGTTTGCGTTCGGCCACATCATCCGGGCACACCACGGAAGCGGGTGCCGGGTCGACCGCGAGCCTGGCCATCAGCGGTTCGGTATAAACCCTGGGCTTGTTGGTGGCGATACCCCAACCGACGCCCTGGTCTGCCAGGCGGGCGAGCAAATCGCCGATGCCCGGGAACAGCGTGGCAGTGCTTCCCAGAACGTCGCTGTAGTAAGCCAGCAGCCGGGCGCGCTCCGCCTCGAACCTGCGGTCCGTCGGCTCTATATCCAGCGCCAGCGTTACCAGTGCGGCTGCGCCGTTGGAGACCGTGGCGCGAATCCGCTCGGCGGGAAGCTGCCGACGCCCGTGATGGGCCAGCAGCTGCTGCACGGCGACCACAAATTCGCCGGCTGTATCCACAAGGGTACCGTCGAGATCGAAAATCACTGCCTTGAGGTTGCCGGGGCGGTTCACGTCAGCGGTCGGGTGGCGCGCACCATGTAATTGACGCCCACATCCGTCTCGTCGAGCCGATACTCCCGCGTGAGCGGGTTGTAGGTCAGGCCGGTCATTCCCTCCAGTGTCAGCCCGGCTGTGCGAATCCAGCTCGCCAGTTCCGAAGGCCTGATGAACCTGGCGTATTCGTGCGTGCCCGCGGGCAGCAGCCGCAGCAGGTACTCGGCGCCCAGAATCGCGAACAGGAAAGCCTTGGGGTTGCGATTGAGCGTGGAGAAATAGACGCTTCCTCCGGGCCTGGCGAGCCCGGCACAGGCCTCCACCACCGACGCCGGATCGGGCACGTGCTCCAGCATTTCCAGGCAGCAGACGATATCGAACCCCGCCGCTTCCTCCAGCAGCAGCTGCTCCGCCGTGCACTGGCGATAGTCAACCTCCAGGCCGGATTGCTCGAGATGTTGTCGCGCCACCGCCAGCGGGGCCTCGCCCATATCGATTCCCATGACCCTCGCACCTCGCTGCGCCATCGACTCGGCGAGGATGCCGCCGCCACAGCCGACGTCAACGACGGACCGGCCGGCGACTGGCGAGTGCAGGTCGATATAGTTGGCCCGCAGTGGATTGATGTTGTGAAGTGGCTTGAATTCGCCCTCCGGGTCCCACCAGCTCAAAGCCAGGGCTTCGAACTTGGCGATTTCGTCGCTGTCGACGTTGAGCTCAGTTTTCATGGCTCGCAATCCTGGTTTGCCATTGTTGTACCCTACGCATCAGCTCGCCGATATTCCGGCCGGGGAGCTGGCGTTGCTCCATGACCATCCTGCCGTTGATCCAGCTATGAGTCACCTGGTTTCGCGAACAGGAGTAGACCAGCTGCGAAAGCGGGTGATAGAGGGGCTGGGACTCCGGCGTGGACAGGTCGACGGCGATGAAGTCGGCACACTTGCCGGGTTCAAGGCTGCCGATGTCCCGCTCCCGTCCCAGCGCGCGCGCACCGCAAATCGTCGCCATGGAAAGTGCACGCGGGGCCGGGAGTGCACTGGCGTCGCGCGATGCCAGTTTGGCCAGCAGGGCTGCGGACTGCATTTCAGAGAAGAGGTCGAGATCGTTGTTACTGGCCGCCCCGTCCGTGCCGAGGGCGACGTTGACGCCGGCTTCCTGCAAGCGACTGACCGGACAGTAACCGGCCCCGAGCTTCATATTGGATTGGGGGCAGTGTATGACGTGGGCTCCGGTGCGTGCCAGCAGGGCAATGTCCTGCTCACCCAGATCGGTCATATGCACGCATTGGGTTCTCGGCCCCAGCAAACCCAGCCTGTCGAGCGTATCCAGCGGCCGTTCTCCCGTCTGTTCGACAGCCATCAGTACTTCGCCGGCGGTTTCGTGGAGATGAATATGCACCGCCAGGTCCAGCTCGGCAGCCAGTGTCGAGATCCTGCTCAGGCCGTCCTCCGAAACGGTGTAGGGTGCGTGTGGCCCGAACACCACGTCGAGCAGTGGGTTGTGTTTGTGCTGGTCACGCAGCGCCAGGCCCTTGGCAATATACTCGTCTGCATCTCTTGCCCACACGGTGGCAAAGTCGAAAACCGGGAACGTGATCTGGCAGCGCATGCCCATCTCGCCGGCCACGCTGGCGCAGACGTCGGGGAAGAAATACATATCGCTGAACGTGGTCGTGCCGCTGCGGATCATCTCGGTGATGGCCAGTTCGACGCCGTCGCGGACGAAGGCCTCGCTCATGTGCCGGGTTTCCGCGGGCCAGATATGCTGTTCCAGCCACGGCATGAGCGGCAGGTCATCGGCGTAACCGCGCAACAGCGTCATTGCCGCATGACCATGGGCGTTGATCAGGCCCGGTATCAGCGCGTGTCCCGGCAGCTCCAGTTCCTCTCCGGCGCTGATGCCGGCGGTTTCTTCCCGGGGCAAGAGGGCGGTAATGCGGTCACCGCGGACCACGATACTGTAGTCCTTGAGTACCACACCTTCGGGAACGGCAGGCACGATCCAGCCGGCGTGGATCACAGTGTCAGCGGTCTGCGAATGATCGCTCATGGTTTCGGGGTTGTCCTTCTCTGCCCGGTTCCTCGGGTGCGGGCGCTGGTGCCCGCCGGGGGCGTCTTCAAGTCGTCGCGGCGCAGTATAACCGCAAATCAACACAACGCGTGCCAAGGCGCGTCTGCCGGGGCCCTGGAGGTGCAAAAACATGGCGGGCGGGGGCCTATTTCCGTATACTTGACGGCTTGGATCCAGACAGATACGGGATCGGCCACAGCTTCGATAGATAGCACAACCGGGTGGGGTCCCGCAGGGCGTAATCCCACACGGTTCCGGCGCGGGATGCGGCCACAATAAACACGCACCCGGCTGGCGCCTTGCGAGAGATTAGCGGCGAGCTTTGACTCATTTCGTTCCGGGCGTAGTGGCGCCGCGGGCGGACTCGGCGCGGGCGGGGCCGCACCGTCGGGTTCCAGCGGTCGTACCGCATATACTGCCAGTGCAGAGGCGGACAGCAGCGGCAGGACACCGTGTCCGAAGGGCAAGGCCCCGGGCTTGACAGCATCCGGCCCACTCGAGCTATCCAGTTAAAGTGCATACCTGAGGAAACGCGCGCAAATGGGTGATATCGCCAAGGAAATCGTCCCGGTCAGTATTGAGGACGAACTCAAGCAATCCTATCTCGACTATGCGATGAGTGTGATTGTCGGCAGGGCGCTGCCGGATGTCAGGGACGGGCTCAAACCTGTTCATCGGCGTGTGCTCCACGCGATGAACGAACTCAACAACGACTGGAACAAGCCCTACAAGAAGTCAGCCCGTATCGTGGGCGATGTCATCGGTAAGTATCACCCCCACGGCGATTCAGCCGTCTACGACACCATCGTGAGGATGGCGCAGCCTTTCTCCATGCGCTACATGCTGGTGGAGGGCAGGGAAATTTCGGCTCTGTCGACGGCGATTCAGCCGCTGCCATGCGCTATACCGAAATCCGCATGCAGAAAATTTCCCACTCCATGCTGGCGGACCTCGACAAAGAGACAGTCGATTTCGTCGACAACTACGACGGGACCGAACAGATTCCCGCAGTACTCCCGACCCGAATCCCCAGCCTGCTGGTCAACGGCTCCTCGGGTATCGCGGTTGGCATGGCGACGAACATACCCCCGCACAACCTGACCGAAGTCATTGGGGGTTGCCTGGCCCTGATGAAAAATCCGGAGATCTCTGTCGATGCGCTGATGGAACACATTCCGGGGCCGGACTTTCCAACCGGAGGCATCATCAATGGTCGTGCCGGCATCATCCAGGCCTATCGGACCGGCCGCGGGCGAATCTACGTGCGCGCGAAGGCGGAGGTGATCACCGATGAAAGTCGGGGTAAGGACATCATCCTGATTCACGAGATTCCCTACCAACTCAACAAGGCCCGGCTGATTGAGCGCATCGCCGAGCTGGTTAAGGAAAAGAAGATCGAGGGCATCACCGAGCTGCGCGATGAGTCGGACAAGGACGGCCTGCGGGTGGTTATCGAACTGCGGCGCGGAGAGATGGGCGATGTCGTCCTCAACAATCTCTACGCGCAGACACAACTGCAATCTGTGTTCGGGATCAATATGGTGGCTCTGGTTGACGGTCAGCCGAAAATCCTGAACCTCAAGCAGGTGCTGGAGGCGTTCGTTCGCCACCGCCGGGAAGTCGTGACCCGCCGAACCGTCTTCCTGCTGCGCAAGGCGAGGGAGCGCGGCCACGTGCTGGAAGGGCTGGCGATCGCCCTCAGCAACATCGATCCGGTGATCGAGCTGATAAAGGCCTCGCCCAGTGCGGCTGAGGCCCGTGAGAAGCTGGTTGCCCGGCCCTGGTCGCCCGGTGATGTGATGGCCATGCTGGAGCGGGCCGGCGACGATGCCTGTCGTCCCGATGACCTCGAGCCGGAGTATGGCCTGCACGATGGCGCCTACCATCTTTCGCCGGTCCAGGCCCAGGCGATCCTGGATCTGCGCCTGCACCGCCTCACCGGGCTGGAGCATGAAAAGCTGCTGAATGAGTACCAGGAAAAGCTTGCGGAAATTGCCGACTACCTCGATATCCTGGCCGATCCCGACCGGCTGATGCTGGTTATTCGCGAAGAACTGGAGGAGATGGTCGGCGAGTTTGGCGACGAGCGGCGTACGGAAATCACCGCGTCCCAGCATGATCTCACTGTCGAAGACCTGATTACCGAAGAAGACCGTGTGGTGACCATTTCTCACGGAGGGTACGCCAAAACCCAGCCGCTTTCAGATTACCAGGCCCAACGTCGGGGCGGCATGGGCAAGTCCGCGACCGCGGTCAAGGACGAGGACTTTGTCGAGCACCTGCTGATTGCCAGTACTCACGCGACCATTCTCTGCTTCTCCAACGTCGGTAAGGTCTACTGGCTGAAAGTCTTCCATATACCGCTGGCCGGTCGCAACTCGCGAGGGCGACCGATGGTCAACCTGTTGCCGCTTGAGGAGGGCGAGCGGGTCACATCGATACTGCCGGTGGAAGATTATCTGGAGGATCACTACATCTTCATGGCAACGGCTGACGGCACGGTGAAGAAAACCGCGCTGACCGACTTTGCCCGCCCACGCAGCGTCGGCCTGCGGGCCCTGGAGCTCGATGAGGGCGACGTACTCGTGGGTACCGCAATCACCCGCGGTGACTGCGATGTCATGCTGTTCAGCAGCGAAGGCAAGGCGGTTCGCTTCCGCGAGGGCGATGTTCGGGCCATGGGGCGAACTGCCCGCGGTGTTCGCGGTATACGGCTCGGCGAAGGTCACCAGATGATCTCGTTGATTATTCCCGAGCCCGGTGGCCGTGTGCTTACCGTGAGCGAGAATGGCTACGGCAAGCGAACCGAACTGGACGAGTTTCCGGTCAAGGGTCGTGGCAATATGGGCGTCATTGCCATGTCTACCAGCGATCGCAACGGGCGTCTTGTGGGTGCCATCCAGGTGTTTGACGGGGACGAACTGATGCTGATTTCCAACCAGGGCACGCTGGTTCGCACACGGGCGGAGGAAGTATCGGTGCTCGGCCGCAACACACAGGGTGTCCGTGTCATTCGCACCAAACCGGACGAGACTCTCGTGGGTGTGGAGAGGATCGATGAGCCGGAGGCGACGGTTGACGTCGTCGATGAAGGCGGTTCGGCAGAGCCCGACGGGGCTGACCCGGCCGGCAGTGACGCGCCCGCAGATGCGGGCAGTGGAGACGATGATCAGCCCCGGGACGAAGACCCTGCCCGGTGATGCGGGACGCAAACGGTCTCCGACGATGAGGACGATGAGAATATGACGCGTTGCTACAATTTCTGCGCGGGCCCTGCTGCCCTTCCCGAGGCGGTGCTGGAAACAGCGCGTGAGGATATGCTCGACTGGCACGGCGCGGGTTTGTCATTTATGGAGATGAGTCACCGCAGCCCCGAGGTGGTCGGTGTGGCGCATCGTGCCGAGGCCACCCTGCGCGAACTGCTCGCTATTCCCGAGGACTACGCCGTGCTGTTTCTCCAGGGTGGCGCCAGCACCCAGTTTGCCGCGGCGCCGTTGAACCTTCTGGGCGAGAGAACGGTAGCGGATTACGTCAATACCGGGCAGTGGTCGAAAAAGGCGATAGCCGAGGCGAGGCGTTTCTGCCGGGTCAACGTGGCGGCCAGTTCCGAGACCGACAACTTTACCTCCATACCGCCACAACAGGAGTGGCGCCTTGATCCGGACGCGGCGTATCTGCACTTCACACCCAATGAAACCATTGGTGGGGTGGAGTTTTTCTGGACACCGGACGTGGCCGTGCCCCTGGTCGCGGACGCCTCCTCCACTATCTTGTCCCGGCCCCTGGATATCAGCCGATTTGGCGTCATTTACGCGGGAGCGCAGAAAAATATCGGCCCCGCCGGCCTCACGCTCGTGATCGTCAAACGGGAACTGCTGGGCAGGGCCGCTGAGCACTGTCCTGCGATGCTCAACTGGCAGGTGGCCAGTGACAACGAGTCCATGTACAACACGCCTCCCACGTTCGCCCTCTACCTCGCCGGGTTGGTTTTCGACTGGCTGCAGGCGCAGGGTGGGCTCGACGCCATGGCAGCGATCAATCGCCGCAAGGCGGAAAAACTCTACGGGTTCATCGACGCCAGCGGCTTTTATGCCAACCCTGTGGAAAAAGCGAGCCGTTCGCTCATGAACGTGCCCTTTACCCTCGCCGACCCCGCTCTCGATCCGGTCTTCCTGGCTGAATCCGAGGCGGCCGGCCTGTTGAACCTGAAGGGTCACCGGTCGGTGGGTGGAATGCGTGCAAGCATCTATAATGCTGTCAGCGAGCAGGCCGTGGATGCGTTGATCGATTTCATGGCCGATTTCAGCAAGCGCCATGGCTGATACGCTCGCCGTGATGCAGCTGGGTAATCCGATGCCATGACCGACAACAGGGACCTGGAGCAGATCAGGGTAGATATCGACGCCATCGATCAGCGGATTCAGCGCTTGTTGAGTGAACGCGCCGGCTGTGCCCAGCGGGTCGCGGAGATCAAACTGGCGGATGTGCTGGCGGCTCGCGAGCGGGGCGAACCCGAGAGGGAGGTGGTTTACTATCGCCCGGAACGCGAGGCGCAGGTTCTCAAGCGTATTATCGATCGCAACCAGGGACCACTGTCGGGTGAGACGGTTGCCCATATATTCCGGGAAATCATGTCGGCCTGCCTGGCGCTGGAACGCCCGTTGCAGGTGGCGTACCTCGGCCCCGAAGGCACCTTCACCCAGGCGGCGACACTCAAGCATTTCGGGCATGCCGCGGTGTGCGTGTCCCAGCCAACCATCGATGAGGTCTTCGCGCGCGTCGAGTCGGGTGAGTGCAACTACGGCGTGGTTCCAGTGGAGAATTCCACCGAGGGCATGGTCACGCACACCCTGGACAGCTTTCTCGACTCCCCGTTGAAAATTTCCGGCGAGGTGGAGATACGCATCAGCCACCACCTGCTGGTCGCGCCGAACACGTCCACCGATGCTGTGCAGCGCATCTGCGCTCACCAGCAGGCACTGGCCCAATGCCGGCACTGGCTGGACACTCACTGGCCCCGCATCCCGCGGGAGGCTGTGAGCAGCAATGGAGAGGCGGCGCGCCACGCCGCAGAAACACCGGGGGTTGCCGCTGTCGCCGGCGATATGGCGGCGGAGCAGTACCATCTGGAGAAACTGGCCGAACATATCGAGGACTACTCCGATAACACGACCCGCTTCCTCGTCATTGGCCGGGAACAGGTGCAGCCAAGCGGCCGCGACAAAACATCGATCGTCGTGTCTAGCCGCAATAAACCCGGCGCGCTGTACGGCCTGCTGGACCCTTTCCGCCGGCGCGGTGTCAGCCTCACCCGCATCGACACCCGCCCGTCTCGGACCGAGAAGTGGGCCTACGTTTTTTTCATCGAGTTCGAGGGCCATCTCCTTGATGACAGCATCCAGGGCATTGTTGAGGAACTCAGTGAGCAGTCGATCATGTTGAAGCCCCTGGGATCCTACCCGCGGGCCGTGCTGTAGTGCGGAAACTTTGATGGATGCCTCTGACAAGCCCGGTGTCGGGACGGTGGCAATTATCGGCCCGGGGCTGATCGGCGGTTCACTGGCCCGTGCACTGCGGCGAGCGGAATTTGCCCACCGCTTCATAGGCTATGGTCACTGCGTCGACTCGCTGGTCGAAGGCGAGGCGCTCGGCGTGATCGATTCCTATTCCCTCGATCTCCGGGAGGCCGTGGCCGGGGCCGACCTGGTGGTGCTGGCGGCGCCCACTCGGGTGACAGAGCAGCTGTTGCCACAGGTACTCGCCGCGTCGTTTGAACGTGCCGGTGACCCTCCGGTGATCACCGACGTGGCGAGCGTCAAGGGCAACCTGCTGCGAGCCGCGCTTGCTGCGGGCGCGGGTCGGGTGCCGGCCAATGTGATTCTCGGCCACCCCATCGCGGGTTCGGAGCGCAGTGGCGTCGGAGCGTCGGATCCGGACCTCTTCATCGATCACCGGGTGATACTCACCCCGGTTGAAGGCAACGACCCCGCCGCCCTGGAACTGGTGCGGGCTATGTGGCGCTGCACGGGCGCTGAGATCGCGGAAATGGGCGTCCAGGAGCACGACGAGGTGTTGGCCGCCACCAGCCATCTGCCCCATATGCTCGCCTACGCTCTGGTGGACACGCTGGCCGATGCACGACGCAACCGCGATGTATTTCGCTTTGCCGCCGGAGGCTTTCGCGACTTCAGTCGCATTGCCTCCAGTGACCCCGTCATGTGGCGTGATATCGCACTTGCCAATCGCGAAGCGGTGCTGGATGCCATGGACGCATTCAGTGAGCATCTCGCCGGGCTGCGGCGTGCGGTTGCAGCGGGTGAGGCAACGCATCTGGAGCAGATTTTCGCCCGCGCCAAAACTGTGCGGGACCGATTCACCGCCGACCTGGAGGTCCGCGACGCGGGCAGCCAGGCCGCCAAAGGCGCCGACTGATGCGATTCAAACTGATGCCTGGGGGCACGATCTCCGGCGAGGCCCGGGTACCGGGTGACAAATCGATTTCTCACCGAGCCATCATGCTGGGGGCCCTGGCGGATGGCACCACCGCGGTGGCGGGTTTCCTGGAAGGTGACGATGCGCTGGCCACCGTCGCCGCTTTTCGCGAGATGGGTGTCAGGATCGAGGGTCCGGACGACGGCGAGGTGACCGTGCATGGGGTTGGCATGCACGGGCTGCAACCGCCATCGCAGGCACTGGATCTCGGCAACTCCGGCACCAGTATTCGGCTGTTGAGCGGGCTGCTGGCGGGGCAGTCCTTTGCGACGTCACTGACGGGTGACGAGTCACTGCAGGTTCGGCCCATGGGCAGGGTGATCACACCCCTCAGGCGGATGGGCGCGCGCATCACCGCGACGGCGGACGGAACCCCGCCGCTGTCGATCGAGCCTGCCGCCGGGCTCACCGGGATACATTACGACCTGCCGATGGCGAGCGCCCAGGTGAAATCCTGTGTCCTGCTGGCCGGGCTTTACGCCAGCGATGAAACGTCGGTGACGGAGCCGGCGCCTACCCGTGACCACACCGAGCGCATGCTGCGCGGTTTCGGCTATGCGGTAGCCAGTCGCGCCGGTCGGGTGTCGCTCTCCGGTGGCGGGCGTCTGCAGGCGACGGAGATCGATATCCCGGCGGATATATCCTCCGCGGCCTTTTTTCTCGTTGCGGCGACCATCGCGCCGGGCTCCGACCTGATCCTGACCCACGTCGGCATCAATCCGACCCGGACCGGGGTGATCAGCATATTGAGACTGATGGGAGCGGATATTACCCAGTCCAATGAGCGGGAAGTGGGAGGCGAGCCGGTCGCGGATCTGCGCGTGAGGTATGCGCCACTGCGCGGGATCGAGATCCCGCCTGAACTGGTCCCTCTGGCGATCGACGAGTTTCCGGTACTGTTTGTCGCCGCGGCCTGCGCGGACGGACAAACCGTCTTGCGTGGCGCCGCGGAGTTGCGCGTGAAGGAGAGTGACCGCATCGCGGCCATGGCGGAGGGACTGGACACCCTGGGAGTGCACGCGACCGTGCTCGAGGACGGTATTATCATCGATGGTGGCACGCTCGGTGGCGGCGTCATCAAGACTTACCATGACCATCGCATCGCGATGTCCTTTGCCATTGCGGCCTTGCGCGCCGAGGGTGAAATCCATGTTCTGGACTGCGATCACGTATCGACATCGTTTCCGGGGTTCGATGCGTTGGCGCGCGGACTGGGCCTGCAGATTTCGGTGCACGCAGACGAATGAAACCGCCGGTGATCACTGTCGATGGCCCGTCCGGGGCCGGCAAGGGGACGATCGCCCACCGCCTCTCCGACAGCCTCGGCTGGCATTTCCTCGACAGCGGCGCCCTGTACCGCGTTACTGGCCAGGCCTGCCTGATCGAGGGTGTACCGTGGACGGATGCGGAGGCGGTGGCCGCCATTGCCCGCGATCTCGATGTCAACTTCCAGGTCGGCACCGATCGCGAAGTGCGGGTGCTGTATAAAGGAAGAGATATCACCCGGGAGATCCGCACCGAGGAAGGTGGTCGCGGCGCGTCCACCGTCGCCGCCATACCGAGTGTGCGCGAGGCACTGCTGGCCCGGCAGCACGCGTTCAGGCAGTCGCCTGGCCTCGTGGCCGACGGGCGCGATATGGGAACCGTGGTGTTTCCCGATGCGCCGCTGAAAATTTTCCTGATCGCAAGCGCGGAGGAACGGGCGCGGCGCCGTTACCATCAGTTGCTTGGCAGTGGGGAAAGTGTTAGTCTCCCGCGCCTTCTCGCGGACATCGAGGAGCGCGACGCGCGCGATCGTGACCGCAGCGTGTCACCCCTGGTCCCCGCAGAAGACGCCGTCGTTATCGACAGCACCGCCATGCCCGTTGATGAGGTCTTCCAGCAGGTGATGAACACGGTGCGCGCCAGGGGATTTTGCTGAACCTGCCGCCCGGCGACGACGACAAAAAAGCGCCTCTGCCCCGTATCCTGGCTCCAGAACCATGCGGGTGGCGGCATATAGTGGATGACCCGGGCCAGCTGGAGGCGCGGCAGGCGGCGCGAAGTTTCGGTCGCCGTCAATACTGACAAACAGGTAATGTGTAATGAGCGAATCTTTCGCCGAATTATTTGAAGAGAGTTTGAAAACAGTCGACATGGAGCCCGGTTCGATCGTAACCGGGGTGGTGATCGACATCGACAACGAGTGGGTGACCGTGCACGCGGGACTCAAGTCCGAGGGCGTGATTCCGCGTGCCCAGTTTGTCGACGCAGCAGGGGACTGTACCCTGAGCGTGGGAGATGAGGTTCAGGTCGCGCTGGAAACCGTGGAAGACGGCTTCGGCGAGACCAAACTGTCGCGCGAAAAAGCCAAGCGCGCGGAAGCCTGGAAGGAACTCGAAGCAGCCTACGAGGCCGACGAGGTGGTCACCGGTGTCATCAACGGCAAGGTCAAGGGTGGATTTACGGTTGACATCAATACCATCCGTGCCTTCCTGCCGGGTTCCCTGGTTGACGTGCGTCCGGTTCGCGAGACCTCGCACCTCGAGGGCAAGGAACTCGAGTTCAAGGTGATCAAACTCGACCAGAAGCGCAACAACGTAGTGGTATCGCGGCGCGCGGTGATGGAAGCGGCGAACAGCGTCGAGCGGGACGCGCTGCTGGAGACCCTGCAGGAGGGTATGTCCATCCAGGTATCGTCAAGAACCTCACCGACTACGGTGCTTTTGTCGACCTCGGTGGTATCGACGGCCTGTTGCACATTACTGACATGGCCTGGAAGCGCATCAAGCACCCGTCCGAGATCGTCGAAGTCGGGCAGGAGATCGAGGTCAAGATTCTCAAGTTCGATCGCGAGCGCAATCGGGTGTCACTGGGCCTCAAGCAGCTGGGTGAAGACCCCTGGGTTGAAATCAGAACCGTTATCCCGAAAACAGCCGGGTCAAGGCGCGGATCACCAATCTCACCGATTATGGCTGTTTTGCCGAGTTGGAAGAGGGCGTCGAGGGCCTCGTTCACGTATCGGAGATGGACTGGACGAACAAGAACGTGCACCCGTCCAAGATCGTGCAGCTGGGTGATGAAGTCGAAGTGATGGTGCTGGATATCGACGAAGAGCGCCGCCGTATCTCACTGGGCATCAAGCAGTGCCAGCAGAACCCATGGGATGCGTTTGCCTCGCGCTACGCCAAGGGCGATAAAATTGCCGGCAATATCAAGTCAATCACCGACTTTGGTATCTTCATCGGTCTCGAGGGTAATATCGATGGCCTCGTGCACCTGTCTGACATCAGCTGGAACGAGTCTGGCGAAGAGGCCGTGCGCAATTACAAGAAAGGCGATGAGATCGAGACTGTCATCCTGTCGATCGACCCCGAGCGTGAGCGTATTTCTCTCGGAATCAAACAGCTGGAAGACGATCCCTTCGGTAACTACGTGGCAGTGAACGACCGCGGTTCGATCGTAACCGGTGAAGTCGTGGCGGTGGATGCCAAATCGGTCACGGTCAAGCTGGCCGACGAGGTCGAGGGTATCCTCAAGGCCTCGGACATCAGCCGTGACCGGGTGGAAGATGCGCGCAATTCCTTCAAGGTCGGTGATGCGGTGGAGGCCAAGATTGTCTCGGTGGATCGCAAGAACCGCGGGCTCTCCCTCTCCGTGAAGGCGAAAGACTACGAAGACGAGCAGGAAGCGGTCAAGTCACTGAAAGACCAGGAAACCGAAACGGCTTCACCCGGCACCATCGGCGACCTGATCAAGGCCCAGATGGGCGAGAAGTAATCACGCCGGCGGCCCTGCCACGGGGCGCCTGCAAACACCTGAAGGGCCCACAGTGTGGGCCCTTTTTCTTTTAAAAATAAGCAGTTGCGGAATTCTTGCCGGGCGGTCAAAATAACTCTCAGGAGTATTGCCAAACCTGAGTGCTCCAATGCAGGAGGCCGCATGACCAAGAGCGAACTGATAGAAGCCATCGCCGCCCGCCAGACGCAGCTCTCGTCCAAGGACGTGGAGCTGGCGGTAAAGATGATTCTGGAGCATATGTCTCAGGCGCTTGCCACCGGCGAGCGGATAGAAATCAGGGGCTTCGGCAGCTTTTCGCTGCACTACCGCGAACCGCGCAAGGGACGCAATCCCAAAACCGGTGACACGGTGGAGTTGAGCGGTAAGTACGTTCCCCACTTCAAGCCGGGCAAGGAGTTGCGCGAGCGGGTGAATCTGGGCCTGCTCCAGGGGCACTAGGACCGACCCGGATAGTGCACACAGGCGAAACAGTATGTCAAAACAGTCTCCGGCGAGTGCGAGGCACGGCAATAATGGGCGGGACACCGCAACATGCGCGGCCGCGCATGAAAGTCTTGAGTCGATCCGAGTCAGCCTGTCGCGCCAGCTAATACCCGTTCATCGGGCTGCCAGTCGTCTCTTGTGAAGTTCCTCGCAACCCTGTTGTCGGTGCTGATAGTGGCGGCTGTCACCGGTGCCGGCGTATTGTTTGCGCTTCAGAACAGCACGCGAGTGCCGCTGGATGTACTGGTTTACACGTTCGAGCCACACAGCCTGGCACTCTGGGTGCTCGGCGCATTTGCGGTCGGAGGTGTGCTGGGCCTGCTCATGTCTTCAGGGCTGGTATGGCGCAAGCGCGCGGCGCTGATCGCGAGTGAGCGAGAGCTCAAGCGTGCCCGGGAGGATCTGGCGCAATTGCGCTCCGGTTCGGGGCGATGAATGACCTGCTGATCTACCTGCTCCTGGTCGCCGCCGTCGCCATCGGCTGGTGGCTCGGTCGGCGAGGATCAACCGGTGGCGTCCCGCCCGCGACAGTAGGCCGGCACGACCGTCAGTATTACCAGGGCCTGAATTACCTGCTCGACGGCCGCAGCGACGCCTCGATGGACAGCTTCATCAATAGCCTGGAGGTGAGCAGCGACACGCTCGAAACACATATTGCCCTGGGTAATATGCTGCGCAGGAAAGGTGAGGTCGATCGTGCAATTCAGGTCCACCAGAACCTGTTGGGCGGCGCCAGGCTGCCGAATTATCAGTTGCATCAGGCGCATCTGGAACTCGCCCGGGACTATATCAGCGCCGGGCTCCTCGACAGGGCCGAACAACTGCTGTTGGATCTCTCCGAGGAATCGCCAGCGCAATGTGGCGCGAGCTTGCGCTACCTGGTCGAGATTTACCAGAGCGAGCGCGATTGGTCCCAAGCGATTGCCGTGGCCAGTAAGCTCGCTGTGCTGGAGAGCAGCGCTGAGCCGTTCCCCCGGGGACAGCCCGCGACGATCCTGCTGCCGCATTTCCATTGCGAACAGGCCCAGGAGTACCTCGACACGGACCAAGTCGATGCCGCGCGTGCAGCCCTGACTGAAACACTCCGCGTATTTCCAGATTGTGTGCGGGCGTCGCTGATGCTGGGTGAGTTGGAAGTGCAGGCCGGCCGGCCGGCGGCCGCGGTCGGGGTCCTGCGCAGGGTGCGCGAGCAGGACCCGGACTACGTCCCTGAGACCCTCACCTTGCTGCGTCATTGCCACGACGTGATGAACGGCGAGCCGGCGTTCATGAACTGGCTGACCGAGTCCCTCGAATTGCAGCCTTCGGCGGCGCTGGTACTCGCTGTTACCGAGGCGATGCAGCGCAGTCAGGGCGACGCGCAGGCCGGTGCCTTTCTCGCCGAGCAGTTGGCCGAGCGACCGTCTTTTCGCGGCCTGGAGCAACTGATCGATCTGCAAATGGGTCTCACCGAGGAGGGTAAGGCCAGGGATGACCTCGGCCTGTTGCAGCTGCTGGTGCGGCGGCTGGTAGCCGAGCGACCGGCTTATCGATGCGAACATTGTGGTTTTGCCGGGCAGAGCCTGCACTGGCGTTGTCCCGGGTGCCAGTTCTGGGGGACGATCCGCAATATCAGCGGTGTGATTCTTGGCAGTGCGGCACAGGGCCCGGGCGCAGGTCGCATGCGATCGGGCCCTGGAAGTTGAGTCCGATACAGCCGTTTAACCTGAACACCCGCTGCCTTTAACAGGAGTCCCTGATGGAGTCACCCGTCATCGTCGCCCTCGACTTTGCCACTGCGTCCGCGGCCCTATCGCTGGTCGAGCGTCTCGATCCTTCCGCCTGCCGATTGAAGATTGGCAAGGAACTGTTCACGCGCAGCGGCCCGGGCCTCGTGGAACAGCTTCAGAGCAGGGGCTTTGAGGTCTTTCTCGACCTCAAGTATCACGATATACCCAACACGGTTGCCGGTGCGGTGCGCGCGGCCGCTGAACTCGGGGTGTGGATGGTGAACGTGCACGCCAGCGGTGGGCGGCGGATGATGGAGGCGGCGGCGGATGCGCTATCGCGGTTTGAGCGGCCGCCGCTCCTGCTGGCCGTCACCGTGCTCACCAGCCTCACCGATGCCGACCTGACTGAAATGGGCGTCGAGGAGACCGCGGCGGCGCGGGTACGCCGACTGGCTGCACTGTCCGCGGACAGTGGTATGGATGGGGTGGTCTGTTCGGCGGCTGAGGCGGCAGACCTGCGTGCAGAGCGGGGCGTCGCCTTCTGTCTCGTGACTCCCGGCATCAGGCTCGCGGGTGACGACGACGGTGACCAGCGTCGCGTGGTCACGCCCGCGGCCGCGATTGCCAACGGCGCTGACTACCTGGTCATCGGCCGCTCGATCACCGGTGCGACCGAGCCGCTTGACGCCCTGGCCAGGGTTCGTCGGGAGATAGCCGCACTGCCAGCCTGATTACGATCAGATACGTCCACCGACCGGCGCTTACCGGCCGGCTTGCTAGAATTCTCTGTGACGCGGATGCCCCGCAAGGAAGCAACATTACCCTCAAGGAGAATCATCTATGACGACATCAAACGTATTTGCTGACAGCACCGTAACAACCGGCCCGAACCCGGGCCCCATCTCCTACCTGTCCGCCGCACTGCGCATCGCGACCCTGGTACTGACGCTCTGCCTCGCTGCCGGGATGGCGGGGTCCAGGGTTGCGGCAGAGGACGCTCAGTCAGTAGAGCCCACGCAACTGATCAATATCAACACGGCCAGTGCCGAGGCGCTGGCCGCGGGCCTCAACGGAGTGGGAATGGCGCGGGCAGAAGATATTGTCCGCCACCGGGAGTCCTTCGGGCCCTTTGCAACTCTGGAGGAACTGACAGAGGTGAAAGGCATTGGCAGGGCGACCATCGACAAAAATCGTTCCGTTATTACACTGGAGTAAGTGACACACTGGCGTAAGCTATGGGCATCCGTATCATGAGGGCCACGTGGCCCTTTTTCTTGCGGCCAGTGGCCACATGTCCCCGATTCGGCGACCTCTACCTCGAGATGCCTGCATGAAAGCCTCTAACACCCGTCTGGTTTCTCGCCAGCTTCCCCCGCCCGAAGTGAAGAGTGTCCACCCTGCGGCTAGCCGTCCGGGTCGATCCGGCGCACTGGCTGGGGGCCAGTGAGTTGAGGTACCTCGTCACTGGCGCCACCGGCTTCATCGGCCGTGAATTGGTCCGGGAACTGGTGGCGCGTGGTGAAGCTGTGGTGGCACTCAGCCGCCGCGGCGGCGAGGTGGTTCCCGGGGTGATCAGTATCCCCTGTGAGTTTGGCAGGGAAGCGGTTCCGTCCCAGCTGCTGGATGACATCGATGTGGTCTTCCACCTCGCCGGAATTGCCCACAGACAGGAGCGCGGGGATTATCGCGCCGTCAACTGTGTCGCCACGCTGGACCTTGCCCGCATGGCCGCGGAGGCGGGGGTTCGCTGTTTCCTGTTCCTGAGCAGTGTCAAGGCGATGGGCCCCGCTCCCGACTGCGCTCCACGCAGTGAGTCGGAGTGTTATCCACCCGCGGACCCCTATGGGCAGTCCAAGTGGGAAGCGGAGTGCGCCCTTCGAGACCTTCTTGGTCGCACATCCTGTAGTTTGGTCGTTCTTCGGCCGGCGCTGGTGTACGGTCGCGGCGCGAAGGGAAACCTCGCCCGCCTCGCCCGGGCCGTGCAATGGCGGCTGCCGCGTCCGCCCCGGCGGGGTGAGCGCTCCATGGTTTCCCTGCCGGATATGGTCAGGCTGTTGTGCACCCTGGGCGATGCACCGCCTCAGGGCCAGCATACCTGGATTGTCTGTGATGGGCAGCGTTACAGTTTCCGCCGCATTTACGACGCTCTCCGGGCCGCCGCGGGCCTTCGTCCCGGGCGGGGCTGGTGCCCGTTGTGGCTCTGGAGACTGGGCGCCGCGGTACTCGATCTCACGGGTCGCCCGGGAGGCGAATCAAGTTTTGATCTGCTTTTCGGTTGCGAGAATTACAGTAACTCAGCCGTGATCGCGGCAACATCCTGGCAGCCCCGGCTGGCGCTGGAAGATCTCACCGATTCGCTGAACCCGTCGGTGCGCCGGTGACGCCGGACAAGGCGTTGGTTTTGTCCCTGGCGACGCTTTTCCTGTCCTGGCTGTTGTGCGGGTTATACCTGCGGATCGCGCGGCACTGGCAGATAATCGCCGAGCCCAATGCGCGCTCGTCCCACAGTCGGCCTACCCCCCACGGAGGTGGCGCGCCGGCACTGCTGGTGTTTGGTGCGGCCGTGCTTGTCGCGAACCACCTCGCTCCGGGTTTTGAGGCGGTTTATGCCATTGTTATCGGTATCGCGCTACTGCTGATGTTGCTCGGGGTGCTGGATGATCTGCGGGGCTTGTCGATTCGGTTTCGCTTTGCAGCCTACGCACTCTGTGCCGCTATCGCGGTCGTCACCATCTTTCCCGATGCCTGGCCCGGGGCCCTGAGCCTGCGCTATCTCCTGCTCGCAACCACAGCCGTTGCGGTCCTGTGGATGATGAACCTGTTTAATTTCATGGACGGCATCGACGGGCTGGCTGCGTCGCAGTGCGTGGTGGCCTGCGGGACGGCGGCATTACTCAGTGGCTGGCAGCAGGCCACCTGGGAATACCCGGCAGTCTGCCTGCTGCTGGCCATGGCGCACCTGGGATTCCTGGGCTGGAACTGGCCCCCTGCCAGGATGTTCATGGGGGACGCGGGCAGCATACCCACGGGCTTCCTGCTGGCGGTACTCGCGTTGCAGGGGGCCTTGACCGGCCAGCTACCTCTGGCTTGCTGGCTCATACTGCTGGCGCCGTTCATCACCGATGCCAGCTACACCCTGGTTTGGCGGATGACCACGGGGCAGGCCTTCACCCGGCCTCATCGGCTGCACGGCTATCAGCGGCTCAGCCGGCGCTGGGGAGGGCACCGCCCCGTCGTGCTGCTGCTGCTGGCTATCGAATTTCTGTGGCTGATTCCCCTCGCGACACTCTCGGTGCGGTGTGCCGGTTACCAACAATTATTGGTAATTTTGGCCTATTTTCCTTTGCTTTTCGGCATGGTGAAAGCCGCCAAATTCGCGTAGTATCAGCGGCTTATAAGTGTCGGTGTATAAGTTTTCGAAGAACTCGCCACGCTGCCACCAGGGGATGAAAACGAATTGCCTAGACGATTTGCCAGTGTCGCCATCAATTTTACGGCCGTGATTCTTGGCTGTGTCCGCGACGCTTTCGGCAAGTTGCTGGAATTGCCCCGAAATATCAAGCAAAGCCTACTGCTCGTCCTTGATATGGCGTTTGTCTGTGCCGCCATGTGGAGCGCTATCGCATTGCGCTATGGCCACACAAATTTTCCGCTCGGGCCGGTGGAAGTGGGCTGCGCACTGTTCACGGTTGCTGTCAGCGCGATTATTTTCCTGCGACTCGGTCTCTACCGGGCGGTCATCCGGTTCATGGGGCAGCAGGCAATATGGGCGGTGATTACTGCCGTGAGCTATTCAAGCCTGGTACTCGGCGCGGCGGTGTTCTTCACGCGTGCCGAGGTGCCCAGGTCGCTGCCGTTCATATACTGGGGCCTGGCGCTGATGCTGATCGGTGGTACGCGACTTACCGTACGTGCCTATTACCAGGCCAAGTTGCGCTCCACCTCGGAAAACGTGCTGATCTACGGGGCCGGAGAATCCGGTCGGCAGCTGCTGACGGCGCTGAATCATGGCGACCAGTACCGTCCCGTGGCTTTCGTCGACGACGATAAACGTCTGCACAATTCGGTCATTAACGGGATGCCAGTGGCCCGGCCACGGGATGTACCACGACTGATCGAAGAATTCGACGTGACCCAGATTCTGTTGGCGATTCCGGCGGCTTCTCCCGAGCGGCGCAAGGAAATCATCAACTCCCTGGTCGGTCTCCCGGTCTACGTGCGGACCGTTCCGCCGATCAGTGAGTTGGTGTCTGGAAAGGCAAAAGTCAACCAGATCCAGGATATCGAGCTCGAGGACCTGCTCGGTCGCGAACCCGTCCCTCCACACCCTGAACTTGTCGCCACCTGCATCACTGACAAGGTGGTAATGGTGACGGGCGCGGGTGGCTCAATAGGCTCAGAGCTGGCCCGCCAGATCCTGCGGGCGCGCCCTCGTACGCTGCTGCTGTTCGACAACTCCGAATATGCGCTCTACAACATCCAGCGTGAGCTTGTCGAAGCGCAGAAAAGCGAACAGTTGGCAGGCGACCTGGTGGTACTGCTGGGCTCGGTCCAGAATGAGGTCAGGCTCGAAAACGTGTTCCGCTCCTTCGCCGTGCAGACGGTCTACCACGCGGCGGCCTACAAGCATGTGCCCATGGTTGAGCACAATATTGTCGAGGGTGTGGCCAACAACGTATTCGGCACCTGGTACGCTGCGGAAGCGGCCCGCAAGACGGGGGTTGAAACATTCGTGCTGGTGTCGACCGACAAGGCGGTGCGGCCGACCAATATCATGGGCGCATCCAAGCGATTCGCGGAGATGATATTGCAGGGGCTGGCCCAGCAGGACACCACCACACGTTTCTGTATGGTCCGTTTCGGCAACGTTCTGGGGTCTTCGGGATCGGTGGTGCCTCTTTTCCGGGAGCAGATAGCAAGGGGTGGGCCGGTAACCGTGACTCACCCGGAAGTATCACGCTATTTCATGACCATTCCGGAGGCCGCCCAACTGGTCCTGCAGGCAAGTGCGATGGGTACCGGCGGCGACGTTTTTGTCCTCGACATGGGCAAACCGGTCAAGATCATCGAGCTGGCACGACGGATGATTCACCTCAGCGGCTATGAGATGAACCACGATACGCATATCGGCGAGCATATCGATATCGAGTTTATCGGCCTGAGGCCGGGTGAGAAACTGCGCGAGGAACTGGTGCTGGGAAGCAATGTCGCCGGCACGGGGCACCCGATGATCATGCGCGCGGAAGAAGAATGCCTCAGTTACACCAATATCCATCGACACCTGACCGAGCTTCTCCGCTATTGCGACCAGATGGACTGTGACGGCATCACCGCCGTTTTGAGCCGTGCCGTCAGTGGTTACGTTGGTCCGGAATCCCGTTACGACTATATCTGGAGCCAGCGTGGTAACCCGGCCCCGGCGCCCGTGGTCGTATCGTCCAACGTGCAGGAATTATTCCCGGACAAGAGCTGAGCGGCTCTACGCACCAGGGTCTTTTCCAGAATCAGCTAACAGCAGGGAATGGCTGCTTGTTTCCCCGCGTCCTGCGCGTGACCAGTCCGGTCAGGGATAACCTGTAATCAAGAACAAAATAAGGTCGCGAAGCGTTCCTTGCGCGCCTGTCCAGGCGAGTCGCCAGCCAGCCTGATCCCATTCATTGTCCTGGCTACGAGACTGTCGTGCTATCGCTTTGCGGACCGTGCTATTGGGAAGTGCCCGCGGAGGCGTGCGCAGGCGTTTGCTTGAAACCGCGCGCCGTGCGCTGCGTCACCCAGGCCGGCTTTCAGTCGTCTTCGACGTCGTCGACGGAAACCTGGCCGGACATGGATCGGCGTATGATCGCCCACGACATACCGACTGCCAGTACGAGGGACAGAACGGTCAATATGATCCAGGTCTGGGTATTGCCATCCGCCAGGTCAAGCCAGCCCAGGTCGATAAACAACCATGCCAGGCAACCGAACAGTGCGCCCGACAGTACCACGCCGAGCACGCCCATCGACAGAATCGTAGCGCGGACGAATACGATCCAGGCAATCAGGAGTGCGATGGTCGCCAGTGCCGGTACCGGACCGAGCTCGGTGGTCTCAGCCGTCATCCAGCCGAAGTAGGAGTAGCCGGTTGGGTTGAAGGTACCGAAGACGAGGCAAGCTGCAAACAGCCAGCGGCCGAGAAAGTCGGGTATCGAGAATGAGGATGCCATGGCTAGCGTGTCTCGCTGGATCGGGAGAATGCAAAGGTAATTCAGAAGCAGTCCAAGGGCAAGACTGTTTGTCGCCCGACATCGGCCGCGAGTTTTTTGCCGGCGCGGAGAATTGGTCTATAGTAACGGTCGCGCCCATATCTGCGGCGCGCTGGGCAGGCTTTTGCAGTGACTGTCCGGAACAATGACTTTCACCCGTGCGCCGGCTTCCGGGCTGAGTCGCGAAGGAGCAACCATGAATATTCTCGAAAACGCCGTCAAAATGCTGAACCAGCAACTCGACAAGGGTGTAGACCCGCAGGAGACGGCGTCGGCACTGACGTCAGCTCTCGGGCAGGACGGCAAGGGCGGGCTGGACCTGTCCGGCCTGGTCACTAAAATGACACAGGAAGGTGGCCTCATGGATACGGTGCAATCCTGGCTGGGCGATGGCGGCAACGCGTCGATCAACGCCGATACCGTGCGCTCCGTGCTGGGAGACGAGCGCGTCAAGGCATTTGCCAGTCAACTGAACATCGATACGCAGTCGGCGGCCGACAGTCTCAGCCAGCTGTTGCCGGAAATCGTCGACAAGGCCAGCCAGGGCGGCGAATTGAAAGAGGGCACCGGCGGGCTGGGCGATCTCATGGCGGCAGCCCGGTCGCTCCTGAAATAGTCTCGAATCAACGTTCGCAGCTCGCCCCGTGTGCGGTCACCTGCGCATCACCCGGCCCGGTGGCTCGGCCCGGTCGCAACCTCGCAGCATCCGTGACGCCAGCCCTGCGCCCGTGGACAGCGTAACCTGAGAGTGGTGCGGCCTGGTATCGCCCTGGTGGCCACCCTGCTGCTTTCCCTGGCAGGGGCTGCGAAGGTGGCGAATGCCGAGGACGGCGGCCACAGTCCCAGGCGCCAATCCTGTCGATGAGTGCGTGGTACTGCTGCACGGTCTCTGGCGCACGCCGCTTTCGATGCTGGCGGTCGAATGGACACTGGCCCGCTCGGGGTACCGGGTGGCAAATATTGGCTACTCGTCCCTGACCCGTACCATCGAGCAGAATGCCCTCATCGCGGTCGGCGAGGGGCTGGCGCAATGCCGTAAAACGGGCAGGCCGCGCATCAGCTTCGTCACGCATTCCCTCGGCGGCATATTGGTGCGGACCTATCTCCGTGATAGCGACGTCCCGGAATTGGCGCGAGTGGTGATGATGGGGCCGCCCAACCAGGGCAGCGAGATGGCAGACTACTATACTGAGTTGATCGACATCGACTACCTGAGGCCTCCGGCACTGGCGCAGCTCGGTACCGGACAGGCCTCGGTGCCACTTGCGCTCGGACCAGTGGACTTTGAACTGGGGGTCATTGCAGGCAGTGCGCATCAACGTGATTTCCTGCCGGGACTGCCCGATGGCCCGGGTGATGGCACCGTGAGTCTGAGAGAAACGGTGATTGCCGGGATGACCGATTTCATCGCCTTGCCGACCAGCCACACTATGATGATGTGGAATCGCGGGGTTCTGGACCAGACCCTCCACTTTTTGCGCTACGGTCGCTTCGATCACACCCGCTGAGCCGCACCCTGAGGTCGCAGCGATGCCGCTGTCAGCCCGTTTGTTGGCTGCCGCGCCTGCGGTCGCAGGGTATCACGGTCCCGTTCACGGTGAGTGGGAAATCCACCGGAATGCCACTCCGGCGATCCTGCCGTTCGCGCGTGTCCAGTGCGGGATCGGCATGATGTACCGAAGGGTTGGCTGACCCGGGGTCGTGGTCATTGGAGACGAAGCGCCGGGCGGTTACCGCGAAGACAAAAACCGCCAGCACCATGGCGATCAGTGCGGCCCCCGCGATAACTATCAGTGGCAAATCTTGTTCGAACACCAGTTCCCGGCCTGCAGGTGAAGTCAGGGCAAGAACAAGCAATAAACGGGCCCGCTAGAGTTTTTTATCCGGAAACAGGAGCTTGTGCACGATCCGACGGAAATTTCCCATGGATACGGTGGCTTTTGTATAAAATCCTGACACGCAGAACGGAAGCCACGCCGTCCGCACATCCAATCCCACGGCGGGTGTTGCCGCCGGATTTACCGGGCGCCCTTGCCGAAACAGACGATCTCGACGGTGTTCAAGAGGATGATGATGTCGAGGAAGAGGCTGTGATTCTTTACATAGTATAAATCGAACTGCAGCTTCTGCTTGGAATCCTCTTCACTCGCCCCGTAGGGGTATGAGAGCTGTGCCCAGCCGGTGATACCGGGCTTCACGCCGTGACGGACGTCGAAGTACGGTATTTTTTCCGACAGCTCGGCAACGAACTGCGGTCGTTCCGGGCGGGGGCCGACGAATGCCATATCCCCCTTGAGCACGTTCAGTATCTGGGGGAGTTCGTCGATGCGTACCTTGCGTATGAACTTGCCGACCCGGGTGACCCGGTTGTCGTCGACGGTCGCCCAGCGGGCTTTGCCGTCACCTTCGGCATTGACTGTCATACTCCGGAACTTGAGTACATCAAAGGTCTCCCCAGCCAGGCCGACGCGCTCCTGGCGATAGAACACCGGTGCGCCCAGCCCCTCTTCTATCCAGATTGCAATCGCCGTAGCCAGCATAAGCGGCCAGGCGACCACCAACAGTAACAGGCTGCAGAGCACGTCGAACACACGTTTGGCGATGGTCGCCGACTGACTCTGATGGAAACCCTCGGAAAAAATCAACCAACCGGGATTAATGAAATCCACCAGTATTTTCCCCGCCTCCTGTTCGAAGAAGTTGGTGATTTCCACGACCTTGATACCATCCATTCGGCATTTCACCAGGTCTTGCAGGGGCAGTGCGGCGCGCTTGTCGTCCACGGCGACGACGATTTCCTCGATGTTCAGTTGTTCCGCGTATGACCTGAGTGAAGGCACCTCGGGCACCACGCGCTCCGAGCTAATCTGCGTGACCTCGCCGGGGACCTTCATGAACGCGACAATGGAAAAGCCGCGCCGGTCTGATTTACGGCGCATGGAGGTGGTGATGGTGCTGGCCGTCTGCCCGGTGCCCAGCACGAGTACCCGGCGTTTGAACTGGCTCATATCCGTCAGGTTGACGAACGTGACCCTGCTGATAAGGCTGGCGGCCATGGCGATCGAGGCTGTGTAGACGAATATGCCACGCCAGACAAACAGGTTGGGCAGAAAGTAGTAGATCAACGACATGGTCAGCGCAACCACGATGAACGCGCCGATGGTGCGCAGCAGGATGCCGCTGGTGCCCTCGCGCATCCTCGGCTGGTACAGCCCCATGGCGATCATGCTGATTACCGAGACGACGGAAAACAGGGCTGCCCGCGGGGGTACCTTGTCGAGGTAATCGTAGAGTGAGCCCGGTTCCAGTAAAAAATAGAGGTAGGTGCCCAGGTAAAATGAGAGGAAAAACAAGACGACATCGACCAGCATCAGCCGATAAATGGCGCGCGGCATATGGTGATTGAAGATTCTGACTGTTGCCACTGCCGTGGTGTCCCCTGTAATACGTCGCCCTTCACCGGCGTCGGCAGGCCGGATTATTCACGGTCTCCGAAAGCGCCTGGCAGGCTGCTTTATAGTGAGCAGAAGCGCCCCTGCATGGGGTCGGCATCACTCTGGGAACACTTTAACATGGGCGTAGGGCCGACTTTGGCTCGATCCCCGATTTTCGTGAGTCAGTTCTCAGAGAATGTTGACATTTACAGGCATATTTCGACCGGAGGAGGGTGGCCGAGGAACAGATGTGGGCTGGCCGTGTAGCCATAGGCGCCGGACTGGAAGACCACGACCAGGTCACCCTCGGCCGCAACGGCAGGTCCATGTGGTCTGCCAGAATATCCAGTGGGGTGCACAGGGGCCCCACAACACTGACTGTTTCCATGTTCTCCGGTGCCATGCGGTTGCCGATCGCCACCGGGTAGTTCTTGCGAATCACCTGGCCGAAGTTGCCGGAGGCGGCCAGGTGGTGGTGCAGGCCGCCGTTGGTGATCAGGAAGGTTTCGCCCCGGGAGACTTTCCTGTCGACGACCTCGCAGACATAGATCCCGGCCTGCCCGACCAGGTAGCGGCCCAGTTCCATGACGATTTCGGCCCCGGGAAGTCGCTGCGCGGCGGTCACCAGCAGGGCAGCCAGGTTGGCGGCGACTGTCCATCGAGTGCCAGCCGCTGCTCGCCCGGGAAGTAGGGTATTCCCAGGCCGCCGCCGATATTCAGCCACTGCACGGGCAGGGGTGCGGCTTCGGCCAGCCGAAAGGCCAGTTCGAAGGTTTTGCGTCTGGGCCTCGATGATGGCCTCCGGGCGCAGGTTCTGCGAGCCGCTGAAGATATGAAAGCCCATGAACTCCAGCGGCAGCGTGCGCCAGCTCCGCCAGCATGGCCGGCACCCGTTCGGCGTCGACGCCGAAAGGCTTGGGGCCGCCGCCCATTTTCATGCCGGAGGTCTTCAGTTCGAAATCCGGGTTGACCCGGATCGCCACCCGGGGGCGCGCGGTCCGGTTTCGGGCGAGCTCGGCGATGCGGGCCATCTCGCCCTCGGATTCCATATTGATGATCACGCCGCTGTCCACGGCGGCTCCAGGTCCAGCGCCGGATTTGCCGGGGCCGGCGAAACTGATATCGCGGGGGTCGGTGCCGGTCGCCAGCGCGATCGCCAGTTCGCCGGCGGAGGCCACATCCAGGCCATCGGTGATGCCCGCCAAGATGCTTTACCACCGCCGGCATGGGGTTGGCTTTCATGGCGTAGTGCAGGTGAATGCCCGGGGGCAGGGCAGTGCCGCAGTTGTTCGACCTGGTGCGTCATGACCTGCCTGTCGTAGGCGTAGAAAGGGGTGCTGGCCGACCTTGCTGGGCCACTGGCGTCAAGCGACTGGCCGCCGATCTGCAGGCAGTTGTCCGTAACGCCGAAACTGGTCCATCGCGGTGTGTATGTGGCTTTGAGCCCTGGGGCTTCGATCGTGCTCACGAGTTGTTCATCCTGAAAAATGGTCCGGTATTCGTCGGCCAGCGCCCGCCGGTCGATTTTGCCGTTCTGGTTGTGCGGCAGGCTGTCGCGGACGATCACCGCCAGCGGCACCATGAAGTTGGGCAGTTCCTGGCGGCAGATGGGCCAGAATCTGCTCCCTGATCTGCTCGATGTCGGTCGCGCCGTCCTGGTGGCTGGCCACCAGCGCAATGGCCTGGCCCAGGGTGGCGTGGGGCAGGCCCAGGGCGGCCGCACCGGCCACCAGGCCCGAGCCGTAGACCACTTCCTCTACCTCGGTGGGGCTGACCCGGTAGCCGGAGGTCTTGATCATCTCGTCCTTGCGGCTGATGAAGTACAGATAGCCTTCCTCGTCCCGCATGACCTGGTCGCCCGACCAGACCGCCAGTTCGGTGATGGGTATTTCCGGCGGGCTGGCCCGGGGCAGGGCTTGAAGCGTTCGGCGGTTTTCTCCGGGTCGTTCCAGTAGCCCATGCGCCACCAGTGCGCCCCGATGCACCAGTTCGCCCGGCTCCCCGGGCCTGCATTCTTCGCCGTCGCTCGTTGACCACCAGGATTTCGGCATTGGGAATGGCCTTGCCCATGGATTCAGGGCGGGTGTCCACCTGGTCCGGCGGCAGGTAGGTGGAGCGGAACGCCTCGGTGAGGCCGTACATCAGGAAGATATCCGTGTTGGGCAGCGCCTTCTGCAGGGCGCGGGTGGTGGGCATCGGCATGGCGCCGCCGGTATTGGTGATATAGCGCAGTGAATCCACCGCCTCGGCCGGCCAGTCCAGGCCTACCAACTGGTTCCACAGCGGCGGCACGGCAGCCAGCCCGGTGACCTGGTAGCGCGCGACGGCGCGGATGACATCGCGGGGCAGCAGGTAGTCCATCAGCACCGCCGAGGCGCCCACGGAGAAGGCGGTGGTGAGCTGGCTCAGGCCGGCGTCGAAGCTCAGCGGCAGTACCGCGAGAATGCGATCGTCGGGCGTATTGCCCAGGTACTCGGCCACACTGGCTGCGCCCGCCACCATGTTGCCGTGGGAAAGCACCACGCCTTTGGGGTTGCCGGTGCTGCCCGAGGTATAAAGGATGGCCGCCATATCCCGGTCGACCCTGCGATGTCCGAAGCTGCCTTCTCGGTCACAGAATTTGCTCCAACTGATCGCCGGCAGCGTGACCGGGGCAGTATCCTGCGACTCTGGGTTCGTCCACCAGTACGACAGCGCGCAGAGACGCGCATCGGGAGAGGGTGTCGCCCAGGGTGGCCAGGCGCTGGGCGGAGGTGACGAGTACGCGAACATCGCAGTGGTTGAGTATGTAGCCGACCTGCCGAGGTTTCAGCAGCGGATTGACGGGCACAAACGTCGCGCCGGCTGCAGCCGCGCCGAACAGTGCGTACACGGTTTCCGGCTGCTTCGGCAGGTAGACGGCGATGCGGTCGCCCGGCGCGATGCCGAGGGTCCCGACGCCATTGGCAAAGGCTTGCACCCGCTCCGCCAGCGCGCCGTAGTCGATAGTTTCCTCTTTAAAGATGAGAGCCGTGTCCCGGGGTCGCATAGATGCAATGCGAAAAATGGGCTCATGAACAAGATTTGGCATGGAAAAGCTCGATTAGCGGTTATAGGCTTGGAGATAGTATCCGGCGATGAAGCCTCGTGGCTGTCGCGCATGGTGGTCCTGTATACGTTCCGTCCGCGCTCTGCACGCCTGCTCAGCGCCACGGGGTGCAGCGGCTGCGTGGCGCCGGAAGGCACGGCGGAAGCACAATGGACGCGAGAAAAAGTAGCAACTCAGGGAATCAATGACATCCAATGTTAAAGCGAATTGTGAGGCTTGTCACACCGCATCTGGTGAATTTGCCAACCCGGCCGGTACTGCTCTTCCTCCTTGCACTGGCGCCCGGCGTGTCCGCTGCCGAGTTGGCGGACGTGATCGAGCAACTACGCGGCGGGATCGTCGGCGTGGGGTCAGTATACCCGCCGCGCCAGCCGATACCGAAGGGCAAAAATCGACTGACGTTCTCGGGCACTGGCTTTGTTATCGGGAATGGTCTCACAGTGATCACGAACGCACACGTGGTGCCGAAGGACATCGATACCAAACGTAAAGAAGTAATGGCCGTGTTTTCCGGCAGCGGCGCCCAGGCCAGGGCACACCCGGCGCGGGTGCTGCGCCTTGACCGGGAGACTGACCTCGCCGTGTTGGGTTTCGAACCGCCCGGCCTGACAGCGCTGACGCTGGGCGACTCCAGGTCGGTCAGAGAGGGGCAGGACATCGCCGTTACCGGATTCCCTCTTGGCACCGCGTTGGGTATGTTCCCTGTGACGCATCGTGGAATCGTGTCCTCGATCGTGCCGGTCGCCCAGCCTGCGGAGAGCGCCCGGGCACTCAACCCGGCACGCATGCGGGCTGCCCGTAACAAAGCGATGACGTTTCAGCTCGATGTGGTGGCCTATCCCGGGAACAGCGGCAGCCCGGTTTACGATCCGGGCAGTGGCAGGGTACTTGGCGTGGTAAACAGCGTGATGGTGAAGGAGAGCAGGGAATCCCTGCTCAGCCAGCCGACCGGTATAACGTATGCGATTCCGGTTCAGTCAGTCAGGCAATTGCTGCGGGATGCGAGTATCGACGAGTGATTACTTCGTGCCTTTCTCCCGGCGCGCCCCTGCCAGGCAGCGACTGCTGATGTTCCTGCGCAAGCCCTCAGCGCGGGTGATGTTCGTCTGTACAGAGAACATATGCCGATCCCCGATGGCAGAGGCACTACTGCGCCACCGGCTGCGCGAGACGGGCCTGGGCAAGCACCTGGCGGTCAGCTCGGCGGGTACGAGCGTGTCGATGCCCGGTCATCCGCCCGACGTCCGCGCTCAACGTGCACTCACCGATATTGCGGGGCTGAAAATGGGCAGGATAAGGTCGAAGGCGCTACTGGCGGAGGATTTCGAGCGCTGCGACCACCTGCTGGGTATGGACGCAACACACCGTGATTACATGCTGCATCTCTGCCCGCCTGAGTTTCGGGGTAAGGTCGAGCTGCTGGCGCACTACGCAGCAGACGAATCGGTCGAGGAAATCCCCGACCCCTACTACCAGAGCATTGCCAGTTTCAACCGCGTGGCGGAAATCATCGACCGGGCTGTGCTGGGTTTGCTCGAGCGCCTGCTCCTGAAATACGGGCCCGGCTGATGCGGGAGTCGGGGGGCAAACTGCAGGAATCTCCAACTAATCGCAGCAATCGGTCACCCGCCTGTTTACACTGGTGAGGAAGTGTAGAGCAGGGCAGGGCGCATGGAATCAAGTGCAATCAGGGCTGGGGCACCCGCCGACAATGCGGCGGACAGCCTGTCTGAAGCGTTTATGCGCTACTTCACAGTTGCACCCGCGACCGACGAAGAAATGCGCGAGGCGGTTTTCCGTATTCGTTATAACGTTTATTGCGAGGAGTTCGGCTTCGAGGATCCGCAGGACTGTCCGGGCAGTATGGAACGGGACCCTTTTGACGCGAATTCTATTCATGCCCTTATCACTCACAAGGCTACCGAAAAGCCTGCGGCTTGCGTTCGACTGGTCATCCCGCACGAGGATATCCACGGTGGGTTACTGCCGCTGGAGGCGCACTGCGAAGACAGCCTCGATCACACTTTCATCAACGGGCTGAACCTGGATAGATCCAGCGTCTGCGAAATATCCCGCCTGGCCGTAGACGGTGTTTTCCGGCGCCGCCCGGGGGAAAACGTAACCCGATACGGTTCGCTCGACGGTCTCGACTGCACCCAGCAGGAGCGGCGGACTTTCTCGCTGCTGGCCGTTGCCTGTTTTCTATCGGCAACCGCCCTGACCGATATCACCGGGCGCACCAACGTCTTTGCAATGATGGAACCGTTTTTACCCCGGCTGTTGCGCAGATCGGGGATACCCTTCCACCGCGCGGGGGAGGACGTGGACTATCACGGCATACGGGCCCCCTACTTCACCACGACATCTGAGGTATCATCGAACCTGAGAGATGAGCTGTCGGACCTCTATCTCCAGATTCTGCAATGCATGCGAGCGCAAGAGCGCGAGATAAGTCGCGCCTAGCAACGCCAGTGCGCATGCGCGGTTAGTCCGGCTGGAGCGCGCCATGGAAGACAATGCAGCTGCGGCAACGCGCGGCGGGGACTCAGCGGTGGCGTTAGACCGCCTCGAGGAGGTCGTCGGCAGCGAGAACCTGCTCCGGGACCCGGAGACACTGGCCCGATATGGTCTCGCAACCTTCTCCACCGACATGAAACCGTCGGCGGTACTGCGTCCCGGCAGCGTTGCCGAGGTGCAGGCCTGTGCGCGACTCGCCACCGAGACGGGGCTGAAACTCTACCCCATCAGCACCGGGCTGAACACGGGCTACGGTGACCGGGTACCCACGGCCGACGGCGCGGTAATTCTGGAACTCGCACGTCTCAACCGTATAGTCGACTTCGACCCTGACCTGGCGTACGTCACCGTCGAGCCGGGCGTGACCCAGCAGCAGTTATACGATTTCCTGCAGACCGAGGGAGCCGACCTGTGGTTGGATGTCACTGGATCCTACACCGCCCACAGCATCATCGGTAATATCGCCGAGCGCGGTTTCGGCCATACCTTATACGCGGATCATGCCGCCAATGTGGGCGAATTCGAGATCGTGCTCGCCAATGGCGAACTGCTGCGCACCGGGTTCGGCCGTTTCGACAACGCCAAAGCGGCGGCGGTCTACCCAAACGGCGTCGGCCCCGCGCTTCATGGTCTGTTCACCCAGTCCAATTTGGGAATCATCACGCGTGCCACGGTCTGGCTGATGCCCGCGCCGGAATACGTACAGAATTTTTCCTGTTCGGTCGACGATTACGGGCAGTTGGGCGAATTGATCGACCGGCTGCGTCCGCTGCGCCTCGACGGCACGATTCCGAGCGCAATGCACATCGGCAACGACCACAAAGTGGTGTCTTCTATCATGCGCTACCCCTGGGAGCGCAGTGATGGCGTCACACCCCTGCCGCGAGACCTGCTCGACGCGCTGAAGAAGGAATGGGATTTCGGGGCCTGGAACGTGTCCGGCGCGCTGTACGGCACCCGGGCGGAAGTGGCGGAGGCGCGCAGGAAAATTAAGAAGCAGCTACGCGGGGTCACCCGTCGAGTGCGGTTCCTCGACGATCGGGCGCTGGCGCTGGCCGATCGCTTCCAGGGCCTGTACCAGCGCGTGACCGGCGTCAATCTCGGCGAATTGCTGAAACTGCTGAAACCCGTGTTCGGCATGACCAAGGGCATCCCCAGCGACGACGTCATCGCCAGCACCTACTGGCGCAAGCGCGGCGATCTGCCGAAGCGGCCGCTGGACCCGGTGGCCGACCGCTGTGGTCTGATGTGGCTGGCCCCGGTGGGTCCGGCCCGGGGTGAATGTGCGCTGGAGATGTGGTCCATCGTCGAGCGGGTCATGCTCGCGCACGGATTCGAGCCGGCGGTGTCCATCACCCTGATTACCGGCCGGGCGATCGATTGCGTTGTCAGCATCAGCTTTGATCGTGCAGAGCCGGGGGAGGATGCGCGGGCGCTTGCCTGTCACGCCGAATTACTGGCGGTCCTTAATACGGCCGGGTATTACCCCTACCGTCTGGGTGTGCAGTCGATGACCGGGCTCCCGGCCTCGTCGCCTGGCTTCAAGGCCGTGGTGAGCGGGATAAAAGCCGCGCTGGACCCCGCCGGGACGCTGGCGCCAGGCCGATATCCCGCATAAATGATGTGGCGAACAAAGTGTCAGGAATTTTTACAATCGTGCTGCCTTGGCCCGAATCCGTCGCGCCATGCTAATTCTACAAGTTATTGTAATATAAGAAATTTCTAAAACTGGCACGAGTTCTGCTTTACCTAGCGTGAGAGACGTGAAACGGTTCGTCAGAGCGACAAAAAGCCGGTTCAGGAATCAAAACAGAAAACCACAACAGGGTAAGATGATGAAAAAAGCCAAGTTTGTAGCGTCATTAGTAGCAGGGGTTGCCCTGACAGCGGGGGCGTCGCTCAGCCACGCCGGCGGTGTCGCAACGTCATACCTGAACATCAAGGACTTCAAGTTCGTCAACGACGACACTGGGACCAAGCTAGTTGTCGGCACAGTGACATTATCTTCTACGGCAGGTCGAACAACGACGGCGATACCAATGCTGCGCTCAACGGCAGCACTGACAGCAACAGCGAAACGCGCCTGCCAGCGCAGCGGGGCTGGATGTTGCCGACGCTGTGTCGGCGCTTGCGGCGGCTATGTTGAGAACTCATTTACCTACATTAGCAGCCAGCCGAACGATGCGAATCGGCACCTACTCCCGCGGTGATGTCTTGCTGACGGGAGCCTCGGTCGACTTTCCCGCGGCGTGGTGCTCCGGACGCGGATGCCAAGACGCTTGCCGAGGTATCGCTGGCTTCGCACCGGGCGAGGGGTCAGCCTCAGGCAACAATGCGAGCGTTACGGCTACGTTTCGATTCATCGCGGCATCACTGGGGTGATTATCGGTGATTTCACTGCGGACGGTTATCTGCGAGCGTTTTTGCGTCAGACCTCATGGGCGTTTCTATGAATGCAACGCCAATTTCGAGTCATTCGTGTCCGGCTGGCGGCACCAGCTTCTCGTAATCTCGACTGATGCATCCGACCGAGGTACTGCACACGCTGCCCGGGCTATGAACACGAGGGCGATCTGAAGAGCCGGGTCGGGTTAAGCGTGGTGACGCTACGATTCATGTCGTGACGCAGGCCAGGTAGTACCAGTCTACAGTTATCCACGACAGGACGTCTGACGGTTGACCAGGATCTCCCAGACTCATTCCGGCACCGGCTCCGCTGCTGCTGATCGGAATCGGCGTCCTGGGTCTGGGCGCAGCCCGACGCGCCCGTCGCGAGCTAAAGCCGCGCGGCCGCGAAGCGGCAGACGTCAGAAAAAGAAACCACCCCGCATGCGGGGTGGCTTTTTTTTGGTTGTCAGAAAGGCCAATCGCCGGTTGGCAACTACCCGGCGTTTTGTATAGATTGTTGGCCGTCTTCTCATCTTCAGGTGTCGTCCATGGTCCGAAAACTCGTCTCTCGTTTATGACTGTTCTTTTATCTGCTCGTTCACAGCGCATGCGCGGGAGGACTCTCCTGAGGCGGTCGCGGAGCTTGAAGGAGCGCGCTCGAGCAACATTTCGCTACCGGTGACTACGCGGCGGCCGAGATCGACCTCAAGGCCTATCCTGCAAGTCGACGCGACCGACCTGGAAGCGCGATTGCTGTTGGGCAAGGTTTATCTTGAGGACCACGATGGTGCCGCGGCGGAAGCCGAACTGGAGCGGGCGATGGCGAGCCGCGGATAACCGGGCGGCCGCACTACCCCCTGCTGGCCCGGGCCCTGCTGATGCAGGGCAAATATGATGAGGTCGCGGAGGTCGACGATTTTTCTGTGGACCTGGCGCCGGCGGAGCAGGCGAACCTGCTGGCCAGCCGGGCGACTGGCGATGGTGTACCTGGGGGACCTGAACCAGGCGGCGTTGCTCTCCGAGGCCGCCCTCAAAGTCAACAGTGATGATACTTATGTGCGCTATGCCCGAGCGGTATTCCTTGCCGCCAATGGCCAATCCGAGCAGTCCCTGGAATTGCTGGTCGAAATCTGTGAGGCTGAAGCCTGAGTTCGGCCGCGCCTGGGCGCTGCGTGCCGATCTCAGTGCCGCGGTTGAAGAATTGGATCGCAGCGGATGCCTATTACGGCAAGGCTCTGGATGCCGACTCCGGTATGGTGCTGGAGCGATTCAAGCGTGCGCGGCTGCGTATCATGCGCAAGGATTATAATGGTGCCAGGCAGGACCTCAAGGAGCAGCCGCTGGCAGCTCGGGGCAGACCATCCGGAGGTCAAGTACCTCGACGGCCTGATGCACTACCAGCAGGGGAACTCGATGCCGCCAAACGGTCGCTGGAAGAGGCCCTGCAGCTCAACCCTGAACATGCGGCGGCCGCATTCTATCTCGGCACTGTTCACTACCTGCAGGGGGATCTTCGTACTTGCGGAGCCGCCGGTTGCGCGAGTACCTCGCGGCCCACCCCGACTATGCGCCAGCCAATCGGATGATGGCGGCGATCAGCCTGTCCCAGGGGCGAGAGGGAGGCGGCGGAAGAATTCGCTCGCGCGGCGGTGGTGGCGGGTGACGAGGAGGTCCTCAGCATGACACTGCTGGCGGACACTCTCTTTGCGCAGGACAAGCTGGAGGAGGGGCGAGCGGTGTACGAGGAGCTCGGTGGAGAAGCAGCCTGGTTCTGCCAGTGCGCGCGCAGGCCTGGGCGCTGTGACTGTTGAGAGACGGGTAGCAATGTCGAGGGCATCCGCCAATTGGAAAAGGCCCTGGAACTAGAGCCGGAGTATCGGACCCGCGAAGGAGCAGTTGATAATCGGGTATCTGGGCGCGGCAGATGTTGATAAGGCGCTTGATCTGGCACTGGAGTATCGGCAGGACAATCCCGATCGGGCCTGATTCTGGCGCGCTTCTCGGTGCGGTCTACCTGGAAAAAGGTGATACAGAGCTCGCGGAACAGGCCTTCAAGGAAGTGCTCGAAAAGGAACCGGGCATATGGCGGCAAGCCGCGGACTGGCCGTTATGGCCTTGAGACGTGGTGACTTGGAGCGGGCTGTCAGCGTTTATGAAGCCGCGCTGGAAGCACACCCAGGCGACCTCGCCACCGCGTTGAACCTGGCGGCCGTGCAGCGGGCGCTCGGAGACTCCGTGTCAATGGTCGAGACACTGCGATCAGCGCTTACCGAAAACCCGAAGTCAACTGAGCTACGTTTATTGTTAGCCGGACATTACTTAAAGACTGACAATCCAGGCGAGTCAGTCGCACTCTTGCGTGATCTGGAGGGAGAAGCGGCGCGTGATCCGAATGTACTTTCCATCTTGGCGCAAGCGCAACTAAAAAACGGGGATACCTCCGCAGCGGTGACATCATTAGAGCATCTGGTTGAAGTTGAACCAGATGATCCGGCACCTCGATTCGCCCTGGCAATGGCCTACAAGCGCATGGGCATGACCGTCCGATGGAAAAACAACTCAAGGACACTCTTCGGCTGGAGCCGCGACATCGCGCCGCCCGTTTAGGTATGGCTGAGTTGGAAATCGCGAAGGGAGATACCGCCATGGCGCGGGATTATCTCGACGGTATTCGCAGCCAGGCGGGTACTGACGCCGATTTTCTCAACCTGGAGGCCAGGCTTGCCGAGGCCGAGGGCGATGGGGAAAAGGCGGAATCCCTGTACAGAGCTTCGTTCGCTACGGCCGCTAATAACATTACCCTGAGTCGGCTGTGCGGCAGACTCTCGACAACGGCGACGCGGATGAAGCGAAAAGCATGCTGCGAGACTGGCTGGAAGAATACCCGCAGTGACCAAGTCAGCTGGTCCGAGCTTGGGCGTATTTGCATGGTGTCGGGTCAGTCCGACTGCGCGTTGTCAGCCTATAAACAGGCTGCCAGTATCAACCCGAGCAACGCCATCGCGCTGAATAATATCGCCTGGACACTGCACGAGACGGATCCTGCAAATGCGATCGACTACGCTGAGCAGGCGCTAGCCATTCGACCGGACGAACCCGAGTACCTGGACACCTACGCCATGGCGTTGATGCACTGGGGAGACAACGAAAAAGCAATGGACGCGATTTCCAGTGCCATCAGGCAGGCGCCGGAAAACGGCAGCCTGCGCTACCACCGCGCGTTAATCAACCGGGCCCGCTGGCGATAAACCCGGCGCGGTCGCCGATCTCGAAGCCGCTCTCGATAGCGCCGAGCGTTTTCCGGAGCGGGATGCGGCACGCGAAATGAGAGACCAGCTAAAGAACTAGCGGTCAGGCGAGAGAAAGACCTGCGGGTCCTCGGCGAGGGCTAAAATGGCGACAATCTCGAGTTCGACATGTCAGTAGATGCGGGTCGAACGCCGGCTGTTGGTGCCTGCTCGAAGCCTCGGTACAAATTACATTTCCTACCACTGAGTCGCCATGGCGATTCTCTGCGGGCAGGATGATGCCGGGCAATCTGCGCACCCGCAATTTCACCGTCTCCACATAGCCTTCACTCCACCTGTATTCCGAACTGGGGTGACTGGCGCGTGCCTTTGACTGAGAAGCTGCCCTTGCCCGTTCGGAATACACGCGTGTAACAGCGCACCGGCGCTACTCTCCTAAGCTGCGCTTTTCACCACCTCTTTGTTGATGCCCCGCAGGCTCTGTGGTCTGATACCATCGTCGCATACCGCTATTGGCATGGAAAAGGCCAGGGTCTGGCGTGGAGGTGTGTTTTGCTGACGTCGAAGCGCTCGGAAAATTTGCAACGGCTGTTCCGGTCGGCCGTGAGGCGGCCGTGGATCACCGTTGTTGTTGCTCTGCTTATTGTCGCCGGGTTTGGCAGCGGGCTTTCACGCCTGGTCACCGACACCAGCCCCAATGCATTTCTTGCTACCGACAACCCCGCGCTGGTTTACCGCGAGTTTATCAAGGACCAGTTCGGCCTCAGTGATCCGTTGGTTGTCGCACTCATCAGTGAGTCTCCTGACGGCGTCTATGATCCCGACGTTCTCGGCGTTGTCAAATCGCTGACCAGTGAACTCGAGCGCCTTCCCAACGTTGAGCAATCGCGCGTGTTAAGTCTGGCGACCCAGAGCAATATAACCGGTAACAGCTACGGGCTTGAGGTCACGCCGTTCATTGAGGACGTGCCGGTGTCGCCCGCGGCGGCGGCGTCGCTTCGGCGGGCGCTACAGGGCTTCCCGCTGTACCTCGGATCTCTGGTATCCCGCGACGGGCGGGCCACGATTATCGCGTTGGAACTCATCGACGACGATAACGTGGAGCAGACCTATGATGCGGTGATGCGGCTCACGGGCACTTTTGCCGGGAAATTGCCGACAGCAGCGCTGCATGTGGCTGGTGAGGGTGCGATCGCCGGATACATGGGGCGTTACATCGAGTCGGATGCGAGGGTTCTGATACCGCTCGCGGTTATCGTGATTCTGACGATAGTCGGACTGGCTTTCCGGGGCTTGCTACCCGCCATTGTGACCACTTTGGTGGTAGCCGCCACGGTGGTAGGCGCGGTGGGTTCCATGGCCTATCTCGGTGTGCCATATTTCGTCATTACCAACGCACTGCCCATCATCCTTATCGGGATAGCGGTCGCTGACGCCATACACATCTACAGTCACTTCTTCGACATACGCAGTGCGACGCCCGAGCTGGACATTGACACGGTGATCGTTCGAACGATGGTTGAGATGTTCAGGCCTGTCACCTTGACCACGCTGACCACGGTGGCCGGTTTCCTCGGTCTCGCTGCGTCCTCCGACATGCCGCCCGTTTACTTCTTCGGTATATTCGCCGCGCTCGGGGTGATGTTGGCCTGGCTGTTTTCGCTGCTGGTGCTGCCTGCCTGCATGAAACTGACAATCGGTCGCCGTGCCGGGGGCAGCGCCTGGCGGGGGGCCGGCGAGACCGGTGGTCGAGCTTCGCTGATGGCCGCCATCGGCCGGCTTCCAATCGACTACACGCTGGCAACCGTGCTGGTGTTTTCCCTGATCGGGCTTGTCGGGTTGTACGCGGCCAGCTACATCCGTGTCGACGAGGACCCGGTCGAGGTGTTCCATCACGAGGAACCCATCTACAAGGCCGATCGGGCCATTAATGCGCACATGGACGGTACCAACGTCATCGACATCGTGGTCGAGACCGGTCATCCCGACGGACTGCTGGAACTCCCGAACCTCGAGAGTATCGAGAGATTGCAGAAATTCGCCCATACGCTGCCGCATGTCGGTGGGTCGGTGTCTATTGTTGACTATCTCAAACAGATCAACCGTGCGGTCAATGGCGGTGACCCGCGGCATCATCGCTTACCTGATAACGCGGCGATGGCGGCCCAGTACCTGTTGCTCTACTCGTCGTCGGCCGACCCGACTGACCTTGAGGAGGAAGTGGACTACGACTATCGGGTGGCCAACGTAAGACTGCATCTCGACAGCAATCGCTACCAGGAATACAAGGGCGTGGTGGAATCCTTACAACGTTTCATCGATCGGGAAATGGCCGGCGGCGCGGTGACTGCGACCCTGAGCGGTCGCCTGAGTCTGAATTACCACTGGATCAAGGATCTCGGCAGAAGTCATTTTATCGGTATGGCTTTTGCCTTGCTGCTTGTCTGGCTGATCTCCTCTGCATTGTTCCGCTCGGCGCTGGCCGGTATCTACACGGTGCTGCCGGTGGTTATCGCCATTCTGTCGGTGTATGCCGCCATGGTGGTGGGTAATATCGCGATCGGCGTGGGTACCTCAATGTTTGCCGCCATTGCCGTCGGCCTGGGCGTTGACTACGCTATACATACGCTGAGTCGCTTGCAGACCCTGCAGGTGCTCTCGGGGGATGAGGGCGACACGGAGGGTTTTGAGCGTTACTACCTCACCACAGGCCGGGCGTTACTGTTCAATTTCCTGGCGATTGCGGCAGGCTTCGGCGTGTTGCTCTCCAGCCAGATCGCCTCGCTGTTCAAGTTTGGCGCCATCGTTGTCCTCGCCGTGACCGGGAGCTTTATTGCCAGCATTATCCTGCTGCCGGCGATGGTAAAACTGTTCCGCCCGCGTTTCATTACCGGCTACGCCGGCCCGGCTGAGAGCCAGCCGGGTACCACATCGGGCTTGTCCACGGTGTCCATGGTGATCGGTGCCGCGTGCCTGATCGGCGCCTGCGGTGCGCTTGCGCAAGAAGCCCCTTCCGACTGCAGTCTCTCCGATAACGCCGCCGCTGAAGGCTTTACGGCCGACGAGATCGTCGCCCGGGTCAATGCCGTGGACGGAGGCTCCCAGGTGACCAGGGCGCTGACCATGACCATGACCGATCGCCGCGGCAAGCAGCGAACGCGGGAAGCGACGATTTATCGCAAACAACTCGCCGACGAGCGCAAGACGGTGTTGATATTCAGGCGCCCCGCCAACGTCAAGGGCACGGCATTCCTCATCTGGGACTATAACGACCCGGAGGCGGAAGACGATCAATGGCTCTACCTGCCTGCGCTCAGGAAGACCCGTCGAATATCGGCCTCTGACCGGGGAGACTACTTTTTTGGCACCGATTTTACCTTCGAGGATATGAAGCTCGAAGGCAAACTCAGCCCAGGGGACTACAACTTTGAAATGATCGGGGAGGTGCTCCTCGATGGCGTACCGTCCTATCACCTGCAGTCGCTCTCGCGAACACCGGAGATCGCTGAGGAACTCGGTTACTCGAAAACCGAAATCTGGGTCGATCCCTCGAACTGGATGCTGTTGAAAGCGGATTTCTACGACACCAAGGGCGATCACCTGAAGACGCTGACCGTCGGTGATATCCGCTGCGTGCAGGCGACCTGGACGCGCCACCAGTTGACGATGGATAACGTGAAAACCGGCCACCAGACCCTTTTTACCTTCACCGATGTAGACTATGAGTCCGAAGTCAATGAGCGTCTCTTCAATAACAGGACCTTCTACCGTGGCCGTTGATACCGGCCGCTGCTCGCTCGCCATACTGGCGATTGCATTGCTGGTGTCTTCGACGCCGGCCGGGGCAGATGAGGCCGGGGCGGCCGACCCGCAGTGGGGCGCCGATATGCTCTCGGGGGTCGCTTTCAGCGGAACCTGGCAGCAGGAGTGGGCTGTCGAGACCCGCGATCTCGATTCACAGAAGTTCGAGGCGATTGTCGAACCGCGCGTAGACGTCGATTTCTCGGGCGGATCAACCCTCGTCGCAATTGGCCGGGTGCGCCTCGACGCGGTTGGGGATCTCGGCCCCGGTGCGGAGCGACCGGATAATTATGCCTCTCTCAACGGCCCCATTTACAACGATGCTTATGCAGAGCTGAGCGTGCGTGAGTTGTACCTCGACATCGACGGGTCCTGGGGCTTCCTTCGCCTTGGAAAACAGCAGGTCGTGTGGGGGCAGGCTGATGGCATCAAGGTTCTCGACGTGGTCAATCCGCAGAGCTGGCGTGAATTCATCCTGGACGACTTCGATGACTCCCGTATTCCGCTATGGACGGCCAACCTCGAACTGCCGGTGGGTGAGAACGGCACCCTGCAGCTGCTTTTCATCCCCGATACCACCTACCATGAGCTGGCTGAACCGGGCACACCGTTTGAGCTGACGTCACCGCTTCTGGTGCCTTCCGCGCCGGACGGGGTTACGGCCGTCGATATCATGCGTCCCGATAAGCCTGACGATCCCCTGGAGGACAGTGACGCGGGTGTGCGCTACTCCAGCTTTGTGGGCGGCTGGGACATCACTTTCAATTACCTCTATCACTATCATGATCTCCCGGTCTTCTATGGCCGCGGTTCGCAATCCGATAGCGGCTTCAAGGTTCGGGTAGAGCCCGCCTATGAACGCAACCACCTGGCGGGCTCCACACTGAGTAACGTGTTTGGCGATGTCACCTTTCGGGCTGAGATCGCCTACTCGACGGATACGTTTCATGTTGCCGACAGTCCCCGCAACGGGGGTATCCGAGAGTCGGCGGAGTTTGCGTCCGTCATAGGTGTCGACTGGATGTTGAGTGAGCACGATACCTTGCTGAGTGCCCAGTGGTTCCAGAGCACGCTGCTGGATTACGACCGGTCGATTGAGCGGGAAGAAACCGAGCACAACCTGTCGCTGCTCTATCAGCGCGACTTCAACAATGAGACCTGGAAACTGCATGCCATCTGGCTGTACTCACCCAACCGGGGGGATTCATTGCTGCAGGCGAAACTGAGCTATAACTGGCGCTCCAACATCGATGTCTGGATTGGCGCGGACATCTTCAGTGGCGATGATGAAGGTTTCTTCGGCCAGTTCGGCGAACAGGATCGGCTGCTGATCGGGCTCCAGTACGCCTTCTGAGCCTGGCCGCGTTTCGCTCAAACAAGTGCGCGGGCAGCTGCCCTGACTCTTGATGTCGCAGATGGATCTTCGCACTGCGGCGCCGGGAGGAGAACTGTTTTTCAGCCGCGGCCCGATATCCGCTTGGTGAAAGACAGTTCTCCTCCCGACACCTCGGCGTATCGCCTGACCGAGTGAACCGCGCGACCTGATCTAAAGCCCCCGAACCGAAGTTCTGGATGATTCCCTGTCGAGCTATGACTGCTTGATGCCCAGTTTCTCGATCAGGCTGTAGAGAGTCGGCCTGGTAATGCCGAGCAGGTTGGCCGCCTCGGAAACGTTATTGTCGCAGTGTTCGAGCGCGCGCAGTATTGCCTTTCTTCTGCTGCCTCCCGTACCGCCTTCATGTTCAGCGGCGCTTCATCGCTGTCTATCGGCTGACAACTCCAGGTCTTCGGGGGAGATATAGTTTCCATCCGCCATGATGGTGGCGCGTTTTACCCGGCTTTCGAGTTCGCGAACGTTGCCGGGCCATTCGTAGGACTCGATCGCACTGATGGCATCCTGGTCGAACCCCTTGACGGTGCTGCCAAGCTCCTTGATGAAACGTTCCAGGAAGATTTTGGCAAGTACCAGGGCATCCCCCTCGCGCTCTTTCAGTGCGGGTATGTTGAGCGTGATTTCACTGACGCGGTAATAGAGATCCTCCCGGAACTCCCCGGACTGGATCAACTCTGGCAGTTTCTGGTGGGTGGCGCAGATTATCCTGACATCCACGGGTATTTCCTTGCGGCCGCCCACCCGCTCCACGACCCGCTCCTGGATGAAGCGCAGTAGCTTGGCCTGGAGGTCCAGGGGCAGGTCGCCTATTTCGTCGAGAAAGAGTGTGCCGCCGTCGGCGTACTCGATCTTTCCGGGTGTTGTCTGCGAGGCGCCGGTGAACGCCCCTTTCTCGTACCCGAACAGCTCGCTTTCCAGCAGGTTGCCGGGTATGGCGGCGCAGTTGATAGCTACCAGCCTGCCATCCCCGCGCCCGCTGAGTTCGTGAATTGCTCGCGCGAAACGCTCCTTGCCGGTTCCGCTGGCCCCTAGCAGGAGCGTTGTGACATCGGTGGGAGCGACTTTTTCCACCGTGCGGCAGAGGTTGAGCATAACCGGGCTGGTGGCGATGATGCCGGACAGAGGCATCTTGTCTTCGCTAAGGCGCAGTTTCCGGTTTTCCGCCTCCAGTTCGTGTACCTGATAGGCCCGGTCCACGATCAGTTTCAGGATTTCGGCGTCGACCGGCTTCTGATAAAAATCATAGGCGCCGAGCCCGATGGCCTTGACCGCATTGCCGCGGTCGTTATCCCCGGTCACGACCACGACCTTGGCCTCGGGAGTCAGCGAGATCACCTCTTTGAGAACCGCGAGCCCCTCGGTCACCCCGCCCGGGTCGGGTGGAAGGCCAAGGTCCAGCAGGATGACACCCGGTTGGTATCGCCGCAGCAGGGCAACAGCCTCGGCGCGGTCGCCGGCGATGTGGACCTCGAATCCTTCGAATGTCCACCGCAACTGGTTTTGCAGGCCGGCGTCGTCCTCGACGACCAGCAGGTGCTTTTTGGCTTCTTTCACGTCGATACCTTAAAACCTCTATCTTACGGCGCATTCCCGGGGCTGTCTGAGAGCGGGATCGCAATCCTGAAAATCGTGCCGCTCCCGAGAGCGCTGGTGACCTCGATATCGCCTCCGAGTGAGCGCACCAGCTCGCGACTCTCAAAGGCGCCGACGCCCATACCTGTCAACCCCTTGGTCGAATCGAAGGGTTTGAACAGCCTGCTTTTGACGAAGGCCGGCTCCATGCCGATTCCAGTGTCCTCGATCTCGACGATCGCGTAGCCATCGGCCTGATCCAGGCGCACCTCCACCGAACCGTCGGCTTCGGTGGCGTCCTGGGCGTTCTGGATGAGGTGGCCAAACACGGTCTGTAGTCGTTCCCGGTTGCCCTGTACTCGCGGATTGGCGTTCACCGATAGCGTCGGGGCCGGTTGCTGGCCCGCCCGGCCCGCAAGCGAGGCCTCCAACAACTGCTTCAGGTCGATCTCCAGCGACCCGGAGCCGCGCATGCCACTGCGCATCTGCTCCATCAACTTGGTCATGCGGGCGACGGAATTGCTTACCGTGGCGATCATATCATCGACGAAGGCGGGGTTATTCTTGTGTTTCTGCGCATTGGAGACCATCAGTGACTGCTGTGCAAGAATGTTTTTCAGGTCGTGTACAACGTAGGCCGAAAGGCGATTGAATGCCTCGAATTGCCGGCCCTCGATAAGCGCTTCGCTCGCCATGTGCTGGGCGAGGTGGGTCGCCGCCTGCCGCCCGGCGGTTTTCAGCAGGTCGCGGTCTTCCCAGTTGATCGACGTTTTCAGCTCCGAGCGTTTCAGGCAGAGTACCCCCTCGGCGTTGCCCTTGAATACCAGGGGAATGATCAGCCATAAATCCTCGAAATCGATCATCCAGTCGGGAATTTCCAGGTCTCCGTAGAGGTCGGGGTTGGTTTTCCACTCATAGAGGTCGATGACCCAGCCGGTATCCGTCAGCCACTGCGCCAGCTTGCCAATCCCGGCTGGGCTGGGTGGCGGCAACCACTGCCATTCCGAGAGCAGCCGGTAATGGCCGTGGTTGCCAGACCCCCACAGCATCCCCCCCGGGCTTTCGACGAATGGGCACATGGCGCGAATGATTCCCTCGGGGACGTCGTCACCGATGTCACCCAGGGTATTGGTGAACTTCAGCCATTCTTCCCTGTAGTCGTAGCGGTAGCTGAAGAAGTGCTTGTCCAGGAAAACGCGGGTACGGGCCCTTATCTTCCCCGAGAACATCACGGCAAACAGCAGGGCGCAGGCAGCGACCAGGAAGGATACCTGCAATATCCCGCCCCAGGTGGCGTCCATGTACTTGATGTAAAAGCCGGCGATGGAGACCAGTATCAGGTAGATGCCACTGCCGACCAGCGTGACGCTGTGGAACGCGGCTTTGCGCGATACCTGCAGACTGAATTGGTTGGCCGTGTTCCGGGAGGCGGAGACCGCGATCAGGGGTGCGGCGATGGCACTGACGAAGCCTCGGGCCTGCCACAGCTGCGGGTCCAGGTTCCTGAAAAGCAGCCCCTCGGAATACATGAAGAAGTCGTAGGCGAACACGCCGCCCAGGCCCAGGCACAGATACTTCAGCGCCCAGCGTTCGGCCTCGTCTGCGTTGCGAAACAATTGCTCGATCAGCAGCAGGCCGGTGATGGCCAGCATCAACGAGGAAGTGAACAGGATGTCTGTGTGCAGGCTGACGGTGGATGAGATCCAGCCACCCACGTACGGCGCGACGAAAACGGCGATGACAGCGACTGTCGAAACCCCGAATACGCCAAGGCGCCAACGGGTCAGTGCGAATTCCGGCTGGTTGCGGAACCGCAACCCCAGCAGCTCTACCAGCAACAACAGCCAGGTGATGTTGCGGATGGTCTCGAGCAACTCGATCCGCTGAACCGGCGGATATTCCAGCGTGGTCCCGTAGGCGATCGCGATGGCCCAGCAGGTGGAGGCACCGCTGGCGATGATCAGCAGCACGCCGAGCGACTTGCCGCGCCATGAGATGAACAGCAGCAGGGTAAGAATGCCAAAAGCGGCCGCACTGGTCAGGTAGCTGTATAGACCTACGTTTGACAGCATGGGCATGTCCAGGTGTTGTAAATAGAACAAAGATTGCCGCTAGTGAGTAACGGGTCACGCCGTCGGCATAGCGTGCGCAGGGGGTTAACCCTATACTGTGCCCACGCTGTAGTAAATGCGGATCTCCGGTTTGTGAGAGCCGTCGCACACAGCATCCGGCCTTCTCTGTGAGGCCCGCAATCAAGGTCTGGGGCGCGTTTGACTATGGATTCGGTAAAGCTTGAAGGGCCGGTGGATTTATCCGGTGTTCGCTACAATTGGCTGGTGACAGGTGCCGCGGGCTTTATCGGCTCCAACCTCGTGGAGAGTCTGCTGAACTCTGGCCAATCCGTGGTCGGGCTGGACAACTTCTCAACGGGCCATGCCGCCAACCTCGACGACGTGGTCGCCGCCGTGGGCGAGCAAAGGTCGCAGGATTTTACCTTCCTGGAAGGGGACATTCGTGATCTCGACACCTGTCGGCGAGCCGCCGAGGGCGTGGATGTGGTATTGCACCAGGCAGCGCTGGGCAGTGTTCCCCGATCCCTTGAAGAACCCATTCTCAGCAACCAGTCGAACGTCGACGGATTCCTGAATATGCTGGTAGCGGCGCGGGATGAGCGTGTCAGGCGGTTCGTTTACGCGGCATCCTCATCGACTTACGGTGATCATCCCGGGCTACCAAAAGTGGAAGATACGATCGGTAGGCCGCTGTCACCCTACGCGGTGACGAAGTATGTCAACGAACTTTACGCCGATGTGTTCGCACGTTCCTATGGGATGGAGGTCGTGGGCCTTCGGTATTTCAACGTATTCGGCCCGCGGCAGGATCCCAACGGCGCATATGCCGCCGTGATCCCTCGCTGGATAGAACAGCTGATAAACGGCGTTGCGTGCCAGATCAATGGCGATGGCGAGACGTCCCGGGATTTCTGTTACATCGAGAATACGGTTCAGGCCAACCTGCTGGCTGCGCTCACTGACAATCCCGATGCGGTCAACACCGTGTACAACGTCGCGTTTGGCGGCCGTACTACCCTGAACGAACTCTACACGGCAATCAGGGATCTGGTGGGCGAGGTCAATCCGGATGTGCGCGCGCTGCAGCCCGACTACCGGGAGTTCCGCGCCGGCGATGTTCGCCATTCGCAGGCGGACATCGGCCGCGCCAGCGAGCGGCTCGGCTACCGGCCGGAGTTTGATGTCAGGGAAGGGCTTGGCAAGACCGTAGCCTGGTATCTCTCCCGTCGCGCCGCTGACAGGGGGTGCTGATGGCCACCGTCGCTGACCCGTCAGGGGCGGGTGTTGTGTCCGATTCATCGCGGCCGGTGACTCGGGATGTGGTCGCAATCGTCGGGCTGGGCTATGTCGGCCTGCCGCTGGCAGTGGCGTTTGGCCGGCAAGGCCAGACCATAGGCTTCGATCTCAACGCGAACAAGCTGAATCACTACCGTGAGGGTGTCGACCCCAGCGGCGAGGTCGGGAGTTGCGAACTGCGTGCCGCTGAGCACCTCACGTTCACCGACTCTGCCGATGACCTGCGAACGGCTGACGTCATTATCGTGGTCGTTCCCACGCCCATCGACCAGGCCAAACGGCCCGATCTCTCCCCGCTGGAGCGGGCCTGTGAGTCGGTTGCCGGGCATATCAAGCCGGGATGTACGGTGGTTTTCGAGTCGACCGTCTACCCGGGCTGCACAGAGGAGGTCTGCGTCCCGATCCTCGAGCGTATCTCGGGGCTTCCATGGGCGGGTCGAGACGGTGCCGAGGAAGAGGGCAATGCGCCAGGCTTTTACGTCGGCTACTCACCGGAGCGGATTAATCCCGGAGACAAAGAGCACCGCCTGGAATCTATCGTCAAGGTGGTCTCAGGTGATACGCCGCGCACACTCGAGCGCCTGGCACTGCTTTACGGGTCGGTCGTGACCGCGGGTATCCACAGGGCAACGTCGATCAAGGTGGCGGAAGCGGCCAAGGTTATCGAGAACACCCAGCGGGATCTCAACATCGCACTGATGAACGAGCTTGCAATCATATTCGACCGGCTGGGCATCGATACCCTCGATGTCCTCGAGGCGGCCGGCACCAAGTGGAACTTCCTGCCGTTTCGTCCCGGCCTGGTCGGTGGGCACTGCATCGGCGTGGATCCCTACTATCTGACGTATAAGGCCCAGAGTACGGGTTACCACCCGCAGGTGGTGCTGGGCGGCCGGCAAACCAACGACGGGATGGGCAAGTTTATCGCGGAGAAGGTGGTCAAGCAGCTTGCACGGCTGGGGCATCCGGTCAGCGGTGCGCGCGTATCCGTGTTGGGTTTGACCTTCAAGGAGAACTGCCCCGACCTCAGGAACTCCCGGGTGGTGGATGTCGTCACGGAACTGGAAGACTACGGCTGCACTGTATCGGTGCACGACCCGATGGCGGTCGCGGGGGAGGCCCGGGCCGAGTATGGCATCGAACTCATCGACTGGGATGCGCTCGAGCCCGCGCATGCGGTCGTTCTTGCCGTATCGCACGGCGACTACCTGGCTCTATCGCCGCAGGAGCTGGCAGATAAGCTGATCGAGGGCGGCTTGCTGGTGGATGTAAAAGGTGCGATCGATCGCGAGACGATTATTCCATGCGGCATTCACGTATGGCGTCTATAATGAGCATTGGCTTGGAGGAAAAGGAGGGTGTCAGCATTTTTGACAGATTTCAGTCCTGTGCGCAGGTAAGATGTACTTTTGCCGAAATAAGTTGTTTTGATTCAATGGGTTGTAATTTTGGCGTAATTTTTGCATGGTCTAATGCACCGAGTGAACACCTGCAAACTAGGTATAGGAATACACAGCATGTCTGAACAAGATCAACGCGAGACTGGGTCGAAAGTCCCCCTGGACGGCGCAGGTGACGCGCTCCAGTCCAGTTCGCGTCGGAATTTCTCCAAGCTGGGGCTGGGAGCCCCGGTATTGATGACGCTGGCCAGTCGCCCCGTTTATGGTATGGAATGTCTGTCCGGTATCTTGTCCATGGGGTCCGCCTCGCACGTGCATCAGGATACGGGCGCGTGCACGGAAGGAATGTCAGTTTCTGCCCTGCAGGCGGCAGGGATGAACATGGGGCGCTCCGTGGCGCTCATCAGCCCGCGGACCCGCCTCCGAGACACTGTTCTTTACCACGACGGCGCCTTATGCGGGATGAGAGTGCCTTGCAAGAAGCTGTCGGCGCTTCTCAACAAGGGGACCCGGCTGCAGCAGCTGGGCGTTGCCGCCCTGATGAATTGCCATCTGAACCCGGCCACGTTTGTACTGAACGAGAGCAGCTGGTGCAGCTTGCTGAATGACCAGATGAACCTCCCGCCGCACTACACGAAAGAGTCCCTACTCGAGTACATCATGCCCGAGTAGTTCGCATCCGGGTCACGTCTCTGTGACCCTCTTCACCTTTGCCGTCGCGACTTGTGTGATACCATTTTCGTATGGAATGTACGAATGAGCTGGTGTCTACGGCCGACAGTAAAGTCGTAGTGCGTCGTTACGACGACTCGGCATTGGCGTTTCACGTTGATTCGGCGGAAACCCACCTGATTTCTCTACCCGCCGCTGAACTCCTCCAGGCATTGGCGGCGCAGGACCTGAGCCGTGAAGAAGCGGGGCGGATTCTCTGCGGGACGTCGCGGGAGCATCGGTCGGCGGAAGATGGCGTGGTCACCAGCGCCGGGCCTGAACGCCTTGAGGTCGATGAAACCATTGCCCAGCTGGCCGCGCTCGGGCTGTTGCAGGACCGGCCGGTAGCGCCGCGTTGAACCTGGGTGCCCTCGACGCTGGCGAGGTCGCGAGCCGGGCCCGGGTGGGAGAGCTCGCGTTCACTATTGGCGATTTCGACGTGTGTGTGCGCTCATCATTGCCGAGTGTTCCCCGCGGCGTGCTGGCACTTTACGACCAGTACCCTCTGGTGGAATCGGTGGCTCTCGCCGATTTCCATATTGAACTGAACCCCCCGGGGTTTTTGCGCCGTTACCTGCGACCGCAGGTCCAGTTTTCCTATGACGGCTATGTGCCATTCAAGCCACTGCCGCAGGAACAGGCGTACCCGATGTTCGAGTGGGGGCTCAACTGGTGCGTCGCCAATAGTGCACATGACTGCCTGGTTATTCACGCCGCCGTTGTCGAGCGGGACGGGCGCGCATTCATCTTTCCGGCACTGCCCGGCAGCGGCAAAAGCACTTTCTGTGCCGCGCTCGTGAGTCGTGGTTGGAGGCTGCTTTCCGACGAGATGACCCTGCTGGACCTGCGATCCGGCCTGGTTCGGCCGTTTCCCCGCCCCATCAGCCTGAAGAACGAATCGATCACCGTGATTCGTGAGTTTGCCGAGGGCGTGCGCATGGGCGATATCGTGCGTGACACGTCGAAGGGGACCGTAGCCCACATGCGCGCGCCGGGCGCCAGTGTGCAGCGAGCGCGGGAGCCTGCGCCGCCGGCCGCCGTGGTATTTCCCCAGTTCAGAGCGGGTTCTGCTACTGCGTTGAGTCGGGTCTCGCGGGGTGAAGCGTTCATGGAGATGGCCAGTAACAGCTTCAACTATCATGTGCTGGGACTTGAGGGTTTCGAGTTTCTGGGTGACATCGTGGCGGGCTGTGAGGCCCGGCGCCTGGTCTTCAGTAAACTGGATGAAGCGATTGCCGCCCTGGAGACACTGCTTTGACCACTGGCGGTAACGCGCTGGGTCGTTTTCTGCGTGGCCCCGCGGCAGTAACGAAAGAGTTCTCGCCAACCGAATGGCGTGAACTGGTGCGCGCCGCGCAGAGCAACAAGCTGCTCAGCCGGGTCGCGTGCCTGCTGCGGGACAGCGATGGGCTCCGCGATGCGCCTGAAAACATCCGCCGCCGGCTGGAAGGTGCCGTACGGGTTGCCGATGGCTGTGCGCGGTCGGTACGCTGGGAAGTGCGCAACGTGGTCGCGGCGCTTTCCGCGCCGGGTATCCCTGTCATGCTTTTGAAGGGCGCAGGTTACGAGATGGCGGAGCTGCCCGTGTCCGTCGGGCGCATCTACGCCGATGTCGACATTATGGTGCCCGGCTCAAGGCTCGCCGAGGCCGAAGAAGCCCTGGTCGACGCCGGGTGGATGACGGGTAAGCTCGATGCCTACGACCAGAAGTATTACCGCACCTGGATGCACGAGATACCCCCGATGATCAATATCAAGCGCGGGACGACGCTGGACGTGCATCATACTATTCTCCCCCCCACCGCATCGCTCAAGCCCGACGCGGATAAACTATGGCGTTCGGCTGTTGAACTGGAGCACATGCCAGGGGTTTACGTGCTGTCACCGGCAGACATGGTGCTCCATAGTGCCGTCCACCTGTTCCATGACGGTGATATGGAGGGAGGGCTGAGGGACCTCGTCGACCTGGATGCGCTGATGCGAGACTTCCGCCGGCAACCCGGCTTCTGGACAGGCCTGTTGGAGCGGGCGCAGGAGCTTTCACTTGTGCCCCCGCTGCACTATGCATTTCGTTACTGCACCCGCCTCCTCGGCACCCCCGTCCCGGAGCGGCTGGTGGCGCAGGCCGAGGTCCTGGGCGCCCCGTCGCCACCCGCTGCGGCCATGATGGACGCGATGGTCAAGGTCGTCTTCCAGCCCTCTGTTCTGTCGCAACAGGCCGGGTGGAGCGACTTTCTGCGCTGGCTGCTGTATGTGCGTTCTCACAACCTGCGCATGCCGCCGCACCTGTTGCTCCCCCACCTGCTGCGCAAGTCGCTCAGGGATGGGAGCTGAGGAATCAGCTCACAGCTAGTGGTTTTCGGGCCGAGTGTACAGGAACTCGAGCCTGATGAAGCAGGCGAGTACCATCAGTGCGGTGCCTACGGTAAACAGGGTCGTTGCCTGAAAAGGGCCTATGTAGTACTCGCCCGCCACCCTGGCGACGCCGGCGGCCGCGCATACCAGGGCGCCACCGATTCCTGCCAGTCTGGCAAAAAGATTTAACAGGGCAGTCATGATCGTGTGCTTTCCTTATTGTGCATGCGATGACTTGAGCTTACGCCGGTAGGGCCCTGCGAACAAGGTCGCCTAATTCGCTCGCATGTGTGATCGCTCCCAGTCTGCTGTCGGGAATCTTGCAAAGCCTCAGATTGTCTGAGAAGCTTCGGCGTTGACTCTGACCCCTTATTACGCGTAGTCCTTATGTACGAAGTGTATTATAACTTGAAGGCAGAGCCCTTCCGGCTCAGCCCGGATCACAGGTTCTGCTACGACCACAAGGGCTACGCCAAGGCGAGGGCGTACATGACCTACGCCTACCTGCGCGCCGAGGGGTTCGTAATGGTGACAGGTGTTCCCGGCACTGGTAAGACGACCCTGGTCGGGGAACTCATTGAGTACCTCGGTGGTGAGGATGCGACGGTCGCCACGTTGGTCAGTACGCAGCTTGAAGCGAATGAACTGCTGAGCATGGTCGCCTACAGTTTCGGTGTAGGCAGGGGCGTGCGGGACAAAGCCGGGTTGATCCAGGCCCTGGATTTTCAGCTGAACAAATGGAACCACCAGGGCCATCGCGCGGTACTCATCGTAGACGAAGCCCAGGGCCTGTCTCTGTCGGCGATGGAGGAGCTTCGGCTCTTGACCAATATTCAAGTTGGCGGTAAGCCGCTTCTTCAGATCTTCCTGCTGGGTCAACCCAATCTCAAGGACCTCATCCTCGCCCCGGACATGGAGCAGGTTCACCAGCGAATCATAGCGGCTGCCCACCTTGGGCCACTGGAGGAGGCCGAGACTGAGGCTTACGTCAAACACCGGCTTGAAAGGGTTGGCTGGCAGGGTGATCCGCTGTTCAGCAAGGCGATTTTCCCGCTGATCTATCGCTTCAGTAACGGCATACCGCGCCGGATCAACCTGATCTGCAGTCGGCTGCTTCTCCACGGCTGTGTCGAGCAACGTCATAAAATCGGTGTTAGCGATTTCAAGGATGTCATCGCTGAGCTTCAGGAAGAAAACCTGGCGGTTGCTGGTCAGTTCTCAGACCTCGATTTTGCGGTCGAAGATGATTACGACCGTGAGCCGGAAGTCGCGGAGCCGCAGAGCTGAAGTTTCGTCGCAATCTGGCGACAGTTTCGGGTCGTGGAATGTGACTCTAGAGCACTGGCGCGAGGCCACGCTAGCTCGGGCTCGCAAAGCTTGTGTGACATTGTTCACGCTGTCGATTTCTTTACCCGTGGCGGTTTTCCCCTGTGATAAACTCCGACCTCTGTAGCGCGCTAAGTGTTATTTTCAGAGAGGGGAGAATGAGTTTGCAAACGTCGCAGGAGTCGTTCGGTGGCTTCCGCCTGGTGCGGACGCTTGTCATGGCAGCACTTGTCGTCACGGGATGCGCAAGCGACCCCCTGCCGCCGGTGCCCGATACCCAGCGCCAGTCAAAGGCGGATTATAACTATCTTATCGGGCCGGGGGATACCCTGGAAATTTTTGTCTGGGGTAACGAAGAGCTGAGCACCAGCGGTGTTGTGCGGCCGGACGGCAAGCTCACCACGCGGCTGGTCGATGATCTCCCGGCCAGCGGTATGACCTCGACCGAGCTGGCGCGCGAAGTTGAGAAAGCGTACTCAGAGTACGTTCGGCAGCCGGTAGTCAGTGTCATTGTCAACGGGTTTGCCGGGGTTCCGGAGCAGCAGGTTCGGGTCGTCGGGGAGGCTGCCACCCCGTCGACGGTTCCGTTCTCCAAACATATGACCCTGCTCGATCTGATGATCGCGGTCGGTGGCATCACCGAGTTTGCCGACGGCAACAGCTCGGTGCTTGTTCGGTTGGAGGACGGGCGCTTACAAGTCCTACGGATTGCGGCTGGACGACCTGCTGAAAGATGGTGACATCAGCGCCAACCTGCCCCTGATGCCAGGTGATATCGTCATCATCACCGAGTCCTGGTTCTAGGCTTCCCGACCGCCAATTTAACGCAAGCGCGAGATTTTTGATGCAAGAAATACTGAATCAAGTTTTCAATTACGTGTGGGGCGCCTGGCGATACCGCTGGCTGGCGCTTGGCCTGGCCTGGGTGGTGGCACTCGCCGGTTGGCTGATGGTCTGGCGGCTCCCGGAGGCATACGTTTCCACCGCGCGGATTTATGTCGACACCACCAGCGTTCTGCGACCACTACTGCGGGGGCTGGCGATTCAGCCGAATATCGATCAGCGGGTCAGTATGATGAGCCGAACCCTGCTTGAGTCGCCCGAACCTTGAAAAGCTCATGCGAATGACAGATCTGGACCTCCAGGTGAACAACGAGGAGCAGAGAGAGGAGATGCTTGACCGCCTGCGCGAGGCGATCAGCCTGGCGGCGACCGCAACAATTCGTCGTTGTACTCAATCAGTGTCAAACATGGCGACCGGGACCTTGCCAAGCGCGTTACCCAGTCACTGATCACAGTTTTTATAGAAAACTCGATCAGTGGGGATCGGGCTGAGGGCTACTGGCGCCCGCGACTTCCTCGATGAGCAGATCGAAGATTACGAGCGTCGACTGGAAGCGGCCGAGGCACGCCTGGCGCTGTTCAAGCAGCAGAACGTGGATGTACTTCCCGGTGCGGGCGGCGACTATTACAGTCGTATGCAGCAGGCTCGCAATGCGCTGAACGAAGCCCAGCTCCAGCTCGATGAACTGATGAACCGGCGGGCGCAATTCCAGCGCCAGCTCGCCGGCGAGGAGCCCATGATGTTGATGGGGGCGATCAGCGGGGTCACCGGCGTAACACCGGCGAGGCTTCAGTCCATGAGCCCCCTGGATTCGCGAATACAGGTCGCTGCGCAGCAATATGGATATGCTGCAGATGCGATACACCAGCAAGCACCCGGAAGTGCGGCAGTTGAAGAAAATGATCGACGAGCTGGAGCGGGAGAAGGCCCGGCAGCTCGGCCGGGTTCAGGAGATCGTCAGAGGAAGATACCGAGGCTACGGGCTATTCCAGTCTTTCCAACAATCCTGTTTACCAGGCAATGCGAACGAATCTCGCCCAGACCGAGGCGAGCATTGCGGAATTGGAAGTGCGGGTCGAAGAATATCGCTAATCGGGTTGATCAACTGGAAGGCAAGGTAAATTCCATTCCAGAGGTGGAAGCAGAGCTGAAGCAGCTGGACCGCGACTATAACGTGGTTGCCAGTCAACACAATCAGATGCTGCAGCGGCGGGAATCCGCACGACTCACCGAGGATATCGAGCAGAGTGCAAGCGATGTGACTTTCCGCGTGATCGAGCCGCCGTTCGTGCCGCGAAACCCGAGCGAACCCAACAAGACGCTTCTGAACGGTCTGGTACTGCTCGGCGCTCTGGCGATCGGGGCCGGCATTGCCCTGTTACTGTCGCTGCTGCGGCCGGTGGTGAGCAACGCAACCACGCTGATGTCCATATCCGGTTTGCCAACCCTCGGCGTCATACCTCTCACCCGGGGAGTGGACGAACGACGGCGGGAACTCAAGCATATGGTCGGTTTTTCCGGGCTTGCGATGGGTCTGCCTCTGCTGTTTGTCGCGCTGACTGTGACCCAGCGACTGGTTGCGGCCTGATCCTTCAAGTGACTGGATCAAGCCCGGCTTTGCCGCTGGCGTATTAAAGGAACTACCAACGTATGAGCATCATTGAAAAAGCCGTCGACAAACTGGGCAGCCGGCCGGCGGCTGCCAGCGGCAGAGAAAGACGGTCAGCCCTCCGGCGCGCTGGACAGGGCGGCGGAACAGATGATCAGCACCGCGGCTGCCGCGCCAGGCAACCGCTGGGCTGAGGAGCGGCGTGTGGATGGTCGCAGAGCCCCGTAGACGGCGTTGTGTCGGGAGGCGCCATCGATGTCGAGATCGATTTCGAGAAGCTCCACCAACTCGGCATGGTTGTGCCCACGGTGCCGAGATCTGCCATCGGCGATTCTTTCCGCAGCATCAAACGACCGTTGTTGCACAACCTCAACGTCGAACATGTCGACCAGGGTTCAGAGCCAAACCTGATCATGGTCTGCAGCGCGTTGCAGGGCGAGGGCAAGACCTTTACCTCGATCAGCCTGGCGATGAGCATCGCGATGGAGCAGGACAAGCGCGTGTTGTTCGTTGATGCCGACGTAGCCAAGGCGTCAGCCGGGCAGATTCTGGGCGTGCCTAAGACATCAGCACGGCTTGATCGATGTGCTGGATAACCATGGTGAGGGGCTTGGCGACTCCATTTTGCGAACCAACCTTCCCAAGCTGAGTATTCTGCCGGCCGGTGCATACCACGAGCGGTGCAACGAATTACTGGCCAGCCGGGCGATGCGGGATATCATGCAGGAACTGTCGCATCGCTATCCCGATCGCATCGTCGTGTTCGATTCACCGCCCATGTTGCAGACCACCGAGGCCGGCGTATTGGCCAACCTGATGGGGCAGATCGTCTTCGTGGTTCAGGCCGATTCGACGCCGCAGCACCTCGTTACCGAAGCACTGGGCAGAATCCGTGAGGACAAGACGGTGGGAATGGTGCTGAACCAGGCGCGCGCCAGTTGGATCAACCGGCTGGTTACGGCTACGGCTACGGCTACGGCTACGGCTACGGCTACGGAAACCCCGAGCGGATGGACGGCTCTGATCAGCCGGCTGAAAGCGCGGGTTGACCGCATCGACTTGACATGGAATGCCGCTTCATCAGCGATGTCTGTTTACATCTGTCGCTCCTGACTTCGCTGCTCTGTGGGCTGTCCGTCATGGCGGCAGAGTGGGAGCGCAGTGCAGGTGTCGCCGTGGGCAGCGTCTATACCGATAACTTTTGCCTGACGGAGACCGATGAGCAGGGACAGTGGATTGGTACTGTCACACCCGAGTACCCGACTGTCCGGCCGCGGTGCCAGGGCAAGCATGGACCTGAATTTCAGTCTGCAGTTCAACACGCTGGAGAACAGTGGCGCACGGTGCCCAAACGGCGGATTTGGCGGCAGACAGGCTGTCTCCCAGGCCTCGGTTGCGATTCAGAGGGCAGTCGGTGCTGGTAGACCAGTGGTTGTATTTCGACGCCACAGCCTTTGCCGACCAGAATCGGGTCAATGCTTTCGGAGCGGGCACACCCGGTGGCCTGGATGGAACAAACAACACCAATACCACATTCCGCTACTCGCTCAGCCCTTACCTGCGGCGAGAGTTCGCGCCCGGGCTCAGTGTCCTGCTTGCGATACACGTATGCTGAGACCATAAACAGCTCGGATTTCGTGCCTGATAGCACCAGCGAATCGCTTTCTGCTGGATGTCGGTCAAAGTGAAGATCAGAATCGACTCGCCGTTGGGATTGGTGGTCAGCTACAGCAAAATCTCATACGAGGCGAGATGAGAACTTTGCGTATCGGCGAGCGCGTCGATAACGAATTATTCAATGCGCGGGTTCGCGGCGCCTACCACATCAATCGCAAGTGGCAGATCAATGGCTTTCTACGGGTACGAGGATAACGATTTTTTCTCCGCGTTCGACACTATCAGATGGTGAATATTGGGATGTCGGCTTTCGTTGGACCCCGAACGCCCGTACCACCGTCAACGCGGGCACCGGTGAGCGTTTTTTCGGCAGCACGCCACGGTTGGCTATTCAATACCGGCACAAGCGCAGTACGCTCCGCTTCGATGCGTCGACGCGACCTGACTTTCCAGAACCATATCGAAGTGGCGGTCTTGGAACGTGCTCAGCGAATCCGGGCTCGGACTTGGCCATCGATCGACGACGGCCAATTGGTATTCGATGGTACGTCTTCTACGATTACGAGCCTTCCGATACTCAATGAGCGCGCTGCTATTGGCGTACGTCTTGGGACGGCCGGCGGACCACGCTGCGCGCGGCTGGTTCCTATTCAGAGCAGACACGGGCGGCTGATCGCAGGAAGGCGAAATTCAGCAATCTGTCGCTTTACCGCGCAGCGCCGTTTGTCTCGCGGCTTTCGTTGAACTGCGTCGATCACCTGGTCCAGCAGGGAAGGGGATGCGCTTTGTCGACGACCCGATTTCAACCGCAACGACGGTGACTCGGTTACCTGGATATTCCGTCTTGGTGCGTCGACCGAGCTGTCAGAGAGGACCTCGGTCAGTCTCGACTACAGCTTTCAGGGACCGCGATTCGGATCGCACAGGTGCTCGTGGCAACTTCACCGAAAACAGAATCACCCTCAATCTCAACTACACATTCTGGTGATGACGGTGACTACTGCATCTGCTTCGACAAGGTCCGGTCGTCTCGTCAATGCAATGACGGTCGACGTAGAAGACTATTTCCAGGTGTCCGCGTTCGAGTCCGGGGTGAGCCGTAGCGACTGGGACACGATGGAGTGCCGTGTACAACGCAATACCGAGCGCGTACTGGAATTGTTTGCCGAGAAAAAGGTCAAGGCGACTTTCTTCACGCTGGGTTGGGTTGCCGAGCGTTACCCGGACCTGGTGCGTGAGATTGTCGCCCAGGGCCATGAGCTTGGGAGTCACAGCTGGAGTCACGCGCGCGTCACTTCGCAGTCGCCGGAAGAATTTCGCGATGATATCCGCCGCACGAAACACAAGCTCGAAGACGTCTCGGGCCAGCCGGTTAATGGCTACCGGGCTCCCAGCTATTCAATCGGAGCCACGAATCTGTGGGCGCTGGATGAACTGGCCGAGGCAGGCTACCGGTACAGTTCGAGTATCGTCCCGATCAAGCACGACCTTTATGGTATGCCTGATGCGCCGCGGTTTGCTTTCACCGCCGCTTCCGATCGACTGCTGGAAATCCCCGTCACCACCCTGGTCGTTCGTGGTCGCAACATCAATGTGGGCGGAGGCGGCTGGTTTCGATTCTTCCCTTACAGGTTCTCGCGTTGGGCTCTGGAGAGTGTGAATTCCAAAGAGCAACAAGCGGCCATGTTCTACTTCCACCCCTGGGAGATTGATCCTGAACAACCCAGGGTGGAGGGCTTGAGTGCAAGAAGTCGGTTCAGGCACTACCTGAACCTCGACCGTATGTATGGCCGGCTGAGCCAGTTGCTGGATGACTTTCAATGGGATCGTGTGGATCGGGTGTTCCTGGAGGCGCGGGGCAAACAATGAGCATAACGGTCAGAGCGCTTACTGCCGGTGACGAGTCCGAGTGGGACAGCTTTGTTGAGGCGGCCACCGAGGGCACATTCTTCCATCTTTCGGGCTGGCGCCAGGTTCTCGAGGAGGCATTCGGACATCGCACGCACTTTTTGTTGGCTGAAAACGGCGATGGGATCGAAGGCGTCTTGCCGCTAGCCGAGGTCAAGAGTGCCCTGTTCGGCCACTCGCTTTCATCACTCCCGTTCTGCGTCTACGGCGGCCCGGTGTCCGCATCCCGCGAGGCGGAGGAAGCGCTGCGCACCGCCGCGTGCGAACTGGCGACGTCGCTACGTGTCGAGGCGCTGGAATTTCGCACTCGTTCACCTTCAGGTTCCGACTGGCCGACGAAAGATTTGTACTACACGTTTCGCAGAACCATTTCGCAGGATGATGAAGAGAACCTGAAAGCCATACCCAACAAGCAGCGGGCAATGGTCCGTAAAGGCATTGCGGCGGGTCTCGCCAGTGAGTTCACCGACGACAATTCCCGTCTGTACCGTGTTTATTCAGAAAGCGTGCGCAATCTGGGCACGCCGGTTTTCAGCCGAAAATATTTTGACGTACTCAGGCGAGTGTTTGCCGAGAAGTGCAGCACGATGATGGTGAAGGAAAGCGGTACAGGATGTCGCGGGCGTGATGAGCTTCTATTTTCGAGACGAGGTATTGCCGTATTATGGTGGCAGTGTCGCGCAGGCGCGGTCCATCAAAGGTTGTAACGATTTCATGTACTGGGAACTGCTGCGTCGATCTGCCGATGCGGGTTACACAACCTTTGATTTCGGCCGCAGCAAGAAAGGCACCGGGCCCTTCAGCTTCAAGAAAAACTGGGGCTTCAAGCCCGAACCGCTCCCGTACGAGTATTTCCTGGTCACGGCGGGGCAGGTTCCCGATATCAACCCCATGAACCCGAAATACAGACTGTTCGTGGAAAACTGGAAGCGCCTCCCGCTCGGGCTGGCCAACCGGCTGGGCCCCATGCTCGCCCGGAACCTTGGATAGAAAACGGATGAATAGCGACAGCACAGGCAGAATACCACTGCTCTTTCTTTGTCACCGCATTCCCTATCCGCCCAACAAGGGTGACAAGATAAGATCTTTTCACCTGCTTCATCACCTGGCTCAGTACTTTGATATACATCTGGCGACGTTCATTGATGACCCCGCGGACAAGCCGTGGATCAGCAACGTCCGCAAATACTGCAAATCCGCGGTTTTTCTGGACCTCTCCAAACAACGTGCCACCCTGCGCAGCCTGCGGGCGTTTGTCTCCAACGCGCCACTTTCAATTCCTTACTACGCCGACAAGGGAATGCAGGAGTGGGTTGACTCCACCCTGAAAGAGCATGGCATCCGCCATGTACTGGTGTTCTCTTCTTCCATGGCGCAATACGTTATGAACTCCGGGGTAAGCTTCGAGCGCAAGGTCCTGGATTTTGTCGATATTGACTCGGACAAGTGGCAGCAGTATGCGGAACAGCAATCCTGGCCCAAGAGTTGGGTTTATCGCCGCGAAGCCAGATGCTTGCTGGACTACGAGGGACTGCTGGCAGATTATTTTGATTCGGGGCTTTTTGTGTCTTCTGCGGAGGCCGCCATGTTCAGGAAGCTGCGGCCCGAAAATGCGGACAAGATTGGTTTCTATAACAACGGCGTAAACGCCGAGTATTTTTCTCCCGAACTCGTGTTCGATAGTCCCTACCCGGACGGCGCGCGGGCCGTGGTTTTTACCGGGGCTATGGATTACTGGCCCAATGTCGACGCGGCCGAGTGGTTCGCAGACCGGGTTTTTCCGTCCGTTCGCAAGGCTTGTCCTGAAGCGCGTTTCTACGTTGTCGGCTCCAATCCGGCGAGGTCCCTCGATCGGATCAAGGCGCACGACGGTGTGGTTGTAACCGGGCGCGTCGAGGATATTCGCCCCTACATCGCACACGCCGCGGCCGCAGTCGCTCCAATGCGAGTGGCGCGCGGTGTGCAGAACAAGGTTCTGGAGGCGATGGCAATGGCCAGGCCTGTGGTCGTAAGCCCCAAGGGGCTGGAAGGGATTGATGCTGAGGATGGCAGCCAGTTGCTGGTCGCTGAAACCGAGGCGGAATGTTCAGCCCGTGTGCTCCAACTTCTCACTGGCGAGCATACCCACCTGGGAGAGTGCGCAAGGAAGTTCGTGGTCAATTGCTTTTCCTGGGAAAACAACCTGCCGGAAGTTGTGCAGTTACTGGGTCATGACCCAGAACCGCCAGCGCCACTGCGGGCTGCGTCGGCGTGACTGAAGCCGCCACCTTTGTTCACAGCTCGCGTGAAAACACGCTGCGCCTGACCGTGGGACTCTGCGTCAGTTATTTCGCACTGGTTCTGTTGTTCTACGCCAGTACCACCGGGTCGATCGTCTCAATCTGGGAGCGGTCGGACACCTATGCCCACGGATTCCTTATATTGCCTATCGCACTGTGGCTGGTCTGGGACAAACGCAAACAGCTGGCGGATACAAACGCTTCGCCACTTTACTGGGTGACAGCCATGTTGATCCCGGTCGGGTTATTGTGGCTGGTGGCCTCACTGGTCGAGGTGCTGGTTGTGCAGCAACTCGCGCTCGTGGCTATGCTCGTTATCGGCATCTGGGCGCTATTGGGCCACCGTCTTGCGGGCGCCATTGCATTTCCACTCGGTTTCCTGTTTCTGGCGGTGCCGATGGGCGAAGACCTGGTACCGCCGCTGATGGAGTTTACTGCCGATTCCACCGTCTGGCTGATCCAGCTGACTGGCATACCCGTTTACCGGGAAGGTCTGTTTTTTTCGCTGCCGACGGGTAACTGGTCAGTGGTCGAAGCGTGTAGCGGGGTACGCTATCTCATCGCGTCATTTACCCTCGGCCTCCTGTTTGCCCACCTGACCTACCGTAGCCTCGGCAGAAAGATTTTATTCGTGCTCGCCTCAGTGCTGATACCGATTCTCGCCAACACCGCGCGTGCCTACATCATCGTCATGCTGGGACACTTGAGTGGGATGAAGCTCGCCACCGGCGTGGACCACCTGGTCTATGGGTGGGTGTTTTTCGGCTTCGTGATGTTGCTGCTGTTCTGGGTGGGTTCATTTTGGCGCGAAGACGATACCGAAGCGCAACGGCAAACCCCGGTTCGTGCTGCCGACCCGGTTGACGCTAAACCCGAGCCTCTTGCGCGACATCTCGGTGTGTTTCTGGTTGCGGTGGTACTCGCCGGGGTCTGGCCTGCTTATGCGCTGCTAGCCTCGCAGGGGCCGGGGGCCATTTCATCAGCCCAACTGGAGGCTCCGCCCGGCGATGAACAATGGGCGAGTGCAGAGGAGGCGCCGTGGAGCTGGCGACCAGCCCGTCGTGGCGCCGCCCGCGAGCTTACAGCTTACTACAGCAACAGATCTGATCGAGTCGCTCTCTACATCGATCAGTTCCTGCGCCGACCGGATGGTCCTGAGCTGATCAGCGGCAAGAAAAATGAGTTTATCGATCGCCGGCAGGGGTGGCGCGTAGCCAAACAGCGGCAGCGCGCGATAGCGCTCCCGGGGGGCGAATTCGACATTATCGAAACCCGGCTCTCAGGGCTCTGCTTCGGCGAGCGACCTGCTGGTCTGGAGCTGGTACAGCGTCGGCGGCCGAGCGACCACCAGTCGGTATTTTGTCAAGTTTTACGAGGGTGTTGATAGCCTGCTCCTGGAGCGTAACGACTCCGTACTCGTGGCACTGGCTGCCGAAATATCAATTGAGGATAATGGCGAGGCCGCTGCCCGCGCTTCGCTCAGGCAGTTCCTGGAAGCGCGGCGGCTGGCCATCGCTGACAGCATTGATCGGGCAGCCGAGTGAGTAAGCCCGTAGCTGGTGCTGATCCCAGGCTTCCCCTGGTTGTCCACGTGATCTACGCGCTGGGTACCGGCGGGCTCGAGAATGGGTTGGTAAACATTATCAACCGCTCACCGAACGGTCGCTACCGGCATGCCGTGGTATGCCTGACCTCTGCGCACGCCTTCGCGGCGCGCATAACCGACCCCACGGTTACGGTCTACGAACTTCACAAACGAGACGGGCAGGACTGGAAGATGTACTGGCGGCTGTATCGACTGCTCCGGCAGCTGCGGCCGGCAATACTCCACACCCGCAACCTGGCCGCGCTGGATGTGAATATCCTGGCGCCATTGCTTCCCGGCGTGCGCCACATACACGGTGAGCACGGGCGTGACATCTACGACCTGGACGGGAGCAACCAGAAGTATCGGTACCTGCGTCGCATCATGCGGCTGTTCGTGGACCGGTTCGTCACCGTCAGCAGGGATCTGGAATCCTGGTTGGAGCAGGACGTCGGCATACCGCCCGAGAAGGTCAGACAAATATATAACGGCGTGGATCATTCGCGATTCCCACCCCGCCAGACCGAACGCCAGGTCGAGTTCCCAACTGGTTTCCTGGCGGGCACCGATCCGCTTGTGATCGGAACGGTAGGCAGGCTTGCGGCAGTGAAGGACCAGCAGTTATTGCTGCGGGGATTTGCTTCGCTGGTTGCTCGCAAACCGGAACTTGAGAGCAGGCTGAGGCTGGTTCTCGTTGGCGACGGGCCCCTTGCGGATGAACTTGCCAGGCTTGCCGGAGACCTCGGTCTCGAAGGGCGGGTGTGGATGACGGGTGACCGGGACGATGTTGCAGACCTGCTGCGATCACTGGACATCTTTGTACTTCCCTCGCTGGGGGAGGGGATATCGAATACGATTCTTGAAGCCATGTCCTGCGGGTTGCCCGTGGTCGCCTCCGCTGTCGGGGGCAACCCCGAACTGGTGCAGCACGGGAGCACCGGCCTTTTATTCCCGCCGGGCGACGCCGAGGCATTGGATGACAGCCTGGGCACGTTGGTCGCGTCAGCGCCCATGCGTGAGCAGTTTGGTGCCGCGGGCCGACGGCGCGTAGAAGAACAATTTGATTGGTCGCGTACCGTTGCCGACTACTTCGCACTCTACGACGAGGTGCGTGGAGTTTCAGCAGTGCCACAAAAGCCTTCAGCCGGGATTGCCGGGGCCGAAGGTCTGAACAAGGGATAAGCGATGTGCGGTATAGCCGGGCTGTTTGATATGGCAGGTCGAAGAGATTTCGACCCTGCCTTACTTGCGCGTATGAACCAACTGCAGTTCCATCGCGGACCAGACGAGGGCGGCGAACATTTCGAACCCGGTGTCGCACTGGGGCACAGGCGTCTCTCGATTATCGACCTTTCGTCCGGCCAGCAGCCCATGTTTGATGAGAGCGGCGAGATCTGCCTGGTTTACAACGGCGAGATCTATAATTTCATGCAGTTGGCCGAGGAACTCAAGGGCAAAGGTTATCGGTTTCGTACCCGGTGTGATACCGAAGTTATCCTCTATGCCTGGCGCGAGTGGGGTGTGGCTTGTGTGCGCCGATTCCGCGGCATGTTTGCTTTCGCTCTGTACGACCGAAGGCAGCAGAGCCTGTTTCTCGCACGAGACCGGTTGGGTATAAAGCCGCTTTACTATGCCGCGCTACCGGACGGTGAATTGGTTTTTGGATCGGAACTGAAAGTGCTGACCGCCAATCCGCGCGTACCGAGAACACTGAACAAGCAGGCGGTGGAGGATTTTTTCTCGCTGGGCTACGTGCCTGATCCAAAAACCATCCTGGAGAATGTTGTCAAGCTGCCTCCCGGTCACGTGCTGCTGGCGCGTCGCGGTGAGCCGCTGGGGGAACCGCAACAATACTGGGACGTGCCATTTGAAATAGGGCACTTCGGCTCGGCTGAATCTGTACAGGGTGAGCTCATCGAGCGACTGACTGAGGCTGTGGATATCAGGATGGTTGCCGAGGTGCCGCTGGGCGCTTTTCTTTCCGGCGGCGTGGACTCCAGTGCGGTGGTCGCATTGATGTCGTCGCTGCAAAGCGATCCGGTAAATACCTGCTCTATCGGTTTTGATGTCAGTAATTTCGATGAAACGCGGTATGCCGAACAGGTAGCGAAGCAGTACGCCACCAACCATCGGGTCAAGGTGGTTGATAGTGATGACTTTGACCTGCTGGACGCGCTGGCGGCGATGTATGATGAACCCTTCGCGGACAGTTCAGCCATTCCCACCTACAGGGTGTGCCAGGTGGCGAGGGAGAACGTGACAGTAGCGCTCTCCGGTGATGGGGGTGATGAACTGTTTGCGGGTTATCGGCGCCATCGATGGCACATGAACGAAGAATCCGTGCGCAGCAGGTTACCCGCCGCTTTCCGGTCGCCGCTGTTTGGCCTCGCCGGCAAGCTCTACCCCAAGATGGATTGGGCGCCCAGGGTGCTGCGAGCCAAGAGCACCCTGCAGGCGCTTGCACTTGACCCGCTCGATGCTTACCTCGAGACCGTCTCGGTATCAACGAGCGCCCAGCGAGCCTCATTGTTCAGCGGCGACTTCAGGCGTGAGTTGGGCGGCTACGGCGCGGTCGAGAATTTCCGCTACCACGCGGCCAGGGCTCCAGCGCGGGACCCCCTGTCGATGATTCAGTATATCGATATGAAGACCTATCTTCCGGGCGACATACTGACGAAGGTCGATCGGGCGAGCATGGCAAACTCGCTTGAGGTCCGAGTGCCGATTCTCGACCATGAGTTCCTCGGCTGGGCGAGTGGCCTGCCACCGCAGATGAAACTGCGCGGACAGGAAGGTAAGTACATTTTCAAGAAGTCGTTGGAACCGTACCTGTCGAACGATATTCTCTACCGGGACAAAATGGGATTTGGCGTACCGCTGGCGAAGTGGTTCCGGGGGCCGTTGAAAGACCGGCTCAGGGCATCTCTGACCGACGGTGGCATCGCGAACTACGGTATTTTCGATGCCAGTACGGTACAGACCTACGTCGATCAGCACGTCTCCGGCCACCGCGAGCACAGCGCACTGCTGTGGGCGCTGTTGATGTTTGAATCAAGCGTGCGGCAATTGGGTGTCGACGGGTTGTGATAATGGCAGTACATGCATTGTCACATGCCAGCCTGAACCATCGGAACGTATGAAGCGACTACTCGTCATATCCAGCCTCTATCCCAACGCGATACAGCCGCGTCACGGGATTTTTGTCGAAACCCGGCTCAGGAGACTGCTGGCTGCCGGTGACACCGAGGCTGTGGTGATCGCGCCTGTTCCCTGGTTTCCCTTTTCGATACCCGGTGTCCGGTATTCCGACTACGCGCAGGTGCCAGGCAGTGAGGTTCGGCATGGTATCGAGGTGCATCATCCGCGTTACCTCGTGATTCCCAAGGTGGGTATGGTGCTGACTCCCATTCTGATGGCGCTTGCTCTTCTTGTTACTGCGGCCAGGTTGCGAGCATCAGGTGTGCGGTGGGACGTCGTCGATGCGCACTACTACTACCCTGACGGTGTCGCCGTCGCCATGCTTTCGCGATTCCTCGCTAAACCTTTCACCGTCACGGCACGCGGAACGGATATCAACCTGATTCCCCAATACCGCATACCCCGCGCCATGATCCTGTGGGCGGCGGAGAAAGCCGCTGCGTCGATCACGGTCTGTGCCGCACTTCGGGACCGTATGGTAGAACTCGGAGCCGAACCGAAAAAGATCAGGGTGTTGCGAAACGGGGTAGATCTCGAGACTTTTCGGCCCCTCGACCGGGAAGCCTGTCGCGAGAAGTACGATATCACCGGTTTCACACTGTTAAGCGTGGGTCATCTTATAGAGCGGAAGGGTCACAACCACGTCATCGATGCGCTCACTTACCTGCCCGATGTTGACCTGGTCATCGCGGGCGATGGCGAGGAGAGCGAGCGTTTGCATCAGCAGGCGGAGCGCCTCGGTTTATCCAGGCGTGTTAGGTTTCTCGGCGCTGTCGGCCAGGACGAGTTGGCCGAGATTTACACCGCTGTGGACATCATGGTGCTTGCGTCCAGTCGTGAGGGCTGGGCTAACGTGCTGCTGGAATCGATGGCCTGTGGCACACCGGTAGTGGCGACAGACATTTGGGGCACCCCCGAAGTGGTGACGGAACGGGCAGCCGGGGTTCTGGTCGAGTCGCGTTCGGGTCAGGGTATCGCCGAGGGTGTCAGCAACCTGCGCGCTGAGCTTCCGGCCAGGGATGCCACTCGAGCCTATGCTGAACGCTTTTCATGGGATGATACGGTAGACGGTATTACCCGGTTGCTCGGTGAACTAGACGTCGAGCCAGCGGTTCCGCTTACCCAATGAAACGGTATAGCCGCCTGTTATGAAAATACTTTACCACCACCGCGTGGCCTCAAAGGACGGGCAGTACGTCCATATCGAGGAGATCATCAAGTCGCTTCGGGGGCTTGGTCACGAGGTTATCGTTTGCGAACCCGCATCAATCCAGAAAACCGGGTTTGGTGGCGGTTCAGGACTGGTAGACAGGGTTCGTCGATATCTGCCGGGGTTTGTGCACGAACTCGCCGAACTCGCGTACAGCGTTCCAGACTATCTGAAACTGCGCCGGTTGATAAGGCGGCATCGTCCTGATGTCATCTACGAGCGCTATAATCTCTATTTCCTCTCGGGCCTGTGGGCGAGCAGGCGCTACCAGCTGCCACTGCTGTTGGAAGTGAATGCCCCACTTTTTGAGGAACGGACCAAAAACTCCAGCATCAGCCTTGCCGGAATGTCGCGCTGGACCGAGGACACGTGCTGGCGTGGCGCCGACTGGGTGCTGCCCGTGACCCAGGTCCTCGCAGACAAAATTGCGGATCGGGGTGTCCCTGTGGAGAAGATCCGGGTCATCCCGAACGGTATCAACAAGCGATTCAGGGCGGATGCATCCCAGGTCGAAGAGGTTAGTAAGCGTTATCAACTGGGCGGGAAACTGGTACTTGGCTTCACGGGTTTCGTCAGGGAATGGCATCGTTTGGACCGGGCGCTGCGGGTGATCGCCGAGCAGTCCGGGGATGACTGGCATCTTTTACTGGTCGGTGACGGCCCGGACCGGCCAAGGCTCGAGTCTCTGGCGCGCGAACTGGAGATTACCGACCGATTTTCAGTGACGGGTGTGGTTGGCAGGGAGGATATGGCCAGTCACGTGCAGTGTTTTGACATCGCCCTGCAACCCGACGTGGTGCCTTACGCGTCTCCGCTGAAGATGTTTGAATACATGGCGCTGGCGAAGCCGATCCTCGCGCCGGATGTGCCGAATATCCGTGAGATACTTGAAGATGGCGCGAACGCTTTGTTGTTTAATCCTGAAGACGAGTCGTTCACCCGGCAGCTACAACGTCTCTGTGCCGAGGCTACGCTCCGAGACAGGCTTGGCGCGGGCGCCCGCGAACGCCTGTCGGAAGCCTCGTTATACTGGGATGACAATGCGGCCCGGATTGTCGTACTGGCCCAGAAATCACTGGAACCGGGAAATACGGCGAGCAGTTTGCCCCAGCAGGTGCCGTAGCGTCGAATACTTCGGAGCTTGTTCGTTCTCAAATGGTGGGCCGATACGCCTCCGCAGGCACGGTTTGTGCGCTGGGCCGCAACGGCGGAACGCCTGTCTTGACCTCCCGGGCCCCGGGAGTATGCTGCAAGGCGCAGTGCGATTTTAACTTCCAATTGGCTCTCAGGGTCGACGACACTCAGTTTATGTTTCCTAACTCAATAGATGCCCTGAAACGGGTTGCGCGGGGAGGGCAAGCGTGAGGGATATTCTCGTCACTCTGCTGGTCTTCGGTAGCCTGCCTTTCATTTTGAAACGTCCCTATATCGGGGTTTTGGTGTGGTCGTGGATCAGCTACATGAATCCTCATCGGCTGACCTGGGGATTTGCTTACAGTCTGCCCTTTGCGCAGATTGTGGCTGTCACTTTGCTGTTCTCATTCTTGATTTCCCGGGAAAAGAAGAGCTATCCCGTTCGATGGGTTGGTCGCAGTATGGCTGCTCTTCGTGGTGTGGATTTCGATCACCACACTGTTTGCGATCAATCCTGAGTCTGCCGCGGAGTACTATTCCAGGGCGATAAAGATCCAGATCATGACCTTCGTGACCATGATGTGTATGCGTGATTTCCAGCGTATTCATCTACTTGTATGGGTCATTTGCCTGTCAATCGGTTTCTTCAGCCTGAAAGGCGGTATCTTTACGATTCTTACGGCAGGTCAGTTCAGGGTATATGGGCCACCGCAGAGTTTCATTCGTGAAAACAACGCGCTCGCCCTGGCCACATTGATGGTTATGCCGCTGATGTATTACCTCTACGCGGTCTCGAGGCATCAGAGTTGTTCGCTCTGGGCTGGCTGTTCACGATGTTGATGAGCGGGGCATCCGCACTGGGCTCCCAATCCAGGGGTGCATTCTTGAGTATCATTTCTCTCGCGGGCTATTTCTGGCTGCAGAGTCGCGCCAAGCTGGTCTCCGGGATGGCGATTGTGCATTCTCGGTGTGCTTGGCATTGGCTTTCATGCCGGATTCCTGGCACGAGCGCATGGAGACCATCAGGAATTACCAAGAAGATGCTTCTGCGATGAGTCGGATCGCGGCCTGGGAGCTCTCGATCAATATAGCCAACGCAAGTATTACTGGCGGTGGTTTTAACCCATTCAGCAAAGCGACTACGCTCAGTATCTGCATCCGGTCAACGAAGCGCTTTGTGGCTCACAGTATCTATTTCAGCGTATTGGCCTGCCATGGCTGGCCGGGACTGATCATGTTCCTGATTATTCTATTCCTGACGTGGCGCTCGCTGTCGAAGACAGAAAGGGAATCACGGGAAGATCCCGACAAGCGGAGTTTGAATATCCTGGCGCGGATGCTCAAGATATCTCTGTCTTGTTTACATGACCGGCGGTGCATTTCTCAGTCTGGCATATTTTGACCTGCCGTGGCATATCATTGCTATTTCTGTTTTACTGAAGCATCAAGTGTTGGCTGATCGTGATGAGCCTTCTTATGCTTATGCCAAGCCGTCCAAGGCTCCCACCGTAGAGCCCGAGAAGCGTGCATTGTTTCCATCACCCCCGCACAGGTTTGGAACTCGTCAGCGAGGTAATCTATAACGGATTTCTAAGTCCCGTGCTCGGGTAGCGTTGTGTCTCTATTTTTTCTGCTGGAATATGTCCCGTTTCATAGCCAATCCTAGGGTGCGAAGTACTCGATATTGAAAGCCATTTAGTACATAAAGCTTCTTGAACAGTTGCCTCGCCTCGTCCTCGCTGCCAGATAACGCTAGTTCTATGGTGCGCATCTGCTTGACGCGACGCGCCGACATCCCTGGAGCGGTAGTTTCTCCACTATACCTTCTTCGCCACTTTTCTCTCCATCGTGAGAGGCTCACAGCATCAAAATGACCGAGGAACATTTGCCCGAGTTGGGGCGATATTTCGTGCGCCCATTTTCCCATCCGCGCTCCGGAACGCAGGGAGTCATGATTGCTTATCTTGTCCGGCTGTGTCCCTCTACGTATGAATTGTTTCCCCTCTACGTGGCTAAGAATGCCATGCCGAAACAACACTCCCGCGTCAAGGTAGAGTAGTCTTGCCAGGAGGCGAGCTAGCCAGTCTTGCGTAATAGGCAGTCTAAAATAGGTGGAAGCAAAGGCATTCATCTCGCAGTCACCAGGCCCCCAAACAGCCTCGGCAGACCTCACACGCAATACCTCTACTTCATTCGGGACCATCTCTAGAAACTCTTTGATTGCAAGATCACCAAAAATGAACTCGTCGGCATCTGTGATATGTAGCCACTCGCTGTCGGACTTTAGGTAGGCGTGCATGTAGATGACTTCTTGGGCTCCACTGAGTGACTGGGGGCGAGTTCCACAAAGTGACCGCCAAAATGCTTCATCGCACTCAACTAGTTCAACACACTCCATATCGATGCCACTCAAGTGGTCAGTAGGGCCGTCATAGTAAATATATATCTGCGCTACGCCCTCTGCGCGAAAATACTGAACGAAGCGCTGCACTACCGGAGCCTCTTCCCTCATCATAGTAAGAACAGAAAAAGTGCTCATACGCTCGACGAACTTCTCCGTAGCTTGGTATGAAGAAAATTCAATGCAAGAATCCCTCAATTGTAATTGTGTTTCATGTAAGCAACAGAGGCTCGTCAACACCTCAGGCTCTGCTCGAGAAAGATCACCGCGATCGCCAACGGTAATCGAATTTTTAACTCTTAGCTCTGACTGTAGGGGGCTCTAACGGCCGCCGTGTAATGCCAATAAAATCCGTTCCGCTTTGGCTGGCAATTCAATCATACTTAGACACGATAACGTTTACCTTTTCTAAAAACGATTGCAGCTGTTCCTCTCGTCAGTCAGATTTACGCCTAGGTTGGCGTCATCGTCCAGGAATTCCGTCTGACTATTGCGTACAGAATAGTCTGCCAGACCTACCTTGTTATACCCGAGGCACGTGCTCTATACCGGTGGGGCCATGTCAACTCCATTTGGTTTGGACTGGGGGCATTGGATTACTTTGACCCACTTAATCCGAGCGATACTACTCCGCTCTCTCTGGAAATTTCTACTACGGAGACCTTCTGGGGCTTTCTCAAATCTGGTGTCTAAACAAGTGCATTGTGGCTCCAAAACGTTTTTGCTTGCCATGCGAGGGCTAACAATAGTCAATTTTGCTAAATATAGAGCATTAGTGGCTCAGTCAGTGAGCGTTTCTCTGAGTTAACCCACCCGGAGCCGCCGCAGTCTGTGGCTTTTCGCATATCTCGGGCTCGATCTGCTCTGGGTCAGCTGAATATCCAAACGCCTGAAAATCCACACTGAAGCCCTTATAGATTTGTTCTGCGATCACTGGGGTCAAGTACTTTGTATACTTCTGTCTACGAGAGCGATTTTCAACCGGTAAATCCTCATCAGGCAGTCCAATACGTCTCAGCACTTCACGAATGCTTTGATGAAAATATTTTTCCATGTAAATGATCTCATCCACCATCAGGCCCCCGTCGCCGTCCGCCAGGCATTCGTATTGCGTTTGAGTCAGGTGCACCCAGTCATGCAGTCTCCTGCGCTTAGGGAGATTCGCCAATACGATTTCGATGTCCAGATCTCGGGTGGACTTTAGGTACTTCCATGAAGAGATAAATTTGTCGTACGGATTTCTCACCACAGCAAACTTGTGGTGACTGTCAAGGAACTCTGGAAAATGCCGATGCATAAACAACTTTGGCTTGAAGGGGTGGTGTAGTTGTCTTCTAAGTTGAAACGCTAATTTAGAGCCTCGCAAAATATAGTCATTGCCACCTTGCTTAAACCGTGTTTTTCCGTAGGGGAATAAGGCCTCGCGCACACAGATAATCCGATTCAGGGGATCCTGTAATTCCTTCAAGGTGGTACGCGGATGGACGTAATAAATAGACCCATGGCGATGAAGAATCGCTTCAAGGGAAGTGCCCGCGCACTTTGCCTTTTTGAACCAAATTAGTTTCTCGTTCTTGCTGTTCACCTGAATAACTGCCTACCTGTTTTCATGACTTGGACGCGGCCTCAATTTATCACAGCCTTGGTTCGGTATAGGTGCCGCTAAGTGGTTGATAAAACCCACAGACCTAATAACTTTTCAACAGTGCGTAAAGTTGAACAGGAGATCTGGGCGCTGGTAAGTTCGCACTACAAAAACCGGCCGTTGCTGTGGCAGAAGTATACAAAGCAGCACTGTAACTCTGAACTTCTGTAGCGTACGGACATTCGGCAGCCTTCTGTCGTAGCATCATAGATGCGTATGGTAACACTTCCGCAGGTACCGACAATCCAACATTGTGGGGCAGTTCACGCATCGGGAGTTAATATCGGAAGCTCTCACGGAGCGGAGTTAATTTCTATTCGCGGGCTGGGCTCGAGTCTTTGAGCCCCTGCTGTTTGTTCGTATGTGTCACTCGATCTCTCTGACTATGATTGGACAGTCAGATTGTTTGTTGCAACTAGGCTAAAAGCTTAAAGTGCTCATGATCAGAAAAATCAAGAAAGGGCAAGGGCAGGGGAGTTTCATCGAGACAGGGCTAGCTCTTGGCTGGTACCTGTGTTTCTATAGGGCCGCTTTTCAGTAACGTTTTCTTGCAGGGCGGTATGAGTGATGAAACTTTCCAAGCGCTTGAAGGATAATTTTGATCTCATTTTTCGACCACATAGAGTGGTCAAGCTAGGGGATCGTGGCTATCTCGTCCGGAGATTTCTCGCGAACGAAATGGCTCTGAACCCGGGCCGCGAAGACTGGTGGACTCACGCATTAGAATCAGCATTGAAGTCTAAAGACGGCGCGTTCATTGATGTAGGCGCTAATGCGGGGCAAACACTTCTGAAACTACTATCGCTCGCTCCAGATCGGGATTACATTGGTTTTGAGCCGCAACCCGAGTGTGTGCACTGTGTCAAGTCCTTTATTGCAGACAACGAACTCCATCACCATTTGATACTTTCGGTTGGCCTGTCAAATAAATCTCAGGTCGTTCCTCTGCTAAGACGACGACAAGGAGCTGACCAAACAGCCAGCATCGTGTCTGGATTTAGGCCTGGCGACTTTTACAATGGTCAGGACCATATCTACACGGCAACTGGAGACGAGGTTCTAGAAAGTATTGGGGTCCCAAGCATCGCAGTCATAAAAGTTGACGTAGAAGGTGCAGAGTTGGAGGTTTTAGACGGGTTGTATGGCTCTATCGAAAAATTTCGACCAATTATATTTTTCGAGGTACTCAGCAATTTTCTGAGGGTGACTGGACAGAGCCTTAACCCGGACTTGGTGCAATTTAGAGACCAACGTACTGGTGCTCTGGAGTCCTTGGTGCGGGAGGCTGGTTATAGTATCTTCAATGTTCTGCCTGGCAGGCGTTTAGTCGAGGTATCGAAGATTGAGCCAGGTACTTCGAGTGATGGATCAGTTTGTGATTATGTTGCCGTCCACTCGACGGATATAGAAGATTTTCTTGAAGGCTTTCGCGGTGAAAAAGTGCTGATCTAGCGTCAGCGCTCGCTCAATGCTATGTGGCAGACGGTGTGGGTTTAAACATTTCCCGGGCGGCCCCACGCACTAGGTCACTTTTTTGCCGATAATTGCGCGACTGGATACTCGGCCGGGACCAAGGCGCGTAGAGAGTTATGAGCCCGCCTGACATCATCAATTTCCCACATGTAGCTATGCTCGAAAAAAGTAAGCGGTTCGCGAACCACGGGGTTGCCAGTCAGGCTTCTGCCGGTATTTTTTTCAAGGCCCACGGCAGGAGATTTTCGATATCCTCCACGGTTTCAGCCTGTGGCAGTGCTGTGAACACCCGGCGCAGGTACTGGTATGGCTCCAGCCCGTTGGCTTTTGCGCTCTCAACCAGAGAATAGAGGTTGGCGCTGGCTTTCACGCCATGAACCGAGTCACTAAAAATCCAATTTTTGCGGCCGATCACAAAGGGGCGGATCGCGTTTTCGGCCAGGTTGTTATCGATTTCAAGGCGCCCGTCTGCAAGATAACGGATGAGCTTCGGCCACTCGTTGTGCAGGTAGTTCAAAGCCTTCCCGGTCAGGGTGCCCGGTGGTACGGTTGGCAGGCTCTTATCCAGCCAGTCTCGCAGCTTACCCAGAACGGGCACCGCGTGTTGCTGGCGGTGCGCCCAGCGCTCCTGCGGTGACAGTTCTCGACAGCGGGCCTGTTTCTCGATGCGGTAGAGCTTCTGTATCCAGGCCAGGCCTTGTTGAGCTTTGCCCTGGCGCTTGTTTTTGCCTTGGCCTTTAACCGCGTCACTGAACTTGCGGCGCGCATGGGCCATGCAACCCAACTGTACCAGGCCACCGGCAGCCACCACACCGTTATAGCCACTGTAACCATCGGTTTGTAGATAACCGGCAAAACCCTCCAGTAAGTCCCTGGGTACCGTTTGACTGCGCGACGGGTCATAGTCGAACAAAATCACGGGTTCCTCTGGTGGGCCACCGCGCTGTAGCCACAGATACGACTTCGACTGCGCTGCTTTCCCCGGTTCCTTGAGGACCTGGACCGTGGTTTCGTCCATTTGCACGATGTCATAGGCCAGCAGGCGGTCACGCAACAGGTTGATCAGGGGCTGAACCAACTGCCCGGACCGGATCATCCAGTTCGCGAGCGTCGATCGGGGAATCGCAACCCCGATCCGCTGCAGGATCTGCTCCTGGCGGTACAGCGGCAGGGCATCCTGGTATTTGGAAACCGCAATGTGGGCCAGCAGTCCCGGTGAGGCCATGCTCTTGGGAATCGGTTGCCCCGGCAAAGGGGCTGTCTGGATACACTGGCCACAGGAACAGGCGTACTGCTTACGGATATGGCGGATGACCCGGATCTGGGCCGGGATGATGTCGAGCTGTTCCGACACCACCTGGTTGATCTCGGCCAGTAGCTGTCCATCGTGTGGGCAGTGCCGCTGGTCTTGAGGAATCTCGTGAATGACATCGACACGGGCCAAGGTGTCCGGCAATGGTTTGCGGCCACGCTTCTTCCGGGTATGGGCAGGCACCTCAACCGTCTCATCCGCCTCCACTTCAGCGTCATTATCGGTGCCGGGTAACGCGCCAGCTTCTGCCTCATCAAACAGGTAGATCTGGTCGGGTGACAGCTTCTCACTGCTGGCGGCATAGCGACGAGCCAGGGCCAGATTGAGTTGTTCCTGGAGGGAGAGCACCTTGGCGTCAAGGCGCGCGTTCTTCTGTTCGGCGGCGTCCTTCGCGGCCTCCAAACGTACAACAAGAACAGCCTGCTGAGCGACCAATGCCTTGAGGGCATCGATATCGTCGGGCAGTTTATTGGACACGTCTGGCATGCCCGGTATTATACCGCGCAGGTGCGCTAAACCCTATAAAACACTGGTAAAATTGAGTTTCGTGTGGGGCTTCATGCGCATGATATCGTAGCCATCAAGCAGCCAGTTCAGCTGCTGGGATGTCAGTGTTACGATCTCTTCAGAGCCTTTGCGCGGCCAGTGGAAACGTGCCTTCTCCAGACGTTTTTGCCACAGGCAAAAGCCACTGCGTTCCCAGTAGAGTATCTTTACCCGGTTGCGTCGCCGGTTGCAAAACACGAACAGATTCTCCGAGAAGGGATCCAGACACAGGGTATCTTCGACCAGCACAGACAGACCGTTGATGCCCTTCCTGAAGTCAATCGAGTCCCGACACAAATAGACCACTGGCAGATCATTCGCCGGACGCATCATGGCAGGGCGGCCACGGTGCGTAACACCGTCTCCAGACTACGGGTGTGCACCTCACCACTGAACCCGACCCTGGCGCCGTTGGGCAACTGGATTTGCCAATGGCCACCGGCAGCACTGGCGTCGATGACGGCGGCCTTCTGAAATCGGGGTGCCTTGGGCTTTGGCAGTGCACCTTTCTCCGCCAGCGCTTTGCGAGCCGAGTACATGGCGCTGACTTCAATGCCGTTCTCCCTGGCATATTCCACCGAGGGCTTCCCGGCGGTATCGCAGGCGCGGATATGCTTAAGCCAGTATTGCTGGCGTTCGGTCAGGGAGGGATTGATCTGCGTCATGGGCTACTCCGGCGATTCGAGATCACAGGATGCCGGGGAAATCATCGGCCGGATAGGGCGTGGTTAAAATGGCG
>CAVWDU010000007.1:0-536055 GCA_963753815.1 uncultured Gammaproteobacteria bacterium
TGTTGACTGGACCTGCAGACCTGCCGAAGTTTCCATTTATTGACCCGAAAATCCTGTTCGCGGCGTTGGGGATGCCATTCCTATCCGGTCAATCCTGAACGAGCGCGCGCAGCCGCTCGTGCCATGCGGTTTCCCTGGCTTCCTTGCTAGCCCGCTTCGCTCACCGATTGTCTGCTGCGGTCGTCCTGGCACTTGTCTGACAGTGCGTTCTCCCGTCAGACGTTTCGACGTAGTGTCAACTACCCTTCAACGTCCTCTGGTCCAGCACCCTGCCAGACAAGTGCAGACCACCTTCGCAACGACTATCGGTGAGCGAATGGCACTGGCGTGCTATTGGTCGGATCTTCCTAGCGCGCGCCCTGCCCAGCACAAGAGAAGGTGGCTGCTCGGACTTGAACCCGATCAGCAGCACTACCTGGGTAGTGGGCCACCTTGTCGTCGTCGATGTGGCCGCGAATCTCGGAGGTTTCGAACCACTCCATGTTCTTCACCGACTTGCCGCACTCACTCAGTGCGTTCTGGATTGCGTCGTGATACCGGTAATCGACGAGCCGACGATTTCAATCTTCTTGTAGGTTTCATGTTCCGCCATGGGGTACCCCTCCTCCGATTCGTTACCTAAACCGCTGATCCTGCCGCTTACCTTTTCAGTCTAGCAGCTCACCGCGGCAACATCATCAGGCCGGCAGAGTGTTCAGAGGCAGACGGTCGATCGGGCGCTTGTCACAAAAACGAGGCAGTGGCAGCGGGGCTCTCATATCACAGCGGTGGATGTCTCGGCCAGACACATCGGCGAGACTGAAAACTGGCAGGCCCGCGGGAAATGTAGCTATGCAAGAAACGATCAAGACGCTGGCGAAGTTGATAGAAGAGAAAGTTGAAGCAGGCTTGTTTGCGTCTGTCGAGGATGCCGTTGATGGCATCGGTGATTGGCTGGAGGAGCTTGAGCGAAACTATGTGGAGGCGCAAATGCGAATGAGGACGCTTAGGGCAGGGGTTTGCGCAGGCCAGGTTTTAACTGTAAGTTACGACGACGATGTCGCCCCGTTTGCAACCTGGCTAGCAGCCTGCTGAAAAAACCTAGGGCGAGTGCGGTGCAAGGCAAAACTTGGCAAAAAAACTGCTGTGTACTCGGCGGTAGTGAGGATTTAAAGCCGATTATTAACGCCACATCCTGCCGGCTAAGACTTCCGAGAGGCTGCTAGGCCAGAGTGTCGAGGCAGGCCCGGATTCCGCGCGGCATGATCCTGCAAAACCGCTGCGTCCTCTACCTCGCGCGCATGCAGTTTGAATTCCAGGCCCTCGAAGCGCGGCAGAATATGAAAGTGCAGGTGAAATACAGTCTGACCCGCCGCGGGCCCATTCAGTTGGGCGATCATGATGCCCGGCGCCTCAAATGCCCGTTTAACGGCGGCGGCCACGGTCTGAACGACCTGGATCGTGCTGCCGAGAATTACGGGTCGGCACCGTGCAGGTCCTCGGCGGGGTCCTTGGGGATGACCAGGGTATGACCGGGAACCTGGGGCATGAGATCCATGAACGCCAGCGCCCGGCCGGTTTCATAGACCTCGTACGCGGGAGCCTCGCCCCGCAGTATTTTCGCAAAGATGTTGTCCTTCTGGTAAGTCATAGGCCCGCTTCCCTATCCACTGCGCTGTCGAACAGGCGCTGAATTCTGCGGGCTCTGGGCGGCTGCTTGGTCAAGGCAGGAGGAAGCGCTTGTCAGCCGTATCGCGACCCCTCCCCAGCGCCGAAGGAACTGGTGCTCGAGGCTGAATCCTCCAATACTTTGCCCCAAAGGTCTTTTGAATAATGCCCACGATGCTCTCGGATCCTCGATGGGGGCACCGTCACCTGCGATGAACATCGTGAATAAACTGCGAGGCATTCACCGCAGTCATCCCCTGCCGACCTGCCTCGCGGTGTCGTGCGGCGAGTTGATTCGCGAATACCTGCGGTGGCGGGGAGCTCCAGGGTCGCGCTGAAAATGGTGTAGCGCCGGTTCGTTGCGACCAAAAATCAGCTGCCCGGCCAGGCCGCTCTCGAGGCGCATTGGGTATCGACGCACATGACATCTTGTGAATCAATGCGCCAATTTCTTTTGGAACCTCAGTCTACCGGGTCTTCAACGGGGCGTCTGGGTCTTCATCACTGATAGCAGTTTGGTCGATGCTCTGCAGAGCTGTACATGAGCAGGTAGGGCGACCTGGATGTATCGCAAAACGCAACCCTTCGTCCATTTCGCAACCAAGCCGTTTTTGTGGGTCAGAAGTATGGGCTAAGTCCTTTTGGTATTTTGGCCCAGGACGTCTGTTTGAGGCCTTTGGTCGATCAGCCAGATCTGCGCGGGGCCATGCGCACCCATCTCGAGTATGTCGTCATCCACCACAACATGCCGACCCAAACTCTGGAGCTGACCAGGGAACTACTGCTAAGCGTTGAAGATGCCACCGTCGAGCTAGTCCCCACCCATAACTGTTGTGGACCGCGAAACTGCACCGACTCGAGCGGCTGCCGGCTCTGGTCGGGCGCTAGTCGCAAACCGGGCAGTCGCCTGGGTCAACTCTTCCAGGATCAGCACAAGTTCGAAACGCGCAAGCGGCGAACCCAGACTCACGTGGCGGCCATAGCCGAATGCCACGTGCTGGCGGGCATTACCTCGATGGATTTCAAAGTCTTCCCCCAGGTCGAAACGGACCCCGTCGCGATTGGCAGAAGGAAGAAAACACCAACACCCGCTCCCCGCCGGTATTTCTGGCCCTGGACTTCAACATCGTGCTTCACCAGACTACGCCAGGCCACGACCGAGGATCGGTATCTCCAGGCACTCCTCCACCGTATTCGGAATCAACGCAGGGTCCGCCACGATCGCGTCCCAGCTCCCGGGGGTGCTGTAACAGGGTGAGTATTGCATTGGCAGACATATTGGTGGTGGTTTCGTGCCCGGCCAGTAGCAGACCAAACACTACATTGTTGATGTCCTCGATGCTGAGCAAAGTATCGTCGTATTCACGCGTCGCCAGCATGTCGCTTCGGGCAGATCATCCGGGGGATTTCACGCGTTGTGCGACCAGACGGTAATTGCCGAGTCAGTGCCGCGAGATGCCCGGGCAGCGGTTAATTGATTTCCAGGCCCGGCTTTCCAAAGGACGGCAGAAGCCCTGTCCGCCCACATCTTTATCTTCTGGACATCCCCCTCGGGAATACCAAGCAGCTTAAATATAACCAGCGCGGGCAGCTCATACACCATCTGCTTTACGAGATCTGCTATTTGAAATACGGAAACGCCCTTCCAGGGGTGCCGGAGCGCAAGTCGCCGTAGACAAATAAATGCGCCCCCGTACTCGCCGAAAAAATCGGCCTGCACGGGGTAACCCACCGGGTCCCGGTCATTGTCATGCTCGATAACCGAGGGCTGTCTGGTTGAGCAACCCGTCGAAATCAGACCCGCGTTGGCAGGTGCGCCATGTCGGTTCCCGTCATGCTGGCGGTTGAATCAGGGCCAGCCTTTTTCGGCAGGCCGCTGTGTCTGTAAACGATGCCATCCATTCTTGGCCGAATTTCCTGAAGTCTTGTGGATAACCAGGCTTTCCCGCCTTCCACCATCGGCGGCCTGCGTCGGTTTCAAAGATCGCGGCGAGGTCTGCACGAACGCCCAGGTAGTACTTTTCACGATTGAACCCACTCAACTGCTGAATAAACCAGAGTCGCAGGGCCCCCTGTGCGTGCGCGGTCATGACAGCATCAAATACAACCAATTCTTCCGGGCTCAGAGCCTGGTCTTGGCAGGCCTTGCTGATAACACTTTCCGGGTTCTCGCCGGCTCTTGCGAGCGAGATCTGGATGGCCTGCGACAGATTTTCACTGGTTAGCTGGGCACGTGTCAGCTGTCGAGTCTGCCGAAGTTCATAGCCAACAAGAACAAGCCCGAGAATTATTCCCAGTGTCGCAAAAATTTGTGTCCAGATAACTGCCTTCGATTCAAGCATGTACGCACCGAATGCTCCCCCGTAGGTAAAGTGTCGTTTATAACACGTCATGCCTGCATGTATCGCCTTCCATATCAAAGGCAGCAGTCCGGTATTCGAGGCCAAGATCCTCGAATACTTTCCCCCGGGTTCTGGTCGATAATATCGTCGATGCTTTCTGGTCCTCGATAGCAAGCCGGCAGCCGCGCCAACTACCGGCCCAAACCCGGTGAGGCGTTTGAACGAGAAGACCCGCCACATTCCAGTCAGGCATAAATCCCAGTCCCCTGTCAGTAAAACGCGCCCGCAACTGGTATTTAGAGACCACCGCTGCGAAAATATCATTCCGCCCTGGCAGCAATTTCCGGCGTATACCGACTTTGAACCAGCCCATCACCCCTGCCGAACTCTACCGTGGCAGCTGGCGCCAATGCCTGCGGCTCTGCATTGTCTCCAGCATTCTTCTTTCCGCGGCGGGCCTGGTACTGCTGCCGCTGCGGGATGAGATTCTGGACAAGCTGCTGGGGTTGTTCCTGCCCGCGGATTGGCTCGCTTCATTTCGCCTCGCCAACCAGACCCTGTTCCATCAGGTCGGCGGCGTTATGCTGTTTCAGACGGTCGCTATCATCTGCTTCTCCGCCGTCTCGCTGTTGTTCTTCCCGTTCCGCGACCGGATATCGCTGCACTGCGAGCAGCAGATGATCGGCCAGTGTGAGCGGGGGCCGGGGCTGCACCGGGAACTGTGGTACGAAGCCGGGCTTGTGCTGATCGCCTTCAATGTCTACAGCGCGGTGTACCTGCTGGCCTATTTTGTCGGCCGGCCCCTGTTCACCTATATCGATCTGCTGGCGTTCGCACTGTTGGCGCTGTTTTTCGTGCTGGACCTGCTCTCGCCGCCGCATTTTCGCCGCAGCCTTAACAGCGTACACGTGTTCAAGGCCTTTGTGCGGATGCCGCTGCAGCTGTGCCTGTTCGGCCTGCTGTTCTGTACGCCCATTTATGCACTGGAATTGTTGCTCGGCGACCTCGTCCACCAGCAGCAGGACGACGTGATACTGGGGGTGGCGCTGGTGGTGATCATCGTCGTCAACTGTATTGTGTGTACCTTCGCCCTGCCGCTGGGCACCTGGCTGGCCCTATCATCGATGGCGCAGGCCCCCGCCCGTAGCGGCAGCCCGGCCAGGCACCGGGTCTTTTATGTTTCGCAGGTGATGATCGCCGGCCTGCTGCTGTTCTTCTACGCCTCGGTGGTGCTGGTTTTGCTCAACAAGGTGCCGCTCAAGTCGGCCTCTTACGATATACAGTGGCTGAGCCTGGATTACGTGTCGGGTAGCGAGGGCGAGCCGCCGCGGCTGCGCTTTGATGTGCGCGTAGTCAATCACCACCCTACCCTGGGACTCGAGGTGAACGATGCCGACCTGTTGCTCAACCTGGACGGTCGCTACCTCGGCGAGGCAGGGCTGACCATTCCCTACGTGGCCCCACAATCCGCCGCCCTGGTGCCGGTGGACCTGAAGTTGCGGGTGGACCTGTCGGAGTTCGCCGGTATCGCCTGGGAGGAGTTGGTGGGGTATTTTGGCGGGGAACCGTCAACCTGGCGCGACCAGCTGCAAGTTCGGCTGGATGTGAGCCTGCCCCTGGGCTTGAAGTTGCCCGTGTATATTACGCAGGGCTATCGGCATAAGTTCGAGGACCGGCGATGATGAAGGGAGAAGATCAGCCTGAGTCCGACAGACTGCTGGCACTGTCAATTCAGGCCGGTCATTGAAGACCGGCTGCATTCGATAATAGTTCAGGAGAAACAACATGCTTTCGGTCCGTCCGTTGCTCAAGCACCTGGTCAATACCGTCATCTACGGCACGGTGGGCGTATTGATCACGCTGCTTGTTGTTTTCGTCACTTACCTGAACGGAAGGCCCGAGCTGGAGGTATGGCACACGGCCGAACTGACCGAGGAATTCACCGCAGGCTCGCCGGTATCCAGCTTCCGGGAATATCTTGCCCTGGAAGTGCGACTCTTCGATCAACTGGACGAACTCGTCTATGCGAAAACCGCAGCCAGCGAAAGCACACAGATAAATCGTTATCAACGCGGTGCACTGGCAGACCCCAGGCGCTGGCCGCAAAACTGGAACCGCAGTTTTCTGATGGAGTCAGATAAGCCCGGCCCCAACGTGCTTATGCTGCATGGACTCTCCGACGCGCCGTACAGCCTGAGAAACATGGCACAGCGATTTCATCGCGCCGGGGCTACCGTCCTGGGGTTGCGGGTACCCGGGCACGGTACGGCGCCATCGGGATTGGTCCACGTAAGCTGGCAGGACATGGCGGCAGCCGTTCGCATCGCGGTGATGCATCTCGCCGGCTCGGGTCAGGGGCGCCCGCTCTACATCATAGGGTATTCCAACGGCGCGGCCCTGGCGGTGCACCACGTGCTCACCCACCTCGATGACCCGGAAGCGCCGCGCATTGCCGGGCTGGTTCTGCTGTCCCCGGAAATAGGAGTGACCCCGGCTGCAGCGCTGGCTGTCTGGCAGGCCCGCCTCGGGCACCTGCTGGGCATGGAGAAACTGGCATGGAACGACATCCTGCCTGAATATGAACCGTTCAAATACGGCTCCTTCGCCATCAACGCCGGGGACGTGTCGTACCGCATCACGACAGAAATACAGCGGCAGATCTCCGAACTCGACGATCGGGGAGCGTTGAGCGATATGCCCCCGATTCTCGCCTTTTCGTCTGTGATCGACGCGACCGTCGAGGCGCCCGCTCTGGTCAACAACCTGTTCAATCGCCTGCAATCCACCGGGCACGAGCTGGTGCTGTTCGACATCAACCGACAGAGTGACGTCGAGGAACTTCTGCGCTGGCGACCTGACACCATGATCAACGCGTTGGGCCAGTCGCAGCGTGATCTGTTCACACTCAGCCTGGTGACCAACGAGGACAGGCACAGCGCTGAGGTCATCGAACAGCGCTGGGAGATCGGGCAGCCGGAGGTGGCGAGACGCCCCCTGGGACTGTCCTGGCCAAAGGACATCCACTCGCTCTCACACGTGGCACTGCCCTTCCCGCCGGACGATCCGCTGTACGGCGGCCGTCCCGTCGAGCCCAGCCCGGGAATCCATCTCGGCGACATCGCTGTGCGTGGCGAACGCGGCGCATTGGCGATCAGCGAATCAGCCCTGGTACGGCTGCGCTGGAATCCGTTCTATGCCTATCTCGAGGAAAGAGCGCTGGCATTCGTCGGGCTGCGGTGACGCTGATCTTCTGCTGCATGCCTTCACGGCCCACTGTCAGCTCACAACCACTCGCAGGCATTGTTCCTATAAAATTTGCCTGGCCAAAAAATGACAGTAGGGAAACGCCAGCTGACTGGCGCCAAACTCACCAGTGATGACCGCGCACTCGCAGGGGGCCCCACGCCTATGGTTTACCCAGCAAATCAGTCGGTTCAATCGCGAGACGCACCACCGGGGCGTTCGTGCAGACCTTGCCGCCATTCTTGAGACCGACGCAGGCCGCCGGTGGTGGAGGGTGGAAAAGCCCGGTTTTCCACAGGACCTCAGGAAATTCGGCCGCGCGTGGATGACGTCGTTTCCAGAGAAAGCGGCCTGCGGAAAAAGGCTGGCCATGATTCAACCAGCGGCATGACAGGTCTCGAGACGGCGCGGCAGCCAACGCAGGCCTGAGTTCGACGGATTGCTCAACTGGACAGCCCTCGGTTCGTCGGCCGGTGCTATAATTCCCGGTCTTTAACATCCAACGGCAGGCAGGATAGGAATGAAACTGCTTTACTACAAGTTTATGGCCTTCGTGGTGACCTGGCTGCTGCGCCTGCTGCCACGCGACGCTCCGGTCGTCTACAAGGGTCCCGGTTCCGCCCTGCGACTGGCGGAACAGGTCTCCATCCTGGGCTTCGATAAAGTGCTGATCGTTACCGACGAATTTCTGGGTGGCTCTGGCATCCTCGACGGCATAAAAAAAGTCCTTGGCGAAACCGGGGTCGAGTACGTTGTGTTCGACGGCGTGCTGCCGGACCCGGCGTTTGACCAGGTCCAGGCGGGTGAGGCCGTGCTGCGTACCGAGAGTTGCCAGGCGGTCATCGCCGTGGGCGGCGGTTCGGTACTGGATGCGGGCAAGATGATAGCCATGCTGCACACCAATCCGGGCGATCTCGACTCTTTCGACGGCATCCAGAAGGCCAAACATCCGGGTCTACCCCTTTTCGCCATCCCGACGACCGCAGGCACCGGGTCTGAGATCACCTTAGCAGCGGTGATCACCGACCCGGTCGCCCACCGCAAGGTACCGGTGGTCGACAGCAAGATGATCCCAGGCTACGTCGCCCTGGACGCAGACATTATGAAAGGCATGCCACCCGGCATTACCGCCGCCACCGGCATGGATGCCCTCACCCACGCGGTGGAGTCTTACCTGTCGAAAGCCTCTACCGATGCCACCGAGCTGCAGGCCCGGGCCGCCGTGCGCCTGATTTTCAGATACCTCACCCGGGCCTGGCATAATGGCGACGATATGGAGGCACGCGACGGTATGGCGGTGGCCTCGTTCTACGCCGGCGCCGCCTTCGGCAGGACCTCGGTGGGCTACGTTCACGGTATCGCGCACCAGCTGGGGCGGGTGTGCGGCACGCCTCACGGCAACGCCAACGCGATGGTACTGCCGGAAGTGCTCAAAGCCTACGGTGACTGCGTGCACGAACGACTGGCAGAACTGGCGACCCACGTGGGCCTGGGACAGTCCGGCGAAGCCGCCGCAGCCCTGGCCGAGCGCTTCATCAACGCCATTGCAGACATGCGCAAGGAAATGGAATTACCACTGCAGCCACGCGGCCTCAAGAGCGAGGACGTGAACGGCATTGTGGAGGAAGCCATAGCCGAGGCCGGCGGGCTCTACCCGGTACCGCGCTACATGTCGGAAGCGGAAATCAGCGGGATCGTGAGAGGACTGGTGGAGGCGGCGTAAGGTAGAGCCGGGGGTCGCTGTAGACCGTGGTGCGATGTAGCTCACGATCATAGCCATCGTAACCGCCGTAAGCCCGGTGCAGACAACTGCGATTGTCCCAGATCACGAACATGCCCGGCTCCCATTGGTGGGTATACTGAAATTCCTCGCGGGTCTGCCACTGGTACAGTTCCGAAAGCAGTTCCAGGGACTCCTGCTCACCCATGCCTTCGATACCGGTGAGATAGCCAAGACAGGCCCGGATAGTGGCCCGGCCGGTCTCCGCGTGAGGATGTACCATCTGGTGGCGCTGAACACGGCGCGCCTCATTCGAGTAGATGATCCTCATGCTGCGATCAGATTCAGCATCCTGAGCCCCGTACATTCCATCCGGCGCATAAGCAGCGGCGGCAGAATACAGGCCCGTGCGACCGTCAATTTGTTCTCTCAGGGCGGGCCGCATTTGTTCCAGCGCCAGATGCTGATTGGTGAACCCGGTATTGCCGCCGACAGGAGGAATAACCAGGCTGTAAAGGCAGGTGCCAATGGGCGGGTCTTCCAGGAAGGCCCAATCCGAATGCCAGTTCTCAGCAAACACCGGAGCCGTTTCGTCGGCGCGACGCGTGAGTGCAACGACATGATCATTGCCTTCGATGGGTTCAAAAAACGGTTCGCTACCCAACTCGCCGAAGTACCGGGTCACCCGTAACAGGTCCTTGTCGCTCAACCTCTGGTCGGGAAAGGAAAGCACGTGGTGTTCAAGCCAGGCAGCTCGAATCGTCTTAATGGTCGCCTCGTCCAGGTCTGTAGAAAAATCTACGCCGGTCACCCTGGCCCCGCAGGCCTGTCCACTTGGCTCTACTTGCATCATGAATCACCGGTCACTTCACGCAGGCCATACTATCATTGTTGCATCGGCGAAGGCCTGGCCCGGCAGCGGGCACAGGTGAAATTTCGGGCCAGACTTTCGCTATGGCCAGAGAGAGTCAGCGATTAACTGATTGAGCTTCATGTGAATGGAGTTTGGAAGATCAGATACAGGAACCGCCAGGTCGAGTAAAACAGTCCGAGGAGCGAATTACGCGACCTGGCGCGTGGTTCCTGCAGGTTACCCTCCCTGCGGTCCCTGTCGGGGAATGAGCCACCGAGGATAGTCTTGCAGATATCACGACCGGGAACATGATGTTGAGCTGATCTTCTGCTGATTAAAGCCTGATGACTAACCGGATCGAGCCCCAAAGGTCCGGGTGCGGTCCTACTTCCCTGAGGCCAATGACTTGATCACATAACCACCGGAGCGCTCATCCAGCTCCAGCTTCAGTAAGCCGCGGGTCTCGGCCTCCTCCAGCAGGTCGCTGAACGACCGGACCCCGTAGAAGCGCTCGTTGAAGCCCGGGCGCCTGCGCTTCAGCGTCTGCTTGACCATGGAGCCCCAGAGCTTCTGGTTGCCATCCTGGTCGGCGTGCAACGCCTCTACGGTCTCCATGATAAGTTCGATGGCCTCGTCGACGGGGGTCTCCTCCGTCTTGGCCGGCCGCTTGCTGCGGCTACCCTTGGCCGCCGACTTCTTCGCTGCAGGCTTCTTGCGACGCTGCTGGCTCTTCTGCTCCTCCTGGACCAGGTCATCATAGTAAATGAACTCATCGCAGTTGCTCATCAGCAGGTCGGAGGTCGAATCTTTCACCCCGACCCCGATCACCAGCTTGGCGTTTTCCCGCAGTTTGCTGACCAGCGGTGAGAAATCGGAATCGCCACTGATAATCACGAAGGTATCAATATGCTCCTTGGTGTAACAGAGGTCCAGGGCATCGACCACCATGCGAATATCGGCGGAATTCTTGCCCGACTGCCGGGTGTGGGGAATCTCGATCAGCTCGAAGGCGGCATCGTGCATCACCGGCTTGAACTGCTTGTAGCGCTCCCAGTCACAGTAGGCTTTCTTGGTGACGATATTGCCCTTCAGCAACAGGCGCTCCAGCACCAGCTGGATATCGAACTTCGCGTAGTTGGCATCGCGCACTCCCAGGGCGACGTTCTCGAAATCACAGAACAGGGCCAGGGAGGCGTCTTCGGAACTTACAGGCATGGCGTGGGCTCGGTCGGGTTTTGGGGGAGTCTACACCAGTTGGCCTACTCTGCCGCAATCTTCAACACGCCGGGTCGCGAGGCCGGTTTTCAGCAGCGCGCGCTGCAGTTGTCCCCAACGCTGCTCAAGTGTGCCTGTGTAGCCAAGCGCCATTCGAACCAGCCCGGGGCTGATTGCCGCCTGCGCCAGCGCCTCCTCCGGCATTTCACTGGAGGTGGTGGACGCGGAGCAGGACATCAGCGTATCGAAGTACCCCAGGCTCACCGCCACGTACCCGAACTGTTCCTCGTTCTGCAGGCAGTTCATCAGCGCCATGGCGCGCTCCTCGCTGCCGGTATCGATGGTCATCAACCCGCCGTAGCCGAATTCAGGCTCATGCAACGACGTCATCAGCGTATGGTCGGGGTGTGACGCGAGGCCCGGATAGCAGACAGGAACACCCATGGCGGCGGCTCGTTCCGCCAGCGCCTGCGTGCGCTCCCCATGTGCCTTCATGCGCAGGGCGAGGTGCGGCAGGCGCAGGGCGAGGTTGCCCGCCACGTGCGGATCCATCGTCGGCCCCAGTACCATCAACGGGCCGGTGTGGAGGTCCATGAGCTGGCCGATGAACTCGTTACTGGCACAGATCGCCCCGCCGATCAGGTCCGAGGCGCCGCCGATAAACTTGGTCAGACTCTGCACGACAATATCCGCCCCCTGCCTGGCCGGGCTCAGAACCAGTGGCGAAAAGGTGTTATCCACCACCAGGGGGATGCCGGCCCGGCGGGCGATTTCCGCGAGGCGCGGAATATCGCTCACCCTCAGGGTGGGATTGGACAGGCTCTCCACGTAGATCAGGCGAGTGCGATCGGTCAGCGCTGCGACGACCGCCTCGGTTCGGGTGGCATCCACGAAGGACGTGGTCACGCCGGTCTTGGCGGGCATGAAATCGTTGAGCAGGGCCCAGGTGCCGCCGTAAATGGCATTGCCGGCAACCACATGGTCACCGGCGTCGCACAGCGCCGTGATGACCGCCGAGATTGCGCCCATGCCGCTGGCGGTGCAGTAGGCGGACTCGGTACCCTCGAGCGCTGCGAGTTGGCGGCCAAGGTTGTAGACCGTGGGATTGAAGTGGCGACCGTAGAGGTAGCAGCCCCCGGTTTCAGGGCCTTTCCGGCCAGCGAAGATGTCCGGCATGGTGGCGGGATCGATGACCGTGAACGTCGAACTGGCCTCGATGGACATGTTCACCCCGCCGTGCTCGCCGAATTCGTGGCGAAGGTCGGCGAGGGTTTCAATGGGGTCTCGCTGGGACATGGCGCCTGCCTCCCCCGCCAGCCCGTCGATCAACTGGCGGAATAATATGGTCTAATTTCCGTCCATTCTGAATGATATTCTGTCAAAATATCCATCGCCGAATTATATTCTTTATCAGAGCCCGCCATGGACCTCGACCAAATCGACTTCGAAATAGTCCGCCAGTTACAGAACAATGCTCGGTTGACCAACAAGGAGCTGGCCAACCGGATCGGTCTGGCACCCTCCAGTACCCTCGTGCGCACCCGGCAGCTCGAACGGGAAGGGGTGCTGAGGAATTACCGGGCGGAAGTGAATCCACGGGCGCTGGGCATCGGGCTGCAGGCCCTCATTTCCGTGCGCCTGAAGCAACACACCACCGCGGACGTCGAGCGCTTCCGCGATTACGTACTGGCCATGCCCGAGGTGATGCGTCTGTACCACGTGGCCGGCGAAGACGACTTCCTGATTCACGTGGGGGTGGGTGACTCCGAGGAACTGCGGGAACTGGCGATGAACTCCCTCACCACCCGCGGCGAGGTAGCCCACATAGAAACCGGCCTGATCTTCGAGTGCGTCGAAGGGCTCTGGGGTGCGCAATCGCTTTGACGGTGGGCGATGATGGCATTATCAACAGGCCGCCGCCCAGGCTTACCCTTCACAGAAACGACATCTGAGGACCTGTATGAACCGCTTATCCACGCTCAGCCGCTCCATCCAGGGTAGCGTCGCCATCGTCACCGGGGCCGCCAGCGGCATGGGGCGCGCAACCGCCCACCTGTTTGCCGACGAAGGCGCCAGACTGGCGCTGATCGACATCGACACGGACGCCCTGACCGGGGTTGTGGATGAGTGCCGCTCTGTCGGTGCAGAGGTTGTTCCCCTCACCGTCGATCTCGCCGACCGCGACGCCATTGAGCAGGCGATAGTTACCGTAACCGCAACGTTCGGTGTGATCGATATCCTGGTCAACAATGCAGGCTTTGCGCTGCCCACCCACGTTGATGAAGAAGCTTTTGCGCAGGCCTGGGATGCATCACTGTCTGTCATGGCCACGGCACAGGCCTGGGCTATCAGGGCGGCACTACCTGGCCTGCGGCAGTCCAAGCATCCCAGAATCGTTAATGTGGCTTCGACCGAGGCCTGGGGTGCGACACGTTTCAACAGTGCCTACGTGGCTGCCAAACACGCCTCCCTGGGCCTGACTCGCGCCATGGCCGTGGATCTGGGCAAAGAGGGAATCACCGTCAACTGTATCTGCCCGGGCCCGGTGCGTACCGGTATCACCGATGGCATACCAGAAGCCGACAAGGAAACATTCGCCCGGCGCCGCACCGCGCTGCGCCGCTACGCAGACCCCGAGGAAGTCGCCCATGCGACCCTCAGCCTGGTGATACCGGCCGCCAGCTTCATTACCGGTGCCGCGCTGGTTGTAGATGGCGGGCTGACCGTTCGTAATGCCTGAGTAGCAGCCAGTTGCACGGCCCTGGCGTGCATACCACTCCTTTCATTCGCCCTTACAATTATGGGTACTGTGATGATGTGAGCGCCCGGCAGATCATGCCTATCAGGCCAGTCAAAGGATCGCCCCGCGATGAGGATACGTAACACACTCGCGACCACGAGTGCTGCAACTGCAATCCCCCGGGTGGGACCGGCAAGTACGAAAGCGTCGGCGCCGAGCCGGTGAGTCGTGGCGTGAGGGCCTGTTAACACTCTCTGAAATGGCCCTACAGCAATCGCCAGTGAATCGCATACAGGACCGCCTGGGTCCGGTCCCTGCAGCCGAGTTTCACCAGGATATCCGAAACCCGGTTCTTCACCGTGCCCTCGGCGAGGTTCCTGATGCGGGCGATTTCGCGGTTGGAGAGCCCCCCTGCGATCAACCGCAGCACCTCGCGATCCCGCTCGGTCAGCAGGTCCGGGGCCGCGGGCGGCATGTCCGCGATACCGGCATTGCCCCGGGTACGGGGGCCACGTAGCGCTTCGACTACGGCGAGGGCATCATCGTGGAGGAGCCACTTTTTCTGTACACGAAAGACGGTGGCTACATCATCCACACCCTGCTCGATTATCGCCGTCGCCGCAGCGGGCTGGCGATACTGAAAGCGGATCGACTGGCGGATGGGCCACTGGCCATCGCCCGGACGGACCGGGTGCTGCCGCTGGTTTTTCACGGCTGCTTCTGCCCGCGGGCACCCTCCGGCAACACCGGTTGAACAGTTTCCTGGCTTTGCCGCCACCGCAGTGGTGACGTGCCGGTCCAGTGGCTGAACGCTCGGGTGAACGCAGCGGGCTCGCTGTAGCCCAGTCGGTAGCCGATGTCGGTCACGGACAGTTGCGGGTTGCGCAGAAAATTGCGCGCCCGTTCCGATTGCACACCGGCCAACAGCTCGGAGTAGGATGTGCCAACTTTTGTCAGTTGGCGGGTCAGGTTGCGTTCCGACATGGCCAGCAATTCGGCTATTTCCCGTCGTTTCAGTGGTGGGCTGTAGGCCCACAGCCAGCGGGTCACCCGTTCCTCGACGCCTACGTCTTCCGCCAGCATCTGCGACATCTTCCCCGCGAGGGAGGCATACATTTTGTAAAGCAGCGGGTTCGCGTTGGGCAGCGGTGTGCCGTCGAAGGCCTGCGGGTAGGCGATACAGGCCTCCTCGGCATCGAAACGCACCGGAAAATCGAGCTCGCCGGAGACCTCGTGCCAGTCGTGAGGTTCGGGGTACGGCAAGGATATCCAGGAAGGAGGCTCGCCGGAGCCTGACACACCCTCGATATTGCGCAATGACGTGCTGAGATCCAGCACCACGCAGTACTCCGCCAGTCGGTCGAGAGTCTCAGGATCTGCGCCGGGAACCTGGACCGCCTCCAGGCCGCGACGATCCATGTGGAAAGAGAACAGCGATAACGCCGACTGCCGTCGCACCACCATGCGGCAGTGGCCCATGGTCAACTCGGGATAGGCGAGGCACACCATCAGCGACTCCACCGCCGTGGCCGCGTGTTTCATGGCCATGCCGATGACACCGAGGTTCTCGATACCCATCCTGGAGCGCGCCTGGAACAGCATGCGGATGGGGGAGACATCCGGGGGTAGTCGTTGCACCAGTTCAGCACAAATCGCCAGTTCCTGCTGCAGGGAGATGGGAAAGTCAGGCTCTTCGAGGGCCCGGGGCGGCAGACCGGCGTTAGTGAGCAGCGCCCTGGCGCTGTCCTCGCCGACGTCGAAGAAGCCAAACTGGCCCAGCACGCCCGCGATGATGCGGCGCGGGCTGGCGAGATTGCCGCTGGCGATGACTGTGGAAGCGTCGCTCACAGGCGACTCCTGCGGGAATAGGTGGCCCAAACTATCAAAAAATGGGCCCAAGTGGCAATGTCCCCTCGCCGGGCGCGGGGTTAATCTAACACGATGACAGCCACAGTCCTTGCGAGGTAAACACCATGTCCACAGTAACCCGGCTCAAGTCCCAGCCCGTCGAACACGTTGACGTACTTATCGTCGGCGCAGGTATCTCGGGGATCGGGGCAGCTCATCACCTGAAGCAGCAGTGCCCCGATAAACAGTTTGTGTTGCTCGAGAACAAGGCCTCTTTCGGCGGCACCTGGCGCCAGCATACCTACCCGGGCATTCGCTCCGACAGCGACCTGTACACCTTTGGCTACGGCTTCAAGCCCTGGTCAGGCAATCCCATCGCCGAGGGCGATGCCATCCTTCACTACCTGGAAGAGGCCATCGAGGATGACCACATCGAGCGGCATGTCCGCTACCAGCACCAGGTGGTCAGCGCCTCCTGGTCCAGCGATACCCAGCAGTGGCTGGTAGAAGTGCTTCGTACGGACACGGATGAGCGGGTCTGCTTTGCCGCCAATTTCCTCTGGATGTGCCAGGGCTACTATCGTCACGAGCAAGGCCACACCCCGGAGTGGGCGGGAATGGAAGACTTCAAGGGGCCGATCGTTCACCCGCAGACCTGGCCGGAAGACCTCGATTACAAGGGTAAGCGCGTGCTGGTGATCGGTTCCGGCGCCACTGCGGCCACCCTGGTGCCGGCGATGGCAGGCGACTGCGAGCACATCACCATGCTGCAGCGATCCCCGACCTACTTCCATACCGGCGAGAATCGTAATGAACTGGCAGACCGGCTGCGCATGCTCGATATAGACGAGGCGATCGTCCACGACATCGTGCGTAAGGACATTCTCAAAACCCACGAGGAGATCCAGCAACTGTCAATGGAACAACCGGAATTGGTCAAGGAAGAGTTGTTCCGGGTGATCAGGGATCACCTCGGCGATGACTTCGACATGAGTCACTTCACCCCGTCCTATCGGCCCTGGCAGCAGCGCCTGGCCTTCGTCCCGGACGGCGACCTGTTCGAGGGCATCAAGTCCGGCAAGGTGTCGGTTGTCACCGACCACATTGACCGCTTCACGGAGCAGGGCGTACTGACCCGGTCCGGTGAGTTACTGGAAGCCGATATCATCATTACCGCCACCGGTTTCAACATCAGCGTCATGGGGGATATCGCCTTCGACGTGGACGGCGAACCGGTGGACTTCGGCAAGACCCTGACCTACCGCGGCCTGATGAATTCCGGCGTGCCCAACATGTCCTACATGTTCGGCTACCTGCGCACCAGTTGGACCATGCGCGTAGACCTGGCCTGCGATGTCGTCTGCCGTCTGCTGAACCACATGACAGAGAAAGGTGCGACCAGCGTTACCCCGCTACCGCTCGACAGCGAAAAGGACATGGCGCTGCACCCCTGGATATCCGAGGATGAATTCAACCCGGGCTACCTGAAGCGCAGCCTCCACCTGATGCCCAAGCAAGGTGATCATGAGCCCTGGACCTACATCGCCGACTATTACGTGGAGCGGGACCTCCTGCCGAACCTCGACCTGGATGAAACGCAACTGGTCTATTCCACAGGCCCGAATAAGGCAGTGGCCAGCGGGTAACCCGGCCTGCGGCCGCGCGGCCGCTAAACAGCGCTAAACAGGACACCCATCGCAGACGCTCAGCGCTAAACAGCGCTAAACAGGACACCCATCGCAACTCACTGGTCGACGGCAGAAGTCGTGGAGTTGGATACAGGAGAAATTGGGATGGGTGTCCTGTGTAGCCGGATGGGTGTCCTGTGTAGCCGTGGAGTTGGATACAGGGGAAATTGGGGTGGGTGTCCTGTGTAGCCTTGGGGTGGGTGTCCTGTGTAGCCCTGTGTAGCCCCCTGTGTAGCCTTGGGGTGGGTGTCCTGTGTAGCCCCTCCTGTGTAGCCCTTGGGGTGGGTGTCCTGTGTAGCCTCTGTGTAGCCCTTGGGGTGGGTGTCCTGTGTAGCCCCTCTTGGGGTGGGTGTCCTGTGTAGCCCGCTCCTGTGTAGCCTCCTGTGTAGCCCCCTCGCAAATTCAATCAAATGCAACCCACTCGCCGACAGCAACGATCTCAGGCACTATTCTGAAGTTACGAGAGCATAAACCGAAATCGAAGAGGACACTGCCGCGCAGCGCCCAAGTTGCATTGAACTGCACACATTACTATCACTGCATTTCGCGCTGCCGGCGGCGGGCTTTCGTCTGTGGCGCTAACCAAGACACCTATCGCACTTCACTTGTCGACGGCATAAATCATGGAGTCGAATACGGTAAACGTCAGTACGGGTATCCTGTTTGTTTTCCTCTATTTGGCTTTTAGCCTTCCGTATTTCCTCTGATCTGAGAACAGCTAAACGACGTTGAAAAAGATTGACTAGACCAGTAGACTGGTCGTTTTAAAAAGATTGGGCATTCCCGTGAATGAAGAAATTGGTTCCTATGACGCAAAAACCAAGCTCCCGGAAATACTTCGTCGAGTGCAAGCCGGAGAACGCTTCACCATCACGAATCGTGGCAAGCCGGTAGCAGACCTTGTTCCTAGCCAGTCTGGAAGCGGTCAGCGAATCGATAGCGCCATCGCCAACATATTGAAAGCCAGGAAGCATATTGTTTCCAGAGAAGAGTTGTCCGAGTTCAAGAACCAAGGTCGTGAATGATCGCCTTTGTGCTGGATAACTCTGTCGCCATGCGCTGGTTGCTGGCAAGCAACAACAGTTCAGACCAGCGGTATGCAGAATCCGTGCTGAAGTCTTTAGTTGACGCAGAGGCTATCGTGCCCAACCTGTGGCACCTGGAGGCTGCGAATGTTCTGCTGGGAGCAACTCATCGCAAAGAGATAGAAATTTCCGAGATAGAGCGCTTCACTGTTCAGCTGGAAAACCTGCCGATAACAGTAGACCCCCTAACTGCAAACCAGGTGTTCGGTCACACCCTCTCCCTGGCGAGAGCATATCGCTTGAGTAGCTATGATGCCGCCTATTTGGAATTGGCGCTCAGATCAGGCCTGCCATTGTCGACGCTAGACAAAGACCTCCTCAAAGCCGCCAAGCGGTCAGATGTCGAGATTTATATGGCGTAGCACAACACAAAACAGGACACCCGCCGTGACTCACTGGCCGACAGCAAAAGTCGCGGAGTTGAACACAGCGACAATTGGGGTGGGTGTCCTGTGGAGCCGCTACCGTCACGAAAAAAAACGTACTGACTTGCCTGGTCCGTTTTTTTTAGTGCCTATTCCCTGTCGCGAAATGACAAGCACCGTGGCCTGTATAGAGCTACCCTCGGAACACGCAGCCCGATTGCTGTCCCACCGCAAGAGGCTGCGCAGCAATCCGCGCTGTCTCAGCCCGGATACAAAGCTAATGCCTTCCCGAGGATGAATCAATGTCTGCATTCAAGAGTGTCAAGACCCTGAGTAGTTCAGCCCGACGAATCGCTGTCACCGCCCTGCCGTTGCTGCTTGCCAGCGCGGGGATCAATGCCCAGGAATTTTCCTATAACGGGGATTCCGGACCGGATCACTGGGAGGAGCTCAATGACGAGTGGGCGGCCTGTGCGGGTGAGGGAACCGAGGGTGCCAGTCCCGCCCAGTCTCCGATCAACATCAGGACCGGCAGAGTAGTCGCCGATGAAACCCTGGGTGAACTGGAGCTCGTTACCTTCCCCACGACTATCGACATGTTCAACAATGGGCATACCATTGAGCAAACCTATGAGGATACCGGCACGTCCATCGTGTTCGATGGCATAACCTATGAGCTATCACAATTTCACTTCCACACCCTGTCGGAGCACACGATAAAGAACAGGAACAAAAAGATGGAAATGCACGGCGTATTTACCGAGCCGGGTGGCACCGATCTGGTGCTCGCTCAATTGTGGAGAATCAGCGGTAGCGATCCGGACAACGCCTTCGTGCAGACACTGATCGATGCCGGCCTTCCGGCTAAAGACGGTGACACCACCGAAACGGACACCATGGTCGACGTAGGCGACGCCTTCACCAACCTGGACAGCTACTACACCTATTCCGGCTCGCTGACGACGCCGCCCTGCAGTGAAGTGGTCACCTGGGTCGTGCTCAAGGACCTGGTCTCCGTGTCCAAGGAGCAGCACGAGGCCTTCCGCAAAATCCTCGGCAACAATTTTCGGCCTGTACAGGATACTGCCGGTCGGGAAGTCCGTGGCACAGTGGATTGAGCAGGCGTGAAACCAGGGCCGGGGATTGCTGACACACTGGAAGCTGTCCCCGGCGTGTATGGACGCCAGGCATCCACTGCCCGCTGGCCGAGTGCCCTAGCGGTAGAATCAGCTCAGGCTACGGCAATCAGGGTGTCACCGCAGGCGTCACTCTCAACAGTTTGCCCTGCGCGCCGTCCGTCAGCAGGTAGAGATGTCCATCCATGCCCATGGTCACCTCCCGGATGCGCGCATCGAGTTCACCGAACAGCGACTCCTGGCCGGCCACTTCGCCCTCTTCCAGATCCACGCGCCTGACTTCCTTTGCCACCAGTGCGCCAACGAGGAGATCGCCACGCCACTCCGGAAAATATTCTCCGGTATAAAGGGCCATTGACGAGGGCGCGATGCTGGGCGTCCAGTGGAGCAGGGGCTGCTCCATGCCCTCGGCCGCCGTGAACGGAGATACACGGGCGCCGCTGTAGTCAAGCCCATAGGTAATCGCCGGCCAGCCGTAATTGGTCCCCGGTTTCAGTACATTGATCTCATCCCCGCCGCGCGGACCGTGTTCGTGCATGTACACCGTGCCGCTGTCTGCGTCGTAGACGAGCCCCTGGGCATTGCGATGTCCGTAGGACCAGATACGTTTACTGTTGGCGCCGCTGAAAGGATTATCCCCGGGGACACTGCCATCGTCCATCACCCGCAGAATTTTTCCCATTTCATTGTCAAGGTCCTGCGCCACCTCGCGGTAGTCAAACCCCTCGCCGACGGTGACGAGCAGTGTGCCATCCGCCAGGAAGAGCATCCTGCCACCATAGTGCTGGGGTGTGTCTTTCGTTGGCTGAACGCGCAGTATCTGTTCGGCGTCTGTCAGTCGATTGCCGTCCAGGGTCGCGCGCGTTATCGCTGTGGCGTTTGCGTCGGGTGTGCCGTCGGCGTAGGACAGGTAGATGCGCTGATTGCTGGCGAATTCCGGGTGCAGCACCACGTCCAGCAGGCCACCCTGGCCGGCGAAGTAGCTGGCGGGCACGCCCTCTACGACCTGCGTCGAGCCGGCCGGCGACACCCGCAGCAATTGCCCGGTGCGCTCGGTGACCAGGAAACTCTCATCGGGGAGCTGGGTAACCGCCCAGGGATGATCGAGGTTTTCAGCGATTGTCACCAGCGTATAGTCGGGAGCGCTGGCCACAAGGTGAGCTGAAAGCAGCGGCGCCAGGGCTGCAATTGCCTGGCTTACCCAGAGCGGTAATTTGACCTTCATCGGGTTTTCCTTTGCTTGCAAGCGCGTCATTATAGGCGTGAAATCAACCGGAGATACAACACCGTGGTGAACGTACTCAAAGCCTACCTTGCCGCAACAGTGCTCACGTTCGTCCTGGCGAGCGCCCTTTCCACCCAGATGATACTGTCGAATGTCCAGTCGATGGGCCTGGACGTGTCGATGGGCGTGCGCCTCACCACCACGTTCCAGGATCTGCTCGGCATGACGTCCAGTTACCTCGTCCTGATCGCGGTAGCATTCATCGTGGCACTGCCCGTGGCGGCGTGGCTCGCCCGACTCGCTCCCGGTGGCTCCCCCTTGCTGTTCGCGCTCGCAGGCTTTGTTGCTATTGCCGCGCTTCACTTAACACTGAAAATGGTACTGGACATCCACCCGGTCGCCGTGACGAGGACACTACCTGGTCTGCTGGGGCAGTGTCTGGCAGGCGCCGCAGGAGGATGGTGTTACTACCTGTTGCGGCAGAAACACAGCGCCTGACGCTCAACTTAGAAATCGGGATATGGAACAAGCCGAGCTTGACGCCCGCAGGGAGACTTTGCTCACGCTCAAGGCAGACATCGAGCAATTGAACAACGACGGCAGGGAAGCCGCCGGGACAGTGACCCTGGACCAGGCGAAGGTGGGCCGTCTGTCGCGAATGGAAGCGATGCAGGCTCAGCAGATGGCGCAGGAGACTGCCCGTCGGCGGCAGCTACAACTGCACAAAATCGCCAGTGCGTTAAACCGCCTGGACACAGGCGACTACGGCTTCTGCCTGGCCTGCGGTGAGGCCATCAACCCCGCCAGGCTGGACTTTGATCCGGCATGCACCCGCTGTATAAACTGTGCGGACGGGTGACGATGTTCCCTGTGGTTTAACACCCGCGCGGTGAGCGCCGTCTATTCCGGGTGCGCCAGTGGACCGCGCCAGGCTTCTATTGCCCGCCCGAGTGCAATCAATGTCGACTCGTCAAAACTCTGCCCGATCAGCTGTATGCTGGTGGGGATGCGTCGCGAGCCGACATGCCACGGAATCGAAAGCGTCGGGCTGCCGGATGCGTCGAAGGGTGCCGTGAATTTGAGGGTCTCAACCAGATCTCCCTCCGCCTCGTCCATCTCCGGCGTGCCCTCCCGGGGTGGCGCATACAGCCCGTACGACGGACTCAGCATCACATCGCAGCGTGCCCACTCGCCGGCGAGATGAGCCACGAACTCCCGCCGCGACAGTTCCGCCAGCATGTAGTCCTGCGCGCTGAAAGACTCCCCGAGTTCGAGCAGGTCGCCGAGGTGCCCATACTCCGCTTTGCGCGCGGGCCAGGTCTCACGGTGGGCATGCAGCGCCTCTACTGCCGTGGTTACGGGCCATTGCGCAGTCACCGCATGGTAGGGAAGAACCACGTCCACGAGCTGGTGGCCGTTATCGGCCAGCAGGCCGGCAACGGCCCTGACAGCACTGACCTGCTCGGGATCCGTGGAGCCTTCCACGTAAGCCCAGTCGATACCGATCCGCAAACCGGACGCAACATGCGCCCGGTCAGCCAGGTAATCCGTTACCGGTTCACGACTGGAGGTGGCGTCGCGCTCATCGAAGCCTGCAATAATGTGCAGCATCGCTGCAGCGTCCGCCACGCTTCGGGTCATGGGCCCGATATGATCCAGCGAATAAGCCAACGGGAACGCACCGAAGCGACTGACCCGACCCCAGGTGGGCTTCAGACCAACGATCCCGTTTGCAGCCGAGGGAAACCGGATGCTGCCCCCGGTATCGGTGCCGAGGCTCGCGAAGCACAGTCCCGCCGCAGTCGCCACACCGGAACCCGAGGATGACACGCCCGCCCAGCATTCCGGGTCGAACGGGTTGCGCGGAATCGCGACGGCGGGATGATGGCGCGAGAACGCGCCCTCGGTCAGCTGCAGTTTTCCCAGGGTAATCGTGCCCGCTTCGCGCAGCCGTGTCACCACGGTGGCGTCGTGTTCCGGCAGGTAATCCCTGTAGATCATCGTGCCGCTCGCGGTCGGCCAGTCGCGGGTGAAAAGCAGGTCCTTGAGCGCAATCGGCACGCCGTGCAGCGGCGACCGGATTCTGCCGGCGCGGATTTCCTCGTCGGCTCGCTCAGCCTGGGCCAGACTCAGCGCGGGATCGAGACGGGCGAATGCGTTGAGATCCGTCCGTGCGTCAATCCGCTCAAGCAGTGCCCGGGTAACGACCTCGGAGCTCAGCTCACCGGCGTGGATTTTCGCGCCGATCTCAAGCGCTGACTGGTAATGCAATTCCGTCATATTGTTGCACGTCCTCGATGAAGTCGTTCGTGGGCGACACGGCGCCCGCACATGAATACCAACGTCAGTCTAGACCACGCCACAGCCGGCAGACCGGATGAGCGCCCGGGCACTGCCAAGCCAGGACACCTGACCGGCTACACACACTGGTCTTACCGACAGATCTCGCACGCCCTGGTCATCCGGGCCCAGGGGCGATGCTTCACAAATTCCGTGGCTCCGGTGCGGACGGGGGCGCCAGATTCAGCAGCTTTTAAGTGGTATCCTGCCTACCCCGAACGAGCCGAGCGGCGCCTTCACCTGCTGTATGGATATCGATACCCTCACTCCGAACGACATGCGTTTCAATCCGCCGGATTTTTCAGTGGAGTCGATCGCGCCGTTGATTCGCGACGTCTACGGGCTCAGGGGTTCGTGGACCTCCCTGGATGGCGAACGTGACCAGAACTTCAAGCTGGTATCCGCTGATGGCGACGCGTACGTCGTCAAGATCGCAGGGCCGGACGAGGCTCCGGCGCTGACGGATTTCCAGGTGCAGGCGCTTTTGCACCTGCACGCGCACAGCCCGGCATTGCCGGTGCCCCGACTGGTGCGCACCCTGGCCGGAGAGTGTCTCAGCGCCGTTGAGGACCACGAGGGTGTCTCCCATGCCATCCGGGTGGTGACATTCCTGCCTGGCATTCCCTACGGCGAGGGCGTGTTCCCGTCGCCTGTCCAGCTTGAGGAAGTCGGCCGCTTCATGGCGCGGGTGGTAAATGCTTTGGCCGGCTTCGAGCACCCGGCGTCGCGGCATTTCATGCCCTGGAACCTGGCTAACGGTGTAGCGGTGTCGCGGGAGCTGTGGGCCGATGCCGAAGAGGACGTCCGCGCCCTGGTCCCCGCGGCGCTTATCGAGCGCCTGCGCAACGAGGCGTTGCCCGCCCTCAATGCGCTGCCATCGCAGGTGATCCATAACGACGGTCATAACTACAACCTGCTGCGGCCGGACGCCGAGTCCCCGACCGTGGTGGGACTGATCGACTTCGGGGATATGGTGTACGGGCCTGTTATCAACGAACTGGCAGTGACTGCCACCACCTTCCAGCGGCTCTGCCCCGAACACCTGGGCGCGGTGAAGCCGCTGCTGGCGGGATTTCACGGCGCCCACCCGCTGAGCGACGCCGGAGTCACCCTGCTCTGGGATGCCATCGTACTGCGGCTGCTGATCACGGTGCTCCTCAGTGACATCAAGGTGCGCATAGGCGGTACATCCGCCGCCGATGCCCTTGAAGACCGCAGCGAGGCCATGGTGATGCTGGCAGAGGCGGTGCGCGCCGACCATGCCGCCACCGCGAATGCGCTGCGGGCGGTGTGTGGCTACAAATGAGGTTAAGGCAATGAACCTGCTACAGCGTCGTCAGCGCGCCCTGGGGCCCGCTTACAGCCTGTTCTACGAAGAGCCTGCGCACCTGGTCCGCGGCGAGGGTATCTGGCTCTGGGATGCAACGGGCAAGCAGTACCTGGATTGCTACAACAACGTGGCCTCCGTCGGGCACTGTCATCCCCGTGTCGTGGCGGCGCTGTCCAGGCAGGCATCGACCCTGAATACCCACACCCGCTACCTCCACGAGAACGTGGTGGAGCTGTCCGAGGCGCTCACCGCTCACCTGCCCGGGGAGCTCAGCGTTTGCATGTTTGTCTGCACCGGCACCGAGGCCAACGACCTCGCCACCCGCATTGCCCGCACGGTCACGGGAAACCACGGCATGCTGGTCTCGGAGTTCAGTTACCACGGCAATTCAACGCTGGTGTACGCGTTATCCACGGCCGACTGCACACAGCGCCCCGAGTGGCTGGCGGAATTTTCGCCACCCTGCGCTTACCGGCCGACCTTTGCCGGCGACGATTTACTGACGGGCGCCATCGACTCCGTCTCCGCGGCTTTGGACCGACTGGGTGGCAACGGCCATCGCCCGGCAGCGATGATGATCGATACCATCTTCGACTGCCCCGGTACCGCGGAGGCTCCAGCCGGTTATTTTCCGCGCGTGTTTGAACAGGTACGCGCCGCGGGCGGGCTGGTGATCGCAGACGAAGTGCAGGCCGGATTCTGCCGCACCGGCAAGTGGTGGGGATTCGCTCACGATGATGCGATCCCGGACATCGTGACCCTGGGTAAGCCAATGGGGGCGGGCCATCCCCTGGCGGCCGTGGTGACGACACCGGCTATCGCCGCGCAGTTCGCAGCCAGCGCCGGCTACTTCAACACCTTCGGGGGTAACCCGGTCTCCGCCGCGGTGGGTAAAACCGTCATCGAGGTGATCGAGGACGAGGGCATCGAGGCCAGCGTCGGGCGGGTGGGAGCCTACACCCGTGCGGGGTTGAATGAGCTGAAAAGCCGGTACGAGATGATCGGGGATATCCGTGGCCGAGGGCTGTTCCTCAGCGTCGACCTGGTCAGCGATCCCGAGACAAAAGCCCCGGATAAAGCGGCGGCCCACCACATGGTCAACCAACTGAAGGCTGAAGGCGTATTGCTGTCCGCCCACGGGCGCCACGACAACGTTCTCAAGATCCGCCCCCCGATGGTATTCGACGAAGCCAACGCCGATCAGCTGCTGACCGCGCTGGATACCTGTTTTGGCAGGATACACACCAGCTCGTGGCGATAGTCACGGTCAGTGATTGCGCCGCGGGCAGTCGGCAACAAAACGAGGCCGAAAGCTGTGTGTAAGCGGTTTGCCCCGAACGCACAGCGATCACCTGACGGTCTCCGCTACCGCCTGCGCTATCACTGACGTATCCTGTGGCTGACGCCATTCCCAACGGGTAGAAACGCCATCCCCCGCCTGCCGCCAGTACTCCGGTTTCTCATACCATCTGCAATCGGCATCATGCTGTTCCTGGTGCCGGTGAACATTGGGGGCAGGTCGACGATATTGCTTGGCGTGATCACTGACCTGGTCAAGGTACCGCTGCAACCGTACGCCCTTGCGATTATCAGCAGTGTGATTGTCATAAGCGCGCTTGGTGCCACCCTGTATCGCCTGACGGGCGCCGATAAGGAGCACTCACACCCGGCGGTCCATGCATTCTGCGCGGTGACGCCCGGCTGGTTGCTGGTGCGAATCGCTGCGGGGCTGCTGGCACTGGTGGTGTACTTCGAGCTGGGCCCGGAGGCGATCTGGGGAGCCAACACTGGCCGCCTGAGCTTTGAAACCAGCGCCCCCAGCATCCTCTACATACTCGTCATCGCGTGTTTCCTGATGCCCTTTCTGACCGAGTTCGGCTTCATGGAATTTATCGGCACCCTGGTCGAGCGGCCTTTCAGCCGGCTGTTCCGACTGCCCGGCCGCGCCGCCATCGATGCCACCGCCTCGTTTGTATCCGCGAGTATGGTCGGGCTGATGATCAGCATCAGCCAGTACCGGCGTGGCTTCTATTCCGCGCGGGAGGCGTCGATCATCGCCACCAATTTTTCGATAGTCTCGATACCCTTCTGTCTGGTGGTGGCCAGTGTCGCGGGCATCGAAGCGCATTTCTTTATCTGGTACGGCATGGTCGTGCTCGCCTGCCTGACCTGTGCGCTGATTCTGTGCCGGGTGCCGCCGCTGGCACGGATACCAGACAGCCACTTCTGCACCCCCGATGCGCCGAAACCGGGAGGCAACCCGGGCGCCGGGACACTGACGCGAGCGCTGTCCGCCGCGGTCTCGCGCGCCAAACGGGCCGACCCTCCCCCTCTCATGATTCGCAGTGCCTGGCACTCCGCGCTCGGCCTGGTGGCAAATGTGCTCGGTACCTCCATGCTGGTCGCTACCGGCTCGCTCGTCCTGGTGCACTACACGCCCGTCTTCGACTGGTTGAGCTACCCCATCTATCTTTTCCTGGAAGGCGTGGGCCTGGCCCACGCCCAGCTTGCCGGGGTGTCTGTTATCGTCGGTTTCATGGACGTGTTTGCGCCGGTGTTGCTGATACGCGGGGTGGAGAGCGAGCTCACGCGTTTTGTCGTGGCCGGCGTCGCCGTATCGCAGATACTCTACATGTCTGATCTGGGCGCCCTGTTACTGCGCTCCGGACTCCCGCTGCCGCTCCCCCGGCTGTTCCTTATCTTCCTGCTCCGTACCGCAATCGTGCTGCCGGTATTCCTCGGCGGCGGGTGGTTGATACTCTAGCGCATCTTCTGCGTGGGGCTGCGAAACTTACCCACCTTGAACCCGCGTCGAGACCGATGCTTGGTCACCCTGCCAGTGACGCGCTCGCGCCACACCCGGAAAGAGCGTGGTTTGAGTTCCCTGCGCATGAGTGCGATAACCTGGGATTCAGACATACCGTAGGCGGATTCGATCGCGTCGAAAGGCGTCCGGTCTTCCCAGGCCATTTCAATGATTCGACTGATCTCGCTGGCGTCCATGGTGGTGTCAGTAGTTTGAGTGCGGGCGACATATGGTAACAGCTTGTAAACACCGTCGGGCCGCGGCGGGAGGAAAATGTCGGTGCGTTGAGCGCGACGTGGCTACACTGACGTCTGACTCACGACGAACTCCCCTGGAGCACACACATGATCAGGAACCTGCAAACTGCCGCCCGGCAAACGCTCTGTATACTCTGCATGCTGACAGTCGCCAACGTGGCAGCCGAGGCGGCAGAAGACCAGCAGGGTCGGGAGAACCCCTACCAGGTCGAGCGTTCCTGGCCCGAGTATTTTCTCGAACACCAGAAACTGTTCACCGAGAAAGCCGGCACCTACAAGGCCGGCAAGTACCCCGTGTGGACCGTGCACGTGCCGGACGGGTGGATAGGCAACAGCACCATCATAGAGGGCGAGGATGGCCTCATCGTTTACGACACCAGCGTAAACATGGAGGCCGGCGCGCATATAGCCCGGGAAATCCGCAAGCTCAGCGACAAGCCGATCAAAGCCATATTCTACTCCCACCACCACTCGGATCACCACGGCGGCACCGCGGCCCTGGTGACGCCCGAGCAAGTCGCCGACGGCAGTGTAAAGATCTACGCATGGGACAACTTCGAGGATGAAGTCGCCAACGAGTTCGGCGCTATCCTGCCCCGCCAGCTGATGGGCGTTTTCTACTACGGCCCAGATCTGCTGCCGGCTGAGGATAAGCACCACCACGGCTGCTGCTCCCCGAAAATCCTGGGCGGCCAGGTAGGGCATATTCCCCCCACGGATACATTCAGTGAAGACACTGAACTGGAGATCGCGGGGGTCAAACTCAAGGTGTTTTACACGGGCGGCGAGGCCATTTCCGAATTCGGTCTGTACCTGCCGGAATTCGACATGGTACTGATCGCGGACGAATTTTTCTACGCCCTGGCCAACGTGCATTCGATACGCGGTTCCAAGCCGCGCCTGCCCGAGAACTACATGAATGCATTGGACACGGTGCGCGAGATACGCCCCCGGTGGTTGCTGGGCTCACACATCATGCCCATCGAGGGGCGCGAAGATATACAACGGTATGTCACCACCAGTCGGGATGCCATCCAGTTCCTGTGGGACCAATCCATCCGTTACATCAACAAGGGCTACACGCCCGCTGAATTACAGCAGAAATTCATCGAACTGCCAGACTACCTGGACCTGGCGCCCTTCACCCGCCCCATGTACGGCACCCCCTGGATCGTGGCGCCTGAGCTGTATACAGGCTGGGTAAGCTGGTTCAGCGGCGACGCCACCGACCTGCTGCCGACCCCGCCAGCGGAGAAAGCGCGTCGGTTCGTGACACTGATGGGCGGCCGCGACAAGGTGCTTGCAGAGGCTGAGAAGGCGTTCGAGGCGGGGGACGCGCAGTTCGCGGCGGAACTCACCCAGATGCTGGTGCGCATCGATCACAACGACTGGGGCGCCCGCCACCTGAAGGCCGCGAGTCTCCGCATGCGCGGATACAGTGAGCTGAACACCATCGCCCGCGCCTGGTACCTGAACGGCGCCCATGAACTGGAGGGAAAGATTGATCCTGGCGCGCTGATGCGGCTGGGCCTGCGCAGCGCGGGCCGCGGCCTGCCCCCGGGGAGACTGCTGGAGTCGCTGCGTTACCAGGTGGACGCAGAGCGGGCGGGCGATAAACGCATGCTGCTGGGTTTTGAGTTCACCGACTCCGGACAGAGCTACTCGGTCGAACTGAGAAACAGCATCCTCGAGATACAGGAGGGGGCTGCGCCCGCCGGAGCCCCGGTGGTGAGACTGACGGCGGACGAGTTACGTGGTGTGCTCGCCGGCCAGCCGGCACCGGGTGAGGCAGGTGATACCACCGCCCTGAATCGATTGCTTGGCTACCTGGACCGGGAGCAGACGGGGTTTTACATGCACGTGCGCTAGACATAATGGCCCGCAGTGAGGATAGGCGGGTCGCTTCCAACTGATTGCTAAAGAGACCTGCCTCCCACAGGATCGTGGGTTGCGCACCGGAGTGCGCCTATCCACATGCAGAACGCCCTGAGGCGATTGCTGCAGCAATGTACAGGAGGCAGGCCATGAATGAGTCTATCACGGGTTTTGTTGGATTAGATGTCCACGCGACATCCACGTCGATCAGCTACGCCGCTGCCGGACGGTCGAAACCACGCTTTGTTGGAACGGTCAGTTCCAAACTCCCCCAGTTATCCAAAGCCCTGGCGTCCCTTGCGGAGCCATCGGAACTGGTCGTTGTTTATGAAGCGGGCCCGTGCGGTTATACGCTGGCGCGCGACCTCATCGGCGCGGGCTACCACTGCGAGGTGATTGCACCGGGGAAGATTCCCCGCGGCCCGGGGGAGCGGGTGAAGACGGACCGGCGTGATGCCCTGCAGCTGGCCAGTCTCGCCCGAGCCGGCGTGCTGGTCCCGGTGGTCATTCCAGACGCACGCGATGAGGCGATCAGGGACTTGTCGCGGGCAAGGATAGACGCGGTCAGGGCACGGCTGAAGGCACGCCAGCAGCTCAAGGCGCTGTTACTGCGCCACGGCCTTCGGTATTCAGGGAAGACTTCCTGGACGGCGGCCCACGAACGGTATCTGTCGACACTAACTTTCGAGCACCCAGCGCAGGATATCGCCTTCACAGAGTACCGCCAGGCGGTGGCGGAGAGTCAGGCGCATGTCGACCGCCTGACCGCGGCGTTGGCGCAGCAGGTCGAGCAGTGGCGGATGGGCCCGCTGGTGTCGGCGTTGATGACCCTGCGGGGGCTGGACCGGGTGGCGGCTTCGACCCTGGTCGCCGAACTCGGGGACCTGCGCCGCTTCGCCCGACCCCGCGAGTTAATGGGGTATTTGGGGCTGGTGCCCAGCGAACACTCCAGCGGTTCGTCGCGGCGGCTGGGGAGTATCACCAAAACCGGTAACAGCCACGCGCGTCGGATGCTGGTTGAGGCGGCCTGGAGCTACCGGTTTACCCCCCGAATCAGTCGCGTTCTGCAGGTGCGCCAGGAGGGCCAGCCAGCGGCTGTCCGCGACATCGCCTGGCAGGCTCAACTGCGCTTATGTCACCGTTTCCGCCGCCTCCGGGCACGTGGCCTGCACCAGAACACGGTCTGCGTGTCGACGGCTCGCGAACTCGCTGGATTCATTTGGGATATTGGTCAACAGGTGACACCGAGAGCCTGATACACAGTGGCCGTCGGGAGGTCCATTATGAGATAACAGCCAGAGCAGTACACACTGCATTGGGAACGCGATGCGCGGACACGGTGAGGGGAATCCTCGACCGGGCTATGTGGGCATGACGGTCAACGACCGTGATGATCCCCGATACTAGACGGAGGCAGCCCCGCGACGCAGCTTTGTCATGCGGTAACCAATCCGCGAATATCAGCGTGATCGATCGTCGCATAATGCTCCGCGCGTCGCGTTCCTGATACAGTGTGAGAACACCCCTTGGGGGGGCAACGGTCACGTGCACGATCGCGAGAAAATGTTGCGCGGTACTTGACAGGAAAGGGCCATATCAGCCCGGTTCGCTCACCGATTTTCGTAGCGAGGGTGGCCAGGGCGGCCGCAGCAGATAATCGGTGAGCGAACCGGGCTAGGCTGCGCGCGGCCGGACCGGCGACTCATGACACGGCGGTAGCCGGAGTGCTCGCAGCGGGCAGGAGGTCGACCAGGGTCTGCAGTTCCTCCACGAACGCGTCGTACAACACCCACCCGTCGTCGAGCACCTCCCTGTCCACCAGGATGCACAGGTTCGCCCGGCCGCAATAACTCCACATCGTCATGTTGAGGCCGGTGCCGTTAAAAATCTGGCCGGTAGAGAACCAGCTGTCCAGCTTGTAGCGGTTCAGGTAGATAGGCTCTCCGGGCCCCGGCACGTTGGAGAGCACCACATTGGCAAACAGACTGAAGGCGCCCTGTTTCTTCTCCTGGTACCAGCGTAAGCCGGCCATCAGCAAGGCGGGGCAGACCTGCATTACCGAGTTGATGTCTGCGCCGGCTTCCACACAGGCGCGCAGGTGTTCTTTCATCTCCGAGGCCGCCTTGCTGGCTGCCCGAAGGCGCTCTAGCGGGTCGTCCACGTCTGTCGGCAGCCAGCAGTAGTCCATGGTGGCAAAATTGCCGAGCCCGGGCATGTCATCGGGCCGCCTGCCGGCGAAGGGGGTTGCCGATATCAGCGGGTGCTGGTCCGGATCGTAACCCCGGCTGGCAAAGAACCTGCGTATCGCGCCGGCACAGCAGGCGAGGAAGACATCGTTGATCGTCACCCCCAGCCCCTTGCTCACCCGCTTGAAATCATCCAGCGGCATATCGCGACAGACAAATGTCCTGCCGGGGGACAGGTTCCGGTTGATGGGCGTCTTCTGCATCTTGCTTGCGCTGGGCACGTTGCGGCCCTCCGCCTCAAAGCGTTTTTCCAGTGCGATCTTGCTGCGAACCCCCGTGACCACCCTCGGCAGATTTCGTGCCAGCACCCCCGGCAGATCGCGCACCGCCCACCACAGCCGTTTGCCCCAGGAAGGCCATGGCCGCGGTTGCCACTCGGGTACCCGCTCCGGCTGCCATCCCGGTTGCGGGCGATACAGCTGCTGCAATCCCCAGGCCGCACCCACCCCGTCGACGTAGGCATGGTGCACCAGGGTAACGACGGCGACCTTGCCGTCCTGCAAGCCTTCCACAACCCAGCTCATCCACAGGGGGCGGCTGCGGTCGAGCTGGTAGGCGTAGACCTGGGACATCAGTTCACACAGGGCCCGGTGGTCGCCGGGCGAGGGACAGGCGACCCGTCGTACGTGGTAATCCAGGTTGAAGTCAGGGTCGTCGACCCACATCGGGTGATTGATCCCCAGCGGGGCGGAGGCATAGCGCCAGCGGAAGAAGGGAATGAGATGCAGACGCGAGGCAAAGTCCTCGCGGAAGCGGTCGAAATCCCAGCCCTCGGGGTCAGTGGAAGGGTCCAGTATCGCTACCTTGAACGTGTGCTGGTAGGCCCTGTGTGTCTCCATGACCAGCATCATGGCATCGACGCCGCCCATCCGCTTCATGTCGGTATCTCCCTGGATTCAAGACGCGTATGCCAGTGACACGATGGCTAAGGCCAGGGGTGCTGCCTCACGCGTCTGATCGGTTTATCGCTTATGTGTTGCACCAAGCTTAGTCCATCTGCGGCGTATGGGCATGAATCACACCCGGTCGCTATCCGCAGTCGAGAACTTCCCCACCCCGCGGCATCTGCAACGCCCCAGACAGCCGGACATGCTTCACTCTCTGCAGACAGATTTTCCCCCTTAAACAATAAGCTCTGCATCGAGACGCACAGTGGGACAAACTCAATTGGCAGCGTGCGCGCGAGCCCGGGGCTGGGCTGGGCTGGGCTGGGCTGGGCTGGGCTGGGCTGGGTAGAGACAATTGGGAAGGCGATGGGGAATGAATGCGTTGGTTTGAGCTATAGTGATCTGGCGCTACGATTGGATGACGGCCACAGGAAATGGAGCTGCAGTGAAACGAAGAAATTTTTTAGCGGGTTGCGCAAGCGTCGGCGGCCTCCTGGCATTGCCCTCAGTTGGCGTTGCAAAGTCATTCGCGGCCAGCCTGCCCGCACAAATTACCGATCTCGATGCCAGCGAACTGTCCCTGGCGATCAGGATGAAATTGTTGAGCAGCGCCGAGGTCATGTCGGCCTACCTGGCCCATATTCACCGTTACAACCCGACCTATAACGCGTTGGTCGCGCTGGTCGAGGACGACCGGCTGATGGAACAGGCCAGGCTGGCCGACCGGGAACTGGCGCGCGGCGTCTACCACGGCTGGATGCATGGCATGCCGCACGCCGTCAAGGATCTCGAGGCAGTGGCCGGACTGCCGGTGACCTATGGCTCGCCACTGTTCAAGGACAACATCGCCGAATCGGATGACCCCCTGGCTGCGCGACTTCGCCGGGCGGGCGCGATATTCATCGGCAAGACCAACACCCCGGAGTTTGGACTCGGCTCGCAGTCGTACAACCCGGTGTACGGCGTGACCGGCAGCGCCTGGAATCCCGGACTCACAGCCGGCGGCTCCAGCGGCGGCGCCGCGTCCGCTCTCGGCACGCACATGGTGCCGGTCGCAGACGGCAGCGATATGATGGGATCGTTGCGCAATCCCGGCGCCTTCAATAACGTGATTGGCTTTCGTCCCAGCGCTGGTCTGATGGAACTCAGTGACCCCTTCAGCCGCCCCCTGGCGACGACCGGACCCATGGGTCGCAACACGCGGGACACCCTTCGCCTGCTGGGCACCATTGCGCCAGAACTCAGTGACCAGGCGCCGCTGGCGCTGCAGGGGGCGTTAGCACCGGCCACCGCGGAAACGCGTTTGAACCTGTCCGGACTCAAGATTGGCTGGCTGGGTGACTTTGATGGCTACCTGGCCACCGAACCGGGTGTGCTGCCATTGTGCGAGTCGGCACTTGCCGTGGTCGACGAAGCCGGCGCAACCGTGCAGGCGACCACCCCCGAGTTTGACATGGCGGAGCTGTGGAGGTGCTGGCTCACCTTGCGCAACCTTTATCGCGTCGGCATGCGGGACTGGTACGAAGACACTGAAAAACGCGCCCTGCTGAAGCCGGAACTGCAATGGGAAATCGAGCAGTCCTATAAACTGACCGCGGCGGACGTCCACGCCGCCAATGCCACGCGATTGCGCTGGTATACCGCGGTGAACCGGCTGCTCGATGAATACCATTTCCTGGCCCTGCCCACCGCACAGGTGTTCCCGTTCGACAAGTCGATTCACTGGCCGGCCGCTATCGGAGAGCGGACGATGGATACCTATCACCGGTGGATGGAGGTGGTGATTCCGGGCAGCCTCGCAGGCCTGCCGGTGGTCAATATCCCGGCCGGTTTCGACGCGCAGGACAGGCCCATGGGCATCCAGATCATGGGGCGCTACGGCTCCGACGCGCGCGTGCTCGCCTTTGCGTCTGCCTACGAAACCATTACGGATTTTCTTACCCGGCGGCCAGCGCTGGTCGAGAAGGCGCCCGCCTGAATGGTGATTTACGGCGTCGCGCTGCTGGCGTTCTGCATGCTGTGCGGCATGGTCGCCGGCGAATTGCTCGGCGCCTGGATGGGAGTGCGGGCGAACGTCGGCGGCGTGGGAATCGCCATGCTGCTGCTCATTCTGCTGGCTAACTTTTCCTCCGAGCGGGTGAAGCTGAAACAGCCCACGGAATCCGGCATTCATTTCTGGAGTGCCATGTACATCCCCATCGTGGTCGCCATGGCGGCCAAACAGAACGTGCTGGCCGCGGTATCCAGCGGCTGGCTCGCGGTCGCTGCCGGAGTGGCGGCAGTGGCGGTCAGCTTCGCGCTGGTGCCTGTCATCTCGCGCATCGGCAGCCCTGACGATTCCGTGGCTGCTGCGGGCGGCGCACACGGCGGCCAGGACGAACCCCGGCATGATCGCTGAAATCGTCGAGACCGTACTGACGAAAAACGCGCTGGTCTGTGCGTTTCTCTTTGTTGGCGTGCTGGTTTGGGTTTCCTACTGGCTGTCAGACACGCTCTCGCGCGGCCACCTGCACGGATCCGCCGTGGCCATCTCGCTGGGGTTGGTACTGGCCTGGGTCGGCGGCGTGGCCACCGGGGGCAGCAATGGCGTTGCTGATTTCCCACTGCTTGCCGGCGTGGGCATCCTCGGCGGGGCGATGTTCCGGGATTTTGCGATCGTTGCGACAGCCTTCGGGGCAGACCTGCAGGCGATAAAACGCGCGGGTCTCGCCGGCGGGCTATCCATCCTGCTGGGCGTGGTCGTATCCTTCGCCGTAGGCGCGTGCGTGGCGCTGGCTTTCGGTTATCGGGACGCGGTGGCGATCAGTACGATCGGTGCCGGCGCCGCCACCTATATCGTGGGGCCCGTCACGGGCACCGCGCTGGGGGCCGACTCGGCGGTGATTGCGCTCAGCGTGGGCGCCGGGCTGATCAAGTCCGTGCTGGTGATGATTGGAACACCCCTGGTCGCGCCGATGATCGGCCTGGACAACCCGCGATCAGCCATGGTGTATGGCGGCCTCATGGGCACGACCAGTGGCGTTGCAGGCGGCCTCGCGGCTACCGACCCGGCGCTCGTGCCCTACGGCGCCATGACCGCAACTTTCTACACCGGCGTCGGCTGCCTGCTGGCGCCCTCGCTGTTGTTCCTGGCCGTCCGGGCGCTACTCGGCGGCTGAGCCCGTTTTCGTGTTGACTCCCAACCCGGCGGCAAAGCTTGAGAACCGCGATCATGTACAGATCATTGGCAATTGGCATAACGGTCGCGGCCGCCTGGCTGCCCCCGCTTCAGGCCGCGACCGCAGACGACGGCCCAGGCTCAGAATCAAAACGCTTGCCCAAAACCGTGCCGGTGCTGGATGGCGCACCGCCCGAGGGCTTCACAATCGGTAAGGGCAAAACGGCCTACAATGCGTCGATCGACGGGTCCATCTACCGCGTCAACCTGAGCACCGGCGAAGGTGACGTACTAGTGCCCGTCGAACCCGGCTTCGACCTGCTGGCCGGGAACTGCTTCAAGCTCGGTTTACGGCTCGACCCCCCGCACTAACTACCTGTTCGTCGCCGGGTGCCAGGTCGGCAATGCCTACGTGTTCGATGCGGACACCGGCGCAGAAATCACCCAGTACCAGCTGGCTTCGTTCGGCACGGTCATCAACGACGTGGCGATCACCAAGCGGGCCGTATACTTCACTGATTTCACCGGCCCTTTCCTCTATCAGCTGCCCCTGTCCAGCAACGGCGCCTTGCCGGGTAGCGGTGCCACCAATGCAATCCCGCTGATGGGCAACGACGCCAACGATCCCCTGGGTACACCACAGACCGCCAATGCCATCGTCTCCATGGCCAATGGCAAGACATTGATCAAGTGGGTTCCGTGACCCAGTTACAGCGCTGTGATTGCGCCCGGCTCGCCCTGTCCAGCGGCGCCGGGGACTCCCCGGTAGATGGGAGGAAGCGGGTTAGAGCTCACAGCCGTCGGCCTCGATGTCCGTGTCGGGCAAAGAAGCGGCCAGGTCGGTGATCTGGCCGCAGGACAGCTCGGGGTTACGCCTCAGGTCGAGTCGTTCAAGGCCGGTGAGCGTCGCCAATGGGCGGATATCCGCAAGGCGATTTCCAGCCAGCTCCAGCTCGACCAGATCGACCAGTCCCGCGAGGGTTTGAACGTCCTCAAGCTGGTTGTCGGCCAGGTCGAGCCTACGCAACTGTCGCATCTCGCCGATCACACTGATATCCATGCCAATGTTGTAGTTGAACGCCAACGTAGTAAGCCTGGGCAGCCTCGACAGCGGGCTCACATCTTTCAAGAACAGGTACGGTTCGTCGATATCGTCCAGGTTCTGCATCCTGAACACCTCGAGGCTTTGCAGGTTCGCCAGGGGGCCGATATCAGACACACCGGAATCATAGACTTCAAGCGAGCGCAGATCGGGCAGTTGTGATATCGGCGTCAGATCCCGCAGCAAGAAGCCTCCCACTACCAACTCGGCCAGACCGGTCATGGTTGAGAGGGCATCAAGTTGCTCAATTGACGAACTGCCACTGACATCCAGCTTCTGTAGTTCTGTCAAACCGGCGAGCGGCGCAAGATCAGCGAGCCGACCATTGTCACTGAGATTCAGTTCCACCAGGTTGAACAGCCCGCCCAACGGAGACAGATCAGCAAAATCGGACTGCCCACTGATCGCGAGGATGCGCAGATTCGTCAGCTGGGTCAGTGCCGTAATATCGCTCACCTTGCCGGCCGGCCCGAAGTCGTAGATCGCGCCTTCGATCAGCAGGGTTTCCAGTTGCGTGAGCTGGCCCAGAATGCTGATATCGCTGAAGCTGTCGATGTCTTCGTCACTATGCAGGGAAAGTACAGTCAACTGTCGCAGGCCGGCGAGGAACGACAAGTCGGTGAGCCGATTACCGGACCACCCGCCGAGTTCGAGGACGGTCAACCCCGTCAAGCCGGACAATGGTGTGGCATCCCGGATTGCATTGAACTTGAAATTGATACCTGACAGCTTCGGTGGCTCTACCTCCGCAAAAACCTCCAGGCCCTCCAGTGACCGGATGGCGCGTTCGGGCTCGAAATCGTTGGCGCAATCCAGCGCGGTGACTTCGTCTGTGAAAGTCCACCCGTTCGTGGCAGCCGAACGCGATACGCAATCCGCGAGATTCTGGTCGGGGAAGAGCAGGTCTGCGACCCGGATAGATGTCCCTGCGCCCGGATCATCACCCGGCATCGCTCGCCGGTCGGGACTGTCGCTGCATGCAGAGAGCGCCGCCAGCAGGACGCACAATACAATCAAATTCCTCGACAATCACCTCCTGCCCCGGCTACGCGGGCGAAAAAGCTGGAGACGGCGATCGTGGGACTGATATCAACCGGGTTAATCGCTCGACTGGCCATCAACAACTATCCACGTACCGCCGGGCCGCCTGGATCACTGGCGGCTTTTACTTTCCGCGAAAGCTTGCCCGCTGCCGATACTGGCCCTGTGGAGCCTGGTACCGGCGCTCTCGCCATGACCCACCGCGACGACGAAATCGCAAGAGCCCGGGCTGCCCGCACGAGCCGTAAAATCACAATAGCTCTAAAGCAGACGGGTCGCCAGGGGAACCATTGCGCAACTGGCGTGACCAATAGACACGTCAATCGGAAGGAGCAGACCCTTGCGCTACCTACTGTCGCTTTTACTGCTGTCACTCTTGAGCATCAATCTCTCCGCCCGGGATGCACCCTCGGTCCATTCCTGTGCCGTCGACAACATTGCCGTAGGTGGCTACGACCTGGTGAGCTATCACCAGGATGACGGTCCGGTGTCTGGCAGCGCAGAGTTTGCCGAGAAACACGGCACCCTCACCTACCTGTTCAGCAGCGCGGCTAATCGCGACACATTCCGTGCCGACCCGGAGCAGTACCTGCCGACCTACCAGGGTTGGTGCGCCGCGACGATGGCCATGGGTCGATTGGCCTGCCCGGACTACACCAACTTCAAGATCGAGGACGGACGCCTGCTCCTGTTTGAACTCGCGGGATTCACCAACGGCAGGTCATTGTGGGACAGCGACCCCCGTGGCTTTCGCGACCGTGCCGACGCCAACTTCAAGAAACTCGTCAGGTAGCCGATGCGCTGGCGGTGGTCGCTGCTCCTGGCACTGGCGTTTGTCGCAGACGCCGGCGCTGCCCTGCGGCTGGGTATTCACGCTGACGAGCCCGCTCCCACGATCGCCAATCTCCTGGCACGGCGTCTGCCCGACTCACTGAGGGTCGAAGTCACTGTGTTCCAGGATGCGCGAGCTACCGCAGCTGCCCTGAGGGACGGTGACCTTGACCTGGCCTTCGTGGAGGAACCCATCGATCCCCTGGAGGGGGCGGAAGTCGTCAGTGCAATCTATCCCTCGGCATTGCATATACTTTTCCCCGCAGCAAGCCCGGCGACTTCGTTGGTGGACATACTCAGCGCGCCCGCTATCTGGGCGGGGGCCGTCGGCGGTATCGGCCAGTCGCTGGCGCGAGGCCTTGCCGGGGACTACGACGTAGGCAGGGTCGAGTTGCTGCCGGACCCCTGGTCGCGGGAACCACAGGTTTACTTCATGTTTGGCGGTCTCCTGGAGCGTGACGCCTTGTCCCGGCTGGAAGGCTATCGGTTGTATAGCCTCGATGAGGTAGCCCAGATCGGGCTCGGTAGCGTGGCCGAGGGTATCGCCCTGCGCTACGCCAACCTGCGCCCTTTCGTGCTGCCTGCGCAGCTCTATCCCGGGTTGTCCGACCAGCCGGCGCTGACCCTGACGGTGAACACCCTGCTGGTCGCCACGGCTGGGCTGTCTGATGGCCAGGGCTACGAACTCGCCATGGTCGTGGACCGCCTGCGTCCGGAGATCGCCTCGGTGTACCCCCTTGCCGGCCTCGCCGAGTTCAGCCCTTCACAAGACATCTCCCGCGCCCTGCCGCTACACGCCGGCGCGCAACGCTACGCAGACCGGGAACAGCCCGGTCTCATCGAACGTTACGCCGAGTTCGTTGGCGCGACCGTTACAGTGGGGATCGGAGTCATTACCCTCTGCGTGGCGCTGTATCGCCGTCGCCGCCAGGCGCGTAAGGACAGGCTGGACTCTTACTACCTGCAGGCGCTGCAGTGGCGCTCCGTTCTGAGCTCACAGCAGCAAGCGCCGGCCAAGGTTGCCACGGAAGTCCACAGCCTGCAGGAGGAAGTGTTCGGCCTGCTGATCGCAGAGCGCATCGACGCCGACACAGCGCTACTCGCGTTCATGAACCTGACCAACCAGTTGTTACGCGAGGCGGCAGCCGCCGGCGGGATTCAGTGAAGCTCCCGACACAGCCTGCAGCGCGGGTGGGCGACCGTTTATTACCACCTGGCGTTGCTTCCTGGCGAATCGACCTCCCGGTGCGCCGCCGACTGGAAAGGCCGAACAAGCGCTCAGGGAACCCAGGCGGGACAGCCACCGTCGATCATCTGGGGTTCCAGGTCGCTCTGCAGCGTGTACCACGCGTCAAAAAGGGCTGCGGCGAAGGGGTTCTGTCCCCGCGCAGGTGGCTCACCGCGGCGCCGACCGTCGTACTGGCCAATCCAGCCCTGGCTGATGCCGGTGTTGCAGGTCTGGCTGATCATCCGCTCAACCGTGGCTGCACTCGACCGCAACGGAAAGGTCTCACCGACGATGACAGGTCTGTCGGGGGCCAACGCAGCCAGCTCTGCCACCAGTTCGATCTTGGCCTGCCCGTTATCCTCGGCGTCCGGGTAAAGGTGCGGGCTGATAAAGCTCAGCTGCTCCAGGACGCGTGACGTCTTGAAATGCTTACAGACTTTTGGACTGCCACCCGTGCCGATGGTAATCAAATGACGCGTATCAATCTGGAAAGGTCCCATGCGACGAACGGCCTTGATCATTTTCCTCGTCCATCGCGCCGCCAGCTTGTCCCGATTCCGCGTCCCCCGATCGCGCACGATCCGCTGCACGAAACACTTGCCATGTTTACCGATCTCCGGGTTTTCGCCAAATGCACAGTACGCGTCGTGCGGCACACCGCCCCATTCCGCCAACCCGTCTTCACCCTCGGCATCGCCGGTCGCCGGCTCGCTGATCAGGTCGTAGGCAAACACTCCGGGGCTGTATCGAAGCGCCTTGGCGACGTTGCGCCACCATAGCGCCTGGCTTGCCCAGTGAGCTTTCTCGGATTGCTCGGCAATCCACCGTGGATTATCCGCGGGGTAATGGTAGGCGAGCCCCGTGAGCATGACGTACAGGCCCCGGTCTTCGACTCTCTCGATGAGGCGGGCGACCATTGCCACTGCATGACGATCGATGGTGTTGCCGTCCCGTAGCAGTGTGTGCAGCTGCAGATGCAGCCGGATGCTGTTGAGACCACCGTCGGGGGTGAGTTCCAGGAGCTTTGCCAGATCCTCCTCGATCAGTGTCAGACCCGCGTCGTCGTACATCAGGTCTTCGAAAATCGCGTTGGGATCATCAGCCTGATAGGGGCGAACAAGGTTATTGCCCCACGGCACAAACTGCTCACCACTCTCCTTGACCAGAATCCCGGGCCGCGCCGGATCGATCTGGATCCACTCCAGCGACGTCGCCGGCGACGTAGTCAAGGCGAGCGCTTCGGTACAGTACGAGGCGTTGTCATCTTCAGTCCAACAGGCGCGGTAATCGTACTCGACGCCTGGCTGCAATCCATAAACCCACTCCTCAACGACACCAGTAGCCTCACCGGCGACGGGTTGGAACGGCGTGCGCGGCACGAAAACCCAGCTTTCGAGCGCCACCGGTTTGTACTCGAATCTGAGCTTGCCGGCAGCACCCCGGGCTGAGCCCGTGACCGTGAGACGGGCCCAGTAACGACCCACATCGCCACTCACCACCGGCTCGACGCGAAAATCCATGGTTGGATTTTGCACGCCGTCCAGGTACCGACAGATCGGAAAAATCGAGTAATAAAACGGGTCCGCGCACAACGGTTCCAGTCCTTCCGGATCGATGTCGCCCACTGCCCCGGTGGCAAGGCTGGCAAGTCGGGTAACCTGCGTAAGTACGACCCGCTTGTCCGCCCTGTATTCAGCCGCGGTGGGATCGAGCCAGTGGGGGCGCTCGTTCAAATCCAGATCCATCAACACAGGCACTTCCCGCGGGCCCGGGGCCAGCACCGGTATCTCTGCCTTCACCGGCTTGTTGAACGTGATTACCGGATTGGAGGAAAATCCGCCAAGATAGCGCATGCTACTCAAGGCATGGACGTGGTTCTTCAATGCGGTTTTCACCGTGTTCGGACTGAGCCCAGCAAGAGTGATGTCGACGGGTGCGTCCACAGCCCCTTCGGGTACTTCCAGCACCACACCGTTGAGAAACTCGAAACGCCCCCCGGCTGCGGTGAGCGTATGGGAGGCATCCGCATGGATGCTGCGAAACGCCGGCTGCAGGTAAAACTCCTCGTCGCCGCTGAGGAAGGCTTCCAGTACCGGGTTGTCCTCGAAGCCGGCTGTCGCAAGGCGACAGGGACCGGTATCACCGCCACAGAAATGCCGGTGTGCCTGTTGCCACTGCTGGAACCGGTACCCCTCGTCCGCCACCGCAACAAAGGTCTCGTCGAAGAACAGGTCCACCACGTCCACGGTACAGGTTGCTCCGGATGCGCAGCTCAAAGTGCCAGACTGAGTCTCCACCCGACCACCCTCGGGAACGAAAATCTCCACGCGACAGCCGATCAGCATCACTGCCAGGGCAAGCATCAACAGGCAACGTCGCGCCGACACTGAATTCTCCTGTATTCCACACACATCTCCATTGTACACCTACGATTTATATGGCTTATATGATCGCGGTCATTGACGCCGTCGAACTCTGTCCCGAAAAGCGGGACCGCAGGGACCATCGCCAGGTTCCGCCGCACTCACAGAACGGGGTTATCTGCGCCTGCCGCCTGAGGAGCCGTCTGGCCAGGGCGGAGGGCGCGTGAGGGGGCTGGCGAACTCGTGTACGATACCGCGCATTCAACTCCACAGGATTATCCTGGATGATTGCTAGGGCATGCCGGCGCACTGGCGGGGTCATCCTGCTGGCCTTCATCCTGACGCTGCTCCCGGGCGCCGCTGGCGCGGATGATCTGCCCGCGATGCCGGGCGCGGGCCCGCGGGATATATGGGTGATGGTGGACACCGCATCACTGACCCTGTCACTGATGCAGGGTGATGCAGTGCTGCTGCGCTACGACAACATCGCCATCGGCAGTCGCGGCGCCACCTGGAGTAAGCAAACCCGGGACGAGAAGACACCCATGGGCGACTTCCGCATCAACGAAATCCGGGTCAGCGAGCGTTTCCGACTGTTCCTTTCCCTGGACTACCCGAACATGCAACACGCCAAGCGCGCGCTGCAGGAAGGCCGGCTCACTGCGGGCGAATACCAGGAGATAGAGCAGGCCCGGTCGAAGGGGGTACCCCCTCCCCAGGACACGCCGCTCGGCGGGCATCTGGGCATCCATGGACTGGGTTCAGGCGACCGCGAGATTCACGACCAGGTAAACTGGACCGACGGTTGCATCGCCCTGACCAACGAGCAGGTGGAGGAACTTGCGGCCCTGATCACCCGCGGCACCGTGGTGCGCATTCGCTGAGCACAGCAATGGTACAGGGCTGCTTATCAATGGCTATGCGCTCAGGCTTTGGACGCTTCAGAGCTCCGCTGAGCGCGATTGCCATTATTCAGAGGTGCCCTAGAGATATCGGTAAGACATCGTGGCTGGAGCCTGTTCGGTCAGCGGGGGTAAAGCATGCAAGGGCAGCAGGGGGTCACCGGAAAAATCCCGTTGTCGAGCGAGACTTTATATCGCAAGATGACGCTTCCGGCATACACGAATAACCCACTGGGCCGGGACCAAGGACCATAATCAAAAGAGGAGTATGGATCATGAACAGGTTTGCAAGAATGACGTCCAAGGGGGCAATGGTAGCCGCGCTGGTGGCGTCCGCCGGTTGCGCCTCAACGGGGGATATTGACGCCCTGCGGGTAGAAGTGGACAGGGCCAACGCCGCCGCGAGCCAGGCCGCTGCGGACGCCGCAAGCGCCCGTCAGGACGCGGCCGCGGCAAGAGCGGCAGCGGAAACCGCCGCCGACACCGCTCGCGACACCAACGAAAAGCTGGATCGGATGTTCAAGAAATCCATGTACAAGTAAGCGAACCGCCGCTACGTGATCACCGGCCCGCCGAGATCACCACCGGCATGCCGGTCGGGCGGGCCACGGCCCGCCTGATCACGTCTTCGTCCAGTTCCACCGGCCGCTGGAACAGTTTTGCATCTACCGCCGCCATCACCCGTTCGTAGAGGTCGGCCTCTCCTTCCGGGTTCTCCTCCAGCGGCGGATGCATTTCAAGGTAGAGTTGCCCGCCGTACCATCCCACCTTCGCCGGTTCATTGATAATGCGCACCGTCTCTCCCACGGGTGCCAGCTCGAACAGCAATTCCACGTCCTCAGGCAACATGCGGACACAGCCGTGGGATACGCGCATGCCGACGCCGAACACTTTATTGGTGCCGTGGATCAGGTAGCCAGGCATACCCAGGCGCAGGGCATGACGGCCGAGCGGATTGTCCGGGCCGGGCGGGACGTAACGTGGCAGAGGGTCGCCCGCGGCCGCGTGTTCGCGCCGGATACTCTCAGGCGGCCGCCAGGCGGGGTCCTTCTCCTTGGAGACCAGTCGCGTCTCCCCCAGGGGTGTCTCCCACTCCATTCGTCCCACTCCCACCGGAAAGGTGAGTACCTCGCCGCGGGACCCGGGCTCCGGCTTGGGATAGTAGTACAAACGCATTTCCGGCAGATTCAGTACGATCCCCTCGAAAGGCTCGGCTGGCAGAATATGGCGGGAAGGTACGATGACCCTGGTTCCCGCGCCAGGGAGCCAGCGATCGACGCCCGGGTTGGCCATCAGGATAGCCTCCTGCCCGACGCCGTAGCGACGCGCTATATCCAGCAGCGTGTCCTCGCGGCGCGCCTCCACCACACGGGTATAACCGACCAGGTCGAATTCTTCTCGCGGCAGCGGATAGCTCGTGGCCAGGGCGGGGCCGTGGAGCAGGCAGGCGGCCCACAGCCCCACGGCGAGGGCTCCCAACGCGGACCGGCTGATGTCGCCCGCCCGGGCAAGGGGTCTGGCAGGTCGGGTAGAAAACATGGTGGCGTCGGTCGTTGGCTCCCTGGCGTGTCGACCGCCTATTGTACACGGAGCGCGTGTTGCGAAGGTTCAGTGCGGCGCGGCGCTCCGGCGAGGTTCTCGCGAGAAAAAGATGATGGTTTCGTCTACGGCCTGAATTAAAATATCCAGGCGCATGCTCGTCAAGCGCAGGTGATTCGGCCTATGCTTGGGAGAACTCACCGCATCTCAGGAACAACCATGACCGACACCACCACCGCAACACGGCGCGAGCGTCTCAGGGAAGAACTCGTTAAATACGCGATGATCAGCGCTTACCTGTTCGTGTATTTCGCGGCCCTGCTGTTGTACCAGACCTCGAGTGAACCCGCCCTCGCGAATCACCCGGTGCCCTGGACCCTGGCACTGGTCAAGGCGTTGGTGCTGGGCAAGTTCATCCTGATCGGTCACGCGCTGTCGGTGGGTTCACGGGCAGACGCTCAGCCACTGCTCCACCGCATTGCCTGGAAAAGCCTCGCCATGTTGCTGGTGCTGGTCGTCTTCACAGCCCTGGAGGAACTCATCGTCGGCTGGCTTCACGGTTTGTCACCTGCCGAGGTCTTGCACGAATTCACCCAACGTTCCTGGATCCAGGTCACCGCGCCCCTGCTCTTGATGCTGCTTATACTGATTCCGCTGACTGCTGTGTCCGAGCTTTACCGGGCACTGGGCTCGGAGAACTTTCGCGACGCGCTGACCGGTCGCTAGGGCACCTCTGAACACAATACCTGTGTGCCTGGCGCAGCACGGCACCCTTCATGCGGAGTTGGCGCAATGAGCAAGGTAGAAACCGTCTACGAACTGCTGACGGATGACGACGAAGGCCGGCTGTGCGAAGACATCAGCGACGACGCGTGCCAGGAGTCGCCCCGCAGTTTTGTGCTCATCCTGGCGAGCCAATGCCTGACCAAGTTCGCGGATGCCCTGGCCAGCCCGAAAACCACACTGGCCTGGCTGGTGACCGCTGTTGGCGCACCGGGGTGGGTGCTGGGGTACCTGGTGCCCCTGCGTGAATCCTTGTCCATGGTGCCGCAGCTGATCATTGGCGGGACCGTTCGACAACTGCCGCGTCGCAAGTGGATCTGCGCTGTGAGCAACATCGCCCAGGGCGCCTGTGTGGCCGGGCTGGCCTGGGTGGCGTTCACCCTGAGCGGCGCCACCGCAGGCTGGGCAATTCTCGCCCTGGTGACCCTGTTCAGCCTCGCCCGGAGTCTCAGCTCCATCGGCTCCAAGGACGTCATCGGTAAAACGATCCCCAAGCGCCGGCGCGGACAACTGTCGGGATGGGCCGCCAGTGCTGCCGGCTTCCTGGCGATCACGGTAGGTTTCGGGCTCGGGCGCGTACAGGGCGATCAAGGGGACGGCGCGGTGATCGCTGCCCTGCTGCTGCTGGCGGCGGCGTTATGGTGGCTCTCGGCCGCCGCCTTCGCAGCCGTGCCGGAGGAGCCGGGCGAGACCGGCGGCGGGCGGAGTCTCTGGCAATCGATTGCCAGCCTCAGGCTGTTGCGGGATGACCGCGAGTTCCGGGGCTTTGTCATCGCCCGGGCCCTGCTGATGTGCTCCGCGCTCAGCGCACCGTTCTACGTGGCACTCGCCCAGTCCGGGGAGAGCGCCGGACTGGCGACGCTGGGAGCGTTCGTGATCGCGTCCGGGCTCGCGAGCCTGGTCAGCGGACCCTTCTGGGGGCGCTTTGCCGATCGCTCCAGTCGCGACGTCATGGCCTCCGCGGCCTGGGTGACCGCGGGTTCCGGGCTGCTGGTGTTCGGCGTTGCGAGCAGCGCTCCCGGCCTGCTATCCAGCGCCTGGTTCCTGCCAGCCGCATACTTCATCCTGTCCATCGCACACGAGGGCGTTCGCGTCGGTCGCAAGACTTACGTGGTCAACCTCGGCAGCGGCAACCAGCGCACGGATTACGTGGCTATCAGCAACACGGTGATCGGCGTCCTGCTCCTCGTGGTGGGGAGTGTAGGTGCGTTGACACCCTGGCTGGGCAATGCGGGCGTCATCGCTCTGCTGGCGGTTATGGGCCTGGTGGGTGCGGTGATCAGCCGCTCACTCAGGGATGTGTGAAACCCGCCGTGAACGTCGTCAACCGGACGCGTTCGGCACAGCGAGAGATTCTGCGATGTCGCGGGACAGCTCCGACAACAACGCCTTCATCGAGTCGACGAGCGCGGCGTAGCCGCTGCTGGCCAGGTCGGCAGAGCGGCTGAACCGGTAATACTGCGGTGGATGCGCAGCGTCGCGCACCGACCAGGCGGCAACCAGTCGTGCCCGGCCGTCAGCGGTGCCGTGCAACTGGTCGATGCGGACGTCGACAACACGCATACCGTCCCGTGGGACAGCCCGGGTCACGTCTTCTCCCATCGTCCGCGACACCTCCTCGCCAACAAACCGCTCCAGCGCCTGTCGCGGTGGCTCCGCCCACCGGTTGAGGTTGGCGGGACGGATTTCACCCTCACCGGTTGCCAGCACGATACCGGTTTGTTCAAGATACGGCGCCACTTCGAACCGGCCCATCGCATAGGCCTGCGACACGGACATCGCCCCGCTGCCCTCCGCCGCAGGACTGCGCAGCAGGAAATACCGGGGCTGTTGCGGTGAGCCGGCACAGGCGGTCAACAGCCCCACCAACAGCACCCGGAGTGGAAGCCACCTCATTGTCGTACCTCCGGCCGGATATCCTCGGGGACGTTGGTGGGAACGACCAGTGCATTGGGCTGGGTTGCCAGTGTCCGGGTCAGCGTTTCGATATTGTTCAGCGAGCGGTTCAACTGCATCAGTACCCCGTTCAGCGCCTGATAAAAATCCGAATCGGGCGACAGACCGGCCAGTGTTTCCTGCAGTTGCTCCAGTGTCCCCTCGATGTCGGCGGGCAGTCCGCGCTGCGCCGTATCATCCAGCAGTCTGTCCAGCCCATCCAGGACTCCCTCAAATGCGGTGATAGCCTCGTTGGTGCTGACGAGTACACTCTCCAGTGGCGCGTCGTTTAACTTGTCCAGAAGACGGTTGACCTTCACCAGGAGCTGGTCGAAATTGCCGGTGATGGATGGAATCACGGTGTAACCGTAACGACGCCCGACCTCAGGCAGCGGTTGCGCATCAGGGTAATAGTCGAGCCCAACGTAGAGTTTACCTGTTAGCAGATTGCCGGTATCGAGGCGGGCACGTAAACCCTGCCTGGCGCCCTCGATAATATTGCGCATGAGGATATCCAGCGACTCCTGGGTGTCGGGGAGCGCCAGCCTGCCCGGCTCCACATACAACAGTACCGGGATGGCTTCACCGACACTGTTGCCGGTATCGCCGCTTGACCTCGACTCCATTTGCTCCTCGATCATCTCGCGCAGCATAATGCGCTCGACGCTGCCGACCCTCACACCCCGGTATTCGACCGGTGCGCCGGGCACAAGCCCCTTGACGGATTGCCTGAACTGCACGACCACGTATTCACCGAAACGGAAGTGGTCCTGAAGCGAGGCCTCGTAGCTCCCGTGCAGGTTGAACTCGGTATCCGGCGCCACCGGCGAGCCCGCGGGCATACCCGGTGGCCGGTCGAAAGCTATGCCTCCCAGCAGTATGTTCTCGATGGATTCCGTGCGCACGCTGATCCCGTCCGCGCCCGCGTTGATGGCGATACCACTGCTGTTCCAGAATCGTACCGAGCTGTCCACCAGCTCATGAAAGGGGGCATCGATGAACACCTGGTAACTGGCGCGGTCCTGAGCGGCATCAAAGGCGACGGTCTCGACCCTCCCGACCGTATAACCCCGGTAGAGTACCTTGTCGCCCACGCTGATAGAGCCAGCTCGCTTACTGAGGAGATTCAGGCGCAGCCCGGGCGCGTCCGCCGGCGTCACCGGGGGGCTGTCGAGAGCGGTGTATTCGTCCAGCCGACCCTTTTTCCCGGTGCCGGGATCGAGCCGGATATAGGCCCCGGAAAGTAAGGTATTGAGACCGCTGATGTTGCCGCTTCCGACGCGTGCGGTCACCAGCCAGAACCTGGAATCCGCTCGGAGCAGTTCCTCGGCCTGTTTCTTGAACTGCACCCGGACGGCCACTTTCTCCAGGTTATCGGTGAGGCTGACGTCGGTCACGAGGCCCATGTTGACGTTGCGGTAACTCACCCGCGTCTTACCCGGCTCGAGGCCCTCCGCCGTGGCGAACAGAATGGTTACCTCCGGGCCCTCGTTCATCCAGGTGTGTATCACCATGTACACCCCCAGGACCAGTGCCACCAGGGGAATGATCCAGACGGGGCTGATACCCCGGTTCACTTGTATATTAGCTTCAGCTGGCGTCATCCCCACCTTCCATTGCATCCCAGATCAGCCTGGCATCGAAGTATTCCGCTGCCATCATCGTGATGATCACCACGCCCGCAAACGACAGGGCGGCATAACCCGGCCGGATGACCAGCACCCCGCCCAGCTGCACCAGCGCCACCAGGATGGCGACGACGAAGACGTCCACCATCGACCATTTGCCGATCAACTCGGTAACACGATAGAGAAAACCCCGCTGCCGGGGGCTGAGCGCAGAGTGCCGTTCGACGCTCCACACCAGGTAGTAGAGCGCAAGTAGTTTGCCGATGGGCACCATGACGCTGGCGATAAAAATAACGGCGGCGATCGGCACCGAATCCATCCGTATCAACAGCATCACGCCGCCCAGTATGGTGCTGGCCTCGGTGGTCCCGAACTGCTCGGTGTACATGATAGGCAGCACATTGGCAGGGATATACAGCAGGCTGGCCGTGACCAGCATGGCGAGCGTCAGTTGCAGGCTGCGGTGACGGCGCAGGTGAATAGACGAATTACAGCGCGGACATGTCGCAGTCCCGATCGGAACCAGCTTAAAGCAGATCTCACAGACCGCAAGTCCACTCGCCATGGCGGTCGTCACGTTGAACCGCATGGCGACGGGGAGTTTACATCTCCGGGGGCCAGCGAGTCGATGGCCTGCCAGGTCTGGTAACGGTCTATGGTGCCGACCGCGAACGTGAAAAGGAAACTGAAAGCAATGTAAGACCAGAACGAAACACCCAGCCCCACGGTGGCCATGTGCGCGATTTTTACCAGGGACACAATCACGCCGATAATGAACACCTCGACCATGGCCCAATGTCGCAGCCGGAACGCCAAGCGCCCTGCGGGCACCAACCAGGGACGCCAACGCTGCGACCGGAGCTGCAGGCAGACTACCAGCATGAGCAGCATGACCAGCGCCGGAATAATGATGATAAACGAGGCGACCAGCACAGCGACCGCAGGCAGGCCGTTTTCCCAGAGCATCCCCGGGGTTTCCAGCAGCGTTATCCTGCTCTCGAGGCCCGCCTGGGAAAAAGACAGGAACGGAAATGCGCAGGAAAGCGTCAATAGAACCAACGCGGCCAGCGAATAAGCCGCCGTCTTGTCCAGGGCATCAGCACGCCTGCGGGTCAGAAAGCCGCCGCACCGCGGACAGGCCGCAACCTGCCCGACCCGGAGTCCACCCAGATGCACCAGCAGATCACAGTGTGGGCAGCCCAGTGTGTCGGAATACGACTGTTGCACGCCCACTCCCCGTTAACGGCAGCACCATCGCCTATGGTACCAGTGTCCGCCTCGCGCCCGCCAGCATGGCACTAACCCGGCCTGCCCGGCCCGTTTTTCCCACCGCTGTTGGCACGGGCACCGTGCCGTCTTCCGATCACCCCGGGGCCGACTGGCCGGGATGGCGGGCCGCACGGACTCGTTGACCCAGGTCATTGAGGTCTTCGTTCGACGGAGTCACCATGTGACGTCAGCGCAGCACCCCAACCAGGCAATGCAGGAAGACGATCATGAGCGCAGCGTTTGACCTTATCGACGAGTGGGGACCGGAAAAAGTCATCCACATCCATGACCCGTCCACAGGGCTCAGGGCCATACTGGTGATAGACAACGTCGCCGCGGGTCCGGCCATCGGCGGCTGCCGGATGGCCCCTGACGTCAGCATGGAAGAATGCTTCCGTCTCGCTCGCGCCATGACGCTCAAGAACGCGGCGGCGGCACTGCCCCACGGCGGCGCCAAGTCGGTTATTTTCGGCGACTCAAAAATGCCGCTGGAAGAGAAAGAGAAAATCATCCGTTCATTCGCGCACGCCATCAAACACGTCGAGGACTACATCGTGGGCCCCGACATGGGCACCGACGAGCTTTGTATGGCCTGGTGTCACGACGTGATCGGCAGGTGTGTGGGCATGCCACGGGCCATCGGGGGCATTCCCCTGGACGAAATCGGAGCGACCGGCTACGGCCTCGCCGAGGCGGTTCAGGTGGCCGCCGAGTTTATCGACCTCGACCTCAAAGGTGCGACCTTCGCCATTCAGGGATACGGCAGTGTGGGAATTCACACAGCGCGGTTTCTGGCGGAAAAGGGAGCGGTTCTCGTGGGTGCCGTCGACATCCACGGCGGCAGGGTGAATCCCGAGGGAATGAGCACCCATGAACTGTTCCGGATCAAGGGAGAGGGAGGCAAGGTACTGGACTACTCCGGCGGCCAGGAAATCGCCAGCGACGATATCATCGACGTGGCCTGTGACATCTGGGTGCCCGCCGCCCGGCCCGACGTGATCAACATGAACAACGTAAACCGCCTGCAGACGAAGATCGTCGCCCAGGGCGCCAATATTCCCGCCTCACCCGAAGCGGAAGCCGCACTCGAAGCCCGGGGCGTCGTGATCCTGCCGGACTTCATCGTCAATGCCGGCGGGGTCATCTGCGGCGCGGTGGAATTCCAGGGCAGTGGCGAGTACCAGGCGCTCGCAACAATCAGCGAAAAGATCACCTACAACACACGGAGGGTGCTGCAGACGGCGAAGGAACGCGAACAACCGGTTCGCCAGGCGGCGCTCGACTTTGCGAGGGACCGGATCAGGCGGGCGATGGCGTACCGAAAGTCGTACTAGGGCTATGAAAACGCCATCGGATTCCTCCCCCTACAGGGTCTCGTTCCCCAACCGGCTTGGCGGCTGGACACTGTCGAGTATCGATCGAGCGGCGGCAGGGAATCGACTGCTGCGTGAACTGAGACGCGATTGTCGATGTGCATTGCGACCTTACAGCGAAGGCACCGGGAGGCCATGCCTGGTTGAACTCACCGGCGCGGGGCCCGCTGATCGTGCGGCCGTCGCCCGCCAGGTCGCCTCCGCTCTCGGCCGACCTTTGTGGCTGGCTGACAAGTACATCGGCGAGACCGAGAAAAATCTCGACCGCGCCTTGCGCAACGCCTCCCGCCGGGGCGCCGTTCTCCTGTTCGACGAGGCCGATGCCCTGTTCGGTCGGCGCACGCAGGTCAAGGACAGCCACGACCGCTACGCCAACCAGGAGGTCTCGTACCTGTTGCGGCGGCTGGAGTCCCACCGGGGGATCGTCATACTGTCTACCAACCTGCGTAGCAACACAGGTGAAGAGAGGCGCCACAGTGCCATTCGCATCGACCTCGGACGCCGCAAGCGGCAGCCCTGACCTGAACACATAACGCCGGTCCAGGGCCGTGGCAGAGGCCCTGAGCAGGTCATCCGTTGAGTGAACAGGACGCGACGCCCAGCGTCTATACAGCCGTAGACTGAGCCGCCATAATGCAGAGCCATTAACGTTGCCATTCCGGGTGGAACGATCCTTTGCGTCTTGGCGTCATTATCAGCCTCTGTGTACTGAGTCTGGCTGTTTTCGCGAACACAGCTACAGCGGCCGGGCCGGAAGCAGTCCTCGCCCTGGAATTGAGCAAGATCTTCACGTTCTTCTTCCTGACGCTTGGCCCCAAGGCTGTCATCGCACCGTTTGCGCGCAGTACGGCGAAGCTGGATAAATCCACGTGCCGGCAGGTGGCGGTGGCAACCACGGCCATCTCCCTGCTCTCCATCGTCGTCGCAGCGACAATCGGGGTTCGCATCCTGAATAACTGGGGAATATCAACGGGTGCCCTGCTTATTGCCGCGGGATTGATCCTGTTCCTGATTGCGCTAGAGTCAATCCGCGGCCAGTACCAGCCTCCTGAAACCCAACGCCCGCCCTCCGACCCGGATGTATCCGTACCGTTGCTCGCATTCAAGCTCGCGTTTCCCTACGTCGTGTCTCCCTACGGCGTGGCCGTCGTCATCCTGGTGCTGACGTCCAGGCCCGAGCACGTATCCATCGTGCCGATCGTTGCCATGCTGGTCGGCATCATGATTCTCAACCTGGTGGTAATGCTGAATGCCGGCAGTATCGCCAGGTCGGCCTACATCGCCCCGGTGTTCGCAATTCTGGGTGCCGTACTGGGCGTACTGCAGGCGGCGCTGGGGGTACAGGCGGTTCTGGTCGGACTGTCCCTTGCCGGTGTGCTCCGGGCATCGGGCACCTGAGATTCCAGCTGCGCGTTGAGCAAAGGCTCCAGCAGGACCACAACTGGCCAGCTTCACACGCCGATTGTCTGCTGCGGTCGTCCTGGCACTTGGCTGACACTGCGTTCTCGCGACGACAATCGGTGAGCGAGGCGGCCTAACGCCTTGCCGCCGCACTGGATTCGCGGATGGATTTGAATTCGGAGCCGGCCTTCCACTGCGGCCAGCGGGTCGAATTGCCGAGATCCTCAACCAGTTGGCGAATCAGTTCGACGTCCTGAACGGCGCCGGCCAGATCCCAGTCCGCGGACCAGGCATCGCAGGGCTTGTGGTAACAATTGCCGACATAATCGGCAATCCACTGGTTGCCGGCCTCCCTGCCGCCCTCCACCAGATCGGCGCCGCCGGCGATGCCCATGATCAGCAGCACCGGCACGCCCGCTCGCGCCAAAGAAAAATGATCGGCACGGTAGAACAGCCCGTTTTCGGGCAGGTTTTCCTCGGTCACATCGCGACCCTGGCCCTTGGCGAGGCGCGCCATATCGTCCTCCAGCTCACTCTGGCCTTTACCCACGAGAATCACGTCTCGGGCGCGCCCGGCGGTTTGCAGGATGTCGAGCGTAAAGTTGGCCACGGTTGTCGCCAGGGGGTATACCGGCTGGCTCGCATAAGCCTTGGAACCTATCAGGCCGGATTCCTCCGCGGTCCAGAAGGCGAATACAACACTGCGCGCAAGCGGCGGCCCCGCTTTCAGCACCCGCGCGATCTCGAGCACCCCGGCACTGCCGAGAGCATCGTCGTTGGCTCCCGGGCGAACGACGCGCCCCTGCGGGTCCGGCTCACCGATACCGTAGGCGTCCCAGTGCGCAGACACCATGATGAACTCATCGGGGCGTGCAGCACCGGGAAGCAGTCCGAGCACGTTGCGGCTCTCAAAGCGAGTGAGTTCTACCGCCAGGTCGGCGCTGAACGACACGCCTTGCAACTCGAAGGCCTCGAAATCGGGCTTGCGAGCCGCCACACGCAGCGCATCCAGGTCCTGGCCCGCCATCGCCAGCAGTTTCGTGGCAGTGTCGTGGTGCAGCCAGCCCTGGACCGTGATCGAATCCTCCGCCGCAAGATCACCGTCCAGCGCTACCTGTTCGCCCGCCCCTGCCGCCGCGACACTCCAGTCATAACCCGCCGCTTCCGTTTCGTGAATGACCACTGCACCAAACGCTCCGCGGCGGGCGGCCTCCTCGTATTTGTACGCCCAACGGCCGTAGTAGGTCATGCGGCGGCCACCGAACCGACCCGCCACCGGCTCGCCGGGCGCAGCGGCGAAATCCGGGTCGTTTACCAGGAATACCGCCAGCTTGCCGGTCAGGTCGATATCGCCGTAGTCATCCCAGTCCTGCTCGGGCGCATCGGCGCCGAAACCGACGAACACCACAGGCACATCCTGTACTTCGATCGACTCAAGCGGCAGCGCCGTCCTGAGTTCAACCGTCTCGCCCTGCGCCAGGGGGAGTTGACGGTTCCCGCCTGTAAAACCCATGACCGCCGGGGCCTGAACCCGCGTCCGCAGCATCGGTACATCCTGCGTCCAACTGCCGTTCGCACCGCCGGGCTGCAGCCCGATTGCACGCAGCCGTTCCACGAGGTATTCCACCGTCCTGGTCTCGCCGGGCGTGCCGGGCGCGCGGCCTTCAAAGGCATCCGAGGCCATCGTTTTCACAATCGACGACATCGATTCGGCATCGATGGGCGGGCGGGCACTCTCTGCGGCAAGCGTGCCGGGGACGATGAGGAGGGTGAGTAAAACTGCCAGGCGTCTCAACATATCGCGCAATCCCTGATAACGAAGATGATGTCAGGGTAGCGTATCCCCCATCCGGAATCAGCCATAACGGTATTGAAGTAGCAGGGCTGTAAAACCAGGCGGCGAAGCAGTGTCACCTGGCGCTGTGCGATCAGCCAGGTCGAAAACCGGACGCCCGCCAGACGGTACTGTGATCACCCCGCCAGGACTGCTATATTCGCTGGTTAAGAAATCCACGCCTGCAAGTCACTCCCACAGGGATTATTCAATGCGAACATTGCACCCGAGCCAGGTGCTGCTGGCGGGGCTGGTGGCCTGCGCTCAACTGGCCATGGCCCAGCCCAGCGCCGTACTGGAGGAAGTCATCGTCACGGCCCGCAAGCAGGTCGAAACGGTGCAGGACATACCGCTGACGGTGAATGTGGTCAGCGGCGAACTGCTCAATAACTTCACCATTCGCGACAGCTGGGACCTCGCCGACACGGTCCCCGGCCTCACGATCCAGCACACACCCCAGAACCTGGCACAGGTCACCCTGCGTGGGCTGGGTACCGGTTCTGCAGGAGAGAGCCTGGACCAATCGGTCGGGTTGTTCATCGACGGTATCTGGGCCGGTCGCATCCGCGAATTTCAGACCGCGTTGTACGACGTGAAGCGGGTGGAAATCATCAAGGGGACGCAGACGACCCAGCTCGGCAAGAACACCAGCCTGGGTGCGATCAGCGTGATCACGCGCAGACCCGGGGACGAACTTGGCGGCTATCTGCAGGCAGACTACGAGTTAGAGTTCGACAGTAGCTACGTCAACGGCGCTCTGAACGTGCCTACCGGTTTCGGCAACTACCGCCTGGCTTTCAATGCCGTCGATGAGGGCGCCTACGTGCGCAACACCGCGACCGGAAACGAAGTACCCGAGCGCGAGCAGCTCACCGGGCGCTTGTCGGCCGCGTTCGAAATCGGCGGCAGTGGCAACCTGCTGCTGAGCTACCAGTACGACGATCTGGAGATCAATGGCGACAGCTTCCAGCCGGACCGCGACAGCACCGGCTTCATCGCCGGCATGGACCCCACCGCCGACATCGGGCTGGACGGGCGCAAGACCGCCTTCACCCGCTACGGCCGCAGCGGGGAAGCTGGTGACAAGCAGTATGCCAGCCGCATCGTCGCCCTGTACGAGCAGGCCCTGGGGGACTACCAATTCACCTCCCTGAGCGGCTGGTCGGATTACAGCAACTCGCGCTTCATCGATGCCGATTTCCTGTCAGTGGACTACCTCACGACCACTTACGGCAGCGAGTACGAGCAGTTCAGCCAGGAATTTCGACTTGCCTCACCGACCGGCGGACGCTTCAATTACATCGCTGGTCTGCTCTACCTGGATGGCACCCTGGATTTCGATTCCATCACCGACTCAAGCTTCCCGCCGCCTTACACGGTAGGCCCGCTGCTCATCGACAACGCATCCCGGCGTTTCTACACCCAGGATACCGAGTTGTGGTCGCTGTTCGGCCAGGGCACGCTGGACATCGCGGAGCGATGGCAGCTCACCCTCGGGTTGCGTTACACGGACGAAGAGAAAGACGCGGTATGGGAACGGGTCTGGCTGCGTTCGGGCGGCCCCCTCGCCGACCCGCTCGCCAACCTGTTTTCCCCGGTCGTTCCCGCGACCCCGCTGAACCGGAAGGAAGACAACCTCGACGGATCCATCAACCTGCAATACGACATCAATGACGACGCCATGGGCTTCGTGTCCTGGGCCACGGGCAGCAAAAGCGGCGGGTTCTCGACCGAGGTCGCCTTGCCGGACGATGCCGAGTACGAGACCGAAGAGGCGGAGACCATTGAGATCGGCTTCAAGTGGGGTCTCGCGGGCGGCGGCGCGCTGCTCAACGCATCGCTGTTCTACACCGAAATCGACGACTTCCAGATCGTGTCTTTCGTCGGCAACGGCTTTCAGCTGGACTCGGTGCCGGCGGAATCGCGGGGCGTGGAGTTCGAGGGACGATGGCTGGCACTCCCGGGGCTGGTGCTCGCCGCATCCGCGACTTACGCCGAGGCGGAAAATACCGACACCGGACTGCGCCTGCCCTACGCGCCGGAATGGTCGGGCAACCTCAACCTTAGCTGGGCCCGGCCCTGGGCGGACACGGGCCTGCAGTGGAAGGTAGACGCCCAGCTTAACTATCGCAGCGAGCAGTTCACCCAGAGCGGCGAAACCTTCGAGGATGGCTCCCTGCTGCTGTTCGACCTGCGCCTCGCGCTGGCTTCAGGCGACGGCTGGGAACTGGCACTGCTGGGGCGCAACCTGCTGGACGAATCCAGCTCCTTTGGCTTTGACTTCCCCTACTTCGGCGGCCTGGTGGTGCCCGCCGGGGAGGCAACGATCGGCAGCGTTACCCGGCCCAGGACACTGGCACTGCAGGCGCGCTACACGTTCTAACGTAACCACGCATACCGATTCCCGCGGCCTGCACAAACCCGAAGTTCATCTTCGATAAACTGCAAGGCCAAAACCTCGCCTGCCGGCCCGGTCTCCGGGTGACAATGGAGATCAGCGCCGTGTTTACTCATCAAGCTGCCCGCGCAGTGCTGGCCGCCATCCATACCCTGCTCCGCGGACAAGGTTTCAACGCCGCTTTCTCCGACGCTTCTTCTTCACGCTGAAATCGTCTGACAGGGTTTCCATAAAGGCGACGATTGCATCCTCCTCCGCATCAGACAGCCCCAGGTTTCCGACCTCAGCTGTATTTACATTATCCAGCACTTCCGCTGGCGGCCAGCAATCCTGCTTGAGCGCCTCGGATTCAGTGGGCATCGGGTCGGCGCACACCGGCTTGACGTCCCGGGTGTTGTGGAAATGTATGACGCCCTTCAAACTTTTGAAGTAGCCATTATGCGTGAAAGCCCTGGTAGCGCCTTTCCCGAATCGCTTACCGACGTTTCTGAGTGTCGGCACTTTGTGCTTGCCGAGGTTTTCATCGGCCATGGCCGCCCACTCAGGCCGGGTTGCCAGGAAACCGCCCAGCCCGGGGTCCACCCAGCTTGCGCCCTCGGGATTAACCGGCAGGCCGTCGTCCAGATATTCCTTATTCATCCGGTAGAACGGGTTCTCCGGATTTTTCGGACCCCCGAGATTGTCGAAGGTAAAATCGGTAAAGGCGGAACCTTCGCCGGTCGGGTGGCACGCAGAACACATGGCTTCACCCTCGAAAAGCGCCAGACCCAACGCCTCCTGTTCTGTCAGCTCCGCGTCACCGGCCAGCCAGGCATCGTATTTTGAAGAAAACTGATTCACCTCGCTCGAGGCCTCGTAGGCAGCAATCGAAAGCCCGAGGCGGTCGTAGGTAGCGTCGATCCCGGCGTCACTGCAGTCCAGTGACCCGGGACCCCAGACCTGCTCGAAAAGATCTGCATAGGATGAACGGACGACCTGCTCGCAGACGGCCTGCTTACTCGGGTTGTTCTGCTCGACGGGGTTCAGGAAAGGCTCCAGCGCCTGGTCCGCCGCGGGTTCGCCGAGCCGTCTCGCCGGTTGCTCGCCCATCCCAGAAATTTCCACCGACAAAGCGTTCCTCGGCCTCGTCGTAGTAGAAAACAGGGCTGAGTGTCGCGTAGGCGCTACTGGGCGGTTTGCGATTACCGAATCGTGTCGGGATCGCGCCCCGGTAGACCGCTCCATGCTTGTTGATCCCCACGATCGGCCCGGTCCACCCCGTATCCGGATCGTGACAGCTCGCGCATGACATCCAGTCAGGGCTCGAAATCTTGTCGAAGAACAAACGCTTGCCCAACCGTTCCTGCGGCGTCAGGTCACTCGCCAAAATCGCCTGCGGCGCCGCGCCAAGCGCTGCAACCAAGGCGCCCGCCAGCAAGCCTCGCATTGACGTTCTTCTCGCACACCGCATCTCACTGATCTCCATGGTAACTACTACTCTTAGCTAGAAAATAGCAGGAGGACATCGGGCTGTGATTGATAATTGTCAGGCCACTTAAAAACAATTGGAATTTGACGAAATAAGCTCTGTGCAGTTTATTCTGGTTTTTTCCCGACAGGCCTGAAGCAGGAATCGCTGTGCGCCGCAGGCACTCATGATTGTGCCTCAGGGCAGCAACCAGCGGATGATACCGGCGAGAAACAAAACGACCGCGACACCGGCGCACCACAGGCCGACGAACCAGAACCAGCGCCTGGACCGGGGAGCGTTCACTCAGTGGTATCCCTGTTCCGGGTCGAGTTTGCCGCGGAACACCCAGTAGGCGTAGGCCGTATAAGCCAGGATGGTGGGGATGAGCACCACGGCCCCGACCAGCATGAACAGCTGACTGCTGCGGGGGGCCGCGGCTTCCCAGATCGTCACCTCCGTCGGGATGAGATACGGCCACATCGAGACACAGAGGCCCACGAACGACAGCGCGAACAACCCCACCGTTATGGCGAACGGTGTCAAATCGTCTCCGGGCTCGCGCAGTGACCGGAACAACAGTACCGTAAGCGCCGCCACGGCAAGGGGTACCGGGGCCAGCAGCACAACCGCCGGCATGTTAAACCAGCGCTGGTAGTAGGCGGCATCGAGAAACGGGGTTGCAAGGCTGACCAGCGCGATCATCGCCACGGTACCGAGCCCGGCATAGCGCGCAAACTGTCGCGCCCTGGCCTGGACCTCGCCCTCGGTTTTCAGGATCAGCCAGCAGGCGCCCAGCAGCGTGTAGCCAACCAGAACGGCTGCGCCGCAGAGCAGTGTGAACGGGGTGAGCCAGTCGTACCAGCCGCCACCGTAACCACGACCGTCAACGGCCACTCCCTGGAGGATGGTTCCCAGGGCGATTCCCTGCGCCAGCGCCGCGACCACGGAGCCGCAGATAAAGGCGCGGTCCCACCAGCGCTCCCATCGACGCGTACGCCAGCGGTATTCGAACGCCACACCGCGGAATACCAGCGCCAGCAGCATCGCCGTGATCGGGGCATACAACGCGGTCATGTAGATGCTGTAGGCCATCGGAAAGGCCGCAAACAGGCCACCCCCGCCAAGTACCAGCCAGGTCTCATTGCCATCCCAGACCGGCGCCACGCTGTTCATCAGCAGGTCACGGTCGCGCTTGTCGGGAAAGAACGCGAACAACACGCCGATACCCAAATCGAAACCGTCAAGTACCACGTAGACGAACACGGCGAAGACCAGTATCCCCGCCCACACCACCGCGATGTCCATCCCGCTAACCCACCGTGCCGACGAGGTCATCGCCACCGGCGAGCAGGCCGGTACTGCGCAACGGCCCCTCCTCCGCCACTTTCGGCAAATCACCGACCGGTGGCTTCGACATCAGCCGCAGCACGTAAAATACGCCCGCGCCGAACACGACGAAATAGACCGCGATAAAGACCAGCAGGGAGGTGGCGACTGCCGGCGCTGCGATGGGCGAAACGGACTGGGCGGTCGTCAGCTCCCCGTAGATCGTAAACGGCTGACGCCCGACCTCGGTGGTAATCCAGCCCGCGATCACCGCGACCAGTCCGGACGGTGCCAGCAACAGGGCACTGCGATGCAGGCCGCGTGATTCGAACAATCGCCCGCGGAATCGACACCAGAGGCTCCACAGGCCCAGGGCCACCATCGCGAAGCCGATCCCGATCATCACGCGGAAGGCCCAGAATACGATGGCCACCGGCGGTTGTTCGTCGTCGGGCACCGTATCTAGCCCGGCAAGCGGGGCGTTCAGGTCGTGCTTCAGTACCAGCGACGACAGCTTTGGTATCTCGAGCGCGTAGTCGATCCGCTGTTCGGCGTCATTGGGCAGGCCGAACAGAATCAAGGGCGCCCCTTCCGGGTAGCTCTGGTAGTGACCCTCCATCGCCATCACCTTCACCGGCTGGTGCTCCAGCGTATTGAGCCCGTGAAGATCACCCAGGACGACCTGCAGGGGCGCGACCAGCGCCGCCATCCACATGGCCATGGAGAACATGCGCTTCACGGCGGCGTTACTACCCCGGCCGCGCAGCAGGTGCCACGCGCCGACACCGCCGACCATGAAGGCCGTGGTCAGGTAGGAGGCCGTCAGGGTGTGGGCAAGCCGGTAGGGGAAGCTGGGGTTGAAGATGATCGCCAGCCAGTCCTCGGGCACGAACTGGCCGTTTTCGGCCACTGAAAAACCGGCCGGAGTCTGCATCCAGCTGTTCACCGACAGAATCCAGGTGGCGGAAATCGCCGTACCGAGTGCTACCATCACGCAGGCAAACATGTGCAGGCGGTCGCCGACTTTTTCCGGCCGAACAGCATGATGCCGAGGAACCCGGCCTCCATGAAGAAGGCGGTCAGCACCTCGTAGGCCATGAGCGGCCCGATAACAGGGCCCGCCCGGTCGGAGAAGACGGACCAGTTGGTGCCGAACTGGTAGGACATGGTGATCCCTGACACCACACCCATGGCGAATATGATGGCGAAGATTTTCAGCCAGTAGCGGAACAGGTCGAGATAGACTGCATCCCGGCTCTTCAGCCAAAGGGCGTTGAGCACCATAAGGTAGCTGGCCAGTCCGATGGACAGGGACGGGAAAATGAAATGGAAGGCCACGGTGAACGCGAATTGCAGCCGGGCAAGAATGAGTGCGTCAAACGCTTCGAACATGCTCTTTCGATGGCTAAGTGTGTGTAAATGTTACGCAAAGTAACGCTATTTGGACTGGTGCACCAACAATGACTGCAGCGAATACCTTACCCTGGCGCGACACCCTGATCGCAATCATCGGTGCAACGATGATCGCGATTGGCGCCTGGCGTCTCGCGGCGGCAGCCGGCGCGGTGGAGATCGAACGGGTGAGCCACGGGGGCTCACCCGTTACCCTGTTCCGCCCTGCCGGTAACACCGGGCCCGCACCCGTGGTGCTGATCAGCCATGGCTTCGCCGGCTCCCAGCAGCTCATGCAATCCTTTGCGCTCACCCTCGCCCGCAACGGCTATCTCGCCATCACGTTCGACTACTTCGGGCACGGCAGGCATCCCGAGGCCCTGCGGGGCGACGTTACGAAAATCGAGGGTGCGACCCGCATGCTGGTCGAGCAGACGCGCGACATCGCTGACTACGCCTCTGGCCTGCCCGGGGCCACCGGAGAACTCGCCCTGCTGGGCCATTCCATGGCGTCCGACATCATTGTGCGCTACGCCCTGACAGACCCGCGCGTCCGTGCGACTGTTGCCGTGTCCATGTTTTCGACAGCGGTTACCGCGGATGCGCCGGCCAACCTGCTGGTTATCGTCGGAGGCTGGGAGGGGTACCTGAAAGCGGAGGCGCTAAGGGTCCAGGGGATGGTCACCCACTCACCCGCAGAGGCGGTGACCGTCGGTGATGTGACCGACGGCAGCGCCCGCCGGGTCGTGTTTGCCGACGGCGTGGAACACGTCGGTGTGCTGTACAGCACCCAGGCCCAGCGCGAGGCCCTGCAGTGGCTCGATCAGGTCTTCGAACGTGTGGGTGCCGGCGGTGTCGCGCGGCGCGGCCCGGCCATTGTCCTGCTGCTGGCGGGACTGATCGTGCTGGCCTGGCCGTTGAGCCGCTGCCTGCCTCGAGTGGTCTCACAACCCGTGGGGGCGTCGCTGGCCTGGCGCCAACTGCTGCCGGCCGGATTGCTGCCGGCGCTGGTCACGCCCCTGCTGCTCAAGCCACTGCCGGCGGATTTTCTCGGTGTACTGGTGGGCGGCTACCTCGCCGGGCACTTCCTCGTCTACGGCCTGGTGTCCGCGCTCGTGCTCGCCTGGATCAACCGCGCCCGGCAACGGCCCCGGACGCGGGTGTACTACGCAAAATTGCTCGTCGCATGCACACTGGCCACACTCTATTTCGCCGGCGTGTTTGCACTGGCCCTGGACACTCATGTCACCTCCTACGCGATCACCGCCACGCGGCTGCCCCTGGTGCTGGCAACACTGGTGGGCACGCTGGTGTACTTCCTGGCCGACGAATGGCTGGTACACGGCGAGGTCACGGCACGGGGCGGCCACCTGTTCACCCGGGTTTGTTTCCTGCTGTCTCTCGGCCTCGCGGTGGCGCTATCCTTCGAAGACCTGTTCTTCCTGCTCATCATCTCGGCGGTGATCGCCGTGTACTTTCCTCGTCTACGGCCTGTTCAGCCGCTGGGTGTACCAGAGCACCGGGCACCCGGCCGTGGGTGCCATCGCCAACGCGGTGAGTTTTGCCTGGGCGCTGGGAGCGGTGTTCCCGTTTCTGGCGGCCTGACGGTGTCGAGCGGGACGGAGATCCCGAAGCGCCACCGGTGATCGTGGGGCTGGCCAGGCATCACCGCCTGCGGGCCAATTGCCAGTTGAAGGGAAATGGGTTGCGTTCTACACTGCGCTGGTTTTGCCAGTGGAACATTGGCACTTCATGCCGAAAGGCCGTCTATCCACCAGGCAGTTGAGACCGGCGAAGCGGCTGACTCGGGGCGACCATCGGCTTCGATTCACGGTCACACGGCTGAGAGAATGCGACAGTGATTGATACGCTATACGATCTCCCCATCCGCACGCTGGCATTCTGGGCCGCTATTGTGTTCGTCGGCTACTGCTGGCTTGGGGGAACGCTACTGCGGCCGATATTGCGGCCCTTTGTGCGGGCCCGCAGCGGCAGCAACGAGATCGTTGGCCACGTCTTGTCCTCGTTCGGCGTTTTTTACGGTTTGCTACTGGGCCTTATTGCGGTTGCGGCCTACCAGAATTTCACCCGCGTGGAAGCCAGCGTGGTACAGGAAGTGTCTTCACTCGAGACCTTGTACGAGGGCGTATCGACGTTCCCGGAGCCGACTGGACAAAATCTTCGCTGGCTGCTGCGCGACTACACGCGCTGGGTTATCAAGTACGGATGGCCCGCTTACCGGGAGGGGAATATACCGAGGCAGGGCGCCACGAAGCTGAAAGCGTTTCAGGAACGAATGCTGGCGTTCGAGCCCCAATCCAGAACAGAGGAACTGGTCTTTGCCGAGACCCTGCGTCAGTTCAATGTGTTTCTCGATAAACAAAGGGTTCGTGAGCAGTCGGTCAAGACGGGTATTCCCTCCATCATGTGGTACGTGGTCGTCGTCGGTGCCATCCTGAATATCGCACTGTTCTGGCTGTTCGATATTCGCTACGTAACGATGATGTTCCTGGGTGGCGTACTGTCCTTTTTCCTGGGTTCCATGATCCTGCTGATCGCGGTGATGGATAACCCCTTCCGCGGGGCCGTGAGTATCTCCCCAATGCCCTTCGAGCAACTTTACTGGGAAAGAATGCGGGATTAAAAACAGATGGCTGTCTTCGACGTCAACCAAACCGAGGGTGTCAACTATGTGGAGATAGCCCTCGACAATGAAACGGTGAGGGCTGAAGCCGGCGCATTGTCTTACCTGAGCGGTGATATCAAGGTGCACTCCCGGCTTATCCCGTCTATTTCTTCGGCAATCAAGTCCGCCCTCGCCCTGCAGGCGATCTACCGGCCCACGTACACGGGCACTGGCGTGGTCACCCTGCTTTCTTCGCTGGGCGGCTTCCACATAATGCAGCTCAACGAGGAGTCGTGGATACTCGAAAGAGGCATCTACTGGGCCTCTGAAGGGGCCGTCAATGTCAGTTTCCACCGGGTAGACCTGTGGACCGCATACCGCGCCGGGGAACCGCTGATCTACCTGCAGACACGCGTTGCGGGGAGTGGCAAGGTCGCTGTTCGTACCCGTGGACCGATCGAGGAAATCGAACTCGCCGAGGGCGAGAAGGTAGCGGTCGACGGAAAAAATGTTATCGGCTGGACCTCGGACATCAAGTTCCGTATCCGCCGGCCGACCGACAATTTTTTGGGCAAGTTTACAGCCGGACAGGGACGTCTCAGGGTATTTTTCGGCCCCGGGCGTGTTCTTCTCAACCCGGCACCGCATTGGCGTTATCGCCTGTTCTCGGATACCGACGATAACAGGCCGTTTATACCCTGGCAGGAGTAGGCGAGTGACGGATGAAGTTTTCCTTTCGCCCGGGGCGGAGAGACTATGAAAAGCATGGGCACGAAGACCCGTGGCAGGTATACCCGCCGCGACATTCTGAGTCACGGTACCCGCTCGCTTGGAATGGCTGCCGCCGCGCCGCTCCTGCTGGGTGGATGCGACTCGGGTTCGGATGAGCCAGATACGGTCAAGGTAGGCATCCTGCATTCACAGACAGGAACGATGGCCATCAGCGAAATCTCCCTGGTCGACATGGAAATGATGGCGATAGAAGAGATCAACGCCGCCGGTGGCGTTCTGGGCAAACTGGTTGAGCCGGTGATCGAGGATACGCGATCCCGCGCTGAAGATATCTTCCCCAAAAAGGCCCGTAAGCTCCTGGAGGAAGACGGCGTGGCTGCCGTGTTCGGGTGCTGGACCTCGGCCAGCAGGGTGGCCGTGAAACCTGTTTTCGAGGAGCTCAACGGCCTGCTTTATTACCCACTCCAGTACGAGGGCAATGAGTGTTCCAGAAACATCGTCTATACGGGACTTGCGCCAAACCAGCAGATCTTGCCGGCGGTGGATTGGCTGGTGAGCGGCTACGGCGGGGGCCGGCGGCGATTCTATCTGCTGGGTTCGGATTACGTCTTTCCACGCACAGCCCACTATGTCGTCAAAAAGTACGCCGAGGCCGCAGGCGCAGAGGTTGTCAGCGAGTCCTACACGAAACTGGGTGAGCGCGATTATGAGGCTGTTCTCGACGATATAGAGGCGGCCAACCCCGATGTGATTTTTTCCACGCTGAACGGCGATACCAACATTTTTTTCTATCGCGAGCTTGCTTCACGCGGCATCACCCCGCAGCAGTTGCCCGTGTTCGCTACCAGCATAGGCGAGGACGAATTACGCGGCCTTTTACCGGAACATGTTGAAGGTCACCTGGCGGGTTGGAGCTATTTCCAGACCGTCGATACACCTGCGAACAGGGACTTCGTCTCCAGGTTTCAGGCGGAGCATGGCGAGGACCGGGTGGTCAGTGACCCGATGGAAGCGGCCTATTCGCAGGTGTACTTGTGGAAGCTGGCGGTAGAACGCGCCGGCAGTTTCGATGTCGACCGCGTACTGGAATCTTACAACACGGGAATAGAGTTCGACGCGCCCGGTGGAAAAATCAAAGTCGATCCCGAGAACCGCCACACCTATAAACCTTTTCTCATCGGCCGGATTCGACACGATCGCCAGTTCGATATCGTGTACGAAACCGAGGAATGGATAAAACCCGAGCCCTACCCACCCCGCGCCTTCCCGGGGTGGCGGTGCGATTGGACCGGCGATGGCGTCACCGAGGGCAAGGAGATCGACACCAGGCTCGGTTAAGGTTTCAGATACCGTCAAACGCCTGAACAACGAGGAAGGCGACGACGCTACGCGACCGGTCCATTTTCCCGCCGGACCGGCAGCACGCTCGCGAAAGTCCATCCACTCTCGGGCCACAATACCTGACAGAGCTGCGGGCCTTCCTACCACGTACCTGCCCCCGGATCTGGTGAGACACAGGCTGGCAATGACCAGCGCGAAAGGATTGCGTGCGCTGGCTAGGCCGCTGCCCCGCCAGCGGTTACAATCCCCGCATGTCTAAGCGATCCTCCCGGCGGCACATCCCGCTTGTATTCGTCATGCTCCTTCTCCTGGGCGCATGCAACTCGACACCTCCCCCCGAGCAGCCGGGCGCCGAGGAGAATTTTGCGGAATTCCAGGCGCTGATGACCGCCAAGGGTATCGGCGACGACCGTGGCCGCTTCCAGGAAATCTATTGCGCCGTGCTGGCGGCACGCGAGGAGACCGTCCCGGACTGGCGCAGCTGTGAGGAAGCCCTGCGTATTACCGGCCTGGAGACGGGGGCCAACGGGGAACCGGTTCAACTGGGCGCGTCCACCAGTGAGTTGCTGATGTTGTTCGTGCCCGGCCTCGGCTGGAACTGCTTCGAGGAATTTCTCGACCTGACTTACAGCGTACCGAAGCACATTGCACAGTTTGGCTACGAGTTGCGCATGGTACCGGTCGATGGTCTCTCCAGTACCGCCAACAACGCCAGGATGATACGCGATTTCGTGGCAGGGCTGCCGGAAGAGGACGAGGGGCGGCCCATTGCCTTGATGGGTTATTCCAAAGGCGCGCCGGATATCCTGGAGGCCGTGGCCTCCTACCCGGAACTGGCACAGCGCGTGGTTGCCGTGGTGAGCATGGCCGGCGCGGTGCACGGCTCACCGCTGGCCAATGACGCCTCGCAGGCCCAGGCCAACATGCTGACCGTGGTCCCCGGCTCCGCCTGCGAGGAGGAGGACGGCGACAACGACGCGGTGGCGAGCCTGAGGACCGATGTTCGCGGTCAGTGGCTGGAAGACAACCCGCTGCCCGACAACGTTCACTATTACTCGCTGGTGACGTTTCCTGAAGAGGAGCGGGTTTCCTGGGGACTGAAAAATTCCTGGCTGCTGCTTGGACAGAACGACATCCGTAATGACACCCAGGTTATCGCCTTCGACCAGATCATCCCGGGATCGAAAGTCCTGGCGCTGGTGAACGCCGACCACTGGGCCATCGCGGTCGCAGTCGCTCGGAGCCACCCGCTGGCCGGCGGCACCGTAATCAACCGCAATGACTACCCTCGGGAAGCGCTGGTGGAAGCCCTGTTCCGGTACCTGGACGAAACGTTGTAACGTGTCGGGCAGAGAGGCAACCGGCCGCGGGCCAGTCCCGTCCAAGCGCGCAGGAGTGAGTTGCCGTATCGCCCCTCTCCATCATGACAGGAGGACATCTGCTATGACCCTACCGGAGTCGGTCACTACAAAGCAGGCGTGGACCCGCTACCGCGAACCGCCCGAGCCTACGACTCTCCCGGAAGGCAGGGTCGCGTTGTGGCGAGCCGGCCTGGTCGGCAGTTGCCTGGCTGCGGCCTTGCTGGGCATGCTCTCGGGCGATCCAGCCGCCTACCTGCAGGCCAACCCTGATCTCGCCCGGCTGCTGCGGGGCATGGCGCTGATCAAGGCCGCGCTGGTATTGGCGGCGATTGCCGTCATCTGGTGGCGGTATTCCCGGCCTCTGTCCCATGGTTTGAGCTCGCTCTATCTCGTCGGCGCAACCGCGATGGTGCTCGCTGCGGTCATGGTCTGGCAGCTGTCCCATCTCGCGGGCGCCTCCATCCTGTTCCACGCCGGCATTTTCCTGCTGCTGGGGTGCGCCTACCTGGACACCGCCGGTCCAGCGGACGCATCACGCAAGCAGCGGAATAACAATGCGCGTGCGCGACTTCAGCCGTAGCAGCGAACTCTGTGTTCCCGCGAGCGCCGTGCTCGGTAAGAGGCAGGAGAACGCACGTTGTTTTATCGCTGACTGACTCCGCTCCCCCGAACCAGCTTGGCCACCGAACTGGCGGTCGCGGTAAGTTCACCGGAAGTGCTGTAGAGGCGCCCTTCCAGGAATGCGGTCTTGTGGCTCGCGCGGACGATGTAGCCCTCGGCGGTGCAGACGCCAGCCCGGGAAACCGCCAGGTAGCTGGTCTTGATCTCCAGTGAGGAGACGCCTGTAACATCCTCAATACACCCCAGACAGGCATGGGACATCGCGGCGTCGAGCATCGCGGTGACGAATCCACCCTGGATCACGTCGACCGAGTGGCAGAAATCGGCACTGACATCGAACTCGAACACTGCGCGTTGCCGCTTCAGTGTCCAGGGTCTGCAGCCTCCCGCCCAGCATCCGGATGAACTGCGGTGCCCTTTCCCGCATCTGGTTGAGTCTGGATTCCTGCAGTGGCACGCCTGTCTCCTTGAAATGTTGGTAGGTAGCAGTGCAGGCGATACTCTACAGAATATGATTTGTAACCGCACTCCTACCGGCGCTCGGCACACTGTCGCCAGTTACCGCACGCGGGTCGTCGAGGGGTCCTATAACAGAGCAATTCTCCTCACTCGATCGCTAACCCGTTCCGGTCGTCGATTGTCGTCGCGAGGCTGGCCACAACAGGCAATCGACAAGCAAAGCGGCCGAGAGCCGCGCGCATTATCCCGCGTCCAGCCAGCTATCGGGTATGTTTTCTTCCACCAACTGGTTGATACTGATACTGAGAATGCCGTGCTCCTCGCCGACCTCGCGGGCGAAACGTGACTCCTTGCTGCTGCGGGCAATGATCATGGCCCCGGGACGATGGCGGCGCAACCACAGTGCCGTGCGCAGGTTTTCCTCCTCCCGGCCGGTCCCGAGCACGAACACCGCCTCGGAATTCTCGTCCTGGGGGACATGCTGCTGTATCTCTCGCCACACCTCGGGGTGGGCGATATCCCCCTCGTAAAGCAGGCGACGGTAGTCGCCGTCGAGCTGCATCTGCTCCTCCGCCACCAGCACCCGCCGCTTCGCGTCCTTGTCGATGATCAGAACCGCCTCCAGTTCGTGCGGCGCACTCAGGTGCAATTCCTCCAGTATGGTCTGGCCGAAACGGCCGAAGCCAGCGAGCACAACGATGTCGCGACCTCCCGTGCCACGAAAGTGGCTCAGGAGATGGCTGCGCACCAGTCCTGAAGCGGCGAGGTGATACGTGTTGAAGGTCTCGCAACGCTGGGCAACGCGGGTGTTCTCCATCGAGCGCATGAAGCGCAGGTTGGCGCAATGGATCACGATACGCGAGCCGATGCCCGGCACCATGTTGATAAGGACACTGGCGGCTTCGTAGCTGCGCAGGCTGTTGTCGTCCAGCAACAGTATCTTGCGCGCCCGCTCGACCCGCAGCCGCTCGAGGAAAAACGCATGGGTAATGTCGCCACTGACGACAATGGCGCGGAAGGACTCCTCCAGTTCCGCCTTGCGGATGGGGTCGCCCCCCGGGCAGACGACAACGATCCCGATCCGGGGGTTGCGGCGGCGCAGCACCCGCAGGTAACTGATCGACAACTCCCCGTCACCGCTGACGATCACGTGATCCCGCAGGCGCCGCAGCGTCCAGCGCTGCGGTCGCAACGCCCGCAACAGATATTCGATGAGTGTGGTGGCGGCCAGTATGGGTGCACCGAAGTAACTGATCCACACCAGCCACCGGCCCAGCAGCGGACCGCCCTGGGGGGTGCCGAGGTCAACGCCGCCGACCACGAACAGGCTCAGACTGTAATAGGCCTGGACGAGCAGGCCTGCATCGACGATTTCAGGTCGTTCGCTCACCGACACGCCCATGGCAAAGCCCAGCAGCGCGCTGACAAAGAAAAACAGCGCGCCGAGGGTGCGCCACGACACCTTGGTGCGTTTACCGGAGTGGGGTTGCATGCGGCGTATGATAACTGCCGCGTCCTGGCGTGTCGCTGACGGCGTTTAACAGCACCGGCGAACTGCCCTGGTGAAATTGGCTCGGGTAAAGCAGGACCCGGATCACACAACGCTTAACCGACGCCCTGTCAGTCGCGCCGCATGACCCCGGTGAGTGTCAGTACCACCACGGCGGAGAGTCCCGCGCCGAACAGCCCGAACAGACTGTGCAGCCCCAGCCAGAGCCAGCGCATGGACCCCTCGGGAACGAAACGACAGAAATTGTCCTGGCCGAGGTTGATCACTGGCAGCGCGAAGTCCAGTGCGAAGTGCAGGGTGTCCAGTCCGGGACATCCCAGCGGGACTTCTTTTTCACCAAGCGCGAACGGCAGCACGTAACGAGTGGGCTCGGGGTCCCACTCATAGGGGTAAAACGGCTGGTCGAAGTTGCGGACAGCGACGGTGTACATGATGCCGCCCATCAAGACGAATATCGCAAATGAAGCCAGTGCCCGACCGGTGGAATAACCGTACTGGCTGATCACCATCAGCAGTCGCGGAAACAATCGCTGCAGCGGCGGCTCCACCCGCGCCGCCAGGCGCATGCGGATTTTTTCGACCGCAATGGAGTCCGCCTCTTGCGACAATCCTGCATTGCGCAGGGCGCGGGTAAGCTGCTCGTACGGTTGCGGCCGGAACTCTTTCGGGGTGGGGACAGGCCCGGAGAACTGGCGCTTCAGCCATGCGGTGCGCAGTGACACAAGGTCGCCTTCGTTGACATGGCGAACGCGCTCGTAGGTTGCCCCGTCCAGATCAAGAAAGCCCGGGGCGGGCCAGCCACTTTCAGTGTTGTCGATCAAGGTGCCTATTCTCGCCCCACCCAGCATAAACCAGCCCTCGACCGGGCCGTCACCCGTCGAGGGTGAAGTGACGTCGCTGAAAACCATGGAGTTCGATACACGCATCTGCCGCAGGTTGGCCGCCACACGTCCACCGCTGCTGAGCAGTCCGCTGTAGTCCTCCCCGGGCTCCAGCGAAGCGCCGATCAGGAAGAATCCGCCGCCCACCGTAGCGCTGAGAAAATTGAGCCGCCCGTGCGCCTCGAAGCGTACCCCGTCATCGTGGCCGAGGAAAACCGATTCCACGACCAGGTCCTCGCAGTGCAGTGAGCGCCCCTCGGGATTCACCAGCCTGGCGCCGCTGCAGTCGAGGTCGCCGATGATCTCAGCCGCGCCAAGGCAGACCTCACCCTCGACCTCACAACGATGACCGTGGGCCGACAGCAGCTCCAGGTTGCCCCCAAAATTAGCAGAGCGTGCGGTCAGGGCAGGCTGGCCGTTCCCGCGTAAGCGGGCACCGTGCAATTCCGTGTTGCCATCGATGCTCGCGCCATCCAGCTTGATGCTGTTGCCGCATTCAAAGCGCGAGACCTTAGTCGCGGACATCAGCAGCCGGCCACCGATGCGGGCGTGGTTCAGGTGGACTGCACAATCGCGCACCTCGGCCAGGTCGGAACGGTAGTCACTGACTCCCGCGAAATGTGAGCCGGAGAGTTCGAGATCGGCTCTCACGGTAAAACTGGCGCCTATCAGCGCGGGCACGATGCAGTCGACCATGCGCAGGGTGAGCACTTCCGCGCCGCTGAGGTCCACAGGGGAATCGAACTGACAGCCGCGAAACAGCAATTTGAGGCCGGGGCCGTTCTGAGTGGAGGGCAGCGAACGCAGCGGGCCCGCGATGTGGGCGCCCAGTATACGCAGGGCGCAGTGAAGCGGCGGCATATCCTCACGGCCTGCAATGAGCGCCTCGAGGAATGACGCGTCCAGACGCCGGGCAGTATCCGGCAAGCCGGAAAAATCCGCCACACTGCGCGCCTTGATGGCGGCCAGTACACGACGCTCGTTGTCTGTATAGGAGCCGGTGACTACCGGCGAGCCTGCTTCCAAGTGATCCGCTCCGCTCTGGGTCGCCGGGCAGTCGCATCTTGACGCCACCCGGCATGCCCTATTGACTCACCCGGGCACCGCGCGGTCAAGTGAGCCTCCCCGGCGCGGCCTCATCGGCATAAGTGGCTAGCCCATATCGAACAGCAGTACCTCGGACGCCAACCCGGCGCGTATGTTCAACTCCGCCACATCCTCCACCGCCAGGCCGTCGCCCGCCTTCATTGCTTGTCCGTTTGCCTCCACCTCGCCGTAAACCACCTGCAGCCAGCCACGGCGCTGTGGCCTGAAGGGGTGAGAGATCGAAACACCTGCATCCAGCACGCTGGCGTAGAGATCGATGTCGCGGTGGATCAGCACCGAACCCTCGCGCCCGTCGGCCGAGCCCACCAGCCGCAGCCTGTTTTGCTTGTCGGCGACGCTGAAGGCCTTCTGCTCGTAACCGGGCTCGAGCCCGGCCTGCGACGGTACAATCCATATCTGCAGGAAATGCACACTGTCCCGGTCGGACGCGTTGAACTCGCTGTGCAGAACACCGGTGCCGGCCGTCATGCGCTGCACGTCGCCGGGGCGAATGATCGAACCGTTACCCATGCTGTCCTTGTGCCGCAGGCCGCCGTCCAGCACATACGAGATGATTTCCATGTCGCGGTGACCGTGGGTATCGAAGCCCGCGCCTGGCCGGACGCGATCCTCGTTGATCACCCGCAGGGGCCCGAATCCCATGTGATTCGGGTCGTGGTAGTGGCCGAAGGAAAAACTGTGACGGCTGTCCAACCATCCGAAATCGGCCTTGCCGCGGTCGTCACCGGCACGAAGGGTCATCATGATGTCGTCTCCTCGCTGTCAGTAGTGGGTGTATGGGGTGGTCTAGTGGACATCGACAGTGGCGCGGCGGACGTCGAAGGCGGAGCGGTTGTCGTCGAAGGCGGAGCGGTTGTCGTCGAAGGCGGAGCGGTTGTCGTCGAGAGCGGATCGGTGGTTGTCGGGAGCGGTACTGTGGACGTCGAGAGCGGCGCGAGTTCGAGGTGCTCGGCAGCTCCCAGGCGCACGCCCCAGGTGAGAACCAGGGCGGTAACCGAGCCGACCGCGGCCGTGACCAGCGCCGTGGTCACGGAGCTATGCTGCGCCAGTTGCCCCCAAAGTACCGAGCCCAGCGCCATGGAACCGAAAAATACCATGAGGAAAATAGAGAGGCCACGGGCACGCACCCAGCCGGGCAGCGCCGTCTGGGCTGACACATGCAGGCTGGTCAGCACCATGATCCACCCGACCCCGCCGAGGAAGGCTGCCGCCAGTGCGGCTGCCCGCTGCCCCGCGAGCCCCATCAGGCACATGGCCAGGGCCGTCAGCACCACACCGATGGCGGCGACACGGTGTGTATCCAGGCGCCTCCTGAGCGCCGGCAGAAACAGAGCGCCGAATACCGCGCCCGCACCGATCGCGCCCAGCAGGTAGCCATACAGGCGCGCACCCTCCCCGGGCAGTCCGCGAGCCACCAGCGGCAACAGCGCCCAGTAGGCGCTGGCGAACAGGAAAAAGGTCAGGGCGCGGACCAGCGTCGCCTTCAACGGCCCGTTGTTCGCAGCATGCCGCAGGCCCGTGGCCATCGCAGCCGGCAGGCGCTCCGGGGGTCGCACATCGCGCGATGATGGCGCCGGCTGCCACAGCAACAGCGCACCGACGATTACGGCGAAACTCGCGGCATTGAGGGCAAAGGGGGCAACCAGGCCCACCGCGGTAATCAGCAAGCCAGCGACAGCGGGCCCGATGGCGCGGCTGATATTGATACCCAGGGAGTTGAGTGCGAGCGCGGGTGGCAGGTGCTCCCTCGGTACCAGGTCCGGCACCACGGCCTGCCACGCCGGGGCGACAAAGGCAGCACCGGTACCGATCAGGAACGTAAACAGGATCAGCAGCCCCGGCGTCATCGTCTCGCGGTAGACAAGCGCAGCCAGCAGCGTGACGACCAGGCATAACAGCACGTTGACGACAATCAGCAGCCGGCGCCTGTCGAGTCTGTCGGCAAGCGCGCCGGCCAGCAGCGCGAACAGGAAAATTGGCAGCGTGGTCGCGGCCTGAACCAGTGACACCACCGCGGGCGACGGGTCCAGCGTCGTCATCAGCCAACCGGAACCCACATCGTTCATCCAGGTGCCGGTGTTGGAAATCAGCGCCGCTAACCATAGCAGGCTGAAGGCGCCGTGACGAAAAGGCGTCCAGGGCGTCACCCTGCCCGGGGAATCCATTGTGCTCAACCGCCTGCCCTCATGCCGGGTAAAATCCGCCGTAGCTCGCCACGGGCGACCACTGCGGCTGCACTGGCGGCAGCGGTGCGACCAGGTCAGCAAAGTCGCCCGCGCCGAAAACAGGGCGCCCGCCGGTAAGGGTCAGTTCACTTTCGATAGCTTGCAAATCATTGTCCGAAACACTGAGATACGGTGCATTGAGCACCGCCAGATCTGCGAATTGCCCGGGCTTGATACGGCCTTTCAGCAACTCCTCCTGACTGAACCACGCCGAGCCGACCGTATGATGGAACAGTGCCTCTTCCCGGCTCAGGCGCTGATGTGTTCCGTGCAGGACCGTCCCGCCGATACTTCGGCCCGTGGTGGCCCAGTACAGGGTGTTCCAGGGATTATAACTGGCCACCCGGGTGGCATCGGATCCGAGGCCGAGCGGTATCCCGGCTTCGAGCACGTCACGCAAAGGCGGCGCGTTGCGGGTCGCCTGTTCGCCGTAGCGCTCGCGGAAGTACTCGCCGGCGTAAGCCATGCGCGCCTGCATGGCCAGCCCGCCGCCCATGGCCCTGATGCGCGCAAGCGTCGGCCGTTGCAGCGTCTCACCGTGGTCGAAGGCCCAGCGCACCCCGGCAAAGCCGGGCCGGCCGGCTGCGACCTCCAGAGCATGCGCCTCGTCGAACACATCGAGGATGTGGTTGGTGGACTCGTCATAAGTGGCGTGAATCCGCAGCGGCCACCGGTTCTTCAGCAGGTGGCGGGTTACCGCCAACAGCTGCTCGTGCCAGCCCTTGCGCGTGGTGATGTCGGGCTGGGCCGCCAGGAAGTTTTCGTAGTCGCCGGCCGCCCACGCCAGGAATTCACCACCACCCTGGACCTTGTAGCCGTGCACAAGCGCCTGCGCCCGGTTGACGCCTGCCTCCCAGTCCCGCGTCCAGGCCTGGAACTCCGCAAGCTCCCTGCCCTTGTTCTGCGGGAACAGGTACTTGGCAATGCGAACCGGCATCTCCCCGCTCGCCGCCAACTGGTCAGTACCCCCATAATCTTCGGGAAACCGGTGACCGCCTCCGCCGGCGTCGATCACACTGGTCAGACCGAACCGGTTGAGCTCGCGGTAGAAGTAGCGGGTGGACACCGCCTGCTGCGCGGCTGTCATCGGCGGCAATGCGCCAATGGTCCCGTACAACAGGTCCGGGTTGGGCCTGGCGTGGATGATGGCACCGCCGTCCGCCGTGAATTCATAGCCGGTACCGGGAGGTGTTTGCGTGGCGGCTGAGATACCCAGGGCCTGCACCGCCGCCCGGTTGATAAATCCCCGGCTGTACAGGAACAAGACATATACCGGCGTGTCGGGCGCGGCATCCGTCAACTCCGCCGGCGTCGGCATCCGCTGCTCCGTGAACTGAAATGGCGACCAGCCACCGATTACCCGCACCCACTCTCCGCGGGGCGTGCGCGCAGCCTGTTCGCGAACACGCCGCAGGCCGATCGCCAGCGAGGGCACACCGTCCCAGCGCAGCTCGGTGGCATAAAAGCGGCCGGCCCGGGTCGGGTGCATGTGGCTGTCATTGAGGCCCGGTATCACCGTGCGACCCGCGACTGAAATGATGCGGGTGCCGGCTCCGGCGTGGTCCAGTACCGCAGCGTTGTCACCCACAGCCTGGATCAGGCCATCGCGAATCGCGACCGCCTGCGCGCGGGGCCGGGTCGGGTCCTGGGTGATGATGTCCGCATCCCTGAGCACGAGGTCGGCGTCGCCTCCGGCGGTTACCATTCGCGCGGGCAAGAGGCCGGTCACGGCACCCGCGCCGAGAACCCCGAGCAGACGTCGGCGGTTGATTCGGGGGGTATGTCGCATCGTTGTCATCGGGTATGTCCTCGGTTATCGCCAGTGTCTGCCGCCCTGTCGGCACGGCTCGGCCCACCGACCGTCAACAGGATGGTGCGGCGGGTGATCACGTCAGGCAACGGGCGCCGGCACGGGCGCAAGACGTTCGCCGTGGGCGGCACGCTCGGGGGCACCATGGACCATGGTATAGGCATAATCGACTCCCATACCGTAGGCGCCCGAGTGCTCGCGAACGATGTCCATAACGCCGTCATAGGTATCCCGTCGGGCCCAGTCGCGCTGCCACTCCAGCAGGACCTGCTGCCAGGTCACCGGTACCACGCCCGCCTGCACCATGCGATCCATGGCATAGTCGTGGGCTTCCCTGCTGGTACCACCGGAAGCATCGGCCACCATGTAGATCTCGTAGTCGGCATCGTGCATGGCCGAGAGCGCGAAGCTGAGGTTACAGACCTCGGTCCACAGGCCGGATACGACAATCTTGCGGCGCCCGTGCCCGGCAAGTGCGTCGCGCACCTTCTGGTCGTCCCAGGAATTCATGGAAGTGCGCTCCAGCAGTGGATGAGCGGGGAAGACGGCCAGCAACTCCGGGTAGGTATGGCCGGAGAAACTGTCCGTTTCCACCGTGGTAATTGTGGTTGGGATGTCGAACAGCCGGGCAGACCTGGCCAGCGCAACGGTGTTGTTCTTCAGCGCCTGGCGGTCGATAGACTGCACGCCGAACGCCATCTGCGGCTGGTGATCGATAAAGATCAGTTGACTGTTGTGGGGGGTGAGTACTTCCAGTTTTTCCCTTGTCATCACGGTTCCTCCCGGATTGGCAATACAGGGTCGGGTTTCGGCGCGCGTTGTTCAGCACCTCTCCGACCATCTTCGAGAGCAACTATAAAATCAGCGGAAAAAACGACAATCGATTTATTCTGGCAGCGGAGTTTAGCCAGGCTAAACCGTACTTGCAGATACGCAGTCCAGCTGGATCGACTGCTGCAGTTCCCGGGCTACCCAGTCCTGGAATGCCACCGCCATCGGCGTGTGACGAATTTCCTTGCGACAGACGATCTGCCAGCGCAGCCCGGTCGAGAGCTCGGGGCCGAAGGGGCAGACCAGCCGGCCCTCCTCGATATCCCGGGCCGCCAGCACCTTCCGCCCCAGCACCACGCCGGCCCCGGCAACGGCTGCATCCAGTGCCTGGTCGACGTATTCGCCGAAATCGATTCCGGGCGGGGTCGGCTCACCGGACAGGCCGGCCGCAACGAGCCAGTCATCCCAGCCAGGAGCATTGCGAAAGTGGGCGCGGGTGTCCTCCTTGAGCAGCGGCACCCGCAGTATGTCCCGGGGCTCGCGAATCGACTCCCGTTCGATCAGCGCGGGCGACGCCAGCACCATCATTGTCTCTTCCCCCAGCCAGGTGCGGGCAAGCTGGGTGTCGTCGTCGTTGCTGAGCCGTATCCCGATATCAATCTCGCTGGCGCGGTAATCGAGCAAGGTGAAACCCGAGGTCACCCGAATGTCGGCACCGGGATGCAACGCCAGGAACTGGCCCAGCCGCGGCACCAGCCACTTGGCTGCAAACGGCGGGCCACAGGCTACGATCAGGGTGCTGTTTTCCTGCACGGGCGTTACCGCCTCCACCGACTCTCGCAGTCGCATGAAAGCGTCCGCCAGACCAGTCTGGAGTCGCCTGCCGGCCCGGGTCAGTTCCAGGCGGCGACTGCGGCGGACCGTCAGTTCGCAGCCCAGTTCGGTCTCCAGCTTCTTGACCAGTTGGCTGACCGCACCCGGCGTTACGCTGAGCTCTTCCGCCGCGGCTTTGATCGATCCATTGCGCGCAAGACTCTCAAACGCCCGCAAACCGGACAGCGACGGCAGACGGCGATAGGGCATGGTGATCGGAAATCCCTTGACTGCAGGCGATGAACGCGTCATGCCGATGATACTAACCTTGCCCGCTAGCTGAAAGTACGCTGATCAAGGCGCCGCCTGAACGGTCTGCCAGCCATAGATGACGTCAGGATTTTTTACATTTTGCAAGCGCTTTTGACATAGACAAGCCTGCTGTCCAGGAAAATTCGATATATTTCAACGACTTTTTAGCGGTTGGCATCAATTATGCACCACCCACAATACATCCGGGGGCTTTTTTGGAAAAAGTTGTACGGAGTAAAGCGGCCCCCGCGCAACCTTTGGGGCATTGGAAAACCAAGAATGTGAAGACTTGGACGACAGGAGAAGACATGATCTCACTCAAACAGCTAAAAAGGACCGCGGGTCTGGCGATCGCGATGGGCCTGTCCGGTACCGTAAACGCGCTGCCCATCCAGACTGCGCTGTCTATCGTCATCGATGGCTCCGGCAGTATCTCGGGCAGCGAATTCGCCGTGCAACGCACCGCCTACGCCAACGTGCTGAACGACCTGGTGCCGACCGACGGCAGCGTGGTACTCAACGTCATCCAGTTTGCCAGCTCGGGCTAAGACTAGGGTCGAGCAGACGGCGATCCTTATCAAGGACGCCGCTGACAAGGCGACATTGATCGGCTCCATCAACGCCATGACCCAGATAAACGGCAGTACGGCGATCGGCAGAGGCATCGAGACTCGGCTACACCGACATGGACAACTACCTGTCAACATTTGCAGCAGGGGATTTCGCCACTGATTTCCGCAAGTTGATCGACGTATCCACCGACGGCGGAGAAAACAAGGGCACCGACCCGGCAGGCAAGACCTCAACGGCCGTAAACAATCTCGGCTACCAGGCAGTTAACTGTCTCGGAATTGGCACCAATCTAGCCAGTTTGTGCGGCTGGAACAACGGCTTCGGTGATGATTACGGCGCCAACACGTTCGCGGAGGTGGAAACCGCACTGCGCACCAAGATTCAGGCCGAAATCTGCCCTCCGGGCGACCCGAACTGCGGCGCTGTGCCGGTACCCGCGACCGTCTGGCTGATGGGCCTCGGTCTGCTCGGGCTGCGTCGCTTCGCCAACCGGGGCTGAATCACGACCCGTCGCAACCGGGTCGCCGCAGGCTAAAGCCGCAGCAGACCCCGAAACCCCCACGGCTTATTGAACCGTGGGGGTTTTTTAATGCCTGGCGATAGCATGTCTTAGCAGGGGGACACCAGACGACTCGTTACCGGTGCATCGTTTAGCCGCAAGGTTCAGGTGTTTACGCTTCGCTGTACTCGCGAGATAAACTGGCGGGCCATACGACAACACAGTGAACCCGGTTACCCGGACGGCGCCACGTCGATAACGATCTTGCCGCGAGCGCGGTGACTCTCCGAGCGGCGCATCGCGTCGGCGGTTTGACTGAGCGGGTAGTGACCATCGATCACAGTCTGTAGCTCCCCTGCCGCCATCATCTCCGCCAGTGTCGCCAGATCCTCTGCGCGCATACTGGCCGTGAACGATTTCAGCTCCTGGTCCACGAACAGGTTGGAAACACCGGCCTTGATGGGAGCGATGAACGGGGCAATCCAGTTACCCTTGTCAGAGCCGACGATGACCAGCCTGCCGCCCGGCGTCAGCACCTTGCGATTGTCCAGCGGGGAGTGATTGCCCACCATGTCGACGATCAGGTCGTACTGCTCGCCGCTCTCCAGGTAATTCTCTCGCCGGTAATCAAACACCGCGTCGGCCCCGATGGATTTGACCAGGTCGACGTTGCGGTCGCTGCAGACGCCGGTGACATGCGCGCCCATGGCCTTGGCGATCTGCACCGCGTAGGTACCGACACCACCCGAAGCCCCGTTGATCAGCACTCGCTGTCCGGACTGCAACCCACCGTGATCCCGCAGCGCCTGCAGCGCAGTGATCCCCGCAATCGGCAGTCCCGCCGCCTGTTCGAAACTGACGCCGTCGGGTATGCGCGCCAGCGAGCCCGTGGCGCCCCGCACCAGGTACTCGGAAAACGCGTGAGCCGCGGCACCGAAGATACGGTCGCCCGGTTGCCACTCGGAGACCCCGGCGCCCACCGCCACCACCGTGCCGGCAAAGTCGCTGCCGATGCGTTCATCGTCAGGGCGGCCCACACCGGCGAACAACCGCAACAAGTAGGGTGACCCGCGCATGAAGTGATAATCCAGCGGATTGACGGTCGCGGATGCCACCTTCACCAACACCTGGTCATCAGCGGGCTCGGGAATCCCGGCCCGGCGGTACTGGAGAACATCAGCGGAGCCGTAGCAGGGACGGAATACACCCATCATGGTGCCCTCTCCGGCATCGACCCGGTCTGGCGCAGGACAATCGCCGGTGTAGGCCAGCGCGACAGCGAGAACCACCAGCCCGGTGACGACCAGGCCGGCGAGGAAAAGCAAAATACGACGCAACACGGGAATGCCCTTGCAAGAGTGTGAGAGGCAACAGCTTAACGCAACTGACACACAGTCTCAGCGCTTTTCGTCGCACGATGGCAGCGCTTGGGCGTGTATCTCGACCCGCGCGGCGACTGTCGCGCCCCTGCGCGAATCCAGCAGCCTGCCTTCAAAGTGGCGCCTCGATGGCGACAGCCTGAGTTGCCCTGGAGCGGTCAAGGGTAACCGGCAACTGGCTCAATCAGCATTGTCTGCCCGGCAAGGGGGGGCAGCGGGGACCGATGCGGCAGGGTCGAGCACGTTGGCCGGACCGAGGTCGAAGCGCAGCTCCCCGGCCGCACAGCGGCGGGCCAGAAGCTCAGCGGCCTCACGGCCACGACTGATGATTCGGTCCGCCTCCCGCGCGGAGAGACGATAGCGCTCACGGACCGCAGTGGCGACCGGGCCATTGGATTGGAAATCAGCACCCAGTGCCTGCACCTGCCGATAGAGCTCCGGGTCCATGTGGTGCCAGCCTTCGAGCATGCCCGTGCTGCGCGCATAATTGGCATAGCTCGACCGCGCCCCGGCATCGTTGTCGTTGAGTACGCTGCGTCGCAACAGGTGAGCCCGAACGTTCTCCGGTTTGCTTCCGGCGCTGTGCAATTGGCCCTCCGCCTGCCACACCCAGCGTTTGACGTAGTCCACGTTGCCAATGCGATCCTGCTGTCCGAGAATGAAGTCCAGCAACACGATCTCCGTGAGCTCGTGCATCCACCAGGCCACCTGGACATCGCTCACTCCGCCGGCCAGCGCAGCGGCCATGGCCGGATCGCGCCGGGCCTCAGCGATGCCACGCTGGACGGCTTCGGCGAGTGGTGCATCAGTGCGCAGCGCGATAAAGGGAGCGGTGCGCTGGAAATCCCTGTTCTGGCCCTTGCCCCAACCGGACGCCCGGGTCCCGTTCAATTCAGCACCGTAACGTCGTCCCTCGGGCAGCAGCAGCACGCCCCACAGGCGGGAACCCCCCTGCACGAAAAGCTCCCGCGCATGCGAATAGTCCCCCGGGGCTGCCATGGCCGCATCCATCTCCAGCCAACCGGCGTGCAGCATCTTGCGTTTACCACCTTCGGTATACCTGATACCCGGCTCCACGATGCGTGCCCGGTAGCGCGCTGCGTCGAAGCTGACCGGCACGGCAACCGGCACCTGGACGCGTGTATGCAGGAGACGACTGAAGTGGTAATAAAGCAGGCTGGCGGGCGCGAAGGTCCCACTGGTTTCCCTGCCGTTCAGGCTGTTCTTGAACAGGGCCAGTTCCCGGGAGGCCGCATCACGGGCCTTGCCGCCCGGCTTGCAGTGTTCTGCCTCGAACTCAGCCGCACGGCCCGCCCACGCGGTGCCGGCCAGGTCGTAGATGACGGTCGCGGGGCTGGTACTCCAGGTTTTCGGGCACAGCGCGGTCGTGCCGCCAGCAAAATCGATACGGCAGTAATCGCGCTCCCGCGCCGCATCCGGTCTGTCCGGCACCTGCACCAGCGGTACCAGGGCTTCGCAGCGGGCAAAGGGCGTCTCCGCCTGCGCAGCGCCACACAACATCGCCAGCACAGGGAACCAGAGTCGGGTGAATCGTGTCACGGGGCAGGCTCCTCGGTTGCGGCTGGCAATAGAAGGGTGTCGCCAGCCGTGCAACGGGTATAATACCAAGCATAACGCCCTGCGGCTGTTACCTGTGTCGATGCTGGGGCGAACCTGGAGAGACCATGCGCAAGTTCCTGACGGGGCTCGGCTGCGCCCTGTTGTTGCACCCCCTGGCGCTGTGGGCCCAAGGCGAGGGGCCAGGGCGTGTGGCGGTGATCTCCGATATCAACGGCCGCTATGGCACTACCGAGTACAATCGGCGCGTGAGTCGCGCAATCACGCGCATCATTGCGCTGGAACCTGACCTCGTGATCAGCACCGGCGACATGGTCGCGGGGCAACGCCCCGACCCGCCCCTCACCGCAGCAGAACTGGACGTGATGTGGCGCAGTTTTGAAACCACCGTCCACACTCCCCTGGACCGGGCTGGCATCCCGCTGCTGATGACACCCGGGAACCACGATGCGTCGGCCTACCCGGGCTTCGAGCTGGAACGCGCCACCTACCGGGAGTATCTATCACGGCGCCCCCTGAAGCTCGCGCAGAAACCGGTAGGAAACTATCCCTTTCACTACCGGGTCGACATCGGCGGCCTGAGACTGATTTCACTCGACGCCACCCGCTATGGGTCACTCGACCCGACACAGCGCGATTGGCTGTCAGGTGAACTGCAGCGCACCGGCGAATTCACGCATACTTTGGTCTTCGGCCATCTTCCCCTACAACCCGTCGCCCGTGGCCGCGAGCGGGAAGTTCTGGTCGACCCCGCGCTGGAGTCCATGCTCGCAGAGGCCGGGGTCACTGCCTACCTCAGCGGCCATCACCACAGCTACTATCCGGGGTACCGCCTGGGTCTCAACATGCTCAGCATCGGTAACCTCGGCGGTAACCAGCGCGAACTGGTGGGCACCCGCCAGCGCACCGGGTACAGCTTTGCGATCCTGGAACTTTTACCTGCTGGCGGGCTCGAGGTCACGGCGCTGCAGGGGCCTTCGTTCGACGGGCCGATCGACATCCGCGGCCTGCCTGCGTCCATCGGCTCGGGCGTGCAGACGCTGCGCCGACGCGACCTCGCCACCGGTGCCCGCCATCCCGCAACACCATGAGGATCTGCCCATGCCCAACACACTGAACACCACCGCTTTCGTCCTGCTGCTGTGCGCTTTCTGCCCCCTCGCGCTCGGCGATTCAGCGCGGGCGCGATGCGGTTACTCAAACAGCGCGGACGCGGAACCCGCGACCTACGAAACCTGCGTGTTCAGCCAGCGCCAGGGCAATATCAGCATCTACCGCGATGGTGAGGACCTGCACCAGTTCACACCCGACGGTGATTCCCCCGGGGTGTTCCTGAACGATGCCGGTGAGCGGGTCTATCGCCAGCGTGGCCTGGGTAAAAAAGGCCAGTTGTTCCGGTTACCGTCGGGTTACCTTCGCGTGCTGTGGGACCCGGTTCCCAGCCGCATCGAGTGTCAGGCGGCGGACCTCACCGCACCGGCCGAGTGCCTGCTGGGCGACGGCCGGACAGGATTCCGCCTGCAGGCCACCGCCGGTGGCTCCCTGAACACCCTCTCCCTGACCCCGATCGGTTTGAGTGTTGACAACCGTGCGCAGCAGATCGAACTGGACGGAACGGCTTACCTGGCAGAGCTTGCCGACCTGGACAGCAACGGCTGGCCGGAAGTCTACGTCTACGTGAGTTCCGCCGGCAGCGGCAGCTACGGTTCACTGGTGGCGTACGCGGTGAACAACGGCAAATCCGCAACCCCGATTTACCTGCCGCCGCTGCCTGATGATGCCGCCGAAGGCTACCAGGGACACGACGAATTTCGTGTGGTGGAGTCGGTACTGGTGCGGCGCTATCCGCTCTACCAGCCCGGCGACACCAACGCCGCACCGTCCGGTGCGACGCGGCAACTGCAGTACCGCCTGCGACCCGGCGAGGCAGGATGGGTGCTGGAGCTGGAGCGTATGGTGGATTATTAGCGTCGGCACGACCCGTAGGTTAGGTTCATCCCAGTGCGCGAATCGGCGGCACGACCCGCTCCCAGACCGCGGGCCCCGGGAAAAACCTGAGCAAAAACCAGGCCAGTCCCAGTACCAGCGGCATCATAGACGGGTTGCATCGGTGTGGCGAGCACGAACAGCATCGGGGGCACCGCAAACAGCGCCAGCCAGGCGCAGACCACCAGCCAGGCGCCTGCCGCCAGCCTGCCACCGCGCCCCCCGGATGCGCCGCCAAAATAGGTGGCGGACTGACGACGACCGATCCCAAAGCAGCCAGCCGCAATAGCCGACCAGGAAAGTGAGTGCCAGCGGTACCGCGAGTATTATCCCGCCGAGCAGCAACGGCTGCGACGATAGAGTCTCAAGCCTTGCCACCAGCCAGTGCGGCAACAGTCCGTCACCCCCCATCCAGGACAGATGGCCGCTGACAGCGACACCGAGCGCGGAGACCGCGCCCCGGTTCCAGAGCAGAGTGGCAATCAGGGCTATCCACACGGCGGCACGGAAGCCGGCCAATTGCCACAGACGCCGGCGCCGGGCCGCGGCCGCGGCCCCCACCCGTGCGCATTGCGCTTCATCAAACGCCGTGGCTTCGTCCCCGGCCAGCAGTCGCTGCAGCAGGCGTAGCGTAAAGTCAGAATCCTTATCCCAGTAGGTCGAGTGGTCGGAAACGAGAGAGTGGCGATTAAATACCATCACGCTCTCGCGCCGATACGCTTGCACCCCGGCTAACTGTGTACCGCTTCCGGTGGCCGCAGCGGCGCCCCAGAATCGCACATCGACCCGCCCGTTCGGTACCGGGTCGCGCGATGCGTAGAAATCAAACCAGTCCAATGGCAGCGGTGTCTCCATTCGTGGGCGCGGCAGCACCACAGTGCCTAAGACCACCAGCAGGACAATCAGGCCGAACAGTGCCGCCGCGGCCAACAGCCACGCTAACAGAGGGACGCAGGAGCAGCTCCCACAGGCAGAACAGCATGCCCGAAGACAGCAGAGCGGCGCACCAGCCATACAACGCGATTCCCCCGTTCTCTCCTCGATCGAGATCGGCAAGCTTGCGAAGACCGGACCCATAGGTGACGAGTTCGGTGGGAACAGATGCGCAGCCCGCTTTCCCGCATCAGGCGCTGCAGCGCCCGGTACGTTACCGCTGCTCCCTGGGAGTGAGCGACCAGTACCACGCGGCGACAACGCGGGGCCAAGCCAGACCAGGTCGCGCTGTACCCGGGTGACAACGGCCGCCTCGGTCACCGGGTTGTCGGTAAACAGAAAACTGTCGCCGAGGGTCTGGGCGAGCGTGCGCTGCAGGGACAGCGCCGCGTTGCGACTGGCGTCAAGCGGCACCAGGCCGAGGACGAAAAGGATAACCAGTGCCAACAGTACCACCGCTATCAGACAGCGGTGAGAGCAGCAGCATGGCAGCCCCCGCAAAGGTCCGCAGGGCGATTTCCGGACCGGTAAGCTCTACCGAACGATCAACATCGACCAGACCCGAACGCGACCCCGGCGTCGCCATTTCAAGCGCGGTTCTCAGCGACTGGGAGGGGTTGATCGCGTGCAGGTACACCGCCCGCGGCACACTGACAAGCGCCCACCAGAGCATCTGATGGTAGCGAACCGCGTGAAATGTGTCGGCCCAATGGGATTCCGCCAGCAACCACGATTGGCCACCGTCGTCAGGGCTGCCCTCCAGTAGCAGGCGGCACCGCGCGGGGCCCGCAGTTCCATCGTCACCTTCTGCGAGCCAGGTCTCGGCAATCCGGGGCCGCAAGCCGTCGATCGACTGACCGGAACACCAAGCGTCGAGCTGCCGGTAAACCGCAGCGGCACTCCGTGACAGGGTATCACCCCGACGTTGCGTACCGATCCCGTGCACGAACAGGACGCCGAGGTCATGCCTGCCCTGCTCTCCCGTCGAGCCCGTTCCCTTGGGGTTGTCGTCATCTTTTTGCATCGTTGCGCGGCGCCGTCGAGAGAATGTTTGATCGAGTCCCGGCAGTCCGCCCCGGCGCTACCGGCAGCGAAGGCCGTGATGCTCCGAAGTATAGTTCAGGGGGGTCCGCCCGGCCTGTTCAACGCCGCAGACATCGCGGCGATCTGCGCGGGCCCGATGCGGCAGCAGCCGCCGATTAACGTCGCGCCGGCAGCCAGCCACTCCGCTGCGGCCTGGCGGCACTGCAATGGATTCGAGGTTCCGTACCACCGGTTGTCTGCTGCGCTGTAGGTTTCACCCGAGTTGGGGTAGACCACAATCGGCTTGCCCGGGGCGGCTGCCCGAAGCCCGCGGATGAGTGGGACGATGCGTTCCGGTGGCACGCAATTCACACCGACCGCGAGCACCCGCGGGTGGTTCGCGAAGTGGGCAACCGCAGTCGCCAGCGGCGTCCCATCGGCCAGGTGTGAGCCATCGCTGCAGGAGAAACTGACCCACGCGGGCAGGCGTGCGTCGCGCAGCAGGTCGGCGAGCACCGCAGCCTCGATCCCGGAGGGAATCGTCTCGCAGGCGAGCAGGTCGGCATTGCTATTATCGAGGACTGCCAGTCGTTGCGCGTGAAATGACCTCAGCGCATCCGCGCCGAGGCCGTAGTCGCCCCGGTATTCCGACCCGTCGTGCAGGATCGCGCCGTACGGCCCGACGCTCGCCGCAACCAGCGGCACCGGTGCGTCCGGATTGGTCGCCAGGTACTCGTCGCAGGCCTGGCGCGCCAGCCTTACGGAACTCAGGATGAGTGCGTCGGCCTCAGCGTCGCTGAGACCGGTCGCGGTCAGCCCCTCGCGACTCGCCTGGTAGCTGGCGGTGGTGACGATTCGCGCACCGGCATCCAGGAAGGCTCGGGTCGCGTCGACAATCGCCCGGGGATTCGTCTGCAGCAGCATTGCCGACCACAGGTCGCCATCGATATTGTGGCCCATGGCCTCGCACTGGGTGGCGAGGCCGCCATCAATCAGGATCGGCTCACCGGCTGCAAGTAACCCGGCAAAGCTATCGTTCACGGTATCGCCTTACTCCATCCGCTCATGCTTGACCCAGTCGACCTCCATCACCCAGTTCCGCGTCATCGGCGCATCGCTGATCTTGGCAAAGTTCAGAATCGCGAAGAACGGCTCCGGCAATTTGTCGGCCCAGTCGGCGAGGCGGATAAACTTCCGCACCGTCCAGACGGAAAACGACATCCGCCCCCAGCCATTCCACCGAGTACTCGTGGAATTCCGCGAGCGTCGCCTCCTGCACCAGCATCTGGCCCTGCCAGTCACCCCCATCGCAGTAGCCCAGGTTTTCGATAACACGCGCGGCGTAGTGATCGGGGCCGCCGTCACTGTGATGCTCGAAAATGTCGAGTTCGCCGGAACCGGTCAGCGGCCAGCAGACGTCCTCATCCGCGTCCTCGACCGGGGGCTCATTATTGCGGGCACCCAGCAGCCACCAGGCGGGGAACATGCCAGGCTGACCACTGTCTTCTACCCTGAGCCGCGCGGTCCACCTGCCACGGGCGAATTCCTGCCGGTTCTTGGATGCGATGCGTCCCGCCACATACCGGGTATCAGGGTGCTGCTCGCCCTTCTTGTTGAGGTTGTCGCAGGGTATTTTCTGGCCGAGGTCCACTACCCGCAGCTTCAGCGTGCCGCCGCTCACCTCCCGCGTATTGTGCGCACCGCCGCGCAGGTAGCACTGGTCCTCGTCGTTCACCCACAGCACCTGGTCCTGCCAGTTACCGGGATCGAAGCGGTCGAAGTCATCGAAGAAGTCGACTACCCATCGCGCCGTGCCGGTACGCTCCGCCGGCGAAGATGCTTCGCTTTTCCGCGGGTTCGACACTGGCTGCCAACAACAGCCCCAGAACCGTAATCGCATACTGACCAATCATGGGTTTCACTCCTTGGTTTGTCTGGACACGGTAGGCAGATAGTATCCGGGCCAGCTCCATCGCATCCATGCTGTTTCGTCGCAGCGGACCCTCGATGCGGTAACATGGCCCTGCTCCGGCAGTACCGCAAATATACTGTCAGCACTTCACGGGCGCCCCACCCTCCTCACTCACGGTCAGGCCCGGGTGAGTTCGGCCTCCAATTGCTCGAGCGTCTTGTTCTTGGTCTCGGGAATCCGCCACAAGGTGACCAGCAGAAAGAATCCGGCAAACAACGCGTAACCGAGGAACGTGTTGCCCGCGCCCATGTTATTCAGTTGCCAGGGGAAGATAAACTGCACCGCGAAGCTCACGCCACTGTTTACCGTTCCGGTCACGGCCATCGCCACTCCACGCAGTTGATTGGGAAATATCTCCGGCAGCATGACCCACATGACCGGCCCCAGGGAAAGCGCGAATGAGGCAACAAAAACGATGATACCAGTCAGTACGAGTGCGGGATTGATGGTGATCGCCGACTGGATGAGCTCGCTTTCGAAGCGGCGGGCATCCTCCCGACCGATGGCTTCCACCAGCGCTCGCTTGAACGCCACGTCGTCGACGTAGTCGACATTCAGCATCGGCGCCAGCTGCGGGATCAGTGAAGGCTCCTCCAAAGCGGCGACCGCTTCCGGCTGCAGCCGGTACTCGGCCTGGTGAAAACTCCAGCTGCACAACAGCATGCTCAGCAGGATGCCCGAGAGCCCGATGATCAACAGCGGCTTGCGTCCCATGCGATCGATCAACGTCATCGATATCACGGTGAAAATTACGTTGACCAGACCGATCACTACCGCCTGCGAGAAAGCCGCGTTGGTGCCGATGCCGCTCTGCTCAAAAATGCTGGGAGCGTAGAAGAACACGACATTGATACCGGTGATCTGCTGTGCGACGGCGAGAATCAGGCCCACCATCAGCGCGTAACGCAACCCCGGCCCCAGCACGCTGCGGACGCGAGCGCCCAGGGGCGGCAGGTGACCGGTTTCCCCGTGTGCACTGGCGCGTATGTCGGCGATCTCCTGGTCCAGCGGTTTATCCAGGGTAAGGTGCTCGAGCACCGCCCGTCCTTCCGATTCACGGCCATTGATGATGAGCCAGCGGGGGCTCTCTGGCACGAACATCAGGCAGACCAGCCAAGCGGCGGCAGGCAGTATCTCGAGGCCCAGCATCCAGCGCCAGGTGTTGTCGACGATCCCGAGCTGCTGTGCCCAGTCCGGTGCGGTCGCCGTGGCCTGGAGCAGGAAATAGTTGGTGAAGTAGGCGGCGGACAGCCCGATCACGATGTTCAGCTGATTGATGGAAACCATGCGCCCACGGGCGTCGGCCGGGGCTACCTCGGAGATGTACACCGGCGCCAGGCCCAGTGACGCGAAGGCCATACCGCCGACGAAGCGCGCCAGTACAAGCATCTCGAAACTCTGCGCCAGTGCCGACATCACCGCCGAGACCGTGTACAGGCAGGCGACAGCCCGCAACAGCGTGCGGCGCCCGTAGAGGTCGCTGAGTGGGCCGGCGGACAGTGCGGTAAGGACGCCGCCCAGGGTCGGCGCGCCGACCACCAGGCCAAGCTGCAGGTCGGTGAGCCCGAAGTCCTCGCTGATGAACTTTACCGCGCCTGAGATTACCGAGGCGTCGAATCCAAAAATAAAGCCGCCCAGCGAGACCACCAGGGCGAGGCGCACCGTGTGCGCCGTTGATCTGTCCATTGCCGGCCGCTCCCCGCCGGCGACTATGAAATCAGCGCCCTACTAGGGCGACACCTCCACCGCCCCGGCATCACAGCCCGCACCCTGCGGACGGGCCACTCCGCGCTGGTCAGTGGCGGGGCAGGTCGCGGCCGAAGCCGCGTCGATCGCCGGGCTGCCCGCGGCCGGAAGGTGGGTCAGGGTGCCACCACCATTGTCCGCAAGCGGACCCAGCAACGGGTCCGTGGCCGGCTGGTCACCCGCTGCGACCAGGTTGCAGCTGTTATCACCGTCGACGTTGCCACCGGCGGACGTGATCGTTGCCGCACCGCCGCCCTCGATCGCACAGGCCGGTGATCCGGGTATACCCACCAGTATGTTGCCCGTCAGCGTGGCGCTGGCGGGTGCACCGAAGGTCGCCACCAGGATGGCCGACGCCGTGCCGCCCGGGGAGCTGTTCCCGGCAAAGGTCGAATGCGTCACCGCCAGGTCACCATCGGTATGGAAAATGCCACCGCCGTGCCAGACCGTCGATACGTTGCCGCTGAACGTGCTGTTGACGACCGTGGCATTACTCAAGGTGCGCAGTCCGCCGGCGACGTCGCCGCTGGTGTTGCCGCTGACCGTGCTGCCGGTGATGGTAATGGCACTGCCGAAGAACCCGTAGATGCCGCCGCCGGGCTGGTTCACGCTGCTGTTATCCTGCACCGAACTGTCGGTGAGGTTAAGCACCGCATCTGCCGCGTTGTAGATTCCACCGCCGCCGAACTCGAAGTTCGCCGGGCCGGCGCTGGTTTCGGTATTGTCACGCACGACGACACGCTCCAGGTCCAGCCGACCCCGGTTGAGGATGCCACCGCCCTGCGGCGCACCGACGCCATCGGCAATCGTGAGGTCATTCAAGCGCAGTGTCGCACCAGCCGCCACCTCGATCACTCGGGACGTCAGGTTGCCGCTGACTACAAGCCCCGGCGCACCCGAACCGTCCACGGTCACGCTGCGTTCGACAACGAGTTGACCGCTGGTCAGCGCCAGTGTGCCACCGGCGAGGCCGGGATCGAAGTTAATGGTGCCGCCATCGGCGACCACAGTCAGTGCGTCACGCAGCGAACCCACGCCAGCGTCGGCCAGCGACGTGACAGTAACCAGCGTGGGCGCCGGAGCCTGCTCGACGCGTACCTGGTCCAGCAGGAAAGAGCCACCATGCGGCAACTCGAAACCGTAACCCCAGACTTCGGTCAGGGTCAGCCCGTCGTCGGGTGCGCCCACCGGTTGTTCTGCCCGGCGCACGAAATCGGCAAAGGGTATGTCCACCTGGCGCCAACCTGCGACGTCATCCACGAAGCTGGCTTCGAAACGCTCGGCGGTATCGCCGGCCTGATAGATGCGGATATAGTCCACCGCCATGGAGGCCGGCAGGGGAATATCCGGGTCCACCGCGCCGCCGAAGTTGCCCCCGATGGCGACGTTCAACAGCAGGAACACCGGATCGTTGAATACCCACTCGTTGGGCGCCACGTCCGTGGGCGTGGCGGAGTGATAGAGATTGCCGTCGACGTACCAGCGGATCAGGTCGGGTTCCCACTCCACCACGAAGGTGTGGTAGTCGTTGTACACCGGCTCACCGAAGTCGAAGATGTCGCCATAGGCATTGCCGCCGCTGTACCCCGGCCCATGAATAGTGCCGAAAATCTCGTTGGGCAGGCGACCCACGAACTCGACAAAATCGATCTCACCCGTCTGCGGCCAGTTGACCACGTCGATGTCCGTACCGAGGCTCCAGAATGCGGGCCAGATGCCGACTCCCTCCGGGACCAGCACGCGGGCTTCGACGCGACCGTAGGCGAACTCCGCCTTGCGCTTGGAGATCAGGCGCGCCGAGCTGTACTCGCAGGGACCGTAGTAACAATCCAGTGAGCCATCGGCGGGCAGCACGCTGAGGACCATATTACCCTGCCCGTCGGTGGCGGCGTTGGCCGGGTCATCGGTGTAGTACTGCAGTTCGTCGTTGCCCCAGCCAGGAATACCATTGACCGAACCGTCGCCGATCTCGTAGGTCCAGATGTCGGGATCGGGCACGGTGCCGGCCGGGTCATCGAATTCCTCGCTGAAGGTCAGCTCCCAGCCCGCCGGGCCGGGATCGGGCGCCCGGTTATCCTTCAGTTCCACGGTGATGGGAACGCCACTGCCACTGCCATAGAACCAGAAGCTCAACGACTCCCCGTCGGACCAGTCACGTCCCAGCGCAAAATCACGGGTGAGCCGGGCATCCGAGCCTCCAGTGGTAATGGGGGTGCCGTCATAGGTGAGGCCCGCCAGCGGCCACTCCGTGGTGTCACAGGGCAGACCTGTCTGGTCTCCCCGAAAATGGAACACGAGATCCAGGTCGCCGTCCTTGTCCACGTCTTTTTCATGGCGCAGCGGCGCATCGTTGCTGCCGCGGGTGTGGAATTCGCTGGCGTCACCCAAGGTGACCGTAGTGTGGTCGATCGACAGGGCGTCGAAGCTGTCAGTCGTCAGCAGCGCGAACTGCGCGAGCCCGCGCCCGGGTTTGCCATTGGGCTGGCAGACGCCCCCCCTGACCTCGACCGCTACCGGCTGTGGTCCCTCAACCTGGAGTACACCCTCGATGGCATCCTGCCCCGGGCGCGCCAGGGGATCGTCAGCCGCCAGACGCAGGGCCGTCAGCACGACATTGTCGCTGGAGTCCCACAGCGCGGGTTGATCCTCGAAATCATCCAGCAGCAGGGGATCGAAGGTGTCGTTTTCTTCGACGAAGGCGGTCGCGCGGGTGGTGAAGCCCGGGGCGACGTCCACCGGGTTATCCAGCGTCAGGCTGATGCTGCGATTGCCAAGGAACTTGGTGTTGTCGAAAGTCTCGATCTCGAAGCTCTGCTCGGTGTCGCCGCCCCGGGTGAATACCAGGGTACCGGCGACCGGCAGATAATCCTCGCCGGGCACCGCAGACAACGGCGCACTGTTGTACTCCACCGATACCTGCTCGGGATCGTCATCGTTCATGGGGCGATTGAGCTTCACCGTGATAAGGCCCGTGGTCGCCCTCTTCGATCCCATAACCGCCACTGTCGAAGCTGACCGAGAGGGGCGGTATCTCCGCCGTACCGTAGAGGGCGGCATCGTCCACATACCAGGTCACCTCGCCGGGGGTACCCAGCGAACCCAGCGCCCAGCCGTGTACTTCGGTCAGGGTGAACCCGTCGTTGGGCGCGCCGTTACCAATCTCCTTGCGCTCAAAGCTCGCGAAGGGAAACTCGAATTGACGCCAGCCGCCGAAGTCGTCGACGAATGAGACCGTGAATCGCTCGGCATCATCCGTGGTGGAGCCCGGAGCACGGTTATCGAGGACGTCGATGAACATCGTCGTGCCGGAATTGGTGCCGTAGAACCAGACGCTGAATCCCTGGAATCCGCTCCAGTCCTGGGGCGTCCAGGTATCGGCCGCCGCATTCTCGAACGCGTGAATGAACCCGGCGAAGGCGGCGACCTCTGCGGTCATCGACAGGACCGTGTTGCCGGCTGGTGAGCCCGGCAGGGGCGCCGGCGGCGTCGTGGTGGTGGCAATAGCGACCGGGCTCCCGTCAGAGAACGTATAGAACCCGACCGGCAGACCGTTGGCGTCGCTGCCAGTCGGCAGACCGTTTTCAAAATCGTCGACGATCTGGCTGTTCTGGTCCGGGGATAGAGGGCCGTCGGAGAACGCCCAGTAGTCGGTACGGAAGTTGACATCCGAGCCGCTGCCGATCACCGCGTAGATAATATTGATCAACTCACCGTTACCGCCCGCGGCCGCGGGAACAGGGTCGAACACGCCGTTGCCGCCGGTCAGGAAGGAATTATCATCGAACAGGTCAGCGAACGGGATCGATACCAATTGCCAGCCGCCGCCACTGATGGCGCAGGGGCCGCTGGCGCTGACCACGCAATTGAACTGGAATTCGTCGTCATCCGGCGGGTTGATTGCGCCGTCGCCGTTATCGTCCTCCTGGAAATTGATTTCCAGGGTGTACTCCTGGCCTGGATTCGGGTTGATCCAGAAGTTGAAGTGATCGCTGCCGGACAGGTCCAACGGGTTGGTACGACCGAAACCGCCGTAAAAACCGGGAACCCCACCGGAACCCCAGCCGGTCTCCAGAGAGAACAGGCCGCCGTCACTGGGTGGCAGATCGGTCGAGTTCGGGCCGATACCGCCACCGCCTGCGCCAGTGAACGTGAACCAGCCATTGCCGAGGGGGTTGCCGTGCTCCATGTCGTCGAAGACTGTCACCGGGCTGAAGCGTGGTCCGCCCGCAGTGAACGAGAACTCATCGAAGTCAACTTCCACGGCGGTTCCCGGGCCACCGGTCACACCCGCGATCACGATGACCAACTCATCCAGCGCACCGTCGAAGACACCGTTACCGCCGGTACCGAGATCGATCAGGCTGCTGACCGGGGCACTGACCAGACGCCACTCATCATCGAAATCGGCGCTTGTAAAGGAGACATCGAGGCGGAAGGAATCCTCGGCACCGTTGGTCCAGCCATTGCCGTCCAGGTCTTCCCGGATCGTGAGCTCGAGGGTATAGCCATCGACCGTGGCATCGCTCTGATTGAGCACCCAGACATTGAACCAGGGCTCGGCGGGCGGCGCGACCTGGGCCGCGTTGTCCAGATTCTTGAAAGCGCCGCCGTAAAAGCCGCTGCTGCTACCCTCACCGCCCCAGCCGGTGCTGAAATAGTGGCTGCCCTGCTGCGGCCGATCATCCGCGGGACCGCCCCCGCCACCCGCCAGGTTGCCGCCAAAGAAGCCCCAGTCGGACGTGTCGCCATCGTCGAAGTCATCTATCACCGTGGCGGGCAGCTCGGTGGCAGCGATCGCGGGCAACGGCGCCACGGCCGGGAGGGCGAAGAGCAGGCTGACTGCCAGGGCGCAGAAAACTGGGGTGAACTTGTTCATGGCTGGCTGTCCTCGGGGACCTGTGGGCTCACGGCCTGGTCACACTGTCCGGAAACGCTCTACAGATAGCATGGAGGGCCCTGTTGACCGCATCTACCCGCCGGGGGTGACGCGGTCTCTTTATTCTGGCGGGACGCGATGCCCGAAAACGCGCGGACGTGCTGGAATAATAGCGATGACCAGCCTCTACGCATCACTTACTGTAGACGGTCCGTGCCGGAGCACCACCGGTTTTGCGTCGAGACGGACGCCTGCTGAGACAAGACGGCTGTACAGATCAATCCCGGGCGCTATCGGCGCCGGGGATTCTCACGGCGGCGGACGCCGACTAACAGCGGTACCACCCGGACAACGCCAGCCCGGGACCGCCGCCAGCTCATTGCTGCTCCAGAAACTGCTTGATGGCCTGCCGGTAGTTCCGGCTCACCTTGAGGTCTGGTCACAATCCAGCTCGATCATGTACTCGCCCTTCTGCAGCGGCTGCAGGCGTGTAATGCGGTCGAGATTCACCACCGTGGAGCGATGAATGCGCCGGAAGCGATCGGAATCGAGCCTGGCCATCAGGTCTTTCAGTGTACTGCGCATGATCAGCGTCTCGCCTTTCACGTGGAGACACATGTAGTCGCCCGCGGCGTCTACCCAGTCGATGTCATCAGTATCGACCATGACGGTACCCTCGGGGTTCTTCACCGCCAGTCGGTTGCGCGGCAGGGCGCCGACCGGGCTGGCGCCCGCGCGGGCCCGGTCATCGCTGCGACCGCCCACCCGCTGGGCAATATCATCGATGGCGCCGACCAGCGGCATCTTTCTATCCGCGCCGCCAGTGACGCGCAGTCGCTCCCGCGCCCGCTCGACGGCCCGCGCCAGACGATCCTGTCCGACCGGCTTCAACAAATAATCCACCGCGTGCAGGTCGAAGGCGTCAACCGCGTAACGCTGGTAAGCGGTGCAGAAAACCACCATCGGCATGGTATCGGACTGCAACGCCACGACCACGTCAAAACCGCTCAGGCCGGGCATCTGCACATCGAGGATCAGCAGGTCAGGCGACAGCTCCCGGGTCTTGACGATCGCATCCCTGCCGTTGCTGCACTCGGCCAGCAATTCGACATCGGGCATCGCCTCGAGCAGGACTCGAAGCAATTGACGGGCCAGGGGCTCGTCATCGGCGATGATAACGGAGAGCGTATCAGTCAGGGGAGTCACCGTTATCCATCGAAGCCTCCGGGTCGACGCTTACCACATACGGGATACACAGCCGCACTACCAGGCCGCGGGATTCGGCATTGGTCGTCGTGAAAGTATAGCTGCCTTCGAAAAGGGTGTTCAGCCGCGCCCGCGTATTGCCCAGCCCGATCCCCTGGGAGCCCTCGAGCGCCGATGCATCCATACCGGGGCCGTTGTCGGCTATCTCCAGCAGCAATTTATCATCGAGTACCTGCGACGACAGACTGACGGTCCCGCCCTCCTCGCGGGGTGTGATCGCGTGCTCCATCGCATTCTCAACAAGGGGTTGCAGAATGAACTCGGGCACCAGCGCCTTGCGGGACGCCGGGTCAATCGTGAACGCAAGCGATAATCTGTCCTCAAAACGCGCCTTTTCTATATCCAGGTACAGCATCAGCGACTCCAGCTCTTCACCCAACGGGATCAGGCCCTTGTTTTCCTGCTTCAGCGAGTGCCTCAGAAAGCGGCTCAGTTGCTGGATCATCGAACCCGCTCGCTGCGCATCCCCGGTCAACACCAGGGCATTGATGGCGTTGAGAGTATTGAACAGGAAATGGGGATTCAACTGGTAGCGCAACATCTGTAGTTGCGCGTCACGCGCCGATGTCTCGGCGCGCAATCGGCGGCTCTGCTCCTCCTCGCGACGCGCCTTCTCCTCCAGCCTGGCACTGTGTTCGACCAGGAACAGTTCGTAGTACTTGATGCCGAAGTACAGCACCGTCCAGCTCACGAACACAAAGATCGAACTGAAGTACCATTCGCCGAAATTCGACCAGGCCGGCGGACTACCGTTGACGGCGGCAAACAGCTGCAGCCGCAGAGCGGCCCAGACTGCGCTGACGAGCAGTACCGCGAGCCCGCCCACGAGCAACCGCGTGACCAGTCGACGGGCAAAAACAGCGCGGTAGAGCGGCCTCAGCGCCCACGTCAGCAACACACCACACAGCGCCTGCAGGCTGATCTGGGCAACCTGGGAAACGTTCATCTCGGCGCCGGCCAGGGCCTGCCCGAACAGGGTGACCAGCGAGTAACCGAACCAGCCGGTCAGCTGGCAGACCCAGAAGCGATAATCCCGGCTGGTGTACAGCGCCCGCGCCAACGGGCGGGCACCGCCAAGGGCACTGAATTCGGCGCTGGAACGCACTCCGGGGACGCTTATACGGCCATCGACCTCGACACCGGCGCGCTGCCGAGGAACGCGTCGAGATACTCGGCGTGGCCGGGCATCGCCGCGACCTTGCGCTCGACGTCTGCTTTGATCTGGCCCAGAAACTCCGCCAGTTCACGCTCGCTCATGGTATCGACCAATGCGTGGTAGCGCTCGGGCAGAATCCCCTGGCCGAGCATTACCTGCTGCCAGGAGTCGTCGAACAACTCGGCGGCCTCGCGGAAAACATGGCCGGTCTCGCGGAAGATACGAATACGGTGTTCCAGGCTTTCCGGGATTTCCATGGAACGGCAGTGGCGCCAGAACTCGGTGTCGGTGCGCGCGGTTGCCTTGTAATGCAGGATGATGAAATCGCGGATGCGCTCCATGTCAAAATCCGCCTGCTTGTTGAACTCGTCCACTTCACTGCGGCGGATACCGGCGGTGGGGAACATGCGCAGAAAGCGCACGATATTCTGCTGGATCAGGTGGATACTGGTGGATTCCAACGGCTCCAGGAAACCGCTGGACAGGCCCACGGCAAGGCAGTTCTTGTGCCACTGCTTGCGCCGTCTACCGGGGCTGAAGCGGATATGCAGGGGCTTGGTAAGCGTTTCGCCCTCGATATTCTCCAGCAGGGTCTGTTCCGCCGAATCCTTGTCGATATAGCGGCTGCAGTACACCATGCCATTGCCAACCCGGTGCTGGAGTGGAATCCGCCACTGCCAGCCAGCCTCGCGGGCGATAGCGCGGGTGTAGGGGATCGGCGGCTCCACCGACCGCGTCTGTACGGCTACCGCGGCATCGCAGGGCAGCCACTGCGACCAGGACTCGTAACCGGTGTGCAGTGCCTGCTCGATGAGCAGTGCCCGCATACCTGTGCAGTCGATGAAAAAGTCGCCCTCGATGCACTTGCCGTTATCCAGTTCGAGCGAGGCGATGTAGCCGTTATCCGGATTGGTATTGACCTTCGCGATACGACCTTCTTCCCGGGTGATGCCGTGGCTTTCGCTGAGTTTCCTCAGGTAGGCCGCGTACAGGGAGGCGTCGATGTGAAACGCGTAATTGAGACCGTTTCTCGGAAGGTGACTGAATCGCCCGGACTCTGCGGTCGCCCGCTCCAGGCAATAATCACCGAAGCCGCTGCTGAGACCCAGTTCGCGACCGCGCAGCCAGAAGTGCTGGAAGCCACAGGCCCAGCAGTCCTTGCCGGTGACACCGAAGGCGTGAATGTACTGCTCGTCCAGACCTCCCCAATTTTCGAAACAGATGCCCAGCTTGTAAGTGCCCTGCACTTCCCGCATGAATTCCTTTTCGTCGATGCCGAGCAGCCGGTTGAAAAACACCATGGTCGGTATGGTGGCCTCGCCAACGCCTATGGTGCCAATTAACTCGGATTCAACCAGCGTGATATCGAGGTTCTTGCCCATCAGTTTTGAGATGGCCGCCGCCGCCATCCACCCGGCGGTACCGCCGCCTGCAATCACTACCCTTTTTATCGCCTGGTCTTGCATATTATCTCCTCCCAATACGGGCCGGCCGCCAGTGATCCAGATCCAGCAGGGCTGCTCTCCGATTATCTGCCGCGACAGGCCGCTGAGCCCGGCAGACTGCTAACCAGCAAGCCGCTTGCGCAGCATATCGCGCAGCTGCCGCAAGCTGGCCTCGTCCATCTCCCCCAGCACACCGAGGCGATCCGGCGGGATGTGTGCGAGCCCGTCGGGCTCAGGCGCAAACACATAGTGTTCCAGTATGCCCTGCCATGCGCGCCGCTGCTCGGCGGGCAGCCCGCGAAGGCTCAGCAGGGCGTGAATGAGAACGTTCAGGGGGTTTCCCATCGCCTGCCCCGTGGCATTCCACCAGTAGTTGACCAGCACGTTGAGCTGCTCCAGACCTTCGACATGGTGCCACCACATACTCGGCAGGTACAGCGCATCCCCCGGCTGCAAATCCACGACCCACGCCGCTGCCAGCGCGTCGCGAAAGCGCGGGAAACGCTGAAAATCGGGCGCCGAGAAATCCACCAGGCTGATCGCCTGCCCGGCCGGCGTGAAATCCAATGGGCCAACATACAGGTTGGGCAGCTGCTCCGGCGGAAACAGGGTGAAGCGGCGGCGTCCCGCCACGCAGCAGGCCACGTTGTCCGGCGCGTCGAAGTGGGCAGCAATACGCGATCGATTGCCCAGCCAGATCGAGGCGACGGGCTTCGCGCCGTCGATTCGCAATGGGTTCTGCTCCAGGAATCCGGGCAGGTACTCCGGTATCGAGGTGGACCCGACGTAGAGGTAGGGGCAGGCCTGACCGCGCTCCTGGCCAGCCAGCTGTTCCAGCAACGCCCCCAGGGTCGACTGGATACGCTCGAAGTTGAACCCGCTGAGGTCGTCGTTGTAGAAATAGCGTCCGCACTGCGACTCGTCACCCCGGAACGCCAGGATCGCCTTGTCCACCGTCAGTTCACGGAGGTAGGCCAGCATCGAGGCGTTACCCTCCCCCGCGGCGCACACACTGGGCCAGTCCGCGACCAGGCCCCGCATCACCACCGGCTCGTCGACGGCCAGAATCGATTGCGGAACACTCCCCGACATTCCGCTGACTTCCCGGCAGGCCACCCCTCCGGGCGCGTCGCCGAGGCGCAGGCTCCGGGTCACGACCTGCCCTGCTCGTTCTTCATCCGGATCAGCCTGGGGATATTCGCCATGGAGGCCACCTGCATGTACAACACGTGCAGGATACCGCGGCGGCTGAAGTCTGCCAGTACCTCGCCATCGAGCCCCGCCAGGTTTTCCTCGTGGACGGTGTGAAAGCCTTCCAGCCGGTGCTTCTCACCGTTGTCCAGCTTCACCTCCAGGGAGAAGGGCTCCACCAGATCATGCTGCTCCAGCAATCGGGAAAGCTCGTCGATGGCGGGCTGGCCGGCGTCAATCTCCCGCAGCGTGGCCGCGACCTGCTCCGTGTAGTGCGACTCGTCACCGAAGGGCTGGAACAGCGGCTCGCCCTCGGCGCCAACCCGTGGATTGTCCAGGTCGATGGAGATCACCATCTCGCGCTCCGTGCCGGCGCCACCCTGAAACCCGATCAGGAAAGGGCCGCGCCGGACCATCAGGGGTACATAGCTGGCGTCCCAGCGGTGGCCGTCCAGGTACAGGTTCTCACCCCGCTCAAATCCGAACATCGCCATCGGCAGATACTTGCCGGACGCGCCGTCCCAGTGCAGGAAAATCGGGTAATCGGCCTGCAGGCTGCGAAACTCTGACGGTATGGCCAGCACACACATGACGTCGTCACCGTACTCGGCGCCGTAACCGGTCTGCACGCGAAGCGCCTTGTGCTCGACAGGATTCAAGATCGCATGGTTGGCCATAGCCAGTTCCCCCAGTATTGCCCGCCCCGGTTAAGTCCGCGTCAGCTGCGCCAGCAGTTCACGGTTGGCAGGCAGTCCCTGCAGCATTTTCCGGGTTTGCACCCGGTTCTCCTCCAGTTTGCGGCGCGCCAATCGACCGGCCTCGCCGGCCCGGGCGGATTCACGGAAATGTGTCCTGAACCCCATACCATACAGCACATATTGATAGCTGGCCGCAGGAAAAATTTCGTCGATCTGGTAGAAATCCTGCCGCGAGGGTGCCCGGTAGCGCCACAGCTCGAGCAGCTCATGCAGTCGATCGGATATCCCCTTCGGGTCGCGGTGATCCCGCCAGTAATCGCTGTCGTCCCGGGCAGAAAGCACGTAGTGCAACTTCAGAAAATCGACGATGCGGTCCCATCGGTAGCGGAACCGCTGGTTGAAGCGCGCTGCGGCGATAGGCATATGCGCATGCTCCGCGGGCAGGTCGTCGCGGATCATCGCCGCCGACAGTTCGACCAACGCCAAAGCCGAGGCCTCCAGCGGCTCGATGAATCCGGCCGCCATACCCACCGCCACGCAGTTGCGGTGCCAGAATGCCGACCGATGCCCTGGATTGAAACTGAGCTGGCGCAGCTCCAGCGCATCCGCGTGTTCCGCGGGCATGGTGCGGCGCAGGTAGCCGCGCAGCTCCGCCTCCGCATCGGCATCGGTGGTATGGGCCCCGGAGTACACGTAACCGACGCCGCGGCGGGTTGGCAGACCGATGTCCCAGACCCAGCCGGCCCGCAGCGCCGTCGCGCCGGTCACCGACGCAATCGGATCCTGCTCCGAGGTATAGGGCACCTGTGCCGCGAGAGCGCGATTATTGAACAGCTCCGACTGCCTCGAGATCAGCGGCTCGTCGAAGTGCTTTTCGATAAGCACCGCCGCCTGGCCCGAACAATCAATGAAGAGGTCTGCCTCCAGCTCCCCGCTGGAGGCCGTGGTGACGCTGCGAATCGCGCCGTCGCCGTGGCTATTGACGGCGGTGACCAGGTCACTGACATGGCGTACGCCGAGTGCATCCACGCAGTGGCGGCGCAGGAAACGCCCGAACTTAACCGCGTCGAGGTGGTAGGCGTAGTTCACCACCCCGGCAAAATCAGGTGTGGCGGCCTGCTTTGGCGCCAGGCTGTGCTCGGCCAACTGCTCCTGCGGCGACACGGCGGCAGCGTAGGAACACGCGTCGGCGCGGGCCTGCCAGCAGGGTACCGTGTTCACCTCGAGAAAACCGTGGGGCAGGGAAAAGGGGTGGTAGTAATACTCACTCGGATCGCCGGTGCGCCAGCCGTTGAACTTCGAGCCCTGCTTGAAAGATGCATCGCATTCCTGGAGGAACGCGCGTTCCGACACGCCGATACGCGAGAGGGTACCGCGCATCGTGGGCCAGGTACCCTCGCCGACACCGATAATCGGCACGTCGGGCGACTCCACCAGCGTCACCTCGAGCGTATCGCCGTGCTCAGCGGCGATGACACCCGCCGTCAGCCACCCCGCCGAGCCGCCGCCGAGAATCAGGATTTTTCGTACGGGTCCTTGCATCACGTCAGTACATGCCTTGTCCGGGGCTACGCATCGTTCGATCGCATCGTTCGATGGGTGCCACTATAGCGGTTTAGTCATACCCGGGGCCAACATGGTGCTATTGATGCCCAGCAAGTTTTTATCGCACGTTCCGGGGTCAACAGCTTGTCCGCACAGGACCGGCATTGCAAAGATTCAAAGCTTGGGAGTCATACACAAAAAAAAGCCGCCCCTGAGGGGCGACCGTGAACCGGGCGGGCGCGCCCCGTAGGGCGTCACCCGCAGTTGGGCGAACGTCTGGCCGCGATCAGAACTGGTAGCGCAAGCCGATAGCGTACCGCGCGCCCTGCTCGATGGCGAGAATGACCATATTGTCATCGCGGCCGATCTGGCGTTGGGTCTCGTCGGTCACGTTGATACCCTCGGCGAGCAGGGTCAGGCCATCCACCCAGGGCAACTCGTAACTGAGGTTGATATCCACCTGGCCGTACTCCTCGGTGTAAATCGGGTTCCGCTCACCGTTGCCGTCCAGCGTGTTGAGCAGGAACTCGTCTCGCCAGTTATAGGCCACCCGGGCCTGCAGCCCGTGCTTATCGTAGAAGAACACAAAGTTGGCCGAATCGCTGAGCCCAAGCAGCGCGAACTGGTTCTCCGCGCCCTCGCCCTTGTTGGTGTTGGAGTTATCGTAGGAGACATCACCGTCGACGGTGGTGTAGTTGAGGATGACCCCGAAGCCGCTCTCACCGAACATGTGCTGCAGGGCGATCTCCCAGCCATCGATAGTCGCCTCCTCCACGTTGACCGGGGTCACCAGGCTGAATTCCGTGGCGGGGTCGCCAAGGGCGGCGTCGCCGGTCACCGGAGCACCGTAGAGGTCCTCCATGTAGGGCCGGACCACCGCGGGGTCGCTCGTACCCAGTGTGGCCACTGCATCCTGGAAACGCGGTCCCTGTGCCGGGTGTGCCAGGTTGAACACCGTGTCTACCACGGTGGTGTTGCCAATGAAGTTCTCGACATCCTTGTGGTAATAGCCGATCGAGACGTAGCTGCTCTCCCCGTAGTACCACTCACCCGAGAAGTCGAAGTTGGTGGACTCGAAAGGCTGCAGGTCCGGGTTACCGGAGGTGCCGGTACCGCCATTGAAACGCACCGGGTTGTTGATGGTCTTTCCGCCCTGCATGTCGTTGAAGTTGGGCCGGGTGATGGTCTGGCTGGCGGACGCCCGCAGAACAACGTTCTCCATCGGCTCTATATCGAAATCGATGTTGGGCAGCCAGTTGTCGTAGGAACCCTTGCCACGAGAGAAACCACCACCGGTCGACTGGGCGGTGAATTCGTTGTCGGCGGCCCAGATCAGTGAGTTGTACTGGGGCACAAAGGCCTTGGCATCGATCTCGGTCTCCTCCCACCGCAGGCCCACGGTCAGGTGCATCGGCATGGCTGCGTCAGACCAGTCGAAGTTGACCTGGGCGTAGACCGAGGTCTGATCTTCCACGACCGTGCGATCAGTATCGAACTGCGGGTTGGCGCAAAGCACCGTGCCGCAGGGGCTGATCGTTTCCCCATTGGCGGCGGCGAGCTCGGAGATATCCCTGCGCAGACCGTCGAAACTTGTTTCATAGTAGAACGGCTGCATGTCGGGATTACTGGAGCCCGACAACTCGTCGAACTGGCCGGGAAGACTCTGGCGGCGGAAATTGCTGTCGTCGAAATTCTCCGGCGCGCCGTAACCGCCCCAGGTGTCACGCTGGGCAAGGGAGAAGGCCGAGCGGTTGGTGTTCTCCATCATGCCAATACCGAAGTCGATACTCTCGATGCGGAAGGGCATGCGCTGGAAACGGTACTTGCCGTATATCCGCGCCTGTTCGATCTCGTTGTTCATGTAGCTGTCGCGGAAGGAGGTCCCCGAGGTCAGCATGCGCGAGGGGTCGAGTTCATCCTCCATCTGCACCGACAGCACCGGCAGATCCTGGCTGTAGTTCATCGAGTTGAAATTACGCCCGAACTGCACGCCGGAAATGACGTTATTGCTGCCGCGATTGTCCTTGGACCCGTTCTCGGCCTCGGAGTTGTGGTAGTCGAACGCCAGGGTCAGGCTATCAGTGGGGTCCCAGCTGAGGTTGAAACCGATCGAGTCCAGCTCCTGCTCACGGCCCCAGTCGCCCGCACCGAAGGTGAGGTCAGAACCGGTGTTGTCCTGGTAGATGACCGGCGCCACCACGGCGCCGCCCTCGGTGAATTCGCCGGAAACGGGTTGCCCGTTGAACCAGGCACCCATGTCGTTGACCTGCTGTTCGGTATCGAACTTGGAATACGTGTAGTCCAGGGTGGCAGTCAGGTTCTCGACCGGCTCCCACTGCAGGGTCAACTGGGCATTGGTGCGCTCACGCTGCACCTGGCCAAAGGAATAGTTGATGTTACGCGGCACCGAGTAAATCGAGCCGGGCTGGGGAGCGTTGACCCAGTTGGGATCGTCGGGGGCAATGGAGCCCCAGTCGCCCTGGCCACCGGGAATAGTGTACCAGCCCGAGGTGGTACCCGCCTGCGCGTAGCCGCTGTCGCGCTCGGCGTAGCTAGCCGCGATCGCCACGCCGAAGGTACCGTCGGCGAAGGTGCTGCTGTAGATACCCGACACCTCCGGCGTCCAGTCGTCGCCATCTTCGTTGGTGGTGTCGTGGTGCGCCTTCATGCCAAAACTGAGGGCACCTTCGGGCAATTCGAGCGGCCGCGTCGTGGTGATGTTGAGCACTGAGCCGATACCACCCGTGGGCAGGTCGGCGCGACCGGTCTTGTAGACCTGCACGCCCGAGACGCTCTCCGCCGCCAGCTGCTGAAAGTTGAATGAGCGCGATGCGGAGGCGGTGGTATCCTCCAGGTTGGCCGCCGGCATGTAACGGCCATTCAGGGTGATGACGTTGAAATCGGGCCCGAAGCCGCGCACGGTGACCCGGCTGCCCTCGCCATTCACCCGGTCGATCGACACCCCGGTGACCCGCTGCAGGGATTCCGCGAGGTTGGTATCGGGCATCTTGCCGATGTCCTCGGCGGAGATCGCATCCACCACGCCCTGGCTGTCACGCTTGACGTCCATCGAGCGTTGGAGACTGCTGCGGATACCGGTGACCACAACCTCTTCGAGCACCGCGGGCGCAGCACTGCCCGCCGTCACCTGACCCACGGCGTCCTGGGCACCGACCTGGCCGTGGTAGGCCAGGACGGAACTGGAAGCGATGGCGCTTGCTATCAACTTTTTCCTGAAAGGCACAGTGTGCATTGCGGGTGGTCTCCGTTCGTCAGTTATTGTCCCGGCGCGCCAGGTCGTCAGTTACAGCGAGCTTCGTTTAAAAAATCGGCGACGCGATCAGTGCGGTACTGACCCGTAATTATTCTCTGATTCCGCAAGGTTGCAGAGATCGGAACCGCTTTCCACGCAATTCCGATAAAGTGGACTGTATGTGCGGCGAACCGGACGGCACGCCGGCATTGGCCGTTCCGCCATGAGCGATGGGCGATGGGCGATGAGCACGCCATTCCCTGAACACGGACCCATTGGCGGTGGTCGACAACGATATGACGCTGCGCGGCTCAAGCGTTTTCCTGCTCCCCAGTGCGCGCTCGAAAGACACGCTCGGGCAATCTCGACAGACGATCCGCCAGAGCGTCCAGCTTTTGTTCATAAAAGCCCGCCAGTGCCAGCTCGATGCGATTATTCAGGGGCTGCACCCATCGGTTCGCGAGCCGGCCCGGGCCGAAGAGGGTGCCCAGCATCGCCCCGGCGGTGGCTCCGAAGCTGTCGGTATCATTGCCCTGGCTGACCTGCAGGCAAAACCCGTGATCCACCGATTCGGCAAACTTGAGGCTGTTGATCAGGGTGCCGATCTCCTGGTACACGCGACAGTGGGTGAACCCGGCGTAGCGGCGGTGGACGGCATGATAGCCACTGAGCCAGTCGCCGGCGCCGCTCACCTGCTCGAGGCAATCGCGCAGCACCGCGGTGAACCGCGTGTTCGACGGCACCCGCCGCAGGGCCTCCTCGACCAGGTCGAGACGCGCGTTACCGGGGCGCCCGGCAGCCGCCGTATGACAGAGGGCGAGTAAAGCCGCCACGAACATCGCGCCGTACACCCCCGTCTTGATATGGGTGCACGAGGCGTCCTTCCACGCCAGCCAGGCCGCGAGGTCGGGATTGCCCGGGCAGGCGTAGCCATAGGCATCGGCGCGGATCAGCGCGCCGCAGGATTCGTCCCCCGGATTCAACAGCAGCGGGTCGTAGATCGGCAGGTCGCCGCCGGTCTCCAACAGGTGATGCCGTTGCAGGCCGCCCGCCAGCAGCGCGGTGCGCTCCGCTCCCCAGGTCCACGCCGGGGCCAGGCGCAGTCCCCAGCACCGCGCCAGGTCGTCGCGGCCGAACCCGGGGCCGGCGTCCTCCAGCAACAGCATACCGATCACGGTGTAGTGAATGTCATCATCGGCGGCCACGCAGTCCAGGTGTTCACGGACGGTCTGCCGCCAGTCATCGTGACGCCGGCCAAGGGCGTCGAGAAATGCCACCGGAATATAGTCCCGCAACGGCCAGTCGCCGGTGCGCTCCCCCGCCGCCTGCAGCTCTGCCAAGGTGGGATCGACCTCGATCGGCTTGCCGAGCATGCAGCCACAGGCGGAGGCGACGAATCCTGCCCGGACGCGTTCCGCCGCGGCATCGAAATCCGGCTGCGGCCAGGGGCGGCCGGGGTCCAACGACGGCGCCTCGGCACGGATACCGTCCCAGGTCAACGGTTCGACATAAGACCAGTCCGCCCTGGCGGGCGGCTCACGCAGCTCCAGGGCAAGCTCGAACAGCGCATCGTAGCTGCCTGCGGCGGCATCGATGCGCCGCAACCAGTCCGGCGCGTCGAGAGCGCCGCCCTGCTCGATCCGTTGCTGCAGCACCAGTTTCAGTGCGGCCTGCAGGTGGTTCCTGGGCAGTAGCATAGGCGGTGCCCCGCTGGTGGCGTTGACGAGGTATGAGCGTAGCGCAGCCGGCCGCGGTTGCCCGTCCGCCTTGTCCCGCCATGAGTCCGGTTAACCGTATTCCGATGGCAGACCGGGTCAAATTGCCGACAATAACGGTCGGATAACCGGATTCGAGGCGGGCCCGACGGGCGCGGCAGGGTCCTGTTTCGCCGCTCACCCGGTGTCGCCGTCTTTACGAGGAACCTTTTCCCATGTCGCACAATCACAGGGCCGCCATTCCGCAGGACGCGCTGCAGGCCTGCAGATTGCGGGCCGCGGAACTCATCGCTGAGATGTCACTGGATGAAAAACTCGGCCAGCTCAGCCAGGTCAACGGTGGCGATCCGGGACTGCGGGACGCTGTTCGAGCCGGGCGTATCGGCTCGATACTCAACGAGGTTGACGTCGACGAGATCAACGAACTCCAGCGCATAGCCGTGGAGGAGAGCCGGCTGGGTATACCGCTGGTCATCGGGCGAGACGTCATTCACGGCTTCAAAACCATCTTCCCGATCCCGCTTGGCCAGGCGGCGAGCTGGGACCCCGATGCGGTCAGCCTGGCAGCCCGGGTCGCGGCGGCGGAAGCTGTCTCCAGCGGCATCAACTGGACCTTCGCCCCGATGATCGATATCACCCGCGATCCGCGCTGGGGTCGAATCGCCGAGAGCCTCGGCGAAGACCCCTACCTCTGCGGCCAACTCGGCGCTGCGATGGTCCGCGGTTTCCAGGGCGAGGACCTCGCCGATCCCCTCTCCATTGCCGCCTGTGCCAAGCACTTTGCCGGTTATGGCGCGGTCGAGGGGGGCGTGGATTACAGCAGCGCTAACATCCCGGAAAACGAGTTGCGCAACGTGTACCTGCGGCCCTTCCAGGACGCACTGGAGGCCGGCGTTGCCACCTTCATGTCCTCCTTCAGCGACCTCAACGGCGTCCCGGCCACGGGCAACGATTTCCTGATGCGCCAGGTCCTGCGGGAGGAATGGGGTTACGATGGCATGGTGGTGAGCGACTGGAACGCCATCGGTGAACTCACCGTGCACGGCTTCACCGCCAACGACCGGGAAGCCGCGCTGGCGGCGGCCAGGGCCGGTATCGATATGGAAATGGCGAGCGGCCACTACGCCTACCACCTGCCGGCCCTGATAGCCGATGGCCTCATCGACGAGGCGCAAATCGACACCATGGTGGCCAACGTGCTGCAGCTCAAGCTGGCACTCGGGTTGTTCGACCGTCCCTATACCGACCCCCACGCTTCGCCGGCGCCGGTCAACCCCGAGCATCTCCAGGCCGCCAGAAAAGTGGCCACGCGCAGCTGCGTGCTGCTAAAGAACAGCGAAGACCGCCTGCCGCTGGCTGCGACCGACCTCCAGTCGGTGGCGGTGATCGGGCCGCTAGCCGACGACGGCTACGAACAGCTGGGGACCTGGGTATTCGACGGTGAATCAAGGCACAGCCACACCTGCCTGCAGGCGATCCAGGCAGCGGTCGGGGAGGACGTGGCCGTGCACTGGGCCCCGGGACTGACCCACTCCCGCTGTCGCGAAACCGGGGGCTTCGAGGAGGCCGTGGCAGCAGCAGCCCGGTCCGACGTCACGATCCTGTTTCTCGGCGAGGAGTCGATCCTCTCCGGGGAGGCGCATTGCCGGGCGGAAATCGACCTGCCGGGCGGACAGGCGGAACTGGTAGACGCCGTCGCCGCCACCGGAACCCCCATCGTGCTGGTGGTGATGGCGGGGCGGCCACTCACCCTGGGCGGAATCCTCGACAAGGTCGATGCCCTGCTCTACGCCTGGCACCCCGGCACGATGGCGGGGCCGGCGATCGCCGACCTGCTGTTCGGGGTCGAGTCTCCCTCCGGCAAATTACCGGTGACCTTTCCCCGCCTCGTCGGGCAGATACCGATCTACTACGCGCGCAAGAACACCGGCAGGCCGCCCTCCCACGACGCCATCACCCTGATCGACGAGATCGACGGCAAGGCACCGCAGACCTCCCTGGGCATGTCTGCATTTCATCTCGACGCCGGCTTTACCCCGCAGTTCCCCTTCGGCTTCGGTTTGTCCTACGGACGTTTCGAGTACGGCGATCTCTCCGTCAGTGCGGGACAGGTCGTCATGGGCGAGAGCCTGGAAGTGGGTGCGACGCTGCACAACCGTGGCCCGCGTGCGGCCGAGGAAGTGGTGCAACTGTACGTCCGCGACCTCGTCGGCAATGTGACCCGGCCGATCCGGGAGCTCAAGGGATTCCGCCGCGTGCGACTGGCGCCGGGGGCCAGCGAGCGGGTGAGCTTCCGGCTGCACACCGACGACCTGGCCTTTTACAACCAGCGCATGGAACGGGTCACCGAACCGGGACAGTTTCACGTCTGGATCGGCGGCAGTGCGGAGGCCGAACTCGGCGGAGAGTTCGAGGTGATCGAACGCTCCGCCCATGTGAACACGGGCACAGGGAACTGAGGATGCTGGAAGACGCGAAAGCAAAGGCGGACACACTGCTGCGAAAAATGACACTGGCGCAGAAGATCGGCCAGATGGTGCAGACGGAGCGGATGGCGATCACCCCGGAACAGGTCAAGGCCTGGCACGTCGGTTCCGTACTCAGCGGCGGCGGCTCCTGCCCCGGGAAAAACCGGCTCCAGGACTGGGTCGATATGAACGACGCCTACTGGGCCGCGTCGATGGAGGCGGACGACGACCACCTCGCCATCCCGATCATCTATGGTGTGGATGCCGTCCACGGCAACAACAACGTGCTCGGCGCCACCGTGTTTCCCCACAATATCGGCCTCGGCGCCGCCAATGACCCGGAACTGCTGGAACGCATCGCCAGGATCACTGCCAGGGAAGTGCTGGCGAGCGGGGTCGAGTGGACCTTCGCACCGACTCTCGCCGTCGCCCGCAACGCGCAATGGGGGCGGACCTACGAGAGTTACTCCGAAGACCCCGAGATCGTCGGCACCTACGCCGCCCGGTTCGTGCGCGGATTGCAGGGCGACCTCGGGGAAGATGGACTGGTCGCCTGTGTCAAGCACTGGGTCGGCGATGGCGGAACCCGACACGGTATCGAACAGGGTGACACCCGGGTTCCCGAGACCGAACTGCGACGCCTGCACATGGCGCCCTACCTGCCGGCGCTGGAGGCCGGGGTGCTGACGCTCATGGTGTCGTTCAATTCATGGAACGGGGACAAGTGCCACGGTAACGGCTACCTCGTCGACTACGTGCTCAAACAGCAGCTGGGCTTCGACGGCTTCGTCATCTCGGACTGGGACGGCATCGACTACCTGGCCGACAGTTACTACGACGCCGTCGCCCTCGGCGCCAACGCCGGCATCGATATGTTCATGGTGTCGGAGAACTGGCAACCGTTCATCGAACACCTGAACACGCATGTCACCCGTGGGAACGTTCCCGTCTCGCGCATCGACGACGCCGTGCGCCGTATTCTCACAGTCAAGTACGCCTATGGGCTGTTCGACAAACCGCGGCCGGCCAGCCGGCGCTGGTCCGGTGACAACAGTTTCGGCAGCGACGACCACCGCGAAGTGGCCCGCGAGGCGGTGAGGAAATCGCTGGTACTGTTGAAGAACGACGGCGGCCTGCTGCCGTTGACACGGGAGCAACGCGTCCTGGTGGCCGGGAAGAATGCCGACAATCGCGGTCACCAGTGCGGCGGGTTCACGGTGGCCTGGCAGGGCACCTCGGGTAACCAGGCTATCATCGGCGGCAGCTCCATCTGGGAAGGCATCCGGGATGCGGTGCCGGGCGCAGAGCTGAGTGCGGATGGCCTCGGCGAGGACGCCGACCCCGAGCGGCACGATGTCGCGGTCGTCGTCATCGGCGAGACACCCTATGCCGAGGGCATGGGTGATATCCGACCCGGCGACGACATCATCGTCCAGGCGGGGTCACAGATCAACGGTTCCCTGAAAGTCCTGGAACCCTACGGACGCACGCTCAACCTGTCGGAACTGCACCCGGAAGACCTGCGTACCATTATCAACATCGCCAGGCAGGGTGTTCCCGTGGTGACGGTGTTATTGTCCGGCCGCCCACTGGTGGCAAACTACGAGATCGAAGCATCCACCGCCTTCGTGGCGGCCTGGCTGCCGGGATCGGAGGGCCGGGGTGTGGCCGATGTGCTGCTCGGTGATCACCCGTTTACCGGCAGGCTGTCCTTTTCCTGGCCCCGGTCAACGGAACGCACCTGCGATGTGGGGGATCCTGGCTACGAGGTGCTGTTCCCCCGCGGCTTCGGCCTAGACGGTTGAAACTCTCGATACCCTGCCAGGCAGAGGGCGGCGCACCAGCACCACGATAGGCGACGCCACCCAGCCGGGGTGCAGCGCGCCTGAACCGCTACAGGGCTGCCAAGGAAAACAATAACGATGAGCGATACGCCTCAGTACGCGACCGCACCCGAAGACCGTATCCCCCTGCGCAACAAACTGATCTACGGGTTGGGGGCATTCGTCAACAATATCCTGGCCGCGGCGATCGGCGGCATGGCCATCGTGCTTAATCTCGGTCTCGGGATGAACCCCGCACTGGTGGGACTGCTCGGGGCATTGCCGCGACTGACCGACGCCTTCACCGACCCGCTGATGGGTTACCTCTCCGACCACACCCGCTCGCGGTGGGGGCGTCGCCGACCCTACATATTCTTCGGCGCGATCGCCGCCGGGCTGTTGTTCATCCTCCTCTGGCAGCTGCCCGAAGGCCGCAGCGAAGCTTACTATTTCTGGTATTTTCTCCTCGGCTCCCTGCTCTTCTACCTCGCCTACACGGTGTTTGCGACGCCGTGGGTCGCACTGGGCTACGAACTGACGCCGGACTACCACGAGCGCACCCGGGTCATGGCGGTACAGAATTTCATGGGGCAGCTCGCCTACCTGATCTCGCCCTGGTTCCTCTGGATCATGCAGCACGAGGGCTGGTTCGACGACATGGTGAGTGGCGCCGCGAGCCTGTCGGTCGCGATCGGTCTCTCGGCTATCGTCCTCGGCATCATGCCGGCGCTGTTCCTGCGCGAGCGCTTCAAGGACATCGCCCTGGAGGAACTGGAGGCGGGCGGAGAACCCGGTAACGGCACGCTCCAGGCCCTGCGCAGGGTCACCGGGGACTTCTTCGGTGGCTTCATCGCCGCCCTGAAGTTTTCACCCTTTCTCAAGCTGTGCCTGGCGACGTTCCTGGTGTTCAACGGCTTCATGATGGTGGCGTCGTTCCAGTCCTACGTGATCATCTACTATGTGTTCGGTGGTGACCAGGCGCTGGGCGCGGAGTACGCGGGCTGGGCCGGTACCGCCTCGGCCGTCGGCACCTTCGTGGCGATCTTCCTGGTGAGCTGGCTGTCCACCCGCATCGGCAAGCGGCGCGCATTTTTCTTCTCCACCGGCCTCTCGATGCTGGGCTATGCCCTGAAATGGTTCTGCTACAACCCGGACATCCCCTGGCTGTTACTGCTGCCCGCCCCGCTGATCGCTTTCGGCCTGGGCGGCCTGTTCACGCTGATGGGCTCAATGATTGCCGATGTCTGCGATATGGACGAGTTGCAGACCCACGAGCGACGCGAGGGCATGTTCGGCTCCATCTACTGGTGGGTGGTCAAGCTCGGCATGGCCGCGGCACTGGCGACCGGCGGCGTGTTGCTGAACGTCACCGGGTTCGATGTGGCCCTGGGTGGTGGGCAATCCGCCGACACGCTGCAGATGATGCGCGTTTTCGACATCGCCATCCCCCTGCTCTCCTCCGGCATCGCCATCTGGCTGATCGCCGCCTACCCCATCACCGAACAGAAAGCCCATGAAGTGCGCAAGCAACTGGAGCAGCGGCGCGGCGCAGTGAACTGATCCACGGCCGGACCGGGTAGCCCGAACATCCGAACCGCGACGCATCGGCGCTGGCCGTTCTCGAGTGGCTGGAACGGAGGCTACGACAACCCGGTGAGCGTACCCGGGAATACCGGCAACGGCAGCAACCAACGAGGTAGTGATCATGAGCTCTATCCCTGTGCGCTGGGGCATCGTCGGCGCGGGCCGCATCGCCCACAGCTTTGCCCGCGATATAGCCGCGGCAGACGGAGCCGAACTGGTCGCCGTGGCCGCGCGGGATGCCTTCGCGGGCCCGTGCTTTCGGCGACCAACACCACATCGACAACTGCTACGGTGACTACACCGACCTGTACGCCGCAGCGGACGTCGATGCCGTCTATGTCGCCACCCCCCACAGCTGCCACCTCGACAACTGTCGCGAGGCCCTTGCCGCCGGCAAGGCGGTCCTGTGCGAAAAGCCGCTGGTGCTCGAACCCGGCCGAGTGTCAGTCGCTTATCGACGCTGCGGATGCGAGTGGCGGCTACCTCATGGAAGGCATGTGGACCTGGTTTCTCCCCGCCGTCAGGCGCGCGCTGGACTGGTATCGGGCCGGGCGCATCGGTGAGCTGCTGCACCTGAAATCCGACTTCGGCTACCCGCTCGAGTACGGCGAACGGGTACGCGAGTACGATGCCCGGCTCGGTGGCGGCGCAGTGCTGGAGATGGGCATCTACCCGGTCGCGATCGCCCGGTTATTCATTGGACGCGGTCCCGAGCGCATTCAGGTATCGGGAAGACGGGCGCCGAACGGGGTGGAGGATGACATGGTCGCGATCTGCGACTACGGCGATTGCACGGCGACCCTGGCCACCAGCTTCAGGTGCAAGCTGCCGAACTGGACCTACCTGGTCGGCACCGAGGGCACCATTGCCATCCCCGACTTCTGGTGCGCGCGGCGATGCCTGCTGTACCGCCTGGATCAACTTGTTGATGAGTTCGACGACGGCCGCAGTACCGGAGGTTTCGACTACGAGATCGAGGCGGCCAGCCGCGAGATTGCCGCCGGGGCGACGGAGTCGGCCACATACCGCTGGCAACCAGCCTGGCGCTGCAGGAGGACATGGCGGCGCTGCGCCGGGCTATCCCGGGAGGCGCTTGACCATCGCGCGATCGGGGCCAGGTCGCCCGCCGCCACACTGCCGCGAATCGGATGCCGAAGACAACACCGGCGATCGACGCAGGCTACTCACGTACCTCGACCACCTGACTGGTTTCGAAGCGATAGCGCATGTTGCGATACACGCAGATATCGGTGACGTCCGGCGGCGTGCCGGCGGGGGAGCAGCGATAATTGGTCGACACCCGGTGGTGTCCCGCCACCGGCAGTACGCGGTGCCAGGTGTGGCCGTGTAACAACAGCAGGGAGCCCTTGCGCGGCGTCAACACGAGCTGGTCGGCGAAATCCTCGTCCACCGGACCCGGCGGTATCTCACCCCGGCGATGGGAACCGGGCACGACCAGGGTTTGCCCGCCCACCTGCGGCAGGATGTCCTCGGTGTACACCAGCCTGTTGAGATTGAAGACCGCCGGGTTCTCGGGCGCGCAGTCCTGGTGCCAGGCCTGGCCGCGACTGCCGGACGGGGAAAACATGGTCATGCAATAGAGGGCCTGCCAGCCCTCCCCGAGCACCGCATCCGTGAGCCTTCGCAGCCGCGGGTCGCGCTCGATCTCGTCAAAAACGTCGTGACCTTCCTGCTGCGGAAACCACGGAATCACTTCGGTCGCCGCGCGACGCAGGAATTCATCATCATGGGTGAACGCAGGCGCATCACCGAAATGGTCCAGAATCAGCGCCTGGTAGCGATCCATCAGCTCGGCGTCGAACAGGTTTTCGACGACAACGAACCCCTGCTCCTGGAAGCTGTCGGCCAGGGCGGCATAGTCCGGTTCAATCATGTTTCACTCCTGAGAGCTTGTGGTAGAGATCGGCGCCGCCATTGAGGTAAAGCGGCGCGGAGATGTAGTCCGCCCACCGTTTTTCCAGTACGGCGTTGTCGTTGAGTCGCGAATTCGACCGCGAGAAGAAGCCGCCGCAGGACTGGTCCTGCTGTTCCTGCCACTGGGGCGCGCAGCGACTGCCCGGCCAGGACCAGGACCCGCCCGTCCAGGGGTTCGAAGCGGCTCGCCTGCGCAACGGCGCCCAGCAGCAGCCCCAACAGCCAGAGCCAGGGAGACAGGCGGCTGATCAAGCTGGCATTTCCCGGTAGTCGAAGAAATCGAAGTCCGCATACAGGCCGGTCCCGGCGATATCCTGGCAGCAGATCCCGACAAAAGCGCCGGTAAAATTGGCACCCTCCCCCTTGCCTACCTCGTCGCACAGCAGGCTGTAGTCGAGCTCGGGACCCACATTGGTCCAGGCCACACCATCTTCAGACCAGGCAAACTGCAGGCGGTCGCGATCCACGCGGGCCCGCAGGAATACCGCGGCTGACCCGGGCAGGGCCACCGGCGACGCTTGCAGCGGGTAGACCGTCGCCAGGCTTTGGTCGCCCTCGCAACTCATGATGCCGAGGTGACGGCCGACGGCCTCTTCCCACGAGATATACAGGTAGTGGAATTTGTGTCCGTTGTAATAGCAGACCAGTCCGGCCGCCTGCTGGAAGTGCCGCGGTTGGAATTCCACCCGGGTCTCCGCCGCGAACGTGAAAGCCTGCTGCCGCCGCGCCACCAGCGCCGAATGAAACAGGCTGCCGAGGGATTCACGGCCGTAGAGCCGCAGGTAGCCGGGGCGCGCCGACAGCGAGAACAGGTCACCGGCGTCTGGCGTTCTCAGCCACTGGAACTCGACCGGGAGTGTGCCCCCGTCAAAATCAGTGCGCCCGGGTGGTACAGGCCACGGGCGGGGCGGCAGCCCGGGACCGCTCAACTCCGCGGCGGGGGCGGTTGAACCCGTCGCGTGGCGCAGCCAGCCGTCATCGTCCCACTCGACCCGGGCCAGGGCGGTCTCACGTCCCATGGGGCTGCGCCTGCACTCCGGTGACAGGGGTCGCGAGCACAGGTACACCGCCCAGGTCGATCCGTCCGCCAGTTCCACCAGGTCGCCGTGGCCGCAGCGTTGCAGTGGCGAGTGCGGCGTGTCCCGGGCGGTGAGCACGTGACCCCGCGGGTCGACCTCGTAAGGGCCGGTGATGGCGGGGGCGCGGGCCAGGGTGATGGCATGGCCGTACCCGGTGCCTCCTTCCGCGGTCAGCAGGTAATAAAGACCGCCGCGGCGGTAGAGATGCGGGCCTTCGGTAAATCCCGTGTCCGACCCCTTGAAGATGTTGTAGCTCTCACCGATGAGTTGCCCCTGCTCCGGGGAAAACGCTTGCAGGAACACACCGCCAAAGGCACTGCGGTCCGGTCGGTGGTCCCAGATCATGCTCAGGTACCACTTGCGATCCCCGTCGTGGAACAGCGAGGGATCGAACCCGCCGCTGTGCAGGCACACGGGATCCGACCAGTCGCCGTCGATGCGGTTGCAGGTAGTGACGTAGTTGTGGCAGTCCTTGAAGTTGCCGTCAAACCGGTTCACCCGGGTATATACCAGCCAGAACCGCCCGTCGGCATGAGTCAGGCACGGCGCCCAGACGCCGCAGGAATCGGGCACCCCGCGCAGGTCCAGGAGTCCGGCGCGGTCGAGCGGGCGGGTCACCAGGCGCCAGTTCACCAGGTCACGGGAGTGGTGTATCTGAACCCCGGGGTACCACTCGAAGGTGGACGTGGCGATGTAGTAGTCGTCGCCGACGCGACAGATCGAGGGGTCGGGATTGAACCCGCGCAGGACGGGATTGTGAACCGTCGAGGCCATCAGCTGGTCACCGCCCGGACGGCCGATGCATCCCGGCCCGGGACGATAACGGCCTGCACCGCGTTGGCTGCATTGTCTGCTCCGAGCCTTGCCTTTGCGAACAAAAAATGTAAACGTTTTCACCCCGAACCGCAAGCGCGTGCCGGCGCAGCGTTGAGCCAGGCAGTGACAGGAGAGCGTCGAGCGATGTCTTCCATCAAGGATGTAGCCCGGTTGGCGGGCGTGTCGATCGCGACCGTATCGCGCTACCTGAATGACCCCGAATCGATACGCGGTGACAATCGGCGCAACGTCGAGCGGGCGATACGGCGTGCCGACTACGCGCCGAACCGGCTTGCCCAGAACTTCCGGCGGGGCCGCACCGGCATCATCATGGTGGTCTTGCCGAGCGTGGGGGACCCGTTTTTCAGCGACGTGATGCAGGGTATCTCTCGAGTCGCCGCCGAGCGCCACTACAGCATACTGATCCGGGAGACCGCGATGAACACGCTGTCACTCGACCAGTACAGCGACATCGTGCTCTCCAAGCAGGCCGACGGCATCATCCTGCTTGCCAGCACCTGCCCGGCAACGCCGCTGCGGCCGCGAGCGACCGACACACCCCCTGCCCCTATCGTCCTGGGCTGCGAGAATCTCAGCCCGGAGCTGGGGCCGGTCGCCGCGGTGCGCATTGACAATTACGCGGCGGCGATCGAGGCAACCCGCCACCTGCTGGATCTCGGGCACCGGCGCATCGCCTTCGTGAACGGCTGGCGCGGGGCGGCGCTCACCGCGGACCGGGAACGCGGCTTCCGCGATGCCATGGCCTCCGCCGGTCTTGACGTCGACGAGCGCCGGGTCGTCGAAGGTCAGCTCAGCGCGGCGGGCGCGATGCAAGCGGCGGAACAACTGCTGCAGGACCCGCAACCGCCCACGGCCATCTTCTGCGCGAACGACGAAATGGCGATAGGCGCCATGCACGGCATTCGCAGCCACGGTCTCTCCATTCCGGGCGACATTTCCGTCGTCGGGTTTGATGACGTCCGTTACGCCGCCCTGCTGAACCCGCCACTGACGACGGTGGCACAACCCGGGGAGCTGATCGGCGAGCGCGCCATGGAGCGCATCCTGGCAGCCATCGATAGTAAGGCTGCCGACCCCACTGTCGAGATCGTGCCGCACCGGCTAGTGGTCCGGAAATCCACCGCTGCCTGCGAAGCGGGCTAGCCTCAGCCCGGCATGTCCTCCAGCTCGACACCCCGGGTTTCGTGGACGAACAGGAAAACGAAGACGGCCGACAGGGCGGCGGAAACCGCATACAACCCGTAGGCGCCGACCAGGCCGATACTGGCCATCAGCACGGGAAAGGTCATGGTGATGCTGAAGTTAGCGCCCCACTGGCAAAGACCTGCCACGGCGAGCCCCGAACCGCGGAACTGATTAGGAAACATCTCTCCCAGCATCACCCACATGACCGGCCCCCAGGAAAAGTTGAAAAACACGACATAGAGGTTGGCTGCTACGAGGGTGAGCATACCCATGCGATCATCGAGTTGCAGGCGGCCCGCGACCAGTTCACCTGAGGCGAAGCCCAGGACCATCAGTCCCAGGCAAACCGCCATCCCCACCGAACCCAATGCCAGCAGAGGCTTGCGCCCGATGCGATCGATGGTCAGCAAAGTCACGGTACAGGCGCCGATACTGAGCGCGCCGCTGATCACGTTGATGAGCAGGGCGTCGGACTCGGAAAATCCCACCGACTGCCACAGCACCGCACCGTAGTAGAACACGACATTGATGCCGACCAGCTGTTGAAAAACCGCCAGGCCGATCCCCACCCAGATGATGGGCCGCACCCTGCCACCGTCGAGCAAATCGCGGAAACGCGGCCGGTGATCAGCGGCGAGCGAGTTTTCAATCTCCGCCAGCTTTTTCTTTCCCAACGCCGCGCCATACAGCCGAGTCAGCGTCGCTTGCGCATCCGCCGGCCGCCGCGCCGCCACCTGGTAGCGCGGGCTTTCGGGTATGAACAGCAGCGCCAGCAGGAAAAAGCCGGCGGGTAGCATCTCCACCCAGAACATCCAGCGCCAGGCCTCGTAGCCAGCCGCGAGGATTTCGGTGGACGACCCGGCGAAGCCGGCAAGAAAGAAGTTGCACGAAAAAGAGGCCGTAAGGCCGCATATGATCGCCACCTGTTGCACCGTGACCAACCTGCCTCGGTACTGCGCGGGAGCAATTTCGGCGATATAGGCCGGCGCCATCACACTCGCAGCGCCCACGGCGAGCCCGCCCACGATACGGTAGAACACGAATTCGGTAGAGCCGGCGGCTATCCCGGAGCCCCAGGCGCTCACCAGGAAGAGCGCCGCTGAAACCCGCAGCAGGGTGCGGCGGCCGAATCTGTCTGCCAGCCGGCCGGCAAAAAATGCGCCGACCGCGCACCCCAGCAGCATCGATGCGACGTTGAACCCCGTGCCGACACTGTCGGAATCGAAGGCGAGGCGCAGGCCGTCCACCGTGCCATTGATGACGCCGCTGTCGTAACCGAACAGGAAGCCGCCAATGGTGGCCACGCAACTCACCAGGATGACAAAGCCGAGATTCACCGCGCCATCAGCCTCCCTGTCAAAAGTCTTCGTCACGTCGGCGCCCGCCCTGTTTTCCAGTATCGCGTAAACCGAAGCATAAACCCTGCGGGGGGAAATTGCCGTTGCAGTCTGTAGCAGCGGGTCCATCTCAGGGTCGCAGCGGCAATAGAGCCCCTCGTGGACAGCGCAGGGCATCTTATTCACAATAACGGCTTCCGGTGAAGACCGCTGGCACGCCAGGCTCCAACTACAGTGAAAGATTCGATCATCGTCGCCGACGTCGGCGGTACCAATGGCCGCTTCGGCATCGCGCGTTTCCGCGAACGAGAGGTCGAGCTCGAACAGACGGTCAAGTACAGCAACGCCGGGCTTGGTGGCTTCGCCGACCTGTTGGCGTTGTACCTGGAACAACTGGGTGACTCGGCCCCCCGCGTCGCCTGCTTTGCCGTCGCCGGCCCCAATGACGGACGCAGGGGAATGCTCACCAATCTCGGCTGGCAGCTTGATGCGAGCGCACTGGAGCAGCGCTTTGGCCTGGAGGAAGTCCTGTTCGTGAACGACTTCAAGGCGCTGGCACGTATGGCGACAGAATTGCCGGCAAGCGACACCGTGCTGGTAAAGGAAGGCGCCGGCGACACCCGCGCGCCGGTCTCGGTCATCGGGCCCGGCACCGGTCTCGGCGTTGCCCTGGTATTGCCAGGGAGAGACGGTCCGGAGACGGTCGGCACCGAGGGTGGGCATATGGCATTTGCGCCCGGCAACGCCCTTGAGGTCGCTCTCTGGCATCACCTCGCGCGCGACCACGACCACGTCTACACCGAGCTGCTGTTGTCCGGGAACGGCTTGTGCCGTATCAATGACTTCCTGGTCGCGGAAACCGGGGCCGGAAACGCGGGCCTGACCGCGCCGGAAATCACCGACGCCGCGCTGGCCGGCGAGGCGGAGGGTGTCCGGGCCGTGCATCTCTTCCTTGCCATTCTCGGCAGCGCCGCCGGCGATGTCGCCCTGTGTCACGGCGCCCTCGGTGGCGTGTACCTCGGTGGCGGTATCGTCCGGCGGGTCATACCGCTGCTGGAGTCCAGCGACTTCTGCGACCGCTTTGCTGCCAAGGGTCGCATGCGCGATTACATGCGGGATATCCCGGTGCGATTGATCACGGCGGAGCGGGTCGCGCGGCGCGGGGCGGCCTACCTGTTTCGCCAGCACTGCGCCGCGGTTGACAGCTTTACCGACTAGCTCGGTTCGCACACCACGCTGTGACAGCCGCCAGATTGCGGCGACTCACGGGCACCGAATCGCCATTGCTGACCCGCAGCTGGCCCTGGCGACCGACACGCCGCAGGCCGGTCACATGCTGCCCGGCGACCCAATAGGCCCTGTGTGTCTGCATGCCCAGTTCCGACCCCAGTTCGGCGACGGCGTCGCGCAGGTTGTACAGGACCAGGGCTCGTCCGCGCACGGTAACGACCGCCAGGTAGTGTAACTCGGCCTCGAGATAAATGAGCTCTGACAGGTCCTGCAGGGGCACGTTATCGAGAAACGGGGGCGTATGCCCCGGCACGGCAATGCCAGGCCCGGCAATGGATTCCGGCTTGGCCACACCATCGCGGCGCAGCCGCAGCCCCAGCAACCAGGGCGCATTAATCGCAAGCCAGCAGATAACCACGGGCGGAGCGACAGCGGCGAATTCCATGGCCACCTCGGCAGCGAAATCCGATGTGGGGGTTTCCTCCAACAGCCACAGGTCCAACCAGGTGGCAACGGGTGCGAACAGCAGCGAACCTAACAAGCCCAATACAGCCAACTGCAACCACTGCGACAGACGTTCGAAGGCGGTGAAGTGCGCGAGAGCGACATGGCTGCCGACCAGCAGCGCCATCGGGATCAGCGCCTGCAATTGCCACTGCAAAAAATGCAGCAACGTCGAATGACCCTCGACCGGTCCCTCTGCTATGAAGCCGAACAACAGCCCGACGGCGACCGCGATGAAACTGAAATAGCGCGCAGGAGTGACTTCTCCCAGCTCGAATTGCCCGTTCATACAAAAACCTGCCCGTTCGTGCAATTTAATGCAAATCAAAGGGTTAAAGGGCTGCCGAAGCCGTATTGTAAGCGAGGACCGGTTCGAGGTCTGCCAGTAGAGGAAACGATGACATGAAACACCTGGTAACAATCTTGACACTCGTCGCCGCCGGCTACCAAACCGCCCATGCCACCGAGCCCGGATGGTACTTGCGCGCCCACGGCGGTCTCAGCGAATTATCGGATGTCAGCGGCGATGCAACCGCTATCGATGACACCAGCGGAGGCGTAGACGTTTCGCTGGATACAGGGTTTACTGCCGGCCTCTCAGCCGGCAAGCGGCTCAATTCTCACTGGTCAGTGGAGTTGGCCTGGGAATACCGGAGCAATGACAGCGAGACGGAAATCGCCGACACGCTCAGCTTCGATGACGGCAATTATGCCGCCAACGCATTTTACTTTAATGGCCTGTACCACTTCTCTGCCTGGGGAGCCTGGGAGCCCTATATCGGGGCGGGAATCGGCTGGTTGCAGGAGATCGACATCGACCTGGAGGACAGCCGCGGCGAACAATCCTACTCTGGCGACGGCGATATCGGCTACCAGCTGTTCGCGGGCACCCACTACTACCTGTCCGACCGGTGGATGATCAACGCGGAACTCCGCTACAGCGCCTTCTCCGACCTCGATCTCGAAGCCGAGAGTCGCGGGGGCGGGAGCCTTTCCGGGCTCGACTACGAGCCGCTAACAGCGCAGATCGGTATCTTGTACCGTTTCTGATTATCCGCGCATAGACTTGCGTCCGCAGCTGGCGGCGTTTGCCCGGCCAGATGCAGCCACCGACTGCTGCGGCGAGCTGATAACGGGCACATGCGTGAGACGCCCCGGCCCGCAGACCGGGGTCGCGAGGGTCAGCGGGCGCCGGCCCGGGCTGCCGACGCTGATGGGCGCTGCTCACGAGATTTCAGGCCGCGCAGGTAGACATGGTCGAGGAAGACCACAGCCATCCAGGCGTAGACGGTGACGGCGACGAACAGCGACATACGCATCGCGAAAGCCTTGTAAACGTCCTTGCCGTTGGCGCTGTCGGCCACCGCCGGGCCGAGCAGGATCAGCAGGGTGATCATCACGTTCTGCCAGAAAGACGGCGGATAGCGGCTGGGGGAGACACCATACAGCTTGGCGGCGATGTACAGCCCGAACGCCCACATCCACAGGAAAAACATCCACAGGCTGGGCGCGATCTTCAGGCCGAACCAGAACAGTATGGCCAGCAGCCCCGCCACGAAGGTCGACCCCAGCAGCTCGCGACCCGCTCCCCGAGCGTCCAGCGATGACGCCTGCTGTCCGAGCGCCACGGTCTTCATGACGGTCGCCAGGTAAGCTGCCGGATTGCTGAGGGCGAGCAGGAATCCGGGATAAACGATCAGGGTGGCGCGCAGCGCCAGCCAGCGCGACGGAGCAGCGGGTGCCGGCGCCGGTTCGTCGGCGATCTCGTCTTCAGGGAACAGCGGATAAACAATCCACTGGCAGATGACCGCCAGCACCACCCCTGTGACCATGCCGGCCACCAGCGCTGTGGCCAGGGTCTGGGATACCACGCCCGCTGTCGAAATAAGCGCTACGCCCACAGTCAAGAGCGTGCCCACCAGCCCCTTGCCGAGAATCAGGGTCACGTAGTTGCAAACGAACAGCGCGGCAAGCACCAGCAACAATCCCGCCACCGTGTAGTGGGTCAATAGCGGGGTTAACAGCAACCCCAGCCCGAGCGTCACGGCCACCGCAAGCGCCAGGCCAAGCGTTCCACGCAGGCCCAGCGGCGGCTTGGGTGGCGCCGTCAGCAAAAAAGCGAACATGGGTGCGAGAAACGGCAGGCTCAGGCCCAGACCGTAAGCCGCAGCCAGGGACAGCGCGACAGTGAGACTGAGACGAAAGACCCGGCGGGCGGCGATGGGCATCACGCGCACTCAGTAGGCATAGGAGAGGTAGCTCATCAGGCGGATGTGCAGCTTACCCAGCCAGCCCATCAGCCACGCTCCCTCGGAATACGCGACGACGGACACCTGGCCGCCCACCCGCAACTGGGCCTGCAACTCGGGGTGCGCCTGCGCATCAAAGCGAAGGTTCACGGGAAAACGCTGGGACTGGCGCAGCCAGTCGCGACTGTTTTCGATACTGGGCAGGGTTCCGGGCGGTGGCACCTGCCCCGCGTTGACCCCCAGGCCGATGCTGCTGATTTCTCCCGGGTAGACCCGGCCCGGCAGCGCGTCGAACAGCATCTCGACCGGCGTGCCCCGCTCGAGCCTGCCCAGGTTGTTCTCGGTGAATTCGGCCCTCACCCAGACGTCGCTGAGCGCCACCAGTGTGAGTACGGGTGCGCCGGCAGCGGCATAGACACCGACGTCGGCACGCAGATCGGTGATGACGCCGCTCGACGAGGCCGTTACCACCGTCCGTTCCAGGTCGAGTTGCGCCTGCTCGACCGCCGCCTCCGCGACCTTGAGTTGCGTATTGTCCTCACCATCGCCGCCCTTCTGTTCGATCGCCTGTTGAATCGCCGAGCGCGCCGACGCAACGCCCGCCCGGGCCTGGTCGAGGCTGGCCCGGGACACCTCCAGTCGGCGGGTGGAAATCGTGCCGGGATCCTCCTCCCGGAGGCGTTCCAGTCTGCGCGTATCCTGTTCAGCCTTGACGAGATTGGCCTCGGCAGACTGCAGATTGGCCCGTGCCGCCGCCACGGCGGCATTACCCGCTCCGACCTGGCGGCGGGTATTCTCGAGGTCCGATCGTGCTTTTGCGAGCGCGAGCTGATACTGGGCGGCATCGAGCCGGAATAACTGTTCGCCGGCCTCTACACGCTGGTTATTTGCAACCCGAACTTCCTGCACGACACCAGACACCTGGGGCGCGACCCCCACGACATAGGCCTGGATGCGCGCCTGATCGGTATACGGCGCCAGTCGATCCGACAACAGGTACCAGATAAGGCTGAGGGCGATCAAGCCGGCGACATAAAGACTGCCTCGCCTGACTGCAGCCGAGCCTTGATCCGGCTCGCCTGCCTCTGGTTCGATGACCTCAGTTTCACTGCTGCTTTCCGTCGTCATAACGGCCCCTAGCGTTTTGTCCCGGTCGGAATGGGAGCGCCGAGCAGGTCGTCCCAATCGGTGCGTTCCTGCATGGTCTCGCGAACGTCCGCGGGGAGATAGTCCTCCGCCGTCGCCGGTCGCCAGCCGCCCCCCAGCGCCTGGTAAAACGCCACCACCGCGGCGAGGTGGGCGCCCTTGTTGGCAACGTAGTTGGCTGACTGGACCGCCAGCGAGCGCTGGGCATCCAGCACCCTGATGAAGCTGGAATAACCTTCCCGGTAGCGAGACGTAGACAGGGTCAATGAACGCTCGGCCGCGGCCAGCGCTTCCGCCAGGATCGCATCCTGCTCACGGGTTTTCACCACACTGATCGCCGCATCGTCGATTTCCCGCGCCGCCTGCAGCACGGTGTTCTGGTAACGCTCGATCGACTGCTGCAACAGTGCGTCCTGGACCCTCACGTTGTTTTCCAGCCGCCCGTAATTAAACAGGTTCCAGGTAAACCCGGGGCCGACGGCGGTGCCTGCCGCATCGGCGCTGCCGTCGAGTGAATTACCCAACCAACCCACGGTGCCGAACAGCGACACCGCAGGGTACAGGTCGGCTCGTGCGATCCCGATCTGGGCCGACTGGGCCGCCACCTGCAATGCCGCGGAGCGAACATCTGGTCGACGCAACACCAGTCGCGCCGGGAGAGCCTCCAGGGAAATGGGGTTGGCGGTCGGCAGGTCCGGTGTCTTAGCCGCCAGTTCCGGCAGGTCGCCAGGAGCCCTGCCCAGTAATGCGCTCAGTGCGTTGGCGACCTGCTGCAGGCCGAGTTCCAGTTGCGGGATGGTGGCGGATGTAGCGAGGTACTGGGTTTTCGCCTGCTGCAGGTCCAGTTCAGCCTGCTGCCCGCTGGCGTACAGGCTGCGAGTGATCTCCAGGCTTCGACGTTGCAATGCGGCATTTTCGCGGGCGATCTCTATCTGCTCCGCGGTCGTGCAATAGAGGAAATAGGTGCGCGCCACCGCGGCGCTCAACAACACCTGGGCATTCTGCTGGTCCGCCACCGAGGCCAGGAAGCCCGCGTCCGCCGATTCGATACCGCGCTGGTAACGCCCCCAGAAATCGATCTCCCAGCCGACGTCGAAACCGACACCGTAATCGTTGAAGCCGGAGCGATTGCCGGACTCGCTGCCCTCGACAGGCCAGGTATCCACCCGGGAATACGACCCGCTCGACTGCTGCAGCTGGGGGTAACGGGAACCCGACGCGATGCCGAGCAGCGCACGGTTACGCGCGATAGCGAGACCCGCGATGCGCAGCGAGGGGTTTTCCCGTCGCGCCTCGGCGATCAGATCATTGAGGACCGGGTCACTGAAGGCCCGCCACCAGAACGCCAGGTCATCCGGCGTCGTCGCGCTGGCATCGGCCGAGCCGGCCTGACCGTAAAGGGTAGTCTCCCAGTCAGCTATCCAGGTGACTTCCGGTTCGACGTAATCCGGCCCCAATGTGGTACACGCGCAGAGCACCAGCACCATCGTGTAGAGGAAATAGCGCGCAGGCAGTGATGTCATCGTTTCATGCTGCTCGAGGGCCTGTTGTTTGCTGACCGCTGATGGCTGACCTCCCACCGTCGGGCGCCGGGCCCTGCGGGCGCAGTATCCCCCGCAAGCCGGCGTCACCGGGACAGCTGACGCGACCTTAGCGGGTTTTGTGGCGCGCGGCCAGCGGCGCGCGGCTAGCGGCGCGCGGCCAGCGCAGACAACGCTTGACCGACCCGGCGTTTGTTGCCATCGTCCACCACTGAGGTCGCCGTGGCTACGTCCTCGTGCGACCATAAGCCGCGGCAGCCGGGAGCCCATCCGTGCACCTCGACGAAATTGACCACGACCTGCTGGCAGGCCACTACGGCCCCGCGCCCGCCACCGCCATGGCGTTGCTGGTCAGGTACGGCCGTGCGCTGGGCGCGCGGCGGTTCATTTCCGTCACCCGCGCCCACATAGACGGTTGCATGTATCACGGCGAATCCGGCATCGATTTCGCCCGACGCTTCGTCGACCTTGGAGGACAGGTACGCATACCCACGACCCTCAACGCCGCGGCGGTGGACTGCCTGCATCCCGAGCTGCACCGCGGCGAACCCACCCTTCCCGAACGTCAGCAGATTCTGACAGCCCTGTACACAAGCCTGGGCTGCGAGCCGACTCTCACCTGTGCGCCCTATCAGCGCAGCTCCCGTCCCGCTCCGGGGGAGCAGATTGCCTGGGCAGAATCCAATGCCATCGTGTTCGCCAACTCGGTGCTGGGAGCACGCACGGACCGCTACGGGGATTTCACCGATCTCTGCGCGGCGCTCACCGGCCGGGTGCCTCTGGCGGGCTTGCACCTGGAGGAAAATCGATGGGCGAGCGTGGAGGTCGCGGTACCGGCGCTCGAAGAGACCGCGCTATCGAGAGATCTCTACTTCGGCTGCATCGGCTACCTGCTGGGAGAATCCTGCGGCACCCGGGTTCCCGCGATGACGGGCCTGCCCACGGACACCACGGAAGACGAGTTGAAACTGCTCGGGGCTGCCGCCGCGTCTTCCGGGTCGCTGGCGCTGTTCCACGCGGTGGGTGTCACGCCAGAGGCTGACTCTCTCGCGCAGGCATCGGGGGGACAGCCGCTGCAAAAGAAGACGCTGACGCCGGACGACCTGCGCTCAGCGCTGCGGACGCTCTGCCCGGTTAAGGCTGGTGAGCCAGTGGCGGCTGTCTGCCTCGGATCTCCGCATTTTTCACTGGCGGAATTCGAGGCCCTGGCGGCTGCCGTGCGCAACCGGCGGCGGCGCGCAAACGTGGAATTCTATGTATCGACCTCCCGCGAGATTGCGGCTCTGGTCGAGCGCGACCTGCGTTTCGAGCCGCTCAACGCCTTCGGCGTCACCCTCGTTGTGGATACCTGTACCTACCTGGCGCCGGTCGTGACACAAGCAGATGGCGTTATCCTGACCAATTCCGCCAAGTGGGCACACTACGGGCCGGCACACCTGTCGCGGCGCGTGGGCCTTGCCTCGCTCGCGCACTGTGTCAGCTGCGCGGAGGAAGGCGAGGTCACCCCGCAATGAAACAGCTCACTGCGACGATGCTGACGGCAGGCCGCGCAGAGGGGGAATTACTGGTCCTTGCGCAGCCACTCAGCCTGTGGGGCGGCATTGACCTGGGGACCGGAGAGGTCATCGATCCCACTCACCCCCAGGTGGGGCACCGCGTCGCCGGCAAGGTGCTGGCCATGCGCACCGCGCGCGGTTCCTCCTCCTCCGCCAGCGCCCTGGTGGAGACACTGCGACGCGGGTGCAACCCGGCGGCCATTGTGATGACGGCGACGGATGCCATCCTGGTCATGGGCGGACTGGTCGGCGAAATGCTTTACGGTCAGGCACTGCCCATCGTGCTTATCGAAGACAGCGACTGGTCGCATCTGGAGCACTCCACACACGCCGAAGTCGGTCTATCCGGCGACAGCGCCTTCCTCTTGCTGCAGCCCTGACCGAATGTACCCCGCGCTCACAGCAGTCGGTACGGTAATGCGGCGACTTGTGCATCGCAGGCCACGATGTAGCGTGTAAACTTCCATGCATCACCGCCGCGATCAAAGGAGCACATGATGTCATACACAAAGGCCCACGAAGCCGACTGCACCGCATGCGAGGGGGCGATCGCCCTCAGGGTAGCGCCGCGGGAGGCGGACCTCGGCGAATTCACAGTGCGACGGGTACTCCCGTCCAAGGCCCGTCGCATGGTGGGTCCTTTCGTATTTTTCGATCATATGGGGCCGGCGGAATTCCCGCCCGGCAAGGGTATCGCCGTGCGTCCTCACCCGCATATCGGTCTGGCCACGATCACCTACCTTTTCGCCGGTGAGATCGTTCATCGCGACAGCCTGGGCGTCGTGCAGACGATCGCCCCGGGTGCGGTCAACCTGATGACGGCGGGCCGTGGAATCGTGCACTCCGAGCGCGCCGGCTCCGACCTCGATGAGCACGCCCGACTCCACGGCATCCAGTCCTGGATTGCGCTGCCCGAAAGCGAACAGGAGATAGCGCCGGACTTCACCCACTACCCCCGCGAGCAGCTCCCCGACGTGGATCTTCCGGGTGCGACGATACGAGTGATTATGGGCGAGGCCTATGGCGCCACATCGCCCGTGCACTGTTACTCCCCGACGCTCTACCTCGAATGCAGGCTGGAGGCCGGGGCAACGCTGACACTGCCCGGGGATCAGGCGGAACTCGCGCTATATGTCGCGGAGGGCGACGTTGCCATCGACGGTGACACCTACCCGACCGGTAACATGGCGATCGCGCTGTCCGCACACGGCGGTAAAACTGCAGGCGCGAGAGGCGAGCCGGGTCATGGTCATCGGCGGCGAACCGCTCGGCAAGCGACACCTCTACTGGAATTTTGTGTCTACCTCCCGGGATCGCATCGAGCAGGCCAAGCAGCTCTGGCGGGACGAGGGCTTCCCGCAGGTACCGGGCGACGAGGAACGTATACCGCTGCCGGATTGAGCGGCGAGTCTTCAGGCAGGCTCCTGCACCTGCACTACCGCAGCGGGATTGAGAAAGCGGTGCAACAGTGCCGCGCGCTGGTTACGATACTCGACGATGGACGCGGCCTTGACCGGCCCGTAGCCCCGCACCTGGTCGGGCAGGGTCGCGCACTCGACAGCGGTACCGTGGTTCTCCACCGACAGCCCGGCGATGAGCTGTCCGACCAACTCGCGGTAGTCCTCGATCAATGCCCGCTCCTCACGTCGCTCCCCGGAGTCGGCCGAAGGGGTCCAGGGCGGTGCCTCGCAGTCCCTTGCAGCGCGCCAGCAGCTTCATCGCCCCGAGCATCCAGGGCCCGAACGTCCGCTTGCGCGGGCGCCCCTGGGAATCCGTGCCCCGATTGAAGACCGGCGGCGCCAGGTGAAAAGTGAGCCGATAGTCACCTTCGAAGGTCGCCTTCAGGTCGCGCATGAAGTCGCCGCTGGTGTACAGGCGAGCCACCTCGTATTCATCCTTGTAGGCCATGAGCTTGTACAGGTAGCGCGCTACCGCCCGGGATAGCGCGTCCTCACCCGGCATGACCCTGGCCTCCGCCTCGCGCACTTCCGCGACCAGCGCGCGGTAGCGGTCGGCATAGGCTTCATCGGCGTAGCGGATCAGCAGGTCGGCACGGTGTGCGACCAGCTCGTCGACGGTTTTTGGCCTGCTGGGAGCAGGTGTGGAGCCTGCCTCCGCCACGTAGTCGGGTTCCACGGCGGCAAGCCGGCCCCAGGCCAGTGCGCGACGGTTTTCCTCGATATTAACGCCGTTGAGTTCGATCGCGCGCAGCAGTGCCTCCAGACCCACTGGCACCATGCCGCGCTGCCAGGCATAGCCGAGCAGGAATACATTGGAGTACACGGTGTTGCCCATGATGCGTTCCATGAGGGCGTTGGCCGATACCGTCTCCAGCCGGGCCTCGCCAACGGCCTGGGTCATGGCATCGATCCGCGCCTGCATGCGGATGTCGGCATTGCGGTTCTGCACGAACTGCCCACTCGGCACTTCGGTGTGGTTGACCAGCACCCGGGTGCGATCCCTGGCCAGCACCCGCACACAACGGGGGTCGGTGCCGACTACCACGTCACAGGCGACAACAGCGTCTGCCCGGCTATCGGCGATGCGCACCTGGTGGAGGGTATCGGGTGTCTTGCCGACACGAACGTGGCTGATCACCGCGCCGCCCTTCTGTGCGAAGCCGGTGAAGTCGAGCACGCTGGCTCCCTTGCCCTCCAGGTGCGCCGCCATGGTGATAAGCTGGCCGACGGTGACCACGCCGGTGCCCCCGATGCCGGCGACCAGCAGGTCGAAATTATCTTCCAGCGCCGGCAGTTCCGGCTGCCCGATGCGATCAACCCGCGCGGCAAAGTCCTCGTCGGTGGCGATCGCCGCCGTACGCCGCAATCGCCCGCCGTCCACCGTCACAAAACTCGGGCAGAATCCGTTGACACAGGAGTAATCCTTGTTGCAGGACGATTGGTCGATTTTTCGCTTGCGACCCAGCTCGGTATCCAGTGGATAGATGGAGAGGCAGTTCGACTGCACCGAGCAGTCACCGCAGCCCTCGCAAACGGCGTGATTGATGAAAACCCGTCGGGCCGGGTCCGGGAACGCACCGCGCTTGCGCAGACGGCGCTTCTCGGCGGCGCAGGTCTGGTCGTAGATCAGCACCGTGACGCCGGGAATCTCTCGCAGCTCGCGCTGCAGGGCGTCGAGTTGCGACCGGTGATGGAAGGTGGTGTCGGCGGGAAAGGCGCGCTTGTCGGTGTACTTGCCGGGTTCGTCACTGACGATGGCTATGCGGTTGACGCCTTCGGCGCGGACCTGGCTGGCAATCGCGGGCACGGTGATGGCGCCGTCCACCGGCTGGCCACCGGTCATCGCCACCGCGTCGTTGAAGAGAATCTTGTAAGTGATATTCGCGCCCGCCGCCTGGGCCTGGCGGATAGCCATGTACCCCGAGTGAAAATAAGTGCCTTCACCGAGGTTCTGGAACACGTGACCATTGCCGGTAAACCGGGATTTACCCACCCAGTTGACGCCTTCGCCACCCATCTGGATAAGCGACTCGGTATTGCGGTTCATCCATGACGCCATGAAATGGCAGCCGATGCCCGCCAGCGCCTTGCTGCCCTCGGGCACGCGGGTGGAGGTGTTATGGGGGCAGCCCGCGCAGAAATACGGCGTTCGCTTCACATCAGTCGGCACGTCGATGCTGACCCGCGTGCCGGCCAGGGCGTCGAGCTCGGCGGCGAAGCTCACTGACGGAAACACGTGACTGATGCGCGCGGCGACGATGGGGGCCAGCAGGCCGGGACTGAGCTCTCCGGTCCACGGCACCAGGGACCGCCCCTCCTCGTCGTATTTACCCACCATGCGGCTGGGTTTATCACCCGGGTAATCGTACAGGGCTTCCTTGAGCTCACTCTCGATGATGCCCCGCTTCTCCTCCACCACAAGGACCTCATCCTTCCCGCGCAGGAAGGCCCGGGCGCCCTCGGTCTCCAGCGGCCAGACCATCCCGACCTTGTAGATGTCTATACCGAGCTCCCTGCAGCGAGCTTCGTCCACGCCCAGCAGGCGCAGGGCCTGCATCAGGTCGAGGTGACCCTTGCCGGTGGTGATGATCCCGAAGCGGGCATCGGCGATCCCGTAGATCGTCCGGTCCAGCGGATTGGCGCGCGCGAACGCCCGCACCGCGTCGAGCTTGGCCACCATCCGGGCTTCGACCTGGGGTCCGGGAAGGTCCGGCCACCGGTAGTGCAGGCCATACTCCGGGGGCTGGTAATCTGTCGGATCGACAAAATCACGCAGGCCGTGCAGTTCCACGGAGGCCGCGCTTTCCACGGTTTCGGAGACGGCCTTGAACCCCACCCAACATCCGGAAAAACGGGACAGCGCGAAACCGTAGAGTCCATAGTCGATGTATTCGCCGACGCTGGCCGGGTTGAGGGTGGGCATGAAATAGGCCATGAACGCGACATCGGACTGGTGGGACATGCTGGACGACACACAACCGTGATCGTCGCCGGCGACGACCAGTACGCCACCGGTCGGTGAGCTGCCATACGCGTTGCCGTGTTTCAGCGCGTCCCCGGAACGATCGACACCGGGCCCCTTGCCATACCAGATGGAAAAAACCCCGTCGACCTCGCGCGCCGGATCACTTTCCACCTGCTGAGTGCCGAGAATAGCCGTGGCCGCCAGGTCCTCATTGATAGCCGGCATGAAGTCGATCGCGTGCTGACGCAGAAATTTACCCGCACGCCACAGCGCCTGGTCATAGCCGCCGAGGGGCGAGCCCCGGTAGCCCGAGATGAAACCCGCGGTGTTCAGGCCCCGCCGCCGGTCGCTGGCATGCTGCAGCATCGGCAGTCGAACCAGGGCCTGGGTGCCGGTGAGAAACACGCGGCCACGCTCGCGCAGGTAGCGGTCGTCGAGGGTGTAATCATCCAGCGGTGTACTGCGGTTGATGTCGTTCACGGCATATCCATTTTTTCAGGCGTCAACACTACTGTAGCCGAGTCGGAGGGGAATGTGCTTGCTTTCGCGCCTGGCAGAGCACCCGTGAGTCGATAAATGATGCGCCAGGACGGGCAAAAACGGAATGATCTTCCAGTGCAGGCTAACTGAAAGCCAGTACCGCAAACGACAAAAACGGTGAGCGAACCTCGCTAAGGACGAAGGCCACTACCTGCACGACGCAACTTGCTCTGGACGCTTCAGAGCGCCGCTGAGCGCGATTGCCAGTATTCAGAGGAGCCCTACGTCACCCCGCCGCGCGGCGAGCCGTCGATGCCGCGCCATTCCTCGGTCACCATGACCCCATGGAGCGCATCGACGGCGTCCCAAACGTCGCAATAGCTGACGTACAGCGGGGCAAACCCGAAACGCATCGTCGTAGGTGCGCGAAAATCACCGATCACTCCGCGGGCGATGAGCGCCTGGATAATGGCGTAGCCCGCCGGGTGATTGAAGGCAACCTGGCTACCGCGGCGATCCGCATCGCGCGGCGTAATGAGGTCAAAACCGTACTCTCTGCAGCGCTGCTCGACGAGGTCGATGAACAGGCCGGTCAGCCGCCGGGACTTTTCCCGGACCGCGGCGGGATCGTTGCTCAGTGCGAGGTCGATACCGATCTCGGCAACCGCCAGGCTGAGTATCGGCTGCGTACCGCTGAGCATCTGTCGGGCATCCTCTGCCGGCCGATAGTCGCGCTCAAACTCGAACGGCGCGGCATGGCTCCACCACCCACTCAGCGGCTGCAGCGCCCGGCCCTGGTGGCGGCGCGCGGCGAAAACGAACCCCGGCGCACCCGGCCCACCATTTAAGTACTTGTAGCTGCAGCCCACCGCGAAGTCGACCTGCCAGGCGTTCATCTCGAGCTCGAGGACACCGGCACTGTGGCAGATATCCCAGATCGCAATGGCGCCGGCTTCATGAATCGCGGCAGTGAGTGAGGGTATATCCAGCGCCCTGCCTGACTTGTAGTGGATATCGGTAAGACAGACGGCGGCGACACGCTCGTCGATCGCGTTGAGCAGCTCCGCTTCCTCAGCAAACCGGATTTCGTAGCCATCACCGAGCTGTTCTATCAGCCCCTGGGCGATGTAGTTATCCGTGGGGAAGTTACTGCCCTCGAGCACAACGACACGACGCGAGGGGCGCAGTGAGAGTGCGGCTGACAGCACCTTGTACAGGTTGATCCCGGTGGAGTCGGTCACCACCACTTCTCCGGCGTCGGCGCCGATCAGCCGCGCAACCTTGTCGCCCAGGGTCGAGGGCAGGTCCCACCAGCCGGCCGCGTTCCAACTGCCGACCAGCCCCCTCCCCCACTGCTCATCGACCACGTCCCGCGCACGTTGTGCTGCGGCGCGGGGCAGCGCGCCCAGGGAGTTCCCGTCCAGGTAGACGATGCCCTCAGGCAGGTCAAACGCGTGGCGCATCTCCCGCAGTGGATCGTCGCGATCAAGGGTCTCGCAGTCGGCGCGTTCCATGTTCATCATGCCAGGTCCAGGGGTGGAGGATAGGGGTGAAGACTTAAGGGTAAATGCTATGGGCGAGGGGGCCCCGCAGTAGGCTGCCGCCCTGTGAGTGTAGCACGCCAGGGAATGACGCTCTGGCGACAGGATGGGCCTTCTCGGCCGTCGACCTGAACAGCGGATGAAGGAGAACCGGCTTTAAGTCGCGGCGCGATTGCCGTTGTTCAGAGGTGTCACAGGGCGGCTCGCGGCGTACAACAACAAGTTCTCTGCACGGGCCCGACAGACAAACATCTAGCAGGCCAGTGAACAAAAAAAGCCCCGCAACAGCGGGGCTTTAGCAATGGGCTACAGCGTCGCAGGCGTTACGGAAGCAGCACTTTGTCGATGATCCAGACGAACCCGTTGCTGGCCTGTACACCCTGGCAGTCGATAGCGGCGTCATTCACCCGCGTCGCGTTGTCGCGGCGGTGGTAAAAGATGCTGCCGCCAAGAAGGGTGTCTCGACGGAATGCGTTGGTAAACCGGCGCGGGTCGGTCGTGTTCGGCGTGACGTGATACAGCAGCACCGCCGTGAGCAGATCGACGTCGTCAACCACATCTTCCAGCAGTCCGCCGGGGAGGGCATCGAAGGCCGCGTTCGTGGGGGCCAGTACGGTAATTCCTTCGGCTGTGGCGAGGTCGTCATCGAGACCCGCAGCGAGCACTGCATCTACCAGCGTGCTCAGCTCGGGCGTTGCGATCGCCGCTTCGGTGATCGTACCGTCGAACTCGACGATCTCGGTGCTCAGGCACTCGGGCATGGATTGGGCGTTCGCGATTCCGGAGGCCAACACGGATCCAGCCAGGGTTGCTGCGGCAAAAACGTTTTTCAGATTCATAATATTCCTCGTAGTGGGTTGCGCCATCGGCAGACAGGCTTACGGCCCCGGGGCAGCAGGGGGATCACCCGATACGACAGACGTCCATGACAAAACCTGGACATGACTCAAAAAAGGGCCCCATTTTCGCTAGCCCTGTTCGCTCACCGATTGGTGTCGCGTTGAAGGCAGGTAGGCTGGTTGCCTGTCGGAAAGCGGCGGCCGGGTGCGGTTTTGCCTGAAAGCCCCGCAGGGCGGGCCCTGAAAGATACCCCGGGGCCAGGCACCGACGGCACGATATACCGCCAGCAGTGCCCGCGGCACTGCGACGGCGATTCACGCCTCAGTCGGGTAGGGCAACGCACCGCAGCGGGTGCGCGCCAGGGGGAGATCTGGCCGTTCGACCGAGCTGCTCAGCCGACTTTAGAGTCAGCAGGGCACGCGGGGCGACAGCTCAGGTTTGGCGCCGGGTTGAGCGGACTCGGTCAGGCGTTGCCACTCTTGAGAGACATGCCCGAGTTGTTGTCGGCATCGCCTGAAGGGGCATGGCTGGCTTTCTTCGACGAGATGGGCACAGCCTTGGCCGCCGGCTCCGCCGGGTCCATATCGATACTGCCGCGGAAGATCGCGCCGTCTTCCAGCGTTACCCGTGGTGCCACGATGTTGCCACTGACATTGCCCGACTGGGAGATCACGACTGTTTCCTCGCCCTTGACGTCGCCGGAAACCTCACCGTCGATTTTTACAATGCGTGCATTGATATCGGCGGCAACAACGCCCGACTCACCGACAGTGACCTCATTTGATCCCAAATTGATGGTGCCCTCGACCCGACCCTGTACAAACAGGTTTTCGTCGCCGCTGATTTCACCCTTGATCTTGATCCCCGGTCCAATCATTGCCCCACTCCTGGCTGTTGTTTTTGCCGCGGGCGCCGCCGCTGCTTTTGGTTGGTCTTCGACAAGCGCACTGACTTCAGGTGACACTTGCTTATTTTTATTGCGTTCGAACATATCCATCCACCGTTACATCCAATGGGAGATTCATGCTAGCAAGCGCCCGGGGGACGCACCATAGATCGGCAATACCTAACTGGCAAAAACTCCACTTTTCCAAGGTTAAGCGATAGGCCAGCGGTCACGGCAGGCATCTGCCTGACAAGCCGACACGCAAGCGCGCCGACCACAGCAGGCTCGTACCCGCGATCAGAAGGTCCAGTCTCAGCCAGCATCGCGCGCTCAGTATATAAACGCGGGCGGTGCCACGGGAGGCGCAAAGCAGCCAACTATTCACGCCAGCGTCAGAAACAATTTACAACCGCCTCTCTGGGGCGGCGAGAGTGCAGTGGACCAGCAAACTGCCAATTCCCGCGATTCGTCCCGCCGGTTTGTGAGTTCGTCGCAACCCGTCTGGCGACCGGCTGATAAACTGCTAGACTCCCGCATCTTCAATGACCACGGGGTACACCGCACATGAGGATCGTCATCGGGCTATTGGGCCTGTGCTGGCAAATCGGCATCAGCGCCGCTGAAACGACAGACTGGATCAGCCAGAGCAATCAATACGCCATGAAGGTATTCGAAGCGCAGGCGGCCTTCGCACCCGAGTATGTTGCCGGTATCGGGCTCGACCAGTACGACGGCGAGATCATCGACCTGGGACCGCTCCTGTACGAACGCCAGCGCGCAAGTGCCGAGGCACTGCTCGCCACGCTGCGCAAAGCGCTGAAATCGGAGACGCAACCGCGCGTTCACCAGGACCTGGAGATCCTGATTCAGGCCGTGGTCGACGACATGGAATCGGAACGCATAGAACACGAGCACCTGCTGCCCTACTACAACCTCCACCAATTGCTATACCAGAGCTTTGACTCACTGCTCGATGCGCGCAATGACAAGTCGCGCTATGCCAGCGCCCTGGACAGGCTGCGCAAGTACACCGGCTCGGCGCAAGGCTACCGGCCCCTGACCACACTGGCCCGCGAGGCCAGCGAAGCGCGGTTCGATGTCGACGGCCTGGTCGGGCCCTACCGCGGCGAACTGCGCGCGGATCTCGACAACGCACCGCGGATGATCGCGGGCATGGAAGCGCTGTTCAGCGAAGCCGGGCTGGACGGCTGGGAAAAGGAGTTCGGCGAACTCAAGGCGCAACTGGACGACTACAAAGCGTGGCTGGAAGCAGAGATGCTGCCAAGGTCACGGGAGAGCAACCTCCTGCCGCAGGCGGTCTATGCAAACCTGCTGCAGGAATATGGCGTCCGCCTCTCCCCTGACGAGCTGATTGCCCGCGGCCAGTCCAACTACCAGCTGATACGCAGCGAGATGAAGGCCCTGGCCTGGCAGATCGCCACGCAGCGTGGCTGGAAGGACAAGAACCTGGTCTCGGTCATTCGGGCCATGAAGAAAGAACAGGTGCCGGAAGACAAGTTGCTGGCCCTCTACCAGAAGCGGCTGCAGCAGGTCGAGGCGATCATTCGCCGCGAGGATCTGGTCACGCTTCCCAAGCGCAAGGCCTCAATCAGGTTGGCGACCGCCGCCGAGTCGGCTGTCATTCCCGCGTCCTTCATGAGTCCGCCGCAGCTCGTGAACAACTCCGGACAATACGGCGAGTTCGTACTCGTCACGTCTAATCCGGCGCTGCAGGGCGACGACGCACAGATGGATGATTGGAGCCACGATGCGATGACCTGGGCATTGACCGTGCACGAGGCGCGACCGGGGCACGAGATGCAGTTTGCACGGCTGATGGAAGACGGCACCTCCATGGCACGGGCCATTTTTTCCTTCAACAGCGCCAATGTCGAGGGCTGGGGCCTCTATGCGGAATCCATCATGCAGGAATACCTGCCAATAGAGGGTCAGTTGTTCAATCTGTACACCCGCCTGATGCGGGCGGCGAGGATGTTCCTCGACCCGATGGTCAACACGGGCCAGCTGACCCACGAGGATGTTGTGGCGTTTCTCACCGACCAGGTGGCGATGTCGTTGCCCATGGCCACGTCGGAAGCCGACCGGTACACGTTCAAGGCGCCGGGCCAGGCCACCTCCTACTACTTCGGCTACATGAACCTGCTGCAGTTGCGCACCGGGATCGAAATCGGACTTGGCGACGACTTTAACCAGCGGGAGTTTCACGATTTCATCCTGCGCCAGGGTCTGCTGCCCCCAGATTTACTGCGCGAAGCCGTGACGGAGCGGTTCCTGGGCACATCGCCCTGAGTCCGGGAGACTGCCGGCCCGCGCAATGGAACCGCGGCGCGGACATCGGTCCGTCACTGAACGCACGCCGCGTATGGACATATCCCGAGTTCGGAAGCCGCGCAACCGTTGCGTGGTCCCGGATTGTCGAGTAGCCTCTCAATACACTCCATGTAAGCTGACGGAACAGGGTACGAGCCATGCGCGAAATCGGGAAGCGTCACGCTGGAGTGTGCGAGCAACCGGCGCAAAAAGGCTCTGTGGATGCACCACAGGGGCCTAACGGTTCTGCAGTGTCCAGCCTCTAAGATGTCGAGCGCGCCGATGACGCAGCGCGCGCAGCTGGTTCATCACCGGACTGTCTTCGACGGCTGGCGTTCGATTGCCATTGCCATCTACATGGCCCTGGCCGGCTACAGTGTCATGGTGGGGATACCTGTCATCAGCACCGCCTGGGTCTCCCTGCTGGGGTTCACCGAGGTACAGGTGGGCCGTATTGCCGGCGCCGACCTGGGCGGGTTTTCCCTGGGCGCCGTGCTCGTATCGCCGCTTGTCGTGCGTTGGAATCGCCGCCTGCTCGCAGCGGGCGCCGCGCTGGTCGCGATCGGGGCCAACGCACTCTGCATGACCGTTCAGGGTTACCAGGAAACACTGTGGCTGCGTTTTGTCGCAGGGGCCGGCAGCGGTGCATTCACTGCGATCGCCATCGCCACACTCGCCGGCACCGCGAAGCCGGCCCGCGCCTTCAACCTGCTGCTATTCACGTTCGCGTTTTCCCAAGGAGGTGAACTGTTCCTGCTTCCGAGGCTGTCCATGAATCAGATCTACCTGTTCTTTATGGCAACCTACGTGCTCGCACTGCTGTTCATTCGCTGGTTGCCTCCCCGCCCGGTCGAAAAGGCACTGGATGTCGAGGTGGAATCGCCTGCTTTTGCCAGTGGTGTCGCTGACCCCGTGCACCTGCACGTGCCTCGGTCTGTTCCCTGGCTGGTGCTGGCGGCCGTGTTATTCACTTATCTGAACATCGGCGCCTACTGGACCTACATTGAACTGGCGAGCGCGGCCTCGGCCGCGGACCCGGACTGGGTCGGGAGCCTGCTGGTCTATACCTCCGTGTTTTCGGTGATCGGCTGCGCCTGCGCCACGCTCATCAGTAACCGGTATGGTCTCGCCAGACCGCTGCTGGTCACCCTTCTCGCCCAGGCGGCCATCGTCGGCATGCTGGCCAACGGCATCAATAATGTAAACGTCATGATCAGCATGTTCAGCTTCAACTTCTGCTGGATTTTCGTCGACGTCTACCAGTCCGCCACGATAGCCAACGTCGATCATTCGGGACGTTTCGCGGCGCTGATGCCCGGGGCACAGGGCCTGGGCCAGATTATCGGACCCAACATGGCTGCTTCCATTCTTGCTGCGGGGATGGGCTATGGCAGCGTATTTCTATTGTGCGCGCTCGCCTCGCTGACCGCATTTGCCATCTACCTGGCTACCTACCTGAAACTCAGCCGGACGATCCCGGCGCTGGCGGACGCTTCCTGAGCCGACGTCTGCCACTGAGCATGTACCACTCGCGCCGTACGGAGACCAGCTTGTTGTAAAGGCCTGAAGCGAGGGTGAGACGAAGCGAAAGCCGGCTCATAATCACAGTGCACACGGCGGTAGACATACGTTTGGCTGGTTTTTTACGTGGGCTGGTAGCCCCATTCGGCCACCCAGGGCTGCAACACCGGCAGCACTGGCGACAAAGGCTCGCGGTAGCGCTGCCAGCGGTCCCGGGCTCGCGTGTAGATGGGCTCGATCACCTGGTGATAACTGGGCGTTTGTATATCGCCGCGAGCGCGGGCCGTGTTGACATGCGCTTCGAGGTCGGGATGCCAGTCGAGGCCAAGGAAATCGAGCAGCGGTACGAGTGCCGCCCGGACCGAGTCGACGAGGTCCTCATAGCGCAGCGTGTACACCGACAGCGGCAGTACCCGGCGATACGCCTGCCAGAGCGTCATGACCGCATCGTAGAGTGCGGCGGTATCCTCGAGGGTCAGAAAGTTCACCATACCCTCGTTCAATTCGAAGGAGCGAAGATAGCAGCTGAGCACACTGTCACAGGGGTGTCGCAGTGCCAGCAGGAAACGGGCTCGCGGGAAAACGCGATGCAAAAGCCCCGCGTGCACCAGGTTGAGCGGCAGTTTGTCCACGACCAGGGCCGTCGACTGTTGCGGTTCGAGATGGCGCGCAAGCTCGGTGAAATACACTGCACGCAGTGCGTCCAGGTCACCGGCCTGAAGTGCATCGGGGTAGCCCCCGGGCAGGGCGGCCACCGCCTGTTCCAGCACCCGGACCATCGGTTTTTCCTCTACCACCGCGATCCCGGGATGACTGCGCAGCACCGTGTCCAGCAGGGTGGTACCCGAGCGGGGAAACCCGACCAGGAACACCGGGTCCGGCAGTGAATCGCTGATCCTGGCCGGCTCCCAGGTCGCGACCCATTCGGCCGAGAATTGCCGCCTCAGCTGCGAGATCTGGTCGCGATAGGCGGTTCGACCGATGCGCTGCGCCACCTCGGTCGATGCACTCTGTCGATTGGCCCGGGTCGCTGCCTGGAATGCACCGGCCGCGTCTCCCCGGCGGTCGAGCACTTCGGCCAGGAGGTAGTCGCGCGCCGCCGCGGTGTCGCTGTCGGACGGTGCCGACGGGGGCGCCTCCAGCCAGCGCCGGGCGGCATCGAAATCGCCCTCGTGTCGGGCCAATTCCGCCTGCCGCAGCTGCAATACGGGGTGGTTCGGGTCGCAATGGCGGCCGGCGCGCTCGAGAGCCTCACGCAGGTCCGTGACCCTATTCGCACGCTCGAGCTCCCGGCACACCTGGCCGTGCGCTTCGACATATTCAGGCCGGAGCGCCACTGCCTGCTCAAACGCCGCCAGTGCCTCATCGCGATCCCCCCTCGCCGCCAGGGCGTTGCCGAGATGAAAGTGGGTATCGGCGACGTCCGGCCGTGAGGCCAGGGCACCTCGATAACTCGCTACCGCCTCGTCGTGCTGGCCCAGGCCGGCATGGATCGTTCCCTCGATATTGAGCAGCAGGGGCGCGGCCGGGAACTGCTTGAGCAATCGATGAATCTCGGCCAGGGCCTCCGGCATGCGCCGTGCCGAATAGAGCGCAAAAACGCCGCGAATATCCTCGGGGCCTGGTGCCGGGTTGTCGGAAGACACGTGCTTCGAGATCAGAAACTGACGCAGATTTTGCCGAAGTGCTGCCCAGACTCCTGGTACCGGAACGCGTCAGGCAGGCCGGCAAGCTCAAAGCTGCGGTCTACCACCGGCCTGATCCCGTTGGCCTCGATGGCAGACACCATGTCCAGTTGCTGGGCGCGCGAACCGACCGTGATCCCGTTGATCACCGCATTCTTCTGGAACAGCGCGGCCGTCGGGATAGCACCGCTGATCCCGGTCAGGACACCGATCAGGGAGATATGCCCACCCATGGCCACAGCCCGGATCGACTGTGGCAGGGTGCCGGGCCCACCGACCTCGACAACCACGTCCACGCCGGCGCCGCCCGTCAACTCCAGCGCTTTGTGCCCCCAGTCGGACTCGGACTGGTAATTGATGAGGTGATCGGCACCCAGTGCCTCCAACCGCTCAAGCTTGGCGTCGCTGGAGGATGTCGCCGTCACCCGGCAGCCGGCGGCCTTGGCGAACTGCAGCGCGAAAACCGAGACACCACCGCTGCCCTGCACCAGCACGTGGTCGCCCGGCTTCACCCGTGCCTCCACCATCAGCGCGCGCCAGGCGGTGAGCGCCGCGCAGGGCAGTGTCGCCGCCTCCTCGAAACTGTAACCGGCGGGCATGGGCGTGAAGGCACTCGCCGCCATGGTCACTGACTCGGCCGCAAAGCCGTCGGCCATATCGCCCGGCACATCGAGCAACTTTGCCACCGCGTCCGGGCGCCCCTCGACCCAGTGCGGAAAGAACAGGCTCATCACCTTGTCGCCGACGGCGAAACCGGTGACGCCCTCGCCGACCGCCTCCACGGTGCCGGCACCGTCCGACATGGGTATGCGACCGTCAGCGGCCGGTATCAGACCCGTGACCACCGCGTAATCGTGAAAATTGAGCGAGGTCGCATGATTGCGGACCCGCAACTCGCCCGGCCCGGGGTCACGGGGTTCTATGTTACAGAGCTGCAGATTATCCAGCCCCGCCGGCTCTTGCAGTCTTACCGCTTGCATGGGTTCTCTCCGACATTCCAGTTTACGAGGGCTTATCCTAACGCAAACACCGGGACCGGGCACCACCGGTCACGGAGGGGCAGGCCCACGAAGCGCACACCGGGCCACCCTGATCGGTCAGGTCTGCCCTGTCGGCCCACGTGCCATTGTCGGCACAAGCGATTGCAGTACACTGCGACTATGACCGCGACAGAGAAATACCCGATCGGGAAACTGCACATCGAGCTCGCCCTCAGCGCAGACGGTGCTCATCCAGACTCGCCGGGGCGCCCGCCTGGCTACCGTCACTTTGGGCCCGCGCGGATTGCTGCGGCTGCTGGAAGCACAGCTGGGGATTCCCGACGAGGAGACGTCGTTCACCACCCGCCTGGTGCAATACCTGGCCTGTGTCGAAACCGCCAGCCACCCCGGCGCTTTCTACTATCTCTCCTACCAGGCGGATCCGTTCTCCGTCGCCCGCAACCTGTTGCAGTGGCGTGACGCCTGGTACCTGGCGGGCTGGACGGGTACAGTCGACGCGAACGCGCCTCCCCGCCTCGTCGATATGGCCGACATAGAACTGGAGGTGAGAGAATCCGTCTCCCCGGGATTGGGTGAACGGCTGCGCCGGGTTACCGACCTGCTCTGTGGTGAGCCGGTCGCTATCGACTCTATCGCATTGCTCGACCCGTTGCCGGCGTTCCCGGCCATGTGGCGGCAGCTCCTCGACACACTCTCCCGCCATCAGCGGGCCACGATTACCGGACCGCCGCCGCAGGCAGCAGCCGCTCGCCCCGACACCGACCTGGGTCGACTGCAACGGGGACTACTGGACCGGTCGCAGCCGCCCGTCGGGCTATCGGGGGATGGCTCCCTGCGGGTACTGCAATCCGCCGGGCCACAGGAAAGCGGCCCGCTGCTCGCACAACTTCTGCAACAAAGGCAGACCAGTGCATCGGGCAACAGTATCGCGGTGCTCGCCGAGGCCCGCGGCAGTGAACTGGACGACAGCCTGGAGGGCGGACACTGTCCTCGACTCGGGTTTGGCGAGCTCTCACCCTGGCGGCCCGTGTTCCAGGTCTTGCCACTGGCGCTCGAGTTGCTCTGGAGTCCACTCAATCCCGTGGCCCTGTTCCAGTTCCTCTCCCATCCCGTCGGCCCGCTGCCCCGGCGATTGCGTGCGCGACTGGCTGCCACCGTTGCCAGCACGCCGGGCATCGGCAGCGCCGCCTGGCAGGAAACGCTGGAGGGCGCGCTCGCCGCCGAGGCGAGCGCGCAGCGCAAAAAGCTGCGCGCGCGGGTGGACTACTGGCTGCACGCGCCGCGCCACACGCCGGATACCGGGATCGACAGCGCCACATTAGCGGAGCGCGCCCACAGGGTAGCCGACTGGCTTCGCGGCGCCCTTGACGCCAGCGACGATCCCGCACAACAGGCGCTCTACGGCATTGCCCACAACCAGGCCGTGGAATTCGGCAACGCCGTCGATCGCCTGCGTATCCACGGTCGCGACCCCCTCACGCGCGACAACGTGCGCCGTCTTATCGATGATGTGCGCGGCAGCGGCGCGACGGCGACCGACCGCGAGGCCGAGGTCACGCCGGGCAGGGCTCCGATACTATCCGCCGCACACGCGGGCGCGTTCACGGCGGCGATCGACCACGTCATCTGGTGGGATTGCCAGGCTACCGACCGGGTCAGGCCATGGCCATGGTCAGCCGGCGAGCGGCAGGCACTGTCAGCGGCGGGCGTCGAACTGCAGGACGAGGATTCCCGGTGGGACTGGCTGGCACAGGCCTGGCTGCGCCCGGTGCTGAATGCACGCGAGGAACTCATACTGGTCCTCCACGAAGACGTGGAACGCCGTCACCCGATCTATGAGCAACTGCTCTGTGTTGCGCCCGAACTGACCGCGCAGGCGGTCGACATCGCCAGCACCATCGACGCACTCGGCCTGTCCCGCGCACCACTGGCGCAGACACCGCTGCCCGGGCTTCAGCGGTGGTGGCGGTTGCCCGACGGCATTCCGCTTAAGGAGCGCGAACTCGAATCCTACTCCAGCCTCGATGCCTACCTGCACAGCCCCTACCAGTGGCTGCTGCGCTATTGCGCTCGCGTAGAGCCGGGCTCGCTGGGCGCGATCAGCGACGGCAACCTGCTCAAGGGTAACCTGGCACACCGGCTGTTCCAGCAGTACTTCGAGAGGCACCCGGCGCCCCTCACTGCAACGGGTACCGACATCCTGGCCTGGGTAGACCGGGAGCTGCCACGGTTGCTGGGAGAGGAAGGCGCCCTGCTGCTGGAAGCCGGCCGCCAGGCCGAGTGCCAGCGGTTCATCGTCCAGACCGGGGAAGCGCTGGTCGCACTGGTCGAACACCTGCGTGCCGCGGACGTCGAGCAGGTAGCAATGGAGTACTGGCAGGAGGGAGAGTTCGCCGGCGGCGGCCTGCAGGGCTCGATCGACCTGTTGGCGACGTGCGCCGACGGTAGCGAGGCGATTGTCGATATCAAGTGGGGCGGGCGTCGATACCGGCGTGACGCGCTGCTTGAGAACCGCTACCTGCAGCTCGCGGTTTACGACCATCTGCGACGCGGGCAAACCGGCCGCTCCCCCGCGCTCAGCTACTTCATCGTCAACGATGCCCACATGCTGAGTCTGGACCACGCCTTTTTCCCGCACGCCGAAATCATCGAGCGCACCGTCGATGAAGACAGCACTGATTACTGGCAGCAGGTAGAAGCCGTCTGGCACTGGCGCAGACGACAACTGGAACAGGGGCTGGTCGAGGTCACGGTGACCGGCACCGAACCGGATGCGCGCTCGGTGCCTCCACCCGACTGCCCCGGCCTGCCCGAGACCAGCGACGACTTCAACGAGTTCCGGGGGCTGACGGGTTGGGAGCAGGGCGCATGAGTGGGCTCTCCGACAGGCGCTCGATCGATGTGGTCAGCGCCGGCGCCGGCAGTGGTAAAACCTACTCGCTGACCGCCAGGCTGGAGGCATTGCTGGTCTCCGGAGAGGTCACACCCGCCGGTGTGATCGCGACCACCTTCACTCGCCGGGCGGCGGCCGAGTTGCGGGAACGGGTCAGGCAGACCCTGCTGGCATCTGGTCGTGTGGAACTGGCAAATCGCATGGAGCGCGCCCTCATCGGCACGGTCAACGGCGTGTGCGGTGAACTCCTGCAACGATTCACCTACGAGGCCGGTATCCCCCCAGACCAGGAGGTCCTCGACGAGACCCAGGCCAACCGCTTGTTTTACCAGGCCATGGAACAGGCGCTGGCCCACGATTCAACCCTCATGCGCCAGATGAACGCGACCTGTCACCGGCTACAGGTACTCGACCGACAGCAGCAGCTCAACTGGCGCGGGGAAGTGAAACGCATTGCCGACGCCGCGCGGGCCAATAACCAGGGCGCGCAAGACATCCGCGACCAGGGCAAACACAGCGCGGACGAGCTACTGGCTTTCTTTCCCGACCCGTTGCAACGCGATCTCGATCGCGAGCTGCTCAATGCGATCGAGGCGGCGCTGGCGGGTATCGACACCGTCAGTGATCGCACCCGGGTGACCCGGGAATACCTGACCGCCCTCAGCGGCGTCAGGGCTGGGCTGTACAAGCAGCGCGCTACCTGGGCCGAGTGGATCAAGCTCGGCAAGGCCGCGCCCGGGGCCAGGTCCAGGGCGTTTGCGGAGCCCGTCGCGGCGGCCGCTGCGCAGTATGAACGCCACCCGCTGCTGCACCGCGACATCCGGTTTTTCGCCGAGCAGCTGTTCGCCATTGCCGCGGCCAGTCTCGAGACCTATCAGCAGCTCAAGCAAGCCCGCGGACTGATCGATTTCGTCGACCAGGAACAGCAGCTCTTCCTCCTGCTGGACCAGCCGGCAGTCTGCGCCACGCTGGCAGGAGAGCTGGAGCTGCTGATGGTCGACGAGTTCCAGGACACCAGCCCGATCCAGCTCGCCCTGTTCCTGAAACTCTCGGAGCTTGCCGGGCGGGTAGTCTGGGTCGGCGATATCAAGCAGTCCATCTATGGGTTTCGGGGCGCCGACCCAACCTTGATGCAGGCCGTCGTAGACAGTATCACCGGTGCCGGTCAGCCTCTGGAGGTTCTTTCCCGGTCATGGCGCTCGACCCCGGAACTGGTGGCCTATATCAACCACCTCTTCGTCCCGGCGTTCGCCCCGGAGCTGGGGCCTGAACAGGTGGCTTTGCAACCTACTCGCGACAGCCTGGGTGAACAGGCAGCGGTCGAAACCTGGCGACTGCAGGGGCGCAACAAGACCGACCGCGCGCTGGCACTGGCGGCCGGTGTCCGTGACCTGCTGGAGTCGGATCAACAGGTGTCGGACCGGGAGGAACGACGGCCCCGCCCGGTCGCCCCCGGTGACATCGCCGTGCTGTGTCGCACTCACGACAACCTCGACGAGGTGGCAGCGGCGCTGGCAGCAATGCGCATTCCACTGCGCTATCAGAGGCCGGGCCTGCTCGGCACACCCGAAGGTTGCCTTGCAATGGCGTGCCTGCGGTGTCTGCTGGACCCTCGCGATTCCCTCGCCAGCGCGGAAATCCACACCCTGACCACCAGCGAGAGTCCCGAGGCGTGGCTCGCGGAGCGTATAGGGCAGCTCGAACAGGCTGGTGAAAGCACGCACGACTGGAGGGTCTCCGGCGCCCATGACATCGAGACGGCCTTCAGCGACGCCCGCGAACGACTGCCTTTCGTTACCCCGGTGGAAACCCTGGAGCTGGCCATCAGCACGGGCGCGGTGAGGGAAACCGTGAAACGCTGGGGACCGACCGACCAACGCAGCCGGCAGCGGTTGAACAACCTTGCCGCGCTGCTCGATCATGCACGTGAATACCAGCAGCAGTGCGCGGCGCAGAACCAACCCGCGACCGGTGCCGGGCTGGCACTGTGGCTGTATGAGCTGGCCAGCGCCGCCACCGACCTGCAGGCCGACAGTGGCAACGACGCCGCAGTCCAGTTGGTCACCCACCATGGCGCCAAGGGGCTGGAGTGGCCCATCGTGATTGCCATGGACCTGGATGCCAGGCTGAGACCACGGCTCTGGGGCCTCAGCGTACTGCCGGCGCCGGAACCGGTTGACCTGGACAGGCCATTGGCGGGACGTCGGCTGCGCTACTGGCCCTCGTTTTCAGGCCGCCATACCCGCGGCGTACCGTTGCTGGAAAAAGTCGCTGCCAGCCCGGCCGGCGCGCAGGCCATGGATCGCGAGACCGAAGAGGCCAGGCGACTGTTGTACGTGTCACTCACCCGTGCGCGCGATACGCTGGTGCTGGCCATGCCTGGCAATGCAGCACACGGCGAGTGGATGGACACGCTATCGGCGCCGTGGATGTTGCCCGAGGGCGACGCTTTGCCGCTGCCCGATGGCCCGCTCATACCGAGTCGCCTCGTCACCCTCTCCGGCGGCACGCCTGCGCAACCAGCCGGGGTTTACCACCCGTGGTCACTCGAGTGCACCGGGTCGCAAGCGTCTCGCATCGCCGCGCGGCTCAGTCCATCGGCCTGCCCTCCGCGACCCGGGGCCACAACCGGCGAGGTGGTCCGGCTCGGCGAACCCCTGGCCCTGCCGGCACAGTATGACCCCGGACGACTGGGCGCGGCCCTGCACGCGGTGATCGCCTCCGAGTTGTATGGCCAGCGCGACCACCAGCGTATTCTCGACGCTTACGGGGTCAACGACGTTATCACCGAACGCGATGCGCGGCGGTGTGCGACACGCCTGACCGGTGAACTCGGTGCGCGCTTCGATCCCCTGCGCTATTACTGCGAATGCCCTATCCAGTACCGGGACGCCCAGGGCCGGTTCATCCAGGGATGGGCAGACCTGCTGCTTGAAACCCGGGATGGTTTCGTACTCATCGACCATAAGACCTCCACAGGGTCCGAGGAGGCCTGGGGTGATATCGCGCTCAGCTACTCGGGCCAGCTCGCAGCCTATGCCGAGGGCGTGCGACGCGCCACCGACAGGGCGGTGATCGGATGCTGGATCCATTTTGCAGTCGGTGGCGGCCTGGTCGAAGTCTGCTGATTTGCCGCCTTCCCACTCACCCAACCCGTGCAACCCGCGCGTAGCGGGACAGGGTTCACATTCCGGCTATCGAAATTTGTGATCATCGAGACGCTGTGCTGAAGTAGTCGTGCGGGCCAGCCGTGTCCGCCCGGCGTATTTTGTCGCGGGGGGTGGACTGGCACAGCAGATAACCGGTCAGCGAACCGGGCGTGGGCCCACAGGGGATCGTGGCAACAAGGAGTTGGCATGTCGGATTACTACCGGCCGAAGAAACCGGAACACCGCAAAGACAAGATATGGGAACAGCACCTGCGCTGGTGGGAGGTCATGAGCAGGCAGGTCGACGAGAACCTCGCCCGGCACCGCGCCCAGGTGAAAAAATACGGCAGGGCAATACGCTAGTCGGGACCCAATCGGGCTAGCAGACTGTTCAACGAGCCTCAGCCGGCCGGTGTCGAGGCCCTCGCGGCCTGGCGCCGCGGTCTGCGCTTTTCTCCGGCCGCCGGGCTGCCCTGCTCGTCATAGCGACGGTAATAGCGCTCAGCCGCCGGGTGCAGGGGCACCGACAGACCCAGACGCATGGTTTCCCTGGAGATAAACGCCGCGCGGTAGTAGCGCTGCGCCAGTTCCTCACCCCCCGTCATCAACAGGTCCAGCACCCGCTCGACGCGCTCATCGGCCACGTTGACACTGGTGGCCAGGGCGGCCGTTAAACCCAGCGTCGTGACCGCTGTTTTCTGCCCGGGGTAGCTGCGCGCCTCGATCGTCAGGGGATAGTAGGCGTAGAAGCCGTTATCGAGGCTGCCCACCAGGCTCATCGGCAGGTCAACGAACCTCACATCGTCGCGCCGCGCGGCCAGAGCCTGTAGTGCCGCCGACGGCACCGCGGCAGTAAGAAACAGGGCATCGAGGGATCCTGACTCCAGCTGCCTGATCGCATCGGCCAGGGGAATCTCCCGCACCACCGGAAGCTGCTCCGCCTGCAACCGCGCTGCAATCCCGATAATCACCGCATTGATCCGGCTGCCCGAGCCACGCTGGCCTATCGCAACAGTCCTGCCGAGCAGGTCTGACGTTTCGCGGATACCGGTACGCTCCAGGGTGACGAGGTGAACCGCCTCCGGCCAGAGGCTGGCGACGGCACGCAGGTCCCGGCTGGGCAGGGAGTACTGCTCCGTGGCTCCCTCGTAAAGCAGCTGCAGCACGTCGCTCTGGACCAGGCCGAAGTCGATCAGTCCGGCCTGCAGGCGACTCGCGTTCTCGACGCTGCCCGCCGACTCGGCGCTGAACAGGGCATTCCCACGCTGCTCCGCGACATGGGCCAGTGCCAGCCCGAACTCGTGATAGGTGCCCGCCGGTGGCCCCGACCCGAGGGTGATCATGCCCTCCTCTTTCGCGCGCGCAAGATCAATCCGCTGAACCGCCTGGTGAAGTTCCTGCAGGGCCCTGGCATCGGCGGGCGCCGCCGGTTCGGTGCGTTGTCGTGCGAGCAGGGTGCGGGTGTCCCTCAACAGTTGGTCTACGCCCCGCACGGCGTCATCCCGGTTGACCACCGGAGCCCCCGAGGACGGCGATTCGATCGCGTCCCGTTGCGGCACCCAGGCGTCGGTGCTGTCGGTAGAGTACGCGAGACGGCCGTGCACCGAGAGCTGGTCACCCCGGCTATTACCCTTGGCACTGAACCCGGAAACGCCTGACTCGGTGGCCCCCACCGCGAAGGCGAGTGTTGCGACATTAAGCCCGAGCCACTGGGTCAGGCTATAGTTTTCGAGGAATTCCAGGCGCGCATCGTAATAGACATAGACCCCGGAGACGCCGGTCTCGATATCGCGAAACGGCGCCGAGCCCGTGCGCCGGAAACTCTCCACCCGGAACAGGTCCTGCTGGAAGCTGGTGTCCAGGCGCGCCTGCAGTTCACGCTCGAGTTCTGCGGACCCGGGGCCGCGCTCGCAGCCCGAGACCAGCACCAGCACCAGCACGCCCCAGCACAGAGTGAAACTCCCCGGTCGAATCGTCACCGCTCAAACCCCGAACAACGGTAGTGCGAGGAAACCCTGAATGACCAGCGCGTTGAGAATATCGATGAAGAACGCACCCATCAACGGCACCACGATAAACGCCTGGGGTGAGGGCCCGAAACGCAGTGTCAGGGCCTCCATGTTGGCCACCGCGGTCGGCGTGGCTCCCATACCGAATCCACAATGCCCGCCGGCAATGATCGCCGAATCGTAGTTCGACCCCATCACCCTGAAGGTAACCAGTGACGCGAACAACACCATACCCAGTGTCTGCGCAGTCAGCATGACCAGCATCGGCCCCGCGAGGCTGAGCAACTCCCAGAGCCGCAGCGACATCAGCGCCATCGCCAGGAATATCGAGAGGGAGAGGAAGCCGATCGCATCCACGGTGGGCGGATGGAGGCGAGCGGCAGGCATCACGTGCTCCAGGTTGCGGATGATTACCCCCAGCAGCAAGGACCATACGAAACCGGGCAGGGTGAAGGCCGCCCCACCAAACAACTCGGCAAGAAAGCCGCCGCCGATCAGGCAGACCAGCACGACAAACAATGTACTGAGGAGACTGCTGCTATCGATGGGGTCATCCTCGAGCTCCTCCTCCTGGTCGTGCTGGCGCGCTGCTGCGGTCGATGACAGTCCATGACTGCGAATCAGTCGCCCGGCCACCGGTCCGCCGATGAGCCCTCCGAGAATCAGGCCGAACGTGGCGCAGGCCATCGCCAGTTCCATGACACCCGCCAGGTTGTTCACTTCACCAAAGCTGCTGGCGTAGGCAGCGCCCGTGCCGTGCCCGCCCGACAGGGTAATCGAAGCACTGAGGAGCCCTACGAGCGGATGCAGGTCGAGACCGACGGCGGTGATGACACCTATCGTATCCTGGAGCAGAAGATAACCCAGGCAGACACTGGCGAATAGCAGGAGACGGGGACCGCCCTGACGCAGCAGGGCGGCATTGGCGCCCAGACCGATGGTGGTAAAAAATGCGAGCATCATCGGTTCTTTCAACGCCATATCGAAATCGATGCGCAGTTGCAGGCCGAGATAGAGAACGGTGGTAACCCCTGCGAACAGGAGTCCGCCGACCACCGGCACCGGGATGTTGTTATTGGCCAGAAATGCGACGCGCTGTTGCACCGCGCTGCCGATAAACAGGATAGCGATCGCTGCGGCGAGCGTCTGCGCCGCGTCGAGGCTGATGACCATGCCCACCCCCGGTCGCCCCAAACCGGGTGCGGCCAGGGCTAAGCGTGATTTTCATCAAGCATAGTCGACGCACCGGGGGGACGCCATCCGGAAAAGGGGACCGGCGGCGCCCACCGCCATCAGGCCGCCCGGTGAAGTGCCTCTCGCCGGTGGCTGCCATCGCGCCACCGACACGTAATGCTCGAGACCGTCGAACGCGTCAGATGACGATGCATCGAGTTGGCCCACGATCTTAAATTCTGCGCCTGCCGCGCGGGCACACATGCGATAGAAGCGGGCATTGCGCAGTGAACTGTACATCAACGCCTGACGGTAACCCAGGCGCCAGGAGGCTCCGACCAGTTCATCGAAAAACCGCTTTGCGAGAGCGCTGCTGCGATCCTCCGGATTCAATGAGAAGCGCTCCCATACACAGCTCTCGTCGAGCGCGGTTATCTCTCCGGCCAGCGCCCGCGGGGCCAACTCGGCGTTCACGATTCGGGCTCCACCCACGCAGCGCCCTTGGGCATGCGCAATCAACAGATCACCCAGACGGTCAGCTGCCTCTTCGCCGCCGTCAAATCCGGCCAGTCCCAGTTCTGCCCTGTAGCAGCGCTCGCGCAGGCGGAAGTACTCGAGCTGCAAGCTGGAGACCGCGTTGAGTTCAAATGTAATCATGGCTGCAGTTATCCCGGTGAAGTTCGCCCCGAACACCCCTTGATGCCTGTTGTGATGGAAACAGGTTACTGAACGCGCGAACACGTGGCGATGTCCCTGAACGACATCAACATGACCGAAGCCGCCAGACTGCTGGCTGACCCGGATGTTTTATGCGATTCTAGCGCTCCAACGCGGCTCACGCCGATGCGAAGAGCCAGTGAAGAATGCATCCCAACGCCAACCGAGGTCGACCCCATGCTCCGCTACCAACCCACCGCATTGCTGTTTTTCCTGATCTCCCTGATGCTTTCGGCTACGCTCACGGCCGCCACCGAAACTGGCGAGGCCTCCTACTACGCCGACAGCCTGAGCGGGAATAAAACCGCCAGCGGCGAGCCCTATGACAAGAACGCAATGACCGCTGCCCACCGAACGCTGCCCTTTGGCACCCGGGTCAAGGTGACCCGGGTAGAAACCGGCGAGTCCGTGGAACTGGTGATCAACGACCGCGGGCCGCACGTCAAGAATCGGATCATCGACGTGTCCGGCGCCGCAGCCGGAAAGCTCGGGCTGCGTAAGGTGGGTCATGCGCAAGTGACGGTAGAGGTTCTGGACGACTGACTCCGCGGCTATCCGCTTTCACTTCACCTGGAGGTACGCATGATAGGGATCGCAGCCAGACAGCTGATGATACTCATCACGTTAACGGTAACGGTGCAGGCAACCGGTGCCGGGGAGCCCACGCCCGAAGCGGCCGAGATTATCGAAGCACTGCAATTGCGGGAAGCCGCCGCACCCATCTCCGACAACCCGCGCTGGCGACCCAAACGCGTTCTAGTGGGCGTATATCCACGTCTGCTGCAGGCGGTGCCCGATTACGTGCAACAGCTCCGCTCCGTGGCCGGGGATATCGAGCTGGTCATCGATGACCCCGGCAGCTTTGACCCGGACGCCGAGACCCTCAAGGGTATCGACGGCATCATCGGTTTCTGTCGCCTCAGTACAATGGAGAAGGCCGACCCCGGGCTACTCTGGCTGCACAGCTATTCCGTGGGTATGGACCGGTGTGCCGGTCTTTCCGAGGAGCGCCTGGCGCAGACCGTGTTCACCAACACCAAGCGGCTCTCGGGCCCGACTATCGCCGAGCACGCCATGGCAATGCTGCTGGGTATTTCCCGGGGATTGCCCCTCTACCTGGATAACCAGTCCCGAGCGAACTGGGACCGCAGTCCGGCCGCCAAGGTCGGTTTCGGCGAGCTGGCAGGCAAGACACTGCTGGTGGCTGGCCTCGGTGGCATCGGTACCCAGGTGGCGTGGCGCGCGCACGGCCTCGGTATGCGCGTGATCGCCACCCGCAACTCCTCTCGCAGCGGCCCCGAGTACGTCGACTACGTCGGCCTTGCCAACGAACTGCACAAACTCGCCGGGGAGGCGGACGTCATCGTCAACGCGCTGCCGCTGACTGCCGCCACGACTGACCTGTTCGACAAGGCGTTTTTCGCCGCCGCCAGGCCCGGGGCGATTTTCATCAGCGTCGGACGCGGCAAGAGCACGGTCACAGAGGAGCTTGTGGCGGCGCTGAAAGAGGGCAAACTCTACGGCGCGGGGCTGGACGTGACCGATCCCGAACCCCTGCCGCCGGAGAGCCCGCTGTGGGCCATGCCCAACGTCATTATCAGCCCCCACGTGTCAGCGGCCGGCCTCGATAGCGCGAGGCGCGGCGCCACTATCGCGATAGAAAACCTGCGTCGCTACGCCACCGGGGAGCCATTGCTCAATACGGTGAACATGCGCGCAGGTTACTGAGCAGACAACCTGCCAGCAGGGGCGTCCTGCCCCTGTGCCGCCATCCAGTTGGCCTGCTGCTCGATCTGGCCCTTGTTCAGTGGCTCGCGGGATAAAAACCGCACGGTGCCATCCGCATTCATGATCGCCAGCAGGGCGCCTTTCTTTCCCAACTGCCAGACACTGGCGCCAAGGCCCTCTGCATCCAGTACCATGGTCGCGTCGGGGTAGCGGCGCTTGTTGTCCTCGAGCTCCGAAACCACGAAACCGGTGGTACCCCACAGCGCCGCGTCGAGGTTGATCACTGTCGTCACGTGGTAGCTGCCGGGCTCGAGCCGCTCCTGCAGGTGATCCGTGAACGGGGCGAAGGTCTCGCTGGCGGACTTGGTGCCGGCAAAGTACTGCAGTACGTGCACTGGACCGGGCTGTCGATCGGAACGCCATGGGCGGTAATCGAAATCATCTCCTTTCAGGACCAGTTCCCCCCGGTCTTCTATGACCAGGGGTGACAGTGGCCGATCGACCGCGGGCGCTTCCGCGAAAGCCGTCAGGGAAAGCAGTGGAAGAACCAGCAGCAGGTAGGTTGGCACGATATACTCCAGCGTATTCGGTTACACGCGGCACAATCGGAAGGCCCGCGTCGCGGCCACGCATCGCGACGCGGAACCGGCACTCAGGCCGGACTAGCTGACAGTGCTCCGCGGGGCAGGCGGCGTGAACGGGGGAAGCCCGCTCTTACGGCGCACCCAGTTGAGACCTTTCATCACCCCTTCCCGGCGCGCCAGCGAGCGTTCCAGGGCGTGCTTCCCGGGGTAGTTCATCAACACCAGCCCGAGAAGGAGTGTCAGCAGTCCCTGTCCCGGCGTGAACAACATCAGCAGGCCCAGTGTTGCCAGTACCACACCCACCACATTGCGGACCACCAGCAGCAACAGCCCGAGCGGCGTGCGGGATTTGTCCGCCAGGCCGGCCTGCGGCCGCACGAAGTAATCGACCGGCAAACGGGCAACGATCGCCGGCAACAGAACCAGCGTGCTCACCAGCACACCCAGGGAAACCAGCAGCAATGTGCCACTATGACCCAGGATGAAGTGCGACAGGCGGCTGACCGCCTCGTTCACTGACGCCATGTCCACGTCTGCGCTTCACTGCCGGCGGAACGTTTCATCCGCCGGGATCTCGCCGTGGCGGCCGTTACCGGCGCGCCACACTCCCGGCCGGGTTGGCGTGGCCGTCATTCAACTCCTGCACAAATCTATCGGTATCCGCAATCACCCTGGCAAGCTGGCGTTCGCGGCGGCGACCCCATCCCCGCGGGCAGGCTGACAGCCCCAGCTGCCACCACGCCTTCAGGTTGTGCCGGAAGCCCGCCAGCAGGTGCGGCCGGTCTGCCTCTAGCGTCTCGTCGCGCTGGATACCGTTCAAAACGCTCTTACCGGCAATATTTCTCAGCTTGGCGTAGAGAAATGCGAGGACGATTACTGCCGCCGCCGCGACGGCGATCTGGATATTCTGGTCCAGGTTGACGAAGGGCATGAAGTACAGACCGTCCCAGTAGCCGGCGTCGATCGTCCACCAGAAGAACAGCCCGGCAAGCAAACCGAAACCGATCAGGCTCAACCAGAGGGTGCGCGAACGCCAGCGCCCGCGGGCGCTCTCGATGCCCGGGACCAGCGTTTCCTGCAGGTGACGGGCCTCCCGCTCGGCCGCCCCGGCTACGCGGTAGGCGCGGTCGATTTCCACATTGCGAATCCGGTTCTCGATCTCCCCCAGGTCTTCGTCGCGCTTCCGCTCCAGCCGCTCGCGAATCTCGTTGTTTTCCAGCTTGAGCGCAGTGTCGCGGGCGTAGATCGTGTAGAACCGTCCGGCCGTGAGCCCGTGCTGGGCCATGGCGCGATGCCAGGCAGCCACCACCTCCTCGGAGTTGTCCTCCCTGGCGGCATTGTCGATCTGGTTGAGAATGTAAAGAAACTTGTTCGCGTCGTGGCGGTTGACGGTTTCGGACACCAGGTGCTGCAGGGTATCCACCATGGCTCCGGGCTCGGGGTGCCGGGCGTCGAAGAAGACGAGCACCAGGTCCGACAGGTTGATAATGTGGTCCGTCAGCAGGAGCGTGGACGTGCGCTGCTTATCGGCGTCGAAGCCGGGTGAGTCGATGAGAATCTTCCCGCGCAGTATCTCGGCTTCGCAGGTCTTCAGCTGCAGATAGGAATCCACACCCCGCTCGTCGCCTTCAGCGACCTCGGCGATGGCCTTCCCGATCTGGTAGAAGGGAAAGCGGGGGTCGGATTCCAGCGCAAGGCCGGGCAACGCGGCGTTGCCCGCACCGGTCCCGTGGCAGATGACCGTGAACTTGTCATCGACAGCCTGGTTTCCCGTATTCTGCAGGTCGGCGCCCAGGAGTTGGTTGATGAACGTGGACTTGCCCGCCGAAAAGGTACCGAGCACCGAGATCACCGGCCACCATGACACCTCGGCACAGAGGCTCTCGTCGTCATCGATCACGCCCAGCTTGCGTCCGATCTTATCGAGGCGCTGGGTGTTGGTCACCGCTTCCCCGAGCACGGGATTTTCTTTCTTGAAATGTTCGATGAGCTTCCGGGTGCGTTCCTGAAGGGGGGATCTGGCCATGTGAAGTCCTTTGCCTGAGTCGTAAATGTGAACACTATAGAAGTTGACACAGCCCCTGTCCAAGCGAGGTAGCGTCGCGCTTCAACAGGCGATCGTCCGGGGCCCCGCAGGCCCCTGGCGATTAAGCCAGCGCCCCCCGCATAGTACACCCGCCAACCTGCCGCTGCCGGGCTCAATAAGCAACAGGTCTGCCCGGAGACCCGGGCGCAGCCGACCGCGATCACTCAATGCCAGCGCCCGCGCCGGATTGGCGGTCAGGGCCGACATCACCAACGGCACCAGCGACGGCTGTTCGCGCATCGTCTCCTGCAGCAGTTCCAGCAGAACGCCCGGGTTGGCGGCGCTGATACCGGTGAGCCGGCCGTCCGTATAGACCGGCAGTGACCCCCCGGCGTCGGACGACAGCGTGAGTCGATCGACCGCGGCGCCGGCCGCGGTGGCCCGCTGCAGCGCCTCCAGTGCCGGGAGATCACCGGCGGCCACCAGCTCGGGGGTCGTCGAGACGGTGATATCGACGAAGCCGCCCGTCCGGGTAAACGCCACTGCCTCGTCCAGCAGCGCCGGGCTGCGGTTGACGTGGGTGGGATAAAACACCGCGGGCGGTAAGTCGCTGCCCTCCAGCGCCGCTCGCATAGGGCCAAGGCGGCTGTCACCATCGCCGACATGCAGCATCACCCTTCCGCCGATACCGGCCAGGGTGCCGCCGAGGGAGGCATCTGCCGCCACGCGCCGCAGTTCTGCGACCGTAGGCTGGCTGGAGCGATGGTCGGAGATGGCCAGTTCCCCCACGCCGATCACCGGCTCAACGAGGGTGATATCGCGGGCTACATCGCCCGTGAGCGTGGGCGACGGCACGCGGTAGGCACCGGTGTACATGAGTGCACCCAGGCCGTTGGCGCGCATTGCCATAACAGTCCCGTACAACACCTCCAGGCTGCGGGCGATGGAATCGGTTCCAAGGGCGCCGACCGGTGTCGTCACGCCGGCGTCAGCGAAATCCCGCGCCGTCAATTCGGGTGTGCGGTTGCCGAAGCCTCCCTCACCGCCTCCGCCGCAGGGGTGGGTCAGGGCATCGATGAAACCGGGCATCACCCAGAGCCCGCTGGCATCGTGGATGTCGACGGCGCTGCCGTGCACGTCGATCCGGGTACCGACGGCTGCAATCCGGTCGCCGGCGAGGAGCACCTGCTGCCTGCCCAGCGGCTCCGGCGCGAATACGTCGGCGCCTTGCAGCAACGTCAGCATGAGGTGTCTGCCCCAGGTTCGAGTGCCGCAGGGTCGCCTGCCGCAGGGTCGCCTGCCGCAGGGTCGCCTGCCGCAGCCCTGGACCGGGACTGCAATCGCTCCAGCAGGGAATGCATCGCATCGCGGTCTTCATGGGCGAGAAATACCACCTGGTCCCCCGGTTCAGCCCAGCGCAATGCCGCCCTCAGAGCGCCCGTTTCACTGCGATGCAACCCGATCTGTCGCGCCTGGTAACCCTGGGCGACGAACGCCTCCTTCAACAGGGTCGCGGTCTCGCCTTCCGGCCGCCCTCTCCGCTTGCTGTTCAGGTGCTTGACGAGCACCCGGTCGAACTTCAGTGCCGCGGCTGCATCGGCAAGGTCCCGGATGTCCTGGTTGCTGCGATCTCCTGCCTGGCCGATAACCAGCAGCCGCCGGGCAGCCGGCAGCCGGGCGGCCATTTCTACCAGCGCTTCCAGGCCGTGAGGGTTGTGGGCAAAATCCAGCAGCACCTGCGCCCCATCGACCTCAAACAGGTTCGCCCTGCCAGGATTGTCCTCCAGCGCGAGGGCGCAGAGACCGTCGGCGATCGCCGTCGTGCTGAAACCCAGCGTGAAACCCACTGCTGCGGCCGCGAGAGCATTGGCCACGTTATGGCGGGCCGCGCCCCCAAAACAGATCGGGATCCGGCGCACCGGCACCACCGGCTCGGTTTTACCGCCCCGGCGTAACACGATGCGGCCGCGCTCAAGGGTGAAGCCGGCGCCTCCGGCCGCTGTGTGTGCGCGCAGCACGGGATTGCGGGGATCGGCACTGAACCAGACCAGCCTGGCGTCGGCACTGTCAGCCCGCGCAACCAGGCGCGGATCATCCGCATTCAGTACCAGGCTGCCGGTGTCGTCCAGGGCCCGGGTAACCACCCACTTCACATCCGCCAGCTCTTCGACGTCCTGGACGCCAAACTCGCCGATGTGATCAGCCGCAATGTTGGTAATCAGGGCCACATCAGCCCGTTCCAGCGCCAGTCCGCGCCGCAACAGGCCACCACGGGCCGTCTCCAGTATCGCCAGGTCGCAGCGAGGATCGCGCAACACCGTGCGGGCCCCCTGCGGCCCGGCATAATCGTCGCGATCGATAATCTCGTCGCCGACAGCCAGCCAGTCCGTGGAACTCACCCCGGTTACCCGCCCCGCAGCCTTGCCGATGGAGGCCAGCAAACGAACGGTTGTAGTCTTGCCATTGGTGCCCGTGACCAGCACCACCGGGATGCTGCCGAGAGTCGACCAGTCGACATCGTCGGGATGGGGTAATTCGAAGAGATCCCAGGATTGACTCCGCTTGCCGAGGCCAAGGGAGACCTCTTCGGTATCGAGCACAACCGGCACATCGCGTTCCCGCGCCGCTTGCATCAGACGGCGCAGGCGGGGCCGCTCCTCGTCCCTCGCGTCGGCGCGCAACTGCCTGGCAAGCCGCTGCAGCAGCTGCCGCTGTCCCCCCTGGAGCAGGTCGCGGGCAGCATCCCAGGCCGTCTCGTTGATCTCCGTCGCCGTGTAGAGTGCATCGACCGGGGCAGAAACCGCCATACTCGCGCCGCCTGCGAATCGGCGCACGCTGCACTGCGCGTCATCCCAGCCGATTTCATGGAGCAGCCGCTGCAGGCTGTGGCGCCACGCGCCGATTACCAGGTCCGGATCGACCTCACCGAACTCCACATCGATGACCGCACCAGGGCGGGCCGAGACCAGGTTCGGGCCAGTCAGGCGTCGGGAATCAAGCAGGCGCACGGCGGACCTCCAGCGTATTACCTCAGTCTTCGGACTCTCGCGCGATGCGGACGCCACGCTCGTCGCGGATCAGCTCGAGGTCTTCGTCGAAGGAGAAATCGCCGAAAAACTCCGCCGGTATGTCCACCGACTTGCCCGTCGGTGCGCTGGCCACGACATCTTCATCGGGCTCGAAGTAGATGATCTGCTTCCAGCTGCGGGCGACGTTGTCCGCCAGCAATAGCAGCAGGTCGCCGCTGCGCGCCATGCTGAGCGCCGCCGTGTTGGCCTCCTCCTCGCTCTCGATGATCTCTATGTCATCCGGGTCGACACCGCCGCCGATGAGCCCCTCGCGCAGCATCTCTGGCACCTCCCGGGGCCCGCGCCCGCGGAGCTTGTCGTCACGCCTACAGATGTAGTGATCGAAGTGCCCGGCAGCGATGCCAGCCACTTCACGGATATCTTCATCGCGGCGGTCGCCGGGCATGGTCAGCACTACGATCTTGCGTCCGCTGACCTCGAAGCGATCGATCACGCCACAGACCATGGCCACTGCCGCCGGGTTGTGGGCGTAATCGAGAATGACCCGGAAAGGCAGCTTGTCGTAGACGTTGAGTCGTCCGGGAGACTGGAAGAACGTACTGTCGAACGTGCGCAGACCGTGACGGATGTTCTCCAGGTCGATATCCATGTGGTAGGCCAGTGCCGCGGCGAACATTGCATTCTGGACATTGTGCAGCGCCCTGCCCTCCAACGTCGCCGGTATCAGGTGGGTCCACAGCAGCGGAATGTTGTGGCCGTGTTCATCGTAGAGGGTGATCATGTTGCCATTGATGCCGTGCTCGAGCACCAGCGCCGTACCGCCGGCCTTGATATGCTCACGCACCAACGGGTGATTCCGGTTCATGGTGACGTAGCAGAGTTTCTCCGCGGTGCAGTAATCCGCCATCTGCAGACACAGGGGGTCATCGGCGTTGAGTACCGCCGCGTCCTCTGCGACCTCCACCACCACACGCTTCACCTCGGCGAGGTCCTCGATGGTCTCCACCCCCTTCATACCGAGGTGATCCGCCGAGATATTGAGGCAGGCCGACACATTGGAACTGCGGTAACCGAGCCCACTGCGCAGGATACCGCCGCGGGCGGTTTCCAGTACAGCGGCGTCCACCGATGGATCGCGCAGCACGATCTGCGCCGCGGTCGGCCCGGTCATGTCGCCGGCAACGGTGAGGCGGCCATCGATATAGACGCCCTCGGTGCTGGTCGTACCCACCGTCAGCCCGGCCATTTTCAGGATGTGGCTGAGCATGCGCGAGGTGGTTGTCTTGCCGTTGGTCCCGGTGATCGCGGCGATCGGGATATGAAACTGGCTGCTTTCCGGAAACAGCATGTCGATGACCGGTTCGGCAACATCCCGGGGCTCACCTTCGGAGGGAGCGACATGCATACGGAACCCGGGCGCGGCATTGCACTCACAGATGCCGCCACCGACCTCCCGATACGATCGGGTGATATCCGTGGTGATGAAATCGACACCCCCCACGTCCAGCCCGAGCGCCAGGATAGAACGTTCCGCCATATTCTTGTTATCCGGATGGATGACGTCGGTCACATCGACCGCCGTACCGCCGGTGCTCAGGTTTGCCGTCGGTTGCAGGAAGACGGTCTCGCCGTCTGGTGGAACGCTGTCCGGCGTGTAGTCGAGCGCCGCCAGCATGCGTTCCGCCGCCGCATCCAGGCTGATGCGGGTGAGGACCTTTTCATGCCCGACACCGCGCCGCGGATCGTCATTGACGCGATCGACCAGTTCCGCGACGCTGTGGCGGCCATCGCCCACCACATGGGCTGGCACCCGCTTTGCAGCCGCGACGAGCTCTCCGTTGACCACCAGCAGCCGATGATCCAGCCCCTCCAGGAAGGTTTCCACGATCACGCCGTCGCTGTGTTCCTTGGCCTTGTCGTAGGCCTTTTCCAGTTGTGCCTCGTCGCGGATATCCGTGGTTACGCCGCGACCGTGGTTGGCATTCAGCGGCTTCAGTACCACCGGGTAACCGATGCGATCCGCCGCCGCCAGGGCCCGCCGCAGCCGATACACGAGCGCCTGCCTCGGAACCGGCAGGCCCAGGTCGCCGAGAATCCTGTTGGTCTCCTCCTTGTCGGATGCCAACTCCACGGCAATGTGCTGGGTCTCGCTGGTAATGGTCGCCTGCAGTCGCTTCTGGAACCGGCCGTGACCGAGCTGCAGCAGGCTGTGCTCATTGAGCCTGATCCAGGGGATGCCGCGAGCCTCGGCGGCCTTGACCAGTGAGTCCGTGCTCGGGCCGAGATCGCGCTTCTGGCAGGCGCGAATAAAATCGTCGCGCCGCTCTTCGAAATTGAAATCGGCGGGGGCATCGTCGGGCCGCAATGAGTCAGGCAACAGCGAGTGCAGCAGGTCCAGCCCCAGGATGCCCGCCTCGATGCCGGCATACTCGCTCTCGTACTGGTACACCATGTCGTACTGACCGGGCTCGTCGGTAGAGCGCGTTTTGCCGAAACTGACGTCGGCCCCGGCGATACCCTGCAGCTCGAGTACCACGTGCTCCAGTACATGGCCCAGCCAGGTCCCCTCGTCTTCCAGCATGCGCCGGATCAGTCCGCCCGGCTCCCGGTAGGAGCAGCCGTGCTCGGCAAGCCCCGGCAAGTGCTCGACCAGCGCATTGACGAATCCCTCGCCCAATCGCCCGGTGGGCCATTCTTCCAGCTCCCCGAGGTCTACCGTGTGTCGAATCACGGGAAAAAGCGCGTAGACATTGGGTCCACGGTAGACACTGGTATCGACGAACTTCATTACTCTGGCTCCACTGGGCGCTGGTTGGATTGGCACTTTAACCCGTCCGCTGGCCACAGGGAAGCAGGCCGCGCGATTCGCCAAAGCGCACTCAATCTAGGATAATGCCCGGCGTGTGATATCGGGGCAGGGAAGATGAGGTTGAGGCAACACGGTTGCGGCACGCGGGGTCCGCTGGCGCTTATTGGCGGGCGCTTTGAAGCGGACAACGAGGCGCTCTTCGAAGCACTCAAGCCCCTGTGCAAGGGGCGTATTGCAGTGCTCTCCATGGCCTCCGGTTACCCGTTGGAGGTAGGGCAGGAACTGGTCGACGACTTCCAGCATTATGGATTCGAGGCAGAACTCATACCCATCTTCTGGGAGAACCGGCAAACAGCCGCCTTCGATCCCGAGCTCACCGCGCGGCTCGCCGATTTCGGCAGCTTTTTTTTCAGCGGCGGCGATCAGACCCGGATCGTGGAAACGCTGGTACAGGACAGCCAGGAGACACCGGCCCTACTCGAGATTCGTGCGGCGCATGCCCGGGGCGGGCTGATGGCCGGAACGTCCGCGGGCGCCGCCATCATGTCCGGACCGATGATACTGAGCGGCACGTCCCTCAATGCGCTCAGCGCCGGGGTCGATGCAGCCGTACCGGCTGAAGAAGACGCGTTCCGGCTGGGCCGCGGCCTCGGTTTTTTCGAGTGGGGCCTGGTGGACCAGCATTTCCTGCAGAGAGGCCGCATCGGCCGCCTGCTGGCCGGCGCCAGGGCACTTCAGCAGACCATGGCCTTCGGTATCGACGAGAACAGCGCTCTGCTGGTAGAGGGTAACCGCGGCCGTGTCGTCGGCGAGACCGGCGTGGTGGTCCTCGACCTGCGTAAGGCGCGTTACGATCACGACGGCTACGACATGAGCAATGTCGTCATGTCCTACCTCGATGACGGAGACGCGATTGACCTGGCCCGGGGCAAACCACTGCCGGCGGGCGACAAAAAACGGGTGCGCGTCACTCGCGCGTCCTACTCCCGCCCGGCTCCGGTGCGCCGCTCGGCGTTTGCGAGCTACGCCGTACACGACCTCTTGCTGAGGCTGGTGGAGGGCGACCCGGCCTACTATCGCAAGGACAGCGCAATGGCGTACGACGAGCAGCGCGAGCGCCAGATCTGCCTGGAGATCGCCCGCGTTCCGCGTCGCTCGCGGGCACTGAAGGCCATCCGCGAGGGTGAGATTCGCTACTCCGCGCTGTATTTCAGCCTGCGCGTCAAATCCAGCGTACTGCCGCTGCAGCAGCGCCCCGCCGCCGCGACCACCGTACTGCCGCCTGATCCGGTACCGGATGCCCGGCTGGTTTTGCTGGGCAATTCGCCCCTGCAATGGCCGCAGGAACACCTGGCGGGCCTGACCACTGAACTTCGCGAGCCCATCGGCGTGTTGCCCGTGGCCACCGCCGAACCGCAGCGCGTGGCTGCCGAGTACCTTGCGTGGCTAGAGAACCTGGGGCTGCAGGCCGAGATCCTCGATGTCTCCCTGTCCAACATCGAACGCGCAAGCCGCGACCGCCAGCTCCTCAAGCGAATCGGCCAGGTCGGCAGCCTGCTGATCCCGGGAGGCGACCAGCGCCACATGACCGAGACCCTGCTGCACTGCGCAGATGCGACACCGGTTCTGCATGCCATCGTCAGCGCCTACGAAACGGGAACGCCGCTGATCGCGGTAGCCGCTGCCGCCAGTGCCATTGCCGGGCACATGATCGTGGAGGGCGACAGCGAGGCGGCACTGCGCCATGGCGCTTCCGAAGACGCCGGTTTTTCGGGCGTGGTCGTGGAACCCGGGATCGGTCTGTCCACCTTCGGCCTCATCGACCAGAACTTCCTGCGCCGACACCGGCTGGGCCGGTTGCTGGTAGCCAGTGCCAGCCGGCGGGAACGGTTCGGATTCGGTCTCTGCGAAGAATCCGGGCTGGTCATCGTCGGCGGACAACGCTGCCTGCACAGTATCGGACGCACCGGTGTGGTGGTGGCCGAGCTCGACGTCGACCGGGTCAAATTGCATGGGCCGCGCTTCACCACCGAAGGCATACGCCTGCACTTCATCGAAGCGGGCAGCAGATTTCACCTGGATACAGTGGCCGCGGACGCCATGGCCAATACCGCCACCGGGGCCGCCATGCTGGAGCGGGCCATTGCAGACCTCGCCCGGGATTACAACGCCGGCCTGCCTCCGGGGTCACCACCACTCGACCGCAGCGACCTGCGCTCCGCCCTGCTCAGCAGCGGAGCCGCCCTGCACTGAGCCGCGTGTAACGGGCCCGGGCGAGCAGTAGAATCAGCCATGTCGCCGCTTCATACCGAACGACTGCGCATCGAGCATTTTCGCGAAGCCGATGCTGACTTTCTCGTCACCCTGCTGAACGACGCCGATTTCATTACCAACATCGGTGACCGGGGGGTGCGCGACCTGGAGGCGGCCCGACGCTTTTATCGCGACAGGCTGGCGGCGAGTTATCGCGAGCACGGCTTCGGCATGTTTGCCGTTCGCCTGCGCCAATCGGGAGAACTGCTGGGCATGTGTGGCCTGGTCAGGCGGCCACAACTTGAGCACGTGGACCTGGGCTACGCTTTTTTGCCAAACGCCCGCGGGCACGGTTATGCTCTCGAAGCCGCGCGCCGGGTCGTGGCTTATGCCATCGACGATCTCGGCATCGGAGAATTGCTGGCCATAGTCAATGAGGACAACACGCCTTCGCGCCACCTGCTGGAAAAGCTGGGTATGCGTTATGAACGCAGGTTGCGCCTCGAAGAAAACGCGGCGGAAGTCTGCCTCTACGCCCGGCGACGGTAACCGCCGCGCGCCGGGACGCCATCAAGGGGCGCCGGCCCTGGACCGGTTGCGGTCACCGTGGCACGACACCGTGGCTGCATTTTCGCGAGCCACACATTCACACTGGGAGACAAGATCATGATTAAGACAACGGGATACAGCATCGTCCTCTGCCTGCTCGCCGCGACGGCGGCTCTCGGCGACATCGAGCAGCTCGAGCGCGCCGTGGACGGTGAGCACCGCACGGCCGCATGGGTGCAACGAGACCCCTACCGACACCCCGTCGAGACCCTCGGTTTTTTTGATATTGAACCCCGGCATACGGTCGTCGAAGTGTGGCCGGGTGGCGGCTGGTACACCGAGATTCTGGCACCCTACCTGCGCGACAACGGAAAACTGATCGCCGCCCACTATGACAGCGGTGATACCCAGGCAAGCTACCGGGCCCGTTCCCGGGCCAGCTTCGAGAAGAAACTCGCCGCGCAGCCGGCCGTCTATGACCGAGTCGAAATCGCATCGCTGATGATCGACGAGGCGGACAAGCGCGTGGCAATACCGGCCGCCGCACCCGGTTCGGTGGATCGAGTAGTGACGTTCCGCAACGCGCACGGCTGGTTCGCCGGCGGCACCATCCGCCCGGTGCTCCAGCACTTTTTCGATATTCTCAAGCCGGGCGGCAAGCTGGGCGTGGTACAACACATGGCCGATGAAGACCAGGACTGGCTGTCGCGAAACATCGGCTACGTGGGCCGGGACTCCCTGATCGCGGAAGCCACTGCCGCAGGCTTCCAGCTTCAGGCGGAGGGCTTTTTCAATCGTAACCCACTGGACACCAAGCGCTACAAAGGCGGCGTGTGGCAACTGCCGCCGACACTGCAGGACATGGAGTCGGACGCCGAGAAGGCGCCCTACCTCAAGATCGGCGAGAGCGAGAGGATGACCCTGTTGTTCGTCAAGCCGAAATAGTCCGTCGTTTGCCTCCGACTTTAGCCAACAGGCAGCACCCGGCCGGCCACGCACCAGGAGAGCTAGTCATTCAAATCCGTTACATTAAACAGGTGCCGACTGATAGCGCGCAGGATTACCCTGGCCTGTCGTACCGAGCCTGCTGCACCTGGCCGGCCACACCTCGGTGAGTAAGGGGGAAAGCGACCGCGTCGACCGTCACAGGATGATGACATGATCAAGAAGCATCCCTTTGCCACTGTCAGGCCCATGGAGAGCCTCGACCTGCTTTCGCAGCGGGAGATGTTCAGCCTCGCCACAGCCGATCAGCAGGTCCACCAGCTGTTCCGGCGCTGCGCACTGGCTGTGCTCAACACCGGCGGCGACACCGACGACGCGCAACAGCTGTACCGCCAGTACCACGATTTCGAGGTGCGGGTCGTCTCCGAACCCCGGGGCTTGAAACTGGAACTGTACAACGCTCCCGCACAGGCGTTCGTCGACGGCAAGATGATACAGGGCATACGCAGCCATCTGTTCACAGCGCTGCGGGATATCGTCTTCACCCACCACAAACTGGTGGAGTCCCGGAGTTTCGACCTGGACACGGGAGCCGGCCTGACCGACACCGTGTTTCGCATCCTGCGCAACGCGGGCATTGTCAGCACCAATGTCAAACCTCGTCTCGTGGTTTGCTGGGGAGGCCACTCGATCTCCCGGGAGGAGTATGACTTCACCAAGGAGGTAGGCTACGAGCTTGGCCTACGGGGTATGGATATCGCGACTGGCTGTGGCCCCGGGGCAATGAAAGGGCCCATGAAGGGGGCCACCATCGCCCATGCCAAGCAGTTTAATCCGGATGCGCGCTACATCGGCATTTCAGAGCCGGGTATCATCGCGGCCGAATCGCCCAATCCGCTGGTCAACCAGCTGGTTATCCTGCCGGATATCGAGAAACGACTGGAGGCTTTCGTTCGCCTCGCACATGGCTTTGTCGTGTTCCCGGGCGGCGCTGGCACCCTGGAGGAACTGTTGTTCCTGCTGGGGATAGCCACGCATCCGGCTAACCGCGATATGCCGCTGCCCATCGTGCTCGCTGCCGGCGGCAACAGCGCCGAGTATTTTGCGCGTATCGACCAATTCATCCGGACGACGCTCGGCGACTCCGCCAGCGATCACTACGAGATCATCATCGGAGATCCGGTCACCGTCGCGAGGCGGCTGAAGGCCGGCATTCGCAAGGTGCGCGACTACCGTATCCGCCGCCAGGAGTCGTTCGGATTCAACTGGGGCCTGGTTCTCGACGAGGCACTACAACGGCCGTTCGAGCCCGACCACGACAACATGAGCCGACTGGCGCTGCACCCGGACCAACCCGCCAATGCACTGCTCTCCGAACTGCGCCGCGCTTTCTCCGGAATCGTCGCCGGCAACGTCAAGGAGGCCGGGATACAGGCGGTGGCGAAGCATGGGCCCTACCAACTGCAGGGTGCTCCGGAAATCATCGACAGCCTGCGTGTACTGCTCGACGACTTCGTCGAGCAGGGGCGGATGAAACTGGATACCGACAACTACACGCCGTGCTTTGAACTCGGCGGCTGAGACCCCGACGGCCACAGCCCTACCAACAATCCTCCGTTAAATCAGCAGGGTAGCGCCGGTTTCCAAAGCTGGCCTGAAGAAATGAGAAGCCGGTGTCTGGCAGCGAGCAGGCGCCGGCTGCCTGCAGCGAGCGTTCCGGGCGATACGAAGTTCACATTTCGCGGGTTTTTTGCAGATTTGCAATCCCGGTTGGGCTATCGTCCAAACGGAATGCAGGACTAGACACCGACGGAGCCGGCACCACGCATGCTGCATACGCTCAGAATCTACACCGCCGATCTGGAGAAAGGCATGTTTGTCAGCGGGCTGGACCGCCCCTGGCTGGATACCCCGTTTGTCGTACAGGGCTTTCGCATCGAGACGCTGGACGAGATTGATCGGCTGAGGGAGCTCTGTGAATACGTCTACGTCGACTGCCAAAAGAGCCACCAGGCGGCCAGCGTTTTACAGCGCAAGGTCAGGGTCGAACGACCCCGCGAACCGCTGGAACGGGTATTCAAAGGACGTACGCTGAAGCCCTACGACGACGGCACGCCGCTGCAGGACGAATTCCCGAAGGCCCAGGTCGCACTCAACACCCTGGTCGAGGACATCTCCGAAATTTTCGATCATGTCAGTGACAATGGCACTCTCAACCTGCTGCGACTGAAAAAGTCCGTCGACCCGATACTGGACAGTATCAGCCGCAATCCGGACGCCTGCCTGTGGCTCACCCGATTGAAGCAGCACGATGAATACACTTACCAGCACTCCCTCAGCGTGTCCATCTGGGCCGTCGCCCTGGGCCGACAGATCGGTTTGCATCGCCGCGACCTGCGGTCGCTCGCCGTGGGCGGGCTGCTGATGGATGTGGGCAAACTTTGGGTCCGCCCGGAACTGTTGCGAGCAGAACGCGAGCTGACCAACGAGGAACTGCGCGAGGTGCGAGCACACGTCGGCTATGGCATCAAGTTCGCACGGGACAATCGCGTCATGAACCAGGACGTGCTGGACATGGTTGCCCACCACCATGAACGCTACGACGGGAGCGGCTACCCACAGGGACTTTCCGGCAAGGCGATACCGGCGGTGGCGCAGATTGCCGGCATCGTGGATACCTATGATGCACTGACCAGTGAACGCGGCTACGCCAAGGCCATCTCTCCGTCGGGCGCAATCAAGCTGTTGTACGAGGCGCGCGATGTTGGCCACCAGGCGGAGTTGGTCGAGGCCTTCATTCAGGCGGTGGGAATCTACCCCGCGGGCACGCTGGTAGAGCTGTCGTCCGGCGAAATCGGCGTGGTAGTCGCCGAATCCAGGACCCGCCGCCTGCGCCCGACAATCATGATCCTGCTCGACGCGCAGCGGCGCAAACTGACCTCGCCACGCAACGTCGACCTGATGGCCCATGCCGACACCCATGGTGCCGACTCGCTGACGATCGTCAAGAGCCTGGAGCCCGGCGCCTTCGGCATCAATTTTTCCCAGGCGGAAATTCGCAACGCTTCGTTGGACTAGACAGCCGCCCTATCTCACCGATTCGGCGGCTATTCCAGCGCACGCTGCACCACGGCTTCCGCCAGCAGCTCGGCCGCATCGAGCACCGGGAGTCCGGTGGCGATATCACCGCCGAGGGCAGAGAGTTCGGTACATGCGACCAGCAGGAGGTCCGCACCCCGGACCTCCAGCTCCCGCACCGCTCGCTCCAGGAGACCTGAAGCATCCTGCCCCACGGAGCCCGCTTTCACTGCCCGGATCACTCCCATCACCCCCGCCTGCGCGTCACTGGCGGGAAACAGGACCTCTATGCCCCTCCGGCGCAGCGCCGGGCCGTAGAGGTCGACAACCTGAACGGCGGTGGAGGCCAGCAAGCCGAGACGGCTGGCGCCCGGGTAGCGCCGTGTCATCGTGTCGCCAACGACCTCGACCATGTTGATAAAGGGAACGTCAACCGCACTCGCCACGGCATCATGGTAGTGGTGAGCGGTGTTACAGGGCATGACAAGCAATTCGGCACCGGCGTCCACCAGCCCCTTAGCCATCGCCACCAGGCACGGTTCGGGGCTTTGGCCATCACCGTCGACCAGTGCCGCCATGCGCGAAGGTACCTGAGGATTGTTATCCACCAGCACCCGCAGGTGATCGGCATCGTCCGCCGCCGGCGTCAGCCGGATGATGCGTTGCTGCAGATCAACAGTGGCGGCGGGGCCCATACCGCCAATGATACCGACCACACGCTTGCCCATTTTCAAGGGCAAAACCCTCCGCTGCCCGGGTGAGGCGGCGGGCAGCGGCCGGAGCGGCATCGGTCATGGCTGATCATAACGCGCGTAGCCGAAGCATTCGCGGTAACCGAACAGGGCCTGAGAACCACCGGTGTGCACGAAGAGCACATTCTGATCCCTGCCGTAACGTCCGCTGCGCACAAGATCGATGAGGCCTGCCATGCCCTTCCCACTGTAGACCGGGTCGAGCAATATACCGTCGACCCGGGCGACCAGTTGCACCGCCTCCCGCATGGCATCGGTAGGCATCCCGTAGCCTTCACCCACGTAGTCGCAGTTTGCCACCACGTCGCTAACACCGACCGCGCCGCCGATCCCGAGCAGTTCGGCCGTGGCGCTGGCGAGCTTGTGCACCGATGCCTGCTGCGCATCCCGCGGGGCGCGCACGCCGATACCGAGCACCGGAATGCCGCTGCGCGAGCCCGTAAAGCCGGTAACCAGCCCCGCCTGGGTGCCGGCGCTGCCAGTGGCATGGATCACTTCGTCGATCCGCAAGCCCTGGTCATTGCTTTGCGTCAGGATCTCGAGTGCGGCATTGACATAGCCCAGTGCGCCGACCGGGTTCGATCCCCCTCCCGGTATGATGTAGGGATGGCGACCCGCTGCTGCCAGCTCGGCCGCGCAGTTCTCCATTGCCGCCTGCATGTCCGTGCCGGCGGGCACCTTCTTTAGTACGGCGCCGAACAACTGGTTGAGCAGAACGTTGCCGTTGTAGTTGTACTCTACATCGCCGTAGCCGGTCCGATCCTCGAGCAGTATATGCACGTCCAGGCCGAGGCGGACCGCCGCTGCAGCCGTCTGCCGGACATGATTGGACTGGGTGGCGCCCTGGGTGACGACGCAATCAGCACCGCGCTCAAGCGCATCGGCAAGCAGGAACTCCAGTTTTCGCGTCTTGTTACCACCGCCGGCAAGCCCCGTGCAATCGTCGCGCTTTATCCAGATTTGGGGGCCACCCAGGGTTTTGGTGAGACCGGGCAGCGGTTCAAGCGGTGTCGGCAGGTGCGCGAGTTGCAGCCGCGGAAAGCGGGAGAGATGCATGTGATAGTCCGTTTGTGTCGGTTAAGGTCAGGGGGCGATCACCCGGCCGGCGCTGGCGTTTCAGCGCCGCGGCCAGTGATCGCGCCACATCGATTGAGGCCGGCAAACGCCGCTCGTCACACAACCGCTCCGCCCCTGCCCCCGCCCGAGTATAACCCAGCCCCCGATCGCAGTTGAGTTCGGCCCGCGATGCAGGCGTCGGTATCAGAAAATTACCGAACCGACCCTGAAAATCAGCGTGCCGAGAAACGTGCCGAGCGCATAGCCCAGCACGCCAACCAGTACACCGGGCGTAACCAGGTCGCGCCATCCCTTGGCCGCGGCGAGGGCCGGGGCCGTGGTGGCGCCGAGCACCGCGGCGTTGGAAGCGATAATCAGCTCCGGCAGGCTGAGCTTCAGCATACATCCCAGTGCAAACACCACCAGCGCGTGAACCGACAGCAGGGTCAGCACCAGCACCATCAGCAGTGGCGCAACGTCCACCATGGCTTTGAGGTTCGCGCCGGCGGCGATCGCGGCAAAAAACACGAATGAGAGCGCCACGCCCAGCTCGAAACTGCCCGCCAGGCGCCGCGCGAGCCCGGGAGCACCGGTAGCAAGCAGCAGCGCCAGGCAGGTGATGATGACATAGCGCCAGCCCGGGGCGGCGAAAGCGGCCACCAACGCGTCTCCGCTCGCCACGATGACGAGTGACACGGCCAGGGACAGGCACAGCGACATGGCCGTGATCGGCGGCTCCGCGCGCTCAGCTGCGGTGTTCGCTGCGACGTGCGGGACGAAACGCCGCGCCGCCCAGGCCCAGCCAGGCAACAGAGCCAGCAGCGCCAGGTACACCGCACTGAACAGGTTGTCGGCGGCCGTCGCCGCGGAAAAAAATGAAGCATCCTTGTTGAGCCCGGTCAGTTCGCCCAACGCGGCGTAGTTGACCGAGCCCCCGACATAGGTTGAGGTAAACAAGCCAGCCACGGCCGCCTCTCGCGAGCCGTCCTCGATGGGCGCCGCACCACCCAGGCTGCCGAGGTCGAACAGCAGGACGGCCACGGTCACACCGGCCACCGTGCCCGCACTGGCGAGGAAGAATGCCCCCGTCATGCGCGTCGTTTCGAAGAGCATTCGCCGGAGATCCGCCCGGAACAGAAACAGAGGAATGAGGACGGGCACGAAATAGGTAAAAACAAAATCGTAAGCCACGGCCTGATGCGGTATGAAGCCGAGGTTAGCCGCCGCTATGGTGCCCAGGATGGCCATCACCGTCCCGGTCAGCTGCGCGCCTATGCGCGTTTTCTCCAGCAGGAAAGCGGCACCGGCAATTGCAAATAGCGCGGCCATCACCGCGAGATGATTATCGGCGTCAATCAGCGACACGGGGCGTCCTGGCAGGTGCCACAACTTCGTTGACCGCGCTGCGGCCACGCGGTCGCGGGTTTACGCCACGCCAAGCAGCACGCGCAGTGGCAGGCCCCGACGGCCAGGCCGGGTAAGGTGTGCGCAAAGCGGCCTAACCCATGAAGAACACATTCAGTTTGTTGCCATCGAGGTCCCGGAAATAGCCTGCGTAGAAACCCTCGCCGCGGGGACCCGGGGGGCCCTCATCAGTCGCGCCAAGTGCCATCGCCTTCGCATATACCCTGTCGACCTGCTCGGTACTCTCTGCCGAAATGGCGGCCATGACACCATTGCCCACGGTTGCCGCCGCGCCATTATGCGGCCGGATTACGCACAACGCACCGCCCTCTCCGGGAGAGGCCCAGGCCACAAAACCGTCTTCCTCCATCATCCTGCTGCCACCAAGCTCCGCCAGCAGGTCGTCGTAGAAACTGCAAGCCTTCGCCAGGTCGTTGGTGCCCAGTGTCGTGTAGCCGATCATGGGATTGCTCCTCGCCGGAATGGTGGCCTCAGGATAGCCCAGCGGAACCGTCGCCGCCAGGCGTATAGGGCTCGCTGCAGACAGCTGCCGGATGATTGATCCTGGCGTGCTATCCGACCAAGCCCGGATGACAGCCCGGAGCGCCTTGCCCCATAGTGACGAGTACCCGCTTCTACTGGCGACGCAGCATAGTTTGATAAGGGTTGAACAGACTGACCACTCACCTGTTCTTCGGACTCAGTTACCTGTAAACAGCGTTGGCCTCGCCCTCTCGCTTGTACATCAGGGCCTCGGCGTAGGCCTGGTACTCAATAAGACCTGTCGCGGAGACGATTTCAGACCAATGTGCGGCCTCAGACTGTTTTATGGTGTTCCTCGATGCCGCAGAGCAACTCTTTTTTCCAAGCGTTGATCAATGCACTTGCGTGGTGGCCTGGTGGACCGGTGTCGTGCACTCCGGCAACGTCGCTGACTGACCGCCACGCCGTGACACACGGCGCAAAAGCTGCCGGCGGTATCCCGCGGCCTGGCGCAGACTCTCCAGGGCCGGGAACTGCACCAGCACCTGGGCGACGTCCTGCGCGAGGGCCGTACGCGGGAGGCCGGCATAGAGGCCGAGGAAAGAGCCGAGCATTGCCATGAGTGACCGTGTCAAATGCAGGTAATCGCTGCGCACCACGACACCCTGCCGGCTTAGCGCCACCGCCAGGTTGATCGCCAGCTCGAGACGCTGCAACAGTCCCTGGTGTCCCTCCCGTGCGAGCGTGAGCGCGAAATCGTAACCCAGGCGCTTGAGGCCGGATTGCGCCAGGGTTTCTTCGACGATCTGCTCGAGTTCCGCCAGTGCTGCCGGGTCTTCCGCCGGGCGTGTTCCCGGCGCGACCCCGAGTTCCATGACCGCCCTGGCCACGGCGGCCGCATCACCGGTGGCCACGGCATACACGTACCTGAGTGCCGGGCGCCAGATACTGCTCACATCGACCGTATTCCCCCAGTCGATAAAAAACAGCCGCATGTCGGCATCCAGCAGGACGTTGCCGGGGTGCAGGTCACCGTGGAACTCCCGGTAAACCAGCAGGTGCGAAATCACGGCGTGCAGGAACGTGCGCCCGGCACGTCGCCGCGCCCGTCGCGACTTGCGACCACTACGGTTGAGAAAAGCCGCGTTGAGGCCCGCCGCTGAATCCACGAATTCCATCTCGATGATGCGTCGACTGCGATGATAGACCCGGGGTACGTGCCAGCCGTCGGTCACCGCTGCGCGCCGGGCGAAACGCATCTGGTTCTCTGCCTCGGCTTCGAAATCGAGTTCGCGACGGAAGCCCTCCACGAACACATCGACCTGCTCCAGCCAGGACGAGAGAAACGGGGACAGCTTGGAGTGGGGAGCCCAGTACTGGCTGCTCAGTATCGCCAGCTTGATGACGGTCTTGCCGATGAGAAATTCACGCTCCAGGTTCTGGCGCCCCACTTTCACCACCACCGGCACCAGCAGCTGTTTGCCGCGATGCTCACCCAGAGGCTTCTGGGCGAGGTAAACCGATGCCATCGAGCCGGACTTTATCGGTCTTTCGGCATCAAAGCCGTAGTAGCGCTTTTCAGGCAGCTCCCCGTAGCACTCCATGAAAGCCTGCTCCACTTCCGCCGCCGTCATTGGCGCAACATCTTCCTGAAATACCGCCAGTTCTCCGGCGATCTCGTCCGGTAGGAAATCGGAGCTGGCAGCCGCCACCTGCGCCATCTTGATAAAAAACGGGCCGAATTCACGCACCATCCCTGCCACCACTTCGGCCTGCGCACTGAAGTCCGTAGGGTCGGTGGCGAAAAATGTCCGGATGTGACGCAGCGCACCAATCTGGCGCCGGAAGATCACCAGGTCATCGCGAATGACCCGGGTATTGGCGAGGATGTCCCGCATGCCGGCATCGCTGGCGCGCCGCAGTTCCTTCAATTGATTCATGATCTGCACGATCAGCGGTTCGTAGGCGTTGACCACAATGCGCAGCACATCCAGGCTGACTTCGCCGAGCCCTTTCAACTCGGGCTCACCCATCAACTGGTTGAAGAATTTCCAGAACTCCGCCGTCACCTCGGGCGGGATCGGTACGACGCTGCGGGCGGTCACCTGGTCGACCAGGAACCGGATCAGCTGTTCCGTGCTCGCCTCGTTGGGCAGCAGGTTTTCACTGCGCATGCGGGAGGTGAGATCGCGAAACTGGTTGTTGAGTGGATGCGCCTGCAGGGCCTCGAAGAGGCCGTCGAGCACCTGGGTCAACTCTTCCTCGCGCACGTCCTCGCGACGGTTGATCAACTCGACGAGTGGGACCAGCGCGCGGTAGATTTTGCCAATACCGACCGTGAACCTGCCCGTGGAGCGAACCAGGCGCACCGTTCGATCTTTCAATACCGGCAGCACGGCGTCGACGTTCAGGTGCTCATCAGCGGCGGACGGAATGCCCTGTCTGGCCAAAGTATTCCCCAATGGATACCCTGCGGGTATCTTCTTTCAGGCGGTAGTGTTGAGACCGGTTGACCGGAAACAGCGACGTCCCGGCCAGTTGGCCGGGGGCTGAACGGGGTAAAAACCGGGTAGCGATGCGGGAAGCAATTGTCACCGATTTGTCCGGGTTCGGCAACAACCGCAAGGGCTGAAGCCACTGCGTGCCAGCGGCGACAAAACTAACGCGAACGGTGATAGGCATCACCCCGGCGCCGCGAAGCCAACGGTTTTCAGTCGCGGCCGGGGGCCAGGGCGACGCTGAGTAATGGCAATCGCACTCAGCAGAGCTCTGAAGCGTTCAGAGGCGCCCTAGTTGCCCGTATCAGCGATAATCTCAGCGCCGGCGTCACGCGAAAGCCGGCGATCCGAAGACGCCAGCCAGAGCGCCCGCAGTACATTTATGGCGGCCATGCTGAGGTGCTGCTCCGCCGCGTGCAGCGCCAGCTCAGCCGCCTGCTCCCGCTGTTCTGGCGTCAGGTGCGCGGCGCGCTCGCGCATATCGCGGTCGACGCCGTCGAGCACGGCCTGCACTTCACCTGCCACCTGTTCCGAGAGGACGCGAATCTCTTCGATGAGCCGGCCCGGATCGTCGGGCAGGTTCAGCAGGCTCGCGGTCCTGCGATAGGCCAACCTGGCAGGCAGTGTGTACAGCCTGAACCCCGTCGCCATCACTCTCCCCAACATATTCAACACCCCCGGCAGCAGCCTTCACGGACCCACATGATAGCCGCGAACGCCCGCGGTTGACAGCGAACAGACTCCGGTACGACGGCGAACGCCTCCGCCAACACCCGGCTGCACGGCCGCAGAATTGCCTATACTATGGCAGCCAAGCGAAGGGCAGCCAAGCGAAGCGCGCGCATCTACCGATCGGCTGATCCGACCATTCACCACCTGGAGGTACCAATGCGATTCTTACTGGCCGTGGCCACCGTGCTGTCCGCATACATTTTGCCGCTAAGTGCGGCGCCTGCGGGAACAGCGGTCGAACTCGCCTTTACCGATCCCGACGGCGCTCCACTGCCGCTGGTGATGGTGACCCGGACCCCCACCGACGTGCCCGCCGCAGACCTCTCGGACGATGGCTATACGCCCCACGGCGTGACCAATACCGCTGCGACCGTCGTGACCCGCTTCACCAATGGCCAGGGGTTGGTGAGCTTCCCGGCGCCCGGCGGCCCGACCCGTTACCGGGCAAGAGCCCAGGGCTACCAGGATCTGCAGTTCGAGTCACCCGAAGCGCCCATCGTGATGCAGCCCATGTCCCGTGACCAGTACGTCGCCAGTTATCCTTCCAACGTGTGGTTGTCGCAACTCGAGTTCGGCGGCGACGAGGCACTGAAGAAACGTTTCCAGCTGAACTGCGCCTTCTGTCACCAGCAGGCCTCACCCTTCATGCGCAATGAGCGCACCGAGGAACAGTGGATCAGCGTGATTGAGCGCATGAATACCTATGGGGCCCGCTTGCCCCTGGAGGATCACCAGCGCGTCGCCAGCCTGCTGCGCAAGGAATACACGGCTCTGCGCGAAAATCCGGAGCGGGTGCCCGAGCCCAGGGCCTGGGAGCCACAGCTCGCCAACGTGGAGATGACCGAATGGCCCATCGGCGACGGATTCTCGCAGATGCACGATTTTCTCCTGCACCCGAACGGCTTCGTCTACATCGGTGACAACCTGTTCGACCGCATCTACGAACTGAACACGGAAACCGGGGCCTACACAGTGTATAAGGTGCCTCACGACGAAGACGCCCGCGTCGGGGGTATTCTCGGCAACCGGTTCAAGGTATTCCCGAAGATGTACAACTACCTCGGCGTGCACTCGTTTGCCTACTCCCGACGCGACGGTAACCTGTTCATCACTCCCTCCATGCAGCAGTCACTGCTGGAGTTCGATGTCGAGACCAAGCAGTTCACCGAGCACAAGATGCCCGGCGGTTACTACCCCCATACCGTGCGCATCGATGACCAGGACCGGGTTTGGTTTACCCTGGCATTGTCCTCCCAGGTCGCCATGTTCGATCGCAGCAGTGGGAAGTTCAGGCTCTACGACCTGCCTGCCCGTGGATTCAAGGAGTGGCTGATACTCAAGTCGCTGCCACTGGCGTTCAGTTTCGACCCCGAGAACCGGCCGCAGCCCGACCCGGACATCGACTCGACCGGGCTACCCATGCCCTACGGGATCGATATCGCACCCGACGGTTCCGTCTGGGCCTCGCGCCTGTATGCCGACGATATCGCCCGCATCGACCCGGACAGCGGCGAAGTGACCATGATCGACTTCCCGTTCAAGGGCCCGCGACGCCTGCGGGCCGACGCCGAGGGTAACCTCTGGATCGTGGCTTTCCAGGACTCCCTGCTGGTCAAATATGAGCCAGACGCGAAGCGCTTCACCTCCTATGACCTGCCAGTGATCAACGAGATACCCTATGCATTGAACGTGGACCGGGATCGCGGCGTGGTCTGGGTCAATGGGAACCAGTCCGACACTATCCTGGGATTCGACATTCGCAGCGAACAATGGCAGGTGTACCCGATGCCGCGGCAGCGGTTCTTTACCCGCGACATCGAGGTCGCTGAGGCCGATGGGGCGATCTACACCACCAATTCACATTTCCCCACGTGGCAGTCGGAAGGCGGTGTGCCCACGCTGTTGCGGATCACCCCCCTGCAGCGCTGATGGTCCTCCAATATCGCTGGCTGGGCACCTGCCTGTTGCTGTTGCCGCTGTGCACGCCGCAGGCCGCCCCCGGTGCCGGCAAGCGCTGGCCGTATTACGGCGGCGATGCCGGAGGCACCCACTACTCGTCCGCGGCGCAGATCAATCGGGACAATGTCTCCGGGATCGAGCTGGCATGGATTCACCGCAGCGGTGACGTCGAACGCTACGGTGACGACATGCGTTCGACCTCCACCCAGAGCACGCCGATACTGCTGCCCCCGGGCGCTGGGGAATCCCTGGTGTATTGCACACCCTTCAACCGCGTGATCGCACTCGACCCCGGGTCCGGGGAGCAGCGCTGGGCGTTCGACCCGGACATCGACCGCCGCGGGGACAGGCCGTTCCGCTGCCGCGGCGTCAGCTATGCCAAGGTCGATGGTGAGGACGGGCACTGCCAACACCGTATCTTTACTGCCACCCACGACCGCAGGTTATGGGCCATCGATGCCGTCGATGGTAAACCGTGTCGCGGCTTCGGCGACCACGGGCGAGTGACACTCTACGACGAGACAACCAGCTACGTTCCCGGCGATGTCAGCAACTCGTCGGCGCCGGTGGTCGGCAACGGTGTGGTCGTGGTCGGCTCGACCGTGATCGATTTCGCCAGGGCACGGACACCGCGGGGTACGGTGATGGCGTTCGACAGCAACAGCGGCACACCATTGTGGCGCTTCGACCCATTGCTCGGGCAGCTCGCCAGCGGCAGCGCCAACGTCTGGGCGCCGATGTCGGTAGACATCGAAAACAACCTGGTGTTTCTACCCACCAGCGCGCCTTCCCCCGACTATTACGGCGTGCAGCGGCCCGGCGATAATCGTTATGCCAACAGCCTGGTCGCGCTGAACCTGCAGACTGGAGCCATGCGCTGGCACTTCCAGCACGTGCGCCACGACCTCTGGGATTACGACACACCCGCGCAGCCCATTCTGTTCGACTGGCGCCGCGATGGAACGAACATACCCGCCGTGGTGCAGTTGACCAAGCAGGGCCTCGTGTTCGTTTTCAACCGGCTCACAGGCGAGCCGCTCTGGGAGATCACCGAGCAGCCCGTGCCGCCCTCCTCCATACCCGGTGAGAAAACCGCACCGACGCAGCCCAAGCCAATCGCCCCGCCGCCGCTGCTGGATGCATTCCTGACCCCTGAAGACGCCTGGGGGCTGACCTTCTGGGACCGGGGCGATTGCAGGCGGCAACTGTCCGAGCTCGGCAATCTCGGCCTTTTCACCCCGAATTCGGAACAGCTGACGTTGATGTACCCGGGCAGCCTGGGTGGGCCCAACTGGGGCGGCGGTGCCCTGCTGGGCGATAGCGGCGTGCTGCTGGTCAACCTCAATAACGTGGCATTCACCGGCCAGTTGATGCCTCTGGACGCGTCACTGGAGGCGCACGGTGATGGCCCCCGCAGCGACCACCCGGCCGCAGGCCACCGCATGCGCGTTGTCATGGAGGGCACACCCTATGCCGTGGAAATCGGCAGCCTGCAATCGCCGCTGGGGATACCGTGTAACGCGCCGCCGTGGGGAAAACTGGTGGCAGTCGACCTCTACCAGGGAACCATCCGTTGGGAAGCGGCCCTCGGGTCGGTACACGAAATGGGTCCGTTGCCGCTGCCCTTTCACATCGAGTGGGGCACGCCGAATCTCGGTGGTGGCATAGCGACAGCCGGTGGTGTGTTTTTCATCGGCGCGACCATGGACCGCCAGTTCCGGGCCTTCGACGTCGACAACGGGGCCACACTGTGGCGGTACACGCTGCCGGTTGACGCCACGGCCACGCCGATGACCTATGAGTACCACGGCAGGCAATACGTTGTCATCAATGCCGGTGGTCACCACATGTTCTCGCGAGGCTACGGCGATTACCTCTACGCCTTCGCGCTTCCTGAATAGGACCCCTAGATGAAAACGCTACTCGTCCTCCTGGCGACCCTGCTCCTCTCGGTACTGCTGCTCGCAGGTGGCGTCCTGCTGCTTGCCGACGACCCGGTAAAAACCATCGAGAGCTTCGCCATGCGACACGCCGACAAGTTGCCGCTGGGCTGGTTCGGCGGCCGGCTGTTCGACCGGCACTGCGCGAGTTGCCACGATAACCCGGCGATGCACGCGCCCACCCGCGAGGCCCTGGCGGGGTTCGGCAAGGAAACCGTGATGGTGGCCCTGGAATTCGGCAAGATGCAGCCGATGGCGGCGCACCTCAGCAAACGCGAAAAGGGGCTGATCGCACTCTACCTGGCAGGCAGCGGCGATGACACCTCCGGCTGGATAGAGAACAACCGCTGCCCCGATGCGCCGTCTGCCGACGAGACCGAGTTTGTGACCAGCTGGGGCCTGGGGCTGTCCAACCAACGCTTCGTTCCGGCCGCACATACCGGTATCAACCGGGATAATGTCGACCGACTGGAGCTGGCCTGGAGCCTGGCGTTTCCGCGCGTGACGGACATGCGTGCCCAGCCGGCGATCATAGGCGACACGCTCTATCTGGGCGATAAGACCGGCCGGCTTTACGCCATCGACCGCAGGCAGGGCTGCGTACGAGCCCATGCCAAGGTGCTAAGCGGGATACGCTCGGCCATTACCGTCGCACGACGATCAGACGGCAGCCGTCTGCTGGTGTTTGCGGACTCGATGGCGTCGATTTTCGCCTTCTCCCCCGACGATCTCGACCTGGTGTGGCAACGCGACGCGCGATTGTTCGACACCTCGATCATCACCGGCTCCATCACCTTCCACGACGGCAGGCTGTTCGTCCCGGTGTCCTCCTACGAGGCTGCAGCCGCGGGCAGCCCTACCCATATCTGCTGTAAATCGCACGGGGGGGTGATTGCGCTGGATGTCGACGACGGCGACAAACTGTGGGCGTGGCACGCCACCCCCCCGGCAACGCTGCAGGGATACAACAGCGCCGGGGCGGAACGCTACGGACCTTCCGGGGCCTCCATCTGGAGCACCCCCACCATCGATACCCGGCGCAACCGGCTGTACGTGGGGACAGGTGAAAACCTGACCCACCCGGTCACGGACACCTCCGATGCCGTCGTGGCCCTGGACCTCGCCTCCGGCGAACGCGTGTGGAGCTTCCAGGCCACTGCAGACGACGCCTGGAATGCGGCCTGCCTGAATGGTGGCGCCAACTGCCCGGAGAATGCCGGCGGCGACTTTGACATCGGCGCTTCGGTCATCCAGGCGACGTTACCGGATGGCCGGGATCTGCTGCTGGCCGGACAGAAGTCGGGGGATGTCTTCGCGTTGGACCCGGACGCCGATTCCCCCGACGAGCGGCTGGTCTGGCGCGCCCGGGTAAGTCATGCTGCCGAAGGGCCCGATCTTGCGCAAACGACAACAAACGGCGGCGTTCACTGGGGCATGGCGCTGTCGGGCAATCGCCTGCTGGTGCCAGCCGCCGACCCGGAGCGCGACCGGCCCGGCTATACGCCGAGGCCCGGGCTCACGGCGCTGGACGTGGCGACCGGCGAGGAACTCTGGCACTACTCCGCGCGGCGCGGCTGTGAACTCGACGAGGCCAACCGGCCCATGGTGGGCTTGCAGAACATGCGCGCCGGCCGCAAGCCCTCCCTCGCCGAACAATACGCCTGTTCCTTTTATTTCGGCCTGTCCGCGGCGGCGACAGCCACGCCCGACCTGGTTTTCAGTGGTGCCCTGAACGGGATGATCCGAGCATTCGATATCAGCAATGGCGAACTGCTGTGGGAGGAAGCGACGGCCGTGCCCTTCCAGACTGCCAATGGCGTCGACGGCCACGGCGGCGCCATCGATGTCGACGGCCAGGTTATCGCCGGTAACTGGCTTTACCTGCAATCCGGCTACTCCATGTTCAGTCAGCTGCCAGGTAACGTGCTGTTGGCCTATCGATTGCCCGACTCCTGAATACCACACGCCCGGCCACGAGCAGCCCGGCGAGCATGACCCCGGTCACAGTTCGGCACTTCCAGGTCCGCATTTAGCTTACAGCCTCCTGGCATTCCCCTAACATGCAATGGGGGATACCCCGGGCGCAGCCCCTCCAGAAAGGCGGCAGCCTCCGGGACCAATCAAATAACTATTCCGCCTGGTGGAACCACCGGCACCCGCACGCGGGGCCTGGCGATCCGGGCAGACGGGGTGAAACAATGTCACTGTACAAGCAACTCTGGCTGGCTATCGCCTGCCTGATGGCCATGACGTTTGGTGCCACGCTGCTGATCACGTCAATGGCCGCCCGGGATTACCTGGAGCACCATGTCCTGATGGCCAACGTCGAACGGGCATCCGCATTCGCACGGGACCTGGACGCCCTGGGGAATGACACGGCGGCGCTCGCGGCCAGCCTGGAGGACAGTTTCCGCAGCGGACGATACGAGGAAATCACCCTCGCGGACGCAACCGGCGAGGTGCAGGCCCAATGGCTGCAGTCGGCGCAGGCATCGCCACTCCAGGGCTGGTTTCGTCGCCTGTTCGCCGTGGATGTGCCCGCAGGCAGCGCCCAGCTCAAAGCCGGGTCACAGGTCGTGTCGGTGCGCAGCGATACAGGCGCGGCAAACAAAACACTCTGGCGTACCACCGTCGGCCTGGGAGTGATCTTCCTGCTGGCTGCGATCGGGGCCGGTGCGCTGGGCACGGTCGTGCTGCGAAGAATACTGAGGCCGCTGGAAAGCGTCGTCGGGCAGGCGAAGGCGATCGGGCAACGGCGCTTCGTGACCATCCACGAGCCCGAGGCTAAGGAGCTGCAACCGGCCGTCCGCTCCATGAACGAGCTGTCGGGGCGGGTCAAGGCCATGCTGGAAGCGGAAACTTCCAGGCTCGAACAATGGCAATCCTCGGCCCACAAGGACTCCCTCACCGGTCTGCTCAACCGGGAACAGTTCGTGCGCGAACTGGGCTCGGTGCTACAGGCCGACGACTACAACACCAGTGGTGTAATCAGCCTCGTCCGGGTTGCAGACCTTGCCATGCTGAACCAGGTACACGGCAGGGACACGCTGGACCAGGTGCTCGCCGGGTTCGGCAAGGTTCTCTCGCGCCTGCACGCCTACAATAAGGGATCCCTGGTGGCGCGCCTGAACGGTGCCGACTTCGTGCTGCTCGCGCCACGGGAACTGGAGGCCGCGCTCGTGGGTAAAGACCTGCAAAAAGCCATGGCCGAGGTATTGCAGGAACGCGGACTGGGTGATGCTGTCAAGCTACCCGCTGCGAGCACACTGTACATGCCCGGAGATTCCCCCACGGACCTGCTCACCAATCTCGACTCGGCGCTGCTCAATTCGGAGCTTCGCTGCGAGTGCGAGCTGGTCACCATGGGTCGCGACGGCATCCAGATGATGCCGGCGCGGCAGGAGTTGAAGCGCTGGCGTTCCATGCTGTCGCTGGCTTTCGGTGAACGTCATTTCGCACTCGGCTCATTTCCGGTAACCACGATCTCCGGCGAACTGTTGCACTACGAAGCACCCGCACGGCTCAATTGGCAGGACAAAACGCTGACTGCCGGGCAGTTCCTGCCCTGGATCAGTCGCCTGGACATGGACGGCGACCTCGACCGGGAGATCATCGGTCTGGCGCTGCAGCGGATTGCCGCCGAGGGTGAGAGCGTGGGTATCAACCTGTCCAGCACTGCCCTAATGGACGTGGAATTTCTCCCCTGGTTGAGCCGGGAGTTATCCTGCCAGCCCGAGGCGGCGGCGCTGCTATGGATAGAGGTGGCCGAGGCGGCAGCATACCGCCACCTGGAGGAGTTCAAGCGGCTTTGCGCCCGCTGCAAACGCTACGGCACAAGGGTGGGACTGGAACATGTCGGACACCAGTTGTCGAAGTTCGGCAACCTGCACGACGCGGGTGTCGATTACGTCAAGGTCGATTCCGCTTTCGTGCGCGACATCGACGCCAACCCCGCCAACCGCACCCTGCTCACCACTCTCTGCACCCTGGTGCACTCGCTGGGCGCCCAGGTCATCGCGGAAGGCGTGCAGGAAGACGAGGAGCGCCGAGCGCTCGCAGAGCTGGGTGTGGATGGTGTGACCGGGCCGCAGGTTACTGCCGCGACACGGCCTGCACCTGATGACAAGCCTGCACCGCAATGGGCGGGCGGCAACGAGCTGGCCAGCGCCTGACGCTACAGACGCAATCAGTCGGCAACGGTCAACCGATCCCAGACTGAATCGTACAGTGGGGCGACTGCCCGGCGTGCTTCCCGCAATGACAAATGGCGGGATTGGCCCTTGCCCTGCGTTTCTGCGTTCACCGTAAAGGCAAGCTCGGTCTCAACCCCATCCCCGGCTACCGTGACAGGGAGGGCAACCGCCCCTCCGGTGGGCACGAACTCACTGTAACCTTCAAGGTTGAGTGCTGTGGACACCATGCCCTCGCCACCCACCTCGGTGAGCACCAACCGGTCATAGTTGACTTCGGAGGAAACCACCTGGGTGCAGCCGGGGTGCAGGATCAGGGGAGCAGCCTCGCTCCCCGCCTCGAACACGGGCTCACGCGCTCCGCCGCGGTAGGCGGTGATAACCAGGGCGACGGGAGCCGTTGCGGTGTTACTGAAGCTGAAGTTATTGATCGCGCGGGTACCCGGCAACCGCAGCTGCCCGCCTGCTGCGGCGCCATGCGGGGGTCGACCGAGAAATTCGAAAACGATGTCCCGACCCTCGCGGTACCAGTTGTTACAGTTGCCAAGGTCACCCAGGTCGGCACTGAAAGTGTCACGACTCTCACCCGCAGACTCCCGATCGAAGCCACCGGCGATGACGCCCTCCCGGATGCCATAGAAGGAGACCGGGAGTCCGGGTTGCGGCTCACCGGTCGTGAACGGGATATTATGAGTCTCGACCAGGAACAGCCCATCACCCGACTCCAGGGCGCAGTACTCGGTGCCTTCCAGGCGCAGGGTGAACGCGACCAGGTCGACCACCACGTCGGCGCAGCCGGCCGGTACGATCGCCCGCACGACTCGCGCATCGAGATCCACTGACCAGTAAAGCGGCAGTTCGTTGTAAAACAGGTTTTCCCCGCGCCGGGTGCGCACCGGACTATCAGCGATATGGCGGCTGAAGCGCGGGAGCGGCTCCGACGTGTCGACCACTCCGTCTGCCGCGTTCGCGGCCGCGCGCGGCGGGACAGCGCCAACCATGTCCCTGTGGAGCCGGGTTCCACTGAGCTCCGAGACTGCCAGTCTTGAACCGTCCTTGAGTTCCAGCTCAACCCGGCCGCCAGAGGGTGTGATCACGGTTTCACCCTCCACCAGCTCATCACCGACACAAACCATTCGCAGACTGCCGTCAAGGTTGTTGGCGTAGACCTTTCCCGCCACTGCCACCGCTCTCGCGATTATCATTATTGATGTCCCCAGAGTTTCGCGGATGGCACCGTCTCCGGCACCACGCGACGCATTGTCGCTGTGTTCAAGAACCCCGAGTGAAATCGTACTCGCTGGCCGTCAGACAACCATTGGACTATGGGGAAGTTGGCGGCTGGATTTGTCTGGAGTGTGAATCAACGCACAACCGCTTCGACGGGGAGATTGTTCATTCGCAGGGCGAGCTGGACCCTGTCGCGCACACTCAGTTTCTCGAAAATAGCTGAGAGGTGTGCCTTGACGGTGCGCTCGGTAATGGCCAGCCTCGCGGCGATCTCCCGGTTGGTAGCACCGAGCGCCACCTGCTCCGCCACCATGCGTTCCCGCGATGTCAGGCTGGAAAGGTCGGTCTTCATCCGGGTCCGCAGCGAAGGCAGACCACCGGGCGCACCAAAAATCTGCGACCGAAGCTCGGGGGCAATCCACACGCCACCGTGCTCTACCACCAGCGCAATCTCCCAGAACTGCCTGGGTGCGGTGAAACTGCAGCAATACCCCATGGCGCCCGCCCGCAACACCCGAACTGCCTCGCAGGCCTGGAGACGCTCCGCGAGGACGACCACGGGCTGACCCAGTTCGAGCACCCGGCGCAACTGCTGCATGCCCTGCGTTCCGCTGCAGGAGCGCGCATCCATCCACAACACACCATGCTGCTGCACGGCCGCGTCTTCCGGACTGCTCACCGCAATCGCGTTGGGAAATGCCGTGTGCCAGCATTCCTCCAGCGTGCCGCTTGGGGTGATGAACAGGTACTCCATGAACGCTCCGTTGCCAGTCCGGGCGGCCGCGCTACCTCGCTTGAGCCCGCGTGCCCGGGGCCGGCTCCGGCCGACCGGTACTGTAGAGTATGACAACGCCGGGGAGCGTCCAAATGGCGACTGAGTTGCCGGTCACAGTTCAGGCGAAAATGTCCCAGAGAGCACACGGGAAGCCCTGCTCTGCAAGCCTAATTCACAGGTGGAGCAGCGCGGTGTGGAAGGGTCAGAGTTCCAGTTCCGATCGCGCCGAGGCGAAAGCGTCCAACGCGGAGTCGAGATCATCGCGGGACAATCCAGCCGACATCTGGGTGCGGATTCGCGCTTTCCCCCGCGGCACTACCGGGAAAGAGAATGCGACCACGTAGACACCACGCGCCAGCATGGCCTCGGCGAACCTCGCGGCCAGCGCGGCATCATGCAACATGACCGGGATGATAGGATGTTCGCCGGGGAGCAGTTCAAATCCCAGCTTTTCGAGACCCTCGCGGAAATACGCCGTGTTCTCGTCGAGCTGCCGCCGCAGCCCGGGTTCGTCGGTCACCAGTTCAACGGCCCGGATGGCTCCGGCCACCACCGGGGGCGCAACGGTGTTGGAGAACAGGTAGGGCCGCGAGCGCTGTCGCAGCAATGCCACGATATCCTGCCGCGCGGCCGTGTAGCCGCCGCTGGCACCACCCAGGGCTTTACCGAGGGTCCCGGTGACGATATCGACCCGATCCATGCAACCCCGCAACTCATGGGTGCCGCGACCGCCAGCGCCGACAAACCCGGTAGCGTGACAATCGTCGAAATGGACCAGCGCTCCGTAGCGTTCGGCGAGATCACAGATCTCGTCGAGCCGCGCGATGAAACCGTCCATGGAAAACACACCGTCTGTCGTAATAAGCTTGAACCGGGCCCCACCGGCATCAGCGGCCTGCAGTTGCGCCTCGAGATCGGCCATGTCACTGTTGCGGTAGCGGAAACGCCGCGCCTTGCAGAGCCGGACGCCGTCGATGATGCTGGCATGGTTCAACTCATCGGAGATGACCGCGTCGTCAGGTCCCAGCAACGTCTCGAAAAGGCCGCCATTGGCATCGAAGCAGGACGGGTAGAGTATGGTGTCTTCCGTCCCGATAAATTCGCTGAGGGTATCCTCGAGACGCTTGTGCAGCGACTGCGTACCACAGATGAAACGCACCGAGGCCAGGCCGTAACCCCACTCCTCGAGCCCGCGGGCGGCCGCCCGGTTGACGTCCGGGTGCTGGGCGAGGCCGAGGTAATTGTTGGCGCACAGGTTCAATACTTCCTTGCCACCCGCGACACCGACATGCGCTCCCTGCGGTGTGACGAGCTGCCGCTCGTGCTTATACAGGCCCGCCTCTTCGATACCGCGCAATTCCTGCGCGAGGTGTTCCTGAAACTGCGTGTAAGCTGAACTCATCTCTCTCGACCCTCACTCCCAATTGAGTACGACCTTGCAGGCATCCCCCGATTTCATCACCTCGAACCCGCGCTGGAACTCCTGGTAAGGCATGCGATGGGTGATAACCGGTGAAACGTCCAGGCCGTTGTCTACCATTACCGACATCTTGTACCAGGTCTCGTACATTTCCCGGCCATAGATTCCCTTCAGGGTGAGCATGTTGAAGATTACCGTGGTCCAGTCTATAGCCGTGTTCCCGGAGGGAATACCGAGGATGGCCACCTTGCCGCCGTGACACATATTGACAAGCATGTCGTTGAACGCCTGCGGATTACCCGACATTTCGAGACCGACATCAAAGCCCTCCTCCATCCCCAGTTCGCGCTGCACATCCGCCAGCGATTCGCGGGACACGTTGACCGTCCGGGTAGCCCCCAGGCGCGCAGCCAGGGCGAGGCGAGAATCGATGACATCCGTGATCACAACGTGGCGCGCGCCGGCGTGACGGCAGACCGAGGCGGCCATGACCCCGATAGGCCCGGCACCGGTAATCAGTACATCCTCACCGAGGAGGTCGTACTGGAGCGCGGTATGGACGGCGTTGCCCAGCGGGTCGAACAGTGCCGCCACATCGAGGTCGATCCCGTCGGAGTGCTCCCACACATTGGACATCGGCAGGGCCACGTACTCGGCAAACGCACCCGGGCGGTCAACGCCGATACCACTCGTATGGGCGCACAGGTGACGCCTGCCGGCCATGCAGTTGCGACAGCGCCCGCAAACCACGTGCCCCTCACCGGAGACGATCTGGCCGGGGCGGAAGTCATTGACATTGGAGCCCACTTCGACAATCTCGCCGACAAACTCGTGCCCCACGACCATGGGCACCGGCACGGTCTTGCGCGCCCATTCATCCCAGTTGTATATGTGCATGTCGGTGCCGCAAATAGCCGTACGCAGGACCTTGATCATGACATCGTTGATGCCAAGGGCAGGCACGGGCACGTCCTCCAGCCATAGACCGGCAGCGGCTTCTTTCTTGACCAGCGCTTTCATGATGACCCCTGTGGGAACGGCCTGCAGTCAGGCTCCAGTATAGGCCGATTGGAGAGCCGGCGCCTGCGACCGGCGACGCTGCAGCGTCAGTGCGTGTGCAAGCCAGAGTAGTGAGGACAACAGCACCAGCGCCCCCGCCTGGTGCGCGGCGGCCACGGCCACCGGCACCTGGAGCACGAGGGTGCTGATACCCAGCCCGACCTGTAGCAGCAGGGCCAGCTGCAGGACAATGGCGGCCGAGCGGGCCCGGCCGGCAGTGCCGCTTCTCAGCACCAGGATTACCAGGACAGTGATGGCAGCGAACAGCAGGTACGCCAGCATGCGGTGGTTGAACTGGATCGTGGTGAGGTCTTCAAAGGCCGACAGCCAGGCCGGACTGGCCTGGTAGAGGTTGGCCGGGATAAACGTCGAGCCCATCAGGGGCCAGGTATTATAGGCATGGCCCGCGTGGGTCCCCGCTACCAGTGCTCCGGACAATATCATCACGAAAAGCATCGCCACCAATGCCAGGGACAGCCCGCGCCAGCGCGCGGCTGCCTGGTCATCCGGCACACGGCCAGACCACAGCAGGTCGTAAGCCAGCCACAGCATCAGGCCATAGATGACGACCGCCAGTCCGAGATGGGCGGCGAGCCGGTACTGGCTCACGTAGGGCACGTCGACGAGCCCGCTCTTGACCATGTACCAGCCCAGCAAACCCTGCAGTCCGCCAAGACAGAACAGCCCGAGCAGCCTGGGTGTCAGGCCGGGTCGCAGGTAGCCCCGGACCAGAAAGTACAGGAAGGGCAGCAGGAACAGCACACCGATCACCCTGCCCAGCACCCGGTGCAGGTACTCGTACATGAAAATCACCTTGAACTCCGCCAGGCTCATGCCACGATTGAGCTGCAGGTACTCGGGAAACTGGCGGTACTTGTCGAATGTCTCCATCCAGGCCTGTTCCGACAGCGGTGGAATCACGCCCATCAGGGGCCGCCACTCCACCATGGACAGGCCCGAGTTGGTCAGCCGGGTCACGCCACCCAGCAGGACCATGCCGAAGATCACCGCCGCGCAGAGCAGGAGCCAGAGCCCGACCTGTCGGTCGTGGTCTGCCTGCCGGGCAATCGCTGTGGTGGTCATGGTTTCAGGGCTCCATTTCGCGCGGGGCGGCATGATACCCGAAATCGACCGCATTCGCCGGCACATTCCCGAGCCGGGTGCGACCTGACCAGAAAGTGCCCGCCATTTGGTCCCGGCGAATCGACCGGCACGGCCAATTGCAGTAGACTGCCGGCCCATTTACCAGGGCCTGTAGCATGCCGTTGTTGCGACTCGATGCAGCCAGTCTCCAGTACGGTACCCAGGTCATCCTCGACCGGGTCGACCTGGCCGTGGAGCCGGGCGACAAACTGGGCCTGCTGGGCCGCAATGGCGCCGGCAAGACCACCCTGCTGAGGGTACTGGAGGGCGAGCTGCTCCCGGATTCCGGCGAGCGCTGGCAGCAGCCCGGCGCCGTCATCGCGCGCCTGCAGCAATCACTGCCGCCCTCGAATAACATGTCCGTCTACGACGTCGTCGCCGAGGGTCTGGCAGACACCGGACGCCTGCTGAGCGAATACCATCGCCTGGTGCAGGGCGGCTCCGCAGCCGACATGAACGAACTCGGCAGGATCCAGGCGGAGCTGGAGGCCGTGGACGGCTGGCTGTTACAACAACGCGTGGAGACCATCATCAGCCAGCTCCGGCTCCCCGCCGATGCGGCGCTGGAATCATTGTCCGGCGGCTGGCGCCGGCGCGTGGCGCTGGCACGCGCGCTGGTGGCGGAACCCGACGTGCTGTTGCTCGACGAACCGACCAACCACCTCGACCTGCCCGCCATCGACTGGCTGGAGGAGCAACTGGTTGCCTACCGCGGCGCACTGGTGCTGATCACCCACGACCGGCGCTTCCTGCAGGCGGTATCCACCCGCATAGCGGAACTGGACCGGGGTCACCTGACTCTCTGGCAGGGTGACTACCGCGGCTTTCTCCGCCATCGCGAACAACAGTTGGCGGCCGAGGAAAAGGCCGACCGGCTGTTCGATCGCAAACTGGCCCGGGAGGAGGCGTGGATCCGCCAGGGCATCAAGGCCCGGCGCACCCGCAACGAGGGCCGGGTGCGGTCACTGGAGGCGATGCGCAGGGAACGGGCGGCGCGCAGGGAGCGCACGGGGCGGGCAGATTTCGCCGTGGAGAGCGCCGACAAGTCCGGTAAAATCGTCGCCGAGCTCACCGACGTCAGCCACGCCTTCAACGGCCAGCGAATCCTGCAGGATTTCTCGACCATCGTGCAGCGCGGCGACCGCATCGGGATTGTCGGTGCGAACGGCAGCGGCAAGACGACCCTGGTCCGGATCATGCTCGGACAACTCGAGCCGGATGCCGGGCAGGTGAGACTCGGCAGCAAGCTGGAACTGGCTTACTCCGACCAGTTGCGCGTCGACCTGGACCCAAACGCCAACCTGATCGACAGCGTCTGCGGCGGGCAGGAGTTTATCGACATCGGCGGTCGCCGCCGCCACGCCATTTCCTATCTCGGTGATTTCCTGTTCAGCCCGGAGCGGGCGCGCACCCCGGTGAAAGCGCTTTCCGGCGGCGAGCAGAACCGGGCGATGCTAGCGCGCCTCTTCAGTCAGCCCGCTAACCTGCTGGTACTGGATGAACCGACCAACGACCTCGATATCGAAACCCTCGAACTGCTGGAGGAGATTCTGCTGGCGTTCGAGGGCACCGTCCTGCTGGTCAGCCACGACCGCGAATTCATGGATAACGTGGTCACCAGCCTCCTGGTGCTGGAAGGCGACGGCGTCGTAACCGAGCATGCTGGCGGCTACAGTGACTGGCGCGCACGCGGCGGCGTCCTGTTCGAACCGGGACGTGAAGAAGCACCTGCCCACGAAACGGAGAACCCCGCAACCACCTCCGGCGACGGGCACGAAAGCCCAGCGACAGCAAGCCGGCCGCGCAAGCTCTCCTACAAGGAACGCCGGGAACTGGAGGCGCTGCCCGGGCGCATTGAAGCCCTGGAGACGCAGCAGGCCGAGCTGGAGCGCCGCGTCTCAGACCCGGCGTTCTACCAGCAGGACCCGGATGACGTCAGCCGGGTCCTGGCGGAACTCACCGCGGTGCAGTCCGACCTGGAAACCGCTTACGAGCGCTGGTCCGCACTGGAAGAGTGACAATCAGGGTGCAGCCGCCGGCGCGCTCGCTGCCACTGCCGCTTCAGTCTTTGATCACCCGGGCGACCGCATTCGCCAGATAATCGATATTGGCGCGATTCACGCCGGCCACGTTGATGCGTGACGAATCGAGCATGTAGACGCTGTGCTCGTCCCGCAGCCGTCGGGCCTGCTCCGCGCTGAGCCCCAGGAAGGAAAACATCCCCTTCTCCCGCTCGATAAAACCGAAATCCTGCCCGGTAGTGGATTCAAGCTTCGACCTCAATTCACCGCGCAGCCCGTTGATGCGCTGGCACATCGACGCCAGTTCAGACTGCCAGGACGCGCTGAGTGCGGCATCCGTGAGGACCCGACCGGCGATCAGCGCACCGTGGGCTGGCGGCATGGAGTAGACGCGACGGGCTGCAACCAGGGCCTGGCTGCGCAGGGCCTCTGCATTCTTTTCATCCCGGCAGGCGAACAGGGCCAGCCCGGTTCGCTCGCGGTACAGACCCATATTCTTCGAGCAGGACGCGGCGATGATCACCTCGGGCAGTTTTCGCACCAGCAGGCGCAGCCCGGCGGCGTCTTCCTCCAGCCCGTCGCCGAGACCCTGGTAGGCAATGTCTATGAATGGCGTAAAACCCTGCTTCAGAGCCATATCGGCAATCACGCCCCACTGCTCGGGACTGAGGTCGGCGCCACAGGGATTGTGGCAACACCCGTGCAGCAGCACAATTTCGCCGGCACCGGCCGCTTTCAGGTCGGCCACCATCCCCTCGAAATCCACACCGTGGCTGGGTGCATCGTAGTAACGGTAGGTCTGGAAGCTCAGGCCGACGCTGCCCAGAAGGGGCAGGTGTACCGGCCACGTCGGATCGGAAACCCAGACACGGGTACCGGGGGCGGCCGCCTGGATGATCTCGGCGCCGATACGCAAGGCACCGCAACCGCCAGGGGCCTGCACACTGCTCACCCGTCCGGCGGCAAGCGCCTCACTGCCCTCTCCGAGCACCAGCCGTTGCATCCCGTGGTTGAAATCGGCATCGCCTGCGGGAGGCATGTAGGCCTTGGTGGTTTCCTCGTCCGCCAGCGCCCGCTGGGCATCGCGCACCGCCTCGAACACCGGACACACGCCCTGCTCATTCATGTAGATGCCCACCGTCAGGTCCACTTTGTCCGGGTTGGGGTCTTCCCGGCAGGCGGCGGCCAGGCCGAGAATCGGATCGCTTGGCAGACGTTCGAGTCGGTCGAGCATTGCAGTTTCCTCCACGGTGGCGGCCCGGTATCGCCGGACGCCGCTTTTACGGTTTCAAGAGCATTACGGTAACGGCGGGGGTGGCGCGGCCGGCCGAGTATACGTCAGCTGTGATGGAGTGCACAATTTACCCCCGAAACAGGTAATTTTTCACCTAACATCCCCGGGACTGTTAGCTAAACTGAAAGTCTGCGTGTTTTTTTGATCGAGGGTAACATGACGCGTCGTGACGAAAGCAGGACCAGCCTGGTGGACTTCTTGCGCAGCCTGAAGTTCTCGCGGAAGTCGAAGAAGACCGACCAGAACGAGTCGGGGACACGGTTCGCCCGCCTGGAGCAACACATACTCCCTCGCCGCGCGGTGAGTGGAGAAGAGTTGCAGCTGGTTCGCAGCGCTAACTGAGCCTGCACTCAACCATCCGCCATGGCGAGGACGTGTTTGGACATGTCCTCATAGTATCGTTGTGCTTCGGCCAACATTGACCGATAGGCTGGCGCCACCACCGGGGCGGCACCGCTTTTTTCTGCAGGCGCCTGGAAACCGGTAGAAGCCTCGACTGCCGCATACCAGTGCGGCGCCCATACCCCATCGCTGGTTCGACGCCCTGCAGGCCACGACAGCATGCGCTCGCTGAATGGTATATCGACCGCTGCGCACAGCGCCCGCAGCGTGGCCTCCGGCGCACGCAGCGTTTGTTCGGCATCGATCACCGGCGGCGCGCGCCCGAGCCGGTCTGCAACGCGTTGAAACAGCTCCCACTGCTTTTGAAAACCCAGCTCGGCGAGTGAGAACTCCGGGCGCACCCTGGCGTAGGACGCGATGATCCTGCCCGGCTCCCTGATCAGGAAACAGTTCACCAGCTCGTCGGTAAACGACAGATCCACGGGCGCCAGCAGGTGCTGGGTCATGTGCTTCTGGTAGTAGACGCCAGGAACAGTCGATCCCGCCTCCGCGGGCAGCCCGTGACAGAGATCATGCACCACTGAGCGCCAGTCACAATCCATTGCGGCGGTGATGACATCGGCCCCGGGATGCTCGATGCCTGTCGCGGCCAGGTAGTAACCGTAAAGCGGCTCGTCGACGACGACACAGTCGGCACGATTCTCGAACGACCTCATCATTGCCGTGCTTATGTTGCGCGGCCCCGACCACATGGCAACCCGTTGGGTGCTCATATCAACCCCGCCGGTGGCCGCTGCCGGGGCCGGCGATGTAACGCGCCACCCAATCGCGATAGGTAGCCTGCAGGCGCGCGATGACCGGCCGCTCATCGGGGCGACCGATGTCCCGGCCATCCACCTCGGTAACGGGTACCAGGCCAGCGAACGTACCGGTGACAAACGCCTCCTCCGCGTTGTACACATCGTTGAGCGTGAAGTTCGTCTGCCGGGTGACCAGCCCGATCTCGTCAGCCATTTCCAGCACCTTGCCCCGGGTGATGCCGTCCAGGCAATAGTCGCCCGTGCTCGTCCACAACTCGCCGCGCCTGACGATAAAGAAATGGGTCGAATTGCAGGTGGCCACGAACCCGTGCGGATCCAGCATCAGGGCCTCATCAAAGCCGGCCTTGGCCGCCTGGATGCAGGCACCGATACAATTGAGTTTCGAGTGCGTGTTCAGGGTGGGATCCTGCACGTCGGAATACCCGCGCCTGACGTGAACCGTGAACAGGCGGACGCCGCGCTCGACGGTCTCGGGCAGCGCCTCCTTGTACTCCGGAATGATGACAACGGTCGGCGGCGTGATCGTGACCCGGGGGTCCTGGTAAGGCGTCGCCTTCACCCCGCGGCTGACCATCAGCCGGATGTGAACACCGTCATCCATGCCGTTGGCAGCGAGCAATCCATAAATACGGCGCTCCAGCTCCTCGCGGTCGAAGTCAGGCTCGAAGTCGAGGGTTTTCATCCCCTCGAACAGACGCTCGAGGTGGCGCTCCAGGAACAGCACCGTGCCGGACGCGACGCGCAACCCCTCCCAGACGCCATCGCCCAGGATGAACCCCGAATCGAACACCGATATCCTCGCCTGATCACGCGGAAAATGTTCGCCGTTGATATCGATCAGAATGCTATCGTTGCGCGGGTCACCCGCGTACTCGTGCGTGCCTTTCATAGTCTGCCCTTCATAGTCAACTCCGCCCGACGGATGTGCGCAAATCGCCGTATTCTATGTGAAAAGAGCCGGGGCCAGAAGGGCACTGCCTGGGCGAAGAGCGAGGGCCGGGCGGCGTGCCGTCCCGCTGCGCTGCCTGTGGTACGCTATCACTCCCCTACAGTTCAACGCGCGGCGGCCAGAATCCGTGAGCGACTATCGAGACACTCTCTATACCGAACCGCTGGCAGAAGTGAATGCCTTTCAATTCGACGAGCGTGTCGCCCGGGTGTTTCCCGATATGATCCGGCGCTCCGTTCCGGGTTACCCCACAATCGTCGCCATGACGGGCCTGCTGGCGGGGCAATATGCACAGGCAGGCAGTCGCCTCTACGATCTCGGCTGCTCTCTGGGCGCCTCGACGCTGGCGATGAGCACCCACGTCGGCCACGAGGACTGCCAGCTTCGTCGCTGTAGACAATTCGCCCGCCATGCTCCGCCGCTGTCGCGCCGTACTCGCCGACGAGACTCCCTCAACGTCAGTCGATCTCGTCTGTGCGCGCCTGCAGGACGTGTTGATCGATGACGCTTCCGTCGTGGTATTGAATTTCACGCTGCAGTTCATTCCACTGGAGCAGCGCGATGCGGTCATTGATACGATCCATGCCGGATTGCGCCCCGGCGGAATCCTCGTGCTCTCGGAGAAAGTCAGGTTCGAGGACCCCACGCTCGACGAACTGAATATCAACCTGCACCACCAGTTCAAGCTAGCCAACGGCTACAGCGAACTGGAGGTCGCCGGCAAGCGCAACGCGCTGGAAAAAGTTCTCCTGCCGGAAACACTGGAGCAGCACCGCGAGCGGCTGTCGCGGGCCGGCTTTGCCAGTGTCGGGGCCTGGTTCCAGTGCTTCAATTTCGCGTCCCTGATCGCGCTCAAATGATCGACTACCAGCCACTCATCGGGCGCTGGCAGGGCGGCGTTCTCGATACCTGGGCGGCACAGCTGCCCGGGCAGCTGGAGGCCGGGCTCTCGACCCGCCGTTACGGCGACCTCCCCCGCTGGCTCGCGGCGCTCGACGCGCTGCCGCCCATCGATGCGGAGGCGGTCTTCCTCGACCGCGACGCCGTAGCCGTCACCGCGAGTCGCACCCCGGACAGCACCGTGCTCAAGCGATTGAGAGACGGACTCAAGGCCCTGCACCCCTGGCGCAAGGGCCCGTTCGACATACACGGCGTGTACATCGATACCGAGTGGCGGTCCGACTGGAAGTGGCGGCGCCTGCTTCCGGGGCTCGCGCCGCTGCGCGGGCGGCGAGTCCTCGATGTCGGCTGCGGCAATGGATACCACTGCTGGCGCATGCTCGGCGAGGGCGCCGCGGAGGTGATCGGGATCGACCCGTCACCGCTGTTCGTCATGCAATTCTGGGCACTGCAGAAATACCTCGGGCAGGCCAATATCTCGGTGCTGCCGGTCGGCATCGCCCAGGTCCCGCCCAAACTCGCTGCATTCGACACGGTCTTCTCGATGGGCGTGCTCTATCACCGGCGTTCACCGCTGGATCACCTGATGGCACTGCGCGAGGCCCTGCGCGAGGGAGGGCAACTGGTGCTGGAAACCCTGATTATCGAAGGCGGAGAAGGCGCCACATTGCTGCCGGATGATCGCTACGCAAGGATGGGAAACGTCTGGTTCCTGCCCAGCCCGGACACCCTGCTGCAATGGTTGCGTCGCACCGGTTTTCGCAATGCCGCCGTCGTCGATGTCAACGTCACCTCCCGCGACGAGCAACGCTCGACCGACTGGATGCAATTTCACTCACTCGCCGATTTCCTGGACCCGGCGAATCCCGACAAGACCGTGGAGGGCTATCCCGCTCCCCGGCGGGCGATTATTACCGCGGATCGATAGGCTGGCTAGCCGATCGCGGTGCAGGCCGGTTTCAGTCGTCCTCACCCAGGATACCCGTGGGCAGGCCGTCCAGGCTCAGCTGGTTTTTATCCGCCCAGTACCGTTCTATGTCAGCCTCAGTTTTGCCAGACAGCCATCTGCTCATATTGTCCCGCTCTCCCCGAAACTCATAAAACGGCACACCAAAGCCGCAGGAGGTCTGGACCAGGTCTATATCAAACAATACCAGCTGACGCTCCCCCAGCACCGAGGGCAACTCATGGGCGTATTCCGCCCAGCGCCGGCGGTGACGATGAATAGCCTGGGCACTGCCGTAGCAGCGCAGAATCAGTGGCTGTTCGGCAAAGGAGCAGAACATCATGGTCATGCGATCAGTCTGGCGCAGGTGCGCGGCGGTCTCGTTACCACTGCCGGTGCGGTTCAGCCACAGAAGCCGGGTGGGGGACAGGACTCGCAGAGTATCGCCGCCTTTGGGGGACAGGTTGATACGTCCTTCAGGACAGGCGGTGGCAACGAAAAACAATTGCTGCGCCCTGATAAACGCAATCAGCTTTTCGCTCAGTTTGTCGAATCGGGCTGCCATGATGACTCCTAATCGTCTGGCAGGCTCTCGCGGTCTTGAGCAGGGCCTGCCGGGAGCAAACGGGATGGTGGACGAGCGTCGAGTAGAGCACATAGTGCACGGGAATGGCATCTTCGACACTCATTCTCTACGGATCGCTCGCGATGCGCTGGCCTCAGGTCATACATCGACTTCTATGACAATGATCGACTACACTCTTCGCCGGGCTACAAGCCGCCTGTGTAGATGGAAAGTCTGTGTGCCTGGCTTTTGGGTGCGCTTTTTTTCAAAGAAATTCCTATTCCCCTGCCTCGGGCGTTAGCGTAAATAATTTGGTGAAAATGTATGACTGAGAATAATGCCGCCGAAAAATCAACAAAGATGATAGCTATATCCGTGTCAGTGCTTGCTGTCATTATTTCAGGGATTCAGGTATATGCTGCCGTACAAAACAACCGTTTAGTAGAAGCGCAAACCGTTGAAGGTTTTATCCCTCACTTAATGAATAGCAAAACAAAGGATGTTGCGCTCGTTGCAATGAATAATTACGTTGATCGAAAAGTAGTAAATAGTATGGCCTCCTTGTTGAAGTCCCAGAGTGCTTTACAGGTATTGGCAACCAGTGGATCCAAATCAGAAAAGGAGTCATCGTCTACAGTTTTGGCCGGCTTGAATAATGAAAGAGCCGCACTGCTAAACAATATGTTTGCCGACGAGAAATCAACCAGGGTATCGGCTACCACGTCGTTGATTGAAAATTGGGCCCATGACGCAGAACTACTTCAGCAAACTCTAGATAGGGCCAGCAAATCTCTTGATAATAAAAGCGGGGTAATAAATTCTCTTGTTTTATTACAGTATTTTGATGATTCGTTACTGGCCAGCTATAAAAATGAACTCAATGATTTCTTTAAACGAGTAGAAAAAAATGGCCCGCAAACACGTTCCCATATTGAAAAAATACAAGCGAAAATTGAAGACGCTAACAAACAAATACAGCCGGACTCTCTTGTAGGCGGCTGATTTTAGCGTTAACGGAAGCTTTTATAGCATTGCAGAATCGAATCCAATACATGGCCGGCAATCAACCCGGGTAAATTCTTCTCGAACCGGGCGCTTCATATCTCAGGTATATTTGGAATATACAGGTTGCTGTTCATAACCGAAAAACGTTCCCGCGGGAATGTCGAGCATCAATTTCGTTCAGGGATGGCCCAGGCTTGTTAACGGACTAGACTATGACTGTACCTGTCAGGCTCCGGGGCGCCAAACTGAAAACCTGCGGCTGCAGGGGGTGGGCTTCAGTTTAAACTTCTCGGGGGAGTCGCTGAAATGGAATATCAATCATACGACTAAAGGCTGCGTTCGGTTTTATCGCCGCAGCTCCGGGAGATATACGGCGGTCCCGGCTTCGCGCGCCGCTGAGGTTAAAGCTTTATGGGCACTGTGACAAATATCAGTAGAGCGGGTTTTTCCGTCGGCGATCTCATTCATCACCGACTCTTTGACTATCGCGGTGTAATCGTCGATGTCGATGCTACCTTCCAATTGACTGAAGAGTGGTACGAAACAGTCGCGAGGTCGCGCCCCGCGAAAGATCGACCCTGGTACCACGTGCTGGTACACGATTCAGACCAAACGACGTATGTGGCCCAGCAGAATCTGGAGCGCGATATCGCTGCCACGCCCATTATTCACCCGCTGATCCAACATTTTTTTTCCTCCTTTGAGGATGGCCGGTATGTTCGTGGGAGTCGGTCCAATTAGTATTCTGCCATATAACAAGGGCACTAGGTTCACTGCGGCCCTGCGAGCCTCCGCCGGGCAGCCAAGACCTTCGTCGCATCTTATGTGCTGCTACCGGCTGCGGTTATCTTCGTTATGGGGCTCCTGTCGCCTCCAGCACATGCGGTGACCTGACCCCGTCGTAGCGACGGACAGCGCCCGGCATGTTGCGCAGGGTCTGCAGGACCGAGCGTGCCGCCGCGCGATTGGCCAGCCACACCGGGATCATGCCGCCCGGGTGCCCGCGCACCTGGTAGGTCACGCGGACCCGGTCAGGAGCTTCCGGCTCCAATTGCCAGAACCCGCCAAACTCGGGGACCCGCACCAGCCCGTCGACAGGTGGAAGGTAATCGGGGAAATTGGTGATCGTAATCAGGACAGCGCGGGTCACCGGGTCCTGCTGGTAGTCGAAGCGAACAACCGTATCGCGATCCTGCATCGGCCAGGGCGCATCGACGACACCGTATACGTAGGCCCTGGAGTAGCCCTTCTGGGCCAGGATGCGTGCGCCACCGCTGCGATAGACCCACTGGTCGTTGAAGTCCGCGTCGCGCAACAGCGCCATGACGGCGTTCATGGTGGTCTGCAGGCTCAGCACACCCCTGACCTCGAGCAAGGGCGAACCCGGGTAGTCGCGTTGTTCCACACGCAGCGAATCATCGGCATGCACCAACTGCCATGCCAGTGCCGGGCGCGGCACCACGCCCGCCACCGTGATAGCCACCAGCAGCGCCAGCGCCGGGCTGACCCGCATCAATGCAGCGCCTTCTCGACCCGGTGTTCATGGAACACGTACTCGAACACCTCGCGGTAGGTGCGGGCGAAATGCACCGTCAGGCCCTCGCGCAGGTAATCCGGCAACTCCTCGAAGTCGCGGCGATTGCCATGGGGCAGGATCAACTCCATCAACTTGCTGCGCCGCGCCGCGATCACCTTCTCACGAATACCACCCACCGGAAGCACCTGCCCGGTCAGGGTCAGCTCGCCGGTCATCGCCAGCGGCCGCTTGATGCGCTCTTTGCGCGCCAGCGATACCAAAGCCGTGGCCATGGTGATACCGGCACTGGGACCGTCCTTGGGTGTCGCCCCTTCCGGCACGTGCAGGTGCACCATGCTCATGTCGAAAAAGTCGCGGTCGCAGCCATAGTCACGCAGGTGGCTGATCACGTAACTGTAGGCAATGTCCGCGGACTCGCGCATCACGTCGCCGAGCCGCCCGGTCAGTTTGAAACCCCGGTTCAGGGTATGTATCTGGGACGACTCGATCGACATCGTGACTCCGCCCATCGCGGTCCACGCCAGCCCGGTCGCGACGCCCAACCCGCGTACCGGCCGGTCGGTTTGAAACGGCGGCTTGCCCAGCAATTCGTCGATGTCCTTCTTGGTCACCCGCAGGTGATCAAGGCCCTCCTCCGCGAATCGGACAATGGCCTTGCGCATGATCCTGGCCAGCTGTTTCTCCAGCGAACGAACTCCGGCCTCGCGGCAGTACGCATCGATTACATGCTTCAGCGCAGCATCGTTGATCCGCAACTGGTCTTCACCGAGGCCGTGACGCTGCAATTGCTTCGGCCACAGGTGGTTGCGGGCGATCGCCAGCTTTTCCTCAGCCACGTAGCCGGACAGGCGCAGTGTCTCCATACGGTCGAGCAACGGCGCCGGAATGGTATCCAGCTGATTGGCGGTGCAGATGAACAGCACCTTGGACAGGTCGACCCGCAGATCGAGGTAGTGATCGAGGAACTCGCCGTTCTGTTCCGGGTCCAGTACTTCCAGCAACGCCGACGCGGGATCGCCCTGGAACGAGGCACCGATCTTGTCGATCTCGTCCAGCATGATCACCGGGTTGGACACTTCCACTTCTTTCAGCGCCTGCACGAATTTACCCGGCATCGCCCCGATGTAGGTCCGGCGATGACCCTTGATCTCCGACTCGTCGCGCATGCCGCCGAGACTGAAGCGATAGAACTTGCGACCCAGCGCGTCGGCAACCGAGCGCCCAATGCTGGTCTTGCCCACACCAGGCGGACCGACCAGCAGCAGGATAGAGCCGGAAATCTCACCGCGATGGGCACCCACCGCCAGGAACTCGAGTATCCGCTCCTTGACGTCTTCGAGACCATCGTGGTGTGCGTCCAGCACCTCGCGCGCGTGCTTCAATTCGAGATTGTCGCTGGAGTACACACCCCAGGGCACCGACGTGGTCCAGTCCAGGTAATTGCGGGTCACCCCGTATTCCGGGGAGCCGCTCTCGAGCACCGACAGCTTGTCCAGTTCGTCGTCTACCCGGCGCTGTGCCGGTTCGGGCAGCGAGAGACCATCAATGCGCTCACGGAACATCTCGACGTCAGAGGTCCGGTCGTCTTTGCGGATTCCCAGCTCTTGCTCGATGATCTTCAACTGCTCACGCAGGAAGAATTCGCGCTGCCGCGATGAGACCTTCTCGTTGACCTGGGCCGTGATCTTGCTCTGAAGCTCCGCCACCTCACGCTCCCTGCGCAGCAGTGCCAGTACCTTTTCCATTCTGGGTTGCAGCGGCAGGGTGTCCAGAATCGCCTGCAGTTGCTCGCCGGATGCCGTGGTCAGCGCGGCGGAAAAATCCGTGAGCAGGCTGGGCTGATTGGGACTGAAGTTGGCGAGATAGTGCTTGAGCTCCTCGCTGTAGAGCGGGTTCAACGGCAGGAGTTCCTTGATCTGCTGCAGCAGGGCCATGGCGTAGGCCTTGATTTCATTACTATCGTGGTCCCCCGGGCTGCGCGGATACTCCACCTGGGCCAGAAAGGGCGCCTCGTCGCTGAGCCAGCGCACCACACGGAACCGCCGCAGCCCCTGGGCCAGAAACTGTCCCGGGGAGTCCGCGCCGGGAGGCGGCTTGTGCAGTCGCACCACGCAGCCTATCTCCGGAAAGCTCCCGGTTTCTATCTCACCCTCGTCGGGCTGCGGCACGTGGCTAAGGCCCAGCAGGCGAGAGCCGCTGGACGCCACGGCCTTGAGTGTGGGGCCCCATTGATCGGGATCGATGGCAACCGGCTGGACCTGCCCCGGGAAAAATGGCCGACCCGGAATAGGCAGCAGGTGCAATGTATCTGGAAGCACATCATCGGCGACGGCCGGCGTATGCTGCGCATCCTCCGGAGCGACGAACTCGCCGTCTGTTGCCTCTGCCTCTTCTGTCATCAAGTTACGTCCGTGATTCGCGCTAGTTGGGTCTCTAATGGGGGTTAACAGTCCTTTTTTCAACCCGGCGGCTACGGTGTTCCCGACGCAGCAGCGCGGGCTATACTGCAGCGAACATTGTCTTTCCTGTCTGAAAACCACGGAGTACGACAGCTGATGATTGAGCAATTGTCCACGGATGAGGCAGCAGTCCGGCTCGAGGCAATCCAGCGCCGCTACCGCGCGCTCGGTGAACGCAATCTCGCCCTCGATCTCACCCGCGGCAAACCAGGGGCGGATCAGCTGGCACTGTCGGCCGGAATGGACGGTATTCTGGATGGGGATTTCACCAGTCCCGGCGGTATCGACGTGCGCAACTACGGCGAACTGTTCGGACTCCCGGATGCGCGTCGTTTCTTCGGCAGCATCCTCGATGCCACCGAAGAGCAGACCCTGGTGGGGGGTAACAGCAGTCTCACGCTGATGTACCAGGTTGTCGATTTCCTGCTGCGCGAGGGACGACGTGGGCCGGCCAGTGCCTGGGAGAAAGCCGACACCGTCAAATTCCTTTGCCCCAGCCCGGGGTATGACCGGCATTTCACCATTTGCGAGCACCTGGGAATCGGCATGCGCGCCGTGCCGATGACGGACACGGGGCCAGACATGGACCTGGTCGAGGACCTTGTTCAGCGCGATCGCACCTTCAAGGGGATCTGGTGCGTGCCCCGCTTCTCCAATCCCACCGGCTGCGTCTACGACGAAGAGACCGTGCGCCGGATCGCGCGACTACCGCAACTGGCGAGCGACGACTTTGTCGTGCTGTGGGACAATGCCTATGCCGTTCACTCCCTCCATGAAGATGCACCTGCACTGGCCCCCATCAGCCGCGCCGCCGAAGACTGCGACACGCTCGAGCAGGTTTTCCAGTTCGGTTCGACCTCTAAAATCACCTTTGCCGGTGCCGGTGTGGCCTACATGAGCACCGCAGAAACGACGCTGGCGGCCTTTGGCAGGCACCTGGCCTGCCAGAGCATAGGGCCCGACAAGGTGAACCAGCTCAGGCACCTCCGGCTGCTGGGAGACGAAGGCGCCCTGGGGCGCCACATGGCCCGCCATGCGGCGTTGATCAGGCCGAAGTTCGAAACGGTGCTCAGCACCCTGGACGAGCAACTCGGCGGCCTGGGAATGGGTACCTGGACGCGACCCGCGGGCGGTTATTTCATTGCCTTCGACACACTGCCGGGACTGGCGACAGAGGTCGTCGGGCTGGCGGCGGGAATAGGTGTCAAGCTGACGCCGGCCGGCGCGACATTTCCCTACGCCAGGGACCCGCTGGACGCAAACATTCGACTTGCTCCCACCTTTCCCGACCTGGCGTCCGTGCGGGCTGCCGCTGAAGCGTTTACCGTCTGCGTGCAACTGGCAAGTTTGCGCCGCCAGTGTGAGGCCCGAACCTGGCGAGGCCCGACCAGAATAGGCCGCAGCCAAACCTGCGCACAACCGTCATGGCCATGGCACTCGGTGTAATCGCGCGGGCAGAGTGTGGCGCCCTCAACGACCGACGCCTTGCCATAGGTCAAAGGACGGTCGCCGGCCGGGGGATTGCGAGCAGTGCGGGGCTATATCGGGTAAGTGCGTGGAAGTTGGGTTGCCGGCACCTATAATAGAGAGATACATGCGACCAGGCCGCAACGGGAATTGCGGCAATACCGCATATAAATCAAGGAGTTAGATTTTGAAAAAGTTAGATGTTTCGCAATTGCTGGAGGCATTGGACGACTCTGTAGAGCGCGACGTCGCGGTTCGGGGCAGGCAGGAAATCATCGCACTGGTGAACCGCCTGTCGGATGTGCTGGCTGCGGAGCTCGGTGTGAAGAATCTCGGCGCGACCTACAGCAGTGAGGGGCTGGTCTGCAGGTTCAAGCCGTTCGGCAGGGACGATCCGTGCCCCTCCATCCTCGAACGGATGGACAACGAGGGCAACTGGGACAGGCGCTCCCGGCAGACCGTCCTGCTGGTCGATGATGATCCGAACCTGCTTCTGCTGGCGAGCACCGTCATCGAAAGCCTGGGCATTGAAGTATTCAAGGCGAGCAGCGCGGAACAGGCCTGGGAGATCTTCAAATCCCGGCAGATTCATCTGCTTATCACCGATATTGTGCTCCCCGGCGAGGACGGCCTCTCCCTCGCCCGGCGCATCTATCGCAGCCAGAGCGGCAGCATCGACCGGCGATCGAAGATCATTACGATTTCGGGTGAGACGCGAGAAGAAGTCGCCACACGGTACCTGGAGAACACCCCGGGGACCATGCATTTGCAGAAGCCCCTGGACTGGAAAAAGTTGGCTGAGCTGGTGGCGCTACTGTGCCCGGTCGAAAAATCGCCGCCACGCTTCAACGCGCCGCTCCATGGAGTCAGGAACGATACGCAGTAAAACCTTTGGCGCGTGGCCGGGGCGCGAGCGCGCAAGGCAGGCGCTCTGCATTCACGCTGTACAGGCCAGTACCGGCAGCGTCATTGCCAGGGCGAGACTCCAGCTCAACAGTGATCCCAGCAGGAAATACTCGGTCAGCACGTCCACCGGGCGGACCCGCTTACCACGTCCGGCCTCCTTACCGTCTACCGCAGCCGCCTTGCTCTGCAATTCCGGGAAACGGATGATGCTTTTCGCCGAGATAACCAGGGCGGCGGCAGTGGGCTCTCCCGCCAGCGCCAGGCCGAAGATCAGGTATCGCTCCAGCGGTCCGATGAAGCGCCCTCCCTTCAATTGTTGCTCTGCCTCGGCGACCGGTGTCTCCCTGGTCAGCTGCAGGCTCGTCCGGACGATGCCGTTCGCGGTCGGGCCGAGGAACATGAGGCCCGCGAGGGTCAGCAGCAACACCTCCGGATCAACCCGCTGGACTGCAGCCCACGGCAGCCTGGACAGGTAGCTGGCGATCCAGGAGGATCCGGGCGCGGTGAAGACAGCCGGCAACACCAGCCCGGCTGCCAGCAGGGTCAGGGACAGCGCCACCAGCGCCACCCGCGGGTGGTTGCCCGTCGAATCCCCCGTGGCCCGGGCCTCGACCCAGACCAGAGCACCCGGGAGGCCGACCGCCAGCAGCGATACGGCCGCCCATACGGCACCGGTGGCGGCCCAAAGTGCCGCCGCGCCAAGAACGGCGGCCGCTGTCACCAGGCCAACGCGATGCGCCCTGGTGACACCGTGACCCGCGGTACCCGCGATACCCCCTGCCAGCAGATCGGCCAGGGCCAACAGGGCGAGCATTGTCGCCAGGATCAGCACGCTTGTTCGAACTCCGCAAGAATGCGCTCGATCACATAGGCGCCGTTGGTCTTTGAGCGGCGTGACACCACCGGCTGGCTGATACCCAGCTGCCTGGCAATCTGATTCTGTGTGGAGCCCGTTAGGATACCCAGGGTGATGGCTATGTCCTTGTCGTCCATCTGGTACATAACCTGGTCCAGCGCCAGCAGGAAGGCATTCGCGGTAGCGGTCAGCAGGGCGTCCGGCGAGTGGAAACGGGTTCTCGCCGCATAAGGAACTCCACTCTGCCTGGCCGGTTGCGCCGCCTGCTCGATCGCCTCCCTGGCATTCCACCAGGCCTCACCGCTCTGCCCGAAGGGTGCCCGCTGCGGGTCGTACACGCTGATCTCGCCGTAGGCGAGACCAAGCCGTACCTCACCCTCCACGCCGGCAGACTGGCTTCTGAAGCGCAGCTTGAGAAGTATCGTCGCCCTGAAGGCGGCGGCGATAGCCTCGTAGGCGCCCTGGAATTCATCCCCGACGGTAAATCGCAGCGGCTGCACCGCCGGAACATGCCGATTCACCCAGTCGAAATGACCTCGCAGTTCCTCAAACAGCGCTGGCTGGTCGGGGAATGCCCTCGACCTGATGATATCGCCAATCAATACGGCGTAATCCGTTCCTGGTTTTTTGGGCATCGACACACTGCCTCACTGCCGGCCGACCTGCTGCCAACCGCTCTACGCACCTGCCTGGAATTGAAATTATAGCACCTGCAGCTATAAATGAATGAATATAGCGCTAATTGTTATAATTGGTAATTTATAGCTACAGGAGATATATTGAGACAGGCCGGCCGGATACCTATGGCCACGCACCACCGGCATTTGCCGATGCAGCCGCACTCTGCGCGTGAATTCAGTCGTCGCTACCCTGCTGCCCGGGCACCATCCCCGCAAACGGAAAGCTCGCAACATTGCCTTCGCTGGTGGCGCCCGGGACAATCTTGCCCGCCCCCTCCTTGTCGACCTCGTCGATACGGACGATCGCCTGCAACGGGATATAGCTTCGCTTGACGCCCTTGAACTCGCTTTTCAGTTTTTCTTCGGAGGGGTCGACCACCAGCCGGGAGCGCTCGCCGAAGACGAACTCCTCCACCTCGATAAAGCCCCACATGTCGCTCTGGTAAATCTGCCGCGCGTAAACCTCGAACACCTGGTTCGCATTCTGGAAGATCACCTTGTAGACGGGCTCGCTGGCCATTTTCTCCTCGATAACCGGCCGTTCCGGGGACCGGCAGATTTTGGGGCGGGCAATGTTACCACCTTCACTATAGATTACCTGCGCCGAAAATGTGACGCTTTGACTGATATTCGACTATCCGTGCTCCCGGCCAGGGGCGCCCGGCCAGGGGCGCCCGGCTCAGGGGCGCCCGGCTCAGGGGTGCACGGCTCGGAGGCGGCATCGCCAGCCGGGACGGGAGCGCACGGGCGCAGGCGGCAAAAACTGATCGACCCGGTGATCTGTGACAGGGCGCATCGAATCTGTATAATCCCGCCCCCATTTCCCGGAACGTAGCAGTGAGCAGAAAACTCTATATCAAGACCCACGGTTGCCAGATGAACGAGTACGACTCGGCCCGCATCCGCGACCTGCTGCGGGAAACCCACACGCTGGAAACCACGGACACACCGGAAGAAGCCGACGTACTACTGCTCAATACCTGCTCGATAAGGGAAAAAGCCCAGGAGAAGGTATTTCACCAACTGGGTCGCTGGAAGCGACTCAAGGAGCAGAACCCGGAGCTCATCATCGGTGTCGGCGGGTGCGTCGCCAGCCAGGAAGGCGCGGACATCGGCCGCCGGGCACCCTATGTCGACCTGGTGTTCGGCCCGCAGACCCTGCACCGGCTGCCGGAAATGATGGAACAGAGACGCCGCGGCGAAACGCTGGTCGTCGATGTCAGCTTTCCGGAGATCGAGAAATTCGACCGGCTGCCGGACCCCGGGGCAGAGGGCCCGACGGCGTTCGTCTCGGTCATGGAAGGCTGCAGCAAGTACTGCAGTTTCTGTGTCGTACCCTACACCCGCGGCGAAGAGGTATCGCGGCCGCTGGACGACGTCATCACCGAGGTCGCCCACCTCGCCGACCGGGGGGTGAGGGAAGTCAACCTGCTCGGGCAGAACGTCAATGCCTACCGGGGGCTCAATCATCTCGACGAGCGGGTGGACTTCGCGGAACTGCTGGCACTGGTCGCCAGGGTGCCCGGTATCGAACGAATACGCTACACCACCTCGCATCCGGTCGAGTTTTCCGACGCCCTGGTGCAGGCCTACGCGGAGCTTCCGCAACTGGTCGACCACCTCCACCTGCCCGTACAGAGCGGTTCCGATCGCATCCTGGCGGCAATGAAACGGGGCCACACGGTACTCGAATACAAATCGAGAATCCGCCAACTGCGCAGGATCAGGCCCGACATCAGTATCTCGTCCGATTTCATTGTCGGTTTTCCCGGGGAAACCGAAGCCGACTTCGCGTCGACCATGAAACTGATCGATGAGATCGGCTTCGATACCTCGTTCAGTTTCATTTACAGCGCCCGCCCCGGCACTCCCGCGGCTGAGCTGCAGGATGCGACCCCCGAAGCGACCAAGAAACAGCGCCTGCAGGTACTCCAGCAACGCATCAATCAGCAGGCGCAGCAGATCAGCCGGCTGATGGTGGGATCCCGGCAGACGGTCCTGGTGACCGGGCCTTCCCGGAAGGATCCCGGTCAACTGCAGGGTCGCACCGAGAACAACCGGGTGGTCAATTTCACCGCCCATGACCATGAGCTGATCGGGCAATTCGTCCCGGTGGAAATCGTCGATGCACTCCCCAACTCGCTACGCGGCGAGCTGGGCACTGGTTGACGCGAACGATTTCCGGTATATGCTTAGTTTTTAACCATTGCCGCAAGCGGCCCCCAATTGCCTTGAATAGCGAATCTGCCCCCCAGCCCTCGACACAGCAAAGCTTCACCCTGGAACCCAATGACGCCCGTCACCTGGCCATGCTCTGCGGCCAGCTGGACAGTCACCTGCGACAGATGGAGCAGCGCCTGGGTATCAGCATTTTCGCCCGCGGCAACCAGTTCACACTGAGTGGTCCTGCGGTGAACGTCGCCGCGGGCAAACAACTGCTGATTCACCTCTATGCCGAGGTCTGTCAGGGGGTCACACTCGGTGCCGAGTCACTGCACCTGCAGTTGCAGCAGGCGGGGTTGGACTACCTCGCACAGGTCCCGGACGGCGAGACGGTCGTCCCCATGCAGGTCATCCGCACCAAGCGCGCCACCGTCAAGCCCCGCGGGGCCAACCAGCAGGACTACGTCGCCAGCATCCGCCAGCACGATATCAATTTCGGCATCGGCCCGGCGGGCACGGGCAAGACCTTCCTCGCCGTCGCCTGTGCGGTCGAAGCGCTGCTCGAGGAGCGCGTCCGGCGCATTCTTCTGGTCCGGCCCGCGGTAGAGGCGGGCGAGAAGCTCGGCTTCCTGCCCGGCGACCTCGCCCAGAAAATAGACCCCTACCTGCGGCCCCTTTACGACGCGCTGTATGAAATGCTGGGGTTCGAAACGGTCAACAAATACATCGAACGCAATATTATCGAGGTGGCCCCCCTGGCATTTATGCGCGGTCGAACATTGAACAATGCGTTTATCATTCTCGACGAGGCACAGAACACGACCCGGGAACAGATGAAGATGTTCCTCACCCGTATCGGCTTCGGCTCGACTGCTGTTGTCACAGGCGACGCCACCCAGATCGATTTGCCGCGGGGCGCACACTCGGGACTCACCCACGTCAGCAAGATCATTGCCGGCGTCGACGGCGTTGGCTTCACCCGCTTCGAGGCCAGAGACGTGGTCCGTCATCCGGTCGTCCAGCGTATCGTCGAAGCCTACGACAGCCACGAGGCGGCGCAGACGAGGGACGCGGACAGTCAGGGCGTATGACCGCGCAGATCGACATCCAGATCGCCTGTGGTGACCCGGCGCCGAGCCGGGATCATTTGCGACTGTGGCTGAACACGACGCTGGCGGAGACCGGTGCGCGCCCCGATGCCGAGATCAGCGTTCGCCTGGTGGATGAAGCGGAGATGATTCGACTCAACCGGGGTTACCGCCAGCGCACGGGACCGACCAACGTGCTTTCGTTTCCCACCGACTTTCCCGCTGAAACCGGTCTTGCACTCCTCGGGGATATCGTCATCTGTGCCGCCGTGGTGCAGCGCGAGGCAGGCGAGCAGGACAAGCCGCTGGCAGCCCACTGGGCGCATATGACAGTCCACGGCTGCCTGCACCTGCTTGGCTGGGACCACATCGATCCGCGTGAAGCGCTGAGCATGGAAGCGGAGGAAACTCGCATCCTCGGGAAGCTGGGCTTCCCCTGCCCCTACTCCGGACATCCGCAGCTGGAGCACGCCGCCCTGTGAACGACAAGAACGGCTCCTCTGACAACGGCGAAAAATCCCTCATCGAAAAGCTGGGACAGTTGTTCAGCAGTGATCCCCGCTCCCGCGAAGACCTGCTGGAGGTGCTGTCCGCAGCGGCCGAGAACGAGGTGATCGACGAGGACGCGCAACGCATCATCATCGGGGCGATGCAGGTCGCTGACATGCAGGCCCGGGATATCATGATCCCCCGGGCACAGATGGTGGTGATCAAGAGCGACGCGTCGCTGGAAGATATCCTGCCCCAGATCATCCGTTCGGCCCACAGCCGTTATCCCGTCATCGGGGAAAACCCCGACGATGTGCTGGGAATCCTGCTGGCCAAGGACCTGCTGCCACAGATACTCGACCGGGATCAGCAAGACAAATTCCAGGTCGTCGACCTGCTGCGGCCCACGGTCGTAGTCCCCGAAAGCAAGCGCCTGAACGTGTTGCTGCGCGAATTTCGCGAGAACCGCAACCACATGGCGATCGTGATAGACGAATATGGCGGCGTGGCAGGGCTGGTCACTATCGAGGATGTGCTGGAGGAGATCGTCGGCGAGATCGAGGACGAGACCGATGTGGAATCCGACCAGTTCATCCGCCACCTTGGCGACCAGGACTACTTCGTCAAGGCGCTGACACCGATCGACGCGTTCAATGAGCGCTTCGGCAGCCGCTTCAGTGATGAGGAATTCGACACTATCGGCGGTCTCGTCATCCAGGCCTTCGGCCACATGCCCGCGCGCAACGAAATCGCCAACATCGACAAGTTCGAGTTCCAGGTGATCCACGCCGACCAGCGCAAGATTCACAGTCTCCGGGTACGTCCCATCGGGGGCTGAGCGCACAGCACCCGATGAGCCTGCCCACGGTCCCCGGACCACCCCGCAAAGCCGCGCTGTTGATCGCGCCATTTGCCGGCGCGCTGGTGACCCTGTCCCTGGCGCCGTTTTCACTGTGGCCCGCCAGCATCCTGAGCGTCGCACTGCTGTGCTGGCTGATGGCCGATGGCGACGCAGCAACGGTTGCGCTGCGGGGCTGGCTGTACGGTCTCGGTATGTTCGGCTCCGGCGTCTCGTGGATCTATGTCAGCATCCACGTCCACGGCAACGCGGGGGTGGCGCTGGCCATTTTCCTGACCGGCGTGTTCTGTGCCGGACTGGCGCTGCTGCACGCGGCGCTGGGCTGGTGTTACGCCCGATTCGTGCGCGGACTGCCCGGTGGCATGCTCGCCGGCTTCCCTATCCTCTGGGTGTTCTTCGAATGGCTGCGGAGCTGGCTCCTGACCGGGTTTCCGTGGCTTTACCTCGGCAACGCGCACATCGACACCTGGCTCGCGGGCTGGGCGCCGGTGCTGGGCGTGTTCGGCCTGTCGCTATTTGTCGCCCTGAGCGGCAGCTGTCTTTTCCTCACCTTGCGCAACCGACGCCCCGCGGCGGTCGTGACCTATGGCGGCATCGTTGCCACCCTCTGGGTTGGCGGAGCCGTCCTGAAGCCGGTGCAGTGGACCGTCGCGGCCAGCGAGCAGCCGCTCTCGGTGGCGCTTTACCAGCCCAATATCCCCCAGGAGCGGAAGTGGGATCGTCGCTGGTATCCGCGGATACTGGCCGGTTACCAGTCCACGGTGGATGCCCTGTACGGTGCCGACATCATCCTCTGGCCGGAATCGGCCATTCCCAATTACTACCAGCGGGCTCGTGGCTTTATCGACCCGATCGCGCGGCGCGCCGGGGAGAGCGGATCGACCCTGATCCTGGGTATTCCCTACCTGGCGGCGAGTGGCGGTGACTATTTCAACAGCATTGTCGCCGTCGGCGACGGCGTGGGCGTCTATCACAAACAGCGGCTGGTGCCGTTCGGCGAATACGTGCCACTCGAGGACTGGCTGCGCGGGGTCATCGACTTCTTCGACCTGCCGATGTCCGCCTTCAGCCCCGGAGAGCCCGGGCAGGTTTTGCTGCGGGCCGGGGGCTTCCGGGTCGCGCCGTTTATCTGCTACGAAATCGTCTACCCGGACCTGGTAGCCAGGACCGCGAGAAAGGCCGACATCCTGGTGACCATCAGCAATGACAGCTGGTTCGGCCGTTCCATCGGCCCCCTGCAGCACCTGCAGATCGCCCGGATGCGCGCGCTCGAGAACGGCCGCTACCTGTTGCGCGGCACCAACAACGGGGTGACCGCAGTGATCGACGATCGCGGCCACATCGTGGCCCGCGCCGACCAGTTTGTCGAGACCACCCTGAGGGCGGACGCGCAAGTGATGATGGGCAACACGCCATTCGGCATTTTCGGTTCGACGCCACTGCTGCTCGCCTGCGCCGCCGCTGCTGCTGTCGATGGGGGTGGCCCACCGGACCCTGTGGGACACCTGAAGCGCGCCCTCCTCCGCCGCGATCCGGGCTGGCTGCGCCTTCTCGGTGGGTGAGCCGGCGTTCACAGACCCGGGTAATAGCTGCTACCATTGCCGCCTTTTCAAGGCGCCGCGGCGCAACCCACGCCGCGCGTCGCCGCTACCGGATGAGACCGAACAGCCCCCATGGATCGAAGCTATCAACCCCAGCGCCTGGAAGAGGCTGCCCAATCACACTGGCACGATAACGCCAGCTACGCCGCCGTGCGTGACGACAGCCGCGAGAAGTTCTATTGCCTCGCCATGTTCCCCTACCCCAGTGGCAAGCTGCACATGGGGCACGTGCGCAACTACACCATTGCCGACGTGATCGCCCGCTACCAGCGCATGCGCGGGAAAAACGTGCTGCAGCCGATGGGCTGGGACGCCTTCGGGCTGCCGGCCGAGAACGCGGCAATCGCCAACGGTGTGCCACCGGCGAAGTGGACCGCGGAGAACATCCGCGACATGCGCGGTCAACTGCGCAGACTGGGCTTCGGCTACGACTGGGACCGTGAACTGGCGACCTGTGACCCGGACTACTACCGCTGGGAACAGTGGTTTTTTATCCGCCTGTTCGAGAAGGGACTCGCCTATAAGAAGATGGCCGAGGTCAACTGGTGCGAGACCGACCAGACGGTGCTCGCCAACGAGCAGGTGGTCGACGGGTGCTGCTGGCGTTGCGACAACCCGGTGGAAAGGCGCGAGATCGAGCAGTGGTTCATTCGCATCACGGATTACGCCGACCAGTTGCTGACTGACCTCGACAAGCTGGACCAGTGGCCGGAGCGGGTGCGCACCATGCAGCGCAACTGGATCGGTCGCTCAGAGGGTTTGGACCTGGACTTTCCACTGCCCGACGGGAGCCCGTTGAGCGTCTACACCACGCGCCCGGACACACTGATGGGTGTCACCTATATCGCCGTGGCACCGCAACACCCCATCGCCCGGCAGGCGGCAGCGGACAATCCGGAACTGGCGCAGTTCATCGACGGCCTGGGCCAGGTCAAAGTGGCCGAGGCGGATATGGCGACCATGGAAAAGCTGGGTATGCCCACCGGTGTCCATGCGACCCACCCGCTGACCGGCGCGCCGGTCCCGGTCTGGGTAGGAAACTTCGTACTGATGAGCTATGGCTCGGGGGCTGTTATGTCGGTGCCCGGTCACGACCAGCGCGACTGGGAATTCGCACGCAAGTACGGACTGCCAGTCACCCAGGTCATTGCCCCGGTCGGGGAAGAGGCTTGCGATCTGGAGCAGGCTGCGTTCACCGAGCGCGGTGTGCTGGTCAACTCAGGCGAATACGACGGCCTTGATTTCCAGCAGGCCTTTGATCGTATCGCTGCGGACCTGGAGAATCGCGGACTCGGGCGGCGCACAGTCCGCTACCGCTTGCGCGACTGGGGCGTCTCCCGGCAGCGTTACTGGGGGGCGCCGATCCCCATTATCAACTGCGCGCAATGCGGCGCCGTCCCGGTTCCCGAGTCCGACCTGCCGGTGACCCTGCCCACCGATGTCGCCCTCGACGGCCCGGGCTCGCCCCTCAGTCGCATGCCGGCATTCTACGAGACAAGCTGCCCCGCCTGTGGTGGTGATGCCACGCGCGAGACGGATACTTTCGACACGTTCATGGAGTCGTCCTGGTATTACGCACGCTATGCCAGCGCGAGAAACCAGGAGGCCATGCTCGATGCGGAAGCGGACTACTGGACGCCGGTAGATCAGTACGTAGGCGGTGTCGAACATGCGATCCTGCACCTGCTCTACGCCCGCTTCTTCCACAAGTTGATGCGGGACGAGGGTCTCGTCGGCAGCGACGAACCCTTCACCCGGCTGCTGACCCAGGGAATGGTGCTGAAAGACGGGGCGAAGATGTCCAAGTCCAAGGGCAATACGGTCGACCCCCAGGCGCTGATTGATCGCTACGGTGCCGACACCGTGCGCCTGTTCAGCATGTTTGCGGCGCCGCCCGAGCAATCGCTGGACTGGTCGGATTCCGGGGTCGAGGGCGCCCACCGTTTTCTGAAGCGGCTGTGGCGCCTGGTGCAACAGCATATCTCCCAGGGGCCGCATCCCCGGCTGGCGCTCTCCGAGCTCAATGAAGAGCAAAAGGCACTGCGCCGCAAGATCCACGAAACCCTGTCCAAGGTGGGCGACGACTACGGCCGCAGGCAGACCTTCAACACCGCGATCGCGGCGGTGATGGAACTGACCAACGAAATCAGCCGCATGGATACCGGGGATGGCCAGGGCCGCGCCGTCGTGGCCGAGGGCCTGCGTGCCAGCGTACTCATGCTGTGCCCGGTGGTGCCGCACATCTGCCATGCCCTGTGGCAGGCACTCGGCGGAGACGGCGAGGTCATCGACGCGCCCTGGCCAGAGGTCGACGAGTCGGCCCTCGCCCGCGACACGATTGAAATGGTGGTGCAGGTGCGGGGCAAGGTGCGGGCTAAAATCGAAGTCCCGGCAGAGGCGCAAAAAGACGAGATTGAAGCCTCCGCGCTCGCCCAGGATAACGTGCAGCGCTTCATTGGCGATGCGGGTATCAAGAAGGTGATCGTGGTTCCTGGCAAGCTGATCAACATCGTTCCCAACTGATAGGGGTTCGTCGCCACCATGTCTTTGCAGCGTTCGTTATTGTTGGTTCCGGTGCTTACCTGCGCCCTGCTGTCAGCCTGCGGCTTCCAGCTCCGCGGTTCAGGAGAGGGAGCCGACATCCCGGAGTCCTGGCGCAGTATGTATCTGGCAACAGGCAACCCCAACGGCGAATTGAGCAGGGAGGTCCGCGCCCAGTTCGCAGCCAACGGCATCAACTGGGCCGATGACCGGGCCGATGCCGCCTACGTGGTGAAACTGGGCCCCGAGCGCTTCCATCGGGAAAATCTCTCGATCAACGCCGAGGCGAGGGCCGCGGAGTTCGAGCTGACGCTGTCGACGCGCTTCGAGGTCGCCGATGCCGGGGGTAACACCGTGATCGACGAGACCCAGGCCAGCGTTGTCCAGCAGATGGAGAACGATCCCCGCAACGTGGTCGGAAAGGCCGAGGAAATCCGCATCATCCGCGGTGAGATGCGCACCCAGCTGGCACAGAAAGTGTTGCGCCATATCGGTTTCTACGCCGCCAGCACAGCGCCGTGAAACTCCGACCGGAGCAAGTGGCGGAGCATTTGCGGGAGACCCTGCTGCCGGTCTACCTGGTGACGGGTGAGGAACCCTTGCTGGTGCAGGAGTGCGGCGACCAGATCAGGCGCGCCGCGCGCGCCGCCGGGTGCGCGGAACGCACGTTGCACGACGCGGCTGCCGGGAGTTTTCGCTGGGCCGACCTGGTGGCCGGCGCGGCCAGTCTCTCCCTGTTCTCGGAGCGCCGGTTGACGGAGTTGCGTATCCCCGGGGGAAAACCGGGCAAGGAAGGCAGCGCGGCGATTATCGAGTACCTGCAGCAGGCAGGCGGCGACGACGTGCTGCTGGTGGTTTCAGGAAAGATCGACAAGCAGTCAACCCGGAGCAAGTGGTTCACGGCCCTGGACCAGGCGGGTGCCATCGTGCAGATCTGGCCGGTGGGGGCGCGTGAGCTGCCGGCCTGGCTGCGTCGGCGCTCGCGCTCGGCCGGTCTCGAGATCGACGACGAGGCCCTGCAATTGCTGTGTGAACGCGTCGAGGGCAACCTCCTTGCAGCGGCACAGGAAGTCGAAAAACTGGCCCTGCTGGCACCCGGCGGACCGGTGACCGTCGATACCGTGATCGATGCCGTCTGCCGCAGCGCCCGTTACAGTCCCTTTGCGCTGGCCGATGCCGCACTGCGAGGCGACCTGCAGTCCGGCCTGCGGGTCCTCCACGGCCTGCGCGACGAGGGTGCAGAGCCCGCCGTCGTGCTGTGGGCCCTGGTCAGGGACATACGTACCCTGCACCAGCTCCACGGCGACCGCGCAAGCGGAGACAACATCCAGCGCGCGATGACCGCGCGGCGCGTGTGGCAATCGCGGGCGCCCTTGATGAGTGCTGCGCTATCACGCCAGGACGGCCCGGGCCTGCAGCGGCTGCTGGAGCGGGCCACAGCGGTAGACGGCAGCATCAAGGGCTTTGCGCCCGGCCGACCCTGGGATCGTCTCGAATCCCTGCTTTCAGCCTTCTGTTGAGATCGATGGCAGCACCGGTGTGGCACATTGCGCTATCGGCGGCGCTGTCCTATGTTTGTACTGTGATCCGGCCAGGCGTCGGGTCGAACCGATTCCTGCTGCGGAGGTGCCACCCGATGAACACCGTGAAAGACATTCTCACCATGGCCGTGATCAGCGCGGCCCTCAGCTGCTCGGCCAATACGGTTCTGGCCGGGGCCGCGGACGTGAGAACCAGCGACGGCGGCGCAATGAAGTTTGAGTACGACGGCGGCGACCTGCTGCGCGTCAATATGGGCGAGGAAGACGCCTACATGATCAGGCGCGACAACACCATGTACATGGTGTCCAACGCCGATGGCCAGTTGATGGTGGTGGACATGAGCCAGGCGCTCAATATGTTTGCCGGCATGGCCCAGGGGGCGACACCCGGTACGGTCGAGGGCAAACTGTTGTCGTTGAAAGCCACCGGCCGCAAGGAGACGGTGGCCGGCATCAAGGGCGAAGTGTACGCGGCACGCTTCATCGACGACAAAGGTAAAGAGCGCTCGGCCGAGCTGGTGCTTGCCAAAGACCGGCGCGCTGTCGATTTCCAGCGGGCGATGTTCGGCATGATGAGCAGTATGGCCGCTGCCGCCAGCGCCGACACCAGTGCGGCGAAGGCGATGCAGAAGCAGCTCTCATCGATGAATATGGGCGTTTTGCGCTACGACGACGAGATGTGGGTGGCCAACATCAGCGATCGAAAGATCGACGCATCGCGGTTCGAACTGCCGGCCGAGCCCATGGACCTGTCCGCGCTCGGCGGCATCATGGGCGCCGCGGGCGGCAGCAGTAGCAGCGGAGCTTCGGATGGCGGTTTCGTCTCCGGGATTCTCGGCGCGCTGGGCGGTAAAGCCAAAAAACAGGAAGAACGCGCCGGAGACCAGGCGGAAAAAGAAGCGGACGAACAAACCGACAACGCCCTGAACAAAGCCTTCGACAAGCTGTTCGGCAAGTAGGTCGCCGCTACAGGAACAGGAGCCTGCCGTCGTCCCAGTGCTCCTGCGCGAACTGTTCCCGCTCGATGCCGTAATCCTGGGGATTGGTCCAGGGCCAGCGATCACCCTGTTTCGGGAACAGGTGCAGGTCGCGCTGCATGTAACCGCTGGAAAAGTCGTCGATCCAAGGGCGTTCCTGCATGTCGTCGTCTGCAGCGCTCAGACGCGGCACCACCTCGCGGGTGCCGGTGACATCCATTCGCTTCAGCAGGCTGCAGACGTACTCGGCGATGAGGTCGGCGCGCAGGGTCCAGGAGGCATTGATGTAGCCGAAGGTGGTCACAAAGTTGGGTACGCCTGAATACATCACACCCCGGTAGGACCAGGTGGAGGCGAGGTCGACAGGTTCGTCGTCCACGCAGAGGTGAATGCCGCCCGCCGACTGCATCTTGAGGCCGGTAGCGGTGATGATGATGTCCGCCTCCAACTGCTCACCGGACCTGAGCTCGATACCGGTCTCGGTAAACCGGCTGATCTGGTCGGTGACGACCGATGCCCTGCCCGACTTCAAGGCGTCGAACAGATCGTCGTTGGGAACCAGGCACAGCCGCTGATCCCAGGGGTTGTAAGACGGCTCGAAGTGTTTTTCCACGTCGAAATCGGGGCCCAGCGCCTTGCGCACGCGCTTGAGCAGCTTGCGCCGTAGCTTATCGGGAGCGCGTCGGCTTCGCCGGTAGAGGTATTGCTGCAGTTTGATGTTCTTCCACCGCACCAGGCGGTAAGCCATAGATCCAGGAAGTAACCTGCGCGCCACCAGGGCGAGCCTGTCCACGTCGGGCGTGGAGACAACGTAGGTGGGCGAACGCTGCAGCATGGTCACGTGCGCGGCGTCATCCGCCATGGCCGGCACCAGCGTCATGGCCGTCGCGCCGGAGCCGATGACAACCACCCGTTTGCCGCGGTAGTCGAGATCCTCGGGCCAGTGCTGTGGATGCACGATCTCGCCGCGGAACCGTTCGCGACCCTCGAATTCGGGCGTGTAACCGGCTTCGTAACGGTAGTAGCCCGAGCACATGAACAGGAAGTTGCAGGTGATCTCGACGGTCTCGGCCTGCTCTCCCCGCTCGACAGTGACCCGCCAGCACGACTGCTCGGAATCCCAGGCAGCCGACGTGACCCGGTGGCGGTAGCGGATATGGGGCTCGATACCGTATTCACGCGCCGTTTCGTGCACGTAGGCCAGTATCGACGGGCCGTCGGCTATGGCTTTTCGCGCCAGCCACGGCTTGAAATTGTAACCCAGTGTGTGCATGTCGCTGTCTGAACGAATGCCGGGGTAGCGAAACAGGTCCCAGGTTCCCCCCATGGATTCCCGGCCCTCGACGATCAGGTAGCGCTTGTCGGGACACTGTTGCTGAAGATGAACTGCGGCCCCGATACCGGAGAGCCCGGCGCCAACGATCAGTACGTCGCAGTGTTCCGATGCCATTAAAAGTTCCTGTGGTATGCCAGTGCGGGGAGCGCGCAAGCGCCGGGCGCAGGATACGATGGGCTGCGCGGCACCGTCAAACACCGCCACTAATGCGCACTACCCCGCACGCTTCGATAGTCTCCCGAAAGGTGCCAGCCCCGCAAGGCGGGCCGCAGACCAACCGTCCACTGAGGCGACACATCCTACAGGCCGGGGCTTGCATTCGGGCTATGTGCAAACTACTGTATATGCGTACAGTATATTCAATGGGAGACTTTCCCCGGAGGAAAACCGTGAACGAGACACTCGAACAGGTTATGCGGCGCCAGGATACCTGGCGCGGTCGACAAGACCGCTTCAATCACACCATTGCCTCTGCCAACAGCGCCTGCCACACCGGCAGGCAGAACCTCAGCAGCGGTTACAAGACACTGGATGACGTGCTGTACCAGGGGGGCTGGCCCCTGGGCAGCACCATTGAACTGCTCAGCGACGGCTGCGGCCTGGGAGCCATGGGGCTGTTTCTCCCGGCCATGGAGCGTCTCAGTGAACAACAGCGCTGGCAGGCCTTCATTGCCCCGCCCCATATACCCTATGCGCCGCTGTTGGCCGCGCGGGGCATCGATACACAGCAGATTCTGCTGGTGCACCCCCGCAACCGGGACGACCTGCTGTGGTGCACCGAACAGGCCCTGCGCAGCACGACCTGCAGCGCCGTCTTCAGCTGGCTGGGCGCCGCCGACTATCGCTACGGAGAACTGCGCAAACTGCAACTGGCCGCGGCCAGTGGCGATACCCTGGGAGTGCTGTTCCGGCCTGGCCAGGCAGCCACCAACAACGCACCGGCGGCGCTGAGGCTTCTGATACAGGGCTACCGACAGGTTCATATCCTCAAACAACGCGGCGGCAGGCAGCAGCTCGATGTCGACCTGCCAGTGGCAGATGACGTCCCGGACCAGCCTCAACTGTGGGAGCTGCCGCCGTCGAATCCAGCGAAGCCTGCCGGGGCAAACACGCTATACTGTTGAGCTGCATGCAGCGGACGGTACCGCGCCAGCGCTGATCAGAATACAGAACCCGGAGCACAGAACAATGCAGGCTTTCCCCCACCATTACACGGTATCCGCCTCGGGCCAGCCAGAGAGCCCGGTAACACTCAATGCCGACAACCTGCCGGTGCTGGTAACCGCGCCTCCGCTGGCCTTCGGCGGCCCCGGTGACTGCTGGTCGCCCGAGGACATGCTGGCGGGGTCTGTCGCCAGCTGTTTCATTCTCACGTTCAGGGCCATCGCCCGCGCGTCAAAGCTGGAGTGGGTCGATATTTCCTGCACGGTGGTAGGCAGACTCGACCGGATTGACCGGGTGACCCGGTTCAATCACTTCACGGTGACCGCAAAACTGCTCGTGCCCGCCGGGACGGACAGTGAAAAGGCCAGTAAATTGCTGGAGAAAGCGGAGAACAGCTGCCTGGTCACCCGCTCCCTGGCAGCGGAAACACACCTCGAGGCGTCGGTCACCGTACAGCCATGATTGCACCCTCCAGGCAACCGCTGGAGTGACAGACGCATGGCTCACGGAATATGGTGTCACCCTCGGGGTGGGCGCCCTTATCCTGTTCATGGTGTTCATTGTCTGGGACCTGGCACGCAGGAGCAACGCGGGGAAATTCGGCACGCTCATTCTGTATATCGGGCTGGCGATGGGTATCGTCGGCTTCCTGATCAAGGTCATCATTACCTACCTGCTGGAAAACGCGGGTGTTTGAGCGCTGTCGCCCCGCGACTGAAGCGAGCCAGCAGCGTAGCCCCGACACCCGTGGCACCCGGAACCCACAGCACCCGTAACTTATGGAGCCCTTGGCTTGTGGAACCCTTGGCTCATGGAACCCGTAACCTATGGAAATAGAAGGCCACATCAGCTACGTGGAGTTCGCCGCCCGGGATCCCGCGGAAACCCGGCGTTTTTTCGAGCAGGTGTTCAACTGGCAGTTCACCGACTACGGCCCTGACTACACCTCGTTCTCCGACTGCGGTCTGGCCGGCGGCTTCTACCGCGCACCGCTGGCAGCATCGGCAGAAACAGGCAGTGCGTTGGTGGTGATATATACCGAAAAGCTCGAGGGTATGCTGGCCCGCGTCGAGGCTGCCGGCGGGGTGATTACCCGTGCCATTTTCGCGTTTCCGGGCGGGCACCGCTTCCACTTCACCGAACCCGGCGGAAACGAGCTCGCGGTCTGGTCAGACAAGCAGGAGTAGTAACCCGGTGTGGCCGGCAGGTGCGGCCGGCCAGGTGCGATCGGCCGAGTGCAGTCCTCGATGTGACTATCGAGTGGACAACGAGCGCAATCACGCTTTCCGGGGGACGCCAAAAAACTTACATCCATGTAGTGGCTCGGCGGCGAGGTGCGGCCGGCGAGGTGCGGCCGCCGCACGCAGTACCCCGGGTGGGCTGAGTGAACGGGGAAAACTTGGTATGCTGGCTATAACAGGTAGCACACGGGAGCAAGATGATGGAATCGACAGAAGTGATCAAGCAAACAGCGCATCAGCTAATCGATGAGCTGCCTGACGATGCCACGTGGGAAACGCTGCTCTACACCTTGCAAGTGCGTCACGATATTGAAGCAGGCATGGCAGATGCCAAAGCGGACCGAGTCTACAGCACCGCAGAAATTAGAGAGCGCCTGGGTATTCATAACGGGTGAAAGTCGTCTGGACCGAACGAGCACGCCTCAGGCTCCAGCAAATTCAACATTACATTGCCGAAGACCACCCAGACAATGCGCAGGCGTGGGTCATTAAGCTATTGGATCGCGGTGACAGTCTGAGTGACCAACCCTATCGGGGCAGACCAGTGCCGGAGTACCCCACCACTGAAGTGCGAGAGGTCCGCGAAGGTGACTACCGCATTATCTATCAGGTTCACGCTGACTGCGTAGAAATTCTGACCGTCAGGCACAGCTCCCAACTTCTCCCCTTGGAAGTAAAACAGCTCTAAAAACAACGCATCACAAATACCAAGCAGTGCCAAGCAGTGAGTGCCAAGCAGGAGTGCCAAGCAGGACACCCAGCGCATCATGGGCCCAGGTCTGCGTGCAGGTTTTACTGGCGAGCCAGGTCTGGCGATTGGTGACCCGGCCATGATTGCAGTCCCTATGGAAATAGGTCACGTTGTAACCTCCACGAAAACCCTGCGCAGCTGAACGATGCCGAGCTTCTCCTCCGGATACGATCTGAGGCGTCAGGAGGAGAAGTGTCTTTCACCAGGCGGATATTGCGAGGCGCCTAGCCCGGTTCGCTCACCGATAGCAGATACTCGGCGGGCGAACCGGGCTAGCTGTGCCGCGACTCAGAAGCAGTGCTCCTCATGGTACAGGTGGGCCAGGTGCAGTCCTCAATGTGATTATCGAGTGGACAACGAGCGCAATCACGCTTTCCGGGGGACGCCAAAAAACTTACATCCATGTAGTGGCTCGGCTGGCGGCGTCCCTGCCGCCAGACGCCCCCGGAAAGCGTGATCGCACTCATTGTCTGTCGGCATCGCTCCATCTTGCTGAGGTGCGGCCGGCGAGGTGCGGCCGGCGAGGTGCGGCCGGCCAGGTGTGGCCGGCCAGTCGCATCAACTCAAACATAGATGACGCCGGAATACTGTACGTATATACAGTACTTTGCTAACCTGACCACATGGCCTTCTCTCCCCCGACCGGGCCACCGCCGTGCGCGCTGTTCGAAGCCTGCCCGGGCGCAATTGATAGGGCTTGCCGGCACACCGCCAGCCGGCTCGGGGCGTTCTGCGAAGGTGCGAGATAAGGTGCGAGATAATGAAACTGTGGCTATGCCTGCGGTTCGGGCAACTGCCTCTGCAGTGCCTGAACCGCTCGGAACACAAGGCCGTCGTAGTACTGGCCAGGCAACGGGTGTTCCGTACCAACGAGTGCGCCGCAGCCCTGGGTATCCGCGAGCAGATGAGCACCGCGACCCTGCGGACACTGGCCGGCGACGAACCGGTGCTGCTACTGGAACGCGACCCGCAGGCCGAAAGGCGTTGTCTGCAAAACCTGTGCTGCTGGGCCTACGGGATCAGTCCCACCCTCCACACATGGCGGGAAGACTGCCTGCAGGTTGAAATAGGCGGCTGCCTCAACCTGTTCAAGGGCCTGGATGCCATACTGACCGCTGTCGGCAGCGGTCTGCGCAGCCGGGGCTTCACCGCCAGCCCGGGCCTCGCGGCCACACCCGGGGCGGCGTGGCTGCTGTCTTTTGCGGAGCCGGACATCGCGCAGGCGATAGACCGCCCCCTGGAGGCGCGACTGGCCCCGCTCCCCCTGCGCCTGCTCGATGATTTCACCGCGACAGTGGACTCCCTGCACCGGGCCGGGTTGGAAACCCTTGGCGATGTGCTGGCGTTGCCCACACAGGCCATCAGCCGCCGCTGTGGCATCGAGTTCAGCCATTTCCTGCAGCGGGTACTGGGGCAAAGGGACGATCCACGGGCCGATTACGAGCCGCCGACCACGTTCAGCGACGGATACTGGTACGGGTACGAGGTAAAAGCCAACGTCGAACTGCTGCCAGCGGCAGAGCAGCTGTTGCAATCCCTGTGCCGTTTTCTTCGCAATGCGCAACTCCAGACGGCGGCAATAGACTGGCAACTGACGGGAGTGGACCGACGTGTCACCGGGATAGCCGTGCGCAGCGCCTCTCGCCACAGCGATTGGCGCAGCTGGCTGCAGCTCACCCGCATCCGGTTTGAGCAGTTGAAGCTGGATACCGGAGTGGAAGGGCTGAACCTGGAGTGCCGCGAACTGCAGGCCGGGCAACTCGACAATATGGACCTCTTCGATCGCGGCAACCAGAGCGAACCACTGGAGAGCCTGCTGGATCGCCTGCGCAGCCGGCTGGGCATGCAGGCCATCGAAAAGATAGCCGGACGGGACGAGCACCTGCCGGAACTCGCGGTGCATACCGGCACTGAACCCGGCGGCTCGTCAGGGCCCGACGACGCCGGCGCCCAACGCCCCTTCTGGCTGCTGCAGGAGCCCCAGCCGCTGCACTGCCGCGGCCCGCTTTTGTTCTGGCGCGGCGACAACTGGCAGAGGGAATTAAGACTGGGCTACGGCCCCGAGCGTATCGAGGACAACTGGTGGCGGGAACCGGTCAGCCGGGATTACTACGTCGCCCGTTGCGACAACGGCCAACAATACTGGGTATTTCGAGACCGACTGCAACAACGGTGGTACGTTCACGGCGTTTTCCCCTGACTGCACATCCACCACACCCGCTGCAGGCGCCTGATCCGCTGTCGGTGAGGGCGCGGCAACCCGGGCATACCTGCACTGGCGCGAGCGATTCAATCGACCTATAGTGGGCCGAATGCCTGCAGTGGAAAGCCCGTCATGAAGAACGTCCTGCAACCCACCGGCGATCAGGTCCGCGCATTCCGCGACCGCCAGACCGGTGAGCCTATCGCCATGCTGAACCTGCTCAAGTTTCGTGAGAAGGCCGTCTACGAAGACGGCCGGGCCTCCGACCTGAGCGGCCGCGACGCCTACGGTCTTTACGCGGAGAATTTCGACAGAATCATGGAGCCCAGGGGTGTCCGGGTGCTCTATTCCGGTGAAACCAGGGGGGTGCTGATAGGCACTGGTGACGACCTGTGGGATGCAGTCGCATTGATCCAGTACCCCTCTACCCAGGTCATGCTGGACATGCTGCGAGACGAAGAGTACCAGAGCGCCCAGCAGCACCGGGCCGCCGGGCTGGAAGGCCAGTTATTGATCGAATGCGGCGCGGGCTTCAGTTTCTGAGGCCCGGGAATCCGGCGAACACGGGTCACGTCCGTTGCATCCGCATTGCAAGTGTCCGCCGTCGCACTACAATTACTATTCAGCGGTCGTTAACTGTGAGTGGCAAGTCATGAGTGGAACAGCCCGCGAACAATGTCTGATCAGCGGCGGCAGTACCGGTGCCACACTGCGGGCCTGCAGTGCGTGAGCCTGCGCACGACAGCGGGCCGGCGCCGATTGCCCGGGCGCATCCTGCGGGTGCTCGCCGCCTGCCTGCTTGCCGCCAGCGGCGTTGCAATGAGTGAGGGTGACGACGAGTTTGCTGCCGCCCGGCAGGGAATGCTGGCGGCCATCGAGACCTCGGTCCGGGAGTCCGCCAGCTATACCGGCCGCGATCACCTCCACGAACGGGTGATGAAGGCCATGGGGTCAGTCCCACGTGAAGCATTCGTGCCCACCGCCCAGCGGCACCTGGCCTACCGCAATACGCCGCTGCCGATTGCGGCGGGACAGACGATTTCGCAGCCGCTCATCGTGGCCCTGATGACCGACCTGCTGGACCCGCAGCAGGACGATACCATCCTCGAGGTGGGCACCGGCTCCGGCTACCAGGCCGCCGTTCTGTCCGGCCTGGTCCGGCACGTTTACAGCATCGAGATCATCCCCGAACTGGCCGCCGAGGCCAGTGAAACGCTGAGCGATCTCGGCTACGGCAATGTCACCGTGCGCGCAGGCGATGGCTACGCCGGGTGGCCGGAGCACGCGCCGTTCGACAGCATCATCGTCACTGCGGCGGCACCCGAGATACCTCCACCGCTGCTGCAACAACTCAAGCCTGGCGGCAAGCTGGTGATACCGGTAGGCGAGGTGAACGGGTACCAGGAACTGCTGGTCCTGGAAACCGCAGCGGACGGCAGTGTGCAGCGCCGCTCCGTTCTACCGGTGCGCTTCGTACCGCTCACCGGGGATCGCTGACCGCTCCACCCATTTTTTCGTCGCCTCGACACATCTCGAATCAACTCGAATCAACTCGAATCAACTCGAATCAACTACAGGAACTGATATGCAACTGCTCAGGTTATTCGCCGCCGCGACACTCTCCATGCAGGCCGCCGTGGCGGCCTCAGGCCCCTCTCTCGACTACCCGCCGACCCGGAAGATCGACCAGAAAGACGATTATCACGGCACCCAGGTCGCCGATCCGTACCGATGGCTGGAAGAGGATGTACGCGAGTCGGAAGCGGTAGCGGAATGGGTGGAGGCCCAGAATGAGGTGACGTTTGCCTACCTCGACCGCCTGCCCGCCCGCGACCGCATCGAAAAGCGACTCACCGAGTTGTGGAACTACGAGCGCTTCTCGGTGCCATCGCGGCACGGGGACTACTACTATTACAGCCATAACAACGGCCTGCAGAACCAGAACGTGGTTTACCGGACCCGCGAGCCGGGGGATCACGCAAAGGCGCAGGTCGTGCTGGACCCCAACACCTGGTCGGACGACGGAACGGTGGCGCTGGGGGGCATCGAAGTGAGCCCGACCGGGCGCTATGTCGCCCACGGCATACAGGATGGCGGCACCGACTGGCGCATCTGGCGGGTCAAGGACATGAAGACCGGGGAACTGCTGGCCGACGAACTGCGCTGGGTCAAGTTCTCCGGGGCCGCCTGGGCAGCCGATGAATCAGGCTTCTACTACAGCCGCTATCCTGAACCCGAGCCCGGGGCGGAGTTCCAGAGCCTCAACAAGAATATGGCGGTCTATTTCCACCGCATCGGCACCAAACAGGACGCCGACACACTGGTCTATGCGCGACCGGGTCATCCCGACTGGGGTTTTGCCGCCCAGACCACGGAAAATGGCCGCTTCCTCATCATGACCACCTGGCTCGGCACCGACGATCGCTATCGCCTGGAATACATCGACCTGGCCAATGCACCCGGCAAAGTGGTCACGCTGGAAGACGAGTTCGAGGCCGGCTACACGCTGATAGAAGCCGTGGACGGCACCGTCTACTTCCGCTCCACCCTCAATGCACCCCGAGGCCGCGTGGTGAGCGTCGACCTCGGCGGCGATGGACCCCATCGCTGGACAGAGGTAGTCGCCCAGCAGGACCAGGTACTGGACACGGCCAGCCTCGTCGGCGGGCGCCTGATCCTTTCCTACCTGCAGGACGCGCATTCGCGCGTGGCAGTCCATGCCCTGGACGGGAAGCACCTGCGCGACGTTGCCCTGCCGGGCCTGGGCAGCGTCTCCGGCTTTCCGGTAGCCCCCGAGGCGCGGCTGACACACTTCAGCTACTCATCCCTGAACCGCCCCACCGCGATCTACCGCTACGACGTCGAGAGCGGCGACACAACCGAGGTCCTGAGCCCGGAGGTCGCGTTCAATCCCGACGATTTCGTCGTCGAGCAGGTCTTCTATACCGCCAAGGACGGCACGCGGGTACCCATGTTCCTCGCCCATAAAAAAGGCATCAAGCTCGACGGCAACAACCCGACCCTGCTGTACGGCTACGGCGGTTTCAACATCTCGCTGACGCCCTACTTTTCGGTCACCCGGCTGGCCTGGATGGACATGGGCGGCGTCTTCGCCATGGCCAACCTGCGTGGCGGCGGGGAATACGGGGAGGACTGGCACAAGGCCGGAACCAGGCTGCAGAAGCAGAATGTGTTCGACGACTTCATCGCCGCCGCCGAATACCTGATCGAAAAACGCTATACCCGGCCCGGCAGGCTGGCGGTACAGGGCGGCAGCAACGGCGGCCTGCTGGTCGGCGCCGTGATCAACCAGCGGCCGGACCTGTTCGCCGCCGCCCTGCCCGCCGTGGGCGTCATGGATATGCTGCGCTTTCACCGGTTCACCGCCGGCCGCTTCTGGGTCGACGACTACGGCTCGGCCGACGATCCGGCCGAATTCAAGGCGCTGTACGCCTACTCGCCCTACCACAACATCGACGCGGGTACAGAGTATCCGGCCACACTGGTCACCACCGCCGACACCGACGACCGCGTCGTGCCGGGCCACAGCTTCAAGTACATCGCGCGGCTGCAACAGGCCCACGAAGGCGAGGACCCGGTGTTGATCCGCATACGAGACCCGCGCTGGCCACGGCGCCGGCAAACCGACCTCGATGATCATCCGGGAGTACGCCGATATGTGGGCCTTCCTGGTCGAAAACCTCGATATGACACTGCCCGGGGGAACGGCAGAAGCCGCAGCAGCCAGCGGCAGCGACTAGGTGTAATCTCTCACCAGGTTGTTGGCTCGGTGCATACCCTGACTATTCGAGGTGCAGTCGGAGGTGTGGATGGCTCTGGGGCAACGAGCACGAGCACGCTTTCCGGGGGACGCCAAAAAGCGCACGTCCCTGTGCAGGCTCGGCTGGCGGCATCCATGCCGCCAGGCGCCCCCGGAAAGCGTGCTCGTGCTCATTGCCTGTCGGCATGGGGCTGTTTTGCTGGGGCGGCCGGCGAGGTGCGGCCGGCGAGGTGCGGCCGGCGAGGTGCGGCCGGCAAGGTGCGGCCGGGTCAGCCCATGCTGCGGCCCTTGCTGGCGGCGATCCGCAGTCGCAGCGCATTGAGCTTGATGAAGCCCTCCGCGTCGGCCTGGTCGTAGGCGCCGGCATCCTCCTCGAATGTCGCCATGCTCTCATCGAACAGGCTCTGCTCTGACTGGCGCCCGACCACCGTGACGTTACCCTTGTACAGCTTCAGGCGCACCCTGCCGTTCACCTCGCCCTGGGACTGGTCGATAGACGCCTGCAGCATCTGGCGTTCCGGCGACCACCAGTAGCCGTTGTAGATCAGGCTCGCATAGCGCGGCATCAGTTCATCCTTGAGATGCGCGACCTCCCGGTCGAGGGTAAGCGACTCGATGGCGCGGTGCGCCTTGAGCATGATGGTGCCACCGGGGGTCTCGTAGCATCCCCTGGCCTTCATCCCCACATACCGGTTCTCGACGATATCGGCCCGGCCGATCCCGTTGGCTCCGCCGATGGCGTTGAGCTTTGTCAGCACCTCGGCCGGGGTCATGGCCTCGCCGTCGATCGACACGATGTCACCCCGCCGGTATTCCAGTTCCAGGTAGGTGGCCTGCTCGGGCGCGGATTCCGGGCTGACGCTCCAGCGCCACATGGACTCCTCCGGCTCGGCCCAGGGGTCTTCCAGCAGGCCGCCCTCGTAGGAAATGTGCAGCAGGTTGGCATCCATTGAGTAAGGTGACTTCTTTTTGCTACTGGCGAAGTCCACCGGGATCTGGTGCTTTTCACAGTAGTCCATCAGGGATTCCCGCGAGCCCAGGTCCCACTCCCGCCAGGGCGCGATGACCCGGATTCCCGGCTGCAGTGCGTAAGCACCCAATTCGAAGCGAACCTGGTCGTTGCCCTTCCCGGTCGCGCCGTGGGAAATTGCATCGGCGCCGGTCTCCCGGCTGATATCGATCAGGCGCTTGGCGATCAACGGTCGCGCAATAGACGTGCCGAGGAGGTACTCACCCTCGTAAATCGTATTGGCCCGGAACATCGGGAAGACGAAGTCGCGCACGAATTCCTCCCGCAGGTCGTCGATATAGATTTCCTTCACCCCGAGTGCCTCGGCCTTGGCACGGGCAGGTTCGACCTCCTCGCCCTGGCCGATGTCGGCGGTGAATGTGACCACTTCACAGCCGTAGGTTTCCTGCAACCAGCGGACGATTACCGAGGTATCCAGGCCACCCGAGTAGGCCAGTACAACTTTCTCAACTGCAGTCATCAGCGACTCCCGGTTAGGTGTGATGGACGGATCGCGGCCGCGTAGTGTACAACCGGGTGTCGCTGTTGCCCAGTCGGAACCGGGCCGTGGCGCACGCCGGGCGCCCGACCGGCTGTCGTTGTTTCCGTGATAGCGGCTTTGCGGTAGGATGCTGGCAGCACCGCAGACCTTCAGGCAATCGTGAACGAACTGACCATTACCCGCCCCGACGACTGGCACGTCCACCTGCGCGACGGCGATGCCCTGCGGCAGACCTGCGCCGACATGGCCCGCTATTTCCGGCGCGCCATCGTGATGCCTAACCTGACGCCACCCGTGGCGACAGTCGCCGATGCCCTGGCTTACCGGGAGCGCATCCTGGCCGCCCAGGCTGGCCTCCCCCGGCAGTTCGAGCCCCTGATGACGCTTTACCTGACAGACCAGACAGGCGCTGAACACGTCGCCGCGGCCGCCCAGTCAGAGTTCGTGCACGCGGTAAAGCTCTACCCGGCGGGCGCCACGACCAACTCGGCAGCGGGCGTGGCGAATCTCGAGGGACTCTACCCGACACTGGAGGCCATGGAGCGGCACGGCCTGCCCCTGCTGGTACACGGTGAGGTCACCGACGATGCCGTCGATGTCTTCGATCGGGAAAAGGTCTTCATCGACCGGCACCTGGCCCCCATCGTCCAGCGCTTCCCCGCGCTGCCTGTGGTGCTCGAACACATCACCACCCGCGATGCGGTAGCGTTCGTGACAGAGGCCCGCGAGCGCGTGGGGGCAACCATCACTGCCCACCACCTTTTACTCAACCGCAACGATATGCTGGTCGGTGGTATCCGGCCCCATTATTACTGCCTCCCCATCCTCAAGCGCAATAGCCACCAGCGGGCGCTGCTGGCGGCCGCGACCTCGGGCAATCCGCGTTTCTTTCTCGGCACGGACTCCGCCCCCCATGACACAACCACCAAGGAAAGCGCCTGTGGCTGTGCGGGCATCTACACAGGCCACGCCGCGATCGAGCTGTACGCAGAGGTGTTTGAAACCGAGAACGCTCTCGACAGGCTGGAGCCCTTCGCGGCCCACTACGGGGCCGATTTCTATGGCCTGCCGCGTAGCACTGACACCATCACCCTGCAACGGAATAGTTGGCGGGTGCCTTCGGAGCTACCGCTCGGCGACGGGCAGCTCACTCCCCTGCGGGCCGGCGACGCGTTGCGCTGGCAAGTCATTGCGGCGAGCGCCTGATCCCTTGAGTGAAACCGGAGGATACCGCATCCGCGATCGTTTCAGGGGTTTTCTCCCGGTGGTGGTGGACCTCGAAACGGGAGGGTTCAACGCGAGCACAGATGCTGTGCTGGAAATCGCCGCGACACTGGTTCGCATGGACGATGACGGCCTGATCCATGTACATCGTACCTGTGACTTTAATGTCCAGCCCTTCGATGGGGCCAACATCGAACAGGCGGCGCTGGATTTTACCGGCATAGACCCCTGGCACCCGTTTCGGGAAGCGGTGCCGGAAGCGGAGGCGCTGGCGGAGCTGTTTCGCGTAGTCCGCAAGGAAATCCGTGAACAGGAGTGCAACCGCGCTATTCTGGTCGGGCACAATGCCCACTTCGACGCGGGCTTCGTCAATGCTGCTGTCGAGCGATGCAACATCAAGCGCAACCCGTTTCATCCTTTCTCACACTTTGATACCGCCACGCTGTCGGGACTCGCCTACGGACAGACCGTGCTGGCGAAAGCCTGCGCCGAGGCCGGCATCGCCTTCGATAGCACGGCCGCCCACACCGCCGCCTATGACGCAGAACGCACGGCGGAACTGTTTTGTGACATTGTCAATCGCTGGAAGGCATCCGGCGGCTGGAACCCGGACTTCGGGGAAAAGGCGCCTAATCACTGATCTCATTGAGAATGGTATCCAGCGCGAACATGAACTCTTCCAGGCCGCCCGAGCCCAACAGCTCGTGCTTCAGCGACTCTTCCAGGGGCAGTAGCTGCGCCAGCCAGTAGCCCACCTGCCAGGCGTCGCTGTAATCGATAGTGATACCCATGCGTTGCACGTGGGGGTGGGTCTCGAGACTGCGCAGGACCTCCTCCAGCGAGGACCATTCAGGACGCATCGGCTCCTGAGGCGGTGGCGAGCCAGGCGTGATATCGCCGATGATGAGCCCGTCGCCTCGCTGTTGCGCCCGGTGGAGCTCAAACCTCGACTCACCCTGAACGGTGATGCCGAGCAGTCCGTTAGGTAACTGGTCCCAGTCGATGATCCTGGCGAGCGTACCGTAGTCGCCGAGTTGCAGCGTGTCTTGTTCCGGTTGCGCCGACTCTTCATCGTCCTGTAACCAGACCAGGCCGAACCCCGTGTCCGTCCGCAGGCTGTCGCGAACCAGGTCGATGTAGCGCCGCTCGAATATCTGTAACGGCAGGCGACCGTGCGGGAAGAGCACGGTCGGGAGTGGAAACAGCGGCAGCTCATTCATGGCGGATCATCCGGGCAGGGTCAGGCACTCCAGGCGACGCAGATTGAGCTCCGCCTGTTCGCGGCTGGTACCGCAGATCGCCGGGTCCGGCGCAAAGGCTGCACAGCACTCCGGGCGCCGCGGATCGCCGTAGAGTCCACACTGCCGACCGGAAGTCAGGTGTACGCAAGCCACACCGGCCGGCTTGCCCCGGGGCATTCCCGAGAATGGCCGGGTGATGGATATCTCGCGGCAGCAGGCGCCGCAATCGGGCCGGCACTGCACGTCACTGGCCCTCGGCGCCCAACGGACGGACCAGGATAATGAGGCGCGGCAGCAGCAGCAGGGCGCCGAGGACTGCCGCGATCATCGCGACCACCGTCAGCATGCCGAAGTAGATGCTGGGGGTGAAGTTGGACAGGGTCAGTGTCGAGAAGCCCACCACCACCGTCAGCGTGGTGTAGTACATTGCCCGCCCGATACTGCCGTGACAGCGATAGATGGTCGCGAGGTAGTCGCGGTCAAGCGGAAACTCCCGCTGAAAACGGTGGACGTAATGAATACAGTCATCGACACCGATGCCTATCACAATAGCGGCAATCGTAATCGACATGATATCCAGCGGTATGCCCGCGAGGCCCATGACACCCAGCACCAGCCCGGCGGCCAGCATATTCGGGGCCAGCGCTATCAGGGCGAAAGACAGCGACCGGAACAGCAGCAGGAACATCACCAGGATCGCCAGGAACACGGCACCCAGGGTCAGGATCTGCGAACGGAATAGGCTCTGCAGCACGTTGTTGTATAACACCAGCATACCGGTGAAGTGCACATTCTCGGGCTCTACATCCAGTTCGTTGACCAGATCCTCGCGCAACTCACGCAGAAACGCGTCCCGACGCAGATCACGGCTGGTTTCCCTCACCCTGACGGTAACGCGAGCCTGGTCTTCGTCGGCGGAAAAATAAGGCTGCACCATCAGGGCGTTGATGTCGTCGGGCAGGCTTTTCTGTACCAGCGCCAGCTCGACGCTGCCGATGTCGGATCCCAGCAGGTCCTTGACGACGGAGAACGTGGTTGAGAGCGAGAGGACTTTGCCGGTCTCCGGCCTGGCATCGACGTTGTCATGAACGGCGTCCAGCAGTCGCATGCCCTGCAGGCTGAACCAGTAACTGGGCTGGAAGTCTGACGACTCTCCGTTCGTGCCGCTGAAACCGCTATCGAAATCCTCTGACCACTCGTCGTCGAGCCACTCATCATCCGTCGCCGTGTCCACCGCGGGATCGGGTGCTTTCGCATCGAACGTCAAGGCATCCTCGGCGAAGGGATCGTCCTCGGCCAGCGGGGCACCCGCGTCGGCAGTGCGATCCGTCGCCAGCCCCGGGAGCGGGGCCTGGTCGTCGGGCGCGTCGAGAATGATATCCAGCGGAATGGTACCGCCCAGCTTGGCATCGAGCAGTTCCATCCCCTGGTAGATTTCGGTCGTGTCGCTGAAGTAATCGATGAAGCGATTCTCTACCTCCAGCCGGGAGATTCCCAGCACGATGGCCACCACCAGCAGCGCACTGCCCAGCAGAATGGCACGACCGTGATGGTCGGTGATGCGGGCGAATTTCAGGGTCAGGGGGGTACCCTCACTGTGGTGCGGGGGGCCCTCGGCCCCCGGCCACACCAGCATAAGGCAGGGCACCACGAGAAAGACCACGATCACCGCGACCACGATACCCAGGGTCATCATCAGGCCGAAATCGATCACCGGCTGAATGCCCGATACCACCAGTGAGACGAACGCCACCACGGTGGTCATCGCGGTGTACACGCAGGGCACCGCCATCAAGCGCACGGTATCGATAACGCGCTGACGCACCTCACCCTGCGGGCTGAGCAGGTGCAGCTCCCGGTAGCGCACAATCAGGTGGATGGTCAGCGCCAGGGTGATAATAAGCAGCACCGCCACAAAATTGGATGAGATGACGGTCATACGCCAGTCGGTCGCGCCGAGCAGGCCCAGCACGATGACCAGGGTGGACCCACAGGTCAGGAGCGGTATGACTACCCAGCGCACCCGCCGGAAAATAACGGCCATGACCACCATCATCAGCCCCAGGATGGCGCTACCGAAAATCACCAGGTCACTGCGCACGAAACTGACCATATCCGCCGCGATCATCGGCACGCCACCGACAAAAATATCAGCGTGCGCCGTGTATTGCCCGGCAATGTGACGCACCTGGGCGACCAGCTTCTCGTGGCGCTCAAGCGCGACCGCCGTGTGTTGCTTGAACGCCGCCTCGGCCCGGTCCAACTCAGCGGCCTGCTTCGGGCCCAGCTCTCCGCTGGCGTCGAGCCGCCGCAGTTCCTCGCGTTCAGCTAGCAGGCGATCGTACACGGCATCCCGCTCGAGGTTGATCTGCACGGCGCTGACCGTGCCGTCGCGGCTGGCGAGCAGATCTGCGTAGATTGGACTGGTCGTCAGTTCGCGCAGTGCCATCGTCCGGTCGGTGTTCGCCTCTGAGAGCGTCGGCAGCGGCTGTCCTGAGGTGATATCAGTGAGTGTGACCGGCGGGCTTTGCAACAATGGCACGTCAAGCACGGTGACGACGGACGAGACGCCCTCAAGGTTGCGCAACTGACCCGCCATCGCCGCCAGTGGTTCCAATGAGGCTTCGTCGAGCAGGTCGGCGTGCGGTTGCCAGGTGATGATCAGGAACTCTTCGGCCCTGTATTCCCTGCCGATCTCCCGGAAATAGTCGAGGGCGGGGTCACCCTGCAGCAACAGCGAATCCGCGGAGGCGTCGAGCTTGATCTTGCCCAATTGCGTGGCAAAACCGGCCACCACGAGCAGCACCACGCCGAGACAGCGCCAGGGGTGGTCTATCACCAGCACCCGGTAAACGCCAAGCAGCCACTGCAGCATCAGTTCTCCAGCTCCCGCAACAATTTCTGGTGGATACCACCGAAAGCACCATTGCTCATAATCACCAGACGATCGCCGCTGCGGGCGCCGGCTGCCACCTCCCGCGCCAGATCGTCGACATCCTCCGACACCGAAGCGGGCACACCGCCGTGGGCGACAAGTGCCTCCAGCGACCAGTCCATTCCCGGCGGCTGGTACCAGTACACCCGGTCGGCATCGCTCACGGCCGCAGCCAGCCTTTCGCGGTGCTCACCCATACGCATGGTATTGGAGCGCGGTTCAATCAGCGCAACCAATCGCCCCTCGCCACCGCGCGCCCGCAGCCCCTGGAGAGTGGTCGCTATCGCCGTAGGGTGGTGGGCAAAATCATCGTAGACCTCGACCCCGTCGACGCTGCCCAAGAGTTCGAGGCGGCGCTTTACACCGGAGAAACTACCCAATGCCTCAGCTGCAACCGCCGGAGTCACACCCACGTGCCGCGCCGCCGCCATCGCCGCGAGCGCATTAGCGACGTTATGCCGGCCGCAGTGCGCCCATTCGACCTCCGCAATGCGACCGTCGGGCGCCCGTACCGAGAAACGAGACCCGGCGTCCGTCGCGAGCTCCGCCCGCCATTGCGTGCTCACGCCGACCTGCGCCGCGCCACCAGGGCCCGCTTCAGCGCCGAGCGTGAATGACTCACAGCGGCTCCAGCACCCCATGTCCAGAACGGCGTCGATAGCGGGCGAGCTCGTGGGATGGACGATGAGGCCCTCACCCGGGACGCAGCGCAACAAATGATGGAACTGGCGCTGAATCATGCCCAGGTCGTCAAAGATATCCGCGTGGTCAAACTCCAGGTTGTTGATAGTCAGCGTGCGGGGGCGGTAATGAACAAACTTGGAGCGCTTGTCGAAAAACGCCGTATCGTACTCATCCGCCTCGACCACGAAAAACGGGCCCTCGCCCAGCCGCGCGGAGCACCCGAAATCAGCTGGCACGCCACCGATGAGGAAACCGGGCTGCATGCCGGCGGATTCCAGTATCCATGCCAACATGCTGGCGGTCGTGGTCTTGCCATGTGTGCCCGAGACCGCCAGCACCCATTTATCGCCCAGCAGGTGATCGGCAAGCCACTGTGGCCCGGAGGTATAGGGTAGGCCCTCGTTGAGCATGTACTCGACAGCGGGGTTGCCGCGCGTCATCGCGTTCCCCACCACCACGCAGTCCGGCGCCGGCCTCAGGTGCTCGGCCCGATAGCCCTCCTGCAGTTCGATGCCCGCCTCCTGGAGTTGCGTGCTCATGGGGGGATAGACACTGGCGTCGGATCCGGTGACCCGGTAGCCCAGCGACCTCGCGAGCAATGCCAGCCCGCCCATAAAGGTTCCGCAGATTCCAAGGATGTGAAGGTGTGCAGGCAAAGCTTTAGGCTCCCCCGAAAAGACAGCGCGCCATGGTAGCACGCGGTTTACGCGCCGCTATACCAGGCCTCGGTAATACTGCGCAAGGCGGTCCAAATACATGCGCTAATCGCGTAACATAAGCGTCGCCGCCAAAGGGGAAATCTCAGTATGCCCAGGAAGAATGCTTTTTATGCCCAGTCGGGCGGCGTGACCGCCGTCATCAATGCCTCTGCCTGCGGTGTCATCGAAACCGCCCGCGAGCATCGCGCCGCTATCGGCAAGGTCTACGCCGGTCGCAATGGCATCATCGGCGCGCTCCGCGAGGAACTCATCGACACAGGCAAGGAAAGCAAGGCCGCCATACGGGGGTTGCTCAAGACCCCCTCCGGTGCCTTCGGATCGTGCCGTCACAAACTCAAATCCCTGGAGGAAAACCGGGCCGAGTACGAACGGCTCATCGATGTCTTCAAAGCCCACAATATCGGCTACTTCTTCTACAATGGCGGCGGTGACTCGGCCGACACGTGCCTGAAGGTGTCCCAGTTGAGTGAGTCCATGGGGTATCCGATCCAGGCCATCCACGTTCCCAAGACCATCGATAACGACCTGCCGCTGACCGACAATTGCCCCGGTTTCGGCTCGGTCGCCAAATACGTCGCCGTCTCCACCCGCGAGGCGGCGATGGATGTCGCCTCCATGTGCGAAACGTCGACCAAGGTGTTCATCCTCGAAGTGATGGGCAGGCATGCCGGCTGGATTGCCGCCGCTGCCGGGCTCGCGGCGGAACAGGAAGGCGATGCCCCGCATATCATCCTGTTTCCCGAGATCGCCTTTGACCGGGAGAAGTTCCTGGCCCGGGTGCGGCGAACTGTCAAGCAGCGCGGCTACTGTGTGATCGTCGCCTCGGAAGGCGCCCAGTACAAGGACGGGCGCTTTCTCGCCGAGTCCGGTCTGCGGGATGCCTTCGGCCACAGCCAGCTCGGCGGCCTGGCCCCGACGCTGGCACAGATGGTCAAGGAAGAGATGGGCTTCAAGTACCACTGGGCAGTGGCCGATTACCTGCAGCGGTCGGCCCGTCACATCGCCTCGCAGACCGACGTCGACCAGGCCTACGCACTGGGCCAGGCGGCGGTGGAGTTTGCCGTGGAGGGGAAGAACGCGGTCATGCCGTGCATCGTGCGCGGCAGGGGCAAGGCCTACCGCTGGTCCATCGGAGAGGCGCCGCTGGAAAAGGTCGCGAATCGCGAGAAAAAAATGCCCCGCAGCTTCATCTCCCGCGACGGCTTTGGCATCACCGCGGCGGCGAGGGACTATCTGCAGCCGTTGATCGTGGGCGAAGCTTACCCCGATTACCGGGGTGGACTGCCGCGCTACGTGACGCTGAAAAACGTGCTCGTCCAACGCAAGCTGAAAACGCGCTTCGAAGTCTGATCCCGCCGGGCACAGGGCGGCCGGCTGGGCAGATTTTCAGCGGCTTTACCTGTACACTAGGCGGCTGTTGGAAAAACCCTGCCGGCTTTGCAGAACAGGCGAGAGTAATGCCTCCAGGTTCACCTCGCTCCCGAGAAAAATGATCGGCAGATGTCGGATTCATCAGCAGTACCAGGCACTGGTAGCGGGCTGCTGAACCGCCGGGCATTGCAAAAGCCCGTCAGACCCTGACCGCACACAGAAAAAGAGGAAGCACCATGTACAGCAATCGGGATTTCAATCGCTGGCGGCGTCATCCATGGCACGGCCTGCGCGCACGCTCGCGCGATGTGGACGAAAACAGTGACGTGGTGCAGGTCTACATTGAGATGACACCCGACGATGTCGTCAAGTACGAGCTCGACAAGGCCTCCGGCTTCCTCATGGTCGACCGGCCACAGCGAACCACATCGAGCCCGCCCGCCCTGTACGGTTTCATCCCCCGGACCTACTGCGCCGAAGAGGTCGCCAAGCGCTGTCCCTCTGTTGAGGTGGCCGACGGCGACCCGCTGGACATCTGCGTATTTTCAGAACGTCACATCACCCGGGCGGATATCATACTGAAAGCCCGCGTTGTGGGCGGAATCCAGATGATCGATGGTGGCGAGGCGGACGACAAGATCGTCGCTGTGCTGGAGGGAGACAACATCTGGGGCGGCGTCAAGGACATCACTGACCTGCCAAAAATCAAGACCGAGCGCCTGCAGCACTACTTCTCGACCTACAAGATGGTTCCGGGCAAGGAAACCAACATCAAGGTTGATTTCGTCTACGGTCGCGAAGAAGCCCTCCAGGTCATTGCTGCGTCAGAAAAGGACTACCAAACCCATTTCGGTCACCTGCATGAACAGGCCAAAAGTTAGGGCACCCCGGTTGGCACGTAACGGGGAGATCCGGTATCGGCCGATGAACGCCGCGCAGGCGCGTCGAGTCTAGACCGGGCCCGTCGAACCGGTGCACGATGGCGGGCGTGGCTGGCTTTCATATTGAAATTGTGCAGGGCACCAACCCGGCGCGACAGCAACGTATCGTTGCCAGAGCGCGGTCAGATTGTTCTCCAACTCCGCGCGCCAGCGCAATTCTCCCTCAGCGTCCCAGCACCGCAGCAAAACCGACTCGTTCAGTTGCGCCTCACAGGCAACCGACAGCGGGGCATAACTCAAGTGCCAGCGCTCTGGAGCCACGCCGCCACGATCGCGCGCGTAGGGCCTGTAGAAGCCGCATGAGGCACCAACTGCCATACGCTCGTCGAGCCATGCGTGCAGGGGGCCGAACACGCCCTGCGGATCGGCTTCCGCGGGTGTCAACTGCACGTCGTAATCCATGGGAACCGCGTTCGCATCGTAGACGTCGAGATCTGTCCCCCAGTGATGGCGCGACGCGCCGGGCATGGCGGAGTAGCGCATAACCGCGGCCAGCGCTTCCAGCGGCGGCAGGGCCCCCACGTCGACCGGGCGACCCTCATCGTCGTAGGTAGGCCTTTCACCGGCAAGCTTGCCATTGAAAATCGCCCATTGGCGCGCAAACGACCGATACCCGCTGACCACGGCAAGGTCGAACCCGGCGGCGCCGGCGTCCGCCCTCAGTGCGTTGAAGGCATCGATCACGGGTGCCTGCAACCGCTGTCCGTCGACCAGCGTCTCCAGGTGGGTGTCCGCCCTGCCGGTCAGTTCCGCTTCACTGAGCCGTCTCGCCTTGCGCATACGCGATCACTCCTTCAGCGATTGCCCGGTGGCCGGCGGGTCCAGGGCGAACGGCAGCGCGCCCGCCAGGGTGATGACACCGCCCCGAATCGATGTCGCCCGGGCCTGGATCTCGACACCGCCCGCAGTCGCGTCAGCCAGCGCGTCACGATATCCGGGATCGATTTCACCCGCTGCGCTGACACTGCGAATACCCTCGTGGAACACACAAAACAGCAGGATCGCCCGATCCCGGCCGCTACCAAGGGCCTTCAGTGCCTGCAAGTGCTTGCGGGCGCGGGCACTGACCGCATCGGGAAACAAACCGCACCCGTCTTCACGACACAGGGTCACGGATTTCACTTCGATGAACACCCGGCCACCACTTCCCTCCAACATGAAATCGACGCGGCTCCCCCCCGCCACGCCCACTTCACTGCGGTGTACGGGCCACGCCTCGAACCCCGGGAGGCTGCCGTCTTCCAGGGCTTCCCCGACCACTTTGTTGGCAAGCGCGGAATGTATGCAGGCGAGCCCCGTCGGAGTTTCCACGAGTTCCCAGGTGTAGGCGTATTTGCGGGTTTTCGAAGTGGAGTGCGACAGCCAGACACGACTTCCGGGCAACGCACAGCCCGTCATGGCGCCGGTATTGGGACAGTGAACCGTGACACGGCTGCCATCGACCAACTCGACATCGGCCAGAAACCGCTTGTAGCGTCGGCACAACCGACCTTCGACCAAAGGCGCCAGATTCACTCTCATCTCCATCACAGCAGCAGCCACTGACCGTGCACAGCACCCGCTGTCGGCGTCCGGGGTACCGCCGCAAGCGGCAGGACGCCGTTTAACGGCCGCGGGGTTCCCAGCGGCTCGACGGGCCCGCTTCCCGCTCAGGTGCGAACCCGACAAATCATCAATTCCAAGCGGGCCCCATGATACCAACAGCTAAAAGCGTGAAACGATGAAAAAATCTGCCAGGAAACAGTGGCGCAAGCCACCCAATTCTGCTAATTTCGGCGCCCTCAATCGGGGCGGCCCCTAGCCTGCAGTGGCCAAAGGCCGGTTGAACGACACACTGCATTCCGCTCGTACGGGAACGTGACTATGGCAAGAGCAGCAAAAAAACCAGCCAACACTGAATTCAAGAACTTCCAGCCATACGCGCCAAAGCGTGGCGAGAAGTACATGAACGAGAAACAGCGCGATCACTTCAAGGGTATCCTGCGAACATGGAAAGCCGAGTTGATGCAGGAGGTCGATCGTACCGTTACCCACATGAAAGATGAAGCGGCAAACTTTCCCGACCCGGCGGACCGCGCGACGCAGGAAGAAGAGTTCAGCCTGGAATTGAGAACCCGCGACCGCGAGCGCAAACTGATCAAGAAAATCGACGGCACCATCGAGCGCATTGAGCAGGACGACTACGGATTCTGCGACGCCTGCGGCGTGGAAATCGGCATCAAGCGGCTGGAGGCGCGCCCGACGGCCACGCTGTGCATCGACTGCAAGACGCTCGCTGAAATCAAGGAGCGTCAGGAGCTGGGCTGACAGCCACTCCCTCCCGGTCGTCCGGCGTGAAACCGACGGATGGCCAACGCTACTGCGGCCGCTTTGCACCCTCGCCCACCGGCCCCCTGCACCTCGGTTCGCTGATTGCGGGCCTCGCCAGTTTCCTGGACGCGCGCGCGTACCGGGGACAGTGGCGCATGCGTATCGAGGACCTCGATCCACCCCGGGAAGAGCCGGGCGCGGCTGAGGCTATCCTGAGTACCTTGCAACGCCATGGTTTGCACTGGGACGGACCGGTGATGTGGCAGAGCCGGCGCCACGCCGACTACAGAAGAGCTCTCGACGATCTGGCCAGCGACGGGCGCCTGTTCGACTGTGACTGCACCCGTCCAAGGCTCGGCCGGGGGGGATGCTGTCGCTCCGGCTGCGAGACGCGCCAGGGCTCGTTGCGGCAGCCGAGGGCGACCCGCATCCGCGTCCCGGCGAACAGCCCGATCGAATTCGTCGACGCGCTGCAGGGCAACGTGACCTGCGACCTCAGCAGCGAGTACCCGAACTTCACCCTGCTGCGCAAGGACGGCTTGTTTGCCTACCAACTGGCAGTGGTCGTCGACGACGCCGGGCAGGGCATCGACCACGTCGTCAGGGGCGCCGACCTACTCGACTCAACTGCGCGGCAGATTTTTCTCCAACACTGCCTCAGCCTGCCGACACCGCAGTACCTGCATATACCGTTGATCACGGATGCAGCGGGCAACAAGCTGAGCAAGCAGAACCACGCGCAAGCGCTGGATGACACCCGGCCGGCAGCCAACCTGCGGGCGGCCCTGCGTTTCCTGCACCAGCCCGAGCCGCCGGCACTCGCCGCGCGGGTGGACGAACTGATCGCCTTTGCCGTGGCAAACTGGTCGCGATCGCGACTGCCCGCTGCGCTGGCCCTGCCGGAACCCGGCACCGCGCCGCCGTGACCCGGGCGGCCCACTGCCGGCTTTACCGTTCCCACAGGCTTGCGTAGTATCTTCCGCCAGCTCACACCAAACCCGGTGCCGCATGTATATCAACCGCCTGACCCTGCTGGTTATCGGCCTGATTATCGTCTTCCTTCCCAGTATCGATGACTGGGTATTCCACTCACCGACCGCCTGGTACCGCCCCTACCAGTTCTGGCTGGTGATCATTGCCGCCGCCTGGTGGAACCAGCACAGCCGGGATCCGGATGAGCTTTAGCCTGCTGCAAATACTGCTGTGCATCATTGCGTACCTGGGGATGCTGTTTACCGTCGCCCTGCTGGCGCATCGCGGAATAATTCCGGAACGGATAAGCCGCCATCCCGCCGTGTACGTGTTGTCGCTCGGCGTCTTCGCCGGCGCACTGGCGACTAACGGGATCTTCTCGTTCGTCGCCGAATACCGCTCCGGCTTCCTGATGTATTACCTCGGTATCGCCGTGATGTTCCTGCTTACACCCCTGTTGCTGCTGCCGCTGCTCAGGCTGTCGCGAATCTACCAACTGGCGTCGCTGGCTGATCTTCTCACCTTCAGGTTTCGCAGCCAGCCGGTGGGCACGGCGGTCACGGTGGCCATGTCGCTTACCCTGCTGCCGCTGCTTGCGATGCAGATCCAGGCGGTGGCGGACAGCATCCACATTCTCAGTGGCAACCCGGGCAACCTGGCCCCCGGGGGCGACAGGAAAGACAGCCTGGCATTGCTCTTCTGCGCTGTCATCACCGTGTTTGCGCTACTTTTCGGAACCAACCGACACCTCGCCATGCGCCGCGGAAACAGGGGTCTTGTCACCGCGATGGCGTTTGAATCACTGATAAAACTGGGGGCATTGACTGCCCTCATGGCGGTGGTGTTAACGCAGGTCTTCAACGGCACGGATGGCCTGGAGGGCTGGCTCGCAGACAACCTTTACCCCGTCGCCGGCGACGACTACCCCGCTCGGGAGGGAGAGTACCGGGTACTGTTTCTCCTGTTCTTCGCCGGCGCCGTCGGCATGCCCCACATGTTTCACATGGTATTTGCAGAGAACACCGACAGCACCAACCTCCGCATCGCCAGTTGGGCGCTGCCACTGTATCTCTGCCTGCTCAGCCTGCCGACGCTGCCAATAGCGTGGGCCGGGGTCTATCTCGACCACAGCCTGCCGCGGGAGTACACCGGCCTGGCCATCGGGCTGGCCCTGGAATCGAATACCGTCTCCGCGATCGCGTTCGTCGCCGGCCTGTCGGCGTCCAGCGCGGCCATCATCGTCGTCACCATCGCGCTTTCGAACATGTGCCTCTACCATCTGGTACTGCCAGCACGGGGACTGCGATTCGATCGCGACCGCAACCTCTACCAGCAGCTCCACTGGCTGCGGCGCGGCCTCATCACCGGGTTTATCCTGGCCGGCTACCTGGTGTTCGTCATTCTCGATGGCCGCCAGGGCCTGGCACAACTCGCCCTGATCGCCTTTATCGGCACGCTGCAGTTCTTCCCGGGCATCGTAGCCACCACCTACTGGCAGGGCGCCAACCGCATCGGGCTGCTCACCGGTCTTGGCGCAGGACTTGCCGGCTGGTTCACCTGGGTGGTGCTGCCGGCCGTCACCGGCATTATGCCGCCTGCGCTGAACACGTTTTCACCCGATTTCCTCAGGGGCATGGAGCCCTGGGCCGCCGCCACCCTGCTCTCGCTGTTCGCCAACACAACCTTGTTCATCCTGGTGTCGCTGGTGACACGGGCAACTGACGAAGAGCAGGTGGCCGCCGAAATCTGCTCGATGGACAACGTCAACGCGCCTGTCCGCCAGACACTGGCCCAGCGGAACGCTGCCGAATTCATCACCCAGTTATCGCAGGCACTCGGGGAGGACGCTGCGCGGACCGAGGTCGAGCGCGCACTGCAGCAGCTGCAGCTCGAGATACACGAATCGCGACCCTACGCGCTGCGCAGGGTACGCCGCCGGATAGAATCAAACCTCGCCGGGCTGCTCGGTCCGGCCGTCGCGCACAATGTGGTCGACCGCTGCCTGCCGTATCGGCGCAGCCCCAGCGAGAGCCGTGAGGACATCAACCTGATCGAGCGCAATCTCGATCGCTCGCGGGTGCAGTTCACCGGTCGGGCAGCGGAGCTCAACAATCTCCGCCGCCACTATCGGGAGACACTGGACAACCTCCCGATCGGTGTCTGCGCCAGCGCGACTGATGGCGAAATGACACTCTGGAATCGCTGCATGGAAGAAATCACCGGCATCGATGCTCACAGGGTACTGGGTTCCCACCTGGGCTCACTGCCGGCGCCGTGGAACGCCATCGTCGATGATTTTCTCCGTGGCGAGGCGGACGGCGTCCTGAAACAGGAGGTCGAGCCCGGGCCGACCTGCAGCGGCGAGAAGCACGACGGCAAGCGCTGGGTAAGCCTGCACAGGGCGGCTGCCGCCGCGCGCAACGGCGATTCAGACGACCGGGTCGTCGTGGTGGAAGATATTACCGATTATGAGTTGATGGAGAGGGAATTGCTGCACAGTGAGCGCCTGGCCTCCATCGGCCGGCTCGCGGCCGGTGTGGCTCACGAAATCGGCAACCCGGTGACGGGTATCGCCTGCCTCGCCCAGAATCTCGAGTACGAGACTGATCCGGACGACATTCGCACCACCGCGCAGGACATCCTGAAACAGACCGAACGGGTGACCCGTATCGTCCAATCGCTGGTGAACTTCTCCCACACCGGTTCCTCCCCCGGGGATACGGTACTCCAGCCCTGTAACCTGGCCGACTGCGTCGACGAGGCGATACACCTGCTGCAACTGGATCGGCAGGCCAAAGCCGTCTCATTCGTCAATCGCTGCAACCGCGAACTGCTGGTGGCCGCGGACAGCCAGCGACTTCTGCAGGTATTCATCAACGTGTTGTCCAATGCCCGGGACGCCTGCGAAGACGGAGGCAGAATCGAAATCGATGCCGGCTGTGACGGCGAGCGGGTACAGGTGGACGTCGAGGACGATGGCTGCGGTATTCCCGCTGAGGCACTGGACCGGGTATTCGAGCCCTTCTATTCGAGCAAGGACCCCGGTGCCGGCACAGGGTTGGGGCTGGCACTGGTCTACAGCATTATCGAAGACCTGGGCGGGTCAGTCCAATTGAGCAGCCCGATACATGCCGCCGGCGCCCCGGGGACCCGGGTTCGCATCCGGCTAAGACGCGACGACTACGGCAACCGCTTCGAGGCGTGAAGCCCCGGTTGGGCAGCAGTAACAGGCCGGCAGTAACAGGCTGCCTGTGGCCAGCTTCGCCGGGAAGTTGGTACACTGGTGACGGAGGTGAGTGATCATGCCGCGAATCCTGATCGTCGAGGACGAAACTGTTATCCGTTCAGCCCTGAGACGGCTGCTCGAGCGCAATGGCTACGAGATTAGCGAAGCGGGCTCCGTGCAGGATGCTCAAAGCAGCCACGCGTTGAAGGAATTCGACCTGGTCATCAGCGACCTGCGGCTACCGGGCGCTCCGGGTACCGACCTGATCAACAAGGTAGGCAGTGTGCCGGTGTTGATCATGACCAGCTACGCCAGCCTGCGCTCGGCCGTCGACTCGATGCGCATGGGAGCCGTCGACTACATCGCCAAGCCCTTCGACCACGCCGACATGCTGAGCGCGGTGCAGCGAATCATCGCCGAGCACCCGACCTCCGACCACCGGGAACGGGGCCCGGGCGACGACAACCGGGATAAGGAGTCCGCGGCGGCGAGCGGTATCGAAGGCAACTGCCCGGCCATGCTCGAGCTCTTTACTCATATCGACAAGGTCGCCCCCACCGACTCGACCGTCCTGGTCCTCGGTGAGACCGGCACCGGCAAGGAACTGGTCGCACGGTCTGTGCAGCAGCGCAGCCACAGGTCGGACAGCACCATGATTTCGGTAAACTGCGCGGCCATACCCGACACCCTGATCGAGTCGGAACTGTTCGGCTACGAAAAAGGGGCATTCACCGGTGCGAATGCAAGCCGGATGGGTTTGATCGAGGCTGCCGACGGCGGCACCCTGTTCCTCGACGAGATCGGCGAGCTGCCGATGGAGGCACAGGCCAGACTGCTGCGCTTCATCCAGGAGGGCGAAATCCGCAGGATCGGCTCGGTGCACTCGCGCAAGGTGAACGTACGATTGATCTGCGCCACCCACCGCGACCTGCAGCGCCTGTCCGGGGAGGGCAAGTTCCGCCAGGACCTGTACTACCGGATCAACGTTCTACGCCTGTCCCTCCCCCCGTTACGCGACCGCGGCAAGGACATCCTGCACCTCGCAGAGCGCATGCTGAGGGAGCAGGCAGAGCGCCTGGGCCGCGGGGAGATGCGCCTGTCGCCTCGGGCGATCCAGGCGATTACCACCTACCAGTGGCCCGGCAATGTGCGCGAGCTGGAACACGCCATCGAACGCGCAGTCGTGCTCACCGACGGCGACGAAATCGATAACGAGGCACTGGGCATCGATCTCGAGCTGGTGAATATCAACCGACTGCGCGGACAGGGCATCGAGATGCCGGCAATGCCGCGACCTACCCGTCTGGATCCCTCCGAGGATCTGTCGCTGGAGGACTATTTCCAACGCTTCGTGCTCGAGCACCAGGACTCCATGAGCGAGACCGAACTGGCCCAGAAGCTCGGCGTGAGCCGCAAGTGCCTGTGGGAGCGGCGCCAGCGTTTCGGGATTCCTCGCAGCAAGACCACCCACAGCGGACGGCGCAAGCGCACGGCCAGCTCTCCCTCCTGAACGTTACCGACACCGACAGTCGTTACTGCCGCCAGAGTAGTACGGTAACAACCCTGTCAATATTCCGTCACAATTATTCCATCAAAAAAACATAAACCCCTGTTTTAAATATGCTTTTTGATTACTGGCACGAATTCTGCTGTTAATTGATGCTAGCGATCAGTCTAAAAATAATACGCTGCAATAACAATAACAGAGCTTGCTGAGGACCTGGATGGGGAAGGTATCTTCCCCTTCAATTTGCGTTGAACTGGAGTTCACGCCTGGGGCAACCACCGCCGAACCATCGGCACGGACATTCGCCCGCAAACGCAATATCGCACGGCGCACGCAAACGCGTTGTCGAAAAGAATAATAACCGCCGAGAAATAATAATAACTCCGCCAGTGACCTGGATGGGGAAAACGTCGTTTTCCCCCTATTTCCTGCGTGACGTCCAGCCACCTCCAGCCACTGCCCAGCCATCGAGGGCGGGCAGTTATGGTAAACTTCGGCGCTTGCCACGCACCTTACAGAGACGAGCGTACGATTGAACGTCATACCCCGGGACCGGCATTGCATCTCCCGCAAGGACATCAGTGACAATGCACTGAAAGTCATGTCACGCCTGCGCAACCAGGGTCACGAGGCCTACCTGGTCGGCGGCGCCGTGCGCGACCTGTTACTGGGCATGCACCCCAAGGATTTTGATATCGCAACCGACGCGACGCCGGAAGCGGTGCACGAACTGTTCCGTAATTCACGCATCATCGGCCGCCGCTTTCGCATCGTGCACGTGCGCTTTGGTCGCGAAATCATCGAGGTCACCACCTTCCGGGGCCATCACGACAAGCCTGACCCCGAGGAGGCATCGCCGACGGGTAATGTATCGCGAACATCGTCCTCCGGGCGCCTGTTGCGGGATAACGTTTACGGCACGCTGGAAGAGGATGCCGTGCGCCGCGACCTGACGGTCAACGCGCTCTACTACGACAGCGGGAGCTTCGCCGTATACGACCAGGTCGATGGCATGGAAGACCTCGACCAGCGCCTGGTATCCGTTATCGGCGTTCCTGAAACACGCTACCGCGAAGACCCGGTGCGAATGCTCCGGGTCCTGCGTTTTGCCGCCAAGCTCGACTTCAGCATTGCACCGGCAACTGCGGCGGCCATCGCGCCCTGCGCGCACCTCCTCGGCGACATTCCCCCGGCGAGGCTGTTCGACGAGTTCGTCAAACTGTTCATGACGGGGTATGCCGCCGCCGCCATGACACAACTCCGACAGCACAACCTGCTGCGCTATCTCTTCCCCGACAGTGATGCCGCCCTGCGCGACGATAGCGCCAGCATGCAGTTGATCGACACCGCGTTAAGCAACACCGACAATCGCATCAGGGAAGACAAACCCGTGACGCCCGCATTCCTGCTCGCCGTGCTGCTCTGGCCCGCCGTTCGGGAACGGTTCGATCAGCTGCAACGCCGTGGCGACCCGCCGATACCGGCCATGCACAGCGCCGGCCAGGAAGTGCTTGCCAGCGCTGTCCAACACGTCGCCATACCCCGTCGTTTCAGCATCCCGATGCGCGAGATCTGGGAGCTGCAGGTCCGGCTGCAACGCAGCCCCGCCCGCAAGCCAATGGAATTGGTGGAGAAACGCCGATTCCGGGCCGCATATGATGTCCTGGTGCTCCGAGAGGAGGTGGGTGAGGCGACGGGCGGCATGGGGCAGTGGTGGTCTGAGTTCCAGCGCGACCTGCCCCCGATTACACACGCCCCGGAGGAGACACCTGGCGGGCGCGGTCAACGCCGCGGCGGCCGCGGACGTCGCCGGCGCAAGGCCGCGGTCTCACCCCAGGACTGAGTCGATGACCCGGGCCTACATCGGTCTCGGCAGCAATCTCGGTGAGCCGGAGCATCAACTGCGGACAGCCCTCCGCGCGCTCGACAGGATCCCCGCCACCCGCCTGCTGCAACCGTCCAGCTTCTACCGCAGCCGTGCCGTAGGACCCGGCGAACAGCCCGACTACCTGAACGCCGTGGCGGCGCTGGAAACCGGGCTCTCCCCGCATGAGCTATTGGATCACCTCCAACGCATCGAGCTGGAGCAAGGGCGCGTTCGGAGCCTGCACTGGGGCCCACGCACACTCGACCTGGATATCCTTCTCTACGACGACCGTGAGATCTGCGACCGACGCCTGACGGTGCCGCACCCCCGCCTGGCGGAACGCAACTTTGTCCTGCACCCCCTCGCAGAAATTACCGGCGATGACCTGCGACTGCCCGGTGGTATCGTACTCGGCGCCTTGCTGGCGGGGTGCGATAACGGGCATCTGATCAGGACCAGCCTGCGCACGGCCGCGGAAGGTGACTGAGGGTGACATCGCTGCGGCCAGACCCGCGCCGCCGCCAGGGCGGCACCAAAGTGTACAGGGCGTTTTTTCTATATTACGATGGCGCGCCTCGCCTGACGGCCAACGCACGCAAGGCTGGACCGGGTGAAGACACCGGACACATGCCATTGTCGGCCATAGCGCCGGCAGAGGGCGTACAGGGACAGCCACATTTCCGGCCTCCCGTTTTTCGCCTGACAGGACACGCCCAATGAGCAAGGTCACGATCAGCACACTTGCCAGGATGAAGGCTTCCGGTGAGAAATTCGTCTGCATTACCGCCTACGACGCCACTTTCGCTCGCCTGATAGGTGAGACCGGTGCGGAAACCATCCTGGTGGGCGACTCGCTGGGTATGGTCCTGCAAGGCCACGACAGCACGGTGCCCGTAACCCTGCAGCACATGGCCTACCACACGGAGTGCGTCACCCGCGGCGCGCCGGATTGCCTGGTCATCGCCGATATGCCGTTCATGAGCTATAGCACGCCCGAGCAGGCAATGGAGAACGCCACGGCCCTGATGCAGAGCGGCGCCCAGATGGTCAAGATCGAGGGGGGAACCTGGCTGAGCGACACGATCAGCATGCTGGTCGAACGCGGCATTCCGGTCTGCGCCCACCTTGGCCTGACCCCCCAGTCGGTCAATGCCCTCGGCGGTTTCAAGGTTCAGGGTCGGACGCCAAAGGAAGCCAAATCCATTCTCGCTGATGCCGTCGAAATCCAGGATGCCGGCGCCAGTCTGCTGGTACTGGAGTGCATTCCCGCGCCACTGGCCGCGGACATCAGCCGTAAACTCGACATTCCTGTCATCGGCATCGGGGCCGGCGCGGGTACCGATGCCCAGGTTCTGGTTTTGCATGACCTGCTGGGCCTGACCCCGCATACGGCGCGCTTCGTGCGCAACTTCATGGAAGGCCAGACCAGCATCCAGTCGGGACTCCAGGCCTTCGTCGATGCGGTGAAGCAGGGCGAGTATCCCCGCGAAGAACACACCTACAAGTCCTAGCAGCCTGTTGAAATAGCCTCAGCCGGCACGATGCGGCGTTAGAAATCGGCTCAAAATCCTCATGTACTGCCGTGTACACTGCGGTTTTTCGCCGATTTTTGCCTTGCCTCGCGCTCGCCTGCGACTATTTCAACAGGCTGCTAGCCCACACAGAAACACCTGCGTCACCGGCCCCCGCCGCCCGGGATGCCGACCAACGCCGGTGTAAAAACTTCTCAAATTGATCGGTGGATGTGCAAATACGTAACATAATCCCGTGAATATTTCATAAATTGCCGTTGCCAGCCCGGCCGCGCTTGGGGCATACTGCCTTCCCCGTCATCGGTCAGTGCGCAGGCGGGAGAGGGTCGGTGCGACTGAACCGACCTGGCGTCACAGTTGCGTCCGCTATGGGATGAGCCAGAGATGCGAACAGTCGGTACCACCTGCCAGCTAGAGGCGGCCCTGCGCACAGCCCGCCGGAGCCACCAATCCATTGCCTTTGTACCTACCATGGGCAACCTGCACGAGGGCCACCTGAAACTCGTGCGCAGGGCGCGCGAGCTCTGCGACGTGGTCGTCGTCAGTATTTTCGTCAATCCGCTGCAGTTCGGGCCCGGAGAGGACCTCGCCAGCTATCCGAGAACGCTGGCGGCAGACAAGGAAAAGTTGTTCGCCGAGGGCACCCAGGTCCTGTTCACACCGACTGCCGAGCAGATGTATCCCTACGGTATGGGCGCCCAGACGCAGGTCAAGGTACCCGAGCTGTCGGAGACTCTCTGTGGCAGCAATCGCCCGGGGCATTTCGACGGTGTGACCACCGTCGTCACCAAGCTGTTCAACCTCGTTCGGCCACACGTGGCCGTATTCGGGGAAAAGGACTTTCAGCAACTGTCGATCATCCGCAAAATGGTGACCGACCTGTGTATTCCGGTAGAGATCGTCGGTGTCGCCACCGCTCGCGCCGAGGATGGCCTCGCCCTGAGCTCCAGAAACGGTTATCTTTCGACGGACGAGCGTCGCATCGCGCCCGTTCTCCACGAGATACTGAACAACTGCCGGGAGGCCATCGCCTGCGGTTTCGACAATTTCCTGGAACTCGAATCCCACGCGCGTATGAAGCTGCTGCAGGCCGGGTTTGAACCCGATTACTTTGCCATCCGCGACGCCGCCACGCTGCGCCCGGTCACCGAGCAAACCGAAGAGATCGCCATCCTGGCGGCGGCTCGGCTCGGCAACACCCGCCTTATAGACAACGTCCGCCTCGCGCTCAACCCGGTGTCCGACTGGGGCATGCTGGCCAGCCAGTAAGCCGGCAGCCATCGACGGCCTGGGTTCGACTTTGGTCGCCTTGCATGTCACCCACCTCTCCGTATCATCCTGAGTTCACACTCGAGCCTGAGGTCATTCGTCACCATGTCTGAATCTGCTGTCTACCCGGTTCCCGCCAACTTCGAGGACGCCCACATCAATGCTGAGCAGTACACCTCGATGTACCGTCAGTCGATTGATGCGCCAGAGCAATTCTGGGGCAACGCGGCCGGCGAATTTCTCACCTGGGACTCAACCTGGGATAAGGTCGTCGACTTCGACTTCGTCAAGGGAGAAGCCGCCTGGTTCAGCGGCGCCACGCTCAACGTCACCACCAATTGCATCGACCGCCACCTGCCCGAGCGGGCGGAGCAGACGGCGCTGATCTGGGAAGGGGATGACCCCGCGGACAGCCGTCACATCAGCTATGGCGAACTCAAGACAGAAGTCTGCAAGCTGGCGAACGCGCTGAAGGCCCGCAACGTAAAACGCGGCGACCGTGTCTGTATCTACATGCCGATGATCCCGGAGGCAGCCTACGCGATGCTGGCCTGCGCCCGTATCGGCGCAATCCACTCGGTTGTGTTCGGGGGCTTTTCTCCGGAAGCGCTTAAAGACAGGATTCTGGACTCCGACTGTCAGGCGGTGATCACAGCCGACGAGGGCGTTCGTGGAGGACGCGGCATCCCGCTGAAAGCCAACACCGACAAAGCGCTCGAGTCCTGCCCGAATGTGCACACCTGCCTGGTGGTGCGCCGCACCGGTGGTGGTGACATCGGCTGGCAGGAAGGGCGCGATGTCTGGTACCACGAGGCGACCGCCGACGCCGACACCGAATGTGCACCCGAGTCCATGGGTGCGGAAGACCCGCTGTTCATCCTCTACACATCGGGATCGACGGGTAAGCCCAAGGGGGTGATGCACACCACCGGTGGCTACCTGCTGCAGGCAGCCATGACGTTCAAATACGTCTTCGACTACCGCGAGGGCGAGGTCTACTGGTGTACGGCAGATGTCGGCTGGGTCACCGGCCACACGTACATCGTCTATGGGCCGCTCTGCAACGGGGCCACATCCGTCATGTTCGAAGGAGTCCCCACCTATCCCGATGCCGGGCGTTGCTGGGAGGTCGTCGACAAGCACCAGGTCAACAGCTTCTACACTGCCCCGACCGCAATTCGTGCGCTGCATGCCGTGGGCGACGAACCCGTCACCCGCAGTTCCCGCGCCAGCCTGCGCCTGCTGGGAACGGTGGGCGAGCCCATCAACCCGGAGGCCTGGGAGTGGTATTACCAGGTGGTCGGCGAATCACGCTGCCCGATCGTCGACACCTGGTGGCAGACCGAAACCGGTGGCCACATGATTACACCGCTGCCGGGAGCCCACGCCCTCAAACCGGGGTCGGCAAGTTTTCCGTTTTTCGGTGTCGACCTCGCGCTCCTCAACGAGGACGGCTCCGAAATTGAAGGACCGGGAGCGGGCTACCTGGTGATCAAGTCGTCCTGGCCCGGCCAGATCCGCTCCGTCTACGGCGATCACCAGCGCATGGTCGACACCTATTTCAGCAACTACCCGGGCTATTACTTCACCGGCGATGGCGCATCGCGCGATGAGGATGGCTATTACTGGATCACCGGGCGGGTAGACGACGTGCTCAACGTGTCCGGCCACCGCATGGGCACAGCCGAAGTGGAAAGCGCGCTGGTTTTGCACGATAAAATCGCCGAGGCGGCGGTCGTGGGCTTTCCTCATGACATCAAGGGCCAGGGCATCTATTGCTACGTGACCCCGATGAATGGCGTCGAGCCCAGTGATGAGCTGCGCGCCGAGTTGGTCCAGATGTGTGTCAGGGAAATCGGACCCATCGCCAAGCCGGATGTCATCCAGTGGGCCCCGGGTTTACCGAAAACACGCTCGGGCAAGATCATGCGGCGGATACTTCGCAAGATCGCCGAGAACGAGCTGGACAGCCTCGGCGATACCAGCACCCTGGCCGATCCCTCCGTAGTCGACAACCTGGTCAGCAACCGTCCCGGCTGACACCCGTCGGGCAGCTGGCGCTGCCGGTGTATTGCGACTGCTTCGCTGGCTGGTGGACAACAATCACGATGCTGCCCGTCGGGGGACGCCAAACAGCGCGCGTCCATGCGCAGGCTTGGCTGGCGGCGTCCATGCCGCCAGACACCCCCGACGGGCAGCATCGCAATCGTTGTCCACGCGACGATACAACCGGCGACCGCACCTCGCCGGCCGTACCTCGCCGGCCGCACCTCAGCGAGTCAAGCCCATGCCGATAGGCAATGAGCACGATCGCACTTTCAGGGGGCGTCTGGCGGCATGGATGCCGCCAGCGAGCCTGTACAAGGATGTACGCTTTTTGGCGTCCCCCGGAAAGTGCGATCGTGCTCGTTGCCCACAGCATAGAAACACTTGACCGGCCGCACCTCGCCGGCCGCACCTCGCCGGCCGCACCCCGCCGTTCCAGGCGCTCATCAGCGACTCAGGCTGGCTCTGGAGGAAAAATACAGCTACCTTTAGCGCTCGATAACTTTCACACAAGAGCCCTTCCATGCTGCAGCGCCTGACCTTCCCCGGCCTCATTGCCGTCCTCGCACTTTTCGCACCCGGTGGCATCGCCGGTGCCGGGGACAATGATTCCCATCCCCTGGGGAGCCTGCCTCTGCGCAATATCGGCCCGGCCATCACTTCGGGCCGGATCGCCGACTTCGCCTTTCACCCGCAACAGCGGCAAATTTTCTTCGCCGCTGTCGCCTCAGGACACCTGTGGAAGACGGAAAATAATGCCATCACCTGGCAACCCCTGTTCGAAGACCAGGCGTCGTATGCCATCGGCGTCGTCGAATTGGCGCCATCCGATCCCAAGATCGTATGGGTAGGGACCGGCGAGAACAACGCCCAGCGCAGCGTGGCCTACGGCGACGGCGTCTACAGGTCTATCGACGGCGGCGCCACCTGGGAGAACATGGGCCTGCGGGAGTCAGGCCACATCAGCCAGATCTGGATAGACCCGCAAGATGCCGATCACGTCCTGGTGGCGGCACAGGGGCCGTTGTGGAGCGACGGGGGCGACCGCGGGCTTTATCGCACCCGCGACGGGGGCGGCAGCTGGCAACCTGTGCTGCAGATCGACGAGCACACCGGGGTCAACGAATTCGTGGTCGACCCGCGAGATCCGGATACTATTCTCGCCAGCACCTACCAGCGACGTCGACACGTCTGGACGCTGATCAATGGCGGCCCCGGAAGTGGCATCCACCTCACCCGCGATGGCGGTCAATCGTGGACGCGGATCAGCAACGGACTGCCCGGCGCCGACATGGGCCGCATCGGACTGGCGGGCGCGCCCTCCGCCCCCGACACCGTGTACGCGATTATCGAGGGCAGCGACGACGAGCAGGGGGTGTATCGATCGACGGACTTCGGCCACAACTGGGAGAAGCGCTCCTCCCATATGACCACGAGCCCCCAGTATTACAACGAGCTGGTCGTCGACCCGCTCGATGACCAAAGGCTATACGCACTCGATACGTTCACCCAGGTATCCGAGGATGGCGGGACCACGTTCAAGCCACTGGGTAACCGCTGGCGGCACGTGGATGACCACGCCCTGTGGATCGATCCAGACAACACCCGGCACCTCTACATCGGCGGCGACGGCGGCATTTATGAGTCCTGGGACCGGGGCGCGACCTGGCGCCATGTCCGCAACCTGCCGATCACCCAGTTTTACCGGATACAGCCCGACAACGCGCAGCCGTTCTACAATGTCTGCGGCGGCACGCAGGACAACAACTCCCTGTGCGCCCCGTCGCGAACCAGCGTGGTCCACGGCATCACCAACAGCGACTGGACGATGGTGCTGGGCGGCGATGGCTACGAACCCCAGTTCGACCCGGAAGACCCGAACATCATCTACACCCAGTACCAGTACGGCAACCTGTTCCGGTATGACCGGCGTACCCGGGAGCGGGTGACGATCACACCCCACCCTGCAAGCGGCGAGCCCGCCTACAAGTGGAACTGGAATACGCCGATACTGGTCAGCCCTCACGACCCGCATCGACTCTACTACGCGTCCGAGTACCTGTTCCGCTCCGATGACCGCGGCGACAGCTGGCGGCGTCTGGGCGGAGACCTCACACGCAAGCTGGACCGCAATCAGCTCAAGGTAATGGACCGGATCTGGGGCGTGGATGCGGTCGCTAAAAACGATTCGACCTCCCGCTATGGCTCAGCCATCGGGCTGAGTGAAAGCCCACTTCGGGAGGGGCTGATCTACATCGGCAGTGATGACGGCGTGATCAGCATCACTGAAAACGGTGGCGAAGACTGGCGCCGCGAAGTCAGTTTCCCGCCGGTCCCGGACATGTCGCTGGTTGAAGACGTACTCGCGTCCAGCCACGATGACGACGTGGTGTATGCCGTGTTCGACAATCACAAGCGCGGCGACTACAGACCCTACGTGATGAAAAGCACCGACCGGGGGCACAGCTGGCGATCGATCAGCGGCGACCTGCCCGTCCGGGGCTCGGCCCATACCATCGCAGAGGATCACGTCGACCCCGACCTGCTGTTCCTGGGCACGGAGTTTGGCCTCTTTTTCACGCGCGACGGCGGGACCCGCTGGCACCCGCTCGACAACGGACTGCCGACCATCGCCGTACGTGACCTGGAGATACAGGCCCGTGAGAATGACCTCGTGGTCGGCACCTTCGGACGCGGTATCTATATCCTCGACGACTACTCCGCGCTGCGCACACCGCCCGATGAGCTGGCCGATATCCACCTGTTTGTGCCACGCGACCCCTGGCTCTACATCGAAGGCGACGTGTGGGACCTCACCGAAAAGGGCTCCCAGGGTGCCAGCTTCTACACCGCGCCCAACCCGCCCTACGGTGCGGTTCTGACCTACCACCTCGAAGACGGCCTGCAGTCGCGGCGGCAGGTGCGGCGCCAGCAGGAAAAAGTCCTGGAGGACCGCGGTGCGGATACGCCCTACCCGACGTGGGACGACCTGCGAGCAGAAGACGACGAACTCACACCGGCGCTGACCCTTATCATTCGCGACGCTGACGGCCGGGTGGTGCGCAGGCTTCCCGCCGCCACGACCAAAGGACTGCACCGGATCGCCTGGGATCTGCGACTGCCACCGCCGGACCCGGTCAGTCTTACGCCGCAGGAGCGGCCGAGTTGGGAACGTCCGCCCGCGGGTCCGCTGGTCCTGCCCGGCACCTACCACGCCAGACTGGCCACGGTGCGCGACGGTGAGATGAGCGAGGTGGGTGAGGTTCGCAGCTTCACAGTGAAAGCACTGGCCAACAGCCCGGAAATCACCGCGGACCGGCGCACCCACCAGGCCTACCTGATCCGTGCGGCAGAGCTGCAGCGCGCGGTCGCGGGCGCCGTCGCGGCGAGCGCAGAGATCGACTCCCGCATCCAGCATCTGCGCCCGGCGCTGATCGCGACCAACCGGGCTGGAGAGGAACAACGCACCCGCCTGCACACGCTCAGCCGGGAGCTCCAGGCGCTAAATCGGCGTTTGCTGGGTGACGCAACCGTGCTGGCACGCAATGAGTCTTCCCCGATGTCGATCGCCTCGCGAGCCTGGGCAATCTACACGCCTTCCGTGTTCAGCCAGGCCCCCATCGGTGGCATGCTGGCCGACTCTTACCGCGTCGCCGCCGACGAATTCGGCACCGCGCTTGCCGACCTGCGTGACATCGCACAACGCCTGCAGGCGCTGGAGCAGGAACTGGGCACCCTCGGCGCGCCGTGGACGCCGGGGCGCATCCCGCAGTGGCGCGACGATGCTGCGGGTGACCCCAAAACCCCTAACCAGCCGGAGGCGACAGACAGTGCTCAACGATAATCTCACCGGCGCCGCTACCAGGGCAGCGTCGGGTGCCTCGCGGTCCTGCCGCCCGCTCTGGCGCGCACTGGCCTGCGTGGCATTGTCCGCCGTGCTCACCGCCTGCACCGGCGTGCCCGAAGGCATTACCCCGGTCAGCGGCTTCGAGCTGCAACGCTACCTGGGAACCTGGTATGAGATTGCCCGCCTCGATCACAGCTTCGAGCGCGGCCTCACCGAGGTCACGGCCCAGTACAAGCTCCGCGACGACGGCACGGTAGCGGTGATCAACGGCGGGCGCGGCGACGACGGGGAGTGGCAGGACATACAGGGCAAGGCCCGCTTTGTCGACCAGCCCACTATCGGTCACCTGAAGGTGTCATTTTTCGGACCCTTCTACGGCTCTTATGTCATCTTCGAGCTGGACGAGACTGACTACAAATACGCTTTTGTCAGCGGCCCGAACCGGGATTACCTGTGGCTACTGTCGCGTTCGCCGCAGGTGAGCGACGAGTTGCGGCAACGGTTCGTGCAGAGGGCCAACGAACTCGGCTTCGACACCGGTGAACTGATTTTCGTCGACCAGACGGCACCCGGTCGCTAGCTCGCTGCAGAAAAGCACCGGCCCTGAAACCAACTCGGGGTGCTCCGATATCCGGAGCACCCCGAGCAGGTAGCCTGAAAGGCCCTTTACGGGCCGGGAAGGCGAGAGGTAAACGCCGCGACCGAGTCGGTCAGCCGGCTTCGTCTTCCAGCAACTCCTTGATGGAGAGCTTGATACGCCCGCGCTGGTCGACATCCAGTACCTTCACCCGCACGGTCTCACCCTCGGACAGGTGGTCGGATACGCTCTCCACCCGCTCGTTGGCAATCTGGGAGATGTGCACCAGTCCGTCCTTGCCGGGAAGGATGTTGACGAAGGCGCCGAAATCGACGATCCGCGCCACCGTGCCCTCGTAGACCGCACCGACCTCTGCCTCTGCAGTGATCTCCTCGATCATGGCGACGGCGGCATCACGTGCCGCCATGTCCTGGCCAAACACGCGCACGGTCCCGTCGTCATCGATATCGACGGTGGCACCGGACTCCTCGGTGATGGACCGGATCGTTGCGCCACCCTTGCCGATGATGTCGCGGATCTTGTCTGAATCGACCTTCAAAGTCACCATGCTGGGCGCGTTCTCCGAGGTGACCTCGCGAGCCGCGGGGAGTACCGCGTTCATCTGGCCCAGAATGTGCAGACGCGCCTGCTTGGCCTGCTCGAGGGCGATTTCCATGATCTGCTCATTGATACCCTCGATCTTGATGTCCATCTGCAGGGCAGTGACACCGTCGGCGGTACCCGCCACCTTGAAATCCATGTCGCCGAGGTGGTCCTCGTCGCCGAGAATATCGGTGAGTACCGCGAACTGGTTGCCATCTTTCACCAGGCCCATGGCGATTCCCGCCACCGGCGATTTCAACGGCACGCCGGCCGCCATCATGGCCAGCGAACCCACACACACCGAGGCCATCGAACTCGAGCCGTTGGACTCGGTGATCTCCGAAACCACGCGCACGGTGTAAGGGAAATCGTCCGGTCCGGGCAGCACCGCGGACAGGCCGCGTCGCGCGAGGCGGCCGTGACCGATCTCGCGGCGGCTGGTAAAGCCGACCCGACCCGCCTCACCCACCGAGTAGGGCGGGAAGTTGTAATGCAGCATGAACGGGTCGCGGCGCTCACCTGCCAGCGCGTCGATGATCTGCGCGTCCCGGGTGGAACCCAGGGTGACGGCACCGATTGCCTGTGTCTCGCCGCGGGTGAACAGAGCGGATCCATGCACCTTGGGCAGCAGGTCCACCTCGCAGGCGATTGGACGCACGGTGCGCGTATCACGACCGTCGATGCGGGGTTCCCCGGCGAGAATACGCTTTCGCACCAGGTTCTTTTCCACCGACTTGAACAGGTCCTTGACCTCGTCACTGGACGGACCACCCTCGACCGCGAGCGCCTCGACACAGGCCGCCTTGATCTCGCCCACGCGCTCGTAGCGTGCCGCCTTCTCGGTGATGCGATAGGCCTCACCGAGGTCAGCCTTGACCCGCGACTCGATAGACTCGAGCAATTCGCCGTTCACCGCCGGCGCTTCCCAGCCCCAGGACGGTTTGCCGGCCTCTTCCACAAGTTCGTTGATCGCCTTGATCGCGGCCTGCATCTCCTGGTGAGCAAACAGGACAGCGCCCAGCATCTGGTCTTCGGTCAGTTCTTTGGCCTCCGACTCCACCATCAACACTGCTTCCTCAGTGCCCGCGACGACCATGTCCAGCTTGCTGTCAGCCAGTTTTTCGTAAGTCGGGTTGAGCAGGTAACCCTGCTGCTCATTGAACCCCACGCGCGCGGCACCAATCGGACCATTGAAAGGACAGCCGCTGATCGCGAGCGCCGCCGAGGTTCCGATCAACGCCGGGATGTCGGGGTCAATGGACTTGTCCGCCGACATCACCGTGCACACCACCTGCACTTCGTTCATGAAACCATCCGGGAACAAGGGCCGGATCGGCCGGTCGATCAACCGGGAAGTCAGCGTCTCCTTTTCACTGGGACGCGCCTCACGCTTGAAAAAACCGCCGGGGATTCGCCCTACCGAGTAGGTCTTTTCAACGTAGTGCACGGCGAGTGGGAAAAAGTCGCGGCCTTCACGGGCAGCGCGTTCTGCAACAACCGTACACAGCACGGAGGTGTTCTCGACGGTAACCAGAACGGCTCCGGTCGCCTGCCTGGCAATACGGCCAGTTTCCAGGGTGACCGTCTGGTCACCGTACTGGAAGGTCTTAGTTACTGGATTCACGTTTATTCTCCAATTCTTCAACGAGTTGGCGCGCCAACACCCGACAGCGCGACCTGTAACAACAGGTCACGGCAGGGGCGACCCGCCCCGCGATTACACTTATCGACGCAGACCCAATCGCTTGATCAGATCGGTATAGCGCGCCACATCTTTGCGCTTGAGATAGTCGAGCAGTTTCCGCCGCTGGTTGACCATGCGAATCAGGCCGCGACGGGAATGGTGGTCATGCCTGTGTGATTGGAAATGCCCCTGGAGTTGCTCGATATTGGCGGTGAGCAGGGCTACCTGTACCTCCGGTGAGCCGGTGTCGCCTTCACCCACCTGGTATGCCTTGACGATTTCTGCCTTTTTCTCAGCGTTTAAAGCCATCTTGATATCCTCTGGTTCAATCTGCAGGGGGTGCCGGCTCTCGCCTCTCACCCCGCCTTGTCAATGAAGCCTGTCCGTGCAGATTTACAGACAGGTTCCTGTCACCGTCCGGTGACTACCAGTCGACGCGGCGCCACTCGCCCGTCGTCCAATATTTCTCCGACGCCCAGAAACTCACCGGTCTCCAGAGCGACGCGCACCATACCATTACTGGGTGCATTTGGCACCTGCACGGGCTGTCCCCGGCGCAGGTAAAAACCTCCGGACTCGCTGAGCTGGAGCAGCGGCAGGCCACGAAGGGCCGCGTCCGCGGGCTGCAACAGGGCGTCCATTTCCACCGTCCTGCCGTCCGCCTTCAGGGCCTCGAGCACCGACAGAGTCACGGCGTCATCGATACGGAAAGGGCCCGCCGCGGTGCGCCGCAACGCACTGACGTGGGCACCGCAACCCAGCGCCCGGCCCAGGTCCTCGGCGATCGAGCGTATGTATGTGCCCTTGCTGCACTCGACGGCGACATCTATCTCAGCCTGCGAGCCGGGCCGGAAGTCATGCAGTAGCAGGCTGTGCACCACCACTGAACGGGGCTTGCGCTCCACGTCCTGCCCTGCTCGCGCCAGTTTGTACAGAGGCTGGCCCTGATGCTTGATCGCGGAGTACATCGAGGGAACCTGCTCGATAGCGCCGCGGAATCTGTCCAGTGCGGCAGCGACAGCCTCGCGGGTCAATTCGATCGCGCTGCACTGCGAAAGCACCTCTCCGTCAGCGTCGCCGGTAGCCGTGGTGACACCCAGCACGAAGGTCGCTACATAGGCCTTGTCGGCGTCGAGGAGATATTGCGAAAATTTCGTCGCCTCGCCAAAGCACAGAGGCAGGACACCGGTTGCAAGTGGGTCAAGGCTGCCGGTGTGACCCGCCTTGGCTGCAGAATACAATCGCTTTGCCTGCTGCAGAGCCCGGTTCGAGCTTATCCCGGCGGGTTTGTCCAGTACCAGGATACCGTTCACCGCACGGCCCTGTCGGCGCCTGCCCAAGCCCTAGACCTCCTCTCCGGACTCGTCATCGCGCAAACCCAAGGCCCGGTCTGCGTCGGCCGCCTTGCGGATCAAAGCGTCGAGATCGCGGCCGCGGCCCACACTGGTATCGAAGTAGAACCGGAGCTGGGGTACGCTGCGCAGGCTGCTGTCCCGCGAAACCTGGCTACGCAAGAAACCCGCGGCCTTGTTCAGCGCGGCCACGGACTCCTCCGCGTCCTCGCTGGAGTTCTTGCCCAGTACGGTCACGTAAACCCGCGCGTGCCCCAGGTCCCGGCTGACATCGACGCCGGTGATACTGACCATCCCCACGCGCGGGTCGCGGATCTCCCGCTGAATCAGCGAAGCCAGTTCCCGCTGCAGGTAATCCCCAACCCGCTGGGTGCGACTGTAGTCCTTTGCCATCCTTCGCGCTGCCGCCTCGACGCCTCTACAGCGAGCGGGCGACTTCCCTCACTTCGTAGACTTCGATCAGGTCGCCTTCCTTGACGTCGGTATAGTTCTTCACGCCGATGCCGCACTCGGTACCGCTGCGCACCTCGTTGACGTCATCTTTGTGGCGACGCAGGGATTCCAGTTCACCCTCGTAGATCACCACGTTGTCGCGCAGGACCCGGATGGGCTTGGAGCGATAAACCGTGCCCTCGGTCACCATACAGCCGGCAATGAGACCGAACTTCGGCGAGCGGAAAACATCGCGCACTTCCGCGATGCCGACGATATCCTCGCGCAGTTCAGGTGCCAGCATACCGGTCAGGGCCTGCTTGACGTCGTCGATGAGGTCGTAGATCACATTGTAGTAGCGCAGGTCGACACCCTCGGCTTCGATCAGCTTGCGGGCGCCACCATCGGCCCGGACGTTGAACCCGAAGATAACCGCGTTCGTCGTTACCGCCAGCGTGACATCGGTCTCGGTGATTCCACCGACACCGCCGGACACGATATTGACCTGCACCTCCTCGTTGCCGAGATCGACCAATGCCGTCTGGATCGCCTCCAGCGACCCGCGCACGTCGGCCTTGACGACGACGTTGAGCGTCTGTTTTTCCCCGGCGGTCATGTGCTCGAACATCGAGTCCAGGCGAGCCGCCTGCTGTCGCTCCAGCTTGTTGGTGCGGCTCTTCTCCTGGCGGAAATCGGCCATCTCGCGTGCCTGCTTTTCACTCTCCAGTGCAGCGAACAGGTCACCTGCGTCGGGTGTGCCATCGAGCCCCAGTATCTCCACCGGGATGCTGGGTCCGGCCTCTTCGATAGGCTCCCCGTTCTCGTCAAGCATCGCCCGGACACGGCCGGTTTGCAGCCCCGCCAGCACGATGTCGCCCTGGCGAAGGGTCCCGCTCTGCACCAGCAAGGACGCCACCGGCCCGCGCCCCTTGTCCAGGCGCGATTCGATCACGATGCCCTGTGCGGGCACATCGCGGGGAGACGTGAGCTCGAGCAGCTCAGCCTGGAGCAGGACGGCATCCAGCAGGGCATCGATGCCCTCACCGGTCAGCGCGGAGACATTGACGAACTGGGTGTCACCACCCCAGCTCTCCGGTATGACATCCTTGGCGGAGAGCTCGTTCATGACCCGATCGGGGTCGGCACCCTCCTTGTCGATCTTGTTGACCGCGACGATCAGCGGCACCTCCGCGGCGCGGGCGTGCTGCACGGCCTCCTCAGTCTGCGGCATCACGCCGTCGTCTGCTGCCACGACCAGGATCACGATATCGGTGCTCTTCGCGCCCCGTGCCCTCATCGCCGTGAATGCCGCGTGCCCGGGCGTATCGAGGAACGAAATCATCCCGTGATCGGTGTCGACGTGGTAAGCGCCGATATGCTGGGTAATGCCCCCCGCTTCACCCGACGCCACGCGACTGTTGCGAATGTAATCGAGCAGAGAGGTCTTGCCGTGATCGACGTGCCCCATCACCGTCACTACCGGGGCCCGAGGTTCGTCGGTACCCTCATGCTGTTTCAGCTTCTGTTCCAGCTGGTCTTCCAACTGGTCGGCGCTGATCAGCTTGACGGTATGACCGAGTTCTTCGACGATCAGCGTCGCGGTCTCCTGGTCGATCATCTGGTTGATCGTGGCCATGACGCCGAGCTTCATCAGCTCCTTGATCACGACTCCGGCCTTGACCGACATCTGTTGAGCCAAACCGGCCACAGAAATACTGTCGGCCAGTTCCACCTCATGCACTTTACGCTCTGTCGGCATTTCGAATCCATGCTTCCCGTGTTCGGCGTGGTTCGCCTTCATCTTCTTGCGGCCACCGCGGCGACGGCCGAGACCTTCGGCCGCCTCCAGTTCTGAGTAGGACAGGTTGTGTCCACGCTGCTTGCCCCGTCCCAGAGGCTGATTGCGGCCCAGGCGTCCACGCTGCTTGCGACGCGGTTCGTCCTTAGACGGGCCCGCGGGGGGCGGCGCGTCGTGCAGCCGACGCGGCTTCTTGACCGTATTTTCCTTTTCGCGTGCGACCCGGGCGCGCTCCTGGGTCTCGGCCTGCTGCCGTTCTTCCTCGGCCTTGCGGGCTTCGAGCGCGAGTTTGCGGGCGGCGGCCTCCTCGGCTTCCCGCGCCTTCCGGCGCGCGGTCGCGCGCTGGCGCAGCACCTCGGGATCGATGTTGGCCGGGTCCTCGTCCTCGACTTCTTCCTCAGCCGCGGGGCTACTCACCTGTTCCACTGCGGCTTCAGCCGGTTCCGCGGTGGCTTGGGCTGCTTCGCGGGCCGCCTCTACGGCTGCTTCCGCTTCCGCCTCTGCGCGACGCGCCTCTTCCACCGCAGCGGTCGCCGCCTCAGCCTCGGCCTCGGCGCGCTCGGCGGCACCAACATCTTCCGCTTCGACAACGGCTTCCTCGGCATCCCGCTTGACGTAGGTACGTTTTTTGCGCACCTCGACCGGCACCATACGCTTGCCCTGGGAACTCGGGGTACGCACTGCACCGAGGGTCTTGCGCTTCAGCGTTATGCGCTTGGGTGCGGCAGTGGGCTCGCCGTGGCTGCGTTTGAGGTAGGTCAGCAGCGTCTGCTTATCCTCATCGGACACAGCCTCGGTGGCTTCCGCGTGAGGCAGACCCGCGTCCTTCATCTGCATCAGCAAACGATCAACCGAAGCCCCGACCACCTCTGCAAGTTGCTGTACTGTCACCTGCGCCATTCAATACTCTCCTATTTCGCCCTTTGTTGCCCGACTGCCGTGCCTGCCGCGTTATTGCTCTTCAGCGGCAAACCAGGGCTCTCTGGCAGTCATAATCAGTTCACCGGCTCGTTCTGCGGTCATGTCCGGTATATCCATCAGGTCTTCCACGCCCTGCTCCGCCAGATCTTCCATGGTAATGATCTCGCGACTGGCCAGGATATAGGCCAGGTGACGGTCCATCCCGTCCATTGTCAACAGATCTTCCGCGGGCTCGTTGGCACCCAGCTGCTCTTCCGAGGCGATCGCCTGGGTCAGCAGGGCGTCCTTGGCCCGGGCCCGCAGCTCTTCGGCGATATCCTCGTCGAAGCCTTCGATAGCCATCATCTCTTCGAGCGGTACGTAGGCCACCTCCTCCACCGTCGTAAAACCCTCTTCTACAAGGATTTCCGCCACCTCTTCGTCGACGTCGAGGCTGTCCATGTACAGGCCGATCACCTGGCCGGCTTCCGCGTCGTGTTTCTCCGCCGCCTCTTCCGTACTCATCACATTGATGGTCCAGCCGGTCAACTCCGCCGCCAGCCGAACATTCTGGCCGCTGCGACCGATCGCCTGCGCCAGGTTGTCTTCAGACACCGCCACGTCCATGGTACCGCTGTCTTCATCCACGACGATGGACTCGACCTCGGCCGGTGACATGGCATTGATCACCAGTTGCGCCGGGTTGTCGTCCCACAAAACGATGTCGACCCGCTCGTTGTCCAGCTCGTTACTGACCGCCTGCACGCGTGAGCCACGCATGCCGACACAGGCACCCACCGGGTCAATCCGCTGGTCGTTGGTTTTCACCGCGATCTTCGCGCGCGACCCCGGGTCCCGGGCAGCGGCTCGAATCTGGATGACTTCCTCGGCAATCTCCGGGACTTCGATCTTGAACAATTCAACCAGCATTTCCGGGCACGCCCGGCTCAGGATGAGTTGCGGCCCCCGGGACTCCTCACTGATCTCGCGCAGGATCGCGCGCACCCTGTCGTTGACCCGGAACGTCTCCCGGCCGACCAGTTGCTCCCTGGGCAGCAGCCCTTCGGCATTGTTGCCCAGGTCGACGATGACGTTATCGCGGGTGACTTTCTTGACGGTCCCGGCGACCAGGTCGCCGATGCGGTCCTGGTAGAGCTCGACCACCTGTGCACGCTCGGCGTCCCGCACCCGCTGGACGATGACCTGCTTCGCGGTCTGGGCGGCAATCCGGCCGAAGCCGACGTTTTCCACCTGCTCCTCAAAGACATCACCCGGCTTCAGATTGGGGTCTTTTTCCACCGCTTCTTCGGTCGTGAACTGAGTACCCAGCAGTGCAAGCTCCTCGTCGGGAACGACCAGCCAACGACGCAGGGTGACATAGTCGCCCGTCTCCCGATCGATCGTGACCTGAATGTCAGCGTCCTCGTCGTAGCGCTTCTTCGTCGCCGTCGCCAGCGCCAGCTCTATCGCTTCGAAAATGATGTCTTCAGAGACACCCTTCTCGTTTGATACAGCCTCAGCTACCAGCAGTATTTCTTTTGTCATCTCAAGCCTCGCCTGTTATCTCGTCGCACTCAGGTGCGGGACAGTATTCGCGCCTTCTCGATCGCTTCATGGGGCAACAGGTAATCGTGACCGTCCGCCCGCACCACAACGTCCTCACCCTCAATGCCCTGCAACTCGCCCTTGAATTTACGCCGCCCCTCGAATGCCGTACGCAAGCGCACCTCGATCATCTCGCCCACGTAGGGTGGGTATTGCTCGACCTTGAACAGCAGGCGGTCCACCCCGGGCGACGATACCTCCAGCGTGTATTCGCCGCTGATCGGACTCTCGACATCGAGCACGCTGCTGGCCTGTCCGCTGACAGCCGCACAGTCATCCACGGTGACGCCGCCTTCGCTCTCAATGTACAGGCGCAGTATGCTGTGGCGTCCCGCCGGCAGGTATTCGAGGCCCCACAATTCGAAGCCCATCGCTTCGACCGTCGGCTCCAGCATGGCCTGCAACTGCCGTTCTTTCATCACGCCCTCACGCCGGGGTAACGTTTTCCCCAAATGCAAAAAAGCCCCTTAAAAGGGGCTTTTTTGTATTATCCCAACGTTACCATCAACGTTGCAATTGGTAGCGGGGGCCGGATTTGAACCGACGACCTTCGGGTTATGAGCCCGACGAGCTACCAGGCTGCTCCACCCCGCATCAAACTTCCACTCAGCGCTCACCCCTCGGTTTTGCGCTACTGGTACGGCCTCGTCCTACCGTCCCAATTTCGAGGCTGTGCATTATAGGTACCGACCCTGCCCCGGTCAACCTCGCCAACCATAAAGTGGGAAGAAATTTCAGGCCGCCCGGAAGGGGCCGCGTCTCGCCGCACAAACGCGTAGTGCACTGCGCGCCGCGGACGCGTCCAATGGCTCTAAAATGGTGCCGAAGGCGGGACTTGAACCCGCACGAGCAAAGCTCACTACCCCCTCAAGATAGCGTGTCTACCAATTCCACCACTTCGGCTTGTTGACTGTTACAAATCCGGGATGTCGTCTCCGCTCCCGTTCGGCTCGACCGCCGCGGGGATTTCCTCGTCGAGCACCGGCAGGTCGCCGCCCAGGGAATCTTCCGCCGGCGCCTCCTGCGCGGCCGCGGGGATATCGAGGCCGATATCATCCACTACCACAGACTTCTGGCTGGCCAGTATCGCCAGCCCGAAACTGCTGGCGAAAAAAAACACGACCAGCAGTGACGTCGCTCGTGTCAGCACGTTGCCGCTGCCGTCGGAGCCGAACAGGGTCTGCGACGCACCGGCCCCGAATGATGCGCCCATGTCGGCGCCCTTGCCCTGCTGGAGCATGATCAACCCGATGATGGCCAGTGCCACCAGCAGGTGAACCACAAGAATAATCTGTTCCATATTCATCCTGTTCCCAACGGGAACTCTCTATTGTTTACTGTCTGCGGCCCGAACACACGCCCTGACCGCAGGCGCCGCGGCAGCCTCAGGCGCTGCGCGCTGCCGCCGACACGATGGCGAGAAACTCCTCCGCCACCAGGGAGGCGCCCCCGACCAGGGCGCCGTCAATATCGGGCTGGCCAAATAACTCCCCGGCATTTCCCGCCTTGACGCTGCCCCCGTAGAGTATCCGGGTCTGTGCAGGCTCGACGTTTCCGATCCCGTCCAGGGCACCGCGAACAAATTCATGCATGCCCTGAGCCTGCTCCGGGCTTGCGGTGACTCCGGTGCCGATCGCCCAGACCGGCTCATAGGCGATTGCCAACCCATCGAGGCTCATCTGGTCGGCCAGCGCACCCTGCAGCTGACCCGCCACCACGTGCTCCGCTTCGCCATTCTGGCGCTGCTCCAGGGTCTCGCCCACGCACAGGACCGGCCGCAGACCGGCAGCCACCGCGGCCGCCATTTTAGCGTGCAGCAGGTCGTTGGATTCGGTGTGGTACTGGCGTCGCTCGGAATGCCCGATCAGTACCCACTCGCAGCCGACGTCGCGCAGCATTTCCGCAGCCACCTCGCCGGTGTAGGCCCCGGACGCCATGTGACTGCAGTCCTGCGCGCCTACGGAGACCGTTGACCCTGCACAGGCCGCGACCGCCTCTGCCAGGTGGACATAGGTGGGGTAAACCGCCACCTCGACCGCCTGGCCGGCCACCATCCCCGGTATCAGATCCTCGAGTAACCGGGAAACGCTGGCCCGTGAGCCGTGCATTTTCCAGTTTCCCATGACAAGCTTGCGACGCATGCCGGCTCCGGTCCAAAAAAACGGGCGGCAATATTAACCGGGTTGGACGGCGGTTACAACCCGGGACAGGCTGCCAGCCACCGATAGCTGGGTAGACGCCTGCGGCGCGCTCGCAGCAGCGATCTTGTCAGCGTGCGGGCGCCGCCACGCCGATCGGTGCGACGGGGCTGGCCAGCGCGCGCTTGACCTCCTCCGCCAGTTCACTGCAACAGGCGGACACCTCGTCGCCGTCCTCACCTTCCACCATGACCCTCACCAGCGGCTCGGTACCGGACGGGCGCAGCAGCACCCGCCCGCGCCGACCCAGTCTCGCCTCAACCGAGGCGACGGCAGCGGCGACCGCCGGGCTGTCATCGAGATCGACCTTGGCGTTGCCGGAGACCGGTACGTTGATCATGGTCTGTGGGAATTTCTTCATGCCGGCACGCACGGCGCCCAGGTCCCCGCCCGCCGCCTGGACCGCCAGCAGCACCTGCAGGGAGGCGACAATACCGTCACCGGTGGTGGTGATATCGGAACAGATAATGTGGCCCGAGGACTCACCGCCCAGGTGCCACTTCTCCGCCTCCATCATCTCCTTGACGTATCGATCGCCCACCCGGGCGCGGACAAACTGCAGCCCCGCATCGCGCAGCGCGACTTCGAGGCCGAGGTTGGACATCTGGGTGCCGACCAGACCAGCGTCGCTGCGCCCGGTAGCGAGTCGGTGCATGGCAATGATAAACAGGAGCTCATCACCGTCGACCAGCTCGCCCCGTTCGTCAACAAACAAAACGCGGTCGCCGTCGCCGTCGTAGGCGATGCCCAGGTGAGCCTGCCGGTCACGCACCAGCTCCCCGAGCTGTTTGGTATCGGTGGAGCCAACACCGTCATTGATATTGAAACCGTCGGGCTGAATGCCCATCGGGATCACCTCGGCACCGAGTTCGGCAAGAACGCTGGGTGCGATGTGATAGGTGGCGCCATGGGCGCAATCAACCGCGACGCGCATGCCGCGAAAGCTGGTGTTCTCGGGCACGGTCGCCTTGCAGAATTCGATGTAGCGCCCCGCCGCGTCGACCACCCGCACCACCTTGCCGATGTCCCGGGACCTCACCGTAGCGAGCGGCTTGTCGAGCTCCGCCTCGATGGCAAGCTCCGTCTCATCCGGTAATTTGGTGCCGAGGGCAGAGAAAAACTTGATCCCGTTGTCGTAGAAGGGGTTGTGTGAAGCGCTGATGACGATCCCCGCCGCCGCGTTGTGGGTGCGGGTCATGTGCGCGATCGCCGGCGTGGGCATCGGACCCAACAACTTGACGTTGACGCCCGCCGCCACCAGGCCGGCCTCGAGCGCGGATTCGAACATGTACCCGGACACCCGGGTGTCCTTGCCGATAATAACGGTACTGCGGCCGGCGCCCGCGACCTCGCGGGAAAAAACCCGCCCGCTCGCCCAGCCGAGCTTCAACATGAAATCCGGGGTGATCGGCTCGTCGCCGACCGACCCGCGTATGCCATCGGTGCCGAAATAGCGTCTCTTCAAGATCCTGCTCCCTCTATTCTCCGCAGCGCAACGGCCACTGCGACCGCGTCGGCAGTCTCGACCACGTCGTGAGTGCGAATGACATTCGCGCCCCGCTCCACCGCCAGCACAGCCAGGCCGATGCTCGCCGGAAGGCGCTGATCGACGCCGCGCCCCAGTAACTGGCCAATCATCGACTTTCGCGACAATCCGACTGCCACGGGCAGCTGCAGGGCCGCGACTCGCGCCAGACCGTGCAGCAACTGCAAATTGTGCGTCAGCGTTTTGCCAAACCCAAAGCCGGGGTCGACCATCAATCGACCGGCTTCGATACCGGCCGACTCACAGGCGGCTACCCGCGCGGCAAGGTACGCGCACACCTCCCCGACCACATCATTGTACCCGGGGCTATCCTGCATGGTAGCGGGGGTGCCCTGCATGTGCATCAGGCACACGGGCAAATGGGTGAGAAGTGCGGCCTGCATCGCACCTTCGCGTGTCAGTGCGCGCACGTCATTGATCAGGCCCGCTCCGGCGTCGGCCGCAGCGGTCATAACGGCAGGGGTGCTGGTGTCGACCGATACCACCACGTCGAGTTCGCCGACAATGGCTTCGACCACCGGGAGCACGCGATCGAGTTCCTCCTGCTCGGGCACGGGAGCCGCACCCGGGCGGGTCGACTCGCCACCGATATCGAGGATGCGCGCGCCTCCATCTACCATCGCACGCGCTCGAAACAGCGCGGCATCGCAATCGACGCGAGCGCCGCGATAGAGATTGCCACCGTCAGAAAAGAGTCGGGGGTGACATTGATCACCCCCATAACGGCCGGCGTGGACAGGTCCAGAATCCGGCTCGCGCAGCGCAACAGGCGCTCCGCGCTGCAGGGCTCAGCCAAGACAGCTGTGCCCGTCGGCGTCAGTGCTCGCCGGCCGGCCCACCGATAGGACTGCTGCCGCTGCCGGCTTCCTTGTTGCCACCGGTATCACCGGTAGCGACGCCAGGGGCACTGCCATCGCTCCCGGAGGTATCATTCCAACCTTTCGGCTCGCGCGGCTTGCGACCGGTCATGATATCGTCGATCTGGTCGGAATCGATGGTCTCGTAAAGCATCAGGGCCTCGGCCATCACGTGCAGCTTCTCGACATTCTCTTCGAGGATGCGCTCGGCGGTCTCGTAGCACTCGTCGATGATGCGCCGCACTTCCTTGTCGATCTGGGTCGCGGTCTCATCCGAAATGCCCTGGTGGGGCTGGGCGGCTGAGCGGCCGAGAAAAACCTCCTCGCCGCCCTCGTCGTACAGCAACGGGCCCATCTTCTCGGACAACCCCCACTGGGTGACCATCTTGCGGGCGATCTCCGTCGCCCGCTGGATATCGTTGGATGCGCCCGTCGTGATACCGTCCTTGCCCAGGGTCATCTCCTCGGCGATCCGCCCACCGAACAGGCTGCAGATCTGGCTGATGATATGGCGCCGGCTGTGGCTGTAACGGTCCTCTTCGGGCAGGAACATGGTCACGCCCAGCGCACGCCCGCGCGGGATGATGCTCACCTTGTAGACCGGGTCATGCTCAGGCATCAGGCGCCCTACGATCGCGTGCCCCGCCTCGTGATAGGCGGTATTGCGCTTCTCGTCCTCCGACATGACCATGGACTTGCGCTCGGCGCCCATCATGATCTTGTCCTTGGCGAGTTCGAACTCGTTCATGCCGACGGTGCGCCTGTTACCCCGGGCCGCGAACAGGGCCGACTCATTGACGAGATTGGCCAGGTCTGCACCGGAAAACCCGGGTGTGCCGCGCGCGATCTTCGCCGGCTCGACGTCTTCCGCCAACGGCACCTTGCGCATATGTACCTTGAGTATCTGCTCCCGGCCGCGGATGTCGGGCAGCCCCACCACAACCTGGCGATCAAAACGCCCGGGACGCAACAGTGCCGGGTCGAGTACGTCCGGGCGGTTGGTGGCGGCAATAACGATTACCCCGTCGTTGACCTCAAAGCCGTCCATCTCCACCAGCAACTGGTTGAGTGTCTGCTCGCGCTCGTCGTGACCACCACCGAGACCGGCGCCACGATGGCGGCCAACGGCGTCGATTTCGTCGATGAAAATGATGCACGGGCTCTGCTTTTTCGCCTGCTCAAACATGTCGCGTACCCGCGACGCGCCTACACCGACAAACATTTCCACGAAATCGGAGCCCGAAATCGAGAAGAACGGTACCTTCGCCTCGCCGGCGATCGCCTTCGCCAGCAGCGTTTTACCCGTGCCGGGCTGGCCTACCATCAGCACCCCGCGGGGAATACGCCCGCCGAGTTTCTGGAACCGGCCCGGGTCTCGCAGGAATTCGACCAGCTCCTGGACATCCTCCTTGGCCTCGTCGACGCCGGCGACGTCGGCAAAGGTGGTGGTGATCTGGTCCTCGCCGAGCAGCCGCGCCTTGCTCTTGCCGAAACTCATCGGGCCGCCACGGCCGCCCGCACCGCCCTGCATCTGGCGCATGAAGAACATGAACACGGCGATGATGATCAGTATCGGGAAGCTGGCGACCAGCAATTGCGTCCAGACGCTCTGCTGCTCAGGCTTGCGGCCCTCGACCACGACCTCGTGTTCGAGCAGATCATCGATCAACTTCGGATCTTCGAGCATCGGCCGGATGGTCTCGAACCGAGTGCCATCAAAGCGCTCGCCGCTGATGGTCAGCCCGTCCACCAGCACGCGCTTGACCTGGTCGCGCTGGACCTCCTCGATAAAATCGGAGTAGCCGACGCGCTCTGTTGGCGCCTGCATGTTGAAGTTGTTGAAAACCGACAGTAAAACGGCGGCTATCACCAGCCACAGCAGTAAATTTTTTGCCATATCGTTCAATGCTGTTACCTCAAAGTGGCCCTGACAGGCTGTCTTGACTTTCCCGGCGCCGCGAGAGTCGCGGACTGGGGCACTGCAGCCGCACGCTGTGCGAATGCTTTGTGGCCCCGGCCTGTGGCGACGACTACTGCGCCGGCTACCACACCCGGTCGAGTCTCGCTCCGGGCGCCGTGGGAAGGCTTGCAACACCCTGACAGGAGGCTACCCGTCAGTGCACGGTCGGGGCGTTCGCCGCTCCCGCCAGCAATTTGCTCCTGTAAAGGGTTAACAGCCCCCATCGGGCTGTAGCGAGTTGGGTACACCATACGGTACTCCAGCGCTCAGGCATCGGACCACCGCTGTACCCCTCCTGACCAATTTACTACAGTTGGGGCTCTGCCTCCAATTTTCAAGCGGTCCGCGCGGCCGCGAATTCCATGCTGTCAAGCCCGGGAATCAGCCCCGGTAACCGGTTGCGACCAGATAGACCTCCCGGGAGCGTGGCCTCGACGCCATCGGTTTGCGCGTGAGCACGCGCTCGAAATCCGGGCGGGCATCCCGAAAAAGCGCCTCGAAACCCTCGCCGTGAAACACCTTGGCGACAAACGTGCCGCCCGGGGCCAATACCCGCCGGGCCATGTCCAGGGCCAGCTCGACCAGCAGCATCGACCGCGGCTGGTCGACCGCGCTCATACCACTCATATTGGGCGCCATATCCGAGATCACGGCATCGACCCGCACGGCGCCGATCGTCTCGAGCAGACGGCTGAAAACCGCCTCCTCGGTGAAATCACCCTGGACGAATTCAACCCCCGCCACCGCATCCATGGGCAGGATGTCAGAGGCGACAACCCGGCCGCGGTGACCGACCAGTTCCGCGGCGACCTGAGACCAGCCACCAGGGGCGCTACCCAGGTCGAGCACCGTCATCCCGGGCTTCAACAGCCGGTCGCGCTCCTGCACTTCGAGCAGTTTGTAACACGCCCGCGACCGGTACCCTTCCCGCTGGGCGCGCTGGACATAGGGATCATCGCGATGTTCTTTCAGCCAGGCTTTGCTGGAGGATCGTTTCTTGGCCATCGATGCCAAATCCGTGTGCTTACATGGGCGAAGCGCTTGTGTACACTGGGCGCCCCGCCGCCACATTGTATTTGGAACATGGGCACAATAGCCAATGCAGAGGTAAAGCAGTTGCGCGCCATCGGCCACCGGCTCAAGCCGGTGGTGACCGTGGCGGGGAACGGCGTCAGCGACGGCGTACTGGCGGAACTGGATCGCGCACTCAGCGACCACGAACTCATCAAGGTCAGAATCAACGCCGGTGGCCGGGCCGAACGCGCGTCCATCCTGGCCGAAATCGCGTCCCGGTCCGGCGCGGAAATCGTCCAGACCATCGGCAGTGTCGCGCTGTTACTGCGCCGCAGCGCCCGGCCAGACCCACGGCTGTCCAACCTCATCCGCGGTTCGTCCGGGAACTGAAGCTACCTGTGAACGGACGTTTCATCAGCGCCACCCCCCTGGACGCCTGTGCGGCGGCCAGAGGGGTGGCAGTGTCGGGTGGCTGGGCCACCTCCCACCGATATCCGGCGTCCCCGCCGAAAAACAGCGGCTACCGGTCGATATCCTCGCTGAAGTAGGCCCGGCGTCGGATCGGTGGTGCCTGCGGAATGATCTCGATCGGTTCCATGCCGAGGCAGCCAATGCACACCGTGCGGATCTCGCAGCCGCCGTTGCGGCAGTCATGAGGCGGTGGCGTGATGTCGCAGTTGGCACCACAGTTCCACAGCGGCGGGATGTAGACCCTTACGATCACCGGGGCGATGGGTATGCCATCGCCGATGATCACCTCACCGGCAGTGAAGCGCGGGTTGAACAGGTCGAGGGCGTAGCCCTTGCCCAGCCCGATCGGCGTCGTGCACAGCGAACTGCTGGCGCCACCGGGTTGCAGGGTGTTGAAGAAGACCTTGCCGCCGCCCACGGCGGCCGGGTTGACCACCTGCTCGCCGCGGTCCGGCAGGTCGATATACCAGCCGTTCTTGGCCAGGGTGAAGACCTCGGGCGTGATACTCGGCTCTACCGGCGCACTGGTCAGCGCCACCATCGTCGAGCCGTCGAGGTCCACCGGGCCGGCACTGGCCTGGTAGGGTTTGTCGACGAAAGCATAAAAGCGGTTCTGTACATCATCGACATACGGGATAGTTGATCTGCAGCGGCCGCTCCCGGTCACCGGTGCCGATGGTGACGAAAATATTGCCCTTGATCGCGGCTACGGTCGGCGAATTGTAGAAACGCGTCTGAGTTGCTCGCGGTCTGGGCGATCTTGGTGATCGTCCAGTTGGCCGCGTCCAGTTCGGTCACGCCGTTTTCCGGGTCGGCACTGGCCAGCGTCGAGAAGTTGATGCGGTAGAGCCCACCCGCCACGTCGGCGGCATAGCCGAAGTCCATGTTGCCGTTGAAATCGACATCGATGAAGCCGACGTCGGTAATCACCGGCGCGTCCGTGGTGAAGGACTTCAGCAGGGTGCCGGTTTCGGCATCGAGTATGTAGACCCCGTTACCTTTTGCACTGGCGCATGCCGCCGGATAGGTCGCGGTATCGGCATTGAGGCAGTTATCGAAGCCCCCGCCGAACATCACGATGGGCTTCGATGTGGCGGGACTGCCGCCATCGTTGTAGCCGCCAACAACCGCGCCGACAGGCGTGGACCAGGTCTGGCCGATATCCGTGAAGCCGGTGCTGCAGCCGACATCGTCATTGAGATTCGGGCAGCCCAGCCGCCACAACAGCGTCGGGTCGACGTCCGGGTCGCTGACATCAAAGCCGTAGATCATCCTGCCGCCGCGGCGCATGGTCGGGTAGATGTAGGCCTTCTGCAGCACGTCGTTGTCGTCGTACTCCAGCAACTGGCCGGTGGAGCCGTCGAAGAAGTAATCCTTGGGGGCGTAAGACAGCGCCGGGTCTTCCACCTCGCCGGTGAACCTGACCAGCGGCGTGTTGTCGTACATGCGCTTGATCCGGTCCATGTGCTCCGGGGCGATAAAACCCCACTTCTCGCTGCCGTCACTGGCATCGACCGCCCGGTAGACACCGTCGTTCACGCCGTAGAAGATCGTGATCTTGCCCGCGCCGTAGTTGATCGTCAGCGGGCGGGAGTGCACCACGTCGCCGTGTACGCTGGCTTTCAGGCCGGCAGCCGGCATCACCTCGTCGACACCGGCGATATCTCCCTTGAGATAACTCATCATGGTCGCCCCGCCGAGCGCGGTGGCGTGACTGGCCGCGGTGCCCAGGCCTTCGAGACCGGATGCGCCGGCAGTCCACAGGGGACGCGCACCGTTCTGGCGGGCCATCTGTGCGGCACCGCCCTTCTCCACGAAGGGTCCGTCGGGATAGTCCGACCAGTCGCTGAGCAGGGTAAACACATCACACTGCCCGCGGGGCGGCGGGTTGACGCCCGAGGTTCTCCCAGTAGGCCCCGGTGTCCGTGGTCCAGAAACTGACCGCGCATTCGCGCAGGAAGCCCGACAGCGGGTTGATGGCCCGGGTGCGCCGGGCATCGGCCAGCACCGGGTCGCCGTTGTCCAGGGCGAGCTGGTACTGCCGGAGGTTCCCGTACCAGCGCGGCTTCTTGCCCAGGGACGGCCGGAACATGCCGATGAACACCTGGTTCTTGGAGAGCGCCCGGTTTTCCGCGCTCAACGGCAGGGTCACCGAGGCGAAGCTGGTAGCGACGGAAAATATATCATTGAAGGCGGCATTGATCGCCGCCACTATCTGGCTCTCGCTCCTGCGCCTCGAAGTAGCGCCCGCCACCGACCTTGGCCGCGGTGTACAACAGCGAGCTGGTCTCGGCGTTCTGCTGGGCATTGAACACGTCGATGGTGAAGGTGGTCGACCGAGACCCGCTCCGAGAGCACGGTCGCCGGAGGCATTGGTGCCGGTGTAGGGTATGCCATAGTTGTGCAGGAACTTGGTCCAGTCATCGAGGTTGAAAGCGGCGCCGCCGGTGGCGTCTACACGCCCGGTAGGCGTCACCTGGGTCACCGCGGTACCCGCCAGTTCGAGGTTGAAAGTATCGCCCTGGTTCTTGCCGCAACTCGACGCCGTGCTCACACAGCTACAGCCGGTCTCGCCGTCACACAGGCCGCCCGCCGAGTTCTCCGCTGCGGTACAAACTGCCATTGCGCTGAAGTCTTACCGCTCTTCTCATAACACGCACTGGTGGTGCCAAAGGGCGTTACCGGTCCGGTCGAAGTGGTCGTTGTAAATTCGGGCCAGGGGACGGGATCGCCAGTGCCGGCGCCGCCGGCAAAGGCGTTGGGCACCGGTGCACCGGCCGCAGTGTAGAGGGACGCGAGGTAGCCACTGTTGGTGGCGTTGTCATTCGACGGCCCGCTGCTATTGGGGTTGCCGATAAAGATCAGGTAGGTCTCGGCGCAGGCGCTGCCGGTATCCAGCGGCGAGGCAAAGCGGCTGTAGGAGACCTTGTCCTGGTAACCGTCTTCGTCGGCCAGGCTCGGCGTTCCCGCCCCGTTGAAACTCTGGTCTTCACCGGCGAGATAGTTGTAGAAATCGGCCATCAGGTTGCCGTAGGCCGTGTTGGAATTGCGCTTCTCGACCGGGTCGTTGATGTCCGTATCGATCTTCTGCAGCACCGCCTCCAACTCCGCGAGGCTGTTTTCGGCAGGATCGACACTGCCGTCGGTCAGCTCCTGCAGGTTGAAGCGCACGTAGCCGCCATCCTGGTTGGCATTGCCCTGGGTGGTGAACTCCACGATACCCACATTGAGCTTGCCGGCCTGGCCCTGCAGTGCGGCCTTGATGGCCCGCACCTCCGATTGCCCCTGCTGGGCGCCCCCCGGCCATTTCTGGCTCTGGCGGGCCCAGTTGGAGGTGTTGTCGAGCACGAAAATCACATTCGGCAGTGAGGCGTTTCGCGCCGGCGTGGTACCGGTGAACACGTCGATGTCCTCTGCCCGGGTGCCGGCGCTGGCGAGTGCCAGCAGCAGCCATAACAGACCAAAGTACCTTGCAAACATAGTCATCTCCTGGGTTACCTGCCGCACTAGATCGGGCAGGCGGTATCGATACGGTTGAGCGAGGCCAGCACGCTGACGCCCTGGCGCACCACCACCTCGGCGCCGGTCACTTCATCGCGGGCGGTGGCTTCGAATTCCCACACCGAGTTGGCGCACATGGAATAGATATTGGGCGGCAGGAAGCAGCTGGCATCCGCCGACGAGTTGAACACGTCGAGCTCCGCGTTCTCGATCGGCTGCACGATCACGCAGCTCGGCGTGGCGATGGCGACGGTCACGTCGTTGGTGCCGTCGCCGTTGAAGTCATAGCACTTCTGGTTGGCGACGTCGCAGGAGTCGAGGAAGACCGAGTCCGGGCTGGCGACGAAGCGGCCCGAACTGATGGCTTCTTCCAGCGCGGCGTAGGCCGCGAAGCGGACCATGTCCCGGCTCTCCATGTTCTGCACCACCCGTAGGTTGGACTGCACCACGTTCGAGGCCGTCACCACCACCAGGGTGATGGCGAGCAGCATGATCAGCGAGACGATCAGGGCGACGCCGCGTTCGCGACCCGCTGTAGCTAGTCGATTCATTGCACTTCTCTCCGGCCAGCGATATTGCGGATACTCACCGTACGGGCATATACCTGGCGCTTGTGATCGCTGAATGCCGTGGGCACGGTGTAAGTATTCCCGGCGACGACGTAGGTGCGGGTGTCCGCATAACCCGCGCTGGGCTCGAGGTTGCGCACCACCAGGAAAACCCTGACCATCGCCACATCGGCCCACTGGGTGCCTGCCGGCGTGCCGGTGTGCACATCCACCTGGCCATCGCCGTCGGTGTCGAGGCCGTACTCGAACTGCATCGATTCCACGCCCTCCACCAGCGGCTCTTCCACGTAGGTGCTGGTGCCGCTGGCGCGGCTCAACTCTGCGCGCACCAACTGGTCGTTCGCATTCACGTAATAGACCCGGCTCAACAGGCGATACTGCGGTGCAGCGGTCGAGCAATCGCGCTGGGTGTAGACCAGGTCGGACAGCACAGTGGAGATCAGCAGCTCACCCGGCAGCGGCTTGGACGAATCGCTGGGCTCGAAGCAGGCGTTCACCTGGAGATGGAAATTGGCGTTAGCGGCGGCGCAGCCGGCGCTGCCCAGCGGGCAACTGGCGGCGCGGCGGATGGCGAGGAATTCCGAGCCCGTCTTCGGTGTGATGCAGGTCCCGGTCAGGCCCGCCTGGCCCTGCAGCGGGTAGCCCATGGCGTCCTGCAATTCGGTCGCGGCCGCGGTGAGGTCCGCCCCGAGGCCGGGACAGACCGGCGGCAGGGTTGCCGCCGCCGGCTGTTCGCCGGCCTCGCCCCAGAATCCCGCACTGGTGAGGTCGCTCTCGATCAGGCCGAGCGCATAGGAGCCGCTCTCGATCTGCCGACCGGTGCGTTCGATCTCCATCCGGGTCTGGCTGTTGGTGCCAAATATCTGGGTCACGCCGAGCAGGACGATCACCCCCAGCGCGAGGGCGACCATCACTTCGATCAGGCTGAAACCCCCGGTGTCCGGCATGCTTTTTCTTCGTAGTGAATTCATCGTCACAGCCCCAGGTTCGCCAGTACCACATCGACACTCGCCACCCGCCGGAAACGGTCATCGGCGCCGTACAGGTTCTGGCCGCAGAGGGACGCGGGCGCAACCGTCGGTGAATTGCCCTGCCAGGCAACCGTCACCCGGATGATGCGCTCGTCGTCCGTCGAGCCGAGCTGGTTCTCGATGCAGCCGCGGGCGCCGACGATGCTGCCCAGTCGCTGCCCGCTCTCCTCGACCCCCGCGCCAGAGAGCGTCTGGTTCCACTCACACAGGTAGCGCGAGGCGCTGGCGGTGATCAGGGTGCAATTCGCCTGCGCCAGCAGTCCATACTGAGTGCCCTCGGTGTAGTCACCGGCGCGGGCGGCAAGCGCGTCGACGCGGATGCGATTGGCCATGTCCTCCGCCAGCATCACCGCCTGGGCACGCTGGTAGGCCTCGAACTGGCTGTCGAGGGTGTTGACCTGCAGGCCCGCGAGGCCAAGCAGGCCAATGGCGAGAATCAGGAAGGTGATCAGCACCTCGATCAGCGTGAATCCCGCCGACCCGCGGTTCAACTTCGGTCCGTTCATGGGCAAACCCCCTTGGCGGCGGTCGCCCGGCCGTCGATTTCCATGTGCAGGCACAGCTCGGCGCCACTCACCGCGCTGACGCCGATATCAAAGTCCGCCGTCGTGGACCGTCCCATCGGATTAAATGCCACAGTGCCCGGGCCGGTGATGTCGACACCGGTTGCCTCGGGATGATTGAGAATGGCCGGGTCACCCGGCTCGGGGCTGGCGATGCTCCAGCCGCCGCTCCAGCCGGAGCCGCTGGGGCTCAGGACCACGTTGCGATTGCGCTTGACCGCTTCCGAGCGCGCGGTGTTGAGGGCGATACGCAGATCCGAACTGATGGCGCGCAGCCGCTGCTCGGCCATCATCGTGCGAAAGGAGGGCACGCCGGTGCCCAGCAGGACCGCCAGCAACAGCAGGCTGATCATGAGTTCGACCAGCGTGAATCCGCGACTGGCATGTCGCGCCGGCGTGCGCGCCCCGCAGGGCTGCGCCGTCCGGGCACTGTCGAGTGTCGGCTTGTTACAGAAGCTCACCACGGATCACTCCCCCGGGTCTTGGCCCCGGTGTTATCGATAGAGAGCACGCCATCACCGGCCTGGCGGCTGCCGGCAATGGGCGTTGCAGTAATAGTGAAAGTAGGGGGCGGACCCGCCACTGTCGTCACCGCCACGGTGTAGGCCGCGGAGACACGGTCCGGCTCGGCCAGGTTGAGATCGGCAAGCGCGCCGTAGGTCCTGCGAATCATTGAAGTATTTCTGCTGTGCCTGGGCCAGCGCCATCAGGTGAGACTGGGCGGCAGCCCGGTTCGATTTGGTCACCGAGTTGAGGTAAGACGGGTAGCCGATCGCGGCCAGAATCGCGATGATAACCAGCACAATCATCAGCTCGATGAGGGTGAATCCCCGCTGTCCCGGCCCGGCCGCCACCCGAGTTTTTATTGTTGTCATATCCTGGTCCGTCCAAGGTTTACGTGCCCTATTCTGGGTAGGGCCTATGGACGAAACAATCGAAAGGTCGCGAAAAGTAGAGATACTGCGCGTTTCCAACGCGATCGTCCGACAAGCGGTCAGAATGCCCGACAAGTGGCAGGAGCGTGGGGTTTGCCAGGGCAGTCGCGGTTTGGCTTGCAACGCCCTCGGACCCCATTGTGCCCCATCCACAGGGGCGTCACGGGCCACCGTCGCGAGCGCGGTGGGCGGCGTCACGCTGATGGGTGCCACACAGGGGAAACTTGCGGGCTTCAGGCCGGTGGCCGGATTCGGCTACCATGAGCGTTCAGCAGAAAATGGAAGCCGCCGATGGGCGACATACTCGAATTTCCCTCGCAGCGGGCCCAGGGACTCGCTTTCCTCGACCGGGAGGTGCGGCAGTTGCTGGAGGCCAAAGGCGCCGACGCGGCCCTGGTCGAATTCGCCGCCGCGCAACTGACGGGTATCTACGCCCAGCTCAGCGAGGCCGAGCAGTACCACTTCAGCCTGCACCTGCCCGCGGGGTTGACCGCGGGGACCGGGCGTCGCTGGAGCAGCAGCTACACCGCGGTCTGGAGGGTATCCGTCGGGAAAATCACGCCATCCTGGTCAACCTGGTCGCACAACTGGTGGTCGAGAAAATGCGCGTCTATGAACTCACGCGGCGTCTGGAGACCGACTGAGGGTCAGATGTGGTGTACCTGGTCGATCTCGTATTCCTTGTTACCGCTGGGCGCCTTGACCACGATCACGTCGCCCTCTTCCTTGCCAACCAGCGCCCGCGCGATCGGTGAACTGACCGAGATAAGGTTGCGCTTGACGTCGGCCTCGTCGTCGCCGACGATCCGGTAGGTCACGGTTTCGTCGTTGTCGACGTTGATCAGGTCAATGGTGGTGCCGAAGATGACCTTGCCGGTTTTCGGCAGCACGGTGACGTCGATCACCTGGGCGTTCCCCAGCTTGCCCTCGATCTCCATGATCCGCCCCTCGACGAAGCTCTGCTGCTCCCGGGCGGCGTGATACTCGGCGTTTTCCTTGAGATCACCGTGTTCGCGGGCCTCGGCGATCGCGCTGATGATGCGCGGCCGCTCCACTTTCTTCAGCTGCTCCAGTTCATCGCGCAGAGCGGCCTCTCCCGTCACCGTCATCGGCACCTTGTTCATGCTGTGATACTCCCGTGTAGATCCTGCAGCCGGCGTACGGTCTGGTCGCCGTCCTGCTGCAGCGTCATGACGATCGCCTCGGCCGCCGCCAGGGTGGTTGTGTAGAAGACGCGGTTGGCCTCGGCACTGGCGCGAATCGACGCCGAGTCCTCGATCGCCCTGCGCCCCTCGGTGGTGTTGATGATCAACTGGGCCTCACCGTTCTTGATCATGTCGACGATATGCGGGCGGCCCTCGAGCACCTTGTTGACGCGCTGAACCTGCAGCCCGGCGCGCTCCAGCGCCGTCGCCGTGCCCCCGGTCGCGGCCAGTGAAAACCCGAGCTCGGCCAGGTGACGGGCGACCGCCGTCGCCCCGGGCTTGTCGGCATCGCGCACACTCAACAGCGCGGTACCGCCCGTGGGGACCTTGTTGCCCGCGGCCAGCATTGCCTTGGCGAAGGCGCCGGCGAAGCTGTCGCCCGTACCCATTACCTCACCCGTGGAACGCATTTCCGGCCCCAGTATCGGGTCGACACCGGGAAACTTGTTGAACGGTAACACCGCCTCCTTGACGCTGTAAAACGGCGGCACCACCTCCCGGGTCACGCCCTGCTCCTCCAGGCTTTTGCCGACCATGCAGCGGGCCGCCACCTTGGCCAGCGAAGTGCCGATACACTTGGAGACAAACGGCACGGTTCGCGAGGCCCGGGGATTCACCTCGATGACGTAGATTTCGTCATCCTGCCAGGCCAGCTGAACGTTCATCAGCCCGTTGACACCCAGCTCGAGCGCCATCTGCCGGATCTGTTCGCGCATGGCATCCTGCACCGGCGCGGGCAGGCTGTAGGGCGGCAGCGAGCAGGCTGAATCGCCGGAATGCACACCGGCCTGCTCGATGTGCTGCATGATCGCGCCGATCACCACCCGCTCACCGTCACAGACGGCGTCGACATCCACCTCCACCGCGGCGCTGAGAAAGCTGTCCAGCAGTACCGGCGCGTCGTCGGAGGCCTGCACGGCGTCGCGCATGTAACGCAGCAGGTCTTCGCTGCGGTAGACGATCTCCATCGCCCGCCCGCCGAGCACGTACGAGGGCCGCACCACCAGGGGGTAGCCGATGTGCTCGGCCGCGTCCAGCGCTGCCTCGGTGTTGCGCACGGTCCTGTTGGCGGGTTGTTTCAGGCCGAGCTTGCCGATCATCTGCTGGAATCGCTCCCGGTCCTCTGCGCGATCGATGGCATCCGGGGAAGTGCCGATGATCGGTACCCCTTCCGCTTCCAGGGCGCGCGCCAGCTTGAGGGGAGTCTGGCCGCCAAACTGGACGATGACACCCACCGGTTTTTCCAGGGCAACGATCTCCAGTACGTCCTCCAGGGTGACCGGTTCGAAATAGAGCCGATCGGAGGTATCGTAATCGGTGGATACCGTTTCCGGATTGCAGTTGACCATGATGGCCTCGTAGCCGTCCTCGCGCATGGCGAGCGCGGCGTGCACGCAGCAGTAGTCGAACTCGATGCCCTGACCGATCCGGTTGGGCCCGCCGCCCAGCACCAGGATTTTCTCCCGATCGGTGGGCGCCGCCTCACATTCCTCCTCATAGGTGGAGTACATGTAAGCGGTCGCCGTCGCGAACTCGGCGGCACAGGTATCCACCCGCTTGTACACCGGCCGCACCCCGAGCTGCTGCCGGTGCCGGCGTACCTCGGTTTCGGTCTCCGCCAGCAGGACCGCGAGCCGCGCGTCGGAAAATCCCTTGCGCTTGAGCCGCCACAGGTCGCCCCGGTCGAGTTCGTGAAGCTCCCGGTGCTTGAGGCTGTTCTCGGTGTTGACGATGTCCTGTATCTGTACGAGAAACCAGGGGTCGACCCCGGAATGGGAATACACCTGTTCGACTTCCATACCGGCCCGGAAGGCGTCGGCAAGGTACCAGATGCGCTCGGCCCCGGGGTTGTTGAGCTCGGCGACCAGTTCGTCGCGCAGGTCGGGGTCGTGCACGTCCATCATGTGCTCGAACCCGGTGGAACCGACTTCCAGCCCGCGCAGTGCCTTCTGCACCGACTCCTGGAAAGTACGCCCGATGGCCATCACCTCGCCCACCGATTTCATCTGCGTGGTCAGGCGCGCGTCGGCCCCGGCGAACTTCTCGAAGGCAAACCGGGGAATCTTGGTGACCACGTAGTCGATCGCGGGCTCGAAAGACGCCGGTGTGGCGCCCCCGGTGATATCGTTCTGTAATTCGTCCAGCGTGTACCCTATCGCCAGCTTGGCCGCAATCTTGGCGATGGGAAAGCCGGTGGCCTTGGAGGCCAGCGCCGAGGAGCGCGACACCCGCGGGTTCATCTCGATGATCACGAACCGGCCGGTTTCCGGGTCCTGGCCGAACTGCACGTTGGAGCCGCCCGTCTCCACCCCGATCTCCCGCAACACCGCCAGCGAGGCGTTGCGCATGATCTGGTATTCCTTGTCGGTCAGTGTCTGCGCCGGCGCGACGGTAATCGAATCCCCGGTGTGTACCCCCATCGCGTCGAAGTTCTCGATGGAACAGACGATGATGCAGTTGTCGTTCTTGTCCCGGACCACCTCCATCTCATACTCTTTCCAGCCGATCAGCGACTCGTCGATCAGCAGCTCGCTGGTCGGGGACAGGTCCAGGCCACGGTTGCAGATCTCCTCGAACTCGTCGCGGTTGTAGGCGATGCCGCCACCGGAACCACCCATGGTGAAAGAAGGCCGGATGATGCAGGGAAAGCCGATCGAGTCGAGAACCTGGAACGCCTCTTCCAGACTGTGCGCGGTGGCGGCCCGCGGGGTCTCGAGACCGATCCGCTTCATGGCCTGGTCGAAGAGCTGGCGGTCCTCGGCCTTGTCTATCGCCTCCTTGGTCGCGCCGATGAGTTCCACGTCATGGCGCTCTAGCACCCCTTCGCGCGCCAGGTCGAGCGCGCAGTTCAGCGCGGTTTGCCCGCCCATCGTGGGCAGCAGGACGTCCGGTTTCTCGATCTCGATAATCCGCTCGACCGTGCGCCATTCGATCGGCTCGATATAGGTGGCATCGGCCATGGACGGGTCGGTCATGATGGTCGCCGGATTGGAGTTGACCAGTATCACCCGGTAGCCCTCCTCCCGCAGGGCCTTGCAGGCCTGGGCGCCGGAATAATCAAACTCACAGGCCTGGCCGATGACGATGGGGCCGGCCCCAAGGATGAGCACGCTCTCGATATCGGTTCTCTTTGGCATCGTGTCAGCTTTCCCGCGAGTCTGTGGCGCCTGCGCCGCCCGGCCGCCGGGCCATGAGCGCGATGAAGTGGTCGAACAGCGGTGCGGCATCGTGCGGCCCCGGGCTTGCCTCCGGGTGCCCCTGGAAACTGAACGCCGGCCTGTCGGTGCGGGCGATCCCCTGTAGCGTCCCGTCGAACAGGGAGCGGTGAGTGACCCTCAGGTTATCCGGGAGACCCTGCTCGGCCACCGCGAAGCCGTGGTTCTGGCTGGTGATCAGCACCGTACCGTCGTCGAGGTTCTGCACCGGGTGGTTGGCGCCATGGTGCCCGAACTTCATCTTCTCGGTCGCGGCGCCGCTGGCCAGGGCGAGCAACTGGTGCCCCAGGCAGATGCCAAAAATCGGAATACCGGTTTCCAGCAGCTCCCGGATCGCGGTGATGGCATAGGTGCAGGGTTCGGGATCACCGGGACCGTTGGAGAGGAAAACGCCATCCGGTGCCAGGGCGAGCACCTCGGCCGCCGGCGTCTGCGCCGGGACCACCGTAATCCGGCAGCCCCGCTCCACCAGCATCCGCAGGATATTGCGCTTGACGCCGTAGTCGTAGGCCACGACGTGCCAGGGCTGGTCGTCCGCCGACGGCGCGCCGAAGCCCTCGCCCCACTGCCAGGTTCCGGCGCACCAGTCGTAGGACTCCGCGGTGCTGACCTCGCGGGCCAGGTCCATGCCCTTGAGGCCGGCGAATCCGCGCGCGCCGGCCAGTACCGCGGCCTCATCCAGCGCTTCACCCGCGGCAATGCAGCCGTTCTGGGCGCCTTTCTCACGCAGGATCCGGGTCAGTCGCCGGGTATCGATATCGGCGATGGCGACAATGCCACGCTCGCGCAGGTAGGCGTCCAGGGATTGCTGGTTGCGGTAGTTGCTCGCCAGCAACGGCAGGTCGCGAATGACCAGGCCGGATGCCCAGATTGCCGTGGATTCCTCATCCTCGCTGTTGGTGCCGGTGTTGCCGATGTGGGGATAGGTCAGGGTGACGATCTGCCGGGCATAGGACGGGTCGGTCAGGATTTCCTGGTAACCGCTCATCGCGGTATTGAAAACCACCTCGCCCACGGCGCTCCCCGCCGCGCCAATTGATATACCGCGGAAGACGCTGCCATCTTCCAGGGCCAGTATCGCGGGAGTGGTCAAGCAACACCTCCAATTGCAGATTCAACGACAAGACGCGCTCGCAAAAAAGCGAGATGGGTGACCTCATCTCGCTTTTAACGTCGATCCAGCTCGGTATGTTCGAAGGGACGCGCACCGTCGGTTGCGCTCATCCGCCCGGTGGAATCTGGCAAATGATTGTAGGGGATAGCCCCATGCCTGTCCACCGCGTGGCGGCGTCTACAGAGCCCGCCCGCTTCCCCTCGCCGGGCCGCGCACCCATAATACGCCCGCGCACCCGGCGGCGCCTGCAACCCACGCCCACAGCCAGCTGGAGGGCTTCCACTCAAATGGCATACAGCACCGACAAAAACGCCGTCATCACGGGCGCAGGCTCAGGCATCGGCCGGGCCCTGGCACTGCAACTGAACCGGGAAGGCTGTCGCCTCGCGCTGTGCGACGTCGACGCCGCCGGCCTCGAGCGTACGCTATCACTGCTGACCCGGCCCGATATCGACGCCCACAGCGAGCTCGTCGACGTCGCCGACCCGCTGGCGATGGCCGCCTGGGCAGATGCCGTTGCCGACCGCTCGGGGCACGTGGACATCGTGGTGAACAATGCCGGCGTCGGCCTCGTCGGGACTGTGCGCGACAACAGCCTCAGCGACGTGGAATGGCTGATGGGTATCAATTTCTGGGGCGTGGTTCACGGCACCCGGTCGTTCCTGCCGCTGCTGGAGGCCTCACCGCAGGGCCACCTGGTCAACATCTCGTCGGTTTTCGGCCTGATCGGGGTACCTACCCAGTCGGCATACAATGCGGCCAAGTTCGCGGTGCGCGGCTACACCGAGGCACTGCGCCAGGAAATGGCCGGCACTGCGGTGCACGTCATGTGCGTGCACCCCGGGGGAATTCAGACCGATATCGCCCGCCGCAGCCGCAGCAGCGACCCCGCGTCGACAGCGGCCGACAGGGATGCCCGCTTCAAGACCCTCGCGCGGACCAGCGCGGAAACGGCAGCGGCCAGGATCATCGGCGCCATCGAACGGCGCAAGCCGCGCCTGCTGATCGGGGCGGACGCCCGCTATCTTTCGCTGATCAGCCGACTGTTCCCGGCCAGCTATCCCCGCTTCCTGCCCGACCTGCAAGACGACTGAGCGTTACTGAGAGACTGCCAGAAGCCGGGTCAGCGCCCTGCGCAGGCTTGCAGGTATCGCGACCGGGCGGTCGTCGGGGCGCGCCACGAACACGTGCACGAAGTGGCCGTGCGCAGCCGGCTTCGATTCGCCCTCACGAAAGATGCCGACGCCGTAGCGTACCGAGCTGTTGCCGAGATGATCGACCCGCAACCCGGCTTCGACGGCGTCGGGATAGGCCAGCGGTGCGTGGTAGGCGCACCCCGAATCCACCACGTAACCGACGATCGCGCCACTGCTGATGTCCAGCCCGCCTTCCTCGATCAGGAAGCGGTTGACCGCCGAATCGAACCAGGAATAGTAGACCACGTTATTGACGTGACCGTAGATATCATTGTCGGCCCAGCGGGTCCCGATGGGGTAGAACCAGCGGTAGTCTGCGCGCTCAGGAATCGCAGCCCGGCTCACGGGCTTCCGGGCCCCGGGGCCGCACAGCGGGGTGCAAGGGTACCGCGCACGGGCCGATCAGGCCGCGCGGCCGTACGCCGACCGGTAGATGGCCAGGGCGTCGTCATAACTGACCTCCCGTGGATTGTTGACCAGCAGGCGCTGCTGCAGCATCGCGTCCTCGGCCAGCCGTTCCAGCGAGGCCTCGGCGACCCCGGCCTCGGCGAGGGTGGCGGGCAGCCCGACATCGGCGATGATGCCGACGAGGTCGTCTGCCAGTCGCCTGCCAAGCGCCTCCGGGCTGCCGGATAACGGCTCAACCGCGACCAGCGGGGCCAGTTCTGCGTACAGCTCGTTGGCATGAGGCGCATTGAATGCCAGCACCGAGGGCAGTACCAGCGAGTTACTCAGGCCGTGAGGGATGTGGTAGTGCCCACCCAGCGGATACGCCAGCGCATGCACGGCAGCGACCGGCGCGTTGGCGAAAGCCTGTCCGGCCAGACAGGCCCCCAGCAACATGTTCTCTCTCGCGGTGAGGTCATCGCCCCGCTGCACCGCCGGGCGGATATTGGCAGCCAGCAGGCGCAGCGCCTCCCGGGCCAGGTGATCGGATACGGGGTTCTTGCGGTGCCGGGAGGTATACGCCTCGATGGCGTGCACCATCGCATCGACCCCGGTCATTGCCGTGACCCGCGGCGGCAGTCCCAGCGTCAGCCCGGCGTCCAGCACCGCCACGTCCGGCAGCAGCACGGGCGACGAGATGCCGGCCTTGGTGGTTTCGCCGGTGGTGATCACCGCGACCGGCGTGACTTCCGAACCGGTACCGGCGGTGGTCGGCACCAGGATGAGGGGCAGCCGCCCGCCCTGGACCAGGCCCACACCGTACAGCTCGGTGAGGCCCTGAGTCCCACCCAGCAGTACCGCAACCACCTTGGCGACGTCCATGGAGCTGCCGCCGCCGATTGCGATGACGCCGTCCGCACCACCGGAGCGCGCCTGCTCCGCCGCCTGCAACACCACGGCCTCGGGCGGGTCCTCGCGCACCTGGTCGTACACCAGCGACTGCAGTCCGGCGGCCGCCAGGGCGTCCACGGCGGGCTGCACCAGGCCGATAGCCGTGAGGCCGGGGTCGGTCACCAGCAGCGGCCGCGAGATACCCAGCCTCGCGCACTCCCCCGCCAGTTCCAGCACGCTGTCGCGGCCACTGACGATCCGCCCGACGGTATTGAATTCGAAACTCTGCAACGGAAGCCCCCCTGAACCGGCGCGGCTAGTCGCCGTCCACGGTGAGAATGACCTTGCCGCGCGCGCGCCGCTCGATCATGCAGGCGTAAGCCTGCTCATACTGCTCCAATGAAAAAGTATCCGTCACCGCCGGGCGCAGCTTGCCCTCTTCGAACAGCGCCCACAGCTCGTCGATGTTCCTGCGATTGGTTTCCGGCTCCTCCATGGTGAAGCGCCCCCAGAACACGCCGACCAGCGAGCAGCCTTTCAGCAGCGTCAGGTTGAGGGGGATGCGCGGAATCGGCCCGCTGGCAAACCCGATGACGAGGTAGCGGCCGTTCCAGCCCATGCCGCGAATCGCAGGTTCGGCGTAGTCGCCGCCGACCGGGTCATAGACCACGTCGACGCCCTTGCCCCCGGTCAGTTCCTTGATGGCGTCCTTGAGCGATACCTCGCTGTAATTGATGACCTCGTCCGCGCCCAGCTCGCGGCAGAGGGCGAGCTTTTCGTCGGAACTGGCGGCGGCGATGACCCGCGCACCCATCAGCTTGCCCAGCTCAACGGCCGTGGTGCCAACGCCGCCCGCCGCCCCCAGTACCAGCAGGGTTTCACCGGCTTTGAGCGCGGCCCGCTGCTTCAGGGCGTAGTAAGACGTGAAGTAGGTGATGCTGATGCCGGCAGCCTGCTTGAAATCCAGCGTCGACGGCATCGGGAATACGGCCGCCTGGTTTACCGCGACGCGCTCGCAGAAGGCGCCGGTGGAGCCCATGGACAGCACCCGGTCACCGACCTTGTAGGCGGTAACCGCATCGCCCACCGCGCTGACGACGCCGGAGTATTCACCGCCGGGAATAAAGGGCAACTCCGGCTGGATCTGGTACTTGCCCTGGATTATCAGGACATCCGGGAAGTTGAGTCCCGCCGCCTTGACGTCTATCAACACGTCCTCCGGGCCGAGTTCCGGCTCGGGCCAGTCATCCTGGAGTTTCAGTTTGTCGGGCATCCCGAGTTCGCTGCAAACCACCGCTTTCATCGCACACTCCTCACTTTGATGGTAACGGGTATCGAACCCCGCCGGCCCGGTCGAGACGCCGCAGCCCGGGGCGGTCAAGCCCGCCGGCGCCGCGCGTCGTACCTGACGACCATGATACTGCCAATCGGCTCATACGACCTCGAACAGCCCGGCGGCACCCATACCGCCACCCACGCACATGGTGATCACCACGTACTTGACGCCGCGCCGACGGCCCTCGATCAGGGCATGCCCAACCATCCGCGAACCGCTCATTCCGTAGGGGTGGCCGACCGAGATGGCGCCGCCGCTGACATTGAGCCGGTCGTTGTCGATGCCGAGCTTGTCGCGACAGTAGATGACCTGCACCGCGAAGGCCTCGTTCAGCTCCCACAGCCCGATGTCATCCACGGAAAGGCCGTGCTGTTTAAGCAACTTGGGTACCGCGAAGACAGGCCCGATGCCCATTTCGTCCGGTTCGCAACCGGCGACCGCGATGCCGCGATAGATACCCAGCGGTTCGAGACCCTCCCGCTCGGCGACCTGCGCATCCATCAGCAACTGGGCGGAGGACCCGTCGGACAGCTGGGAAGCATTACCGGCGGTAATGGTGCCCCCCTCGATGACCGTCTTCAGCCCGGCCAATCCCTCGGCGGTGGTCGCCCGCAACCCTTCATCGGCCGCGACGGTGGCCTCGGTCTCCGACTGCTCCCCCGTCTCCTTGTTCCAGACGATGCGCTTGCAGGTGACCGGCACCAGCTCGTCGGCGTAACGGCCCTCCTCGTAGGCAGCCGCGGTACGTTCCTGCGACTGCAGGCCGTATTCATCCATCTGTTCCCGGGAAATGTCGTAGCGCTTGGCCACGACTTCCGCCGTCTGCAACATGGGCATGTGTATATCGGGACAGATCTCCAGCAATTCCTCGTCCGCCGCGCGATGCAGGTTCATGTGTTCGTTCTGCACCAGGGAAATCGATTCCAGGCCACCGCCGACAACACACTCCATGCCGTCGGCAATGATCTGCTTGGCCGCTGTCGCCACCGCCATCAGGCCGGACGAACACTGGCGGTCGATACTCATACCCGCGACCGTCACCGGCAGACCGGCGCGCATCGCCACCTGGCGGGCGATATTGCCCCCCGTGGCGCCCTGCTGCAGGGCGCAACCCATGATGACGTCATCGACCCGCGCGGGATCGACACCGGCGCGCGACACCACTTCACGCACCGAGGCGGCTCCCAGGGAAGCCCCCCCGAGATTGTTGAATCCACCCCGGTAGGCCTTGCCGATCGGGGTGCGCGCGGTGGCGACGATAACTGCTTCTTTCATATGCTTGCTCCAGGTTCAGGACGCGGCGGCCAGAACGGCCGGCGGCAAAGGCACTCAGTCCAGCGAGATACCCAGCCCGTCGGCGGCCTTGGCAGTGAATTTGATGGTTTGCTCAAAACCCGCCTGGGGGACTTTCTCGCCCTCCGTCGCGGTAATCTCGGCCCAGTGGGCGGCGAGGCCCTCGGGCGTCTGCTCTTCCGGCGGCAACCACGCGCCGTCGGTTTCGACGATCTTGGCCACGGCGTAGGCACCGGCGCCGGCACAGAGAATGGTGCGGTTGGGCGCATCCTCGCTGACCAGGTAGAGCACCGCCGGGGTCACGGTTTCGGGACTGAGCAGATCGAATGCCTTTTCCGGGATGAGTCCCTCGGTCATGCGCGTACCCGCCGTCGGCGCCAGGGCATTGACCCGGATGTCATACTTTGCACCCTCCTGCACCAGCGTGTTCATGAGACCGATGACGCCCAGTTTGGCGGCGCCGTAGTTGGTCTGCCCGAAATTGCCGTAGAGTCCACTGGAGGACGTCGTGACCACGATGCGGCCGTAGGCCTGCTCCCGCATGATGTCCCAGCAGGCCTTGGTGCAGTTCACCGTGCCCATCAGGTGCACGTCGAGAACCAGCTTGAAATCATCGAGGGTGCCCTTGGCGAAGCTCTTGTCGCGCAGGATGCCGGCATTGTTCACCAGGATATCGACCCGGCCCCAGCGATCCACGGCTGCCTGCACCATCGCTTCCACCTCGTCGTAGTGAGCGACGTTGGCGCCATTGGCCAGCGCCTCGCCACCGGCGGCCTCGATCTCGGCGACCACCGAGCGGGCAGCGTCACTGGAGCCGCCCGTACCGTCTTTCGCTCCGCCGAGGTCGTTGATGACCACCTTCGCGCCGCGTTTGGCAAGCTCTATGGCGTGGCTGCGACCCAGACCCTGGCCCGCGCCGGTCACGATCGCCACCTTGCCGTCGTATCGGATGCTCATTCTCTCCATCTCCTGTTGCCAATTCGTTGCGATAACTAATTCAAACGCAAGCCTGCCTCACTCGGCAAAGACTGCTAGCCGGTGATCAGCATGGACAGCCACTCGGCGACCAGCGCCGGGGTTTCCTCGCCCTCGATTTCTACGGATATCGACTGCCTGACCAGGAACCGGCCGCCGTCCTTGGGCTCCACCCCGGCGATCTCGATGTGGGCGCGCACGCGCTTGCCGGCGCGGACCGGGGCCAGGAAACGCACCTTGTCGAAGCCGTAATTGAGTCCCATCACCGTGTTTTCGGGAAACACACCGCGCCCTTCCACCATGCGCGACAGTAGCGACAGCGTGAGGAAGCCGTGCGCAATGGTGCCGCCAAACGGCGTCTGGGCCGCTTTTTCCAGATCGACATGGATGAACTGGTGGTCTTCGGTGCAGTCGGCAAAGGTATTGATCCGCTGCTGGTCGACCTCGATCCAGTCGCTGGGGTCGAGACGCCTGCCCACTGCATTGACCATCTCCTCGGCGGGAACGATCTCTAATGACATGGTGAATCTCCTGTCGTGTTCGGGCCGCCCGTGCTCGGGAGCCCCTCGTTGTACCCGGGCACGGCGCCCGCTGGCACGGCGCCCGCTAGCAGGCGCCCTAGCACGGCGCCCTGTTCCGTGCTCACCCTCAACCCCTATCCCAATGCGATAACCAGCGAGCTGTCCGGGCGCTGTCAGCCGTCCCGGAAGGTGGCGTTGACGTTGCCCTGCGCGGCGTACTGGCGCAGCTCGTTGCGACCGACCACCATCCGGTGAACCTCATCGGGGCCGTCCGCCAGGCGCAGCGTGCGTTGCGCCATGTACATGTGGGCAAGCGGCGTATCCTGTGAAACGCCCAGCGCGCCGAACATCTGGATCGCCTCGTCGACGATGCGGATCGACACGTTCGGCACCTTGGTCTTGATCATCGAAATCCACACCCGCGCCTCTTTCGGGTCGACGTTGTCCATCATCCAGGCAGTCTTCAGCGTCAGCAGGCGCGCCTGCTCGATGTCCATGCGGGCATTGGCGATGATGTCCACATTGCCGCCGAGACGCGCCAGCGGTTTGCCGAATGCAGTGCGCGAAACCGCGCGCTGGCACAGCAGTTCCAGGGCTTTTTCAGCGGCGCCGATGGCGCGCATGCAGTGGTGAATGCGGCCGGGGCCGAGCCGCCCCTGGGAAATCTCGAAACCCCTGCCCGGCCCGAGAATGATGTTGTCTTTCGGTACCCGGACGTTGTCGAAGCGCTGGTGCATATGGCCATGGGGCGCATCGTCCATGGAAAACACGTGCATGGGGCGGATGTTCTCGAAACCCGGAGCATCCGTGGGCACCAGTATCTGCGACTGCTGCAGGTGCTTGGGCGCGTCGGGGTCGGTTTTCACCATGACGATCATGATCTTGCAGCGCGGATCACCGGCGCCGGAAACATAGTGCTTCTCGCCGTTGATCACCCACTCGTCGCCGTCGAGTTCGGCGCGGGTAGAGATGTTGGTCGCATCCGAGGACGCCACACCGGGCTCGGTCATGGCATAGGCGGAGCGGATTTCCCCGTTCAGCAGGGGCTGCAACCACCGCGCTTTCTGGGCCTCGCTGCCATACTTGTGCAACACCTCCATGTTGCCGGTGTCGGGCGCACTGCAGTTGAAGACTTCGGCGGCGATAGCCGATTTCCCCATCTCCTCGGCGAGGTAGGCGTATTCGACGGTGTTGAGGCCCGAGCCCCCCTCACCGTCGGTGAGAAAAAAGTTCCACAACCCGCGGGACCGGGCCTTATCCTTGAGTCCCGACATGATGTCCGTCTGGCGGTCGGTGAATTGCCAGCGGTCACCGCTCGCCACCTCCGCGAGATACTCTTCCTCCAGCGGAATGACTTCGTCGATGATGAACCGCCTGACCTCGGCCAGGATGGGCTCGATTTTTGCGCTTATTCCTAAATCCATTGATTCTCTCCGCTGCTGGGAAACGTGGGGGGCTCAGGCGGCGTCGCCGGATGGGCGGGCAGCCTCGCCGCCAGCGAGGGCAGGCGACGTGTGACCGGGGCTTCGGGCCGGCAATCGTTAATAACCGCTGAGCCTCGCGAAGCGGTCCAGATGGTAGTTATAGCCGCCAAAGCAGTGTTGGACAACCCGGGCGCGCTTGATGAAGAAGCCGATCTCGTGCTCGTCGGTCATGCCGATGCCGCCGTGCATCTGAATGGCCTCGTTGGTAGCCCTTTCGGCAATCTCGCACAGCTTGGCCTTGGCCGCGCTGGCCAGCGCCGGGAGTCCATCGTCGCCGGCGTCGATCGCCATCAGCGACTTGAGGACGATAGAGCGCCCCAGCTCGAGCTCGGCAAACAGCTCGGCTGCCCGGTGTTGCAGGCCCTGGAACGAACCGATCGGGCGCCCGAACTGCTGGCGCTCCTTGAGGTAGGCGACGCTGCGCTCGAAGGCCTCGCTCGCAATCCCGAGCAGCTCGGCAGACTGGCCGATAACAATGATATCCAGCGCCCGTTCGAGCCCCGCCCAGGCCTGGCCATCCTCACCGAGGCGCCGCGATGCCGGCACCCGGACGCCCTCCAGCACCAGCGCCCCGGCGCTGCGCGAGTCCACCATGCTGCGCCGCTCGACCTGAAGTCCCGGCGCGCCGGCGGGCACCACGAAAGCACTGAGGCCGTCAGTACTGCCAGGGGCACAGCCACTGCGCGCAACCACGATGAAGGCGTCGGCGCTCGCCGCGTCCTGGACCAGCAGCTTGGATCCGCTGAGTACATAATCGTCGCCATCGCGTTCGGCGGACAGGGCGATGCGCTCCGGCGCGTGATGGGCGCCCTCCTGCACCGCCAGCGAGAACAGCTGCTCACCGCCGGCGATCGGTGCCAGCAGCTCTGCCTGTTGCGATTCGCTGGCAAGCTCTGCGATGACCGTGGCGGCGGCGAGCACCGTCGCCTGCAGGGGCGTGGCGGAAAGATTGCGTCCCGCCTGCTCCAGCACCAGCCCCAGCCCCGTATAGCCGTAACCCAGCCCCCCGAAGGCCTCGGGAATGGCGATTCCCGCCCAGCCCATGTCGACCATTTCGCGCCAGACTTCCGGGTCGAAGCCGGTACTGTCGCCCCGGTCGCGCAGATCGCGCAGGTGGGTCACCGTCGCGCGCCCGGCCAGGAAGCCCGCCGCCGCGTCCTTCAGCATCTGCTGCTCTTCGTTCAGTACCAATGCCATAGTGTGGCTCCGCTCGATCTCTGTATCAGGCGTCTGGCAGACCCAGCACCCGCTTGGCGATGATGTTCAGCTGTATTTCGGACGTCCCACCTTCAATGGAGTTGCCCTTGGAACGCAACCAGTCCCGACTCAGCGTACCGCCGTCGTAAACGTCACCTTCCCAGCCCAGTGCGGACTCGCCAAGGGCTGCGAGATTGAGCTCGTTGCGGCGCTTGTTGAGTTCGGTGCCGTAGTATTTAAAAATGCTGGAGGCCGGTCCGAGCCCCTTGCCGGCTTTGGCTTCATCGCCCACCCGCGCCATCGTCGCGGCGAACGCCGTGGTATCCAGCTGGTACTGGGCGATACGCTGCCGCAGCACGCCGTTGGCAAGCCGGCCGGACGCGTCGGCGCCCATGCTCTCCAGGGCTGCCTGCCCCAGTGATTTCTTCGGCGCGGTGCCGAAGGACGAGATCATCTCCCGCTCGTGGGTCAGCAGGTACTTGGCGATCGTCCAGCCCTTGCCCTCTTCGCCGACCCGGTTTTTCTTCAACGCCTTCACATTGTCGAAAAACGTCTCACAGAAGGGCGAGGAGCCACTGATCAGGCGGATCGGGCGTGTCGTCACGCCCGGGCTCGCCATGTCGAACAACACGAAGCTGATGCCCTCGTGCTTGCTGCCACTGTTATCGGTTCGCACCAGGCAGAAAATCCAGTCGGCCTTGTCGGCATAGGAGGTCCAGATCTTCTGGCCGTTGATCAGGTAATGATCGCCGTGGTCATCCGCCCGGGTCGCCAGGCTGGCCAGGTCGGAGCCGGCATTGGGCTCGGAGTAGCCCTGGCACCAGCGGATCTCTCCGCGGGCGATTTTCGGCAGGTGTTCCCGCTTCTGTTCCTCACTGCCGAATTCCAGCAGGGCGGGCCCCAGCATGGAAATACCGAAACTCTCCAGGGGACGACGCGCCCCGATGCGGGCCATTTCCCCGGCCAGAATCTTCGCCCGGGCACGGTCCAGTCCGCCACCGCCGTACTCGGTCGGCCATTCCGGCACCGTCCACCCTCTCTCGGCCATGCGGTCGCACCAGAGCTTCTGGTCGGGATGCGCAATCTCGGGGTTGCGGCCACCCACGTAAAGGTCCTCGAACCCCTTTATCGGTTCCCGCATGGCCGGCGGGCAGTTTTCTTCCAGCCACGCCGCCGTCTCATCGCGAAACGCCTGCAGTGCCGCGTCATTCTGGTCGCCCACGCACTCACCTCTCACCGGTTTCGAAGGGGATTTGAACATATAGTATGTTTTGTCGACTTTCAAGTATTTTCGCGTGCGCGGGTTGGTGACAGACAACCTGATATTCGGATTCAAATCCTGCGACCGTTTCGCTACTTGCCGACCATAGCAGGCTGGCATTACAGGGCATGAACCGACCGCTGTCGGCATGGGATCGCGGAGAACAAGCACGAACTCCCGATCCGGGGGACGCCAAAAAGCGCACATCCGTGTGCAGGCTTGGCTGGCGGCGTCCCTGCCGCCAGACACCCCCGGACCGGGAGTTCGCGCTCGCTCTCCTCTTCCGGCGTTTAGTGGCTGACCACGCCAGGTCGGAAGCGCCAGAGAAGTGCCAGAGAAGTGCCAGAGAAGTGCCAGAGAAGTGCCAGATAGGTTGGACTTTATCAGCCGCTGCCAACTCCCGAGTCTGATTGATGATGGGCGGGATTACGTGCGACGGGGGCGTCCGGCGGCAGGGACGCCGCCGGCCGAGCCTATGCATGGACGCATGCTTTTTGGCGGTCCCCGGCGCGCGTAATCCCGCCCATCATCCACGCCATACCCTGCAAACAGGACACACAAGAAACTGGCGGGATTTAGCCGTTCAAGGTCGGCGCGTTGTTACCGGTCAGAATTTTACGGCCCTGTACGTGAGAACCCCGCCACAGCCAGGCTGTGGCGGGGTTGAGCCTCTGCGTCAGGCGCCGACGGCTGCGGCATCACCGTCCGTGGCTGAAGACGCCTCGGCCTTTTTCGGCTTGACCAGGAAGCAGGCGAGCGCCGGCATCAGGATCAGTGCCCCGAACATGTTCCAGATGAACATGAAGGTGAGCAGGATGCCCATATCGGCCTGGAACTTGATCGGCGACATCGCCCAGGTAATCACACCCGCGGCGAGCGTCACGCCGATGAGCGCCACCACGCGCCCGGTGAAGTTCAGGGTTTCGTAATAGGCCGTGGTGAGGTCCAGCCCCTCACGCTCCTTGGCCAGGATCACGGTGAGCACATACAAGGCATAGTCGACGCCGATACCGACACCGAGCGCAATCACCGGCAGGGTCGCCACCTTGACGCCGATACCCAGCCAGACCATCAGGGCCTCACAGAGAATCGATGTGAGCATCAGCGGCAACACGGCGCAGATCACGCCCGGCACCGAACGGAAGGTGAGCATACACAGAACGATCACCGCGCCGTAGACGTAGAACAGCATCTCCCGGTTGGCTTTCTTCACTATGATATTGGTCGCCGCCTCGAAGCCGGAACTGCCCGCTGCCCCGAGGAATTCAATTTTTTCAGAAGGCCAGTCGGCATTGAACTGCTCAAGCCCTTCAACCACCCCCTCGAGGGTCGCGGCCTTGTGGTCGGCCAGGTAGATCAGCATCGGCCAGATCGAGCAATCCGGATCGACGTATTCCAGCGTCACCAGCTCACTGACCGCGTAGTTGACGGTGTCCTGGTTGCGGAACAGGACATGCCACTTGGGGAAGCCTTCATTGATGCCCATCATGATGTCGCGGGTGCGCACATTCAGGCCGCGTATGTCCTCCACACCCGGAATCTGGCGCATGCGCCATTCCAGCTCATTGGCCAGGCTCAGCCCCTCGAGATCGATGCAGCCGTCCCGGGGTGTCTTGATGATGACCGCGAACACGTCGGTACTCACCGAATAGCTGTTGATCATGTAGGCAACGTCGCGGTTGTAGCGCGAGTCCGCCCGCAGTTCCGGGGCGCCGGGGTCGAGGTCACCGATCTGCAGGTCCTGGGCAACCCAGAGACCGAGCGCAGCGAGCCCGATCGACACCGCGATGGCGGCCGCGGCCGGGCCCGGCTTGGTGAACTGGAGGAGGAAGCGCCACAGCCAGTGCATATCCTCGATGCTCTTGACCGGACGCGCCGCGCGCTCGGCGCACTTCTTGCCGACACCGGTGTAGGACAGCACGACCGGGATCAGGATCAGGTTGGTGAAAATCAACACCAGCACGCCGATACTCGCGGTGATGGCAAGGTCCTGGATCACCTGGATCTGGATGATCATCAGCACGGCGAAGCCGACACCGTCCGAGAGCAGCGCGGTCACCCCCGCGAGGAACAGTCGGCGAAACGTGTAGCGGGCGGCGATGTAGCGATGGGTGCCACGGCCGATGTCCTGCATGATCCCGTTCAGCTTTTGGGCACCGTGGCTGACGCCGATCGCAAACACCAGGAAGGGAACGAGGATCGAGAACGGATCGAGCTCGTAACCCAGCGTCGCCAGGATGCCGATCTGCCAGACCACCGCCACCAGGGTGCAGGCGATGACCATCAGCGTGGAACGCAGGCAGCGCGTGTACCAGTAAAGCAGTATGGTCGCTATGACCACCGCGACCAGGAAAAACACCATCACCGAGAACAGGCCGTCGATGAGGTCGCCGACCAGCTTGGCGAAGCCGATGATGTGGATCGACTTGTCGGGATCGTCGGCGGTGTACTTCTCGCGAATATCTTCCAGCACAGCGCTGAGTTCTGAGTAGTCGAGTCGCTCGCCGGTTTCCGGGTTGGTATCCATGAGCGGCACGATAATGGCCGCAGATTTCTGGTCATTCGCCACCAGGTCGCCCATGATGCCGGCGCGCATGATGTTCTGCTTCACCTCACCGATGGATTCCGGCGAACCGTCGAAATCCCCGGGTATAACAGGGCCACCCTCGAAGCCCTGCTCGGTGACGACGCGCCAACGGGTGTTGGGCGTGAAGATCGATTTCATGCCGTTGCGGTCGACGCCGGGGATATAGAAAATCTCGTTGTTGACCTCCTCGAAGAACTTGAGATTTTCCGGGGTGAGGATGCTCCCCTCTTTCACGGCCACGATGACGCGCAGGTTGTTGCCGAGCCCCTTGAGCTCGTTCTGGTTGGCCTGGTAATTCAGGACGTAGGGGTGATTCTTGGGCAGCGTCTTCTCGAACCCCGCCTGTAACTGGATCTTGCTGGCCTGGTAACCGAGGACCAGGGTCGCCAGCGCGCACAGCAGCATGACGATGGCGCGGTGGTTGAACACCAGCCGTTCCAGGAAGGTCCCGGACTGAAAATCAAACTCCCCGAGGTTCGAGATGACGGGAAGATCTGTTTGCTGCACGTGGGCCATTGCTGACTCTCCGGAATCTCGTTGTCAGGGCAGGGTGAGCTTGTTGATGCCTCGCAGGCCGCCGACCAGCAGCGTCCCTGTCGGGCCCTCGGAAACCGCATAGATGCGATCGCCACTGGACACCGGCACCAAAGCAAAGCTGTGGCCTTCGTCCTCGCTTATCAACACCTCGCCAGCGATGCCGACGAACACCAGGCGGCCGTCCTCCAGCCGGGTGGAGCCGACGATGGAACTGGTGGGGGGCTTCTCGACCACGGTCCAGGAGTCACCGACATCCTCGGTGCGAAACATGCGCCCGCGCAGGCCGCCCATCACGATGGCGCCATCGGAGGCCGCCGAACTGGTGAAAAAACTGCCTTCCCACGGCACGGAGTGGACACGCTTGCCCGTGCGTTCATTCACGTCTCCCACCATGAACAAACCCGCTTCGCCGCTGAGGAAGAAGCGCCCGGGTTCGGGAAGCAGCGCGAAATCGAAGACGTGATAGAAGCCGTCGTTCTCAAATCGATGCAGGTTATGCTCCCAGTTCTCTCCGCCGTCGAAGGTGACCACGGACATGCCGTAGGCGCCCATGGCGTAGCCCTGCGTCGCGCTCACGAAGTACACCCGGAAGAACGGCTTGTCGGCCCCCTGCTCGATCGCGAACTCCATCTCCCCGACCAGGATCTCGTAGTACTCGTTATCCGGTTCCTGCGCCAGCAATGCCTTGTAATACGCCAGCCCCTCGGTGCCGTAGCGGAGCCCGTCATACTGCTTGACCCAGGTTTTACCGGCATCGGACGAGTGCAGGATCACGCCTTCGTGGCCGACGGCCCAGCCCAGTTCGGGCGTGGGAAAGTGCACGTCGAGCAGGCTGCTGCGCACCGGTACCTCGGCCTGGGTCCAGGACTCTCCGCCGTCGTCTGAATAGAGGATATGACCGTGGTGGCCGGTCGCAAAATAGCGATCGCCGAACTTGTTGATCGAGAAAATCTTCGATTTCGCCGCGAGCGGACTCTTGATCGCGGGCTGCTCGAGAACATCATAGCCCTCGGCCCGCACAGGCCCACCCGCGATCATCAGCACCACCACAAAAGCAGTCAGCAGGGCCGTTCTAAACATTGGGAAACCCCTTCCAGTGTTATTGTTCGCAGGGCGAATACGGGATACCGCAAGCGCAGTACCCCGCTGATCGCGGCTGTTATCTCACGCCGCCCCGCGCCATGCCCTTGGGCGTGAAGTACTTGTCGCCCTTGGTGACACCGTTGCGATAGCGCCCGGGGATCGGCTTGGTGTTGATGTTGTAGATGCCCTGCAACACGTCGTAGGTGCCATAGGACCAGGCGTACTGGGACTTGATGTCATAAAGATTGCTGGGGTACGCATAGTGCACACGCCAGAGATTATCGCGGCCGTCATACACTTCGCCGGCAAGCGCGGTCCAGGAATCCTCGTCGATGTAATAGCGCCGCTTGGAATACAGGTGGCGGCTGCCCTCCTTGATGTTGCCCTCGACGATCCAGACGCGGTGCTTCTCCCAGCGCACGTTCTCGGGCTTGATGAATTTCTCGCCCAGCATATCCTCCAGCTTGTACTTGAAGTTGAAGTCGTAGTTGGAGTAGGGAACGATCATCTCCTTCTTGCCCAGCAGCTTCCAGGTATAACGCTCCGGCGACCCGTTCCAGATGTAGGAGTCATCGTAGGTGGAAGTGCCTGCCACACCGGGGTTGGGGGTATCGAAGGATACCGCGGGTGCCAGGCGCACCCGCCGCTGCCCGGTCAGGTACTGCCAGGCCTTGCGGCCCTTGCCCTCGCTGAAGTCGGCACCCGGCTCATGCACGAGCAGAATCTCGCCGGCGCGCCGGGCCGGGGCGAGGTAGTTGATGCGCAGCCAGATGAACAGCCCGTCGCCGACCGGCTTGTCCGGATTTTTGTACATGGGGAACACGTCTGCGCCGAAGCCCGTGGTGGAAAGAATCGGCTTGCCCGCGGAGCTCACGTAGTAGACGTCGTAATCGACCTCGAAGTCGGTGCCATAGCGCACCATGTGGTTATACAGGACCTCGAGCCCCGACTGGGGAACGGGAAACGGCGTGCCCGGGTAGCTGCCCTCGATTTTCTGGCCATCGGCCACCAGCGTCGCCCCGGTGGCGTTCTTGAGCGCGTTGGCCTCGAACCAGTCCGGGTGCACGAATTCCCGCTTGGTCGGGTACACGTCCAGGCGGAACCCGTCCTTGCCGTATTTCTCAAATATCGCCTTGGTGCCCTCGGTCAGCACCTCGGCATACTGTTGCCAGTTGTTGCCGTCGACCTGGTAGACGGGCTTCTCGTCGGGATAGGGGTTGATGTAGTTGGTGTAACCGTCCTTGTCCGGGCCGGTAAAGCCCGCCGGGACCGGGGTTCCCTTGGGGTCCCACTCGGGTATGCTGCCGTCCGCGTTGCCCGCCCGCTCGGCACCCACCGGCGTCAGGTCCTTGCCCAGGCGCGCAGCCTCTTCCGGGGACACGGCGCCGTAGGCCGAAGCAGTCAGTAGCGTTCCCAGGCACAGGGCGGCGAGCGGTTTGCGGTGTATCATCATTTTTTCCTCTCTATCACGGATTACTGTCCCGGCTGCGCCGGGGCAGCCTTTACTGTAGACCATCAGCGCCGACCGCGCTGCCTGGGGTCAGAACGTGCGCTTGAAGGTCAGGGAAATATTGTCCCGGTCTTTCCACTGTGCGCCTATGCCGTTCTGCTGCGGACCGAAAAAGAAATTGTAGCGGATATCCGCGCTCCAGAGCTGGTTGACACTCGCCTCCAGCCCGATCGTGCCGAGTCCGACCTGCTCGTCACCGCCCAGCCCGTTCGGTGCGCTGCCGTGCAGCCCGATGTTGGCACTGGTGCGCAGGGTCAGGTCGACGCCGGGGAAGGCCTGGTACCAGGTCGGATTGAACGACAATGCGATGTTGGAGTAGGAATCGCCCTCCTCCAGTGAGACGGCCGGCGTCACCGTGCCCAGCAGCAACTCCTCACCCTGGGTGACCTTGTCGAGGTAGGCCAGCGTCAGCTCGAAGGCGTAGGAGCCGCCCTGCCAGATCCCGTTGTCCGTCAGGAAACCCACGCCGTTGAAAACGGCGTGATACGTATTGCCCACGGGCACCCGCGGGTAGTTGGAACCGTCGGCCCCGTCGAAGTCCAACTCCGGGCCAACCAGCCCTTCCACCAGAGGTCCCAGCGGGGGGCCCGGATAGTTAGTGATCTGGGCAAGGGCCAGAGTGAAGTCAGACCGCAGCGGCGTATCCCGCCGGGCGGTCAGGTCCAGGCCCAGGCTGACACCGCCCAGGTCCTTGCTGAAGGACAGGCCGTAGAGGTCGACATCCTCCTTGTACATCCACTTGGCCCGGCCGACCGAAACCTGGCCCAGTTCGGCGCTGACCAGGTCGGGGGCTTGCCCGAATGCCGCCTTGATAGTGGCCGGGTCCAGCCCCGCGGCCTCGAGTTGCGGGTCGAAGAACCCGGCGCCAAGCCCTTGGAGGGCATCGATGCCGCCGATGATGCCGTCCTGCACCTTGGAGTTGTAATTCAGGTAGTACGCGCTGACCTCCATCCCCAGGTTGTCGAAGTAGTAGGAGAAGTTGACCCCCCACTCGCCGCTGTCGGAATACTCGTCGTCCTGCATTTCCAGGCCTGATGCCCAGCGGGCCGTCAAAACCCGGGAACTGTGGGCGCAACAGCCAAATGGATCATCTCGGCGTCCTCGGTCAGCACGTCGGCGGGGCTGAAATACGTGGTCGCCTCGGGAATCCGGTAATTCTCCCACTCGAAGCTGGCATAGGCCTCCACGGTCAGGTTGTCGGTGAGCTGGATGAGGGTCGACAGCTTGTTGGTGGGACGGAACAGTTCCCGCGCCTCACTGCCGGGCACCGAGAACGCCTTGATGCCGTCGATGGTGTTCATGGAGCCGCCGACGCTGTGCACCGAACCGATCAGGAACAGGCTCTGGCCCCAGTAGATCGTGTGCCGGCCCAGGCGTACGTTGGCCGCCACGTCGCCCATATTGAAATTGGCGAAGACAAAGGCATCCAGGATTTCACCACCGAGATAGTGAAGATCCTCCGCCTCGTCGTTGAGTTCGCCGACACCCACCGAGGGGTTGGTCCAGTGCGGAGCGATGCTGTTGGGCTGGTTCATGTCGCTGCTGTAGGCGTGGTCATACCAGCCGGCGGCGCTGATCCGGAACCCGAAGTTATCTTTGTAAACCACATCCAGCTCGGACAGGATATCGAAGCGGTTGCTGATGATGTCGCCGCGATCGAAACTGAGGTCCGGGTCTGCCGTGGCGATGCTGCTGAGCACCCCCTTGTTCTGGTCCTCGGCGCGGACCACCAGATTGTATTTCAGGGTATTGTCCCAGCGGATGCTCCAGTTTTCGCCGGTGTCGAACTGAAACGCGTGAACCTGGGGTGTCATCGCGCCCGCCACTGCCAGGGCAATCAGCTTCCTCTTCATCGTGTATCCCTCTGAACGTTATTGTTTGCTTTGAACTTGTTTGCGGTTGCCGGCGCGCTGCATCCTGTGATGTGCGACACGTTCGGCCAGTCCGGTCTGACTCCAGGTCGACGCGGTAAAATTGTGTGTATGAGCGAATCCGTTCACCCGCAGGAAACGGTTACCACTATCAACCGGCCCCGCCCGGATTATGTTACCCACCAGTGTAGACCCGGTTAAAAAATTTGCACTCCGAACCGTCAATCAATGGGCAGTTGGGGCCTGCCCGGGTCGGCGCACACTATGCCCGAACCCAATGTCGATTGCACCCGGCGCGCTGCGGCCGCCACGCCTCAGGCCCGCAGCCGGGGCGAGTGCCCTGCGCTCCGCGCCTGGACAGATCGACACTGCCTGCTTATGCTGACAGTGCGGCCGGCCCCGCGTCGATGATCTGGATCAACACAGACGGCAACGAGCCCGCCGGCGCGGCCCATACACTCCTGATCAGGGAGCTTGTTCATGGCTGGAATTTTCGTGAGTTACCGGCGCCAGGACCGGCCCATCGCCACCCGCTTCCTGGTGGCCAAACTGGATCAGCACTACGGTGCCGAGCAGGTCTTCCACGACCTGGCGGACATCGATATCGGTGAAAACTTCCTCGACAGTATTCGGCGCGCACTGGATCGCTGCGCCGCGCTCATCGCCGTCATCGGGCCCGACTGGCTGGAAGGCTATCGCGAGCGCCTGCAGCGGGAGGACGACCCGGTGCGGCTGGAAATCGGTACCGCGCTGAAAAAGGATGTCCTGATCGTCCCGGTGTTGCTGAGTGGCGCCACCATGCCGTCATGCCGGGACCTGCCGGCCGACCTCGCTGCGCTGCATTACAAAAACGCGGTTCCCCTGCGCAGCACCGACTTCGAGGCGGACATCAACCGACTGATCGGCCGCCTCGATCGCATTCCGCTACTGGCGGAAGCCGCCGCCAGGGCCAGTGCCGGTGGACACCCCCCCGGGCGCACCGACAACCCGCCCCGGCCCGCGTCGGGCGAACGCACACGGCCCCTGGGGGGCTGGCAGCGGCGATCCGCCGACGTGAGCTGTGCATTGGAGGATGCCAGCACCCGGCGCCGGATTGAATTCTCGGGGAATACCATCACACTCAATCGCGCCCTGCTGGACCGCGACAACACCGCTCTCTCGTCCCGCGCGCACGCGGTGCTCGAGCGCAACGATACGCACTGGACGCTGCGCAACAGCAGCTCCAACGGGGCGACCTTCGCACAGGTCATCGGCGATTGCCCGCTCGAGGACGAGGACACGCTGCTGCTCGGGTCGGCGGTTTTCGAGTTCCGGGTCGGGTCGGCCACGCTCGACAGCAGTCGCGCCGCGACCATTGCACTCGAGCAACTGCGGCCCTACGAGCAGACCCCCGCCGCCAGTGGAGGCTTCCGCCTGATCCCGTCAGACGGGGACCCGGTCAGCTTCGACGAAGAGGATGTGCTGATCACCCGGGACGCGGTGGCGCCCGGCAACACGTCGATATCGCGTCACCGCCACGCCCGCCTGTTCCTGCGCGACAAGCATTGGTTCATTAAAGACCTGAGTTCCAACCGGGCCACGTTCCTGCGCGCACGGCGCGCGCTACCGCTCAGCGACGGTTGCGCGCTGGTGCTCGGCAACCGGCTCTACACGTTCCACCCGCAAAACGGCGCCTGAAGCGCCGACCCATCGATCCCGCCCGGGACGTCGCTTATGCGCCGCGCGCAGACCCCGGTACCACCCTGGCGTGGTAAGCTTCCGCGACCCTTGACGGAGGATTGCCCATGCGCCAGATGATCCTGTTGTGCCTGCTCGTTCCCGGCCTGCTCGGCGGCTGCAGCCAGCCGACGATCACCGACACGGTGAGTGAGGAATTCGCCGGGCAGGGGTTGCAGCGGGTCACCTCCAGCGGCTTCGACCAGGCCTACGCCTACCCCGACGCACAACTCACCCGCTACAACGATGTGATCATCGCCCCTCTCGGGGTCGCCGATGTCGAGGTCAGCCAGACCGCCGTGTCGGGAACGGTACGCAGTGACTGGACAATGACCGGGGAACGGCAGCAGGCCCTGCAGGCCCTCTGGGCATCGGCCACCGGTCGCGCCTTCAGAGGCTACCCCCTGGATGAATCCGGCGAGCCCGCACTGCGGCTCGAGTCCGACCTGACCGACATCATTCCGGGCCGGAGCAGCGGTTCGGCCACCACGGTCGGTGGACAAATGGTCCTGGGCTCTGCAGACAGCGTCGACGTGGCGGCCGAATTCCGACTCTACGATGACGCCAGCGGACAACTGCTGGCGGTCATACGCGATCGGCGCACGCTACCGGGCCTGTCGTGGACGCGCACGGGTAGTTCCGACCTCGCCGACCAGTTTTCCCGGTGGGCGGGCTTGCTGCACACCCGCATTTCGGGGCGCTAGCAGCAGCCAGCGTCAGGCCCGTGCGTCGGGCTGCCGGGTTGGATGAGCCGCGGCGAAAGGCTCGAGGCCGGCACAGTAATCGCTGACCCGGCACACGGTGGGGAATTCGTCCAGGGGCACCTCGAAGCGCCTGGCATTGAACACCTGGGGCACCAGGCAACAATCGGCGAAGGTGGGCTCGTCGCCAAAACAGCAGTCGCCGGCGTGCCGCTCCAGCGCCTTTTCCAGCGACTCGAATCCCCGCCTTATCCAGGTCCTGTACCACTCGTTCACCTCCTCTGTCCCGGCTCGCAGCGGCCCTTTCAGGTAATTGAGGACAGACAGGTTGAGAATCGGATGGATATCGCAGCTGATAACCCCGACCACGCTGCGGACCTGCGCCCGCTGCCAGGGGTCCGCCGGCAGCAGTGCCGGATCGGGATGGCTCTCCTCGAGCCACTCCAGGATGGCCACCGACTGGGCGAGGACGTCCCCCGCCTCGGTCACCAGCGCGGGCACCAGACCCTGCGGGTTGAGCGAACAGTAGGCTTCGCCCTTGTGCTCCGCGTGGAGCAGGTCAACCGGCACGGTCAGATAATCGATGCCCTTCAGGTTCAGTGCGATACGCACCCGGTAAGCCGCCGATGAGCGGAAGTAGGAATACAGTTTCACGGTATCAGAGTCCTCCACGTGGACCCGCCGGGGCCACACCTTGTGTTATCTCTCTACAGCGTAGGCAGCATTGTGGTCACCGGCAACCACGATGTTGAACGCCGGGTGGCGGCCTCCGTTATACTCGCGCTGTACGGGAGCCACGCGCAGTGCGCCCGGCGGCGCGCATGCAAGAGTGGCCCCAGGCCGCTGCGGCACCGCTGGACAAAGCCGCCACTCCCGCCATCCGCCCAGCAGGAGACACCGACATGCCGACGGGCAGCACCGTCCGTTTTCTACACAGCGCCGACTGGCAGCTGGGAATGACGCGCGCGTTTCTCGGGCCCGAGGCGGCGCCGCGCTTCAGCCAGGCCCGCATCGACGCCATCGGCCGGCTCGGCGCGCTGGCCGGGCAGCACCAGGCTGCCTTCATCGTGGTGGCGGGCGACGTGTTCGAATCCAATCGCATTTCCCAGACCACGCTCAACCGGGCGGTCGACGTGCTCGCGCGCATCGAGGTCCCGGTGTATCTGCTCCCCGGCAACCACGATCCACTGGAGACCGCGTCGCTGTTTCACTCCCCGGTGCTGGAATCCGCGGGGCAGCATATCCATGTGATCCGGGATCACCGGCCGAGGCCGGTGCCCGGCCTGCCCGGGGTCGAGGTGGTCGGGGCGCCGTGGACCAGCAAGCGTCCTGTTTCAGACCCCTGTGCCGCGATGCTCGAGGGGCTGTTGCCAATGCCAGACGGGATTCGCGTCGCGGTGTGTCATGGCCAGGTCAGCACGCTGGCGCCGGACCAGACCCAGCCCGGCGTCATCGACGTCGCATCGGCCGAAGCAGCGCTCGCCGATGGCCGTATCGACTATCTCGCGCTCGGTGATCGCCACTCGACCACCCGGGTCGGCGACAGCGGCCGCATCTGGTATCCCGGCGCGCCGGTGGCGACCGCGTTCGACGAGGACGATCCCAACAACGCCCTGCTGGTAGAACTGCAGGCCGGTGGCCCTTGCTCGGTCAAACCCCTGGCGGTGGGCAACTGGCGCTTCATCGCCAGCCGTCGGGACCTGAACGGACCCGGCGACCTGGCGCAACTGGACGACTGGCTCTCCTCGCTGCCCGACAAGGAGTGCAGCATCGTCAAGCTCTACCTGACCGGCACCGTCAGCCTCGAAACAGCCAGCGAACTGGACGGGTTGCTCGAGCGCCAGGCCCCGCTGTTTGCCAGCCTGCGACGGCGTACCCGGGATGCCGAACTGGTCGTGGCACCCGATGCGCTGGACCGCGCCAGTGTCAGCCTGACCGGCTATGCCCGGCAGACCTGGGAGGAACTGCTGGAACGGGCGGAGGACGACGACACTGCCAGGCAGTCTTTGCAATTGCTCTACCGGCTCGCCAGCCGCGGGGGACGGTCGTGAAACTGCTGCGCCTGCGTCTCGAAAACTGGCGTGCCGTGGAGGACCTGAGCCTTGACTTCGCGGACGGCGTCACCCTCATCGAGGGGCCCAACGAGGTTGGCAAGTCGACCCTGATCGCCGCGCTTCACACCCTGTTCGACGAGCTCGATTCCTCCAACAAACGCTCGGTAAAAGCCGTGCAGCCCGTCGGGCGCGACGTACCCAGCCGGGTGGAGGCCGAGGTGACCTGTGGCCGGTTTCATTTCGTGTTCAGCAAGACCTATAACCGCGACCGCGCGACCTCACTGCGTTTACTGGCGCCCGAGCCGCTGCAGCTGACCGGCCGGGACGCCCACCAGAAGGTGCAGGAAATCCTGACGGCCAATGTCGACACCGGGCTGTGGAAGGCCCTCACGGTGGAGCAGGGCGCAGAGGTCTCCGGGGTGCGGCTGGCCGACTCTTCCGGGCTGGCCCGGGCGCTGGATGAGGCAGCCAACACAGGCGAGGGCGAGGCGGAGGACGGTGACCTCTACGCCGCCGCCGGTGCGGAATACGAACGCTATTTCACACCGCGGACCGGTCGTTCGCGCCTGCAGGATCAGGATGATCGCATGACTGCCCTGCAGCAGACGATCGACGACGCCCGGGCCGCGCTGGACGACACCGAGCGCGACGACAGTGCCCTGCGGCGCTGCGAGGCGGACATCCTGCGGCTCGAAGAGGTGCTGCCGGACCTCCGAGCCAGGGCGACCGGCCAGCGGCGCGAATGGGAGGCTCTCCGGGCGCGACTGCACGGCGTCGAGGTCAGGCGGGCGGAACTCAATGCCAACCTGGAGCTGGCCAGGATCGCAGCGGAAGAGCGCGAGCGCAGGGCGCGTCTGGGCCGCGACCTGGCCGACAACGAAAGCACCCGGCGCGACGCGCAACAGCACTTGCCCGCACTGCGGGAATCGGTCGATCACTGCCGGCAGCAGCTTGCCGGGCTGACCGGTCGCGAGCAGGCACTGCAGGACGAGCAAACGCGGCTGCGGTCAGCGCTGGCCGCTGCACAACAGGACGAACAACTGCTGCAACTTCGCCAGGCGCTGGCACTGACCCGGGAACGCCTGCGCCGCGGCCGGGAATACGCCGACCACGTCGAGGCCCAGCGTCGACTGCTGGCGGCGAACCCGGTCGACGCCGCCGCACTGGAGGAGGCGCGCGACACCGAGCGCCGATTGCAACTCGCCATCGGTAAACGCGACATGGCCAGCGCCGTTGTCGCCGTCTCCGCCGAAGCGGCGTTGCAGGTCAACCGCGCCGGTGACCGCGTCGACCTGGCGGCCGGCGAAACGAACACCTGGAAACTGACCACGGAACTGCGCATCAGCATCCCGGGTGCCGCCACCGTCGAGGTTACGCCACCGCACTCTACGGCCGAGCTGGAGCGCGAGGTGAGGTCGCGGGAAGAAGAGCTGCAAACGCTGCTGGTAAAGCTGGAGGTCGACGATCTCGCCTCCGCCATAGCGGCCAATACCCGGCGACGGGAAGCCGGACTGGAACTCGCGCGCTGGCAGGAGAAACTCAAGGCAATAGAGCAGGACGACACGCTGGATGACCTGGCGGCGGCGGAAGTCCATCAGCAACAGGCTTTCGAGCGGGGTATGGCCGCGCGCGCCGCAACGATGCCGCTGCCGGAGGATGCCGATGAAGCCGGCCGCCAGCGCAGGCAGCAGGAGAATGAACTCAACGAAAAGTTGAAGGAGTTGACGGCCCTGCAGGCGGAGCAGACCGGGACCCGCACGCGCCTGCAGGACGCTGAAGCCAACTACCAGATGGCTGCCCGCGAACTCAAGGGACTGGAGGAAACCGGGCGATGGCTGTCGGAACAACTGGCGCAGTCGGCACCGAACGGGGCCGAAACAGGCCCGCAGGCCGCTGAGCAGGAGCAACGCGTAGCGGCCTTGCAGGCCGAACTGGCGCGGGCAGAGGCCGGATTGGATGAAGACAGCCTCGAGGCTGCCCAGGTGCTTACGAGCAATGCCGACGACGCCCTGAAACGGGCGGAGTCAGATCTCCAGCAACAGCGCCAGCTGCGCGCCGTGCTGGTTGACAGGCTGGAACGCGCCCGGGCCGATGGTGCGTTCGAGCGGTTGCAGGCCGCACAACAGGATCTCGAGGAACTCGAGCGTGAACTGGCGCTGCAGCAGGAGCGCGCGGCCGCAGCCCGCTGCCTGTGGCTCACGCTGAACCGCCACCGGGACGCGACCCGCAGGGCCTACGCACGCCCCCTGCGGGAGGGCATAGAACGACTGGGCCGCATCGTGTTCGGCAGCGACTTCCAGGTCGAGCTCGGTGAGGACTGGCGCCTGGTCTCCTGCACCCGCGGGGGCAACACGATTCCGTTTGATGACCTGAGTGTGGGCATGCGCGAGCAACTGGGCATCCTGGTCAGACTGGCCGCCTCGGTCCTGGTCGGCAGCGATGGCGGCGCACCCCTGATCATCGACGACGCGCTCGGGTTTTCAGACCCACAGCGCCTGGAAACCATGGGCGCGGCCATCGCGGCGGCTGCCCGGGAGACCCAGATTATCGTACTGACCTGCTTTCCCGGCCGCTTTACCCACATCGGCAACGCCCGGCGCGTGCAGCTCTAGCCCGCTTCGCTCCCCGGTCAGACCTGCCCGGCAGCGCGTTCGGCGAGCTTCTCGCCGACGTTTTCGGTGAAGCTGCGGGCCTTGAAGGCAAAGAATATCTTCATGATGCCGAAGATCACCGCCCACGACGCAATCATGTACACCACCGAGACGGCGCCTGGAGCCGGCTGCACGACGATCAGCACACCCCAGATGATCGACAGCGCGCCGGTGAGGTAGAGTATCCATTCGCGGTCTATTTTCTCCCTGACCTTGCGGCCGAGCATGACCACGAATACGCCGACCATGATGGCCATGAACGCAACAAGGTACACAAACGCCGCCATGCTCACCGGCGGATTCACCAGCGCGTAGGCGCCGACCAGCGTACCGAGCACCCCGATCAGGAGTATCACCCACCAGCCGTCCCGGCTGCGGTTCTGAACCGCACCGACGATGTTCACCACCCCGTCCACGAGCACCGAGGCGGCGAAGTAAACCGACAGTACCAGCAACGCCACCGCCGGATTGACGAATGCCAGTATCCCGAAAACCAGCGACGCAATGCCGCCGATCAGGAACACCCACCACGCCCGCTTGCAGAGCGCGCGAGCGTCGCCCATTTTCTCGATCATTGGATTACTGATTTCCTGGTCTGCCATGATGTCCCCCGGGGACTGAATAGTTGAGTTGAATCATACGCCGTGGACAAACGCGCTGACGCGTGTGCAGAACCCTGTGAGGTTGGCCGAAACCGGCGAAAACTCGACGCATGCCGCGACGGTCGGATGACCGCCGCGGAGTTGGTCAAAGCCGTGGTCAGTCCAGCACGTAGATGCCGTTGACCACCTTTTTGGTGTTCTTGTCTGCCGCGGCGAGTTCGCCGGCCTGTGTCTTGTCAGCCAGCTCATCGACGAACCCGGTGAGCAGTACGTGGCCTGCATAGGTGTCGATGTTGATTTTCATACCGTCACCCAGGCTCACTTCGCCGATGGCCGTCTTGATGCGCGTTGTGGTTATCCCGTCGTCGACCGACTGGCCCATACTGCGATCACCCGGCTTGACGTGCAGCTGGTTATCTACCTTGACCACGCCTTCCACCTCGGCGACCCGCTTGGCAGCGGCCTCTGCCTTGGCGGCGTCATCGACCCAGCCGCCCAGTTGCACAACGCCCTTGCGGGTCTCGAGATTAATGCCCATGCCGCCGAAGAAATCGTCGCTCACGATCTTGGCCTTGGCTTCGGCCTGAATCGCGCTGTCGTCAATCATTTCGCCCGTGGTCTTGTCAGCGAGGCCGGGGACTGCGGCCGTCATCAGGACTGCGGCGAACAGGTTGCGGTAAAGTTTCATGGGGTACTCTCCGTCGTTGCGGTAAAAAATCGAGTGCAGAGTGTAGTTAAGATCGCACGGTTTGCCTACCCCATTTGTGTCAGGGCCGCGCGGGGCCCGGCGCGGGCCCGAAACGGCGCCCGGCCGCCATCAGGAAAGAAAACCGCGTCACGCCCGGCGGCCGGTATTCGATCATGCCGTCGCTGTGTTCCACCGGCTCGACGCGCCCGGCCAGGATTGCGCGCAGCCCGTCGCGAAGTTGCAGCAGAACGCCCGGTTCTACCCAGGGCGTGTTGTGTGATGGCAAAACGGCCTTCAGTCCGGGCACCATGCCAGCGAGCCTGGCCACTGACCCGGCGTAGGCGGACAGGTCCGTTTCCGGCGCGTAGAGCCATATCGGACCCTCGTAGAAGCTGTCGCCCGTCCACAACAACCCATGCTGAGCATCCAGCAACGCGATCGAGTCCGGCGTATGCCCCGGAATGTGAATGACGTCGAGTCGCCGCCCACCGAGGTCGATAACGGCCCCGTCTTCGATAAAGCGGGATACCCGGAAGGGCCGACCCCGGTGCGTCGCTGCGGTCACTCCCGTTGGCAGCGGACGGCACAAGGCCGCTGGCGACACCTCGATAGCGATCTCCCGGTTGTCATGCCCCGACTGTCTGTCGCGGGTGAACGCCGTGTCCATGCCGTAGATTTCGTCGTAGGCATGGTTACCGCCCACGTGGTCGTAGTGGGTGTGGGAGTTGAGTACGGCCACGGGCAATGTGGTGAGTTTCGCAACCACGGCCGCGATATCGGCGATGCCGTTGCCGGTGTCGAAAAGCAGGGCTCCCGTCTCGCCCTCAATCAGGTAGGAGATCACCTCCTGCCATTGATAGGGCTCATAGATTGCCATGACGCCCGGCGCGACCCGATACACCTCGAACCAGTCACTGTCGAGCGCGATACGATCGAGAGACGCATAGGCGGGTCGTGGCAGCGCCTCGCAGAACGCCGCCAGTGACGCCGTCGGCGGCCCATCGTCAGCCGCCACCGCATCGCCGAGGACAAGCGACAACGCCCAGACACCGGCGACAGCGAGCCGCGATACGCCGGCAGCTACCAGCGACACCGCCCCGGCCAGCCGCGGCCCGCACCCGGCTACCGCAACGGCCCCGGCCGAAACGTTCACGGCGGTGTTCCGCCGCAGTGCCAGCAGAGCTCGAAGGCTGCACCATTGGTCTCGCCGCAGGCGTCGCACTCCCAGCCCTGCTCCCCGCGACCGATCACGGACGCGTCCAGTACGGCGACCGCTCGCGCATAGTCCTCATCGGCGAGCACGCACAGCTCGGGCCAGGTGTCGAAGGCCGACAGTTCGCCGAGTCCGCCCTGGGCAAACTCGTTGCGCACCACGACATCGATGCCCGCCGCCTCCAGAACACCCCGCGCGTTGCCCACAATGAGTGGATTTTCATGGGTGAAAACCAGCTTCACCGCCCCGCTCCGCCCACAGCGAAGCGCGCCGGCAACACCACTCCTGCGCGGCCCGCGCGGAGCGCGGCCGGTGACGCTGCCATCTCTCTCACTGGCATACCCGGGCTATGCCGTCGGCGTCCAGCGTGACCAGGCGTTGCCTGTAGAGGCTGCCGAGGGCCTGCTTGAAGACTTTCTTGCTCACACCAAAAGCATCGTAAATTGCCTCCGGGGAACTGCTGTCGTTGAATGACAGATGACCACCCGCGGCATCCAGCCGCCGGAGTATATCAGCGGCCGCTTCCTCCACCCTGTGCCGGCCGCCACCGGGGCGCCTCAGCGTCAGGTCCACCCGTCCGTCCGCTCGCACCCGCTGCACGTAGCCGTCGATGCGCTGGCCGGGGCGCAGCCGGCCGGGCCGCTCCGTGTGATACAGCACGCCCCAGCAACGGTGCTCCACAATCATCTTGTATCCCAGCTCGGTGCGCCGGGCCACCAGCAACCCCACCGGCGCTCCCGGCTTGAGGTCGCCGGCTTCATCACTCACCCAGCGATCGATTCGGGTCGACCCGGCGATGCGCCCGCGTTCATCCAGGTAGACCCTGACCAACGCATGTTGACCGGCGCGCAGGCGCGTCAGCTGTTCAGCGAAAGGCACCAGCAGTTGTTTAGGCGGACCCCAGTCGACAAAGGCGCCGACGTCGGTGACTGCCGCGACAGGGAGCCACGCCACCTCACCGACGCAGGCCAGCGGCGCAACCAGGGTGGGGACCGGCCGGCCCTGCGCATCCTGGTAGATGAACACCCGTGCGACTCGACCCGGATCGGCGCCCGCTTCCCCCGGGGTCCACGGCAACGAAAGTTCGCCATCCACCCCGGCATCGAGCAACAGGCCACCAGCCGTGCGCCCGACGACCGCCAGCTCATTGAACTGGCCGGGTTTCAGATCCGTTCGACTTGCCACCGGCCAGCCTCCTGTGACTACTTCACTGCCGGGAAAACCTGCCCGGACCCCTGCATGATACGCCATCCCGGGCGCACCGCACACGGCGGGACCGGCGGCGGCTGCCCTGGATAGAGAAATCGCCGAACCGGTGAACTATGACGTCGCGGCGACCAGGGCCTGGATCGAATCCCGCACAAACTGCAGCTTGCGGGCCACGTTCGCGTTGATGATGAAAGGATAGGGGTCGCCGACACCCAGACTGCGACTGACCTCGTTGATGCCGATGACCAGTTCTCTCCAGACCTCGAGTTGCTCGGCCAGCCCCGCCGTCATCAACGAGCTGTCGATCAACCCCCTCGCGGCAGCCGTCTCCAGACTGTCCTGCAGGTGCAGGAGATGGGCAAAGCACTCCGCCCAGTCCTCCAGCGGATGGCTGCTGGCATAGGCACTGATGAACCTCCGCTGCCAGTCAAAGACCGGGCCGCGGTCGTAATACAGGTTGAGCGCCTGGTTGTAATCCACCGCGGGGTCGCCGAAGAGCTCGTTGAACAGACCCCAGTCGGTCACCAGTTGCAGGTAAAAATAGTGTCCGGCTTCGTGGCGGAAATGCCCCAGCAGGGTTCGATAGCGCTCGCCGGACAACTCGCGCTGGCGAACCCGCTGCACCTCGTCCGCCTCCATCAGATTGATGGTGATCAACCCGTCCTTGTGCCCGGTGCTGACGAAATGCTCGAGCACGTCCGGATGACTGCGCTTGTCTTCCAGGAAATCAAAGCGCATCGGTCCCTGCGCGTTGCCATTGCCGGGGCCTGCGCGCAGGCCGAGCGTGCTGAGCCCCGCAACCAACCGGCGCTTGGCGCGCTCGAGCCGCTGCCAGCGGACGAGATTCTCCGGCCGATGAACCACGGGGATGGTGCGATTGAGCTGACAGGTGCCGCACAGGGTCGCTGCGCCCGAGGGGTCACCGGGCAGTGGCACAAAGCCATTGCAGACGCCGTACTGCAGCCGATTGGCGCACAGCCTGTAGCCGCGGCCCTCGTCGTCCCTCAACGTGCCGTCGCCATTGTCACGCAGGCTGAGCATTGCGGGCGCCAGGGGGTCAAAGGCGAGCACCCGGCCGCAATTCAGGCACTCGGTGTTGTCGCAAAAAACGGCTTCACCGCAGCTACAGAACAGCAGGCGCAAGCTTAATCTCCCGGGTTTCCGCGCAGGGGCTGCGCCCGCCCCCAATGACGTTTCGGTGACGGTAAACGCCTGGGCGCGCGCAGTCGTGACTCGCTGGACGTTACCACGAAAGCCACCGGGCCGACAAACCGTGCGAGCGCGGCTTACACAATGCGCCACCTGCGGTTGCAGTCGGGCTTGGCACGCCTATACCGGGTATCGAGACTCCTCGACGGTGTGTAGAATTCCCGCCCCTACTGACACAGCGGAGCAAACGGCAACATGAGCAGATCCATTCTGATCACCGGCGCGACCCGGGGACTCGGCCGCCACCTGGCCACAGAATTTGCGGGCAGGGGCTACCGGGTGGCCCTGGTGGGGCGGGATAGCGCCGTACTCGAGACGCTGGCCGGAGAGCTGCGCGAAATGACTGCCGGCGCGCGTTCCGGGGATGCGACCATCACGACGGCGGAACTCGACGTCCGTGACGCCGAACGCACACCGGCAGTACTCGCGCACTGCGCGGAGGCACTGGATGGTCTCGACATCGTGGTCGCCAACGCCGGCGTCGCACTGGCCAGCCCCGCAGGCAAAGGTCAGTTCGAGCAGGCGCGCACCGTGATCGAGGTCAACGTCCTCGGGGCCATGGCCACGGCGGACGCCGCGATCGGCCTCTTTCGCGAACAGGGTCACGGCCACCTGGTCGGGGTCAGTTCCGTCGCCGGGGTGCGCGGTATGCGCAACCAGGGTGCCTACTGTGCCAGCAAGGCGGCCCTCAGTCGCTACCTCGAGGCGGTGAGAATAGAGGCTGCACCCCACAATATCGCCGTGACAGACCTGGCGCCCGGTTTCATCGACACCGATCTGAACCGGGGCATGCCCAGCCGCCCGTTTGTGATCAGCGCCGGGAAAGGCACACGCATCATGGCCGACCTGATCGAACGCCAGGTCAGGTTCCGCTACGTGCCGGGTTGGCCCTGGGCGCTTCTCGCACCCCTGCTCGCACGCCTTCCCGACGCCATGATCAGCAGGATGTGACACCAGAGACCGAGGAGGCGCAGGTCGTCCGGGCCACTCCCCCGGTGTTTGGGCAAGCGCCCGGGGCTCACGCTTGCCGGGGTATCGACTGCAATGGATGACGCAGTGGTCATCGAGGTTACAATAGCGCCGGGTGACCATCCGAACCGGTGTACGCGCCGTAGAGTATAGCGGCAATTTGCAAGGGTCAGGCACCGCTGCCGCAGCGCGGGCAACCCGGCGCAGGCAACGCAGGTGCGACGCACCGGCGCGCGACCGGCGATGATCCGTCCGCGGGAGACACATGATGAGAATGCTATGAGCAACGCCTGGTTGAGGGGACTGATCGCCCTGGTCATTATCGCCGCGGCCCTCGCGATTGCTGCGCTGATGATCAAGAGCAGGCCCAATCTGCCGATGCGCGAAAGCGAGGCCGTGCTGCCCGCGGTAACCGCCCTTGAGGTCAGGCCCGGCCCGGTCGAGATCACCATCACCTCTCGCGGCACGATTGAACCCAAACGCGACATCCGGTTCTCCAGCGAGGTGGCAGGGCGCGTCATCGACGTCTCACCGTCATTCGTCGAGGGGGGCCGGGTTGAGCAGGGCGAAACCCTGCTGCGGGTTGACCCGATCGATTACGAAGTGGCGAGATCGGATGCGCAGGCCGCCCTGGCGAGCGCGCGCTTCGCACTCGCCGAGGCAAAAGTCGTGGTCATGAAAGCGGCCATCGACGAAGCCGAAGCGCGGGTGCAGGCAGCCGAGGACCGCCTGCGGCAGGCCGAGGACAATCTCAGAAAAACCCGACTCGTCGCACCGTTTGACGCCGTGGTGGCGGAAAAAGCGGCGGACCTGGGCCAGTTCCTGCAACCCGGCGCTGTGATCGCGAGACTGCTGGGCACGGCGACGGTCGAGGTCCGCCTGCCAGTACTCTCGGCCGACGTTCCCTTGCTCCGGTTCGGGCAGGCGCCGGATGGCAGCTGGCCCATGGCTCGCCTCAGCTCACGGCTGGGCAATGAGCGGCGGTCCTGGGACGCGCGACTGGTGCGCCTGGAGCAGCGGGTCGACGAGGAGACGCGGGTGTTCTACCTGGTGGCAGAGATCGACGCGCCCTACGATGCCGCGCGGCATGGCATGCCGTTGACCCTGGGGTTGTTTGTGGAAGCGGAAATCCCGGGCCGCCCGATCGAGCACGCCGTGCGGCTGCCCCGCGCGGCCCTCCACCCTGGCCCGTCGGTCTACCTGGTGCATGAAGGCCGGTTGAACCAGCGTCCGGTAGCGGTGCGACGCATGGAAGACGACTCCGTGGTCATCGATGGCGGGCTGAATGCGGGAGAGCAGGTGCTTGCCAGTCGACTGGCTTTCACCATCGACGGCATGGCGGTAGCGGTGGAGCCCCGCGATGGATAACCGACCGGCGGGCGGCATCATTGCGTGGATGGCGGGCAACCCCGTCGCCGCCAACCTGCTCATGCTGGTCATCATGGTCGGCGGGCTCGCGTCCATTGGCGGCCTGAGCAAGGAAGTGTTCCCGACCTTTCCCTCTGAAGTCATCACCATTACCGTACCCTACCCCGGGAGCGCCCCGGAGGAAGTGGAGAAAGGCATCATCCTCAAGGTCGAGGAAGCCGTGGACGGCCTGCCCGGGATCAAGGAGGTGCGCTCCGAGGCGCGTGAAAGCGTCGGCATCGTGACGGTCGTGCTGGAGCCCGGCACGCCGATGACCAAGGCGCTGGCGCAGGTGAAATCCCGGGTAGACGGCATTGCCGCTTTCCCGCTCGATGCGGAAGAGCCCATCGTCGACGAGGTACTGAGCAAGACCCGGGCCATGCGACTGTCTATCTATGGCCCGCTGCCGGAAGCCGAGCTCAAGGCGCTGGCCACGGAAGTGCGTGACGAGATACTGATGTCACCCGAAATCACCCAGGTCACCATAGAGGGCGAGCGCGATTACGAGGTGTCGATCGAGGTTTCCGATGACGCACTGCGGCGCTACGGGCTGAGTTTCGACGACGTCGTCGCCGCGGTGCGGGCGCGCTCCCAGGACCTGCCGGGAGGCAAGCTGCGCACGGACGCGGGCTCGATCACCCTGCGCTCGGTATCACAGGCCTACGCCGGCCCCGACTTCGACCGCATCACCCTGATCACGCGCAACGATGGCACCCGGGTGACACTGGGTGATGTGGCCAATGTCGCCGATGGCTTCGAGGAACAGCCGGTCCTCAGTCGGCTGAACGGCAAGCCGGCGCGCACGCTGGTGATTTACAGCGTACAGGACCAGGATGTACTGGCGATCACCGACTGGCTGCGGGACTACATCGTCAACAAGCAGTCAGAGCTGCCACCGGAGGTGACGATTACCGGCTGGGCAGACCGCAGTGTCACCCTGAACGGCCGGATCAACCTGATGCTCAAGAGTGCATTCCAGGGCGCTGTCCTGGTGCTCATTACGCTGGCATTGTTCCTCAACCTCTCACTCGCGTTCTGGGTCATCCTCGGCGTGCCGTTTTCATTTCTCGGCGCCCTGCTGGTGATCAACCTGTTCGGCTTGCCGGTATCGATCAATGTCATCTCGGTGTTCGGCTTCATCCTGGTGCTGGGCATGCTGGTCGATGACGGCATCGTCACGGCAGAGAGCGCCTACAGCCAGCTGGAGCGGGAACAGCGCGGTTTGACCAGCATCATCGGCGGTGTCAGGCGGGTCGCGGTGCCCACCATATTCGGCGCTGTTACAACCATGGTCGCTTTCCTGCCGGCGTTGTTCCTGGATGAAGGCGTGGGCAGAATACTGTCGGTACTGGTCCCGGTAGTGGTGCTCAGCCTGATTTTCTCGCTGATCGAGACCAAGCTCATCCTGCCCGCCCACCTCCGCCATATCCAGGTCAGCCAGGGCCGCAACGGCAGCGGCCTCAAGGACAGGATCGAACGCATGCAGCAGCGATGCGCCGCGGCGCTGCAGCGCTTCGCCGACCTGCGCTACCGAACACTGCTGGCGCTCGCGGTCGAGTATCGCTACATCACCCTGGCGATCTTCCTGGGCGGGTTGATCGTTTCACTGGCGCTGGTCCCCTCCGGACTGGTGCGCTTTGTCTTCTTCCCGAATGTGCCCTCCGACCAGATCAACATCGATCTGAAGATGCCTCAGGGCACACCCTGGCAGCTGACCCATGACTACACCCTGCGTATCGAGGCCGCCGCCCGCGAGATGGACGATCGTTACCGGCGGCAGAGCGGCGGCGATACGGGTGTTATCCGCGAGATGATGTCGCTGTCGAAGACCGACACCGAATCCCAGGTCAGCATCGAGCTGCTGGCGAGCACCGAGCGCGACATCACCTCGGTGGAGCTCACTGTCTGGCTCCGCGAGGCGCTGGGCCCACTCAGCGGGGTACAGTCCCTGGCATTCGATGCCAACGCCGGGCCGCCGGGCCTGGCGATCGACGTCGAGCTGTCCGGCCAGGACCTGGACGCCCTGCGCGGCGCCGCTGGCGAACTGAAGTCCGCCCTGGTCAGTTACGACGGCGTCTATGACATCAGGGACAGCTTCGATGCCGGGGGGCCGGAACTCGACATCCGCCTCACGCCCGAGGGCGACGCGCTGGGTCTCGGCCAGGTGGAACTCGCCCGGCAGGTCCGGCAGGCTTTCTTCGGCGCTGAGGTGCAGCGCTTTCAGCGCGATCGCGAGGAGGTGCGGGTCTATGTCCGGCTGCCGTCGGCGACCCGGGCCAGCCTGGACTCGCTGCGCTCCCTGTGGATCGATGTGCCCGGTCATGGCAAGGTGCCCTTCGACGTGGTGGGCGAGGCGGTGGCAAGCACCGGCGTCAGCGTGATCAATCGCTTCAACCGACAACGGGTGGTGAATGTGCTCGCCGATGTCGACAAGACGCGGGTAGAACCCGGCGTCGTCAACCGCGAAATCATCGAAAGCCTGCTGCCCGGCATCACCGCACGCTACCCCGGCGTGTCGTTCCGCCTGGCGGGCCAGGCGGAGCAGCAGGCAAAAACGACCGATGCGCTGAGCCTTGGCATGCTGGCGGTGATGCTGATGATCTACGCGGCGCTGGCCGTTCCACTGCGCAGCTACGGACAGCCCCTCATCATCATGGCGGTCATCCCCTTCGGTATCGTCGGCGCCATCCTGGGCCACCTGATCCTGGGTAAAAGCATCAATATCCTTTCCGTGATCGGTATCATCGGCCTCGTGGGTATCGTGGTCAATGACAGCCTGGTGCTGGTCGACAATATCAATGCGCGACTGCGGGAGACGCGCATGCACTGGACCCAGTCGGTGATCGAGGGCGGGGTCATGCGGTTCCGCCCGGTGGTACTGACCTCGGCAACGACCTTCATGGGCCTGCTGCCGATCCAGCTGGAGCAGTCGATCCAGGCAGAATTCGTCAAGCCGATGGCGATCTCCATCGCCTTCGGTGTCCTTTTCGCTACCGGCGTCACCCTGTTCCTGGTGCCTTCCCTGTACTTTGTCGGGCGCGATATCCGCGGCCTGCTATTCCGCCAGGAGTCACCCCCTGAACCCGCCACAACCGCCACACCGATAGACGTAAGCCCGGCGTCCGACGACACCGCCGACGCGGCCTGAGGGAGCGATGTCGAAGGCCCACCCGCGAGCCGGTCGAAGTCCGCGTCGAAAAGCCATTGATCGTTGCAGCGGTGCCCGTTTGCAAGGCACCCCAGCGGGAACACGCCGACAGGCGCCGACACCGGTTCCTGCGGTGTTCGATTGACGGTACAGTAGCGGGTAACGCTGGCAGCAGCAGAATGTCGTGAAACCGTGAAACGCATTGCCGAAAAGCTCTACCGTTATGTCGTCAACCCGCCGGTCGACGAGGAGCTGCTCAATACACTCGAAGAAGCCGAAGTGCCATTGCCGACGCTCTGGCTGCTGGGCAAGACCGGTGCCGGCAAATCGACGATCGTGCAAAAACTCACCGGGGAACCCGGCGCGGTTATAGGCAACGGGTTCCAGCCCTGCACCCGCCAATCCGATTATTTCGACTACCCCGCGGACAAACCGATCCTGCGTTTTCTAGACACGCGAGGCCTGGGGGAAGCCGGCTATGACCCGGCGCCTGATCTCGATGCCCTGGGAGCGTGCAGCCACGCGGTCATGGCGGTCGCACGCGCTCGCGACCCGGAGCAGAGTGCCCTCGCCGACGGGCTAGGCGAGATACGCCGCTCATCCCGTGATATCGCGACGCGGGAGATGATCGTGGTTCACACCGGCATCGACGAAATCGCCGATGACAGGGACAGGGCCCGCGCGATCAGTGGCAACCAGCGCGCGATGGAAGCCGCCTGGGGCGACGAACTGACCGGCTGTGAGGTTGATTTCGGCCCCGCTGAGGATGGCGAGGGGCTGAATGACACCGGCCTGGACGAGCTGGAGGCGCTGCTCAGCGAGCGTATGCCCGAACTCCAGCTCTGGCTCACGCGTCGCGGTGAGCGGGACGCCGAGCGCAGGAGCTTCGATCGCCTGCGCAACGAGGTGCTCTGGTACGCCCGCACTGCTGCGGCCGCCGACAGTCTGCCCCTGGTCGGCATGGTCACTGTACCCGCGGTACAGGGCAAGATGCTGCACAGCCTCGCCAGTCGTTACGGGGTCGACTGGGACAGGCGCACGTTTGCCGAATTCACCGCGATACTGGGCGGCGGCATGGCTCTGCGCTACGGCGGCAGCCTGCTGGGCCGCCAGCTCGGCAAGCTCGTTCCCGGTTACGGGCAACTGCTGGGAACGGCGACCGCTGTTGCCGCGAGCTACGGGACCACCTACGCCCTGGGTCGTGCCGCCTGCAGCTACCTGTATTCCAGGCAGCACGGTATCGGTGATTACGCCGGCGCCACCCGCGCGAGGTATCGGGAGGCCCTGACCGAGGGCGCGGCCGCAGGCAGGCGGCGATTCATGAAAAGCCTGAAATGATCCGCTGGCTGCGACACCTGTTACAGGAACGAACCCTGGAGTTCTACCTGTTGCTGGCCCTGCTGTGGCTGCTGCCGGCGCTGGCGCTGGGCGGCTTCGGCATCGCCTACCTCTGGCAGCTGGGGTGGCTGCGTTGGTTCGGCCTCGCCGTTGTCGCCCTCGCCCTGCTGACATTGGCCGCGCGCTGGCTGCGTCCACAACGCAAACCGGCGGCGGCCCCTACCGAGGCGCAGATCGAGGCCAACGCGGCGTGGTCCGAGCGTGACCTCGCCATCTGGGACAGTGCGCAGCGACAGATCGTGACAGGCGGACTCCTGGACAGCCCGTGGGAGGCCGTACCGGACGCCATGCTGGAGCAGGTCAAGTTCGTGGCCCGGGCGTACCATCAGCAGGACCGTGACGCGGAGTATGCATTCACGGTCCCGGAACTGCTGCTCATGCTGGAGACGTGGAGCCGGGATTATCGCGACTACGTGCTGGCGCACCTGCCACTGGCGCAGCAGCTGCGGGTTTCGAACCTGCTGCGCCTGCACCGGGGCACCACGATCGCCAGCGGTCTTTACCGTCGCGGGGCGCCGCTGCTCACCCTCGCCCGCGCCCTCATCGACCCCACCAGCGCCGTGACCTCGGAGATTCGCGCACGCCTGTACAGCGAGTTGGGCGATGGCCTGGGCGGTCACCTGCAGATGAACCTGAAACGAGCGCTGTTCGAGCAGGTCACACGGGTGGCCATCGACCTTTACAGCGGCCGGCTCAAGCTGACTGACGCGGAACTCGCCGCCCACCGTGAACAGCTCGCCGCACCCGAGGAGATCATCGTCAGGCCGCTGGCTGTTCTGCTGGTGGGCCAGGTCAACGCGGGCAAATCGTCACTGGTCAACGCCCTCGCCGAACGTTACGTGACCGAGGTGGATCCGCTGCCCGCCACCGACGGCTGCCGGCGTATCCGTCTGCGCCTGGGCGACGAACTCGATATCCTGTTGGTCGACACGCCTGGCCTGGATGGTACCAGTGCCACCGTGGAGGTGCTGCTCGAAGAGGCCGTGAACGCCGACCTGTTGCTATGGCTGTGCCAGGCCAACCAACCCGCGAAGGCCGTGGACAAACAGATGCTCGACCTCATACGCGAGCACTTCGCCGGGGCCATCGATCGCAGGCCGCCACCGCTGCTGCTGGTCACCACCCATAACGACGAGCTGCCACCGGTGCGGGATTGGTCACCCCCTTACACCCTCGAACCGGCCGTCGAGCCCAAGGCACGCCACATGCTGGAAGCCCTCGAGTACAACCGCGAGGTGCTCAAGCTCGAGGACGGTGCGGCGGTGGTGATCGCACTCCCGCCCGGCGACTCCCCCTTCAATCTCGATCTCCTGCAACGCATGCTGGTAACATTGAGCGAGGATGCGCGCGCGGTGCAGCTCAACCGCGAACGACTGGACGCGGCCGCCGGCGGTTCGCTGGTCGCCGCCGGCCTGAAATCAATCCCCGGCCTGCTCAAGCTGGGCTCGAAACTGGCGCTGGGCAAGGCCTCTGGCACCCGCGGCGGTACATAGACAAACCGCGGCCCGCTTACCATAATGCAAAAGGTGCCGGTGTACGCTGCCGCATGCGACAGGAAAGTACCCCGGCGTCAGACGCAACGTATCGAGAGAGGCACACACTATGCTTGACCCGAGAGCGATCCTGGACCAGTTTCTCGGTACCACAGTCCCGGGCACCGACGGCACGGTAAAGGAAGGGGCTGACCGATTGACCGACCTGGTCAAGGCAAACCCGCTGGCCAGCGGCGTAATCGCCGCGGCCCTGCTGGGCACAGAATCAGGTCGCGGCATTTCCAGCTCGGCAATCAAGGCCGGCGGCCTGGCGGCAATCGCCGGCCTCGGTTATACAGCCTACCAGGCGTGGCAATCCGGCGCTGCCGACGACGGGCTGCAGTCACCACCGCCGGGTAGCGGTTTCGCACTGGAAGATCCGGGTAATCGCGACGAGTTCGCGCTCTCCCTGGTGCGGGCGATGATCGCAGCAGCAAGGGCGGATGGCCATATCGACGACGAGGAAAAACGGCTGATCGGGGAGAGGCTCGGCAAGGCCGGCCTCGACGACGAAACCGAGGCGTTTATCGCCGCTGAGCTGGCACAGCCGGTGGATCTGGACAGCATCGTCGGCTCGGCCACCTCGGACAGTCAGCGGGTGGAGCTTTACACCGCGTCCCGGCTGACCATCGAGCCGGGAACACGGGCGGAGCGCGGTTACCTGGATATGCTGGCCGGTCGCCTCGGCCTGCCCGACGCCCTGGTAGACCAGATCGACGCCACGGTCGCCGCAGCCGGGAACCGCTGACACAGACTACCAATAGACCAACTGACGGGACACGCTTATGGCCCCAGGCTTGCAGTGGTTCATCAGCATCATTCTCACCATCACGGCTCTCGGGATGCAACCGGCGACACGCGCCCGAAACCTCCCGCGAGGAGCTGATCGAATTGACGCACGAGGAAGGGTCGGGTCTCAAAGACGAGAAAAAGCGGGACTGGTCGGTTGACTGAAGAGACACCCGCCGGGCCCGGGGCGGCGCAGAACACCGGCGCAGCTGAGCACCGTGCTTACATTCCCGCCATGGAGGATGTCGAGTTCCTTCACGGCGAGTCGGCACGCGCGGTGCGCCTGCAACTGGACTACCTCAAGCCCGAGGAGCAGCTGGCGGCGCACGGGGTGCGCAACTCCGTGGTGGTGTTCGGCAGCACCCGCCTGGTCGAGCCCGCCGTTGCCCGGGACAGGGTTGAGCGCGCCGAGTCCGCACTGCAAGAACGCCCCGATGATTCGGCGATGCAGCGGGAAGCGGCTGTGGCCAGGCGCCTCGCCGCTAACAGCCGCTATTACGAGGTCGCCCGGCAGTTCTCCGCCCTGGTGGCCGCGCACGGCGGGGGCGCCGACGGCTCAAACCTGGCCATCGTGACAGGAGGCGGACCGGGCATCATGGAAGCGGCCAACCGGGGGGCATACGAGTCAGGCGCCCCCAGTATCGGACTCAATATCACCCTGCCCATGGAACAGTCCCCCAACCCCTACCTGACCCCGGGGCTCTGCTTTCAGTTCCACTACTTTGCGATCCGCAAACTGCACTTCCTGCTGCGCGCCCGCGCGCTTATCGCCTTCCCGGGTGGCTACGGCACCCTGGACGAACTGTTCGAAACCCTGACCCTGATACAGACCGGGAAACACAAGCCCATACCGATCGTGCTGGTCGGCCGCGAATTCTGGGACCGGGCCGTCGATTTCGACTTCCTGGTGGACGAGGGGGTCATCGCCCGGGCTGACAGGGCGCTGCTGCAGTATGCCGAAAGCGCGGACGATATCTGGCGGCTGCTGTCCGGGTGGTATGAGCGGGCGGGGACGTCGATTCTCCCGTGAGACTGCGCTTTCGGCTATTGCACGACCGTTCGCGGGCGCAGTCGTTACCCGTCAGCGCGCCGCGGGTACCCGCACGCAAATACCCCGGATATGGCCTGCTGTACTGGGTACTCGTATCGCTTGTGCTTGCCGCGCAGCCGCGGGCCGGGGAAACCAGTCGCTTTCCCGCCACAGCGGCCAACCCCGACTTCGACGCAGTACTCGCCCTGCCCGCGGGACAGCCGGACGCCCGCTTTTTTTACGGCCAGGAGGCCAGCCAGTTCGCGGAGCTGTGGCGGCCGTTGGGCCGCACCAAACCGGCGCCGGTTGTGGTCTTCATCCATGGCGGATGCTGGCTTAGTGACTATACGATCGAACACAGTCATCCAGCCGCCACGGCGCTGCGCGACGAGGGCTTCGCCGTGTGGAACGTCGAGTACCGGCGCAGCGGTGAGCCCGGCGGCGGTTTTCCCGGCAGTCTCGACGACGTCAGGCAGGCTATCGCTTTACTGGGGGACTCACCGCCGGCCGGAATCGACACCGGGCGGGTGGTGATTGCCGGTCATTCCGCGGGTGGTCACCTCGCCCTCCTCGCGGCGACCGGCAGCCCGGTGATCGGGCTCGCGCCGATCGTCGACATCGACGACTATGCCCGCGGTACCGGCAGTTGCAATACCGCCGCAGTGCGGTTCATGGGCGGTACGCCGGAGGCGCTTCCCGACGCCTACCGGCAGGCGACGCCGACGATAGGTAGCGACGACACCATCCTCATGGGCAGCCTGGATTCTATTGTCCCAGCGGACCCGGAGTACCTGCCCGTGGGCATGGCCCGCTGGCCGGGCGCCGGCCACTTCGACTGGATTCACCCCGGGACGGCCGCCTGGAAGCTCTGGCTGGAGACGCTGAAGACCATTGAGTTCCGGCCGCTCAGAACTCCGGGCCCACGGTGATATAGATCTGAAACGCATCGTCGGCATCGTCCAGGGGAAACCCGAGGTCGATCCGGGCCACACCCACCGGTGACCGCCAGCGCAGACCGACGCCGATGCCGACTTTTGCGTCGATATCGTCAAAGTCATTGAAGGCATTACCGGCATCGACGAACACCGCGGCACCCCAGTCGGGCAGAAAGCTGTACTCATATTCGAGGCTGCCGATAAGCTGGTGCTTGCCTCCCGTCAACGCATCCTCGGGGAAAAGCGTTTCAAAGCCGTAACCTCGCACGCTGCGACCGCCACCGGCCCGGAATTCGTAATACTCGGGGAGCTGGTTGAAATTGACACCCAGCACCCGGCGACTTTCCGCATCCGAATACCCCAGCGCCGCCCGCAACAGGATACGACTTCGCTCCCCGGGCGAGCGGATGTGCCAGCTGTTGAGCCGCGCCTGCCAGAAATCGATGTTCGAGCCCAGGTCCTGGCTGGCGCCGGTGAGCGACAGGCTGAAAAAGTCGCCATCGCGGATCAGGATGCGGTCATCGCTGCGGCGCAGGGTCAATCGGTAGCCGGGCACCAGCGCCTCGAACTCGGGGGCGAGCGTCCGATAGGCCTCCTGGCCGATCCGGTCGATGATGAACTGCTGGGACGAATCGGGCAGGTTCCCGAACAGGACCTCGAACACGTCATAGTTCTCGGTCACCCAGCTGGCGCCGAACCTCTGGTCGACGGTGAAGTCACCCCAGCGCCTGCGCGGCGCAAACCACTGCCCGGACACTAGATCGGTTGCGATCCGTGTTTCGCCGCCCTCGTCGAGGTCCACGTCATCAAACGTGAGGTCCTTGCTCTCGTGCCGGGCGCCCAGTTCAACCCGGCTGCGCTCGAGAGGATCGATGGGGATGACATACCTGAAATCGCCGGCGAGACGGTTACGCTCTTCAACCACGGTGCCACTCAGGGTAAAGCGGTGCCCGCGGTCACCGATGTGCCGGCGCAGCCAGTCCAGTTGCACGCCCAGCCCGGTATCGGTTCCCCAACCGAGGCGGCCGCGATAGCGGTTGGCCTTGTAGGGGTCGAGCAGAATGCGCACGGGAATAGCGGGGGGATCCCCCCCGGTTGGCGGAAGCCGCTGAATGTTCACCTCCTGGAAATGGCCGCTTCGGGTGAGTTCTCGGCGTTGCCGGGCCAGCGCCGCCTCATTGAACGGCGCTCCCGGCTCCAGCACCAGGAACTTCTGCAGGTACGACTCGGCAAACCGGTACTGTTCAAATTCGACGGGCCCGAAGACATAACGCGGCCCACGCTCGAGCGCGAGATACACCGTCGCGGTATAGGCATCGAGGTCCACTTCGACCCGGTGCTCACGATAGCCGGCGTCGAGAAACCCCTCCGCGACCACCGCGTTGATGAGTGTTTGCTTAGCCGCTTCGTAGCGGCGGTGGTCAAGGGTCTGCCCTTCACGCAGGCTGGTGTGCGCCAGTGCGGTGACACCCGCGACGGCGTCACAGCCGGCCCCGTCGACGTCGATGCACAGCCTGCCGATGGCCAGCGGTGGCCCTGGATCGACATTATATTCAGCCCGCCAGGTCTGCCCGCCTGCCGCGGGAGGTACCAGCCTGGACTCGATGACCGGCTGATAATAGCCGAACGGTTCCAACGCGGTAGCGATCTCGCGATCGCCAGCCGCAAACAGTTCTTCGATGGTTGCGGCCTTCAAGCCGGGCCGCCGGCGCCTCTCTTCGAGTTGCAGTGACGCCAGCGCATTGCTGCGCAGTTCACCCTCGAGCCCGACCAATGTGAGCTCGATCTGCACCGCTGCCGCTGCCGGCATTGCAATAAGCCACCCGCAGAGACACAGCACCAGCGCGATCGAGATACTGTCGCCGGCATGTGCGCACCGTCGCCACCTGAAGACGGCGCCATCATCGCAACGCCTTCTTACCGTTGCCTGCTTGCGGCAGGGAACCGGCAGTGTCCGCAGGCGGCTAGCGCTCATGGGTCCAGGTCAGGTTCACGTTGCTGTCGGCCTCACCGGCATTGACGCCAACGCCGTAACGCGGTGTGATCGTGTACACCGTGTTGAACTCGCTGGTCTCTTCCAGCAGGTTGAAACCGTAGCCGACGTAGAGCTTCGGGTGCAGGTAGGTACCGATGCTGAGCACGTTGTCGCGGTTGCCCGCGGACCGCCCGGTCAGGAGGTAGGACTGTACGTCCTCGGGTTCGAGCTGGGGTCGAGAGAACAGGGTGAGTACGGGTTGGTCCAGCGAGCCGGTGACTTCCACGCCCGCCGCGGTCACCTGCGGGTCGTTGTCTATCCAGCGTACCGCCCGCAGGACGAGTTCCGGCTCGGTCACCGGCGCATTGGCATAGATCACCCGGCCCGTCTCGATCTCCAGGTCCTGGCCGAATGCCCTGAAGCTGCCGTTTTCGATCGCCAGCCTGCCATTCGCGATCGGCACCAGGTCATCCTGCTGCGGTTCGTTGCGGAAGTCGACCGCGCCACTGAGGCTTCCCACCAGGCCCAGCGCCTTCACCCTGACGTCGTCTCCCAGCACCAGCCGGACCTGGCTGTCGATGCGCAGCGGCGGCGGTGAAGGACTTCTTACCTCGACGGCGTCGGCGCGGGAAATGATCACCACGTCCGGCGATGCCACCACGACCGTGCCCGCCTCGGGCTCAAGCGTCGGGTCTTCCGCGGCCATCCGGGGGCTCAGGCCGAGCCCGGGCGTGATCCGGGCCCGGGGCAGGCTGATGACGCCGCGCAGGCGCAACAGGCTATCTTGCCAGTCGACCGTCAGGTCGGGCGACGCCAGCACCTGCCCATCCTGGGTATCGAAGATCTCGAACCGCTCCCCGGTCAGCGCCAGGGCGACACGGTCACCGCCGAGACCCACACGGCCTCTGAGCGCAACGTGACCGGGCCCGGAGAGGAGGCCGCCGGCCAGCGCCAGTTCCCCCGGTGTTTCCGGGCCGCCGGTCAGGCGCAGCGCTATCTCCCGCAGTTTCAGTCCGGCCACCGGGACATCGGCCCTGCCGTCAACGAGTACCAGATCGCCGATCAATTGAGGCGCGTCGAGGGACCCTGCGAGCTGAAAATCGGCGGCCAGGCGACCGGCGGTGTTATCCAGCTCCGGCACCAGGGCCTGCAATCCGGTGAGGTCGTCAATCCGGGCTGCAACGCGCCCCGTAAGCGGCTGGGGGTCGGGCATCGGCAGCCGATGCATCCCCGGCAGGCCGATCTCGGCGTCGACGACCCGGTGCCGGTCCGTCTCCAGCTGCAATAGGGCGCGGGCGCCGTCCTCGGTTACCAAGGCAGAGAGCCGGCCGCCGTCGTGACCAAACTCGCGGCTCCCCTCGAGACCCTCAACGACCAGCGCGCCGGGCCCGACATCGACGTCGGCGCGCAGCCTGACTTCGCCCGCGGCATCGATACTGGCGATGAAGGTGCCGTCCAGGTCGCCCCTGAGATTGGCCAGCAGGCGTGAAGTTGGCAGCGAGCGCAACAGGCCATTGACCTGAAACCCGTCACCGGCCACCCAGCCCCCACCCGCGCAGACTGAAGCCCGGTCGGCGGCCGATTCCAGGCAGACCTGCGACAGGGCGATGTCCTCGGGACGGGCGGTCAGTGCAGCCGGTCCTGCGGAGCGCCACTCTCCGGAGGTGTCACCGACAATCGCCAGGCTGGAGAGCGCACCGCGCCAGCTTGCCGCCCGCGCGTCCCAGCCACCGTCGAGGCGAGCAATGACCCTCGCCGCCGGACTGTCGACGTCGGCTGCGAGCCGGTGGCGGGCTGTCGTCCCCTGCGCCGTGAGTGACAGTCCGCCCAGAATCTGTTGGCCGTCCTGCTCCAGACCGCTGAGCTGCAGCGACAGCGACAAGAGGTCGGACGCCGCCGCGCCCCCCTCGGCCGTCAGATCCAGTGCATGCAGGGCGAGCCCCTCGTAAGTGAGAGCATCCGACTTCGCGTGAATCGCCAGCCACGGTGCGGTGGGATGACCCTCGATGCGGCCGCTGGCGAAGAAGGCACCATCCAGCCCGGGCACGACCCGCTGCGGCGCCGGGACACTGGCCCGCCATTCCACGGCGAATACCGGTGTAAGCTGCCCCGTCGCAGTGAGTGTGTTGCCAGCCCGGTCGAGGTCAAAGGCCGCCAGCGTCAGGCCACGATCGTTGGGCTCAACCCGGGCGGTGAGCGCGAGGGGGTGGCCGGACAACGAGCCGGACAGCGGATCGAGCTGGAGGGTGACCACGGGGCCCTGCTGCTCATCCAGGTAACCCGTGGATGCCAGTGAAAACGAGAGTTCTCCGGGCGCCTGCGAGAACAGTTCAGCCGGGTTGAGTTTGCGACCGCTCGCCTGCATGTCCCAGCGCAACCGCGGCTCCCAGCCTACCTCGCCGGCAAGTTCCAACTCGCCTTCAAGCAGTTGTCCGCGGAGATAGCGCAGCGACAACCGCTCCAGGTCGCCGGCGCCCTCCCCTGACCATACTCCGGCAGGCACGCCGTCGCCGTCGATCTCTGCCGCCAGCACCAGCTCATAGGCATCGACAGGGCCGGTGATGTCCAGCTCGCCCGTGTTGCTGACCAGGTCTGCGCGCGGTCCCTGCAGCGGCCAGCGCAGCTCTCGCCAGCGCAGACTGAGGGCGAGGTCCGGGGCACCGGCAAGGTCCACCTCGCCGTCAAGCGCCAGCTCCCCGGGCAGGCCTGCGGGCATCAGCGTCGCGCGGTCGATGCGCAGGGTATCACCAGCAAGCGTAACCTGCAGTAACCCGTGCCCTTCCAGTCCGCCGGGTAATCCCTCCGGCAGCGGTACCGCCGGGCCCGGCCCCACTCGGTACTCGAGATCGGCAACCGGGTCTCCCCGCCAGTCAATGTCCCCGCGCAGCGCCAGCGAACCCGGCTCACCGGACAGATCTAGGCCGTCCAGCTGTATGCCGTCGGTGTCGCCTGTTGCCAGGAGCGTAGCGTGAAACGCGCCCGCATCGGCAAGCCACAACCCCGTGTCAGCGTCGATGGAGTAGGCGCCGGCATTCCCCTCGGTGGCCAGGCTTCCCGGCCCCAGTGTGCCAGGGCCGCCCAGGCGGCTGAGATCAAGCAGCGGCCAGTCCACGGTCAACGCCCAGGACGGCGTGGCCAACAGTTCGCGCAGTTCGCCTTCGGCGTTCAGAGCGAAGGCACCGCGCCCCGTGTGCACGATGGTCAGGCGCTGTGCGTCACCATCCACCCGCAGCCGTCCTCCGCTGTCACCGAGCTCGTCCGCCGCGGACTGCCAGTCCACATTCAGGGAGACGGGGAGTCGATCGGTGAGCTCGATCTCGCCGCGAGCGCTGGCGATTCCCGGTGCACCCCGTAGCGTAAACCTGTCGATGAACAGCCGGCGGTCCGAGAGCCGGGCCACCGCCGAGATTCCCAGCGGCGGGGTCCACGGCTGCTCCCCGACGCGTACCCTGAAGTCCTCGATCGCAAGCTCTGCCAGGTCTATATCAACGGGGAGGGGAATGTCCTGCGGCCGCAGCGGCGCGGCAGGGCTGTCCTCGTCCGCACTCTCGGGCAGCGCGAGACGCACACCGTCGAGATGGATCCGATCGACGGTCACGCTGCCGCGCAGCAAGTCAGCGGGCCGCCATTGCAGCCGCAGGCTGCGCACTTCGACCGCGCTCCCCGCCGGCGCCAGGCGCAGGTCGCCCAGCGCAAGCTCGCCGAGCAGGCGGCCTTCCACCTGCCCGACCGATAGCGTATCGCCAGCGATATTGCCGGCAAGCCGCACCAGGGAACGCGTCCCGCCCTCGGTAGCCGCCAGGCCCAGCAAGCCGACGAAGCTCAGGAGCACGACAACGACGAGCACCAGTAATACTCTAATCAGGGTCGAAGGCCTGAACAGCGGCGCTATAGTTTTCACGACACCCCGGGAAACTTGCCAGCTCGCGAGCGGTCGATTAACGTAAGCTGAAATCCAACGTCCGCCCTCATGTCCGACATACTATTGAGAGGGCCATCCAATGAAAAGGTGGAATACCATGAAAAACCTTTCTCTCGCCCTGACTTTCGCCGCCATCTGCGCCAGTGCCGCGTTCGCAGTCGACTTCAACAAGGACGCGCTCAAGAAAATGCAGGAGGAGGGCCACGATATCGTCGACCAGGAGCAGGGCCTGCGCGCCTTCAGGCTGGCCTCAGACCTGTGCCTGCACGCCGCCAAGCCCAAAAAGGCGGGGTCCAAACTGCAGGTCGCGAAATGCAAGTCCAAATCCGATAACCAGAAATGGCAATTTGACGACAAGGGACGACTGGCGACCAAGGGCGGTGTGTGCCTCGGCGTGAGCGGCAATGGCAAGAAAGCGGGCGCCAGGGCGGAACTGCAGCAGTGTGGCGACGCCGAACACCAGCGCTGGACCCTGGACGACAAGGGGCGCCTGGTAAACGGGTTCGGCAACTGCCTGCAGGCCGCCGGCAATGGCACCAAGGCGGGCGCGAAACTGGAAAGCAGGCCCTGCAAACAGTCTGCGGCGCAGACCTGGGAACAGACCACGCTGTAGCGCGAATGAGCACCGGCAGAACCACGAGCACCCACAGGAAACCGACGACATGACAACCCTGCGACCCCTGGCTGAGCTTATCGCGGAACTCAGGAGCGAATTGAGGTGCCTCGAGGCCATGGCCTGCATCGATGAAATCCAGGCGACGGGCGGGCTGATCATCGATGTTCGCGAAGTGGGTGAGGTTGCCGCCGAGCCGACCCCGCACTCGGTGAACCTGCCCCGGGGTATCCTCGAGATGAAAATCACCGACCTGGCGGGAGACCCGGAACACCCCATCTACCTGCACTGCGCCACCGGCGGCCGGGCGACGTTGGCCGCTGAGCAGCTGGCACGGCTGGGCTACACGCGAGTCACCGTGATGACGTCCCCGCTGGCGCAGGTGGTCGAGGCACAGCGTCAGCTCTAGCAGCCTGCTGAAAAAGCCTCAGCCGGCACGATACGGCGTTAAAAGTCGGCTCAAAAGCCTCATGTACTGCCGCGTACACTGCGGTTTTTCGCCGATTGTTGCCTTGTCTCGCACTCGCCTGCGACTTTTTTAAAAGGCTGCTACTCTTTCAGCTCCACGTCCACCTGAATGACGGGGCGCGATGCGTATTCCTGCTCCAGCAACTCAACCCTGCCGCTGGCGACATCCGGGCCTGAAAACAGGAAGCCCATGCCCGGCAGCTGTTTGACCACATAACCCTCCATGTACAACTCGCCGGCATAACCGGAGATCAACCGGGTGGTGTCGGCAGTCGTCGTCATCAGCAGGCTGCGGTTGCGCTCATCGGGCTCATCGAGCGACACCACGGTGCAGTCGGGCGGGAGCTTTATCAGGGCGGGAAGCCAGTCGAAGGAAGGCGGGCAGGGGGCACCCGCGAGGCTGGCAGCTGTGCTACCCTCGCCAGCCGCGGCATCGACATCGGTAGCGGCCGGCTCACGGTCGCAACCGGGCAGCATGATCAGCGCTAACAAGACGGTCAGGGCAAGGTTTCTCACGGGCGTTCTTCCTGGCAATTCCTGAGGCGCGCTATGTTCGCATAGACCCGGCGCGATCAACAAGCACCCCACTGACAGACGACCGCCCCCCGAAGACAGTGGCAATGGCGGAGAACAAGCAGGTTCCTTGCACCACGCCGTGACAAGCAGCACCGAATCACCCGGGGCTGCGGTGCCGTATATCACGCCGAACGGGAAGCCCGATCACCCGCGTCGCCGTACAGCCGTTGGTAACGCTGCCGCGCCCACCGGTTGTAGGCGCGCTCGGCCAGGGGCCTGATACCGGGTAGCAGCAGGATCCGCCACAACCAACCGAACCGCGTGTGCTGCCACGCGGCCACGTTTGCCTCCAGGCCCACCCTCACCCTGCCATGGGCATCCCGGTAATGCAGCTCACGCAGCAGATCGTCCCGGCCCGGCAGGCTGTCGTCCTCGATCTCGTGGATGTCACACAGGGTGAGGTTCTCACTGATCTCCCCAAGTTTTGCCACCTCGCGGGAGCACAGCGGGCACTGGCCGTCGTAATACAGTGTGTTCTTCAATCGGTTCCATAAATTCTTCCGCCTGGTCGCCATGTCTCACCGAGTGCCTGCTGTGGACGTCCTGACACTCGCCTGGCCGCACTAGCGACGGTAATCGGTGAGCGAGCGGGCCAGCCGCGCCCCGGCTGAGCGGCACGCCGTGACAGTCCATTAAGGTCAAGTCACATTGGTTACGAATAGCTGCGATGGGCGGACCACCAAGGGGAGAGACCAGGCCCACAGTATCGCGCACTGAAAGGAAACAGGACTGTCATGGCCGGAACCAGCCTGCCACTGCTCCTGGACGACATCGCCGCGCTGCTCGACGACGTTTCCGTGGTCACAAAAGTCGCGGCATCGTCAAGCTCGACGACGCGGGCCTCGCGCTGGTGGTGGTGAAGGCGGTAACGGCTATCGTGAACACGGTGCGCGGTGCCTGATCACAACTGGCCCTCGGGTGCGATACCCTGTATCCACGCCGACAGACGGTCCCAGACGGAGGTCTGGGGTGCGTGCGTCTCCACCACTTCCCGGCCGTCGATGGTCGCTGTCCAGCGCACCCTGCCGCGATCATCCAGCACCACCCGGTAAGCCCAGGTAGGCAGGCGCTCCAACGCCCCCGCCGACAGCGTGCCGCCCAAATCCTTCGAATCGATGAGCAGTCCCATCTCGGTATTGATGCGAATGGACCGTGGGTCCAGGTTGACCGAGCCGGCGAACAGGCGCTGGCGATCGATCACCAGCGCCTTGCTGTGCAGTGTCAGGTAGCCATCGCCGTCCGCATCCTCGTTTGAGTCAGGCGCGGCCCGGGCGGCGTCGGCCCTCGCCTCCCACAACTCAACGCCCGCCTCCAGCAGCGCCTTCCGGTAGCGGCGGTAGGCCGAGTAAACGGCGGTATGGTTATTGGTGGCCAGCGAGTTGGTCACCACCACGACGCGAACACCCCGGCCGGTCAGGCCGCGGATGAAGTCCATGCCGCCGTCGCCGGGTATGAAGTACGGCGTGTAGATCAGGATCTCCTGCTCTGCCGCGGCCATGGCATCGCGCAGCGCGATGCCGACAGCCTGGTGTTCAACTGCGACAGGGGAGAGCAGCTTTTCGGGGCTGTCGACCAGCAGTTCCGCTCCGGCCAGGTAGGGCGGCAGTGATCGCGCATAGAACTGTTTCATCAGGGGCGTGTTCACTGCGTCGCCGTAAATCGTTTCTCCGGCCTCCGCCATCGCCTGTAATACATCGTCTCGTGCGGTCGCCACGCGCTCTTCATACGCATCACGGAATAGCACTGCGGCCGGCACCGCCAGTTTGTGGTTCCAGTAGGCGTCGAACTGGTGCGATGTATCCTCGACAACCGGACCTGCGGAGAGCATATCGAAGTCCATGAACTCGCCCTTGCTTTCCAACTGGAAGTATTCAACGGCAATGTTGCGGCCGCCAACGACCGCCACCTGGTTGTCGACGATGAACGATTTGTTGTGCATGCGCCGATTGCTCAGCGAGAAGGTCCCGAGGTAGTTCAGCCAGTAGAGTCCGCGACGGGCGATGGGGTTGAAAATACGCACCTCCACGTTGCGGTGAGCATCGAGCATGGCGAGGTAGAGGTCATCCACCTCGGTGAAGATATCGTCGAGCAGCAGACGTACCCGGATACCCCGGTCGGCAGCCTCGAGCAGCTTCCCTGCGAACACCAGGCCGGCCTTGTCGGGTTTCATCAGGAAATACTGGGCATCGATTGTCGCCCGGGCGCCGTCGATGAGCGCGAGCCGCGCCCCGAAGGCGTCGAAGCCCTCGAGCAGCGGGTAGAAGCCGTTGATATCCGTCCGCCCGCCGAGCCAGGCTTCGACCCCGGGTGACCGAATATTCGCCGCATCCGGATCGATGGCGTGGGAGGGGTTCCTCGGCACATCCAGCGGCGCCGATGCGCAGCCACCGAGCAGGAGCAGCAGGCTCAGCACCAGCCACAGCGAAGCCGGCGCCACCTGCCACTGTGATTCTGCCCTGTCATGAATTGTTATTGCAGTCAAACTGTTACCCCTGTCACAACCTTCCCCAGGTGGCCCGCCGATACCCCGGAACCCATCGGCTGCGTCCGTCTTATGATGCAACCGTAGCACAGTTTCAGAGGACATCCGCCGACTTGCCCAGAACACGATGCGTCACCCCGAGAAGCAGTCCCGCGGCGGGCAGCAGCAGCCACCACGGCAGCCCGAATCCGGCCGGCAGGGTGCACAGGAAAACAGCGAAGACGCCCCCGAGTGCAGCGTAGGGCAATTGCGTGGTTACGTGATCCATCAGGTCGCAACCGGTTGCCAGGGACGACAGCACGGTGGTGTCGGAGATGGGTGAGCAGTGGTCAGACCACACCGCGCCACAGAGCACGCAGGCGATACAGGAGTACAGGATGTGCAGGTGCTCCGCATCGGCGATCCCGTTGGCTTGCAGCACCGCCCAGCACAGCGGAATAACCAGCGGCATCAGGATCGCCATCACCCCCCAGCTCGAACCGGTGGCAAAACCCGCGGCCCCCGCGAGGGCGAAAACGATTGCCGGCAGCAGCGCGGGAGCAAGCGCATCGCCGAGAATCGAGATCAGGTAGGGTGCTGTCTGCAGCACCCGTGTCACGTCGGCAATGGCCCACGCGAGCACCAGCAGTAACAAACCGGTCAGCATGAACCGCGCCCCGATAATCCAGGCCTCGACGGTTTCGTTGAGCGACAGCAGCCCCTGCCCGACGGATAGTGCGAAAGCCGCCATACAGGCGAGCAGCGAAGCCCAGATCAGGACGACGTAGGTATCGGCGCTGCCGACGATAGCCTGCACCGAGTCACCCTCACCGCTGATGTAAATGCCGACGACCACACCCGCAACAAGGCAGGCAATTGGCAGCAGTGCATTCACTGCTCGGCAGGGAATCCCCGCCTTCTCGCGGAAATCGTCCATCTGCCGGTCACCCAGCTGGACGACCTCGACCCGGCTGACCGCCCCGGTTTCGCGTGCCCGGCGCTCGGCGCGATACATCGGGCCGAAATCCCTGCCGGTGATTACGATGAGAAACACCAGCAGCAATGCCAGGAAGGGGTAGAAACTGTAGGGTATGGAATTCAGGAACAGGGCGTAGGCCGACCCATCGATCCCCTCCAGCCCCCTTATGGCGTCCTCGATCAGGCCGACCTGGAACCCGACCCAGGTCGTGATGATGGCAATCGTCGCCACGGGAGCCGCCGTCGAGTCGACCAGGTAGGCAAGCTTTTCGCGTGAGATTCTCAGGTGGTCGCTCACCGGGCGGGTGGCGTTGCCAACAATCATGGTATTGGCGTAATCGTCGAAGAAAACTGCCAGGCCGAGCGCCGCAATCACCGTCTGGCCGCGCCGGGGTGTCCGGGCGATGGGAATCACCCGGTTGACGATCCCCAGCATCCCGCCGTTGCGCGAGACGACGCCGACCATGCCGCCAATCAACAGGGTGAACAGGATGATCGCGCCATGGTCCGGGTCGGTCATCGCGTCGAGGACATAGATGGTCATGGTATCAAACAGCCCGGTCACGGCGCCCTGCCAGGTCATCCCGTTGATCAACCAGGCGCCCAGCACGAGCCCGGCAAACAGCGAGGGTATCACCGCGCGCAGCGCGAACGAGAGCAGGATCGCCAACACCGGTGGCAGCACCGAAACCCAGCCCGGAATGACCGGCAGCGTCTGCTGTTCCAGCAGCTCGCCGCCCCGGTAGATCTGCAGGTCTGCGTTGCCGCTGGAGTGTCGCTCCAGGGCATACACAACCCCGTCGCCCCCCGCGCCGGCGCTGACCGGCTCACCATCGAGCAATACGGTGAGTTCCGGCTTGTCGCCCGGGTCCACAGACAGAACAGCGGGCACATCGGTCAGCAGCACCCTGGGCGGTTCGCCGACGGCATCGGCGGCCAGGCAGGGCTGACAGACCAGTGCCAATGCGATGGCAATCGCTTGCAACAGGGATTTCATGAGAGGTAGTAGCCCTGAATTATTGCTGTCACTACGAGCGCACGATACCACAACAGGCCGCGGCGACGTGCCGGCGGGAAACGAGAAGACAGCACCGGCCCGACCGCGACCCGGTGGGGTGTCGTAACGCGCCAGGCAGTCCAGTATCAGGGCATTGACCGCGGCAGATCGCCAGGGAACACAGTGAACCGCGGGTCAGTGTGCCCGGGGATCACCCGATGTCATCAGCCGGCGTCTACGCCGAGGTTATAAAGTCGGAGCTGCGACCGACACCGGTCGGGCGTAAAGCAAGCGTAACTGCGGGCCCCGCGGGCGGGCACTGTGAGCCAGCGCTCAGCGCCTGCCGACGCGCCTCCCTGAGGGCTGTCTGGCGATCGGCAATAGCGCCGTCGAACCGCGACGCCGGCGGTATGCCAGCAGGCCTGCGAGCGCCAGTGCGGGCAGCGCCATCACCAGCAGGTGATCGACGCTGACCAGCGCGTGGAACCAGGCCGCGGCGCTGTGATCGCCGCTGTGGGCGGCGGCCGCGCCTGACCCGCAGAGCAGGGCGATCGCGACCGGGGTTGAGAACAGTGTGCGCATCATGTGGCACCTCCTGCATTGCCTGACTGACAGGCTACCACCGTCTAACGGCGGTGACCAGTTTACCCCTGCTCGGCGTTTACTCCCTCGTGCGGCCACTGCAGGTGGCCCGTGTGGGTGACGGCACCGTGACTCGCGGGGCCGACGCTGGCGACGTACTTCTGGGCGTAACCGGCTTTCACCATGTGGCCCTTGCCGCTGCGGTCGGTCGGCCGATAGTCAGCGCGTCGCTGCTCCAGGATGGCGTCGTCCACGTCCAGGTTGAGGGTCTGCTGTTTCAGGTCAATCTGGATGTGATCACCCTCCTCGATCAGGGCGATCAATCCGCCCCGGGCTGCCTCGGGCGTCACATAGCCGACACAAAAGCCACGGGAGACGCCCGAGAAGCGACCGTCGGTGATCAGCGCCGTGGTCTCACCCTTGCCCATCCCGTACAGCAGGGCCGTCACCGTGACCATCTCGCGCATACCGGGGCCGCCGACCGGACCCTCGTTGCGAATGATGATGGCATCACCGTCCTCGATTTCATCGGCGATCACCGCCTGCAGGCAGTGCTCCTCCGATTCGAACACGCGCGCGCTGCCTTCGAACAGCTCACGCTCCAGGCCCGCGGTCTTGATCACCGCCCCGTCAGGCGCGAGGTTACCGCGCAGCACCTTCAAACCGCCCTGGGCTGAACGCGGGCGCGTCACCGGCACCACGACATCGCCATCGGCCCCCGGCGCAGCCTCCAGCGCGTCGGCGAGGGTGGTCCCCGCCAGCGTCAGGCAGTCCCCGTGCAGGTAACCGCCCTGTAACAATTCCTTCAACACCACCGGCACGCCGCCGACCTCGTGCAGGTCGGCATACAGGTAGGGGCCACTGGGGCTCAGGTGGGTGATCAGGGGCGTGCGCTCGAACACGGCCGCCACGTCCTCTATCGTGAACGGAATGCCGACCTCGTTGGCAATCGCCGGAATGTGCAGGGTGGCATTGGTCGAGCCACCGGTCGCCGCGACTGCGGCACAGGCGTTCTCGAGACTGTTGCGGGTGATGAGGTCCCGGGGCAGCGGGAAATTGGCGCGCACCACCTCCATCAACTGTCGACCCGCCTGCCTCGCCATCGCCTGGCGCTGGGTATACACCGAGGGGATGGTACTGGAGCCCAATGGCGCGAGTCCGAGCACTTCCGCCACCATCCCCATGGTATTGGCGGTGAACTGGCCCGCACAGCAGCCGGAGGCGGGCCAGGCCTTGCGCGACAGCGCCTCGAGCTGCTCCGGTGTCGACGTCTTCGCAATCATGTTGCCCGTCTCTTCGGCCACCGTCTTGATTTCCGCCCGCTTGCCGTTGAACAGTCCCGGAATGGCAGGGCCACCGTTGAGGAACGCACCGGGGAGGTTCAGGCGGGCCAGGGCCATCATCATACCCGGGAAGTTCTTGTCACAGGCGCCGATACAGAGCAGCCCGTCGTACTGGTGGGCCCGGATCACGACCTCGATACTGTCGGCGATGACCTCTCTCGACATCAGCGAGAAATGCATGCCGCTGTGGCCATTCACCAGCCCGTCCGACACCGAGATAGTGCTGAATTCACGCGGTGTACCACCGCCGCGATAGACGCCGCGGACCGCGTGCTCGGCGATCTCACTGAGACGGATATTGCAGGGGCTCATCTCGCCATGGCTGGAGCACACCCCCACGAACGGCTGGTCGATGTCGCCGTCATCCAACCCCATGCCGCGCAGCATCGCCCGCGCCGCCGCCTTGATCGGCCCGGATTTCATGACATCGGAGCGGTACTTGTTGGAACCCGGACCCTGTCGCTTGCTCATCACTCTGCCTCCTGCTGACCGCGGCCGGCCGCCACGGACGGTTGTTGAATATCCGGCATCACCGGCGAGCCCAGCGCGGTGGGGTCGGTTCCCGCGGCTCAGCCGTAGCGTTTTTCGTGGGCTGCCAGGCGTGGTTCGCAGCGGGCGAGCGCCCGTTCGATCCGCTCTCCGATCGGTGCTCCGCGATTGCGCTCGCCGGTGAGCAGTGCGGTGTGGGCGGCACAGAGGTTTTCGGCATCCCCCCAGTCTTCGATCAGCCCCTGCGCCCAATCACGAAACTCGGCCGCCGCCCCCTCGCGCTTCTCCAGCGCCATGGAGAGCGTGGGGTGAAAGCTCAGGCTGTCGCTGAGTCCGAGCAGGCCCAGCAGGCCCAGCAGGCGGGGAAACCGGACATACATCAGGGTATCGTCCACGTGAATGGTGCCTGACGCACGGTGCAGTGCCATTACCGATGAGAAGTGCACCTTCTCGTCCTGGGAAATGAAGTCCACCCCTGCGGGGATCGTGAACTCGATGTCGTCGCCGTAAAGCGCATGCAACCCGGCGTCCTCGCTGCCCACAGACTCCCAGTCGAGATCGGGAAAGCGCTCGCGATGGCGGGCAGTACCGTACAGGCGCGCCCCCGGGTATTGTTCCGCCATGGCGGCGACATGCACGGTATGAAACGGGTGCAGGTTGATGATGGCCTCGATCTGGCTGTCGTCACCGACGATGGTCGCTACCGCGTCGCGCAGTCGGCGTGACAGTTTGTAGGCATCAAGGAAGACGAACCGCCCGTTGGCCAGCCTGACCAGGGACGTCTGGGTGCCGATATCCACCACCCCGCCAAGCTTGAACGCGCCGCGGACGTTCCAGAAATCGCCCGCGACCGCGATAAGTTTATCCGCCATAGTCATTCCCCGAGTCAGGTCGGTAATATGGGGCAAAGTCAGGCGCGCATCAAGCGACGCGGGACCGATGGGTGCCGAGTGCTCCCCGGATTCCCGCGGCCGCCCGGGCCTGGCGAGTTTACACCCGATGTGCTTCTGCTATCCTCGCTGCTGATTGTGAATCAGCCCGTTTCACGCTTATACCACCCAAGGGAGAAAACTGCATGCGCCTAATGCTGCCCGGGGGCGCGCCATTGTCGTACGCTCACTCGCCAGCCATGCCGCACGGGAGTGAACCGACGTGAAAGGGTTGAGCCGCGACAACAACTTCCATTACTTCACCCTGTCCCTGGTCACACTGTTGCTGGCGTCGGCACTGATCGGCTACGTTCCTGACGGCTTCGGCGGTCTGGCATTGCGCCTGCTCGTGCTGGTAACGGTTGCAGTCGCCTACCTGAGTCTGAACTTCGGGCGGCGCTGGCGGCGCATGATCATGGTCATGGGACTGGTGCTGTTTGTCATCAATCTGCTCAACGAGAACGAGACACTTCCCGGCCTCCCGGTTATCAACCTCGTCTTCTGGCTGGCGTTTTTTGTTGCCGCGGCCGCCTTCGCCGCGCGCCAGGTGCTGTTGTCGGGCCGTGTCAACAGCAACACGCTGGTCGGCTCGATGGCCATCTACCTGCTGTTGGGGCTGATCTGGGCCACGCTCTACCTGATCGTGCTCGAGTTCATACCTTCGGCCTTCAACGGCATGGAATACCGGCACTGGGCCGAGAACTTCAGTGACGCCATTTACTTCAGTTACATCACCCTCACCGGCATGGGCTACGGGGATATCACACCGGCGAGTGAAGTCAGCCGCACGCTGACCTATTGCGAGTCGATCTGCGGCACGTTTTACCTGGCCATCGTGGTCGCCAGCCTGATCGGCGCACGCTCGGGCAAAGGGCACAGACACCGATCGGACTAAAGGACCTCCGCATGCAAGACCCCGAACAGAGTCCCGGTTATGACAAGCAGTTCGTCCGCAACATGGTGGAGTCCGCACTGCGGATCGCGCTGATCGCCGTTCTCCTGTGGATGGCCTTCGATATCATCCGTCCGTTCCTGGTCCCACTCGTGTGGGGAGCCATCATCGCGATAGCCGCCTACCCGATCGCGCGCAAGCTTGGCATCAGGCTGGGTGGGCGCACGGGTGTGGCTTCAGCCGTGGTTTCGGCGGGCCTCATACTCCTGCTGGTGCTGCCCAGCTACCAGCTGACTGATTCACTGATCAGCGCGGTACGCAATCTTGCCGGTAATGTCGAAGCGGGCCCCCTCAAGGTGCCACCGCCCTCCCCCCAGGTCGCCGAGTGGCCCCTCATCGGTGAAAAGGTGTACGCACAGTGGTCACTGGCCAGCACCAATCTGGAAGCGGTACTGGGAGACTTCCGACCGCAGCTCCAGGCCCTGCTCAGCAGGGTGGGCTCCAGCCTGGCCCGGGGCCTGCTGGGTGTCGGCCTGTTCGCGGTCTCGCTGATCGTCGCCGGTTTTTTCATGGCCCACGCCAGTTCCGCAGCCACCGCCGCCCGGCGCCTGTTCGTGCGTCTCGCCGGCGAGCACCCGGGCGGCGAGTGGGCGGGTATGGTCGTCGCCACCGTGCGCAGCGTCCTGCTGGGCGTGGTCGGCGTCGCCATCATCCAGAGTGTGCTCTGCGCGATCGGGCTGTTCACGCTCGGTGTGCCGGGTGCCGCGATCTGGAGCGCCGCCATCCTGTTCCTGGCCATCGCCCAGTTACCGCTGATCCTGGTGGTACTGCCGCTGGTCATCTGGGCCTACTCGTCCCAGGACACCACGTCGGCAACCCTGTTCGCGATCTGGATGGTGCTCGCCGCGCTCAGCGACAACCTGCTCAAACCCATGCTGATCGGCCGCGGGCTCGAGGTGCCGATGCCCGTCATTCTCATCGGCGCCATCGGCGGCATGCTCGCCTTTGGCATCATCGGCCTGTTCGCCGGCGCCGTGGTGCTCTCGGTCTGGTACAAGCTGTTCCGGGAGTGGCTGCTGCAGGAGGCGCGGTGAGGGGCTAGAACGACACATCCCATTGCAACCGTATCCGGCTCTCGGAGGCGTCGCGCCCCACGAACCCGTCGTCGAGGGTGAGGTAGGAGTAGTCGAAGGTCAGCTTGTTGTTGTGCCCGGCGATGAACCAGTTCGCCGCCAGGGTGAACTCCTCGCGCTCGTTGTCGAACAGGCGGTTTTCCGCGTTGGGCTCTTCCACGTAGGCATAACGTACGGCCAGCTCCAGGGGGCGCGGCACTACCGGCAACAGATGGTGAAAGAAGTAACCCGCCTGGGCGTAGTACCCGGTCAGTTCATTGCTGATGCCGAGCACCCGGTCGTCGATATCCTTGCGGTGGTACTCCTGCTGTAGCGAAAGCCCGCGGTACTTGAACGCGAATTCCTGTACCCATTGCTCTATATCGTACTGGTCGTCCTCCGCCCTCCCCGGCGGCAGGAAGCCATCGAGGTTGCCGCAGCCCGCGGTGGACCAGCGGGTACAGGCGCCACGCGTGGTCGCTCCGGCGAACGCCAGGGTCCCGGTGGGTTGCTCGGTGAATTCGACATCGGTCTGGCGCATGGCCAGGTCGCGGCCGAAGAAATTCCACTGCAGGCGGCCGCTGAGCAGGTACTCCTCGCTCTCGTTGAAGGTGCCGCGGCCCTCGCCATTGTAGATACCGGCGAAGTATCGAAGGTCGGCGGGGGTACCCTCGAACAGCCTTCCGCGCAGCTGCAAGCCGACCTGGCGGTCGATAGTGAACGGCCGGTTGACGATGGAGCGCTCCACGAACTGCTGGCGCCCGGAGGAGTCGACCCGTTCCCGGTTGTAGTCGATCTTCCACTGACCCAGGCGCATCCCGATGCTGTCCCACCTGGCGATATCTATGCGCCAGTCGATCACCCGCGCACCGCCGTCGAGTTCATCGTCGTCCACGTCCCGGGTGGGTTGCAGGTCAATCTCGAAATAGTACTTGAGCCAGGGCTGGTAACCATGGCCGCCGATCTTGATCCGCAGCCGGCGCAGCTCCAGGTTGGAGTTTTCGAGGTCCTGGAAATCCTCCAGCTGACGCGGGTCGGAGCGGGTCGGGTTGGTGTAGCGGAACTGGCCACGGGACTGTAAGTTCAACTCCCAGTTTTCATCGCGGGTGGCAAACCGGAAGCCTTTATCACCGTGGCTCACTTCAACCGGCCACTGGCTGTCGAGCTCACGCTCGACCGCCTCCGAGATCGCCGCCTCCGCCTGTGGGGTCAGCCCGTAGCGGCCCAGGTCCTCCACCTCGACGGGAGTTGCTGTGGCCTCGGGCGGTTCCGCGCCGGCGGCGGGCGCCAGGATATCCGCGCTGGTCAGCGATTCCTTGTCGAGCAGGCGCTCGTACTGGGGCCGCGTGATCACACCGTTTTCCAGCAAGACGTCCAGCAGGGCTTTGTCGGCAGCCTGCGAGGAAGACAGCGGTACGACGAGCAATGCACCCATTGTTACAGCGAAAGCCAGACCACTTGCAGGCCCGCGGGGTGAAAACATCATCGTTCTCCGGGCTCGATTATGCGAATTGTTGGCAGGGGCGGGAGCGATGCTGAAACCGGGCGACGCTACAGGTTTTGTTATAGCCAGCGCGGGTAAGGAAGACGCCCCGTCTCGACCCCAGCCGGATTCTACACCGCGACCGTGGGATGTCACCATGCCGACGCATCATCCAGCTCAAGACCGGTCCCGAAACGCTCGGCGGCGAGACGGCGCCCCGCGCCACTTCAGGCCGCTCGCTTCAGGCAGCCGCCCCGCCGCGCAGGGCAGGCAGCACCTTGTCGGCGATGTATTGCAGGCGGCGCGAGCCCGACTCGATCGATTCGCCGGGAAATTGCGCCCAGAAATGGATATCGGCAATCATCGGGTAATCGGTCACCAGCTTGCGCAGCTCGCTGATCGCGGTGTCGGCGTCCCAGAGTTCGTACAGGCCGTTGTCTATCGCCGCCTTGGCGTTGTCGTAAAGCGGGGTCTCGCCCGGCGGGCCGAAGGCGCCCCACCTGATGTACTCGTTGGCCTGGTAGAGGATGTGCTCGCCGATTCTGGCGGCCTCGGCTTCCGGGTCCTCGGCGATGATCGCCCAGCAGCCGAGAATGATTTTGCCATCGGATGCCTTTTTACCCTCGGCTTCCAGCGCCTCGCAGTAGAGGTCCATGCCCAGCCCACCGGTCGACAAAAACCCGTCCGCCACCCGCGCCGCCCGCGCCACTGCCGGGGGGGCCATGCCGCCCAGCAGCACGTGCGGGGGTCGCTTGGGAACCGGCGTGATACGCAGGTCGCCCACCTCAAAGCGCTTGCCGCTGAAGCTTACCGGCTCACCCGACCAGGCCCGGCGCAGGATCTCGATGCCTTCTTCCACCAGGCTGGGCCGGTGTGAAAGCTTGCGCCCGAACTGGTCAAACTCCAGCTGGCGGTAGCCGATGCCGACGCCGAGGTCGAAGCGGCCGCCGGTCGCTATGGCGAGCGTGGCGGCATCCTCTGCGACCCGCACCGGGTCATGCAGCGGCAGCAGCATCAGGTTGGTGCCGACCCGCATCCGCCGGGTGCGGGCGCCGATGGCCGCGGCCAGAACCAGCGGTGATGGCGTATAACCGTCGTCACAAAAATGGTGCTCAGTGAGCCAGACCGAGTCGAAGCCCTGCTCCTCGGCCGCGGCGATCTGCGCCAGCGAATCAGTGTAGAACTGCTCGAAATCCCGGCCCGCCGCGGGCGGGTTGCGAAAGTCGTACCACAAGCCGTAATTTACCGTGTTTGTCATGACTGAAATCCTTGTTGATTATTCCGTTGCGGGGTCAGGCCTGTCGCGGGCAGGTACGGCGCAGCCGCTACCACGAACCCGGCTCGTGGCGCCCTCTCAGCCGTCACCCAGCGCCGCGATAAAGGCCACCAGGTCGGCATTGTATTGCTCGGTTACCTCGATGAAGGGTGCGTGCCCGACGCCTTCGTACTCGATCACCCGCGCCCCGGCGCAGTGCTCTCCCACCCAACGCGTGATATCGGGGCTGACGAACCCGTCCTCGCTGCCGGTGAACGCCAGAATCGGCATACCCAGGCCCTGCAGGGTCTCACGCTGGTCCACACCCGCCAGTTCCCCCAGGGTTGCGATCGACCGCGGCGAGGCCTCGCAGAAGATCCGCCACATCCAGTCGACCAGGTGCTGGCCCACATCGCGTGCGCACACCGCAGCCGCAACGTCGGCCAGCACGGCGATGCGGTTACCGGTGAGCCCGGCGACCGTGGCCGCGAGGTCGGCGTCGGTGCCCCCACAGGCCATCCCGGGCTTCTGCGTGTAGATCGGTGACGCCCCCCCGGTCAGTACCAGCGCCCGGCAGCGCTCGCCCAGTGCCGATGCGGCATCAGTGGCGACCGCGCCACCGAGGGACCAGCCGTTGAGGACCACCGCCGACAGCCCCAGCGATTCCACCAGCGCGACGACATCCGCCGCGATCGCGGTGATACTCATGTCGGCGAAGTCCATATCCGAACCGCCACAGCCGCGGTGATCGATCAGCACCACCCGCTGGCCGGCGGCGAGCAGCGCGGGCAGGACGTTGTCCCAGGTCCGACAGCTCATGCCCCAGCCGTGGATCAATACCACCGCTGTATCGCCCTCACCATGGGACTCGTAGTACACCCGCTGTCCCTTCTCGCGTTGAAGATATGCCATGAGTTTCAGTTCCTCTTTGTCAGCGCCCGCTCAATCGTCATTTCGTAGTGGGAAAACAGTGCATCCAGGTCCAGGCCGTCGGCGTTCACCAGCCACTGGTACACCAGGCCGAACACGAAGGCGCAGTACTGCACGGCAAACTGTTCGGCGTCGATGTCGGGATCAATCTCACCGCTGTCGATGCCGGCCTGGATCCAGCGCGTGGCGTCCTCGCGGTAGACGCGGTGGTGGGCGGCGAGCTTCTCCCGCATACCGGACTCCTGGCCCAGCGATTCGTACCAGAGCACGTACATGGCCCGCATGTAACCCGATTCCTCGCCCAGGAAATCGCGCAGTGATCGCGCCGCCGCCTTGATCGCGGCAAGCCCGGTCTTATCCTCGACGTACCCTTTCAGGTGATTTTTCCAGCGACCATCGAAACGGGTGAAGAGCTGGTCCATGAAGCCGTCTTTGGACCCGAAGCGCGAGTGGGCCAGGCCCCGGCTGTAACCGGCCCGCTCGCCGATGTCCTTGAGCGTGGTTTTCTGGGTGCCGCGCTCGTTGATCAGCTCAATCGCCGCATTGAACATCCGCGCGTCTGACAGCGCGGTGCGTTCCGCCTGTGTGCGGCGGCCCTTGCCACGCCCGCTGTCGTGGTCGTCCTGCGCGCTCTCCGCCGTGTCCATGGTGGATGCACCGGGCTGTTCCATCACCGTGTCTCTCCTCTCGCTGGCTGTTCGTTTCGGCATGGCCTACCTCGCGCTAACGTGCTCTCCGGTTTCATGCGCCGCCGGCCGGCCAGGCCAATGTCACCCGTACTACTTGACGTAGTCGATGACGATATCCCCGGCCTCCCGCGCCGCCCGCAGGCGTTTCTTGTCGATCTTGCCAACACTGGTCTTGGGTATCTGCGCCGGGAAGCTCCAGTACTCGGGCACCCAGAAGCCGGCCACCCGGTCGCGGAGAAATTCCCGCAGCTGTTCGGCGGTGAGTGACTCGTCCTCGCGAACGACAACGGCCAGCGGGCGTTCCTGCCAGCGCTCGTCGTCGGTTGCGATCACCGCCGCCTCGGCGACACCGGGATGGGCCAGCAGGGTATTCTCCAGGTCGACCGACGAAATCCATTCGCCACCCGACTTGATCACGTCTTTGCTGCGGTCGGTCAACTGCACGAAGCCGCGACTGTCGATATGGCCGACATCCCCGGTGCGCAGCCACCCGTCCTCGGACAGGGTGTCCGCATCGTCCAGGTCGTGGTAACCGGCAGTGATCCAGGGGCCGCGCAACTGCAGCTCACCGACGCTCTCACCGTCGTGAGGCAGCTCCCGGCCCGATTCATCCACCACTCGCACCGCCACACCCGGCACCGGTCGACCGCTCTTGGCCCGCCAGCAGGTCTCGCTGGCGCCGGGCTCCCGCGGCGGATGGGACAGCGCGCACAGGGGACTGGTCTCGGTCATGCCCCAGCCCTGCAGTACCGGCACGCCCCAGCGCTCGCGCGCGGCGTCGATCATGGCCGGGGCCACGGCCGAGCCGCCCGACACCAGCATTCTGAAACTGGTCATGTCGACGCTGCCCTCCTGCGCTCCGCGCAGCAGGTCGCCCAGGAGCGTGGGCACCATGGCGGTAAAGGTCGGTCGTTCGCTGTTGATCAGCCCCTTGATGTGGTCCGGCTGCAGGTAGGGTCCGGGCATGATGATATCGCTGCCACTCATCCAGCCGCTGTAGGGCAGGCCCCAGGCGTTGGCGTGAAACATCGGCGGTAACAGCAGGATGCGGTCGCGCTCGCAGATACCGAAGGTATCGGTAGCACGCGATGCCAGGGAGTGAACGAACGTGGTCTTGTGACTGTACACCACGCCCTTGGGGTTGCCGGTGGTGCCGCTGGTATAGCACACGGCCGCGGCGGTTTCCTCGGTGAGTTCGGGCCAGTCGAAGGTGCCGGGCTGCGAGGCGAGTGCGGCCTCGTACCCGGTAACCGCCGGCCCCGGCAACGCCCGTTCGGCTTCACCCACCAGCAGTATGTGCCGCACCGTGCGCAGGTTTTCCACGACCGGCGCGAACAGCTCGGCCAGCCGGGCATCGAGGATGACGACCTTGTTCTCCGCATGGTTGATCACCCACGCCACCTGCTCGGCGGAGAGACGCACGTTCACCGTGTGCATGATGGCGCCCATGGACGGTATCGCCAGGTAGGCGGCCATGTGGGCCTCGCTGTTCCAGCTGAACGTCGCCACCCGATCACCCGGGCGCACGCCCAGTTCACGCAGAGCCCCCGCCAACCGGGCAGCCCGGGCCGCGACCTCGGCATAGGACACGTTCTGCACCTGCTCACCGTCATAGGTCGCAATGACGCTTTCGGGAAACATCGCCTCGCCGTGCGCCATCAGCATGCGCACAGTCATTGGCAAGTGCATCATCGTCGTCTGCATGTCCATCGGTCGCGCCCTGCCTGCCTCCGTCATCGTTGGCCACTGTGTCGGTAGCGGTCCTGCCTGGCCGCCCGGCCATGCTTGCCGCGCTGTCGTTGCCCTACCACTCGCCCCGCGCAGCCATACCTGCCTCCTCCAGCAGGGCGGGCACGTCGTACTCGAGTCCCCGGGCGTAGGCCGTGTCCACCTTGCCCGCCCGATACAGGCAGTAAGCCCCCTCGACAATGGCAGCCAGGCGCCAGAACGCGAAACACAGGTAGAAGTCGAGGTTTTCCATCGGCAGCCCGGAGCGCTGCTGCCAGCGCTCTGCCAGTACGCGCCGGCTGACCACTCCCTCGCGACGGGACACCGCCTGTACGTGGGCGAAGCCCGGGGGGTCGACGGCCCGCGGGCCCCAGAACATCAGGAACAGCGCGAGGTCAGCCAGCGGGTCGCCGATGGTCGCAAGCTCCCAGTCGATCACCGCCTTCAGCCCCGGTTCTTGCGGGTCCGAGAGCGTATTGTCGAGATGGTAATCCCCGTGAGTCAGCCCCACGGAGCCGTCGCCAGGAAGGCGGGACAACAGCCACTCCGCGAGCTCTTCCAGCAGGGGCAACTGCCGCGTCTGCGTGGCCTGCCGGGTATCGCGCCAGCGCTCCACCTGGCGGCGAAGAAAGCCGTCGGGATTGCCGAAGTCCGCCAGTCCCAGTTCGCGCCAGGGCAGGGTATGAATCACCGCCAGCTCGTCCACCAGCGCCTCGCCCAACGCGTTCACACTCGCGGCACTGTCGGGATAGGCGTCGGGGAGCTGATCGGTGATCGCCACACCGTCGACATGTGCAACCAGCATGAAGGGACGCCCGATGACATCGGTGTCCGGGCACCAGGCCACCAGCTCGGGCACCCTGGCGCGACCGCGCAGGGCCTCCAGCACCCGGGCTTCCCGCTCGATGCCCCGGTGCGCCCTGGCCGACACCGCCGCCGCAGGGGGTGTACGCAAAACCAGAGGCCCTGCGTCGCTATCCAGCCTCAGGGTAAGGTTGGCATTGCCGCCGCTCAGCGACGCACCGATGCGGACATCCGTGCGCCCGGTCTGCGACTCGACCCAGGCGCAGAGCGCGCTACCGCTCGCCGCATCCAGCGCCGACGCGCTCATCCGGGGACCCCGAAGCTGCTCAGCAGCCCGCCGTCCACCGGCACGAACGCGCCGGTCATGTAACTCGCCTGCCCGACCCAGGAGATCACTTCGGCAATCTCGGCGGCCTCACCGTAACGCGCAAGGGGGATGGTGCTGCGCAGGGCTTCCCGGGCCTTGTCTGTCAGGCCGCTGGTCATTTCCGTCAGTACCAGCCCGGGAATCACCAGGTTGACCGTGATCCCCCGGGGCGCGAGTTCGATCGCCAGCGCGCGCGTCAAGCCCGCGAGACCGGCCTTGGACGCGGCATAGGCGCTGTCACCGGGAAAGCCGCGAAAACCGACCACGGCACCCACATTGACAATGGCGGCGCCCTGTTGAAGGTGAGGGTCTGCAGCGCGAATGGTGTGCAGGGCACCGCTCAGGTTGGTGTCGAGGACCTGCTGCCAGTCGTCGACAGCCAGTCGGCCGACGCGCCCGCCACGGTGACACCCGGCATTGTTGACCACCACGTCGATCCGACCCCAGGCTGCGGTAACACGGTCCATGACCGCGACCATGCTGTCCGGGTCGCTGACATCGCCACGGCAGGCGAGACAACGCTCGCCCAGGCTGTCGGCGATGGCGTCGACTGCCTCACCCCGTGCGACAACGGCCACGCGATCACCGGCAGCGACAATCCGCTCGGCGACTGCACGCCCGATACCCCGCGAGGCACCGGTTACCACCCATACCCGCTCCTGCAACGCGTTCACACCCCGGATAATTTTGTTGTTTGCGTCCAACAAGATTAAACCAGCGACCGCTCTTGTCAAGCACAATGGACTGCCGAGACCACCCGACTGCGCGCTCTGAGCAGCACCGGTCGTGGGAAAAAAACCATTTGCTTGTTTGCGTCTAACAAGCCTATATTTATTCAAACGGCGACGCTATACCAGCCGCTGGACGGGGGAGACAGTAAATCGCGCACTCCCGGACAGCGCGGTGTTGCTCAATCGATTATTCAGGGAGAGACACGAGTGAGCTGGAGTTTCGAAACCGACGGCGCCTTCCAGGCGGAACTGGACTGGATAGACGACTTCACCCGCGAGGAAATAGAACCTCTTGATCTCGTGTTCCGGGAACCGGGCGATCCCTGGGACCCCGCATCCCCGGCCGCTGCGGCGATGGCCCCGCTGCGGGCCATCGTCAAGGAACGCAAGCTCTGGGCCTGCCATCTCGGGCCCGAGCTCGGCGGCGGGGGCTATGGGCAGGTGAAGCTGGGCCTGATGAACGAAATACTCGGGCGCAGCCGTTTCGGCCCCAGCGTGTTCGGCTGCCAGGCCCCCGACTCGGGCAACGCGGAAATCCTCGCGCACTTCGGCAATGACCAGCAGAAGGAGCGCTTCCTGCAACCCCTTCTCGACGGCAAGATCGCCTCCTGCTATTCCATGACCGAGCCCCAGGCCGGCGCGGACCCCGCCGAGTTCACCTGTACCGCGGTTCGGGACGGTAACGAGTGGGTCATCAACGGTGAAAAATGGTTCGCGTCCCACGCCCGTTTTTCCGCTTTCCTGCTGGTGATGGTGGTAACCAACACGGACGTGTCGATCCACGAGGGCGCTTCCATCCTGCTGGTGGAACAGGGCACCCCGGGCATGGAGATCATCCGCAACTCGGCGGTGGGACCGTTCTCCGAACAGGGCGACGGGGTCCACGCCTACATCCGCTTCACCGACTGCCGGGTGCCCGCGGAAAATCTGCTCGGCGAGGAAGGCGGCGGTTTCCTGGTTGCGCAGACACGCCTCGGTGGCGGCCGCGTTCACCACGCCATGCGCAGCGTCGGGGTACTGAAAAAAGCCATGGATATGATGTGCGAGCGGGCACTGAGCCGCACCACCAAGGGTGAGCCGCTGGCCAACAAGCAGCTGACCCAGGAAAAGATCGCCGACACCTATACCCAGATATTGCAGTACCGCCTGCACGTGCTCTACACGGCGTGGCTGATCGACAAGCACAAGGAATACAACCGCGAGGTCAGGAAAGAGATTGCCGCGATCAAGGCGGCGACACCGCGCGTACTGCAGGAGGTGATCTACCGGGTGATGCACCTGCACGGCAGCCTCGGCATGTCGGATGAAACCCCGCTGGTGACCATGTGGGCCAACATACCGGAACTGGGCGTCGTCGATGGCCCGAGTGAAGTTCACAAGGTGACAGTGGCGAGAACCGTCCTGCGCGACTACAGCCCGGCGCCGGGTCTCTTCCCCACTTACCACACGCCGACCCTGCGGGAACAGGCGATGAAAAAGTACGGGCATTACCTCGAGGGTTGACGGCCCGGCGGAGTAGAGTATGGCGACCGACGCGACAAACATCGAGGCACTGGCCGCACGGGTCGATACACTGGAGAGCCGCAGCGCGATCCGCGACCTGGTCTCGGACTACTGCCACGGCTTCGACAAGCGTGACTTCGAGCGCTTCCTGTCGATCTGGTGGGAAGACTGCAACTGGGACATCGGGCCGCCCTTCGGCGCGTTCGAACACCACGACGGCATCCGGACCGCCGTCCACGAGGTCCTCTGGCCCGCCTGGTCCCACACGCTGCACCTCACCACCAACCTGCGGGTCGAGTTCGCGGACCGCGATCACGCCAGCGGCATCTGCGACGTGCAGTGTATGGGATCGCTCGCCGGTGAAACCACCTGTACCGTGGTGGGCGCGAGCTACTTCGACGACTACGAGCGACGGGGCGGGGCCTGGAAGATATTGCGGCGCCAGGTGCGTATTCACTACTTCAACCCCATTCCGGGTGCGGAACTCTCGGCGCCGGAAAGCTGAACCGCTGACGGCGAGGTAGTGCGGCCGGACCTGCCATTTAAGGGAACCACCCGACACACAGGAGCGATGCAGTTATGGGAGACGATCCGCTGGAACACCTGCTCGCCAAACAGGCGATCACCGAAGTCATATTCCGCTACGCGCGGGCCATCGACCGGATGGACGAGGCATTACTGCGCAGCTGTTTTCACCCGGGCTCGCAACACAACCATTTCTTCGAGGGGCCTTCATCCGACCCTTCGCTGCCCTCAACCGACGAGGCGCCCGGTGACTTTGTTGCCTTTGCCCTCGGTGTGTTGCGGGGGCACTCGCGCACCCATCACCAGATGGGTAATACACTGATCGACCTGACTGGCGCGACCACAGCCAATGTCGAAACCTACTTCACCGCCTACCACCGCGTGCGGCCCATCGGCGACCCACTGGCTGGGCCGCAGGCGCACGACACCGAAATGGACTATTTTGTCGGCGGTCGCTACATCGACCGTTTCGAATACCGGGGAGGATTGTGGCGGATCAGCCAACGGACCGGCATGACAGACTGGATCCGCATGGAGCCGCCCAGTTCACAGGGATTCGGCGGCATCCCCGCGGCAACGATTGGTCGACGCGCGCCTGACGACCTCGTCTGCAATGACTATGATTGAGTGAAGGGACCGGCCTTTTCGCAGTATGAGCCGATCATGCGCGAAGCCGGCAAGCACGGCATGGAGGAGCGCGAATGATGGCCTACAACGGGTTGAAAACACTGGCCCTGCTAAGCGCCCTGCCGGCGCTCTGCCTGCCGTTTTCCGGGCTGGCGGCGCCAGAGACACCGGAATCCCGCCTGCGCGCCGCGGGTCATGCGCTGCCAGCCGCACCGACCCCCATGGCGGCCTACGTCACCTGGCGGCGCAGTGGTAACACCCTGTACCTGTCAGGTCATGGCGACTGCCTGCCGGATTCACCCCGTGGCAAACTCGGCCAAAAGGTGACGCTCGAGGAGGGGCGCCGCTCGGCCGAAAACACGGCGCTGTGCATGCTGGCGACCATCAAGTCCGCGGTCGGCGAGCTGTCGCAGGTGAAGCAGGTTCTGCGCATCGACGGCATGGTCAACAGCGCCCCTGACTTCACCCGCCAGCCCGAGGTCATCAACGGCTTCTCCGAACTGCTGGTGGTCGCATTCGGCGAGGCCGGGCTGGGTGCGCGCGCCGCCGTCGGCATGGCGTCATTGCCCGGGAATATTGCGGTCGAGATTTCGGCTGTGATCGAGTTGCACGCGCGGGACTGATCGCGGCCGCCGGTGCTGGCGCTGACAGCCGGTATGCACCGGCCGTTCAGGGCTCGGCCGGACCGAACGCCAGCAAGACGTTACCGGGCATGTGAAAGTAGAGCCCGTAGCCCGAGTTGACGAACATCATCCCGTCCTTGAACACGGGGCCGGCGGCGCCGCCGAAGGAACCTCCGTTGGCGCGCCCCCCGCCGAGGGTGTCGAACGACTGCGTTGAATCGAAGCGCCACAGCACCTTGCCGGTTTTACTGTCATACGCCCTCAGGACGCCGTCCATGGCCCCACCCACTACGGCACCCTCGATCGCACTGGCGGCGGACGAGAGCCCCGGCTGGCAGTCCTTCCTGCCCCCACAGGCATCTGGCGTCGGTGTGTACCAGCGCACTTCGCCGTTACGGATATCCACCCCGTACATGCCAGGCCGCGGTGTGCCCGGCCATCGCGGCCCGCCATCGAAGTCCGACATGGGGACATACAGCGTGTCGCCACGCAGTGCCATCCCGAAGTGGACCCCGCCCTGGATACCACCGCGACCCAGCTTCTTGCGCCAGCGCACCGCGCCACCCGCATCCGGATCGAGCGCGTAGACCTCTCCCGACTTCTGGCCGGCCAGCAACAGGTCGCGACCACCGCTGGTAGTGGCCAGTATGGTCGCGGCACCGAAGTCGTAGTCCGGGCCATCCTCCGGTGGGCAGTTGATTCGCTCACTGGTTTCACAACCCATATTCCAGGCGTCACCGGGTGTCATCTGCTGGCGCCAGACGATCCTGCCGTCGCGCAGGCTCAGGGCCAGGATGGCGTCGCTGGTGTCGTTGGCCGGCGAGGAGTAGTTTTCGCCGGTGCCGACGTACATGACGCCGCGCCGGGCGTCGATCAGGGGTGTGTTCCAGACCGGCGCCCCGGAGGGTGCGATGCGCTCGGTACCGATGGCATTTTTACCCACCACCTCCGGCTTCTCGTCGATGGTACGGGCCACCCATTGCAGCTCGCCGGTCCGGGCGTCGTACACCGCCACGCCCCCGCGGAAGGTGCAACAGGCGTACTCCGGATCGGCGGCTGCGGTGACCTCGAGGGACGACAGTGACACGTAGAGACGCCCGTCGTGCAGCGCCGGCGCCGCGGTGATGGTCAGGCTGGGGTGGTCATCCGGCCGGTCGCGCCACGCCAGCTCCCCGGTCACCGCGTGCACGGCGTACACGTTCCCCACGAGGTCCCCGAAATACAACAGCGGGTCGCGCTCGTCACTACCCCAGGGGTTGACGACGATACCCGTACGCACCTCGGCAACGGTTTGAAACTCCCAGCGTATACAGCCGGTCTTCTGATCCAGCGCGTAGACTGTGCCGTTCTGGCTGCCGACGAACAGAGCGCCACCGGCCGTGGCCGGTTGCGATCGCGCCCGGGTCGCCTCCGGGTAGGCGAAAGCCCACTTCAGTTCCAGGCGCGGCAGGTCGGCCGCGGTCAGGCCCGCTGTACCGGCATCGTAAAACCGGCGGTTGTCGAGGGTGACCCCCCAGCCACGGCTGTCCGGCCGGGCGGAGAAATCAAACGCCGCACGCTCGTCACTGCAGTGCGGTGCGGGAGGCTCCGCCCCCGCGGCGTCCAGTGAGCGCCCGGTCAGAAACTCGGCGACGGCCTGTCGCTCACCGGGCTCGAGGTCGGCAGCCTGGGTGCGCATGATGCCCGTCTCCATGGCCCGCAACACAGAACCGGGCGACATGATCTGCAGCAGACTCATCGGGGGCGCCTTCGATACCGTGCCGATGTGACACTCGGCGCAATGCCGCGCGAACAACGTGCCCGCGTCCGCCTCTGCTGCACTCGCGCTGGCCGTATCCGTCGCATCCGTCGCGCCCATGCTGGAACCCGCGATCGGCGCCAGAACCAGTGCAATTGCCGCTCGCCTGACTCGCCAGTTGGTCATGTTGTCAATGCCTCCACCCGGTATCCGGCCCGCGGAAAGTGCACCACGACCTCACCCGTCGCCGGATCCTCCCGGCGAATCGCCACCTCTTCGAGGCCCAGTCGATGCAGCCTCCCGTGCACCGGTACCGCGCCGTAGTCCTGTGGCGTTACCGTCACCATCGCACCCACCTCCAGGCCCTGTGGCCAGGCACCGGGGCACACCCCGGCCTCGACTGTGGTCATCGAGCCAAGCGCGAATTCCAGCGCCGCTTCTGCCGCGAGGGGCCGCGGTGTGCCGTGGCCGATCCGCTGCATGCGACGCTCCCAGGCCAGCAGCGCAGGCAGTTCCGCCACCAGGTTATCTATCGCAGCGATATTGCCGCGCGCCATCCACAGCGGAAAGTAGGCCTGGATATCGGCCCAACCCGGCGAGCCGCCAGAGAGGTAGTCCGAACCGCGAACCAGCCTGTCGGCGAGCTGCAGCTGACTGGCAAACTGACTGAAGTAATGCGGCAGCTGCTCGTCCAAAGTATCGAAATCGAGAAAATCGAAAAAGTCGCGGCGATCGCTGAGGATGTCCTCCGGCAGCTCGGCATTGGTACCCATCGAGAGCGCCGCACCGGGCTGGAAAAAAGCATTGTCACTCCAGTAACCCAGTGCCAGCGCCAACGCCTCACTGCCGTCCGGGAACAGGGTCGGCTCCGGGTACAGCTGCTCCAGGGCGAGCGCTATGCACCGCGTGTCGCAGTAGACATCGGCGCCCACCTGCATAACCGGCGTCTTGCGGTAGCCCCCGGTCAGGGCGGTTAACAGCGGTTTGGGCATGACCATGGGAATGTCCACCGAGTACCATTCGAGCCCCTTGATACCCAGGGCAAGGCGGGCCTTCTCGGCAAACGGCGAGGCGGGAAAATGGTGCAGGATAATGTCGTTCATCTGGGACCTGTTCACACTGATCACGTCAGCTCCGCTGACGCTCTACCGTCTGCGCCACCACCCAGGCCTTGCCTGCCCGCCAATCGAACAAGTCAGACGCTACCGGGCGAACATGCAGCGGGGCCGCAGCCGACCCCGACCAGGCATCAACGGCCGAAAAAGTACCCGGCTTCAAGTCCGATGATTCTCGGCTCGCCGAAATAGGAGAACGTCCACAGATCGGCGACCGGCAGTTCACCGATACGGTACTCCTCGTCGGTGAGGTTCTTCCCATACAGCCGCACGAAGTAACGCCCCTCGTTCTCGGTATAGGTGACACTGGCGTTGAACAGGGTGCGGTCATCCGAGACCCCGTGATACCGGGGCGATACCACCGAATAGGTGAAGATGGCTTCGTCGACGTAGTTCACGTTGGCCTGCCAGCGAACCTGGCCGCCGAACAGCGAGTGGTCGTAGAGGGCGTCGAGGCTCCACTGCAGCTCCGGCGCCCGGTTCACATCCTCATCGGTCAGGTCGACGTCGTCCTCACCGTCGAAATCGGTGTCGGCGGTGAATTCGTCGTACTCGGCGTCGAGGTAACCCAGGTTGCCGCGCAGGGTCAGGTTATCGGTCACTGCCGCGGTGAATTCCACCTCCAGGCCGGCGGCGGTCATATCGGCCGCGTTGAAGAAGCGGGTCTCCTGGAAAGTGCCCCCGAACTCGTTTTCGAACGAGGCGACGAGGTCGCGCTGGGCATCGGAGTACTCGACATAAAACGCGCTGAGGTTCAGCCGCAGCCGGTTGTCCCAGAGATCGCTCTTCAGGCCGACCTCGAAGGAGTCGGCAATTTCGGGGTCCGTCGGGGCCGCGGAGGCCGGCGTGATCGGCACGCCGGAGGTGCCGGTCTGGTCGTTATACCCGCCACTCTTGAAACCCCGCGAGTAGGTGAAGTAGGAGAACACGGCGTCCGAAAAATCGTAACTGAGCGTGGCGCGCCAGGTTGGCTCGTCCCAGCTCTCGTCGTCGCGAAACACACCGGTGGGATAGCGGCTGAAATCCGCGGCATCCAGGGGCTCCCTGAAATTCTGCCAGGTGAGGTTGGGGTCGAAGCCACCCTCCAGTGCCTGGTAGAAAACCTGATTGCGGCCTGTCCATTCCTTCTCTTCACTGGTCCAGCGCACACCGGCGCCGAACGACCAGCGCTCCGCGAAATGGTAGGTGAAATCGCCGAAGACGGCCCAGTTTTCCGCGTCCTGCTCGTTACACAGCACCTGCGGGTTCTGGTCGAAGAAGGTGGGATCGCCGAAGTTGGCGGACCCGAGACCCAGCAGGTCGAGGAACCCGAGCACCTGGTTGACGCAGAAGGTGGTTTCGTCGCTCTGGTAGAACGCCCCGGCGACGAAGTTGAAGCCGCCATCAAAGTCAGACGCAATGCGCAACTCCTGCTGGAAGGTCTCCCGTTCGTCCTGGCGGTTGGCATCGAACAGTGAGTTCGGCCCTACCTCCCCGGTGTAGGTATTGGGCAGCTCGCTGTCCTGTTCACGGTAGCCGGTGACGGAACTGAGGGTGAAATCGCCCACCTTCCAGTCCATGTTCAGGTAGTAGCCGTCGATGTCGAGCACGTGGCCATCAGACATGTGCAGCAGCGCCGAATCCCGGTCGGTGACCGCACCGTTGTCAATAGCCGTGCCCCGGTCCTGGGTGAAGCCGAGAGTATTGAACACCACCGGCGCATCGCGCGGGGTGGTGTTTACGCTGGGCGGCGAGTCGCCGCGATCACGGATCATTTCGTACTGCAGCAGGGCCGAGAAGGTATCGCTGGGCTCCCACAAAACCTTGAAACGTCCCGAGAAGGAATCGTCGCCGCCGACGTTGTCCCCGTCCCCGCGACCGGTCTCCCCGATGTAGGGACTGTTTGGATCGAACGCAACCACCGGCCCGTACTCGGCGCCGTTCTCGTAATAGCCGTCAGACTTCATGTACACGCCCGCGGCACGGAATCCCAGGGTGTCGGTCCCGTAGTTGAGGGCGAAACGGCCCTCGTAGCGACCGTACTCCTCGATCTTGCCGATCAGCTCGACGGTGGTCTCCTCTAGTCGCGGTCGTTTCGTTTTGACGTTGATCACACCGCCGGTGGTGTTCTTGCCGAACAGCGTACCCTGCGGGCCGCGCAGCACTTCTATCTGCTCGATGTCGAACATCTCGAGGTTCTGGGTCTGCACCGACGGCAACACGAAGTCGTCGACGGTCACGCCGACCTGGGCGTCCTGGTAGACGATGATCGACGTGGTGCCGACGCCGCGCATCGCAAAGGCGGCCGCCTTGAATCCCGGCTGCTTGCCGGCAATGAAATTGGGTACCTGGACCGAGATATCGCCCAGGTCGCGGGGTACCAGTTCCTGGATATCACGGCTGGTCAGGGCGCTGACCGACAGCGGGGTGGTCTGGATATCCGTTTCGGCGCGACGGGTCGCGGTTACCATCACCTCTTCCAACTCGGCCGCTACCGCTACCGGGGCGTCCAGCGCCGCCACCGCGGCGGTTGCGACCACCACCGCGGCGATCAGGGGCCGGCGTGCAAAAGGCGTCAGGGGAAAGGGTGTACGCTGCGTGCTGTGGCTCATGGCATGGGCTCCTGCCGTGGTTTTTTTATCGTGTTGCCCGGGTGTCTTTGCGGTGACCCCGAACAGTCTGTCTGGAAGCGAACGCCCGTCTGCTCTGCGGCAGCCCGCGACGCTCCCTTCACTTGCTGTGCACTTGCTGTGCGCCTAACCTGAATGCGGGCACAGTCCACCCCCGCACTGTAACTTACTTTGTGGCCGTCGGGCGATAAGCCGACAAAACCGCAATTCTTTGAATAATATTCAACAGTGGTTCAAAGGCCAATGCTTGTCAAGTGCGTATTCCGCGTAAAAAACCGGGGTTTCCCGGGCCTGGCCCGACCTTCGCCGGCAATGCCCGTCACTGGCAGCCGCCCGCGATCAATCCGCATCGAGACGGCGCATCAGCTCCACGTGAAAGTGGCGCAGGCGCTGCTCCTGCTCCCCCCAGAGCTGCCCTTTAAAGCCCCGTGAACGCATCCCCTGCTGCACCACCGGCAGCAACGCCGCGTCCTGGCTCAGCACCAATCCGAGCCGGGCGTCTTCCTCAATCCCATAGTGCTCCGTTTCGGGCCGGGTCTCACCGCTGACATCCAGCCCCTCCGGCAGACCCATCCACGCCGGCGGCGTGTAATCCGGGTCGTCTACCGGAAAGATCAGCGTCGTGGTGTCGTAGTAGAACCGCTCCGGGTCGGTCTCGTGGGGCAGGAAGCGCATCAGGAACACGGCCTCGGGGTGACAGCCGATCTGCACGTTGGGGAAGATCCCGGTCGCCCAGCTGTCGGACAACTGCCCGTCTTCAAAGCGCTCGTAGCCGAGCCCGAGGCGCGCGGAGCGCTCCCGCTTCGCCCGCTGGATGGCCCGCCGCACATCGCCCGCGGTTCCCGTGAATCCCGCGGGGTCGACCCCGGCCTCCCGCAGCATGTACTGCAACCCCTCGTTGACCGTTTGCTGGTCATGCATACGGGGGCTGGGCTGGCCGAGCGGGACGATCATCCGGCTGGCGCCCTGCGGATAGAGGTCGTACTGGACGTTGAGATCACCCATGACGCCGCGGGTCTCCGGGTGCACCGCGTGCAGGTGGTAGCTCTCGTAGAACGCCTCGACGCCCACTTTCCAATTCGCCCCCCACTCGCTGCGCACGTGGCGCGCGACCCGCATCTGATCGATCTGGTAAGCCTCGAGGTAGCCCTCCGGCAGTCCCAGTGACTCACGCAGGGGCGGCGGATCATCTGCCATGTTGATGAACACGATACCCGCATGGGTGTCGCAGGCCACCGGGGTCAGTCCCGGGCGATGGGCGATGACTTCCGGCTGGAAGGTGTCCTCGTCGGTGATTCGCCGCAGTTCGCCGGTGTTGTGGAAACTCCAGCTGTGAAACGGGCAGACAAAGACCCGGCGGTTGCCGCGCTCGTCCCACACCAGCCGGGAGCCGCGATGGCTGCACACGTTATAAAACGCCTGGATACCGTCGTCCGTGCGGGTAACGATGATCGACTCGCCCCCGATGTCGAAAACAAAGAAGTCACCGGTCTCGCGCAGGTCGGATGTCACACCGGCGATGAGCCAGGTACGTGTCCACAGTTTCTCCCACTCGCGCTCCATGGCTTCGCGGCTGAAATAACCCTCCTTGCCGTAGCACTCGGTGCCATGGTCGATATGCGGCTGCTTGGCCTCCAGAGACTGCGGGTCCGCGTCCGGGTTGATCACCGCCAGCGGGATGGTGTCGGCATTCATTACGACTCTCCAGTATCGCGTTTCGTTACAGTGAAAACGGGCAGCATAATAGTGTCAGCCCAGGTCTCAAAGCGGACTTCAACGGCCATGCCGACCTGTAGTTCGTCGGGTGGCACATCCACCAGCGCCGCCATCATCCTGACACCTTCGACCAGGTCGACGAGGGCAACCACATAGGGCGCCTGGTAGGCCGGCGAAATTGCACGACGCACAACCGTGTAACTCGCGACCTCACCGCGACCGCTGGCGTCCCGCCACTCCAGATTCCGCGACTGGCAGTGACGGCAGATAAATCGCGGGTAGAATTGAAAGCGCTCGCAATCCCGGCAGCGCTGCAGGCGCAGCGCGCCATCGCGGCAACCGTCCCAGTAGGGCTGGGTCAGCGCTGTCGGTCGAGGCAGTATGCGGTTCATGTCAGCCACGCTCGCGACCCAGGATCAGTGTGGTGTGTGACGACATGATACCCCCCTGGGCATGAGCCAGCACCGTCTCGGCGCCCGCCACCTGGCGTTCACCGGCCGCGTGCCGCAATTGCAGCACCGACTCGGTCAGTGCAAACATCGAGCCGGGATTCCCGGGATGGCAGTGAGAGAGCAGACCGCCGTGGGTATTCACCGGCAGCGACCCGCCGGGCAGCGTCGCGCCGGAGCGCAGGAAGGCGCCAGCTTCGCCCGGGGCGCAGAAGCCGAGGTCCTCCAGCTCGATCAGGACGGTCGGCGTAAAACAGTCGTACAACTGGGCGATATCGATGTCGGCCGGGCCCAGGCCTGACATTGCGTAGGCCTGTTCTCCCGCCTCCCGAGCCGCCGAACCGGTCAGGTCCTCCGCCTGGCTGATGTGTTCATAGCGGTGACCCTCGCCCGCACCGAGCAGAAAAACCGGCGCCTGCGGCAAGTCCCGGGCGCGCTCCGCACTGGTCAGCACCACCGCGGCACCCCCGTCGGACACCAGGGAACAGTCGAGCAGGTGCAGGGGGTCGGCAATCATGCGCGAGCCCAGCACATCCTCGACCGTGATCGGGTCGCGCATCTGGGCGGCGGGATGTCGGGCTGCATGGGCCCGGCCGGAGACCGCCACGGCGGCAAAGTCCTCCGCCGTTGTGCCATAGCGCGCCATGTGCGCCCTGGCCAGCAGCGCGTAGTAGGCAGGCACCGTGGGGCCGTAGGGCTGTTCGAACTCCGGGTGCCCCGTCGATGACTGGACAGCCAGCGCCTGTTCACGGGTGAGCCCGGAGCGCAAACTGTCGGCCATGGCGACCACGACGGTGTCGGCCATCCCCGTGACGATCGCGCTGGCTGCGTGGTGGATTACCGAGAACGTGGTGCCGCCGCCTGCACCCGCGGCCAGGCAGTAACGCGGGCGCAGGTCGAGGTATTCGGCTGTGGCCTCAGCATGGTAAAGCAGCGGCTGCGCCATGGCGTTGCAGGTCACCAGGCCGTCCACCGCTGTGCGTTCGAGGCCGGCATCGTCCAGCGCACCGAGCACGGCTTCCGCACACAGTTCCATCGGCGTGCGGCCGGGTACAACGCCCACGGCGGTATCGTAGGCGCCGACAATCGCAACGCGACCCGACAGGGAAACAGTACTCATACCGCAGGCTTCCGCAAACTGCGCGGGGGCTTAGTCGCGGTCATACAACCGCGCCCGCGCGACACCGGGCGCAACAATGTCGCCGGCTTCGTTCTTGATGAAAACATCGAGGACGAGCTCGCCGGTCGCCGGGTCGAAGCTCGAGACCTCGCCCCCGGACACCAGCAGATCCCCGGTGTAGGTGGCGACCCGGTTCGAGTACTCGATACTCTCTAAACGCCCGTCATCCCCGAGCCACTCCTCGACACACTGGTTGAGCCAGTCTCCCAGCAGCGGTCCAGCGACCACGAGGCCGGGGTAGCCCTCCACGTCGCGCGCATAGGGTTCATCGAAATGAATACGATGGCCGTTCCACAGCACCGCGTTATACAACATGGACTGGACGTTGTCGGGGCGGAACTCGCGCTGTGGCAGCGCGTCTCCCGCCGCCACCTCGCGCGGCCGGCTGGCCTCGTGTGCATCGTTCAACGCAATATCCTCGTCGTCGTCTCCCTGATCACGGTACGCCCCGCATCGTCGGTCACGGTCATCACCACCTCGTAGAAAATCAGTGGTCCGCTGCGCCCCTGCTTTTCATAGATATCAGTCAGCTCGCGCGTGGCGGTGAGCCAGTCTCCCGGAAACACGTCCCGAAGATATTCGATCCTGAGTCCGCCGGCCATCGCCTTCTCGAGCGGGAATTTCGGCAGCAGCGTATCGATCGAGACCCCGTCAGGCGTGAGCTGGTCCAGCTCCACCACATCCCAGAACAGGGGGACATGAAACATCGGTGGCGCCTGGTCACCGTCGAGGTATTTTCGCTGCCGGTTGCCCGTCGCCACCGCGTACTTGCGGATATCCCTGCGGGTGACCAGCTCCCGCCGCGGCGGGCTGGTGCGACCGATCGCCGACAGCACCTCGCCAGTCAATAAACCGGACATCACTTCGCCTCCGTGCCGCGCCAGTAGGGATCGCGTAGTTCCCGCTTGAGGATCTTGCCCGTCGGTGCCTTCGGCAGGCTGTCGGCGAAGTCCACCGAGCGCGGTTTCTGGTACGACGCCAGGTGTTGCGCCGCGGCGGCGATGATCTCGGCCTCGGTGGCACTGGCGCCCGGCTTGAGCACGACCACGGCCTTGACGGCCTCACCCCACTCCGCGTCCGGCACGCCGAAGACCGCGGACTCCAGCACCGCAGGGTGCTGGTGGATTGCCGCCTCGACCTGGGTACTGTAGATGTTCTCACCGCCGGAAATAATCATGTCCTTGGCGCGGTCGACGATGAACACGTAGCCCTCGCTATCCCACACCGCGATATCGCCGGTCCACAGCCAGCCATCGCGCAGCGTGCGCGCGGTGAGATCAGGCCGACGCCAGTAGCCCAACATATTGGCCTCCGAGCGGACGATGATCTCACCCGGCGTCTCCCCGTCCCGGGGGACCGGAACGCCCTGGGTATCGACAACCTGCACGGTGGTGACGAAGCCTTCCCGGCCGCAGGACGAGAGCCGTTCCGGGTGATCGCCCTGCAGTGCTCGCTGGTGATCCTCCTGGGAGAGGAAACACATGGTCATGCCTTCGGTCTGGCCGTACCCCTGGATGATGGTGCAGGGGAATGCATCGAGGGCGGCGGCGACGACCTGCCGGGGCATCGGCCCGCCACCGTACTGGATGTTGCGCAGGCTGCTGAGGTCATAGCGTTCGAAGTCCTCTACCGCCATCATCCAGTTGAGCATGGTGGTGATGCCGAGGAACGCCGAGACGCGCTCCCGCTCGATGACCTCCAGGGCAAGCCTGGCCTCGAAATTGATCAGCACCAACGGGCAGCCGTGGGCGTGGTAGTTCATCGCCAAACCCACCGGAATGTGGAACATCTGCCCGGTGAGCATGTAGATATCACCGGGAACGATGCGCTCCGCAACGGTCTGGTTGAGCATGCCCATGAACAGGGAGCGGTGGCTGTGCAAAGCCCCCTTGGATTCGCCGGTGGTTCCGCCGGTATAGAGGATCAGTACCGGGTCGTCACCGCCGACCTCCCCGGCATCGGCGGGCTCGTCATCACTCGCGCCCGCCAGCAGTGACTCGAGGCGCTGATCGCTTCCGGGACCGAAGTCGAGCCAGACGTCGACGTCCACCTCCGCCGCCAACGACGCCTGGACCGCGCTGTACTCGCCGGAAATCACGACCACCCGGGGCTCCCCGTCGCGCATGATCCGACCCATCTCCGAGACACTCAAACGCCAGTTGATCGGCTGCACGATGAGGCCACAGCGCGCACACGCGTAGTAAAGCACCATGTACTCGATACAATTCTTCGAGATGACCGCCACCCGCTCACCGCGTTCGAGGCCAAGCTCTCCACGCAGGGCATTGGCCAGTCGCCGCACCTGTCCGTCCAGCTCGCCGAACGTCATCCGGCGCCCGCTGTCGACATCGACCAGGGCCTCGCGCTGGGGGGCGAGGCGCGCATACTTCGCGGGAATCATGCCAATATTCATGGTGCGCGCCCGGCGTCAGTAGGGTGAATCGAGATCGATGTGGCGCTTGAGCAGACACCAGCGCCCCTCCCGCTCCACAACCGTATCGCGATAGATACCGGTAGCGAGAAGGGCCGCCTTGCCGCCCTCCGTTGCCACCAGGGTCAACACCGAGGTCACCACCGGGTGCGGGCCGCTCTCGTCATAGAAACTGTTGGAGATGATATGCCGGCGCCGGTCGGTCTGCTCGGCCATCGCACCGCGCATCAGGCCCATGATGGCATCCCGGCCCTCGAAGGGACCGATAAGATCACCCCCCGCGATGCGCATACTCATGACCGCCTCCTCGGCGAAGCCCGCCTCGAGTGCTGCCATGTCCCGCTCGTCGTAGGCGTAGGCACCCAGGGCCAGCATTTCCTGGATCGCCTGCTTCTCCTCCGATGACAGCGCCATCGCCGCTCCTCCCTCTCCACATGTGCCCAATTCCGGCTCCGCGTCGTGCCGAGTCATCGCGAGCCGCTCGCTGTCCCGGCCTGGGGCATCCGTTTGTTGGTCGTACTGACAGCCGCCAGGCCACGCAGAGAGTCTCTGTGTACATCGTAGGCGATGCTTGAATATTGTTCAATAATGGTTCGGGCTCATACTGTCGGCCTATCTACCGGGGTTGCAACCAAAGTGCTAAAGTGATTTCCATGTCTTCACCCCAGCAACGAGACACACGCGCCAAGCCTCGTAAGCGCGACGGCCGCGGCGAGGAACGCCGTCGGCAGATTTTCAAGTCTCTACATGACTGCATACTCGCCAGGGGCTACGTCAAAACCACGCTGGCCGAGGTGGCTGACGGTGCCGGTATGTCCGCCAGTCACCTGCTGTACTACTTCAAGGGCAAGGAAGCTATTCTCGAGCAGTACTTCGCCAATGTTTCGGTCCGCTTCCTGGAACGGCTCGAGACCTTCAGCGACGAGGCGCCTGAACAGCAGATCACGTCGCTGGCTGACTTCTGGTTCAAGAGCGAGGCAGGTACCCGGCAGGAAATCGGCTTCATGCTGGAGTGTTTCGGCGCGGCGGTGAACGACCCGGTGCTGCAGGGCACCAAGGCCGAATTCGACGGGCGCTGCAAGGCCTACCTGGTGACGATTTTCGAGCAGACGCCGGCGGCCTTCATGGACAGCACCAAAGACGCGGCGGAAATCGCCTACTCGCTGATGATCGGGCTCAGGTCAGCGGTCTACTTCGACGAGGACATCACCCTCGACGACGCTCACCGTCTCTTCATCGGCAGTTTGCGGGCTATGTCAGGCCTGGATTGAGCGATGACCCGACGCAGCAGGTACCGACCGGACGCCAGCGAGCATAATACGCCAACCACTGCCGGTAGGGCGCTCATCGGGGCTCTCGCGGCACTGGGGCTGCAGGCCGCCAGCGCCTCGGTCCTGGAGGGGGTCAGCGCCGAACAGGTGGAGCGCGGCCGGGCAGTTTACGCCGGGCACTGCGCGACCTGCCATGCCGCCACGCTGCGCGGCACTGCTCATGGCAATGCGCTCACCGGCCGCATGTTCATCGACAAATGGGGGCCGCGCGACAGCGGGCAGCTGCTGGCCTACACGCGCGCGGCCATGCCTCCCGGCGAAACGGGATCACTCGACCCCGCGCAATACAAGGCAGTCGTGGCTTATGTTCTGGCAGCGAACGCCGATTCCGCCGCCGCTGATTTACCGCTGCTGGCCAGCGCCGGCCAGCTTCAGGTCGAAGCAAGCGGCGACTCCGATTGGGTGAGCTGGTCCGCCGCGAGCACCATCGATGCAGCGGCAAAATCCAGCGGCGGCTTCACCGGCCGTAAACTGGAGAACTTCAGGCCGGTGACGAAGCGCATGCTGGCCGACCCGCCCCCGGCGGATTGGTTGAGCTGGCGGCGCAGCCTCGACGGGCAGGGCTACAGCCCGCTCGAACAGATCAACACCGACACCATCGGGCGCCTGCGACTGGCCTGGTCGCTGGCAATGCACGAGGGTAGCAACCAGGTCACGCCGCTGGTGCACGACGGGATCATGTTTCTGACCCACCCGGGCAATATCATCCAGGCGCTGGACGCCGCCAATGGCGATCTCATCTGGGAGTACCGCTATCCGTTCCCGGAGGCCGCTCGCACGCTGGGCGGCCCGACGCGCAATATCGCGCTATACGGTGACAAGCTTTACCTCGCCACCTACGACGCCGCCATCGTGGCTCTGGACGCGCGCAGCGGAGAAATGGTGTGGCGCACCGAAAAGGCAGACTACCGCAAGGGCTACACCCACACCGCCGGCCCCGTCATCGGCGACGGCATCGTGCTCAGCGGCATCAATGGCTGCGAATGGTACAAACGTGGCGGTTGTTTCATTACCGGCCACGACGCCGAAACCGGCCGCGAGCTCTGGCGCACCCAGACGGTGGCACAACCCGGCCAGCCGGGCGGCGACACCTGGGCCGGCCTGCCGGCCGAGCTGCGCGCCGGCGGCGACGCCTGGATAGCGGGTTCCTACGATCCGGAGCTCGAACTGTTTTTCATCGGCACCAGCCAGGCCAAGCCGTGGGTCGCCGCCAGTCGCGGCATGAGCCCGAAAGACCGCGCTCTGTACACCAACTCCACGCTGGCCATCGAACCCCGTAGCGGCAGACTGCGCTGGCACTTCCAGCACATCCCCGGCGAGACCATCGACATGGAGGTCGGTTTCGAGCGCATTCTCATCGACGGCAACGACCGCAAGTTGCTCTATACCATCGGCAAGGACGGCATTCTCTGGAAACTTGATCGCGAGACCGGCGAGTACATCGACCTCGTCGAAACACTGCCACAGACGATCTACCAGTCGGTCGACCGGGACACCGGGCGCGTCCGGTACCGCGAGGACATCGTCAGCGCAGATATCGGCGATACGGTCACGGCCTGCCCCGGCATCTACGGCGGCCACAACTGGCAGGCCTCAGCCTATGACCCGCAGACCCGGCACCTCATCATCCCGCTACACCAGCTCTGCTCCGAAATGATCGGACGGCGGGTCGACAGCGGTATCGGCGGCGGCGGTTATGGCGGAGAATCACGCACCTACCCGATGCCGGGCAAGGCCGGAAAAATGGGCCGGCTGACGGCCATAGATCTGCGCGACATGAGCGAGGCCTGGACCCATGAGCAGCAGGCGCTGTTCCTGACCGGCGCCCTGACGACCGGCGGTGGCCTGGTGTTCGTCGGCGACCTCGACCGCTATTTCAGCGCCTTCGACGTCGCCACCGGGGAGCAGCTCTGGCGCACGCGGCTCGGTGCGCCGCTGCATGGCTATCCGATCAGCTACAGCGTGGGTGGCAAACAGTACATCGCCGTGCCGACAGGGATCGGTGTTTTTCGCGCACTGACCGCGGTGCTCAGCCCCGAAATCTACCAGCCCACGGGTGGCCAGGCCCTGTACGTGTTTGAACTCGGCGAAAGCGAGTGATCTCGCCCGGTCAGGCTCATCATAACGGCAAACGGATCTACTTGGAATTTCGAGATGTGCTGACGGGCCCGCGCCCACAGTTCGTTTGCCAGGCGCCGCCCGCGGTGCGGCGGCGAGGTGTGTCCGGCGAGCTGAATCGTGCTGGGACAACGAGCGCGATCACGCTTTCCGGGGGACGCCAAAAAGCGTACATCCTTGTACAGTCTCGCTGGCGGCATCCCTGCCGCCAGACGCCCCCGGAAAGCGTGATCGCACTCATTGTCTATCGGCAGGTGTGCAGATTGTGTGGCCGGCGAGGTGTGGCCGGCGAGGTGTGGCCGGCGAGGTGCGGCCGGCGAGGTGTGGCCGGCCAGGCGCAGACTTCAGCCCGCGGCTGCGACAGGCCTGCGATCGAGGTTCCGCTTGATACGCCAGCGCTTCAGCAGCGACAGCCGATCGATGAACAGCATACCGTCGAGGTGGTCGAGCTCGTGCTGCAGGCACACCGCATGCATGTTGCTGAGATCGCGCTCGAATTCCCGCCCCTGTTCGTCGATGGCCCGCACCCGGAGCTGGGTGTGGCGAATCACGTTTTCGACGACCCCCGGCACAGAGAGACAGCTCTCCTCGACCAGGCCGGGCACGTCACGGCTGACGATCGCGGGATTGATAAAGACCTCGGGCGTATCCCGCTCCTCGGACAGGTCCATGACCAGCACCCGGCGCCGGTCACCTGTCTGCGGACCGGCGAGCCCGATTCCGCCGGTCTCGTAAAGCGTCGCCGTCAGGTCGTCGAGGAAGCCGCGGAGTTCGTCGTCGAACCGCGTGACTGGTTCGGCCACCTCCCGCAACCGCGGGTCGGGATACTCGAGTATAGGTAAAGTGCTCATACAGCTCTCCCGTCAGGCGGAGCCGCCGCTGGATTCCAGTACGGCAACGGCATCACGCCCTGCGCGCTCTTCTTCACTATGGCGTCGGCGCCCTGCCGCCGAGCGGATCAGCGGCAGCGTTGCGGCTATCGTCACCACCAGCAGGGCGACCTCGATGGCGTAGACCGTCAGGTAGCCGTTGGCAGCGCCGGCAAAACCCCAGGGGCCGGCGACATCGCCTATGGAGGCATTGACCAGGTCGCGTATCACTGCGCTCAGCGCCATCGCAATTCCCGCGGTCGTTGCCTGCACCGCGCCCCAGGCGCCCAGCGCCAGACCGGCCTGCTTTTTCGGCGCCCGGTTCATGGTCGCGGTCAGTGTTCCATGCCCGAACAGGGCGCCGCCAAAACCGATCAGGAAATTGCCCAGCAGGAACAGCTGTGGCAACCCGGCGGGCTCGGCGGCGATGACCAGGCCAAACGCGGGCAGGCCGATCATCGTTCCCCACAACGTCACCCGGTAGGGGTCGGCGCCACGGCTGATGATATGCGACGCGAACCCGAAACCCGCCAGGCCGCCGAGCGCGAACAGCGCGGTCAACCGTGTGGTGGTGCTCACCGACAGGTTGAGCACCTCCCCGCCATAGGGCTCGAGGAGGATGTCCGCCATCGCGAACGCCATGGTGCCCAGCCCGATGATGATCAGGCGGCGCACCGTATGCTCACCGGCACAGAATGTCGCCCACGCCTCGCCAAAGCCCGGGTCGGGTGCACGCGGGCGCCCGTGCGGCGGGTTGCGCATCTCCTGCTGCCACATGGCCACCCCGTTTAACACGACCGTGAGCACTGCAGCGCCCTGGATCACCTGCACCAACCGCCCGGGCGTGAAGTTCTCCAGCGCCAGCCCGAATAGCAGTGCGCTGAAGAACATACCCACCAGCAGCATGACATACATGAGCCCGACCACCTTCGGGTGCGACTCCTGGGGTGTGAGATCAGTCGCCAGGGCCAGGCCCGCCGTCTGGGCGATGTGCAGCCCGGCACCCACCAGCAGGAATGCCGCAGCGGCCGAGAGGTAACCGAGCCAGGCAGGCGCCGTGGCCGCTTCGCCCTGCCCGGCGAACACCAGCAGCGCGAAAGGCATGATGGCGAACCCGCCAAACTGCAGCAGCGTTCCCTTCCAGATGAAAGGCACGCGTCGCCAGCCCAGTTCGCAGTGGTGTACATCGGACTGGAAACCCACCAGGGCCCGAAAGGGCGCGAATATAACCGGGATCGCGACCATGAGGCCCACCAGCGAGGCTGGCACGCCGAGTTCCACGATCATCACCCGGTTGAGAGTGCCGACCAGCAGCACCAGGGCCATACCCACCGATACCTGGAACAGAGACAGCCGCAGCAGCCGGCTCAGCGGCAGGTCTGGCGTGGCGACATCGGCAAAAGGGAGAAAACGCGGGCCGAGCGCCACCCAAGCCGCCGTCAGGCGCCGACCTAACCGGGCCATGCTAGGCCCTGCCCCGGCTCTGGCAACGCATCAACGTTATTGATAGCGCAGGAGGAGTCCACCGTGTATTCACTGGCCGCGTCAGTCGACGGTGCGACGCCGCGTCAACAGCGGCAGCCCGAACATCGACGACAGTGGCGCCGGGTTGTTGCTCAGCAACTTCATTCCCATGCTGGTCTCCCACGGACGATCATTGCCCGAGAGGGTCTTGTAACCGATCTTGGAAGACAGCGGCGCCGGGTTGCTGCTGAGCAGGCCCATTCCGAACTTGGATGACAGGGTGAAGTCATGCCGGGTCAGCGGCTTGAAGGACCGCGACCACACCGATAGACGCCGATCGGGATTGGACAGCGTCGGCACCGAGAAAATATCCGACAACGGCGTACCGTTATTGAGTTCCATGTAGGCAAAACCGCCCGTATTTTCCGGCTCGCCCGCTTCCAGGATCGCCTCCGCCTCGCCGCCGAAGCCGATGGCGGGATCCACCAGCACCACCGACTTGCCATCTTTCACCGCCTCGGCGTAGACCAGCCCCTGGTAGCGCGGCACGTCCCCATTCAATACCGTGTCGTCGCAGATGTCCCGGTAGGATATCTCCGGACCGGCCGATGTCGGGGTGATGATCGCGGAACAGCCGCCAAAACCGCCGGACTTCAATTTGTCCATCACGTCCTGGGCCTGTTCCTCTGATTTATAGATGCGTCCGTTTACGCTCATAATGCGTCTCCGTTACCCAGGGGGTATTGGTTAGTCGTATAACGGGGTGCCGCCGGCTGTCGGGTCGAATACACCAGGACCCGGGTGCCATCGCGACCGCAACCCGTCTTCAGCTCATCGCCAGCCATTGCCGTCTACCGTGGCATGACCGAGCGCAGGGATCAAACGGAACCGCTTCCATCGACCCGAATGGCAGGCGGGCGAGCTAACCGCCGTGCCGGTGTCAGTGTAATGCTTGGGCCGGGTAAACCCGGCCCCTAGGCTGAGGACAGAACCAGAGTTCTGCCCTCAGGGATGTACCCCGGGTCTAGCCGCCAAACCAGGCGGGAAACCAGGAAGTGTTGGACAGAATTGCACCGTGTACCACGAAAGAGATCAATGCTACCGATCCCAGGAACAGGGGCAAGCCAACAGTCGGTTGTACCACACACCAGATTCTACCTTGATTCATGAGTAGCTCCTTAGCCTCCCCAGGGTGAAAACGACCAAGCGAGGATGTGTGCAAACACAGATATGACGAAGAACACGCGTGCCCCGTCAATCACATGCTTGTGCAGTTCCTCTGACTCTCGAATGGTCAGACCGGTCGGCCAGACGCGGTCCGGATCGTCCAGATCAGTTGCCATGCTTTTCTCCTACAAGTGAATGATTTTTCTCCCAGCCCATTGCTGACCCCAAAGCGGGGCTGCGTCGGCCAATCACGTTCAGCCGGCGCGCGCCGGCAAGCTCCCTCGCGGGCAACCTACCATGGGCTAATTCTGACATTAGCAGCGATCTCGCAAAGTGTCAATTCTATTTGTCACTTCACGGTGTAGACTTAAATTGACACTCGCGACGGTATCTGGACAGGCTGCGGAGCTGGGTGCTGGGTGCTGGGTGCTGGGTGCTGGGTGCTGGGTGCTGGGTGCTGGGTGCTGGGAGCTGGGAGCTGGGCGCACTATCCCGCGCGATGAATTCCGCGCGCTAACCGATCCTGTCGCCGGAGGTTCAGCCCACCCGGCGGTCAGTCGTGACCACTGTCTTGATCACCGTTGCCAGCCACTGACGACGGCGCCAGTCCAGCGCTCAGCGCACCTCGCCGAGAAACGTATCGATCGCGGCCAGCGCTTCCGGCTCGTCCAGCATCGGCGCATGACCGCGACGGGGGATTTCAACGTGGACGAGGCCGGGGTGGCTATGTTGCATCCGCTCGACACAAGCGCGGGACAGGATGTCAGAGCTCTCGCCACGCAGGACCAGCATCGGGATCGTGTCGAGACGTTCAAACATCGGCCACAGGTCGGGCGGAACGGCGTTGGCCTGCTCATCGGCGATCGGTTGCGCGATGGCCGGGTCGTAGGCCAGCACCGGCACGCCGTCCTCGTCGCGGTACAGGCCTTGCGTAAATGCAAGCCACTGGGCGTCGCTGAAGTCTGGAAACGCCAGCCCGTTGATGGCCCGTTGCTGCTCGACGGCCTGCTCCCAGGTGGAGACCGGGGCGGATTTGCCGACGTACGCCTTGATGCGTGCGAGTCCGGCCGGGTCCACTTCCGGCCCGATGTCATTGATCACCATGGCAGCGATCCGCTGCGGCTGCATGACACCCATCATGAAGGCCATCAGTCCGCCCATCGATGTACCCACCAGTATCACCCGCTCGATGCGCTGCTGATCCAGCAGGTTGAACATGTCCTGCACATAGGTCGCCGGCGTGTAGTTGGCTACCACCGGGTCGTAATCCGAGCGCCCCCGGCCGCGTTGATCGACGCAAAGCAGGCGGCGCTGCGGCGCGAGGTGAGCGGCCAGGCCGGCGAAGTCCGCTGAGTTCCGGGTGAGGCCGTGCATGCAAAGCAGGGGCGGCTGCACCACCCCACCCGGACCGGAATAATCACGCGCAAACAGTTTCAGGCCATCATTGCTCTCGAACCAGAGGTCCTTGTACTCAGTCATAGCAAAGCTCCCGGTACATTTCGCGCAGCTCCCGCTTCAGGATTTTGCCGTTGGGGTTGCGGGGCAGCGATTCCGCCAGCAGGACACCGGCAACCCGTTGCTGCCGGCCGACACGGGCATTCACCCATTCCCGCAGCGCAGCGGTGTCCAGGTCATCGCCTGCGGGCACCACCACTGCCACCGGCGTTTCACCCCAGCGTTGACTGGCCAGGCCGATCACCGCCACGTCGGCCACGGCATCGTGATTGACCAGTACCGCCTCGATATCCTGCGGGTAGATGTTCTGGCCGCCAGACAGGATCATATCCTTCTTGCGATCGACGATGTACAGGTAACCGCCCTCGTCGAGATAACCGATGTCACCCGAGCGCAGCCATTGTAAACCGTCTTCATCGAGGTACTCGGCCTCGCGTGTGGCGGCCGGCCTGTTCCAGTAGCCGGGCATGGTAATGCGCCCACGGTAGACGATTTCGCCGCTTTCCCCGGTGGGCGCGGGACGGTCATCACCGCCCAGGACGAGGAGATCGGTACCGGGCAGCGGGCGGCCCACGGAGCCCAGCCGCGAAGCGGCGACCTCCGGGTCCAGGGTCGTGATAATGCCTTCCGTTAACCCGTAGAGCTCGATCACACCGCAAGGAAATAGCTCGAACAGCTGGCGTTTCAGGTTTTCATGCAACGGTGACCCACAGCTCATCATGGACTGCAGGCTGCTGACATCACGCGGCTCCGCGACCTGTAGCGCCGCGATCTCACGATACTGTACCGGCACCATGGCGGTGTGGGTAATGCTCAGGCTTGCTGCCGTATCGAGAAACGCCGCGGCGCTGAAACCGCGCTGCACCACGATACAGCCACCCGCCAGCAGCGTGCACAGCATGCCAACCCAGGAGATGTTGGAGTACAACCCTATGGTCAGCAGCGTCCGGGCACCGGCGTGATAGCGCAGCGCCAGCGCCAGGTCGTAGGCCCAGTCCCTGCGCCCGCGCTGTGTCTGCACAATACCCTTGGGGAGCCCGGTTGTGCCGGAGCTGTAGATGATGTTGAGCGGCGTATCTGGCGGTATGTCCCGCCCTGGCTGGCGCTCCGACTGGCCTGTAACAAACGCATCCAGAGCCTGCCAATCCCCTACCGCAGCGCCACTGGTCAATTTGAGGAGGCCTTCCGGCAGACGTGACTCCAGGGCGCTGAGTCTTTTTCGCTGGTCCTCGCTGACGATCAGCGCGCTGACACCCGCATCCTCGAGCATGCCGAGCAGGGCATCATCACTGACCGAGAGGTTGATCGGTACGGAGACCGCCCCTGCAGCCATGGTGCCGAACAGCGCCTGCACCATCGCCAGGCCATTGGACATCACCACACCCACCCTGCCGCCGACCTCGATGCCGGCATCGACCAGGGCGTTCGCCAGTTGATGGTTCGACGCGCAGAACTCAGACCACGTCAGTCGCCCCTCGTCACAGATGACCGCATCATCATCACTGCGCCACTTGCCATGCAGTGCGAATATATCGGACAACAGCGGCTGCGGCGCCGTGAAAACAGTCACAGCTTCATCCCCCTCAAGCAGAAACCCACTCCGCTACTCAGAATCGGTATTCGACCGTGGCGGTGACCGTCCGCGGCGGGCCGTAGAAGATCGACGTGTTGTCCTCCAGGCCCAGTGTCGTGGGGCAATTACCGGTCGCGCCGAAACAATAGGCGGCGGTTTTGACTTCCTCGTCGGCGAGGTTCTTACCGTGCAGGCCGATCAGCCAGTGATCGTTCTCGCTGGTCCATACCGCGCTGGCGTTGAACAGGGAGAAGGCCTCCTGGTCGATGGCCCGCACGGGCGTTTCGAACTGGCTCGAGTCCCCGCGGTAAGACCAGGTCAGGTTGAGGCCGAGATCACCCGAAAACAGCTCCATGGCGTAGTTGAGACCGACGAAGGCCATCTCGTCCGGGGTGTTCTGGATAACGACATCATCGGCGATATCCACGTCGGCGACGATGTATTCCTTGATATCGGACTCCAGCAGGCTCAACGCGTACTGGATGGAAAAGCGTTCGGTGATCAGGAAGGTACCCTCGACCTCCAGGCCGTAGATCTCCGCATCGCCCGCATTGGTAAGCGTGCCGACGAAATCATCGTTGATGCCGTCGCCATCGGTATCGATCCCCTGGGAGCCGATGACCTGAAGGTCCTGGTAGTCGCTGTAGAACACCGCCACGTTGGTGATTGCCCTGCCGTCCCACCAGGTCGACTTGACCCCCGCCTCGTAGGAGTCGAGTTCCTCCGGCTCCACACCCTCCTCGACGAAATCGAACACGAAGTTGGCGCCACGCGGATCGAAGGTTCCAGCCTTCCAGCCCTGGCTGTAACCGGCATAGACGGTAATGTCGTCCGTGAGCAGGTAGCTCAGGTTGAGCCGCGGCGAGAAGTCGTAAAACGTTTTCTCGGCTTCGTAGTCACTGGTGGCACTGAGGAAAATCGCATCGTCGTTGCCGAAAGCCGGGGAGCCGACACCGAGGTAGCTGGCCCGGAACACGTCCGCCGTGCGCGTATCCTCGGTGTAGCGCCCACCCACGGCAAGCGAGAGCCGGTCGGTGATGTTGTAGGTCACATCGGCGAAAGCCGAGTAGGCCTCGGTTTCCGATACACCTCCCGTGTAAGCCGTGAGCTCTGCACCGAAGGCGGCGCGACCCAACTGGCCCAGTACCACGTCGAAGTCGTTGGAGGCCTCGGCATCCAGGTAGTAGAAACCGGCAACGACGTTGAAACGCTCGCTGTTGTAGAGGAGCTGGAATTCCTGGCTGAACTGGTCGTTTTCGTAGACGACAGGGGCGTCGAAATCATCCACCGCGAGACTGTCGAAGTCGATCACGCTCTCGGTGTCGTCCTCGCGGTCGGCGGTTATCGATCGAAGGGTGAGGGTATCGTTCACGAACCAGTCGATCGACAGCATCATGCCACTGCCTTCGAGTTCGTTGCGCCCGCCGATCGCCGCCGTGGAAGCATTGTCACTGGCGCCGGCAGTTGTATCGCGAATATCGCGCAGAACCGGATCGCCCGACACGGCGCCCGGGGCAATGCGGTGACCGGCGACGGCGTTGGAATCGTCCTCTAGATCGTCATAGGCGAACCGGATCAGCAGGCTTTCGCTGGGCAGGAACTCCGCGCTCACCCGGTAGGCCAGCAAATCCTTGTTGTAGTTGTCATCGCCGGTGGTCTTGTTGTCGCCGAAGCCGTCCCGCTGCAGGGAGGCGACCGTCGCTCCCACCCGGAACGTATCGCCGAAAGGCATCGACGCAGTGGCAATGAGGTCTGTCTGGTCATAGGTACCCACCCGCGCACGCAGCCGCAGTTCCGGCTCATCAGACAGTCGCCGGGTGACGTATTTGATCGCCCCGCCTACCGCATTGCGGCCGTAGAGCGTGCCCTGCGGACCCCGCAACACCTCGATGCGCTCCACATCATAGATATCCAGCAGCGCGCCCTGGGGACGCGCGAGATAGACATCGTCGAGGTACAGCGCCACCCCCTGCTCGAAACCCGCCAGCGGGTCCTGCTGCCCGACACCGCGAATGAACGCGGTCAGTGTGGTGTTCGTTGCGCGCGACGGTTCGAGGGTAACGCTCGGGATTTCCTGCGCAATCTCGGCAATATCAAAGGAACCTCTCAAGTCGAGATCATCCCGATTGAGGGCGGTGACGGCAATGGGCACGTCCTGCAGGTTCTCCACCCTGCGCCGGGCGGTCACCACGACCTCTTCGAGGGCGAATTCGGACTCCTGGGCCTGGACGAGTGCGGTGGGTATCGGCAGGGCCGTCAGAAGCGTCAGCGCGACGGCAAGCGGCCTGGGCGAGTGCGTGATGGTCATAGTGGGTCCCTCTGAGCGGCATTGAATGTTATCGGTCATCGAGCGGGCGATGTTTTCAACAGGTGTTGAATAGCCGCAATTTATTCAACGTTTGTTGAAATGTCAAGCGGGGCGATACGGTACGCTCGTTGACGGCGGCTCATCCCACGAGCTGCAATCCGCGGTCAAAGCGTCGCCCCCCTGTACAGTCCGGCGACGAAACCCTACACTTATTCAACGCTTGTTGAATGACTCACCGGCTGCGGAAACGCGCACCGGGCCCAGCACGGAGACAGGGTAGATGCCAGCAACCCGCCGCCAGGCGAAAAGCGAGAAAATTCTCGATGCGGCTGAAGAGCTGTTTGCGCTGCACGGCTACGACGGCGTGACGCTGCGCCAGATCGCAACCCGGGCGGGCGTCGATGTCGCCCTGGCCAACTACCACTTCGGGAAAAAACTGGACCTGTTCAACGCGGTCTTCAAACGGCGCGCCGCCCACCTCAACGCATCGCGCCTGGACGCACTGCGCAGCTGTCAGGCTGACGCAGGCGCGCGCGGACCGACCGTCGAGCAGATCATCGAGGCGTTCCTGCGCCCGCTGGAACTGGCACAGGAAACCGGGGATGCAGGCTGGCGCCACTACCTGGCGCTGATAGCCTATATCAACAACTCGCCTTTCTGGGGCCGAAAGATGATGTCAAAGCTGTTCGATGAGCTGGTGCAGGAGTTCATCAATGCGCTGCGCACCGCACTGCCCGACGCGGATGAGGCGAGCCTCTACTGGTGTTATCACTACCTGTCTGGCGCGCTGACCCTGACGCTGGCACAGACGGGGCGAATTGACGGCCTCTCCGGCGGTCGCTGCCTGTCAACGGACTTCGAGGCCGCGTACGATCACATGATACCGTTCGTGGCCGCGGGCTTTCGCCAGGTCTGCGCGGGAACCCGGCCCGCCCCTGCGAAGACACGGAAACAGCGAAAGTGATCCGGCCCGCCCGCACCGGGGACGTCCCGGACATCGCCACAATCTACAACCACTACATCGTCAATACCACGGCCACATTCGAGGAGGAGCCCATTGCGGTCGCGGAGATGGGCCGACGGTTTCAGGCCGTGCGCGATGCCGGGTACCCCTGGCTGGTCGCTGAGTCGATGGGGCGCATCGCGGGCTACGCCTACGCCTCCACCTGGAATCCGCGTTCTGCCTACCGCTATACCGCAGAGGTCACCATTTATGTCGCGCACGACCACAGCGGGTCTGGAACGGGAACCCATCTGTATCAGGCACTGTTCGATGGTTTGCGGGAAAAAGGGTGCCGGGTGGCGATCGCCGTGGTCACACTGCCCAACCCCGCCAGCGTGGCCCTGCACGAGAAATTCGGCATGGCGCAGGCGGGCGAGTTCCGGCGTGTGGGCTACAAATTCGGCCGCTGGTTGAACGTCGGTTACTGGCAGGTGGAGCTCAGTCCAATACCCGCAACCTAGGGTCTACGCAGCTGCCCGCGGAGGTTACGATCGCGTAGTCGTAGTTGCCCTTGGGCGTGCCATCAGGGACCTCAATCGTAATTGTCCCCGGATCAGTGGCACTGGAAGCGATAAGCCAGGTGTCCTTGTAGCGCTTGGGAATCAAACCGACCAGAGGCCCGGACTCTCCCACAGTATTCTGAATATTGATCCTGATCGTATCGCCCGCCTCTACGCAGAGGTTACTGGGTTCCACGCTGACAGCTCCTTCGCCTTTATCAGCCGCTGCCCGTTTGCTCTCATCCGCGATAATTATGTCGATGAAGGGCACATCTGCTACATCCTTGTTGATCACGCACTCGGGCAACACCACGCGGGGGCAGCCACCAAGTTTGACCTCCCCATCCTTGACGCAACCTCCCAGCAATGAGGTACCGAGTAACATGACTATCACTGATTTGTCGCATAACAAAGACCTCCAGGTTGTCTTCAACCTATGCCGCCACGGCAGCAGGGCAAACCGCGACGATGACCACCTCCGCGCTTCACTCTGGAGCGTAGTTCAGATCACGCTTTTCATCCAACGCCAGCAGCAGTTCAAATTCCCTGTTGGTCCTAAGTTCCGATAACAGCGGATCTTTCGGCAGCAGCACTGGCGGATAACCGTGTTCAACGGCCCTGGCCAGCGCGGCCAGCGCGGACGCAGGAGATCCCGAGCGTAATTCAATCAAGGCCTCATTGTAGTAGACATGAGGAATCTCTGGCGCCAGCTTCCTGGCCCTGGCAATCAAGCCTTGTCCGGTCTTGGTGTCGCCGAGCGCGGCCTCGATCCAGGCCAGATCCATCAGCACGTACGCATCGTTGGGATTGACATTCAGCGCTTCCTGCGCGAGCGACCTGGCAACGCCAAACGAGTCCCTTGCGTCTGCGGCTCTGCCAGCAGCCCAGTAATTGTCTCCGAGTGTGGAGCGAATCAGGTAGTCGCGTGGATTCTGCACGATCGCGACTTCCAGGGCTTCGATTGCTTCTTCAAATCTACCCAGGTAAAACAGCGTTACGCCGAGCGAATGCTGGACGGCGGGAGGCGCATCGAGCTCAATCGCACGCCTGTAGTGGGGTTCCGCAGCGGCGAGATCACCGGTCATGTATAGCGCGGAGCCGAGGTTCGCAAGTCCCTTGGCATCTCTGTCATCGAGCGCAACGACGATGCCAAACTGCTCCGCCGCCTCGGCGTAGCGTCCTGACCTGTACAGGAAGTTGCCAAGGGCATTGAAAGCGGCCGTATCACCGGGATGCAGCCCTATCGCCTTGCGCAAGCTGGCCTCCGCCTCGGGCATTCGCTGCAGCGCCCGGTAGACTCTGCCCAAACCGATGAGCGCGTCGGCACTGCCCGGATAGAGCTCCAGCGCCCTGAGATAGGCACTCTCGGCCGAGTCATAGGCGCCGGTAATGGCATAGAGATCACCCAGCGCGGTGTAAACCACGTCGAGATTGGGGTTCAGGGTCAGCGCCCGATTGCAGGCTGCCTCTGCACGCTCCACATTGTCCGGGTCATAGTAGCTGGAATAGGCATTCACGAAGAGGTCACACTTGCCCGCGAACGCAGCGGCATACTCCGGATCGGCCGCCAGCGCCTTGTCGAACCAGGTAGCCGCCGTTGTAAAAGACTCCGCGGTCGTCGCATTTCGCACCGCCTCGATGCCGCGACGGTAAAGCAGGTAAACGTCCAGGCCGGCATCATCCGCCACCGGTCGCAGGGTAGCGGGCGCTGTTGCGGGCAATGCCACCCTCACGTTGGCTACCGTCAGCTCGGTGATCTCGTCCAGCAAGGTGAAGAAATCATCCACCGTGCGGTCGAACTGGCGCGACAGTACCTGAAAACCGGATTCAGAATTGATGAGCTGTACAAAGACCCGCATCCGGCCGTTACTCACCTGAACACTGCCTGCAAGATAGTGAGCGACTCGAAGTCGTTGCCTCACCGCGGACGATGGCGCATGGGGAGGGAGGGTGAAGGCGTCTCCCCGTGAGGACACCAGCAATCCGGGAACCCGGGACAGCCGGGCGATCACGTCGTCGACGAGCCCGTTGACGAACAGGCTGGTTTTGTCGCTGCCATCGAGGTTTTCGAAGGGGATGACTGCAAACGCATTCGGTTCGATAACGACGTCCTGTGGCACCGGGATTGACTCACGAGGCCTGTCTTCGGCCTCCTGCGGGAGACCGATGCGTTGGTCGTACGCGAAAACCATGAGTCCGGCCAGCCCCAGCGCCGCCACCACCGACACATAGGTGCGACTGAACCGTCGCCGCGACCGCCGCCTGGGCGACAACTCGTGGGGTATGGCTCTACCGTCCCTGAACTCCAGGAACCACGACAACAGGATGGCGATCGGGAATCCACCGATGACCAGCGCCGTAACGAAGGTGCCCACCCAGGCAGGAAAAACCAGTTGCTCGAAGACGATATCGGCAAACTGGATCAGCAGCCAGCCAAACACCAGGTATGCAATCGCGGTTTCCAGCACACCGCGCTGTTTAAGATGGGTGAAAAGCCCCATGTGGTGCCACTCCGGGCGGGAATACGGCGCGGGCTCCATGCCGCTGTTCCTGGCTGCAAGCGGCCGCGCCTCCACCAGCAGGCGGTAGCCACGCCGCGGCAGCGTCTGCACATAGTGGGGATGCTGGGGATCATCGCCAAGGGCATGACGCACGCTGCTGACGGCGTGGGTAAGCGTATCCGGGCTCGCGCTGCCCGCACCCCAGACCTCTTCTATCAGCGTCTCCCGGGGAACCATCTCGCCTGGTCGTGACGCCAGGCAAAGCAACACTTCCATGGCTTTCGGGGGCAGGCGCTCCGAGCCGTCCGGGCCCGCCACCAGGCCCTCGCCTGGATTGACGAGCAGATCATCGAGGTAGAAGCCCTGCAGCAGATCCGGATTCACGTTGCCAACCTGGTTCTCGGCCGATGCGGTTTCGGCTCAGTAGTGGACTATAGTACACCGCGCGGCCCGGCACGCCGGGCTAACCGGGTTGATTCAGCTTTGCCTTTATCAGTCGCCGTACCCGCGGGTTCGGATGCTCCAGTGCCTCACGCTGCAGGATCGCTATGCCTAGCGGACTGTGAATGCCGACCAGTCCGGCGACCGCGGCATAATTCAAGTCGCAGCTCAACGCTGTCGAGCAGTGTCCCCAACGCGGGTTCGGAGCCCGCATAGGCGGGGTGCCCCAAAGCTCTCGCAGCCACCTCGACCAAGGCTTCATCATCACGGTCCAGGAGCCCCTGCAGCCGGGGCTGGAAATGCCGATCTTCGAAACCCTGTGTCGACCGGACCACTGCCACCAGTTCTGCGATCCCGGGACGTGTCAAACAACGGATCCCAGGCAGGCGGCCCGACCAGTTCCTGACCGGCGAGGGTGCGCAGGATAGACAGCCGCTGGTTGATGGGTTTATCCGCAGCCCGGGTGATGCCGACCAGTCGCTCCACGCCCGCCGCGGCGAAGCGCACGCCGGTGGTCTGCCAGTCGATGAGTGCGGATTCGACCAGCGCCGGTGAGTCGGACTCCAGCATGCGCAGCAGCACGCGCTGGACCCCCGCAGCGTCCCCAGGGACAGTCGCCGCTGGCGCAGCACCGGCTGCCGCAGCATCGGCTGCCGCGCACCGGCTGCCGGCGCATCGGATTTGCCAGAACGCGCATATTGGTCGAGCACCCACCGGTAATCGGCCAGCCAGGCGTCCGTGACCACGTGCTCGGTATTGCGAACCTGGCGGGAAATGTAATCCAGCTCACCCTTCGCCACGAATTTATGCAACGTGTGTTGCGCAGCCGGCCGCTCCAGGAAAAGCGCCGCGGTATCGCCCGCCCGGTAGTGGGCGGGGCCATGCGCATCGGGGTAGACATGGATCTGCAGCGGCGGATCGCCCTTGAACGGCTCTATCACCGTGGCAGTGACCACCTCGAACACGACCGAGCCCTCCCCGTCCGGGACAGCGCGATCAGCAACGGCGTCGATACGGGCCAGCACCACGACATCGGACTGCAGGAACAATTGCGACAGGGATTCCCGGACCGCATCGATGTGCGCCCTGCTATGGGCGGCAAACACAGCCAGCGTACAGACGAAGACCAGCCCCGCAAGCGCAGGGCAACGAGCCCCTCTCATTCAGCGTTTGCGACTGCGCCCGTCTTTATCAACGGCTTTGGTCGCCGTCATCACCGCGTCCGTGATCACTCCGTCGAGTTGCACGCCCACGTTGTTCTGGAACACGGTACTGCAATCGGGGTTGGGGACGGGGCAGAACTCCGGCACGCCGGCCAGGATGAAAGGCGCGCAGAGAGAACAGCTCGGGTCGAATTTCTCCGCCTGCACCTGGTAACCGATCTCGTCGTTGCCAAGGCCGATGACGAGTTTATCTTTGGCACTGCCGAACGCCTCCCGGTATTGCATCGCGATCTGCGGATCAATTTCGGTGGGCACCACGATAAGACCGGCATCACCCACACGCGCGACACCCGCCTCGGTCACGAGATCCTCTCCGAGCGCCTGGGGAATGACGTCGAAGGGCGGCGGGAACGGGAAACCGACCGAAGGGTCGGGCTGGCCGTCGGTGAACAGGGTCCTGCCGTTGCCAAGCACGCCAATGGCAAAGAAAAACCGGAAGAAGGTGTTTTCCAGGGGCACAGGCAGCGGCTTCTGTTGCGAGTAGGCGACGACCGGCGCCGGGTGGCCGGGTTTGTCGTCCAGCGATTCGATCGCGCGCTCCGCCAACTGGTCTCCATGGACCCGGGCGAACTCGAAAGAGCGCTTGACCACGGGGTTGATACCGTCTTCCGAAACGTCGATCCGGTCGGGACCCTGCAGCACGCCGAGCGCCCCGCTCACCCAGATTGCGGTTCCCCCGTACTCCTGCTCCAGCCGCTCTCGCACGTAGTGGGGGAAGTCGGACGTTAAAATCGTGTTGGATGACCACAGCGCCTCGGGGTGACTGCCGAAATTGACGATGGTGGCAATCGGCGCTTTCTGTTTGCCGCGCTCGGTAAACTGCAGCACCACCAGGTTGGGATCGACGATACGGCCGTCCGTCTCCGGCGACACCAGGTGGTCACCGTCCAGAACCTTCTGGTCGGCGACACCGAAACCGTCGTCGTCGACACGAATACCCAGGCTGAGCCCTGCCGTGTTCACAGTTGACGATTTCACCCGCGCCTTGGTCATGGTACGGCTCGCCTCGGCGATGCAGTCGGCAACCGCGTCATTGACGAAATCGAGGTACATCGGGTCGACACCGGTGGTGGTCGAGTCCGGACCCCAGATACCCAGCGTGTCGGGCCCCTCGTGGGAATGGGAACTATGCACGATCAGGTAATCGACGCCGTCGACCATCTCGCGGATGGTGTCGACCTGGTTATTGAAATAACCGATCAGGTCAAGCGCCACCAGCGCGATGCGGCCACCCCGCCCGTCGATCACCACACCCCTGGCCCACAGCCGGTCGTTGTAGTCGGTTGCCTGCCTGTCGGTACCGAAACCCGCCATGTAGATCGGGTCGCTGTGATTGACCGGCATGGCCTCGCCGAACCGCTCCTCGTAGGCAGCGGCCAGGGCCGGGCTGACCGGCGTGATATCTCGCTTGCAGGCGCCGACTGAAAGATCGCCCTTGGCCACGGCACTAGCTGAGCCGGCGAAAACAAAGAGAGAAAGCGAAAGGGTCAGCGGGTGCGACCACCGGCCGAGTGCAGTGAGCTGTTTACCGAACATGGCGTACTCCACAAAAACTGAGACTCGATTGTTCTTAAAACTAGTCCAGACTACGGTTAACTTCAAGGCGGTCCGCGATCAGGGGAATGGCTGGCGGACGAAAGACAGGCCCGCAGCGGGGTCAGGGGGGAGGCCGCGTCCGGTTGACGGCCCCCGGCCCTCGGGGCAGGCTGTGCAGGACGCCGTGACCGTCGCCGGCACGGTGGGCAGAAAAACTATCAGGACGAAGGCGAGGAGGTGTGCGTGTGAAGTGTTTCTGGTTCTCTGTGCTGCTGTTTTATGCCGGACACGCGTGCGCCGCGGACTGGACCGGCACCGTTTCCGAAATCAAGGTTTCGACGGTATCACAGGCAGTGCTGTTCAAACTGTCCGGCAAAATCAGCGACAGGGCTCGCTGCAACGAGTACAGCATGTATGCGATCGATCTCGGAACACCGGGCGGTGCATCCATATTCGAGTTGATCAAGTACGCCTACCTTAACGGCCTGACCGTCCAGGCCAACAGCCTCGGGACCTGCGCAGTGTACTGGAAGGCGGAAGGGGTGAAAGACATCACGCTGGCCCGTTGAAGGCCGCTATCACTGACCGGAGGACGCATCGACATGGTCGACGTGGCAGGTGTGGTAGTCGTGGTCAGGCGTGCGGATTGCGATCGGCAGAATTGCAATCCCCGTTGCCACGGGGGCCGTGGCGCCGCGACCCCGCCTCGCCGCTCACTCAATAAGGCTGGTCACCGTCGATCGTGATGCGGTGCATCAGCCGGTGGGCCGGGAAGTAGTCGTTGATCGGTTTGTGCTGGGTGCTGCGATTGTCCCAGATGGCGACGGAATGCGGGCGCCACTGAAACCGGCAGGTGAACTCGACCGTGGTCAGGTGGCGGAACAGAAACTCGAGCAGCGCGTCGCTCTCGGATCGACTGAGGCCCTCGATCCGGGTGGTGAACAATGCGTTCACATAGATGACCTTGCGGCCCGACTCGGGATGGGTGCGAATAACCGGGTGTTTCACTGGCGGGTTGGCTCCCACCGCGCTCGCGAGGCGTTCCCTGCCGCCGGGCTCCTCCAGACTTTCCCTGAAGCCGTGGCGGAAATCGTGCACTGCGGTGAGCCCGTCGAGAAACCCCTGCATCGCCGGTGACAGCGCTTCGTAAGCCGCGCTGGCACTGCTCCACAGGGTGTCGCCGCCACGAGAGGGCACCACCACAGCGCGCAGGACGGTCGCCATCGGCGGATGCCGGCGAAAGGTCATGTCGGCATGCCAGGCCTCGATCTTGGTGGGGTTTTCCGCCGTGCTCTCCAGTATGGTCACTTCCGGAAAGCCCTCGACGACGGCATAGGCGGGATGCGTCTGCAGCGGGCCGAAAGACAATGCCAGCGCTTTTTGCTGCGCCGGCGTGACATCCTGGTCACGGAAGAAAAGCACCTCGTGTTCAACCAGCAGACGGCGGATTTCGAGAGCACTCTCCCCGGATAATCCAGCCGCCAGATCAATGCCACGGACCTCTGCGCCTAGAGCGCCGGCCACAGGAATCACCTCAGTCATTAACGCCCCCTTTCGATCGGGCTATTGTTGATCCTGCCAGAGCCTGGCAGTGTGCGCAGAAGCGATGAAATGATAGCATGACGGCTCACCCACGACCCGCCGTGTGAACAGCACAGTCGAATCCAGGACACCCCATGAACAAGTTCTTATTGATCGCTGTCGGCATCATTGTGCTGGCGCTGCTCCTGTTCGGGCTCTTCCGCCAACAGATCGAGGAAGCCGCCTACGACAGCATCACCGAGAACATGTTCGTCGAGGAGGACAGCGACAGCTTCGACCCCGGGCCTGCTCTCGGCTCGCGATTCCCCGGCCTCAACGCCACTTACCGCGGCGAGCCGGTCACGCTGATCGAGCGGTTTGCCGGCCCCGCGGGCACCCTGCTCATGGCCAGCCGGTCGTTTGACTGGTGCCCCTACTGTATGAAACAGATGATCGAGCTGAACAAGTCTGCACAGGCATTCGCCGATGCCGGTATCGGCCTGGTTGCGATAACCTACGATTCGCCCGAGCAACAACAGGCGTTTGCCGAGCGCCACGGTATCAGCGTGCCGATACTGTCGGACGTGGACACGCTGTCTTTCAAGACACTGGGCATTCTCAACCCCGATTACCAGCCCGGAGATACCGCTTACGGCATACCTTACCCCGGTATGATCATCATCGCCCCTGACGGCCGCGTTGCCGGCAAACTCTTCCTCGAGGGCTACAGCACCAGGGTCAGCGCCGAGGCCGCGCTGGCCTATGCCAGACAGCAGCTCTCGCAGGCAGACGACACCCCCTGATCGTGTGCCGGAGTGCTGTCGCGACCGGCCATCATCCAAAGCCCTGAGGCGGGCCGTACCCGGTTGCCCGGCGCTTACTCCGAAGCACCCCGAGCCGGCTGCACCTCGCCAAAGTCAGCGAGCACCGCGGCGTACAGGCCCACCGCCGCAAACAGGTTGCCGATACGCAGGTTCTCGTCGCGGCCATGCTGGTTGTTATCGTGATTGGCGATAGGCAGGATCACGATCGGCATGTCCAGCGCCTGGTCGAAGAGGTGTATCGGCAGGCTGCCACCCATGGTCGGCGTCAGCAGCGGCGCGGTCCCGTCGTAGCGGGTGAGGATCGTCGCCACGCGGCGGGCCGCTTCACCGTCGATATCGCCGCGGTAAGCCGGATAGCCGCCATCCCAGGCCAGTTTGATGACCTTCGGATGTTCGCGCCGTTCGGCCGCTGTCGGCTCCCTGTCTACAACGAAGAAACCCTGGTTCCTGATATGCCGCTCCAGCGCTGTGCGCACACCTGCGACCGTCTGCGCCTTGACCAGCCGTAAGTTGAGGGACGCGGTTGCCGTCGGCACGATGATATTGCGCGCCTGGTCGTTCACGCCACCGGCCTGGATGCCGACGATGTTGATCGCGGGCCGCATGATGGTTTCCTCCAGGCGCTGGCCGCCGCCCTCGAGCCTGCCGAGTGCCAGCTCGTCCTGCAGTGGGCGGTCGACGGAAGGCATCGCCGCGATGGCCTCGCGCTCCCGCTCGCTCATCGGCACGACCTCGTCGAGGTAGCCCGGAACACGGATGAAACCATCGCTGTCCTTGAGCGAAGTGAGTAAACGGATCAGCGTATCAGTCGGGTGTGGCGCCCAGTTGCCGTAGTGGCCCGAGTGCAGGGGTCTTGCCGGACCATAGGTGGTCAGGTGAACGCTGGCGCTGCCACGAACACCAAACACGAGTTGGCGGCGGCCACTCTGGTGCATCGGGCCATCGCAGAATAACAGCAGGTCCGCGGCGAGCTTACTACCGTGCGCGGCCAGAATCGCCTCGAGTGTCGGGCTGCCCACTTCCTCCTCACCATCGAGGATCAGCTTGATGTTGACACCAACAGGCACGCCGGCGGCATCCAGGGCGGCCAGTGCATGCATCAACGCAACTACCGGCGCCTTGTCGTCACCCGCGGAGCGGGCGTAGACACGCCAGTCTTCGTTGATCGCTCCATCAGCCAGCGCGCTCCACTCCAGTGTTTCAGCGCCGTGCTTCAGCGTGGGCTCAAACGGCGGCGTCGCCCAGTTCGCGGGTTCGACCGGCTGGCCGTCGAAGTGCGCATAGATCAGCAGCGTACGCTGCGCGCCCGGTACACGCCGCTCGGCGATGACATAGGGCGCCCGCCCTGCGCTGACCGTTTCGGCAGTAAAGCCGTAGCGCTCGACAAATCCGGTGATCCAGCGCGCGTTGCGCTGCATGTCGGCGGGTACCGCCGACACGTTAGGCATGCGCAGGAAGTCCCGGAAATCGTCGAGCATGGACACCGCCTGCTCGTCGAGATAACGATCGATGGCGGCGCGCACCGAGCCGGCGCTGCTGGCTGCGCCGATGGCAGGTAATGCCAATGCCGCCAACAGTATCGGCATCAGGAACCCGCAAACGCGACGTGCAGAAAGGTCATCAACGAACGGACGCATCATGCGGCTTCCCCACAATAAAGATTGTCTCAGGCGACCTGGGGTCCGCCAGGCACGGTAGCACGTTCCCAGCAACAGGTGCCGTCGGGCGATACCGGCTAAGCCCGATACCATAGGGCGCGACTCGCCCGCTGCCACACGGGCAGTCCATTGACGGTCAGCCCGGGACCGCCGGTTGCTGCTGGGTAATGCAGTGAATCCCACCACCCCCCTCGGCAATACTCAGGATGGGAACGATCACCACCTCGCGGTCCGGAAACGCACTTTGCAGGCGTTCACACGCCATGGCGTCGCTCTCCAGGCCATAACCGGGGGCGATCACGGCGCCATTGGCAATGTAAAAATTGACGTAGGAGAGACAGAAGCGATCGCCGGTGGCCACCGACGCGCTCGCTTCCGGAATCTCGATCAACTCGAGCCGCCGACCCTGAGCATCGGTGACACCCTTCAGGGCCTCGTGCAGTGTATCGAAGAACGGTTCACGGTCAGCCGAACCCGCGGTTGCGATCACGACCCGGCCGGGTGCTGCGAAGACGGCAAGACCGTCGACGTGACCATCGGTCTCTTTATCCAACGGATCCCCGGGGAGCCAGACAACCGTGTCGACGCCCAGTTGGCGTCGCAGTTCCGCCTCGATATCGTCCCGACCCCAGTAGGGATTGCGATTGGGGTTCGGAAAACAGCTGTCGGTGGTGAGAAGGGTGCCCTCCCCATCCACGCTGAACCCGCCGCCCTCGGCGACCAGCTCGGATGTGATGGCGGGCAGCTGCAGGCGATCAAGCAGACGCCGCGCGAACAGGGCGTCCTCCTCGTAGTGCTCGTATTTCTCGCCCCAGGCATTGAAACGAAAACACACACCCGCCAGCTCTTGTGCATCATTCACCACAAAGGAGGGACCGATGTCGCGCATCCAGGAGTCATCGATGGGCAGCTCCAGCAGCGTCGATGTCGCTGCCCAGGAGATCGCGTGCAGACGCCACGTGCTCTGGCGCCGCCACCATTGTCACCGGCTCGAACTGGCGGATGGCGTGGGCCACATCGGCGTAGTTCTGCGCCGTGGCCCGCTCGTCCCGCCAAAGGTTTGGCGCGGGATGGCCACGCCATCCAGCAGCGTTCGTGGGGTGCCCATTCGGGGGGCATTCGAAATGGCATTTGTTGACTCCCTGACAACTGGCCACCCAATTTCACCGGTTCGGCGGCCTGAAACTGAAAACATTTACCCGTTCAGCCCCCTAGGCCTGAATTGGTTGCTAACCGGCTCTGATGCCCGGTAGGACAGCTTCTGACTACAGCGATAGTTTTCACTATGGCCGCTGCGAGAAAGTGTCCTGCAGCGCACGATGATCTCGCCGTGAATTACAACGATCGGTGAGACGTGGCGGCTACCCTCAGACTAGGCCAGGATACAGACTTCGCCAAGCCCCCGTGCTACCTTCCATGCGGAGTATTTCCGGGTGGAGGGCCCACCGCGACGCCCCGGCGCGAAAGGCGGCGCACGACCCCGGCGGGCGGGGTGGGCCGGCCATCAAAACCGGCGCGGTGCCCATCGTCCCATCAACGCGGGAGAGACACAGCATGATCAGCGCATTCGACCGGCTGGTGATCGAGGTGCCCGAGCTCGAGCCCGCCCGCAGTAGCTACGACTCCCTGCTCGGCGGGCTTGGCCCTGACGGCAGTTTGACACTGGGCAATCTGCAGGTCGTATTGCGCGCCAATGTCGGCGTAACGGCACCACGCATCGCCAGCCTGGCGCTGCTTGACCCCACCCTCGAGCACGGTGAAAGCACAGACCTGGACCCGACCGGAACCGGCTACCGCCTGCAGCGCTCGCACCACCGCGAGAACGTGTATGCGGAAACGCCCACCGCGACGGGCATTTACGCCGTGGATCACGTGGTCCTGCAGACCCGGGATGCGGATGCCTGCATCCGGCGCTTTCGCGACGAACTCGGGCTGCGCCTCGCGCTGGACCAGACAGTACCGGAATTCGGCGGCCGCATGCTGTTCTTCAGGCAGGGGAAAATGACCCTGGAAGTGATCCAGCACCTTGAGAGGATACCGCCGGAGGACTTCCTCTGGGGCATCACTTACCTGTGTCGCGATATCGAGGCAACCGTGGAGGCACTGGATCAACGAGGCGTGGCGCACTCCGCGGTTCGAGCGGGACGCAAACCCGGCACCCGTGTTGCCACCGTCAAGAGCCACTGTCTCGACCTGCCGACGCTGCTGATCAGCCCGGACTGAACACGGCGCTGCACTCGTCTTCCATATCGCTCTTCATCACGGGCGCTCAAGCAATGACGCGCCGCGGCCAACAGTGGCCTGGGGCGACGGGCCCCAGCCGCTCCTGTCATCGTTCTGTCATTTCCTTGCCATATAACACCTATTGTTTTTCTCACCACGACCGCCGGGACAGGGAGCGTCTTCATGCTGAATGACAGGCTGAGCTGGCTGGTACTCGCCCTGCTGGTGGCAACCGTAGGCTATTTCCTGCACTGGGGACTGGCCTACACCGCCGACAGCAGCATGGCTATCTTCCTTCTCGCCACCGCCTTCGGTTTGTTCATGGCGTTCAACATCGGCGGTAATGACGTCGCCAACTCCTTCGGCACCAGCGTGGGCGCGGGCACACTCTCCATCAAGCAGGCACTCGCCGTGGCGGCGATTTTCGAGGTCAGCGGCGCCGTAATTGCCGGCGGCGAGGTCACCGACACCATCCGCAAGGGCATCGTCGATCTCAGTGTTATCACCGGCGAGCCGACCTTCGACGCCATCGATTTCGTCTACATCATGATGGCGGCGCTGTTCGCCGCGGCAGGCTGGCTGCTGATCGCGACGCGGCAGGGGTGGCCGGTATCCACGACTCACGCGATTATCGGTGGCATCGTGGGCGCGTCGGTAACGCTGGGCTTTTCATCGCTGGCCGGGGGCGATGCGCTGAGGCTCGTCGACTGGGGCAAAATCGGGATGATCGTAGTGTCCTGGATTGTTTCACCTGTGCTCGGCGGTCTGTTTGCCTACCTGCTGTTTTACAACATCAAGCGCTTCGTACTGCAGTACAACGAGGAGGCGGAACAGAAACTCGAGAAAATTCGCGCACTGCGGCATGAACACCGGGAGCGCCACCGCAGTGCGATGGAGGCGATGAACGAGCTGCAGCAGCTGGCCTACACCCAGGCCATGGCCCGGGATGCCGCCCAGGCACACGCCCTGAACTATGAGACCGGGAGCCCTGCCGCCAGCCCCGAAGCGTTCGAGTCTGAATACTACCGTGACCTCTACCAGATCGAGCAGCATCGGGAGAACATCCAGACTCACCGGGCACTACAGACGCATGTGCCGTTCCTCGCCGCCATGGGCTCGGTCGTCATCACCGCAATGCTGCTGTTCAAGGGCCTGAAGAACGTTCCACTGGACCTGTCGCAGGTTCAGAACCTGCTGATTATCCTGATGGTGGCGGCCGGCGTCTGGATGACCGTGTTTATTTTGGCGCGGACCATGAAAGGCGACTCCCTGGATCGGTCCACGTTCCTGCTGTTCAGCTGGATGCAGGTGTTCACCGCCGCGGGATTCGCGTTCAGCCACGGCTCCAACGACATCGCCAACGCTATCGGCCCCTTCGCCGCGGTGGTCGACGTGCTGCACTCGGGGGCCATCAACCCGGAAGCGCCGGTGCCCACGATCGCGATGCTGTCTTTCGGCATCGCCATGGTGGCCGGCCTCTGGTTCATCGGCAAGGAGGTGATCACCACCGTCGGCACCCGGTTGACCAGGATACACCCCGCCTCGGGCTTCGCCGCCGAGCTCTCCGCCGCCGCCGTCGTGCTGGCCGCCTCGAGCATCGGCATCCCGGTATCCTCGACCCACGTGCTGGTCGGTGCCGTGCTGGGCATTGGCCTGGTAAACCGCTCAGCCGACTGGCAGTTGATGAAACCGATCGGGCTGGCCTGGTTGATAACCCTGCCCGCTGCCGCCACCCTGGCGGCGCTCACATTCCTGGTTCTTAGGAGCGCCTTCTAGCCCCACCGTGGGCGCGATGGCTATCGCCTTACCATGCGGGCCAGGGGCGACTGTTCGACGAGACACCGCAGGCGCAGCCGCGGCGCGTGACTCGCGCTGTCCGTACGCTTGCGGTACCCTCCCCGGCTCCCGATATTTCCATCGGCCAGCCGTGCCGTTTTTTTGCTTCACCAAGGAGTCACAGTGACCACCGCCGACAGTCTGTTTAAGCCCTTTTCACTCAAGTCGTTGTCATCGCGCAATCGCATCGTGATGGCACCGATGACCCGGAACCAGTCACCGGGCAATACTCCCGGTGACAAAAACGTCGAGTACTACCGACGACGCGCCGCCGGCGGCGCGGGCCTTATCCTGACCGAGGGTACCTGTGTGAACCACGTCGGCGCTCACGGCTACCCGGACGTGCCCTCATTCTACGGTGTGGATGCCCTCGCCGGCTGGGGCAGGGTCGCCGAAGCCGTGCACGCGGAAGGCGGAGTCATTGCACCCCAGCTCTGGCATTGTGGCGGCATGCGCAAGAAGGGCGTCGATCCCGGGGGCGCCGCCGACGGCTACACCCCCTCGGGGATGAATGTTCCCGGCAAGGTCAAGCGCCACGTTATGACGAGGCAGGATATCCACGACGTCGTCCGCGCGTTTGCCGAGGGCGCGCGGGATGCAAAGGCACTGGGATTTGATGCCGTGGAGATTCACGGTGCCCACGGTTACCTGCTCGACCAGTTTTTCTGGGAAGGGACCAACCGGCGTGATGACGAGTACGGCGGCTCCCTGGAAAATCGCGGCCGCTTCGTCAAGGAGATTGTCGAGGCCTGCCGCGCAGAGGTGGGGCCGGAATTCACGATCATCCTCCGCTGGTCCCAGTGGAAACAGCAGGACTATTCTGCCCGACTGGTCACCACGCCGGCCGAACTGGACGTCTTTCTCGCGCCGCTCGTCGATGCCGGGGTCGACCTGTTCCACTGCAGCCAGCGGCGGTTCTGGGAACCTGAGTTCGACGGCAGCGACCTGAACCTGGCCGGCTGGGTCAAGAAGTTGAGCGGCAAGCCGACCATTACGGTGGGCAGCGTCAGTCTCGATGCTGATTTTATCCCCGAGCCGGGGGAGACGACATTCCGGGAGGGCAGTCCCGCATCCATCGATCGCCTGACCGAGATGCTCGATCGCGGCGATTTCGACCTGGTCGCGGTCGGCCGGGCGATGATCGCCAACCCGGACTGGGCGGCCGTGGTTGCCAAGGGGGATGTCAACGCCCTGAAGGCGTTCAGGAAGGACATGTTGATGAGCCTGGAGTGATCACGAGGCCGACGGTATTGCGGCCTTATAACGGTCTGCTAATCGAGCGTCTTGCGGAAACGCAGGGTGGCGACGGTCAGCATGATCGCGGCGAGGTCCGCCAGGTCACGCTGCAGGGTGACGTCGAATACCAGGCAGCCGGGCCCGAGAATGATCGTAATCTGCACCAGGCCAACGAACACATAGGGCAGCAAAGTGCCAACCGGTGTGCGCATGAACTCAGCGCATCGCAGGGACGCCAGAGCCTCGTTATACGGTGAGTCAGCGACCCTTGCAATGGTCGGGGCCACGGGTACGCCGAGGCTGGGCTATACTCCAGCGCTATCGACTCGAACAACACCTACGGAGTAAGCCTATGCCGATCGAACTGACCGTGCTCGCACTGGCCGCGCTGCTCGGGATAGTCCAGCTGGTGCTCCTCGCCATCGCCGCCAACCTGCAGCTCAGCTCGAAATACCTCGCCGGCCCCCGCGACGAGGGACTGCCGCTTGAGGGCCGGGCGGCGAGACTTGAGCGGGCCTACAGGAACCACCTCGAGGGGCTGGCGTTTTTCACGGTGGCCGTCGTGGTCATCGTGCTCACCGGCAAGGATTCCGAGCTTACCCGGAACTGCGCGCTGGTCTACCTGGCCGCACGGGTTGTCTACCTGCCGGCCTACTTCTTTGGCTGGGCGCCCTGGCGCTCGGTGATCTGGGGGTTCGGTTTTCTCGCCACGGTGACAATGCTGGTTGCGGGATTGCGATGACCCGCGGGGGCTCGACCGGTCGTATTCCGGCATATCCGGCTGAACCATTCGCCGGGTGTGCAGCGTACCCTGTCACGCGGTCCGGCGACACACGCTCAGTCGTCACCGGCCTTGTTAGAGAATATGAACACCCACCACTTACTGCGACGGAGAATTAACGCATGCTCCGATACCCAATTGGCCCGAGCGTGAACCCGCGCAAAACCTTCGGTAGAGGGCGAACGACCGCGTCCCTCGGCCTGCCGGGGGCGCGCCTCGTCGGGCTGCTGTTATGCCTCATGTTAGTCCTGCCAACGTTTTCCATAGCCCAGGAGGAGTTGGAAATCGGCGGCGAGGAAGAGCCCGATGCCTCGGTGATCGAAGCGGCCGTGGAGGCCGTGCTGGGTCGGGGCATGGAGGGCTTCAACCCCGAGCCCGATGAGGCCGTGACCCTGGCAGATCCGGAGATCGACCCGGAGGCCCTGCGGTTGATGCTGCTGCCGCTTCCCCTCGATGACCTTGCCAATGAACTGGAGGCCTGGCGGCAGCTGGTGGAAGCCCGCACCCGGGAACTGTCCCGGGCGCGGATCGAACTGCAGGCGGTGAGCAAGCAGGAGACCGAGACCGAGGCGGCGGCAACGGAGACAGACTCCTCCCCCGCGGCGGCAGCGGCTGCGGACCAGGCCGACGAGCTGAACGAATCCAAGCAGGGCCTGATCGATGAAACGGCTGCATTACGGGAGGCGCGGGTTCATGCCGTCGACCGGCTGCAGGTGGTGATCCACGCCTACCTGGAGAAAGGCGGCGACGACGACGTCGTTCAGGAGTACACGAACTATGCCAGGGTGGTCAGCGAAGCCGCTATCGATGTTTCCGACTCGGAGACGGCGGTGAAAACCATCAAGAGCTGGGCCGTCTCCAGCCAGGGCGGGATGCGCCTGCTGAAGAACGCGGTCCTGCTGGTCGCGGCGGTACTCGGCGCGATGCTGGCGGGCTGGATTGTCAGTAAGGCGACCGACCGGGCGCTGAAACGCAGTGGCATCACCAGCACCCTGATGCGCCGTTTCCTGAGAGAGTGGATCCGGCGGATCGCTATCGTGCTCGGCCTGCTCTGGGGGTTATCACTGATCGGGTTCAGCCTCGTCCCGCTGCTGGCTGCCCTGGGTGCCGCGGGTTTCATTCTCGCCTTCGCTTTCCAGGAAAGCCTCGGCAATTTCGCCAGCGGGCTGCTGATCGTCTTCCAGCGGCCGTTCGACGTCGGCGATGATGTGGAGATCGCGGGTGTGGAGGGCACCATCGAGCGGGTAAGCCTGTTCTGTACCTACCTATCGACGGACGAGAACAAGCAGGTCATCCTGCCCAACAACATGATCTGGGAGGACGTGATCGTCAACGCCACGATTGCCGACACGCGCCGGCTGTCTGTGGAGTTCGTGGTCGATGCCGAACACGACGTGGAGGAGGTCGAGCGAATCCTGCTGAAAATCGCGCAGGACCACCCCGACGTGCTCGACGACCCGGCGCCGGATGTGCAGCTGGCCAGCATCGGCAGTGACGGCGCGCATTTTCTCTGCCGCCCCTGGGTGCCGACCGAGAAGCGGGACAGGGTGCGCTGGGACCTGGTCACCGCCGCCGGCAAACAACTCAAGCTGATACGCGGGGCGACCAAGGCGGCGATGAACGCCTGATATCGACGGACGGCCAGCGCATCGAGCGGTGAAATCCAGGGGAGCTCCCGGCAGCCCGGCAACCCGGCAGCAAGCATCGGGGCAGGAGGTAAGCAGGCTACTGCGACCCGTCATTGTCATCAGCCTGTTCGGATCTCAATGCTTCTTCTCTCAGCCTGATCCGGCGCCTGATAAGCTCGAGTTTTCGCTCGTGATCCTTCCTGTCTTCACGCCGACTGATGAGCCATAGAACTACCGCGACCGCCAGCCCGGCGAGCAGGCCTGCCATCCGTCACGCCTGCCTCAGCCATCCAGCACGTCGCGCGCGATCAGCTCGCGCATGATCTCGGAACTGCCACCGTAAATTCGTTGCACACGGGCGTCAGCGTAGATGCGCGAAATGGGGTACTCCTTCATGTAGCCGTACCCGCCGAACAGTTGCAGGCAACCATCCACCACCCTGCCCTGGGCCTCGGTACTGGCGAGTTTTGCCATCGACGCGGTCGGCGCGTCCAGCTCACCGGCGTTGTAGGCGGCGATGCACTCATTGATGAACGCACGGCTGAGACGGAACTCGGTCTGCATGTCCGCCATGCGAAAGCGCGTATTCTGCAGGTGCGCGAGCGGCGCGCCGAAGGCCTGGCGCTCGTTCACGTAATCCGCCGTCATCGCCAGCGCACCCTCCATCGCAGCCACGGCACCCACCGCCAATGCGAGGCGCTCCCGGGGTAGCTCTGTCATGAGCACGATGAACCCACGGTTCAGTTCGCCCAGCAAGGCGGAATGCGGTACCCGCACATCCTCATAAAACAGTTCCGAGGTATCCGCAGCATGCAGGCCCAGCTTTTCCAGGTTGCGGCCGCGGCTGAATCCCGGTGTGTTGGTATCTACCAGGAAGAGTGAGAGCCCGCGTGAGCCAGGCGCATCGGGGTCGGTGCGAGCGACGGTAATCACCACGTCGCAGTGCTGGCCGTTGGTGATAAACGTCTTGGAGCCGTTGATCACCCAGTCATCGCCATCCCGCCGCGCCGTGGTGCGCACACCCTGCAGGTCTGAACCGGCCCCGGGCTCGGTCATGGCGATCGCGCCCACACACTCCCCGCTCACCATTTTCGGCAGGTAGTGCTGCTTCTGGGCCTCACTGCCATGATTGAGAATATAGGGGGCAACGATATCGGAGTGCACGCTCATGTTGCCGCCCAGGGAACCGTACCCGGGCCCGATAAACGCCTCGCAGACGAGCATGCTCATGTCGAAGCTGGCGCCGGGGCCGCCGTAGGCCTCGGGGATATCGACGCATAAAAACCCCGCCTCCCCCAGCCTGCGCCAGATGTCGCGCGGCATGATCTCCTCCCGCTCCCACTGCTCGTAGTGCGGCGCCACCTCCGTGTCGATGAAGCGGGCGATCATGTCCCGCAGCACCTGCTGTTCACCGGCGTCAATTTCGTTAATCGCGTTCATGTCGGTTCCTCGCGGGATTGGCCCAGTCGCACTATTGTAGCGGCTTGATAGCAATGGTACACGGGACGATTCGCAGGCCGCGTGGGGGGGATGCTCACTGGACGCAGCACCCTGAGCAAATTACACTTTTCACTTACAGCTCAAGTTGATGCCCAGGACACGATGCCATGATCAATCGATCCACCCCAAGCCCCCTCCTGCCCGCCGCGGCGGTCGCACTGTTGCTCTCCACCGCCGCACTGGCACCCTTGGCAGCACATGCCGACAGCCATGCCAGTGTAGCCGAGCCGCATGCCAGCGAGCACGAGCATCACCACGGCGAGGATGGTCACGCTGGTGAACACGAACACCACCACGGCAAGGATGGCCATACCAGCGACCACCAGCACCACCACGGCGATGACGGTCACGACAGTGAGCACACGCATCACCACGGCGACGACGGTCACGCCAACGAGCACGACCACCACCACGGCGGTGAAGAGAGCGACCACCATCACGACAAGTAGGTTTCGGTCGCACACCGCGGGGTTCGCTTGGCCCACCAGGTGGACCTGCCAGGCGTCAGTCAGGTAGCGGGTTGGCGCAGGCGCAACAGCAACGACATCAGGGCGATCACCACGAGTCCGGCTGCGGCCGCCAGCAGGCTCTCGGCCATACTGAGCCCCCAGGGCATCGCCGGCGAATAGGAACACAGGTTGCGCACTTCGAACACGGCCGGCAGCCAGGCGTCCAGCGCGAACCACGGCGGGAATCCGAGGTAGAACTCGCAGCTCGCATCGCCCATGCCGTTCTCGATCTTGTAGAGGAACCACGCCCGCTCCCCGAGGCCGATGGCGCACAGCAGCACCAACAGGTTACCGAGCACACCGATCAGCCGGGTGTTCGGCAAACAGGCCATAACGAGGGCGACCAGCGTCATCGCGACGACCCAGATGCGGGTATGGATGCAGACCTGGCAGGGTTCGTCACCGATGCCGTACTGGTAATACAGCGCCACACCAAGCATGGCCATCCCCAACAGGGCGAGCCCGATCCAGTACCAGCGGGATGTCAGGGCAGCGGTTATCAATCGCATCGGGTCGGTTCCGGGTCATAGCTGGAGTGGACAACACTGTGCGCGGTCGTGACACGACGACGCTTCGCACACGGCTGCAATCGTTCGCGCGCCGGTGCTGGCGCATGTTACACCACTCGCCCCTGCAATGCGCGTTGTGGCTGTAGACGACAGGGTGCTCGCAGGATAGCGTTCGCTGTGGTGAGAGACATTTTCCCCGAACTGGGCCTGGATGGCGTGACATCCCGGCCTGCCATTGGCCAGGCACAAGTGACCGCCACGTCCTATTCGCTGCCGCCGACAACATTTACCTGCCATCGCCTGGTTGGCCCTCGCCCGCCGCGCCGCGCTGGCGGCGGGTATCGCCTATCGGCTGGCTGCGAGCGTCGTTCACCAGGCGATCGATGTTGCCGCCGGTGAGGGAGCGCAGGAAAGCGACCAGGTCAGCGCGCTGCTCACGGGTCAATCCCAGGGGGCGTACCCGCGGATCCTGGCCCGGGTGTGGCGTCCCTCCCTGGTCGTACCAGTCGATCACCGCCTCCAGGCTGGGCAGCGAGCCATCGTGCATGTAGGGCGCGGTGACCGCCACGTTGCGCAGGCCCGGCACCCGGAACAACCAGCGGTCTGCACTGTTGCCGGTGGCCTCGTAGCGGCCCAGGTCATTGGCCGCCGGCAAGCTGAAAGACACACTCGGCACCACCTCCACGCCCGGCGCCAGGCGCACCGCGTGTCCGCCCCCGCCGATGCCCATACTGCGTGCGTAGCCGACCCCGGTATCGTAGAAGCGGTCATCGGTGAAATGAGCGTGCTCCGCCGCCACCGTGTGACAGCTGACGCAGCCCGCGGCCTGGAACAGCGTCCAGCCGCGTCGGGCCGCGGGAGACAGGGCATCGGCCTCACCTTCGAAGTACCAGCGATCAAACGGGCTGCCTCCCGCAACGAGGCCGCGCTGGTAGCTGGCGAGAGCCATTCCGACCGTCTCCGCCGTCAGCCCCTGGTCGAATGCGGTTTCAAACAGGCCGCGGTAATCCCCGGCGCCGCGAATCGAGTCCAGCACGAAGCCGATCGACGGGTTGGCCATCTCGTTGCGCCTGAGCAGCGGCTGCCACACCTGGTTCTCCAGGCTGTGCTCGCGCCCGTCGTGGAACAGCACGGTTCTGTAGCCCACGTTGAGCAGGGTCGGCGCATTGCGTTTGACAAAGCGCCCCTCGACCCCGACCGGTGTCCGCAACTCGTACTGGGTGAAGCCCTGTTCCGGTACATGGCACATCGCGCAGGAGAGGGTGCGGTTGAACGACAGACGGCGATCGAAAAACAGTTTGCGTCCCAGCGCGATACGCTCCGGGGTGGCGCGGTTGCGGGGCGGCTGCTCCATCAGCGGCAATCCCGCCGGCGGCGTCGCCAGGTTGCGCTCGAGCGCCGCGGAGGTGCCGTCGATCCCCTCCAGCGCCCTCGAATTCTCGTAGTTTTGCCCCAACCCGGGTGCCGCCAAAAGGCACAGTAGCCAGAGACCGCCGCAGGCACGGATTCTGCTGATGAGTGCGGCGCGAGGCCGGCGGGACAATTCGCCTGCAGCGACAAGCTCCCCGGGCCTGTCGGTTCCCCGGACTTCGAACGATCGCACGCCGAATCGCCCGCTGGCAGTACACACTGTCATAAACGCTTCCGGGCTACTCCGGTAATCGATCGAGCGACGCCGGCCGAACTTGCATTCAAGAGGCCAATGTCTATGCTCATTAAACACTCCCAGTATAGTCGGAGGTACGTCATGCGCGCGCTGTGCTATTCCCTGCTCCTGTTGCTCCTACTGCCCGGACTCGCCGTCGGCGACGAAACCTGCATGTCGCCCTACATGGCCAAAATCGAAGGCCAGGAAGACGTCGTGTACGTGTGGACCCTCGGCGTCCCCGGCGTGGGTGACGAGCAGGACAAACTGGTCACCGTGGACGTGAACCCAAAGTCGGACAGCTATGGCAAGGTGATCGCCAGCCTTTCGGTGGGGGGTCGCAACGAGGCCCACCACACCGGGCTGACCGACGATCGCCGCTACCTCTGGGCCAGCGGCCTCGATACCAGCAAGATTTTTATCTTCGATGTGCATACCGATCCGGCGAAGCCCAGCCTGCACCGGGTGATCGATGATTTTGTCGACCGGAGCGGCGGCGTCGTCGGCCCGCACACCAGTTACGCGCTGCCCGGGAGGATGATGCTCACCGGGCTTTCCAACAATCGCGACCACGGGGGCCGGACCGCGCTGGTGGAGTACACCAACGGCGGCGACTATATCGCCACCTACTGGATGCCCACCGCCGACAAGCTTCACGGCGCGAAAAAGTCCGGCCAGTACGCCGACGGCTATGGGTACGACGTGCGGGTGCTGCCGCGGCGCAACCTGATGCTGACCTCGTCCTTCACCGGCTGGAACAATTATATGATGAACCTCGGGTCGCTCATGGGCGACCCGGAGGCGATGAAGGCCTTCGGGAACACCATGGTCGCCTGGGATATGCACGCGCGACAGCCGAAGAAAGTGCTGGACGTTCCGGGAGCGCCGCTGGAGATTCGCTGCGCCTGGAACCCGGACCATGACTACTGCTTTACCTCCACCGCACTCACCTCCAAGATCTGGCTTGTCTACCTGGATGACAAGGGCGAATGGCAGGCGAAGGCAGTGGGCGACATCGGCGACGCCAGCAAGATTCCGCTACCGGTGGACATCTCGATTGCCAATGACGATACGCGGCTGTGGGTGAACACCTGGAACGATGGCATGACGCGACTGTTCGATATATCCAACCCGCACAGCGTCAAGCAGATCTACGAGAAGAAAATTGGTACCCAGGTAAACATGGTGAGCCAGAGCTGGGACGGGGAACGGGTCTATTATACTTCCTCGCTGCTGGCCAACTGGGACAAGCAGGAGCCGTCCGGCCCCGACCTGCAGTACCTCAAGGTCTACGATTGGGACGGCAAGGCGCTGAAACAGACCCTGGCAATCGATTTCATCGCCCAGAAGCTGGGAGCGCCACACCAGATGCGATTCGGTGCCTATGCCCTCTACGGTAACAAGGGCAGCGTCGCCACCCGATGATGCGGCTGCCCATCGCGCTGCTGCTGGCCAGTGCACTGGCCGCTGCGGAAACGGTCATCCTCGCGCCCGGCTACGGCGAGCTGGAGTACGAACCGCCAGCGGCGGGCAGCTACCGCCTGCCCGCCCTGGGGGAGGCGGTAGACGGCCGCGTGCTGGACTCCGGTGGCAACGCCACGACGCTGCACGAGGTGTTCGATGACCGGATCGTACTGCTGGGCTTCATCTACACTCACTGTCCCGACGTCAACGGCTGCCCCCTGGCGAGTTACGTGATGAAGCAGGTGCAGGCGCGCCTGGCCAGCGAAGACGGCATGTCGGAGCGGGTCCGGCTGGTGAGCCTGAGCTTCGACCCGGAGCTGGATACGCCCGAGGCCATGCGCGACTACGCCCACCATTTCAGGCGCCGAGATTTCGACTGGCGCTTTCTCACGACCGCTTCGGACGCGTCGCTTGAGCCCATTCTCAATGCCTACGGTCAGTTCAGGGCGAAGTTCTACGACGAGAACGGCCGCTACGCGGGGAGTATGTCCCACGTGCTGCGCGTCTACCTGATCGATAATGACCGGCGTATCCGCAACATCTACAGCGCGGGTTTCCTGCACGCCGATACGGTGATCAACGATATCAATACGTTGATAATGACGGAGATCCCATCCGCTGCAACTGCAGAAGCAATCAGTACAGGCGGGGGCGAAGAGGCGGTTGCCGTTTCGCCGATCGAAGCGCAGATCCAGAGATAGTTTTCCGGATTACCTTTTACCTCGATGGTGGTGGCGTAAGCGCAGGCATGGGCGGCAATTTGCCTCCGCTCTATTCGCTCTCCGGCAGCAGGCGCTTCGGATGCATGCCGTCCACCATCCCCATGAACGGCGGGTGAATGGAGTAACCGAGCATACGCCGCAAGTCTTCCGACAATTCGGCGACCGTAGCTGGCGGCACGGCCAGGAAAAAATTCTCCTGGGTGCGGGCCCAGGGCTCACAGTACTGCGCGGTCAGCGCCAGCCGGTCAGCGCCGCTCGCGTTTTCCCCACCACCGTGCCAGAGATTACCCAGGAACAGGATGCAGGAACCCGCCGGCATCACGGCCTTCACGCGTGGGTCCGAGGGCTCCGGGCGGCGCTCTTCGCCCCAGCGATGGCTGCCCGGGATGGCCACCGTAGCGCCGTTATCCCCGGTGAAATCGTCCAGCGCGAATACCGTCGCCACACTGATCGCGGGGCGCGGCCGTGGCCACGGGTAGAAGCCGTCATCCATGTGCAGTAGCTGCGCCGGCGATTCGGTCTTGATATTGATGATCTGCGCCTGTGACAACAGGTAATTGGGCATCAGCAGCCGATCGAGATGGGCGAGAATCAGCGGATGCTCGATGAAGGGGTCCGCCTCGCGCAGCTTGGCCGGCAGGGAGTAGATACGCTGGGTACGCTCGCCCTCGAAGGAATTGCGCCCCATCCTGTCCAGCAGCGGCGTGGCAGCGCCACGCAGGGCCTCCAGCGTCTCGGCCGTCACCATGTCCCGGAGAACGATGAAACCATCTCGCAGCAGCTGCTGGTGCTGCTCCTCCAGCATCGCCGGGTCAATCGACGCGGCGGCTTCCGAACGGGTAAAGCCATAGGTGCCGGCGAGATCACTGCCGAGATACGCCTGGGTGTCCTCGACATCGGTGAATCGCGGGTCGTCACGACCGCTGGCAGACTTGCTCATGAGCCCTCCTCCAGGCACAGCGGCCTGCGTTGGTGTTCAAGATACCGCAGGCCGGCGCCTGGCCGCCATATCTCGCCGAGAGTTCCAAATATCGATTAGACATGGATGCCAGGTGTCAACCTCATGCCGCGGTGGCAATCCCCTCGCCAGCGCAGCCCCCCGTCGCAGTTTCAGTAACCCCGTTCGAAGTCCACCCGGTGCAGCAACGGTTCACCCGAGATGAACCGCCGATAGTTCTCCGCAAACAGGGCGACAATCGCGGCAGGTGCGGTAGGCGCCGCCGTGTGCGAGGTGAGATACAGTCCATCGACGCCCCAGAAGGCATGGTCGGGCGGCAGGGGTTCTTCGCGGGTGACATCGAGCACGGCTGCCCGCAGCCGACCGGACGCCAGGGCGTCGAGCAGGTCTGCGTCCACCACGCAGTTGGCCCGGCCTGTATTGAGAAAGATCGCGCCGGGCGCCAGGCGGGCGAGCAGGCCGGCATCGACCAGGTTGTCGGTGGCAGGCGTGGCAGGCAACAGGGCGAGCAGGTAATCCAGCCCGTCGGCGAACGCCAGGCGATCGGTTGTGGCAAAACACGCGTCGAAAGGTGCCACCGCGCGGCCCGTCGAGTTGAGGCCGCGCACCGTCATGCCGAGCGCGCGGCAGCCGCGGGCCACCGCCCGGGCGATATCCCCCGTTCCCAGAATGCCGATGTGCCTGCCATGAACCCCGGGGTCCAGCGTCCCGTCCCAACACCGTGAGTGCGCGCGTCGAATGATGCCCCGCTGCAGCCCCAGCAGCCAACCCACCACGTACTCGGTCATGGCCTGGCCAAAGATGCCGCGCACACCGGTCAGCGTGTAATCCCGTCTCGGGAGGGAGACCAGCGGGCGCACGCCGGCCCACGACGATTGCACCCAGCGCACGCTGCCGGCCTCGTCGAGCACTCCGGCAAGCGCATCCGGTGCACCGAACAGGATCTCGGCATCCGCCAGCGCGCTCTCGGCCTCCGGTGGACACACGGTGAGTTCCGGCAGCTGGTACTCCTTCAGCAAGCGCACGAGTTCCCCGGCCTGGTTGCCCACAACGACGACTCTGTGCATGACAGCAGTTGCTCCTGTACAACACCGGCTGTAGTTACTATAGCCCGCTTCGCTCACAGATTGGCAGCTGTGGTCATCCTGACATGTCTGACAGTGCGTTCTCCCGCCAGACGCCTCGACGTAGTGTCAACTGCGCCTTCGACGTCTTCTGGTCCGAGCACCCTGCCAGACAAGCGCCAGGCTACGTTCGCTACGACAATCAGTGAGCGGAGCGGGCTAACGCGAGCTGCTCCTGCAGAAAAAGCAGCGCGCGCTCGTTGGTCTTGCCAAAGTAGGGGTTGCCCGCCTCCCGGTAGTTGAAGAACCCGTGCGCCTGGTTGGCATACACCTCGACATCGCAGCGACCACCCGCCCTTTCTACACCGGCACAAAAAGTCTCAATGGAGGCCGGAAGCACCTCCAGGTCTTCCGTACCAGAAAGAATCAGGGTGGGCGGAAAGTCCTGGTCTATATGCTGTGCCGGGGATATTTCCTGCCAGTACTCCCTGACCAGGTGATGATTGGGTTGGCACGGGGAGAGGTCGATCACCGGGTTGTACAAAACCAGCCCCGTCGGCCGCCTGCGCTGTGCGCCGTGAAGGCCGGCACCGAGACTCGCCGCGAGGTGACCGCCGGCAGAACCGCCACCCACATAGAGCCGCTCGGGGTCGATATTGAATCGGTCGGCATTTTCCACCAGGTAATCCAACGCGCTGGCGGCATCTGCCACCGCGCCACGCAGGTCCGGCGCTGTGGCTGGGCCCAGCCGGTAAGCCGCGGAAAAGCAGCTAAACCCGTGCCGGGCGAAATACTCGCACTGCGGGTAGAACTGTCTCGGGCTACCGTGACTCCAGCCGCCGCCGTGAAACAACAGAATGGCCGGGCCCGGCCCATCCATCAGGCTGGCGGCGTCAAACTGATGCAACTGCAGCGGGTTATCGCCGAAATGACGATAAGTGGTGTAGCTGTCAGCACGGTGCTCGTCCCAATCCAGTTTCCTGGCAGCCAGTACAAAGGCTACAGGAACCGCGACCAGCAGCGCCCCGTAAAGCAGGTACCACCGATTAGCGTTCCCCGATTGCGCCATGATTGAATCTCCCACCCTGAGCCGGCAGCCTGACTGAGCGGGGGCGATCCTGCTGCGCCCCCCCAAGCCCGTTGGCGGCCCGCGGCGGGCGCGGCTCAGAGCCGTTTGCCGTTGGCATCCACTGCGTTGAGCTGGTGACCGTCCGGCGCGTCCCGCTTTTTCGGTATCCAGTGCTTCAGGCACTCCCGATCCTCGATGCAGGGATCGGTGAGGGTCTCGAGGAAGGCGACCAGCTGGTCGATTTCTTTTTCGGTGAAGTCGATGAGCGGAATGCCGTTGGCATCGTCGTTGTCGCGGTCCACCTTGGCCAGAGCCCTGCGGGTGTTTCTTTCGGCCTGCGGGTACAGGCCCTCACAGTTATCCATGTCCTTGAACTGGTCCAGGCGACACCAGCCGCCGTTGTTGAAATACTCCGCTACCCGCTCGTTCACCAGATCGTAGTGTGCCACCGCCTCGCGCAGGGTTGCGAAACTGCCGGCGTGGCCCCAGGGTCCGGTGCGCGCCACGTTCAGGAGACTGGGTACACGGAATCGATAGTCCTGGGTATCGCTGCTGAAAAAATCGCCGCGCCCGAAATCGTCGCGGGTGCCCGCCCCCTTGTCACCCCGACCTGGACCAATCTGGGGAAACGCCGAGGACTGGAACTTCTCGGTGGTGAAGAAATCCCCCAGGTGGCAGTCGCTGCAGGCGACCTCCGCGTTCTGGTCCTCGAGGGGCTTGGCCGTAAAAAACACCAGCGCGCCGCGCTTGGCCTTGTCACTGATAGCGCCGTAGTCGCGCTCCACGTAGGCTTTCCAGGGTGTGTCGACGAAGGACTGGGACTGCTGGTAGGCACTGAGGGCGAGCGCGATGTTGTCGTAGGTAACCAGTTCCTCCGGGGACAGTCCGTCACCAAAAGCCGCCCTGAACTCGGGCAACCAGCGGTTGTCCTCGATCTCGCCGGCACCCGCGCCGTAGTCACCGATACGCTCGGCGAGCCGCGTGCGCACGGCCTCGGTATCGGCGCCGACCAGGAAGTCATGGGATCGCATTTCCTCGTCGACGGTGACCGGGAAGCGCGACTGCGCCGCCAACAGGTCGTCCCCCGCCAGCGGGTCCACTTCCCAGGCCGCCTCTGCATCGGGCGTGCTGATACCCGAAGAGAGGCGCGATACCCTGCCGTCCCAGAACAGCGCGTTCTGGTAGAGCCCGCTGTTGAAGGTCGTGGGAGAATTGCGGGCGACGTTGGGCTTGCCACCCTTGCGCTCCCGGCCAGGGCCCAGCAGGTTGGGCTTGCGTGCCCCCACACCGACCGGCAGTGACAGGGCATCACCGCCCGCCAGCGTGGGGTGGTGACAGCTGGCACAGGCCACGTCGAAGTTCGCACTCAGGCTTTTGGAAAAAAACAACTTCATCCCCAGCTGCGCCAATGGATGATGGATCGAGGGCTCGTCGCCTCCGCGCGGGTCACCGGTGAGCCCCTCGCGGGAGATCAACCGGTGAACGTCGAGGTCCAGGCCTTCGGGGGCGGCGCGGTCATCTTTGACGAAAACGGCGATGGTAGCCGGCACCTCCAGCCCCTCAGGGTTGTCGGCGTTGGCTTTCTCGATACCGGCTTTGGGAATGTCGTACTCGCAGAAGTCACCAACCGAATCACGGGCGCAGCCGGCACCCCGCCATCGCGAGAACCGCCAACCCGGCTCAGGCACCGCCTCGTAGGACACGAGGTAGCGCTGGCCCTTGACCTCGTTGTCGGTGCAACGCGGCGAGCCCGCCTGGAACTCCTCCCAGGAGCAGCCACGCTGGCCATAGATTCGCTCAACAATACTGCCCTGACCGCGAACTTCCAACGGGTGCTTACAGGCGCCCAGCACGAACAGGAGCAACGCGAGGATCAGGACTCTCATGTCCGCCTCCTTCAACTCAACCACGGATTCCTTACCGAATCCCCTTGAAGTGTAGCAAAATGAGACAATTCTTTCGTGCTGCGCGGAGCCCCGACCTGATGAAACACCCGCTGGTGCTGTTCGGCCTGGGCCTCGTGCTCGGTGTCGCGGTCGCGCAGCTGTTCCCGAACCGTGCCGACCCGGGGTTGGCCGATAGCCGGCATGACGGGGGCTGGGTAGCCCCGCCCGAACCGCGGCCCGGTCGCCTGCAGCCTGCGCCGCCCGCTGCCGGTAATACCGGGGAGGGATTCGGCAGGCGAGCCGACGTGTATGCGCTCGCCGGCCGCGCCGACCGCAATGAGATCGAGGCACTGCTTGACCAGCTGTCGACGCGGCGCGATTCCCCGGGGCGGCGCTTTTCCGCGCAGGCGCTGTTGTCCCGCTACCTGGAGATCGATCCGGAGGCCAGCCTGGCCTGGGCGCGCAAACTTCGACTGCCCTCTTCCATATTCGCCGGCCTCTACGCCCAGTGGGCGGAGACGGACGCCGAGGCGGCCCTGTTCGGCCTCCGCTTCGAGACCGAACTCTCCGCCGTGCAGGCAATCGGGGATGCCCTGGTCGAAATGCTCGGTGGGAGTGAGGCGGCAATACAACGCGTCGCCGACGCGCTGCCGATGGACCTCGACCGGGCGAGCTTCATCGCCGGTGCGTATGCCGCGCTGGCGCGGCGCGAACCAGAGGGGACCTGGTTGCAGGTGACCGCACTGGCAGATCCCCAACTGCGCCTGCGGGCGCAGCAGCGGGTGGTGGCGGCGATCATGGAGCGCGACCCGGCGGCCGCCCTCGCCCGCGCCGGACAGATCGACGACCGCACCGTCCGTCAGGCGGCGAGCAAGGCGGTGCTTGATCGCTGGGTGCAACGCGATCCCGCTGCAACCCTCGAGTACCTGGCAAGCGTTGGTCCCGATGTGCCCATGGACTGGACCTATATCACCGGCTCCGCCTACGCGGCGATCGCCGTTGCCGAGCCGATGTTATTGCTGCAGTCGATCGAGCGACTGCCGAGTGCCGATCGCGCCACCGCAAGGATGCATGCGCTTAACCGCTGGGCCAAGATCGACCCTACGGCAGCGCTCAGTTACGCGGCCTCGCGACCGACGGGCGAGCAGCGCCGCTGGGCACTGACCACTGCGGGCCGGGCCTACGCTCGCATCGATGCCCAGGGGGCGCTGAACTGGGCGCTCAATGTACAGCCCCCCTCGGCCGGACTGGTCGGCACGGTGCTGGCGAGCGTCTCGGTCAAGAGCCCGGCGCAGGCCTTCGACATGGCCCGCGACCTGCAATCACCGGAAGCGCGAAGCCAGGCTGTGCAGCAGATCGCCATGCACCTGGCGTCCAACGGACAGGCCGCGATGGCTGCGGATCGCATCCTGGCCATGGCGGATGGCAACGCCCGCAGGGAGGCGCTGGGCATGCTGGGTGACGTCTGGGCGTCGCAGGATCCCGAAGCAGCGCTCAATTGGTACGCGGCCAACCAGTCGACACTGGGCGCGGAAGACGTGCAGCGCTTCACCGCCAATGCCATTCGGCGCAATCCCCAGCAGGCGGCCCGGCTGATCGACCAGGTTGCCGCTGAACTGCGCCCCGAGTGGATGGGCCAGGTGGCGGCGGGCTTTGCTGAATCCGATCCCGCTGCCGCGCGGGCCTGGCTGAGCCGGTTCCAGGGGGAACCCGGGTACGACCGGGCCGCGGCCAATGTCGCCGTGCGCCGGGTCGGTGATGATCCTCGCGAAATGATCGACCTGATGGCAACCATCAACGACCCACAGCTTGCCGGCCAGGTTGCCACCCGGGCGGCGCACGCCTGGGCGCGAACCGATCCGGCTGCAGCCGCTGAATGGGCCGCGAGCCTGGCGCAGGACAAAACCCGTTCTGATGCCGTCGCGCAGGTCGCGCAGGTCTGGTCCCGGCAGCAACCCGCGGCAGCACGCAGCTGGATCCTCGGCCTCGCCCGCGGCCTGCCGCGGGACGCGGCGATCACCAATTACCTGGCCGCCAATACCGGCGCCAACCCGGACGCCGGGGTATTGTCGGCCTACAGTTCCGACAACGCGCGGCAACTGGGCGTGCAACAGACGGTGTTCCGCCTCGCCCGCCAGGACCCTGAGGCCGCCCGGCAGTTGATCGATGAATACCTGACCGATCCCACACTCCGGCAGCGGGCTGAGCAGGCGCTCGCGGCATCGCGATAGTGGTCGCAAGTACGAAACGGCGTAGAAACAAGCCAGCTCATGATCGCAGAGGGCCGCCCGTCATTCGACACAACCTCAGGTACCGTCGGCGCAAAGACTGCCTGTCTACGTCCGCCATCTTATCGCCCGTCCAGGTTTCCCAGATCAAGTCTCCCTGCGCCCGTATTGCTGCCAGCCGCTGCTCACGCCGGGTCAGTTCGGCCAGGTGCTGCAACGAGTCGAGCAGGCGCCTGGCGACCGGGATGCTGCCATGCGACATCCGCCGGAGTGGTCCGTACACCGAATCGAGCACCTCGGGAAAATTGTATGAGCGAACCAGCAGGCGCTCGGCGCCGCTGCCGTCACGAACGACATCGCCCGGAAGGTCACGGTCAATGATATGAGCCAGTCCGGCGTAGAACCAGTCAATGCAGGTGATAGCAGTACCGGGGTCGTTGATCCCGGGTGACAAGGCCCTGGCCGCCACCTGGTTCAACTGGGAAATCGGGTAAGCGACATCCTGCACCGGCGTGCGAATGGGTCCTACGAGGAAACATCCCCTGATCTCATCGAGTTGCGCGGCCAGCACATCCATGTCGCAACCCGAGACCCTGCAGAGACCGCTCGCATCCAGCAAAAAGTCACCGGGGCGTACCTCGACCCGGGCGACACAATCATACCGCTCGCACCAGTCAGCCAGGCCGGAATAATCCACACGTTGCAGGTAACCGATGCAGCCCGCCGTCACCGGGTAGGCCCCGGTGGCCGCGCGCCCGCCGGCGCCACGGCAGGGTGTCACGGCTGCGCTGTGCCAGGGATTCCACGGAGCAGAATTCCTTCATCACCTGGCTCAACTGGCTGCCAATGCGTTGTATGATCTGGTCAGCCTGGAGGTCGGTCGCAGTGCGATGAATGAATTGAATGAACGCGCCCAACGCAATGATTATGAGCCCGAGGCCGACCGCCACCGTAATCTGTGGTTGGTCGGTATCTGTATAGCTGAAAATCGTAACCAGGCCGTAAACGGAGGTTCCGAGATAGATGCCAAGGCTCACCTTACCCCCCGGGCCTTCCAGGAACTGACGCAATACCCTGGGTCCGTACTGCCCACTGGTGAGCGATAGAGCGACCATCGTAATGGAGAACGCCACGCCGCCGACGCTGAGCACTGCACTGGTGATCACACCCAGCAGCTGACGAGCGGAATCCACAGTCATTACAAAAGAGCCGAACCCCGACACGGGCCCGCCCAGGTACCGCTCAAACTCAATAGTGGCAAGCGCCAACCCGAACATGAACAGGCAGATGATCGCCGGTATCGGCCAGATGCTGGCGTGGAAGCGGTCCACAAGCCAGTTCAGTGTGTTTCTCACGCAGGCCTCCCCTATCGACAGTTGCTACGTTACGGCATTTGCAGGGAGCTAACCAGCGTCCCGGGCGAGCCGAAATCTTCTGAGGAAACTAAAACTGACTGCATGGGCAGGGGTGGGGCAAACGGAGACCGTGCAGGGCGTGTATACTTGAAAGATGGGGCATGGACCCGGACATCCGGCGCCATTATTGCACGCAACTACTGCAGGTTGCCCCACAGCCAGGGTGCGCAAGCCGTGGCCAGAGCGACCACAGCCTGAATGATGCGACACAGCCCGAAGCCTGCACGGCTGAGGACGTCACTCCCTGTAACGCCGTGTTCAGCCTCACTCGACCTGAGTCAGGTTGTATGCGCTCCTGCTGTCATTCAGCACCTCAGTCCAGCAGTTGCCAATCGCCAGGGGAGCGAACCCGATGAAGTTCATGGAACCACTGCAGCAAGCCCTTGGCGGAATGTGGATAGGATTCGTGCAGGCGTTGCCTCTGCTCGTCATCGCACTGATAGTAATCGTGTTCACAGGCCTGCTCGCTCGTCTCGCGACGTCGCTTCTGGCGGCCTCACTGCGAAACTCACGATTCCGTACATCGCTGAAAGAACTCTTCGCCACTCTGATGCGGACCGTTATCTGGACGGTGGGAACGCTGATCGCTATCGCCGTGGTGTTTCCCAGCCTGACACCGGCCAAGTTGCTTACCGCGCTCGGACTCGGTTCGGTTGCGGTGGGGCTGGCGTTCAAGGATATCTTCGAGAACTTCTTCGCCGGCATACTGATTATGTTGCGGGCGCCGATGCGTATTGGCGACTACATTCACTGCCAGGGCGTAGAGGGGCGGGTAGAGAAAATCGCAGTGCGCGAAACGTATATACGCCAGGTGGACGATCAACTCGTCCTGCTACCCAACCGCTTCCTGTTCCAGAACCCCGTACATATCCGCACCGATAAATTGCTGCGCATGTACGAGATCGTGGTCGGCGTGGCCTATGGCGAAGACATTGCCAACGCAGCCAGGGTGATCAAATCTGCCGTGGGTTCCCTCGATACGATCGACCAGGAAAAGCCGGTTGATGTATTCGCTCGGGAGTTCAACTCATCTTCCGTAGATTTTACGGTGCGATGGTGGGCGCAATCACGCCCCATCGATATGCATCGAACGCGCGACACGGTTATCACGGCAATCAAGACTGCCCTTGACGAGGCCGGTATCGAGATACCGTTCCCCTATCGTACACTCACGTTCAAAGAACCGCTTGAGATCAACGCGCTCGACGACGTCGATTGAGTGAGCATTAACTTTTTATGCGATATGCTGTGCGCGCCACGATAGGGAATACATCGTATCGAGCGTTGACAGCGAGGACCGACAGCGGCAAAGAACAGGGCAGTGAAACTGGCCGCAGCGCATCTGAGGACTTCTGAGTAGACTATGACTATTACTATCGCCTGCAATAATTGTCTGGCTAAAAACCGGATTCCTGATGAGCGTATCGGTGATGGGCCAAAGTGCGGCAGGTGCAAACAACCGCTTTTCGAGGGCATGCCTCTTGAGCTGACAGGGGCGAAAGCCAGGGCCATTATTGATGGCACCGATATCCCAGTGGTCATTGATTGCTGGGCACCCTGGTGCGGGCCGTGCCGCAGTTTTGCACCTGTGTTCGAGCAGGCAGCGAGGGAGCTTGAGCCCCGTCTTCGCTTCGCCAAACTGGATACCGAGCAACATCCGGCCCTGGCCGGGGAATGGGGCATTCGCTCCATCCCTACTCTGATAGTCCTCCACGAAGGCGAAGTGGCGGCCCGCATCTCCGGGGCCATGTCGCTACCGCAGTTCAAACAGTGGCTGACAGAGCAGGGGCTGATCTGATTCAGGCTATAGTGCCGGAAACCAGCATCTCGCTGAACAGTGCGAAACAAAACCCGATAACTGCTCCCAGCGGCGGTGCCCAGTGACGCTCCAACGTCGCCTGGGGGGCAATGTCCTGGAAGAGCAGGTAGAGAATGCCCCCTGCCGCCACTACCATGATCATACCCAGCGCCCAGGGCTGGCCACCCAGCAGGAAGTAACCCGCCAGCCCCGCGGCGGGGCCAAGTGGGACCAGTGCAGCCATCACCGACAGCGTCTTCATCCTCGCCTGCCCGTTATCTTCCAGCTCCCGCCTTCTGGGCCTACCCTCTGCGTAGAGGTGGGATAGCGATTCAGCAGTCTGGCGGGCCGCACCGGGCGGGGCACCAGTTCGCCAACGCAATTGGGGCAGGTCGCATCAATCGATGCCGCGCACTGCGGACAGAAGGTCCACTCGAAGCTGCAGGTCATCGCCCTGCTGGCAGGTGGCAGGTCCGCATGACAGCGGCTTGACCGCGCAGTGACCTTCGACCATGCTCACCGGAGTTGACCCGCCGCCCCCTCAAAGGAGATCGCGACATGCGCAAGACCCTCATTCTGAGCCTGGTATTGTCGATGTTGGCCCTGCCCACGACAGTGCTGGCCGATGATTCGACATCTCGAAAAGCGGTACTGGTGACCGGCGCCAGTTCCGGCATCGGCCTGAAGGTGGCGCAGAAACTGGCCGCCAACGGCTTTTACGTCTATGCCGGCGCGCGTAAATCCGAAGACCTCAAACGCCTGGATGCGATGGAGAACATCAGCTCGGTGCGGCTGGACGTCACCGTCCAGGACGAGATCGACGCCGCAGTCGACTTTGTGAAAAAGCAGGGGCGCGGGTTATGGGGCCTGGTCAACAACGCCGGCGTGGCGTTCTATGCGCCCCTGGTTGACGGGCCGGAATCAGATCTCATGCTGACGATGGAAGTGAACGTGATCGGGCCCTATCGCGTCAACCGGGCCTTCCTGCCCCTGCTCATGGAAAGCAAGGGCCGGACCACCGTGATCAGCTCAATTTCGGCCTTCATTCCCGGCCGGTCCGGCAGTTATAGCATGAGCAAAAGCGCGGTTGAGGCCTACACCGATACACTGGCCAATGAACTTGCAGGAAGCGGCGTCCATGTCAGTGCCGTGCAGCCGGGCGCCTTTAAATCCAGGATCGTGGAGAAACTCAAGGACCGCGCACTATCGCACGCCGCAGAGGGCACCATGGATCTGGACGAAGAGACCCGCGCGAGCCTGAAAAAATCCGCGGCCGCCCGTGAGGCGATGAAAGAGCCCGACGCGGTCGCCCAGGCCGTTCTCTCGCTGATGACCAGCGACGAGCCGCAGCGCCGTTACATGGTGACGCCGAACGAGGAACAGGCTCACCTGACCATACGTTCAGCCATGCAGCGCCTGCTCGAACTCAACACGGGGCAACCGTATGCCTACGACCGCGACGGGCTTGTCGAACTGCTGGATGAGCTGTTGAAGACGCAACAACCCGATGCGTGATACCGGGTTCGCTATCGCGGGCAGTCTGTCGGGCTGGATGACAGGCAGGCAATCGTAAGGCCACGACGGCCGCTAACATGGCTTCACGGAGGATTCAGCATGAAAGGATGTTCTTCAACTGCCCGTCTACTGGCGGCAACCACCCTGGCGCTTACCGCGGCCTGTGCAGCACCGCCGGTCGAGGATGTCTCGGACCGCCCCGTGCCGGTTGCGGATCTCGGGGATTCAGATTATTACTACGCGCAGTGCAACGGCAGGGTGCAGAATCTGCGGGATGTGCTCGCACCTATCGTGGCGGATATGAGCGCGCAAAAAATTCCCTACAGCCAGACCCCCGCCAACGAATGGCGGGACTGCTCGGGCAACTTCCTGCGGCTTTCCAGCTACCTCGCATCCGCCTGCCCGGAGAATGGCCGCTACCTGGCGGCACCCCCCGGGATCAGCGACTACAGGCCGGGCGCCAATAACGTTGCACCCGATGCCGATCTTCCTGGACGTGCGTCGCGCGACCTCGCCAGGTGGTACCAGCAGCAGGGCCGGTTCAAGCCCATCTACTACGACGGGGTGAGTACCCCCTCGGAACGCCCGCAAGACCTGGTCGCCAACCGGCACCTCATCCGCCCGGGCGCGGTGCTCTGGTTCTCCCTGGACCGGCCCCGGTCGGCAGACGGCCTGGAGGGCCTCTTCACCAAGCGTGTATCCCGTGGGCCGCACATCAATCACATGGGCACGGTCACCGAAGTCACCCGGGACGATAACGGGGAGGTCATCAGTTATGCGATGTACCATGGCCGCTCGACAGGAAAACCCGGATCAGTCACCCGCGCTCACTTCTGGACCTGGCCGGAAAGCTATCTCGCCAACGGCAGCAAGGAGTACCCCTCTTTCGGCTACTGGAAACAGTATCTGGTTGGCGTTGGCACCATCGTCCCGGTGGTCAGTTCACCCGGTTCCGGCTAACAGGTCGCGTTCCTTTCAACAGGCGCAGTGGCACAGTGAGTCAGCGGTAACGCAGCAGTGCAGCAGTCATAGGCTGTACCCGTAAATAGCGCTGCTCGCGCACCTGGCGGCTCTATTCACGTATCCGGTGAGCTGCCGAAGTAGGCAGCCGGGACCAGGTCGATGTCGTCCACTTCCATCACCCGCTCACTGCGCGCAACGATCTCCCCGGAGCTGGCGCTGACCGCGATAACTGCATTGCGGCGGGGGAGACCGATCAGCAGCCGATCACCGCGCAGCGTGGCGTCATCTTCAGAACGTAAGACATAGCTTCCAGCATAGAAGCGTTTGGCCGGCCACGTACAGGCGTGCCAAAAAAATCGTCGGCCCGCACGGAGAGCGATTCTGGCTGCGTCAGGTCTGCCGAGGAACGCTCCACTGCGCCGGAGCGTCCTCGGGGTCACAACGCACCAACGAGCACTGCGCCAATACGACGTTGCGGGCCTTATTTACCGATGTCGGAACCGGCCGCATCGCGGCGCAGCCTCGCCGCCTCGGGCCGCAACAGGAAGCCTTCCTTCTGCGACCGCTTGACGGCGCGCGCCATCTGCGACACATAGGAACCGTGATTGCGATAGCGCCTGTCCAGGTCCGCCGGGGAGAACGGATCGAAACCACCGAACAGGAAACAGAAGCCGGGGCCGGTGTTCGTCGGCAGGTAGGTCCCGAGCGGCACCTGCAGCAGCGGCGGCTGAATACCCCCGATGGCGTTGCCGTCCCCATTGAGAACGATGCGCACGTTCGGCGTCGTCTCGAGCTCGAGGAAGCGGCTTGCAGGCGGCATCTGGCCCGCATCTATCCAGCGGTCAAGCCGATCCAGCAGCGCCGACTGCACGTCACCGATGATCACCGGGTTGTAGGGAACAGCCGGACTCGGGCAGAAGCTTGGGGGCAGGCCCAGGTCGCGCACCAGGGCCTGCCCGCCAACCTCGTTGATCCGGGCATCGACGTGAGACCCGCCCGCCATCTCATAAAAGCGCAGCCATGGGTTATCAGCCTCAGATTGACGTACGGTGTAGGATGGGAAGTTCACGACCTCGGTCTGGGTCTGAAAGCGCATGGTCGGCACTGAGGAGTAGAGGAAATTTCGCGGGTCGCCATCGGCAAGGTTTTCCGGCGTACTCGCCGTTGGACCCGTCACATGCTTGGCGTTGTCGCCACCTGCGGAGATGAAGTAACCGTCGATCAGCGGCTCCCCGCCCGGGGACCTGGCAGCCTCGTGAAAGGAGTTAACGTAGGTCACCTGATACGCCGCCGACTGGGAGTAACCCACCATGACAATTCGCTCCACGTCATAGCCCGCCAGGGGATTACCGGGCGCCCCCGGTGTCTTGAGCATCAGCGCCGTCTGGCTCAGCATGTCCCAGACCTGCCCGAACCCCGGCATGGCCAGGTTTGCATAGCGCTCGCCATTGCGCTGCACCAGCGGCCAGTTGCTCCAGCCATCACGCAGGAAGTCGACCGTCACCGGTTTCGTCGACATCCCCACCCAAGCGGCACCCTCCCGGGTGATGTACTCAAAGGTGGATTGCCAGATAGGGTCGCCGTCCCAGCCCGCGGTCGCGTTGAGCACCTCGTAATACACCGTACCATTGAAGCGTTTCGGGTCCGCAGGCTTACGCACGAGTATACGGGTCGCATAGGGCGTGTAGGCTTCGATCACCTCCACTCGCGGGGAGTCGTCGACGTATCCGTAGATGTCAGCCATACCCGACACCTGGTACTCCTGTTCGACATAGCCGCTCTCGGCCAGGTCCATAAACCAGGCGATGAACGGCGTCGACCGGGTTTCAGGGTCACCCTCCACCACCGGCAATAGCTGCGACGTGGGCAGTACATCGGGTGCGGCTATCCCCGAGGTTGCGATGAGAGCGACCAACAAGGTTGCAGGCAAAACAGTATATGAATTGTTCATGCGACGTACCTCCCGTTATTTATCAATCGGTTACGGTGGTGCTGTTTTTCGGCGGTCGGTGATCGGGCCGACCAACTCGAAGACGGTTCCGTCAGGGTCGAGACAACTGATGATGGCGCAGGCGGAATTTTCTGTTCAAACCGGTCATCGCAAACCTCCTGGATGCATGGACACTGTTCGGGAGCATACTTGCTTGACTCAAACAAGCATAGTTCGTTTCAGTGACCTGTCAAACAGGAAATCAAGGCCTGAACCCGCCCCTCCCGGGATCGGAGCGGCGCTCGAAGCAGGATTGAAGTCCAAGCGGTTTCGGGCTTACGGGGTTCGGGCTTAAGGTTGACGAGATATCAGAATATGGAGGGAGTTCGCAGGGCAATAATCTGCGGCTTGAAACCGGCGGCAATCCGGGAAACAAAGAGCGCGCGAGAGGCGGCTGCGACAGGGCGCAGCCAGGACTCCGGGGCCGACCGGAATTTTTTTAATCCGGGCCAGCCCCGTCACGGGCCGTTCGCAAACGGCCAGAGGGACATCAATCGAGCAGTTCGGGCTGCTCGGCGACGATGACATCGTAGAGCGGTTGGAAACTGAACCTGCCGGCCAGCGGCGAACCCACGGTCTCACGGGTCTGCAACGCCACCGCATGCTCGATCAGCCGGGGGCTGCCGGCGGCCTCAGCGAGCAGCTGCGCCTGGCAGCTCCGCTCCAGGGTGATATACCACCAGGCCGCCGCATCGACCGTCTCCCCCACGGTGAGCAGGCCGTGATTCTGCAGGATCGCCGCCTTGCGACCGCCTAGCGCCGCGGCGATGCGCTCTCCCTCGCTGTTGTCCAGAACGACACCGGAGAAATCATCAAATACCACGTGGTCGTCATAGAACGCACAGGCGTCCTGGGTGATCGGATCGAGCTTGCGACCGAGAGACGAAAATGCCTTGCCGTACACCGAATGTGAGTGAGCGGCAGCCACGATCGCAGGGTCAGACCGATGGATTTGTGAATGGATGGTAAACGCCGCGCCGTTGAGCAGACCACTGCCCTCCACGACTTCCCCGGTGTGGGACACCAGCAACAGGTCGGAAACCCGCATCTGCTTGAAGCTGCGGCCCATGGGGTTCACCCAGAAGTGATCCTGGTGCTCCGGATCGCGGACCGTGATATGACCGGCCAGACCCTCGTCGAAACCGAACTTGCCGAACAGGCGGAACGCCGCCGCCAGCCGCTGCTTGCGATCGGCCCGGATGTCCTCCACACTCTCGCCATGGGGGGTGAGATCGGCATCTTCAGCCATGTTCATTACGATGTTGTTCGCTGCTTCAGTCACTGTCTGTCTCCTGTCCTGCAGCGGCCACCTGGCCGCGGTTCTAGAAGTGGCAATGCAGCCGTGACTGCACTACCGGTCAGGGAGCGGTTCCAGCGCTGGCTGGACCAGCACGGCGTTTCCGACCCCGGGAGCATCGCCGACTGGCTCGCTCACCTCAACGCCACCCGCTATGAACCGGGCGACCACCTGGTGCGCTGCGGTGAACGCAGCGACACGCTGTTCCTGCTGGAGAGCGGGCTTGTCCGTCTCTACTACAGCACGCCCGACGGGCGCGAACGCAACAAGGCGTTCTACCGCGGGGGCCAGGTCACGGGGCCGGTCAGCGCGGCAATCAGCGACAGCGCGGCCCCTTTTTCCATCGAGTCCCTCGAACCCACCGAGGCCATCAGCTTTCGCTTTCGCGATCTGCTCGCCGCCGCCGACGCGGACCCGGCGGTATCGCGCCTGTACCGCGACATGCTGGCCGACGCTTTCATCCGCAACGAGCAGCGCGAGGCCATGCTGCTGACCGCAAACGCCGAGCAGCGCTACCGCTGGGTACTGGCTCATGAGCCGGACCTGCCGGGGCGTGTGCCCCAGTTCCACCTCGCCTCGTACCTCGGTATCGACGCGGTGTCACTCTCCAGGATCAAGCGCAAGATTAAGGCCGATGACGATCCCGCGCATTAACAAATGCTAAGACACAGCGTGGTTAACCCGCACTGGATCGCCGGCTGGACCAGGCGCCCAACCTTGGGGGGATCACAAGCGGCTGGGCTATAGTGTCAGCAACAGCATCGCCGAGTGACGGGTGCGCGATGCGGGAGCAACAATGACAACGAACAGGTAAACAGGGGAACGGATTGAAGACCATCGGACTGCTGGGCGGCATGAGCTGGGAGAGCACCGAGGGCTACTACCGCGCCATCAACGAGGGTGTCAGTCGCAGGCTGGGCGGCCTGCACTCGGCACAGATCGCGCTGTACAGCGTCGATTTCGCACCGGTGGAGCAGGCCCAGCATGCAGGTGACTGGCAGGCCGCGGCAAAGCTCTTGTGTGACGCCGCGCGCAGAGTCGAGGCGGCCGGGGCGGATTTTCTCCTTGATCTGTACCAACACCATGCACAAGCTGGCGCCGGAGATCGAGGCCGCTGTCGGTATCCCCCTGCTGCACATTGCCGACGCCACCGCGCAAGCCCTGGCGCGGGAAGGCAAAAAACGTGCAGGGCTGCTGGGCACCGCGTTCACCATGGAACAGGATTTCTACACCGGCCGACTGGCCAACGGCCACGGCGTCGAGGTGCTGGTGCCGACAGCAGCGGACCGGCAGCTGGTGCACCGCGTGATCTACGAGGAGCTGTGCCGGGGCACGATAGACGCCGGGTCACGTCGCGAGTACCTGCGCATTATCGAGGAGCTCGCAGCTCGGGGCGCCGAAGCCGTCATCCTGGGCTGCACTGAAATCGGCATGCTGGTAACCCAGCCGGACACGCCGGTCAGGCTGTTTGACACCACCGCCATTCACGCTGAAGCGGCGGTCGCCACCGCCCTGGGCGACAGCCAATGAGCCAATTTATATCCGCGCTGTTGCTCAAGCGTGCTGCGTCGAAGGCTACTTAAAGGAGTGACCGATGAGCAGAATCGTAATCGTTGCCTACCGGCCCAAGCCTGGCAGGGCGACCGAACTGGCAGCATTGATGAGCACACACCTTGCGACCCTGCGTGAGCAGGACCTGGTGACCGACCGGGAGGCAATCACCATGCAGGCCGCAGACGGCACAGTCGTCGAGGTGTTCGAGTGGCAATCCGCTGCGGCCATTGAAGCGGCGCACGGGAACCCCGCGGTGCAGGTGATGTGGGCGCGCTACGCCGAAGTGTGTGACTACATTCCCGTCGCGGAGGTCCCCGAGGCGCAACAGCTGTTCTCGGAATTCACACCCATCGGATGAGCCGCGCCCCGGGATCGGGATCAGAGGGGGGTCGGTCGTGTGGTCGGCGTCGGCGTCGGCGTCGGCGTCGGCGTCGGCGTCGGCGAATCCATTGACACAGCGACGGTGAAAGCACAAGCTCGGCAGAGATTTTCAGGGCCAACTAGAGATGTACACACTACACATCGCCAATAAAAACTACTCTTCGTGGTCGCTCCGGCCCTGGCTCCTGATGCGCATGCTCGACATACCCTTCGAAGAGGTTCTACACGTATTCGGCGAACCCGGAGACTGGTCCGAGTACCGCGAAACCAACCCGTCCGGCCTGGTGCCGGCACTGGTGGACGCACGGGAGTTGGTATGGGATTCACTGGCAATCGTCGAGTACCTCGCCGAGCATCATGCGGGCGTGTGGCCGCGAGAACCGCAGGTGCGAAGTTGGGCGCGCTGCGCGGCGGCCGAAATGCACGCGGGTTTTGCGGAATTGCGCGCGGTCTGCTCCATGAACTGCGGTATCCGGGTGGCATTGAAACAGGTATCTCCCGGCCTCAGTCGTGATCTTGCGCGGCTCGATGAGCTATGGCAGGACGGCCTGGCTCGATTCGGCGGTCCCTTTCTCGCGGGCGATGAGTTCACAGCGGTAGACGCGTTCTATGCCCCGGTGGCTTTCCGGGTGCAGACCTTCGACCTGGCGTTGAGCTCCATCAGCTCCGCCTATGTGCAGCGTTTGCTCGAGCTGAAACCGATGCAGGACTGGTACCGGCAGGCCCTCGACGAGCCCTACCGCGATGAACCGCACGACGCGGAGATTGCCACGGTGGGGAACATCACCGAGGATTTGCGCACGCCGGCTTGAAGCGAAAACGCCTCGTTGGATCGTGGCGCAGCACGCGGTGCTCAACAACGCTGCGAGCCAAAGTGACAAGTATACGTATTTCCCTTGGCTTGCCGGGTGAGGCAGCGTCCCGGGGGGCTGTTTGCCCGGGTCCATTTCCCTAACTGAATCCCGACGGGTTCTCATCATGGAGTAGCGACACAATGACCTATCCCAGAACGTTTTCACATATCGGAATTTCAGTACCGGATGTCGAAAAAGCCGTAGCGTTCTACAGCACCGTCATGGGCTGGTACCCGATCATGACACCCACGGAAATTACCGAGGAGTCTGAATCGGCCATTGGCCAGATGTGCATCGACGTTTTCGGCGCCGGCTGGGGCTCATTTAAAATTGCTCACATGTCCACCGGCGATCGCATCGGTGTGGAAATGTTCGAGTTCCCCAATAACGAACCACCGGGCGAATTTCAATACTGGAAAACCAGCACGTTCCACTTCTGTGTGCAGGATCCCGATATAGAGGGTCTGGTGGAAAAAATCGTCGAGCACGGCGGCAGGCAGCGCATGCCGATCCGCGAGTATTACCCGGGCGAGAAACCCTACCGCATGTGCTACGTCGAGGACCCGTTCGGTCTGATCTTCGAAGTGTACTCACATAGTTACGAGCTGACCTATTCCGCGGGAGCATACTGACAGCACCGGCTCGCAGGGCTCCCGGCATGCGGCGGGACAACTCGCATAAACCAGCCGGGGGGTGGACGGTTCGCCTGGCTTCAGTCAGGCTGTCGAATCCGGTGCTAACCCGCCTCGCTCACCGACTGGCTGCTGCGGTCGTCCCGAGAATTATCTGACAGTGCGTTCTACCGCCAGACCAGCGCCAGGCTACCCGCGCTACGACAATCCGTGAGCGATGCGGGCTAAGCTCGATCACCAGGGAGGCAAAATGACGTTTGCAAAACATCTCCGCCAGACCATTGGCACTGTTTTTCTGGCATCGCTCGCACTGGGGCTGGTGATCGCGGTGCTGCTGCTCACGGTGGAGGGGGTTGAGGGGACAATTTCCCTGGAACTCGGGCGAGGCGACGCACCCTGGTTTCTCATCGGCATACCGCTCAGCCTGACATTGCTGGCCGTTATAACCAGCCCCCTTTCTTACCTTTTGCAGCGTATTTGGAACCGCTTGTGGCGATGCTGAAACACGCCGCCGAACCGCCCGCGTACTAAACACCTCCATGGCCATCACGCCAACGGTAGGCCGAGCGCAGATTACCGCCCGGCACCGGGACTCGCTCAGCGAATTCCCGCTCGGCCAGGGCTGGCACATCCAGTACAACGAGATCAACTTCCGCGATAGCGGCGACAGCATTGTCAAAACCCATGCAAATGCTATCTTTCAACAGGCGTACAGGAAACTACCGCCGCCAAACTCTCGAGGAGCACGCCCATGACCGCAGCACCGGCACCCCTGCCCGACCCCTCTGCGGCCAGCCTTGCCGATATTGATATCAGCGACCCACGCCTGCTGGAGCAGGACAGCTGGCGCCCGTACTTCGCCCGCCTGCGCAACGAGGACCCGGTGCACTACCAGGAGAACAGCCCCTTCGGCCCGTTCTGGTCCATTACGCGGTTCGACGACATCATGGCCGTGGACAGTGACCACGCCACGTTCTCCTCCGAGCCGATCATCTTTCTCGGCGACCTCGGTGACGATCTCAAACTGCAGAGCTTCATCAACACCGACCCGCCGAAACACGATGTGCAACGGCAGGCAGTGCAGCCGGTGGTCGCGCCCACCAACCTGGCCGCCATGGAAGCGCTGATCCGCCAGCGGGTCTGCGACATCCTGGACGGACTGCCGGTCGGTGAGGAATTCGACTGGGTGGAAAACGTCTCCATCAACCTCACCACGCAGATGCTGGCCACCCTGTTCGACTTCCCCTTCGAGGAGCGCCGCAAGCTGACCTACTGGTCGGACATCACGGTTGGAACGCCGGAAATCGCCGGCGGCACGGTAGACCCGGAGGAGAGATTGCGGGGACTGCAGGAATGCCTGGACCGATTCACGGCACTCTGGCACGAGCGCAAAGGCACCGAGGGCGGTATCGACCTGATATCGCTGCTGCAGCGCAACCCCGACACCGCCGACATGGTCGAGCAACCCATGGTGTTTCTCGGCAATCTCACCCTGTTGATCGTCGGCGGTAACGACACCACCCGCAACTCCGCCAGCGGGGGTGTCGTCGCGCTCAACCAGAACCCGGCGGAGTACGACAAGCTGCGAGCCAACCCCGGCCTGATTCCGTCCATGGTCTCGGAGATCATCCGCTGGCAGACACCGCTGGCCCATATGCGCCGCACCGCCACCACCGATGTCGAATTCGGCGGCAAACAGATTCGCAAGGGTGACAAGGTGGTGATGTGGTACCTGTCCGGCAATCACGATGAAACCGCCATCGAAAAGGCCGACCAGTTCATTATCGACCGCAAGAACCCACGCCGGCACCTGTCTTTCGGTTTCGGCATACACCGCTGCATGGGCAACCGGCTGGCCGAAATGCAGCTGCGCATTCTCTGGGAAGAGATCATGCAGCGATTCAGCTTCGTGGAAGTCGTCGGCCAACCCGAGCGGGTGTTGTCCAATTTCGTCCGCGGCTACAAGAAGCTGCCGGTGATGCTGCACCCGCTATAGCGTGGTCTCTGCATGTGCACGGCGGCGGCCCGGGGTACCATCCCCGTGGCATCGGCCCCCCGAGCTTACCTGCGCAGCAGGAACTGGTCATCCCACACGTTGACCATCTCCACACTACCTTCCATCTCCTCCAGGAAGTCCTTCACCGCTCGCTTGACCTGGAGGTCCCCGGGCGCCTCGCGCGGCGCCCAGGTATAGTCGTCACCGGCGATGTAGCCACCGGGCCTGACCTTCGGGTAATAGGCTCGAAGATCTTCCAGAACATAGTCGTAATGATGATTGCCGTCGATGTAAACCCAGTCGAAATAGGCGTCGTCGAATGCCTTGACTGCCTCGCTGGAAAACTCACGGTGAAAGTGGACGTTTCCTGCGCCATCGAACATCGACTGTACGCCTTCAAAAATAGCGTCCATATCGGATTGATTCTGCGCTACCCGCCCGCCGTACATGCGCTCGCCAAAATCGGGCTGGAATGCCCAGGGGTCTATGAGGTGAAAGGCCCGGGGCTGCAGCTGATCCATCACCATCCGGCTGAAGCGTCCTTTCCAAACCCCAATCTCAGCACACACCGCATCGGCAGGCAGTACCGCCAGCAGTTCTTCACGTGCGCTGGGGGCACCGCCCGCCCGCGCGAGTTGTGCCCACCATTTTTTTAGTGCCATGTGGAAATCTCCAACGTCGCAACCGACTGCGACAGACTCTACCGGCATCCGGTGGTCCGTTACAAGGCCGCGACCGCGGGTCTGCAACGTCGCATTGGTGCCGGCCGGCGGCGTCAGGTCTGGCGATCGCAATCCGCGGCGTCACCGCGGATAACTGCTCTGACACCCGGGGCCGCTGCGCTTGCCGTTCTGTCGCCGTCGCTTTACTGTCGCAACTGAGCCCTTACCAGCACCAACAACGATTGCGGCCATCACGACCTGGATGGCCGGCAAGCGACCCGCAGCACAGCGGGCAAGGTTTCCACAATGACGAGCGAAAACAACCGGATCGAACTTGCCCCGCGCATCAGCGTACCCCGGAGTGAACTTGAGCTCACCGCCACCCGGGCGCAGGGCCCCGGTGGCCAGAATGTCAACAAGGTTTCTTCCGCCGTTCAGCTGCGGTTCGACGTGGCCGCTTCTTCCCTGCCAGAGGCCGTCAAATCCCGGCTTTTATCGCGCCGCGACCGTCGCCTGACCCGCGACGGGGTCCTGCTGATCAAGTCGCAGCAGCACCGCACCCAGGAGAGGAACCGGGCAGACGCTATCGAACGACTCGCCGGGCTGGTGTCTGAGGCGGCGGCAGTGGTCCCGACCCGGGTTCCGACCCGGCCGAGCCGGTCAGCCCGCCGTCGTCGGATGGAGGCGAAAAATCGCCGGGGCCAATTGAAACGTCTGCGCGGCCGGGTCGACCAGGACTGATCCCTGGCCCTTCAGCCCGGGTAAGACCGGCAGTCTGTCGGACTTGGGCTGATCGCGACGGACGCCCAAGTCCCACAGACTGCTAACCGCTCCTGCCGGGCGTCTTCGCGCTGTTTGCCTTGGGAAGTTCCTGCACCGCGCGATAGGCCTGGTCGATCGCCGCATGAGTATAGGCATCGGCAGCGGCATCGGCATTCGCCATTGCGATGTTGCCGAAGGGCCGGCGCGCGATTTCGTGGGGCGCCTCGCCCTCAGGCCAGTCGGGATCCCAGAGATCGAGGTAATCATAGGCATAGCCGTGCGGCCAGCGGTTGACCGTGATGGCGAGTATATCCTCCTTTACATCGAACCCGGCGGGGCCCAGCAGGCCGTCGAGCACGGTCCGCACCTCGCGCTCATAGTCGTCGAATGACAGGCCCAGCATCGTGGTTCGCGACGCCCGCAGCTGGCTCTTGATATCGGCCGCCTCCTCCGGCGGAGATACGCTGCCCCAGAAGACGAGCGACACCGGGCCGGCGTCGTCGATATCGTGTTCGAAGCCGCCGGTGTTGATCCCGCGGAAAGTGAACAGCCGTTCCTGGAGGCGGCCGGGGCAGCGAACACCGTCGATACCCAGCTTATCCAGCGCGTCAGTGTTGCGAATGAGCACGTTGGTCAGCAGCAGCGGGTGCTTGACCTGGTACTGCAGCGCCTCGCGCTGCGCGGCTGGCAACTCGGGGCACAGGTGCGGGATGATCACGTGGTAGCAGGCGAGGACGCAGTGCTTTGCCCGCAGGCGCAACGCCCGGCCATCGCGCATGTAACTGACCGCGACACCCTCGCCGGTATTGCGCACATGGGTCACTGTGGCGTTCAGGCGCAGGCGGACGGGGTGGGTGCTGCGGTCGAGCTGTGAGTAGTCGAAGCGGGCGACCGCCACGTTGTCTGCCGTGGTACCGGGGGCAACCTCCGGAATCAACGTGGCCACCTGCAGCCGCGCGAGGCTGGCATTGCCGTCGGGCCACATCGCAACCGGGTAGTCCCCCGCACTCTCGTCCCAACCCCACCCGAGGATATGCGCACCCGGGGCGCCATCCTCGATCGCCTCCATCGCCGACAGGGCTCGCATTTCAACACCCCAGCCGCCGTGCTCCTGTTTATCGAAGAGCTGGATGGCATCCTCGGTGAGGCCGCCGTGGCGACGCAGGAACTCCGGGTAGGAGAGACCGCGCAGGTAGTCTTCCGCCTCGGCCTCGCTGTAGTCTGCAAGCACGTTCTCGTCGGCGGTGTAGAACTCCTGCAACGACGCACGGCCGGCGGCCGAAATCGGTATCTGATCGATAACCTCCGGCCCCAGTGGGCTGCTGAGATCGCATCTGGCCACCAGCCGGTTGACACCATAGGTCTCTTCGTCAAACCAGAGCGCGGGACTGTTGGGCGCGGTATCGCCATAGTCAAACTCCATCCGCTCGCGCATGGCCTCGGCATCCACACCGTGCTCGCGCAAGAACGACTTCACCGTGTCGCTGAAGCTCCACCACTCGAGATTATGGGTGCCGCCCAGAGAGAGCACCATGCGCCCGCCCTGGTGAAATTCATTGCGCCGGGCATGGCCGCCGAAATCATCATGGTTTTCCAGCAACAGAATGCGCGCATCCAGCCCGAAACGCTGCTGGTAGTAGCGGGCGGCCGCCAGGCCGGAAATACCCGCACCGACGATGACGAGGTCGTATTCCTCGTCGAGGTCCACAGGCTCGGGAAACGCCCTGCCCTCGCGGGCCAACGCATGGGCCGTTTCGAAAGCACCGGGGTGTGAGCCGCGCAGCCCCGTGCGAACCGGTGGATACGCCGCTGCCTCGGGAACCACTGGCCCGCGAGCAAGGTTTTTTGACTCGCCCGCGAGCGCGTCCCCGGCCAGTACAGGCCCCATCGCCAGACCGAGGGTCGCCAGCGCGGCGTCGTGGATGAGATCGCGCCGGGTAATCGGCGCACCCATACCCAGTTCCTCGTCTGATTTCCAGCCCGGCTTCACGGCCACGCCGGAGGTTTCGCCACCCTCACCCCGCTCATCGGTTCTTCGGGCCATAAATACTCTCCTGGTTTAAGGGCGGTGCATGCCCGTTCAGTGGTATCGTCGCAAAGAACCGGCAAGGAAGAAATGCAACAAAAACGACAGCCCCATACCGACCCCCAGGATAGCGATGGACAGGAGGGCTCGAAACGGCATATCGACAGCCCAGATGCCACCGTGCTCCAACCGGTACAGCAGGTAGAGCGCTGCGACCCAGGGCAGGAGTGATACGACAATGCGCGCTATCCTTACCAGAACCGAACCAGCAGTATTCATGGGGGAGAATCCGTCACGTCTACACCGACAAGTCTAGTGGAAATGCCGGGCCACGGTATTCCCCGCCTGTACGGGCGAAAGCACGCCGGAATCGAATCGGGCATGATTAACGGCTCCAGTTTCCGGTTCCTTCCGGTGTACTGCCTGCAGCGGAGTCTCGCATGAAACAGTCGGTCAGGCGCGCCTCAGGGGAGACCGTCAAATCAGGTAGCCCATCGCTCATGCGCGCCCGGGCCGTCAACGGCTGGCCCCTGTTCTGGCTGCTGACACTGCCGATGACCGCCTTCATAGTCAAGGCGATAAACGGTGTCGACCTCTCAACACCCGAGGGTGTCTCGCACATGATCCAGTACTCGGTGCGCTGGGCCGTTCCGTTCATCTACGTGGTCGTAGCAGCCTCGGCGATGCCGGTGCTGTTCCCGGGGGAATTCACCCGCTGGTGGTTGCGCAACCGCCGCTATTTCGGGCTCGTGTTCGCCGTGGCCATGGGCTGGCAGGGCGCGTTCATCTTCATTATGTCCAACCTGCACAGCCACTACTACTATGATGAAATCTACTTACTTCGTGACGAGCTGGAGGGCAGCAGCGGTTATCTGTTCCTCGCCGCCATGGTGTTGACATCATTCCGTTTCGGCAGGCAGTTCCTGAGCAACACCCAGTGGAAAGTGCTGCACCGCTGCGGCGTCTACTTCCTGTGGGCATACCCCTTCAGTGTGTACTGGTGGAACCTGTACTTTTACGACAACCCGAAGCCGATCGACCATCTCTTCTACTGGGCGGGATTCCTGGCGTTCGCCTCACGCATCGCCGCCTGGGGCAAGCGGCGGGCCGCAAAAACCCGCCACCGCGACGCCGCCTCAACGCGCGGTTTCGGCCGCGTGACCGGCTTGCTGCTGATCATGCTGGGCCTGGTGGCCGCGGCAACAGGCGGGCAGTGGCGGCAAACTGTGGCAGACCTGTTGCTGGCACCCGGGTGGTCGGCCACGCTCGAACTGTGGCTGCCCTTCTGGCCGTTCGAACCGTTTTTGCCACTGTTTGCCCTCGGCATCGGTACCTGGCTCGTCACCGGGGGGCTGCGCGAACCCGCCCACGGCATTCCTGCAGCGGGTCGCAGCACCTGATGAACGACGATAACCACACACGCCTGAGCGCGGAGAACACATGAACGACACCGACAAGGGCCACGAATTCACGCTGGTCATCTCCTGCCCCGACCGACCCGGTCTGGTGGCGACGGTCGCCAGCACGATCGCCCGCCATGGCGGTACATTGGTCGAGTCTCACAACCATACCGATCACCAGCATCGCTGGTTTTTCATGCGCAATGTCATCGGCGGCTCACCAAGTTTCGACCACGATGCATTTCGCGATGAATTCCGGCAGATCGCAACGGACAGCGCGATGGAGTGGTCGCTCAAGGATAACGCCACACCCCAGCGCGTGGTCATTCTCGCCAGCCATGCGTCACACTGCCTCGCGGACCTGCTGTACCGCTGGAAAAGCGGCGAGTTGCACTGCGCCATTCCCTGCGTGGTCTCCAACCATGAAAACCTGCGCAGTATGGCGGAGTGGCATGGTATACCGTTTCATTACGTTCCGGTTCCGCGAGCGGACAAGGCTGCCGCCTTCGAACAGATCGAGGCGATCATCGACCGCCACGATGCCGACACCGTCGTGCTCGCCCGGTTCATGCAGATCATGCCGCCCCACCTCTGTGACAAATACGCAAAGCGACTGATCAACATCCACCACAGTTTCCTGCCTTCCTTCATCGGCGCCAACCCTTACCAGAAAGCCTACGACCGCGGCGTCAAACTCATCGGTGCGACCTGTCACTACGTGACGACAGACCTCGACGAGGGTCCTATTATCGAGCAGGACGTGGTGAGAGTGGATCACAGCAACGACAAGGACGATCTCGTGCGGCTGGGACGGGACGTCGAGCGCAGCGTACTGTCGCGCGGGTTGCGCTATCATCTGGAGTGCCGTGTGCTGGTTCACGGCAACAAGGCCGTCGTATTCAACTGAGGTCACTGCCATGACTACTCACGTCGCAGCGCCACAAATCGCGGGCGAAGAGCCCGAGACCCGCCATACCGTCTGCCCGCTCGACTGTGCCGACACCTGCAGCCTCGACGTGACGGTCGCCGATGAGCGCGTGCAGACCGTGCGGGGTGGGCGCCAGAATCCCTTCACCCGCGGCAAGCTGTGCGCCAAGGTCGTCAATTCCTTCCCGGACCAGGTGCACGGCGACCTGCGCATTCACACGCCCCTACTGCGTCGTGCTACCGTGGCCGGGGAAGATTTCGAGCCGATCACCTGGGACGCGGCGCTGGACCTGGTTTACCAGCGCTTCAGCGCCGTGATCGATGAATTCGGCAGCGAGGCGATCGCACCGCTCTCCTATGGCGGCCCGATGGGCGTACTGGCCGGTGGGAGCATGGACAAGCGCTTCTTCCATCGGCTGGGCGCCGCGCTGGTGGATTCCTCGACGCTCTGCGCCGGCACGTCCGCAGCCGCCTGGGATGCGGTCTTCGGAGACGCAGGCGGCATCGACTTCGAGGAGCTGGCGGAGTCGAAGCTGATCATCGTCTGGGGCAATAATGTCACCGCCTGCAACCTGCATCTGACCCGCATCATCCGCGACGCCAAGAAGGCGGGCGCGAAGCTGGTGGTCATCGACCCGAAGCGCACCCGCATCGCGCGCGATGCCCACCTGCACATCCCTCTGCTGCCCGGCTCCGACGTGGTGCTCGCCTATGCCGTGACGGCACTGCTGGACGCCAGCGGCGACCTGGATGAGAGCTTCATCGCTGAGCAAACCAGCGGCGCCGAGGCATTCCTGGCCGAGGCACGACGCTACGATCTCGCGCGGGCAGCCGAGTTGTGCGGGATCGATCCGGTCCTGATCGAGCACTTCGCTGAGTTACTGCGCACCCGGCGGCCCGCGGGTATGAGCATCGGCGTGGCACCCGAGCGCAACCGCAACGGCAGCGCGGGGGTGCGCGCGGCGCTGTCACTGATGGCGGTTACCGGCAATATCGGCCCGCTGGGCGCGGGTGTGTGTGATACGTCGCGCTTCTTTCCCATCAACAGCGACCGGTTGGCGAGGCCCGATCTCGCGCCGGACGGGCTGCGCAAGATCAACGTGATGGACATACCGCGTTACGTGCTCGAGCCGGGCGATGAGCTGCCGATCAGGGCCCTGCTGGTGTACAACCACAACCCGGTGGCGGTGCACCCGGAGCAACAGCGTATGCGCGAGGCGCTGCTCTCGGAAGACGTGTTCGTGGTCGGCAGTGATGTGAGCATGACCGACTCCATGCGCTGCTGCGACCTGGTGCTGCCGGCGACGACCCACTTCGAGTACGGTGATCTCTACAAGGCCTACGGCCACCGCTACCTGCAGCGCTCGCGGGCCGTGATACCGCCGCAGGGTGAAGCCGTGACCAACATGGAGCTGTTTCGCCGGCTTGGCACAACGCTTCGGCTTTCCCGATGACTGCTTCCACGACAGCGACGAGGCACTCGCAAGGCAGGCGCTCGGGCGAGAAAGCGGACGCCTTACTGGAGCGGGCGGAGCGCGGCGCCGTCGATATGAGCGACCACGCCGAGCCCGCGATGCTTCGCGGTGGCGAATTCACCACCCCCAGCGGCCGGATCGAGTTGTACAGCGACGCCATGGAAGCCCACTGCGGCCAGGGCGTGCCCCGGTACCTGGCGTTGAGTGAGCGACGCCGATTCATCCTCGTCTCGCCCGCCTCCGAGCAGCGCGTAAACTCAACCTTCGGCGGCCTCGCATCGCAGCAGCGGGACCTGCAGTGCGAGATACATCCGCAGGATGCCGACGAATTCGGCATCGGCGACGGCGACCTGATCGTGCTCTATAACGACGGCGGTGAAGTGCAGCTCCCCGCCTCACTGACCGACGCGGTCCGGCCGGGCACCCTGTTCGTTCCCAAGGGCGCCTGGATCGCCGATTCGGCCACCGGTTGCACGGCGAACGCACTCATCCCCGGCGACCGCGAAGCCGCCATCGGCGGCGCCTGTTACTACGATTGTACCGTCGACCTGCGGCTGGCATAGCGCTAAACCACGACTTTCTCTTCTTCGACCCGCCGTTGTCGGATTAACGCGCACATTACAAACTTGCTGTCCGCGGGGCTAACTCGCAGCCGTCTCCCAAGTTGATCAACACTGAACGGCCGTATCGGCAGAGTGCTCTGTGTCCGTTCGTATAGGCACGGTGGTCCGGCAACGCCGCGTCCCCGTAAAGTCCCGCGACAACCCTGCGGGTGGTAAGCCGTGAGCGACTACGACACTATCGTTATCGGGGCCGGGCACAACGGCCTCATCTGTGCAACCATGCTCGCCCGGGTCGGGCACAGTGTACTCCTGGTCGAGGCCAATGAACGCGTCGGAGGACTGGCCGCCGATCGCGAGTTCCACCCCGGTTTTCACGCGCCCGTGGCGAACACGCTGTACGCCATGCCCACTGCGGTCATCAAGGACCTGCGGTTGAAGGAGCACGGCTTCCTGCCGGCCACGGAGACCATGCCCCTCGTCGCCCTCTCCCCCGAGGAACCGCCCATCACGATCAGCGGCGACACCGTACTCGGGGCGGGCGATGCGGACAGCGCCGCCTACCCCGCTTATCGCCGGCAACTCGATACGTTCCAGAAGGCCCTGGCGCCGTTCTGGTCCAGGACCATGCCGCGCATCGGCGACACGGATCGTAAGGCGCTCACGACCTTCGGGCACATGGGCCTCAAGCTGCGCATGCTGGGACGTGACGACATGCTGGAGTTCTTCCGCGTTGCGACCCTGCCGATGCGCGACCTGGTCGACGAGCACTTCACCAGTGATGCGCTCAAAGCAGCCCTTTGCTGGGACGGCCTGGTGGGCAGCAAGATGGCGCCGAGATCACCGAACCAGGCGGTACTCACCCTGCTCATGCGGATGGCGGGGGCTAACGGCGGCGAGCATGTCGTTCCCCATGGCGGCATGGCCGGTTTCATCGGCGCGCTGGAAAGGGCCGCCGCGGCGGCGGGCGTGGTGACACGGCTCAATACGGCCGTTGCCAACATAATCGTCGAGGGCGATGAACAAGGCCAGCGCTGTGCTGGTGTACGCCTGGCCGATGGTGAAGAGATCATGGCGAAGCGAGTGGTCTCCAGCGCCGACCCGCAAACCACGTTCCTGAAACTGGTGGGCGCGCCGCACCTGGAAATCGAGTTCAGCAACCGCATCCGCCGCCTGCGCTGCGACGGTTACGTGGCCAGGTTGAATCTCGCTCTGGGCGGGCCGCCGACGTTTACCGACGTGGGGCATCCCGACGGGCGGATGATCATCGCACCCGACATGGACGCCATCGAGTTCGCCTGGGACGACGCCAAGTACGGCGAAGTCACCGAGAACCCGGTCATGGAAGTCACACTCCCGAGCCTGCGGGAGCCCGGCGTGGCGCCCGCGGGTCAACACGTGCTGAGCGCCAACGTCATGTACATCCCCGGCGAGCCCGAGGGCGGCTGGACGGAGGAGCGCCGCACCGAACTGGTGACCCGCCTGACCGGTATTCTGGAGCGCCACGCACCGGGCATCGGCGAACTCGTTTTACACAGCGAACTGCTGACGCCGTGCGACCTGGAGCAGCAATACCACGTCACCGGCGGCCACTGGCACCACGCCGAGCCCGCCATCGATCAGCTCCTGATGATGCGCCCCACCTACGAGGCGGCCCAGTACCGTACGCCCATCGACGGGCTGTTCCTGTGCGGCGCCGGCAGCCACCCCGGCGGCGATATCACCGGCAACCCGGGTCGCAATGCCGCGCAGGAGATTCTGCGCATGAAGCGGCTACGATGCGATCATCATCGGCGCGGGCCACAACGGCCTGACCGCGGGCGCCTACCTGGCCAAGGCCGGCCTGGATGTGCTGGTGGTGGAGAAGAACGACTATATCGGCGGCGCCGCCGTGTCCCGGGAGATGCACGACGGGCTGGTTCTACTCGAGCTGCTCCTATGTCTGCTCCATGATGCGCCAGTCTATCCACCGCGACCTGGACCTCACCCGGCATGGACTGCTGCTGGTGCCATACCTCGGCACGGTGAACTTCAGCGACAGCGGCGACCGGGTACTGATCGACTACCCGAACGAGGAGGCCGCCTACCTGGAACTGCGAGCGCCACTCGCCGCACGATGCCGATGCGATGTCACGATTCCAGGCCGACCTGGGGCGCTATGCACAACTGATCCGCAAAACCCTGCTGCGGACACCGCCGGACCCAAGCTCCGCTTCAAACCGCGCGATATCATGGAGTTGTTGTGGCTGGCCAAACAGTTCTGGGGCCTGGGCGAGCGGGAGCTGTACGAATACATTCGCTTTTTCACCATGAGCGCCGCGGACTTTCTCGAAGACTACTTCGAGGACGAATTGATCAAGGCCGCGATGGCCAGCCCCGGGCATCATCGGCACCGCCCTGGGGGTGTATTCCCCGGGTTCAGCCTACATACTGCTGCACCACGTCATGGGTGACGTCGACGGCAACGTCGGGGCCTGGGGCCTGGCCCGCGGTGGCATGGGCGCCATTTCCAAGGCCCTGGCGGGCGCGCTCAAGGAACACGGCGGGGACATCCGCACCGAGGCCGGCGTCGACAGGATCCTGGTGCGCGACGGGGCGACGGTCGGTGTCGCGCTGGAAAACGGCGACGAACTCCACGCCGACATCATCGTCTCCAATCTCGACGCGAAGCGCACCTTCACCCAGGTCATGGATGAACGCGATCTCCCGCCGGGCATCCACAAGCGGGCCAGCAACTTCAAGATCCGTGGCTCATCGGGCAAGGTCAACATCGCGCTCTCCGGGCTGCCCCGCTTCAACGCGGTGCCGGACAACCGCTATATCAACCGCGGCGGCCAGGGCTTTACCGGATCGCTGGAGACAATGGAAAGAGCCTACGACTGCTGGAAGCGGGGGCGCTGGTCAGACGACCCGTTCATCGAGACCGTGATCCCCTCCGCCTGGGAACCCACGGTCGCACCCCCCGGCTGCCACTGGATGTCCTGCTTCGTGCAGTACTGCCCGCCGCAACTGGCCGACGGCGACTGGACACCCGAGAAACGCGATGCCTTCGGCGCCACCGTCATCGACAAGATCGAGCGCTACGCGCCCGGGTTCAAGGACCTGGTGGTCCATGCTGGAAATCCGCACGCCCCACGAGATCGAGAACGAGATCGGCCTTACAGAAGGTAATATTTTCCAGGGCGAACTGACCATCGACCAGTTGCTGTTCAACCGGCCGTTCCCGGGTTTCGGGCAGTACCGGATGCCGCTGCAGAACATGTATATGTGCGGCTCCTCCACCCACCCGGGCGGCGGCGTGTCGTCGGCCTGCGGCGCCAACGCGGCACGGGAGATACTGCGTGACCTGAAGCGGCCCAACACCGTGCCCGAGGACGACTTCTACGATGAGTAATCCTGACATCCTGCGCATGAATCCCGACGACCCCTACGCCGGGGAGCGGCTCAAGCTGTCGCCGTTTCACGATCGACAGGCGCCGCTGAACCTCCGCGATGCCTGGTCATCATGGAACGGCTACAAGTTCGCCGATTACTACTACGACACCGACTACGAGTACTTCTGCATCCGCAACACCTGCGGCACCTACGACATCTGCCCGATGCAGAAGTACCTGATCGAGGGCCCCGATGCGCTGCCCATGCTTAACCGCATGGTCACCCGTGACGTGAACAAACTGCGCGTGGACCGGGTGACCTACGTTGCCTGGTGCACGGATACCGGCCGCCTGATCGACGACGGCACCATTTTCAGGCTGGGCGAGCAACGCTACATGCTCACCTGCGGCAGCCCCTGCCTGGCCTGGCTGCGCAAGAGCGCGCTGGGCTTCGAGAACCTGAGCATACGTGAGTACACGGAAGACCTCGCGGGGCTGTCGCTGCAGGGCCCGACCAGCTTCGCCGTGCTCAAGCGTATGGGTTTCACGGCCGTGGCGGACCTAAAACCCTTCGGTATCATGCGCCTGCCGTTCGAAGGCAGCGAACTGATGATCTCCCGCACCGGCTTCACCGGCGACCTGGGCTACGAGTTGTGGATAGAGCCGGAGCTTGCCCTGGCCCTGTGGGACGCGCTCTACGCGGCGGGTGCGGACTATGGCATCCAGCCCTATGGCGAGGCCGCCACCAACATGGCCCGCCTGGAAGCGGGCTTCATCATGCCCTACATGGAGTTCAACGAGGCGCTGAAAACTGTCAATTTCGAGTACGACCAGACCCCGCTTGAACTGGACCTGGGCTGGCTGGTGGATTTCAAAAAGCCGCACTTCAATGGTCGTACCGCGCTGCTCAAGCAGTACCGGAAGGGTATCGAGCGGAAGCTCGTCAAGCTGGATATCGAGGGCAACAAGCCCGCCGACGGCGCGATACTCTACAGCGACAAAGGCTGCAGCCATGAAATCGGCTACGTCACCTCGGGCATGTGGTCACCCGCGGTCAAGGCCAATATCGCGCTGGCCATGGTCGACACCAACGCGCGGGGAGGCGACATCTGGGCGGAGATCTACTATCAGCGGGAACTGCGCCACCACCACAAGGTGGCGCGATGCGCGATCAGCCGCAAGCCCTTCTGGGCACCGGCTCGAGCGCGCCAGACACCGCCCGGGGAGTACTGACAGGGCTGGCATTCTGTCGGACTCACGGGTCCGCCGAATCGGTGAGACATGGCGGCTAGCTCACGGACCTTTCCCCGGCGTCGACGCCTTCTATTTCCTCGCGCCACTCCGACAGGTTCATGCCGATCGCCATGAATCCCAGTATCCAGAGCGCTTCATCCCAGGCAAACATCCAGTGACCGCGAAACGCCCAGTAAGCAGCGATGAACCAGAGCGCTGCGTAGAGGACTACATTCAGTGAGCGGGCACTCCGCAGGGCGCGCCCGCCCGTGACACCCTGCTCCTGCAGCCTCACCATCACCTCGATCATGGCGAGAATCAGGAGCCAGATCATCACCTCCATGAAGTCAGCCCAGGCCAGCTGCCACTCGATGCGCATGCCAGCAGCATCAGAGACCAGCTGCTCCTGGTCGAAAATAAACAGGGGCGGCGTCACCGGAATCTCCGCGCAGTTCGCGGGCGTCAATTCCTGGTACTCAAGGTTGCGGGCGAAACTGAGGTCTCGCTCCGTGAGTTCGCAGAGCGTCGTCGGCCCGACTTCGGCGGCCCGGTCCAGCTCCAGCAGATAGGCTCCGTAGGCAAACACCGCGTGACCGATAAACAGGATGCACACCACGCGCAAAGCCTGCATCAGGCGCACACGCCAGGGCGTAAAGGCCGCATCGGGAAGCACGTAGGTCTCGAGTTCGAACAACAACAGCAACAGCAACCAGGCGGCGACGTCCAGAGTAGTGGCAAAAGACGCGGTCCAGTCGTGCCACTTCCACCCGGCGTGAGCCGTATGACGTGCCAGGTTGATGTCGTTGAACACGTAGTAAATGAAATTCAGCAACAAAAGGGTATACACGACGATCTTGATGACCTGTCGCGGATTCATGGCAAAGAATCGACCACCTTCCCCTGCGGCAGGCGCCTCGCCGCTCACCTGATCACCGATTGCCAACAGCCCCCCTCCCCACGGCTCGGAAACCAACCGTCGTCCCGCTATCAATACGTCTGATCACGACGATAGCACAGGCCCACATGGCATCGTCGCCGCCTATACGCCCACACACCAGAATCTCGATGGTCGTTAACAGCCCCACCCCACAGGCAGCAGCAACGTTAAACCCTGCCGATAGACAATGAGCGGGATTGGGCTTTTCGGGGGCGTCTGGCGGCAGGGACGCCGCCAGCGAGCCTGCGCATGGACGCGCGTTGTTTGGCGTCCCCCGGAAAGCCCGATCGTGCTCGTTGTCTGCTCGAAAGTCACAGGCGGCACTATATGCAGTCGCCGCACCTGGCCGGCCGCACCTCGGCCGGCCGCACCTCGCCGGCCGCACCTGGCAAGGGCCAATCGGAGTTAATCCAGAACTCGACACTGTCCGTAGGGTATTTTAAGTACGTCCAAGACAAAGCCTGGACATCCTGATCGACTGTCTGCACATTATCGGGATCAATTGCGCGGACTACAGGTGGAGGGTAACGTTCATGGAGTCACCGCAGCATTTCGTCGAGAGCTATATCGACGCCTGGAACAGCCACGATGCGCCTGCCGTCGCCGGACACCTGGGCGCCCACGGCCGCTACATCGACGTGCCCAGCCAGCAGCAACTGGCGGGTGAGACCCTGATCGAGCACCTGGTCGACTATTTCAGCAGCGATAACTACCGCTACGACATCGTCGGCGACGTGTTGTTCAACGGCAACACCATCGCTTTCCAGTACCGCGTCGTACCCGAGCATCCCGCCGCAGGCGACCCCGGACTGGGGCGGCGCCGAGTTCATAGAACTCGAGGGCGATGTCGCCCGGCAGATAAGCGATTACTACAGGCTGCCGGGCGCGGGCTCCCGGCGCTCGGAACTGGCTACTGACGGCCGCCGCTACGCCAAATCGGGGCTCAGCGAGGCGGCCATGGCCCGGCTACTCCAGGCCCTGAAAACGGCAATGGAGGACGAGAAGGTCTACCTGGACCCGGAGCTGTCGCTACCCCGTCTGGCAGACGGGCTGGGTTGCTCGGTAAATCATCTGTCGCAGGCCATCAACGCCGGCCACAACCTGAGTTTTTTCGATTACATCAATCACTACCGGGTCGCCGAGGCGGCACGGATGCTGCGCCAGAAGGACTGCCGCTTTCCGGCGGTGCTGGATGTTGCGCTGTCAGTGGGCTTCAATTCGATATCGACGTTCTATACCGCTTTCAAGAAATCGACGGGGCAAACCCCGGCAAAGTACCGGCGCACCCAGCCACACATATAGCTTCCCGGGGCTCCCAACAGCTTCGGCCCGCCGCATAACAGGATACCCACGACTGGTCGACTAGAGGGCACGCAGGTACCACTGATAGTCGAGGTCGGGCACCTGCCCGTGATAATCATCGCTCTCGCCCTTGCGTCCCGTCGCGTAAGCCTCCGCAAACATCCTCCCGAGGTACTCCGGGAGCACATCGCCCTCGCGGAATATCCGGATAGCCTCGTCAAGCCGCGTCGGCAGCGTCGTTGCCGCCTCTGAAAGATCCGCTTCCCGGGGCACCGGCTCCGCAGGCTCACGCGCGCGCTGCATGCCCACATGTATACCCGCCAGCACGGCAGCCAGCACGAGATAGGGGTTGGCATCGGCGCCGGCGATACGGTGCTCTATGCGGCGGTTTTCTTCGGAGGAGCGCGGTATCCGCAGCGCCACCTCACGGTGATCGTAGCCCCAGCTGGCCCCTGAGGGCGCAAACGCACCGGCCTTGAAGCGGCGATAGGAGTTCGGGTTGGGTGCAAAAATTGCCATCCCCTGGTCGATGGTGTCGCCGAGGCCGGCCACTGCATGACGCAGTGGCGGCATCAGCCGCGGCGGATCTGTGGGCTCGGGGTCGGCAAAGACGTTGCTGCCATCGGTATGCATAGACGCTGGCATGTATGTGCATGCCGCTGCCGGCGAGATCGGCGAACGGTTTGGCCATGAAGGTGGCGCCCAGCCCGTGTTTGCGAGCGACCCCTTTCACAATTCGCCGCAGCAGCAGCCCGTGGTCACCGGCTGTCACCGCATCCTTCTGGTGGTGGGTATTGATCTCCCATTGCCCCGGCGAGAACTCGCTGTGAATCGCAGTCAGCGGAACCCGCTGTATTTCGCAGGCCTCGTGTACGTCGTTGAGAAAGGCATCGCAGTCAAAAAGGTCGTCTGGCATGCAGTACTGAATTCCCGTCTGCCGCAGGCCCGTACCGGGAACCCGGCCCAGCAGCGGGCTTGGTCGGGCTTCGTCACCCGCTTCCAGCAGATAGAATTCCAGTTCCGTCGCCACTGTTGGCGACAGGCCGTCACTGGCGTAGCGGTCGAGGACCGCCAGCAGTGGGCTGCGCGGATCCAGCCATTCCACCTCACCCTCACGCCATGAATAGGTGGTGAGAACCTGCGCGACCGGAGACCCGTACCAGGGCACACGCGACAGCGTCCCGGCAACGGGCCGGATGACCTGGTCTGGATCACCGCCGACCTCGCTCTGGGAAACACCGTCATAGAGGTCACCCCGGATTCCTAGCAGGGGTATGGTGCGCGGCACTGCGAAACTGCCGTTGAACAATGCGCTGAATTCGGATTTCTGGATACGCTTGCAACGCAGGAGCCCATTGAAGTCTGGCATCAGCACTTCCAGCAATTGAATGTCTGGGTTGTCGCCGAGGAATGCGTCGAGTTCCTCCTGTCGCGCAAGTTTCATAAGGCTACCGGACTGGTTGGGTTAATGGTCAGGCTAGAAATGTGTTAAACAATCCTCTACCTGCCGTATAGGGGTGAAGTCGAGCGGTATCGGCTTCGGCTATGCTTCCCGTCATAATACGCCGGTACGACCGGCCAGGTACACGGGAGGACTACCTCATGTTGGGTCTGCGCACCCCCAGGGAGAGCAGCGAGCACACCGACTCCTACTACGCCGCCAGCGCCAACTGGAACACTGATTACCCGCGGCTCGAGGATGACATCAGCTGCGACGTGGTCGTCGTCGGCGGAGGGTTCAGCGGGGTCAATACGGCACTGGAGCTGGCGGAGCGGGGTTTCGATGTCGTGCTCCTTGAAGCGAATCGCGTTAGCTGGGGCGCCACCGGCCGCAACGGCGGCCAGATTATCGGCGGCCTGGGTCACGATCCGGAGCGCTTCGTAAAGATCATCGGCGAAGAGGGCGTACGCACCATTTACCAGATGGGTCTCGAGGCGCGCGAGGTCATCCGCGAGCGGGTAGAAACCTACGACATCGAGTGCGACTTGAAGTGGGGCTATTGCGATGTCGCCCTCAAGCCCCGGCACATGAAGCAGTTCGCCGAGTGGCGGGATTTTGAGAAGAGCATCGGCAACCCGCACCCCTACACCCTGCTGGACCGCGAGGAACTGGGCGAATTTGTGCGCTCTGAACGTTACCTGGGGGGGCTGCACAATACCGCCAACGGCCATATCCAACCCCTGAACCTGTGTATTGGCGAAGCCAGGGCGCTGGAGACCCTCGGGGGGCGTATCTTCGAACAGTCCCGGGTAGAGGCCCTGGAACACGGGGAGCGGCCAACGGTGCGCACCGCACAGGGAAGCGTCAACGCGCGCCAGGTGGTCTTCGCTGGCAACGCCTACTTGGGTGGGCTGATACCGCAAGCTCGCCAGCCGCATCCTGCCGTCATCGAGCTCGATCATCGCCACTGAGCCCCTGGCCGCAGAGCTCGCCGCAAAAGTGCTGCCCGGTGACGTCGCGGTCTGCGATCCGCGCACCGCCCTCGACTATTTCCGCCTCTCCGCCGACAAACGCATGCTGTTCGGCGGCCTGTCCAATTATACCGGCATGGAACCCAGCGACCTGGAAGGGGTGATGCGCCGCAAGATGGAAGCCGTGTTCCCGGACCTCGAAGGCGTCCGCATCGACTACGCCTGGAGCGGCTGGATCGGTATCGGGCTGAATCGCATGCCCCAGCTGGGGCGGCTGGCGGACAATGTCGCCTACATACAGGCATACTCAGGTCATGGTGTGGCACCCACCCATATCATGGCGCGTATCACCGCGGAAATGATCGCCGGCGAGTCCGATCGCTTCGAGGTAATGGCCAGCATCAGGCACTGGCCCTTCCCCGGCGGCAAGCTGCTGCGACGCCCTGCCCTCGCTATCGGCATGGCCTATTACAAGGCGCTGGACGCACTTTGAGGTGCAGTCGTCCACGGCTTGGTCCGCATGACTGCCGTGAACGGCGACACGCCGCCCAGGATCCGAGGTACTGCCATTTCGGTTGTCCCGGGGCGACGTATATCCCTTGCCAGCGCAATAACAACTATTCGGGCAGGATCATCATGTAAACCTTGCGGACCTTCTCGATCACCTCGGCCGTGCCCTTCCAGCCGCGGGGGAACACCCAACTGTCACCGGCTTTCACTTCCGTGACCACACCGGTCTCGGACGTGAACTTCCAGTGACCCTCCAGCAGATGACAGAACTCCGTGAGATCCAGGTCGAGCTGCAGCGTCCCCGGCTCGCACTCCCAGGTTCCGGTGATCATGTTACCGGCCTCATAGAAGCCCTTGTCGGTTTGCCTTGGCAAGGGACCTACGGGCTCGCCAAAAGACTCGCAAGGCTCAAGGCCGGTGAGCGAGGCGCACTGGTGTTGAACGCTGATTTCGGGCATCGAGGACATCTCCGTGTGACTGTAACTGTACATTTTAACCCTGACGGCGCACTGTGTGCCGACTGGAACAGGGTGCCCGAAAGCGGTGATAGCCAGCTTCCTAGCCCATCGGCTCGGAGGCTGCCCAGATGACGCGAATCTAGACTCCAATGACAATTCCATTCAGGAAGCGCCATGACCAATCATCCCTCCGCTGACGTCATTGTGATCGGTGCAGGCCACAATGGCCTGGTCTGTGCGGCCTACCTCGCCAGGGCCGGCCTTTCGGTGCAGGTGTTGGAAGCTCGCGATCGCATCGGCGGGGCTGCGCTCACGGAGGAGTTCCATCCGGGATTCCGCAACTCGGTTTACTCGTACTCGGTCAGCCTGCTGCACCCCAAAGTCATCAGCGATCTCAGGTTGGAAGACAACGGCCTGGAGCTGCTGGAGCGGCCTGCGGGGTCGTTGAGCCTGCTCGACGGCGGGCATATGCAGCTGACCCGCGATGGCGAGCAGGCGCGCGCGGAAATCGCCCGCTTTTCGAAACGAGACGCCACACGTATCGATGCCTTCGAAGATGAGATTGCAGTCGTTGCGAAGGCGCTGCGTGGTCTCGCCGTCGAGGCGCCCCCTAACTTTGGCGGTGGCTGGCGCGACGCGCTCTCCCTGCTGAAAAGCGGCAACCAGCTGCGGAAACTCGACAGTAAGCACCAGGTCGTGCTGACTGAACTCATGACCCGGTCGCTCGGCGATCACCTGGATGCCTGGTTCGAGGGTGAGCCACTCAAGGGCCTGCTGGGATTCGAAGGCGTCATCGGCAACTTCGCCGACCCCTACCAGGCGGGCACCGCCTACGTCCTGCTGCACCATGCGTTCGGCGAAGTCAAAGGCCGGGCCGGCGCCTGGGGCATCGCCCGGGGCGGCATGGGCGCAATCTCCGACTCGATTGCCGCGGTGGCGCGCCAACACGGCGCCCACATCGAAACCGACGCACCCGTCGCCCGCATCATTTCCGATAACAACGTGGCACGGGGCGTGGTCACCGAGGATGGGCGTGAGTTCCACGCACCTGTGATCGCTGCCAACCTGCATCCGCAGCTGTTGCTGACAAAGCTGCTGGACCGGGAGGTACTGTCCGCAGACAGTCAGCGCCGCATCGATGCCTACCGGAGTCACTCGGCGACTTTTCGCATGAATGTGGCGCTCTCGGAGCTGCCGCGATTCTCCAGCCTGCCCGCCGGCGAGGACTTTCACTTCCAGGGGGCCATCGAACTCTGCCCGTCACTGGGCTACATGCAGCAGGCCTATCGCGACGCCGTGGATTACGGCTGGGCGCGCAACCCGATCATATCGATGCAGGTACCGAGCACCCAGGATGACAGCCTCGCCCCACCCGGGGGCCACGTGGCAAGCCTGTTTTGCCAGCATTTCCAGCGCGAACTGCCCGACGGTCGGTGCTGGGATGATGTAAAAGAAATCGTCGCCGACGAAATCATCGCCGCCATCGACGCCCACGCGCCAAATTTCCGGGCGTCAGTCGTGGGGCGACAAATCAAGTCGCCGCTGGATATCGAACGCGACCTGCGCATGGTGGGGGGCGATATATTCCACGGCGCGCTCCATCTCGACCAGTTCTATGCCATGCGCCCCATCCCGGGCCTAGCCGACCACCGTATGCCGACACGTGGCGTCTACCTCTGCGGCTCCGGCGCCCATCCGGGCGGCGGCGTCAGCGGCCTGCCGGGGCATAACGCAGCGCAGGTGATTCTCCGCGATCGATGACCATCTATACGGCAACCATCGCCGTCAGTGTTCTGCTCTTCATCGCCATCGGCAGCTACGCGGGGCGCAAGGTCAAGAATATCGATGACTACTTCGTCGCGGGGCGCCGGGCGCCAACATTGCTTATCGTGGGCACGCTGGTCGCCAGTGTCTTCAGTACCTCAATCTTCCTCGGCGAGGCCGGTTTTACCTACGACGGCCAGCTCGGCCCCTACCTGCTCCTGCCTGGTATCGCCGTCACCGGCTATGTTTACGGAGCCCTGTTCTTCGGCACCTTCCTGCGACGCAGCCGCGCAGCAACCGTGGCGGAATTTTTCGGCCAGCGCTTCGCCAGCCGCCGCGTACAGCAGGTGGCGGGGCTGACCATCATTTTCGGCCTTGGCGGCTACCTGCTGGTCGTTACCCAGGGGGCGGCCATCCTGATTTCGGATCTCACCGATATCAGCTACACCACCGCCGTCATCGTCGCCTGGCTGAGCTACACCGGCTTTACCCTTTACGCCGGTTCCCGCGGTGTGATCATCACCGACACACTCATGTTCCTGCTTTTCACCGCCGCCACGGTGGTGTTCGTCGGCTACCTGGTGGATGGCTTCGGCGGCTTCCAGGCGAGCATCGAGACACTCACCCGGCAGAATGTGAAGCCCGACCTGACAGCCTGGCACGGCACCATCGGTGAGGGTACCGACTGGCCTACGGCGTTGGACTTCCTGATCTGGCTGGTGATCATCGATCTCGCCTGGAGCCTCGTCTACGCCGTCAGTCCCTGGCAGTCCAGCCGCCACCTGATGGCGAAGAACGAGCACGTGGTCCTGCGCGCCGCCATCTACGCCTGTTTCGCCGTCATCTTCCTGCAGATTCTTATTTACGGTGCAGGCGGCTTCATTAATATCGCCCGCAGCGACATCGAGCCCTCTGAGACCGTGATGCTCTGGGCCGCCAGGAATCTCGTGCCGCCCTTTCTGGGTGCACTGCTGCTGGCAGGGATTGTCGCGGCGGCGCTGTCGTCGGCCTCCACCTTCCTGTCACTGGTCGGTTTCAGTGTCAGCAACGATCTCGCGCATCACGAAAAACCCGTCAGTCTGATGACCACACGCTTGTTGATGGGGATTGTGAGCATCACGGTACTGGTGCTCAGCCTGTATCTTCCGCCCAATGTATTCTGGATCATGCTGTTTATCGGCACGGTGTTCGCATCCAGTTGGGGAGCAGTTGGCTTCATGAGCATCTGGAGTCGGACCATAACCGCCGCCGGCGCCTTCTGGGGCATGCTTGTCGGCCTGCTCGCCAACGTGGTTCCCGCTGGTCTGGACACCCTGGGCGTTATCGACCTGCCGAGTTACCTCGAACCGGCCCTGCTTGGGACCGTCGCCAGCGTACTCACGATCTGGCTGGTGTCGCGGCGTCAGGCGCCGTCGGCGGCGGAGCAATCCTACCTGGCACGGCTGCATGAGACACCAGCGGTAGACCGCAACCCGGCCCTGACCCGCACCACACTCATCGCCCCGGCGCTGCTCGTGCTGTACGGCATGACCATGCCGTTCCTGTTGCTGCACTTCTACGTCGCGCCCTACCAGCGCGGTGCGGGTTCGATCCTCGCCGATGGGAGCCTGAACTGGCAGGAAGCGGAACCGTGGATCGCCTTCGGCCCCGCGGCCCTGTTCATACCGCTTGGATTCATCGCGGCAATCACGATCTGGCGACGCTATCGGCCCGATGACGCGTCGCCCGCTCCTGCCAATGCAGACCCGGCCGGGACACACCACCCTCTCCCGCCCACGCAATAAATTTCCGTCAGTTGTGGCAGCGGTCCCGGAGAATCCGGCGGGCGGCGTTGTGTCCGGGCGCTCCGGTCACACCACCGCCGGGGTGGGCGCCGGAACCGCAGAGGTACAGCCCCTTTAGGGGTGTCGCGTACTGCGCCGCCTGGGGGTGGGGACGCATGCTGAACAGCTGGTCGGGTTCGAGCCGGCCATGACAGATATCGCCCCGGGTCATACCCAGGGTGCGTTCGATGTCCAGGGGTGTCATACACTGGTGACCCACCAGTATATCGCGCAGGTTGGGAATGAAGCGCTCCAGGTGGCCGAGTATGCCTTCGATGACCCGCGGCTTTTCATCGTCCCAGCGGCGGCCGCCCGCCAGGTCGTACGGCATGTATTTGCACAACAGGCTCATCACGTGATGCCCGGAGCCGTCGGTCAGGTCTTCGTCCAGCGTGCTGGGAATAATCGCCTCGATAATCGGCGGCGCCGCCGGGATGCCGGCGCGGGCGCTTCGGTAAGCCTCATCAAGGTGCTGTGCGCTCTCGATCAGGGTGATGCTCGCCCGGTGCTGCGGCGCCGCCCCTGGACCCGATGTCGGCAACGCAGCGAACTCAGGCAGGCCGGAGAGCGCCAGGTTCATTCGCAGGGACGCAGACTCCTGCCGGAATGCCCGGATATCGCGGATAAAGCTCTCGGGAAGCCGCTCCTCACCCAACAGCTTCAGAAAGGTCCGCTTTGGGTCCGTGTTGGCGGCCACCACCGGCGCGCCCAGCCGCTCGCCGCGCTCGAGCAGGACGCCGCTGACCTCCCCCTTTTCCACTTCTATCCTGGCAACCGGTGCCTCGGTACGAATCTCTACCCCGCGTTCCCGCGCCGAGTCTGCCATGGCGCCCGTGATCGCTCCCATACCCCCCTTGACGATGCCCCACGCTCCGCGTCGCCCGTCGAGCTCACCCACGGCGTGATGCAGCATCGCCAGGCTTGCACCCGGTTGGCTGAGGGGCGCGAAATTCGCGGGCATGATGTGCGCCGCAATCATGGCCTTGACCTTCGGGCTCTCGAACCAGCGATCAATGATGGTCTCGGGAGCGCCGATAAAAAACTGCATCAGCCGAAAGCGCCCCTCCTCATCAAGGCGCAACACATCTCTGCCCAGCCGCAGGCTGGCGAGCAGGTCATCAACGCCACCCAGGCTCAACCGCGGCGGTTCCCGCAGCCATTGCCTGGCCAGCAGGTCGCCCACCTGCTCGATGGTGCCCTCAAACGCCAGATAGGCGTCGTAATCCACCGCCGAGAATTTGGCGAACTGGGCGCGGTCGTGGGTCTCGTCGCCATTGAGCAGGAGGTAGTCACCGCGCGAATCCAGATAGAGAGAGTTCTCCAGCAGGATGGGCTGGTAGCCGAAACGCTCCAGCTCCAGGTCGCGGACGACCTCCGGGCGCAGCAGACTCACCACGTAGGAAAAAACGGAGTTTCGGTACCCCGGATGAAACTCCTCCGTCACGGCCGCGCCCCCCACCACGGACCGGCGCTCCAGCACGCAGACCCGCATGCCGCCGCGGGCGAGGTAATTTGCCGTGGTCAGGCCGTTGTGTCCGGCGCCGATAACAATGGCATCGTAGTGTCGCATATCGCGGACCCGGTCGTTTGGTCTCAGGCCAAGCCTATCCCATTCACCCGTGAGGTGACATCACCGGCTATACGACAGAAATCCGGACCAGCTTTTCAGGGAAGCTTCGGCATGGAATCGATGCGGCAAGCACGGCTGACAGCGGCGGACCCAGGAGGACCACCAGGCCATCCTGGTCAGTATGGTTGCGAGTGCTTACGGCGGGTGAAATCACACCGCCGGCCACCCTTCAGATAACCCTGTTGACCCCTTTCTCAGGGGTGTGGAGGCATCCTCTGCCTTTAATCGAGCTTCACCTCACGGAAGCGGAAAAACAATTCGTCGTAATAGACGATGGCGCCGAATTCATCCGTCTCCAGTTTCAACCGGGTAGAGTAAGCGCCGCCCGCGTTCGCATACTTGCCCGTGCCCGGCAACACGACACCTTCCGTACCGCCGATCAGCACCTGTGTGCCTACCTTCGGCGGCAGCAGCGCCTGGTCGATAAAAGCTGCTGTCGGTTGCGAGCCGTCCTGGCTGACCGTATAGAACTGTCCGCCGTCAAGCTCGTAGATAATGAATTCCTTGAACTGCAGACTGAGGCTGCCGAAGTTGAAGTCCCTGCCCCACGTGTGCAGCAAACCCAGCGACCGGGTCTTCTGGGGGTCCACCATCTCAAGCGTCACCAGCGGCACGCAGACGTTCTCACACCAGTCTTCCAACGCCTGCGGTATCTCACCCGTATAGCTGTTTGCCGCCGGCGCCCCCTCGACGATAGCCATCGACCCGTTCGGACCCGCGACAGCCACTGCTGCACCGAACACAACCGTCGAGGCAGCCATACTCAAACCCTTCAATACCTTCATTTCAAATCCCTGTAGTTGCAAGCCGGGCTTTTACCGGCAGACGGCGAGCACATGCTCGTAAATTGTAGTTAAGACCAGTATTGTAATCCTCGCCAGCTCGGGAGAAAAACTTCTCGTACGCCCTACCCGAGGCGCTGCCAGGCACATTCCTCCGCGCAATGGTGACAAACACATAACAGCCAGCAAGCTTCGTGTGTGCAACCTGCTCCCTTGCACGCGTGTGATGAATACGATCATCGATTCACTGTGCTTCACGCCAGCTGTATTGCCTTATCGATGCGTCTGACTGGGGACGCAGCGATCGTGAGGGCATTTCAAGTTCGATCGCACCCGCCCCATACCAGAAACACCAGCGCCGTGCCCGAATTCGGTACACTGATCCGGACAATCACCGGGGGCCAAAGCGTGAACGACACCGAGAATCCATTGATCATCGAGGCGTCCCTGAATGGGGCGACCAGCAAGGCGCAGAATCCGAACGTGCCCTACAGTGACGAGGAAATCGTTGCGGACGCCATCGCCTGTATGGAGGCCGGCGCCGCGCTGATTCACAATCACACCGACGAGTCGATTTTCGAGGGCGACGGTGAGCTCAATGCGGAGAAGTACGCGCGCCCCTGGCGAATCCTGCTCAAGCAGCGGCCGGACGCAATACTCACGCCGACCATGTCGGCAGGGCAGAGGCCGGGCACCGTCGAAGCCCGCTATCGTCATATCGAACGCATGGCAGCGGAGGGCTTGCTGGCGCAGGGTTTGTGCGACCCAGGCACTTTCAACCTCTCACTACTCGACGAAGACGGCCTCTTCGCGCCGACCGACCTGCTCTATCGCAATGACATGCACGATTCCCGTTACTACGTGGAAACCTGCCGGCGTCTGAGGATCGGGATGAGCATTTCCATTTTCGAGCCGGGGTTTCTCAAGTTCATCCTGGCTTATCACAGGGCAGGCAAGCTCCCCCCGGGTGGTATTCTCAAGTTTTATTTCGCCTCGAACGACCTGCCCTTCGGCCTGCCCCCGACGCCTGCGAGCCTGACGGCGTACCTGGACATGCTGGGCAGCTGTGAACTGCCCTGGCTGGTTTCTGCTTTCGGAGATGATTGCGTCGCGTGCGGCCTGGCGGAGCACGCGATAAAACGCGGCGGTCACGTCCAGGTTGGCCTCGAGCCCTACGGCGGCGATCGCCAGCCCACGAACCCCGAGCTGGTCAGGGAAGTAGTCGCTCTGGCCGAGGCAATAGGCCGACCGGTGGCCACGCCCGCTGAAGCGGCGAGGCTGCTTCAGCTGCCCACTTACCCGGCCCCGTTTGCGGCCTGATAGCCACTGTATCCAGCGCGTCTAGCCGTGTGCGAACGCCAACAGGCTCCTCTCCCGGCTGACGAGCCCGCGCAGCCCGAGGTCGTAGATCGGAGTCCCGCGGGCGACCATGACAGGCTCGATCTCCCGGAACAGCCGCTGATAGCGGTAGAACGGCACCCGCGGAAACAGGTGATGGACCGCGTGGTAATTCTGGAACAACCACAGCCAGGTCACCAGCCCGTTGCACCAGGGCGGTGCCTCGATAGCGGCTGTATCCACATAGGGCCCCACGTCCCGGTGCGGCTGGTGAACGATATAGGCGAACAGGTACATGGTGATCAACATACCGCCCAATCCGCCGACCACGAACACAGCGAGTCCTTCGGCCCAGAATCCCATTGCCATGAAGGCAAGCCGCGGGGCAATAATGGCCACCAGTTCCAGGCAGAAGCGCAGGTTCTGGCTGCGCGGCGCCTTGTGCCAGCGCTGGGTGAAGTAATACCGGTATTGAGACACCAGGATCTTGATCACGGCGGGAAACATACGCCAGCTCGCTCTGCTGATCGAGGCAACCGCATAGTCCGGGTCAGCGTCCGGATGATTGGTATTGCGGTGATGTGAGAGGTGCTCGTGCCGGTGCGCCGTGAGCGGAATCATCATGATCCATGCAGCAATGTAGCCCATGGCGTCATTCAGCCAGCGCAGGTCCGGGCGGCAACCGGATACGGACCCATGGGCGGCCTCGTGCAGCACGGTGTAGGCCACATAAACTACCGGAGCGGTCAGCAGGGCCGCCGCCACCAGCGATATCGACCCCATAGCGGCGGCAGCCAGGATACCGAGGTAGGCTGCAGCAACACCCAACGCCAACGCGACCGTGAACCAGGCAAACTCACCCTGGTAGGCCTGCGCCGCCTTGCGGGCGCGCGCGTCCAGTTCCTGTGTGCTCGTCATGGCTTTCTCCCTGTCAACCTCTGTAGAAGCGCCATCATGCAGTGGGCCGCCGCACTCCAACAGTGCAAAAGCGGCCAACGGGGTGTCATAATTCGCCAAAAAAGGTGTATATGAATGGCCTCTATCAACCCCGTTTACGCCAGGATCGTCGCCCGGCGCCTCATCGACGCCGGTGTCGATGAAACCGCCCTGTTTCGCGGTACGACACTGAACAGCCAGGTGCTCTGGCAACAGAAAGAAATGGAATTGAAGCCGTTCACCCGCCTCCTGCTCAATGCAGGTGACCTGTACGACCAGGAGCCGATCGGATTCCTTATCGGCGCCCATCACAGCGCCACCGCACTCGGTGAGACAGGCATGGCGATGGGCGTCGCGCCGGATCTGCGCCGAGGTTTCCAGGCACTGTCGAGTTTCGCCGCGTTGCACACCGACTACATCCGGGCTCACCTCGACTCTACAGTCGCCGGCCTCGCTGTAAGACTGAGCTTCGAAGGCGAGGCCGCGGCGGTGCTGGGTAGTCACGTGGAGGCGTCGATGATGCTTTTCCGCCGTTACGTGGAGACCCACACGACACGCAGGCTCAGAGATGCAAGGTTTGAATTCCCCTACCCGGCGCCCGAACATGTGGCCACCTACTTTCATCGCCTCGGCCAAAATGTGCTGTTCGACCGACCGGCAGCGGCCATGTTTCTCCCCTCCCACTGGCTCGATGTACCCTCGCCCTTCTATAACCCGGAAATCTGGATGCGGTCACTACAGCAGTTGTCGGAGCGGGTGAAACAGATTGGGTCCACCGATAAGTCCGCTTACCTGCGACAGGTTCTCGCCCTGCTGAGAAGCGAGGTGCCACCGCTGCCGGGCCTTGCGGACATCGCTTCCCGACTGCACCTGTCTCAGCGCACGCTGAACCGGCGACTGGCCGAGGAGGGAACGAGCTTTCGTGAGCTGCGCTCACAGTTGCTGGATGAATGGGCCAGGAATTACCTCACGGACACCGGTGCCAGCATAGAGGCGATCGCCGCCACCCTGGGCTACAGCGACACCGCCAACTTCCGGCGTGCTTTCAGGGAACGCCACGCGATGACGCCGAGCGATTACCGCGCACAGCAACGGCGGGAGCTGGCGTCGGTAGCGCCGGTGAGACCGGAGCCATAAGCAACGGAGAAGTCGCCAGATGCGCCAGGAAGCCGACGGGTTTGCCCAGGCGCAGATCGGTTCGCGGCTGAAAACGAATGACCGAGACGCGGCCTTCTGATCAGACCCTTCACGTTCTCCCACAAAAAAGGGGAGCAAAATGCTCCCCTTCCCGTTGCGTTGTACCGGTGGGACTTCGCGGTGGTCGTCCCGACCGGCGCCGCATCAGCTGTTGACGGCTGCGCGTGCGGCTTCTTTTTCCGTGCTCTTGTCCGCCGTGGGCAGTTTACCTGCTGCGGACTCGAGGTGGGCGCGCACAAACCACTGGAACTGTTCCAGTTCGCCCAGGTGCCCCGTGATCATGTCTTCCGACACGGGGTCCACTTCGCCAAGCTTGTCAATCGCCTTGCGGTGGTCGCCATTGACACCCGAATACACGATGTCCAGTGCGCCCAGGTGCTCCGCGACCAACGCTTTACCAAGGCTGTAGTCTTCCCAGTCCCGGCGCTTCACTACCGCGGCAGGTGTGCCCACCGGTACGCCGCCCAAGGTGGCGATTCGCTCAGCCACCTGATCGACCATCTCGCGCACGGACTCCACTTGGGGGTCCAGCATCTCGTGTACGCCGATGAAATTCGGACCCACGACGTTCCAGTGAATGTGCTTGAGTGTCAGTCCGAGGTCGATCAGTGCGACCATACGGTCTTCCAGGATTTCGATCGCCTTGCGGGCGTTCGCATCGGCGAGGCCGGGCGCGGTGAAGTTAGCGATTTTGTTGTCTGAAGATTTCTTGGTTGAGTTGTTAGCTGCGTTACTGATAACAATCCTCCGTTGTGATTTTACTTTGGGTTTAGCCGGCCCCTGACTACCCGCGCACAGCGCTTTTTCAGTGCTATCTCTGCCTCGAGCGAGTGACTGCTCGGGCACTGCGGTTTCAGCAAGTGCCGGTATTTACAGTAGTTTTTACGAGCCACCGATGAAACTGGATCACCGGAGCCGCCACCCGTACCCTGTAGACGGTAACGCGGCGGCGAGACCGAGGGACAAATAATGCCGCACCAGGGAGGCCAGATTCAGTCTTCCCGATCCGGGTTCTGCGCACGGCGATCCAGCGTCAGCAGGAGTTTTTCGGCGACCCCGGGCAGTGTCCAGGGACAGACGGCAATGCAAATGCCGCAGGCATAGTTCTCGCCGAAGTAGGGAATGCATTTATCGAAATCGACGTACCACTTGCGATCACCGCGCACCATCTGCTTGTCATCGTAGATCGCATCAGGTGGACACGCATTGCGACAGGCCTGGCATCGCCGGCACAGGTCGTCCACTCCGAAGCTGTCAGGCTCATCGAACAAGAGCGGCAGGTCGGTGGCGACCGCCGACAGGCGGAAGCCGGAGCCGTAGGTTCGATTGATCATGGAGCCGTGTTTGCCGAGCTCTCCGAGACCCGCGGCGATCGCGGCCGGTATCATGTTGAGCGCATCCGCCATCGGCCCGGGATAGGCTGTCGCGTTATAGCCCCGTTGCCGAATGAAGTTGACGAGTCGGCTGGCGACCCGCGCCGCCCGGTTATACTGGTCGTGCAGGTCATGGTAGGCAGCGAGGTTGTCGGCGGACGCCGGCGCCTGGGACAACTGGTCGAAGTCGTGCGCGACCCCGATCATGATCAGGTTAGGTTCTTCCACCCGATAGCCCTGGTAAACGTACTGTTCCTGCAAGGGTGTCAGGCCGACCAGGTCCGCCTCGTGATCGAGCGCGAATGCCCTGACCTCCTCACTCCACTGCCGGGCCGATCGCTGACTCGTTTCTCGCGCCTTCTGTACCGGTGCAGGACCGCGATCGACATCCGGATTGCGAAAGGACCGATCCTCACCCGTCGCCGGTCGCAGCTGGCCAACGATATACTGCTGTAAGGCGCCGTGGGTCTGGCGCTCCGGCGGGTGCCAGAAAAACGGACGCGGGCGAGAGGCCTCGTGGTCGTCCAGCCCGTTGACCGTGTTGCCAGACGTGTCCGGCATCTGGGCCAGCAGCTCAGTTGTGGGTCGATATTCGGTGGGCTTACCTTTCATATCTTTATCCTACAGGAAGGTACGAGCACCCCGGCAACTTCCTACGTGCGCAAACCAGTGTAGACACCACGCAGCGTGCCGCAACGGCCGGCAGACTCAGGTGCCGGCCAGTTCCTTTTCCAGCGTTTTGGCCACGGTGCCCGGCGCGTGGGTGTTCTTCGCCAGCAACTTGTAGGCCACAGGTACCGCGAGCAGGGTAATCAGGCTGGCCACCGTGACCCCGCACATGACCACGATACCGATCACCATGCGCGATTCGTAGCCGGGGCCCGTCGACAACACCAGCGGCACGGCACCGAAAACGGTGGTGAAGCCCGTCATCAGTATGGGCCGTAGCCTGAATGCGGCACCGTTGATGATTGCCTCATCGAAATCCCGGCCCGCGTCCCGCAGCTGGTTGATGAACTCGACGATCAGGATGCCGTTCTTGGTTGCCAGCCCCACCAGCATGACCAGCCCCACCTGGCTGAAAATATTCAGGGTCTGCCCGAACAACAGCAGTCCTCCCAGCCCGCCCACCAGCGCGAGCGGCACTGTCAGTAGGATCACGAAGGGGTGCACGTAGGATTCAAACTGGGCCGCCATCACCAGGAACACGACCAGCAGTGCAAGGCTAAAAATAAACGCCACCGAGCGCCCGGCCTCCTTGTACTCCAGCGATTCGCCCTTGTAATCCACGCTGGCCTCGTTGGGGAGGTTCTCCTGCACCCAGGACTCCAGCCACGCCAGAGCCTCACCCAGCGACACCCCTTCGGCCAGGTTGGAGGTCAGCGTGATGCCGCGAACCCGATTGTAGCGATTGAGCTGGCCGGCATCGGCCTGGTCCTTCAGTGTCACCAGGTTGTTCAGCGGTATCAGCTCCCCCGAGACGCCGGAGCGCACGTAGATATTGCCAAGATCACTGAGCGACCCCTGCTCAGCCCGATCACCCTCCACGATCACGTCATACTCCTTGCCCGCCAGCACAAAGGTGGTGACCTTGCGGTTGCCCATCAGGGTCTCCAGTGTACGACTCACGTCCAGCAGGTTCACTCCGAGATCCCCGGCCCGATCGCGGTCGATACGCACCCGCAACTGGGGCTTGGTAGGCTTGAAATCAGTATCGGCGCCAACGAACATCGGCTCCATCGATACCGCCTGCATCAGTTGCGATTGCCACTCGTCCAGGTCTTCGTAGGTGTTGCCGCCAATGAAAAACTGTACCGGTGGGTTGGAGCCGCCGCCAAGGGCACGCTGGGAGCGAATGAATATCCGCGCCCCCGGGATATCCGAGACCCGCTGACGCGCATCCGCGAGGATCTCCGCGGTGCCGCGACGGCCGGAATCCCAGGGGGACAGCACCAGGATGGAAAAGGCACTGTTGAAAGACTCCCCCGCGCCCCAGGACGGCGCCCTGATCAGCAGCCGCTTGATTTCCCCCGACTCTACCAGCGGCATCAGCCGCTCTTCCACCATCGACAACTGGCGCACCGTGTAGTCGAACGATGAACCCTCAGGTGACTGCACCACCATGAACAGGATGCCCCGGTCTTCGTTCGGCGCGTACTCCTGCGGAACCTGGTTGAACAGCCAGCCGCTCAGGACGATGCTGCCAATAAGTATGACCACGGTGACGACAGGCCTGCGCAGAGCGGACTGCAGCAGGGAGCGGTAGCGTTGCTCCAACGCCCCGGTGAGGCCATCGACAAAGTCTGCCAGGCGGTTGTGAGTGCTTTCATTGGTCAGCAGCCGTGAGCAGATTACCGGCGCCAGGGTCAATGCCACCAGCGTCGAGAACACGACGGCGACCGTCATGGCGACCGCGAATTCGCTGAACAGTTTACCGAGATCGCCCTCGAGCAGGGTGATCGGTACGAACACGGCAACCAGCACGGCGGTGGTGGCAATGACGGCAAAGCCTACCTGGCGGCTGCCCTTGTAGGCCGCAACCAGAGGGGACTCGCCCTTGGCGAGCCGTCGGTGGATATTCTCCAGCACAACGATACAGTCGTCCACGACCAGGCCGATCGACAGCACCAGCGCCAGCAGCGTGAGCAGGTTGATGCTGTAGTCCAGCGCCCAGAGCAGCGTGAACGTGGATATCAGCGAGATTGGCACCGTGGCTGCCGGTACCAAGCACGCTGCGCGGGTCGCCGAGGAACAGGAAGATCACGAACACCACCAGCAGCGCCGCGATGAACAGGGTGCGGTAGACCTCTTTGACCGATGCCCGGACAAACTGGGATTTGTCGTAACTCTTCACCAGCTTCATACCCTCGGGCAGGGTCGCATTGATCCTGTCGACCTCGTCGCTGACCGCGTTGGCCACCGTCAACGCGTTGGATGTACTCTGTTTGACGATCCCCATGCCCACCATGGACTCGCCGTTGCCGCGGAACAGGCTGCGACGCTCGGCACTGCCGAGTTCGACCCGGGCGACGTCGCCCAGGCGCACCAGGTAGCCATCTGCGCCGCGCCGTATCACCAGTTCCTTAAAATCCGCGGCTGTCTGGTAAGTACGCTCCACACGAATCACAAAATCCCGCTCGATCGACTGCAGGGTACCGGCGGGCAACTCGATATTCTCGCGCCGCACCGCGTTCTCGACATCCGCTACGGTCAGCCCGCGGGCCACCAGGGCATCGCGATCCAGCCATATACGCATGGCGTAGACCTGCTCACCGGTGATGCGAACGCGCGATACGCCATCCAGCGCTGAAAAGCGGTCCTCGAGGTAGCGTTGCACGTAGTCGGTCAACTCCAGTGCGGTCATGCTGGGTTCGACTAAGTGAATCCAGTAGATCACCGTGTCGTCGTCTCCCGCTTTCTCGACCTCGGGCGGCTCCGCCTCCTCGGGCAGGTCGTCAAAAATGCGTGACACCCGATCGCGGATGTCGTTAGCCGCATTGTCGATGTTGCGCCCCAGGCGAAACTCGACGCGGACATTGGAGCGACCATCCTGCGAGGTGGAGGTGATGCTCTTGATGCCCTCGACGCCCGCAATGCGGTCCTCGACGGGCTCGGTGATCTTGTTCTCGACGACCGCTGCCGACGCGCCCGGGTAGCTGGTTCCGACACTGATGACGGCGGGCTCGATATCGGGGTACTCACGCAGGGGCAGCCGGTCGAAGGCGATGACGCCAAACGCAACCAGCAGCGCACAGAACACTGTCGCCAGGACAGGCCGCTTCACCGCGGTGTCTGAAATCCACATATCAGCTATCCAACACGTTGATTTGACTCTCTTTGCCGCGAAGGCGGCCGACGCCGTCACGAACGATCCGGTCGCCGGCCTTGAGTCCCTCGACCACTTCCACCCAGCCGGGCCTGCGGTCCCCGATCTCGACGAACACGCGCCTGGCGGTAGTCCCCTCGATCTGCCATACATAGTGATCGGTGGAGCGCGAGACAAGGCTCTCCTCCGGTACCAGCACCGCCTGGCGCTGATCGCCGAGTACCGTCACCTGCATCAGCAAACCGGGTTTGAGCAGGCCGTCACTGTTGTCGAAAACGGCCCGGGCCATGATCGAGCGATCCACCGGGTCGACGCGACTGTCCACAGCCGCGATCTCGCCCGTGAAGGCCTGCACGTATGCCGTTGTTGAAGCCTCGATGCGCTGACCCGGCTGCAGGAAGCGCAGGAAGCGTGCGGGTACGTTGAAGTCCAGTCGCATGCGCGACACGTCGTCCAGGGTGGTGATCACCTGCCCGGGCTCGACCAGCGCACCCGGGCTGACCCGGCGCAGACCGAGCACACCGTCGAAAGGAGCGGTGAGGGTTCGGTCTGCAATCTGCGCGCGCTCCTGTTCGATGCGGCTGCGCGCGATCGCCACCTGGGTGCGCCGCTGATCGAGTTCCGTCCGGGCCACCTGCTTGCGCCGGGCCAGGTCTTCAAGTCGCGCGACCTCACGCTCCTGCTCCGCGAGAAACTCCTGCTGTTCCCGCAGCGAGGCCTGCTCCTCCTCCTGCTGCAGTGTCACCAGCAGGTCGCCCTGTTGCACGGACTGGCCGTCTTCGAAGTGGAGCTGGGAGACCGTCTCCGCCACGCTGGCGGTGATCGTCACCGACTCCCAGGCGCGCAGCGTCCCCAAAGCATCGACGCGGCTCTGGAAGGGCTGCTGGTCGACAACCCAGGCCGTCACCGGGACCGGAGCCATCGGCGGCCGTCCGGAACCCGAGTCCTCATCGGTGCCGAGGAAATACCACCCACCGACAACGATAGCCAGCGCCATCAGGAAAACCACTACCGCGCGCATCCACCCTCCAGAAATTCCGTCATGTTAGCGATTACATTCGCCCGACCCCGCTGCAACACGGGGAGTATCAACGTCGGCCGAGGCTGCCTGTCCCGCCACACAGCGCCGAGGAACCGGCAACGGTGCCCACTGCGTCCAGGTCTATAACCCGTGTTCCCCGCAACCCTGCTTCGCATGCGCTCTCCCCGGCGCCGGGGATACGACGGGGTTTTCGTGCGCGGCCGTTGATAAGTCGGCGTGAGTATACGGCATCGGCAGTCCAAGTGGATGACAGCCATTTGAAAGGGCTGAGAACCCCCCCCCCCGGCTAGTCGCCCTCGGGCCAGGCAGGCGTTCCAGCCCAGCGGCAGCCCTGTAGCACACCGCCCGCGGCGCCAGTCGGTCATCGTGATAAGCTCAGGCGCTCTCACCTGACGACTGTACCGCAGGTACTACAATGAAGACATGAAACGCCAAATCCTGTTCGCTGTCTGTCTGCTGCTGGGTCTCGGCATCTGGCTGAGTCCCGTTCCCGAGGGTCTGGACCCGGCTGCCTGGCGCCTGTTTGCTATCTTCGCCGCCACGATTTTCGCGGTCGTCGCGGGCGCTGCGTCACTGCTGCTGGCGGCCGTTCTTGCCCTGGTTGCCGCCGTCTTCACCGGCACCCTGAAGCCGGCTGTTGCCTACAGCGGTTTCAGCGAGGGATTCATACTACTCATCGTGATTGCGCTCCTGGTAGGCCGTGGCGTGGTCAATTCGGGCCTGGGCGCCCGTATCGGCTACCTGCTGGTGCGGAGTTTCGGCCACTCATCCCTCGGCCTCGCCTATAGCATGGTGGCCACAGATGCGTTGATTGCGCCGGCCTTTCCCAGCAATACAGCCCGCTCGGGTGTGCTCTATCCCATCGTTTATTCGCTCGCGGAAAGCAATGGCTCTCACCCCTGGGACGAATCGCGACATCGCCTGGGGTCCTACCTGATGCTGGTCAGCATGGCGGGGCTGGGACTGTCATCGGCGCTTTGGCTGACGGCAATGGCCGCCAACCCCGTCGGCGTCGCCTTGCTGGCAGAATACGGTGTCGAGATCACGTTCGTCGACTGGTTCTGCGCCTCCAGTGTGCCCACCCTGACAGGCATGCTGGTTATACCCTGGCTGCTGTACCGCGTGTTCCCGCCATCCCTCACACAAACGCCCGACGCACCTGACAATGCCCGCCGACGCCTGCAGGAACTGGGCCCGATCAGCCGCGACGAATGGATTACGCTGCTCACTTTCCTCGGCATGGTGCTGGGCTGGTCCCTGTCCGGGCCCCTGAACCTGGATGCCACTGCCGTCGCTTTTGCCGGGCTCGCCGTGTTGATGCTGTCAGGCGTTATCTCCCTGGACGACATCAAGCAGTCGGGCGATGCCCTCGAAACCCTGCTCTGGTTCGGAATTCTGTACACATTGAGCACCCAGCTTGACCAACTGGGCTTCATGCAGTTCCTGGGTGACCGCATGGGGCACTGGGTCGACGGCCTCGCCTCGCCACTGACTTACGTCCTGCTGGTGTCGATCTATATCCTCATCCACTACCTGTTCGTGAGCCAGAGCGCGCACCTGCTGGCCCTCTTCGGGGTCTTTCTGGGCATTTCGCAGCCCGAGGTGCCGGTGGCGGTGATGGGTATGATGCTGCTCTTTGCCACCAATTTTTTCTCGCCACTCACGCCACAGGCGTCCAGCGCCAACGTGATTTTTGTCGGCAGCGGCTACCTGAACGGCGGTGAGGTCTATCGCTACGGCGGCCTGGTGGTGGCCGCGTGCCTGGTGATCTACCTCGGCGTGGGCACACCGTGGCTGCTATGGCTGTTCAACTGAACGCGACCGCGTCGGGGGTGAATGGTCGCCGACCAGCCGCGGCCTCACTTGCTCGCCGCCTGCCCGGATGGCGTCTCCCGCCGGTAGACAACTTCGCCTTCCTTGATCGTCTGCAGCACCTCGATGTCGGCGAGCTTACTTTCGTCAACCTGTAATGGGTTGGCCGACAGGACAGCGAAATCAGCGAGTTTACCCGGGCTTATCGATCCCTTCGACGCCTCCTCGAAGTGTTGCCAGGCGGGCCACAGCGTCATCGCCTTCAGCGCCGTCGCCACCGGCACCCGGTGCTCCGGGCCAAGTACGTAGCCGCTGCGCGTCGTGCGGGTAACGGTCGCCGACAGCACCCGCATGGAATCCGGCAAGGCAACGGGGGCATCGTGGTGAGTACCGAAGCGCATGCCGCGGGCAAGCACCCAGCCGGTCGGTGAGATATTTTCCGCCCGTTCCGCCCCCAGCACCGACTGGCGGTGCCAGTCACCCCAGTAGAACGTGTGCATCGGGAACAGGGAGGGGAAAACGCCGAGTTCCCTCAGTGCCTCGACCTGTTCCTCGCGCAACACCTGGCCATGGATCAGCACGGGGCGGTTATCGACTTCCGGGTGCCTGCTTTTCGCCGCGCGTATGGCGTCGATGAGGCGATCGGTGGCCGCATCACCATTGGAATGCACCAGGATCTGCCAGCCATTGGCATAGGCCTTTTCGACGGCCGCTTTGGTGGTTTCCTCATCGATGGCCGCATAGCCCCGGTAGTCTTCCGACTGGCCCTGCGGCGGCACGAAATACGGGTGGCTGAGCCAGGCAGTCTTGCCCTGGGGCGAGCCGTCGATGGTCAGCTTGACACCGCCGACCCGGTAGCGGTTTTTATACTCCAGGGAGGGCGCGGGGTCCTTCACCTCGAGCACATCGGGGTAGCTGACGAGATCGACCGCCAGGGCGCCGCGCGCGGCCACCCGCTGGATGGCCGCGAGACCCTCGCCGGTGGCTCGCCCCTCCTGCACGGTGGTGTAGCCGAATGATGCCGCCAGGCGGGTACCTTCGATGACCAGTCGCTCATTGAACGCATCGTCAAAATTTGACACCAGCCCGAACAACACCTGGAAAAATGCGTATTCCTCCATCACCCCGTTGAGCTCCTGCGAGCCCTGGCGTCGGCGGAAAACCCCGCCGTCAGGGTCCTGGGTGGCCGCGTCCACGCCGGCGATTTCCAGCGCCTTGCTGTTGGCAACGCCGAGGTGGCCGGACTGGTGAATGATGATCACGGGTTTTTCGGTGGAGACCTTGTCGAGGTCATCGCGCGTGGGATGTTGCTGCGTCGCAAGTTGTGAGTCATCGTAACCGAAGCCCACTATCCAGCCGATCTCGTCAACAATCTCCGGGTTATCCTTCGCCCAGGCCTTCAACAGCGACACAACCGAGGCGGCATCCTTACCCTGCCCGTCGGGGGGCGGCAGCAGGTTCGCTGAAATCGCCTGCAGGCCGATGAGGTAGGCATGACCGTGAGAATCGACGAATCCAGGCACCAGGGTTTTTCCACCCAGGTCTATTTTCCTCACTTCAGGGCCCGTTTTCTCCAGGACCTCCGGCAGTGCGCCGACCGCGACAATCAGGCCATCGCGTACACCGACCGCGGCGGCCACGGGCATGGCGTCATCCATGGTGATGACCGTTGCGTTGTGATAAACGAGTTCGGAAGCGGCCGTGGCCGCGTGTGCAAATGCGGCGATCGCGAGGAAGCCAGTAGCGATAATCGGTTTCACGGTAGAGAGTACCTCAGCTATGCGTCAGAAAAGTCCGGCGGGGGCCCGGCTTGAAAGACGGCCACCGATCCTGTGTGCACAGTATAGATACAAAAATGTGGCTGTGTTGAGCACGCCATGCTCGCACTCCTTCGCAAGACACCGCATCGGATCACTGCCGGCCGGCGTACTTTTCGACCAGGGCCTGGACCAGCACCTCTGCTGGCATACTCAATGGGCGCTCGGCAGCGTGGACAACTTCCACCGGCGCTTGCTGCGGCCAATCGAGCGGGTTCATTTCCACCAGCTGGCCGGCTGCCAGCTCGGCCTCCGCATCTTGCGGGTAGAGGCCCATCACCGCGTCGCTTTGTTGCACCACCGACTTCATCAATGTGAGATTATCGCTGTAAAGGTAGTAGTCCTCGGTCGATGAAGTCTCCAGTCCTTCGCGTGCCAACTGGTAGTCCGCCCAGGCGACATACCATGCCGGGAGTCGCGCCCCCAGCCGCGGATACTGCAGGTACCGTGATATTTTCCGGTCTGCGAGAAGCGTGAGCGGATGTCCGGGCCTGCCCACGACTATTGGCGAAGGGAGGGTCAGCTCCACAGACTCAACCCCGGGGCGCTTCGACTCCCTGTCCGGGTAGCAGACCAGCAGCTCAATAGCCCTTTCAGCCAACATGGAGAGCAGTGCGGGGCGGTTGTCACTGGTGACCGTGAAGCGCATGGATGGGTAGCGCCCCAGAAAACTGGCCAGGACAGGCGCCAGTAGCAGGTTGGCCAGCGTCGGGTCAATGCCGACACTGAGGTGGCCGGTTTCCGGGTTACCGACCAGCTTTATTTCGCGCTCGACCGCCTCCGCGCGGCGGATGATCGCTCTTGCTCCTTCGACGGCGACTTCACCCGCGGCCGTCAGCGCCACGCCGGCGCGGCTGCGCTGGAATAGCGGCCGACCGTAGTGGATCTCCAGCCGCTGGATGCTCTGGGTCAGTCCGGACGGCGTAATGCCAAGCCGCCTGGCCGCCGCCTGGAACGCGGCCGCTCCGACGAGCGCCAGGACAGGCGTGACTGCCGACGCGATGAAGGCTATGTCGGCAAGGACAAGCGCGACTGCAAGCAGGAAGAGGTGCGTGACGGTGTCCGGGGCAAGCAGGGTGAGCGCCTCGGCGACGACGATGACGACGACTGAAGCGCTGGCAGACACCTGGCCGAAGTGGTGTGACCCCCGGGAGAGACCGGGCTTGATCGGCCGCACCCGCGGCATTATCACCGCTGCACTCCCGCCACGCGGGCTCCTCTCCAAAGACTGCTAGACTAGCGCGACCGGGTGGCCAAAAGGTCCCGGCACTCACCCCGCAGATGACTCACGAACAAGTCAACGCGATGTGGAGGGATAGACGCATTATGTGGAGTTATCTCAACTCCGCCGCCGGCCTGGCGCTGATCCTGGCGACCCATTTCTTCGCCGGGCGTGTGCGCCGGGAGCGACGTTTCCAGGCACCGCTGATGAACATCATCGCCGGCATCGCCATCGCCTACGCCTTTATCGACGTCTATCCTCACCTGGCGCGGCAGCAGCTAACGATGGACGCCGTGGACCTGGGCCCCATCACCACGTACCTGACCCACCACGCATACCTGATGGCCCTTCTGGGTTTCTGCGTCTACGTGGGTATGCGGGTACTCAATAACACGGCCAAGGTCACGCGCGCCCGCATCGCCTACTCAGGCGTGCTGGCGTCCATGTGCCTGTATGCGGGATTTATCGGGTACATGCTGGCAGAGCAACCGCTGTACCGTCCACAACCCGCGCTGTTGTTCGGGCTCGCCATGAGCGCGCATTTCCTCGGGATTGATCATTCACTCAGCCAGGAGCGACACGCCAACTACGACGGAGTGGTTCGCTACCTGCTGATCGGGTTTACCACCCTGGGGTGGCTGGGTGGCTTCCTGTACACCATTTCCGAGATCGTGTACGCGCTGGCCTTCGCCTATATCGCCGGCGGCATCGTCGCCGTCAGCGCGATCAGCGACCGGGCCCGAATCCGGACTTCCCGCGACTTCCTCGGCTTTCTCGCCGGCGTGGTGCTCTACAGCTGCGTACTGCTGGCACTGGAAGCCTACCGGGCGGCGGGGCCCTGACCGCCGTGTCTCACCGCAAGCCGGCGTTGATGCTATCGAGCACCTTGCTGCCGGGACACAGCTCCTGCTCTGTCAACTCACTCAGTGGGCGCGGCGGCGTCTGCAGGTGATCATGCAGATCGGGGGCATCCCTCTCCGCGAACAACAGGCCGGTCAACACGCGGCCCTCCACCTGGTGGTCGTGAATTGCGCGGAGTGCGGCCTGCCGGTCCGTCAGGTCGTGACCGCCATCGCCACCCTTGTGCAGCCGGATCATCGAGCCATCGTGCAGCAGCACTTCCTGGGTCTTGCCCTCTTCGTAGTCCGTCAGTATCTCCTCCCGCATGGGCACGAAATCGACCTTCACCACGTCCTTGTTCTCCCGTACGAACGGATAACTCTTGGTGGAACCTTCGTGATTGTTGAACGTGACACACGGTGAAATCACGTCGAGGAAGGCAAATCCCTGGTGGCAGATCGCGGCCTTCAACAACGGTACCAGCTGTGCCTTGTCGCCAGAGAATGAACGGGCCACAAAGGTCGCGCCCAATTGCAGAGCGATGGCGGCGAGATCGATCGACTGAAACTGGTTCACGGTACCTTTCTTGCTCCGAGAGCCGAGGTCGGCGGTGGCGGAATCCTGGCCCTTGGTCAGGCCGTAGCAGCCGTTGTTCTCAACGATGTAGATCATGTTCACGTTGCGTCGCACCACGTGGGCAAACTGACCCATGCCAATGGACGCGGAGTCGCCATCGCCGGATATTCCAAAATAGATCAGCTCGCGGTTTGCCAGGCTCGCTCCCGTCGCCACCGACGGCATCCGCCCGTGCACCGAGTTGAAACCGTGGCTCCTGGCAAGGAAATACGGCGGCGTCTTGGATGAGCAGCCGATGCCCGACATCTTGGCGACGCGGTGGGGCTCTACCGCGAGCTCGAAACAGGCATCGATGATGGCCGCCGTGATCGAGTCGTGACCACAGCCGGCGCACAGTGTCGACAGCCCTCCCTCATAGTCGCTGCGTCGTAATCCGAGCGTATTTTCCTTGGCCGCCGGGTGGCGGAACGCGGGTCTCTGGAAACTCATTGTTGCCCCTCCCGGCTCTGTGTTCGGCGTATCGGGGTGACGCTTCCGCCGCCGAGATACTCACGCATCATCCGGGTAATCGTGCGCGCGGTGATCGCAAGACCGTCGTAGTGCAGTACTGACACCAGCTTGTCCGGCGGAACCTCGCACTCATTGATCAGCAGCCGCCGCATCTGGCCGTCCCGGTTCTGCTCGACCACGAACAGCCGCTCGTGCTCGTTGACGAAAGCTTCCACGTCGTCATTGAAAGGAAATGCCCTGATTCGCATGGTGTCCAGTACAATCCCTTCCTCTTCAAGTATTTCCGACGCCTCGTAGCTCGGCGAGGCGGTGGTGCCGAAAAAGATCAATCCATAGCGGGTCGGCCGGCTGGCGGATTTGATCTTGGGCTGAGGTACGAACGCCTTGGCGGTCTCGAATTTCTTCAACAACCGTTCCATGTTGCGCACGTAGGCTGCGCCGTCCTCGGTATAAATTGCGTATTCATCACGCGACGTGCCACGCGTGATGTAAGAGCCTTTTTCAGGGTGCGAGCCCGGCAACGTCCGGTAAGGAATACCATCGCCGTCGACATCCAGGTAGCGCCCCCACCGCTCGTTCAAGGCATCCAGGCCTTCCCGGTCCAGCACCTTGCCCCGCTTGAAACGGCGCGAATCGTCCCAGACCAGCGGCGGGGACATGGTGTCGTTCATGCCGAGATCCAGGTCCGACATGATGATGACCGGCGTCTGCAGTTCCTCAGCCAGGTCGAACGCCTCGACCGTCATTTCGAAACACTCCGCGGCAGTGGCCGGAAATAGCAGCACGTGCTTGGTATCGCCGTGGGAGGCGTAAGCCGCGAACAGGATATCGGACTGCTGGGTGCGCGTGGGCATACCCGTGGACGGCCCGGCGCGCTGCACGTCCACAAGCACTGCGGGAACCTCTGCGTAATAGGCCAGGCCGAGGAACTCGGCCATCAGGGAAAGCCCCGGACCACTGGTCGCGGTGAACGAGCGCGCGCCATTCCAGCTGGCTCCGATGACCATGCCGATGGCGGAAAGCTCGTCCTCGGCCTGGACAATGGCGTAATTCTTCTTGCCCGTACCGGGGTCGATGCGCAGGCGGTGAGCGTATTTCTCGAAGGCCTCGACCACGGAGGTGGACGGCGTCAGCGGGTACCAGGAGGCGAAGGTTGCACCGCCGTATATCGCACCGAGCGCGGTGGCTGTGTTGCCATCCATTAGAATGTGCTCGAACTCCTCTATATGAGGTGCCTGGTGACCGCCACGTGCGACGCGCAATCCGAGCGGACAGCTGAAATTCCGACTGGCGTACTGGTAACCCATCTCCAGCGCCTGCAGATTGGGCGTGATCAGCCGCTCCTTGCCTCTGAACTGGTCCGCCACGAGGGTCTGGAAAACGCCGAAGTCGATATCGAGCAGTGCCGCCAGGGCACCGACATAAATGATGTTCTTGAACAGCAGGCGCTGGCGTGCGTCCGTATACTCGCGCAGGCATATTTCCGTGAACGGTATGCCGATAAAGGTCAGGTCGCTGCGCTGCAGGCGAAGGTCGAGCGGCTTGGTGCTGTCGTAGACGAAATAGCCTCCCGGCTCCACTTCCTGGATGTCGCGTTCCATGCTGTCGGGATTGACGCAAACCATGATATCGACACCGCCGCGGCGCCCCAGATAGCCCTGCTGGCTGACGCGCACCTCGTACCAGGTGGGCGCTCCCTGAATGTTGGACGGAAAAATATTGCGCGGCGCTACCGGGATCCCCATACGAAAAATCGCCTTGGCGAACATGTGGTTGGCGCTGGCTGAGCCGGTACCATTGACGTTCGCAAACTTGATGACGAAATCGTTGACTGCCTGCGGCTCGGACACCACCGTATTGACTTGCGAACTCATGTTCGGGGACCCCGCAGAATCGGACTGGCCTTGGTGACCTGGTAAAGGAATCGCTGCATATCCCAGGCCCCCGTCGGGCAGCGTTCCGCACACAGGCCGCAATGCAGGCAGACGTTTTCATCTTTGACCATGACCCTTCCGGTCTGGGCAAGTTTGTCAGAGACGTACAAATCCTGGCCCAGTTCCTCAGCCGGCGCGCGCAGGCGCCCGCGCAGGTCCTTCTCGCGGCCATTGGCGGTGAAGTTGATGCAGTCAGTCGGACAGACGTCCATGCAGGCGTCGCACTCAATACACATGTCGGTGCTGAACACGGTCTGCACGTCGCAGTTCAGGCAACGCTCAGCTTCCAGATAGCCGGTTTTCCTGTCGAAGCCCTTTTCCACCTCGAGCTTCCGGTCGGCCAGGGCGCTGTCCTTCTCCTCGTGAGGCACCGCATAGCGCTCGTCTGCCGTGACGCCGTTGTCATAGCTCCACTCGTGAAGCCCCATCTTCTGGCTGACCAGGGTCACCCCCGGCGGCGGTCGCTTGGCGATGTCCTTGCCACGACAGAACAGGTCGATTGATATCGCCGCCTGGTGCCCGTGCGCCACGGCGGTGATAATGTTCTCCGGCCCAAAAGCCGAGTCACCCCCGAAAAAAACCTCGGGCAGCGTCGACTGGAAGGTTTCGCTGTCGATCTCGGGAAGATCCCATTTGCCAAAGCTGATACCGAGGTTGCGTTCTATCCAGGGAAAGGCGTTCTCCTGGCCTATCGCGATCAGCACGTGGTCGCATTCGAACAAGACCGGCTCTTCCTCGACCGGCACCAGACTGCGGTTACCGCGCTTGTCGTAATGCACATCGACCCGCTGGAAGCGCACACCGGTCAGTTTGCCTTCATCGTGCACAAACTCCAGCGGCACATGGTTGTTGTAGATCGGGATGTCTTCCGACATCGCGTCGTCCTTTTCCCAGGGAGACGCTTTCATTTTCGCGAACTCGCTGCGCACGACAACCTTGACCTCTTTGCCGCCAAGTCGGCGAGCGGTCCGACAACAATCCATCGCCGTGTTACCACCACCGAGGACGATGACGCGCTCCGCGATCGAGTCGATGTGCTCGAAAGCAACCGACGACAACCAGTCAATGCCCACGTGAATGTGGGCGGCGGCTTCCTCGCGGCCCGGCAGGTCCAGGTCAGAGCCGCGAGGTGCGCCCGTGCCGACGAAGATGGCATCGTAGCCCTTGTTGAGGATGTCCTGCATGCTGTCGACATAGGTCTCGAATATCTGGTTCACACCCAGGTCGAGCACGTAATCAACCTCCTCCTCCAGCACCTCGACAGGCAAACGGAAGGCAGGAATCTGGCTGCGCATCATGCCACCCCCGCGCGCCTGGTCGTCGTACAGATCGAGCTTGTAACCCAGAGGCGCCAGGTCGCGGGCAACCGTGAGCGACGCCGGGCCGCCCCCGATCAACGCGACACGCTTGCCATTGTCGTCGTCGGGTACGGTCGGCATCAGGTGTTTGACGCCTTGCTTGTTGTCAGCGGCGACGCGCTTGAGACGACAGATCGCCACCGGTTCGGTCTCGACCCGCCCACGCCGGCAGGCCGGTTCACAGGGACGGTCGCACGTGCGGCCGAGAATTCCGGGAAAGACATTGCTCTCCCAGTTCACCATGAAAGCGCCGGTGTAATCGCCAGCGGCTATCAAGCGGATATATTCCGGTACCGGGGTATGGGCCGGACAGGCCCACTGGCAGTCCACCACCTTGTGGAAGTATTCCGGGTTCTTGATATTGCTCGCTTTCATTCTGCCTCGGGACTCCCGGCAAACGGCGCCTTGCGGTCTGCCTCTGAGCGGTCGCAACTCGGTTCATCCCAGTATGGCAAGAGTCTGGGTATCTGACCAATAAAACACGCTGTTTGCCGCCATTTGCAGGATGCCGATAACCCCGATGATTGAAGGGCCCACCGGGCCGGCCCAGGGTCAGGGCGACACGCGGGACAAATTCCACGCCGCGAGGTATCGTCGGGGAACACCAGCAACACGCCGGTGTCACACGCTACAGTGGATTGCGCAATGGAGGCAGCAATGACTGAATCAATCGGCGACGCGGTACGCGCGGGCTACGGGGCGGTAGCGCGCCAGGGCCTGGGCAGTCACCAGCAGGGGGTGCGCAGTATTGCCACCGCCTTCGGTTACTCCGAGCAAGAGCTGGGCAGCATTCCCGACGAGGCCAATATGGGCCTTTCCTGCGGCAACCCGGTGGCGCTGGCTTCATTGCGCGAGGGCGAGACGGTGGTCGACCTCGGCGCGGGCGGAGGTCTCGACGTATTCCTGGCGGCGCAGCAGGTGGGGCCAACCGGGCGCGCAATCGGGGTGGATATGACCGCCGACATGGTGTCTCTCGCCAGGGCCAATGCCAGGCGGGGCGGCTACGACAACACGCAATTCTACCTGGCGGAAATCGAGGCAATGCCCATCCCCAGCGGGTCCGTGGACTGCGTTATCTCAAACTGCGTCCTCAACCTGTGCGAGGACAAGAACGCGGCCCTCGCGGAGGTGTTCCGCATCCTTAAACCCGGCGGCCGCCTGGCCGTTTCCGACCTGGTGCTCAAACAGCCGCTCCCCGACGCTGTGGCGGAAAAGGTGACGGCCTGGATCGGTTGTATCGGGGGCGCCCTCTCGGTGGACGAATACCGGGAGAAGCTTTCCGCGGTGGGATTTGCTGCGGTGGCAATCGAGGACACCGGTGCCGATTTGAACGTCTACAAGGAGGGGGCGAGTGCTGCCTGCTGCGGCCCGGCGGAGCCGGCGCCAGAAACCGGGTGTTGCCCTGCATCGGAATCATCGACCGATGGGACAGTCACCACCCCCGCTTTCCACGACGATATGCGTGAACTTCTGGAGTCTGTCGACGCCAATGACTACGCCGCCAGCGCGAAAATATTCGCCGTCAAACCGGAATAGCAACCTGCTGAAAAAGGCACAGGCGAGTGCGAGACAAGCCAGGTCAGTGGTCGACCGCCCCCCGGCCGCACACGCCGTTACAGCGCTCCCTGGTGTCCAGTCGAAATACCCGCCACAGGTAACAGCGACCGAAGATCCCGTTCAATACCAGGAAGACAGACGCCAGCAGGGCGATCCAGTGCAGCGCGGTATGCTCTGGCTGCAGCACCACCCAGGCCGCCAGTAGCGCGCCCAGCAGCAGTCGTACCCGCCTTTCAACACGCCCCAGATTCTGTTCCATCGACATGACAACTCCCGGTGTCAAGACACTTTGTCTATGACCTGAACAGATGTACGCCATCGGGCCGTGGACGGATCAGCGACAAATTTCGCTTTTCGGATGTCAGCCGCGAGCCGGGTGGTCCTCGAGGCCGCCGCGTAACTCGCGCCAGAACATGGCCGCAGCCTGGTCGCACATCGGTCCCATGGCCTCGACATCGGGATAAACACCATCGATCATCAGCCGACTCATGCCGTGCAGCGTACTCCAGCTCACCTGCGAGTACCGCAGCACATCCAGCGTCGGGTCCACATGCCCTCGCTCCTGCCAACTCCGCACCTGTTCTATGTAAAACCGGAAGGAGCCGTGAGCCTCGGCTCTCAGCGAAGCGGTGATGGCATCGCCTCGCCATAGCTGGCCCCCGAACATGAGGTCGTAGTACTCGGCGTTCTCCACAGCAAATGTCAGGTAACTACGGACAAACCGGCGCATGCGCGGTTCGGAAAGATCGCCAGCCGGCAGCGTCAATATCTTCACATAACGACTGAAACCCTCCTCGGCGATCGCGCAGAGCAGGTCCTGTTTGTCGTTGAAGTGGTGATACGGCGCGGTGCGCGACACACCCGCCCGGGCCGCCAGCCGTCGCATGGAGAGACCGGCCTCCCCCTCCTCACGAATCAGCAGGGCAGCTTCATCGAGCAGCACGCGGCGCAGGTCGCCGTGGTGGTAATGTTTCTTTCCGGTCATGCGGCCATCCTACAACCAATCTTGACAGTGTCAAATTCGCCTGTTAGCTTGAGAGCCCATAACTTGACGGCGTCTAGTTTAGACCCGGAACGCCAATTGGAGGACTCTCGTGACCCCTTACCCAAAGCTGCTCGAACCCCTGGATCTGGGATTCACCACCCTGCGCAATCGCGTACTCATGGGTTCCATGCACACCGGTCTGGAGGAAGCCCCCAACGGCCACGAGCGGATGGCCGCGTTCTTTGCAGAACGGGCCCGTGGAGGGGTCGGCCTGATCGTGACCGGCGGTTTCGGCCCCAACAAGCGTGCGGCCACTCACGAGCACACCAAAATGCTTGCGAGTGAAGCGGACTGCGCCGACCACCGGGTTATTACCGACGCCGTGCACGCCGAGGGCGGCAAGATATGCATGCAAATCCTGCATACGGGACGCTACGCGTTCAATGAAAACCCCATAGCGCCCTCCGCCGTGCAGGCGCCGATCAATGTCTTCAAACCCAAGGCGGCGACGCCGGACGAAATAGAGCAGCAGATCGATGACTTTGTGCGCATGTCGGTACTGGCCCGGAAGGCAGGCTACGACGGCGTGGAGATCATGGGTTCCGAGGGCTACTTCCTCAATCAGTTCCTGGCGGCCCGCACCAACCACCGGGACGACGAGTGGGGCGGCAGCTACGAAAACCGCATGCGACTGCCGGTAGAAGTTGTGCGGCGTGTTCGCGAGGCGGTCGGCAGCGACTTCATCATTATCTACCGTCTGTCGATGCTGGACCTGGTCGAAGGCGGCAGCAGCGACGACGAGGTCATCATGCTCGGCAAGGCAGTCGCGGAAGCAGGTGCCACCATCATCAACACCGGCATCGGCTGGCACGAAGCGCGTATTCCGACGATCGCTACCAAGGTGCCCCGGGCCGCCTTCACCTGGGTTACGGCCCGGTTCCGCGATGAGCTGACGGTTCCAGTAATCACTTCCAACCGGATCAATACACCCGAGGTGGCTGAGGCCGTGCTGGCGCGGGGTGATGCCGACATGGTATCCCTGGCTCGCCCCTTCCTGGCGGACGCCGATTTCGTCAACAAGGCGGCCGCTGGCAAAGCGGACGAGATCAATACCTGCATCGGTTGTAACCAGGCCTGCCTGGACCACGTCTTCTCGGGCGTGATGACCAGTTGCCTGGTAAACCCCCGCGCCTGCCACGAAACGGAGCTGATAATCGAGCCGGCAGTAAAGAAGAAATCCATCGCCGTAGTCGGGGCCGGGCCGGCGGGCCTGGCGTTCGCGACAACGGCGGCAGAGCCGTGGGCACAGCGTAACGCTGTTCGATGCCGCCAATGAGATCGGCGGCCAGTTCAACCTCGCCAAGCAGATTCCAGGCAAGGAGGAGTTCTACGAGACCCTGCGTTACTTTCAGCGCCAGATAGAGCTGACCGGTGTCACCCTGAAACTCGGCAAAGCGATCAGCGCCGATGACCTCGCCGACGGCGAATTCGACGACGTGGTGCTGGCCACTGGCATCACGCCGCGCACGCCTGATATCGAAGGTATCGATCACCCCAAGGTGTTGTCTTACCTCGACGTGTTGAGAGACAAGGCACCGGTGGGCGATAAGGTCGCCATCATCGGCGCCGGCGGCATCGGCTTTGACGTGGCGGAATACCTCACCCACGGCGAGGAAAGTCCAGCCACTGATATCCGGGAGTTCATGCGGGAATGGGGCGTGGACATGACGCTGGAGGCCCGCGGAGGTATCGAGGGCGTGCAGGCAGTCGTGCCACCGTCACCGCGGCAGGTCAGCCTGCTACAGCGCAAGACCAGCAAGGTCGGTGGCGGCCTGGGCAAGACCACCGGCTGGATTCATCGTCTCGGCCTGGAGAAAAAGGGCGTGCAGATGATGCCGGGCTGTGAATACAGGAAGATCGACGACGCCGGTTTGCATATCACCATCGGCGGCGTGGACAAAGTGCTGGACGTGGACAACGTGGTGCTCTGCGCCGGACAGGAACCCCGCCGTGAACTGGTCGCCGGGCTGGAGGGCAAACCCGTTCACCTGATCGGCGGCGCCGATGTGGCAGTCGAACTCGATGCCAAGCGCGCAATCGACCAGGGCACACGACTGGCGGCGTCCCTGTAGCGGCAGCAACGCCCTCGATACATCAGGCTGGGAAAAGGCCCGGAGCGAATCACGAATCGGCCCGGGGAAGCTCAATCTGCCAGCGGCGAACAACGCCGCAGGTTTAGGCCATATCGCTGCGGTGGCGCGACATGTCGCCGACGAGGTTGGGCTCTATCACCCGCTCCGCGAACTGCCAGCGGCCGTCGCGTTTGTGCAGTTTGTCGAGGTAAGTACCGATAAAGATCGCCTGCAGGGGAAAGTCCCCGGGCACGCACTGCATCACTGTGATACAGCAGCGCGCAGTGGCGGCGTCGCCCTCCTCGCCCACCGCGATCTGGACATTGCTCATCAGGTGGCGGGTGTTAGGGGTGCCATCGTAGATGATCACGTTATCGAGAACGGCCCGCACTGCTGCAGCGCCGGACGCCAGGTCGCCGGCGATACCCCAGGCACCCTCGGCAAAAAGCCCGGCAAAGCCGTCGAGATCGCCGCGATCCACGCTGTCGCAGTACTCGCACAAGAGCGCCATGATGTGTCGCTCATCTTCCGCGTGGTTCATACCCGGCTCCAGTTTACAGTGCTATTGTGGCCGGTTTTGCATCCGGCCCCGTCTCAGACACCGCTCTTGCCGGCCTCGCGCATCAGCGGTATCTGTTCGGAGAATCGCGGCGGCCCCGCCACCGACCCGGTGGTAATACCCGCGTCAATCGTCAGGGTCAGGCCACTCGTGTAGCCCGATTCGTCGCTGGCGAGCCAGAGCACCGCGTTGGCCACGTCGTCGGCCAGCCCGGGGCGCCCCTTCAGCGGCGACTCATCTGCCAGCATTTTGACCGTGCCCTCGATATCCGTGTGGTCCTCCAGGTAGGCTTGCGCCACCATCGGCGTGGCCACACTGTAAGGCGCCACGCAATTGACCCTGACCCCGAAGGCACACACCTCGGCGGCGAGATTACGGGTTATGCCCACCACCGCGTGCTTCGCCGCAGCGTAGGCGTGCGGGCCGAGGCCCCCAGTGACGCCCGCCACGCTCGACATGCTGATGATCGAGCCGGAACCGGCTTTCTTCATGTGCCTGGAGGCATGCTTCATGCCGTAGAAGACGCCGTTGAGCAGGATGTCGAGTGTAAATTTCCATTCCTCCGCCGGCGTGGACTCCAACGGACCGATGGAGCCGACGATACCCGCGTTATTGAACATCACGTCAATCTTGCCGAATTGCTCGACGGCGGTATTCACCAGGGACTCGACCTGGTCTTCCTTCGTCACATCGCAGTGACGGTAAATGGCAGCATCACCGAGACTGGCGGCAAAAGCCTCACCGGTCTCGTCCTGGATATCACCGAGCACCACGCGGGCGCCCTCCTGGACGAATTTCTCCGCCGTCGCCGCACCGATGCCGCTGGCTCCGCCGGTGATAACCGCTACTTTGTCTGCGAGTCTGTCTCCCATGGAGAATCCCCTTAAGTTTCGAGCTCACCGTCGATGACTCGCGCCTGCCAAGCGGGAGTCATGCCGGCCTGTCTCAGTGTAAATCAGGATGCCCTCCCCGCGCAGCGGGAAGGCCATCGTTGGTGTCGATCCCGAGGGAGCGTCCGCCGGTCACTGGGCACCGAAGTCGTAGGTGACCTCGACGCCCCATGTACGCGGCGCGCGTGGCGCGGCATAGGCCCACAGGCCGGAGACGTTCAAGCCGTGTGCCCACCCGTCTTCATCGGTCAGGTTACGACCGTAGACACTGAACCGCAGGGCGTTGATGGCGTAGTTGACCGACGCATCGACCAGGTGCTGGTCATCGTTTTCCAGCTCGGGCCGGTTGGTCTGCTCGATGAAGTGTTCACCCAGAAAGCGATAGGCGCCCCTGACCCAGGCCTCGCCATTGCCGATGTTCCAGGCGTAGGTCGCGTCGATGCTGGCGGTAAGCTCCGGGGCCCTGCGGAAGTCCAGGCCACTGAGGTCAGTAATGCCGTTGGGGCCTTCAAAGGTGAAGTCATCGTATTCCGAGTCGAGGTAGCCCAGGTTTGCACGCAGGTTCAGGCCCTCCCCAAGTACCGCCTGCACTTCCAGCTCGATACCCTGCATCGTCGCGCTGGCCGCGTTGAAGACGGTGATCCGCTGGCCCGTCGCGCCGTCGGAGGGCAAACCGATTTCCTCCTGCTTGTCCTGGTAGTCCATGTAGAACAGGGCGCCATTGAAACGCACGCGATTGTCCCACCATTCACTCTTGAAGCCGACTTCATAGTTCTCGACGGTTTCCGGGTCGTAGGGAATGCGGGCGGTGGGTTGCGAGTCGACGCGCCCGTTGAAACCGCCGCTGCGATAGCCCTCGGAATAGGTCGCGTACAACATCGCGTCATCATTCATCTGGTAGCGGAACCCCACCTTGGGCGTGAACTCGGTCCATTCCTCATCGGGGTGATTGGGCCCTGTATTGAGATTCCAGAACTGTCGGGACTCCTTTTCATCCTTGGTGTAGCGACCGCCCAGGGTCACGGTCCAACGGTCGGTCAGCCGGTAATCCCCTTCGAAGAACAGCGCCTGGGAATCCGTGTACTGTTTGGTCTTCTGGGGGATGTCCAGCACCGTCCCGGGCGGGTTGAAAGTGATCCAGCTGCGCAGGCGTATCTCATAGTCGGATTCCCACAGGTAGGCGCCGACCACGAAGTTCAGCCTGCCGCCGTCGTCGTCATACGTCAGCCGCAGTTCATGGCTTTCCTGCTGATACTCCGCGGGACGATCGGTACCGAACAGCATCTCGGGTTCAGAGGTCCAGTTGGAGTAGATGGTCTCCTCGGTCTCGAACGTGCCGTAGATATAGTCCAGCGCCCAGTTGTCGTTGATCGCCCAGCGCACGTCGAAGATGTGGGTCTCGGCATCAAAAGTCGCGTCCAGGTCCGTGGGCGTCAGGGTATCCGGCGTACTAATCGCGACATTCTCGATTGTCATGCCTGCCGTTGCAGGCAGAAAGCCCAGGGTATTGACCTTGTAACGGTCTCCGGAGCTCGGCGTGGTCTGGGATTGGGCACAGTAACCATAGGCCTGGCAGAACAGGGTATCCGGCTGGCCCATGTTGACCAGCGGCGGGGTGTCCTGTTCGGTCTCCTCGTCCGTGTAGGTATATTCTATCTCCAGGGTGTCGGTCGGGTTCCACAGCAGGTTGATGCCGTAGCTCTGGTAATCGATACGGCCGTTGTCCTTGCCCGTCTGGGTGTTCTCGAAATACCCCTCCTGCTGGTCATTCTTCGCGCCGGTCAGCTTGACGCCGAAGTTGTCCCCGATACCGAAGTTGAGGATACCGTCGGCATAAAACGTATCGTAATCGCCGTAGCCAATGCGCAGCTTGCCGCCGAGTTCACCCGTCGGCTTGGTACGCTCGACGTTGATGGTGCCGCCGATGGTGTTGCGGCCGAACAGGGTTCCCTGGGGCCCCCGCAGGATCTCCACGGACGCCAGGTCGATGCTGCGCAGCAGGGCGCCGCTGTTGGCACCGATGAACAGGCCGTCCACCTGCACGCCCACGGCGGGGTCGAAGTTTTTCTCCACGTCGGCGACGCCGATACCGCGAATGAACAACGCGCCGTTACCCCCGGGGCCCTGGGAGGTGTCGTCGATGATCAGGTTGGGTGAGATGAACGCCAGGTCCTTGATGTCCCGCGCAAAGGTGCGCGAAATTTCGGTCTGGCTCATCGCGCTGACCGACAACCCCACGTCCTGCAGGTTTTCCGTGCGTTTGCGGGCGGTCACCACGATCTCTTCCAGCGCGGCCTGGTCGTCCTGCGCCCTGGCATTGGTTGACACCAGGGCAGTGGCGGGCAGGCTGGCGATGGTAATGGCGGTAGTGAGTGCTCTGACTTTCATAATTTTACTCCGGGACGCTGTAAATTATTGGTGAATCGAGCTGTTCAAGTTGCATTCAGGGGTAAGTCTGCGGAGAGCGGGTACGATCCCCGGCAGGCGAGGATGCTGCAACGTAATTCCCTTCGAGGCAGCGCCACTGAGGGGAACGAGCCGGCGCTCGATGGCGAGGGGAAGCCTCGGTGAGAAATGTGGCATCCGTGAAAACGCCGGCTCCCACTGGCTGGCAGGAGAACCCATCATTGAGCATGCCGTCCCGGATGACGCGATGTTCCCGCCGGGCGCTGTATTGTTATTGATGCATCCAGGTTGTATGCGTTCATAAGCCGCCTTTCGCCCCGCTCAGGGGTCCTGGTTCGGTAGCGGTCGTCGCGGGAGGTGATAACCCACCGCGACTGTGGTGAAGCTTCAACAACACTACCAAATGCTTGTTTGCGTCTAACAAGCTAATATACCCCCCGGGATCAGTCAAGTATTTTGCAGGTGCCTTATTTCCGGCCCGGTTGGCTGGTCGCACTGTCTCACGGATGCCTGGAATTCACCGCCAGAACCGGCGCTGCAGGGGATTGACTGACTGCTGGGTGCGGCCCTCGCCCGACTGCGCGAGGACATCCCCGGGCTGCTTGACTGATCCCGGCTATTCCGAGCGGTCAGCGGGACCGAGATACTCAAAACGCGGCTGCCGGCGGCCATCGCGCTGAACGCTTTCCTGGAACATGGAAAGCGGCCTCACCCACAACCCCTGCTCCCCGTATTGAGGCGTATACACGACCATCGATTCTCCCGTTTCGGAATGGGTCGCCACACCATGCACGAGGTATTCGCCTCCCTTGAAGTGGCGGTATCTGCCATTTTTCATCTAACCCTCTCCCGTATGTTCACGCCGTCGGCTCATGTAGACTATCGAATCCCGCAACAAGCAGCGAGAATCAGGACATGAATCAGCAACTACCGAAACGTGCGACATTCCGCCACATGCAGGACAGCACCGCAGAGGATTGGGCGATCATTGGCAAGGAGGTGAAGTCATTTGCGGCGGAACTCCCCGATCGCGTTATACGACACCTGCAACTACTGGACGGGGATTTCGGTGGATTCCCGGTTGACCGACTGACTCACTGCCTGCAAACAGGCACGCTGGCGCATAAAGATGGCCGGGACGAAGAGTACGTGGTGTGCGCCGTGCTGCACGATATCGGTGACACGCTGGGCCCGTACAATCACGCCGATGTGGCAGCGGTGATACTGCAGCCTTTCATCTCTGAAGAGAACCACTGGATGATCAAGCATCACGGCATATTCCAGGGCTATCACTTCTTTCATTTCATGGGCATGGATCGCAACCTCCATGAACAGTACCGCGACCACCCCTGCTACGAGCGGACCCGGGAGTTCATCGAAAAATACGATGCGCCAGCGTTTGACCCCGATACCGAGACCTACCCACTTTCGTTTTTCGAACCCATGATCCGCCGTGTGTTGGCCCGACCGCGCAGCACCATGTACTCATCGCTGATGGACGAGTAAACGGGCCGATCGGAAAACAGCGGCGGGTTATCTACCCCAGGCAAGCAGCCGGGTCCATCAACCTCTGCATCAACGGCCTGAGAGTCGGCCGGGCCGCCCCGCCGCCGCCGGGAACAAAAATGAAGCAGTTCGCTGTTTTTGCCGCAATCGCAGCCTTGTTTCTACTCATGGCAGCGAGAGCATTCCGAAGTGGCAGCCGAACGGACTACGCACTGGGTACCGTACAGTTGCTCGGTGTGCTCGCACTGTTCAGCCCGTGGCAGTACTGGGCGCTGGTACTGCTGCTGGCGACAGCCGTTGGGTATCTTGTCAGCCAGGTACTCACCGGTGCGCGGACCATCAGCCGATTGCTACCCCTGGCCGGCGCGGCCATGATTGTCGTCGCCCTGATGCAGGGCTGACCCGGCGCCCGGGCGGCCCTGCCCGCCAGACCTTTACGGGTAGAGCAACCGCGCAATTCCGGACAGGGAAGCCGCGGGTGGCGAGGCGACCCCGCCCATCGCAGCCACTTATCGCACGCAATCCTGTATGATGCGCGTCTCTCCCGAATGAGGGCGCGCCCCTCCTCAAACCAGGACACGCCATGTCATCCGAACCCGCGGCAACACGCTTTGACGAGCTGGGCCTGCCTGCACCGCTGATGCGCGCGTTGGACGACGTCGGCTACGAAACACCGAGCGCGATCCAGGCCATGACCATTCCACACCTGCTGGAAGGCCGCGATCTGCTGGGACAGGCTCAGACCGGCACCGGTAAAACCGCCGCGTTCGCCCTGCCACTGCTGGCACGCCTGGACCTTGAACTCAGCGCGCCCCAGGTACTGGTGCTGGCGCCGACCCGGGAGCTCGCCATCCAGGTGGCCGAGGCCTTCCAGCGCTACGCCGCCCACCTGCCTGGCTTTCACGTGCTGCCCATCTATGGCGGCCAGGATTACCGCACGCAGCTGCGTGGCCTGAAACGCGGGCCGCAGGTGGTAGTGGGCACGCCCGGTCGCATCATGGACCACATGAACAAAGGCTCGCTCAAGCTCGACACCCTGAGCTGCCTCGTCCTGGACGAGGCCGATGAGATGCTACGCATGGGTTTTATCGACGACGTGGAGTGGATCCTCGCGCGAACCCCGGAAAAGCGGCAGCTGGTGTTGTTCTCCGCGACCATGCCCGACGCCATCCGGCGCATCACCCGCAACTACCTGCAAGATCCGGCCGAAGTCCTGATCAAGGTCAGGCAGACCACCGCTGAGACCATCCGCCAACGGGTATGGATGGTCTCGGGACTGCACAAGCTGGATGCGCTGACGCGCATCCTGGAGGTGGAAATATTTGACGGCATGATCATCTTCGTGCGCACCCGCATCGCCACGACGGAGCTGGCAGAGAAGCTCAACGCACGCGGCTATGCGGCAGCGCCACTCAACGGCGACATCCCCCAGGCCCAGCGCGAGAAAACCGTCGAGTCGCTGAAGCAGGGCCGGCTCGACATCCTGGTAGCGACCGATGTGGCGGCCCGCGGCCTCGACGTCGAGCGCATTTCCCACGTGCTGAACTACGACATCCCCTACGACGTGGAAGCCTACGTCCACCGCATCGGTCGGACCGGGCGGGCCGGCCGGTCCGGCGACGCAATCCTGTTCGCCTCGAACCGGGAGCGGCGGCTGCTGCGCGCAATCGAGAAATCCACCGGCAAGACCATCGAGAAGATGGAACTGCCCAGTGCCGAGGACGTCACTGACACCCGGGTTAAGCGATTCAAAGCGAAAATCACTGAAACCCTGGCCGATAACGACGACCTGGACAAATTCCGCGTCCTCATCGAGCAATACCAGAGTGACTACGGGGTACCGGTGATCGAAATCGCAGCGGCGCTGGCCGCCATGGCCCAGCACAAACAGCCACTGTTCGCGAAGGAGAAGCTGCGAAAGTCACCGGAGCGGCGCACCGAAGAGCGGGAGAAACGCCGCGACAAGGCGGACGGCCCCGCACGCCACGCCTCCCGCGATAAAGCAACCCGTCGGCCACCCATCGGCGAGCGTGATATCACCTACCCCGACAAGGGTATGGAGCGCTATCGGATCGAGGTGGGTTACGACCACGGCGTGAAACCCGGCAATATCGTCGGCGCCATCGCCAACGAGGCGGAGATCGATGCTGAGTACATCGGTCGCATCGAGATTTACGATGACCATGCCACAGTCGACCTCCCCGAGGGCATGCCGAAGGAGGTTTTCAACCACTTGCGGGGTGTCTGGGTATCAGGGCAGCGCCTGGGAATCAGCAAGGCAGGCCGCAAACAGACAAAGGCACACACCGGTGGACAGCACAGCAAAAATCCCGGGGATGGGGCGGTGCCCTCACCGGACCTGAAACCACCGCATGCCAGGAAACGAACCGGGCCAGCCACCGGGAAAAAGAAGAAAAGGAACAAGACCTAGCGCAGCAGGCTGACGCCAGGCATGCGAAGGCTTCGATACTGTAAACTCGCCATGAGCATCAGATCACGTATCAGCGACCGCGGCCCACGCCGAGGGTCGCCAGCACTCAACGGAGCCCCGACATTGCCGGACAATTCACGCATGAGCGCTCAACCAGTGCCCGGGTGCGGGCGGGAGTTACAGTGGACCCGCTGAGATACCGCTTCCAGACCCGGGAATTCGGGGTGCACGATATCCATTACCGCGCCCTGCGGAGCCGTCAGGAGTACAACGATGACAGCGGCGAAGCCGAAGCCCTGGGGATCTCCTCGGCGAGCTGGCCCCTGTTCGGCGTCGTGTGGCAGTCGGGCGAGGTGCTGGCCAGGCTCATGGCAGGCTACGACGTGGGCAACCGGCGCATTCTCGAGGTGGGCTGCGGCGTAGGACTCGCGAGCCTGGTATTGAACAAGCGCGAGGCTGATATATCCGCCACCGACATACACCCCAGCGCCCACGCCAACCTGCTCTACAACACGCGGTTGAATAACGACCGGGACATCCCGTTCCTGCGCACGGCCTGGGAAGACCCGCGCAATGAGGACTTCGGAACTTTCGACCTGATCATCGGCAGCGACGTGCTGTTCGAACCGGATCACGCGGTCAAGCTGGCCCACTTCGTCGAACTCTACGCCAGACCCCGTTGCGAGGTGATCCTGGTGGACGCCAGGCGCGGTCTCGGGTCCGCCTTCACGCGGAGCATGGAGGCCAATGCCTATACCCGGGAACGACTTGACGATATCGAACCATTCACCGATCCGCACAAGTACCGCGGCAGGATTGAGCGCTACTGCAGGGGTTGAAACGCGACCCCGCCCCGAACGAGTCGCCGGCTATACGTCAATGCCGGCCGCAGGTCCCGACGGTCGACTGCACGCGCTCGGCGTAGTGCCGGAGGTTTTCATACTCCCGGGCAATGCCGGTTGAAAGGGGCTCACATTACACATGCCGAATGCAGGTGGCAGTGTTACCAGAGTCATCATGGCTCGATCCTGTGAGATGTGCCGGAGTGCGGGCTTCACCCACTGGAGTGTAGTGCACAAAAAACAGCCTGCTACCGGCGCGCTAACATACCGGAACCAGTTCAGGATAGCGGGTAGGGCCGGGATGGAAAAATCGGCGACACTGACCAATCCACGCAGTTTTCGTGCTATACAATTAACTGAACATTCCAGGAGCATGTTGCCAATGAATACAACTCGCGTTCTTCTCCTGCTACTCCTGATCCTGACAGGCCACTATGCAATGGCCCGGGACGCGTCACCGCTGGCAGTGGTGCAACAGCAACTGGATACCTACAACGCACAGGACATCGACGGCTTTGCCTCCGTCTTTGCTGAAGACGCCGAAATTTTCAGGAACATAGGTGACACCGAGCCGAGCATGAAAGGGCGCGATGCCATTCACGCGGGCTACGGCAGGATCTTCCGCGAAAACCCGCAAAACAAATCCACCTTACTGGGGCGCATGGTGCAGGGGAATTTCGTGTTCGACCATGAATGGATCACGGGCCGCGATACCGCATTCAAGATTGTGGCCATCTACGAAGTCAGGGACGGGCTGATCACCCGGGCCTGGTTCGCGCGGTAACACCAGCCGGGGTAAAAGTGCGCCACTGAAATGCCTGGAGTTCACCCTGCACCGGCTCGACCTGATCATCATTGTTACGTATATCGCCTTCAGCATCGCGATAGGTCTTTACCTGTCGCGACGACACGACAGCGCCGAGGACTACTTTCTCGCCGGTCGCTCCATGGTATGGCCGTTCATCGGCATTTCCCTGTTCGCTTCAAACATATCCAGCACCACGCTCATCGGTCTTTCCGGCGAAGCCTACTCACACGGCATAGCGGTGTTCAACTACGAGTGGATGGCTGCGGTCGTGCTGGTACTGTACTGCATTTTCATTCTGCCTACGGTGTTGAGGTCAAGGCTTTACACGATGCCGGAGTTCCTCGAACGCCGCTATAACAAAGCCGCTCGCCGCTACTTTTCCGCGCTCACCATATTTCTGAATATCGTGATCGATACGGCCGGCAGCCTTTACGCCGGTGGCCTGTTCCTGAAGCTGATATACCCCGACATACCCATTGCCCACAGTATCGCGCTCATCGCCGTTCTGGCCGGCATCTACACCATCGCGGGCGGGCTTGCCGCGGTGATTTATACGGATGCTTTGCAGACACTGTTGATCATCGTGGGTTGTTCGGTCATTGCGGTCATGGCACTGGATAAGGCGGGCGGCTGGGACGTACTCGTCAGCGCGGTAGCGCCGGAAAAACTCAGTCTTATCAGGCCCTGGGATGACCCCAGTGTGCCCTGGCCCGGCCTCATCACGGGCGTGTTCCTGCTGGGGTTCTACTTCTGGTGTACCAACCAGTTCATGGTACAGCGCATACTGTCTGCGAAGAGCATCGATCACGGCCGCTGGGGCGCTTTGTTTGCAGGTTTTCTCAAGCTGCCGGTGCTGTTCCTTATGGTGCTGCCTGGCTCGTTTGCCATTGTGCTATACCCCGAATTGCCCAATCCCGACCTGGTGTTTCCAACCCTGATATTTGACCTGCTACCGGTCGGACTGATAGGCATCGTGATCGCAGGATTCCTCGCGGCGCTGATGTCGCAGATAGATTCGACGCTGAATTCCGCCTCCACCCTGGTCACCATGGATTTCGTGCAGGATCGATACCCCGGACTCAGCCCGCACCAACTGATGCGAATCGGCCAGGTGGTGACGTTTGTTTTCATGGTGCTCAGCGTACTCTGGGCGCCCTACATCGAAAACTTCGGCTCTCTGTTCAAGTACCTGCAGAAAGTCCTGTCTTATGCCGTGCCACCAGTACTGGTGCTGTTCCTGTTTGGATTCTTTTCCCGGCGTGCGAACTCTGCGGGCGCCAGGGTCACGCTCGTACTCGGCAGCCTGGCCGGTGTGGGGATGTTTATCAGTATCGAAGTACTTGAACTCTGGTCATTGCATTTCCTGTACGTCGCACCCGCCCTGTTTTTAATCTCCGCGCTCATTATGGTGATCGCCAGCCACCTGACAACCCCACCCGATGCCGGGCATCTGGATGGTTACACCTGGTCACCACAGGATTACAGCCGGGACTCGCAAGCACTCGCAGACGCACCATGGTGGGCGAACTATCGGCTGCACTCGCTACTCCTCCTGACCCTGACTTCGGTGATTGTGGTTGCATTCTGGTGACGAACGCCAGAGTGAGTTCAGAGTCGCTGCCGAAGCTGTTAAGCTGACACGTCAGAAGCGTGGCGCTGGTACCGCAGCACTGCGCCTGCTCACGCGGGTTTCCTGCCCTCCGGGGACGGTCGCACCTTGCGCCAGTCGGACCACAATCTGACCAGAGCGGGCGATCCACGATGACGCCTTGATGGGAAGCATATGCCTATGAGTTCATTCCACACGTTTCCAGGGCAGTCTGCAACACGAAACAATCTAAGAGAACCCTTTCAGCTTGCGGGAGTATAGCCATGAAACAAGACCAGATAGACGAGCAGGTGTTTGAACTTTACGACGAGTACTGCCACGGCTACATCGACCGGCGTGAATTCTTCAGGCGCGCCGGTAAGCTGGCTATAACAGGCGCGGCAGTGATCGCCATGGCCGAAGCACTGCTACCAGATTACGCGACCGCCCAGGAAATTCAGTTTACCGACGAGCGTATCAAACCCACCTGGATCAATTACCCATCGCCGGGAGGTACGTCGGGCGAGATGCGAGGTTACCTGGTCGCGCCGGTCGGTGAAGGGCCGTTCCCGGCGGTGCTGGTGATGCACGAGAATCGGGGTCTCAACCCTTACATCCAGGACGTCGCCCGGCGGTTCGCGGTTGCCGGATTCCTCGCACTGGCGCCGGATGGCCTGTCACCGATCGGTGGTTATCCCGGCAATGACGACGACGGCCGGGCGATGCAGCGAGAACTGGACCAGGCGAAGCTTCGCCAGGACATGCTCAACAGTGCACGGTTTGTAAAATCGCACGCCCTCTCCAATGGCAAACTTGGCGCAACCGGATTCTGTTGGGGCGGTGGAACGACTAACTTCCTCGCCACGGAAATGGGCGAAGAACTCGACGCCGGCGCGCCCTTCTATGGCAGTGCCGCGGCGACTGAGAAAGTGCCACAGATCAAGGCCGCGTTACAGGTACACTACGCCGAGGAGGACAAGCGGGTGAATGCCATGCGTCCGGACTTCGAGGCCGCGCTCAAGTCCGCCGGCGTCACCTATGAAATGCACACCTATCCCGGGACACGGCACGGATTCCATAACTATTCAACACCGCGCTACAACGAGCAGGCGGCAAAGTTGGCGTGGGATCGAATGGTCGCTTTCTTCGGAGAGCATCTGTAGGCCGCGGAGTACTTCGAGCAATGCATTGGCTGACCGTGCCGGCCACTGATCAACGGACGCTCATTGCCGGCGGACTCGAGCGGTCCCCGCAATCGGTAGATCAGTGCCATCAAAAAGAGACACAGAAGTGGCAGTAATCGAACAGCAGTCGTGCTCGATAGCCAAGCTGGAATCGGGCAGCGAGACCGGCGAGATCGCAGAAGAACTACTGCAGGTGGGAGCAGTGATCGTCAGGGATGTTGCGGCGCCGGCAACTCTCGATGCCATCAGCGCGGAGCTTCGGCCGCATTACGAGGAGCAGGGCGCCAGTTTCCAGAACGATTTCAACGGCTACAAGACATTGCGTCTGGGCCGTATCCTCGCGCTATCTCGCTCTTCGGTGGAATTGATCGCCCACCCGCTGGTGACGGCTATTGCCGACACGGTCTTGCTACGTTATTGCGAGAATTATCGCATCGGCAGCTGCACGGCTATCGAGATACTTCCCGGGGAAGGTGATCAGGTGCTGCACCGCGATGACGACATCTACCCGTTGCGGATGCCTGGGGTGGAGTTCCAGATCTCGGCTATGTGGCCGCTGGATGACTTTACGCTGGAGAACGGCGCCACGAGGGTGGTGCCCGGCAGTCACGATTTGCGGGAGACAGAGTCTGTGCAGGACGGTGATGTGGAACAGGCCGAGATGGAACGTGGGTCGGTGTTGTTTTACCTGGGCTCAACAATCCACGGCGGTGGCGCCAACCGGACCCGGAGACCCCGGTCGGGGCTTATCAACACCTATTCGCTGGGGTGGCTCAGGCAGGAAGAAAACCACTACCTCAGTATCCCCCGCGATGTCGCGGACAGCTATCCGCAGCACGTGCGTCGACTGATGGGTTACCAGTCCCATGATCTGCTGGGTCGTGTACCCCGGACCCGACCCCGATGACAAGTGGTTTGAGGCATGATCGGACTGCCGGCGGTCGGAGGAACGGCTTGGCCTGTGGGCGCCGAAACGCTACGCTGAGCAGACGATACCGTCACGGAATTCGAGGCAGCCATGAAGAAACACAAGGACGAATCAGAACTGGTCAAGCGGGCGCTCGCTGTAGGCGCTGTGTATGTGAAGAAGCGCGGCTATGGAGAGATCGAGCCTACCGATTCACATAAACTCAAGGTCGAGTACATCTACCGGGCCCTGGTGGAAGACCAGCTCATACAGCCATTGGCCAAGCAGGACATCAGCGTGCCGAAGATGGAGCACAAGCTGGCCCTCTGGATCGCCCGGCAACTGCCGGAGGACGATCCGCTTGTCGCCGGCTGAGGTCAGCACCAATAGTGTGGGCCCACCCGTTCAACAGGGCACGGTGCTGGTCGCCGGTTCGATCAATATGGATATCGTCTCCGCACTTGCCAGAGGAAAGAGCCTGGACGAGGGTTTGAAGCTGGCAGATCTGGCCGCCTCCATCTGCGTGCAGAGGCGTGGGGCTGCCCCCTCGATACCCCGGCTCGCGGAGTTCGAGTGAGCTTCACCCAGCATTCCACATATCGGTGACCCACGGCGGCTGGCCGTTGCCACGCGATGCCAGGCCTTTGTTGCCCATCAGAGCGAACGTGTTGTCACCCAATCCTCGCGCATGCATACCTTAACGCTCACGCTCGCGACCGAATAGCAGAGACAGAGACCATATTCAAGGCGGTATACTGCGGTTTTCGGATGCATGAATTCCCGAATTGAGTAGACTGTCCCAGGAATTTCCAACTATCTGGTAAGGTGAGCGTGACGGCATTTCGCCATGTACGGCGCGGGGCCGCATGCTGAAGCCTGAAAATATTTGCTCTTTACTAACCATCAAGGTGCTTGATCATGTGTCGATGGCTGGCCTATTCGGGTTCTCCGGTGCTGTTGGATGACCTCTTGTTTAAACCCACTCACTCGCTGATTGAGCAAAGCCTGCAATCACGGTTGGGCGCAACCACGACCAACGGAGACGGTTTCGGAGTTGGCTGGTACGGTGCGGGTGAAATACCATTGCTTTTCCGCAGCACCGAGCCGGCCTGGCATGACCGCAACCTTCGGGAACTGTCGCGCGAAGTGTTATCACCGCATGTGTTTGCCCATGTCCGAGCGTCGACCGGCAGCGCGATCCAGCAGACAAACTGCCATCCTTTTCGTTACGGTCGCTGGCTGTGGATGCACAACGGGGCAATTCGTGGGTTCATGTCGATAAAACGCGACCTGGCGTTGGCAGTTGACGCTTCCCTGTTTGCAAATATAGAAGGTTCCACAGATTCGGAATTGTTCTTTTTTCTCGCCCTGACATTTGGTCTCGAGCACGATCCACCCTCCGCTGTGGAGCGCGCTACAGGATTCATCGAAAAAGTGGGTAAATCCCATGGTATTGAGCACCCGGTGCAGATGACGCTGGCCATAAGCGATGGCGACAGTCTGTGGGTATTTCGCTATTCGAGCGAGGCAAACAGCCGAAGTCTGTTTTACTCATCTGACGTCGAAACCTTGCAGACTCTATACCCGGAAAACACAGTATTCCAACAACTATCGCCCGGGAGTCGTCTCGTAGTATCTGAACCACTCAGCGACCTGCCGGGACTCTGGAACGAAGTCCCGGAGGCAAGTTACGGCGTCGTGCACGACGGCGTCCAAGAGCTGCACACGTTTACGCCCGTAGCAGCCTGAGTTTTCGAACTCAGCAAGCGGTTGCCAATCGGCACCGAACGAAAAGATCGTCCCCCTGTGCGAGGCAACGATCGAGCAAATCGGAGACTGTTTACTGAACTCGGCTCAATACCTCGTCAAGTTCCGAGGACATGGACCCGACAGGAATTAGGTAAACTGTCCCTGGGATTACAATACCTCGTCAAGTTCCGAGGACATGGACCCAACAGGAATTAGGTAAACTGTCCCCGGGATTCTAGTATCTGAACCACTCAGCGACCTGCCGGGACTCTGGAACGAAGTCCCGGAGGCAAATTACGGCGTCGTGCACGACGGCGTCCAAGAGCTGCACGCGTTTACGCCCGTAGCAGCCTGAGTTTTCGAACTCAGCAAGCGGTTGGTAATCGGTACCAAACGAAAAGATCGTCCCCCTGTGCGAGGCAACGATCGAGCAAATCGGAGACTGTTTACTGAACTCGACTGAATACCTCGTCAAGTTCCGAGGACGTGGACCCGACAGGAATTAGGTAAACTGTCCCCGGGATTCCGACATGAATACCTCGTCAAGTTCCGAGGACGTGGACCCGACAGGAATTAGGTAAACTGTCCCCGGGATTCATGACCGAACCCTGTAGATTGAGGAGCGACTGGTACGCCCCTTAGTACGAGCACTGTAGGAGGATTTCCAGTCCGACAAACTGAGAGCAGTCTGTCGGACCCAGGCTGATCCTGCTGCGGCGGCCCCCTAAGCCCGACAAACTGCCAGCCCGGTTCAGTGTAAGGGACGAGCCTTGGATTTGGCTGTAGTATGATAAAGCGCCGCGAAGGAGAGCGTAATGGTTCGTGCCCTGATCACCGCTATCATCTGTTGTGCACTCTCTGCTCAAGCAGAGACCCGGAAAGACTATCCGCAATACGGTATCTCTATAGCCGTGCCTGACAACTGGCGCACGCAGGAAGCGGGCGACTATCTGCTCATGGTTTCCGACACCGAGCCCGGCCTGGTGGCCATGACCCTGAACCGAGCGACCGATGTTACGCAATTGAAAGCCGCCGCCGGACAGGGTATCGAGGACGATGGCGTCAGCCTGCAGCGCAGCGGTGATTTCGAGAAGGTTGGCATAGAGGGTCTGGGCGCCGAGTTTTCAGGGACCTACGATGGCGCGGCGGCGATGGCCTTTGTCGCCGGAGTTATCAATCCCTTTGGCAGGGGCGTGACCATCGCCGCAATCACGTCGCGTACAAGCTACGGCCCGGCACAGGTTGCCTTGGTGAAAGAAATTGCGGATGGCCTCCATTTTGCCCAGCCGGTGGAGCCCAGGGCCGTCAGCGACTGGAACCGCAAGCTCCCCCACCGCAAGCTGACCTATATGCGCACAACGGGTGGTTCCGGCTCAAGCTACACCGATTCATCGGGGCAAATCTACAGTTCCTACAGCGGCACAAGCTCCCGGCATTCAATCCATTTCTGCGGTAACGGTCGTTTCTACGCATCCAACAGCGACAGTACGTCCTTCGACAATAGCGGCGGCTTCGGCATGGTTGCCGGGAACGGCGCGGGGGAAGGCGCCTGGACAATCGAACCCGGCGATGGGGATACCGTACTGTTGGTGCTCGTTTTCGATGACGGCGGCCGCCAGGAGTATGATCTGCTGTATGACGGTAAGAAGACTACGCTGGACGGCTCTCGGTACTTTTATACCGACAGTGATTGGTGCGGGTAGCACATGGTCGCATAACGGCCACACCCTGGTGCGATCAGCAGGATAATTACCAAATCATACCTGCCACATTTGCCTGGCCTGTTCGGCACCCTGCACTCAGCGGAGCGGGCCAGGCTGCGATTGACGACCGGGAGTAAGCGCGGCCGAACCGCTGGTGATAGCCGAGAACGGGTTCAGCCCTGCGGTGAAGCAAAACCGGCTTGATGGTTTGACGCCCAAAACAGCTCTTCGCCTCGTGCAACTCCAATCGACCACTCTCCAAGAGGCTATGCACATGCTCTATACTAACAGCCTGTGAAGATACTACCGCTACTGCTCTTACTGCCCTCCCTCGCCACGGCTGCTGAACATCCGCGAGCACGTGATATCGGCATCCCGTTCGACGGCGTTGCCAGGCCGTCATAACGCGATTACCGACGTGCCGGGGGTGGAGGTCGGCTTTGAGACCATTGTCCGCGATCTGCCGGGCGACAGGGCTGTTCGCACGGGCGTAACAGCGATACTGCCGCGGGGCCGGACAAACCACGATAAACCTGCTTACGGCGGCTGGTTTTCGCTCAACGGCAATGGCGAGATGACCGGTACGGCCTGGATCGAGGAGTCGGGTTTCATCGAGGGCCCGATCATGATTACCAATACGCACAGTGTTGGCGCCGTACACGAGGGCACGATCCGCTGGCGCCTGGAGAATGGCGCCGCCGATTCCCGCGACTACTGGTGGTCACTCCCCGTGGTCGCCGAAACCTGGGATGGATACCTCAACGACATCAACGGCTTTCACGTGCGACCTGAACACGCTGGCGCCGCGATCGATGCCGCTCAACCCGGCCCGGTGCAAGAAGGCAATGTCGGTGGCGGCACCGCGATGAACTGCTTCGAGTTCAAGTGTGGCACAGGCACCTCGTCCCGCGCCGTAACTGTTGCTGGCAAGGATCACATTCTCGGCGTACTGGTTCAGGCCAACTTCGGCGTCCGCGACAACCTTATCGTCGCCGGCGTGCCGGTAGGCAGGCACCTGCGCGACGACAGGGTGTTTTCATCCACCATTGCCGACTATACAGGCTTCGGCTCGATCATCATCGTGGTCGGCACCGATGCACCGCTACTCCCTCATCAATTGAAACGCATCACCCGACGCGCAGCCCTTGGCCTGTCGCGCACAGGCAGTATCGCGGGCAACGGCTCCGGCGACATCTTTCTCGCCTTCTCGACGGCCAACCCGGGTATCAACCAGTCCAGTTCAGAGGGCGGCAGCCAATCTGTAGCCAACGAAAGCATCGTCCCTCTGTTCGAGGCGACGATACAGGCGACGGAGGAAGCGATTATCAACGCCCTGGTCGCCGGTCGCACCATGACCGGCAACGGTGGGAAGACCGTCACCGCAATTGATCATCAGGAACTCAGGCGGGTGCTGCGGGAATTCAACAGACTGGCAGCACCCTAGCAGTCTGTCGGACTTAGGCTGATCCTGCTGCGGCGGCGGGACAGCGGCCCCTTTTCCCGCCCTTTTTCGTTACATAGCCACCACTGTGCGCCTCAAAAGGGCGGAAAAAGTGTCTCGCTCTCCCACTTGCCTCGCGACGGCCCCCTAAGTCCGACAGACTGCCAGCCCGGTTCGCTCACCGATTGGCTGCGGCGGGATTTGGTCACCCCACCGTCAATCGCCGAACAGCGAACTTTCCAAAATGTCCACGTCGATCCAGCCCACCCTGCCGCTGCGCCGGAACAGCTCCGCAGCCACCGCCGGCGGCAACCCGGTGCCTGGTAACGACTCAGCTTCCCCACCGCTCCAGGACACCCGGATGCCGGGTTCGCCGTGGGTTTGCAACCGGTAACGAACAGGTACCTGACAATAGGTAAAGGCCAGCGTCCGGGGCTCGAGCGGTAGCTCCCGGGCCTGGTCCGCGACATCGCGGTAGGTGAACACCGCCGACCCGCCAATGAATTCACGCCGGCGCAGCAGGGATACATCGAAATGGATTTCCCCGTCGGCCACCAAAACACCGAGTTCGCCGAAGCGGCTCAGGATCTCTTCCTTGACCTGGCCGGTCATGCCCGGCTGCTGGGCGCCCATATGCGAAGGCGTATGGGAGTAGGGATCGGCCGGGAAGCCGCCGTATTCCGCCGGCGTCTTGTTAAAACCAAGACCCTTGCGGATGCGGTAGTAAAAGTCGCCCAGCTCGCGACAGGTCGCATCGGCCGAGCCCGCCGCGCGCGCCTGGAAAAAGCATTCCTGCACGGCGAGCAGCAGCTTGCCCACCATATGCCAGTAAATGCTGCCGAGACCTTCAAACGCGAACATGGTGCCGGAACGACCGGTGAATTCACGGTGTCGGAACACGGTTTCGTAGAGCGCCAGCACGGCGTCAGTCTGATCCGGCTCAGCTCCGCAATCGATCAGCCGCTGCGCAAGATCACCGGCATTGCGCAGGTCCGCGTTGAAACGACAGTGGCCCTCTGCGTCGCGTTCAACGAGTCTGCGATCGCCGTTGTCCAGCATCGTTTTCAACAGGGGAATCGCCATGGCCTCCTGCTCGGGGACACGATTGCGACAGAGGAAGCCCTCCGGCTCGCGGTCCGGGTACAGCATGAAAGTGTGCTGGTCTTCGCGGTAGAGGGGGCTGGCATACATTGATTTCAGCAGGGCGACTGCGTCTTCCGCGGACACGGCGCCGGAGCTGAGCGCCGCAACCTGCCCTTCCAGCATGAGGTAAAGGTGGTCCACCCCCAGCTTCCCGTCACTCCGGTGTAGCAGGTTGTAGGCGTGGTACATGTCGTCGTCGCGACGATTACGGGCGATGCTGTGATTGGTGACCCGCAGGGCCTGTGACAGCAGGGCTTCGACGTCCTCCACCGGGACCGCGGTGTTTCCTGTCAGACTGCCGTCGCGATAAAGCTTCTCCCGGTACTCAGTGCCGACAGTACCCAGTCTGGCGGTGATCTGAAGACGCAGCGCATCATCGAGCGGGCCGCTTTCCATTGCGGCCGCGGCCTCATCGATGGCCGCGGCTGTCTGATCCAGCCAGGTGGCGACCGCGCTCGAGAGGTTTACAGGCGCCTGTTCGTCGGCCAGCAGGGCCTGCAGGAACACGAGGTAACGCCGGATGTAATACAGGGTCACCATCGACAGACCATTACCCACCAGGGCGTTGTTGGCGTCGTTCCATTCCGGGCGCTGGGTATTGAGCCAGATGCCGCCCTCGGGGACCAGGTTGGCCAGCTTGGCGAGCAATGGCACCAGAAGTTTCTCTGCCAGATTGACGTGGTAGACCTGGTCGTCGGCATCCAGCAACAGCTGCCCGTCCGCACCCATGCGATCGACCCGCTGCGCTATTTCACCGGCCAGTTCCTGGTCGTAGTCGACCGTCGTCTTCGGATCAGCCAGCAGTTGCTCGAAAGGGCGGATGCGGTAGGGTACGTTTGCATAGCTGAAAATTTCCCGGCGCAGCAGCCCCGGCAAGGCGCCCGGATGCTGACGCCGCGAAAGCTCCAGCAACTTCAGCAGGTAGATGATCTGGTGGTCGCCCCAGTAGCCGATGTAGCTCCAGGGATCGTCCGGTTCTTCTACTTCCCACTCGAAGCCTTCGCTGGTCACTCGGTAGGGATTGTAACCGTCGGCCGTGGTGGCGTTCACGAAGCGGGCGATCACGTGTTCGGCAAATCCGGGAAAGCTGACCAGCAGTGTTTCCCAGTTCTGGAAGATGTCGCGCCAGTTGCCCTGGTAGCGCAGCAGCCGCTCGCCGTGCTCGTCACGCAGCACGATGGCGAACTCGTTCCAGGGGCGGGAGGGATCACCGTGGCGGCGGCCAAAGGTGATCGGCAGGTACTCGTAACAGAGACGTTCCAGGGTCGGGTCGCCGGAGGCGGTCGCTTGTGCCAGCAGGTCCTCGCGGTCGATCAGCGGCGGCAGGGCATCGAGCAGGGGGCGATGCCGATCAAAAGCGGAGAGGTTGAAGTGCCGGAGGTGACCCGCCAGGTGATCGCGGCCCACGGCGTAGCCGTCGGCGAAGATGCCGCCGCGAAGCACGTTGAACACCACGTTGGTATAGTGATGGTTGTCGGCCATTTCATCGGCGGTGTGCTGGAATCCATCCGCGCTGGCCATGATGCCGGCGAGCTCCCCATCCGCCTGCCTAATCGATTGCTCCAGCGACGCCTCCAGCGCGACGGGATCGGCCAGCTGGCGAAGCAGGTCAGCGCAGTCCGCCTGGCTGCGCTCCAGGTCGGCGACGAGTCGCCAGGTATTCGACTCGCCCGCGCCCAGCGCAACCTTGCTAACGACGAGGTAGGCACCGCGCACTCCCCGGATATGTGGTTCGGTGGTTACGTCGCCCGAGTGCTTGAACGCGTCGACCTGTCGCGAACTGAGGAGAATCCCAGGCTTGTCGAGACCGAGCTGAAATACCGTACTGGCGCGCAGTGATTCCGCCGGTTCCGCGCGGTCGGTAATCGCAGAGTTCAGCGTAAACATGCCGAGACCGGATGCCTCGTCGAGTTCCGAGCGTTTGTAGGCATCGACCAGGTAGCTGGCGCGGGCCTGGGTCGCCCGGGGCGTGCCGGCGGGAAGCAGGTTCTGCAAACCGTCCAGCAGCTGCAGTTCACGGCGTTCCGAGCCCAGGTTTTGCAGCTCGCTGTCCCGGCAGAAGCCATAGGCTTCGCTGGTGCGCCAGCCATAGCGAAAGGCCAGCTCGAGATCGTCGTTGATCTCCTCGAACACCAGCTTGCTGCCCGCCGCGTTGCGGTACAGGTTTCGACTGATCCGGTAACGTCCCTCGTGGGCGACCTTGAAGGGCTCCCACAACCGGTGCCCGCCGTCACCCGCCATCCTGATCAGGCTGAGCGGGCCGGTGTGGGGCGTGGATTCGTAAATACGGTCGACGGTGACGTAGGGGAACAGTGCAGTCTCCGGCGAAACACGGCCAAGCGTAAGTCCACCATTGGACGCCACGAATATCCAGTGGTCACCCGCGGAGACGAGGCTGATGAAAAATGGCGGCATACGGTCGACATCACTGATGCGGTAGTAGCGTTCGCCGCGGAAATCGACGAAACCGCCAGCGGGGCCGCAATCAGCCTCGCCGGATGCCCTCGGAGTCGAACTGACACCGCCATTGTCGTTAGCATTTGTTCCTGTCGCGGCTATAGCCATAGCGAGCGCCCCCGGAGTTATGCGACTGTTGGTTGAAACGCAATTATAGAAAAAGCGCTGGTGATGGGGGTGGCAGTTGCGTTCAACCGGACTTTCAGCGGGATAGGGCGGCAGGTGCTCTGCGGAGGGCGGGAAATATGTCGAATTCTGGGGACAGTTCACTTAACTCGGGGCCTGACCACAGGGGCACATTCGCATACGAGAGTGCGGAAACCCAAGATTCGCACCCCCGCGCCGGCTCAACACACGAGACACTGTCGACCGGGTAAGCGAAAGTCTCCATGCAGCAATAGCAGGCCGATCTGAATCGATGCGGATATCGAGAAATCAACAACGCGGCATGGGCGCCATGATTGGGGTCAGTTTATTGGTCTTGAAGTTTCCGACCTGCGCCCTGAGATAAACTGACTACACCTGCAACCGCCCGTAACTGCATCAGCGCCGATCACCCGGCTGCCACAGTGTTCAGTATTTTTGTCATTCGACCGCGCCGGAACGACAAGCGTCGCCGTTAGCCTGGCCGGTGGTTTATTCGACATGCGCACGCCTGTGATGCTCAATCTGTCCACCCCTCTTCAAGTAGTGTAATGTGTCACCGCGACCCCGCCGGCAGAATCACGAGAACCGTGCGGCCCTGGACATAACCTCGACGGCTGCAGGCATCGTGGACATTCAACTGCTGAGGTGGAACGCTCCGCGAGCGGTGGTACATGGTCTACCTGCCTTTAAGTCGCGCTTCGCAGGGGAAAGCGGGGCGGTTTCTGGCTACACTCTATCGCAACGCGGCGGTCACGGTTTGTATCGTGCGATGAGTGCATGCCCACCTGGCGTCCCCGGACGCCGGCAAACAATCAACGTCTGGGAGGCTTTCGTAATCAAATCAATGGGGGCGTGCTTTTCTGCCATGACCTCCCGACGCTCTCGTTCAGCTGGCGAAGTCGTTTACACATCGCTGTGGCATCGGGTGGTTTTGGTGTTCGTCCTGTGCCTCTGCCAGCTTTTTGTCTGCGCCGGGTCGCGTGCAGCATCGGTCGAAATCGACATCGACGGCATAACTGGCGAAGTCAAAGACAACGTAGAGGCCTATCTGGGCATTGTTACCGAAGGCCAGCGCAAACGGACCGATGAGGAAAAGCCACTCACGGACGCCGATATCCAGCGCCTGCATCGCAGCGCCACGGCGGAGATCGAAGCCGCGCTGCAACCGTTCGGCTACTACTCCCCCGAGGTGGCCGCAACCCTGGACGCGGGGGATCAGCAAAAGGCCAGCGGCGAGGTAAGCAGAACCTGGCATGCGCACTACCGCATCGACCCCGGTCCCGCCACGCGCCTGCGAAACGTAGACATCAGGCTGGAAGGCGAGGGCCGGGACCGGGACGAACTCAGGCAGCTGATCTCTCAGGCCGCACTCGAGCCGGGCGCGGTACTCTATCACCCCGCCTACAGCGGCCTGAAGAATGCGCTGCAGAGTGATGCCTACGCACTGGGCTACCTGGACAGCACCTTCACGCGCAATCAGCTTCGGGTGCACCCCGAACAGCAGGTCGCCGACGTGACGCTGGTCTTCGACACCGGGCAACGCTTCTACTTCGGCGATATTTCTATCGAGCAGACCATCCTGTCCCAGGATTTCATCGACCGGTTCGTCGAGACGAGTGCGGGGGAAATCTTCAATCCCAGAAAACTGATCGATCTGCAGCTGGCGCTCAGCGACAGTGACTATTTCAGCTCCGCAGAAGTACAGGTCCAGCGCGATGATGCTGAAGGCCAGCAGGTGCCGGTGCGGGTAACCACGGAGCCTTCGCTACCGCGGAAGTACGAGACCAGTCTCGGCTATGGTACCGATACGGGGGTGCGCGGCGGGCTGGGGGTACTGTGGCGGCGCATCAATCAGCAGGGACACCAGTTCCGGACCGATATCCGCCTGTCACAGATCCAGCAGACCGTGGTTGCACGATACAAGATCCCGGTCGGCGACGTGCGCAGCGAGTACCTCGATTTCAACGCGGACCTCGACCAGCGTGAAATCAATGACACCGAATCGACCCGCTACGCCGTGGGCACCAGCCTGAACCAGAATCGCTGGCATGGAAGGCGGCGGCTGTCGCTGCTGCTGCAGCGGGAGGACTGGGCCTTCGGCGACGAACCCCGGGAGAATTCGACCCTGCTGATCCCGGGACTCGAGTACGACCGCATCAGGGGCGACGACCTGTTGTTCACCCGCGACGGTTACAGCGTCAACGCAGCTGTTTACGGGGCGGCAGAGGGCGTGCTGTCCGACGCCACTTTCGTGCAGGGTTACGTGGCGCTGCGCATGGTCAAGCCCCTGGGAGACCGCGGCCGATTGCTGCTGCGCGGCGAGTACGGCGCCACGGCTACTGACAGTTTTAACAAGCTGCCGCCTTCGCAACGGTTTTTTGCCGGCGGCGCACAAAGTGTGCGCGGCTACGGGTTTGAGGAGCTGAGTCCGGAGGATGATCAAGGCAATCTTGTCGGCGGACGCTACCTGGGTGTGTTCGGCGTCGAGGTCGATTTCCTGGTGTACGGAGACATCGGCCTGGCCGCCTTTGTCGATACCGGCAATGCGTCGGATGATGCCAATATCGACTGGAAGACCGGTGCCGGCATCGGGCTGCGCTACCGGACCCCGGTCGGTATGGTGCGGCTGGATTTCGCCCACCCGTTCGACGATCCCGACTCCTCGTTCGCCTTTCACATCAGTTTTGGACCCGACCTGCAATGACACGACGCAGCTTGTTATGGACTCTGTTCGTGCCAGCAGCATTGGTGGCTATCATCCTGTTACTGCTGGCCTGGGGGCTGGGTACCGAAGTTGGCACACGAACTCTATGGGGAATGGCCAGCAAGGCAGTGAGCGGGCTTGAGGCAGCTTCCGTGGAGGGGCGCCTGACCGGTCCCCTGACGATCCGGGGGTTGCGTTACAAAGACGAGTTCCGGGCTCTCGAGATCGGGTCGGTAAACCTGGACTGGCATCCCTCGCGCCTGCTTGGCGGTGAGTTTCTGCTGGCGCGGCTGCACGTGGCCGATGTTGACTACCTGCAGATCAAACCATCACCGCCCCCTGAAGAGGAGGTTCCCTTCCAGCTGCCCGAGCGTCTCAGCCTGCCGCTGGACCTCGACATTCGCGACTTTAGCCTCGAAGGACTGGCGTTCCGCAGCTCTCCTGACGCTGAGCCACTGGTGATCACCAGCGCAGAGCTGGCGGCGACATTCCGCGGCCACGATCTCGCGGTACCGAAGCTGTCTGTAAGAGGGCCGCTGTTCACCGTCGCTGCCAGTGTCGATGCCCTCACCCGCGACGACTATCCCACAGACATGGCCGTCAGTTGGGAGGCACGACCGCCCGGCCTCGTGCCGCTGTCCGGCGAACTGACGCTGGCGGGTGATCTCGAGACGCTGCAGCTACACCACACGCTGGCGCCGCCCCTGGAGCTGGAGCAGACGGCGACGCTGCGGGATATCACTTCCGCCCTGGCATTCACCACTGAAACGGTCATCCATCGAATTCGACTCCCCGAGGTCGGCGAGACACTGCCGGACCTCGCGATCAGCGGCCGCGTGAGCGCCGAGGGAACCCCTCGGGACCTCCAGTATGCCGGCGACCTGCGCATTGATTCAGCGATCGCCGGTGTCATCGAAACGGCCACCCGCGGCGGTTTCCGGGAGCAGGTGCTGGCACTGGACAAGCTCGCGCTGACCGGCGGCGATGCTGCCGAACTGCAGGCGTGGGGCCAGGTCGATCTCAGCGGTGAGGTGCCGGTTCTAGACCTCAAGAGCCGATGGCAGTCGCTGCAGTGGCCGCTGCAGGGCGAGCCGCAGGTAACCAGTGCAGAGGGCGAACTGCGTGTCTCCGGCGTCACCGAGGACTACGGTGTGGCGCTCGACGCCAGGCTCGAAGTCCCCGGGCAGACGGGCGGGGAACTGCAGGTAACGGGACGGGGCAGCACCGGATTCATCGACCTGGATCGTCTGCACCTGGCGCTACTCGACGGCACCCTCGATGGCAGCGCCCGGGCAGACTGGAATCCCGAGATTACCGGCAGAGTGGAACTGACCGGCAGCGGCCTGAACCCCGCGGTGCTGGTGCCTGACATGCCCGGCGACCTGCAGCTGGAGATCAGGGCTCAGGGCGGAATGACGGAGGGTACGGCAGCAGCCCAGATTGATGCGTTCTCCGTCTCCGGTCGTTTTCAGGAACAGCCGCTGAATCTGGAGCTCAGGGGTAGCCTGCAGGGTCCTCAGCTGCGGCTCGAAACCCTGGAGCTGGCGGCCGGTTCCACCCGCCTCAGCGCCGCCGGCATGGTCGGCGAGGCAATGGACTTCGACTGGACCCTCAACAGTCCGGATCTCAATCACATAGTGCCCGGGACCGGCGGTGCCGTTGACGGCCAGGGGCACATCGGGGGTACCCTCGATCTGCCCGCCGTGCGCGGTTCACTGCGCGCCCGGGATCTGAACTATGACCAGTCATCGCTGGCAAACCTGTCCCTGGACATGGACGTCGACCTGCAGCGCCCTACCCCGTCCGAACTGGAACTCGTCCTCGACGGCGCCCAGTTGGGGGGCGTCGCGGTCGAGACCCTGACCCTGGTCGGCCGGGGCACCCGGTCGGATCACAAACTGCAGCTGGCAGGCGAGACATCCGTCGGGAGTGCAAACCTGGACCTCCACGGCGACCTGCAGGACGCGAGCTGGCTGGTTCGCCTTGCCGAAGGGCGCCTGCAGTACGAGGACCTGGGGGCGTGGACACTGGAAACACCCCATGTCGGCCGCATCGCCCGGGAGCGGCAGGAGCTGGGCAGCGGCTGCTGGATTAATGGTGGAGCGCGCCTTTGCCTCGAGGGTGCGTATACCCCGGAATCACTCTCCGCCGCAGTGAAGCTGGACGCACTTGCGCTGAGCTATTTCCGTCCGTTGTTGCCGCCCGCGGTTGACCTCTTGGGAAAGGTCGGGGCGCAGGTGGATCTGCGCCAGCAGGGTGCGGCCGCGCTGGAAGTCATCGCCAGCGTCGATACCCAGGGTGTGGAGCTGAGGTCAGGCGAGGGCACCGGCCAACCGGGCGAACAGTTGCTCGTGCTGCAGCCGTCCCGCTCCACCCTGAACTATGGTGATGCCGGCCTCGACGTCGAGCTGGCGCTACCGTTTTCAGGCGGCGGCGGTGTCAGCGCAACCGCGCGGGTGGGCCCGGGTGACCGGCCACTGGATGAGCGCCCGCTCAGCGGCCGACTCCAGCTGGAGCTCGACGACATCGGCTTCCTGGCCGCGCTATCTCCGGAAATCGAGCGGGCGTCGGGCGCACTCAGCGGCACGGTGGACCTCGCCGGCTCGCTGGGTAATCCGGCACCGGACGGTGAACTCAAGCTGAGTGGCGGCGCCCTGCGCCTTGCGTCCCCCGGCCTGGATATCACCGGCATCACACTGGCGGCGCACAACGCCGCCGCCGATGAACTGGTATTCGAGGGCAGCGCCCGCTCGGGGGGCGGCGAGCTCGCACTTGCCGGGAGTGCCCGGCTGTCAGACGGAGGTACAGCGGCCGATATCCGTATCGATGGCGAGGCATTCCAGGTGTTCGACACCCCCGACGCGCGGGTCCGGGTCTCACCGGATCTTGATATCGCCCTGCGCGATACCGGCCTCACGGTGACCGGTAAGGTGCGGGTGCCCTATGCTGAAATCACGCCGAAGCAGCTGCCGCCGTCAGCGGTATCCACCTCCGCCGACCAGGTCATCGTCGTTGCAGACGGGGAGGAAGCGGTAACCGTCGGCGAACAGGGCGTAGCGGCGAATATCCGCATTGAGCTGGGTGACGAGGTCAGCGTGGACGGATTCGGATTCAAGGGGCGGTTGACAGGAAGCCTGGTGGTGGACCAGGCGCCCGGCAGGCCGATCCTCGGCACCGGCACGCTGAACATCCTCGACGGCGAGTATCGAGCCTACGGCCAGGGACTGGTGATCGAGCAAGGTAAAATTCTGTTTGCCGGAGGTCCCCTGGACACCCCGGGAATCAACGTGCGCGCGGTGCGCCGTCCGGCGGCGGGCATCCTGGTCGGGGTGCGGGTATACGGCGCGGTACAGGAGCCGGAACTGGAGGTTTTCTCTGAGCCCGGCATGAGCCAGACCGAACAGTTGTCCTGGCTGGTGCTGGGGCGCCCGCTGAAGGGTACATCAGAGGGCGAAGGCGACATGCTGGCGCAGGCTGCCACCATGCTCAGCCTCAAGGGTGGGAACTACCTGATGAACAGGTTTGGTGGCGATGTCGGTGTCGACAAAATAGGCTTCGAGACCGGGTCCGGCGAAGCCGGCGCCGCCAGCGACGTGAACCAGGCGGCCTTTGTGATCGGCAAGTACCTCTCGCCGGACCTGTATGTCAGCTACGGTATCGGCCTGTTCGAACCGGTATCCACCGTGCGTCTCGAATACACGCTGGACGAGAACTGGAAGCTGTCGACCGAATCATCCACGTTCTCCAGCGGCGGCGATATCATCTACATGATAGAAAGATGACTGGAACCGGCGACTGGCGCATCCGGCGCCAGCGGCAGTGGCTCGCGGCCTATCAACAGCAATCAGGTCACTAGCCTGCTTCGCTCGCCGAGTGGCGTCGCGAGGGCGGCTTGGCGCTTGTCTGGTGGAGTGCTCGGACCAGAAGACGTTGAAGGCGTAGTTGACACTACGTAGAGACGTGTGGCGGCAGAACACACTGTCAGACAAGTGTCAGGACGACATCAGCATATAATCGGCGAGAGCAGCCGGCTGCTGGCCATGTCGGGGCAGAGCAGCCGCGCCAAATTTGAGTGGCCGATAATCAGGGTCTTGCCGCCCTGTGTCGACACAAAGCCGTTGCCGGCACAACAGCGGTCCTCGCAATCGATGAACTCATCAGGCAGCGGTATCACGGTCGCGGCGTTGGGATCGAGTGGAATAGCGCCGGGCGATCCTGCGAACTCCGGTACGGTTGCTGCAAAAAATCCGGAAAAGGGAGGGGACGCTCTATCACCGTGCGCCATGGCGTGGGTGCGCCTTACACCGCGCGGCGTACACCATATTGTAACTCGCGCCACAACCGGAAACGCTGGTAATCTCTGTGCCATTGCTACTGAACTTGACAGGTGGGTGCCAGGAAAAGTGGATTCCTTACTCTTATCAATTCATCCCAGCGACCCCCTGTGGATCGCGATCGCTTTCGCATGCGGGATTCTGGTCAAGTCAGTCGGCCTGCCGCCACTGATCGGCTTTCTTTTGGCCGGCTTTCTGCTCAATGCTCTCGGTGCGGAAGGTGGTGAATTTCTTAACACTACAGCCGATCTCGGGATCACCCTGCTGCTATTTTCCATCGGTCTCAAGCTCAAGCTGCGACAGCTTCTGCGTCCGGAAGTCTGGGGTGTAGCGTCGATTCACATGCTGCTGGTTACTCTGCTTATCGCAGCGTTGGTGTTCTCGTTATCGTTTTCCAGTTTGCCGCTTTTTTACGATCTCGATTTCAGGACCGCGTTACTGATCGGATTTGCGATGTCTTTTTCAAGCACGGTTTTCGCGATCAAGATACTCGATCAACTTGGCGCTACCGGTGCAATTCATGGTCGTATTGCCATCGGTGTGCTGGTCGTCCAGGACGTCGCTGCGGTGCTGTTTCTCGCCTTTACAACGAACAAAGTGCCGTCACTATGGGCTTTTGCACTATTTCTGCTACTCCCTCTCAGGCCACTGCTGCTGGCGCTGCTTGAAAAAACCGGTCATGGCGAACTCCTTGTCCTGTTCGGCATCGCCCTGGCTCTGGGCGGTGCTGATGTGTTCGAACTGGTTGGCATGAAAGGTGACGTCGGCGCTCTGGTGCTGGGCATGCTGCTGGCCAATCATCCGAAATCCAATGAGCTGGCCAAGGCATTACTCGGATTCAAGGATCTGTTTCTTGTCGGATTTTTCCTGAGTATCGGTATGACCGCCCTGCCGGGCTGGGATGAACTCCTGGCAGCATCAGTATTCATTGCCTTCCTGCCGGTAAAAGTGGGTCTCTACTTCTTATTGTTCAGCGCATTTTGCCTGCGCAACAGTACCTCCTGGCGGACTTCCCTGAACCTGGCCAACTACAGTGAGTTCGGCCTCATCGTCGGTGCGCTGGCCGCAACGGCCGGCTGGCTGCCCAAGGACTGGTTAGCGGTATTCGCGATTGCCTTGTCGCTTTCATTCATAGTGTCGGCACCACTGATAAATGTCCGGGACAGGCTTTATAACCGCTGGCGCCGAAAGTTGAGGATTTTCCAGCGTAACCGTCGCCTGACAGGCGAGGAGGATATTTACCTCGGGCATATCCGGGTCGCGGTATTTGGCATGGGCCGCATGGGAAGCGCCGCATTTACAGCGATTGAAAAGGATCTCGGCGCGGGTCTTGTCGGCGTTGAAATCGAACCTCAGAAAGCGGAGGAGCACAGGCAGGCTGGCAGAAACGTCATTTCCGGTGATGCGACCAACCCGGACTTCTGGACCAGAACGCCAGGCCTGATCGATGACCTGGAGTGGGTATTGTTGACCCTGCCGACACACAGCGCCAACCTGGCCGCCGTGCAGCGCCTGCGCGAAAGGGCGTACCGCGGCAGGATTGCCGCCACCTCAAAATATGCGGATGAGATGGACGCACTGCAGTCTCTTGACGTCGACTTTGCGTTCAATATCTACAATGAAGCTGGCGTAGGGTTTGCAAACGAACTGCAGCTTCTCATGAAGTAATCAAATGGAACTCTGCACGCTGCACAGTCAATCACTCGAGTTTCAAGCCACGAAGACCATGCTTTTTGGTTGCAGCGGGAATGCCGATCATGTCTGCCACAGCCAGCGCTGGGGGCCCTCATCCAGGCCGGTATTTACCTCGTCCTGGGCCTCATTCGCGGTGATGTCGCTGGTATAAGACAAACCCCAGCCAATCGCAATGGTGGTCTTTAATACCTTGTTCCAGGGAAAATCAGACCAACGCAGGTTGGCGAAGACTGCGGCCTCGTAAATATCGATGTTCTGCTGCCGGTCATCGCGATAGGCGATCAGCGCAACCGGCTCCAGGGTAGCTCCAGCCCACGCGAAAGCACGGTTCAAGAGGTTTTGCTGCTCGAGGTGCCAATCCAGTTCGATGGCAGCCATGGTTTCTTGTGACGACTCATATTTAAACAGCAGCGCCTGCTTCAGTTTGTATTCAGTACCAGCCCCGATATACCCCGCGATGGCATCGGGACGCAGCCAATGCGATTCGTCGGCACGGATCGCAGCGGCCCACTGGAGGGCGATAATCGCGCCAGCAAATTGCCACACCAGTGCCTCGCCCCGACGGATTGTTGTCTTTCGTGCGTTAGAGTGATTGAAGAATTCGAATCCCATACTATTGCCTTTAACTCACTTGGGGGGAACATCACACTAGACCCCGCCTGAAACGAGATAGAATGACTCAGCGATAAGATAGCTGTCTCCGATTTCCAGCAGGCTGAATGTGCGTGGTGGTTCAAATCGCTCACCGTCCCATCCGGGAATATACTGCAGATGATCGCCGAGCTTCTCGTGTCGTGTGTGGAGAGTCATAGGCAGGCCACCCTCGAGGAGATTCGGAGGAGCAGGCCTTATCGAGTAATCGACGGGGTTCTTGCATTCGAGCCACATGCTTTGATCGACGTAATCGGGTGAAAATGGGGAAAAAGCCAGAAAAAGTCGGACACCCAACGACACATCCGCCAGGTACACTTCCATCACCATCGGGCCCCATTCACCAGGCTTCAGAACATCCGCGACATTGATTGTCCGTGTCTCTGCCGCGGCACGGGCGAGCTCCTCATCCAGTGCGGACCGTAATCTGGCCCGAACGATCGCCTCGTTTTCAGGGAACATCTGAGCGCACTCCCGCGCGCCGCTTATCCGAGACTCGCCAGTTATAGGACGCAGCATAGACGCGTCTCTTTCCAGGCTTTCCCACTCGTCAGACATAGCTCTCCCACTCAGTTGGTATCCGAAGATTCAGAGGAAACCGCACTCCTCCGCGCTGCAGAGACTATTGTATTACGAAGGTCTCTCCAGCACCCAGGGTCGCCCGAAGAAGCTCACGGAAACGAATCGTGAGGCGTTAAAGCGCGAGTCGGCACAACGACGCGGGGAGTATCTGGCGCCGATTCCAGTTGAAGGCAAGTTCGCCAGGGCAAGAACGGCTGCCGCCCGGGCTGTGAACCGCGGCTTCAACCGCTGTCGTCTCCCAGAGCTGCGATATGGTCGGCAAAAAATGTAGCGTACGTCGATTCCGGAATCTCGGAAAGTTCGAGGAAGGTCTCATCCGTCTCGGGAACGGCGATCAGCGTTGCCTCGCCGATTGCCACGATTTGCCCGTCATCAGACTGCAGCTCGAACTCTTCTCCCACGGCGACGTATGTCACGCCTTCGTCCTCTGCGCCACCGATGCTCTGGATCCAGCCCGCCAGTGCCTTGGCACCGCCGATGTTATAGAACACCCCGGAAGCGGAGCGCTCGGCGGGATCGCCGCGCTCGAGATTCGAGGTACCTATTCGCTCGCCGTCGTGCAGCAGTGTAAAACAACCTTGGGGTATACCGATCATGTCTGGGGACCTTGCGATGGCCAACTGGGGGTGCCGCAGCTTCAGACTCTCCGATTTTCCCGTGACTTGCAAGAGCACTGTGCCTGAGATTTCCCGGCTGAACTCCACCCCGCCGATGCGCCGGAGTTCCCGGAGTCTCTGCCTGTGCAACTTACTACTCCGGAGTTCCGGAGTTCCGGAGTTCCGGAGATCCGCGAGTTCCGGGGACAGTTTACTTAATACGAAACCGCGGATCGGGACTTGATACGGAGTTCCGGGGACAGTTTACTTAATACGCGAGTTCCGGGGAGTTCCGGGGACAGTTTACTTAATACGAAACCGCGGTCGGGCTTGATACGGGAGGTAGTCGGAGCGTTTTCCGAAGTTGGCACGAAGCCTGAAATGTTGATCTCCGCACACCCACTCTTTCTACAACTTGCTGACATGCGCTTCCTGAACGTTGTTCCTGCAATGTCGACTCTTGTGCATTTCTAGAACTGGCCGCTAATACCAGGCCTTAAGCCCAGTAATCGCGCACCGGGATAGGCCTCAAGCTCGAGCCGATAGATAAGTAAACTGTCACCAGAATTCCTAACAGAATTTCAGAATTCCGATAGGTAAACTGTCACCAGAATTCTAGATAGGTAAACTGTCACCAGAATTCCTGATAAGTAAACTGTCACCAGAATTCCGAATCCAGAATTCCTAGATAGGTAAACTGTCACCAGAATTCCGGGAACTGTACGACAGCTATCAGGGACTAAAATGGCTCCATGTGGATGAAAACGCCGACACAACAGCCTGGACTTCCGCCCCTGCGCCAGCCTCTGATGGGCAGGATTACACCTGCACTGCCGCCGGTGCGCCGGTTGTTCCCGGGCAACGGATCGGCCATTCCCACGGGCATCGACTATAGTATAGGAACCGTCGGCCCTAATTTGCTCGGGCCGGGAAGGGGAGTCACGCAATGAAACACAAAAAACGCAGCGTGCACCGTCCCGAGTTCATATCCGCGACCGAACTGCCAATCCCGACGCTGGAGATCCTGAGCGCTGACGGAACCCTGTACGAGGGGGCCGAGGAAGTGGAGCTGGCGCAGGAACTCGCTATCCACGTCTATCGCACCATGGTGTTCACCCGGGTGCTCGATGAGCGGATGGTGTCCGCCCAGCGCCAGGGGCGGCTGAGTTTCTACCTCACCTGCGCCGGCGAGGAGGCGGCGGTGGCCGGCAGTGTCGCGGCCTTCGCCGACGAGGACATGATCATGGGGCAGTACCGCGAACAGGCCGCCCTGCGCTTCCGCGGGTTCACCGCCCGCCAGTTCATGACCCAGTTGCTCAGCACCCGCAACGACCTGGGCAAGGGGCGGCAAATGCCGGTGCACTACGGTAGCCGGGACCTGCACTTCATGACCATCAGTTCCCCCCTGGCCACGCAGATTCCCCAGGCGGCCGGCTACGCCTACGGCCAGCGACTGGACGCCCAGGGCCAGCAGGCGGGGGAGCGCCGCTGCACCCTCTGCTACTACGGCGATGGCGCCGCATCCGAGGGGGATTTCCATGCCGGCATGAACATGGCCGCGGTATTGAAATGCCCGGTGGTATTTTTCTGTCGCAACAATGGCTATGCCATCTCCACCCCCACCGCCGAGCAGTATGCCGGGGACGGCATTGCCTCCCGCGGGGTGGGCTACGGGATGCAGACCATTCGCGTGGACGGCAACGACGTGCTGGCGGTCTACGCCGCCTCCCTGGCAGCCCGGCGTATCGCCGTCGAATCCTGTGAGCCGGTGCTGATCGAGGCTATGTCCTATCGCCTGGGGGCACATTCCACTTCCGACGATCCCAGCGGTTATCGCAGCCGCGAGGAGGAGGACCGCTGGCGGGAGGTCGATCCCATCGAACGCATGCGCTTGTGGCTCTGCGCCCGGGGATGGTGGAGCGACGACCAGGAAAAGGAGGCCGTGGAGGCCTACCGCGCCGAGGTGCTGGCGGAACTCAAGGCAGAGGAAAAAGAACCGAAGCCGCCCCTGTCAGAGCTGATCGAAGACGTGTACGACACCCCGCCCCCACACCTGCGGGAACAGTTTGAGGCGCTGGCCGAGCATGTGCGGCAGTACCCCGAGCGCTATCCCATCGACAAGGGAGGGCACTGATCGTGGCCGAGATGAACTTGTTGCAGGCGGTCAACAATGCCCTCGACCTGGCCATGGCGGCGGACGAGCGGGTCATTTGCCTGGGCGAGGACGTGGGTAGCTTCGGCGGCGTGTTCCGGGCCACCAGTCACCTGCAGGAGAAATATGGCCGCGAACGCTGTTTCAATACCCCGCTCACAGAGCAGGGCATTGCGGGCTTTGCCATCGGGCTCGCCGCGCAAGGCAAGGTGCCGGTGGCCGAGATCCAGTTTGCCGACTACATCTTCCCGGCCTTCGACCAGATTGTGAATGAGGCGGCCAAGTTCCGTTACCGCGCGGGCAACCAGTTCGATGTCGCCGGCCTCACCATCCGCGCGCCCTACGGCGGCGGCATCTCCGGGGGCCTCTACCACTCCCAGTCTCCCGAAGCCTATTTTTGCCATACCCCCGGCCTCAAGGTCGTGGTCCCCAGTAGCCCCCGGCAGGCCAAGGGGCTGCTGGCGTCGGCGATCCTGGACCCCAACCCGGTGCTGTTTTTCGAGCCCAAGCGCCTGTACCGGGCCGCGGTGGGGGAGGTGCCAGAGGGTGAGTTCAGCCTGGCCCTGGGCGAGGCGGAGCGCGTCCGGGAAGGCGACGACATCACGCTGCTGGGATGGGGGGCGCAGATGGAACACTTGCTGGCCGCGGCCAAAGCGGTAGCCGAGGACGGGGTCAGCTGCGAGGTGATTGACCTGCGCACCCTGCTGCCCTGGGATCGGGAGTGTGTGGCGGAGTCGGTGCGCAAGACCGGGCGCCTGCTCATTGCCCACGAAGCACCACGCACGGGCGGTTTTGCCGGGGAAATCAGCGCCGACATCCAGGAACACTGCTTTCTCTACCTGGAGGCGCCAATCTGTCGCGTCACTGGCATTGATACACCGTTCCCCCTGGCCCACGAAAAGATCTACCTGCCTGATCAGTGGAAAATCCGGGAGGCCATCCAATACACCCTGAATTACTGAGCACCAACGCACCGGGAGCTTCGGAATGAAGACCGATTTTATTCTGCCGGACATTGGCGAGGGCATCGTGGAATGCGAAATCGTCCAGTGGCTGGTGCAGAAGGGCGATTACATCGTGGAAGACCAGCCAGTGGCCGAAGTCAGCACTGACAAGGCCCTGGTTCAGATTCCATCGATCCACACTGGCAAGGTTCTCGAGCTGTATTACGCCGAGGGCGAAATCGCGCGCGTACACGAGCCCCTGTTTGCCCTGGAGCGTGAGGACGCCGACGACCCGGATGCCGGTGAGTCCGGTTCCGAAAAGCCGGGTTCCGCAGAGCCGGGGGGCGGGAAAGCCGGGCGCGGAGAAAGCGCTGGCGCCGAGGCGGCCCTCTCCGGCGACCGGCCCGCCGCAAAGGCGGCGCAGGCGGGTACCGCAACCGCGGCACAGGGCGGCAAGGTGCTCACCACACCGGCGGTGCGGCGCCTGGCCCGGGAGCACGACCTCGACCTCAGCCGTGTACCGGCCACCGGCAAGAACCAGCGCGTGCTGAAAGAGGATGTGCTGGCCTATCTCGAGGGGAACCAATCCGATACCGGCACGGGGCCCGCCGCAGCGGCTGACCGGGTGGAGCCTATCCGCGGGCCGCGGGCGGTGATGGCCAGGGCCATGGCCGAAGCGGTGACCACCATCCCGCATTTCACCTATGTCGACGAGGTGGACCTGACCGCCCTGATCGACTTGCGACAGCGCCTCAAGGAACGCTTTGCCGAGCGGGGGGTGCGGCTGACCATGATGCCCCTGTTCATGAAAGCGCTGTCGCTGGCGCTTCACGAATTTCCGATACTGAACAGCCGCCCCAACGAGGGCTGCACGGAACTGCACTACCTGGCCAGTCACAACATCGGCATGGCGGTCGATTCCCGTGTCGGGCTGCTGGTGCCCAACGTCAAGAACGTGCAGGACCTGACCCTGATGGAGCTGGCCCGGGAGCTGAACCGACTGACCGAGGTCGCCCGCGAGGGGCGGGTGGACTCTGCCGATCTGCGGGATGGCACGATTACCATTTCCAACGTCGGCGTCGTCGGCGGGACCGTCACCACCCCTATCATCAACAAGCCCGAGGTGGCGATCGTGGCCCTCGGCAAGGTGCAGTCCCTGCCGCGCTTCGATGATCGGGGAGAGGTCGTCGCCCGGCAGCTGATGACCGCGAGCTGGTCCGGGGACCACCGCGTCATCGACGGGGCGACCATGGCGCGTTTCAGCAACGCCTGGAAGGCCTTCCTGGAAGATCCCTCCACCATGCTGGCGTCGATGCGCTGACTGCCGAGCCCTGTGTTAGAGTTTCAGGGGCCATGAATACCATTCAGCAGGGCGGGTCCGGTGACGGCGGTCGCCGCCTGCAGCATTTCTACATCAACGAAGAGCAGTCCATCTACCTGCTCAGTCACCGCGATGCGCGTAAGCTCAAGCAGTGGCTGGCACTGTGCGAAGCGCAACTGCGGCTGCTGGGCTATGACGACATCGAGATCATCGGCAAGGGAGCCTACGGTTTCGTATTCGCCGGCCGCGAGCAAGCCCCGGCTGCCACCGGCGGCAGCCGGGAGTGCGTATTCAAGTTTGCCCGTGTCACACTGCCGCGACACGTGCAGGATCGTCTCGAGGAAGAGGGCTACATGCAGTCCCAGCTGGCTCTGCCCCATGTACCGGGCTTTCTCGAGTTCCAGCGCATCAGCGGTCAGTCGATTCTGATGATGGAGCGGGCGCGCGGGATCAACATGCAGGAGCTCATCCTGCAACGCGGACGGGTAGCGCCGCGACTGGTGTTGAAGATCGCCGCACAACTCGCAGAGATTCTCATTTCCCTGCGCGTCGATGCCAGGGCGCACGATCGGCCGCCGATCATCCACGGCGATATCAAACCGTCAAACGTGGTCTTCGATCCTGTCACTGAGCAGATCGCCCTGATCGACTGGGGCGCGGCGGTGTACGCGCAACAGGACGCCAACCGCCAGTTCACCGGTGGCGCCGGGCTCGCGGCACTGTCCGCCGACCTGCAGGAGACGAACGCCAAGCTGGGCGACATCTACTTTATCGGCGACGAGCAGCTGCATGGCGCCCTGTCGTCGCCGCGCTTCGACGAGCAGGGTGTGGCGGGCACGCTGTACGCACTCGCCTCCGGTCAGTCCAGCCGTTTTGGCAGCCAGGTCATCACTCCCGCAAGCCTGGGCCTGCCCAGGGAGTTCGCCCGCACCCTCGACAGCATGTTGTCCGACGACGCCGCTCTGCGGGACCGGGCGGGTGATTACTTCCTCGCCAACATGCGCTACATGAAGCAGATCGTGGTGCCTGCGGAGTGCGCCGCCGAGGGCGCGACAGGGAGGCCCCTGGTGCCGATCTGGCTGGCGCCCGCGAGCCGCAATATCGACAGTGTGGTCTACAGCTCGCGCAAGTCCTTTCTGCGTCAGGAAATCCCCGAGAAGCTGGTCGCCGACGTCGACCCTACGGAGCTCGATCGCTACTACAAGAACTATCTCGAAGGTATGGGCGATACCGAAAAAGCCTTCGTGATCGCCGTGAGCCACCTGGGTTACTTTCCGGTGGTCGGCGGGCTGGCGATCCACTGGAACGAGCACGGCATGAACGTGGACTCCAACCTGAACCTGTACGATGCCGCGCTGCTCGAGGCCTTTACCTCGGCGGTGAACAACGTGGTGCACCTGGGCCGGGCGATCAACAAGACCGGCATTTTCAAGAGCTGCATGTTCGATGCCCGCAACACTCTGCACATCGAGCGCGCCACCGCCACCGACGCTTTCCATGTCACACCCGGCATGCAGATTCCCTACGAGGTCAGCGCGGTGCCGCCCGGCAGTGGTGAAAGCCGGGTTCACTCCTATTTCGAGGACGGTGACGACCCCGATGAAATGCTCGCCCTGCCGCGTCCCATCCTTGAAAAACTGGCGGTGTTGAACAGCATCAAGCATACCGGCTGTATCATTTTCGAGAGCCTTGAATTCGACCTGAAGATCCACAGTTACCTGCAGCTGTTGGATCCCGAGGACGAACCGCGGTTCCGCACCTGCCTCGACGGCATTCTGGAGCAACTGCACCTGATCAACGACCTTGGTGTCTCGGGCTTCATGAAACTGCCCGATACCGACACCAAGTTCTTTCCGTTCATGGCCCGACAGCCGGAGTGCTTTGCCGACAACCGGCGCCGAACTGCGGGCTGATTTGTAAGCACGGTTTCGGCAGCTTAATTCCGAGAGAGCGCGAGAATCCAATTCCACCGGTGGGATATCACCGATAGGTTTCAGCAGCCGCCGGTTGTTGAACAAGTCAGTGCGCATCGAACTGGAGACACGCCAGCCGACGATGTGGCGGGCAAACACGTCGGTGACGAAAGCCACGTAGGCGAAGCCACTCCAGGTCGCCAGTTAGGTAATATCCGCCACCCACAGCTGGTTCGGGCGTTCCGCAACGAACTGTCGCTGTACCAGATCAGCTCGAACCCGCACTCGGCCCGGTGCTAGTCGATGAACCGCACCATCACTTCGGTCAGCGCTGGAAGGCCTGCCCGTCAAGCTCCGCCTGGGCAAAATACGTCGATGCCTTGGGCAGTATCTCATTGGCCCGCTTCAGCTCACGGATCTCCCGCTCCCAGTTCCTTGAGCCGTTCACGTTCATCGCTCGTGCCACCGTCCCGGATACCCAGATTCTTCTCTGACTGCCTGACCCACTGACGGAGTGTCTCCGCTGTGCAGCCCAATTTCACAGCGATGGCATTCATGGCCGACCGCTCCGAGTTGTCCTCAGATTTGTGCTCCAGCAGCATTCGGACCGCCCGCTCCCGGAACTCCGGCGAATAACGTTTTAGTTTGCTCATGGCTCCATCCTCTCAAGATAAGGAGCCTCCGACAAACCCGGGGCGATTCACTGTGATGAAGGTTGGCGACAGTATCCTGTTTGATTCATCCATGGGTCACCACTACGTATCCCAGGGCCGCAAGGACGCGCAAATCCTGATAACTATGTCCTTGCACGACTACGAAAACGTCTCCGACACCCTGCGAAAGCCAAATCACTGAATTTGCTTTTTTTTAATTTTATTTTCGATTGCGAAAATCTTATGCTAGACTTCCGCCGAGTGGGGAGCGATTCGGTCGCAAAAGATGGCAGAGAAGTTCGATGTAATTGTAATTGGTGGAGGAATGGCTGGCGCGTCTGTCAGTGCATCACTTTGCTCAGATGCCAAGGTCCTGCTACTCGAAAAAGAGTCACAGCCGGGTTACCACGCCACGGGACGCTCTGCCGCCGCCTTTATCCCTAGCTATGGCTATCAGATTCCGGCACTGAACCTGCTTACACGGGCAAGCCTGCCCTTCTTTACACAGACTCCGAACGGTTTCACTGAAATGCCCCTGTTGAAGCGTCGCGGCATGCTAACTCTCGTGAACTCAAACAGCAGCCTGAGCGCAGAAACACTCGCAGCGGAAATCACTGCGGCGATAGGCTGCCAAATCGATGTGCTTACAGCAGCCCAGATTCACAATCGTATTCCGCTAATGCGCGACACTTGGACCAGCGCTATTTACGAAGGCGATGTGTTTGACATTGATGTGGATGGATTATTGCAGGGTTACCTCCGACAATGCCGCGCATCGCCCGGGTTTAAGCTGCATTGCGCTGAAGCTCAGAGCATAGAGCGACATGTCAGGCACTGGTCTGTGCACACTCACGACAACGAATTTGTTGCGCCTCTGATCGTCAACGCGGCAGGCGCCTGGGCCGATAGTGTTGCCCAAGAAGCTGGAGTGGCCCCTCTCAATCTGACACCCCTGCGTCGCACCGCCGCGCTGATCAAGCTGCCCGAAGGCAGCAATGTCGACACCTGGCCTTTGATATTCGCCGCCGACGGTAGCTTTTATCTCAAACCTGACGCGGGCCTGCTTCTGGCCTCCCCCGCCGATGAGACCCTGTCGCCACCCTGCGATGCGCAGCCAGAGGAACTGGATGTGGCATTTGCCGCGCATTACCTGGAGCAAGCGCTCGAGATGAAAGTCGAACGCGTTTCCCACAGCTGGGCGGGACTGAGAACATTTGCAGCCGACCGGGCACCCGTTGTGGGCTTTGATCCGCAGCAGCCGGGATTTTTCTGGCTTGCAGGGCAGGGAGGTCACGGTATCCAGATTGCACCCGCACTGGCGGAACTGGCTGCATCACTGATTATCGACAAGACAGTTCCCGCGAATCTTGAGGCGCTGGGCTTCGAGCGAGACTGGGTTTGCCCCGGCCGCTTGAGCGACGCATTACAGAAGACCGATACCTCCGATTCCCATTTGCAGGAAAAACAAGCGACAACGCGTGGCTAACCGCGACAACCAAAGCTCAACATCACAAAGACATAACGACAATTCTTTAAGGACGCTCACCATGAACAAGTTTATACCCACATCACTCGCAGTCGCTGTCGGTCTAGCGTCACAGATCGCTGGCGCCCAGCAGCAAAATAGCGGATTCGTACTTGAAGAAGTTATCGTGACAGCGCAAAAGCGTCAGGAAAATCTACAGGATATTCCGGTTTCAGCGCAGGCATTTGGAGCCGAGGAGTTGCGCATACTTGGAGCAGATTCGGTAGCGGAGCTTATTTTCGCCGCCCCATCACTCAACGCGGGCGGACTGGGTAGCGGCTCTCAACAGCAGTTGGGTATTCGTGGAATCGTAGACTTTTCCCGCAACCCGGGGGTAGACCCCCGTATGGGTGTTTATATCGATGAGGTTTACCAGGGCCAGGGCTATTCTGCGGACCAGCCGCTACTCGGCCTCGAGACGGTCGAGATACTTCGGGGCCCCCAGGGTACGCTGTTCGGAAAAAACACCGTATCCGGGGCGATCAACCTCGTCACCAAGGACCCCACGGAAGTGTTCGAAGGTGAACTCGCTGCCACCTACGGCAACGAGGGACAAATGAAGGGCCAAGCCTACCTCTCAGGCGGCCTGACCGACACGCTGTTCGCCTCGGTAGCGCTAACCTACGACGAACGCGATGGCTTGTACAGAAACACCTTTCTGAACAGCGATACCGGTGACTATGACCGTATATCGGGTCGAGGGAAACTCCGTTGGTTACCCACTGATGCGCTGGAAGCGACGGTTAGCTTTGATTACTCAAAACGCGAGAGCTCAGAACCGGTGGGTGTTGAGGCTTCCCTCGACCCGTTCGTCACCCGCGCCGGCTTTGACGCTGATGACCGTACCGAGTTTTGGGGTGCCGCTCTGGAACTTAATTACGCCCTCGATAATGGCTATGAACTGGTATCGATAACCGCCTATCGCGACTCGGAGTTTTACCTTCTGGGCGACGACGATATGACCCCGCTGAACATTCAGATATCACGGTTTGACGAGTTCAACGATCAGTTCACGCAGGAGCTGCGTATCCAGTCTCCCTCAGATCGCGACTTCACCTGGCTTGCCGGTCTCTACTACTACGATAGCGAGCGAACAACCGGCCGCCGCGCGATATTTGAGGAAGATCTTTACAACGTATTGATTCCGGCACTGGCGCCCTTTGCGGAAGCCTTGTCAGGCTACGGTGAGATACCCTCGACACTGGAAGCCACCTCCTACGCGGCCTTCGTACACGCGGACTGGGCATTAAGCGAGCAACTCTCACTTACCTTTGGCCTGCGCTACACCCAGGATGAAAAGACCGTCGACTGGAGACAGAACAACGTTGTGAACGATCCGCAGACCGCTGCAGCGCTTGAGGCGGCTACCGGCCTGCCCCTTACCCAGGCGCCGGGCGCGCTTTTTGGCGCAGTGAATTCAGAGGTTAAGGACGATCGTGACGAGGACGACATAGCGCCGATGCTTTCCATCAACTACCAATTCTCGGACAATACGCTGGCCTACGCGCGCTACGCTCGAGCGGCGAAAAGTGGCGGCTACAACGCCGAATTCATGCTCGCCGGACTGGATAACTTCGAATACGACCAGGAAACCGTTGATTCCTACGAGCTTGGCCTGAAAACCACGGCGCTCGACGACACCCTGCGCATCAACCTCGCTCTGTTTCAGATGAACTTTGACGACTACCAGGTGTTTCAGTTTCTTGAAAGCGCCTCCGGCGCGACCTCGCTACAGCTGACCAATGCGGGCCAGGTTACGACAGAGGGTCTTGAGGCCGAGCTAACCTGGGTCCCGACGCAAAACTTAAAATTCGTTGCAAACGGCACCTTCATCGATGCGAGTTACGACGAATTCGAAAACCCCGGCGACGGTGATTCGTTCACGGGTAACGATCTACCCTACGCGCCTGAGGTGAAATACTTTCTTGCCGTACAGTACCTGCTGGAGCTTGGAAGCGGCAGTATCGCCTTTGACGTTGACTACACCTGGGTTGACGAGCAATTCACTGACCCGAGTAATTCGGAGGTCGACAAAATCGACGACTACGGCCTGCTTGGCGCGCGTGTCTCCTATACGCCATCAGCGGGTAACTGGGAACTGGCAGTTTGGGGTCGCAACCTGACCGACGAAGAGTACAACAAGGTAAACAACGATAACTTTCTGGGCACACCACGTACCGTCTGGGGAGATCCGCAGCTCTACGGTGCGACCTTTACGTACTTCATGGGACGCTAAAAAAGGCTGTATGATGTTAGTCACTGCACATACGCGAAGTCATTCTTGAGTCGCTGGCTGCAGGTCTACATCACGCCGCCGGCGGTGTTTGTATCCGTCATCATGGGTGGCGGATACGGTACCGGCCGGGAGGTCGTCGAGTTTTTTTCCCGCTACGGAGGTAGCGGAGGCTTGTTCGGCATCCTTGTCGCCACCCTCGTATTTGCCACAGTGTTTGGCCTGACCTTTGACTTTGCCCGGCGCATGGGCACTTACGAGTACCGCGAATTCTTTCGGCAGCTGATTGGTCCTTTCTGGTGGACTTTTGAGCTGCTGTATCTCCTGCTATTTCTTCTTGTGCTGGGCGTCCTCAGCTCCGCCGCCAGCAACATACTGTCCACACGATTCCAGGTTCCGGGGAATCTTGGGCTGGCTCTCATGCTGGCATTGGTAGCTTCTATGGTGTTTTTTGGCCGCCAGATTCTCGAGCGCATTCTCACGGGATGGATGTTCGCCATGTATGGCGTGTTTATTCTGTACTTTTTCTTCATGCTGCAGCAGTTTGATGGCACGCTGCATGCCCGGCAGTTCACCGCGGTGCAAGAGCCCGGCGCCGTCACCGGCGGCGCACTTTATGCGCTCTACAATGTCGCGCTGGCGCCGGTTTTACTCTTCGCCGTGCGTGGCATAGAAACTCGCAAAGAGGCGGTGGGCTGCGGTCTGGTAACCGCCGTCCTGATCATGCTTCCAGCCGCGATGTTCCACATCAGCTTTGCGCTGGGCCTGCCCCATATCCTTGATGAAGCCGTGCCTGTTTATTGGATGATTGAGCAATACGCCCCCGCCTGGATGCTGCCGGTTTACCTGGTCGCACTCCTTGGCACCCTCGCCCAGACCGGCGCCGGCCTGGTGCAGGGCGTCATTGAGCGCGTAGAGTTTGCGCTTATGCCCGACCAGGACGACGGCATGAGTCATTGGGCCAGAGCATTGATAGCCATGGCGGCGCTGGGCATCAGTGCTGGCTTTGCATCGCTGGGCATCATTTCGCTGATCGCGAGGGGCTACTCCGCCATGGCCATAGGGTTTGCGGTGGTTTATGTCATACCGCTGCTGACCATCAGCTACTTTAAAAAGACGAGGACTAGAGAGTTATGACCGACTCACCTGCTCACATAAGCACAACAGGCTATTGGACGAGCTCTCTTCTGGCGCTACTGCTGCTGGTGAGCAGTCAGGTCTTCGCTGCACCGACTCCCGCATCCACCCAGGGCCTTAGCTCCCTGTTAAGCTCACTGACGAGCGATCTTGTCGGGGTGATCGGCGTAGCAGCGCAGCTCCCGGGAAGCCCGGTCACAGTACTTGTCAACGGCGATGAGCCCTTCCCCATGGCAAGCACCTACAAGATTCCGATTGCGATCACACTGCTGCGACGTGTGGATCGCGGTGAGTTGAGTCTTGAGCAACTCGTCCCCGTTGAGGATGACGGAGTCGTTTTCAGCCAGATTATTGCAAGCGCGTTCCCCCACAGTGGCGCCTCTCTATCACTGGCCAATCTGATTGAGGTCATGATCACCTACAGCGATAACACCGCCACAGACTTATGCCTGGAACTTGCCGGAGGATCAACGGCCGTGAATAGCACCATGCGCGAACTCGGCATCAAAGGGCTGCGCGTAGACCGATCAACTGCCGCCTTGCTCAAGGATTTCTATGGCATTGAAGCCGGCCGTGACTCATTGGCCGAAGTAATGGCAACCGCACAACGGGATCCACAACGGGTGCATGCACCACGGGCGGACTTCGAAGCCGATGCAAAGGATAAGTCCACACCCCGGGCGATGCTGTCGCTGCTGCTGGCACTGAACGCCGGTAACACCATGAGCCCGGAGAGTACTGACTTTCTTCTGGGCGCCATGTCCCGGACCGTGACCAAACCCGATCGCCTGGGGTTGTTGCTGCCCCGCGGCACGCAAACTCGACACAAGACTGGCACCGTAGGCGGCGTGGTCAATGATGTGGGATTTATCCGCCTCCCCGCCGGAGAAGAATTTGTCATCGTCGTTTTTTCGAAAAGCAGCACCACGCCACCGGCCGATCGCGAGCGAGCTGTCGCCGAAGTAGCGCGCACGCTCTATGACTTTTTTGCCCTGCAAGCAGCGGAGAGCCACAATTAATTACGGCTGCTTGCCCCCCGCTACGCCACACGACAGACCCGCTCGCTGGCAGTAGCGAATGTTAACTGTTCATGACCAAATTGAAGATTGGCCAGCATTCATGGCCTTGATGAATCAAGCTTCAACCAGAACAGTTCTTCCGATGAACAGACATGCCTGTCGCTGGCAAAACAAAAAATCGACTTCAAAGATTTGCTGGCCTACCGCTTTGCCGGAGTCCACCTATCCGAGGCCCTGCCCGAGGCCCTGACGGAACGCTTTGAACCTGGTGACCGCGGCGTCATCGAATTCGGTGTTGAAAGCGACAACCTTGCTATTTTGCGCGACGCTGTAATACACAGCGATTTCATTCTATTATCCACCGCGGGTTGTGTGCGAAATGAAATGGCTGCTGGACTCATAGCAGAACTGCCCATTGGTCCGTGAGAGCCGGCCATCTGGTTTTCGGTCACGCTCAAAAAGGCGGCGGTGCACCCGGCGACCGCCAGCCTGAGAGAAGCGATCGAAAGCGCGACTCAACCCTAAAGCCCTCCCCTCACCCGCAACACTTGGTACTGGAATACAGGCTTAGCTTCACTGCCCTTTTGTTTGATTTGCAGTCCGCATTGAGCAATGCATTAGCCACTAGCGCTTGCAACCGCCAAAGCAAAAGCGCGGTTCGGTAAAGTAGATGATACCGATTTCAAAGCCCGCACCCCCGGAGCCGTTGAAGGCATCCGAGTAGGTCCCGGCCACGACCCATTTCTTTCCTTCCCAACGCACGCCAGCCCGATAGCTTGGCGGTGCATAGGCCTCGCCAGCGGTGCCAAAAACTTCGGCGACAATCGCCGACTGGGGGATCACATCGTAAATTGCGAGTCTTGACGCGTAGGTAAAACCCCAGGCGGTTTCACCCGTGTCGCCCTGGTCGAGGTTGGCCGTGAACCCGGGCATTACGTCGAGCCGGAAGCGGTCATCATTCCAGGCATAGGTAGCGGTCAGTGTCGAAAAATAGGAATCAAAGGCCTGGGTGACCTCGCCCTGTTCGAGATAGTCCGGGTTTATGCCCGTTCCGATAAAGACGGAATAACCGGCGGTTCCTGCATCGTTCTCTGAGAATCGATATTTGGCGTAAAAAAGGGAGGAGGTATGGGATTCCGTACGGTCGCGAGGGTCGTCATAGTAGTGGATAAATTGCGCGTTCAACTCCAAGTTTTCTATGGCGGCGAGCACAAAGTAGTATTGCGAAAATTCCTCACCGACCGTTAGGACCTGAGTGGACACGCCCTGCGGCGCCGTCCACTGGTTGTCTCCCGCAAACTGCTGCGCCTGCGCAGGCGCCATCAGGGCCAGCATTGAAAAAGCACCGATTAGCCACCCGCCAAACCGGGCTGGTGTGATTTTTGCGAAAGAGATTTTAAGCACGTTGGTTGCCTTCGTTTCGGGTTTGTCTGTGATCTTAATTTTAAATCAAAATGCTGTTCTTATGGTCCGTGAGTTTGCGTTGGCGGGGACGCACCGGCAGAGCGTGCGCCCGCGAGAGGTTTACCCACCTATTACTTCGCCACCGGAGCCAGGTAGGAGTAGTCGAACAGCATGCGGGCGATCGTTGCTCATAAATATATCTCCACAATAAAAACGCTAAATCACAAACTATGAAACCTATTCCTCAAGACGGAAAATCCGGTGTTGCATGCTAAGGAACGCCGGCTTTCCAGACTTGTCACGCAGCAACTCACCAGCCGTTCCTTTATAGGGACCATCTGTCATGATGACCATGTCTTCACCCGCGCTACTCATCGAAATCGGTGGAGGGTTCTCATAAAACGAGACTCCACCTAATGGCTTGAATAAGCGCTCAGCCATGAGCTGGTCGTTGTCAAAATAGATTTTGTAGTCTTCATTGTCCCCTATCCAAAGACCTTCGAAAGGTTCAAGGGCACTACGATCGGCCGTGACTGCAACCAGGGGTATTTTCTCAATATCCAAATACTTTTTGAGGGCCGCTGCGATTACCTCATCGTACACTTCAATACCGCGGTCGCTGTTGGTGAGAACAACGATCCCGAATTTCTTATCCGGTGCAAACAGCATCTTGGCGGTAGCCCCTGCGGACCGACCGGCATGAAAAACGGTTCGCACACCGCCGATATCCTCAACGAACCACGTGACACCGTTGTTTTCACTCAGCTCGCCTTCGACCAGGGGACTGTGCGCCATGTCCAGCAACTTTGGAGACAACAGTTGACTGCCGTCCTTGTCCTTGCCGTCAAACTGAAATTGCAGCCACTTCATCATATCGCTGACATTACTGAGTATGGCTCCGGCCGGATAGACGCTGCGGGGAAAAGGCGCAAAGCTGACCTGAGGTTCGGACGTCCCGTCGTAGACTCCGGCATGGCCAACGGCAAAACGTTCTGCCATTAGATCCGCCATGAAGAAGGAGCTGTGCGTCATGCCCAGGGGCAGAAACAACTCGTCCTTCACTTTTTGTTCATAAGATTTTGCACGGCTTACGACTTGAATGAGGCGTCCTGCAATGATGAAGTTGTTATTGTTGTAGGCCCAGACCTCGCCATAAGGTGTGCGTTGCGGTAGAAATCGAAAAGCCCGCACGGCCTTCTCCAAGGCGTCTTCCCCCGAACTGGGATCCTCAAAGTAGTCGCCTTGCCAGCCAGTCCGGTGCTGGAAAAGATCGATGACCTTCGCCTTCTCTGAAGCCTCACTATCCAGGACCGAAAACTCCGGGAGATACTTCCGAACCGGGGCTTCGAGGTCGAGCTCTCCGCGTTCTGACATTTTAAGAACCACGGTAGACGTAAAAGACTTCGATATGGAGCCGATATAAAACACGGTGTCTTCAGTGACAGCCTGGGGATCATCAAGATTGGTAATGCCGAGGCCGGCCATTTCGACCTCGCCATCGTGCATGATCCCAATGGCTATACCCGGGACTTTGATCTCGTCCATGAGTCGCTGAGCTTCACTCTTAATTTCCTCAAACCGCGTGTCCATGTTTTCCTGGGCAGTTGCCGGCAGGGCGACACTCACAGCGACGGCAAGCGCCGCGATCAATTTCCTGGTGTTTAGTTTCCGCATTGGGTTTTTCCAATTATTGCTTCGCCACCGGAGCCAGGTAGAAGTAGTCGAACAGCATGCGGGCGATCTCGGCAATTGCCCGATCCCTGTCCGCCGTGGATGTCTCGCTGCTGTTCGTGAACACGGCGATAGCAAACCGCCGACCGTCGGGGAGCGTGACATAACCGACGTCGTTGGCAACTCCGCCTAAGGTTCCGGTCTTGTGCGCGACGGGCGTTCCCTTCGGCAACAGCCCCTTGATACGACCATCGCCGGTGCGCGTGCGCGACATGACGCCCAGCAGGAACTCGCGGCTTTCCGGGCTCATCGCCGTGCCACCGTCGATGGCAAGCAGGAGTTTCAGATACGCATTGGGCGTTGTGTGGTCGCGGGGATCCGCCTCGAAGTCCGGATTGGGATCAAGCTGGGCCGCCACCAGTGCCGGGTTGTTGCTGATGGCCTCAACGACAGCTTCTGGGGTGACCGATGGCACGCCGTAGAAATCCATGAAGAATCTCGCGGACAGGCCGATCGACCCTGAAGTCGGTGATCCCGAGCCTGCGCAGGTTCTCGGTCACCGCCGCTGGTCCACCTGCCAGCCCCATAAGGACGTCGGTCGCCGTGTTGTCACTCTCTGTGATCATCGGATATATCAAGTTCGCTAACGAGAACTGGACCCCGGGGTAGGGGAATCTCTCGGCAATCGCAACTACGCCGGCGACATACATGTCGGGCGGGACGTCGACCAGTTGGTCGAGACTGAGTTCCCCCTTGTCCACGAGATCCATCACTTTCGCGGCGACCGCCACCTTGTAGGTGCTGGCCATGGCGAAGGTCTCATCGCCATTGAACGAGATGACCTCGTCGCCGCCGATTTCCTGCGCCGCGAAGCCTATGCGCCCGGCAAGCCCCGACGCGATCTGTCCGATCGCCTCTCCAACGGACTGCTCTTGCGTTGTCTGGCCGTATGCCGGGCCGAAGGCAGCGACCGCGGAAACCGCGAGGGCTGCGATAACGTAACGAAATTTCATATTAAGTTTATCCTTCTGTGAAACGGGTGTGGATGGATATTTGCTACTTTGAGTTTTGGGTGAATGTAGCGTTTGCTTTTCCTACACTCGAAATTAGCCGGACTGTATGCGACGTACATTATATGATTTCACAAGGCAAATAGCCTTTGTCATACGTAACAATTTGTTGCAGCGAGCGGCGCTTCGCGGCACCCTTTTCGGCTGATTCGTGGTCGATCACGCTCCCATTTTGTCTAACGGAGCTAATAGCGAGTACACGCCGGGTTGGGTCAGGAGTGGTCAGCCTCGTGAAGGCCCAGCCAGTGGGCATATTTCCACGCAGTGATGCCGTGCAGAACCAGGCTCATCAGCACAGTGCACGCCACCACCAGGGCCATGAACCCAGCGTTGGTCAGACCCTCATCAAGCACAATGATGGCGAATACGATGCTGGCCATACCACGGGGACCAAACCAGCCCATAAACCAACGCGCCCGCGCAGACTCGCCCGAGCCCGTCATGCTCAGATACACCGACATCATGCGCACCACGGTCAGGGTCAGCACGGCATACAGCCCGATGGTCCAGGTGAACTTGCTGAATGCCTGCCCCACAACGGCAGAACCAAACAGGAACCAGGTCAACAAGGCCAGCACCTCGGCGATGCCTTCAGCAGGCTCAATCAGGTGGGCCGTCTCCTTTCTCAGCAGGTGCCCAAACAACAAGCCACCGGTAAATGACGCGATGTAACCGCTGCCGTGCAAACTTTGCGCAATGGCAAAACAGCTGAGCGCCAGCGCACCGGTCGTGATCTGGCTCCAGACCGGGTCAATCCAGCCGATGCGGGCTGAATAACGCATCAAGTAGGCACCCGCCGCAGCTACCAACAGCCCCACGAGCACGCCTGCGCCCAGCCCCTCTGCCAGCAACTTGAGGACCAGCCCTTCACCCAAAGCTGTCTCGCTGCCCAGCTCCAGGGCAATAAACACGAACAGGATGGGAACGCAGAGCCCGTCATTCAGGCCGCTCTCAACGTTCAGGCCTTCTCTGAGACGGTCGGGCACGACCGGGTTGGTCACCACCGCCTTGCCCAGCGCGGCATCGGTCGCCGCCAGCATGGTTCCCAGAATCGCCGCTTCGAAAACGCTCAGAACATCAAACAGGACCAGGGCCAGGCCAAAACCCAGCAGGATGGACATGGGCAAGCCCAGCAACAACAGGCGTGCCGGGATTCCAAAGCGGACTTTCAGCGTGTTGAGATTGGCATTGGCCGCGTCGGTGAACAGGAACAGGGCCAGGGTCAGATCCGCCAGGGTTCTCAGGGTGCTGCGGGTCTCACCTTCAGGAAACCAGCCCAGAAACATCGGCCCCATCAAAAGGCCGGCACCTACAAAAACGATCGGCCCGGACAACGACATCCGGTCAACCCGCCCGGATACCAGGCTGTACAGAAAAACGAATATCGCCAGGATGGCCAGCTGGAGCTCCATCAAATGCCGAGATCCGCGTCCTGCTCGGCTAGTCCCAGCGAGTTGTGGTGTTTGGGATTGATGAAGTGAGAGCCGTTGGTGGCGCCCGTCTCATCAATGGCGGCCTGTGCGACCGCGGACTGGGCATGCAGCAAGCCGCCTGCGCAGAAGGCAAGTACAGTCAGGATTCCGAACCATCGACGCATAGCAGCGAACCGCGAACCGGGCACTAAAGAATAGCCGATGATCCAGGCAATTACGAAGCACTAGCCCGGATCCGTCACCGATTCGTGAAATTGTCGGGCAGGAATTTGTTTGCACAGGGGATTTTCCGACCGAGCGGAATACCGGCTGTATTTCCGAGCGAGGAAAATTCGCTGTGCAAACAAAGGGCAAGAGAGAAACCGCGCAATCGGTGACGGATGCGGGCTAGACAACAGTTGTTTGGCAATCGTCATGACCGAAATCAAGCGTAATGCATTTAGCCCAGGCAGGCGTCGGCCGGTACCGGGGTCACTCCTCCGGATGGTCGGATGATCCTGCCACCAGCGTCCAGAGATTACGGCCGGCACGAACAAGCTTGCGACGCCCACTGGCACCCATTCCCTCATTCAGGATCTGGCTCAAATCCTCACCAACAGTCCGACTGTAGATGTGATACAGGTGCCCCGTCGGGCTGGACGAAGGAAGGCCGCTGACGTCAATCACCTCGACGCCCGCCAGCGCAGCCACGTCGTTGCCGGCCTCGCCGAGACGCGGATAGCCGTGTAACTGACGCGACACGGCCAGCGGTCGGTCGCTGTCTGACACGTACACGGTGATGTTCTCGGCCAGGCTCTCGATACGCGGCAGTACGCGCTCGAAGACTGCGAAATCCATGTCGGCGGCGACCAGCACGACCTGGCCGAGGCGCATCTCCGGGAAGCGGCTCGCCACATCCGCAAGCGCCAGAACAACGCCCCGCGCACCAAGGCTGTGAGCCACAACATTGACCGGTTCAGCGCCGAAGCGCTGCTGTAGATCGACGATCGAATCGGCAAGGTCCGGCACGCTCCAATACAGGTCCGCCTCATCGGATACGTAGTTCGCCAGCGTCCCGTCCGATGGCCAGCTGAACCAGAGCATACGGCCCGACAGTTCCGCGTTGTCTTTTAGCAGAACGGCGCGGCGGCAGCCCTTGTCAAAACTGATTTTGTAACCATGCACGTAAAGGGACAGCCCATCAGCCGGCACCGACATCTGCAGCTGCTCAAGCAGCACGGCCGGATGCAGGTGCGTGACCTCACGGACTTCCAGGAGCTCGTCGCGTAAATAGGACGGCGCAGAATCGGCCATGGGCGACAGCATGCGGAGATCGCGGTCACGGACCCGGCAGCGACCGGCCTTGAGCGTGCTACGCGCTTCGCCGAAGACCTCCCCCGGCTCCTCCGCGTCAGTGCGGTTGCGCAAGGTCAGGTAGGGGACCTCGACGGACTGAAGAGCCGGTTGCGCCGCTTGCGCCATCACGGGCGATGGGAAGGCAACCAGCAACGTTGCCCAAAGGAACAGCGTCACGCGGAACACCGCGCATATGGCATTCGACCAACAAGACTGCATCAATCTCATATTCTCATTACAAAGGTTTACGCGGCCCTGCGCCTCGCTGCACATGAGGATACCGAGGATCGCGGCCTATGTCTGGCCATGGGTAACACGCCCCCGGGATTACTCCGCAGGGCAGCGCGCTCGTGAATGGCTTCCCGGCGGGCTTCACAAGCCCCGCGCTCTGTCGCTGCCTTCGAATATCTGGGCGAGTGACGAGTATCGGAGCAGTAGTATTAAAAGTAGTATGTTGAGCAAGGCTGAACTTTCAGACTGACAGTGTGCATAGAGGGAAGGACCGGTGACTACAATCGATATCAACCCAGTGGAGCTGTTAGCCCTTGCGATCGTGGTGTTGTATATCGGCGTATCCCTGACACAGAGGATAGCGTTTCTCGAAAAGAACTTTATCCCACCTGCCGTCACCGGTGGTCTGCTCGCAGCGGCGGGGATCTGGTTGCTTCGAGACGGATTCGCTGTTTCCTTTGACTTTGACATGAGCCCGCGTGACTTTTTCCTGCTGGTATTTTTCAGCTCAGTCGGGCTATCCGTACGATTTAGCACGCTCAAATCCGGTGGCAGGACGCTGCCTCTGCTTGTGCTCGCCGCCGCAGTGTTTCTGTTTCTCCAGAATGCGGTCGGTGTCGGTATTGCAATGCTTCTCGGCGAGGATCCGGTCTACGGCCTGATGGCAGGCAGTATCTCCTTCGCCGGTGGGCACGGGACGGCGATCGCATGGGGTACCGAATTCGAAGCCAGTGGCCTGGAGGGGGCGTCGGCTATCGGGCTCGCGTTCGCAACCTTCGGCCTCGTCGCCGGCGGTCTGATCGGTGGACCGATCGCAAAGCAACTCATCAAGCGCTTCACGGTGCAGACCGCCCAGACGGATTCGCATGCCCCTGTCGTAATCGAGGGCAAGCCGGCCGACTCAAGTGATGAGCCGCAGAGGCAGAATCAATGGCTGTTCGACACGATGACCAGCCTGTTCCTGCTTGCGCTCTGCGTCATTGTTGGCGACGCAATCAACCGTTCAGTCTCTGCCTACGGAGTCAGGCTGCCGGGATTCCTTACGGCGATGTTCGTCGGCATTGCGCTCAATAACATGACTCACGCATTACGACGTCCGGCTGCAGCCGAAACGGTCAATCGCTTCGGCACGGTCGGCCTGCACCTGTTCCTCGCAATGAGCATGATGACAATCGAGCTCTGGACACTCGGCGGTGTATTCGAGGCGATCACGCTCGTGCTGATCGCCCAGGTCCTACTCATGACTGTGTTCGCCATGTTCGTTGTCTTCCGGCTGATGGGCCGCGATTACGACTCCGTCGTCATTGCGGCAGGATTCTCCGGCCTGGGGCTCGGTGCAACGCCGGTTGCCATCGCCAACATGACATCAGTGACTTCCACGTATGGTCCGGCACCGAAGGCCATGCTGATTGTGCCCCTGGTAGGGGCGTTCTTCATTGACCTCCTCAATGCCGGGGCGATCCAGTTTTTTCTGAAAGTTCTTGGGTAGAAACGGACGCAGTCGGAAACGCAGTTCCTCCTACAGACGATATAATCATTACGAGGCGTGCATGAGCTGCCTAGAGTGCATGTTTTGCCAGCGACCTTATCGACAACATCGTCACGCCAGCAAATACGAGCTTGATGCCGAGGAACACCCCAATCGCAACCGTCCCGGCCAGCGGAAAGCCTGTAAAAATCATGATGCTCAGGAGAACCGTCACCACTCCGTCGAACAGCAGCCAGCCTTTACCATCCTGTAATGCGAATGCCGCGATGAACTCGGAGAACCCATCGACGAAGAAGTAGATACTCAGCATGAGGGTCAGGATTGCTGACGACATCAGTGGACTCGCGACAACGGCAAAGCCCGCCAGCAAGGTCAAAACACCGATCAGGAAAACCAGCACACCCTTGCCCAGGCTGCCTGCCTGGAAGGCCCAGATCATGCGCATGATACCTGCGGTGATGACCAGTATGCCGACCATCAGCAGGATCGATTGACCTGCAATCCAGGGCATGGCGATCGCCAGGGCACCAAAAATGATGGACAGCCAGCCCATGAGTCTCGTCCTGCTGCTCAGTTTCTGTAAAACGGGAGTTTCTTCATTCATTGTTTTGTCCCTTTGTTGATTGAAATCTGACCTAACGTCTGCTTCCAGGCAAGAGGTCACTCGACGGTATTCTTGTAGATCACGCCGTCCTTCATAATAATGACGAAGTTCTTATGTGGGTCAGCGATCAGATCGATGTTCTCGAGTGGATTGCCGTCGACCAAAAGCAGGTCGGCATACGCGCCCTCCCGAACCACACCGTTGTCACCGGGGTAGGGATCGCGCGGCCCGGAGCGCTTGAAGATCTCGTAGTTCTGGCTGGTCGCAATCTTCAGCACTTCCCAGGGCTCGTAATAGCGGGTGAGCTTCGCCAACTGCGCCCCCTGACGCTCGGCGAGCGCGGGATTGCCCTGACTGTCAGTGCCGAACCCGAGGAGCAAGTCATATTTCTTCGCTAAATTGAAGGCATTATCGGTTCCCGAGATCAGTTCCTGGTATTTTTTTGCCGGAAATGAATTTGGAGGCAATGGGATGGCATCCTCATCGTCATAGAAGGGCTGCATGCAAACTGAAGTATTCGTCTTCTTCATCAGTTTTGCGGTTTCCTCGTCAATCAACTGGCCATGCTCGACATTCCGGACACCGCCGCGCATCGCGTTCTGGATCGCCTTTGCAGAATAGGAGTGAACCGTCACGTAGGTGCCCCAGTTCTGCGCCACTTCAACCGCCGCCTCGATTTCCCCGACGGTGTATTGCGAGACGTCGAGCGGATCCGAGGGCGAGGCGACCCCGCCGCCACCCATGAGCTTAATGAAGGCCGCCCCCCGCATCAGGTTCTCGCGCACGCGCTGCATGACTTGCGCCTTGCCGTCTGCGATGGCGACCGACCCCATCCTTTCCTGCGGGGTAAGATCCCTTGAATAGCTCTGAGGTATCTCAATCGGGCTGACGGAAATCTGCATGGCCCGACGTTTGGGAGATCATCGACCCCGCAGCGTACATCCGGGGACCAACATACATACCCTCGTCGATCACCGACTTTAGATCGAAGACATTGCCGCCCATGTCCCTGATCGTGGTGAAGCCCCGCATAAGCGTCTTTTCCGCCCCATCGGCCGCCACAAGGTTCAGCTTGCCCTCACCAAGCGCGAACGCGTTGCCACTAAAATTGGCCGCCATGCTGTGCCAGTGGCAGTCTGTCAGGCCAGGCATCAGCGTACGTCCGCCACCGTCGATCACCCTGCCACCGGCGACAGCAAGCGGTTCGGCCGACACCGCGGTGATCAGGTTGTCCGTCACCACGACATTGGCGTTTTCGATCAGGGCTTCGTTCACGCCGTCAAAGACATTGACGTTCGTGAACAGGATCGGCCCTGAGGCGTTCTGAGCAGCGGCCGGCAGGCCGACGCTCGCGGCAAGCGCAAGCGCCACGATGGGTACCATCTTTTGAACTGGCCTGGGTAACTTTTGAAAAATCACACTAATCTCCTGTTCGTTTTTCATGTTCATTTGCTACCCACGTTTGGCGAGGGTCGACGATACTCAGAATGTGAACTTTGCCATCAACTGGAGGCGAGTAGCGTCGCCGGTTGCGTCATTCTGCACCCGTATCTTGCCGTACATGATCTCGACGCCGGTTGAGAAATACTCGTTGTTTTTGGGTTTCCAGGTAAGATTCAAATGAGCCACACCACCGCGCTCCAGCGCGAGGGGAGCGCGCGAGTCTGGTGTATCCAGCACGCCGTAAGCGTAAGACCCTTGTGTGGTCAACGTACTTGTCAAATCATAGCCAAATCCAAAAACCGCCGCGAAAGCCGGAAACGTCTCGAGATTGCCGTTGGCGTCCAGTACCGCATTCGCGTCCGTACCAGCGAAGGCCATGATGTTCTCACCAGCGCCCTCGCTGTAGGAGAGGTGGTAAGTTGCGAACGCTCTTTCGCCGAGGTTGTGGCGGCCGCCGACCAGGAACGCGAGCTGGACCGCGCTATCCGAGGGTCCGTTCGCGCCGCCATCCCAGTGAAGCTGACCGATGCTGGAACCGATCGAAACAAGACCACCGTCGTAACTGTAGTTGGCCCGAACCGCCAATAGGGGCCACTGCGATGTTGCTCTGCCGGGAAGGTTGTTCGCGTTTTGTATTCCAAGAAACTGCATTTCCTCCGCAGCAACCGATAGTTTCCAGCGTTCGTTGAGTGACATCTGGTATCGCACCTGGTTTGCACGGCCGCCAAACAGGGCGTCCCCTGCGGCGAAGTCAAACATGACCGGTATCGCCTCCATGAAGGAGAGTGTTGTCCAGGTCTGGCCAATGACAAAGTCGCCTGCTGTGATATACGCATGGCGCAGCCGAAACTGGTCTCCCTCTGAAAAGAAATCCCCCTCGATGAAACCACGGAGGGGTACCGCCCCAGGAATGATGCGGCGGATGTCGAGATTGAATCGCGTCTCCTTGGCGAAGAAATCGACATACGGATCGCCGCCATACTCCGGCGTCCCTTTGACCGGAATAGTACGCATGAGGAACTGCGTAGGATCGAGCGTGCCGTCAAAGTCTGCGACAAAATCGGCCTTAATGTAGCCGCCGATTTTCATCCGCGTGTCGGTGCCGAACATGGGCCAGGAAGCCGGGAACTCGTCCGACTCCAGTTCGTCACGCGTCAGAAGCTGATGCGCATCGCGCACTTCACCGGAAATGCCCTCCAAATGACCCGGCGGCGGGTCATCATCGTCTGGGGACGGCGAGCCGCTCATCTGCGGGCTCTCTGCAGCCGCGCCGCTCATTGCTTCGGCCTCGAGTTCCTGAATTCGGTCTTCCAGGTGCTCGATCCGCTGCTCCTGCTCGATCAAGCGCTGGTCCGTATCCGGAGCGGGACTTTGCGAATCCTGCGCCTGGGCCATCGAAGCTGCCGCCAGCACAAACGCGGCAGCTGCCCAGGGTCTGAGCGCACGAAAATTATTCATTATTTTTGTCTCCATGGGCTCGCGCACTTTTAGTCAGGGCCTGCTATTAATTACCCCATGGCAGGGAGACTACGCGGGTTACGGTGAAACGCACCTGCCAATCGGGACCGAAAGGATCCGCCTGTTTGACGTAGTCCCAGTATTGGAGACCGAACTTCCAGGGCTTGCCACCAAGGATTGTGGTCCTGGACACACCGAAACCAACCGGCAGCGTCCAGGCCTCTTGTCCACTGGGCGCCTCGTGGTTGTAAGAGAAGGTCGGAGTCGCGCTAATCTGCCAGCCATCGCTGAGGTTAAACACGTAGAAATACTGTCCAGCGGTGATACTTGTTGAAAAATCGTCCTCGCCAGCAACGTCCCACTGATGCGAGACGAGCAAACCGAGCACACCCCATTCGGAAACCTTTGCAAAAGCGACCTCGGGGCCCAGCAACCACTGGTCCAGACCCAGTGCGTCGTCTGTTGCCGTGGGCAAAGTACCCACAATGCCACCGATCACCACATAGCCACCTGGAAGACTTTTGCCTACCGCGGCATCAAAGCCAATATCCCCAAGTTCGACACCTTTATTATCGAATCCGCCTGCTGTCGGAACGTCTTGAGAAATTACAACCGGCACAGCGGGCCGCAGGTAAAAGTTGCTAGTGTCGCTGATCGGATAGGGCAAGATGGGTTGAAAGGTCAAGCGAGTTGCGCTCTGGTCAGATGCCCCCGGCAGGTCGCCTTTATACGTAATTGTGGTCGAGATTGAAGTTTAATGTCCCAAGCACAGAGTTCGGATCTGCCAACGCCTTGGCGATGTCGTCGGCTGACGCCGCCTGATCTAGCGCCTGGTCTAGCAAGGGTGTGAGGCTTGGATCGATACTCTCTTCTGCCTGCTCTTCTTGAGCAAGAGCGGTAACACTCAAAGTAGACAAGACACAGATCATGATCAGATGGTTAAAACTGGATTTCACGTGCATATTTTGTTCCTGAGCCTTTAGAAGTCGAGATAAGAAGTCGATATATTCCCTGATGCCACGTTTGCTATCGCACTAGCGTTCGCCTGAGGTTCCGGTAACGCTTGGTGGCGGCCAATATGGCCGCCACCAAGACGTAGATCAAAAAGAGCACGATTCTTCGCCTCTCCGGACTGGAGTGTCACGATCAGTTTGCGTCGCCCCCTTCCGCAGGGAAGGCATACGAGAAGTCAGATGGCATACCGGTCGAGAATACGGCATTCCACGACTCTTCCGAGATCGGCTCGAAGCGCGGCTTGTCTTCGGGTTCAAACCGGACCGGCTGACCGGGGAAGACAGGAAGCAGCTTGTCGTCACGCACAACGATCTCACCGTTGACGATCACGGCTTCCATGCCCGTCGAAGGGACAGAGCCTTTTTCGTAGGTCGAATTGTCCGTGAAGGTTTCGGGGTCAAAGACCACGATATCGGCAACCATCCCAGTCTGGATGCGGCCGCGCTCCTGCATGAACGTCAGCCCCGTATCGCCCAGATGCTTGGCCGCGTTGTAGCTCAAGATCGATATCAGTTGCATCATCGGGATGTCGTTTTCCCGACCAAGTCTTATCGTTTTGGCTCGGGTGCCAGCCGTCCGCGGATGGGTGCCACCCATTTGGTCCATCGGGTAATCCCACGGTGCGTCGTACGGTGTGGCTACAGTTGCATCGCTGGCCACGGTCACACCCTTGAGCGTCAGCCACTTAGGCTCGTTTTCTTCGGGCTGCTTGAAGATGACGATTAGCGTGGACGGATCGGATGCGACGGTTTCCTTGTAGGTCTCCAGGGTATAGAACTCATTCGTTTCCGGATTCAGCATAGTATCTTCGTAGCGGTGGCCTAGATCGTCGACCCAGCTCTCAGGTTCAAGGAACGAAGCATTGATCGTGGTGGAACCCGCAGCGTAGGGATAGACTTCACCCCAGATGTTATGACCCTGTTCCTGAAGGTTGGTGATCATCTCATGGGCAAGGCGCCAGCCGTCATTGTTGAAGTGCAGCACGATCGCCGGCGCGTCGAGCGCCAGGGCGTTGGCAACGAGTTCCTGCGCGCCGTTGTTCTCCGTCGTGTCGGTGCCGAGCGTGTAGCGTGTATGCGCGCCGGTCGGGCGGCCATACCGTGCGCCGACTTTCTGCACCTCGTACATCTCGCGTGAAGAGACGCCATCTCTCATGTAGCCCACGGTGACGCCGATGCCGGGGGCACCAGCCTGCAGGCCCTTGTCAATCTCCTCGAGAATCGCGTTGCCCTGTTCCAGGGTTGGCCGCGTCACGCTCCAGCCCGTTTTGTTCCGGGTTGTAAGAGCTGCGATGGGGCCCTGTGACAGGTAATCGGCGCCGTCTGACCCGTCGATGACCATCGCGCGGGCTAACTCGTGGCTGACCGCACAGCCGTAGTTGGCCTGGGTCACACCGGCACGCGCCTCGTACCAGTCGGCCATATAGGATCCCGCACAGCCCAATTCGAAATCCATGCTGCTGGTCAACCCGTCGCGCAACCCGAGGGAATAGCCGGCCGGCATCTGAAAGTGGAAGTGCGTGTCGATGAAGCCGGGAGCGACCACCTTGCCTTTCGCCTTGACGGTTTCGCGACCACTGATTTTCTCTTTGGTGATCGTGGCAATACGGCCATCCTTGATACCGACATTGGCCACATCGTCATACAGCGTTTCAGGGTCGATGACCCTGCCGCCTGTGATGACCAGGTCATAATCCTGGGCAAACAGAGTGGGTGCAGCCAGAACACTCAGAATGAGCGAGCCGACAGTTAGATATAGTTTTTTCATTTTTTACTCTCCGAATAAATACTGTTTTTGTAGATTTTCCTATCCTTCATGATGAAGTCGAGATATTCCCTGATGCCACTTTTGCTATCGCACTGCCGCTCGCCGGAGGTTCCGGCAACGCTTGGTGGCGGCCAATATGGCCGCCACCAAGACGGAGATCAGAAAGAGCACGATTCTTTTCGCCTCTCTCCGAGCTGGAATGTCACGATCAGTTTGCGTCGTCCACTTCCGCAGGGAAGGCATACGAGAAGTCAGATGGCAAAGGCATACCGGT